>OZ252262.1:0-1412500 GCA_965249965.1 Balneolaceae bacterium
CGGTTGCATCCATGATGTCAGTTAAAAATGATGATCTTGGTGATGTAGCCACGGAAATTCAATCTCGGTTGAAAAAGGTCATTGATAGCTTACATTAAGAAAGGCGCCTTAGAACAAGACACCTTTCTGAGAATTACATGCTACGCTTCAAGTACATCTTCCTGATACTCTGAAATAGGAATACACGAACACATAAGGTTTCTGTCTCCGTACGCATCATCCACACGGGATACACTTGGCCAGAACTTATTATAACGCAGATGATCTAAAGGAAATACGGCTTTTTCTAATGAATATGGCCGATCCCAATTTTCTGTTACTGTGGTTCGCATGGTATGAGGAGCATGCTTAAGCACATTATGTTCACGATCTGCGTTGCCATCTTCTATTTCACGAATCTCGTTTCGTATTCCGATCATAGCTTCACAAAATCTGTCCAACTCTTCCAAACTTTCGCTTTCTGTAGGCTCGATCATCAACGTACCCGGAACAGGGAAACTCATTGTCGGAGCGTGAAAGCCGTAATCCATCAGTCGTTTTGCAACATCCACAGACTCAATATTTGCTGATTGCTTAAATGGTCGCAAATCGATTATGAATTCATGGGCAGAGCGACCTGTCATTCCGGTGTAAAGAATTGGATAATGCTCTTTTAAACGATCTTTTATATAGTTCGCATTTAGTATCGCACGACGGGTTGCTTCAGTCAATCCTTCTTCGCCCATCATTTTGATATAAGCGTAAGAAATGGTCAGGATGCTTGCACTTCCAAACGGCGCAGCAGAAATTGCTGTAATAGCCTTTTCGCCCCCTGTTTTTATCAGTGTATGCCCTGATAAAAATGGCGTAAGGTGCTTCGCAACGCCAATTGGACCCATTCCAGGACCACCCCCACCATGAGGAATGCAAAATGTTTTATGCAAATTAAGGTGACAAACATCTGCCCCAATTTCGCCCGGACTGGTTAATCCAACTTGCGCATTCATGTTGGCTCCATCCATATAAACCTGACCACCATGTTCATGAATCAGGTCACAGAAGGCTTTCACTTTATGTTCAAACACCCCGTGCGTGGATGGGTAAGTAATCATTAAAGCTGCAAGGCGATCGCTATATTTTTCAACTTTCGCCTTTAAATCTGTGCTCGAAATATTTCCGTATTCATCAGTGGCAACAACCACTACTTCCATCCCTGCCATTACAGCACTGGCTGGATTTGTTCCATGTGCAGAAGCCGGAATAATTGCTACGTTTCTGTGGTGATCTCCTCTACTCTGATGATAAGCGCGGATAGTCATTAAACCAGCATATTCACCCTGGGCTCCAGAATTCGGTTGCAATGAAACCGAATCAAAGCCTGTAATTTCTGAAAGCCATTCCACCAATTCTTCAAACATTTGGAAATATCCCTGAGCTTGATCGATTGGAGCAAAGGGATGGATATGGCCAAATTCGGGCCACGTAACCGGAATCATTTCGGTAGTAGCATTTAACTTCATGGTACATGATCCTAATGAAATCATTGAATGCACCAGCGAGAGATCTTTATTCTCGAGTTGCTTCATATATCGCAGCATTTCATGCTCTGTGTGATATAAATGAAACACAGGATGTTCCATGAAACCTGTGGTTCTTTTTACTGATTGAGGTAACTCGATTTCCAGATTTCGAGAAGCAGCTGTTAGGTCAAAATCGCTTTCAACTTCTAGAGATTCTGCAAAGATATTTATGATTTGCTCAACATCGGCGAGCTCTTTTACCTCATCAAAAGAAATACCTACTCTCTCATCTCCGAAATACCGAAGATTTACTTCATACTTTTCTGCTGTTTCTTTGATTGTTTTCGCATCTGCCTCAACAGTAATCGTATCAAAAAATACCTCTGTTAATACTGTTACACCCAATTTCTCTAACCCTAGCTTAGTTAACTTGGTTAGACCATGAATTTTTGCGGCTATTTTTGTTAGTCCTTCAGGTCCGTGATACACCCCGTACATACCTGCCATTACAGCAAGGAGCACCTGTGCCGTACATATATTTGATGTGGCTTTTTCTCTCCGGATGTGTTGTTCACGAGTTTGAAGAGCCATTCTGTATGCAGGCTTTCCTTCGTCATCTTGTGTAACACCAATTATTCTTCCGGGAATCTGTCGTTTAAACGATTCTTTTGTAGCAAAATAGGCAGCATGTGGTCCACCATATCCCATCGGAACACCAAAACGCTGAGTAGTTCCAACTACTGCGTCAGCACCCATCTCACCGGGAGGCGTCAATAAAGTTAAGCTCAATAAATCTGCAGCTACAACGGCATATACATTGTTTTCATGAGCTGCAGCAATTATGTCTGAATAATTTTCAACCGAACCGTCGGTAGCAGGATATTGCAATAAAATGCCAAATAACTCAGGATTTGTTACATCCAACTCGTTATGATCACCTACAACAACATGAACCCCAATTGGGTTTGCACGTGTTTTAATTACTTCGATCGTTTGAGGATGGCACAATTCACTTACAAAAAAAGTAAACGCTTCTTTTTTCTTTGCTCCTTTTCTTTGCCCCATTAGCATACTCATTGCCTCGGCAGCGGCCGTACCTTCATCAAGCAGAGAAGCATTTGCAAGTTCCATACCCGTCAAATCACTCACCATTGTTTGAAAATTGATGAGTGCTTCTAAACGACCCTGAGCAATCTCCGCCTGATAAGGAGTATATGCCGTGTACCATGCAGGATTTTCAAGAATATTTCTCAATATCACTTTTGGTACATGAGTATCGTAGTACCCCATTCCAATAAAAGACTTAAAGATTTTATTCTTTAGTGCCAGATTTTTGAATTCTGCTAGAAAATCCATCTCACTCACAGCTTCAGGCAAGTTCATTTTTTTGGATAATCGGATGCCTTCCGGAATGGTTTCATCAATCAATTGCTCGATTGAATCAGCTCCAATTACTTCTAACATTTTTTCAATGGCGGCGGTATTGTTGCCATGATGGCGGTGGGCAAATTGCTCCTTAGCAAAGTTGATGCTCATCTAAGTAGAATCCTAAGTTTTTATGCTGAATTTTTTCGTTGAAAGAGCGCTTATGGCAGGCTAACAAATTTGTACTTCTACAGTTCCTGCATATCAACATAAAATACCAAAAAACAGATTTAAATAAGCGTAAAATCGTTTTCGTCCAATTCAATTTCTTCGTTATTTCTACAATCGAAAAAATATAAGGTACACTAAGCTAGCGTATTGGGATACATAGTGTAGCCATACTTAAATGAGGTATTTATGAAAAAGTTGTCACTTAGAATTCTGATGTTATCCGCGCTATGTATTTTTTGTGCTGTTGATGTTTGGGCACAATCTGCGCGAATTGAAGTTGAGCCTGAAACAATAACAATGAATGTTAACGATGAGTTGAGATTATCAGCACGTGTTATTGGAGAGGATGGTGTTGTTCTCCAAGATACAGTATACTTTTTTCTTCAAAGCAGGAGAAACCGCAGAGCATTGGGTGTGAATCAGGATGGCACACTAACCGCCTATAAGCCGGGAACCTATGGGGTATCAGCCCGTACTTTTGGAGAAGAGCGTCTTCGGCATGACTTTGATGTAACGATCGCTTACCCGCCAGTTACCGAAGTTGAGATCGACGGTATTCCTACTACTCTTTACGCTAACACCAAGGTGCAACTTATTCCGCAGATCAAAGACGAATCTGGTGCACTTCGAAATAATGTAGAATACACTTTTGCTACTTCAAACAGCGAAATTGCCAATGTTGATGATTTTGATATGCTTTCGCTTCATAAAAAAGGGCGCGTTGATCTTACATTATCTGCTGATGGAATTGAATCTGAGATACGATTAGATGTGAAAGAAAATCCGGTCACTTCTTTAGAACTAACTCATAATTACATCGATAAAACCATTCGCACCGGGGATGTAATTACATTCCAGGCCACACCTAAAGATCGAAGGAATAGATCAGTTGAAGATGTACCTGTTTCCTATTCATATATCGTTCAACCCGACGATGATTTAGGTCAGGGTGCATCAGCATTGATTGAACAAGATGGTAAATTTGTGGCAAATCATACCGGTGTCTATACGGTTATGGCGCGTACCGGAAATCAGTTTGCGGAAACTACATTCAGAGTGGTTTATCGAAATGTACAACGCCCGCTGGAAGTTGTTGGCAAAGGTATTGTTCCCGATGTAAAAACTTCAGACCTCTGGGTGTGGGAAGGTGTTGATGGCCGTGACTATGCCGTAACAGGAACCTGGGGCGCACGTGGAGAAGCCTTTTTCTGGGATGTAACCGACCCTACAAATATTCACACGATCGATACGGTTCTGGTTGATGCACGTACAGTTAACGACGTAAAGGTTTCTGAAGATGGTACTATTGCTGTGATTACCCGTGAAGGAGCTTCAAATCGAAAGAATGGTATCATCATTTTGGATGTAACCAATCCACGGGATGTGAAAATTTTGTCGGAATATACCGAGGGACTAACCGGTGGGGTGCACAATGCTTTCATCTACGAGAACCATGTGTATGCGGTAAATAACGGTCGTAAATATGACATCATAAATATTGAAGACCCAACTAATCCACGAACTGTAAGTGTGGTAGAATTAGATACCCCCGGTCATGCGATACACGATGTTTGGATTCAGGATGGCATTGCATATTCCTCTAATTGGGGTGATGGTGTGGTTGCGATGGATATTGGTAGCAATAGTAGTGCTGACATGCCGGGCGCCGGCGGATCCCCTGAAAACCCAACATACCTTGGTAGTTATTCGTACCCGAGCGGATGGAATCATGCTGCCTTTCCTTTCAAAAGTAAATCTACCGGTGATTTTTATATTGCAGCCGGTGACGAAGCTTTCCCTTACGGATTGAACTTTGATGGTCCCAACAGAGCAGCAGGCTGGGTTCACTTTGTTAAATTTGATGGCTGGGACAATCCCGAAGAAGTTGCACGATATCAGGTGCCCGAGGCCGGGTCGCATAATTATTGGATTGAAGACGACATATTGTATGCTGCATTCTATAATGGCGGTTTACGCGTTGTTGACATCAGCGGTGAGTTAATGGGAGATTTATACGAACAGGATCGAGAAATCGCTTTATTCTTACCTACCGATCCAGATGCTGCAATCCCAAACTCTCCCTTTACCTGGGGACCACAACCCTATAAAGGACTTATTTTTATGAGTGATTGGAACTCTGGAATATGGGCTGTTAAACTTGGGGAATCAACAACATCAGGTACGAATTAATGAAATTGAAATTTATCTTTATAACTCTCCTCGTGTTTACATCCGGCTGGGTATTTGCTCAGGATTATTATTTATATGTAGCTGCAGAATCGGAAGATGAAGTTCATCTAATTCACTTTAATGCCGAGCTCGAAAAGGCAAAAATAGAAAAAACCATCCCAGTTGGGAGAATGCCTACAGAAATTGATGGACCACATGGCATCACTGTTTCACCGGATGGTGAATATTGGTTTGTTTCAATTGCTCACGGTAATCCCTATGGATGGTTGGCTAAATATAAAACGGGCACCGATGAATTAGTAGCTACCACTGAGCTCGGTATGTTTCCAGCAACGATGGAAATAGCAAAAAAAACCGGCCTCTTGTATATCGTCAATTTTGATCTCCACGGACCGATGGAGCCAAGTACTATGATGGTAGTGGATCCTGATGAAATGGAAGTACTTGCCGAAATCGAAACAGGAATTATGCCACACGGATCACGGAATTCGACTTCCGGAAATTCTAATTATCATGTTTCTATGATGAGCGATGAACTGTTTGAAGTGAATACAATAACCATGGAAGTAGTTAGAAGTATGAAACTATCAGATTTGGGTGGTAATCACTCTCAAATGGATCATGAAAATATGAGTCATACAATGGATATGGATCATAGCTCTATGATGAATAATCCAAAAGAAAAACCAACCTGGGCTGATCCACATCCACAAAAACCTTTTGTATATATTGCTGCAAATGGTTCTGATGAAATTCTCGAAATTAACACCAATAGCTGGTCGATAACCCGACGATTCAATACAGGAAAGGCGCCATATAATCTGGAAGTATCGGCGGATGGAAAACTTTTAGTAGCCTCGTATAAAGGAGAAGGATCAACAGGAATATGGGATATAGAAAGTGGCGAAGAATTGGCAAAACTAGCTAACTCTAGACGTATTTCTCATGGTGTTTCGATAAGTCCGGATTCCAGATTTGCCTTTATCTCTGTGGAAGGAATAGGTGGAGAACCAGGTTCGGTAGATGTGATCGATCTGGAAAAATTAGAAGTAGTTGATTTCGTTGAAACCGGTAAACAGGCGGGCGGAATCTATTTTTGGAAGATGGAATCTTAGAGATTTTTCAGGTATATCGCGTGGCTTACGTTTTTGCCTTCATCTTCCATGGCTAATATGGTTTCTTTTTCAAGGGGTTCAATGATGTAGCCTAACTTTTCGCCGATTCCAATTATTAATGGCTCTAATCTTCCCTTATCTGTGTTGAATTTTACATAGGCTCCACCCGTTCGTAAATCTATTTTCTTTACAGAACGCCCAATCATATCCGCGCAACGAATTACTTCAGTAGCCGAAAACGATTCCTTTCCAGAAATCTTGGGGGGTTTAAACTTTTTGGTAGAAACGCTCATGCTCTTGATTTCACCTGTTTTTAAATCAGGTTGTAACCATTCAAGCTGATGATTTAACGAAGTAATATAGTATGCTAAATATCTGCCATGTTTACTTTCAAGCCGAAAACTCAAATCTGCAATCCAAATATCTTTAACCTGATCAACTTCTATATCAAACCAGATTGATTCTTGTTTAAGTTTAAATTGTGCACCATTCCCTTCTGGTAAAGCACGTACAAAAGTAACCTGAAAAGCTTGCTCTAATTTTGGCACTGATAACTGTACTTCCTGGGATGGTTCAATAGTTAGCCCAACTTCGTCATCCTCTACACTAATAAAATCCGGAGCACTATTCTCAACTTCACATTCAATATTTTGAAGCTTCAATAAAATCCTCGCATTTCCATCTTCGATGGGGGTTTTAAAAGCTTCTTCAAGTACAGTTTTAGGCTCCATTAATCCAAAATAAGTGAAACAAATCACTTTTTAAGGATTTTAATGTGAGAATTATTTAATAATCAAACTTAGCTATTAAGTTTAAACGAGCCGGGTCGATAGAAAGGATTTTGCAAAATCTCGAATCATATCGCGCACTTGTCTGAACTCACCTAGAATTTCATCATCCGTTCCGGTTGCTTTTGCCGGATCTGGAAAATTATGATGAACCTGTTCTGCTGTGGATGGAAAAACTGGACAACTTTCCTTTGCATGATCACAGACAGTAATTATGGAATCAAAATTCTCATGCAGATATTCTTCAATATTGTTGGAGGAGTGATGGGTGATATCCACATCTACCTCTGCCATAACTTGAATTGCTTTGGGATTTACTCCATGGGTTTCCACACCGGCGCTTCTTACTTCTACATTTTCCCCACCAAATTGAGCTAACCAACCATGCATTATTTGGCTTCTACAGCTATTACCTGTACACAGAACTAATATTCTCATTTATACCAATCCGATTTCATTAAACATTCGTATTCAAAACTAAACAAATACTATTAACAGAAAATTATGTCAGACACAAAAGCTCTTATTTTTAGCGATAATTATATAACTACCATCACATTACAAGATATTCTAGGTCAGCTTGGATTTGAAGTCATTTCAGTAACCAACGATATTGATACACTTTTCATGATAATAAATGGCGATTTAGCAATTCATTGTTTTATTGATTACAAAAGTATGGAGTCCTACAAGACCATTAATAATATAAATTCATTCTTCAAAAGTTACTCCGATTCTAAAATCACATTTATGATGCCTAAAGAACTCGATGCAACAGATTTGAAACATCCGTTAGATTTAGTTTACAAGAACTCCATAAAAACACCTATCCATTCGCTTGAAGTAGCAGAAGCTTTAGGCAAAGATGCGATTACCTATTATCATCCAATGGTAGCTTAACAGCATGCATTGGCCAACAACATTTTAGGTTTACAAGCAGGATAAGTGTGCCCTAAGCTAATCTTCAGGACATCTTCTTCTTCCTCTAACTGTATCGTGTATTTTGTTGTTACATGAGTTGAATCTCCATATTCGATAAACGCCTCTACATCTAAGAGAAATTCTCTTTGCTTGCCCACGATATCGAAAATCTTGGATGCTTTAAATGTGGACCAGTTAGTTTCTTTATTAGAGCTTTCATTCAACCAAAGCTGAATTACAGTCTCTTGATAATCGTGAGTAAACCCGCCACAATCGGTAGATTCTATAGTGACATTTTTGACTTCAGTGATGTGTAAATCACCTTGAATGAAAGATCGGTCAGGTAGTTGAAATTGAAGGGTCTTATTCGTTGAATGTAGTTTGTCTAGCAATTTAGATGTTTTCATAATCGGTATATTGCGATGATTTGTTCCAAAAAAAATCAACAGCAAGATTTATTAGCTGGTGTAAGTAAAAAAGCCTGCAATTGATGGGTAAGTTCTTGCCATGTATCCATATCAATACAATAGCATACACTGGCACCTTCCACATTTCCTTTAATTAACCCGGCTTCTTTCAATGCTTTTAAATGCTGCGACACGGTTGATTGTGAAAGAGGGAGTTCATCAACTATATCCCCACAAACACAACTTTGTTTTGCTGCAAGGTATTGAAGAATCGCTATCCTGGCTGGGTGGCCCAATGCTTTCGCTGTTGACGCTAAGCGGTTTTGAGTTTCAGTAAAGGCAGATGTTTTAGTAATTCCCATATCGTAATATTACGATTAATTGTATAAAATAAAAATTATAAAGTTTTTTGCATGGCAACAGCCGTGGATGGGCATAGTTCAGAAAACTCAGTTGTTTGCTTTATTTCATCTGGAACAAAATCTCTTTCAATTACTGAATAGTTCATTTTTTTAAAAAAATTCTCGGCAGTTTCCGTTAATAAGAATATTTTTTTGACGCCCTCTTCTTTAGCTGCAGCCTCAACTTTTTTTGTAAGTAACTTCCCTAAACCTTTCCCACGGCTTGAGGAAGAAGTAGCCAATGAGCGTAGTAATGCACTTTCGCCAAACACTTCTATTCCAACACAACCTGTTAACTTATTATTCTCCGATATTCCAAAGAGTCTAACCTGTTGTTTCGGTAAATCGGTTGTAGGCAAGGCATTTTCACTCAACAAATCTAAAGCCTGAGTTATTTCAGGGTCATTAAGTAATTCAACAATCATTCATTCACCTGCATATTGAATCGGCCAGTTTAGAACCTTAAATGCATCATCATTATCTATATCCTCAACCGAAAAAGTTTTACCACCGGCACCAGAAGCCGCAACTACATGCAACGTAGCTAAACGTTTTCTTTTTTGAAATGGGTTGGCAGAATATTCAGCAACCTGCGCTCTGTTTCTTTTAACAATAGCTGTTGATTTAGCCAAAACTCGATATTGTAGTAAAAGTTCATGTTCGCCAAACTTTACCAATGCATCCCTGAACTGGATAAAACCATACAGTGAAAGCGGAAGTATCAGGAAAAATAATAGCCATGCATAACTCCAGAATATCCAAATAATGGGAGTTGCAATAATAACACCATAATTGGCTTTTCTGATATATCTGAATAGCGCTCTTTTTGGAGGAGTTATGGCTGAACTAAACTCAATTTCTTCGTCTAAGAATTCTTTCAAGAAAGCTTCGAGCTTTTCTTTTCTTACAAAAGGTAGTAGCACTATAGATCTGTCATTTTCATTTTGCTCGAATCCGGCACTTTCAACATAAAGCATCCCATATCCAAACGGCTGCCTAAGTACTCCTTCTACAAATCGAAGCGCCTGAATCCGATCAAAAGGCACTGTTATATGTTTACGCTCGAATAACCCGCTGGTAATAAGCAATTCTTTCTCTTTCTTCTCGATTTTAAAATCTGTGTAACGAAAAATAACCCCTACAAATGAAATGATGTAAGAGATGAAAATCACAAAAAATACTGCCCATAAAATTGTAGAAAGCTGACTGTAACCTGGGAGAATAGCTGTTATAAAATCCAGATTTTCTTTGGTAATAAATTGATCTAATTGCCCGGATACAGCCCCTAATATCGAAGCGATTAAACCAAAATTACCCGAAGTAAGCGCAGCATAAAACAAATCTCTGGCAGATAGTTTCCACACCGGATTATTGGCTTTGTTTACTTCAACCTGCTCAATTTCTTCTTCACTCTCCTTCTCCTGTGCAACAATTTCTTTAGTTTCCTCTCGAAGCATTTTGCGCATTTCGATGGCTTCTTCATAAAGAATAGCACTTATTGTGGCTTTCTCAGTTCCCCCACCCGCCGACTTAATCTCCACTTTTACCAGCCCAAACATTCGCTGAATTATGCCTTCGGTTATATCAATAACCTGAATTCTTTCTTTCGAGAGGTAGAGCTTTTTACGTACAAAAAGCCCTTTGTTAATTTGAAGTTCGCCATCAATTACCCGAAATGTAAATCGATACCAACTTGCAACACCCAGGACAAATGTAGATATCAAACCAAACAACAAGAACATCCAAAAGTAGTCGCCTGAGTTTCGGGATCCAACAACTACAAAAATGATAATAGGGACTATATTTTGACGTAGAACAATGAAAAGCTGGGTTACCGCTGCAACGGGATGCTGCCTTCTAAAATCAGACATCTTCTTTAACTTTTCTTACCAAGTCCGAAATTAATTCCCGAAGCGAATTTGCGGTCTCTTCGTCAAGTGCCGGGATTTCATGCGTTGTGGCAGCTGTGGATAAGCTAATAGATGAGAGCCCGTATTTTCGATAGATTGGGCCTTGTTTAGTATCTACATGCTGTACTCGATTAATTGGAATGATTGTTCTTTTCAGAATAATGATTCCTCTTTGCATATCTACCCCGCGATCATTTACATCATAACTCCATCTTTTCCATCGAATATTTGGCAAGTACAAGGTTAAAAAAAGATGACCAATAAAAGTTAGTGGGGCACTTATTACCGGAAATAAAAAACTAACTGAATCTTCAACAGTAAATAAGAAATATAGAAAACCGGGAATGATATAAAGTGCAAATCCCCAAAGAAATGCGGTTAGCTTCCATGCTTTAATTGCATTTCTGTGAATTCGTGTTGAGGGTAAATGTGACTCAGATACTTCTTCAGGCAGACTCATAAAAATTGTTTACATCTTCTTTAACGCCCAACATAAGCACTAAACCGATTACTAACATCACCAGAATTACGCCCATTCCCCAGCGCTGATTATCCATAATTAAGGTAATCCACCCAACCAACATAGGTCCTGCAAAAGAGGTTACTTTACCTGACAGAGCAAATAATCCATACATTTGATTTCGTTGCTCTTCGGGTGCCATTCTACCCATTAATGTTCTGGATGCTGCCTGAACAGGCCCTACAAACACACCAAGTAATAATCCCCAAATCCAAAACCAAAAAACAGATTGTACAAAAATCACAGCTATCACAGGAATGATTAGCCCTATAAGTGAAATCATAATCGTTTTCTTACTTCCACTCTTATCATCCAACCAGGCAAAGCCATAAGAACCAAGTCCGGCAGTGAGATTTAAAGCAATACCAAAATAGAAAATATCGGCTGTCGTAAAGCCAAAAGAGCCGGCTGCATACACTCCCCCCATTGCGAAAATTGTAACCAATGCATCATTATAGAATAAACGAGCAACTAAGAAACGAAAAATATTTACTTGTTTTCTGAGCATTCGCAATCCATTACCAAGCGAAGAAAAACCATCTTTAATGGCCTGTACATTCGATTTCTTTTTGGATGGGGCGTCGCTGGTTTTCAATATAAACGGAATCATAAAAATAGCGTACCAAATTCCAGTAAACAGAAATGTGCTTCGAGTGTGCTGTGCCATCGACTCATCCAACCCAAACAAAGATGCTCCGTTCAAAAACAGCACAAAATATCCAACAACAAGGCAGACGATTCCACCAGCAAAACCAAGGCTCCAGCCCCAGCCACTCCATCGCCCAATTTTATCAGGTGGGGCAAGATCCGGTAACATCGCGTTATAAAAAATGAGAGAGAGTTCTGCTCCAACCGTACCTAGGAAAGCCAAAATCAATGCATACATCAAAAAATCGATGCTTGGTTCCGCAAACCATAACAAAGAGGTACTTACTATAGATATTCCGGCAAAGAAATATACCCAGGGTTTTCGAGGACCACCCACATCAGCAATGGAACCTAAAATGGGAGCCAAGATTGCAATAGCAAAGCCAGCTAACCCAATTGTAAAGCCCCATTGAGCAGTTCCTGTAGTTTCATTTTCTGCAATAGAGGATGTGAAATAAGCCGCAAAAATAAAGGTTTGAATCATTACAAAAAAAGCACTATTCGCCCAATCGTATAACGCCCAGGAAAATAAACCCTGAGGTGATGCTTCAAGATGATCCTTAATAATTTTAGAGTCCGCCAATGAATTAACTCACAAAGAATTTTGATCCCAATTCTAACACAAACGTAGATCGATTCAAAATATCAATGTTTGAGATAACTTAATTTGATTTATTACCGATTTGAAGCGATAATGAGGCACTATTCAAAATGGTGCCATTGTATAGAGTCTTGAAATAAATGGGAGAAGTACTTGGCGGATTTCAAACATGTGATAGGTGATTTTTTAATCGACAGTGATTTCATTGGTTGTGTTGTAGTAAATCAAGCTGGAGAGATTCTTTTTTCTAATCAAACATTCGATAGTTTAATTAAAGCCATTGAGGGCAGCGTAACTGGCTATAATTTTATTGAACTTTTCAGAAATGAAGAACAGCCTAAAGTTACTGAAGCATTTGATTATTTATTCGAAGAAGGTTCTATTCCCCAAAGAGAATGGGTAATTGTTAACAAGTATAACGAGCAGATTTATTTAGATGTTGAAGGACGCACATTTGAAGATAATGGAGAGAAACATGCACTTGCCTGCTTTATAGATCGAACGAATGAACGTGATTTAAAAAAAGAGCTAAACAAAAAATCTTCAGATTTAGAATTCTTAAATCTACAGCAAGAGTTGGCCATTGAAACAGCAAAACTTGGTATTTGGAAATTAAATCCCAAAACAGGCAAGAATATTTGGAATGACGAGCTGCTTAATATTTATGAGCTCAGCAGAGAAGAATGGGAAGAAAATTTAGATGGATGGCAAAAAATGCTCTTCGAAGAAGACATGATAGTTGCCAACAATGAGCTTGCAAAAGCATTCGCTGGCGAGAAAGTTTTTGATGTTCGGTTTAGAATTAAAACCAAGACAGGTAAGATTAAGCATATATTAGCTTCTGCTGCTCCATTCTTTGATAGAGATGGTGAGATTTTTGAAGTTCATGGCATCAATATTGATGTAACAAACCTTGTTGAAGTACTTGAAGAAGCCAACATTAAAGACCAATACTTCAAAAATATTACAGATAAGCTTCCTGGTTTAGTTGTTCAATACTACATCAACCCAGATGGTACAGATGGCATTAATTATCTTAGCAACGGAGTTGAAAAACTCTACGGGATAAAACATGAGGAAGCCTCGAAAGACGTTAGTTTGATATGGAGCCGAGTACATCCAGACGATGTGGAAAAAGTTGGCGCATCTTTACAAGAATCCGCTAAAAACTTATCCGACTGGAATTGTACGTTCAGAGCTACCGACACTTTTGGCAATGAAAAATTTATTCAATGCATGGGCACCCCTCACACCGATGACATTGGCCGTATAATTTGGGACACTATTGCTCTTGATATCACAGAACAGACATTGAAAGATGAAGAAATTCAGGAAAGCAAAACTCAACTTCAAAATTTTACCGATCAATTACCGGGAGTTGCCCTTCGTTATTATTTAAAACCTGACGGAACCGATGGGCTATTATACCTTAGTAAAGGGGTAGAAAAAATACATGAAATTGATAGAGATGACACTCTAAAAGATGCATCAAAAATGTGGGGGTTAATTCATCCGGATGATATTGAACCCATGCAGCAATCTGTAATTGAATCTGCTGCAAAATTAACTACTTGGGAATTTGACCATCGAATAATTACGCCAAACGGTACTCTGAAATATATCAGCAGTGTTGGAATTCCTCATAAATCAGAAGATGGTACGGTTATTTGGGATACCATTTCTATGGAAGTAACTCGCCAAAAGGAAAGTGAGTCTGCTTTAAGAGAAAGCCAACAAATGTTGGATAATTTAACCAATCAAGTACCTGGAATGGTTTACATCTACCAAATCCTACCTGACGGCTCAGATAGGTTCGCCTATCAAAGCAAAGGGATTGAAGATGTATTCGAAATATCACAAGAAGAAATTGGAACCAACACATCTATTATCTGGGATTGCATACATCCGGATGATGTTGATTCGTTAAGTAAATCTGTTCAGAATTCTGCTGATACTTTAACGCAATGGAACAATGTGTACCGCATAATTACACCATCTGGGATAACCAAATACATACAAGGTTCAGGAACTCCGGTAAAACTAGCCGATGGGACTATGCAATGGTATTCCATGGGTATCGACATTACCAACGAAATTGAGCAGCAATCGGAATTGCGCGAAAAACAAAAACATCTGAATATAATTTCAGATCATTTCCCGGGAGTGATCTATACTTATATTCGAAAGACCGATGGATCGGAAGAACTAACCTATTTAAGTAAGGGTGTAGAAACCATACACGGCATAAGCTTAGAAGATGCCTATAAAGATCCGGGTATCATGTGGTCGTTAGTTCATGATGACGATATCACGGAATTTCTTGAAACCGTAGAAGCCTCAGCCAAAAACTTGAACAACTGGGAGTTTACATTTCGTGTTAAAATAGCAGATGGTTCATATCATTGGTTCCAGGGATATGGTAAACCTACCATGCTAGACAATGGTTCGATTGCATGGTCTTCGATCACTTTTGATATTCATGATCAGATTGTTTCTCAACAAAAGATTCTTGGGCAAAAAGAGCAGTTAGAAAGTATTACAAATCAGATACAAGGTGTTGTTCTTAAATACCGTGTTCATCCCGATGGTACGGATAGTATTCCATATATCAGTGATCAGGCAATAAAATATTGGGGAGTGGATGCAGAAACTGTGGTAAGTGATATAAGTAAAGCGTGGGCACGCGTTGTTCCGGATGACATACCTCTTACTATGGATGAAATTCAAAAATCTATGGATAAGATGGAGCCGTGGAATCAGGTGATGCGCTTCATTTCAGAAACTGGTGAAATTAAACATCTGCACGGTTACGGAATTCCAAAAGTGATGGAGGATGGCACCGTTGAGTATGATACCGTGATGTTGGATGTTACAGAACAGGAACTTGCAAAGAAAGAAGCTCTGGAAAAACAACGCCAGTTGGAATTAATAGGCGATCAGATTCCCGGAGTTGTATTCACTTATTTCAGAAAATCTGACGGCAAAGAAGGATTCACATACTTTAGTGATGGCTTCGAAGAGCTTCATGGGTTTGAGAAGTCGAAAGCACTGGAAAATCCAAAAATGCTTTGGGACCAAGTTCACCCCGAAGATCTGCCCCAATTTGTAAACGAAATGGTGAATTCGGCAGAGAGTCTCTCAAAGCTTGATGTACAGTATCGAATTATTCGACCAGATGGTGAATTAAGATACTTACAAGGTTTTGGCTCACCTACAATGGACGAGCATGGCACTATTGTTTGGAATGCTGTGAATTTAGATATCACAGAACGAAAGCTAGCCGAACTTGAAGCCAACATTTCTAATACAAAATTAAGAGCCTTTATTAAGTCGTCACCTATCGCTATTTACCAAATTAACCCGGAAGGAGTAGTAACAGACTTTTGGAATGCCGCTGCAGAGCAGGTGTATGGCTGGACGCGCGATGAAGTTATAGATAATGTTATGCCCCAGCTCTGGGATGAGGATATGGAGGAATTTCGAGCTATCATCGAGGATATCCGAATATCCAAAAAACCAAAACAATTTCAGGTAACACGGCACAATCGATATAATGAAGAAATCATTCTAGAAATTACCGCCGGTCCGCTGTTCGATGAGTTAGGAAAACTAACGGATCTACTCATCATTGCAAACGACATTACTGAGCTGGAAGAATATCGAAAAACCCTTGAATCGGCCCTGCGTGAAAAAGAGATATTATTGCAGGAAATCCACCATCGCGTAAAAAATAACCTGGCCATCGTTTCAGGGCTTCTTGAGTTACAGGCATTAAAAGATGATAACGAGCATGACATGAGCCTTATCATCGAAGCGCGGAATCGAATTCATTCTATTGCTATGGTTCACGAGCAGCTATATCAAGACATGGATTTTAGCCACATTAATCCAGCAGAGTATTACAAAAAA
The DNA here is from genome assembly GCA_965249965.1 of Balneolaceae bacterium. Classification (GTDB taxonomy): domain Bacteria; phylum Bacteroidota; class Rhodothermia; order Balneolales; family Balneolaceae; genus HXMU1420-13. The sequence continues at coordinate 16,506 of OZ252262.1, forward strand.
CTACTAAGTAAACTGCAATCGAATACCATTTCTAAAGAAACAGACATCGATTATGATTTGAAATTTGATATCGAAAAAATCAATATCAATCGCGCAGTTCCTTTAGGATTACTCATCAACGAACTTTTCACAAACTCCATCAAACATGCATTTCTGGATGGTACCGGGAATCTAACGCTTCATTTCACGCAAATTGGCGAACAGATACAAGTTGTGTACGAGGATGACGGTCCTGGTTTTGTGATTGATGAAATAAAAGATAAAAACACGATCGGTTGGCAATTAATTGAGACGCTGCTCATCCAGCTAGATTCGACGTATACCATGGATACCACAGGGAAATTCAGGCTTGAGTTTGAATTTACTGAAGCCGTTCAGGGATCGCAGGCACACTTTAAATAGCTACTTAATAAATTTATACCCAAAACCATGAACGGTAAGAATGTGCTTTGGGTAGCGACTGTCGGCCTCAAGCTTTTGCCGTAACCATGCAATATGCACATCAACTGTTCGGGTAGATGGAAGCGCGTCGTAGCCCCAAACCTCGTTTAATAGCTGATCCCGGCTCAAAATGGTTTGCTCGTTTTGAATTAAAAAACGAAGCAATTGAAACTCCTTGGCACTTAAGTTGATGCGCTCTCCATGTTTACTGACTTTCATTTGTTGGAAATCAATTTCAACATCATTGAACAAAACATGATGTTCGGGATCGGACAAAGGGGTGCTTTTTTTCTTCCTTAGTTGTACTTCAATGCGGGCAAGTAATTCCATCATTTCAAATGGTTTTTGCATGTAATCGTCGGCACCAAGTTTTAAGCCAAGTACTTTGTCTAACACCTGCCCTTTTGCAGTAAGCATGATTATTGGGGTTTCGATGTCTATTTTTCTCAAGTCCTGGCAAATATCCAGTCCGCTTTTTTTGGGAAGCATCAAATCAAGAATGATTACATCAAATTCCCCCGTCTTAGCTTTATCAAATCCTTGATTTCCATCAGTTGCAGTTTCAACTTCGTATTGTTCTTCAATCAAACGATCCTGGATGGTCATTACCAAACCGGCTTCGTCTTCAACTAACAATATTTTCCCTCTTGATGCTTCGCTCATGTGTGATATGGTATAATCATGGAAAAGGTAGATCCCTCACCTTCCATGCTTTTTAATTGAACTTCACCGTGATGCGCTTTTGCGATTTTCTGCACCATACTAAGCCCTATTCCATTTCCTTTTACCTGATTTTCGACACTTTCCCGGCCTCTGTAAAATGCGTTAAACACCAGACTTTGTTCATCGTTAGGAATTCCAATTCCAAAATCCTGAACTTGAATTCGAAGCGCCAGCCCAGCTTTAAAATGTGTCTCATCCAATCTCAGGATAACACGATCTGATCCATTACTGAATTTAATTGCATTATGCAGGAGATTCGAAATAGCGATAAATAGTGCTTCCCGATCACCCTGAATTGCATTTAATTTTGCCAAATTTGAATATTCAAGAATTAAGCCCTGTTCTTCGAAAATTGGTTGAAATTCCATTTTCACTTCTTCAACTAATAGTTCGATGTCAATTTCCGAAAAATTATAAATGCGTTTCCCGGTTTGTATGCCCGAAAATTCCATAATCTGATCGACCATATCACTTAGCCGGCGCCCTTCTTTTAACATCAATCGCGCATATTCTTTTTTCCGTTCTTCTGTTTGAACTACACCCTCACTTAAATTTTCAGCGGCTGATCGAATCACAGACAAAGGGGTTCTAAGTTCGTGCGAAACTCCGGCTACAAATAGCATTTGTTGTTCAGCAAGTTCACGTGATCTTTGTGCAAATACAACGATCATTAAACTTGAGATTCCCAGAATGATTAAAATCCCAAAACTGATGCTCAAGTTTTTGTTCCGGGTTTTTGCTACAAATTCATCGAGCGAACCAGCTTTAAACGACAACCAAAATTCCCAATCGGAGGCTCCAAAATCACCTACAAATGCAGTGGTTATACTGGTATCAACATCCATGGTACGAAAACCGAATATCGCCGTGTCAACATCTACATCTTCTGAGATATTTACGTTAGAATGAGACTCAACCTGTGCCATGTGCCGAACGATTCCACTGCTTTCTTCTCTGGTTTTAATCTTTGACTGATAAAAACTAAAATGCATACTGTCGCTTTGTGCAGTCGAAATATCTCCGGCTTGCTGTAACCCGTCCAACATGATCATATTTGAAATATTTAACCTATCAAGCTTAATCTTTTGATCAGGATATTCAATTACTGCAGCATCGGAGGTGTAATAGAAATAGGGCTCATCATTATCTTTTACGACTGCAATTCGATATTGCTCATTAAATGAATCACCAAAATAGGTAGCTGCAATTGATGGGATTAATTCTGTGGTAATAATTTCATTATTGAGTTCAATAAGCACGATATCATCTAATCGATCAACACTTAGTTGAACTTCTAAATTCTCACTTCCATCCTGCTTATTTAGATTGATGAACTCCAGCAACTGAATGGGAATTTCAACAAAGGTTTGTTCCCCAAAGTCAGGCAATGTTCGCAGCGACATTGTTGGCGTCTCTGCTATTGAATCCCCGTGATTTTCGGCAACCCACATTTTTGCAGATTCCGACGAACTATCCGGCTCTAATTGTAAAGTCTCGGAATTTAATTTCAAAAACTCCTGTGCTTGCCCGGCTCTTATTTGAACGAAATAAAGATCAGATACTAAATCAGCATACTCAGAAGAACTCATCCAGTTAGCATAACTCTGCTGAATTTGTGGGGTAATATCTATGCTTTGATCAGTAACCTGAATGCGGAAGTTATTTTTTAACGAGGTAAAAATTTCATTGAAATCTGATACAAAATTCTCGCTCGAAGCATCTATTCCCTCCTCCAATCGTTGCTTTTCAGCCTCACTTACACTCCCCAACCAATGGTATTGTAATATTGCAAGAGTAATGAGTGCGCCGCCCATCACTGCTAAAAATCCATATGTGATCCATCTGTTTTGCATTCCTAAAAGTAGGGGCTTTCCGCCCTAACTGAAAAGATTTAGCATCGATTTAACATCCTTAACAAACATTTTGCGTGGCCTTAACAACTCTAATCAACTGGCTTCGAATATTGGCACCAACACTTTAACAATGTATATCATCATGAAAATTATTCACGCACTTTTATTCTTTCCTCTCCTTTGCTTTATGGGCGACTGCGCCATTGCACAAGGTCAACGTACGATGACCTTTGACGCAGAAACTAGCTTAATGCTCCGAGAATTCAATGCAATGCTTGTTGAAAGCGATGATGGTATTCAGGTTGATTTAATTTTAGGCGGACATACCCAATCTGCTGATCCAATGAGTGATGAACTTCAACAAGGTGATCTCATCTTAATGATGAATGGAAAAAGAGTATCTGCCATCACACAAATGCGTGCTGATTATGAATCAATTAATGAAGATGATGAAATTAAGATTGGCGTTCAGCGGGGAAATGAGCGCTTCATTTTAACAGCAATCAAAGGTGATGTCCCAGAAACTGGACCTGGCCAGATGGTTCTAAGTATCGAAGGAGATGGGGCTAATCCACCAGTTTTGGTTCCCGAACTTGGTTTGTTACTTACTAATGAAGATGACACCATTATTGTTCAAGCTCTTCTTGATCCAATTTTGCCGGATGTGCTGAAAGAGGCAAATCTTGAAGGATTTACAATTATCACCATAAATGGCAAAACATTTGATGATGCGAATGCTGTTCAAAATTATCTCACTGAGCTAGCAGTAGGTGATACTATAGATTTGGTTCTTGAAAATAATGGCGACCAAAAAGTATTTACGTTAAATAAAACGGAGCCACGTGGCGGCATCCGAATGAATATTGATAACTAAGCTCATGAGAAAATTAGCAACAATTCTGCTCTGGGTGCTGGCTCTTTTGGTATTCATTCCCATTGAAAGTTTAGCTCAAAGCCCTTTCCCAAATGCACGCGATGATAGTTATCCGCTTTTAGGATTGAAGCGTGCTAAAAGTAGTTATGAACGTGCACAAAGTGAGTTATCCCGTAAAGAAGAGCTGTTTGAGAAGGATTTAATTTCGCCCGAGGAATACGAATTAGCACTTAATACATTTCAGGATGCCGAAGTTAATTATCAACAATCTTTGCTTGTACTTCTTTTCGAACAACAATTTGTAAGCATAAAGCGAGCGCTCAAAACTCAAGGTGACGATAATGTTAAGCGAGTTCGGGTTACGTTAGAAAATACAAGTAGTGCCACGGCAGAATTTGCGCAAGTGGTGAATATGGAAGACGAATTATTCCGGTCACTTCAGCCTGATGTAATCCATAACATTTATGTATCGCTGAGCAACGACGACGGCGCCATTATCAGCTCTCCATACGAAATCAAAATCGAAGAATTATCATCGGGTTCGCCGGAAACCATTGAGTTCGACCTTTTGCAAGATCTGGATGAACTCACCGTGAATATCATTTATGGAAACGGAGCATCCCGAAATCCTAAAGTATTCCTCGAGAAAGATGCATCAGCTAATAAAGTGTTGATACAGTCAGAACGCTTTTCACAAGAAGTTGAACTTGGCAATACCGCTAATTTTGGGCTTGGCCTGGAGCTTTTTAGTGGTCTTAACGACACCTATAAACTGGAAGTGGTAAATCTACCAAATTCGGTTACCCGTTATGTAAATGAGCAAGGTGAACAAGGCAGAATCAGCCAAATTAAATTCACAGAATCGAACAACAACATTCAGGCGAATTTACAGATTGCTCTCCCCGACCGACCCACTGCCGATGTACCAATGGATGAACCTATCGATTTTTATGTGCTGGCAGTACCCATCACAAAGCTTGATGCATTTAATGCAACTACCGGGAATTGGACGATTGATAAAATACAGGCACTGGATGTTGGCTTTGTTCAGTTAGAAATGATCCCTCGTGGTGTTGGCCGTTTGGTGGTAAAAACACCACAACTTTATAACGAATACGAAGGAAATGGCGCCATAGAATTCACCTTCGAGGTTGTAAACGAAGGAACACGACGATTGGATAATATCGAATTCGAATTGGATGCTCCATTTGAATGGGGAAAGCGAATCGAACCAGCTGTAATCCCGAGTCTGGATATACGAGAGGAACTCACAGTAAAACTATATCTAACACCTCCTGATGATATCAGCGTTGGCAGATATGAAACCAGGATGAGATCAACGTCCTTATCAGATAATCAACCAATAAATGCAGAGGATAAAACCTTTACCGTACAAGTTGCTGCACAAGCAAGTGTCATGGGCACAGCGATCATCTTGCTACTCATCATAAGTCTTGTTGGCGGTCTTGTTTTCTTTGGGATCAAACTATCCAGGAAATAGCCCATCACACCACCTCACTAAACGTTTTAACTACAATCTGAAAACATGGAAAACTCAATTATACAACCTGCCCCTTTATTAGAAGCACGAGATTTAACCAAAGTATATGAAGACGGAGTCAAGGCTCTGGATAATCTACAGTTAAAAGTACACGCTGGTGAGATTTATGCCATGCTTGGGGGGAATGGCGCCGGGAAAACCACTACCATAAACATCTTTTTAGACTTCATTCAACCAACTAGTGGTAGTGCATTTATTAATGGTATTGATGCTAATTCAGATCCATTAGAAGCAAAGAATTATGTGGCATTCGTTTCGGAGAACGTGCAGTTGTATCCAAATTTTACGGCCATTCAAAACGTTGATTTTTTTGTTCAGTTAGGTGGCAAAACCAGATATTCTCGGTCAGATTATGAAAAAGCGTTGATTCGAGTTGGGCTTCAACTAGATGCGTTTGATAAAAAGCTAAGAGATTTCTCAAAAGGTATGCGTCAGAAATGTGGTATCGCCATTGCCATATTAAAAGATGCCCCAGCCATATTATTGGATGAACCAACGTCTGGACTGGATCCAAAGGCAGGGAAAGAATTCACTCGCTTAATTGGTGAACTGCGTGACGAAGGCAAAGCCATTTTAATGAGTACACACGATATTTTTCGAGCTAAAGAAATTGCAGATTTCGTGGGCATCCTGAATAATGGGGTATTAGTTGCTCAAAAAACCAAAGCGGAGTTAGAAGGCGTGAATCTCGAAAACCTATATGTAGAGTACATGGCCGGTTATATGGACGAATCTGTTTCAAATCTAGAAAATGCACTTAGCGAATAGAGGTTCAATATGTTTAAACTAATCTTTCTAAAAGAGCTTCGTGATATTATTCAAAGCAGTCGATTTACCATTAGTTTTGCAGTGTGTTCAATTTTGATCATCCTCGCATTTGTTATGGGTGCTCAAAATTATTTAGCGAGCCAGGCACAATATGAGGCAGCCATTCAGGAAAACAGAAATCAAATTGCGGCTAATACCGATTGGGTAATGGTCGAACATTCCATCATGCTTCCTCCTCAACCTTTAATGACACTCGTAAATGGAGTTTCGAATGATATAGGTAGAAATATTGCGATGAGCGGGCGTGGTGAATTACGGGCAGAGAACACACGGTTTAATGACGAACCCATCTTTGCCGTGTTCCGCTTTATGGATCTTGAATTCATATTCGGAATCATACTTTCGCTGTTTGCTATCATTTTTGCCTATGATGCCATAAATGGAGAAAAGGTCAGGGGTACTTTAAAACTATGCTTTGCAAATTCGGTTTCACGAGCTGGATTTATAGCTGGTAAGCTAGCCGGATCATTCGTCGGACTAAGTTTATCCTTATTGATTCCCATGTTAATTGGTTGTGCCTTATTACCCGTGTTAGGAGTTCAACTCACTACTGATGAATGGATTCGACTTGGACTAATTTTATTATCAGGCATAGCCTATTTTGGACTGTTTCTGGCTTTAGCAATTGGTATTTCTGCGGCAACATCGAAACCTTCTAATGCTTTTTTGATTGGCTTAGTTGTTTGGATTTTTGCTGTTTTAATCGTGCCAAGAGCATCTGTGTTAGTTTCCGGCAGACTCGTAGATGTGCCAAATATCGATGAAATAACCGCACAGAAAAATCGCTATAGAATGCAATTGTTCGACGAAGACCGCCCAAAAATGGCAAACTTTCAGGTTGAAGAAGGCACGGAAATAGACGATGTAATGACCAGGTTCAGTGAGTTTATGGGAGATTTATCCACCGCAAGGCAGGAAAAAATCGATATATATAATGCCCGATTAAACGAGGATTTCACCAATCGTCGCAGAGTGCAGGAGAAACTGGCCTTATCACTATCTCGAATATCGCCAACTTCGGTATTTACGTTAGCAGCATCTGAACTTGCCGGGACGTCGTTAGAATTACAAAACCGATTCATGGACGATGCCTATGCCTATCAAAATGTATATGGGAATTTCATGACCGAGAAAACCGGCATGAATCGCAGTGGAGGCTTTAGAATGATCATGATTACAACCGGAGATGAAGAAAATGAACCCGAGCCCTTAGATCCTAATGAAATGCCTCAATTCGAGTTTAGCTCTCAAACTGCGGGTATTGCAGCAGCAAACAGTCTGTTCGATCTTGGATTATTATTGCTGTTCAACCTCCTCTTTTTTGGTGGAGCTATCGCAGTATTTATGAAATACGATCTACGTTAAAACCACAAAGAGAGGAAAATTATGTTAGGTTTACTCATTCAAAAAGAATTAAAAAACATTTTACTGAGCCCAAAATTTGCAGCCACTTTTCTGGTATGCTCTATCCTTATTTTGCTCAGCGTTTACATCGGTGTTAACGAGTATCAAAATGCTGTAGCTCAATATGAAGCGAATCAGGAAATAGCTCGGCAGGATATTGCTCAGGCAACGAGTTGGGGACGAGTACGTAACCTTTTGCATCGAGAACCAAACCCAATGCAAATTTTTGTGTCCGGGCTTCATTTTGATGTGGGCAGGGTCACATCCGTTTCTGATTTTAGTGATATAAAACTTGTTCGGAGTCCCTATTCCGATGAAACACTTTTCGCAATTTTTAGGGTCATTGATTTTGCTTTCATTGTGCAAATTGTACTTTCTTTATTTGCAATACTCTTCACGTACGACGCCATCAATGGAGAACGAGAAAACGGAACCCTAAAATTGGCGTTTGCTAACTCAGTGTCTCGGGCTAACTACCTGATCGCAAAATTTTGCGGTATCTGGTTAGGCCTAATTGTACCATTATTGATTCCAATTCTCATTGGACTGCTACTTCTACTGCTTTTTAATATCCAACTTAGTTCTGGTGATTGGGCTTCCATTATTAGTTTTCTTGGGCTTTCGATATTCTATATCACACTCTTTATTGGAATTGGTATGTTGATCTCCTCCATCACCAGAAATTCCTCTCTTTCATTTCTATTGTTGCTGGTAATCTGGATCGGAGGTGTATTAATTGTTCCTCGATTAGGGGTGATGGCTGCCGGTCAACTTGTACAGGTTGAAAGTGTTGCTCAGCTAGAAGCCAAGCAAGAAGCTTTTCAGAAAGCGCGCTGGGATCAATATTCATCAGAATTATCGGAAGTCTGGCGCGATCGGGAATCTACTATGGAAGGAATGACCGATGAAGAACGGCAGGCGTACAGAGATGATAATGAATGGACCTGGCTTGAGGAAGACGATGCAAGCCGGAAGCAAGTGCAGGCCGATATCCTGGATAATAATCGGCGATTACTAGAGGAAGCACAAAATAAAAAACGAGTGCAGGAGCAGCTTGCCTTTTCTATTGCACGAATTTCTCCGGTCTCGTCGTATCAGTTAGCCGCTATGAAATTAGCTGGAACTGATATCGAGCTAAAAGCCAGATACGAAGAAACTATGCGGGCGTATAAAGATGACTTCACTGAATACATCGAAGAAAAACAAGACGTTGATGGGGGGCATGGCGGGTTTAATATTAATATAGATAGTGAAAGTGGGGTCCAAATTGATTTTGGCAGAAACGACCAAACACTCGATACAAGCGAAATGCCACAATATACAGCGCCTAAAGTTCGAACCAGCTCGGCATTGGCGAGCGCGATCCCTGATTTTGGAATCATAGGAATATTTATACTTCTGGCTTTTGCAGGTAGTTTTTTTGCATTTCTACGATATGATATGCGGTAAAATATCGGGGGGAGGAGCAGGGTTCAATCTCACTCACCCCCCTTGTTTCTCCCTTAAACTCTGAAACGTTCAAACACCGCTTTATCTAGTTCTTCTCTGTGATCAGGATGCGCAATTTCCACCATAGCTTTCGCCCGCTGATGTAAGTTTTTGCCATACAAATAGGCAATACCATATTCGGTGACAATATAGTGTACGTGAGCTCGGGTTGTTACAACACCTGCACCTTGTTTTAAGAATGGAACAATTCGGCTAACTCCTTTATTTGTTTGTGATGGCAACGCAATTATAGGTTTACCACCTGGAGATTTTGCTGCACCACGAATGAAATCCATTTGGCCACCTACTCCACTGTAATGATAGGTTCCGATAGAATCTGCACAAACCTGGCCGGTTATATCAATTTCTACGGCGCTATTGATGGCTGTTACTTTCGGGTTTTGCTTAATTACTTTCGTGTTATTCACGTATTCAATATCCAGCATGGCAATTGATGGATTATCATCAATGAAATCGTACACTCGTTTTGATCCCATCACAAAGCCCGAAACAACTTTACCCGGGAACTTCACTTTTTTATGCCCGTTGATTACACCTTTTTCAACCAGATCAACCACACCATCGGCAAACATTTCCGTGTGAATCCCAAGATCTTTATGGTTTACTAGGCTCTTCAACACAGCATTTGGGATAGCTCCAATTCCCATTTGAAGGGTAGCTCCGTCTTCAACAAGTTCTGTACAAAAACGCCCAATCCGCATTTCGGTTTCATTTGGTTCGGGAAGAATTTGCTCAGGTAAAGGGTCATCATTTTCAACTAATACGTCGATATCATTCACATGAATAAAACCAGCGCCATGTGCTCGTGGCATGTTTGGATTTATTTGGGCAATTACAAATTTCGCTGTTTCTGCTGCAGGTAATGCACCTACCAGCGATACTCCCATTGAACAGAATCCATGTTTATCAGGTGGGGATACGTTTAACAAAGCCACATCTACTGGAAGTACGTTATTTCGGATCAGTCCAGGCACTTCACTTAAAAAAACAGGGATATAATCTCCTCTCCCTTCGTTCACAGCTTTTCGAACATTTCCGCCAACAAAAAACACATTAACGTGAAAACTATCTTTGTATTCAGGCCGGGCGTAAGGAGCATCTCCTTCTGTATGAATATGAACTATTTCCACATTTCTTAGTTCATTTGCTCTACCGACCATCGCGTCAACCAACTTAAAAGGCACCGCGTTTACCCCATGAATAAATACTCTATCATTTGATTTAATCAGTTTAACAGCATCTTCTGCTGATTTGTACACTCCCATGATGTAAGCTCCATTAATTGATTCTGATTTCGCCCATAGATTACGGTTTGAATATGAACTATTTATAAATAAAAAAAGACGCATCATTCCTGAACCGTCTTTTAGTATTCAACCTTATTAGTTGTTTGGTCAATCTATATAAAAATATCCCGCCCCCCGAAAAAGCCTATTTACACATACATTAATATGTTAGAAATCCACTTCTCCATACATACCCCGTTTGGGCTATTTTGAACAAAAAAAGCGCACTTCAAATAAATGAAATACGCTTTTATAAGGTCTATTATTGATTACCGTTCTACACCGGGAAGTGATACATCCATAGGGGCACTTTGCACCCAAATCCGTTGGTTGAATTCTTTTTGTCGAGGATAAATTTCATTCAGAGTATCTGTTTCATACAATCGGCCATTCATCATTACATGAGTAACCGTGTTCGTATTTCTAAGGTCCACCAATGGATTGTTATCCAGAATTACAAGATCTGCTAACTTACCTGCTTCAATACTTCCCAAATCCCCATCTAATCCAATCGCTTCTGCACCAATAATGGTAGCAACTCTAAGTGCTTCATGATTTGTGAGTCCACCAGCTGCAACCGACCAAAGTTCCCAGTGATAGCCCAAACCCTGCAATTGTCCATGGCTTCCAACACCCAATAATCCATTTGCATCATAAATTTGTTTTGCTTTTTCAGCGTGTTTTGGGAATACCATTTCATCATCAATTGCCCAGAAACCTCGACGTCGTGTTTTCCTTGCTAATTCATCATAAGGGGTATAATAACTTAGCTTTTCATCACCATAGGGATTTTCGCGAGAATAGTAATATTCTTCACCCCAAGGCCCACCATATGCTACTAACATGGTTTGTGTGACGGCCATTTTCGAGAAGGCAACGGCTTCTACTAAATCACTATAAATTGGATAAATCGGAAGATTATGTTCATGCCCGGGATATCCATCCAGCATTTGAGTCATGTTTAATCGCATATGAAGCGACCCTTCGGTTGTAGGCATAAGTTGCTGCTCATAAGAAGCCATGATTACCCATTGGCGTTGTTTTCGATTCCCAACGCGATACATCTTGATGGTTTTGGTATCAAAATATTCACTGTATTGGCGCAGCACTTCTTTCGTATGATCCAGACTTTTTAGTTTATATCCCCAAAATCCAACACCGGGTCCCGTTGAATATATGCGTGGCCCGATCATAGTTCCCGCAACCACTGCGTCACCGTAACTCAATACATCTGTAGTACCTGTTTGAGGATCTCGTGTGGTTGTGACTCCATAAGCAAGATTTGCAGCGTAACTCCACTCCTGATCTTTATGAATTCCTCGCGTTGAACGGAGATGTGCGTGGGTATCAACAAACCCTGGAACTACTGTCTTTCCTGTTAAATCAATAACCTCTGCACCTCTTGGAACCTCTAATGTTCCGGTTGTACCAACGCCTTCAATTCTGTTATTAACTACAAGAATATCCCCTCGGTCAAATACCTCGTATCCATTCATGGTAACTATTCTTGCATTCTGAAGAAGTACCGTTCCTTCAGGAATATCTCGTTCAAAAATTACCTCAATGCGTAATTCCTGAGGCTTATATTCGGTTGGTCCTTCTTCAATTTCATCTTCTTCAATTGATTCTGCTTCTTCTGATTCTTCGGCCTCTTCGGATTCATCAACTTCAGCTTCCTCTTCAGCTTTTTTAGCTACTTCGAGACTATCTGCAAAAGCTTTGGCATCATCCAGGTTGTAAATAAAATGACCTTTACCCAGTGACCAATGCACTTGTCGGCCATCATCCGACCACTTTGGGAATTCCCCACCAATCAACGTTAATTTTTTGGCAGGAAAAACCGCATTGTCTGGTGATGCTAATCCAATATTTACTACTGTCCCGGTTTGCGGCACCGTTGCTACATATATCTCATTATTAATTTGTGCAAGAACCTGATCACCTTCCGGTGCTTTTAGAATAATCCCGGCCTCGCTAGCTGAAACCGGATCTCGGGTGCCATACACAGAAATACCGGTAATTTTTACATGCTCTTTTTCGTCCGACCCATCCCAACGGATTGAAACGAGTGTACCATCATTATTTGTAAGATAGATTCGATCATTTGATTTTACGAAATGAGGATTTGTTCGACCATTTGTTTTGGCGATAAAATTAATATCTCCACCATCAGCAGAAATCCAACCTAACTCATCGGTAGCAAAATAGTAGGCATTTGCGCTGCTTGTATTCATGAAATCGAATTTATTTCCTTTTGCAAAAACGATTCGATCACTACTGTACGACCATGCCGGAGTGATATAAAATGCGGCATCGCTGGTGAGCTGCTGTGGTCGCACTCGGCGTGCATTTGGGTCTACTTTATATATATGCCCGCCTTCTTGTTGATTCCAGGTTACATATACGATGAATTTTCCATCCGGAGACCACGAAGGTTGTGCTTCGGTATGCTCATGATTTGTAACTCTTCGTGGTGTACCATCAGGCATATCCTGCACATATAATTTATTCAACGCGGTAAATGCTATTTGGCTCCCATCCGGTGATGGAACTGCATCTCTGATTTGAGTAGCTAAAACCTCATTATCGTCGCTAATGGGGTACTTAAAAGTTAATTCAGGCCCCATTTCTAAAGCAACGTCAACTTCAAATGGAATTTCTGTTGTTGCACCCGACTGAATATTTAAACGTTGGATTTTACCACCATAAAAAAGCACTAATTCCCGACTATCCGGAGTAAAACTCATTGAAGGTAGCACTCCTAATGTAGCTTGTGATTCCTGGTCGTCTCTTTGTATTGGATAAGCCAGCCATTTCTCGCTTCCTTCCTGAAGATTATGCAAGATTAACCCTGTTTCGGCCTCATATCGCGAACCGTATACCAAATAGTTTCCATCCGGTGATAAGGTTGGTGTAAATGCAGATCCATATTTTGACACAAATGTAGAAGTTTCTCCGGTTTCACGATCGTAAACTCCAATTGAATACTGCGGGAATTGGGCATTATAATTCCAGGCGCTTGTTCTGCGTGAAAAATAGATATGGCGACCATCAGCACTAAAAGCGGGATCAATTGCTTTGGTTGTTCGAGATGGGTCAACCAATTTAACTCCTCTGCCACCGTCGATATGATACATCCATAATTTGTGTTCTCTTCTGCCCCGGGCAACCACCACATAATCCCCATCGGGTGACCATTCTGCATTTACCATCTCATCATTTTCATCTCCTGAAAATTTAATTTCTTCTTCCGTTTCTAGATTAATCGCATAAGCATCATCCGATCCGTCTTTATCAGAGATATAAAGAATATGAGAACCATCCGGGCTGAATTTCGGATGAGAATCATAAGCCATTCCATCGGTAACTAATGATGCTTTACCTCCTTCAAATGGCATGGTATAAATATCACCCAGCAAATCGAAAGCAATCATTGAGCCATCAGGACTTACATCTACCGACATCCAGGTTCCTTCTGTTGTTGTGAACTCAAGCAATCTTGCTGGGTCCATGGGTAAATCAGGATTTTTCTTTTCGATTTCTGTTGAATCCGATTCGGAGTCCTGAGCCATAACAGCAGTGTATGGTACACTAACTAAGGCGATAAATAGAGTCAGAAGAAGTGATCGTTTCATAGAATTTTACATTTTATTGACTTAATGGAGGAATGTGAATAAAAAATTTCAGGCATGCTGTAAAAAGATGAGATTAAATATTCTATATTATTTGGTAAGGGTATAGCCGAAATTAATAGAGTTAAATCGGCTGATTAAGGAGTGAAATGTTAAACAGCAATGATGTAGAGCGTGTTATTGGGTCGCCACTCTATAACAGCAAACACATACCGTTCTGTATTACAAGCAGCGCATTAAAATTTGCGTATGTCAGTGAGCCCTTTTGCAAAATTTCTGGATATAAAGCAGAAGAATTGATAGGCAAAAGTGTTGCTATCGTTTTAACTCCACGAAATCTAATCGACGCATTTAACGAGTACTTTTATTACCGGCGAAATCAAAAAAATAAAAAGTTTTTATGGCGGGTAAGAGGGAAACATGGTCAGGTTATAGAAACAAAGATTGAAACTTCAATCATTAAGATTAACGGGAAAAATTATTCTTTAACTCTGGCATTGGATTATTCTGATCTGGGAAATGCGGCATTTGCGGTTCAGGCTACCGAAGAGAAGTACCGTTTATTAACCGAAACTATGCCCCACATTGTTTGGACCAATGACATTTCCGGTAAACCAATTTATATGAATAATGTGGCAAAAATATATTTTGGGAAAAAAGAAGAGGACTTTGCTACCTGGGATTGGTTGGAATATTTTGAAATAGAAGAGGCAAGAGCATTAGAAAAAGAATGGGACATGGCATCTCAGATGAAAAACCCTGTGCAAAAAATTGCCAGAATCCGGAGGCACGATAACGAGCTTAAATGGTTTCAAATAATTCTTTATCCCCAGTTTAACGAAGTTGATGATACTATCTCATGGACTGCTATTGCCACAGATATTGATGACAGAATAAAAGCTGAGCAAAAATTATCGAAAGCGAATACGCGATTACGTTCATTAATTGATTCTGCACCCATTCCTATATATACCCTGGATGAACATGGAAAAGTAAACGACATCTGGAATCGTGCCGCGGAACGGATTTTAGGTTGGGAAAAACAAGAAGTACTTGGTAAAACAACCCCACTTGCCACAAAAGAGCATTTTGAAGACTATAAAAATAATTTAGAAAAGATTAAGAAGAATGGAAGCCTTAAAAAGATTGTAAAGCGTAAAATCAAAAGTGGAGATGAAATCACGGTTGAAATAAATAGCGGCAGCATTTACGACGATGCAGGTAATGTTGATGAGATCTTAATCACTCTTTTGGATATCACTGAAATAGAGAATCAGAAATTACAACTCGAAGAATCATTAGAAGAAAAGAAAACCCTGCTTCAGGAGATTCATCACCGGGTAAAAAACAACCTTGCTATTGTGGTAAGT
The DNA here is from genome assembly GCA_965249965.1 of Balneolaceae bacterium. Lineage (GTDB taxonomy): Bacteria > Bacteroidota > Rhodothermia > Balneolales > Balneolaceae > HXMU1420-13. The sequence goes on from OZ252262.1 coordinate 31,987, forward strand.
TTGCTTCAATTACAAGTTTATCAAAGCAGTTCAAAAAAAGAGAAAAACAAGCTGTTGGATGCCCAGAATCGCGTGATGTCCATCGCTATGGTTCACGAACTTCTTTATTCTACCGATGAATTCAACAAGGTAAATCTTGCAACTTATTACGAGCAACTAATCCGAACTATCAAATCTAATATGATAACGGGCACCAAAGGTGTAGATCACATAGTAAATATTGGTGATGTGTCATTAAATATCACTCAGGCAATTCCATTAGGATTATTAATCAATGAACTAGCTACAAATTCGTTGAAATATGCCTTCCCGGAAGAATCCAGTGATAATATAATCGAATTATCCATCCACGCCCTGGATGATAAAATTAAGGTTACTTATTGCGATAATGGTGTTGGTTTTGATATGAGCGACGTTAAATTCAAAACCGGTTTAGGGTTTAAAATTATGGATTCGCTGCTCAATCAACTTGAAGCTGACTACGAGATGAAAACCGAAAACGGTTTTGACCTCACATTTACCTTTACCAGCTTGCTGCAAAACGAAAATATTGTTTCTGAAATGGCTTAAAAACCATTTGTAGAATGATTCTTCCCTATCGCATCAATTTTTTATAATGGATACGATGTGGTTGATCATCGGTAATTCCCAATCGCTGTTTACGGTTTTCCTCATATTCCTCATAATTCCCTTCAAACCAGTATATCTGGCTATCACCTTCGAATGCTAAAATATGAGTAGCTACTCTGTCCAGAAACCACCTATCATGCGAAATTACCACCGCACAACCTGCAAAATTCAGTAGTGCTTCTTCCAGTGCCCGAAGAGTATTCACATCCAGATCGTTGGTTGGCTCATCCAACAGCAATACATTTGCACCTTCTTTTAACATTTTTGCCAGGTGAACTCTGTTTCGCTCACCACCCGATAATTGTGATGTTTTTTTCTGTTGATCAGATCCCCCAAAATTAAATCGTGAAACATAAGCCCGAGAATTTACTTCACGATTTCCCAATTTCAGAATATCAAGGCCATCAGATATTTCCTCCCAAATAGTTTTATTTGGGTCAAGTGGTCTTTTTTGGTCGATGTAACCGAGCTTAACAGTTTCACCAATTTCCATTGCACCAGAATCGGGTGTTTCTTCTCCAATAATCATCTTAAATAAGGTGGTTTTACCGGCTCCATTCGCTCCTATTATTCCAACTATTCCACCCGGTGGCAACATAAAATTCATGTCTTCAACCAGAAGTCGATCATCATAACCTTTTGCAATATGATTTGCATTAATCACCTTATTGCCAAGGCGAGGTCCTGCCGGTATAAAAATCTGCATTTCCTCATTTCGTTTTTCTTGTTCTTGAGAAAGCAACTCTTCGTACGCATTGATACGGGCTTTGCTTTTCGCACGGCGACCTTTCGGATTTTGTCGTATCCACTCTAATTCTTGCTGTAAGGTTTTCTGGCGATTGGATTCCTGCTTTTCTTCCTGCTTTAATCGTTCTGATTTTTGTTCAAGCCACGAAGTATAATTTCCTTTAAACGGAATTCCCTCTCCTCTATCTAGTTCTAAAATCCACCCTGCAACGTTATCTAAAAAGTAGCGATCGTGAGTTACGGCAATCACGGTTCCTTCATATCGAGCAAGATGCTGTTCTAACCAACCTACTGATTCAGCATCCAAATGGTTTGTTGGCTCATCCAGTAAAAGAACATCCGGTTTTTTTAATAATAACCGACACAATGCAACTCTGCGAGCTTCGCCACCCGACAGCACTTTTACCAGAGTATCTCCATCCGGGCAACGTAAAGCATCCATTGCTTGCTCCAGTTTACTATCCAGGTCCCATGCGTCCAGATGATCTATTTGTTCCTGCAGTTTAGCCTGCTTGGCAATCAAAGCGTCAAAATCGGCATCAGGATCTGCAAATTGTGCATTTATATCCTCGAAAGCTTTCAGCAAATCAACAGTTTCCTGAACCCCTTCTTCCACGATTTCCTTAACCGTTTTATCCTGATCGAGATGTGGTTCCTGAGGTAAATAACCAAATGTAATGCCTTTTTGAACACTAATATCCCCTAAATAATCTTTTTCCTCCCCGGCAATAATTCGAAGTAAGGTAGATTTACCAGCTCCATTCAATCCAAGAACACCAATTTTGGCACCATAAAAAAAGGATAGGTAAATATTCTTAAGTACAGTTTTGTTTGGTTTGTGGATTTTACTCACACCTACCATGGAAAAGATGATTTTCTGATCGCTCAATTTCTTATGGATTTAATTCTGATTTTGAGGACCCAAAAGGTACGGAGAGTACGAAGGATTTCAAGGAGAAATCTTTATTGTAATCAAGTTCATCACCTCCACTGAATTTTCTAATTCCTTCCAATTGACATCAAACACAATCGCCTTCATTTTTTGTCTGATCGCCATGACGTGAATTACTTACCCAGCCGTTTTTTTTGAAAGCACTTTTCTTCGTCTATATCCTATTATCAATCCGGAGGCTACAAAAATAAAATTAGATGTTACGAACCAGCGAGGTTCCAGACTTACATTTAAATAAAGGTTTAATGACGACACAAACCCTAATATTAAAATCAAACTATACAGTGGCAAGGTACTTTCTGATAGTTTAAACAAGCCAACGAATTTATATAAAACAAAGTAACCACATGATATCATCACAAATGCTTGAGTGATTAATGGAATAAGAACAGGAATGCTTTGATCCTTTAGAAAGAATAGCATAACCAATCCCATATTTATCAATGTTAATACGAGGTATGAACTGAGAATAAATGCTGAAGCTTTGAGAAATGATTTCATCGTATAAAACTGATTAATAACTCCTCCAGGCTAACAAAATCATGGGTATTTTTAGCTGTCCGAAAGGACATTTTTTTGATCTAAGTAATTAAACGGGCATCTCTGGCAATCCGAACGGCCTCGGTTCTGCGCTTTGCGTTTAATTTTTCAAACAAAGTTGTGATATGTTTTTTTACAGCACTTTCTGATATGAAAATCTGTTCCCCAATTTCTTTATTAGTGTACCCATCGGCTATTCGTACTAAAATCTGTTTCTCTCGAGCTGTAAGTTGAATGTACTTAGCCTGATCAATTTTAGTTTGAATATTTCGATATCTAAAACGATCAAATAATTTTTTTGCTCCATAGTACATTCCACCAAAAACGGCTAATACAATCAGCCACTCAATGACTAAAGATTGTAGATATACCGAAGCTCTGATCAGAAAGACTATTAAGAGGGCGAGTAAAAGCAGAACTACGATTTTTACCCAATTCTTTTTTAAGGCACCTTGGATGAAATTTTTCATGCCACACCATTCGAAAGATTAACGCAGATTGTTTCAATTTACATGGAGTTATCCTGTACCTTTAGCCCCAGAAATTTTGTATCAACTAAACTATGACCTATTTATCTGTTGAAAATTTATCCAAGAAATACGGACTTAAACCGCTATTTCAGGACATCACTTTTGGTATCTCAAAAGGGGATAAAACAGCGCTAATTGCACAAAATGGTACCGGAAAAACTACGTTGTTGAAAATCATTGCTGGATTAGAAACAGCTGATGAAGGTGAAGTAATCACAAAAAATGGTTTGCGAATTAGTCTCCTCGAACAAGAGCCAAAGTTAGAAGATGCATATACCATCAACGAATTTATTCAGCATGGTGATAATGAAATGGTGCGCATTGTGCGTAATTATGAAATCGCAGTTGAAGCACAAAGCGAAAATTACTCTGCAGAAACACAACGAAATTTCGACCGTGCATTAGCTGAGATGGACTCAAATAACGCCTGGGACTATGAACTTCGCTTGCAACAGATTTTGGGAGAACTTAAAATTCATGATTTGGAGCAATCCATTAGTGAGCTCTCGGGCGGTCAACGAAAACGCGTTGCACTGGCCTTTGCTCTTCTCGATGAACCTGACTTATTAATATTGGATGAGCCTACGAATCATCTGGATGTTGAAATGATTGAGTGGCTGGAAAAATATCTAAGCAAAAGCACCATGACTCTTCTTATGGTAACGCACGATCGATACTTCCTGGATCGCGTTTGTAATCATATTATCGAAATTGAAGACGGTGAAATCTATCACCATAAAGGTAATTACAATTATTTTCTACAAAAGAAAGAGGAACGTGAAGCGGTATATGCCACTGAAATTGCAAAAGCCGGGAAACTTGCAAAGAAAGAGTTGGAGTGGGTCCGTCGTCAACCAAAAGCAAGAACTACAAAATCTAAGTCGCGGTTAGATGCTTATTATGAGACTGAAAAAAAAGCGAATTCAGGTAAAGTAAAAAAAGAGATTAAACTCGAAGTCGGGCATTCACGTATTGGCGGACAGGTCTTAGAACTAAAAAATGTTTCGAAAAGCTTTGATGATCTGGTCATTCTAGATCATTTCAATTACAGCTTCAATAAAGGGGAGAAGATTGGAATCATTGGGAAGAACGGGGTTGGTAAAAGTACCTTTCTTAAAATCATCACCGGAGATGAAAAGGCAGATACAGGTGAGGTTTTAACGGGACAAACCATAGTGTATGGGCATTACAAGCAAACCGGGCACCAATTTAAAGAAAGCGATCGCGTAATAGATGTAATTAAAGAGGTTGCCGAAGTAATCGTACTTGCAAATGGAGATACGATCTCAGTTTCTCAGTTTTTAGAACACTTTATGTTCGATTCGAAAATGCAGTATACACCGGTAGCTAAACTCAGTGGTGGAGAAAAGCGACGGTTGGGCTTAATGATGGTGCTTATTAAAAATCCGAATTTTTTAATTCTCGATGAGCCAACCAACGACCTTGATTTAATCACCCTTGAAAAATTAGAATCTTTTCTAGCTGATTTTGGGGGCTGCCTCATAATTGTATCCCATGACCGATATTTCATGGATAATCTGGTGGATCATTATTTTGTATTTGAAGGAAATGGGGTCGTAAAAGATTTCAATGGTACTTATGATGAATACAAAGAAATGAAGCTATTAGAAACTCAGGAAACACAAAAGCAGCAGGAAACAAAGAAGAAAAAACCTAAGCAGGAGAAAATAGAAAAGGAGTCTTCAACGAAATTAAGTTTTGCAGAGAGAAAACAATTCAACAAACTTGAAAAAGACATTGAAAAGCTTGAGGAAAAAAAGAATGAAATTGAAGCAGAGATGAACTCAGGTATTACTGACTATGAAAAACTAAAGGAGTTATCAGAACAATTCGGCATGTTAAAAAACGAGATTGAAGAAAAAGAAATGCTTTGGCTTGAACTATCAGAACAATCTTAACAAACTCTCCCGTCTAGCTCTTTTGAAAGTTGCCTCCACTCCGGTAGAAATTGATCCATGAAACTATAAAATCGTTTATTGTGCAGTCGCTCTAAAAGGTGCACCATTTCGTGGACTACAACCATCTCAATAACTTCCGGGCGTTCTTTCGCCAGATGTAAATTTAACCAAATTCGTCGATCACGAATATTACAGGTTCCCCATCTTGTCTTCATTTTTCTAATACCGAACTCATTGACTTTTACTCCCATCACCGGTTCCCATTTTTCAATTTGCACACGAACAAGTTCTTTTAGCATCCTACGATATAATCTGTCGAGCACCTCCTCTTTCTTTTCAGCATCATATGATGGTTTAACCAGCAACAAAATAGCATCATTATGGTAATGTGCGTTTGTGTTTTTATTTACAAAATCAATCTTTAAAGGAACCTGAGCACCTAAAATACGATGCATCTCTCCTTCTTCATACTTGAATTGTTCACTTTGTACCGGATTACTTAAATGTTTATTAATCCATTGTTTCCTTGATAGGATGAATTGCTCTATGCTTTTCTGTGCTGTACGATTTGGTGCTGACACCCGAATCACCCCAGTTCTTCTTGACACCTTTAGATATAGATTTTTTATCGCTTTAAATGTGACTTCAACCTGGAAGTCTTCTATTTGAAGTACGATCGTTTTAGATCGTTTTTTTCTATTGAACATTCCTAAAAAAAGAAATCCCCTCAATTGAGGGGATCTATTATATGTAAGTTTCTAATCCTCAATATCTATACTCCTGCCCGGCGTCCAGGGCGCATCCAGAGTATTTAACTCAGCATCAATTGCTGGGATACTTTGCTCAAGTAATTGATTGATCATTTCAATAACAGGCTCTAGTTGTTCTTCGGCGATCGCCTTAACCATCATGGATGTCTCAGTTGGATCCTGCGTTGTTCCAAGTCCAGAGCTAATGGCAATGTTAATTCTACTATTTAAAGACGGAGCCTGATCCATTTCCAGTTGACGTTTTATTGAATCGCCAAACATCAATAATTGAATTTCTTCAAGCGTAGTTTCCATTGCATCGATAGAGTTTTGTAAGTCTTCACTACTAACAATGCGTGAAACGGCTTTATAAAATTCTAGTTGATCATTTAATTCATTGTAGGCGTTTCTTGCACTGTTCGCTTTTTTAGAAAGAAAGGTAAGCTCTTTATGGAATGCCAGCATGTCTTCGGGATTAGTAGCTGGAAGCGTAACATTATTCAACGACTTCACTTCAAAAGATACAGGTTCACTTAACTCAGTGATAACGCCATCTACACTTTTGGACATTTGAACTGAATACATTCCCGGTAGCACCATAATACCTGATTCCAGATTTGTAGTGGCATTTGCAGTATTTGTTCGAACCTGATCTATGTCAGGATACCTTAGATCCCAATGAACACGATTGATTCCTTTACTACCTCTAGTTCTAATTTCATTAATGAATTCTCCTGATGTGTCCCGAATCGTAAAAATCAGGAAATCAGTTTTGTCTTCTTCTTCTGCCTGAAGCTGTTCATAATCAGGATAGTAGACCGTTTCGCCTTCTTCTCTTCGTTCTTTTTCGTCCTCTGTTCGCTCATCTTCCAAAGATTTGAACCCATCTTTTAGATAATAGGTGAAGGAAGCTCCAAACTCAGGATTTTCGCCCATATAGAAATCTTCTCCTTGAAAGCCTTTTGGTCCTAACCAAAACACATCGTCACTTGCAGCTATAGGGCTGTAGGGTAAATATTGAAACACATCCCGAACACCAAAAAGATGTGCCTCAGATTCCTGAATTTCCGAAGTGAAATCGCGAAGGGCGGAATAATCATCCAGGATATAAAATCCTCTACCAAAAGTACCTAACACAAGATCATTTTCTCTTTGTTGAATATTGATATCCCGAACAGCGATCGTTGGAACACCCGACGCAAATTTCTTCCAATACTCTCCACTATCCATTGTCATGAAAACACTGAATTCAGTTCCAACAAATAGTAAATCTGCCACTTCAGGATCTTCTTCAATTGCATAAATTGAACCTCGCTCAGGTAGGTTATTTGCAATAGATCTCCATCTTCTACCCTGATTTGTGCTTTTTAACAGATATGGCTTAAAATCTCCTCTCTTATGATTATTAAACGCCGCATAAACAATATTTACGTCATGTGCAGAAGGAATAATCTCATTCACATACGTCATGTCAGGCACATCAGGAAATTCGTCATATTTCGTCCAGTTCTCGCCGCCATCCGTTGAGACATGAATCAACCCATCGTCGGTACCTGCAAACAGTACATTTTCATCTAAAGGTGATTCCGCTAAAGCTACGATATTTCCAAATGGTGTAGTACTTGCGTTTTTAGCTACCGCATCCATCGGCCAAACTTTCCCCATGACTTCTAATCGATTACGATCAATTTGTCGGGTTAAATCCCCGGAAACTTCTCTCCAACTTTGCCCCATATCATCACTTCGATGAACTCGATCAGACGCATAATAAAGCCGCTTATTATCATGAACACTCACGAAAAATGGGGAATCCCAATTCCAATTATATGAGTATTCTGCTCCCGCAGGAGGCTGAGGTATGATATTTTGTCCCTGACCACTTTGTCGATCAAATCGATATAACCCACCATATTGATACTGACTGTAGATAATATTTGGATTCTGCGGATCCACATGTGGCTCGAAGCCATCACCTAACAACGTAACTTGCCAATCTTTGTACGTTAATCCCGTTGGTTCAATAGATCTACTTGGCCCACCAATCGTGAAATTATCCTGAGTTCCGCCATAGATATTATAAAAAGGGTAATCGTTATCTACCGCAACTTTGTAGAATTGAGTAACCGGAAGATTGGTGTAAAATCGCCATGTCTTTCCTCGATCATAACTTTCGTACACGCCACCATCGTTACCATTTAGTAAATAACTCGGGTTGTCCGGATCTATCCAAAGTGCATGGTTATCAATGTGTTTGTTTAGTTCACCTACGTTATTAAAGGTTTTACCACCATCTTCTGAAACTCCGGCAAAGGTATTCATCACGTAAACCAGATCAACATCAACCGGATCAGCGACCACTTCCTGATAATAATTGCCACTGGAAGAATAATCGCTTCTTTTTTCCCAACTTTCGCCACGGTCTGAGGATCGATAGAAGCCGCTTTTCCCAGTCTGTGCTTCCACAGAAGCATAAATGATGTCAGGATTTGCAGGTGATATATCAATTCCAATTCGTCCGATATCACCACCAGGCATACCTTTCATTATCTTTCTGAAAGTGTTCCCACCATCCGTGGATTTATAAATCGCAGATTCAGGTCCACCACTGATATAGGTAAATACATGCCGTCTTCTTTGATGAGCAGTTGCATAAATAACATCCGGATTTCTTGGATCTAGGTGAACTTCGTTAACACCGGTATGCTCGCTGATTTCTAAAATTTTCTCCCAGTTTTCTCCGCCATCAACAGTTCTGTAGAGTCCGCGATCACCACCCTCGCTCCAAAGCGGGCCAGTTGCAGCCACATACACTACGTCGGAGTCTCTTGGGTCGATTTCAATCATCCCGATATGCTCTGAGTTTTTCAGCCCCATGTGCTTCCAGCTCTTGCCCCCATCTACACTCTTATAAACTCCATCACCATAAGCTACCGACCGCTGATTATTATTCTCGCCGGTACCCACCCAAACTACATTATGATTATTAGGATCCATTGCAACAAATCCAATGGAATATGAGCCCTGAGTATCAAAAACAGGAGTAAAAGTTATTCCCCGGTTCATGGTTTTCCAAACACCACCCGAAGATGTTGCGACATAGAATTCGCTTGTATTAGTTGGATTGACAGCAAAATCAGAAATTCGACCGCTTGTAAAAGCCGGGCCTATACTTCTGAATTTTAATCCATTAAGTGATGTGTTGTAGCGTTCGTCTGATGGCTCATCTTGAGCGAATGTACCCGGGATACTTAACAGTACTGCGAATACAAAACTTAGGCTTAGTTTTAGAATTTTCCCCATGATTGATGTTATTTAATTTAATGTGTACTCCGATTGTCTACCGAGAACATTAATCAAAAATGAAAGAATAATCTGAAAAAACTTATTGCTTAAAGCTCTCTTACGAATAGGTCTTTATAGTACACGGTGCTTTCAGGATCATGCCCTTGGAGAGCAAAGGTTCCACTTGATATCCGTCGATGATCGGTCACGCCTTCTGGTTGTATATAGTCGACGAGTACTTCCCCATTTATTTGCACAAAAATATGATTTCCTTCCACCTTGATGTAATAATCCATCCATTCCCCGTCTGGGAATGTAATTTCGGTATTATCAGAAATACCATATAAGCTTCCAGTTCTTCTGGGATCAACATCATAGCTATTATTAACTTGTACCTCATAGCCATGCATTGGCCAGCCTTCATCCTGATATTTTGTATGAAAGTATATCCCTGAATTCGAATTATTTTCTGTCATAACTTTTGCACGGAATTCAAAATCTGTAAAGTTTGCATTCCCCACTTTGCCGGTATAAAATAAATGTGACCGATCTCCGTACACTTTGATAATTCCGTTTTCAACGGAAAATGTACCCTCGTTTTCGCTAGCCGACCAACCGTTTAATGTCTCCCCATCAAATAGAGAAACCCATTCTCCATTCAGGTATCTTGGTGGAATTGGATGAGCCGGATTTTCTGAGGACCAAAACACGGTAACTATCCACCATCGTTTTCCATCATTAAACAGTTGAATACTATTAATTCCACGCATAAAAACTTCCCCTTCTTCCGTTCTTCGCGAATCGTACGTACTAAAAACTTGGGCAATATTTCCAAATTGCTCCACTTCTTGTCCAATTTCTGATTCAAAAAAACCATCTCTTTTGAGGCTTGCTCCTGCTCTTTCAGCATATTCTGCAGGAGTCCAACTTAGGTATTGGATTTTTCCTTCCTGATTTGTGAAGGTGGGAATTAGTCTTCCATCCGGTGCAAAAAGGTTTTTAAAACGATCCCAATCTCGTTCTACACCAGCGTTTCCTGAGATAACTTCATACAATGCATCAATGGTTGATTGAATGGTTTCTGTATCTGATTCGTATTGAGCATAAACTTCTCCTGATATCAGTAAGCTTAATACTAAAAGGAAGTATGATTTAATTTTCATCGGTTTAAAATCTCCTCAATTTGATGCAGTTCATGTTCACTTAATTCAAGGTTATCAAGCGCTGCAATATTGTTTTCCAGTTGCTTGATACTACTTATTCCTATTAATGCAGTAGTTACAGCATCATGCCTTAACACCCACACCAGCGCAAGTTGGGCTAAACTTTGTCCGCGATTCTCAGCTATGGAGTTTAAATCTTTGATCTTTTTAAGCACAGTATCGGTCAATTCTTCTTTTTGAAGAAAGCCATCTGGATCGGAAATTCTAGAGTTTTCTGGTATTCCATGAAGATATTTTGGAGTGAGTAAGCCCTGAGCTAATGGCGAAAATGGAATACTCCCAATCCCTTCTTCAAGTAACACATCAAATAAACCGTCTTCCGGCCATCGATCAAACATATTGTATTTTGGCTGATGGATTATGATTGGAACGCCCCATGATTTCAACATTTGGATGGCTTCTTTCGCACGATCTGCAGGATAGTTTGATATACCTGCATACAATGCTTTGCCCGATCGCACAATTTGTTCCAGCGCACGCATACTTTCTTCTAAGGGCGTATCATAATCAGGTCTGTGATGATAGAAAATATCAACATAGTCTAAACCCATTCTTTTTAAACTTTGATCACAACTTGCGATCAGGTATTTCCTTGACCCTCCATCACCGTATGGACCATCCCACATTCCATAGCCTGCTTTACTGGAAATTATCAATTCATCTCTTCGACCTTGAAAAACAGTTTTTAACGCTCGGCCAAATTGTTCTTCGGCACTACCAGGTGGCGGACCATAATTATTCGCCAAATCAAAGTGTGTGATGCCCATCTCAAAAGCTAGTAAAAGCATTTGATCTACTTTTTCTGGAGTTTGTTGTCCACCGAAGTTATGCCACAAACCTAATGAAAGTGCCGGTAGAAATAATCCACTATTCCCACATTTTTTATAGGGAATGCGCTCGTATTGTGAGGAAGCCATATCGATAAATATTGAATTGTTCCAGCCAAAAATAGAGCATTCTTGGCCTTTATCAATACGCTATCTAAAACTTCACAATATTCGGGCGTTCATTGATGTAACTACTCATTGTTAGGCCAACAGGAGCGTTGATATAAGTTGGATCAGCTACAACAAATTTTTTACCATCACTCATGTGATAATCCCCTTCTACATCATTCGTAAAGTGTACAGCCACAGCCAAATGTCTTGAGTATCTCAGGCCAACTACTTCCAGCCCTAAAATATCACGTACTAATGTGGCAAAGAATATGGAGCGATCATCGCAATCGGAGTATTGATAAAAAAAGATCTCATCGGGCATCATATACTTTTCACGATCAAATTGATCCTGATCCGTCTTATAGTCGAAGGATGTTTGTACTAATCTTAGTAAAAAATTCACGGCCTCAAGTTCTGTCATTTGCTCCAAAATTGGTTGCAATGAAGATGCCAACTGGTGATACGTTGTAGGTGATAATGAAGCGGTAAAAAAAACAGGTAAGTCTGTTAGTGGATAATATTCGAAATAAGAAACAACATCACGATTTACCGTTACAGGTATTGAGTAATTTTTTTGCTGAAATTCAAATTCCAGATTTCTGGTATGTGCTCGGGTAGAATTAACAAATTGCGGATATTCCTCGATTGTTAGGTCCAATTTACGTACTTGAGCTTCGTGCACACCCTGATATGTAAAAATAGAGGAAGGCGTTTGATATTCTTCATTGAAATTGACAGGGAAAAATTTGTTACCATCTAGTGTGTAATACTTGGTATTGAAGATGTTGTTACTAACAGTAAATAGATTATAAACGCCATCCTGATCGTAACCCACTCGATTTTGGTACCCAGCTTTTGTCAGCAGAAACCAATTCATCATTCTAACCAGGTTTGAATTCTGCTCACCAAAAATACTTTTCGATATGCCATTTATCAGCAAGATATATCCCCAATCGTTTAGCACCATTTCTTCACGAAGTTCAACTGTGTGAGCAACGAAATCAGTATGGTTTACACTACTTACAACTTCCCAGAATTCTGCAATTCTATTATTGTCGATTTGACCGTTTCTGAAGTCGCGGGGATTCAACGTCGACTTTATCATTTCCGGATATGTAAGCGGAATTTGGTTTGAAAAAAAATCTATGGAAAACTCATCTATAGGTAAGCCTTCGAACAAAGTATTTGGTTCCTCAGGCATAGGTGCGGGTGGTGGTGGTGGTAATTGAATTGGTCGGGTATCGAGATCTAAGTCTAAATTTATTCTCACTTTCTCTTCGATCACATTCTCATCGGGAGCATTATTTTCAACCTCAGGTCGAGGTGGTGGAGGTGGTGGCGGATCAAATACTGGGATATCAACAGGTTTATCTTCATCATAGAATTTTGAACCCGTATTTATACCAACTTCTTCCCATGTCGCTTTTAGCATTTTGATGAATTCCTCATCAAATTTGTCTTTATAAGCTTGAAATTCCTCTTGTTGTTGGCGTTTCCATTCTTCAAAGCTTTGCGCATTTGTGTACTCTACACACAACAACATCAGGATGAAAACTATAGCTAAACGCTGAATTGAACCCACTTTCATAACATTGGCTTTAATTAGATTTGATATCCCCGCTTCAAGATAATTTCAATACTTATAAATCAAAAATACCGGATTGGTTCCTGAAATTTATGCAAAAAAAAACCCGTATCAACTAAGTAATACGGGTTTTGAATGGAGTTATCTTTGGTTTTATCCAACGAATCCAAGTACGGCCTGTGGACCGTTATTAGCCTGTGCAAGTGCAGAGGTTGCAGTCTGCTGAAGGATCTGGAGTCGTACAGACTCTGATTGTTCCTTCGCGAAATCTGTATCCAGAATTCTACTCTTTGCAGACTCCGTTGCTGAAATTGACTCAGACAAGGTATCCTCTCTAAGTGATAAAGAAGATTGTGTAATACCAATGGTATTCACATTCCCCGCCATCGTATCAATTGCAGTGTCTATTGCACTAATGAAAGCATTGTAATCAGCGGCTGTAGCTGTTGATGCAAAGGTAAATGTACCTTGTGTACCAGCTGTGGCTGCAGTTACAGAAATTGCTCCACCAGAAGCAGCTCCACCACCGGCTGTGGTAGTTGCACCAAGCGATGCATCACCAGATGCTGCGAAAAGCTCACCAACATTTACAGCAGCGATTGTTGCTGTGATGGTATCTTCTGCACGCTCACCGGTTTGGAAAGTAAGTGTAATAGAACCGGAATTGTTGGAACCATTTAGGAGCTCAGTGTCCTGGAAAATGGTTTGATTAGCAATTTCATTGATGTCTGTACCAATTGCGGCCAATTGATCACCAATATATCCTCGTTCTGTTGCGCCTAATGTGTCGTTTGCAGCTTGCGTTGCAAGACTTTTCATTTCAATGAGGCTGTCCATTACAATGTCGAAGCTAGATTCTGTAATATCCAGAACAGATTTAGCATCCCCAACATTTTGTAACGATTGCTCCAGACCAGCTGCACGGCTTTTCAATTTTGTTGCAATTGAATAACCCGCGGCATTGTCTTCTGCTTTATTGATTTGTTTACCGGTTGTTAGTCGCTCTCGGCTTGCACCTAAATCACGATTTACACGGTTGAGTGAGAGTTGTGCATCTAACGATTGCACATTAGTATTCACTCGGTTTAGATCTCCAAAACTAGCCATATTATTTCACCTTGTTATTTTATTCTTATTCAATACGTTGCTCTGGTTACAGTGATTATCGTTCCTAAAATGCCCATCTTTAATTTTATTTTTAATAATACATATTAATTTTTAAGCATTGTTTAAATTGAACTTAAATGACTTTGAATATATTTTAATTATAAATTTAAATTATACACTCAAGTATATTTTTATCATAAAAAAACCCTCACAACCTTTCGGCTATGAGGGTGATTATTATGGATCAACTTTAGATTTTTTATCCTATGAATCCTAGTACAGACTGTGGCCCATTATTAGCCTGAGCTAATGCTGAGGTTGCGGTCTGTTGCAGGATCTGGAGTCGTACAGATTCTGATTGTTCCTTCGCGAAATCTGTATCCAGAATTCTACTCTTTGCAGACTCCGTGGCGGATATCGACTCAGACAAGGTTTCTTCTCTAAGCGATAAAGAAGATTGCGTAATACCAATCGTATTCACGTTTCCTGCCATTGTATCAATAGCGGTATCAACAGCACTAATGAAGGCGTTGTAATCAGCAGCAGTTGCTGTTGATGCAAAGGTAAATACACCTTGTGTTCCAGCTGTTGCTGCACTTACTGAAATAGCACCACCTGATGCGGCTCCACCGCCTGCGGCTGTAGTTGCACCTAAAGATGCATCGCCTGATGCTGCGAAAAGCTCACCAACATTTACAGCAGCGATTGTTGCAGTGATGGTATCTTCTGCACGCTCACCGGTTTGGAAAGTAAGTGTAACTGAACCGGAATTGTTGGAACCATTAAGAAGCTCAGTGTCCTGGAAAATGGTTTGATTCGCAATTTCATTGATATCAGTACCAATTGCGGCCAATTGATCACCAATAAATCCACGCTCGGTTGCACCTAATGTATCGTTTGCAGCCTGTGTAGCTAAGCTCTTCATCTCGATCAAGCTGTCCATTACAATGTCGAAGCTAGATTCTGTAATATCCAGAACAGATTTTGCATCCCCTACATTCTGTAACGATTGCTCCAGACCGGCTGCACGGCTTTTCAATTTTGATGCAATGGAATAACCCGCGGCATTGTCTTCTGCTTTATTGATTTGTTTACCGGTTGTTAGTCGCTCTCGGCTATTACTTAAGTCACGATTAACCCGATTAAGTGAGAGCTGTGCATCTAACGATTGCACATTGGTATTCACTCGGTTTAGATCTCCGAAACTTCCCATATTGTTTCACCTTTTAGTTAGTTAATATTTAAAACGTTGCTCGGTACAAGAATTATCGAACTCAAAAATGCGGTCTTAAATTTTTTGTGATAAATAATTTTAGACTTTCTCAAGTTGTTTAATTTCTTTGATTTATACAGCTATATATGACTTAGATATTGACTCGTTTTGTATAATTTGAAAAATAATGGAGCAAAAAAATCCACGTCCCCAATGAAGAGAACGTGGATCTATTACTAAGTACTTGTAAGGATCTCTTAGATAAATCCTAGTACTGACTGTGGACCGTTATTAGCCTGTGCAAGTGCAGAGGTTGCAGTCTGCTGAAGGATCTGAAGTCGCACAGACTCTGATTGTTCCTTTGCGAAATCTGTATCCAGAATTCTACTCTTTGCAGACTCCGTCGCTGAAATTGACTCAGACAAGGTATCCTCTCTAAGCGATAAAGAAGATTGTGTAATACCAATGGTATTTACATTACCTGCCATTGTATCAATTGCGGTGTCTACTGCGCTAATGAAAGCATTGTAATCAGCGGCTGTTGCTGTTGATGCAAAAGTAAACACACCTTGTGTACCAGCTGTGGCTGCAGTTACTGAAATAGCACCACCTGATGCGGCTCCACCGCCTGCGGCTGTAGTTGCACCTAAAGATGCATCGCCTGATGCAGCAAATAGCTCTCCAACGTTTACAGCAGCAATGGTTGCAGTGATGGTATCTTCAGCACGTTCACCGGTTTGGAAGGTAAGTGTAACCGAACCGGAATTGTTTGAACCGTTTAATAGCTCGGTATCCTGGAATATGGTTTGATTCGCAATTTCATTGATATCAGTACCAATTGCTTCAATTTGATCACCAATGTAACCACGCTCGGTAGCACCTAATGTGTCGTTTGCCGCTTGTGTTGCAAGACTTTTCATCTCGATCAAGCTATCCATGACTATATCGAAGCTTGACTCAGTAATGTCGAGCACGGATTTTGCATCCCCTACATTCTGTAACGATTGCTCCAGACCAGCTGCACGGCTTTTCAATTTTGTTGCAATTGAATAACCCGCGGCATTGTCTTCTGCTTTATTGATTTGTTTACCGGTTGTTAGTCGCTCTCGGCTTGCGCCTAAGTCACGATTAACCCGGTTGAGTGAGAGTTGTGCATCTAATGATTGCACATTAGTATTCACTCGGTTTAGATCTCCAAAACTTGCCATTTTATTTCACCTTTTGTTCTTATTTAAATATATGTTGCTTTGGTTAATGCTGTTATCGATTCAAAATAATTGATCTTAAATTTTATATAATAAATTTATATATATTATTGATTTTATTATTTATATATCATCCACAAATAATGATTATGTAAATATATTATTATATATTTTAATGTATTAATTACAAAAACCTTCCCCATCAAAAGACGGAGAAGGTATATACTTAAGCAAAGTATTTATTAACGTAGAACTAGATAAATCCTAGTACAGACTGCGGGCCATTATTAGCCTGGGCTAATGCAGAGGTTGCGGTCTGTTGAAGAATCTGTAGTCGAATAGACTCAGATTGTTCTTTCGCAAAATCGGTATCCAGAATGCGGCTTTTCGCTGATTCTGTGGCGGATATCGACTCAGATAGGGTTTCCTCTCTCAATGAAAGAGATTTTTGATTTATACCGATACTATTCACATTACCTGCCATAGTATCAATTGCAGTATCAACAGCACTAATAAATGCGTTGAAATCAGCAGCGGTAGCTGTTGAAGCAAAGGTAAATGTACCTTGATCGGAAGCAGTTGCTGCTGTTACAGAAATAGCACCACCTGATGCGGCTCCACCACCTGCAGCTGTAGTTGCACCTAAAGATGCATCGCCTGATGCAGCAAATAGCTCTCCAACGTTTACAGCAGCAATAGTTGCAGTGATGGTATCTTCTGCACGCTCACCGGTTTGGAAGGTAAGTGTAACCGAACCGGAATTGTTTGAGCCATTTAATAGCTCGGTATCCTGGAATATGGTTTGATTCGCAATTTCATTGATATCAGTACCGATTGCCTCGATTTGATCGCCAATGTAACCACGCTCAGTTGCTCCAAGAGTTTCATTTGCAGCCTGTGTAGCCAGGCTCTTCATCTCAATCAAGCTATCCATAACAATATCGAAGCTTGACTCAGTAATATCGAGCACAGATTTTGCATCCCCTACATTCTGTAAAGATTGTTCTAATCCTGCTACCCGACTTTTTAACTTAGTAGATATAGAATATCCAGCCGCATTATCTTCGGCTTTATTTATTTGTCGACCAGTCGTTAATCTCTCTCTGGAGTTTGAGAGATCACGATTTACTCTGTTCAGGGAAAGCTGTGCATCTAGTGATTGCACATTGGTATTCACCCTGTTCAGATCTCCAAAACTTGCCATATTTTATCACCTCTTGTTTTTTGAATTCTGAATACGTTGCTTTGGTTCGTCATTTATCGAGGGGTGTACAACGATCTTAAATCAGCATTAAAAATAAATCTAATCTGAATTTTCAGTAAACAAGAAGCTGATAATCAATAATTTATAAAGAACAATATCGTAGACACAGAAAAATTTATTTCAAGCTTAAGTCAAATTTCTGTTCGTAAAAAATGCCCGTTCTATCAAACGGGCTTAAAACAAGAGGTAAAACAAAAAGTATTTTAGTAACCAGAAAACCATACCCCCCTATCAGGAGGCGTATGGATTTTCTAGTCTACGTTGCTTGAATTACTGGCCTAAGAAACCAAGTACTGCCTGAGGTCCATTGTTAGCCTGGGATAAGGCTGCAGTTGCAGTTTGCTGTAGGATCTGAAGTCTTACGGATTCTGCTTGTTCTTTGGCAAAGTCTGTGTCCATGATTCGGCTTTTTGCGGATTCATTTGCCGAGATTGACTCAGAAAGCGTTTCTTCGCGAAGCGTTAGCGATGACTGTGTGATACCAATGGTATTCACATTTTCAGCCATTAAATCGATGGCACTATCCACGGCTGTGATAAATGCATTATAATCGGCGCCTGTTGCTGTAGTTGCGAAGGTAAAGGCTCCCTGATCGGAAGCAGTTGCACCAGTTACAGAGATTGCGGCTCCGCCACCTGCACCACCACCAGCGGTTGCTGTTGCACCAAGATTTGTATCACCACTTGGGGCGAAAAGCTCTCCAATATTCACTGCATTAATTGTTGCAACGATGGTATCTTCTGCACGTTCACCTGTTTGGAAAGTTAGCTGGATACTGCCTGAGTTATTTGCACCATTTAAAAGGTTTTGATCCTGATAAATTGTTTGGTTTGCAATTTCATTGATGTCAGATCCAATTGCCTGCAACTGATCGCCAATATAGCCTCTTTCAGTACTTCCCAGGGTATCGTTGGCTGCCTGAGTGGCAAGTGCTTTCATATCAATCAAGCTGTCCATTACAATATCGAAGCTTGATTCTGCGATGTCGAGAACAGATTTTGCATCGCTTACATTTTGTAGTGATTGCTCTAAACCAGCAACTCTACTTTTTAACTTTGTTGCTATTGAGTAACCCGCTGCGTCATCTTCCGCACGATTAATGTTACTACCAGTTGTTAGCCTTTCTCGGCTGTTTGCTAAATCGCGATTTATTCTGTTAAGAGATAATTGCGCGTCTATGGATTGTACGTTTGTTCCTACTCGGTTTAAATCTCCAAAGCTTGCCATAATAATTCTCCAATATAGTTTGTTGTCTGTTTATAGTTAGTTGTCCAATTCGTTAGTTGCTGTAGTTATCGAGCAGTATTGGGCAGTCTTAAATGCCGGACTTAAATTTTTTTCGAATATTTTTTAATTACCTCAAAATCGGCGTTTTTGATATAATTAAAGCCGTTTTTTGTGAAAAATATTTTTCATAAAAATATCACTCATCAATTTTTTTTCACTTTTTCTGACCGAAATCAATGAATTTTGAGAGTGGTTTTTTTTACTGAAATCAGTAAGTAAATTCGAGATAGATTTATCAGATGAGTACATATAAAAAACGCCTCGATATTTCCATATCAAGGCGATTCAAGCAACGTTTTAAATAAAAGGTGAAATCGGCAAGCCGACTTACCAGTACTGTCTCTCACAGTTTCTTTGTTGATTACCCGGTAGCAGCGTGTTGCCCTAACAGAGAATCATTCCAATCTTTTCTAAATAAACTCTTTCTTCTTCCACCAAAGCTTCTCACTGCTTCGATAATTAAATCCTGATCAGTGGTAGAAAGCTCATAGTAAAATGGCAGCCGCACTAAATGGCTAGTATATAAATCAGCATTTGGTAACGATCTTCCATCATGTTTATCCAAGAAGTATGCCGAACTGTGTAACGATTGATAATGAAACACACTATGGATGCCCAATTCTCTTAGGTGGCCTATTAAATTTGACCTTTGAGTCTCTGATCTGCATACCAGGTAATACATATGTCCATTATTAGTGGCGTAATCAGGGATTAGTGGCTGTTTAATGCCCAATCGTACACACGTATCTTCCAGCGCTTTGTGATATTTATTCCAAATAGCCATTCTTTTTTGCTGTATTCGGATGAGATTACTCAACTGAGCATAAAGGAAAGCGGCATTTAATTCCGATGGCAGGAACGATGAGCCAATATCTACCCAACCGTATTTGTCTACTTCTCCACGGAAAAAAGCAGTTCGGTTTGTTCCTTTCTCCCAAATTATTTCTGCACGGTCAATAAATTCAGAGGCGTTTACAGTGAGCATGCCCCCTTCTCCTGCCATGATGTTTTTCGTTTCATGAAATGAGAAAGTTCCCAAATGGCCAATTGAACCCAAATGGCTAACACTCCCATCACGATGTGTGTAATAACTGTTTATGGCTTGGGCTGCATCTTCCACCACATATAATCCATGATCATCAGCCAAACCCATGATTAAGTCCATATCAGTAGCAACACCTGCATAGTGCACCACCACAATAGCTTTTGTTTTTGGCGTAATTAGCGCCTTTATGGACGATTCATCAATTCCAGGATGATCCACCCGTGAATCTGCAAACCGGATGGTTGCGCCTCTTAATTCGAACGCATTTGCAGTGCTGACAAATGTATACGAAGGCATAATAATCTCATCGCCCGGTTTTATATCCAATAAAATGGCACACATTTCAAGAGCATCTGTGCAAGAGGTGGTTAATAAACATTTTTTAAACCCAAACTGTCGTTCAAAAAATTGTTGAGCTAATTTTGTGTACTTACCATTTCCACTAATATGACCAAAATCTACCGCATCCTGAATATATTCTAACTCATTACCGGTAATGAATGGCTTATTAAAAGGTATATCCTGTGATTCCATATTCCCTCCTAGCTCATCGATTCTTCGAGAATCGGATGTGTGCTTCTTGTTTTATTCAAAATCTCGCTACTCGACGCTATGATCTGAACCGATCGTTGTTCGATTCCAAATTCTTTACGGATGATTTCTTGCTGTTTTGATCTTTGTACAGCGCTTACAACCGGTATTTCACTCAGAGCCTTGATGTTGCGTAATGCTTCAAATGCCTCAAGTTGAAACCCAAAAGATTCCAGAAATTCCAACCCGGGATTTTTCATCTCCACCCCGTTTACAACAATATTGCGACGAATTAAAGTTTTGCACCCGCCGTATAGTGATGCCATTAAATTTCCTAAAGCTTGCTGTCTGTTATGAGCACCAATAAACAGTTCTGCAGATGCAATCAACTTTACATATTCATGGGGTGGCATAAACTCTTTCAATAAAGTCGTTCGATCTGCCAATCCAAGTTTGTTTAACTCAGCTTGTAATATGCCCTCGTATTCAACGGAAAAATTGTAGGAAGCTGGAATAAGAATCTCGTACCCGTCAATATCTTCCTTCGTAGCTAGTTGCTGTAATATTTCAATGTGATTGTTTCCTTTATCACCAGAATTTCCAACGATAATTAAAGGTGGCTTTGATTTTTTCACCTCAAACTCCATCTCGCCATACAATCCGGCATATGGGTACGCAAAAGTATAGACATCACTTTCGCCATAATGATCTTTATACAACGTGATATCGCCATCCACGGCAGTGTGAATACTATCAATCAATCCAGCCAGAAAACGCATTGGTCGGCCAAAACGAATTGGGTTGTACAAATCGCCACCCCAAATATACCAGCCAATATGTTTTTTACTGCCAATATGCTTTACCAGTTTTTTTTGCCAATCCAGGAATATTCCATGAAAGAATATCCCATCTATATCAGTGGCCATGCACAGTTTTTTTACCTTTTCAATATCATGCTGATAGTTAAATAGAGTGGCAAAATCATACTCATCCACATTAACAAATACATTCTCGATTGCAGTATGTTTTTCGATGAGGAGTTGATGCTCCTGATCTGAATTTGAATTGGTTAATTCCAATACATCGAGTAGCGTTTTCGCATACACATGATTAAATATGATGTGCAAAAACTTACCCGACTTAACTCGATTTGGTGCTTTAATATCAGTCACCATCCCATCTGCCAATAAATCTTCTGCAATTGTTTTAGTGATTTGAAGGGAATCGGGATTATTACTTAAACGCTTTAAAAATTTAATCTCTTTGGATTGCAACCTGTACGTTGTTGGGTTTTGCAGCAACAACCATGCTTCTACCACTTTCACCTTCAACCAATTGAGCCCATCGCTGGATACTATTCCAGTTTCCTGAGCTTTTAATGGAAGCAAAAATGGGAGGCTCAAGTCAGGTTTGGCATTTGATGCCATTACTTGCTCAAATACATTTTTCAACACACTCGCGGCATCCTGAAATTTTCCAATATTCACAAATGCCCGGCTTAAAGAACATGCAACTGGGATGAATCCCGGATTCGCAGAGTATAAATCCAACAAAGTTGTAGCTGCTTCGACCGAGAGCACCGCTTTTTCGGCAGCAGAAAGCCTTGAGTTTTTATCAATCTCCCAAAGAATATTTATGGCTCTGAAATACTGCTCTTCTGCTTCAAGTTCGGGTTGCTGGAGCCATGTTGGATAGAAACTTTTTGTCCACTCTAGCTCGCGAACTTCCTCTACATAATTCGAAGGTTCGATTTCGGTGTGAATATCCTCATGAAAAATAAATCCAGCATTCTTTAGTTTATTTTCGGTTTCAGCTTGAAGAGCAAACAACCACCGTGCTGAGCTCTCCTGCTCTGGTTCTAGCTTAGAAAGAACTCCTACCTCTTCAATGTGTTCAAATACTCTATATCCAGATTCTTCCAGCATAGATAATGCAGTAGCGTCTATACTCTTAGAATTACCTAAACAAATAGTTGGCTTAAATTTTGAAAGCACTTCTTTAGCTCCTGCGAGCAACTTAGAAAGACCACATTCAATATCAATTACGCATAGTCGTGGCGAGGTAAGTTTAAACTCATTGATTATGGCGTCTAATAAATTCGTCTCAACAGGAATTGTCCCTTTCTCCGTATTGAGCACTCCTTCATCTTCATTGCTTCCAACAAATAAATAGGATGTATCTTTTACATCACAGGCTGCAATTTCAACAATATCAAGCTGGCGACTTACATTTAATCGCCTACTTTCTTTCAGAAACGGAAGTATATTAGGATTGGGCTCCAAGGAGAGCATTTTTCCATTTTTGCCCACTAAATGAGCGATAGGAAAAGTTAGTACTCCATATCCGGCGCCAATTTCGATTACTTCATCGCCGGGAGAAACAAGTTCTGATACAGTCTTTAAAAGTCGCTTATTTCTATCTTTGTTTTCAATCAACGTAAAGTGAGTGAAATTCTCCTTGGATTTTGGGAGTGCTATTTTCACATCATTATCTAGTTCGAATTCTGTGAAATTGGTCAAGAATGGGGGATCATCGCAGATAGAATGTTCATTTTTAAAATCTTCTAGTTCGGCATCCGTATATGGTTGCACATTAATATGATCTTGCCATACACCTTCTTCTAACTGTTCATTATACCCACGAACCCGTTGATTCCACATTTCCCGAAAAGCTTTAGTTAGATGTGCTCCAAATCGTGGTCCATCACAAAGTGGAGAAGAAAGCAGTTGCTCTCTAAGTGTCGATCTAATTTCTTGTAGTTTTTTGGGTTCAGAGGCTAGTTCAATAACTTTGGCTTTATAATCATCCCAATTTTCTGTTACCCATTCTGCATTCCCGGAATTCGTTAAATGAGTGACAGAATGTTTACCCGCAAAGGTTGGCCCCGCATGTGTGACTACCGGTACCCCCATCCAAAGTGCTTCGCAGGTTGTTAGTCCACCAGAATAAGGCCAGGGATCCAAGGCAATATCTACCTGATTATATGATGCGAGCAGATCTTCATGCATTGCATACCCTTCAAAATTAATTCGATCTCTATCTATGCCATATACATTAAACTGTGATGCGACCTGTTCTACGAATTCATCTGTATCATACTGTTTACTTTTAAGAAACAGCTTACTTTTTGGAATTTTATGGAGTATATCAGCCCAATGCTCAATTAACTGATCATTTAACTTCGATGGATTATTAAAACACCCAAAAGTTATATATCTATTATATAAATACGGTAGTGGACCCACCGAAATATCATATTCAGGTGGTTCATAGCAAACATAGTCGTCAGGCATGCGAACTAGTTTCTCGGTGTAATAACCTTCTTCTCCTTCAGGTGATTCGCAATGGTCTGTTAAAAGGTAGTCCATACTTTCCAGGCCGGTTGTGTTGAAAAGCCCACCCACCCATTTAATAGTAATTGGAACCGGTTCAAGCGTAACGGTTTTTAATCGATTAAACGCCGAATGCCCTGATAGTTCTACCAATATGTCGATCTCATCGTCTTTTAGAATTCTGGCAACGACTTTATCAGTGTAGCCTAGAACAGAAGTCCACTTATCGCATCTTTTTCGGATGCGCATGGTCAAACTATCATACATAGCATGCGTTGTGTATCCATACACTTCAATTTGATCTTTTGGCAAATTTTCTATCGCACGTGTAATCATCCAACCAACAGGATGTTTCCTAAATCCACCTGATATAAAACCCACCCTTAGTTTCTTATCTGGATTGATATTTTTAGGAACAGGACGCTTATTTCTAGCCCCGGGTGCAAAATGTTTATCCCAAAGCAGGTGGGCATCATAAATCTCATCTTTAGTTCGCTCTGGGTTATAATGAATTCCCATTAAATAATTGGAAAGTGACTCCGGAGCTTCCGGTGAATCTTTTAATGCCCGCAAATAATTTTTCTCTGCCTCATTAAAACGACCAACTTCTAACAAACATAATGCGTAATTAACACGAAGCCTGCCATCTCGTGGATTCTCTTTTAATAACTTCTCGTTAAGTTTAATTGCCTCTGTATATTTTCCCCAATCTTTGAAAGCTACCGCTAATTGAATTCTTGAAAGCCGGTTTTTCGGATCTATTTTCAGGGCTTCGTTTATCTTTTCAACCGCTTCAGGATACTCCTGAATTTTCAAATGAATAAGTGCCTGACCTAAGTATGCTTCAATAAAGGTCGGTTCCATTTTAGTGGTTATTTCATACAATTCTCTCGCTTTTTTTAAGTCTCCTTGATCTAAATAAATTGAACCAATCCGATAGGCAATCCCTGCATTTTTAGGATCTAGGCGGTTTGCTTCGGAATATGCTTTCATTGCTTCATCCAGTTGTGCCAAAGCTCGATGTGCAGCTCCCAGATTTATCCAGGCTTCTAAAAACTCACGGTTTCTACTTATCGCCTCGTTTGCAAAGCGTATCGCTTGTTCGAACTCGCTCGTATTATGGTAAGCAACAGAAACTAAATGATAGGTTTCGGGCTCCGAACTGCCTTCTTCAAGCGCTTTAAGTAAGAATTCAAGTCCTTTAGAATAATCTGCCTTTTGGAGCATAGCCACTCCTAGATAATGATAAATCATCCAAGAACGATTATTCTTCTTCAATTGCGATCGCAACATCTTAATCGCTTTATCGGTGTTAGGATGTTTCTTACTCAATAATGCCTGAGCACGAGCTAATTCTGCTTGCACAAGATCTCCAGTTAGTTAGTTGCTGTTTCTACAAATCCAAAAATGATGCCACACCAATCTAATGGCTTAGAAAAGCCATCCAGTAGGTTACTCGAGATCCAAAATGGGGCACTCTGATCAATTGGGTAGCTTATTGATATCCAAATGCCGGAGTAATTGGGAATACATCAGAACAAATGAATTCTTTTCCGCTTTTGAATTTTTTTCCGCATTTAAGGAAGTACTTACCCCTGCTGATAAATGATTTAACCTAACTAGTTCTTTATTGGGCTATTCCCACCTTGGCATAAAAGTTGTCAATACAGAAAAAGAATGTGCTAGGTTTATGCCTGCCGAGTATTAGAGTTCTTTAATACAAGGGCTTTACGTATTAACATATTTGGCAGTGCACCGATAAACTGAAACATAAGTAGTTGTAAAAAAAAACATCATGCAAAACGCATCATTAATATATCAGAGACAAGCCATTATGAATGCATCGCCGCTAAAATTAGTGGTAAAGATGTACGACCTACTCATTCAAGCTTCCTATCGCGAGGATGATAAGAAAGTACGCGAGATTCTATCCGGGCTAATACAAGGCCTCAACTTTGATTACGAGCCAGCAGGTCAGCTCTTTGAGTTGTATCGATATTGCCAGGACTTATCTCGGAAGCATCGGTTTGAAGAAATACGTGAGATTCTTGAACCTCTCAGAAATACCTGGGATGAAGTTTCAAGTAAACAAGTAAACATTCATCACCTAACTGTTTAACCAGAATTAAGTAAGTCATGGCCTCCATTTCCAGCTTATTTGCCCAAACATCCTCCTACGAGCCCTTTGTGACTCAGTTGGTTGAGCTTGAAGCCCAAAAGAAATTGCGCTTTGAAGCTGAGAAAAGTGATGTTTCGGAAAGCAAAACAGCAGTAGGTGCTGTAAGTAAGGCAATGACCGATCTTGAAGCTAAAATTACAGAATTAACTACAGCTTCTAATAATTCATTCGAGCAATTCACGTCATCCGTAAGCGACAGTAAAGTGGTTAAGGTTAACTCAATTTCCGGTTTGGAAAGAGAAAACACTTTTAATTTAACGGTAGACCGTTTAGCCAAACGAGATGTAGCGCTTGATACTGTTCGCACAGCCGACGACACCGATCTGGCCGCATTTGGGGATGGATCCGTAACACTAACCATTGGTGATAAAACGGAAACTATCAGTGTTACCACTTCCGGACTGACGAATAAAGAAATACTTGAAGCTTTCACTACCGAAATTGCCGACAAATTTGGCGAAGAGGCTAGTGCAAGTGTATTTAATACGAACAGTACCGAAGTGCAATTCTCGATTCAAAGTTTAGAAACAGGTTTTGATAACAGAATACAATTCAGCGGAGCAACCGGAGTACTGGCGGAAATTACCGGCGGACTTAGTGAACTGGTACCCGATGCAGAATTAGACGCACAGTTTACCATTGATGGTGTGACCTTTACCCGTGGTTCTAATAACGTAACTGATGCAGTTGATGGGCTGGATTTCACTCTTTTAGATGCAACTGGTGTTGAAGAGCAAATGACGGTAAGTCGTGATATAGCTGCTTCAAAATCAAATTTACAGGATTTTATCGATGCGTTTAATGAAGTAAATGAGACCATTAGAGAACGAACGTTCATTAATGCTGAGACGGGGAACAAAGGGCCGCTTCAGAAATATCGAACCATAAGAAATTATAGTACCACACTTCGCCAAACTGCTATTCTAAATGCTACCGGCATAACAAGTGGCAATGTTGCCAATTTTGCTGACTTTGGAATAAGCTTTGAAAATGATGGTGAAATGAAAATTGATGATGCTGATCTGCTGGATCAGATTCTAACAGATTCACCAGAGCAGATAGCAGCATTTTTTCAGGATGCTACCTCTCCTATCGCAACTATACTCTCTCAATCTGAAAGCTATACCCAATCAGGTGGAATTTTATCCTCCTTAGAAGACAGTTTTGAGGATAAAATTGACAACCTGAATCGATTAATTGAACGAGAGGAAGATTACCTACTTGATTACGAAGAGGAACAACGACGGATTTTTAACGAACTCGATGCTCTACTTGAAGCAGGTGCCCAACAATTCGAGCAGGTAGTTCAATTTGCAAGTGTAAGCATTCAAGCTCCATCCTACATTTAAGATGAAGAAGTTAGAAACTACCATATCACGATTAAACGAATTGAGCGATAACATTCTCTCTGAATTAGACAAGGAATCACCTTCTTTGGAAGTAATTCGGCAGGAGATGAGTCAACGTGAAGAATATTTGCAAGTTCTGCACTTAGTTCAGAACAACAAAGAAGAGATGAAATTATCGAAAGACGAGCTTCATTTACTGCGTCCTTTATTTGATGCTTTTATTTCTATGAACGAAGAGATTCAACAACGAATATCAGCTCTACTTAATACTCAAATGGAAAAACTTGCTGTTGCCACCAAACAACGCAAAGTGCAAGAGAGCTATGGGATTTCTAAAACTCCCAATATTTCATACTTTTAATACCTATAAATAACTACCACCATGGAAATCAATAAACTATCCACTCAATTAAACGGACAAATCGATGGCTCGAAAGCCGCCGAAAATGCTCGTGCTACTTCAAAGGCAGATCAGGGTACCGACTCAAAAGGTTTATCCGATAAAGTCTCGATTAGCAGCAATGGCATTCAAAGCAGTGATGAGCAATTTGCCCGAATCGAACTTGAAAAAGCAAATTCTGCAGCATTCAGTAAATTAAAAGAATATAAGGCTCGCATTCAGGAATATGATGAGGCACGCCAAATATCGCCGGAAGCCGCTAAAGAGACTGAGTTGGGTAAAATGTTGAATGACCCGGCCATTTGGGAAAAGATGGCGGAAAACATGTTCCGTTAATCCCAATTCTTTATAATTGTTTATTTAAAAAGAGAGCCGAATGCTCTCTTTTTTTTTATACAGCAATTTCATTGTTTACGGCTGGTCAATTTTATTCCAATAAGGCACTGCACCTTTAATCGAGATTTATGAAAAGATCTATTCTTGTTATTGATGACGACGAACTATTACTTGGATTCATAGAAGAAATACTTACTGCAACAGGATACCAGGTATCAGCATTTAATTCTCCAGTTAAAGGGTTGGATTACTTAAAAAAAGAGACCGTGGATTTAGTAATCTCTGATGTCAAAATGAATGAGCTTACAGGGGATGAAGTTCTGGCTGAAGTGAAAAAAGAATACCCCAATACAGGCGTTATTCTCATTACTGGCTTCGGAAATATAAATCATGCCGTTCGTTCTCTACATAAAGGAGCCTTTGATTACATTACAAAACCATTCAAAGCGAAAGAAATTTTATTCAGGGTAAATCGCTTTTTTGAAGCCGACCCCGAAGCTGAAGCAGCAAAAAGAAAACCAGCTTCGACAACATCAAGCGTAAAGAATGAAAAAGCTGAAGCTGTAAGTCCTGTAAATGCAGCTCAAAAAGGGGGGAATCAGTTTATTGGGAATGATCCACAGATAAAAAAGCTAATGCGCGTTGTTCCACAAATTGCCAAAAATGTGGCTCCGGTACTTATCCAGGGAGAAAGTGGAACAGGAAAAGAAGTGTTTGCACATCAGATTCATGTAAATAGTAATCGTGCAAATGGACCATACATCAAAATAAACTGCGCTAATTTGCCGTCAGAATTGGTTGAAAGCACACTTTTTGGACATGTTAAAGGCGCATTTACCGGGGCAATCTCCGATCGTAAAGGTGCTTTTGATGCCGCTGAAGGTGGAACTTTGTTATTGGATGAAATCACAGAAATTGAATTGAATGTGCAGGCTAAATTACTCAGAGTATTGCAAGAAAATGAATTTTATAGAGTAGGGAGCCAGAAACCGATTAAAGCAAATGTTAGAATTCTGGCCACATCGAATCGTAATATTGCGGAAGCCATTGCCGACAAACAATTCAGAGAAGATTTGTAATATCGGTTAAATGTATTTCCTATAGAAATTCCACCACTTCGCCATCGTAAAAGTGATATCCCTTTGTTGGTAAACTATTTTGCCGAGCATTTCACCAAGCGGTATGGCATGGAACCCAAAGAAATTTCTAAAGAATTGATGGATTATATGGTTGCTCAAGATTGGCGAGGTAATGTGCGGGAGCTTAACAATAAAATGCACCGCGGGATTATTCTGGCTCAGGATGCAGATCAAATTTTAGTTGAGCACGTGGATAATGAGATGTTTTCGAATGCCGATGAAACTCTTAGTAACGAGTCCTTGGATGCCACAGATCTTCCACTCATGTCTATTGAAGAAGCCGAAATGAAGCTCATCCGCAAAGCACTTGAACAAACACAAGGTAATCAGAAAAAGGCTGCTCAATTGTTGGGGATTTCTGATCGAACAATTCGAAATAAACTGAAACAATATGGTGAAGGAGAATAAAAAAAGCGGGTACCACACAACGTAGACCCGCTTCCCATATAGTTAGTTTATGTACTTAAGCCACTTTTGAGGCTAAGTTTCTTGCTTGCTCTAACCGCCCGGTTTTAACCAGTGTTACGATTAATCTACGCCGGAATTCGTCATTTTGTGGGTAGTGATAGTGAAGCTCTGAATACACCTCGTATACACTCTCGTACCACCCTTTTTTCATGAACATTTCCATGTAATCGTTTAAGAGCGATAATTCCTGTTCAGTTAAATTCTTTGGGAATTTACTCTCATGTAATTTTCTAAAGAAAAACTCTGACTTTTCGAAATCTTCAAGCTCTATTGAAAGTACCAACAACTGTTTCATGTAGGCTTTTTCCAATTTTCCTTCTTTCAAATTAAAGAGATCCTCCAGGTGATCTGAAGCATCTTGAATCATTCCTGCTTTAAAAGCCAGGTCAACCAAACTAACCAGCGTATCTTCAAGAGTAATTCTTACATCATAGTTTGCTTTAGAATGCAGTTTAATCTTCTCATAAAAGGTGTTCTCGTAATATTTCAATAGAGCATTGTACGCTTCTTTCCAGTTTTTAATGAGCTGATTTACTTTAAATTTAATTAGATAAGGTAAATGCTGAAAAGTTTCTTCTTCTAAAGAACGATCGGCTGCTTCTAAAGCCGGTTCCCATCTAAACTGCTCAGCGTGGCACGAAGCGATACCATTCAAGGCACTTAATTTGTCAAATGGTAAAGCTTTATCAGAATTTGCAATTACGCGATACTGTGCTGCGGCATGGATATATTTTTTCTCTTTAAACAGGCGGAATCCATTTTCTATGAAAAGCTGTGGTGCAAAATTTTGAATGGCCATTTCCTCTTCGATATCTACTTCAGCATTTGGATTCTTTGTGGCCATGATTTCAATCGGAATGTTCGACATTTGAATTCCATCACGCAGAATACAACGTGTTGCATCCGGAATATTAACGCCATCAAAACGGAAGCCTTCATAATTAAAAATCAGGCGCATTTGATAGTACTGGTAATTCTTTTCACTACTACGATGGTGAATTAAAGCAGCTGGCCATTCATAAGAATTTTCGGAAATAGCGCTATCAAGCTCATTGATTCGTAGAATCTCATCATCCATTAAAAATAATTTCCACTTATTGGCTCCTATTTCTAATGATGAATTCCAAACTTCAGCTCTTGGGGTACCTTCAGGATACTGATGCCACATCACATTTAGGGATAGATTCGCCGGGCGAGACTCACTACTTGCAATGATAATTTTCCCATACGTATTCAACAGCTTGATGAGCTTTGAATCGCTTAAATATTTAAGTTCACTTAGGTGCCAAACTACATCTACCCAAGTTGATTTATTGTGTGTGTGTGATTGATTATTTGTCGTTTTCATAATGCGACATCCTCTCTGTTTTTGGTTAGATATAGTTCAACAGTGAATTGTTAAACATTCTGGTGTGTACAGCCATCGCAGACTGATATATAGTTTCATTTTTCTGTAAATCAGAAATGGCTTGAGCGTAATCAGTATCAACCAGTTTACTAATCTCTGATTGCTGTGTGATTTTCGTATTCTCGTATTGCTCGAACATGTATTCCATTCGTGCAATGTTATTTCCCAGCCTTGAAGTTACATCTGTGGTATGGTCGATGAGTTCGTCGGCAGCAGGAATTAAATTATTTAAAGCATCGCCATCGTTGGCCCGAAGTGCGTCTTCAATATTCTGGATAGTTTCAAAAAAATCACCTTCTTCAGTTGCCCTTATTTCGCTTCCGGTAACACTTATCTCAATATCAACGCCATTATCTACGGTTACACTTAGCGGCGTAGAATTGCTGGTATCAGCAACTCCACCGGTAGCACTGGCATCTAAATTAAAAGGCTCAGTTGAGCTATTTGTCCCGGCGAATAAATAGCGGTCGCCATAGCTTAAATTAAAAGTCGCAATTAAAGAATCACGAATTCCTGCTATCTGGTCCGCCATATTTCCCCGGTCTGCCGCATTGTAGGTATCCGAAGACGACTGAACCAGAATTCTCTTTATCTCGATTAGATCATCGATAGAAGTATCGAGAGCATCCTGTACTAACCTGCTTTGCCGAAGTCCACTATTGATGTTTTTCTGGAACTGCTTCGATTCCCGAATATCTTCCTCAATAGACCTGCTGCGTTGAAATGATACGGGATCTTGTGATGGGAACCGTACCTGCTTAGCACTAGACAAATTCGATTGAATTTCTGCCATTTGTGTGCGATTTCGATTGATATCGCGCATAAAATTGTCGAAAACGATGCGGTTTGTAACTCTCATAATCTAGGCCACTATTCCTAATAAGGTGTCGTATAATTCTCTTGCCGATTGCATTACTCTTGCGGCACCCTGGTATGAATTCTGAAATTGAATCATGTTGGCAAGTTCTTCATCAATATTCACTCCGGATTCTCGCTCCTGTTGGGTATGGAGCATAAGAACTTCTGCTTCGCTGGTTTCTATCTGTGAACTAAGCAAAAACAATTCTGTACCGGGCGCACTTATAATTTCAATGGTATGATCAACCAGTTTTCTGCCATTTACTAAACCGGCATCTCTTAGTTCGGTGATTTGTGAAGCAATATTTCCGTTTCCTGCCTCACCGGCGATATCACTTGCGGCAATATTTTGGGGATTTTCAATTAGTAACGGGTTAATGCTAATCGTACCTGCGTTGGTCCCATCAGCCTGGAAAAAGTCGCGAGCTATCGAATCATTTAATCCAAATCCAGAACTATGTAGTGCATTTATTTCAGTAACTAATGTCTGGGCAACCTGATCTAACTTTTCTTTCAGCTCGGGTATATCTTTGGAATACATCTCCATTTGGGCGCCCAATTCACCACCTTTAACATCTAACAGTGTCCCGCTTTTTAATCGAATGTTTAAGGTCTGATCATTTGGAGAATTTTCAGTTTTAAGTTGAAGTAGATGATCATCATCCAGAACTCTCACTCCACCAATTCTGATTTCCACGGATCCGGAATCGGAATTCATTTGCGTGAAATCGACCAACTGAGCAAGCTCTTCTAACTTTTTAACTCGAATATCGAGACTTGTACTATCTGGGTTTCCGCGAAGTGTGCTTTGAGAAACAGAGTCGTTTAACGATTGTAAATCACGAAGTAACGCATTGATGTTTGAAACTGTGTTGTCTGCAGTGTTTGCGATGATTTCACCAGTTTCAACCAGATTTTGATCGATGCTATGAAATTTTGCGGTGAGTTGTTGAGCCTCTGTTAGCAGGCTATTTCGTACACTCACATCTTGTGGATCGTTAGCAAGCTCTGAAAACATATCAAAAAACTTGCTGATTCGAACATCCAGATCGCCACCGGAATCAGTGGTCATTGTTGCCTGGAGGCGCTCGAATACTTGATTTTTATAATTCATGAATCCTAACTCCTGACGCTTTTGATTAGTCAGGGCATCGTTCATATCATTTCTTAGGCGAGTTGCCTCTGATATGTTAACACCAAGGCCGATGGAGGAGTTACCGGAACTAAGTCCTATGGGAGATTTATCTACCCGTTGGCGAGTATAACCCGGTGTATCTGCGTTTACGATATTGTTCGACGTTACCGATAACGAACGCTGAGCGCTTGCCAATCCACTTTTTGATATTTCGAACAAATGATTCATAGAATGCTCTTTAGGCTTTTTGGTTTACTGCCAATCCCGGCATTGCCGAATTAGTTGAACCGGAAGCACTGTAATGGGTATTTTTTTCATTCCCTTTGCTATACAAGGTTTCCAGCATTTTTGCATTATTGTTCATTGCAAACTCCAATAAATCAACAATTTGATGATGCTTTCGCTGCAGTTTTAGTACGTTGTCATGTAAGATTTCCTGCCAGCTTTCAATTTGTATTTTGTATTCAGGAAATAAATCTTTCAAAGCAGCCAGCTTTATGCCTTTACTCTCTTTTTTTGATGATAAAATGGTGCTAAGCTCATTGATAAAGTCTTGCTCGTTTTCGGTGTACTTGATGGTAAGTGTTGCATGCAAATTAGCAAGTTCTTCAATCTGATTGGTGTTTGATGATATTATAGCATCGATTTGACGCTCCATTACTTCTATCATTTTGTTAGAACTCTCGTGAAGTAAATCCACTTTCTCCGAAATCACCTGGATTTCTTTAGGCGTGTTTTTATGATCTGTCATCTTATTTTTATTGGGTTACTCTTCATTATTCTGATTCCAGTAACGCGTTACCAAATCGGCCATACCCAGTTGTTGTTGAGCGGCTAGTTCGGATGCCAACGCATCGGTTATAAATTCTCTGTACATTTTGTTCGCATTTCCCATCATTCCGCCTTCAATTTTGAAGGAATCTTTTGTTAGCTCTTTCACCAAATGTTTGGCAAAAATTTCTTCGAACTGCACCGCGGCATTCTCTTTTTCTCTCGCAAGTTTTCTAGATGCGGATAGTGCGGATTGTTCGAGTAAAAAATTATTATCAACTTTCATAGTTCTGCCTACATCACAATTAGTTTTCCACGAAGTGCACCCGCACGATTTATTGCCTGAAATATGGCGATAATGTCTCGTGGACTAAGTCCAAGTGTGTTTAATGCCACCGCTAAATCCGATACGGATGTGCGTGGTTCCAGCACAATAGTTTGAGCGGGTTGCTCGCTAATTCCTGTTTCCTGAACATTAGATAGAATGGTATTACCGCCACTAAATGCTGGTGGCTGGCTAACTAAAGGGGTGTTCTGTGTTCTAACCTGAATACTACCATGTGAGATCATTACTTCGCCAATTACTACATCCCCGCCGGCCACAATGGTGCCGGTTCGTTCATTAATTACTACTCTGGCTATTGTTTCAACCGTTATTTCCTGTTCCAGAATTATACTCGTGAACACGTTCATTGCGCCTTGATCCTGAAATGCATCCGGCCAGGTAACTTTCACTAAACCGGGATGCTGCATCATGGCTATTTCTTCATCAAAAGTGCCGTTAATTACTTCGACAATACTTCGGGCATTCACAAAACTTGGATCTCTTAATACTAATCCAAGTGGCTCATCTGAGGATAATTCGTACTCGTCGTTCAGTTCTACACTTGCTCCGCCGGGAATTGTCGCTGTTAATGTTTGATTTCTGCTAACTCTTGAGCCTTGCACTTCTGCAGTTATTCCACCAACAATTAAAGATCCTTGAGCTTTTGCATATACCTCTTCCGTACTTGGATCAAAAAGCGGTGTTTGTAATAAAACTCCCCCCTGCAAACTGCTTGCATCACCTAACGATGAAACAGTAATATCAATATTACTACCCGGGGCATGATATGGGCTTAATTTTGCCGTAACCATTACAGCTGCCACATTTCGCGTTCTAAGCCTATCAGGATTTACAGTTATCCCAAAATTTTCCAGCATATTTGCAATCGACTGAATAGTAAAAACAGCTCCTCTACTGCTCGATGATCGATCACCCGTACGGTCTAAACCAGTTACAAGCCCATACCCAATTAATTCTTTTCCGGAAGTATTTTGGATTTCTACCAAGTCGGAAAGACGAGTTTGAGCCATTGCGTTCGTTCCGGAAATGATAAAAATCAGTCCTGTTAAATATGCGAGATATATTGGCTTTTTAATCATCCTATTACTGATTTGAATTAGTTCTCAATATGGCAGCAGCCGCTAACCCAGCACCGATTCCACCAAAAATTACTTTCTTAAGGATGCCTTTATTTCCTTTCTTGTCTTTAAGCCCACCCATTTTTTGATAACTGATTTGTGCATTTGCAATTCGATAAGACAGCACCTGATTTCTTCCATCTATATCATTTTGGCGAACAGTGCCGGCGATAGACATTTCATGAACCTCACCATTAATTTCTGTTTGTCGTTTACCTTCTACGATCAAATCTCCTTGTTCTGTCACTTCAACAATTTGAACACTCACGAAACCTTCTAATAATTGACGTTGTGTTGCCAGGTTTTTCTGATCATTTCCGTAATTCACCGAGGCTCCACTCCCAAATACAGGCTCGAAAGGCATGAAATTTCCAGAAAGCGATCCACTGGCCTGCCCGCTTACATTGCTGGTTACTTTCGTATCGGTTGTTGAACTACCCTGTAGATTCTCTCTTAAAACTACTGTGATTATATCTCCCACTCTCTTCGCTTTTACATCGCTATACATAGAAAATTGAGCGAATACATCCACAGATAAAAAAAGTAAACCCAATATAGTTAGTGCAAAAAGCTTTGTATTTAATGTGTTCTTAGCCATTGTACTTCTCCTGTACTAATAATTTCGACTGTATATTTTTTTCTTGTTTCAGGACAATAGATCTGGATTTCTTCTCCCTCTGCACCACTTTGCCTCGACTCGCAATTAAGTGCTAACGTAATTGTACCTGCTTCATAACGCATTCTAATCTCATCACCCGGACTTACTAAAATCGGATTGCTTATTTCATGCACAAGCACTGGCTGCCCGGGCAGAATATTTCGGCGGATGGACTTCCCATTCAACTCGGTTAATGCTGCTACATAACGATCTTTACCCAGACGAACATTGGTCCAGCGCAGATCAAAATCAGCTAGTGAAAGCATGGTATTGCTTTGAATTCGGTCTATGGCAACCGGCACTAATTGTTCAGCTTTAATCTTCAGTTGGATATTTGAAACCTGCCGTCCTCTTCTTGTTTGATGAAGGACTTTAAATCGAGTGTATTCTTCAATATTCCCATCAACACTTACAGAAACGATTTGCTCCGGATTTGATTGAAGCAGACTTCCTGGAATCCACCGGGCTTCCAATTCAAAACGATACTCACTTGCATCCAAATGTTGTTCTAAACTTACAGTTGCCAGCTCCAGAATTTTGGATTTTGTGGCTTCTTCAGGGCCTTCATGCGACCCTGCAAGTATCAGAAACAACGATATGAATGCGTTAGCGATCATTTTATCTCTTAATAGAATTAGTTACCTGCATCATATCTTCTGCGGTTTGGACCATCTTTGAATTCGTTTCATAGGCTCTTTGAGCCTCAATCAAGCGCACCATTTCAGTAACGATATCAACATTAGACTGCTCTAAATAGCCTTGGCGAACTACTCCAAATCCTTCTGAGCCAGGAGTACCAAAAAATGCTAACCCTGATGATTCAGTTTCTACAAAAAGATTATCTCCAATGGCTTCCAGTCCCCCGTTATTTGCAAATTTCGCGAGTTCGATTTGACCTAAATCAACCTGAGTATTATCAGACAAGGTGGCTGTAACGGTACCATCTTGTCCAATATCTAAGCGCAACGCATCCGTTGGCACTTCGATTTGTCCAGCGATAGGCAAGCCTGAATTGTTTACCAGTAATCCACTGGAATCTCGGCTAAAGTTCCCATCACGTGTGTATGCTGTACTTCCGTCGGGCATTTCTACCTGGAAAAAGCCATCGCCGCTAATTGCCAGATCTAAAACGTTACCGGTTTCTGCAACAGAACCCTGCATAAAATTACGAATGGTGGCCACTGCTCTTGATCCATGACCTACCTGAAGACTTGGGCCATCGCTTGTACTTCTGCTAGAAGAACTCCCCATTTTTGACGCGGCAATATTTTCGTAGAATAGATCCTGAAAGGCTATGGTACTTCTTTTAAAACCTGTAGTGCCTACATTGGCAAGGTTGTTTGCGATATTATCAACCGATCGCTGTTGGGCACTCATACCCAATGCTGCTGTACTTAGTGCTTTAGGCATTGTTCTATGGTTTTGTTTTTGTTTTCATATTAAAGTCGTCCTAATCGGGAGGTTACTTGCGAAAGCATGTCGTCTGTGGTTTTAAGTGCTTTCTGCTGCGATTCAAAGGTTTGCATAGTTCGCATCATGTCAACCATTTCGGCAAGGGGCTTAACATTCCCTTTCTCATAATATCCCTGCATCACCATTCCGATTCCTTCATCAGATAATTCGATTTCATCTTTTATGGTGAAATAAGAACTACCCTGGCGTATTAACATTCCGGGGTCTTCAACGTTGACAATTGCGAGCTTATCCATTTGATTGCCATTAATTAAAATGGTGCCGTCTTTGGAAACCTCTAAGGTATTTGCCCCTCCATTCTCGTTATTCTTCTGGAACATATCAGAAAGTTGGATGGGCCCGGAATCGCCCAATACTCTTGCGCCATTACTGTTCACTAAAAACCCGTCAGAATTCAGCGAAAAGCGGCCATCACGAGTCAAATATTCCTGCTCTCCATCTTGTACTTTGAAAAACCCTTCTCCGTTTAAGGCGATGTCTAGCTCATTTCCTGTTGGTTCTAAAATACCCTGATCCAAATTCACCTGACTCATTGGAACAGCTCGTTTAATTTCGGTTCCATTTAAATTTTCCGTCATCATGCGATAGAACAACTTATTCCCTTTAAATCCGGGAGTGTTGATATTTGCCAGATTATCTGCAGTCACATCCTGAGATTTTGAGAGAACCTGCATGGCCTGCATTTGCATGTAAATTCGATCTAGCATTTTATTATTAAAATTTTGAAGAAAAATTTAAGTGAACGGAGTCATGTGCCGATAACACGTGGCACCTTGCTCGGTTCTCATCAATCAAATTGTGTGCCATTTATAAAATTGGATCGTAATCAAACTTGCATATCGAGCTTTTTGATATCAAAATCGGCGTTTTCCTTTCATTGTGATCTATAACCAACCCACCCTATATCCTAATTTAATGGTGGAAGTATGTGCAGAAATATTTTCCCTAATGGCGAAAACTTCCACTATTTAGAAAAGAAAACCTGCTTTATGGAACTGCTATTTATTTATTAAGGAGTGGTATCGTTTTTGAATTACATTATTCATGGCAGATGATAAATCAGATCAAGAAAAAACCGAAGAGCCCACGTCGAGGCGCCTCCAGAAGGCGAGAGAGGAAGGTAATGTAAGCTCCAGCAAAGAGATCTCTTCCATCATGCTAATGATAGCAGCACTCCTAATGATTATGGGTGTAAGCGGGATGATTTATGATCGTATTTCCTACTTGTTCGAAACTTTCTTTTTCAATTCAGGCATGGGCTTCTCGGATTTAAGTCAGGCTGAGAGTTATTTACGTACCGCTCTCTTTTTTGGGTTAGAGATCGTAATGCCCACTAGCGTCATGTTACTCATCGTTGCTGTGGTGGTTAATATGGTGCAAACTAAAGGGGTGTTCTCTGTTAAAGCCATGGAATTTAAAGGGAGCAAGATGGATCCCATTAAAGGCATGGGGAAAATATTTTCTGTGAAAGGCTTAGCAGAGCTTGCCAAGGGGTTTATTAAGCTCGGCATAGTTGGCATCATCGTGTACTATCAAATAAAAAAAGATGCAACTGCCTATGTAGGATATGTAGTGGCTCCTCTGGAATATAGTATGAGTGAAATTGGTGGACATATCCTCAGTTTCGTGATTAAGGTCTTCGCCGCACTTTTCATTCTTTCTATTGCCGACGCTGTTTTCCAAAAGCAGCAATACATCAAAAGTTTGAAGATGACCAAACAAGAGATAAAGGATGAATACAAACAAATGGAAGGAGATCCCCATGTAAAAGGTCAAAGAAAACGCTTCGGAATGAAGTTGATCCAACAAAAAAGAATGGATCATGCTGTACTTGCCAGCGACGTAGTTGTGACAAACCCAACACATTACGCAGTTGCACTTAAATACGACCCTGAAAAAAATGGTGCCCCTATTGTAATGGTAAAGGGACAAAGGCTCCGTGCATTAAAGATAAAAGAGCTTGCCAAAGAATATGGCATACCTATTGTAGAAAATAAGCCGGTGGCAAGAGCACTCTTTGCTACCGCCGATGAGGACGGATTCATTCCTGAAGATCTCTATCGGGCGGTTGCAGAGATTCTAGCCTACGTTTTCAAACTAAAAAACAAACATAAGATTTAGTGTAAATGAAAATTGCCGGGTTTGATGCAAAGAAATTAAAAGGAACATTTTTCCAGACAGATGTACTGATTTCCTCTGGAATCATCATGATTCTTTTAATCATGATCATTCCATTTCCTACTCAGTTGATGGATTTTTTCCTGGCACTGAATATCACACTATCGCTGATTGTTCTACTTGTAGCTTTTTATGCCTTAAAGCCCCTGCAATTTGCAGTTTTCCCGGGAATGCTGCTCATCCTAACATTATTTCGGCTTTCCTTAAACGTTGCTACTACCCGCCTGATATTAAGTGAGGGAAACGCTGGTAATATCATTGAAGCATTTGGTGGCTTTATTGTACAAGGTAATTTTGTAATCGGGATTATCATTTTCTCAGTATTAGTGATTATCAACTTTGTGGTAATTACAAAAGGTGCTACCCGGATTGCTGAAGTTGCAGCGAGATTTACTTTGGATGCTATGCCCGGTAAGCAAATGTCTATTGATGCAGATCTCGCAGCAGGGCTGCTAACCGACCAGGAAGCAAAAAAGCGCAGAGAAGAAATTGCTCGCGAAGCTGATTTCTATGGTGCCATGGATGGTGCTTCAAAATTCGTTCGTGGGGATGTTATCGCCGGTTTATTAATCACCTTCATCAACATAATTGGTGGGTTGATTATCGGTACTCTTCAATTAAGAATGCCCCTTGCTGAAGCTGCTGCCACCTACACCTTAATGACAATTGGTGATGGACTGGTTTCTCAAATTCCTGCACTTTTAATTTCTACAGCTTCCGGTATGATAGTATCCCGTGCAGCTTCTGAAGGAAATTTAAGTAACGAACTAACAGATCAATTGTTGGGAAATCCAAAAACTGTGGTGATAGCCGCTGTATTTGTATTTTTTATGGGGATGATGCCGGGACTTCCAATAATACCCTTCTGGGGAATTGGAGGCTTCTTGTTATTTATGGCCTTTAAAAACTTCCGTGCTGAAGAAAAAAAGGAATTAGAAGAAGCCGAAGCTACAGAAACAGCGGCAATGGTTCAGAAAAAAGAAGATCCGGTTGAGAATTATCTGGTAATGGACACCCTTGAACTGGAAATTGGATATAGTTTAATCCCAATGGTTGAAGCAAGCCAAGGCGGTGACTTATTAGAACGTATGACTTCGCTTCGTAAACAACTTGCTGCAGAATTAGGAATAATCATTCCATCTATTCGAATTCGAGATAATGTGCAGCTTGATGCAAATCAATACACCATAAAAATGCGGGGAGTTGTTCAGGGTCAAGGCGAATTATTACCAGGTTATTTCCTCACCTTATTACCCGAAGATTTCCGCCCAAATATCCAGGGAATTGAAACTAAAGACCCAACTTTTGGAATGGATGCCATATGGGTTAGTGGAAAAAATAAATCTGAAGCGGAAAAATATGGGCTCGCAGTCATAGAAGCCGGAGCAGTGATCACCACCCATTTGATGGAAGTGCTTAAGAAAAACGCCCATAAACTCATTGATCGCCAAATGGTGAAAAAACTGGTTGAAAATGTGAAGGAACAGGCTCCTGCATTGGTAGAAGAACTGGTACCGGATGGAATGAAGATTGGGGATATCCAAAAAGTGTTGAAACGTCTCTTACGTGAAAGAGTTCCTATTCGGGATCTCATAACCATTCTGGAAACGTTAGCAGATTATTGCCAGCAAACGAATAATACCGATGTATTAAATGAATATTGTCGCGCGGCTTTATCCGAAACGATAACCCGCCAGTTTTCGACTCCGGAAAATGAAGTAGTAGTTGTGATGCTGGAGCCTCAACTCGAGTCACATTTGATTTCTCAGGCCCAACAAGGCACATTGAACAGCAATACGCTTGGCCTTACCCCGGATACTGTAGAACGACTATATCAAAGTGCATCGAAGATATTTACCAATATGGTAAAAAAGGGATTTGAACCGGTTTTACTTACTTCACCCATCTTACGATTCACGTTGTTTGAGTTCTTGGCACCAATTTTGCCAGATATAAATGTGTTATCGTATAACGACATCGGCCAGGACATTCAGTTCAAAACTTTTGATCGTTTAACGATTCAAGCACCGGAGCGAGCCATACAAGAAGCTCAACCCGAAACTAACCAACCGTCAATTACTGAAGAAACTGAGTTAGTATGATACTGAAGAATATTTTTGGAAAAACTGTAGAGGCTGCAAAGAAAACTGCATATCAAATGTATGGGGATGACATACTCATTTTAGAAGCCTCAGAAGCACCCTCAGAGGGTCAAAAAGCTAGAGTTACCATTTTTTCGGATAGTCAAACCAGCGAAGAATCTACGCCTGCATCGCGCCAAAAGAGTTTCCGCGATTCATTAAAAGAACAGGATAACGGTGTTCAATTTGAACGCAGCAGTACGGCAATTGGAGCAAGAAAAAAACCTTCTAATGGTAATTTAGCTACACTAAGAAAGTATGCGACCGAGCAGATTTTATCTGAAAAAAAGAAAGAAACAACCAAAGAGCTTGTCCCTGCTGGACAACAATTTTTACCGTCTGAGGAACCCACTCAGGAAAAAACTTCCCGGCAATATTATCGCCGGGCAAATTTGCGGCCTGTGCAACAAAAAAATATTGAAGAAGAAGAATTGTTATCCGATGAGGCACCCACTACAGTAATACCAAAAACAGCCGGGAAATTTATCACTCATTTCAGAGAGTCGAAGCCTAATGAGAATTTACAACAAGCTCGGATGGCGGTGCAGTCACCCATCGAAAATCAAAAAGCGATAAAAGCACTACATAAGAGATTTGATAAACTCGAAGCTTTGCTCGATTCGCATTTATTGGCAGCAAATTTAGATTACGCTTGCCATCCTGTATTCCAGCAACTCGTTCAAACCGGAATCAATACAAGTACGGTAAGTAAATGGTTTAGTGAAATTATTGAAAAAGGAATTGACCCTTTTGAGCATGGTGAATTATTCATGGCAAAGTTAGCGGGAATTCTGCGAGATAGTCTGGGCAAAAGCAGCACCAAAGAACCTAGTAAGTTTATGCTCTTTGCCGGACCATCAGGCTCTGGAAAAACCAGTCTTATCCAAAAATTATGTACGCATCCTGATTTCATGCTCAATAAAACGGTAGCAGTAGTTACAATGCACCCACAGCAAAGTCCATCAGATGCTTACTACAGTATCCTAAGTACATTTTGTGAGGATCAAAAAATTTCGCATTTCACAGTTAAGAATGGGCTAGATGTGAACGATTATATAAATGAGTGGAAGGAGTTTGATCACGTGTTGATTGATACACCTTCACTAAGTATCGAACAGGAAGACTCGTTTCGAGAATACTGGAAGATCAGACAAACTCTTACCCCGCTCACTCCGCTAGAAGTACACTTCGTAGTAAATGCTGCTCGCAGCAAATTCTACTTCGAACATACAACGGCAAAAAATCACCCAATGCAGCCCGATTATATCTCTATAACACATCTCGATGAGGTCTCACAATGGGGACCAATCATCCCATTTATGAAGGAGATGGATTGCGACGCTCGTTATATAAGCACTGGTAACACATTGCCAACAAGCCTTCAGGAATTTAACCCGCAATGGTTTGCACAAAAAGTGTTGGAGGCTTAACAAATGATGCACTTATTTGAACGTCCTGAACCCTTTATATTTACAACCATTAGCGGAAAAGGTGGTGTTGGAAAAAGCATGTGCACCGTAAATTTAGCCACCATGCTAAATGACATGGGTTACAAAGTAGCTGTAATAGATGCTGACTTAGGTTTGGCAAATTGCGCAACGATGTTCAACCTAACGATTGAAGCAACTGTGTGCGATTGGATTATAAACAAATGCACGCTTGAGGATACTTTCCAACAATCTATGGGAATTACTGTGATCACTGCTGCAAATGATCCGAAAGAAACTCGATTGGGCTCGGATGTTATTATGGATGCACTGGACCAGGTAATTTTCACACTTAGCCAAACGCACGATTTTATTTTAATCGACACCCCTGCAGGTGCGGGTGAAATGTCGCTATGGGCGTTGGACGCCTCTGAGATGGGACTTCTGATACTTGTTGATGAGCCGACAGCTATTTCTGATGCCTACCGCTTTTGCAAGTACATTTTCAGTATAGATCCATCTTATGCCTTTAGTGCTGTGGTAAATTTTGCAGAAAACGATGAACATGCAACCAGCACGATCAATCGTTTTAATACAATTCTAGCAC
This sequence comes from Balneolaceae bacterium, assembly GCA_965249965.1. Lineage (GTDB taxonomy): Bacteria > Bacteroidota > Rhodothermia > Balneolales > Balneolaceae > HXMU1420-13. Next base: position 76,057 of record OZ252262.1, read on the forward strand.
ATTTTCTTGAGCAAAAGATCTCGTTCATGGGGTTCATCCCGGAACATGCACAAGTAAGAAAAGCCATTCAAAAGCAAAACACATTACTGGGAATGGATCCAAAAAATCCAATTAACCAAGAGGTGGAATACATTGCTCAAAATGTCATCTCTTTGTCGAACACATTGGAAAAACAACAATTTAAAATGGCATATGTAAACCATTAGGAGAATTAAAAGATGTTATTACGCCTCATTTTAGTGATTTCGTTACTGCTGTTTATGCTCTTACTCATTTCAGGAGTTCAAATTGATGTGGCCCTATACCGAAGTTTACTGGTATTTATGGGACTTTTTTCCGTGATGTATTTATCCATCTTTTTATTGAATGTAGTTCGCGACTCGAAGAACACAGAGCAAGTAGCTGTTGGCAGTAATAATCAAAATACCGAGCAGGAGACATAATTATGGGAAATAAAACGCTTCAAGAACTTATAGAATTATATGCCAGCAACCCTGTTGATGGTCTTCGCAACTCGATCATAAGTAAATCTATGCCTTTAATCCGTAGCATTATTGGCAAGATCAGTCGCCCTGATCAGCCGTTGTCGCAGCGTGAGGATCTAGAAAGCGCTGCAATTACCGGTTTACTACAAGCTATGGAATCGTACGATTGCACACGGAATATCCAGTTCAATACCTTTGCGTATTACCGCATTCGAGGTGCCATTGTTGATTACTTGAGAAGTATCGATCAATTACCGCGTAAACAGCGTAAAAATTATGGTGAAGTTCAAAAGACGATGGAACAACTAAGCCAGGTGCTGGGTCGCGAACCATCGAGCCAGGAAGTTGCCGATGAACTTGATATGGACATTCAAGATTATCATAAATTGCTATCAAACGTTCAGCAGCGAAATGTACTTTCACTTGATAGCCCGGCCTATGATGCAGATTCTGTCTCTTATTATGAAACTCAATTAGATCCAAATAGCGAGGTCCCGGATAATAACCTTGAGAAAAAAGAGCGTACTGCTGCAATCATGAAGAAGATAGGTGAGCTCAAAGAACGTGATCGTTTAATTCTGATGCTCTACTATTACGAAGACATGACTATGAGCGAAATCGCTTTACTTCTTGAACTTACTGAAGCCCGGATTTCTCAAATCGTTGGCAAATTACTTCTACAGCTTCGCCAGGAGCTCACCAAGGAAGAGGTTGTCTATATTGAGAATTAGTTTTTTATGTGAACGCATTAAAAAACTCTAATCCTTATTTATTTTAGTTAACAAACCACCAACCGATAACCGTGATAGGATAAATGTACCCATGGAAGACATTGAATGTCACTCTTACCCAAAATATCGCGATTACATAAAATTCCTGAGCTTCTAAAACACAAGCGTGAAGAAGAGCAACAGCAGCAGCACAAAAAGAAGCAAAAAAAGGAAAAGGAAAGAAATGCCCGTTATATAACTGACGAGGTAACTATTAGCCAGTCGTCGAAAGCCCATCTGGAAGTAGATGTGCCATTTAAAACCCCGGATGTTCCTGAGATTATTAAAGAGAAAGATGAGGGTAAGGGCGTAAAAATTGATTTGAAAGTCTAAGAACAAACGTTTTGACCTGATCTATCACTGTAGAATAGTGTGCTTCAGTCAACTATGATACAGTTCTTATGCAAGTGGAGTAGGAACAATCTCGCCCAGGAATCCTTCCAGGAAAAAGAATAAGTTTTGAAAGACGATATCAAATGCAGTGGGCAAATACGGCAATACCATCATAAATACTGCTACGCCAACGCCCATCTTAACTGGTAGCGCGATAAACATAAGGTTAGCTTGTGGCATAATCCTTCCAAAAATGGCCAGGCAAACATCCAACAAAAAGATAGCCATTAAGAAAGGAGAAGTGAGCTGAACTCCTAGAACGAATAAGTATTTTGCAACCTCTAGCATATATGTGCCCGCGAGGTAGATATTGTGGTCAACGGCGGGTACAATTTGATAACTCTTCGCAAGTGCAGTGATATAGATCTTTTCTCCATCAATACTCAGGAATATCAAAACAGCGATCATCCCAAGAATATTCGAAACAATTGAGTTTTGTTTTTGGGTTGAAGAATCGATCATCATCGCAAAACTTAGCCCGGTATTATAACTAATTAGCGTACCGGCCAATTCGAATCCTGCAAAAACAAGTTGACCAATTAAACCCATTGCAGCGCCAACTAACACTTCCATAATTATGGCAATAAAAACAGATACCGTACCGTCGCTAGCACTTACAAAGGCCGCCTCTCCCGGAATTGCATAAAATAAAACGATGGTTGTTACCATTGCGAAATACAGACGGACCTGTATAGGAAATGCAGTATTATTAAAAAAGGGAGCCGTCATCACAACTCCGCCTACCCTTGAAAAAATCAGGAATACCGAGAGAATCGCATCGATGGTAAGTGAGTCGGTTCCCATCGAATTTGCCTGTTATTGTATGATCTGAGGTATAAACTCAAATGCACGTTGGGTGAAATCAATTGCAAATTGGATCATAAATCCAAACATGAAGAAAAGCACCGTAATTACGGCAACCATTTTAGGTACATAGGTTAAGGTCATTTCCTGGATTGAAGTAGCTGCCTGAAATATGGCAATACCCAAACCTACACTTACAGCTGCAATCATAACCGGAGCACAAAGTACTACAACCGTTGTGAGCATTTCCTGAACCCAAAATAAAGCTGTGTCAATATTCATAATAATTACCTAAAACTTTCTACGAGTGATGATACAAGCAGGTACCATCCATCAGTTAATACAAAAACTAAAATCTTAAATGGTAGTGAAACCATAACAGGCGGCAAGAACATAATCCCCATTGCTAACAGTATAGATGCCACAACTAAATCGATAACCATAAATGGGATATAAATCATAAACCCAATTTGAAAGGCTGTTCGAAGTTCGCTAATTACATACGCTGGTACCGCGACATACAACGGCAATGTTTCTGCTGATCCGACAGTTTGGAGGCCCGCCATATCCATGAAATACAGAAGATCCTGATCGCTGGTTTGGCGAATCATAAACTCTTTTAATGGAATTGCTGCTGCAGACAATGCTTCGATTTGTGTCATTTCATCATTTGTGTACGGTTGGATTGCTACCGTATTTATTTCCTCGAAGGTTGGTTTCATAATAAAAATAGTGAGAAACAATGCCAGGCCTACCAACACTTGATTTGGTGGTGACTGTTGAGTTCCCAATCCCATTCTTAAAAAGAAAAACACAACAATAATGCGCGTAAAGCTGGTCATCATCGTTACAAAAGCTGCCCCAAAAGACAGAACCGTGATTAAAACCAATGCCTGAATAGCCGAGGAAAGATCGTCCTCTTCGGCACCACCACCGCCAATGGATAAATCTATTTGTGGAATAGATGCCTGAGCCTGTACCAATTCCGGCAGAAATAGACATCCTGTGAGTAATACAAGCAGTATAGTTAGTTTTTTGGTTTTGCTTGCTTGCTCTTTGATAACCCGATCCATTGTGTTAATTCCCCAGCATTTTTAATATCGAATTAAAATCACTGCCGGAGATTTCTTCTCCCTGTGGAATTTTAGCCGGAGGCTTCCACTCATCTTTCGAATATCTGTGTAGCAAACTCACAGAGCTGGGTGAGACACCTAGTATCCATATTTCTTCATTTATTTCAACAATTCGAAGCTGAATGCCTTGCCCAATTATATGGCTCGACAATTCCTGGACTTCTTGCTCAGAAACTGGTGGTTTTTTCTTTTTTCTGGCCACCCAAATCCAAACAGCACCCAATACTGAAACCATTACAAAAAACGTAGTGAAGGCACCCTGGAATACAACAGGTTGCTCGCTATTATTGATTACAACTGGCTGATCATTTGAAGCTTCACCAAGAAGACTAGAACTAATATCTTTAACTTGTGCTGTGGTATCAGAGAAAACTAAAACAGAATCACGTTCGCTTGGTAATTCCATTCGCGAGACCAGGAAAATCCATAAAACCAATAGACCAATGCTAACTGAAATTACAATTTTCAGTATTGCTTTAGGTTGTTTGGTGGATTGTTGAAGAAGCTTGGACAGGTTCATCAGTTCATCTTTACTAAGTGCTGACGTGTTGTTATCAGATTGGAGATTCTTACTCCAAAATGATCGTCGATAACCACAACTTCTCCTTGCGCAATACGCTGCCCATTTACCAATATATCAACCGGTTCGCCCGCTAATTTATCTAATTCTATTACCGACCCTTTTGCCAGTTGTAATACGCGGCCTAATGGTAATTCTATACGTCCAAGCTCAACGGACACGTCCATATTTACATCACGCAGCATGTCCATACTTTTGCCGTCCTCACCTTCGAAATCAAACGATGCATCGTCATCAAAATCTTCAAATTCAATGTAACTTCCACTCAAAACTTCATCAGTAATATCACCTAACTCCTCTCCATTTTTTTCAATAAAACCATCGCCTTGGGAGTCTTCGCTAATCAAATCATTTTGAGTTTCTTTTTCCTCTTCTTCTTCGATAAAAGTGGCAGGATTTCCAATTAAAACGGATGCCTGAACTTTGCTATCAGTAAGTCCTTCAACTTCTAATAAGGCGTGTACATATTCGGTATGGTGTAGGTAATCTTGAAGATTCGTGAACTGTAAGGGAATCACTTCATCAAAATCCACTTCAATGCCATCGTCTGCTAAAACCGATTTAAAGGTTGTTTTCATTTCGGATGAAAACTTCTTAAGTAAGTCTTCCGTCTTTTCGTTAAACGTTTTTTCGTCAGTACCCAACATTATTCCCGACAGCAATACTAACCATTCATTGTCCAGAATCCCGATTATGTCGGTCTTTTGCTTCTTATCGAAACACACCAGATAAATATCTTCAGATCCCAGTGTATTCAATTGATCTGCAGGTAAAAAAGTATCTGATTTAGTGATAGTTACTTTCGTCTGCTCTAACAGAACAGAGGTTAAAAACTCTTCAATTTTTGGAAGGTATTGAGTTAGTTTATCGATGTATTTTTCCATGGCTATACCAGTTCCTGTTCATTAATTTCTTCGATTATTTCGAACACTTTGATGGCTTTTCTACCCTGTTTTAAGCCTGGGTAACCATTCATTTTCGCTACCCCATTTACTTTTATGTTCAAAGGTTCATCTGCTTTCTGATTGAGCGGAATTGTATCCCCCTCTTTCAATTTTAATATTTCATGCAGGGATAAGGTTGTTGTTCCCAATAATGGCTGGATGTGCACAGGCGCTTTTTTCAAAGTTCTGCGATAATCCATAGCAGCTTCAGCATTTAAACGCTCTAGATTTGATCCTTTGTCACTTTTTAAGATCGATTCGTTCAATGCTCGCTTTAAAAAGCTATTGGTATAGGAAATACCAAGTTCTATAATTTCCTCACCTAGTTCGATTCGCATTTTGGCAGTCAATAATGGATCGACAGACCCCAAATGCACATTCTCAGGCTTACTTTCATAGGCCACATTTTCCACACTAAATCGAGTGTATGGCTCCCATGCATCTATAATTAAACCCTGAATTCCACTTTGTATTCGCGAAATAATTTTTTCTTCGATGGTTGTTAGCACCCGCTTATAACTAAGATCTATACCAGGCCCTCCACTTTCTCTCTCGATAATGTGAATACAAAATTCGGAGGGTAGATATAATATAATATCACCGCTTAATTGCCTACCACCCATCAAATAGATAACAGCAGGAGTTGCCATATCCTGAATAAGATCTACCGGTGAATACTGCTCGATTCTATCCAGAGTTACTTCGACTTTATAATTTAAAGATTGCCCAAAAATACGAGCCATACCTCTCGCGATATTATCATGTATCTGCGAGATAATTCTCATAATCTCTTTGCTAAAGAGTTTCGGGCGTTTAAAGTCGTAGGGTACTACATACTTAAGCTTTCCCTTTCTCTTTTGTGTTGATTGGGAATCCATCGATTTTATAGTATGTGTTTATAATCATTGCAATACATACTTCGTGAAATACAAGTTTTGTACCGAAGTCTCCCCAATCGATGAATTAATTATATCTGTTACTTCTTGCCGCAGTTTTTCTCTTTCCTCAGAGGTAGTTAACTGGGTAACCGTTCGCCTTGAAAAGGTTTCTATGAGGTCTTGTTTTACCTTCGGATTATGAGATTCCATTAGTGGAATATGCTCAACATTCATTTCTAAGCTTATTTCAACCATTAAATAACGCCTGCCATTCGTATTGGCTGGGTTCACTACCAGTTGCTCCATTAAATATGAACCAATTTCCGGTGGTTCTTCAGCATTCATTTTTGCGTATAAACTTGGGTAGTAATTATCAACAATTACATAAGCGAGATAAGCCTGACCTGCAAGAATTAACACTAACAGGAAAATTTTTCCAATTGAAACCAGCTTATTTGGGGCTTTTTTACTTTTCCCGCCTCCTTTTTTTTCTTTCGATTCTTTCTTTTGTTCTGCCATTGTTTTCCTCTCTATTCCGGTATAGTCATCGCTGTTTCTAGGGTAACTATGTCATTCTCTTGGTTACTATTCTTGTTCAAAATGTTGTCTTTCAAATAAACTTCTACTCTACGGTTTGCCCGCCTCCCATTTGCCGTATTATTTGATGCAACCGGACGGTGTTCTCCATAACTAGTAGCCTTGAACAACTCTGGCTTCAAATCAGAAGTATCCTGTAAATATTGAAGCACTGAAACTGCTCGGGCAGCACCTAAATGCCAATTTGTTTGATGAACACTTCCACCGCTTACTGGGATATTATCGGTATGTCCCTGTACTTCTACTTCCCATCTACCATCGAGGATAGTTTTTGAAACTTCGTCCAGGATTTCTTTTGCCCCAGGCAATAATTCCGACGACCCACTATTGAAAGCAACCGAATCGTTTAATGTAATAACGAATCCTTCCTCGGTAGCTTCAATATCTACTCCTTCCATTTCAGCAATACTATCAACAAACTCTGCCATTGCCTGCCATCGCTCCATTTGTTCTTCCAAAAACTCCTCAACTTGCTCTGGATTTGGATTATTTTGCAGATCGGTTGTTAAACTACTGTTATCCGGAAAAAAACCGGAATGCTGCTGGAAGTAGGAAATGAAACTATTAAAGGCCTGTTCCTCAACTCCGGGTGTCATCGTGTATAAAAGAACGAAGAACACCAGGAGAAGTGTCACCAGGTCGCCATAGGTCATTAACCAGGTTCCAGAATCTTCTTTAGGTTTTCCCATTCTTTACCTTGTTGTTCTTTCCAAAGTTTATAAAGTTTTTCGTCGCGAGCTTTCATGATCTTAAGCCCTTCATGATGTTTCACATATTCAGCTCTTTCTGCAGGTTCAATATATATGAGCATTTTCTTTTCCATGATTCGCGGGTTTTCACCTTCAACCATGGATAGAATGGCTACTCGAAACATTTTCTTTCGATTCAAATCCTTCTCGGCCAGATAGGTAACTTTCCCCGCCAATGGAGCAAAAAGCATATTAGACAACATACTTCCATATAGCGTAGTTAGCAGAGCTACTGCGATACCGGCACCTAAAGCCTCAGGATCAGATAGGTTTTGCAACATAAGTACCATCCCGATCACTGTACCAATCATCCCAAAGGCCGGAGCAAAATTACTCATAGCATTAAGTACATTAATGGCCGTGTATGAAATTTCTTCTTCACTAGTAATTTCATCTGAGAGAATGCTATTTAAACTCTCTGTTTTAAATCCATCAACGGCTAGTTGTAGCCCATTCTTTAAATATTCGTCTTTTAAATGTTTGATGTCTTCGTCGAGCACTAATAAACCGCCTGTACGAACCCGGCGAGCAAACAAGGTGATTACTTCCATGTCTGTCCGTAAGTCTGCATCAGCATCTTTCATTAGCCGAACCATTAATTGAAAGCTTCCTTTAATCTTATCCAAATCGAAGCTTACCATGGTTGAAGCAAAAAGTCCCCCGGCTACGATAATGAAAGAAGGGACATCGATAAATATCAGAATATTTGCCTTAGGTAAAATAGCTCCCAGCACAAGGACAATGCCCAGCACTAAGCCAATCATACTCGATTTATCCAGCATACCGTTTTCTGTTTCTCCGTTCAGATTAGCGCTCTGCTACTCTTCAACGGATGGTTGTATAGTTCTCCAGTATTTATCGGCAGTGAATATCAGTTCATAAGTTTAAGTTTTATGAATCCGTACGTGCATTTGGTACCATAAAAAAACCCCTACCAGGCATAACGCCAAGAGGGGTTTTAACCAACCTACCATGAAGTTTTTTAAACTATGAAGCTTTTATCGGGTAATTATCGCTTCAAGTTAACTGCTTCCGTCAACATTTCGTCGGAAGTTGTAATTACTCGTGCATTCGATTGATAAGCACGTTGTGAGGTAATCATATTTGTAAATTCGCGAGCCAAGTCTACATTCGAGCCTTCAAGACTACCGGAATTAATATTTGTTCCTGCAAGACTTGCAGCCGTATCAATGAACGTTTCGCCTGCTGCTGATGTGGCCCGGAATAATCCTGAACCTATCATCTCCAATCCATTTTGATTTTGAACCTGAGCTACAGCAATCTGAGCTAATACGGCTGAATTACCGTTATCGTAGATTCCCTGTAGTTGGCCATCACCATCTATGGCTACATCAACTAATAAACCAGATCTGTAACCATCCTGGCTGGTAACTTTTGCTGTGTTTTGGCCAGAATATTGTGAAAATGTGGTTCCAGTATTTTTGTCGCCCAATGATACTTCAAAAGAGGTGGTTCCTGCGCCACCTCCCGGTTCGAAAGTAAGGGTAAAAATATCGCCTGAGGTCATTTGTCCAAGTTCATCGAAGGTTACCGTACCAGACTGGCCTGAACTGATCGTTTCACCGTCAAGAAATTTTGCATTATACTGCCATTCGTTGTTTGCTGTTTGGGTAAACTCGAGAATTAAAGAATGAGCTCTACCCAGATTATCAAATACGGTAGTACTCATGGTTTGAGAATTTGTCGCACCTTCCTGAGTAATGCCAAAACCCGGGAAATTGATATCTCCCGTTCCGGTTACAGTTATATTTGAAATATCAAGCTGACTATCACCCAGTTGCGATGATCGTAATGTAAGAGCACCATCTACTAACAACATTTCTGCCTCCCCGGCTGGCAATCCACTATTGAACGAAGCTATCATATCATCCAAAGTATCGCCTGTTGTAAATGTATGAGATACAGTGGTTGCAGTACCATCATTTAAAGTCACATCAAATGTTATTTGATCACCATCTGCTAAATCAGTGAGCGTTTGTGAAATGTCATTAATCAAAGATGAACCATCAGCAGGATCGCCTGCTACGGTAAACCCACTTTGACTCTGAATTACTTTATTCCGACTTGTATTCGCATTCAAGTTACCGGCGAGTGTAACTAAATCAGTTTGTTTTGGTGGCAGCGGATTCTCGAAATCAATTCGAACAGAATCAGGTGTACCGCCCGCAATAATATTACCAGATCTATCGGCGATATAGCCCATTACATTATTTCCTGACTGATCTACAAGAAATCCATCACTGTTAAATACAAAGTTACCAGCTCTTGAAAGAAGATTTTCACCACCAGAGTTGATCACAAAAAATCCTTCGCCGGAAAGAGCTAAATCGGTAGTTCTTCCGGTATTTTGCATTGCACCCTGGGCAAAATTTCTACTTATTGATGATACGCGAACTCCAAGACCAACTTGATTACTAAGCTGTGGAGCAGAGTCTCCGGCACCTTCTCTTCCTAAATTCTGATTCATCATCTCTGCAAAGGTGATCGAAGATGATTTAAATCCGGCGGTATCAACATTTGCAATATTGTTACCAATCACGTCCATTTTTGCCTGAAATGCATTTAGTCCGCTTACACCGGCATTTAAAGATTTAACTAATGACATGAGAGTTCTCCTGTTTTTTTAGTGCAGTATTTTTCTGCTGATGCTGCTCTCTATGTTCTGAGCAACCCGTTATAGTTATGTTATTTGTTTTCAATTTCTATTCGTCAATTATTCCGGTTCCAACTTCTTCTACATCACCAATTGGAATATCTATGCCATTTACAGCAAGGAATACCCCTTGTGTTGTGTACCGTACTTTACTTGCAAAACCTTCTAAAAATGTAAGTGCACCCACATTGTTGTCACCATTTTTAGCAACTACCTCTACGATATATTCGCCTTCTCCTAATCGATCTCCGTTATTATCAAGGCCATCCCATTTCCATGAATTATCTCCAGAGGGTATCCCATTAAAATTTTCTCGGCGAACTTCGGCACCACTAGCGGTACGAATTACTATTTCCACTTCTGTAGCAGAGTCGTTTAGTTTGTAATTGATTTCAGCATTACCCTCGCTGCTCAATGCTATCCTATTACTTAATGCTCGTACTTCTTTGCCAGTTAGCGAGGCGGCCATAGAATTTGTAAGGCTTGCTCCCATCAAATCCTGGCTAAATGCCAGATCAGATAGACCACTGTTTACTTCGATTAGCTGCTCTACTGAGTTAAACTGAGCTAACTGAGATGCAAACTGTGCACCATCCATGGGATTAACAGGATCCTGATTTTGTAACTGAGCTACTAACAATTGTAGAAATTCTTGTTGTCCTAATTCAGCTTTACCTTGCGGCTGAGAACTAAGTTGGGTTAATGCTGGGTTAATGCCTTGTATATTCATAGCTAGTTAATTAAACGGTCCACTCCATTTGGTTATACCCAAAATGGCGAATCGAAGATTGAAGCCCTTTTGCAGACGTTTGAGTAGCTTCCTCATTGATGGATGACATTCTGTTTCTTATCTCTCTGGATTGAGTGGTTTCATGCTCGTCTTCGAAATCACTCGAAGATTCTTCTGAACCATTCGCAAACTCCAAATCCAGTTCAAGATTCAATTCTTCTTTCAAATGATCTTTAAGTTCCTGCTCCATATTTTGAAGGAGCCGATTTAATTCCGGATTACTTGCAGCAAGTTTGATATGAAGTACCCCATCAACATTTTTAGTTGTCATGTCGATATTATGGCCATCATCTAATTTAAAACTGTGTTTTTGCCACTGTTCTTCCTGTGCTCGTGCCGGGTTGGCCACTTCTTGCTGTAAAACATTAGTAAAGGTATGAACCAGTGCTTTTCTTGCCGATGCATTCAGAACTGGGAGTTCACCTAATCTCATGTATCCCGAGAAATTTGATTCTACAACTTTTTGATCTTTCCCTTGTACCGATTCCATCATAAACTCTTTGAGTAGAGCCTCCTGATCAGAATTTAGAGTGAGGTTTGGGTGATTGAAATGAATACTCTCATCTAAAGTATGCGTGCTGATAAAGCCAACCGGAACCTCCCGTGATGGGAGAATTTCCGGTCGAACGGAGTCAACTAGTAGTTTCAATCGAGTCTCGGCATGTTCAGTCATGGTTAAGGCAAACCGAGCTTCTTTAGCATCTTTTGGTTTGATCAACCCCGATTTATTTGACTGAATCATTTGTATTAATTCGGGCTTTTTTGTCGCCTCAAAATTCTGAATTACCTCAGGCTGAAATTGCTCATGATTAGCCGGTTGACTAAATATCTGGCGTTGAATATCACGTTGAGTAAACGACTTTTCTTCCCAGTTTAAATTGATTTTCTGGACTTCTTGCTTGGCATGCTGGTCTCCAGATCTTGCCACATTACTTAGTGAATTTGAGACATTCTGATCGACAAATTGACCCGAATCTGATCTAAAATTATCACCTAAAGAATTTTTTAGAATCTCTTTTTCTGATTTACTTACAACTGTTGGCACTTTATTGGATTCAAAGTGTGCCGTTGCAACTACTCTCTCAGAAATCTGACTCTGCCCTACTAAATTATTCTTTGAATGATGGGCATCGTTAAGAAATTCTTCTCTTTTAACAATTTGGTCAGTAAAATTTTCTGTTTTATAAATACTAGCTGACTCGAAATCCTGATTTTGTGGTGGCTTCAATGCGTCAACTTCGCTTTCTCTTAAAATCGTAGTAGCATTTACATTCGTTGTTTTTTGGTTTTCTAAAATACCTCCATCAACCAACTGCTGTACATGGGTATCTCTTGTTAGTTTTAACTCCTTATTCTCTTGAGTGCCGTCAACATAACTAGATTGTTCAATTCCTGAACTACTAGTTTTTACTGAATCGTCTAAAACAGTAGAGCTACTTTCAGACCCATTTAAATCTAATTTAGCTATCAATTCTTTAGTTATAACATTCGATGCTGCTTCGTCCTTACTTCCGTTCTCTTGATCCTGAATTCCGTTCGTACTCACTTGAGTAAACGCAACTTTATTAACCTCGCATTCAGTGTCTTCCGTTGATTCTATCTGATTATTCAGTTGCTCACCTACTCCTCCGCCAATGTCTTCAAGGGCTACTCTTGAATTTGCTGCATTTTCAGTAATCGAGATCTGATGCATTAAATCACTAAAAAGAGATTCTGAATGGATCGTTTCCAGCCCTGAAGCTTTCGACGTTTCAGCATTTCCACTTGATGAATTTTGGGCAATATTTGCGAACAATTCTTTGATCATAGCATAATTTCTGTAATCAAACGTGCAGCACGATCTGAGTTTAATGCCCTTAAAATTTTCTCTCTCTGTGTATTCCCGGCCTCTCTGTAAAGGCGCACTAGTTGTTGGCTCGTCATTTTCTCAAGAATTGGAGCCATTTCATTCTCTTCAAGATTTAATAAACTCTTCACCCGGTCTTTAAATGCCTCATCATCTAAATCTGCCGTTGCTGTAAAATCTTCCTGAGCTTGTGGCTCTTCGTCTTGCTTCGGGATATTCGCCGCCGCTTCCAGACCCTCTAATCGTGCGTTAAGCACATACACCAATCGGGTAAGCGAATCTACTTTATTTGCCCACTCTGTATCTTCAATGGTTACTACCAATTCGCCATTTTTGAATCGTTCTAGCGTCTCTAACGAATCAGCGGCAGCCAGGCTATCCAATCTTGCTAAAGAATCTAATAATACTGAATCTACAAGGGTGCCATTCGTGCGAACAATCAGATCGTAGCGATCTTCGTTTAACATTGGATAGAGTAAATAGGTAACCACCAGCATTAATAGAATAGGTACAACAAGAAAACCGGCAATCTTTACAATAGCTCCTTTATTCATTGTTCTTATCTGCTAAACGTTTGTGATGAAATTTCATCCATGAATTTTTGGTCAGTCTTAGCAACATTTTTAACAAATGCGCCATGTTCGGTGTCTCTAACTTTTTCCATGATGCTCAGTTTCTTGAACGCTTCCGCTAGCTTAGATCTCTCTGTTTTTACTTTTTCATCGGCTTTCACTTCCTGCTGCTGCAATTCATTTATTTTATGATTTGCCTGAATCAGGTGAGCATCATGAGCTTTAATCAAATGGATATTGGCAACTTTATCCTCTTCTTTATTCTCAAGATAATTTTCGAGTTTTTCTTTCACGGCATTTCGGATATCCGAAATCTTGTTCTTATTGGTAAGTTCTTCAGCAAGTTTTTGTTGCTGCACTTTTTCCTGGTGTTGCCTCACTTTAAGAACGGGGTCTAAAGAAAACTTAAATTTCATCTTCGTTTGAATTTATTATTCGATGATTTGATTTAATCGATCCCAGAGATCTCTATCAAAATCACTCTGGTCCATATCCTGTATCAAAAATGATTCCAATTCGGGATGTTTTTTTATTGAAAGGTCAATTTTTGGATTAGAACCCTTTACGTAAGCACCAATATTAATAAGATCTTCAGCCTCTCTATAAGTAGCTAATAATTCCCTTGCTTTCATGGATGTTACCCGCTCCTCTTTAGTGACAATTTTTGGCATCACACGGGAAATACTTTCCAAAACATCAATGGCAGGGTAATGATTTTTATGAGCTAAACGCCGTGAAAGTACTATATGGCCATCCAAAATGGATCTTACTGCATCAGCAATAGGCTCATTCATATCATCGCTATCTACTAACACCGTATACAATCCGGTTATTGAACCTTTCTTAGTTTTCCCGGGTCGCTCTAATAACTTTGGTAAAATGGTAAATACGCTTGGTGTATAGCCTTTTGTGGTTGGAGGTTCCCCAGAGGCCAGACCAATTTCTCTTTGAGCCATGGCAACTCGAGTTACGGAATCCATCATCAACAGGACATTTTTTCCTTGGTCACGGAAATATTCCGCAATTGCAGTTGCAGTAAAAGCACCTTTAACACGGCTCATTGCAGCAGTATCTGAGGTAGCTGCAACAACCACCGATCTTGCCAACCCTTCCTCTCCCAGAGTTTCATAAATAAATTCATGCACTTCGCGGCCACGTTCCCCAATCAATCCAATTACATTGATATCTGCCGAGGAACTTTTAGCGATCATACCCATTAATGTACTCTTACCAACTCCGGATCCTGCAAATAAACCCACTCTTTGACCAACCCCAATAGTGTTTAATGCATCTAAGGCGCGTACGCCGGTAAACATCACATCATTAATCGGAGCCCGATCTAATGGGGAAGGTGGGTTGTTCTGAATTGGTTGTGATGCAGAGGTGAGAATTGGACCTAAGTTATCTATGGGATCACCATTTGGATCAACCACTCTACCTAATAAATGTTCGCCAACTCCAACATTCAACGATTCCCCTAAACTTTCTACCAGGCATCCATTTTTCATGCCAACCACACGGTCGAAAGGCATCAAAAGGGTCTTGCCTTCTTTAATCCCTACGACTTCAGCCGGAATTAATTTGCCTAGAATAGTTTGGATACCATACATCTCCCCAACACTCGCTTCCAGGCCGGTACATTCTACGATATTTCCAACGATTCCATATACTTTACCATATCGTTTTGATGGATTTTTGGCTTCATCCAAACGATCACGAATGGTATTATAATTATCCAGCAAGGCCATTTTATTCCTTCCAACTTGGGATCGGCAAATTTTTACGAAACTCTTTTAAGGTGTTTTTCGCATTTTGCACCACAACTTCATCATTCGACTCGAAGCGGTACTCTCCCGGGCGGCAGTTTGGGTCTACCCGAACTTTTAGAAAAGTGTCAGGAGCATATTCATTTTTAAGTAATTGAATGTACTCAAAGTCGGTTTCAGCAACTAAAAGTACGGGTTTCGACTGGTTGTCTATGCGTTCTAATAATGGTCCTAGAGATAGCTCTAATTTCGTTCGGATTTCAGGATTCTCGACCGGTAATCCAACAATGGCTTCAGCGATCTCGAATACTAAATCAAGTAAGCCGGGATCGATTAAATCTTGCCGTTGTTTCCAAACCTTTTGGCCTTCCTGAATGGTGCTATTTATAAAATTGAGTTTTGACTCCAACTCAGCCTGAGCGAGTGCATAACCTTCTGCTTTTCCTTCTTCAAACCCTATCGAATACGCTTCTTCTCTTGTTTTCTCAACCTTAATTCTCCATTTACGATCTCTTTCTATTCTCGCTTGCTGAACAAGTTTTTCAGGGTCAATTTCTTCTTCCTCAAAAGGCTCATGCTCATCAGATTCTGATTTAGTAACGCCCTCGTTGAACAGCATTTTATAATTAAGCCGAGTATGGTTTTCGCTATACCAGTTTACCTGATTGTTTTCCAGAACCTTGGGTGCTTTCATGGCTACTCAACTACCTCTTCCTCACCTGCCTGTCGGGTACTAATTTGGCCGGCTTCTTCAAGGTCTTTAATTTTCTTGATGATTCTATTCTGTGCATCTTTCACATCCTTCAATGGAACCGGTCCGAGAGCCTCCATGTCTTCACGCAGCATATCTGCAGCTCTTGAAGACATATTGCTCAAGAATTTGGACGATAGCTCTTCGTCTACACCTTTCAGACCCATAACCATATCTTGTTTGTCCAATTCGTTGATGACAATCTGTACAGTTTTGTCGTCGAATTGGGCAATATCCTCGAATAAGAACATTTGTTCTTTTATTTCCTGAGCAACGTCAGGATCTCGTCCTTCTATCGCTTCAAGTACATTCTTCTCAACATTAACATCGGCGCCGTTTAGAATCTGAGCCACAATATTGGTACCCGCTTTAATCCGATCACCAAGATTATCCATACCACCCATATGTTCCTTGATTACCTCTTCAATCTCATCAATAACATCCGATGAAATCTTATCCATCATGGCCAAGCGATAAGTAATCTCTCCTTGTAATTCTTTATCTAACAATGCCAGTATCTCAGCTGTTTTCTCAACTCTTAATTGTGAGAAAATAAGTGCGGCAACCTGCGGATGTTCATTTTTGATGAAATCTGCAATTTGAGCGGTTTTTGTCTCTTGAAATTCTTTAAAAACTGTGCTACCTGATTGTGCCCTCAGTTTTTTCATCATTTTTTCGGAATCGCCACCAAGTTCTGTTAACAGCTGTTGGGCGTAATCCATACCACCATTTATCACATACTGTTTTACTTCCATCAGTGTGAAATACTCTTGTAAAACAGCGTCCACCATTTCAGGGCGGATATTCTTCATCCGGGCAATCTCTAAAGTAATTTGCTCAATCTCTTTTTCCGATAAAGATTTCATCATCTCAGTGGCAGACTTAGTGCCAACACTCATAATCAAGATGGCTGCTTTTTGGGGACCGGTAAGATTTACAGCTTCTGCTGTTGAATCAGCTGTTTCTGATGGGGCGGTTAAGGTTGCTTCTTCACTCATGGTATTCTGCTATTAAAGTTCTTCCTCTGGCGACATCATTGCCCGTAAAATCTGAGCAGCCATTGCTGGTTTAAGTTCAACAAACTCTTTGATTTCATCTTTGTTATAGGTTTTCTCGGGCACAGCAGGTTCTTGTGAAAGATCCTCTGCCGTTATAGTCGGCTCAATAGGATTACCGTCTTCGTCAAAGGCTGGCTCCAGCATAGGTGCGCCGGAAGCATTGGCCGGCAGACTCGCAAAAGCTGATCCGGCAGGTAATTCTGAATTGCCCTGGAAATTCGAATTAATCGCCATCTCGGTTTCAATACTCATTTTCTTGCGAATGCCACTAATTAGGAACATAATCACACCAAACGTAACCCCTATTACAACCCAACGAACGATGTCGTTTGTGTAAACAGGTTGCGAAGCCATAAATGTGTTACCACTTACATATTGTGCAGTAAAGAATTCGTTTTGATTAATAGTGAGCAAGTCTCCTCGCTCAGGCTTCAGACCTATTGCTAATTCGACTGCATCACGAAATTGCTGGACTTCAGTATTTGAATACGGCTCAAATGCAATTACTTCGTCTCCCTCCTCATTTAATTGTGTAACTTGTTTGTAGTTTAGCAACACCGAAGCAGTAATTCTGCTTATCTCTCCTTCTCCCTTTTCGTACACTTCTCTTGTTCGATTTACCTCATAATTTCTAGTTTCTATCAAATTGCTGTTATTATTTGCCGAAATAGTAATTGACGCATCTCTCTGATTGATAGGCGTTAGATTGTCGATGGGAACAGGTTCGCGTAGCTCGTCGTTGTTTACCTGCTCTCTTTTCTCTTCTGATATTACCGTTCTACTGTCTGGGTCGATGTAATCCGACTCGCGGGTAATTCGATCAAAATCATGTTCAACAGATACACGTAGAATGCTATTTCCTGCCCCAAGTACACGATCAAGCATACTTTGGCCACGCTCGGTTAAATAGGATTCGGTTTTTTGACGCAACTGCATTTGAGTTGTACCCATGGAAAATTCTGATTCATAATCGATCTCATCGGTTAATCGGTTACCTGCCTGATCGAGTATGGTAATATTAGTTGGGTCAAGTTCTTCCACACTTCCTGCAATCAGTGCAGTAATACCTTCAATTTGCTCTGGGGAAAGCGAGCGGTTTGCTTTCAGGTTCAAAATAACAGATGCAGATGCTTCAGTTGCTGTTTCATCAAAAGGGGAGCGCTCAGGCATCACTATATGAATGCGGGAAAACTCTACTTGTTCTAAACTATTTATGGATCGAGATAACTCGCCTTCAAGGGCACGTTTTTTATTTACCTCTTGCATAAAATCAGTCATACCAAGAGCGTTGGTATCAAAAAGTTCATACCCTTGCACATTGTTAAAACCACTTCCCATTGGCGCTAAATCGAGACGAAGTTCATGCACTCGATTGCTGGCCACATAAACAGCTCGCCCACCGTCATCGAGCCGGTATTTGATGCCTCTATTGTCTAATTCAGCAACTATTTCCTGCGCCGACTCAGAATCTAAATTCCCGAACAGTAACATTTGGTCTTCTTGTTGCGACCAATAGAACAATCCACCAATCATCCCGATAATTACCAGAAGTAATCCGACAAACATCATGCGTTGAGCGGCGCTTAATGGGCCAAAAAAGTCTTGAAATAGTTGAACGTATTTTCCCATGATTCAAATCAGATTTGCATCCTGCTTAGTTCTTGATAAGATTCAACAAGCTTGTTTCGAACTTCAACCATCATTTGGAAACTAAGCTGTGCTTGCTGCATCGAAATCATAACATCGTGGATATTGTCAGACTTACCACTCACAAAATCCTGCACGTTTGCTTCCGATGCTTTCATGGTATCATCCACGCTTTGAATTGCATCTGTTAGCATATCTCCAAAAGAATTATCGATTTCGCCAACATCAATGTTATAATGCCTTGGCTGAATCTCTAAATTTTGTGGTAAGCCTAATCCGGTAATTTCTGGTTCCATCTCTACTATAATTTTATTTTAAACACGTGCATCAAAGTGAGCACCGCGAATAATTTGCTGCTCATTCATTCGGCCATCCATGGAATATGATTGGATGGGCTTTGCTGCTGAGAATTTTTGACTAATTAACGTTGATTCGTCGGCCGTTAATTTTGGGGGTTGTGGAGCAAATGCTGCTTTCCGCAATGCACTATTTTGTGCTACCCTATGCGATTGTTGATGAATTATTGAATTAATACTGCTCATTTATTAAATCTCCAGCGATCGTTTTAGTAGTTCTTTTTCAGCTTCAATGCTGCTAAGGTTGGCTTCGTATAGGCGATTAGCACTTACCATAACAGCCATTTCTTTTACCATATCTATATCCGGATAGCGAACCATTCCGTTTTCGTCCGCATCGGGATGATTGGGATCATATTCGTATCGAAATTTATCTTGCTCTACAACTTCGAACTGAGGTCCTAATCCGCCTCGCTTTTGTCCAACCATTCCATCTGCAGAACGCATGTGCTGCGAGTTTGTAGTTTTGAGACCAGATTGTGCTCCCTCTAATATGTCGAAAAACTGCTGTGAACTTGGGGCTGCCGAAATAACTTCAAGCGGTCGATAAATATTATCAGAACCTGGTGCAGCTGAAGTTCGGGCATTTGCAATATTCTGAGATGCCGCAGCAATTCGCTCTCTTTGTAGGGCTAGGCCCTGCGATGCTGTTTGAAATGTTGAGGATAATCGATCAGGTAACATACTGTATTATTATCTATTGGTTCCGGTTATTCCATTTCTAACCAAGCTATAATGATGGCGCAGTGCTTTGGTTACAGCTTGAAAGCGTAACTGTGTATCTGCTTGCTCAATTAGTTCATCTTCCAGAATTACTTTTTGATCTGTCTGCACAATAGAGGGATTAACTCCTTTTGTTCCTTCCATCCCCATGGTGTTCATAGCTTCGTTTAAAGCTTCTTCAAAATACACCTCATGTCGCTTGTAACCAGGTGTATCAGCATTTGCGATGTTGGTAGCCGTCACTTTCTGGCGAAGTGAATAAGCATCCATCGACTTTGCTAATAACTGGCTATGACTGCTATCAATTAAATTCATAATTCATTTAAGTTTTTTATCTCCTGTGCCGATACACAAGAGTTGTGCCACAAACGATTTAGTATTTACTCTTATAAAAAGGCCTAAATAACAAGCATTCTGCAGGGGACTTTTATCCGTTCTACGGTAAATTTTTCCACTTTAGAAAAATCGCTTAAGGAAAAGATTTGGCTGGCTGATAATTCAAACATAAATGAATTTTCGGCATAAAAATCGATATGAAAAACTACACTACATTACAACTTGATTTGAATTACAAAGATGAATTTAATCGCCACGATGTTTACTATTCATCGGTTTCAGACTACACTTATATGGACGTGATCTCTACGCTTATTGAAGATATATCTTACCCAGTTTTTGTGGTACGTAGTGGGAGTCGGAATGTGTATGCGTTAAATCAAGCTGCAAAAGAAGGTCTTCAACCCTCTTTATTAGATGAGGTATCGATTGATGAACTGTTTTTAGTTAATGACTACGTTTTAGAAAATCAG
The DNA here is from genome assembly GCA_965249965.1 of Balneolaceae bacterium. Classification (GTDB taxonomy): domain Bacteria; phylum Bacteroidota; class Rhodothermia; order Balneolales; family Balneolaceae; genus HXMU1420-13. Next base: position 96,382 of record OZ252262.1, read on the forward strand.
CCAGTTGTATTTTTTAATAATCAATGGTATTTGATGAATACCGATACCTTTGAAGCCGGCGCTGATTCTTTCGAAAAAATTGAATTAATCGCCGATGAGTCTATTCCGGATTCTATTACATTAGATCGCTGGAAACATATGATTGCAGTAATGCTGCATCGATTTCGATCTCCTTTAACCGGGATTTCCGGCTATCTCGATTTATTAATTGATGAGTCTGAAGATGCCAGTGTTTTGAAACGAGCCAACAAGATTGAAGAAGGAATTTCACATCTTGCTAATTTGATGGATGAACTTGAGTTTTTCTATCATATTCCTTCAAAATTTGATATTTCGAAATTAGAACCTGTTAGTTTGCAGTCGGTTCTTAACCGCGTTGAATTTGATATTCCGGAAGAACACCATACCAGAGTTCAATATTTAGCATCCACAGAAATTAAAACCTATCAGGCTACATCAGATAGTTTAGAAAAAGTGTTGTGGCTTCTTATCACCAATGCACTCCGATATAGTCCGGATGGGAGTCCGGTAACAATTTCTCAAATTTCAGATAAGTGCATTAAAATTTCGAATGAAGGTGCTCCTATCCCTCAATCCATAAGAGAACATATTTTTCATCCATTTGTAACTTCACAGGCTAATAATTTAGGTATTGGGCTTACTATGGCTTTATTATTTGCCAGCCAATTCGGAGGTACGATTTTCCAAACAGAAAACGGAGAAAAAGGTAGAATCTCATTTACCATCTGTTTCCCTTAATTCATTGAAATTGCCCAGGCAATTAAAGCTAATTACCTTCACTCCCAACGTATCCCCATCTTTTCGGAAATCTCACACATTAGTATACACTTTGAGTTGTGTAATAATATAGCAGATTAACAGGCCGTCAGATTGTCAAATAATTCATGTTACATACATTTTAGAATAGACTCGACATATGTAATCTAATGATCTAATACGTGAGAATAATCACAAATAGATAGTGTAACAAAATTGCATCAGCAAAAAAAAGGTGGGCTATTCACCCACCTTTCTTTGGCTATTTCGGGGAACTATGACAACCGAGCGTTACCCGTTCCTTTTATATGTTCTTTGTCAAAAATCAAGGAAAATAGCGTACCATAATCGTCGCTTAAATAGTTGTAAGTACCATTTAATTGCCTTACCAAGGTTTTAATTAATTGTAAACTTAATGGCTGTTTTGCCACAGTATAACCATCGGGTAAACTCCCGATATTATCCTTCAGTTCAATCATAACTTTCTTGCCATAAGTAATCAGTTTTATGCTAAGCGTTGGATCTTTGTCGGTAAGCGTAAATGATTTTTTATAGGCGTTGGTAATTACCTCATTTAGAATTAACGCACATGGATGTGCCTGATTAATATTGAGGATAATAGGTTCTAAATCATATTCTACCTGCACTTTAGCATCTTCTTTCTCGAACATTTCTGAGATTGAATCCACAATCTTAGAAATATTTTTACCAAATTCGAGCATCGAGAAACTGGTAGACTCATACAGTAATTCATGCATGGTGGCCAGAGTTTTAACACGCCCTACGCTAGAGAATAACTTCGTCTTTAGCTCATCATCATTTTCGTCGAAAGCCTGCAATTGCATAATCCCGGAAATTATTGCAAGATTATTTTTTACTCGATGATGCAGTTCCGAAAGTAGAATTGATTTCTCCTGAACAGCTTGTTCCAACTTAATTTCAGTTTCCCTAAATGATGTAATATCATGGCCAACTACAATAAAATCTACCACCTGATTTTGTTTTATTGTAACTGGTGAAATTTTGGCCGTAAAAATGTACCACTCGCCATTCTTTTTAGTGTTAACTAATTCACCTTTCCAACTTACTCCGGCATTAAGCGACTGCATAATCTGCTCGTATTCCTCATGCGATGCCAGGTCGCTAATCAGAAATTTGAATTCTCTTCCAACAAGTTCATCCTGGGTATATCCGGAAATAGATTGAAAGTGAGGATTGGCATACTCAATTACCCCTTTGTTATCAATAATAAGCACAAAAGACTGACTTAGTTGAACTGCTTTTGTAAACTTATAATGCTCGTCGGTAACATCGCTATCTTTTACTTGAGCGGAGATCATGCCATCTTCTAAAATCATTTCAGATTTGTCGATTAGGTCACCACTGGTGAACCCATTTGGAGCAAAATCACTTTTAAATTTTTTAGCTGAAAGAAGGGCATCGGCTTGTATATGCTCTGCGTTGACATCCAGAAATGAGTAATTCTTTACCAGATCTTCCCAAATCTTTTCTACCATTGCTTGTTTCTTCTCAACAACAGTATGCTTTGATGCATCAACCAGGCGAAGCGCTGGTTTTTGATCCTCATTTTTTACATCACCAGCCGATCTCTCTTCTTTATCTTTTTTTCTTTGCGTAGACTCTTTCACTTTTTGTTCTCCCACTATTACTTTTTTTAGGGACTCTATTTCCCATTATCGGCAAAATGTATTTTTAGATAATAGGATTTCTTTGATTATTTACTTTTTGAGGTTAATTCCGGATATTTTTTCACCTAAACTTCATAACAATTCAGAAGGCCATATTTACGCTTTTGATTTTATCACCATCCGGCTTTTGATAAGTTGAATCAGGTACTTCGATAAAATCATCGGCTGTTAACCTGGAAATATTTCCATCATGGTTAGATGGTATATCATCCAGATTTCCACTTCCAGTTACTATTTTTAATTCATTTAATGCTTCAATCAGCTTCCCGGCTTGAAAGGTCAGGTCTTCTTTTGTTCGTGCCTCATTATTAGAGTTTGAAGCTTTACTTTTTAAAATAAATTCTAAAGCAGATACTATGTCTGCAATTTCTTTTATCGCTACAGTTTGCTTGTTTAGATCTCCCTGAAGATTACCTGATAAAGCACTATTGAGTCTTTTATCCGTCTTATTAATTTCAATTTTTGATGATTCTTCTTCTACGGAATTGGAAATCCTTTGAATCTGAGCTAATTGGTCATTGACAAGAGTGACTAAATTTTGACTTGAACAAACTAATTCCAAAGATGACAAAATTACCTCATGGCTGGCTGTTTCAATCTTTGATATTGTAAGCTCTAGAGTATTTCTGATTTTGTGCACCGAATAAACTCCATAGATAATCAGCAAACTGATTAATACAAAAGTCAGAACAATAGTAGCCATAATGGTAGAATTAAATTCATTAAGTGATACGTACAGTGTAAATGCACTAATACCAGTAATTGCCAGTACAGCAATGGCAATAATTGAAAAAACTCGCTGCTTGATTTTCCACTCTTTTATTTTCATCTCGATGAAGGAAAATATTTTAGTTATTTGTAAAAACGTCGTGATTAACTTTAATGCATAATTTAGTAATCATAAAAAAGGCGTTGCTCTATCCGAACAACGCCCATATCTAACTATATAGGGTTATAAACTCTTAGAAATTTGAAATCATTTTTAATAGAATCTGATATCATCTCCGGTAAAAATATTGATCTACTTTTGTTTATCGATCCATCCAATTTTTACTTAATAGCAGAGATCAATTCTAATAAAAAAAAAAGAGCACAGCCTTACCCAGACCATGCTCTAAACTAACTATATTGGGTTATCTCTATGCAAGTTCTTCTAGCATCGCAATGCAATAGCTACCTCCAAGTTGATTGTTTGCCGTACCACAAATTCTTTCTTCATCCCACTATTAACGTAATTTTTTATGATCCTTAATGCTTCATCTACATATCGGTGTATCATATCTTTTAGTACTCCAGAATGATTGTCGATTTCACTTTTGTTTGTATTAAATGTGCTACCATTGCTTGTCTAAATTTTGCCATTCTTTTGGGTGATTAATCCTTAACTGGATCCTTTTTTCTTATCGGGATTAATCAACTTTTCTTAAATAAAAAACCTGTTGTTTTTCTATTTACTCTAGATTTTTATCACAAAACTCGGTCCACCATATTAAGCCATTCTAACTGATCATTTAGCCTATTGAGTGTTATATTTAAGATGGACAGAATAAAACAATGAGTATCAATAATACGCGAGCAATTTCGCACATCTCTACTAATAGTTCGATTATTCGATTGACTGATGGTGATGTAAAACATCGAGTTAGTGCAGTTGAAGAAAAGAAACAAACTTCGAGTAAATCGAAGGGAGAATTATATTCTGTTCCGGAAAAAGATAATCAGTCGAAAAAGAATTTTTACTCATCAGCTGCTGAGGAAATTTTCACTAAGGTATCTGATGGATATCGAGAACTTGCGGCATTAACCAGCAAACGAATCAATCCGTTAGCATTTGCAAATATAAATTCTGCTCCTTCCTCTCGCTTCAATAATGTAGATTTGAAACGCCATCAGAATTATTTCAATCATATGATGGAATTCAATAATCCATCTGGCAGTTGGGTCGATACCAACGCTTAAACTCGTGCTAAAGGAATCGACAGCTTGATATGAGCTTTTCCTTTTTGGATACTTAAAAAATTAATACTGCTATTGATTTCTTTTGCCAGCTTAACACTTGTTAAAAGGCCTTCATCAAAAGAATTATCAATATCCAGATCACCATTTAATGAATTTGCTTTTTTTATAACATGAGCAATTTCAATTTTCTTCGAGTCGACTACGTCAAATTTAACTTCAAAAGTAGCAAAACTCTCGGTTTTATCAGTAATTAGATCAATCGGCTGCTTTTCACAATTACATTTTATGGCGTAATTAATAAGATTAAAAATGATGAGCTTTGTAATAAAAATATCAGTTTGTACATGCAACGCCACCGATTTCATGTTGAAATTTATATCCGTTTCGGTAAAGTGCATTTTGCTGCACACTTCACGTATTAACCAGTTCATGTCAACATCTAGCAGCTGTTCAACCTCATCAATCAAAAGTGTGTCAGTCTCATCATTATAAATTCCCTGAAGCTGCTCGATGATGGTATTAACCTCTTGAATTCCTGACTCAATTTTCGTTCGGTAGTATTCAATTTGATCTAAATCTGGATCCGACGACAATTTCATATTTATTAACTCAAGATAACCTGAGATTGCACTAAGTGGAGACATTGCATTGTGCATATTCTGGCGAACAATACTCTTTTGTAATTGGTGCACGGTTTTAAGTTTGGTGTACTTAACTTTTAATCGTTCTATCTCCCCTGGATAACCAACGTTACTTACCGAATCAACAATTTGTTCAACCAATTGTTTAATCTTCTCATCATTCTGTACCTGCATATTTTCACCGAGAATAACTTTTCCTTCTACCATGTGCCAACAATTCAATAATAAGTTATTTGGCATATGAAACAAGCCAATAACTCAGATAACCAATTCATTAAAATATTCTAACAAATAATGTAGTGAATGCATATTATTAAAAAAAATTAATGTTTTTTTAATTCGTAGGTAAACGAAATTCGTTGTTTATCACTATTAAAAGGCTGTTTATTTAGAATATTTTTTATTAAGATATTTTAATATAATTGCGCCTCTATATATTGAATCTAATACTTGTTGTGCGCGTCAATGCTTATAACTTGTGTACCATGGTTTAAAAAAATTTGGCTATTTAAATGACATCTGATACTACAATCTCAATACTATTAGGGCAAACCACCAATGTGGTTCAAGAAGTAGTAACTGATTTTAATTTCTTTGGTATCCAAATTGAAACTGGTTTTCTGCGAAATAATTCAGATTTCACAAAAGCATATAGAAATCATCATTGGGATATTTTTATTGTGAATCTGGATAGTGAAGATTTCGATAATCAAAAAGCTTTACGCTCACTTCACCGCCGAAAAGCTAGAACCAGAGTTATCGGGATAGGTAAAAGCCGTAACAAGGAAGAAATTGTAAGATTACTTAGTAGTGGATTTCACGAGATCGTATCCGTAACCGATCCTAAATTGCTACAATTAAAAATACAGCAACAAATAGAAATTGCATTAACGCAAAAACGAACCAGAGATCTTGAATACAATTTGAATTTCAAGTCGCAATTCATCGCAAAAATAAGTCATGAAATGCGCACAACACTTAATTCCGTAATACTACTAAGTGAAATTTTAGCTGAAAATAGAAGTCAAAGTTTAAAGAAAGATGAAATTGAATACATCGATCTCATACATGGATCTAGTAATAACTTATTAGCGTTATTAAATAAGATTCTGGATCTATCAAAAATCCAGTCTGGGAAAATGGATATTCAGTTAGAAGAGATTGATGTAAATGATTTCAGTTCCAGACTTTCCAGACTATATATACCTGTAGCCGGTGAAAAAAATATTGAATTTCGATACCAGAATTTGTTCGAAAATACCGTTCAAATCAACACTGATCGTATTCGATTAGAACAAGTATTGAATAACTTAATATCCAATGCCATAAAATTTACTAAAAAGGGACACGTACAGCTTAAGACTTATGCGCCAGCGCAAGATGAACTTCTCATGCAAAACCTGCATTCTACGGATCCTCTTATTGCTTTTGAAATATCAGATTCTGGCATAGGAATAAGTGACGAGAAAATTAATATCATCTTCGAAAGCTACGTACAGGCTGAAGGCCAAACTACCGAACGAAGATATGGAGGGACCGGACTGGGTTTAGCAATTTCGAAAGAGATTGCACAAATTTTAGGTGGTAAACTCACTCTTGAAAGTGAATACGGTAAAGGTAGCACCTTCACATTATATCTACCCACCGACAGTAAAAAAGCTGTGGAGAGCAAGCCAGAAGTTGAGGTCGTTAAAGTGGTAAAAAAATCCATCAAGAGCGAGCCCATTAAACTAGCTAAAAAGAAAAAATCCTCTAAAGGTACGGTGCTGTTAATAGACAATAGCACCATTCATAATATGGCACTAAAGGAATTTCTTGGAGTACTGGTGAAAAACTGTGTAACAGCAGAATCTGCACAGGAAGCGTATGAAATTCTGAATTCCGGCAAACACTTCGATTGTATCATTCTGGACATGTATTTACCGGATGCCTATGGGAAAGATGTGCTACATAAAATACGAGGTTTAGAAGATCATGCTGATACTCCAATAATCATTTATTCCGGTAAGACAATTAGCAAAACCGAACAAAAAGAGCTTTATCAAGAAGCCTTAGCCATTGTACAGAAAAATGTAAACAGCTATAAGGTATTGCTCAGCCACATAAGCAATATTCTTGAAAAAGAAAATTGATTACCCTTCCATTTTTTTTAGAATAAGTCGTTTATTATTATAAATAAATCCCAAAAATCTGGGAATCTTTCTCGCCACATCACTCACATTATTTTATCTAGTTCTATGTTCAAAAAGGCAATTTTATCTATTCTGATAAGTGGGTTTTTCACCATCTCAGCGTTTTCTCACACCTTTAAAGTCCTGGTTTTTTCTAAAACAGAAGGCTTCCGTCATTCATCTATCCCTATTGGGATTGCTGCAATTCAACAACTAGGGTTGGATAACGATTTTGATGTTGATGCTACTGAAGATGCCTCTTTATTCACATTTTCCAATCTGATTCAATACGATGCAATTATTTTCTTAAGCACAACAGGCGATGTATTGAACGCTGACCAACAAGCTGCTTTTGAACAATACATTCAAAGCGGTGGTGGATATGTTGGAATTCATGCTGCATCCGACACTGAATACAACTGGCCTTGGTATGGTCAATTAGTCGGGGCGTATTTTGATAGTCATCCAAGCAATCAAACTGCGACCATAAAAGTAGCTGATCGGATTCACCCTTCAACAAAGAATTTACCCGAATACTGGGAGCGTTTTGATGAATGGTATAATTACCGTGAAAATCCTCGTGGAAATGTTCATGTGTTAGCAACATTGGATGAAAACACCTACAGCGGCGGCAATATGGGGTATGATCACCCTATTGCATGGATGCATGATTTTGATGGGGGAAGAGCCTGGTATACTGGTGGTGGACACACCGAAGCAAGTTATTCAGAACCACTTTTTTTGGAGCACCTTCTTGGAGGAATATTATATGCTAGCGGGGATGTGGCAGGCCAATTTGATGCCACCAATAATAACCAGTATCAGGTTACCGTAATTGATAATAGCCCCACTAATCCAATGGCTCTAACAGTTCTTCCAAATCTGGATGTTCTTTATTTAGAGAGAGGTGGCACTATGAAACTCCGTAGCAATGAAACCGGATTAATTTCTGAAGCTGCGCAGTTTTCAGTTGATGCAGGGCGTGAAGATGGCTTACTTGGGATAACTCTAGACCCGGATTTTGAGACTAATTCTTGGATTTATGTGTTCTATTCCCCTCTTACGGTTAGTGAACAAAGGGTCTCCAGATTCGTTTTTGATGGTTCAACGGTTGATATGAGTTCGGAAATTATAATGCTACAAATCCCTACTCAACGCTCACAATGCTGTCACTCTGGGGGTGATTTAGAATTCGATGGGAATGGAAATTTATTTATAACTACCGGTGATAATGTGAATCCCTTTGAAGCTGATGGATATGCACCAATTGATGAAAGAGCAGGCAGATCAGCTTTCGATGCTCAAGGCACTTCTGGAAACACCAATGATTTAAGAGGTAAGATTCTTCGAATTCACCCAGAAAATGATGGCACGTACACGATACCGGATGGTAATTTATTTTCAGATCCGGAAGATGGTTTACCTGAGATTTATGTAATGGGAACCAGAAATCCATTTAGAATGGCTGTAAACCCAAGAACAAATGAACTAGTTTGGGGCGATGTTGGTCCGGATTCCAGGGTAAATAGTGGCTCGCGTGGACCTATTGGATACGATGAATTTAACAAAACTAACGAACCGGGGAATTTTGGCTGGCCATACTGTATTGCAGATAATCAGGCTTATGGCGATTATAATTTTGCAACAGGCACATCTTCCGGACTGTTTGATTGTAACAACCTGGTAAACCTGTCCCCGAATAATACCGGTAACGATACTTTGCCATCAGCTATACCGGCCTGGATATCTTATCCGTATGGATTTACGACCGAACGACCAGAATTTGGTGACGAAGACGCCAGAACAGCAATTGCCGGAGGCTATTTTTATTTCGATAGTACGTTAACGGAAACCGGCAGCCTTCCAGAGTATTACAATGGATCGTTATTTATTTTGGAATGGACGAGAAACTGGATCAAAGAAGTACGATTTGATGAAGATGGAAACATCTTTCAAATCAACCCATTTTTAGATTCTGAGCCACTAGTTCGCCCTATCGACATGCATATTGGTCCGGACGGAGCCATGTATGTAATTGAATGGGGCACCGGATTCTTTGAAGACAATCCTGATGATCGAGTGATAAAAATCGAATTTGCTCAAAATTTAGGGAATCGGGTTCCATTCGCGATTGCTTCAGCATCTGTTACCAGCGGAATTGCGCCTTTGGAAGTTCAATTTACCGGTGATCAATCTAGGGATCCCGATGTTGGAGATCAAATTACCTATTCTTGGGACTTTGACGGTGATGGCACAGAAGATGCTAATACGGCGAATGCAACATTCACCTATACCGTAAACGGCACATACTTAGCAGTATTAACTGTTACTGATCTTGAAGGCGAAACAGCAGTCGCTCAAATTGAAATTGTTGTTGGAAATAGTGCCCCAGAAGTAACAATAGTACAACCACTAAACGGAGGTTTCTACGAAGACTTTGACACAATTGATTACCAGATTGATGTTTTTGATGCCGAACAAGGCACTATAGGAGATGGTATCGATTGCAGCGCAGTTGTATCAGAGCCATCTATTGGGCACGATGATCACGCACATGGTACAGGCCCAAAAAATGGATGTGAAGGATCATTTCAGGCAGAGACACACGGTGAAGGGCCAGATAATGTATTTTATATCCTGAACGCATTCTTTGAAGATGATGGAGCCGGGCTTGGCACCTCTTTACGAGGAAGTGATGTTGTAATCTTAAACCTAAAAAGAAAACAAGGTCAACATTCGCTCGATTTGACAGATTTCCAGTTAGAAAATACCGGAGATTTCCTGGGTGGTGGTCAAAATGTAGGATTCGCTGACCAGGGCGATGCACTGAAATTCGGCCCAATGAATTTCGAGAACATCGATTTCATTACGTTACGGTTTGCATCTCAAAACATCCCTGCAGATATCGAAATTAGAACTGGTTCTGAGAATGGACCGTTAATCGCCACCGTTGGAACAGAGGTAACCGGTGGATGGCAGACGTACGATTATTTCACAGCACCTCTTGATAACCCAGGTGGTGCTCATGAAATATATGTGATATTCACAAGCACCTCAGGTGATGGTGGTCTGGGTAATATTAACTGGATAGATTTTCACGGGCAGGGAATAGCATCAAATAATCCAGATTCACTTCGTGGGCTTGCAGCAACCTATTATTCTAATAATGACTTTTCAGGTGAATCTATTGTACGAAAAGATCCAATGGTTGCCTTTAGTTACCATGGTCGATCGCCGCACCCAGACATTCCTGCAAATGAGTATAGTGTTCGCTGGGAAGGTGAAATTGTAGCTCCATCCTCTGGTAATTATCGATTTTATACTGACCCAATTAATGGAACTGCTAAAGTATATTTGAACGACAACCTGATTATTGACGAAGGTAGTTCTCAATCTGCTTCAATTAATCTGCAGGCTCAGTCTTCTAATTCAGTTGTTATTGAATATTCACATAATTCTGGCAATTCCGGGATGTTTTTCAGGTGGTCTGGATCAAACCCAAAAAATGTAGTTCCTACAATAAACCTGATACCAAATGCAGATGTGCTAAATGTTTCGGAGGAACTTGAGGTTGAAACTCCCACATTATTCACCCTGTCCCAGAATTATCCAAATCCATTTAATCCATCTACCAACATTGAATTTAATCTACCTAAAGCAGGACAAGCCAGGCTCACTGTTTTTAATACATTAGGTCAAACTGTTCAACTATTGGTAGACGAATTTAGAAATGGAGGCACGCATACTGTTACATTCGATGCTTCTTCGATTTCTAGTGGTGTTTACTTTTATAGACTTGAATTTGAAAACAAGGTGCTGGTAAATAAAATGATTCTTTTAAAGTAATTTAACCCTAATATGAGGCATTGTTTATTTACCTAAGTATTAGAAATTAATGCCTCTCTTTTCAGTTCGCCCATCATTAAATCAGCCACTTTTATTTCTATTTACCCTACTGCTCACCATTAGTTTAGATAGCACAGTTTCAGCTCAAACGGTGAATGTTGGATTGGGTAGCTACAGCACTTCCCTCCCATCAGGAGAAATTGGACCACAGAATTCAAGTGGACAAAACATATCCCCAAAAGTATCTGCATCCTTCAATCAAAGAGTTCAAACCAATGATTGGTGGAGCAGTTTGATTTTTCCATTTTTTGGGAATCCTCATTCAGGGAAACTCATCGCTCATCCCCTTTCAATGCAAGCAGTGAATTCTGGGTTACAGCTTAACTATACTGCTCAATCAGTATTTGCAACAGCGGCACCCGGCACAGATTTCCTATTTCCATACGAACCCAACGGCCAATTAACTGTTGGAGTTTCAGGGCTAAATGCATCCAATACAGAGTCATTTAAATACGACGATTGGACAGTTACTGCCGAATGGCTGGATGGGGATAAATCACTTTATGCAACCCTTGGGCACGGTCTACCTTTCGTTTACTTCGAAATTAATGGTGGCGATGCGGCTGTAGATTTTGATGGAAATCCAACTATCTGGTTTAATCAGGATGGCGTTCTTGGAGCCAGTATCGATGGCCGGCATTATGGGATTTTTGCTCCAACCGGATCAACATGGAATGCCGGTGGTGTTTATACATCAGATTTGAATGGAAAAAACTACCTATCCGTTGCGCTCTTGCCTGATAATTCACAAGCCACTTTAGAAGAGTTTAAGTCTCGTGCTTATGCGTTCATTACAAATAGTACCGTTGAATGGGACTATAATGAGACCACCGCTGAATTAAACTCAACATACAGCTATGAAACTACCTTGATGGACTCAGCCGAAGGTAACATTAACGAAACCGTTTCTGCCCTTTATCGCCATCAATGGATGTACGCAAACGACGCTTTAACAGATTATACCTACGCTTCTCCACGTGGTGAAATGAAAGTGATTTTTGGTAATTCGTTTTCAACATCGCTAAAGTTCCAGGGGGTGCTTCCGGCTCTCCCAAATGAAGGCGATTACAATCCTGATATTCTAAAGGGGCTTGTTTCTGAAGTCGCAGAAGAATCGTTGGGATCAGGGCCTTCCTACGAAAATGGTAAAGCGATGGCAAGATTCGCCAATTTGGTACACATTGCTGATCAAATGGGACTAGAAACAGAAAGAGATTACTTTTTATCTGCTTTGAAAACCCGACTTGAAGATTGGTTCACCGTGGGTGGAGATCAAGAATATTCCTACAATGCAAATTGGGATGTTTTAACAGGATATCCATCTGGATTTGGCGCTGACAATCAAATTAATGATCACCATTTTCATATGAGTTACGCCATTGTGAGTGCAGCTACGATCGCACAGTACGATCCGGCATGGGCTAGCCAGGAACAATGGGGTGGGATGGTAAATATGCTCATCCGTGATGCAAACAATTGGGATCGAAACGATGACCTTCTTCCCTTTTTGCGTTCTTATGATATTTATGCCGGACATTCCTGGGCAGCTGGCCATGGAGATTTTGCCGAAGGAAATAATCAGGAATCCAGTTCAGAATCGATGAATTTTGCGTCATCAGTTATTTTATGGGGAGAAGTTACCGGACAAACTGAAATACGCGACATGGGCATCTTTTTATACGCCACAGAAACTACTGCCGTAGAGCAATATTGGTTTGATTTAGATGAAGTTGTATTCCCGGAAGATTACCCTCATGAAGCCATTGGCATGGTGTGGGGCTCTAAAGGAGTACATGCAACCTGGTTTGGTGGCGATCCAGAATTCGTACATGGCATCAACCTGCTTCCAATCACAAGTGGATCACTTTATTTGGGTAGACATCCAGAATATGTGACTAAAAATTACAATGAAATTGTAGCAGAGAGAGGTGGTAAACCTGAGCTTTGGAAAGACTTATTTTGGTTATATCAATCTATGTCTGACGCCAACCAGGCAATTACTGATTACCTTGCTGAAACGAATACGGTTAATTATAATGATCAGGATGAAACGTTTAATGGGTTATCTCAACCATTTACCATGCATTGGCTTTATAACATGAAGAGCATGGGTCAGGTAGATACTACCACAACCGCTGATATCCCAACGTATGCCGTGTTTAAGAAAGGCGAATCGAAAACATACATCGCGTACAACGCCTCTTCAACAGAGCGTTTGGTTTCCTTTTCCGATGGATATTCGATGACGGTTCCTGCCGGAGAAATGCTTAGCGAATCAACCGATCAAAGCAATCCAAATGCGCCGGTTGTAATTATGACCACCAATCGAACAAGTGGTAAAGCGCCATTAACCATTCAATTTGATGCAAGCAATAGTTTCGATCGAAATGATCTTGATTTGGCATTTGAGTGGGATTTTGCAGGATTGGGGAGCAGCACTGCTATCGACACATCGTATACATTTACTGAAGTAGGTGAATACAATGTAACTCTGACTGTTACAAATTCGGATGACCTGGTAACTACCGATAGTATTACGATTGAAGTACTGCCAAGCGGAACACCTTATGGCGGAACGGCAAAAGTAATTCCCGGCACCATAGAAGCAGAGAATTATGATGTTGGGGGTGAAGGCATTGCCTATCACGATGTAGACTCTAACAATGCGGGGTTAGTATATCGACCGGATGAAGGCGTAGATCTAAGTGCAGATGGTGGACAAATTCATGTGTATTGGATTGTCGCAGGTGAATGGATCGAATATACATTCCGTGTTGAGGTTGCCGGTGAATTCGTCTTTAAACCGTATGTAGCTACTGTTCCGGGCTTTGGTAACTATACTCTCTTTGTAGACAATGTAGACATCAGTGGTAAACAGCAAGTAACAGGAACGGGTAGCTTTATCAATTTCCAACCGCTGGCAACGGATCCTTATTTCTTAGATATTGGCACCCATATCATGCGATTCGAATTTGATACTGATTTCAATTCTGAGAAAAAGAACTGGTTGTTTAGCATGAACAAAATTGTAGTTGAAAGAACCAGCACGGTATCTAATGAAGAAGATATCTCTACTCCTGAAGACTTTGTGCTTTCGCAAAACTATCCAAACCCGTTTAATCCAAGTACGCAAATCAATTTCAGTTTACCTGAGAATGGTGCTGTGAGTTTAAAAGTATTCAACATGCTGGGACAAACCGTACAGGTGTTGGTCGATGAATTCCGAAGTGCCGGAAATTACACCGTCACATTTGATGCCTCCTCCCTTTCCAGCGGAGTGTACGTGTATCAATTGGAATCTGGAGGAAAAGTAATTTCCAATCGAATGATTTTGATGAAATAACATATAATTGAAGTCCCAGTTTATTACCGGGACTTCAAATTTACTTTCATCTTCTCCCTTTAATATTATCTCGCTTCATGTTTTTAATGAGTTTTCCGAGGTGCTTTTCTTTTCGTTTTCGGTCCTGCGAAGAAGTCTCAAAAAATGATCGCTCTTTTTCCATCTTAAGATAGTTCTGATACTCAGCCTGATCTAAATCGCCATTTTCAACGGCTTCTTTTACAGCACATTGGTCTTCGGCTATATGACGGCAATCTTTGTATTTACAGTTTTGACTGAGACTAACAATCTGATCAAATGTAGCTTCCAGCCCCCCATCAGAGTCTACAATGCCAATTTCACGCATTCCGGGATTATCAATAATGATACCACCGGATTCCAGCACAATTAACTCCCTATGAGTCGTCACATGCTGACCTTTCAAATTACTCGAGCTGATGGCTCCCGTTTTCATTTGAGCTGATCCGATCAGATTATTCAACAATGTTGATTTACCCACCCCGGAAGAACCAAATAAACAGTAAGTCCTTCCTTCTAAGAGTATATTTTTGATTTGATCAATTCCATCCATCGAAATATTACTCAGAGAAATTATAGCTATATCTGGATGTCGCCGAGTAACCTTGGCTTCTATTTCTTCAACATGTTCATCAACGGCCAAATCAGTTTTAGTGAGAACAATAATCGGTTCAACATTCGATGCATGGCAGATCGTTAAATATCGCTCCAATCTGTTGAAGTTGAAGTCACGATCAACAGCCTGAACCAAGAATGCGTAATCAATATTCGATGCAATGATTTGAACCGAACTTTTTGATCCAACCTCCTGTCGTCTTAGAACAGAAAATCGTGGGAAGGTTTTGTGAATGATGGCCATTTCATCAAACGCCTGAAAGGCAATCCAGTCACCAACTGCTGGTAAATCTTCTCTTGATTCGGCTGTAAACCTCAAGTTTCCTGTGATTTCAGCATTGAAATCTTGGGTATCCGTTTTAACGATGTAGCGATCTTTATGCTCGGTAGAAACCCGACCTATTTCAAATGAATCGAGATTATTGTCTCGCACGAATTCGTCTAAGTCTTTAGTAAAACCAAGCTTTTTTAAATTGGAATAAAATGTATCCATTTCCTTAATGTAGAATTTTTGATTGTCTTTATGGAGATATAACCCAAATTGAATGGGTTTTACAGGCAGGCATACTTATCCCAAGTCGTTGAACATCAACTCATATACCTGCCGCAATCAGGCGGTAATTCTTACAGACAGTATGGTTAAATGGATAGATAAATTCATCAACTAGAAAACTAATGATATTCCATGAGTATTAAAATAAGGTTCCCTGGATGTCTCAATTATTGAATCATTGCGTAACATGGTAATCCAAAACTATAACAGTTTTTTATAGATTCAGGCACATAAGTTTCAGAACTTCAGAATATCAATTCAGTTCTTCACTTTCATTAGAACTTCTTTGAATCACTCTAAAATCTTTCCTGCATGTCTACCAATATGACAAAACTATTTTCCTTCTTAATTTTATTTATTGTTGGCTTCGGCACAAGTATTACCGCACAAGAGACAGACCTCCGCATTGTAGCCTGGAACATTGAACATCTCGCCGAAAATGATGGAGAAGGTTGTGTAGCCAGAGACGAAAGTGACTATCAGGAATTACATGATTTTGCTGCCACTATGGATGCGGATGTAGTCGCTCTACAGGAAGTGGAAAACGAAGCAGCAGTTGCCCGGGTTTTTCCTTCAGATGAATGGGAAATTGTACTATCGGAACGTCCTGATTCTCGATCGTATGAGTGCCGTGGTTCGGGTCGACCATCCACTCAGCAAAAAGTAGCTTATGCCATTCGAAAAGGAGTTTCTTATGAAAATTTAGGAAGTTTTGAGGAATTGGCGTTGGGTAATCCCGGACTAAGACACGGATTGGTTATTCGATTAACCGGCACACCGGAACCGGTAGATGTAATGAATGTTCACATGAAAAGTGGCTGTTTTGTGACCGATTATTCCACATCTGAGCGAGATGCTTGCGAAACCTTTGAGGAACAAGCTCCCATTTTAGACGGATGGATGGAAGAGCGCATTCAAAATGAAACCGGATTTATCGTGCTGGGTGATTTTAATCATCGCATTGTAGAAGAAGGAAATCGTTTTTGGGCAGACCTAACCACCATGAATGGAGAACCCAATGAACTTCGAAGCAGTATGCAAAATATTCGGGGATGTCATCCAAGATATCCAGCTCCCATTGATCATATCTTGGTCGGTTCAGATGCTTTGAATTATTACAAAGAAGGAAGTGAAAAAGTGTTCTATTTCACCGATGAAAACATGGCGCAGGAAGATATGTTGAGCGATCATTGTCCGGTTGGATTAGACCTCGATTTAAGTGTGAACGCCTTTCCAGCTAGTTCTGCCGTTCAGTGGACACAAAACAGTGCTGAATACACACTCATCACGGCTTCACTCTATGAAATGGCACGAATCAACCTTTTGAACAACATCCCACGAAATAAGCCATGGGTTGTGTTTATGGATGTAGACGAGACGTTGTTAGATAACAGTGGATATAATTACAGCCGTGATGTTGCTGGATTATCCTTTACTCCTGATAGTTGGAATGAATGGGTAATGCAGGAAGATGCCGGTGCAGTACCAGGCTCCAAAGAGTTTGTAGAGCTCGTACTATCAACTGGAGGACACCTTGCACTGATCACTAACCGTGATCGTGAAATGGACGATTACACCTGGTCAAATTTGGAAAAACTTGGGTTCCCAATAACCCGATCTAATACCTGCATCATGGGCAGAAATGATGCGGATAGAACCTCAGTTGGTGAAGCTGGTATCATCAATGACAAAGATCTTCGCAGAAACCAAATTCTGGATGGCAGTGCGACGGATTGCTGGGCGAATAATCCGGAAGTTCAGGAAAACTGGAACCAATCTTTCACTTTAGTAATGCAGGTTGGTGATAACATCAAAGATTTCTATCAAACCACTCAAGAGAATGTGGACATTCAAGCATTTCTAGAAAGACAAGGAAAGGATATCCTGATTCTTCCTAATGCGATGTATGGGAGCTGGGATTGAGACTAATCCTTTTTCCAGATAACTGATTGCGTATGGGTAGATCATGATCAGCCCTAGTCTCACGCACATTCTCCATTAATTCTAGTAGCCTTTGCGATGAGATGATAAAACAAATCCAGACTACTAATTTGGTATTTGTCCCTATGAAAATCTATTCATTAAATAACCTGATTATTTCATCGAAAAATTCTAGGGCTTTAAATATCTCATCCTGTGTATCTCCATCCCATTCAGGAACTGATCTCAACTCATTTTTTAGCTCAACTATTCTTTGTCTCACTTCTATTACCTCACTTTGAGTTAACTGTTTAGCAATGTCTTGCCAAACATGCCTTGGAATTGGCTCCCATGGCTTGAGATCTTTTTTTGCCTTTTTTAAAATTGAATTGAGTTTACTCATTGAATAATACGTTAACTAACTGAGCCATAGGCCAGACCCAGCCCCAAAACTGGTTCAAGCGCATGCTTGAATTAGCAAGAACTTAGCAAAAATTTCGAATTGAACTAGCGAACGGTTGGGCAAAGTGTTCATCATACAATCAATACTGAATTCTATAAGTACAGATGGACAAAGAGCCGGTGTTGGTCAAATAAAAAAAGCCGATCAAAAGAATTTTGAACGGCTTTAAAATAAGTGGGCCCAGAGGGACTTGAACCCCCGACCAATCGATTATGAGTCGACTGCTCTAACCAACTGAGCTATGGGCCCGAATCGTTACGCTACCAGCATAACTGAAAGGCCACAAAAATACGGTGTTCTTATCCTTTATAAAAGCTGTTTTATAAGAAAAATTGGTTATTTGCTCACTGCTTTTCGAGAACTGTTGGTAGCCCTTTCTTTATCGGTAGCCAGATAGATATTTCCATTCTTATCGAAATACCCTTCATCACCGGTATCGTAAGAACTCTCACAATATGAAGTTGGTGATTCTAGGTAAATGGATTTAGGGTGTTGCCATGTTCCTACACATTGAAGTTGAGCCCCTTCAACTGCTTTTCCACAACACTGGTTCTCGTTTTTGAAAGGAGTCGACGAGCTTTGGCGTTTAAAAGAAGAGATGAGTCCACCAGCTTCGGTTTGCCCATATCCTTGATATGTAAACTTGCAGTGTGGTGAGAGTTTTTCGAATTCATCCATTTCTATAGCATAACCACCATAAACTACATTGGTAGCAAACCATTTTTCACCATACAAAGCCCGCAATACGGAAGGTATGGTCATCAAATAATCAGGTGTAGTATCCTGAATTGTTTTTAGCCAAACATCTTGATCCCCCCTCTTTGTTGTAATGAACAAATACTCACAATCCAACTGCTCTGCCATAAGTGCCCATGTAAAGCCTGCAACATGCCAAGGTGCCGCCATCATCACTAAGAAATGGTGACTATGTATTTCAAATGCTTTTGCCGATAAGCGACCATTTAACAATAATCTTTCTTCTTTATTCCATATACATTTTGGTTTACCCGTACTTCCACTCGAAAACAATCCGATATATTTTCCATCTTCGGGTTGATCAGCAATGATCAACTCTTGATCTTTCAATTTGGGTGGAATAAGCACTTGCGACCTGCTCGCCGATAGCACTCTTTGAATAATTTCCTTGCCCGATCCGGTTAATAGTGTTTCTTGATACGTCATATATAATTTAAATTCGAAAGATTGCCAGAGAGCATCAAAACAAAGTAAAAGAACTATTAACTTTGTGTTTAAATTTTCCGGACACACATTAATTTAATATGCTCACAAAAAGAATCATTCCATGCCTCGATATTAAAAATGGACGAACCGTTAAAGGGGTGAACTTTGAAGGTCTGCGGGATGCCGGTGACCCTGTTGAGTTGGCAAAGCGATATTCTAATGAAGGTGCTGATGAACTCGTATTTTTGGACATCACCGCAACGTTGGAAAAGCGCCGTACGCTGGTTGAGTTAGTAACCCGAATTGCACGAGAGATTAATATCCCGTTTACAGTGGGCGGCGGTATCAAAACAGTGGATGAAATCGAAGAATTGCTAAAAGCTGGTGCCGATAAAGTTTCACTGAACAGTAGCATCGTAAAAAATCCCGATTTGATTAATGAAGCCAGTGAGGCTTTCGGTGCTCAGGCCATTGTAGCTGCAGTTGATGCTAAACGAAATGGCGAATCCTGGAATGTGTATATAAAAGGTGGCACAGAGTTCACACCTCTCGATGCCGTTGAATGGATGATTGAAACCGAGCAACGTGGTGCCGGAGAAATCTTACTTACCAGTATGGATCGAGATGGAACTAAAGCCGGCTTTGATTTGGATCTCCTTAAAATTGTAAATGAAAAACTTTCCATCCCGGTCATCGCAAGTGGTGGAGCCGGAACTATCCAGCATTGTATTGACGCTATAAAAATTTCCAATTCTGATGCTGTTTTAGCAGCTAGTATTTTTCACTTCAAAGAAATCGAAATTGTGGATTTGAAGAAAAAAATGGTAGAAACGGGAATTTCAGTCCGACTTTGATTAGAATTTAGTCAAAATTGAATTTTTAATTATTTTGGCATATCAATCGATTTGACTTAATAATTTAGTTATCTACCAATACATCGAAAGCGCTTTTCTATTTTCGATCAATTTGATTGTGGTTCAACTTAGCCTGAAAAATGAGCTTAAAAGTTGATTAAAACCTAATTTTCTTAGTTAATGGCTGTTTCTTCTGAAATCTCTAAAATTTGACTTGACCTAAATTTTTGTGCTTTTTGTAAGTTCTCACTCATCACAACGAAGTCAACAGCAATGATTAGCAATAACAATTTTAGCTATTGTGGGCCGGAGAAGTCTGCATGTGGCGTTGGGTTTATCGCAAGTAGAAGTCAAGAGTACAGCAACGAGCATTTATTAAAAGGGCTGCATGCACTTAGATGTGTAGAACACCGTGGAGCTTGTGCTGCGGATGGGTTAACGGGCGATGGAGCCGGGATTATGACCGACATTCCATTCGAATTATTTGGCTACGAGCCTGATACCGTTGCTGTGGCTACCCTGTTCTTAACAAAAAATAAATCTGATCAACTATCGGCGCTTAAAGTTTTTGAATCTACTTTTTCTTTGTTTGGTCTGGATATTCTGGAATACAGAGATGTCCCCGTTAATCCGGCTGTGTTAGGTGAATCAGCATCTCAATCTATTCCGGATATTAAACATGCTGTTATTCAGCGGCCCGAGCGCGCCAAAACCATGCTTTCTTTTGATAAGAGATTGTACACGGCCAAGCAACTCACAAAGTCTAAGTTGTATCATCTAAAACTTGAAAATTCACTGTTCTTTACCTCCTTATCCGCAAAAACGATTGTGTATAAAGCTCTGACACAGTCCAGTGCACTGGAAGAATTTTATCTGGATTTGAAGAATCCGGATTATATGACCCGTTTTTGTCTGTTCCACCGAAGATTTAGTACAAATACCACAACCTCGTGGGATAAAGCCCAACCTTTCCGTCTAATTGGCCACAACGGTGAGATTAATACCATTGCCGGTAACCGATCTTGGGCGAAGTCAAGAGAAAAAATGATTGGTGCAGAAAAGAATGAAATCCTAACTCGTGAGAATATCAGTGACTCCGGTAGTTTAAATGAAATGGTAGAGTCGCTTCGATACCGATCTTCCATCCCTAATGTAGAGGATATTTTAGCGATTTGTATGCCTCCTGCCACGGAAGGAAATGAATTTTATAAATTTTGGAGTCGAGCCATGGAGCCATGGGACGGCCCGGCACTTATCACCTATGCAAATGGCTACACCATCGGGGCACGATTAGACAGAAATGGGTTCCGACCATGCCGCTGGGTGAGAACAGAAGATCATTTTTATTTATCCAGTGAAGCCGGAACCTTTGATATTGATGAAGCTGCGATTGAAGGAAAAGGCACTTTATATGCCGGTCGTGGTGTAACGGTCGACTTGCTTTCGGGTAGTGTTTTATTCCGCGATCCAAGTCATTCTAAAGAAAATTTCGATGCCCCTTTTGATGCCCGCGTAGAGCTTATTCCTGAAAATGTTGGCGATATAGAAGAAAGATTCAGCAAGTTGAAACCATTCTTTAGCTATACCGATGAAGAGCTTTCAAAAATCATCTACCCGATGGCTGAAAAAGGCAAAGAACCGATTGGATCGATGGGTGATACCGCGCGTCTTGCGGTACTTTCAAAAGAACCGCGTTCATTCTTTGATTTCTTTTTCCAGAATTTCTCACAGGTTACAAATCCCCCACTCGATTATTTGCGGGAACGCATAGTTACCGACCTGACTGTGTACCTCGGTAAAAAGCCTAATATTTTTGAGCCAAAGGAGCTCATTCCACCTGCACCTGCTTACGAATTAAGAAGTCCATTCTTAAGCTTGAAGCAAATGGAATTCATTTATTCATGTATTTCAAACAAAACGGATTTAGATCGTGTGGTTCCTTATGTGATAGACACGACTTTTAAAAGAACCCATGGTTCAGTGGGATTCAAATCTCGATTAAATCAAATTACAGAAGAAGCGATTAGAGCTGTTCGAGCTGGTCATACTATTCTCATTTTAAGTGATCGAAATACTAGTTTTAATCAAACACCGCTACCTAGTTTGCTTGCTCTTCGGAAAGTAGTAAATGGACTTAATGACGAAGGCTTAAAACTAAATGCGGCTGTGATTGTAGATACCGGCGAAGTTAAGAGTACGCATCATGCAGCAGCATTGATTGGATTTGGCGCCCAGGCTGTTTGCCCGTATCTGGCACTGGATATTGCCAGAAATGACGAACATCGATCGTTAAAAAATCTGGATGCTGATACCAAAGAAAAGAATCTCCTTCATGCCTTCGAAAATGGATTGCTAAAAGTGATGGCTAAAATGGGGATTTCAGTGGTTCGCAGCTATCAAAGTGCGAAATTATTTTCGGCACTTGGCCTTGGAAATGGCGTGATTGAGGAATTCTTCCCTGGAATTCAAAGTCCGATTGGCGGGCTCGAAATTGACCAAATTGCTGAAAAACTGCTGGAAAGAACCGCCCATATCACCAATGAATATCTTGAAACTTATAAACCCATCAAGAGTTTCCAGTATAAGGAACATGCACGTGGTGCCATGGGTGAGAAGCATTCTATGACAAATACCCGTTCTAAGATGATCCATGATTTAGTTCAGGATACAGGGTTGGAACTCAATGATTGGAAATTATATGATGAGTACGTAAAGCTTGGTTTTGATGATGCACCCGTTGCTTTACGACATTTACTGACAACTAAATCAACCACTGATTCCATTTCTGAGGATAAGGTAAAAGAGGCATCTCACATTCTTTCAAAATTTGGCTCAGGAGCAATGTCTTTTGGAGCGATAAGTGCGGAAGCTCAGCGTGATATTTTCCTTGCCATGCGAGAAATTGGTGGGCGCTGTAATAGTGGCGAAGGGGGCGAAAATCCCTATTATTTTAAGGAAGGAGTTGGAGCTTCCATCAAGCAAATTGCATCCGGTAGGTTTGGAGTTACGGCCGAATATTTGGTGTCCGGAGAGGAAATTCAGATAAAAGTGAGTCAGGGAGCTAAGCCAGGTGAAGGCGGGCAGTTAATGGGGCTAAAAGTTAATGATGATATTGCCAAAGCTCGTTTTGCAAATCCAGGCTTCGATCTTATCTCTCCTCCTCCACTACACGATATTTACAGTATCGAGGATTTGAAGCAGCTCATCAATGATTTGAAACAAATCCACCCAAATGGAAAAGTTGGCGTGAAATTAGTAGCCGGTGTAAATATCGGCACTATTGCTGTGGGAGTTGCAAAAGCTGGTGCAGATTCTATTCAGGTTTCTGGTGGAGAAGGTGGAACCGGAGCTGCATCATTATCATCCATGAAACACGCTGGTTTGCCTTGGGAGATTGGGTTGTTGGAGGTCCATCAGGCACTCGTTGAGAATAACCTGCGCGATCATGTGGTTCTTCGTACGGATGGCGGTTTATCTTGTGGTAAAGACATCGTTCTGGCTAGTATTTTAGGCGCCGAAGAATTCGACTTCGGTAAAATGCTGCTTATTGCACAAGGTTGTGTGATGGCTAGAATTTGCGAGAAAAATACTTGTCCCCGAGGAATAGCTACGCATGATCCAAAATTCAAAGCCAAGTATGTTGGTCATAAAGACCACATTGTAAAAACGATGAAATACATCGCCGAAGATGTTCGTCGCATTTTGGCTGAACTTGGAAAAACATCGTTACAGGAAGTTTGTGGAGATACATCGTTGCTCGCAGTTGATGGAAATCATCTTGAACTAATCAATGAGTTGAATCTCGATTTAGGATTCTTCCTGGATGCTCCGGCTTATAAGAAAGAAGAGGATTTGGAAAGCCTATCTGAGCCGATCAGTGAGCTAAATGCCATGCTAATTAGTGATCTTGAAGATCAGATCCTGAACAACGAATCGGTGTCTAAATCCTACAATATTGTAAATATTGACCGATCTACTGGGGCTACGTTGTTTGGCCATCTTGCGAATCGAATAAGCAAAGAACGTATGGCGAAAATCAAAGGAAATAAATCTGAAATCACAGCGTATTCAGGAAAAATTGATCTCGAGTTTAAGGGAAGCGCCGGACAAAGTTTCGGAGTTTTCCAGACCAAAGAGGTTAATATTAAGTTGATTGGTGAAGCCAACGACTCAGTATGCAAAAGCATGAGTGGTGGAAAAACCGTTATTGTTCCACCTGTAGAAGCATCTTATCAACCCGATGAAAATGCAATTATTGGTAATTGCGCGTTGTATGGTGCCACCGGCGGGAAGTTGTATGTACATGGTCAGGCCGGGGATCGTTTTGCCGTTCGTAATTCTGGTGCAATAGCCGTTGTAGAAGGTACCGGATTGCACGCATGCGAATACATGACCAACGGAACTGTTGTAATAATGGGTCAAACGTCAGACAATATTGGTGCCGGGATGACTGGCGGCACTTTATATATGTTTGAAGATCCAGGCTCAAGAATTAACACCGAATACATTGGCGAAGCCCTGATGAATACACTTGATTACGAACAGCTTTATTCGATATTGAATGAGTATGCTTCCGAAACCGGTTCTAAGAAAGCAAACTATGTAATTTCAGATTGGGAGATTGCAAAAAATCAATTCAAGAAGTTTATTCCGCTTTCTATGATTACAGTTGGTGAGAATGTGAATGAGTCGATTACTAAAAAGTCGTAAGATTATGTTTTAAAATTTGGCAAATGAATGAATATAAAATTTTACCAATTCGTTGCCTTGCCCATATAAAAGCACGACCTTATCATCGTAAATTATAAAACAAAGTATGGGCGTAGAAAAACCACTTTCAAAAAAAGACTTAAAATTCATCAAAGAGTTGGAAGACTTATTGTACGATCGCAAGGATGAAATGCCACGTGGTTCGTATACAACTACGATGTACAAAAAAGGGCTGGATAAAATCGCCCAAAAGGTTGGTGAAGAAGCGGTAGAAACCGTGATCGCATCAAAAAATAAAGGTCAAAAAGAAACCATTGAAGAAGCAGCCGATTTACTTTTTCATCTTATGCTATTACTAGCTGAAAAAAATATTCCGCTTAAAAAAGTAATCAAGACACTTCGTAAGCGCCACGATAAAGGCAATCATAAGCACATCGGCGAGTAACCAATTCGCAATTGATATGCGAGCCGTAATTTTTGATCTCGATGGAACCATGATTAACAATATGATGGTGCATCATAAAGCCTGGCAAAGTAAGCTTGCTGAATATGGGATTGAGATGACTGTTGATGAAGTGCATCGGCGAATTCACGGTGTGAATGTTGAATTGTTAGAGCGGGAATTCCCAGGTCGTTTTTCACTCGAAGAGCGCCTTCGTATTTCTGAAGAAAAGGAAGCAACTTACCGCCATATTTTCGCACCCGATCTTGAGTTAATTAGTGGTTTACCCGAGCTACTCTTTGAGCTAAAAGCTAAAAATGTACTCATGAGTGTCGGATCAGCTGCTCCACCCGAAAACGTCGACTTTGTTTTAAACACCCTCGATTTGTGGTATTATTTTGTCGCTGTTCGTCATTCCGGAGATGTTCAGCGTGGAAAACCAGACCCTCAGGTATACAATATTCTCCTTGAAGAAATGGGGGTACCCCCAAATGATTGCGTTATTTTTGAGGATACTCCAACTGGTGCTTTAGCGGCATCACGAGCTGGTTGTAAAGTAATTGTAGTTACAACAACACATTCCCCATCAGAATTTTCTGATATTCCAAATGTCGAAGCTTTCATTTCTGATTTCACAGAAATTACTACCACCAAGTTACTCTCACTCTGAGGTTGGATTCCCCTGCCCATTTTCTTACCCTTTCAAAAAACTGATTCTTAGCAAATTCCCGTGGGAACTGTACAAAAAACTGAATACGGTAAATTACCGGATGGATCTGTTGTCCATCAATTTATTCTTAAAAACAAAAAAGGAACCGAACTTCGATGCATCGAATATGGGGCAACGATTACACATTGGATTGTACCAGATAAGCATGGAAAACTTAGTGATATTGTACTCGGTTATGATTCCCTTGAGAACTACCTAGCTGGAGATTCTTACCTGGGAGCCGTGGTCGGGCGTTTTGCGAATCGAATTGAAAATTCCAGTTTTAAAATTGATGGCGAAACGTATCATATCCCAAAAAATGAAGGGTCGAATAATCTACATAGTGGTCCTGGTGGGTTTGATACAAAACATTGGAAAGGGACCAAAAACCCGCAACAGAATGATGCTTCTGTCAAGTTCTCTCTTTTAAGTCCGGATCGTGATCAGGGTTTTCCGGGTGATTTGAAAATCGCCGTTACTTATACACTTTCAGATGATGATGAACTAATGATTGAGTATGAAGCAACTTCTTCCAAGACAACGGTTATTAATATTACACAGCATGCATATTTTAATTTGTCGAATAAGTTGGAGAGTATTTCTAATCATCAGCTTCTTATAGATGCTGATCAGTTTGCTCCCATTGATTCCCAAGCCATACCATTAGCTGAGTTAGCAAGGGTTGAAAACACCCCTTTTGATTTCCGAAATGCGAAAAAAATTGGCCATCAAATCAATCAAGAACACTCGCAAATCGAAATAGGGACAGGCTTTGATCATTCGTTTGTTCTTAACAAACCAGGGATAAGTACTCTTTCAGCTTCTGTACTTGAGCCATTTTCGGGACGGAAACTTGAGGTCTTTACCACCGAACCCGGTATTCAGTTTTACTCAGGAAATCATTTAAACGACAACATCTCAGGCAAAAATAATACAACCTATTTTTCTCGATGCGGTTTTTGCCTGGAAACTCAGCACTTTCCAAATTCACCAAATCGACCGGACTTCCCTTCTGTACTTCTACATCCGGATGACGTTTTTTCTTCAAAAACGAAGTATACACTGAGTGTGGTAAAATAATTTCTATCACTTTTTGTTTTGATGTCCCCTCTTCTATTGTTTATTTGTTAACACATTGAATCTCAATCAATTCATAGATCATGGCCTTCATGAAATTCGTTTTACCCGTTTATCTAATCCTAACCTTTAGTGTTGAGCCTTATACTCCAAGTTCTACTTCTACGGATATTTCCGCTCTTAGCTGGTTAGTAGGTGATTGGGTTGGTGATGGATTCGGAGGCATTTCGGAAGAATCATGGGCACCAGCTATTGATGGAACCATGATGGGAATGTATCGACATCACAAAGACGGTGAAATTGTTTTTTATGAATTTCTATTATTGGATGAAACCGGACTTCGTCTTAAGCACTTCAATCCTGACATCACCAGTTGGGAAGAAAAAGATGATTTTGTGACTTTCGAAATGATCAGTTATTCGGAATCTAAAATTGAGATGAAAGGGCTCGTCTTCGAAAAACTTTCTGACACTGAAATGGAAATCCGATTAAAACTAAGAAATAGCGAAGGAGAGGTTCGAACCGAAATATTTTCAATGAAAAGGAAATAAGCAGGAACAAAATTGCTCGGACTTAATTCTTCAATACAACAAATCACTTCAAATATTTATTGTATTGAAAAGAACATTCCCAGTATTCATCCTGTCCATTTCGGCTATAATCATCGCATTAATTCTTACATCCAGTTTCTTAAATCGTAATCGTCCCGATCAAATTATCCATGTGACCGGGCTGGGTTCAAAGAATTTTAAATCGGATTTAATTGTGTGGTCGGGTTCCTTTAACCGTAAGCAAATGAAACTTGCCGATGCTTATGATCTAATTAAACGTGACATGGAAGTTATCCGCGAATACCTTGGGAGTAAAGGAGTTCAAGATTCTGAAATAGCTTTTTCTTCAGTATCTATCAATAAAGAGACAAAGAGCTTGTATGATGAAGATGGAGATTATCAGGGATCAGAATTTACCGGATTTAGACTTACCCAAACACTAACGTTAGAATCCATGCGGGTTGATGATATTGAACAGCTTTCGCGAGATATCAGTGAAATTATCAATGAGGGAGTTGAATTCTATAGCCATTCACCTAGTTACTATTATACCAAACTAGCTGAGCTTAAAATTGAAATGGTGGCAGCTGCAACCGAAGATGCACGAATCCGTGCCGAACAAATTGCATTCAATTCTGCTGCGGAGTTGGGAAATTTAAAGAAAGCACAGATGGGGGTGTTTCAAATTATTGCACAGAATTCTAATGAAGATTATAGCTGGGGTGGATCATTCAACACATCCTCGAAAATGAAAGCAGCGACGATCACTATGAGATTACAATTTGGGATTGATTAAGAACTTAAATCGTTGTTTACTTCTTACTACAAAAAATGGGGTATTTCAATGAAAAAAATCTGGCTTTTTGTCATTTTATTTGGAGCAGTTTCAACTTCTACATTTGCTCAGGTTAAACCAATTACATCAGATTATAACTCGGTAGAATTAGCTAGGTTTGCCAGCGAAGCTCAATTTAAAAATCCAAATTCTGCTATGTGGATTTCAATCGGAGCAACGTTTACATCCTATATAGTTGGACCACTTCTTATGTCGGCAGGGTCGTTTGCAGCTGTTTCTGCAGGTTTTTTTGTGATAATTGTAGCTCCTTCAACCGGGTATATATACATAGATAATAAACGTGAGTTTTGGCGGAACTCAGGAGCCCGTTTTTTAGGCGTTTCACTGGCTGCTATCGGAACTACCATTTTGTTTGTATCTGCATTCGAGTCTATTGGAAGCTCTGAATCATCGGGTGGTGTAGATGAAGTTCTGGGTTCTGTTTTGGTATTAGGAGGTGTTGGTTTATTCGTATACAGTACGTTTCGCGATTTTATTCATGTAAGAAGGAAAACAAAAGAGTACAATAATTCCCTCGTTCAATCGGTGAATATTCAACCTGTAATTGACCCGATTAACAGCACAGTTGGACTCGGATTTCGACTGAATTTTTAATCATACCTATCATTATCTTTAGCAAAAAAGGAGTTTAAATGGACGTTAAAGTAGATGTTAATTGGTTAGCTGAAGGATATCATTTCGAAGCGGGCAACGAGCAGGGCGGGCTTATCCGTATTGATGGAAACACGAATGCTGGGGGATTGGAATCTGGAATGAGCCCGATGCAAATGCTTTTAGCCGGAGCCGCCGGATGTAGCGCCATTGATGTAATTTCTATTCTAGAAAAACAACGTCAGGATTTAAAATCTCTAACCGTTGACGTTACCGGAGATCGCGTAAAACTGGATGCCGGTTATTCTGAGTATAAAAGTATCCACATGCACTTCACGCTATCAGGTAATTTAGAGGAGAAAAAAGTAGCTCGGGCGCTAGAATTATCGATAACCAAATATTGCTCCGTTTCTAAATCATTAGAAAAAACCAGTGCGATCAGTTACGACTTTACAATTATCAATTAAGAATGAATCAATTATTAATGCTATTGCATTCTTAATTGATTAAATATTCATCCATCGCTAAAACGGCATTCAAAATAACCTCAACACTACTTTTGTAGAATTCCTGAGGGATAGTTTCGAATTCATCGGTGTGTTGATGGTAATGCTCGTGGTCTTCTACACCGAAGTATAAAAATGGTATCCCTTTCCTGAAAAACGCACCATGATCGGAGGCGTAGGTCCAGTCATTATTGCCATCTTCAGGTCGGTCATGCCCAAATAAAAGAGTGATCTCTCCTGTCTCAATTAGTTCAAGAACAGGTAAAAACTCCGGGAAATGAAAGGTACCAACAGCATACAGTTCATTTTTTTGGTTTTGAGCAATCATATCCATGTTGATATTCAATTTCACTTTATTCATAAAAGTAGAATCGTTTGCTAAAGCAACAGCACCATTTAATCCACCTTCTTCTGCGTCAAGAGCAGCAAAAACCATAGTATGCGTTGGAGGAACCTGACTGTAATAATCCACCAGTGCTAACAAACCGGCTGTACCTGAAGCATTATCATCAGCTCCATTAAAAATTAAACTATCTCGTACACCAAGGTGATCGTAATGAGCGGTAATTAAAATAACTTCTTCCCTCGATCCGGGAATTTGTCCGATTATATTAATTCCCTCATACTCTTCTCCTCTCCTTTGAAATATAAACGAATGATTATACGCTCCTTGAAAAGGTTCTGCTTCGATTTCTTCAAAACGATTCAATAAATAAGCTTGCGCCTTGGCGCTTCCCTCGCTTCCCACATATCTGCCTTCCAGTTCATCGGAAGATAAATATTCAATATCTGCGATTAGTTGATCGGTATTTAAAGCAATTTCCGGAGTAGATGAACATCCAACAACAAAAAGGAAAAGTGCAGCGATTGAATTTATATTATGCATGGAAGAATTTTTTAATCCGAAGGTAGTCACGTGTGGTAACGCGCTCAATGGGAAAATTATATTTTACAATTACCGGGATGTATAAAAAAAGCCCATCCTAATAAAGAATGGGCTTTATAAAAAAGGCGGATTGTTAATTATCCAATTCTTTTAACTAGGTCAGCGGTTCTGGCTGCATAGCCTGCTTCGTTATCGTACCAGCCAATAACTTTAACTAAGTTGCCATCAACTTTTGTAATCTGAGCATCAAAAATATTTGAATGCGGATCACCTACGATATCAGAAGAAACAATAGGCTCTTCAGTGTAACGAAGAATACCTTTTAGTGAACCTTCAGAAGCTGCTTTAAATGCTGCGTTGATTTCTTCCGCAGTAGTTTCTTTTTCAACTTCACAAACAAAATCAGTTAATGATCCAGTTGGGGTAGGCACACGAACTGCACCACCATCCAATTTTCCATTAAGATGCGGAAGCACTAAACCAACTGCTTTTGCAGCACCGGTTGAAGTTGGGATGATATTAACTGCTGCAGCACGGGCACGACGTAAATCACGGTGTGGTGCATCTAATATTCTTTGATCGCCGGTGTAGGCGTGAATAGTAGTCATGAATCCTTTTTTGATTCCTACTAGATCATCAATAACCTTCGCCATCGGCGCAAGGCAGTTTGTTGTACAGGATGCATTTGAAAAAATAGTCGTTTCATCATCAATCTGATCATCGTTTACACCTAAAACCACTGTTTTTACATCGCCTTTTGCAGGTGCAGAAATTACTACTTTCTTCGCTCCGGCTTCGATGTGTTTTCCTGCGGTATCAGCTGAATTGAAAAAACCAGTAGATTCGATAACCACGTCAACTCCAAGTGCTCCCCAATTCAAATTTGCAGGATCTCTTTCTGCAGTAACTTTAAAAGAAAGATGATCAATAGTTATAGTATCACCATCAGAAGAAACATTACCCTTATAAGTTCCCTGAGATGAATCGTATTTAAAAAGATGTGCTAAAGTAGCTGTATCAGTTAAATCATTTACACCAACAATATCGATGTCATCTTTGTAATTCGCGATAATGGCGCGAGTAACCATTCGGCCAATCCGACCAAAACCGTTAATTCCAACCTTAATTTTTGACATTTCCAATCCTCTGTTAATTAATTATTTGAAAGATCGTTTAATTCTGAAAAGCGAACTTAAGACCTCCATATAAAGTTCTCATGAAGTTGCAAAACTACCACTACTAAGCCCCATTTTCAATGCTTTTACAGCAACATAACTTTTGCTATTCATATCTTTGAGATGGGAGCGCTTTTCTGCGTATATTTGCCACCCGCCAAAAAAATTCTAATAAATCTGTTTACTAACCGGACTTAAATAAAGGATAAAAATGTCTGACTTAACCCTTGAAAAATTTAAAAACGAAGAATATCTCGATTTTAACGACCCAACCATTGATGCAGCCCAAAAGAAAGCACTCGAAGAAGCGCGCGCTAATTTTGGTAAAGAGCATGATATGTACATCAATGGAGAATGGGTAAAAGGTGATTCCGGCACCATCGAAAGCATCAACCCCTCCAATACCAACGAAGTAATCGGAACTTTTCAAATGGCAAGTACAGCTCAGGCATTAGGTGCATTAGATAGTGCCTGGGCAGCGTTCGAAAGCTGGCAGTATGTTCCGGCCTTGGAACGAGCTGAATATCTGTTAAAAGCAGCTGACGTGGTTAAAAGACGCCGACTCGAAATTAACGCCTGGATGATCAGCGAAGCTGGTAAAAATTATCTGGAAGCAGATGCTGATACAGCTGAAGGTATCGACTTTCTGATTTACTATGCCTACGAAGCCTTACGTTTAGATGCAGGAATGCCTGTTAAGGATTCCTGGGGTGATAACAACAAAACTATTTATATGCCGATAGGCGCAGGTGTTTCCATATCACCATGGAACTTCCCGTTTGCTATCACATTAGGTATGGCTGCTGCACCCATTGTAGCCGGTAATACCGTAGTAGCAAAACCAGCACCCGATACTCCTAAAATGGGACATATAATTGCCGAGATTTTTGAAGAAGTTGGATTACCAAAAGGCGTATTTAACTACGTTACAGGTGACAACATGGAAGTAGGTGAAGCTTTGACAACAAGCCCAAAAACCAGGTTTATATCTTTCACCGGTTCAAAAGCAGTTGGCCTTCACATTTCAGAAATAGCCGGGAAAGTGGTAGAAGGTCAGCATTTCTTAAAACGTCTCGTGTGCGAGCTTGGTGGCAAGAATGCTACCATTGTTGATGAAGACGCCGATCTGGATTTAGCTGCTTCAGAAATTGTTAAAGGCGCATTTGGTTTTCAGGGACAAAAATGTTCTGCAGGTTCCAGAACCATTGTTGTAGAAAGTGTGTACGACGAAGTACTTGAAAAGGTAGTTGAACACACTAAAGCGTTAAAAGTTGGAGACTCGAAAGATAACCATCCTTCAGGTCCGGTTGTTAACCAGGCAGCGGTCGACAAAATCATGAGTTACATTGAAATTGGTAAGTCTGAAGGTCGTCTTATGGTTGGCGGTAAACGCGCTGATACAGAAAATCCAGGTCATTATATCGAACCTACTGTTTTTGCCGATATTGCTGAAGATGCAAGAATTGCGCAAGAAGAAATTTTCGGTCCGGTTACAGCATTTATCAAAGCTAAAGACACTTCTGATGCACTAAGAATTGCGAATAGCACGCAATATGGTTTAACTGGAGCATTTTTCAGTAAAGACCCTAAAAAGCTTGAACGCGCTTTGCGTGAATTCCGGGTTGGAAACCTTTATATCAACAGAAAATGTACCGGTGCCCTTGTAGGCGCTCAACCTTTTGGTGGATTTAATATGAGTGGAACCGACGCAAAGGCAGGTGGTCGCGATTATCTGTTGTATTTCTTACAACCCAAATCGATGACGGTTCGCCCTCAGGAAGGGGTAGATATGAACTTGCCAAAGTTCACTTATACGAAATCATAATTTCAAAGCCCGTATTACTTGCCAATACGGGCTTTTTTTTGCTTTATTTGCTAGCAAACATAATTGACAATCATGAGCGATCGACTATTCTCTGAGGAAGAAATTCAGAAAATCATAAAACGAGCAGCTGAACTTCAAAAAGAAGAACAGAATTCTGTTGTTAACAAATCGGGCCTTACAATAGAAGAATTGATGACTATTGGATCGGATGCAGGAATAGACATGCAGCACATTCAGGTTGCCGCTATGGAATACAGCGAAAAAAAAGTAACCCGGCACTCTGGGTTTACCGATACTCATATTTTTGAAGAAAGAGATATCGAAACAGATGTTGACGAAAATTTAATCTGGGATGAAATACGAGCTGAATTGCGCCATAATTTGGGAACCGGAGAAATGTTCGGAGCCATCAAAGAACATCCAACACAAAAAGAATGGAGCCATAGAAGTTTATCCGGTATTGAAACTATAGCCAGCTTATCTCCACGACCAAATGGAGTAAAATTACGAATCTCACAGCGTGTTGGATTAGCGAGTTCACTTACCGAAGGTGTACTTTATGGAGGAGTTTTAAGTTTAATTGGATTCTCTTTTGGATTTGCATTTCTTGATCCTTCATTCTATCAGGCAACCGCATTATTTGCTTCTCTTCTCGTTGTATTCTCGATTCTGGTTTACACTCTGGATGTGGCCTGGCGGAAAAAGAAACTACGCCAACTTTCTACGATGATTGATAAAATGGTAGAACAATTTCCGGCAAGATCAGCCCATTCTGAAAAACAGAACGAAACCGGGCAAATAAAAATAGAAGACGAGACCGTTTATTCTTCAAATGAAGATAACTCATCAAATAATAAGACATCCGACAAACAGAAATCTTAGTCGAGGTCTTCTTTAATATCATCGGGCATATCGTCATCCTCATCTGCAGGTAAATCATCCACATCGGGGGTGTCATCTATAACTAGATCATCTTCGTCGTCATCAATTGGGTCGGCCTGCTTTTCTTTCTTAGGTTTTGCGATGTAATTAGCCCCAGCACGTTTTAACATCATGGCAATATCTGCCTGATCGTTTTCGGTGGCGATGGTCATTGCAGTATCGCCATTTTTGTCTTTTAAGAAGAGATTGGTTCCCTGCTCCATCAAATATTTAACCGTATCGGTATGCCCGTTTTTTGCAGCTACCATTAAGGCCGTGTGCCCCCATCTTTGTTGATAATCAACATCAGCACCTTTTTCTACCAATAGTTTTACTGCCTCAATGTTTCCAGTTCGTGCAGCAACAATCAGTGCAATAGAACTTACTTTTACACCTTTACTGAAGAAGTAGTTCATCATCTCGAGGTTACCAACTTCGGCTGCTCTTTGAAGTGCCGTCCCTCCCATTTTTGTTTGGATATTTAAATCCGCGCCATAATCACCTAAAAACTTAACGATATCAAAATGATTTTTTTCAGCAGCCACAATAACTGCCGAGGCTCCACTGCTGTTCACAGTGTTTAGATCAACCCCGTTTTTAAAGCACAGTTTTACGGCTTCCAGGTCACCATTTTTTGCAGCTGTAAGTATCTCTAATGCATCCATCTCTTAATCCAATTTGATTAGCGAGATAATAAAAAACAGTACGTGTAAGTCAAACAATTAAATGAATAACTTTATGTTAGGTTCCCCTCTAGTGTATTACCCTTTAGAAATTGTGCGACATCCATTCTTCGTTTGCCGGGAAGCTGAATTTCGAGTAATTCAATGGTTCCATCCAAACAACCCACTAGCAGTTTTTCGGTTTTTACAAGTAATTCGCCTTCATCAATGTGTGCGAATGGACCCGGTTTTGCGCGGTATATATTTATCTTTTCACCGTTCAAGCTTGCCCAAGCCGTTGGAAATGGACTCAATCCTCGAATATGATTGTGAATTTCGTCAGCGGATTTTGAAAAGTCTATATGTGTATGTTCTTTAAATATTTTGGGTGCGGGCGAGGCGTCTGCATCATTTTGTGTAATTGCAGTGTATTCGCCCTTTTCAATTAATTTTACCGCTCTGAGAAGCGTTTCACTTCCCAGATTCATTAATCGATGGTATACCTGCCCGGTATTTTCTTCCCAACCAATCTCAGTTTCGGTTTGTAGTATAATTTTCCCGGTATCAACTTTCTCATCAAGAAAGAAAATGGTACACCCTGTTTTTTCTTCGCCATTAATAATCGCCCAATGTATAGGTGCCGCTCCTCGATATTTAGGTAAGAGTGAGGCATGTAGATTCACCGAACCAATTTTCGGAATTTCCAGCACTTTCTTTGGTAGAATTCTAAATGCCACTACAACAAATAAGTCAGGTTGCAGATCTTTTAGTTGATCACTAAATGTTTCTGAGGATAAATCTTCAACTTCAATAACAGGCAGACCAAGTTCGAGTGCTTTTTCTTTTACCGGAGTTGGCGAAGTCTTACTCCCTCGCCCTCGACGTTTATCGATATTTGTAACTACAGCAGAAATTTTATGACCCGATTTATGCAGAGATTCCAAACTAGGAACTGCAAAATCCGGCGAACCCATAAATACAATGTTCATTTGAATTCTATTCTTCCTTTAGGCGAATGGGATAACTGGTTTCACGTTCCCCTCGCTCTATTTCTTTCAGATCAGCTTTATGCATTCTACGCCGGAATGCGCTCAGGTAATCAATAAAAAGCACCCCTTGAAGATGGTCGTATTCGTGTTGAATCACACGAGAAATCCAACCGGAAAACTCCTCTGTTCTATCATTAAAATTCTGATCTTTATATTTAACGATAATGGTATCGGGCCTGCTTACTTTGTCTGTAACATGTGGGATGCTAAGACAGCCCTCATCCATCGCTACTTTTTCACCCTTTTTCTCAACAATTTCCGGATTGATGAACGCTAAAGGACCAGGTGCTTCTTCATCTTCTTCAATCATTGCATCGGCATCCATCACAAAAATGCTTTGAGAAACACCAACTTGAGGAGCGGCCAAGCCGACGCCGTCAGAATTATACATGGTTTCAAACATATCCTGAATAAAGTCTTTCACTTCATTTGTTAATTCCTGAACGGGTTCCGTTTTTTGACGAAGAATTGGATCGTTATACGTTACTATCGGTAAAATCGGCATTACAATGCAATTATTATCAGTACTTCTGTTCTAAATATCTTTCTAAGATAAGGGCTGCAGCAATTCTATCCACGCGTTCTTTTTCTCTTCGTTTTTTCTTTGGTGTGCCTGCCTTTATCATCACATCAAATGCTTGATTTGAGGTGTATCGTTCATCAACGGTGATAATTTTAATTCTGGGAAATGCCTTTTTTAATTCACCCATAAAAGAGCGTACACGTTCGGTGGCTATTCCTTCTTCTCCAGACGTAGTTAATGGCCACCCTACAATGAAGGCATCAATCTTCGATTCATTTGATATTGACCGAAGTGCTTCAAAAACCTTATTGGGTGCATAGGTCCCAACCGGTGAAGCAAAAGTTTTGAGCAAATCAGTCTGGGCGATGCCAATGCGTTTTGTTCCAACATCGATACCGACCAGACGTGAATAATTTTGCAAGACGAGATTAATCTTCCAGAGGTTGTCTTAAAAAAGATTTTAACAATTTGCTAGGCTTAAAGTGTGTTTTACGGTGTGCTGGCACGTAAATTACTTCATTGGTTTTAGGGTTTCTTGCCTTTGGCTTTGCTTTGGTCTCTTTTACTTCAAAAACTCCAAAATCGCGAATTTCGATTCGGCATTCAGTATTTGCTGACATCATGATTTCTCTGATTGCAACAATCACTCCATCGACCCAAGGTTCAACTTTGATCATTGGTTCACCTTTCGCCTCGGCTACACGGCGTACGATGTCCCGTTTGGTATATGTCATCATAATTCTAGTCTATTAAGTGTTAGGTGCTTTTGCACGATTTATTATTGTCCTTCCATTTATCCGCTAATTTTTTCCTTAAGCTGTTGTTTGTCGCGAATAACTATACAATGAATATACTTAGCGCTTAAATCTATTGCAAAATGGATATACGAATATTATTCGTATCTAATTACCGTTTTTACACCTTCAACTCTCATCAAACGTTTCATTATTGTATCCAAATGGGCTAATCCATCCACATAAATGGTAATTATTCCCTCAAACATACCTTCCTCGCTGGTTACATTTATACTTTTCATATTGGTAGACAATGACTTCGAGAGTACGTCAGTAATATCATTAATCATACCCACTCGATCTTCTCCAACAACTTTTACAGCTCCTAAGAATTTATTATCAATATTTTTTGCCCACTGAACATCTATAATCCGATTTCCCTCTGTCTTAAGAAGATGTTGGGCATTATTGCACATGGTTCGATGAATTTTCACATCCCCATTTCTACTTATAAATCCGATTACATTATCACCGGGAATGGGATTACAACAATTGGCATAGGAATATTTAACGTTGGTGATTTCACCATCTAAAATGAGTGCATTACCAGCCGAAATATTTCTTGCTGTATTAATGTAATGCTCCTGAATCTCCTGTTCTGATTTACTGCTCGTTGCAACAGAATCATCATCGATTCTTCCCGTACTCTTAAATTTCTTTACCTCTTTGTAGACCTTATTTACATCCAATGAACCGGTTCCCAACTCAAAAAACATGGTTTGAGTGGAATCGTATTTAAACTTTTTGGCAATTTTAGTGAGTTCCTGATCGGATATTTCAACATTCCCCCGATCTAAACGCTTCAACCACATATCCCGACCTTTTTCTGCAATAATTCGCTGCTTTTGCTTGATAAATTGCCGAATCCGGGATTTCGCTTTATGAGTAACCACATCATCAATCCAGTCAGGATTTAGGTTTACTTTATTACCTGTGATGATTTCGACCTGATCGCCATTTCGCAATTTTTGGCGTAAAGGAGCCATTTTACCGTTTACTTTGGCAGCCATTGCCCTTTCCCCAATTTCACTATGAATTTCGAATGCAAAATCGATAGGTGTAGAACTGTTTGGTAGTGTCTTTAACTCTCCATTTGGAGTAAAAACATAAATCTCATCCTGATATAGATTGAGCTGAAAATCTTTCACAAAATCCATGGTTGAATCAGGGCGCGGATTGTCAAGTACATCCCTAACCCAATTCACCATTTTATCTAACGGTTCTGATCCTGCTTGTGCGCCTTCTTTATACTTCCAATGCGCAGCAAGTCCTTTTTCAGCGATGTTATCCATGCGCCGGGTTCGGATTTGAACCTCCACTTTTTTCCCACGATTAGTAATAACCGTAGTATGCAGCGATTGATAACCATTCGCTTTTGGTACAGATATAAAATCACGAAATCGCTCTGGAATTGGTGTGTACCAGTCGGTAATTATGGAATAAACTCGCCAGCAATCTTCTTTGGTGTGTTTATCTTCTAAAATGATGCGAATGGCAAATAAGTCATAAATCTCTTCAAACGGCTTTTGTTGCCGCTGCATTTTTCGATAAATCGAGTAAATATGTTTTGGCCGCCCTTTAATTTCGAACATGAACTTTTGCTTGATGAGCTGCCGACCAATAGGCATCATAAATTCATCTATAAAAACCTCTCTGGCTTCTTTTTTCTCTCGCAATTTGCGAGCAATGAATTTAAATGAAGTTGGGTCAATGGTTTTGAAACAAAGGTCTTCCAGTTCGTTTTTTATATTGAATAAACCAAAACGGTGCGCAAGTGGTGCATACAAATCCATCGTTTCGGATGCGATTTGAATCTGTTTCTCTCTTCTTAAATGCTGGATGGTTCGCATGTTATGTAACCGATCCGCGAACTTAATTAAGATCACACGAATATCTTCAGCCATAGAAAGCAGCAACTTCATGAAGGCTTCAGCCTGCTTACTATCACGGCTTTTAAAAACGCCCGCAATTTTGGTTACTCCATCAATTATGATGGCAACTTCGTTACCAAACCAATGTCGTATGTCCTCTAAAGTTACATCTGTATCCTCTACTGTATCATGCAGAAGTGCAGAAATAACAGAGATATCATCAATGTTGATTTCCTGTGCTACAATTTTGGCAACTTCAACGGGATGATAATAATACGGTTCACCCGAAGCTCTTTTAAGTCCGTCGTGTGAGAGATAACAGAGTTTGAACGCACGCGCAACTGCCTCCTCATCGAGGGAGTCCATATTTTCCCGACAGATTCTCAGCAATTGCTTCAAATCCTCAGCTTGAGCTTTCTCCGGCTGATACTCATCGAGATTATATTTTTCTATGACAGATACTTTATTCATAACATTCATCTGTTCATGTACTTTATGCACCTAGAACGTTTAAAACAAGCTTTTTATATCACACTAATAGTAGAAATTTTTTATACAAAAAAACCCCATAACATCATGCTACAGGGCTTTTGAATATAAGTATTTTAATCTTCGATTGGTGGTGCCCCTAACGACTGTAATTGCTGCTCAAAGTTTGAGAATCTATTTGCGATAGCGGTTAAATCGCCTTCCATCGAAGCAAATTCATTTCTTCCGATTTCAAGCATTTGTTTGTGCATATCAGTAGGACCGTATAAACTTGTAAACATGGCGCGAACACCTACGAACATTCTATCCATTGGTGAAGGTGGATTCCGCTCACCAATTTCATTTCGGGCTTCACTTCCATCAAGTTTCTCTTTGAGATTAAGCAAATCCATATGAGTGTCATACAAGCTTTTTTCAAGGGCAGCATCTACCTGATCAGCACGTGATAAAGCTGTCTGCATTGCTTTTAACATGTCTATATGCTCGTCAATTGCATTATTGAATGAGGTTAACTCTTGCTGAAGCGCAATCACATTATCTTGAAATGCCGCCATTTCATCATAGTCCGCACCTTCCAAAGTACCTTCGCGAAGTGGAACAACCTCAAACGCCATTGGCTCACTTACGTCAATAACCTCACCATCTACAACTTTTGATAGAGTAGCAGTATAGGTTCCCGGAATGGCTAAAAATCCACCTCCAAACCAGCCACCGCCTCCTGATGATTGACCGGGTTCAATTACATTTTTGGATGCATATCGTAAGTTCCAGTTCGTTCTATTGAATCCTTTCCTCGCTGATCCTTTGACTTGCTGAACCACGGTTCCATCGGCATCTTTTATAGTAATTCGGATATAAGGGGCCGTTTCTCGCATTTCCTCTTCTAAGGCGTCCCAACCAGGAAATGGCACATCAGCATCCTCAGACAATCCTTTTTCCGATTTTATTCGAGCCGCCTTCCGTGATTCTAATCCATCCTTTAAGTAATAAGTAAACATTGCTCCAAAATCAGGATTATCGGCCATGTAATACGAAGCACCGGGATCGATTTCCACGCTTCTTTCCAGGTACCAATACGCATCTCGGGCAGATAAGAAAGCCGCTTCTTGATTAAGTGTTTCTTCACTAACCTCCCGAAGTGGAGAAATATCATCTAAAATGAAAAACCCACGACCAAAGGATGC
This sequence comes from Balneolaceae bacterium, assembly GCA_965249965.1. Taxonomy (GTDB): domain Bacteria; phylum Bacteroidota; class Rhodothermia; order Balneolales; family Balneolaceae; genus HXMU1420-13. The sequence goes on from OZ252262.1 coordinate 137,314, forward strand.
ACCCACTAAATCATCGTGTTCTCTCTGTATTGTGATGTCACGGAAAGAAATCGTTGGAGCTCCACCCTTTAATTCTGTCCACTCTTCTCCACCATCTACCGTGAAGAAAATGCCAAATTCTGTAGCAGCGAACAGCAGATTTGGATTCACATGATCCTGAACTATCCGCCACACAAGATGCTTTTCAGGAAGATTTCCGGCAATAGATCTCCATGAACCTCCACGATTTGTACTTTTAATCAGGTACGGAGTGAAATCGCCATATTTGTGATTATCTAGTGCGGCATAAACGGTGTTTACATCATGAAGGTCGGCACGGACATCATTTACAAATGCCGTTTCCGGTATTCCGCGGATATCGCCGACTTCTACTTTAGTCCAGTTTTCACCGCCATCTTCCGTTACCTGAATAATCCCATCATCGGTTCCAATATAAATTAAACCTTCTTGCAGTGGTGATTCCCCAATAGACGAAATGGTATTGTAATTCGACATCGCGTTAACATCCCAGGCGTTATCCCAACTTTGCTGACGCCCCATAATTGGCAATGTAATACGCTCCTGATCTTTGGTCAGGTCACCAGAAATTGGTGTCCAGCTATCTCCCCGATCGTCAGACCTCCACACTCTTTGTGAGGCAAAATATAATCGAGTTGGGCTATGCGGACTAACTAAAATCGGAGCATCCCAGTTGTAGCGCTCAAAATCTTCGCCTTCTAGTGGTTGAGGTTGAATGAAGGTTCGATCGCCACTCACCCGGTCAATTCTATGAAGCCCTCCCTGTTGAGTTTCACCATAAACGATGTTTGGATTCCCGGGTTCTGTAGCTACATCGTGACCATCCGCAAAAAGGATGTGTTTCCAATCTGCATTTCTAATTCCATGAACTAAGTCAGTTCGAGAAGGCCCTTCATGAGTTCCATTATCCTGAGTACCGCCATATACATTATAAAAAGGCTTTTCATCATCTACTGCCACTTTATAATACTGCGTGAGTGGAAGATTTTCGATGTATCTCCAATTTTCAGCATGATCAAAGGTCTCATACACTCCGCCATCAGAACCCATCAACAAATAATCCGGGTCATCCGAACGGAAGGCAAGCGCATGATTATCAGAGTGTTTGTCTCGCTCTGGCAGATTGCTGTACGTTTTGCCATGATCGTACGAAACAATTGTCCGAACATTCATCAGGTAAATGGTACCGAAGTGATGAGGCGATGCGTACAGCTCCTGATAGTAATGTGGACCTGTTCCGCCGGCAACTGCATCCGACATTTTTTTCCAGCTCTCACCGCGATCTTCCGACATGAAAATTCCGCCTTTAGTTCGATCCAGTTCTATAGCGGCATACACGATATCCGGATTTTGAGGAGAAACTGCGATCCCAATTTTACCCAAATTAGACCCGGGAATTCCTCGCTTTAGTTGTTTCCAGGTTTCTCCGCCATCGGTAGATTTATGGATTCCTGAACCAGGTCCGCCGCCCATATAAGCAGCTACTGTTCGGTGCCGTTGCCAGGTCGCTGCGTACATTACTTCTGCATTTCTTGGATCAAGCGCGATATCAGTTACTCCAACCCATTCAGAATCACCAAGTACTTTCTTCCAATTCTGTCCGCCATCTGTAGATTTGTATAACCCACGTTGATCTCCGCTGTTCCAAAGTGGTCCCTGAGCGGCCACCCAAACTACATCCGAATTTTCTGGGTGAACTATCACTTCTGAGATATGTTGTGATTCGGCGAGTCCCATATTTTTCCAACTCATTCCGCCGTCTTCACTTTTGTACACGCCGTCTCCGAATCCAACGTGGCGGCCGCCAACATTTTCACCGGTTCCAACCCAAATTATATGTGGGTTGCTTGGGTCTATGGTGATACTTCCAATCGAATACACAGATTGGTCGTCGAAAATCGGAGTCCAGGTTACCCCTGCATTTTCAGTTTTAAAAACCCCACCGGATCCTACCGCAACATACCACACATTATCATCTTCCGGATGAATGGCAATATCCGCAATCCTGCCTGATGCAAAGCCGGTGCTTACGTTTCTAAGTTCTAGAGCATCATAATTTGTTGAAGAGATGATAGATTCGTCTTGTGCAAGCCCTAATGTTGAGAATGCACAGAGAATCAACACAGTCCCCATAAATCGAAGTATTCGCATAACTTATGTACTTTTTTAATTAATAAATGAATCCCAGTTTTCTAATTCGATAGAACTTAGTCGAATTCTGCAGAAATGCAATTTCACAAGTTATTTTTTTGGAGTTTAAATCCACTATAAATACAAAAAGAATGTTGTAGAAGAGCTTGAGTTCCCCGTATATTTACCGCTCTAATTTTCGCCGCGGTGGTGGAATTGGTAGACACGTTGGACTTAAAATCCAATGACTATTACAATGGTCGTGCCGGTTCGAGCCCGGCCCGCGGTACAACCCGATATTCAAACAGAGTATCGGGTTTTTTTATGGTTTAGAATCCTTACAAACATTCCGGGCGAGAAACCTGTCCCGATGAACTAAGTTCATAAGAAGGCATAATTTTAAGTTTTACCACGTGATGATATTAGCGAGCAGGTTGGGCGAGCTTTGAAGTGGTAAAGTGGCCAAAATCACTGAAAACTGTCAGATTAGATATTTATAGTGGTAAATAATCACCATCAAACTTTCTCCCTTGGGGGTCATATAAAGGTTTCCAATCTTCTCCTTTAATAATAGCATTAAAGTGGTTTTCGGTATCTTCTAAATTATAGTGATCCAATGTTCTTCCATTATAATTAGTCACTATTTCGCAGATGAATTTCTCTTGTTCAAAGGAAATTCTCATGATGCCCCATTTTTGATCACGGTCTTTATATTCTATCTCATACATAGTGAGAAGGGTCTTTCCACTATCAATCACTGCTTTGTCTAGTAAAATTGTAGAGTAATATGAAGTTGTGTAGAAATGGCTATTCGTAAGTAACTGCTCAGCGAATTCTGTTATTGGATCTGCTTTAATTTCTTTAGGGCAGTTTGGAAACTCAGAAGCAGCAGTCCAGTTTTTCTGAACTATACTTTCTGGTGTAATTAAAATCTTTCTTTGTAGCTCTCTTTCTTTTACTTCTTCAAAGTCATTGCTATATCTGTCAGCGCTAACTTCTATATATATCGAAACTGTATTTGATGAGAGGCCCATAATATTTCCAATCTGATACTTCGATAGATTTAGATCTGAATGCATTTTTTTTGCTGCATAAATACGTGCATCAGCATAATTACCTCTCTTAGCTTTATTCGAACATAGATCTTGTCTTTTGATACCCGTTTTTTGTTCAACATGATGAAAGATCTCATCTACTTTTTCTTCTGAATAATCACTTGGTTTTTGAAATATCCATTCTCCTACTGTCCCACCCGAGGGGCGTTTATCGCTTTTAGCCCATTCAAGCCATCTTTCTAAACTATATTTCCCTTCCTCTTCAGAGACAGCTCGCATCCAACTGTTATTCGGTTCATTAAATCTGTCTCTGAACTTTGCTGGGTTAGCCAGAAATGCTTCTACACTTCCACATATCAAAGCAATCTTTTTAGAGTGAATAGGATCGAGAATCATGTTTTCTAATCTCGTAACCCACCTAAGATTTCCAGGTCTGTTATTTCTCTTGTTGTTATCGATATGATGTACAATAGGGTCTATAAAATCAGGAACTCCGTGGAAGGCAGTCGCTACAATTCTATGTACTCTCTTTGAAACAATTTCTAGATATCCTGTTTTCTTAAGATCACCAAACGTCCATTTGTTATCCTTTGGTCGTTTATTCCCATTTATTTTGGGATGGCGCATCACACTCCCATTATCTCTTACGGAGTATGTTTCATCTTTGTAGGTGCACACGATTTCTTTTTTATAATCATCGTCTGGTGTGAGATTTCTCATCTTTGACCCATCTTCCATATGTTATTAGTTGTGAATAAATATGAATTGATTATAATCAAATAGGGTGACAACATCATGTCACACTAAATTTCTTTTTTATTCAACTCCCTTCACAACCAACCTCGCCCGATGCCCAACAACATAACCAAGCGTTTCTAGCTGTTCATATTTTAAAATAAGTGCTCGTGAATCACCAATAAACACAGGTTCTTTACATTGGTAAGCCATCCAATAGAAATCCCCAGGATCGTCTAGTTCTAAAGTAGCTGTCTGCCCGGCATCTGGTTCGATATAGATTTCATCCATTTTTTGCTGGATGATAAGGCGGCTAGGTGACGGACTGTGTCAGTGGTAAAGTGGTGAATATTGGGAAACTATTCTGTTTCGTAGGAAAGCACGAGTCGGGAATTATTTTAATAGAGAAGTTTCAGCGATCTGGCCCACTATGTCACTGTGATTAACTTCGAGTCTGCTTGAAGCGCTTGTTTGGTTCACGGTAGCTTTACTTTCATCTTGAATTTATCCCATTTTATATTTCTTTCACTTAAATGTGTCAGAAAATCTTCTTGTAGAAAATAAAAGGTCTCTTCTTTTTTTGTGATTGAAGTTTTTCTTGAAAGAATAAGATTCGAGATTAGTATACTTACGAAGTATGTTAGATTAAAATCCCGTTCAAAGTCGAGTGTGTTTATTCTAAATAAGAATGAATCTCCTTCATTCTTGTTTTTCTCTAAAAAAGAGATTGAATCACTTCCATCGAAGCTTTCAATAACGTCTTTTTTATCAGAGTCAGATATCTCAAACTTTTTCAGTGTTTGAAAAAGGCGTAACCCATGTTTGTACGAATTATAGACTCCTCTGTCCTTAAATTCGATTGCCAATAATTTTAATCCTTTCTCTATTACTGCTATAGATTCAGTTACTTTTTTTTGATTATTGAATCCTAAACTTGCGAAATAGAAAACATGCTGTAAAAACGGTATATCTTCTTTATTAACTATTACAGATTCGACGAACTCGTATTCATCATCTGCATATTTATCAATTTTTTCAGTTAGACCTTGGTTTTTAATTGAGAGGTTCTTCCATAAATCTTTATCCCTTAGTTGATTATTGATTGGTTCTAGGGCAAATATGAGTTGAAATAGTGTTTCTATTCCTAAATAAAGTGTCGTCTTCATTTCCAGTTTTAAAGAACGTAGCACTTTTTCTTTATCAACTGTCAAATAGCCATCCCAAACTGTGGAATATTTGTCAAAATCTAAAATTACCTCTCTCATGAAACCTTGTTTGATCATAAAGTGATCCAACAAATACTGATGATATATAGAATCTGAATTGACAGGCATTATATAAAGTGAATTTAACGACCCCGCGTTTAAGCGGCGAGCCTTTTCAGAGAAGCTGTAGAATTAATCACTTATAGTCAACAGTTGTAAAGTGGGCAAATATCCCAACTCTTCTGTGTGAAAAATAAAGAACTGATTAGCCTGAATGCGTGAAATAAAATTCTACAAGAACTTTTAGCAGAATTCCGCCACTTGGCCACTTTTACATTTCAACTAGTTCCTTAGCTCTAGCTTGGGTAACTCAGCCATGAAGCTCCTGCTTCAACCCCAAAACGGCCCTAAAGCCAGATTTTCAACACCCTTTCTTGCCCAAATTTTTACCCAACGAAGACGTTTTGAACGAGAATTACTAAGCGATACAATTATAAGCTGCTACCAAATATCAAAACTCACCAAACTAATTGACAGTTACTTTTTTGAAAATTCGAACATAATCGACTTCCATTCTGATTGGGAAAATGGAATCATCAATGGGTCCACCAGCTCGTCCCCAAAATCCGCCTACCGCCACATTCAATATCACATGATGAGGTTGGTCAAAAGGCCAGGATTCCCAGCCGTCTCCTTCATTTACATACGTGAAGTATTTAGTGCCATTATAAAAAATATCGATGCGATCGGGAGTCCATTCCATCGCATACACATGAAATTCTGTGTCAATATTTTTGGTCTGTACCGCTCCTTTTCTTTGTTCCCAGTTCATCCAGTAGTAAGCCCTATTATGAACGGTTCCATGAACATTATTCATGTCAAAGCCCACGTGTTCCATGATGTCAATTTCGCCGTTATCAGGCCAGTAATTCTCACCATATAAACTTTGGGAACCCAACATCCAAATCGCGGGCCAGGAACCTTGTCCGCCTGGTAATTTTGCTCTAACCTCGACTCTCCCATACGTAAAATCGCCTTTTCCTTGCGATTGAATTCTTCCTGAAGTGTACTCGGCGTTATTAAATTGCTCTTTGTGCGCCTCTAAAACGAGATTTCCATTCTCTACGCGTACATTTTTGGGACGTCCGGTGTAGGTTTGATCTTCATCGTTCACCCTTCGCGCCGGCCACAGCTCGATATTCCATTTTGTCGAATCCGGTGCACCTTGGTAATTAAATTCATCGCTCCAAATGAGTTCCCAGTTTCGGTTATCGACCATTTTTTTCCTCACGATCAATGCGCTAAGAACGGGTTTTCCTTTAATAGGAGCCAGAGTTGCTGATAATTCTCCATCCATCACTTGAACATCGGGAATGGTGCGTGTTAATGCAGAAATGTGTTTACCGTCGCGTGCAGCTCGAACATCCAGGTTTGGAATCACTGTTTGTTCTTCCACGATAACATCAAATATTCGTGAACCCCCAGGAATATCTTCAGGTTCAGCAAATAAAAACATCACATCATAAAACCCGTTTTCCAGGGGATAGTTTATGTTGATATCTCCCTCGCGATACGAGAAATAGATGTCGCTGTCTTGGGTTCCTTTTACAGAGGACATCGACTTGATCTCACCGCTAATAAAGCCATTATCAGCCTGATAGGAAACGCTGTCACTTCCCATATAATCAGAACCACCAACATTCACCGCCCAAATCACTGAATCTACATATCCAACCGATTCGGCTGTATTCGGGACTGTTGTTTTCTGGCATGCCGTTGCCAACAGACCAACCGTAATTAGTAGAAATGAAGTTGATTTAATCATAATATCTAGGTTCTATAGTAAAAGGTGTACAATCCTAATTTGTAAAGGCGTAGCTGGGTATTTACGAATTATGGCTCTTATTATGAATATTACTTTCCACTTCATGTGCTAATATCCTACGCTTGAATTATCTATACAAAAAAAGCACATCTGCTTTCACAAATGTGCCACATGGTAGGAGATCAAAAATCTTTCTTAGCCTAGAGCATCAAAAACCTGCCCAAGTTCTACGTTGGCCTGTGCATACATGGCGGTAGTTGTATCCATGAGGATTTTTTGGCGAATGCTTTCCGATTGAGCTTTGGCCATATCGGTATCAATGATGGTGCTATTTGCCGACGCTAATGCAACCAATGATTCGCCAATTTGATCTTCCTCTGAAGCAGAATCGGCTGATGCCAGGTTTTGCTCGTAAGCTGCCATCTGACTTCTAAGTTTTGCCGACTTACTTATCGACACACTATCTTCTTCGGCATTGTTGGCTTTTTTACCACTAGTAAGGTCTTCACTCTGGGATTGTATCCCTTTGTTGATCTTGTTCACAGAATAAAGATTCTGTAACGATCTGATAAAACTGTTGTTAATGTTATTGTCCGACATGGTAACTCTCCTTTGAGGACTCTTGACTTATTTATCTTTGTTATCGGAAAATAAAAAAAATGCTTAATCGATTTAAGATTAGTCTTTTTTAACCGATATGAGGTCGGTATTAAGCTTAGCGTTTTCCGGCCAAACTCATCAACATTCCGTTAAATACAAAGCCATGAAATGGAAACACTGCATACCAATAAAGCCTGCCCATGATCCCTCTTGGGCGAAATGTAGCTCTTTGGAAAAGTTCTCCATTTTTGATTTCAAACTCTAGCCAGGCCTCTCCCGGGACTTTCATTTCAGCAAATAAGAGAAGTCTTTTTTTGTCTTTATCCGCATATAACACCCGCCAGAAATCCAGTGCATCTCCGGCTTCGATATGATCCGGATTTGTTCTGCCTCTTCGAAGACCAACTCCTCCCCAGAGCTTATCAAGGAATCCGCGAATTTCCCAAAGCCAATTGGCATAATACCAACCTGTATTTCCACCGATCGACCAAATTCGCTCCAACGTTTCGGTCTCATCATCAATAGGTGTACTGCGATAATCCCTAAAACAACCATGTTCAGGAACCTGAATATATTCCGATAAGTTTTCTGTGAATCGCCCACTCACTAAAGAATCTTTCCAACTCGAGATCACGGCATTTTGTTCGATTTTTGCGAATGCACGTTCCAGTGAGGTTTTATAATCTGCCGGCTGATGGTTTAATAGCCCATTTATCTTATCCGATGAAGCCACCACGTTTATTTTCATACTATTAACCAATGCAACTGCAAGGTTATAGGATGTTGATGTTACAAAAAAGAGCCAGTACGAGGATAACCTTGGGGTCATGACCGGCACTGTTTTAATCCAACGCTTTAACTCTCTACTCTTTGCAAAACCAAGGAGCATTTCTTTGTAGGTGAGAACATCAGGACCGGCAATATCATAGTGTTGATTATATACCTTTTCGTTTAACAGCGACCGCTCAAGAAAAATGATTACATCCCGAATTCCAATCGGCTGGCACTTGGTATTTAACCATCTTGGGGCGATCATCACCGGGAGCTTTTCCACCAAATCCCGAATAATTTCAAACGACGCACTTCCTGATCCGACTATAATTCCAGCTCGAAGTGTAGTTAAATGATATTCTCCACCACCTAAAATATGTTCTACTCTTTTTCTTGATTCCAGATGTTTTGATAAAGTGTCCTCGTTTATAATTCCACTTAGAAAAATAACCTGTTCTACCGAAGTTGAGGCCATTGCTTGCACAAAATTATAAGCGACGCTTGCTTCCATTTCTTCATAATCAGATGAAGCCGACATGGAGTGCATTAAATAATAAGCGGCATCAATATTTTTTGGGAGATGATCGAGCGAGTCTTTCTTTAGAAAATCAATTTCGATTACTGAAATTTGCTTCTCATACCCTTCTGGCAGAAGCATTCTGTTTTTATCCCGCACACAGCAAATCACATGATGTCCTTCTCGCAACAATGCTGGTAAAAGTCGTTTCCCGATGTAACCAGTCGCGCCAGTTAGTAGAATAGTTTTCATTTGAAAAAGATGAGTTATAAAATCAAAACAACAAAGTGAATTTACGTTCCATTTTTCGATTCCATAATTCAATTTATCAACCGTTTCAATTACCTTATCGAAAACTAAAAGTCTGTATTTTATGAAAAGAGTACTCACAGTTACTATGAATCCGTCGGTTGATATCGGGACAGAAGCCGATGAAGTTATCACTGATCGAAAAACCCGATGTGCAGCTCCTGAGATTGATCCGGGTGGCGGTGGAATAAATGTGGCTCGGGTTTTAACAAGGCTCGGCGTTCATTGTGATGCACTTTTTATCTGTGGTGGTTACACAGGCAATCTCCTTAAACAAATGATGGCGGAAGAAGAGATTAAAGCTATTCCTATTGAGTCGTTAGATATTACCCGCCAAAATATTGCCATCATCGATAATAGTATTGGAGAACAGTATCGGTTTGTATTACCAGGGTTGGTTTCCAAAAAAAGTACCTGGAGAGCCGTACTAGAGAAGATTGAATCAACCATTCAAAATTATGACTTTGTGGTTGCCAGTGGTAGTCTCCCAATAGGAGTTCCTACAGATTATTATAGCCAGATTAGCTCGATTACTAGAAAAGCGGGCAAACGATTCGTGTTAGATACTTCAGGCAATGCCTTGTTTGAAGGCATTAATAATGGGGCAAGCTATATTAAACCAAATAGCGAGGAATTCGCTGAAATGAAGAAAATTTTTCAGGCCACCTCAGATGAAGAACTTTGCTCAAAGCTTTTTGATAAGGGCATCGAACATATTGTTCATACACTTGGCAAAGACAAAACGCTTTTGATTACAAAAAGTGGAGTAGAAGAATTTACCCCCCCTGCGATCAAAGTTAGAAGCACCATTGGCGCCGGAGATAGCTTTATCGGCGGCTTAGTTGCCGGATTGATGAATGGATATTCCCAAAAGCAAGCAGTTGGATATGGAATCTCGGCTGCAGCCAGTACCTTGCAAAGCGAAGGCACTGATTTGTGTGATTACGACGAAGTGCGGCAAATTTATAAAGAACATTTCGCCTGATTGTTCACCTGTTAGAGGTATATAAATTGGCTGTTTGAGTAACCTTCTTCAAACACTATCGATTATAGAATTAAGAATTCTGGTGCAATTTTGCTGTATCTAGATTCCTTTTACTTCTTTTTCTCTTCATAAAGATAAAGTACACTACTTTGAGTTCTTCCTTATAAGCTGCTTACTAGGAGTTTAGCATGAACAAAAAGACTACCTATAACATTTTCTTAGTTCTTGGAGCTATTTGGTGCATTGTTGGATTTATTATCTATCCAAATTCATCTGTTTGGCCAATTGGTCTTATTTTTCTAATTGTGGGCTTTATTGGTAAGTTTTCAAAGAAACCAGATCAAATAATTTCTTAATCTAAATAATTTTACTTGCCAAATTTATGCGTTACCAATTCCAAACTAAGATCTGGAGTAGCACCCTTACTGCCTGCAACATAAGCTCCCATTGCATTAGCAAACTTCAATAAATCTTCCGGAGATTTTTTGTGGATAAGACTAAAAATAACTCCCGAGAGAAAAGCATCCCCTGCCCCAACGGTATCTTCAACTTCAACCGAAAAACGGGGATGATTATAAAATTTTCCGCCGGTGTAAAATACTGAGCCTTTTTCCCCTAGTGTGATAATTGCTTGTTGGATTCCATACATCTCACACAATTTCGGAATACATACTTCATATTCCGAATCTAACCCAAACCATTCGGCCATTTCATCAATTTCTTCATCATTTACCTTTAATAAATCCGCATGACCAAGTAATTCTTCAATTAGAAGTTTAGAGTAATAGGGTTTCCTGAAATTTACATCCAGTATTTTGAATCCTTTAAAATCATTAAGTAGTGCTTTTATCGAAGAAGCAGAAGCTTTATTTCTAAAACTTAAACTTCCAAATACCACAATATCTGCTGAGTTTATCTCTTCTTTGGCTGATTTATCGACCCCTATAAAATCCCAGGCTCTATTTTCGTGAATCACATAACTTGGAACTCCTCGATCGTTTAATTCAACTTCTACCAAACCAGTTAAATGATCATTAACCTGAATAGACTCAGTTTCTAGTCCTCGTGATTGTATTTCGGCGAGTGTTCGCTTTCCAAGATCATCGTTTCCTACCGCACTTATCATTCCAGCTTCAATGCCAAGATTGGTGAGATTCACCGCAACATTGAGTGGCGCCCCACCCAAAAACATCCCATGGGGTAACGAATCCCATAATACTTCACCAATACAAACTACTTTGCTCATTCAATCCAGATTATTTTTTTGTCATTTCTTTTGCCAACTCTTCCAGAGATTTCCCTTTTGTTTCGGGGATCATTTTGAGGGCGAAAAGTAATTGCAACACCATCATAAATGCAAAGAACGCAAACAATGGTCCGGGATTATCTCCTAATAAGTCCATAAAGAACAGGGTAAATAATGTAATCAGAGCCGCAAATACCCAATGAACTCCCGATCCAAACGCTTGCCCAAATGCCCGAACGTGATTGGGGAAAATCTCAGAGATGAATACCCAGATGATCGCTCCCTGACCCGCAGCATGCGAAGCGATGAACCCAAACACACCAAGCACAACTACTATTCCACCTGCACCTGTATAAAACGCCCAGGATACGATGCTTAACGTAGTGATGTATCCGATCGAACCATAAATAAGTAGGGTTTTTCGACCTGCTCGGTCGATTAGGTATATCCCAAGCATAGTGAAAACCAGATTTACAGCGCCAATTCCTACCGACGATAACAAAGCCGTGCTTTGAGCTAGTCCGGCTGCTTCAAAAATTCGTGGGGCATAGTAAATCACAAAATTAATCCCAGACATTTGATTGAAAAATGCTAGTAAGAAGGCCAAAAGAATTGGCCACTTATAGCGCCCAGAAAAGAAACCATTTCCTGAATCTGCTTTTTCTGTGTTTTGGATGGCTGCTAATTCTTCTTCCGGATCAATGTCTGGATCTAACTGACTAATTAAAGTCCGGGCTGTTTCTACATCGTTATTATGGATGACCAACCATCGTGGACTGTTCGGTATTCTCACTACAAGCAATAAATAAAGTGCCGCAGGGAATGCTTCAATTCCTAGCATCCAACGCCAGGCATTGTCACCAAGTCCGCTTCCAACCAACCAGTTTGAAAGGAAAGCGACTAAAATTCCTAATACAATCATAAACTGATACAGTATCACCAATCTACCACGTCGATGAGCCGGAGCAATTTCAGAAATATAGGTTGGTGCGGCTACCGATGAGGCTCCAACTCCTAATCCCCCTATAAAGCGAAAAAAAGAAAATAAATAAGGTTCAGGCGCCAGAGCTGACCCCAATGCAGATACTAAATACAATACTCCTATCCATAAAAGTGTTTTTTTTCGTCCAAAACGATCGCAAGGAATTCCGCCAAAAAGAGCTCCAATTACGGTTCCCCAAAGAGCCATAGACATAATAAATGTACCGTGGAACAGTGGACTCGTATCCCATAAATCCTGAATGGGTTTATCAGCGCCGGATATTACCGCGGTATCAAAACCAAAAAGGAGTCCGGCCAGGGCGGCGACGATCGAAGCAAAGAGCAGTGAAAAAGTATTTTTCATCCCAATATTTTGATGCTCATATTATCGAATAGAAAGCAATAGTAAAAATCCGTTATCTCATCATTTTTTGGGAGCGTTCCGACATTATTAATGGTTTGGCTGTCAACTTACTATGAGAGATTTCATGCAGACGAAAAAACTATTTATCACATTTATACTTTTTGCAATATCACCACCAATATTTGCCCAAACCGGTGAGCTATCGGGGCGTGTAACCGATGCCAGAACCGGAGAGCCATTAGTTGGTGCTACGGTGATATTAGCTGGAACTACCATTGGCGATGCTACCGATGTTAATGGCCGATATTTCATCAATAACATCCCAACCAATTCATACAATATTACGGTCTCTTTTGTTGGCTTCATCACTCAAACGAAATTTAACATTGTGATTCGATCGGAAGGAAATATCGATATCAACTTTGAGTTGGAAGAAGATTCTCAATTACTGGATGAAGTGATTGTTACTCCAAATCCTTTCGAAAAATTACAAACAACGCCCCTTTCAATTCAAAATTTAAGTCAGGAAGAAGTTGCAGCCTACCCGGGTGGAAATAATGATATTGCAAAAGTAGTCCAAACTCTGCCTGGTGTAGGCGGAACCGTTGGGGGATTTCGAAATGATGTTATCATTCGCGGAGGTGCTCCAAATGAAAATGTTTACTATTTGGATGGCATTGAAATTCCAAATATCAATCACTTCTCAACTCAGGGAAGTGCCGGTGGTCCGGTTGGATTATTAAATGTCTCATTTTTCGAAGGGGTTACACTTTCTGCCTCTTCATTTGATGCCCAATACGATAACGTGCTTTCGGGCGTGCTGCAATTTGATCAACGAAATGGAAATGCACGCCACTTTCAAGGGAATTTCAGGCTAGGGTCCAGTGAATCAGCCCTTACTGTCGAAGGTCCACTTTTCAAGGGCGATAAAGAAGAATCTAACACCACCTACATAGCTTCGGTAAGGCGTTCATACCTGCAGTTACTATTTGAAGCAATTGGGTTACCTATCCTCCCGGATTATTGGGATTATCAGTACAAGTTGAATCACCAAATTGATGACTACAACAGCTTGTTGGTAACCGGCCTAGGTTCCATCGATGACTTTGCCGTGAATGCGCTTGATGAATTTGATCCCGAACAACAAGCCATACAGGAACAGGTTCCGGTAATTAAGCAACGAACCAATACAATTGGAGCCACCTGGACTCGAAGATTCAAAGATCGATCCGGAAATATGAGATTAAGCGTATCTACAAACCGACTTGAAAATGAATTTTCCCAATTCTCGGATAATGTGAATGAGCAAGGTTTGTACTTCCAAAACGATGCTATGGAACAGGAAATCAAACTTCGCTTAAATGTGACCAAATTTCTTGGCGAATGGATCACTAATTATGGAGGGTCAATCCAAAATGCGGATTATTCAAATTCAACTGCGGATTTAGTGAATAACGCAAATTTCAGTGCCGACATAAACTTTTATAGGTACGGGGCATTTGTTCAAACTTCGCGCAGTTTCACCGACCGGACTTCCTTCTCTTTTGGGCTTCGTGTTGATGGAAATTCATTTACAGAATCAGGTAACGAACTCTGGAAAACACTGAGCCCCCGAATTTCGAAATCATTCAAAATCACCAAAGACGGGGATTGGACCTTCAACTCATCTCTTGGTCGGTACTATAAAATTCCACCCTACACCATCCTTGGGTTCAAGGACAATAACAATGTATTTGTGAACAAAGACTCGGAATATATCCGAACAGACCATGCTGTTGTAGGACTCGAATACTTGATCAATGAAAGTTCAAGAATAACGCTGGAAGGATTTTGGAAGAACTATGCAAATTACCCGGTTTCAATTCGAGATGGCGTATCCTTGGCGAATAAAGGCGGTGGATTTGAAGTGCTGGGTAGCGAACCCGTAGTAAGTAATGGCAAGGGACGGACCTATGGCGCAGAACTTCTTTTTCAGCAGAAATTCACCGGTAATTTTTACGGAATCGCAGCTTTCACACTGTATAAAAGTGAATTCACCAATGGGATTACAGATAACTACATTCCGTCGGTTTGGGATAACAATTTGTTGATTTCACTTTTGGGTGGCTACAAACTTGGAAACAATTGGGAAGTTAGTGCCCGGTATCGGTATTTGGGAAAAGCGCCATTTGCCCCAGTGGATGAAGCCCGAACCCTGGCCAACTATCCGGCGGTAATTCGTGATTTTTCCCGCCTTGGTGAAGAAGAATTTGATGCCTTTAGTCAGGTCGATATTCGCTTTGATAAAAAGTGGAGCTTCAACAATTGGAGTTTGGATGTATTTCTGGAAATCCAAAATGCATTAGCTCAGGTAAGTCCGGAAGAACCACAGTTTGGATTATCCAGAGACGTGGACGGAAATGTAATCCAACCGGAAGAACTGGTGCAGGTGAATCTTGAAACCGAAGCTACTGTACTGCCATCGGTGGGTATTGTAGTGAATTTTTAAGTTTTCATATCCGAAGTGTTGAAACCCTTCTTTTGATAAATAACGCTCACATTCACCAAGCGAAGTACTTCAGTGCTTCGCATTTAGGTATCATGTTGTATCCGACAAGATTCTTCGGTGGTAGCCTCAGAATGACTTTAACGCCCCCAATTAGTCTGAAAATCAACTTTATAGCTAGCGCCGATAGGGATTTCTTTACCGGCCAGGTGGATCAAGTTTCCTTCTACATATTCTATTGATTCAAGATTTACAGAAAAAGATTTGTGTACTCTTAATAACCGTCCTTTCGTGTGTTCCATCAACTTTTTCATGGTCATATACACCATGATCTTTTGGTCTTTCTGATGAATCAGTAAATAATCCCCTTTAGATTCTACAAAAGTAACATCTGCTGCATTGATGCGATAACTCTTACCATCCGCTTTTACCGTAAAGCTAACTTCTTGTTGATCTGCTACCTGTTTTACTTTTTCAACAGCTTGCAGGAATCTTGGAAATGCAATGGGCTTGAGTAAATAATCTACCACATTCAATTCATATCCTTCCAAAGCAAATTCCGGATAGGCGGTAGTTAATATCACATTGGGCTGCACAGGCTGGGTGCGTAAAAAATCAATTCCTGAAAGCTTGGGCATATTGATGTCCAGAAAAATTAAATCCACGGTTTTTTTCTTCAAGACCTCCATCAATTCAAGCGCGTTGGAACACTCTCCAGCATTCGTAAGACCAGGTGAGTCTTCGACAAACTGCCGAAGTATATCACGAGCAATTGGCTCATCATCTACAATCAAACAAGTGATTTCAGTCATAGTTTAACCTCAACTCTACCACATATTCGTGTTTTTTTTCCTTTACATTCAGCAAGTGCTTTGCTGGAAATAGTAGTTCCAGTCTTTTCTTGATGTTCTCCATTCCAACTCCTGTCGAAACCGCATCTTTTCCATTTTCATGATCGACACTATTCGAACACACCATCTCAAAGGAATTTGCTTCGATCGTGATTTTTAAATCTATGAATGCTCCTTTCGTCTCAATATTTCCATGTTTTAGTGCATTTTCAAGAAATTCAATGAGCATTAAAGTCGGCACTTTTTGGTCGTTGATGTCACCCAATACAACCATGCGTAGTTGATCCGGATAATCAAGGCGTGCTTTTTGCAGTTTGATGTAATCTTTTAAATAATCGACTTCATTTCTTAAATCCGCCAATTCCTCGTTTGTTTGCTGCAGATTATACCTCAAGATTTGTGAAAGAGATAAAACACTTTCCGGCGTTTCCGCAGCTTTTTTGATACTTAGTCCATAAATGGTATTCAAACTATTAAACAAAAAGTGTGGACTGATTTGTGCCCTTAACGCTTTCAATTCGTTTGTTGAACTGAGCTCCCTGAGTTCTGCTACTTCTTTCTGTAGTTCGATGGATTCGAACCAGGATCTTGATAGATACAATAAAGTGCTTACTACATAGTAGATTAGCAAAATTCCCAATGTTTCAATCGGCTCATAAACAGCAACAAAATAGAAGTCAGGAAATAACCAGTCGGAAATAGAATTAAATGTTAACTGGTACATAAAAAAACCAAATCCAAACAATCCAACAGAAGTTATAGCGAATTGAATAAACTGCTTTTTACTTAAGTGCCTCGGTATTAACAAATAATAAAGTGTGCTTACAAATACGATGAGATGAATATGAAATAATCCAGTATAAATCACATCAAGTAAGGTTGTTTGTCCATCCTGATCCATCACTCGAAGCAATACAAAAAAAGAAACCACCCAAAACAGCATGTGCTGCAACAGGTGGCTTAATACGGTTTTCGTTCTACTGGACATACTCAAACCCCCTGAATTCAAACTCTAAAGCATCTTCGTAAGCATCTTCTTCATGAGCATATTTCTCAACAAATTTTCGAAGTTCATGGGTTGAAGCCGTTATCAAAATAGTGTCATCGGTTTCTTCGTGCTTAATACGAATTCGGTTCGAACTGATTAATTCTTTGATAAATGAGGATTGAAATAACTCAATATCTAAACGATTATCTTTTAATGTGATTTTTGAAAAAGTATGAACCGGAAAAAAGTGACTATCTACAAAATTAGATTCACTTTCTTCAAGCGCAGAAATACTCTCGGCTACCACAGATAAGTCAAGGAAATAAGCGTCATTTAATTCTGTAACCATACCCATAAATATAGATGTGTCGGCTGAATTCTCTTCCAGATTCTCAAATAAGATTATATACACATCCCCAAGACCGAGATCTTCGTCTTCGTCCATGTCTACTTCAATGTTCTCACCTAAATATTGCCCTAGGTTTTTGAATTGGCTTGCATCATTGATAAAGGTCCATCGCTGATCATCCGTTTCCCAGATGCCTTCGAGCCCCTCAACAAGAATTGCATTTTCTTCTTCTACCAGTGGATGTACAGATTTTAAAAAGCATCCGGTTTGAATTAAATAAAGAATTACAAGAATGAGTATTAGTTGTATGCGTTTCATAACAAAAAGGTTTGTGGTTTTGAGTTCAAACCAAAGAAATGAAGCTTATTCTGCTTCAAGAAATCTATTCGATGAACACTAGGTTTCACACGATATACAAGAAATCTAACGTAGTTTATAGATCAAATGAAAAACCAAAAAGCACCCGTTGATCGGATTTATCTATACCGGAAATATAAGGCTCGGTATGCGTTCTGTTTCGATACATCACAGAAAAATCAGCTTTATTAAGCAAGTAGCTAATTTTGCTTTCAACGAAAAGACGCTGATCACTCAAGTTGTCTGCAGCTACCTGGTAATAAATTGTGGAAATAAATTGCGTTCGCTCGGCCAACTGTAATTTCCAGAATGCATTCGCATTCACCTTCACATTATTTACAGTGATGGGCTCAAATAGCAACGTTTCCGAGTCGTACTTTTCCGACTCATAAAAACCTCCCAGGGCTACATCAAAATAATCGCCTGCTTTCCGTAGTAAGTTGAATCGGATTCCGGCACCGGATAGACTTCGATTCTTTAATTTCAACGATCTGGTATTCTGTATTTGATAGAATCCATATAACGAATGCTTCCCAATTGAATAATTATATCTGAACTGATGAAAGACATCGGAAGACTTAATAACCCCTTCATTTCGCAGATAATCATACCCAAGCACGGCTCTTAAAAGGTGTTTGTCTCTCTTAATACCACCCGTAAGGCTAGATGAAGCTTGAAAAAGACGGATATTGCCAAAACTAAAATTACCATTTATGTCTACAGAAAATGTAAAGGTATCGTCTGCATCTGAAAGCATTTTCTCGGTATTTACGATGCCTTGGGCCTTCACCGAGAATGAAGAAAAAAAGAATGCGATTAATAAAGTAAAACCTGAATAACTGAGAAGTGTCTTACTCATCCAGTTTCACCCACATACTTTGGTATCCTTCTAAAACAACTACACCATTTAGGTCAACTTGATAATCCGTCAATATATCCACGCCAATACTAAACCAACTACGAATTTCTTGTTGTTGTTCGCTAAAATTATGAATCACAACAATATGGTCATCCGCATCCTTTTTTATATATCCCAACACATGCGGATTATGCGTTTCGATCAACTCAATCTCACCATTCCCAAATGCAGGCACCTGTTTTCTGATTCCGATTCGTCGCTTTAACTCCTTATAGATTCGACCTTCTATCCCAATTCCTTTTTGGGCTGATTTGGCTTTTTCCCAATCCATTGTAAATCGGTGTACCCAGCGGGTATCTTCTTTTTTTGAAGGATCATTTTCGAACGAATAATCATTCGTCAACCCAAGTTCATCACCTAAATACAGGAGTGGAATTCCACCAACCGTAAATGCCACGGAATACAATAAAATTATTCGGTTGATTGCATCATTTAGTCGACCTTCATCATTCCATTCAATGGCTTGTTCCAACCCGGCGAGCGAGGCTGTAGTACCACAAACTCTTAAATCACCATTTGTTGGATTGTATTGAAAAGGCTTGCCTTTAGAAAATGAGCCCGAGAATTCTTTCGCGTAAAAATGATTTAGAAAAAATCGATGGCCTTCCGGGTAAATTCCAATATTATAAGCGTCATCGTCGGAAAACGTCCACCCTATATCGTCATGACTTCGCACATAATTGACCCAGGCACAATCCTGTGGAATTGAAAATCTATTTTTTAGCGACTCATGCAATAATTTCACTTCTCGAGTTGCCAATGCTTCCCAGATCATTGCCATGGTTGTGGGGTTGTATGATATCTGGCATTCATCCTGACTCACATATTTTGCTACTTCATCTGGATGAACAATGGCTTCTGATTTAAAATATAAAGCGGGTGCAGCAATTCGCGCTACGGCATTTAATGCCTTGATAAGTACATGCGCCTCAGGTTGGTTTTCACAATCGGTTCCCATTCGTTTCCATGTAAAAGGTACAGCATCCAGGCGAAGTACATCTACTCCCTGATTTGCCAGAAACAGCATTTCTTGAGAAATGGCTATTAACACTTCCGGATTTTTATAATTTAAATCCCATTGATAATTATGGAAGGTACTCCAAACCCATTCCCCTGTTTCTTTGTTTTGGTGAAAACTTCCTCGCCGAACTTCCGGAAAAATCTCCCTTAAATTTTGTTCATACTGATTTGGGATAGTTTTATCAGGAAAGAAGAAATAGAAATCTTTATAGAATTCATCCCCTTTTTTTGCCTTTAGTGCCCATTCATGCTCATCCGAAGTATGATTATTGATGAAATCCAGCACCAGGCAAATTCCCTCTTTTTTCAAAACCTTTGCCAGCTGCTTTAAATCCTTCATTTTGCCAAGCTCAGGATATACTTTTCGATAAGAGCTCACCGCATATCCACCGTCGTTTTCTTCGTCAGGGCGATCGAATAATGGCATTAAATGAAGGTAATTAATTCCTAATTCCTTGAAATATGGAATGTTCTCTTCGATACCATCCAAATTTTTTGCGAATAAGTCGACATAACAAACTGCTCCTATCATTTTGTGCGACTTAAACCAAGTTGGGTTCTGCTCCCTTTCCTCATCTAGAACACGAAGTGCTTTAGTTCTTTTCGCCCAACTTGTGCCTGCTTCAAGCACCATTTTCTCAGCAAAGAAATACCAATCGGGCTGATCGTTATACAGAACATGCAGATGACTGATAAGTGAATCGAGATTATTTTCAACTCTATTTAGGAATATGGTCAAATCATCTTTTTTCCATGACGAAAACTCGCGCTGAATTGATTTAACAATTCTAGATTTTGTGCGACTCAGAGCTTTGTCGTAGATCATCATAATTTTACTGGGTTGAAAAATGGCGCCTAATAAAGTGTGCCGATTTTACCATTTATCTAAGGTTTATGCTAATGATTTTGACGCACAATTCAATTGTTTGTCTTTGAAAATCCATCTCTATTACCAAAAAATGAAGGGTATTACCTAAAATAAATCCGTATTTTTAACCTCATATAAAATTGATTACTATTTATCACTTTATATGTACATTCAATAAATTTTAAAAAAGGTTGAACACTTCACCAGATGAGTAAAGGAAATCGCAAGACGGTAATGATTGTAGAGGATGACCTCATCCTTAATCTATTGTACGAGAGTTACTTAGAAAAACTTGGTTATGATGCTGAAGGTGAATTGGTATATGGTAAAACAGCTATTGAAGTTGCCCGAAGAATCAGCCCTGATTTAATTTTAATGGATATTTCTCTGGAAGGCGATATGGATGGCATAGATGCCATGAGAGAAATCAGAAAGTTTTCTGATGTCCCGGTTATATACATCACAGGAAATTCTGATCCTTACCATGTTCAAAGAGCCAAAGAAACGAATTATCTCGATTACCTGGTCAAACCAATCGAGTTCAACGATATTAAAGAATCACTCGAAAGAAATTTCGAATCTTAAGTTCGATCGACTTCACGTTTTTTTACTACTTCTACGTTGATTCCAATTAGCTAAGTAATAATTTATCTGCTTATGAGATCGATTAATTCACTTATCAGAAATAAAGTATTCAGATACTTATTGTTGACACTTGGTTTTATTGCCGTTATAGCATTAACCGGCATGAATGTGTATTCCCTGTATGATATCAGGGATAAAATGGCATTAGGAGAAGAGGAACGTCAGATGGCTTTGGCTGATGAACTTGTTCGCGATGTTCGGCTAGCTGTGTTAGAACCCTTTTTAGGGCTTAATAAATTAGAATTAGAGCCTGTAGAATACACTATTTCAGAATCTGGCCAATTCCCGCCATTGCTTCAGGAAAAACTTCTAAAAGCTTCAGAAAATCCAATTTTTGACGGAATTTATTACACTCCAGAAGATGTAGATCCTTGCATTGCTCAAACCAGGATTTACGCATTCGATTATTCAAGTACCCAATTAGAGTTAACCGATGATTTTCCTTCTGTAATTTGTGATGGTTTAGGGTTGGCTCGCACTAAATCACGTATTGAGCTCAACAGTTTCAATTATCGTTGGAACAATAATGTAGAATTCGACGCACATCGTAGCATGAATATCGGATTCATCAACATTCAGGAAAATCGGGTAATTGGTTACCTCACGGCTACTTTAAATAAAGATTACATCGTTGAGGACCTTATTGATCCACTTATTCAAAAGTATTTTAATCCCGATTCGGTTTCAGGGACAGTAGTCTGGCTACATGACTGGGCAAATGACGAAGTTCTGGCTACTAATAATCCTGAGATAGCCTACGATTTTGACATAGTTGATAAGAGAAAACGATTCGGACAAAGTATGTTCGAAAACTGGAATCTTAAAATAGTGTTTACAGATAATGCCGTTGCTACAGCATATAATGATACTCTTGTTAAAAACATGATTGTTTTAGGATTCGCCGTGTTATTCTTAGTTGGTGCATTTCTGTTTATGTTTTATACAGCCCAACGGGAACGGGCACTTGCTTTACGCCAGGCAGGCTTTTTAGCAAATGTAACGCATGAATTGAAAACTCCACTCGCCGTAATGCAGGCTGCTGGTGAAAATATTTCAGATGGTAGGGTTACAGACCCTACCCGGCTCAAACAATATGGCGATCATATCTACACCGAAGCGATTCGCTTGAGAAAGATGATTGAGAAGTTACTGGATGTTGCAAAAACTGATTCCGGTCAAACTTTAATTAAAGCTGCACCGGTAAATGTTAACGAAGCCTTGCAAAATTTTATTACAGATAACAGAGCTTACATCGAGAATAAAGGCTTCAATATTGGTGTGAAATTATCCGACGACCCCTCTTTGGTTATGCTGGATCAGGACCATCTTGAGAATGTTTTAAGTAATCTCACAGAAAATGCTATTAAGTATAGCCGAGAAAACAAAAATGTCTTGTATACGGTTACTTCCACAAATAAGCATATGATTATTAATATCTCGGATACGGGTGTTGGGATACCTAAAAAGCACCTCAAAAATATCTTCAAAAAGTTTTATCGGGTAGAAGATTCACTTAACGCTAAAACGAAAGGTCACGGATTAGGGTTAAGCATTGTGAAAAATTTAGTAGAGCTGAATGGCGGAAAAATAGAAGTTGAAAGTGAACCAGGAATTGGCACGACATTTTCACTTAAATTCCCGATTTTGGTGAAAGAAGAACATTCCTTAAAATCCACTGCTGATAAAAGCGCTGCTGTAAATATCTCAGACTCAAAAGAATATGCCTAGTAAGACCCTTAAAATTCTCGTTGTTGAAGACGAACCAAGTTTAATCTTTACCCTACGCGATACGCTAGAAAGTGAAGGATACGATGTAATTGTAAGTGAAGACGGGGAACAAGCCGTTGAGCTTGTTCAGGAACATCAACCAGACTTAATGATTCTTGATATTATGCTGCCAGGCAAAAGCGGGTATGATATCTGTAAAGAAGTACGAGAACTTAAATTCACCTTTCCTATCATTATGCTCACTGCTAAAGATCAGGAAATTGATAAAGTTAAAGGTTTAAACCTTGGAGCTGATGATTACTTAACTAAACCATTTGGTGTTAAAGAATTATTAGCTCGAATTCAGGCTAGATTACGTCGAGCTAGCTCATATTCATCATCAAATGAAGTTGAGGTTCTTAAGCTTGGTAACATTGTTGTTGATCTACTTGAGTCGGAAGTTACCATGCCCGATGGTACACAAAACGAGTTAACTGCTCGGGAAGTTGAACTTATTCGATATCTACTTTCTGCTGGTGGTGAACCAGTTTCGAGAGATGAATTGCTTGAGAAAGTTTGGAGATATGAGTTCAGTACAAATACCCGAACAGTGGACGTACATATTTCTAAGTTACGTGCAAAAATAGAAGAACAACCCGACGATCCAAGATACCTGATCACTCTCCACGGTGTTGGATACCTTCTAAAAACAGTTTAAGTTTAAGCTACTTCAGGTTTTTTATAAACTCTATAAAGCCAGTAACCTGCGCTTCAAGTAATTCTTGTTGCATAGGCACTGTAAGTCCATTATCCGGATCGAAAACTTTTCCTGATCGTTGAATGAATACTCTCTCAGGATATTGTTGAGCGTTTCGATAGTTAAGAATCATCTGGAATTGTTCAACCGCTCGAAGACCACCAAAAGCTCCTGCTGCAACACCGATAAAACTCATTGGCATTTTTACAAAAGCCTCTGGAAAAGGCAAATAGTCGATAAAAAGTTTAAGAATTCCCGGGAAACTTCCATTGTACTCCGGAATTATCCATAATAGTGCGTCGGCATCTAATATTGGCCTTCTAAAAACTTCCACGCTTGGAATGTCTTTCCCATATAGTCCACCCTGTACATCTGCAGTAGGAAAATCCTCTAAAGAGATTACCTCAGCTTCAATTCCTTCTTTTTGGAATAACGTTTGTACATAGTTTGAGACGGCCAACGATGTTGATTTTGCACGGTCTGTAGAGCTGATAATTTTAATATTCATCAAAGAAATGTTTTAATAATTCGCTCAAAAAACATCTTAAAATACACTTTCATTCACCCTTTTTTGATAACATTAAATTAACACCGTTAATGTAAGCGCTTTTCTGATATTATGGATTTATATTAAGCAAAAGACATTTTCCACCTAATTTATTACTGTTATAATTGATATTTGCTTATCTTTAAAGCGATTAAGTTAGTGTTTATTCCGCCTAGTACATATCGAGAGGAATGGTTGGTTAGGCTACAACCTTTCGAGTGTATTAGTGACTCCAACAACAACAGCCGAAGAGTTGATCCTCTTCGGCTGTTTTATTTTCCTTTAATCTCGTTCAACCGTTTGATTAACAAAGCTTCACGTCCTTCAAATCCGGCTTCATAGAATGATTTACTACTGAGTTTCTCAGGTAAATATCCCTGTTCAATCCAATTTCTTTCATGTGCATGAGGATACTTATACTCTTCAGAAGCATTTTCCGTATCCATAAAACGGGAGGATAATTTATTTGCTGTTCTATCTTTTAAATATGGGGGAACTTCCTGAACTCCATGATTTCTTATTTCTGATGCCGCAGCAAAAATAGCTCCCGTACTATTACTCTTAGGACAAATACTAAGATATAAACATGCCTGGGATAGGAAATACATTCCCTCAGGCATTCCACATTTCATGAATGCTTCGTGGCAGGAATTAATTATGGTAATCGCATTAGGTTCAGCTAACCCAATATCTTCCGATGCTAGAATCAATAATCTTCTAAATAAGAAATTCGGATCTTCGCCGCCTTCTAACATTGCATTCATCCAGTACAGCGCTGCATCTGGGTCGGAACCACGTACTGATTTAATAAATGCGGAGATATAGTGATAGTGTTCATCGCCTGTTCGATCGTAACGAACATTTCTTCTTTGAATACTTTCCTTCGCAATTTCCAGAGTGATGGTCACCACACTTTCTTCATCAGGCTTACTCGATAATACAGCAACTTCCAGGGCATTTAGCGCATTCCTGATATCCCCACCTGCATATTCAGCAAAATGATTGAGAGCTTTATCTTCAATATTAATCCGTTGATTGCCCAATCCATGTTCTTCATCAGTTAAAGCACGATTGAGCATTAATCGAACATCTTCCTGGGTTAACGGATGGAGTTCGAATAATTGACATCGGGATAACAAAGGATTTACCAACGAGTAAAATGGATTCTCGGTAGTAGCTCCTACTAGTGTGATAATTCCTGATTCGAGATGAGGTAATAAGGCATCCTGTTGTGCCTTGTTCCATCTATGAATTTCATCTACAAAAAGAATAGTTTTTCGACCATTCAACTTTCTAAGTTTTTCCGCTTTTTCTACAACGGCACGTAACTCTTTGATACCATCGAGTACAGCATTGATCACCGAAAATGAGGCTTTTATTTCTTTTGAAATCACGTGTGCGAGGGTAGTCTTGCCAGAACTTGGTGGCCCAAAGAATATCAAAGATCCAATCACCCCACTTTCTATCATCCTGCGAAGCATTTTTCCTTCCCCTACTAAATGCTTTTGTCCGGCAAACTCCTCCAAAGATTGAGGTCGCATTCGAGTGGCTAGTGGCTCATCAAATCCTGATGAATTTGACGTGTTTTCCTTATTATAAATAGACGAGGGTTCCTGGAATAAATCCATGGAGCAGAATTGATTAAAATATGTACAATATATGTTTATTTAAGGATATTGCACAACCATATATCAAATCAAATGTTTTTGCGATCCGTAGGTTGCAAGGTAGTTTTTCATCTTCACTTTCTTGCGTGTATTCTCACTAGCCATGTATCTCAGTTTTCCGAACACATCTCGTTCTTGCCAGGCCCGATCAAACCGCCCGAAGCACCAAAAGATCCCCGAATAAGAATTTGGGTCTCGACCATCTAGCGCATATTTATTATTTAATTCGATTAGATAATCCAATGCTGTTCGATAGTCTGGCGTCCATTCAATCACTTTTTTCCCCCACAACATTCTCAGGTAATTATGGATGATACCTTCTTC
The DNA here is from genome assembly GCA_965249965.1 of Balneolaceae bacterium. GTDB lineage: Bacteria > Bacteroidota > Rhodothermia > Balneolales > Balneolaceae > HXMU1420-13. The sequence goes on from OZ252262.1 coordinate 163,539, forward strand.
TCTTAATTGTGTTTGTGCCGCATTCCAGACCTCATCATGCGTATTTGATTGCTCCAGTTCCTCTAATGTATACACATGTTTTCTTGCATCATTTCGATGTTCATCCATTGTTTTATTCACCCAGTCTGGAAGGCTTTCGAATTCTTCATAATCAGCACGATGATGTGCATAATGAAAACCAACCTCGCGCCAGGTAATAACCTCGTCTAAGAATCCCTGAATATTTTCATCCCCATTGAAAAAACCGGTATTCTTGCCACCATTTGGCGTAATTTGATCTAAGTCCCAGCCTGCAGGTTGCTGTTCTAATGCTGCTTTTACAATTTCATATTCGCTGATTTTCCCGAAATGCAGCCATGGACTAAGGCCACTTGTTTTCTTCTCATCCGGGTGATTTCTCTTCTCGTCATATTCATGCAAACTGTGATGTATAAAGTAATCCAACTTCTCTAACGCGGCTTCTCGAGTACCTGAAACACCTTCAACTGCAGGAACTTTGTGATCGATATCAAGAGTTGAAATTATGTCCGTTACATCGTCATTTTCGCCAAGTGCTGAGGTATAATCTGATAAAAAATCCTCATCCATTTGAATGGAATCTGTGTTTGATAACCCTTGAAGAGCATCTTTTTTAGGTGGGTTCGTATATGCCTCAACAAAGTGTTTCTGCATAATTTTTCTAAACAGATACGCCGAATATGGATCTTTTTCTGTGATACCCAACGGAATCAATCCGTTTGAGTCTATCGTTGTAAAAGGCACTTTTATTCTATCAGCAACGCGTTCGTTATGCTTTCGGATGATAAACACCGGATATTCATCAGAAATTACGCAACACGCCTTCTCTGCCAATCGATAGAACAGCCCTTTTCCTGCTTCATTCTTCGGCTCCACATAGGAAAATAAATTCACCCCTTTTTGCTTGGCAATTTTTTGATTTTCCTGCATCCCTTGCATTAAAAAAGCATGCATTCTATCGCTTACCCACGGATAATCAATAGTTAGTCCCTCATAGACGAGTAGTGGTTTATTGAGTTTATTTGCCCAGGCTACGGCATATTCCAACGCATAATTATATTCGAACCGTCGATTAATTTGCATCCAGTAGAGCACATACTCGCCCGACTCATTTACGGGTTGGTCATTTCGTTGGAATTTGCGGTACGAATTTATGTTTTGCATGAATCAATCAACATGATGCAAACTCTATCCATTCCTAAAAATTGAACACAACCCCAATATTAAATGTAGTAAGGTCCGTTCTTGATCGTGTTACGATGTAATCCAAATCGTTGCCACGAGCAATTAAATCGCCTTCTTTTAAATACATGGCCTCTCCACCAAGCATGTATTTGGTTTTCAAAAAGAGGTGAACACCCCAGAAATCTCCATCTTCATCGTATCCTTCCCACAATAAGAATTTTGCACCTCCACCTATACCCATATTCGAGGTGAAATAATCGTAATTCACTGTACTTGCAATTTCTTCATCTTCATAGGTATCACGGATGGATGATTCGGTATATAAATAGTTAAAACCAATCGAGCCTTCTATAAATGGAGAGAAGCCCCCAATTCTGGGTTCAAGACGCATAATGAATTGAGGGGTTATCAAATTGTTTGTAGTTCGCACATTTACGTTTACTTCAGGCACTCCTTCAACAAACTGAGCATCGCGTTCTCTCCAACCATAATTCTGATAAACCAAGCCTGCACCAACATGAAGCGGGATTTCTCGACCAACCTGATATGTAAATGCCGCATCAACGCCGTAAGCGTTTCTGTCTAACGACTGCTGGAAACTCCCTTGTGGTGTACCAAGTGCGAAACTAATATCAACATTAAAAGGCTGAGCTTGTAACACAGCCGAAGCTATTAAAAACGTAATTGTGAAATGTATTTTTTTCATTTCCCCGGTGATTGGTTCCGAGGAAACTTACGCTACCCTGTTAACCTGTTCTATGGCATATATATGCGATTCTTATCCTGAGTTTTCATCACCAAAAATCTCTCTAATTCTTATACCTTTCCAAATTTTCGATAAAATTACTACTGGACTCTCTGATTGCCGCTTTTTCTTCATCGCTCTTCTTTTCAAACATATTTACCATAAAATTTGAACGCCCATTTTCCATAAATGTCTCTCGCTGCTGGTCCACAAAATTCCAGTATAAATAGTTAAAGGGACATGCATTTTCTCCCGTCTTTTCTTTAATGGAATACGAACAACTTTTGCAATAATCGCTCATTTTGTTAATGTAGTTCCCCCCCGCAACATACGGTTTTGAAGCTACCACACCGCCATCGGCAAATGTACTCATCCCCAAAACATTTGGCAGAACTACCCATTCATACGCATCCAGGTAGCCGAACCAGAACCATTCATTTAATTTTCGTGGATCTGTTTGGGTAAGATTGGAAAAATTACTTAACACCATCAATCTAGGGATATGATGTGAGTACCCATCCTCCAGAACCGGTCGAACGCATTCGCTCATGCAGTGCATCTTCGTCTTGCCCGACCAATATAAATCCGGCAACTCCCGTTCAAAGCCAAAATAATTTGCATCTCGAACCTCGGGCATTTTAGCTTCATAATACACCCGAACAAACTCACGCCAGCCTATTATTTGTCGGATAAATCCTTCCACCGAGTTTAATCTAGCCTTACCTGCATCATAGGCCTCCTGTGCTTTATCGCATACTTCTTTGGGATGCAGTAATCCATTATTCATATAAATGGATAATTGTGAATGAAAGATCACATCTCTGCCTGTTGCCATTGCATCTTCATAGGGACCAAATTGATCCAAACGTTCGTCGATGAACTCATTCAATCGATATAATGCCTGCCTTCTTGTAACAGCAAGATCAAAGCCTTCCACTTTGCCAAAATGATCTTCAAATTCATTGGATACTAATTCAATTACCTCTTCCGTGATTTCATCTATAGGCGTAGAAACAAGATCTGGGATACTTATTTTTCGAGGTAGTTTCTTTCGATTGTCTTCATCATAATTCCATTCCCCACCCTCTGGCTCTGAACCGCCCATTAAATATCCGGTTTGGCGACGCATATCCCGATAAAAATATTCCATGCGATATCCCGGTGATATTTTATTTCTGTAAGTGTCCACATCTGCCAGAAAAAAGGTATTGGGGATGATTTCAACACGATCGGGAAAATGCTCGCAAACAGAATTTTGCTGTTCACGCGAGTCCCATTCCGAAGCGGACATCATACAAAGATTCAGATCAGCATTACTTTCGAGAATTTCTGAAATTGCTTCCCCGTACCTGGCTTCCGAGGAGTGGTACCACACCGGAAACCCAGCCTCTGAACACTCGATGGCAAAATGCCGCATGCTGCTTAGTACATACACCAGCTTTTTTTTGTGATACGGCAAGCTTTTCCCTTTTGCCTTCGACTCTATAAATATTAGTAGTGGCCTTTCTTCTTTCACCCAATCCGGCCATTGATCTAGATTCAACTGGTCGTGTAAGACAAAAACTGCCTTCCGTATGTTACTTAGATTTGGTTTTTGTATGCTTTGGTCGATGTAGGATAAATATGGTCTGTTATTCATACACAAGAAAAACCTATAGAAAAAAAAGCGTTCCAAACTTTTTTCAATATTTTTGTAACAACATTTGTATTGTTGCGTAATCTACTTGAGATCAAAACCAAAAATGTCTGATTTATGCCCGCAAAATTGAAAAAATCTAAGAAGGACAAAATGCTATCCGGAGTATGCGGAGGGATAGCAGAATATCTTGGATGGGACCCGACTATTGTACGTGTTATATTTGTAATTGCTTCTCTGTTAGGTTACGGTTCGCCCATCTTTTTATATTTTATTTTAGCAATTGTAATGCCCGACTAAGTCTAGTTGGAAATTAGCTTCTCCATTTGCATTTTAGCCTAAATTAAAAGGCGTTATTCATGAAAGTCGGAATTGTAGGAGATGCTACGCGTGGCGTTGCCTGGGAGCAACATTTACGCCCCCATAATATTGTTAGTGAGGTAGTGCTTTGTCCATCTATTAATGACCTCACAAAAGTGGACGCTTGCCTGATATTAGATGAATCTGAACATAATTTAGAAATACTTCTAGAAGGAGTTCGAAGAGGCTATCACTGCTTTTTTATAGCAAAACAGCCAACTGACATCCAATTGCTTGAGAAAGTTCATCGCACAGCCAGAGAATCTGGTTGTCATATACAATTTGCTCAGTGGCCTTCCTTAGCTCCTGCCACACGCTGGATGATGGATAAGCTTCCAAAGCCTAATTTTATGCACTTCAGTAGGGAAATTATTCGAAATCAAATGATACACATTTCTGATGAGTTCAGAAGCCACTGGGTAGACGAATTAGGGTTATGTTTGAAATGGATGGACAGTGGAATTCACCATATTGAGGCAAAGCAATTCTCCATTAGTAAAGAATCACCAATAGTGGCGCATTTCTTTCTGAGATTCGAAAACGGAGCAAGTGCTACTATAAATTTATATGCTTCTTCTGCTGAAAATCGTCACATCAGGATTATTAGCAACAAAAATGAATTCATGGAGTGTAATGTCCCTGAACAAACAGTAAAATTTGGAAGGCAAAGTGATTCTGAAAGAATTTTCTTTGAAAGGCAAACATTTGACCCTACTAAAGCTGCTGAAAAAGCTGCTCTTCAGTTTTTAAAATCAATTCAATTAAATAAAGAAACTGAGTACACGAGTTATGATGCACTACAATTAGCCATCCAGGTAGAACGAGTGGAAGCAAGGCTCTCTCAGTTTAGTTAATACCCAGATAACATTCCGTTAACATTCCCTTTACTTTTTGTTAACAATTTGGTAACATTGGAAAGCGATGAATAATCGCAGGCTATTGAAAAAAAAACTATTGCTCACTGTTGCTATTCTTTTGCTAGCAAGCATTACGAATATCACAGCTCAAACCATTTTTAATAAAGAGAAACAATCAGCTTAAACCACGAGCAACAGAACTAGAAATCGATAAGCTGATACTCATAACTACTTTTTATTTAATAGGAGACACACTATGAAATCAGGAACTTATAACAGATACTATAAATTAGGACTTGAGCATTTTGTAAATAAGCATCTCATGAAGCTTCAAAAGCCAAATGTAACCACAGACATGTTTTACATTTCATTGATGACTGCAATTATCGCAGGTGCATTAATCTTTAGTTGATTACTTTTTCGGCTTCATTGCCTTAAAGGCCAATTTAAGTTTTTTACGTGACATAACATCCGTAACAAAGTTGAATTGGCCTGCTTTTAAACTTTCCCCACCGTCTATTACAACAGATTCTCCTGTTATATAAGGAGCTAAATCTGACATTAGGAATACCGCCAGATTTGCAAGTTCCTCTTTTTGACCTAATCTTTTTTGCGGAATTTGTTTTACCATCATTTTTTCAACCATAGAATCAGGAACTAATCTCGCCCAAGCCCCTTTTGTTTGAAACGGTCCCGGTGCAATTGCATTTACTCTTATACCATATTCTGCCCATTCGTGAGCCAAGGACTTAGTCATGGCTAACACGCCTGCTTTTGCACAAGCGGAAGGAAGTACAAATGCTGATCCATATTCAGCATAGGTTGTCACAATATTAAGAATCGCCCCTTCTCTCTTATTATTGATAAGGTAATTCCCGAAAGCATGGGTACAATTAAAGGTACCATGAAGCACTATGTCCACGATTGCCTTGAACCCACCCGGAGACAAATCCTCAGATGCTGATAAAAAATTTCCAGCCGCGTTGTTTACCAACCCATCAATATTACCAAATTCATCTGCTGCTTTTTCAAACATCAAATTTACGGATTCATGATCGCGAACATCCACAGGAAACCCCTGAACTTTGGAGCCTTTTCTTACCTTTCGGATCTCATCTGATGCCTTTTCTAGCTTTTCTGCAGTACGACCACAAATAATAATGTCAGCGCCTGATCTACAGAACCCTTTAGCCATAGCTAAACCTAGTCCACTTCCACCACCCGTAATTAAAATTGTTTTTCCCTGAAGTGTGTCGTTTGTAAACATCTTATACCTGTAGATTTTCAAAAATTCCTGCAGCGCCCATTCCACCACCGATACACATAGTTACCATTCCGTATTTTTTCTTTTGGGCAATCAATTCATGTAATATTTGAGTTGTCAGTTTTGCACCTGTGCACCCAAGTGGATGCCCCATTGCAATTGCTCCTCCATTTACATTCACAATATTTGGATTTAGACCAAGCTCGTTAATTACAGCTAATGCCTGGGCAGCAAATGCTTCATTTAATTCGATCATATCAATGCTTTTCATCTCCAAACCCGCATTTTGAAGAACTTTTGGGACTGCTTCAACCGGACCAATTCCCATAACTTCAGGGGCAACTCCGGCAACTTGAAAAGCTACATATCTTGCCATTGGTTCTAAACCAAGTTCTTTTACCACCTCACCCGACACAACCAAAACTGCCGCTGCTGCATCATTCATCTGAGATGAATTCCCTGCCGTGACACTTCCTCCCATTTTAAAGACCGGCCTCAGTTTTGATAACACTTCTAATGTAGAATCTGAGCGTGGCCCTTCATCGGTTTTAAAACCGATTGTTTTTTCAAAAAGATCACCCTCTGCTGAGAAATGCTGTTTAACCACATTAACTGGTGTGATTTGATCATTAAATCGACCATTTTCCCATGCTGATACTGCTTTTTGATGACTCTTTAGGGCAAATTCATCCTGTTTATCACGAGGGATCTTGTACTTTTCCGCAACATTTTCAGCAGTTATTCCCATACTAATATACACCTCGGGTCGGCTATCCATAATTTCAGGATTGGGTTGAACAGACAATCCACCCATCGGAACCATACTCATACTTTCTACACCACCTGCAACTATCACATCTGCAGCTCCAACCATAATTCGTTCCGCTGCCATCGCAATAGTTTGAAGACCTGAAGAACAAAAACGATTAACGGTCATTCCTGGAACAGAGTCTGGTAACCCAGCCAGTAAAGCTATATTTCTGGCAATATTCAATCCTTGAGATGCCTCTGGGAAAGCGCAACCCATTATCACATCGTCGATTCTCTCATTATCTATTTCAGGAACAACCTTCATTAAATCTTTGATAACATCAGAGGCTAACGTATCGGGATAGGTATTTCGAAAACTGCCTTTATTTGCCTTTCCGCAGGCAGTTCTTTTAGCAGCAACTATGTACGCTTCTCTCATGATTAGTTCCTCAAAGGTTTACCGGTTTTCAGCATATGCTCAATTCTGGCATGTGATCGCTCATCATTAAGGCATTCAAAAATTGCTTCACGCTCTAGTTTTAGCATATAATCTTCCGAAACTTGTTGGGCTTCCACTAAATTTCCGCCTGCTAAAACATTCGCAACCCTACCCGTAACCACTCGGTCATAGTCTGTAGCGAATCCTGCCTCATTCATTACATACAACATTAAGTCCATGGCACTTTTAGCTTTTGTCCCTAAAACCTTAATACTGTTTTTTCTTGGGGGATGATACCCTGCCTTAACCATCGAAATTGCTACATCTTTTGCCGTAGCCAATAGATTAGTTCGGTTCATCTCTGTAATTGTGTGTAAAGGTAGCAGCCCTAGTTTTTTGGCCATTTCAGCACTTTCTGAAACTTTTGCTAAGCCAATGGCTTTAAATGCCTCTTTTATAAATGGCAATTCATCGGCATCCTCTGGCAGATTTAACATCACTCTTCGAAGCAATTCGGTGGTACCCCCACCAGCCGGAATCAAACCAACCCCAACTTCTACTAATCCCATATAAAGTTCATGATGCGCAACTACCTGATCCGCATACATTACAAACTCAGCTCCACCACCTAACGTCATTCCAAATGGAGCTGCAACCACAGGGAAAGGGGCATATCTCAAGGCAACTGCTGTCCGCTGAAAATCCTCAACGGTTTTATACACCCCGTCTATATCTCCGGATTTATATTTTGTAATTGCCTCCATCAAATCAGCCCCAAGTGCAAAATTTGATCCCCAGTGACTTATCACCATTCCATCAAACTTATCTTCTACTACAGAAAGTGATTCTTCAAGTGTATTTACCAATTCAGAATTTAGAGTCGAGTTTTTAGTTCTGAATTCGAATAAGGTGATGCCATCTCCTAAATCATGCAATGCTGCAGAGTTCGTCTCAAGAATAGGTTTATTGGAATAAACGCTTGTTTTCGTGATTTGTTTACTCGATTGAGATGGAATTTCGATCATTGATTTTGAAATCGGATCGTAGACTTTTCCATCCGCATAAAAGTTCTTTACACCTTGATCTAACATATCCTGAATTAGATCAGGAATTGCAAAACCTTCTTCTTGAATTCGTTGTACAGCCTCTTCGATACCAATTGCATCCCAGCGTTCAAACGGTCCCATTTCCCAATTAAATCCCCATTTCATGGCTCGATCTACTGCCACAATAGAATCTGAGATTTCAGGTACTCGATGAGCAGCATACAGCATCAACTTGCGTTGCACTTCCCAACTAAATCTCCCTTCTCTAGATTCATGATTTACAAGAAATCGCAATCGATCTGACTGTTTTCGTATCTCTTTTGCTTCTTTGATAATGGATAAATCCACTTTCTGTTGAATTTCATACTCCAACGTTTTAGGATTAATCACATGAAATTCTCGACCTGACTTGGTCTGAACTTTCTTATAGAATCCTTTGCCTGCTTTGTTTCCAATCGATCCATTTTGAACCATTTTGATAAACGCATCGGGTAAATTAAATACTCCACGTTCTTCATCTTCCGGAATAGCAGGAAAAATATTGCGGGCTACGTGAGCAAGCACATCCAGACCAGCGATATCTGCCGTTCTGAACGAAGCCGCCTTCGAATACCCTGAAACAGTACCGCAAAGCATGTCGATTTCTTCTGCACGAAATTTACCTTCGAAAAAATAAGGCAACAAACTTGCCATAGAATAAACCCCAATCCGATTCGCAATGAAATTTGGAGTGTCTTTACAAATAACTACGCCTTTACCGAGTACACGATCGAAAAAATTTGTCATTGTTTTGAGAACTTCATCGTGTGTTTCACTAATCGGAATCAGCTCCAACAAGTGCATATATCGGGGGGGATTGAAAAAGTGAGTCCCTAAAAAATGTTCTTTAAAAGATTTCGAACAATCTTTTGAGATTTCGGAAATTGGAAGTCCCGAAGTATTTGAACTAACTACAGAATCTTCAGAGCGTACTTCATCAATTTTTAAAAGCAACTCTTGCTTGATCTCCATCCTTTCGATCACTACTTCACAAATCCAATCGCACTCAGTTAACTTATCAAAGTCATCATCGAAATTTCCGAGGGTAACCAAACTTGCAAACTCAGGTAACCCAAATGGAGCAGGTTTAGCCCTCACTATTTTTTTAAGACTTTCTTCTGCAATTAAATTCGGCCGTTTTGGGTCTTCACTTTTAAGATCTAGTAGGAGAACTTCTAATCCTGCATTGATGCAATGTGCCGCAATTTGGCTACCCATTACACCGGAGCCCAAAACTGCAACTTTTCGAATTTTGCGATATTGCATCATATGGCTGAAGCCTCACTATCGGCATACAATTCAGCAATTACTTCTTTGTTATGCTCTTTTACAACATTTCTACGAATACTCATTTTTGGTGTCAACTCTCCTTTTTCAATGGTGAAGGCTTCTTCTATTAAAATGAATTTCTTCACTTTCTCCCAATGCGGGAGTTTCATATTTACTTTATCTACTTCTTTTTGAATTCTATGGATGATGAACTCGTTTTCAGTGACATTTTCATCCGGAAAAGTATGCCCGTTGCTTTCGAATCTCTTTTTCATATTCGACCAATCCGGGACAATAATTGCTGCACAAAATTTTTCCTGATTTCCAATTACCAGCGCCTGGTCGATAAATCCACTATTCATCAGTGCATTTTCAATAGGCTGGGGAGCAACATATTTCCCGGTTGAAAGCTTAAACATGGATTTTTTTCGATCGGTAATAAACAGCCATCCTTCGTCATCAATAAATCCGATATCACCGGTACAAAACCATCCATCCGCGGTCATTACTTCGGCCGTTTTATCAGGCAGCTTATAATAACCCTGCATCACATTTGGGCCGATAGTTTGAATCTCTCCATCTTCAGCAATACGAATTTCAACGTCTTCGAGGGGAAGTCCCGCAGAACCAATTCGAATTTGTGTTGGTAAACTTGACGTCATTACCGGCGAGGTTTCTGTGAGACCGTATCCCATTCCAACCTTATATCCAATTCCGTTAAAAAAACGCATCACGTTTGGGGAAAGCGCAGCGCCTCCAACTGTTGTTCCGATTAAGTTGCCACCCATTCCTTCGCGAATTTTTGAATACACTAGCTTGTCGGCAAAATTCCATTTTACAGCATCCACACCAGAAGGTGGATGCTCCGGATCGTATAATTCTGCAAATTTAATCGCCCAGTAATAGAGCGTTTTTTTAATCCCTTTAAGTTCTTGTCCACGTGCTTTTAAACCAGTCATAATCTTTTCCAGCAGCCGCGGTACTGTTGCAAAGTAAATTGGTTTTATGGTAATCAGATCCGTTTTAAACTCCTGGATATCCTCCACATAATAAATTGAAGCACCTTCGTGGATATACAAATAGGTGGCAATACGCTCTAACATATGAGCCAAAGGCAAGTACGAAAGAATTTTTGGGTGATCAGTTTCATCAACGTTAAACGGCATTCTGGTTGCAGATGCGATCGTATTTGATGCCAAATTCATATGTGATAGCATTACTCCTTTTGGCACACCCGTTGTACCCGAGGTGTAATTTATATTTGCCAGGTCTTCGGGATTAATCGCATTTCTAAGTTCATCAAAGAGTGTGCTTTTCTCGTTATGCAGCTCTTTACCCATTTCCATAACCTGTTCGAAACCAAGTAATTTTTTATGCTTGGTAGGTTGAATTGAAATGATTGATGTCACTGATTTTATCGGCTTGATGAGTGACTTCGTTTCTTTAAATAATTCATCATTTGAAACAATGTGAACTTTTGCCTCAGAGTTTTCGAGAATGTAACTAATTTGATCCGCTGGCTGTGTGGTGTAGATTGCCACATTAACCGCTCCAATGGATAAAACTGCTTGATCACAGATCAACCATTCCGTTGAGTTTTCGGAATGAATAGATACTCGATCGCCTTTTCTGACACCAAGAGCGTACAACCCCAATCCAAGCATTTTCACTTTATTTCTAAAGTCAGCAACACTGGTTTCTATCCACTTACCATTTCTCTTAACTGCAGCGGCAATTCCCAGCTTATTTCTTTCTAACCGCTCATCTATTAATAGCGGTACTACTGCAGGCTCATATTTCATACTTTCTTCTAGTTTTGTTAATCACCGTGTTTCTCGAATGTACATAAGAAAGCGGTTCCAACAAATAATTACACAACTTAACAGTGTTAAGCAAATTAAAATGCAGATAGAAAAATCTATAGAAGAGAAAGTTCGCCGGTTCCTTGATCTTGAAAGTGAAAATATGGGGACTGTTATTGGCATTAACTTTCTGAAAATCAGTAAAACTGAAATGATTGGTGAAATGCCCGTAGATGAACGTAATGTTCAACCATTTCGGATATTACATGGTGGTGCCTCGGTTGCTGTGGCAGAAACACTCTGTTCGATTGGTGCCTGGGTGAATATCCCCGAAAATAAAACTGCCGTTGGAATTGAAATCAATGCCAACCACCATCGATCGGTTAAAGAAGGTGGGAAAATTACAGCTGTAGCAAGCCCTATTCAGATGGGACGTACTATCCATGTTTGGGAAACCAAAATTACCGACGAGCGTGGAAAACTAGTATGCACCTCGCGTTGTACCCTTGCAATCGTTGAAAATAAAAGCTAGAAAAATTCTATAAAGGAAGATTATCGTGCTTTTTCTTCGGAACACTATCAACCTTGTGTTGGCATACTTCCATCGCTCTAATCAACTTTTCGCGTGTTTCTGATGGCAAAATTACATCATCAATAAATCCACGAGCTGCTGCTTTGTAGGGATGCGCAAATTCTTCTGAATACTTTGCTTCAAGTTCAGATTGTTTTGCTGCCGGGTCATCTGCCGCTGATATTTCTCTTCGGAAAATAATTTCAACAGCACCTTTAGTACCCATTACAGCAATTTCTGCAGTTGGCCAGGCAACGTTATAGTCCGCTCGGATATGTTTCGAATTCATCACATCATAGGCGCCACCGTATGCTTTACGCGTAATAACCGTCATTTTAGGAACAGTAGCTTCACAGAACGCATATAGCAACTTTGCCCCGTGTTTGATGATTCCGCCCCATTCCTGATCGGTTCCGGGCAGGAATCCCGGTACATCTTCAAACACCACTAATGGAATATTGAATGCGTCACAAAAACGTACAAATCGGGCACCTTTTAAGGAGGAATTAATACCAAGTACACCTGCTAATGCCAAGGGTTGATTTGCAACTATCCCAACAGAGCGACCACCCAACCGAGCAAAACCTACAATGATGTTCTCAGCATATTCTTTGTGAACTTCATAAAACGAGTCCTCATCCATTATACCCTGAATCACATCATGCATATCATATGGCTTGTTTGGATTTGGTGGAATGATTGTATCCAACGCTTTAGCTTTACCGGAATCCGGATTTTTAGGCGCAATCATTGGAACTTTTTCCTCACAGTTTTGAGGAATATAGCTCATCAATTTTCTGATTTCCTGAATGCATACAGCATCATTTGGAGTTGAAAAATGCGCTACACCAGACTTGGTATTGTGGGTGGATGCACCTCCCAATTCCTCAGAAGTAACCTCTTCGTGTGTTACCGTTTTTACCACATTGGGTCCGGTAACAAACATGTAACTGGTATTTTCAACCATATAAATAAAATCGGTTAGTGCCGGGCTATATACTGCTCCACCGGCACAAGGCCCCATAATTGCAGAAATCTGTGGAATTACCCCGGAAGCCATACTATTTCTCCAAAAAACTTCGGCATACCCACCCAAAGAGGAAACACCTTCCTGAATGCGTGCTCCACCTGAGTCGTTTAGACCAATTACCGGCACACCATTTTTCATGGCTAAATCCATGATTTTGCACATTTTTTCAGCAAAAGTTTCTGAAAGTGATCCTCCAAAAACTGTAAAATCCTGGCTGAAAACGTACACCGGGCGGCCGTTTATTTTTCCAAACCCAGTGATAATTCCATCTCCTAAAATCTTTTGTGCCCCTAAACCAAACGCATCACTTCGGTGAGTTACAAATGCATCTATTTCTTCAAATGTCCCTTTATCAAGTAGTAAATCTATTCTTTCACGAGCTGTTAATTTCCCCTTTGCATGTTGTTTTTCGATTCGCGCTTCACCACCACCCTTTAACGCTTCTTTTCGCAAATTTAAAAGTCGTTCGACTTTCTCGTTCGATTCCATTATTTCTCCTTATGAATTATTTTGCTCATTGAAATAGTGATGCAATCGATCTGTGAAATCAACGGTAGCCCCAGACAACAGATCTACATCATTCTTAGTAAAAATTTCTTTCTTAATAAATGCCGATGCTTCTTTCCATCCAGAACATTCACTTAACGTACTAAGTGCATTATTATATGCTTGCTCATCGGATTGGAATATAACATCAATAAATTCCTTCCTGCGGTCACTCAACAGTTCATCAAACTGATTTGCAGTTGTTACTAAATTCATAGTTGGTGATTCTTCAATAATTAATTCATCGTATTCGTCACCAACTTCAATATCTGTATCAGATTCTGAATCTTCTACCACACCTTCTGCATTTGCATCTCTCTCATCCGAGCGTTTCCCACCCATCATAACATCCATTTGATCGGGATTTAAAAACTGAGCCCAGATTGGCCGATCATCTCCATCAGATTCTTCATTCTCTTTGGCATCTGAACCTGCATCATCAACTGGCTCTTCAATTAATTCCGACTCATCCAGCTGAATAGATAGCTTCGGTTTCGATATTTCCTCTTTTTTTGATGATTCCTCATCTTGGGTAACGTCCTCAAAAGAGTGTTTAGCCTGATCGAGAATTGAAATCAGATTTTCGCGAAACTCTTTAATTTCTTCAGGATCATCGCCTTTCTGACTCTTTATTTTTTCTGCAATTTCTTCAGATGTTTCCGACACAGAATCATCTTCAAGTTCATTTTCACCCTGAAACAATTCATTCAGAGACTCAACATGCTCATGATCTACCTCAATAACCCCATCACTAGCAATATCCTGAAGTAACTCGGTCATTTCTTCATCAGTTAATCCACCTTCAAGAAATTGTTCAGCAAGAGTTTCATCAAACAGCGGAGAATGAATGGGATCTTCCGGATGCCTGCCAAAAAATGACTCTACCAGGGTTTTGTCTTCCGATTTTTCATCATCCACATCAGCTTCCACTTCTTTTGCAGAAATAATGGAAATAAAGCTCGCCTTAGTAACAAGTTTTCTCTTTGCAGAGAACTTTTTTGCCATGGCGGGCAGCCCTTTATCTTCGAAAAATATTGCAAGTAATTTTGGGTCAACCTTTCCGCCAAACAACACAAATAATTGTTCTAACTTTTGTGCCCAATCTTCGGGTTTGTAAGCGGCAACAAGCTTGGCGTCTATTTTTTGAATTAACAGTTTACAACGCTCTTTTTCCAGGGTATCAAGCGAGCGCTTTTTCATGTATAGCGGAATCGCGGTACCAAAGTGTTTATAAACGGTTAATCTGCTGCAACGATGCTCAATTTCTTTGAAAGACAGTTCTTCATCATCCCGAAAAATGTAATTGGCCATGTTCTTTCGAGGCTCGATAAAAACATGTATGATATCAGAAACAACATTACTTAAAATAGTGTACAAGCTTTCGCGCGGAATATGTGAAGAACCTAATGCAGCTTGCTCAAAATCTACCCACGCATCGCTTACTAATCGTGCTGAAAAATCGAACCAATCGGTAGAAACCTTACTTAGCTCTTCTCTAACCTTATCCTCTAAAGCCATTCTGATTCGTTCTACCACAAAAGATGGAATCTTTGCTTTAAGAAGTTCTTTAGGGCTATATACCGGTTTATCTGAGGTAACCAGGCTAGCTAAATTGTCTGTTATTTGATCTATTATTTTTTGCATATGCGCGCAGAAATCGTCGTCAATTTAATGCGACTTAACTGCCAATCCAACTGAATTACGTTAATAATTATTGAGAATTGATGAAGAAAATTATCATTCCTAATGTTAATTGTCATCACTACCTTTGGGCATGATTTCTTTGAACGTAAAAGGGTTGTCGAAATCGTACAACCGTAAACCTGTCTTTAGTGAAATCTCCTTTGAGCATACCGATGGAGTTCTGGGCATAGCTGGAGCTAATGGTAGTGGCAAATCTACTTTTTTAAAATGTCTGGCCTATCTAACCAAGGCTCAAAAGGGTACAATCAAATGGATGAATCAAGAATTTGAGTTAACCAAAGATGACATCAAAGGAAAAATTGGGTATGTGGCCCCTTATATCAATTTGTATGATGAATTGACTGCTTACGAAAATCTTGAGTTTCTTCTTCAAGTTGCAGGAATGTCTATTCAAATGACACATATCAACAGTCTCATTGATCAGGTTCAAATGAAAGATCATCGGCAAAAATTGTTCAAATCTCTTTCAACGGGGCAACAGCAGCGTATAAAAATTGCAGCAGCCTTGATTCGAAAACCGGACATAATTTTTATGGATGAACCAGGATCTAACCTAGATAAAGCAGGACACGACTTAGTAAAGAGAATTGTGAACATGCAGAAGGCAAAGAATAAACTAGTGATTATAGCTTCCAACGATCCAAAAGAAATTAAACTGTGCGATCAGGTAATTAAGCTTTAGTGTGTTATTCGTTGAGATAACTTAGTTCGAAATCTTTACTTTCCTTTTCAGCCCAAAGTTAAAATTTTAAAAGTTCATCAACGTGATTTCAGAAAACGATTATAAAATGGCGACGCTCATTCTTGAACATAGCACAGAAGTTCAAGAGAATGAAAATGTAATGGTCCAGTTAATTGGACTAAATGGCATTAATTTATTGCGCGCATTGGTGGAAAAAATTCGCGAAAAAGGTGCCCATCCATTTGTTCAAATAGAAGACACAGAAACTCAAAAATTGTTGGTTCAAAAAGGAGACGAAGCATTCTGGTCGAATCAGGCCAAAGTGGATCAGCTTCCAAAAATGAAACAAATGGATGTGTTTGTTGGAATTCGAGCTTCTGAAAACATTTATGAAAATTCGTTAGCTAGTAAAGAAGCGAACGAAGCGTACTCTAAGCATTTCCTCCATCCGGTTCACTTTGAGGAACGCGTAAACAACACTAAGTGGTGTATTATGCGCTATCCATCTCCTTCATTTGCGATGAATGCAAAAATGCCAACGCGTGAATTCACAGAATTTTATTACAATGCCTGTTTAGTCGATTATGCTCAACTAAAAGCCGCTATGGATCCACTCGAAAAAAGACTTCGAGCAACCGATATAATTCATTTAAAAGGAGAGGGAACCGACATACAGTTTTCTGTAAAAGGTCAAAATTGGGTTCCCTGTTTTGGATCACATAACATCCCAGATGGTGAAATCTTTACTTCCCCAATTTTGAATTCAGTTAACGGTTATATCACGTATGCCCCATCTGTATATCAGGGGAAACCCTTCGAATTCGTGAAACTGGTGGTTGAAAATGGCATAGTTGTAGATTTCGATTCTTCAAATAATGATGCATTGAAAGATATCCTTGATACAGACGAAGGAGCTCGTCGGTTTGGTGAGTTTAGCTTTGGAACTAATCCGGTGATCGAAAGTCCGATGTATGACATTTTGTTTGATGAAAAAATTTATGGCTCAAATCACCTAACTCTTGGTAAAGATTATGAAATCGCACCTAATGGGAATTCATCAAACATTCATTGGGACCTCGTGTGTATTGGAGCAGATGTATATTTGGATGGCGAGCTCATCCGTAAAGGTCGACAATATATAGTTGATGATTTGAAGGGCCTAAACCCGGAGAATTTGCTTAAATAAATGTGAAAAAAACCATTTTCATTTATGGAATAGCTCTGGCATTACTCGTTTTTTTACTTGAGTACTTTGAGTATCGCTACATGGTTCGCGAATACCCAACCGAGATTTTTGTTTTGTTCCTAGCGATTCTATTCACGGGGATTGGTCTTTGGGCAGGCCGGATGCTTACAACTAGTAAGGTTTATTCAAACGAATTCCGGCGAAACGAGAACGCGATTGAATACTTACAAATAAGTGATCGCGAATTGGAAGTGCTTGAACTGGTAGCAAAAGGCTATTCTAACAAAGAAATTGCAAGCAACCTTTTTGTATCCGTAAATACCGTAAAAACTCATCTTCAAAAAGTGTACGAGAAATTAGAGGTAAATCGAAGAACTCAGGCTGTCGAAAAAGCAAAAGGATTGAAGATCATTAGATAGATGATCCTTGTCATTCTGTGCCATTGTAAAGGCTCATAAGTTTATTCAACTAAACAATTCAGAGGTGGTCTCAGATAACTGAATTGATTCTACACATTCATTCTTTGGTATGATAAAGTCAAAATCATACTTTCGGGTGATTGATTTCATCATCAGATTCGCCACTTTTGCATCAACAATTAATCATAATGTTGCTATGCAAAAAATAATACTTACATACGGAGCTATCACAGGCTTGGTCATAATTCTAAGTATGACATTAGGAATCTACGCTGCTCAAGCAGGTGCGAATAATTTCTTCGCTTCAGAGGCACTAGGCTACTCAATAATGATCATTGGTTTTTCAATGATTTTTGTTGCTACAAAAAAATATCGCGATGATGAATTAGGTGGTATCATTAAATTTGGTTCGGCATTAAAAGTGGGTTTAGGTATTTCATTAATAGCCGGCGTTGTATATGTAATTGTTTGGGAAATCAATCTTTACTTCACCGACTATGCGTTCATTTACGAGTGGACCGATTCTATGATACAACAAGCCAGAGATTCAGGGGCAAGTGAGTCGGAATTAGCTACCACTATCGAGGAGATGGAAGTAATGATTGAGCGATATGGAAAAGTAATGTTTAGACTACCCATGACCTTCATGGAGATTTTCCCGGTAGGTTTACTGCTTTCTTTAATAAGTGCGGCTCTCTTCAGAAATCCAAAATTTCTTGCAAAATCAGAACTTGAACCTATAGGTGAATAAGATGCAATCAAAAGCAGCTACTGTAGAGCAATACATCGAAGAATTACCAGAAGAACGCAAAGATGCTATCATCAGATTAAGAGATGAGATCATTCATAACCTGCCTGAGGGGTATGAAGAGTGTATGCAATATGGAATGATTAGTTATGTGGTGCCTCATTCAATTTACCCCGATGGATATCATTGTGATCCAAAAACACCATTACCTTTTATGAGTTTGGCTTCCCAAAAAAATCATATCGCCGTGTATCATTCGGGGGTTTATGCCAATGAAACACTTTCAACCTGGTTTACACAAGAATACAAGAAGATAATATCCACCAAATTAGACATGGGTAAAAGTTGTATTCGATTTAAAAATGTCAAGAAAATTCCATTTGAATTAATTGGGCAATTGGCATCAAAGTTAAACGTGCAAGCATGGATTGATATGTACGAAAGTGCGATTAAACGCTAATAACTGATCATTTTAACACATATACATATACCCATATTCCCATGAATTTAAATCTTGGACAACACTCTACCTCATTAGCTGTGAAGAACATTCAGGCATCAAAAGACTTTTATGAAGTACTTGGTTTTAAAACTCTCGACGGTCTTGGATCTGTAGAAGATAAATGGTTAATCTTGCAAAAAGATGGAGTAACTATTGGGTTATTTCAGGATATGTTCGAAGAAAATATCATCACATTTAATCCAACTGATGCACGAGCAATTCATAATTACCTTAGAGAACAAGGGGTTGATTTTTTAATCGAATCAGAATCTCTGAAAAATGACTCCGGACCCTGCCACTTTACTTTTGCAGATCCGGATGGAAATCAAATATTAATCGATCAGCATTCTTAAGCAATGAGTAATCCTGTAGTATTCTTTGAGATTGGTTGTACCGATCAAGAACGAACCACCAACTTCTATCAACAATGTTTTGATTGGCAGGTTAAAAATTTACCTAATTCTAATGAGGTAACATCCGGAGTTGAAAATGGAATTCGTGGCCATATTACATCCGCAGTTACTGAAATTGATAACTACCTCACCTTCTATATACAAGTTGAAGATGTACAACTGAAATTGAATATGATTGAAAAACATGGAGGAAAAACACTCATACCTCCTATAAAACTCCCAAATGGCGACACTTTTGCGTGGTTTAAAGATGTCGCTGGAAATACTGTGGGACTAATTTCTAACATTAAATAACAATACAATGAAACGACGAGTAACAGGAATTGGTGGGGTTTTTTTAAAAGCAGATGATCCGGTATCAACCAGAGATTGGTATCAAAAACATTTAGGTATTAAGTCAGGTCAATGGGGCGGAACATTTCAATGGCATCATGCAGAAGATCCATCTAAGAAAGGATTTACAGCTTGGAGCATCTTTAAAAGCGACACCACCTATACCGATCCGAGCAATAAAGACGCTATGATCAATTATAGAGTCGAAAATCTTGAAGAATTACTTGAAGCTCTAAAGGCCGAAGGTGTCGAAGTAGTTGGTGAAATGGAATCTTTCGAATATGGGAAATTTGGTTGGATTATGGATCCAAATGGGTACAAGATTGAACTATGGGAACCTGTGGATGAAGAATATGCCAAAATGGGCTCTGACGAAGAAGTAAATAATATGGGCTAGGTTTGGTTTAATTACAGCCGTTCGAGTAACAGCTTGTAAAATCGCAAAAATCTTTGTGTCTCAATTAAACTTTCTTCGATTTCCTGCGTCAAAGCAGTTGGTCATCGGAGAACACTTTATCACTGAGGAATAACATGATTGAAATAGCTAAACCAATTTTTTATATCGTAGCAGCAACCACTCTATTTGGAATTTTTGGAGGACTTGATCCAACAAATTCTGTAGCAGAAGTGGGAATGAAAGCATTAATGGTAGGACTTGTATTTGGCACTATAGCTGTACTTAAAGAAGTTAAACAACAAGTTCTAACAAGAATTTAAATTTCGTTAGTTAGTATATCCTAAGATTAGAAAAATGGGTTTCGTCTCTGGTAGGGGCGAAACCTTTTTTATTTCAATTCGTGCATTTCATATATCTTAATTCACCTTTTTGTATGAAATCATCTCATCGCTTTTTCTTATTCGGCGCTTCACTTTTCTTTTTCTGGATTCTCGGTGGATTTAACCCTCATTTGAATTGGGAGCTACGCTTTATAACAATCGTAATCGTTGGAATTTTTTCCACCATTGCCTGGATATTGAAAAACTCATCAAAGAATAATTATCACAAAACGGGACTTATCATCCTATTATTCATTGCCGGAGCAACAGTATACGCAAAGCCCTATATCAATCACTGGCTTTCGCACCCGACTCATATTTCCCATTTTATTTCGGATGGTAAGCACTATTATTATAGCTCATCCTGTGATTAACAATCATACCATAGATGAACATAATTCAGCTTAGAGAAGCAACAATCAACGATTTAGAATTAGTACGTTACTGGGATACAAAGCCCCATGTAATTGCTTCAGATCCTGATGAATATTGGGAATGGGAAAAAGAACTTAAAAACCCGCAACCTTTTTGGCGCGAACAATTAATTGCCGAGTTAAATGCAGAGCCAATTGGCTTCTTGCAAATAATTGACCCTTATCATGAAGATACTCATTACTGGGGAGAGGTTGATGAGAACCTACGAGCTATCGATATTTGGATTGGAGAAGAGACTAATTTGGGGAAAGGATATGGAACTCAGATGATGCTTCTAGCCTTCGAACGTTGTTTTAGTAATACGAATGTTACTTCTATTTTAATTGATCCCCTGGTTTCAAATAAAAGGGCAATCAAATTTTATACACGTTTGGGGTTTGAATTTCTTGAGTATCGTACCTTTAATACCGATGAATGCTATGTCATGAAATTAAATCGATCTAAAACTGATTTCTAATATCATCAAACACTGAAATCATAAAATCATTGCATGCATAAAGAGTTCTGGATAGAACGTTGGAATAATCGACAAATTGGTTTTGATCAACCTAAACCTAATTCACTGCTAACTAAACATTTTGAAAAGCTAAGCATCCCCAAAAATGGCATGGTTTTCGTTCCTCTAACAGGCAAATCTATTGATGTAGCCTGGCTTTTATCCAATGGTTTTCATGTCATTGGTTGTGAACTTAGTGATGAAGCAGTACTTGAACTTTTTGACTTATTAAATCTATCGCCAAAAAAACTTACTTGGTCTGCTGGAATTAAATATGAGGCTGGCAACCTAACCTTGTTGGTTGGAGACTTTTTTGATGTAAAAATGTCTGATCTAGGCCATGTTGATGGAGTTTATGATCGAGCATCACTCGTTGCATTACCGCCAGAAATGAGAACGAATTATTCGAGACACTTACTCTCGATAACTAATAGTGCACCCCAACTGCTAATCGTTTTCGATTATGATCAGGAGCTAGTACCAGGACCTCCCTTTTCAGTTACAGAAAAGGAAATCAGAACACATTATGGCGATGACTATGAAATTTCACTTCTAGAAGAACTCAAGCTGCCCAATGGTATAAAAGGTGTTGCACCTGCTACGGAGAATGCCTGGCTTTTAACTAAGTAACAAGCTCAGTCTCCTTACTCCTCCACCCAACTTTCTACGTCATTTACAACTTCCAAAAAACTAATAGACTGACCATCTTTCGCAATTGAGGCTACAAATTCAACGGGATCATCAGAATCACGACTTATCAAATGAGTAGCCAGCACATTGGTGATATTTTGTTGAATCACTCGTTTTAACGGTCTGGCACCATATACAGGATCGAAACCTCTCTCAGCCAACCAATCTTTTACTACATCCGGAATAGTAACTTTTACTTTACTTTTCTCAAGCAAAAGGTGTACTCGGCGAAGCTGAATATCCACAATAGATCGGATGTGTTGCCTTCCAAGTGGGTGGAAAACGGTGATATCATCCACACGATTTAAGAATTCTGGTCGGATAGTTCGTTTAAGCTGATCGATAAGTTGATTTTGAAGATCCCGGTACTGCTCGTCATTCAATTCTCCACCCGATTTTTCCATCTCATTCACAATCAAATGCGAACCTATGTTACTGGTCATGATGATAATGGTATTCTTGAAATCAACGGTGGTTCCTTTGTTGTCCGTTAAGCGCCCTTCATCTAACACCTGAAGTAGAATATTAAATACATCAGGGTGTGCTTTTTCGATCTCATCCAATAATATCACGGAATATGGATGTCGGCGCGCAGCTTCGGTTAGTTGACCACCTTCATCGTACCCCACATAACCGGGAGGCGCACCCACCAATCGGCTCACCGAATGCTTTTCCATGTATTCACTCATATCGATACGAATCATCGCGTTCGTATCATTAAAAAGAAATTCAGCTAACGTTCTGGCTAGTTCTGTTTTCCCAACACCGGTTGAACCGAGGAAGAAAAATGAACCAATGGGTCGATCTTCATCTTGTAATCCAGCTCGGGATCTTCGTACGGCATTGGCCACCGCTTCAATTGCATTGTCCTGACCAATCACTCTCTTGTGAAGCTCTTCTTCTAGCAATAATAACTTCTGGCGTTCGGATTGGAGCATTCTGGTTACGGGAATTCCAGTCCAGCGAGCAACGATATCTGCAATATCCTCTGCCCCTACTTCTTCCTTAAGCAAGGATTTCTGTTCCTGCATTTCACCAAGCTTTGTTTGCGACTTCTCCAGATCTTTTTCGAGTTGGGTGATGGTGCCATATCGAAGTTCTGCTACCTTTTCGTAATTCCCTTCACGCTCGGCTTTTTCAGCCTGATTTCTCGTTGTTTCGATGGCTTTTTTTAGTTCCTGAGCTTTTTGAATCAAATCTCTCTCCTGCTCCCACTGAACCCGCATACCTTTCCGCGTTTCTTCCAAATCGGCCAGCTCTTTTTCGATGCCTTTAATTTTAGAATCATCTTTCTCTCGCTTTAATGCCTCTCTTTCAATTTCTAACTGGCGAATTTGACGTTCAACCGCATCTAATTCTTCCGGCAGAGAGTCGATTTGCAGACGCAATCTGGAGGCAGCTTCATCAATCAAATCAATAGCTTTATCTGGTAAAAATCGATCAGCGATATATCGATGTGAAAGCTCCGCAGCAGCTACAATAGCTGAATCTGTAATTCGAACACCATGATGCACTTCATAGCGCTCTTGCAATCCACGAAGAATGGAAACAGTGTCTTCAATTGATGGCTCGCCTACCAGCACCGTTTGTAATCTGCGCTCCAGTGCTTTGTCCTTTTCGATGTATTTGCGGTATTCATCTAAAGTTGTGGCACCAATTGCGTGCATCTCTCCCCGAGCAAGTGCAGGTTTTAGAATATTTGCTGCATCCATTGCCCCTTCACTGGCGCCGGCACCAACCAAAGTGTGAATCTCATCTATAAAAAGAATGATCTCGCCATCCGAGTCGGTCACTTCTTTTACTACCGCTTTTAAACGCTCCTCGAATTCCCCACGAAACTTTGTTCCGGCAACAAGCGCGCCCATGTCCAGCGCAAGGATTCGTTTCGACTTTAATCCTTCTGGAACATCACCACGAACAATTCTAAGAGCCATCCCTTCAGCAATCGCAGTTTTACCAACACCAGGCTCGCCTATCAAAACGGGATTGTTCTTAGTACGGCGAGTTAAAATCTGCATTACTCTCCGAATTTCAGCGTCACGTCCAATCACTGGATCGAGTTTGTTCTTTTCTGCCAATTCGTTTAAATCCCTTGCGTACTTGTCTAACGATGCGAATCGACTCTCAGCATTTGGATCGTCTACTTTGTGTCCACCTCGAACGTCATCTAAAATCTTAATGATATTCTCCTTGGTAACCCCCTGATCGGTTAATATGGTACTGATCTCATCCTTCACTTGTACCAATCCGATTAGAACATGCTCGCTACTTATGTATTGATCTCCCAGAGCTTTAGCTTCTTTTTGAGCTGTATCTAAAACAGATTTCAAATTCGGCGATAAATATTGCCCGGAAACTGATGCCCCTTCAACTCTTGGTAATCTCGATAAGGATATATCAACCACCTTTTCGATGCCAGCTGTATTCGCACCTAATTTATTAAACAGGGTGTGGACAATATTGTCACTGTCCATAAGGAATGCTTTCATAACATGCGCCGGTTCCATGGCCTGATTATTTCCAGACTGTGCCAGCTCCAACGCCTTTTGAACTACTTCCTGAGCTTTTAATGTATATTTATTCAAATTCATAGTTTCCTCTTGTACATTTTATCTGCAAATAATATGTCTAAAATCATGCCTAAAAAAAGTACATGACGGAATTTCAGAACCATATAAATTCTATATTAGATAGATGGATAATGAATCTGCTCTGATAGAGAAAATTGAAAAATGGCTTCACGAAGTGCCCATTCAATCAATTTCAGAGAGTATAAGAGATTGTGATAAGTATATTTCTGAATTAAAGTCTTTAATCAAAGACCCTACTTCAAACAAACAAGTTATTGGGAAATCCATTGCTGAGATCACAAAACTCAAAAAAGAACTCAGTTCCATTGTACTTGTAAATTGGGTTCAAGTGAGAAATGGGTTTATTTCCGTTGGTCATAGACCGGGATCGAAACTGGTTAAAGATCTAAAATTACAAGGGGCTTCTTCGATATTAACGCTTTTGGCTGAAAGTGAAGGCGCTAAGACAGTACGACAGTTATCAAGGAATAATGACTTAGACTGGGCGTGGTACCCGATGAGTTCGGCCGCCCCGCCTAAGAAAGATCGATATGAAGAAATTATTCGGCTATTTGATAATCTAAAGACAAACCTCGATGCTGGCGGAAAAATATATATACATTGTTCGGCGGGCATACATCGAACTGGGATGATCACTTATGCTTTTCTGAGATATCATGGGCTAGATTCTGAACAGTCGTTACAAAAAATGCTTGAACTGAGAAAAGATACTTATCACAATGTTGGTGATCACAGAATTCAATGGGGAGAAGATTTTATTACAGAAACCAGAATAAATTGAGGTTTTCATTCATTCCTATTATCCTAACTTAATGCCACAAAACTTGCGCGAAATACCTTCAATTTTTTATAATTCCGATACCGGCACACCGATTGAACGCTGTTTAGTGTGTGATACCTATTTACTTTCTGAAGTAGACTATATCATTGAAAAATCTATGGTTAACTATCCATCAGCTGGTACAACCGATCTTATTTGGGAATTTGCCATTTGTATGGATTGTATGGACTCGGTAATGAGCGATTATTCGAAGGAATCGCATCAGGCGATGAATGAATATTTTATGGATAATATGAATTTATCCCGGCAACGTATTCTGGCAGGAAAACAAACCTTTGATGCGAATGAATGGCTCAACGAGTGTATAATTACCGGTAAAACTCAGTCAGAGTGTTCACAGTTTCAGTTGTGTTTACAATGCACGGGAGAATTAGCCGTGTTCGACCGCACTCCTTTTATGATTTCTGACGAAGCCATGGACGCCGTAACGCAACTGCTTAGCAATGCCACGATAGATGCCATGAATAAATTCAGAGATAAACATTTCCCACCTCCGGAAGATTTGAGCCCACTCCTCAGAGATCGGGACTTTGTGTTGATTTGAATCCAATACCTGTAGGTGTAATTCATGAATTATGCCTACAGGTATTGTAAATAAAAAAAGCCAAGAACGTGTCAGGTCCTTGGCTTTGGCTTTTTCGGGGTACAATAAATAGGTCAACAAATTCTTAAAGCTCGAACGCTATAAATTGTTTCGTATTTTGGCGTTCAATTGTTAACAAAATAGCTCTGTCACCTTTTTCCATAGCTTGTTGAATTTCCTCATAAAACTCAGAAGGGGTTTCAACTCTCTTGCGCTTTACTGCTGTGATCACATCTCCTCTTCTCAGTCCGCGCTCGTAAGCATTACTACCTTGTTCGATGTCATTAACCACAACACCGTCTATTTCGTTTCCTAAATTTAATTGTCTTTTTATATCGTTTGTTAAATCGGTCACATTAAAGCCTAATGCTTCATCCATATCCTCTACAGGTGCATTATTAACAGCAGCTAAGTCGTTGGGGCGCTCTCCAAGTTCAACAGTTAGATTTTTTTCTTCATCTCCGCGAATTATTCCAAGTTTAACTGTTTCTCCGGGTTTGAAGGCTGCAATTTTTGTGCGGAAAGCATCCCAATTGCGAACAGCTTCATTGTTCAGGCTTACTATAATGTCATCTTCACGTAGACCAGCTTTGTAAGATGGCCCATCTTCAACAACATCGCCTACTATTATGCCTCGTGCATCATCCAGTCCTAGTGCCAATGCCATAGTTCGATCAACTTCGCCACCAAAGTTCATTCCAAGGTATCCGCGTGATACTTCGCCGTCATCAATCAGGTCATCCATTATTCGTTTTGCGAGATTAATTGGAATCGCAAACCCTATACCATCGTTTCCACCAGAACGTGAGGCTATGGCAGAATTGATTCCAATCAGTTTTCCATCCATATCAATAAGTGCACCACCGGAATTACCTGGATTTATCGCTGCATCTGTTTGAATATAATCACCAAATAAGGTTAGGTCGTTTAGTGAACGCCCTCTTGCACTAACAATCCCAAATGAAACGGTATGAGCCAGATCTTCGCTAAGTGGACTTCCAATTGCTAATACGAATGAACCAACTTTTGCTTCATCGCTATTGCCCAGACTCACAGCTGGCATGTTTTTACCATCAATTTTCAGAATTGCGATGTCTGTCGCAGGGTCAGCACCGATTAATTCGGCTTCAATTTCATCGCCATTAAATAAGCGAACTTTTATTTCGTCGGTATTATCAATTACGTGATTGTTGGTAATGATGTATCCATCATCTGATACGATAACACCAGATCCTAATCCTCTTTGAATTTGCTCTCTCGTTTCCGTGTCAGGTTGTCCCCAAGGGTTTCCAAATAGCGAAAATGGATTCATTACCCGAACTTCTCTTGTGGTTTGGGTATTTACAGTAACAACAGCGGGATTTGTTTTTTCAGCTATATCAACGATTGCTTCGTTGAAATCTTTTAGAGTAACAATTTCTTTTTCTTCAGCTGGTGAAACTTCAGTTTCATAAAACGGAAGGTTTATTTCGGATAATTCATTTGTTGCAGCATTAAATCCTAATAAAACCAGCATTGCTGCGGCAACTCCAAAAATATTTTTCATTGTAGTATTCATGTATCGATAAAATGTAGTAGTTGATAATTACAGCCTAAACGCCAACCAAAACATAGATTGTATGTAGCTTTACATCTTGTAACCAAATAAATAGCCGGAGCCAATTTCTGCAGCTCCGGCACTATTCTAATTACTAATCGAAACTATGCTATTTCGATTTGCTTCTTCACTTTGTCGTCGCTCTTATTTACAGTGATATTAAGTATTCCATCTTCGTATTTAGCTGTTACGCTGTCTTCGTCGATGGTATCAGGTAGATGGAACGTACGGTTGAATGCGCCATATTGGGTTTCAACTCGATGGTAGTTTTTACCGCTTTCCTCCTTCTCGAATTTGCGCTCTCCTGAAATTGTTAGCCTTCCTCTCTCCAGGTCTACCTTAATATCTTCTTTTTTCATGCCTGGCAATTCTACTGATAACTCGAATTGAGTATCGGTTTCAGAGATATCTACGCTTGGCATAAATCCATCCCTGCGATACGCAGGTGTATTTGTAAAGAATTCATTAAACAGATCATCAAATGATCGTGATAATAGGTCTGAATTTGGTTTTCTATATTTGATAAGTGACATAATTGAACCTCTCGATTATTTATTTATGTTCAGTTCAATCACAATTATGCAACGGATGTGCCAATATTCATCACGTACTAAGTTCTGACAGCGCGACAAATTCAGGGTGAATTTTTTTCAGACCCCATTTATGCGTCTTGAAAAGCTGTCAGCGCGCCTTGCCGTGGCGTCAGTGCTGTTACATATTTTGTCAGAGTTCAATTGTGAGAATCGGAGAATCGATCGATTCCGGAATGTTGGATAGTTTAGGCACACCATCCACAATGTGGATTATTAAAACACTCAAGAATTTCCTTATCAACAAGAAATTTCATTCTTAATTATTTTTTCTCACAGATTGCTTTGCTTCCACTCTTTAGCTACCAGAAATGCCATCTCTAAAGACTGCTCGTAGTTTAAACGAGGATCACAGAAAGTCTCGTAATTCATATCTAAATCAGCTTCACCCAATCCATTCGCTCCGCCAACGCATTCAGTTACGTTATCACCGGTTAGCTCAAGATGCACACTTCCAAGATAACTCCCTTCAGCTCGGTGGATGGCAAATGCTGATTTAATTTCAGAAAGAATGTGATCAAAGTTTCGTGTTTTATAATCGTTTGATGACGAAAATGTATTTCCATGCATTGGATCGGAGCTCCAAACAACGGGAAGTCCGGCACGGCGAACCGCTTGAATTAAGGATGGCAATTCATCGTTAATTCTATCTTTCCCAAAACGAGTAATTAAAACAATTTTGCCGGCTTCATGAGAAGGGTTGAGTTTCTCAATCAAGCGAAGAGTTTCATCAATGGTATACGGAGGACCAATTTTTATCCCAATCGGGTTTTCAATTCCTCTTAAATACTCAACATGGGCTTCATCTAGATTTCTGGTTCTGTTGCCTAACCAAACTAAATGAGCACTTAAATTATAGAATCCCGATTTACGCGGAACCTGCCGTGTTTGTGCAGAATCGTAGTATAGATTTAAAGCCTCATGCGAGGTGTATAGATCAACCTTTTGTAATGTTGTAGCTTTTTCAGGAGCAATGGCATCCATAAAGCGTACTGCTTTTTTAATGGATTCTACCATCACTTCATATTCGTGGTAGTAATCGTTGGTCTTCATAAAATTGAGTTCCCACTGCTCAGGGTGATGCAAATCTGCGAATCCCTCGTCAGCAAGTGCACGCAAGAAATTATGAGTCAGACCTGCCTTATGGTAGCCTTCAAGTAACAAAGCAGGATCTGGCATTCTGGCTTCTTTGGTAGGCTCAAATCTATTTATGATATCTCCACGATAATTATGGATTTCAACTCCATTTACTGTTTCAAAATCATTCGACCTTGGTTTGGCATACTGGCCGGCAATTCGTCCAACCCGAACAACTGGCACTCCCATTTCGTGAATTAAGATAAAGCTGGTTTGAAGCAGCACCTTAACCATATTCACTATTTTGGGAGATCGTGTTAGATTAAAGCTCTCGGCACAATCACCACCTTGTAATAAAAAAGCTTTTCCTGCTGCAACTTCAGCAAGCTTATTCTTTAATTTTTCAATTTCCCAGGAGGTAACTAGTGGTGGCAAGCTTTTTAGTTGTTCAAAACTTTCTTCTAAAGCTGCCTTATCTGGATATTCCGGTAATTGCCTAACCGGCTTGTCTAACCAGCTTGTGGGAGTCCAATTTGTTTGGATAATATCGTGCATGTTGATGAGATTTTGAGGAGCGCTAAACTTAGGAGTTTTTGGATTAAGCTTTTATAAAAAATCTAAATGCAATTCTTAGCCTTAATCCTCTATATTTGAGTTCGATTAAAAATTATGCTACAGACATCACCTCGCATTTTAATTGTTGATGATTATCCTGCATTAATAACTATCACAAGGCATAAGTTATTAAAGCAAGGCTACGAAGTGCTTACCGCGCAAAACGGACAGGATGCCTGGGAAATTTTACAGGATGAATACCCAGATCTAGTTATTAGTGATGTAGAAATGCCGGTAATGGACGGGTATGAACTGTGCCAGAAAATCAAAAGTGACTTCAAGTTTCGCCGAATCCCGGTTATTTTAGTTACCTCTCGCATTCAAACAGAGAGTTTAATGAAAGGGATAGAAGTTGGGGCCGACAATTACATTACAAAGCCTTACGACGACGAAACATTATTCTCGAAAGTTCATGAATTATTGAACAACCCCATTGCCGTTTCAGACATTAATGAAACTGCGGAGGTGCATATAGAAGGCAAACCCTACCATGTTAAAGCTGATTATTCTTATCTGGTGAATTTGTTAGTCTCCACGTACAAAAATGCGTTGGCGCAAAATGCGCAACTCGAAAAAGTTCAACATGGACTAAATTCATCTAATCAGGAGTTAGAGCTTACTAAGAGAGAGTATGAAGATCTTGTGCAAAATATTTTCCCAAAGAAAATCGCAGAAAGTTTACTAGCATATGGTACAGTAACTCCCGAGCGTTTTGAAGACGCAACCTTTATGTTTACGGATTTCCACGATTTCAGTAAAATTGTGCCGGACTTAAATCCGGAGAAACTCATTGAGAGTCTGTCTTTTTATTTCGACAAATTTGACCTTTTTGTTGAGCAACATGGGATGATTAAAATCAAAACTATCGGCGATAGTTATATGGCAGCCGGCGGTATTCCACAGCGTAATAAAACCCACCCAATCGACACCGCTCTTGTAGCTTTAAAAATGCGTTCATTCGTTGCACAACTTGAAAACGCTCTACCAGATTCCATCCCTTATTTTCCTCTTAGAATTGGCATCAACACCGGTGAATCGGTAGTGGGTGTAATTGGTAAAAAACGTTTTGCTTATGATGTTTGGGGAACTGCCGTAAATTTGGCAGCCAGAATGGAGCAAAACTCAGAGAGTAACAGCATAAACATTTCACAGTCTACCTATGAACGCATTAAGGATTTCTTTGACTGCGAACCTCGCGGCCAGATAGAAGCTCGGAATATTGGAAATGTAGAAATGTATTTTCTGAAGCGCATCAAGTCTGAATATTCAGAAGACTCTGAAGGCGTGATTCCAAACCGCCAATTTATTCGCGATTATAATTTCATTAGTAAGAGTTAGACCAATTTTTTCTTTGCACGGAATTAAGACTTTGAAGGATAGGTTTGGTACATTTCAAGATTCTGAAAACTTCAAAACCCATCACTCTTGCAGCATCACATCATCGTTAAGGGAGCCCGCGAGCACAACCTTAAAAACTTTGATATTGACATTCCCCGCGACCAGCTTGTTGTTTTAACCGGTCTTTCTGGTTCAGGGAAATCATCCTTAGCTTTTGATACCATTTATGCAGAAGGCCAGCGAAGGTTTTTAGAATCTCTTTCTGCCTACGCCCGGCAATTTCTTGGAATGATGGAACGCCCCGAAGTTGATTTCATCGACGGACTTTCACCCGTAATCTCCATCGACCAAAAAACCACCAATCGAAACCCTCGTTCTACCGTTGGCACAGTAACGGAGATCTATGATTTTCTCAGACTTCTTTTTGCTCGAGTTGGCACGCCTTATTCGTACAAATCGGGTAATAAAATGGAGAAACAAACTGCAGATCAGGTGGTGGCAGCAGTTATGGCAATGGATAAGGGGACAAAAGCCTATTGCCTGGCGCCGGTAGTTCGGGGAAGAAAAGGACATTATAGAGAGCTATTTGAGCAAACTATTAAGCAAGGGTTTGTGAGTGCTCGTATCGATGGAGAATTTACTGAGCTAACCGATGGCTTGATGGTCGATCGCTACAAAACCCATAACATCGAGGTAGTTGTAGATCGATTTGTAATTAGCCCAAAAAGTGAAAAAAGAATTGCCGACAGTATCCGCCTTGCTCTGGAAATGGCAGATGGAAATGTAATTCTGGCCGTACAAAACAGCGACGGGCAAACAACTGACAGGTTATTCTCTCAAAAATTATTCGATCTGGCGAGTGGACTTGCTTACGAAGATCCTGCACCAAATTTATTTTCTTTTAATTCTCCTTACGGCGCTTGTAAAACTTGTGATGGAATCGGCAGTACCTATGATGTAAGTTGGGATTTGCTCGTTCCTAATGAATCTCAATCTATAGCTGATGGTGCCATTCGGTTTCTTGGATCACCCAGAGATGTATTTGCTTTCAAACAACTAAAAGCCGTTCTGGAAAGTTTTAAACAAGATTTTGATACTCCTTTCAAAAAATTTTCTGATGAGCTTCGCCAGATATTAATGCAAGGAAGTGGTGATAAAAAATATGCTGTTAGCTACGATTTTAAAGATAATTCTGTCACTTATCAGCATAAATACGAAGGGCTTCGTAAAACTATAATCGATCAATTCGAAAATAGTAAATCGCCCAAGCAGCGTGAGAAAGCAAAGGCATATATGAGCAAAGTTGCATGCCCAACTTGCGATGGTGGTCGTTTAAACAAAGAAGCTCTCTCCTATAAAATCGACACTTACAATATCCACGATTTAGTTCAGATGGATATCAGCGGGCTGCGAGATACTTTGTATTCCATCAAGTTAACAGAACGCCAGCAGCTAATTGGAAATCAGGTACTTAAGGAAATTCGGGATCGATTGGATTTCTTGCTAAATGTTGGTTTGAATTATTTAAACCTGGATCGCGAAGCACAAACATTGTCGGGTGGAGAAGCCCAGCGAATTCGTCTGGCGACCCAGATTGGAACCCAATTAGTGGGTGTGCTTTACATTTTGGATGAACCAAGTATTGGGTTGCATCAGCGCGACAATATTAAACTGATTAAATCGCTGGAAACATTAAGGGATTTAGGAAATTCCGTAATTGTGGTTGAGCATGATCGGGAAACTATTGAGCATGCCGATTTCGTAGTGGATTTAGGTCCGGGCGCAGGAGTTCATGGGGGTGAAATTGTGTCTGCCGGAAAGCCAGAAGAACTCACTCACGATTCCATGACGGCTCGTTTCCTGCGAGATGAGGAAACTATCCCCATCCCAAAATCTTATCGCAAGGGAAATAAAAAGCAAATTAAGATCAAAAATGCACGGGGCCACAATTTGCAAAATGTGGAATTGAAAGTTCCGCTCGGTAAGTTCATTTCAGTAACAGGAGTTAGTGGAAGCGGTAAAAGTTCGTTGATCAACCAAACGCTGGTTCCAATTTTATCCAATCACTTTTATAAATCGAAAAGTGTACCACTTCCCTACGACTCAGTTGATGGCCTCGACAATGTAGATAAAATAATTTCCATCGATCAGAGCCCTATTGGGCGTACTCCACGTTCAAATCCAGGCACCTACACAAAGGTTTTTGATCATATTCGTCGTCTTTTTGCCGAAATGCCGGAAGCCAAGATTCGTGGGTATGATCAGGGTCGGTTTTCGTTCAACGTTAAAGGCGGACGATGCGAAACGTGCCAGGGCGATGGAGTTCGAAAAATCGAAATGAATTTCCTGCCGGATGTATATGTGACCTGTGAAACCTGTAATGGCAAGCGTTACAATCGTGAAACTTTAGAAATCTACTATCGGGGTAAGAATATTTCTGAGGTATTGAACATGCCAATCAGCGATGCTGCTGAGTTCTTCGATGCCCAACCTGCTATTTCACGAATTCTTTCCACACTCACTTCAGTTGGGCTCGGGTATTTGACGCTTGGTCAATCAAGTACCACACTTTCCGGTGGAGAAGCGCAACGAATAAAGCTTTCCCGAGAGCTATCAAAAATTGGCACTGGCGATACCTTATATGTGATGGATGAGCCCACAACCGGCCTGCACTTCCAGGATGTTAAAATGCTGGTGGATGTAATTCAGCAGCTGGTGGACAAAGGAAATACCGTAATGGTGATTGAACACAATCTGGATTTGATCAAAGCAGCGGACTGGATTATTGATTTGGGACCGGAAGGTGGAAAAGGTGGTGGACAAATCATTGCACAGGGCACACCCAAACAAGTGGCAAAAAAAGAAGATTCCTATACCGGAATATTCTTAAAACAAGAATTTAAGCGATTAAAAACCAGTTCGGCTAACGTCTAGTTTATTTTTTATTTCGTTTCCCTCTTTACTATTATTAGCGCCAAGTTTTAGGTAGTAAAGGGGAATGATACAGAAAGCGATAATTTCTATTTTTTTGGGATTGATATGTCTGCCTGTTTTTGGGCAGTCTATAGTAAATTATGAATCCTATTTCGATAATTATTTAGTACGAACTCTTGATACTGAAGATGGAATGCCGGGGCAATCTGTCTTTTACACGTTCGAAGATTCAGATGGCTTTATCTGGATTGCTAACATTGACGGTTTAGTGAGATATGACGGCTTAAATTTGCGGAACTTTAGAACCGGCTATCTTGGGGGAACTTTATATGAAATCTTTGAAGATAAAAATGGTGATTTCTACATCCCATCTATTGGTCAGGGCATATATAGGTTTAATGGGGACTCTCTTATTCAATACAAAGATGAATTACCTACTGATAATGGATTTGTAAAATCATTAAGTCTTACTAAATCAGGATTAGTATATCTGGGATTATATGGAGTTGGAATGTCTGTGTTTGATGGTGAAAAAGTTGTTCAAACATATACAACTGAAGATGGACTTATCAGCTCGGAAATCTGGAGAATTATTGAAGATTCTAAAGGCAGGCTTTGGATAGGTACGAACGACGGGCTTAGTGTTTTTGAAAACGGTGTCTTCACTAATTTCACTACCGAAAATGGATTGCCTTACAACACCATTCGTGGACTTACAGAAATGAGTAATGGGGATATCTGGATCGGTACTGATAAAGAAGGCATAGTAATTTTCAGAGATTTAGAACCTGTTAAATACATTCATTTAGAAGATGGTTTGAGTGGGCCTTTCCCTCAGTTTTTTGCAGAACACCCAACCGATGGCTCTATTTGGATCGCTCACCATGGCAGCGGTCTCGACCGATATTATAACGGTACCATTGAAACTATGACGAAAGAGGATGGGCTACTATCAAATTATCTTACTTACGTTGGGTTTTCAAAAGATGGAACGGTTTATACCGGCCATGAAACGGGAATGTCGGTGCTAACTAAAAAAAGAGTACGCGTAATTGATGACACAACCCCCGGCATCGACCAACCTGCAATAACCACAGTTATTGAAGACGGCAACAAAACAATATGGCTAGGTTCTGATGGCAACGGATTCTACTACAATAATAGCAACGGATGGGGTGTATTAGAATATCCAACAGAATATACGAATGGGTATGCTTCGGCCGCTACCATCGACAATAACGGTAATGTTTGGATGACCACCCAGGGAACGGGTGTAGTAAAAATTGTAGGTAACGAAGTAGCACTCCATTTAGACTCGGAAAATGAAATACTAGACGATTTTGCCCGAGGTATTGTTGCTGACGATCAGAATAACATTTGGATTGGTACAAATCTTGGAATTAGCGTAGTAAATCAACAAGGTGAAATAATTGCGCAATACACTACAGAAAATGGCTTAGCTAATAATTTTACCATAACTATGATGAAAGATTCGAAAGGAAGAATCTGGCATGGTTCTTTTGGTGGCGGTGTAACTGTTATTGATGGAGACCAAATCACCATCTATAATACTTCAAATGGGATTAATGATGATCAGGTCTTTAGTCTGTTTGAATATTCCAACGGCGACATTTTTATAGGTACAATTGGGTCGGGATTCTCATACTTCGACGGAGATCAATTACATTATTTTGGGCCGGAACACGGATTACCATTTGGAACTGTTTCTGGCATGGAAGAAGATCAGAATGGATATATCTGGTGCGCAACCGGGAATGGGATTTATCGCTTTCACCCAACCCAATTACTAGAAATTATTGACGGATCGAGGGAGACTATTGATTTCACATTATTAACTCAGGAAGATGGATTACCAACTAATGAAATGGAGCCTGCAGCAGGCCAAACAGTTGAAAAACTATCAAATGGTGAAATTATTTTTGCCTCTCTAAAGGGAGTCACGGTAATTAACCCAACTGAATCAACAATAGATACCGATAATTTCTTTCCATATATCGACGATTTTACCGTTGATGAAGTGGCTCTGGATAAATCTAATCTTCGCGACCTTACTCCTGAAGATTCGAAAATAGAGATTTCATATTCAGCACTTAATATCCAATCCCCAAAAAAAACGAAGTTCCGAATTCAACTAGAAGGTATAGATGAAGATTGGGTATACGTTGAAAATAGAACAACTGCCTTCTACGATTACCTCCCCGATGGAGAGTATGTTTTTCATGTTTCAGCGATAGGGCCCGACGGACAATGGAATGAGAACACGGCATCATTGAGCTTTACCGTACTTCCGCCCTTTTATAAAACCTGGTGGTTTATCTCACTTTGTTTGATAGGTTTTGGTGGCATAATTGCTGGTGGATTTAGAGTGTACTACCGTGCAAAAGTTGCTGCAATAAATCGGGAACTTGAGACCCAGCAAAAGATCAATTCAGAAAGAGAACGTATTTCCAGAGATTTACACGACAATGTGGGTTCTCAAATCACCAATTTGATTACCGGTCTGGAAATTAGTCAGCTTCATGTACAAAATGATGAGTCAGACAAAGCGATGGGATTATTGGCCGACCTGGATGCTGATGCCCGAGGTGCGATGACCGAGCTTCGGGAAACCATCTGGTTAATGGACAAAGATGAAATTCCAGCCAATGTTTTCTTTGACCATTTAAAAGGATATGTCCGTAGACAATCCCGATATCTGCCAAATACGAAAACTTCTGTGATTGCAGATTCTGAGTGTAATAAAATCCTAAAACCAGCAGAATCCCTTAATTTGATGCGAATCATTCAGGAAGCATTAAACAATACGAAGAAATACGCTGAAGCGACTTCTTTTACTGTTGCTTGTACTCAAAAAGGGAAACAAATGGAATTAACTATTACGGACGACGGCAAAGGAATGAATCTTCAAGAGTCGTCAAATTTGGGCAATGGGTTTAAAAATATGAAGCATCGAGCGAGTGAAATTGGTGCAACATACGCGCTAGAAAGTACTCCAGGGAAGGGCACCACCATTTCACTGATACTTTAAATCTACCCTCATTTGGGTATGTATTTGATAATTAAATTCCTTTTCATTTAGATATGAATGTCGCCATAGCAATTTTTGAAGATCAGGAAAGAGTACGCGAAAACCTTAGAAAACGAATTGGTTTCTATGAAGATGTGAGCATCGTTTTCGAAGCTCCAAACGCCGAAGCCGGGTTAAATAAACTTCGCAGTTTATCTACATCGGAATTGCCGAATGTAATTCTTATGGATATTGAGATGCCGGGAATGACAGGAATTGAAGCTACTGCTTTGGTAAAATCAGAGTTTCCGGATATAGATGTACTCATTCAAACCGTTTTTGAAGATGATGAACGAATTTTTCAATCTATTCAAGCAGGTGCATCCGGATATCTTTTAAAAGATGACCCAATTCAAAAATATGTTGAATCGATTTATGAATTAGTGAATGGTGGTGCTGCACTATCATCCATAATTGCTGCAAAAGTGATGCACTATGTGCAAGAATCAAAAGCCACCAAGCTTAAAAAAGCGGAACAGACTAAAGATGCATTCGCACTTACGTCCAGAGAATTGGATATCCTTCATGCGATTGTTGATGATTTAACCGATGATCAAATTGGCGAAAAACTATTTATCAGTCCCCATACTGTTCGAACCCACATCAAAAACATGTACAAAAAAATTCATGTTCACTCACGCGCATCTGCAGTAAAATTTGCGCTTACCAAAGGTTTGATTCATCCCTGAAAGCCTCACTTGATTTACCCTCAATCGGGTATTCTTTCAGCTAAACAGTTTTCTTTTTTTGCAGTATCAAAAAACCACATAGCCAGAATAATGAAACACCGTTACATTTTCTCTTCAAGCACCCTGCTTGCTTTATTTATCTTCATCTTATTATCAGTTTATTCGAGTAGCGCAAAAGCGCAACTAGTTACAGGAATAGACACCTTGCAGAAAGTATCCGGGCAATGGGAATACTACGATTTCACCGCTTCTACTGCTTTTACAATCGCCGATACAGCAACATTTACGGCCGATATTTGGGGAAGCTCGAACGAAGGCGTGAATTTCGGTAAAGAATTTTCTGCTTTAATACCACCTCGGAGAATTTTATTACTTGGTACGGGCGATATCGACACAGTTACAACTGTACCAACCTGGACAGACGCCGCACCTTGGGTGGATACAAGCTGGGATTTTACGCACGGAACTCAGGGTCAGCCAATTACACCTGGTCAACTATGGGTGGTTTACACCAGCGAAGGATTATACGTTGTAATGCAGATTGATGAATTACCAAATGGTAATTTTGGTGATATTTTCACCTTCAAGTTCAAATACATGAGCGAAGGAGGAACCACATTAGAACAAAGCAATTTAAATGATGATGAATCCCAGCTTGCAGGTAGTGCAACAATCAATTTTGGCGAAGGATTTGATTTTTCTCGGGAAGAAATTGGTGATAATAATGATGCAGGAGATTATCAGCTTGATTTTGCATTCGTTTCGAATGAAGGAGTGAATTTCGGAAACGAAAGCAGCACTTCATTAGCTGGTACTGGTCGTAGATTTTTATTACTTGGCGAGGGAACATTAGACACTTTAACTATTGTGCCGGAACGTGCTGATGCGGCTCCTTGGGTCACAGTTTCTTACGATTTCGCAGACGGCACCGGTGGGTTACCCATCTCAGTTGGCCAACTTTGGGCCGTTTACACACGCGAGGGAAATTATGCAGCTTTGGAAATTACGGGCTTGCCGGATGGAGGATTCGGTAACACCTTTACCTTCGACTATAAATATCAACCCAACGGTAGCCGTGGATTTGACGGTGACACATCTATAGTAGTAGATCCAGATCCAATATATTCAATTGCAATTGCCGATGGTGATAGCCAGACCGTAGCACCAACCGAATTTGGATCACAGACTTTACAAGTAAGAGTAACGGATGAAAATGATTCGACCATAAGTGGTGAGAATGTAGCTTTTGCATTTACACTCCAACCAGAAAATACCACTGTTGACGGTATAGTATCCCAACTTGCGGCAACTGATGCACAAGGAATAGCACAAGCTCAGGTAAGTGGTGGTGATGCGGCTGGTTTGTACAACATTCAGGCTACCTTACAATCCGACTCTACAAAATTTGTGACCTTTACTTTATTTGTTGAAGCACCTGATACCTCCACTGGAGATATCATATCAGGTTCTTCGTCTGGTGTGAATGGTCGTGGTTTTGATTTTTCTCGAGAAGAAATTGGTGGAAAGGAAGATTCGGGTGATTATCAACTCGATTTCGATTTCGTAGCTAACGAAGGCGTGAATTTCGGAAACGAAGGCAGTTCTTCTTTAACAAACACGGGTCGCAGATTCTTACTTCTTGGAGAAGGTTTATTAGACACATTAAGCACAGTGCCAGAACGAATGGATTCAGCACCATGGGTTTCTGTTTCCTACGATTTTGTTGACGGGACCGGAGGTCTGCCAATATCTGAAGGACAGCTATGGGCCGTTTATACACGCGAAGGTAATTACGCGGCCATGGAAATTACAGGTTTACCTGAAGGTGATTTCGGTAATACGTTCACATTTGATTATAAATACCAGCCAAACGGTTCTCGATTCTTTGATGGAGATACAAGCATAGTCGTTGAACCTGATCCGATTTTATCAATGACGATTTTTAGCGGAGATAGCCAAACTGTAGCGCCATTAGCATCACCGGATCACTTGTTAGAGGTTTTGGTTGTTAATGAGAATGATGAAACTGTTTCCGGAGAAGAAGTGCATTTTAAGATAACTCAACAACCATCAAATGTTTCAATTGATGCTCAGGTAACTGCTCAAACTACCACTGATTCTGTTGGCGTAGCATGGGCGCTTGCAACTGCAGGTAACGCTCCAGGATTATATAGCATACAGGCATCACTAAAATCTGACTCTTCTAAGTTTGTCACTTTCTCT
Source organism: Balneolaceae bacterium (assembly GCA_965249965.1). GTDB lineage: Bacteria > Bacteroidota > Rhodothermia > Balneolales > Balneolaceae > HXMU1420-13. The sequence goes on from OZ252262.1 coordinate 203,647, forward strand.
TTATTTGTTGAAGAAGTAGACACGTCAGGAAGTGGCACTATTTCTGGATCTATAACTAGTACGCTTGGTACCGGGTTTGATTTCTCACTAAATGAAGTTAGTGATAACGAGGATTTCGGTAATTATGCACTGGATTTTGCATTTGTAGCAAACGAAGGAGTTAATTTCGGAAATGAAGGTAGTACTTCGCTTACAAACACAGGCCGCCGATTCTTACTACTTGGCGAAGGTTCAATAGACACTCTTCGCAGTGTACCAATTCGAGTGGATGCCGCCCCTTGGGTAACTGTATCGTATGATTTTTCTGATGGTACTGGCGGGCTTCCAATTTCAGTAGGCCAACTATGGGCTGTTTATACGCGCGAAGGACATTATGCAGCTATGGAAATTACTGCTCTGCCTGATGGTGATTTCGGGAATTCGTTTGATTTCAAGTATAAGTATCAACCGAATGGAAATAGATTTTTCGAAAGTGATTCAACCATGGTGTCAAACGAGGACTTTGAAAACATGCCACAGTCCATCGAATTATCGCAGAATTACCCTAACCCGTTTAATCCTGCAACACAGATTGAATACAATCTTAATTCCGATACTCAGGTATTGCTCGAAGTATTTGATATTCAAGGAAGATTAGTTCGAACGTTGGTAAATCAGAAACAAACCATTGGCACTCATTCCGTCACTTTTGATGCTCAAAATTTATCAACCGGTGTGTATATTTATCGGCTCAAAGTTGGGGCCACTTACTTCACAAAGAAGATGTTGTTGATAAAATAAGCCTTTCTAAAACCTGCAGTAACCTACTGCAGGTTTTATTTAAAATTATTTAAGGATCCAACGTTGATAATGCATGTTCCACTTGCCTATCTTCATGGTTCTATGAAAGTATTTCGTTCACATATCACTCGTATCTACGGGTTTGTTTTATTGCTTCTGGGAATTGGCCTTAATGTGGCAAATATCTCCGAGCAAAATGTGAAACATGCTGCTTTTACCTCTTGGCTTGGTTCGCACTTAAAAAACAGCGATAGCGAAGCTCAGGAAAAATTAGATCACTTATCTACCGTTCAATCTGAACTGGAAGACGTAATTCGACTAGCATCTGAAGTTGTAACTTCTCATGTAGAAGATTTCGAATTGCCGGTTAATTCAAGTGATGACGAACCTGATTCTGATCAGGTGTATCACTTATTATTAACTCAATGGAATCAATTCCAACATTCGGAAGCAGGAATGGGAAAAGCTGTGCTCATCGAGCATGCTAAACCGCTCACAATCCTTCCAAATGATGGTAAATATTCACAGAATGATGGAATCAACTTAAAAACAGTTACTCCAAATTCTGAATTATTCCATTCTTCAAATGCTGAAGTTTTACTTATCTCTTCTTATTTCCTTTCTCCAAACGAAAGCGGCATCGCCATCGGCGCCCCTTAGTAATTTTCAATGCTTCAACGATTAACTATCAGTGAAGTCTTCAAAATAACTACTTAAACAAATTTGAGAACACGTTCTCAAACCCATTCTTAATTGAATAATTCTTAATTCTTAATTCAACACATATGCAAGGCAACGGATTTAAAATATTCCTGATTGTAGCCTTTCTCGGTTATTTCTTATACGAGTTATCGGCCACGGTTATCTGGAACCTCGAACAAAAGCAAATCAGCGAAATGACGGTAGAAGAAGCCGCTCAATACCAAATTGATAACGCTGATAAACTCTCTGATCTTAGAGATAACATTCTGTCCCTGGGGCTTGATCTTCAAGGTGGAATGCACGTAACACTTGAAGTTGGAACCCCGCAATTAATTCTGGAACTCGCCGGGGATAATCGTGATGATGCACTTGTACAAGTTGTTCGCAATGCCACTGCAACAGCGGAAGCAAATGAAACAGACTTCATTGACGAAATGCTGATCGCTTTTGAGGCAGCTGATGAAAATGCACGATTAAGCCGTTATTACAGAAGTGATGCTGATGAAATCACTCGACGTTCTACAAACGATGAAATTATAGCCTATCTGAAAAATCAAAGAGACGCTGCTTTAAATCGCGCGATTGAGATTATCAGAACTCGTGTTGACCGTTTTGGGGTAACAGAGCCTTCAATCGTAAAACAAGGAAATAGCAGAATTGTAGTTGAGCTTCCGGGTGTGAGCGATGAAGAACGAGTTAGAGGCCTACTTAGAGGTACTGCACGACTTGAATTCAGAACCGGTGCAGATGCACAGGATTTCAGCACATTCAGAAATCAAGCGTTTGAATTTTATAATGTCGAAGCTGATACTTCCGACTCTCTGCAACTGGACGCTCCTGTAAATCAGCTGGCTCAGGTCATAAGTTTTGTGCAAGGCCAAACACCGTATGTGTTCGGTTATTCTGCTGCTGATGATACTGCTCGTGTGATGGAACTGCTCGCGAATGAGGAAATTCAGCAAATGATGCCAAGAAATACTGAAGTACTTTGGGGATCAAATCCAGTTGAGTTTGCCGACGGAACCCAGCAATTCACGTTGTTCGGTGTAAGCACAGATATTGAATTAACCGGAGACGTAATCGAGGAAGCGTCTATCCAATTCGATCCTGTAACTAATGCCCCGGAAGTAGCAATGGGAATGAATAGTGAAGGTGCCAGAATTTGGAGCCGAATTACCGGTGCAAATATCGGCAAACCGGTTGCAATTGTGCTTGACGGTTACATCGTTTCATATCCAAATGTACAAACGAAAATCTCGGGTGGTAACTCAACCATCTCTGGCTTAGATGGCGTAGAAGAAGCAGAAGATTTAGTGAATATTCTGCTTTCTGGTGCACTTCCGGCTCCGTTAGAAATTATTGGAAGCCGAACGGTAGGTGCAACATTAGGTGAGGCATCGGTTAGCGCCGGCTTAAATTCCATTCTCATAGGTTTAGGAATTGTAGCCATATTTATGATTATGTATTACCGAAAAGGTGGTGCCGTAGCCGATCTTGCCCTTATTATCAATATCGTTTTTATTCTTGGCGTTCTAGCTAGTTTTGGAGCAACTCTTACGCTACCAGGTATGGCAGGTATCGTATTAACCATTGGTATGGCCGTAGATGCGAACGTTCTGATTTTTGATCGAATTCGAGAAGAGCAAAGGGGTGGAAAAACTCTTAAAGCAGCTATCTCTGCTGGTTTCTCAAATGCGTTGAGTGCCATTATCGATGCGAATGTAACTACTGGTTTCGTAGCCATCATCTTAATGAGTTTTGGTTCAGGTCCGATTAAAGGATTCGCCGTAACACTACTTGCCGGTATTGCTTGCTCGCTATTTAGTGCCCTTGTGATAACACGAGTAGTAGTTGATTACTTAAGCAACAAAAACGCCGACTCAATGAGCTTCGGATAATCTCCATACAAGAAATTAAAAAGATATAAAAGGAACTTATTATGAGATGGTTTGAAACACCAAATATCGACTTTGTCGGCAAGCGTAAAGGCGCTTACATTTTCTCAAGTATCATGTTTGTGCTCTCACTGGTAATTATCATTACCCAAGGATTGCAATATGGTATCGACTTTAAAGGTGGAAGTGAATTTGTATACAAATTTTCTGAACCCGTAAGTACTACCGAAGTTCGAGAAATGCTTACTGAACCACTTGGCTCTGCACCAGAAGTAAAACTCTTTGGTACAGATGTAGAGGTATTAATTAGAACTGACAACACTGCTTCAAAAGAAGAGGTGCAAGAAATTATTCAGGAAAAATTCGATGCTTCGTTAGGCAATATCACATATGAATCAGAATCGGGTAGTTATATTAGTCCACGCTTTGGTGACGATCTTAAAGCCGGTGCGATTCAGGCTGTGATTTATGCAATTGTTATCATTTTCATTTACATATTAATCCGTTTCCGGAACTGGACATTCTCTGCAGGTGCAGTAGCTGCATTGGTACACGATGTTACTATCACGCTAGGTATTTTTACCTTACTTAGTGATGTTGTGAATTTCAGCCTGTTGATTGATCAAAATATTATCGCAGCATTCCTCACAATTGTGGGTTATTCGCTGAATGATACTGTGGTAGTTTTTGACAGAATTCGTGAGAACAGCATCGTCCATAAAGGCATGGATTTCTTTCCAATGGTAAATAAAAGCTTGAACGACACGCTCAGCCGAACAGTAATTACTTCAGTAACTACCTTGTTTGTAGTACTTGTGCTGTTTATTTTCGGTGGTGAGGTGTTGAAAGGCTTGTCTTTTGCCCTTATAATCGGGGTGGTTCTGGGTACCTACAGTTCTCTGTTTGTGGCTAGCCCTCTGGTACTGGAACTGGACAAACGCGCCAAAAAATCTTAAAGAATATCAACGAGGAAACTTATGAGCTTTAATACAGCAGAACGATACGGCAGTGTAGTTATCGAATTTAAGGGTAATGTAATGGGTGGACCTGACGCGGTTAGCCTAAATGAAAAACTTCATGAGCTAATCGATGCAGAGAAAACCAACATTGTGGTAGATCTGGGTAAAGTTAAGTTCATGAATTCTTCCGGATTGGGCATGCTCATTGGTGGTTTAACTACTATGAGAAAAGCAGGTGGTGATCTCCGCCTTGCAAATGCCACGGATAAAATCCAGAGCTTATTAATTGTTACGAAACTCATCACAGTGTTCAAGAACTTTGATTCAGTTCAAAAAGCTGTAGAATCGTACAATGAAGGTTAATAGCTCAAAAACATTCTAATCGTAGGGGTGTAGATAACTACACCCCTTTTTTATTTCAATAATCTAATGGCAGTACGTGTTGTAATTGGTGCCCAATGGGGCGATGAAGGAAAAGGTAAAATTGTAGATCTCTTAAGCGACAAAGCTCATTTTGTAGCACGATTTCAAGGTGGAGCAAATGCAGGCCACACGCTAAAATTTGATGACAAAGAAGTAGTTCTTCATCTGGTTCCGTCCGGAATATTCAACGGTGATGCAAAATGTATCATTGGCAATGGTGTGGTTATTGACCCAATGGCGCTGGTAAAAGAAATCGAAGGCGTAAAGAAAATGGGCTTCTCATTGGAGAACAGATTCTTCGTTAGCCAAACGGCACATGTAATTCTTCCATACCATAAAGTTCTGGATCAACTTAAAGAACGCCGTAAGGGAAAAGATGCAATCGGCACAACAGGCCGTGGCATTGGTCCTTCTTATGTTAGCAAAGTTGCTCGAATTGGTATCCGAATGGTTGATTTACTTGATCGCGAATTACTTCGAGAGAAAATTCTACAAAATCTTAAAGACATCAATTATGCACTTGAAAATATGTACCAGGAGCCTACTATTGATGCCGACGATTTGTTGAAAGAACTCAATCCAGCCATTGATCAACTTGAGCCTTTTATCTGTAACACTTCAAATATTTTGCACGAAGCCATCGAGGCCGGAGAAGAAATTTTATTAGAAGGAGCTCAGGGCTGCCTGCTTGATGTAGATCATGGTACCTACCCTTATGTCACTTCTTCATCCCCAACTTCGGGCGGTGCTTGTACCGGAACCGGAGTTCCTCCTACTGCTATCACCCACGTAATGGGCATCACCAAAGCCTACTGTACACGTGTTGGTAACGGACCTTTCCCAACCGAGCTGGAAGATGATATGGGAGAACTGCTCCGTAAAAAAGGCCACGAATTTGGTGCAACTACGGGTCGACCACGTCGCTGTGGCTGGTTGGATTTAGTGGCGCTGAAATATGCGGTTCGTATTAATGGGATGAATGAACTTACGCTCACAAAAATGGACGTGATGGATGGGTTCGAGGAAATCAAAGTTTGTACGAGCTATAAAGTAAATGGTAAAGAAACTTCGGTTTTTCCTCTCTCACTCCCTGAAATTGAAAGCATAGAACCAATATATACCTCGCTTCCGGGTTGGGAAAAAGATATTTCAGGAATCACTAAGTGGGATGATTTACCGGATACCGCAAAATCATATATCGAATTTTGTGAGAACTATCTTGGAGTGAAGTTTACCATTATTTCTACCGGACCTAAACGCACCGAAACTGTTATCAGATAGTCATGTGTGGTCGATACGCTTTATTCAAACTTTTGGATGAAATCGACCACTTTTTAGGTGTACTCGAACGTCGCGGAGAAATCACCCCAAACTTTAATGTTGCCCCCACTAACAGAATGCCCGTTGCCTTTGTAGATGATTCAGGGAATAGAGTAGCAGAGAATATGTTTTGGGGATTTATGGGCTGGAAACCCAAAGAAGGGCAAAAACCATTTCTTCCCATAAACACACGAGATGACAGCCTCACAAAAAAACCAATGTGGCAGCGTGCGTTTACCTCCCGAAGGTGCCTCGTTCCGATGAATGGTTTTTACGAATGGCAAGGTCCAAAAGGAAAAAAAGTGCCTCACTTCATTTACCCTAAAGATGATGAATTATTGGTTGCTGCAGGTATTTATTCCGGACTTAGTCCAATCGATGGGGTTCGATCCTATTCTGTAATTACCACTTCGCCAAATTCTTTAATGGAACCCATTCACGATCGAATGCCCGCGTTCTTGCATCCTTCTGAATTTGAGGCCTGGCTCGACCCCGATCAACCAGCAGACTTGTTGTTAGATATGATTCAGCCTTACCCGGATGACGCAATAACCGAGCATATTGTAGCAAAAGCTGTGGGTAATGTTCGTAATAACTCTCCGGAATTAGTAGAGCCTGCTACTCTGCTTTGATGGTGTACTTTGGCTCTTGAAAAATGAGCTTCACAAGTTCTTCCAGCTTAGTCTTAATTTCGCGGCTGTCTTTTTCTGAGTTTGAACGTTCGTTTTTTATGATCTCTTCAATCTTCATCTGTGTCCTGTTTTATGGAATTCTTATCGGCCGGGCTTGCGGGTTTTTTAATAGAGCTTACCTCCTTTTTCTCTGGAAGCGGATATTCTTCAAACAACAATTGGATTAACTCATCAATCTGAGCTCTCATTTTGTCGCTTTTTTCGTGGCGATGATGCGCACTTTTTTTCTCTCGATTGGTTCGTTTCGCCCTTTTCTTCTCTTTCATAATTCCAGACTCTTACGTAGATAATGCTCTCTTTTCTCTCAATGATACACTTTCCTAACGCCCGAATTGTTCCTTGAGTATGTTACCTCGACCGCACAAACAAAAACTGCTCGTCCACCTCCTGCATAAATCGCCAGTCCCCTTCGTCTAAAATGTACACCAGATGGTAGAACCGCCCGTCGGTGTCTTCCACTACGTAATGCACATGCTTGGTCACCATCACATTTTCAAGATGCCTCGTCTCAATCTGCTTCACCTGAATGGATATCTTTCCTTTTCTGAACCTGTAGGGTCGCATTCGGTCGATCAGCGCCAATTCAATAGGGCTCTTCCTCTCCATCTTTTCTTTGGGGATGAGTTCAAAACGTAGCGGAATAATCCGATGGGAATCGGAAGGCAAGTGCTTATGCCGTTTTACATAAGCCAGTAACCGATCAACTACATATCCTTTAAATGGCTCGATAGAATCCAACTCCCAGATCATCTCCTCCTGGTCTAGCTGCATATTCAGAATCTCCCCTTCTTTGGTCTCTACGGTGTAAAACGACTTCTTGATCCCTCCTTCCAGCTTGGTATGACTGGATCGAATCCTCTTGGTATGCCGCACAAATTGCTTCCTCCATGCAGGAGTCTCAAGCCGACTAAACCGGCAAAAAAAAGCGACCATTTCTACCAAAGGAAATTTGTTCATTCGTCAATTGGGTTTGGTCGTTTTAATTTACACACATATATTACACATATCAATTAGAACTGAAATTAAATGCCCAAAAAGAGAGGAAATCCGAGTCACCACGAGAATGATGTGCATCGCATCACGCTCTACAACACGGTGTACCCCGAACATCAGCATCGTTCAAAAAAAGACCGCCTGTATATGCATTTTGATTTCGCCTGTTACTACGCGCAGGTGGAGCAGCTTCGCAAACGCATGTATGGAATTCCGCTCATTATCGGTGGATGGCGCAAGGAAAATGGGGTGGTAAAAGGGATTGTAGCAACAGCCTCCTACGAAGCTCGGGCGTTTGGAATCAAAACGGGGATGAGCGCTTTGGAAGCGTACAAAATCTGTCCGTTTGTGTGTATGCTCCAGGTAGATTACGCCACCTACACGGCCATTTCGAAGCAGGTTCATCACATTATGAAGAAGTTCTCGCATCAAATTGAGCGCTATTCTATGGATGAATATTTTATGGATCTCACCTTCATGAAAGACAAAAGTGAACAGGAAATTCGGAAGTTCGTTGCCCGACTTCAAAAAGAAATTTATGACGTAACCGGACTTTTTGGCTCCATCGGAATTGCCCGATCAAAAACCTATGCCAAACTATCGAGCAGCCTGGATAAGCCACGTGGAGTAAGCATCATTGTTACGGATGAAGACGAACGAGCTTACATCCACCCCCTTGATCTAAACGAGGTGTGGGGAGTTGGGGGGAAGCGGTATGAGCATCTTCGTGCAGAAGGCTACCAAACCATTGGGGATGTGGCCACCAAAGGAAATATCCGGACGTTCATCCGACTATTCGGCGCCAATTTTGGGCGGATGCTTTTTCAGACGATCACGGGCAAAGATCAGGGGCGCATCCTCGAAGAAAACGATGAGTATTCCCCGAAATGGGGCGTAAGTTATGGGCACACTTTCTCGGAAGGCAGCAAAGATGTGGAACGTATAAAAGGCGAGTTTGCGATCGGCATTGAGATGATTTGCTACCGGATGCGAGCCTACGGAATTCGGGCCAACAGTTTCAGCGGCATGTTCGGCTACAACGACACCGACCTCCCCTGGGTGGGTTTTCGATTTGTAACGGATGGGTTCACCAATGTGAACACATACATTTACGAAGCTTGCATGGAACGGATTCTACCGGCTATCACGAAAGCGGCTGAACAAGGAATGGAAATCCGAAACCTGATGATCGGCACCCACACTATCGACAAAACTAGTCAGATGAACCTTTTTTTTCAGGATGAAGCAGAACATGTGGCTCGCTACGAGGCACTGGATGAAATCAATAACCGCTACGGGAAAGGAACCGTGATTAGTGCGAATACCTTACATCGTGTAGAAGGAAATACGCACTTTTTGGAGCGAAATGTGTGAGACGGATTAAGGATTGCACAATGAGAAGTCTGCTAAAAGAATGGTTTATACTATTTGTTAAGCTTAAACAGTTTCAGGATTTTTGAAATAAAAAAAGCTTTAAAAAATGTCAGAACCTAAAACATTATATAAGTACCGATATTTTGATGAAAAAGGGTTTCACTTGGATATTGTAAAGTCTCTACAATTATGGTTTGCTTCTCCAGATAATCTAAATGACCCATTTGATTGCAAAATTAGAGAGCGATATGATCTTCAAAATGATAAGGAATGGAAAGACACACTATTCGAATATTTAAAAGCATTAAATCCACACTTACACCCAAATAAGCTAGATAAAGAATTTAAAACCTTTTATAAGCCAAAAGAGCAGATTGATTTTGATGAATTTATAAGGGGAATTAACTCCATAGTTAATGACAAAATTGGAATTTGTTCATTCAGTGAAACCGAAAATAATAATGCACTTTGGTCTTTATATTCAGATAGGCATACAGGGTTTGTGATCGAGTTCAATTTTATGAATCTTAAAAAAGATTTTAGGAATTATATGTTTAATGCTCATGCAGCAGGAAAAAAACATGAGATTGCTATATATGATACTGAAGTAAAATACTACCAAGATGCTCCAGTAGTGATTCCAAAAAATAATAATCGAAACTTTGCAGATTACTATTCAAAGATATTTTCACTTAAATCAATAGATTGGGAATATGAAAAGGAATATCGTTTTTTCTCAATTTTTAATACTAATTCGCATATACCAATTAGAAAAGAATCTATATCAAGGGTAATTGCAGGTATTAATATTTCAAACGATAATTTCGAATTATTAGAAAGTGCTTGCAATAAGAATGAAATAACAATTCAAAAGGCCAGATTTGATCCATTTAGTCTAAAAGCTGTTTACTAGCACAAAAAAAAGCGCCCCGGTTTCCCGAGGCGCTCACTAATCATATCAAAAGAAATTAGTTTTCGATGATTGGATCTGGATTTCCATCCGGGTCACCAATCGCATTGCTTGTAGAGCTTGCATTACCAAGTAGAAGCACACCTGCAGCATGAGGAGCTGCCATAGAAGTACCACTAATAGTGTTGTAGCCACCATTTTTCCAGGTTGATTTGATTGCTACACCAGGAGCAGCATAATCTACCGGAGGATTTCCGAAGTTTGAGAAACTAGCGAACACGTCGGAGCTGTTTACCGCAGAAATCGTATACACGTTGTTGCCATTAGCACGAGCTGGAGACGAATTGTTAGCATCCTGTCCTTCGTTACCTGCTGCTAAAACAAATCTTACACCAGAGGCTGCTGCTGCTTCAACAGCATCGTCAAGTGCCTGAGAAATAGGTCCACCTAAACTCATGTTAGCAACATCACCATTAGAGCCGTTTGCTGCCACGTGGTCAACACCTGCAATAACCCCAGAATAAGAACCACTACCGCGGCTATTAAGCACTTTAACTGGAATTACGGTAGCACCAGCTGCAACTCCAATCACACCTTGGCTATTATCAATTGCAGCAATAGTACCGGCTACATGCGTTCCATGTCCATCGCCATCATCCAGGCTACGGCCGTCTTTACCGGAAGTAAATGCGTTGAATCCACGAGAGGCATCTACATTTAAGTCAGGGTGATCTAAGTCGATTCCGGAATCTAATACCCAGGCTACATTACTCCCTGTGTAGGTTGCACCACCATTTACGCGAGTGATACCATATGGGGTTTCCTGAGTCGGATCTTCTCCGCCTCCTCCGCCACCGCCGTCGCCATCACATGGACCGCCTTTAGGCGTACCACAAGGAGGAGCAAAACGTACGATTCTGTCTTGTTCAACATATCGAACTAAAGGATCGTTTTGAATTTGTTCCAGTTCGTCCGGATCAAGATTCGCTGCAAAGCCTGGAAGAGCATGGTTATATCGAATTTCAACACGTTCAGGCGCAATATTATTTGCTTCCAGAACGGCCATTCGTGCGACCTCTATTTGTTGCGATTCACCCAGTTTGAATTTTCCTTTTGTTTGATCTAAAACTACAATGTATCGTCCTTCAACCATTGTTACATCTATAGCGTCTTCTTCGCCCGGAGCTGTTAATTCTGTTCCATCTTGACAACCGTATGCTACAAAAGCTACAATCATCATTAGAAGAGCTGATCTTTTAATCGCTGTGTACTTCATTAAATACCCTGATTTATTATTTGTTAGTATTGAGAGTGCTAAATCCCTTTTAATTGTTAAAAAGTGTAATTAGCCGACCATGAAAAAATGCTTTTCACACTACTAATGCAAACGGAAATATTTATAAATATTGGAAACAGAATTTATAGTCAGTAAACATGGGATTTAAGGAATAAAATCCTGTTAAGCTTAAAATGAGATACGCTAATTGTAGCACTCATTGCTAGCCCCAAATAACTCTTCTAAGCCTTAAGGTAGCAGGTGCATTTATCTGTAGAATCAGTTGTAAACTTTAGATCGGTGTTTGTCCGAAAATCAAATTTTGCTAAACACAAAAAAGGGCGGGCGCCGGTAATCATTAATCCCATGGCGTCCGCCCTGTTCAAGCTTCAGAATGGTGCTTTTCTATTTGAGAAGCAGCATCATCTTACTAAACTCACGCGTTGGAGTGACCAACCGATAGAGATAGGTACCACTTGGTAACTGTGAGGCTTTGAAGCGAAATTCGTGCATTCCAGCTCTCAATGTGCCGTTGACCAGTACCTGAACTTCGCGACCCATTATATCGTAGACCACCAGGCTGACTTCAGCTGTCTCTGGAAGAGCAAAGCTAATCGTCGTTTGTGGATTGAATGGGTTTGGATAGTTTCCAAAGAGTGTAACTTCAGTGGGTAGCTCATACATTTCTGTTTGAACGTCTTCATCGAAACTCGGAACAACAGCAGTAGCTTTCATCGATGCTGATTCTGTGGCTACGTATGCAGCCCAATCAGCCATGGCACTATTCGAACAACCATTCTTCACATGGCCTTTGCCTAGATCTAGCTCAACGATAATCTGCTCACAAGTACATCCACCAGTAGTAGTCAGGTCATAGTAACCGCCAGATCCTTTGCCTTTGCCATTGCCTTTTGGTTTACCTTGCTCGAATGTAAAGCCATCAGAAGATAAGCGCCATTTGTTCGGACCAAGGCCACGCGTACCAACATTGTCAGTAAGGTTCGTGGCTTCACAGAAGTCAGCATTGTCACCAATTGTATCAAGATCTAAATCGGCTGTTTCATTCGGATCGTTCGGGAAGGCGTCGCCATTGTCACCAACACCATCTCCATCCGTGTCTTCCGTTTCATTCGGATCGTTCGGGAAAGCATCCCCATTGTCGCCTACGCCATCACCATCAGAGTCGGCTGTTTCATTTGGATCATTAGGGAAGGCATCACCATTGTCGCCAACACCATCACCATCCGTGTCTTCGGTTTCGTTCGGATCGTTCGGGAAGGCATCGCCATTGTCGCCAACACCATCACCATCTGTGTCTTCCGTTTCGTTCGGATCGTTCGGGAAGGCATCGCCATTGTCGCCAACACCATCACCATCCGTGTCTTCGGTTTCGTTCGGATCGTTCGGGAAGGCATCGCCATTGTCGCCAACACCATCACCATCCGTGTCTTCGGTTTCGTTCGGATCGTTCGGGAAGGCATCTTCATCATCTGGCACTCCATCGCCATCTGTATCTACAGGAGCTACAGTACCGCAACCGGTAGACATGGCTGAAACGCCATCCAACAAATTACCATTGCCATGGTTTAGTAAAGAGACGATTTCCATGCGAGTGACTGTCTGGCCGGCAGGCACAGTATAGGTGCCATTTTGCTGTGTCCATCCATTCCCTACAGTTGAAAATACACCAGCACTCGTTGTGCCACCAGGTGCTCCAAATCGAACATCTACCTGTTCTGTTCTATTTGAAGGGTTGTTATGATGGAAGAACGAGAAATCTATGGTAGAACCAGGCGTAGTGTTAAAGTCTTGGTAGATTGTTTCCAAACCACCGTCTGAATTCAATTCAATAGCCTGAACACCTTCCGGATGTGCGCCATACCAATACGGTATGAATTCCATCCTGTTGTATCGAACCGAATTCCATCCCGGTACATTTGCAATAGCTTCCTGGCGGAACACGTTCGCTCCAATCAAAGGCTCTTCGAAGCCTCCATTTACCAGACACTCTTGAGGTGTACCACCAGTTCCGCCGCCATTTCCTCCTGAAGAAACAACTATAACACCTGGAATCAACACCCATGAACCTGGATCAGACTGTGATGCCAGTGACTCGATCGCTCCCCCAGAAACAGGAACTCTAACGATAGAACGTGATCCTGAAAACACCGCAGACATAATAATATCGTCTGTAGCAGCATCATACCCAATTCCCTGCGGAAAAGATGAAACACCAGGCGTCGGAATGACCGAAACGCTCTGTGTGCCCAAATCCAGCTCTCTGAGACTGTTGCTACCATCTACATAAAAGATACGCTGCTGATCCTCATCGATATCGAATGTCAAAGGATATCCTACACCGTCACTCTGATCTGCAAAAATTGCTGGAGCTGAAGGAGCTGGTCCGCTGGCAGAGTTGATGACCTTGAATAATCGCTCACTTGTTGAGTTACCTCGGGTTGTGAAGTATAGTTTGTCTGTACTGGCATCTAGCTTCATGTCATACGGATCGTACGTGTTCGTACCAACTGCTGTAGCTACTATGTCAAAAGGTACATTTTCTATCACGTTTTCAATGCCATTTACATCTGTTAGTCCTGGCGTTGGTGTCATTCCACCCAGATCAATCGGTACGCGATAAATGGTGCGATTCTGTGAAAAGAAGATGTAATCGTCACTTATAGCAATGCCCTGCATCCACCCTCCTCCGGGGACAGGGTAGGTTGATGTCTTAATCCACGTCTTTTCAGTCCCGTCTGGATTAATCATGATAAGCTTGCCCACATTGGTGGTGTACACCAATCGACCGTCGGGCATTTCTCCAAAGTCGTTGACCTTCAAAGGAGTGTCTTCCAACCGTTCGTGAATAGGTGGCATTTCACCCAGGTCGGTTTTGAACAAAACATCACCAGCACCAGGCCAATCCAGATAATAAATAGATTGTGCTTGCAAGACTGAAGGGCATAGAACAATCGCCAGCGCCGCCAACAAGGCGAATCCGCGGTATAGTAGTTTAATCATAACAACGTATTTTTTATTATTTGTAATCCCGAAAATTAATTTTTAGAAAGAAAGGCTGGATACCATAAAAAAATTAAGATTGAATTAATGTAGAAACATTAATTAAAAATCCTAATATTTTTTGGAAACTAGTTGCTTGTAATACTCAATACACTGATTGTAAACGCCCTCAATGTGAATTGGGAGAGGCTCGTTTTTCTGCTTATATGTTTGAAACCCCGTTGATTTGTGCACATTATGATACCAGTGTTTTGCCCAGATGCCATCTTCTGGTCGGGCGCCGGCTTCCCAATGTAGCATACCTTCATCAAACGGAATACCAAGATGTTCACAAATTTCGGTGAGCTTTTTTCTGGGATTGATCAACACTTCTTTCGAATCAATCACAATCGGGTTTTGGCCAATTCCTTGAAGATATTCCATCAATTCTAAATGTTGAGGATACCCGGTGTCGCGCAGTGTAGGATTGGGAATTTGTTTAATGAACGAAGTGAGCATTTCTCTAGGCTCTCTCGTCAAAATCACGTTGATGGTGTCTTTCATAAAACTCCAATCAAGGTCAACCAAATGGTGCGTCATATGTTTGATGAAAACGACCGGGGTGTCGTAATCTCCAAAAACCACGTCTTCAATAACCTTTTGCCCATCATTTTCCTGATCTGCAATTACCTCTTCGGCACCCGGATGATATTCATGGGCATTTGTTGAGGTTAGATAGTGCGCATACAATGGCTCGTCAACCACGGTAGTATCCGCACGTTGAGCAAAAGAGTACATCAACGCCGTGGAAATATTTCGTGGCCCCGACCACACACAGATTCGTTTTATCATTTAGCTTCCTTAGTAATTCTACCCTCATATAACTGCTGCAGTAGTCCCGTCAAAGTACCGGGAACAGAGCCGGATATTTGTCTTCCATCGATCTTGGTTACCGGCGTAAGTCCGCCAAAGCTACCCGTTACAAAAGCTTCATCCGCGCCATATACATCAAACAAAGAAAAGTCTTTTTGATAGCAGGGTATGTTGTTATCTGCACAAATCTCGATCACTTTTCCACGCGTAATTCCATTCATGCAATACTGGCCGGTGGATGTCCACACTTCCCCGTCTTTTACTATGAAAAAATTGGTGGCATTGCACGTACTCACGAATCCATTGATATCAAGCATAAGCGCTTCATCGGCACCTGCTTCGATGGCTTGAATGAGCGCCTGCACTTCATGCAGTTTAGAATGGCAGTTTAATCGGGGATCTAAATAATCCGGAGAACCACGCCGAACGGTGCTGGTAAATAATGTAATTCCCTTATTTCTGGTTTCTGGATTAGCTTTTTTGTGTTCAGCGATGATCACCATATTTGGACCTGAAATAGTGAGCCGAGGATCCTGACTTGGTGTTTTCTTGATGCCGCGCGTTACCATGATCCGAACGTGAACACCATCATCCATTTTATTTGCGGATAAGACCGCCTCAACCTGTGCCTTAATTTCGTTGCGAGTCATGCCCAGATCCATACCTATCGTTTTCGCTCCCTGATAGAGCCGATCCATATGATCATCCCAAAAAACTAGGGTGCTGTGATGTAATCGCAAACCTTCCCAAACACCATCGCCTACTAAATAACCGGAATCGAATACCGAAATTTTTGCGTCTTTTCGAGGAAAGAGGTCTCCATTAATTGAAATCATTACGTCCTCATTTCGAGGATCATCAAGCGCATTATGTGTGCCGTGTACCATTAATTAATGATGAATTATTAATGCTAAATGTTAAATCGATTTTCAATTTAACATTTAGCATTGAACATTTAATAATTTAGGAATCAAGATACGTTCGAATTGCATCCCGGAGAGTAGTAAAAGTTTGCTTCAATAAATCCTCATCTTCTTCAAGTAAGGTTACTCGAAATCCTCTCAAATCAGAACAAAATGAAGAAATCGGCACAACACAAATTCCGGTTGCCCCTAGCAAATAGTAAACAAATCGGAAATCTAGAGACACTCCCTCTACCCAATCTTCAACGAGAGTTTGCACTGCCAAATCTTTAATTGGGAGAGTTTGGTCGTGAGTAAGTGTTCCATCTTTAAAAACAATAGTATTATAAAACGCACCATAGGTTGGATTGAATGTCAATTCCGGGATTTCCTGTAATGTTTCTGAGATAAACCGGCTTCTCTTACCTGTTTTTTCGTTTAAGTTAGCCCTGTATTCTTCATAGCGTGGATCTCCAAGAATTTTAGGAATGGCCATTTGTGGGAGCGTAGTTGAGCAAACTTCAATCATTTTGGCATCATCTAACACTCTACACAAACGTTTAAACTCTTTATCAATGTCGCGATTATAACACTCGATCCAGCCGCATCTTGATCCCGGCCATGGCAGTTCTTTGGAAATACCTTTCATCGCAATCCCGGGAACATCGCCAATAACTTCAGCAAGCGAATATGCAATTGCCCCATTGTAGGTGATTTGATTATAGATTTCGTCAGAAATCAGGAATAAGTCGTACTCGCGGGCTAGCTCAACAATTTCCAGCAATATCTTTTTCGGATACACCATACCGGTTGGGTTATCCGGATTAATGAGCAATATGGCAACGATATTGGGATTATACTTCACTTGATTGCGAAGATCTTCCATATCAGGATACCAGTGATTATCTGGATCTAATCGATAGGTTAGTGGCTGGTGATTAGCATGGGCTGCTTCAGCCGAAGAATGTGTTGAATATGCAGGAGACGGACCTATTACGCGCGTAGTTGGAGTTAGATATTGATAGAGTGTAGAAATGGCATCACCCAAACCATTAAAAAAAAGGATGTCGTCAGGTGTGATTTGGGCACCCCCCAATTTATTCGTTCGCTCAGCCAAAAACTCACGGGTGGCCATCTCTCCTTTGGAGTCGCAATACCCATAGGTTTTTTCATTTTGTACTAAGTCGGTGACAATGTCTTTTATCCACACTGGGATTTTCGCATTTTTTTGAATCGGGTCGCCGATGTTTTCCCAAAAAACTTCAACATCATGCTTCTGTAGAATTTTCGCCTTTTTTACGATCTCCCGAATTTCGTAGCTAAGCTCTTTTGCCCCGGCGCTAAGCAGTTTTTGTCTCATAATGTGCGTTAATCTTCCAAGTTAATCCTGATACTCAGGATGTTTTGAAATAAACGCATTTAAGTTATCAAGTGCCTGCTTTTGCACCTTCTTTTTTAAAAATGAACTCCAACCAAGAACTAAACCTGGAAAGCCCAGGGCCTGAGTGCTCCAACGCCAAAAGTCGAAATCATCTTTATGATTTATGATCAACCCATCTTTGAAAATAAACGACGCAGATATCTTATTTGTAACTGCTCGCTTTGTTGCCGAAAAGGTATATTGAGCAGTCCAATTTGCAGAGCCTGTATTCGAATAAACGTCAACCTGATCGTATTCTATTGTTAAATCCTTACCCCTAATACATAGCATATGCCACATTGCAGGAATTTGCTTCCCTTCTAATATAAATGCCTCATCCTTAAATTTAGCTTCTGGGTGATAGCATTCGCCCATGGTCTTGTAATCTCTTTGCGCAAAAGAGGAATAAAAAGTGTGGATAAGCGCCCGATTGATTTCTAATTCTAACATTGAAATTTACTTTTGTGCAGCATATAAATTTGCCAATACACTCTTTCTTGCTTGCCTTTGAACCTTTTGTTTTAACCAGTTAGACCAACCAAAAACAACTCCGATTAATCCAAACGCTTGTTTACACCAATCATAGAAGCTATAATCGTCGGAATGTGCAATAATTTTATTCTCTTCGAACCTGAAAACACCTATTTCATTAAGAGAAATTCTTTTCTTTAAAGTGGGTATAGTGTAAGAAACTGTCCATTCGGTTTTAACTACATCCTTTTCTTCTTCAATAGCATGTATGACCGCTTTCATATTCATTTCTGGTCGAGTAGAGGTATACCAAAGAGCAAGTATTTCCTTGCCTTGAAATGAAAAAATCGGGTCATTGTAAGAAGCTTTTTTATGATATAGTTTCGATAACTTCTTATAGTCTCCGTTATTTAACGCCTGATAATAATCTTTAACTAGTTCTAATTGATTAGACACTTCCCGAATTTTTTTAAGGGTACGAATTCAAATTTCAAATACAAAAACAATTATTAGGGGTAACTAAGGGTTTTTAGTGTATTGTAACAAAGTAATAGTGAGTTATTCTTAATAAACAGTTTTATTATAGAGACAATACAATAAAATTTGAGTTACTTCTTATTAATTATACTTTGGAACAAGTAGTTTAACTTTGAATATCATTTATAATCTATCAGTAATTAAGATTTAATATGAGAGCAAAAGTACAATATAATGCGTCGCTTATGCAGATTAAAGACGCCACTGAATCTGGGAAAATTAAATGGGTTAGAAATCGCCCTGAATCGTTTAAATATAAAACGATGAATGAGGATCTTGAAGATCTTGTAATTCAAATTACGAAGTTACACGATGGTTATATTCTCACCTTAGAAAAGAAAGATTTTGAGGGTTCTGAGGTACTCTTGAATATTGACACTGCTTCTAACGATCATCAATTCACTGGTATTTTAGAAGAACTTTATACTTCAATTGAATACAATGTTGATATGAATAATCTGGAAAGCTTGAACGAATTTATTGAGCTAGTTAACAATGAGAATAATCGAAAATCTATTCTTGATTAGCTCTTAGTTTTGCAAGAGATAGTCCCGTGATTATTACAATCAAACTCCCGAACAACGTATAAAGCGGCCAGGCGATAACCAATCCTTCGCCGGGTAAAATGTTTTGGATTGGACCGTTTACCATAAATAAAAGGGCAATTAGTCCGGCAAAGAACCCTATCATGGCTTCTCTGGATTTTGTTTGATTAGAGAGCATTCCTAATCCAAAAACACCTAGCAATCCACCATAGGTGTATGACGCTATCCCTAGTCCAAGTTCCACGACAGTGGGTCTTTCACCCGCATTTAGTTGAAGTATTGCAAATACAATTGCTGATCCTGTTAAAATTACGCCCCAACCAAGCGTAACCATTCGTGAAAGCTTTAGTTCCTGAGCTTGACTAAAAACTTTTTTACTCAACGGTTTGATGATGTCAAATGTAGAAGCAGATGCGAGAGAATTCAATGAAGAACTTAAACTACTCATGGCCGCTGCAAACAATGCCGCAACTATTAACCCTGAAATTCCTGCAGGTAATTGTTCAACAATAAACTTCGCAAAGATCTCATCATTGGTTGCTAATCCTAAAACTTCGGGTGATTGAGCTTCATAGAATGCGTACAACATCAACCCAATTACAAGAAATAGCCCAAATTGAAACATCACCACAAATCCACTTCCAATAAGTGCTTTTTTGGCTGAAGGTAAGCTCCCTGCTGCCAGTAATCTTTGAACTAATAATTGATCGGTTCCGTGAGAGGCTAATGAAAATACAGCACCACCAATAATCGCCGTAATTAAGGTGTAGGGTTGAGCTATGAACTCTTTAAAAGGTAAATCAAAACCCAACCTCAAGATTTGTCTTTTATTATCTGATTCGGCAAAAGCGGCCACCGTTTGCCAACCATCTGGTAATTGATAAAGCAGCACAATCATTGCCAATATCGCACCACCTAAATACACAGCAAGCTGAACTACATCCATCCAAACAACGGCTTTAATTCCTCCAAAAAATGTGTAAATCAAAGTAATGACTGAAATGACACTTATTGATAATAAATAGAGTTCGAAATCTGACCATTCTAAGAAGGCGCCACCTAATCGAAGAATAATTGCTAGTGGAATTGCTGTCGCAAAAAGACGAACACCATCAGCAAGCAAACGCGTGATCATAAATGTTGAACTGGTTGCCATGCGCATCGACTTACCAAAGCGAATTTCCAGGAATTGATATGCAGTAAACATTTCGCCCTGAAAATATCGTGGTAGGAAGTACATGGCTACAAATACTCGACCAATGAGATAACCAATGGTAATCTGCAAAAAAGTGAGGTTTCCACCATATGCAACAGCCGGTATACTGATAAAAGTTAACGTGCTTGTTTCTGTTGCAACCACCGAGAATAAAACAGCCCACCAGGGGATGCCATCTCCACCGAGAAAGTAATCTTTGGTAGACTTTTGTTTCCCCGATGCCTTTAAACCAAAGAAAGCTACCGCTATCAAATAGATGATGAGTACGAGATAATCAACCGTGCCAAATTGCATGGTCTGAAGAAACGATTATACCTTTAGAAAAGCTACGAACTTTTGAACAGCTCGTCCCCGATGGCTTATTGAGTTTTTGATCTCAGAACTTAGTTCTGCGAATGACTCTGTAAAACCATTTGGTTTGAAAACAGGGTCGTAACCAAAACCACCAGCACCGCGTTGCTCCTCCAAAATTTCGCCGATAACTTCGCCATCGAATGTTTTTTCTTCAGCCGATATGATAAATGCCATGACGGTTCTAAATCTGGCTGATCGATTCATCGCGCCAGACATTTCTGATAACAACTTAAGTACGTTATCCTGATAAGTAGCATCCTCACCGGCATATCGGGCAGAATAAACACCTGGTGCGCCACCCAACGCTTCCACTTCAAGACCTGTATCATCAGATAGAGCAGGAAGCCCTGTTATTTGATGAACATATCTGGCTTTTTTTAGCGCGTTTCCCTCTAATGTAGGTTGATCTTCTTCAACTTCCTCCAAATCCGGAAAATCCAATGCTGAAAAAACCTCTATCCCAAGTGGTTGCACCAGCTCCTTCATTTCCTGAATTTTGTGCTTATTTCTTGAAGCGAGAACTAACTTTTCAATCATCTTTCCGCGGATTGAGTTTGTAGAATAAGTTTATACCGCTACCTACAGTCAACAATCCATTTAGAGCAATAAACACATAATCTGTATTCAAGACCGCATATACGGTTAATAATGCACTTGAAACTACGTAAAGAACGATGAACACCAGATTAACTTCTGTTCGCCCGGCTTTAATCGTATCGATTGTTTGAGGAACCCAAGCCGCTACTAACAAAAGAAAACCAGCCCATCCTATGATTTCGGTAAATGGCATTAATGAAATCTCTTTTTAATTTCCTGAACTTTATCAAAAGTAAGTCTTGGACCATATTGTGAGACAACTCTTGAAGAGGCTAAACTAGCCAATTTTCCTGCACCGGCATATCCAAGCCCATTGGTTAATCCATACAAAAATGTACCTGCAAACATATCTCCGGCACCGTTAGTATCAACCGCTGTGACGGGGTATGGCTCAATATCAATGAAGGTATCCCCATCATAAATCATTGCACCATTTGCTCCCTGCGTTATTACAAATCGTTTAGCATCTTTTTTAAGTGCTTCACGGGCGTCAAGAATATTAGATGTGTTGGTAAACTCCAGAGCCTCTTCTTCATTGCAGAAAAGTAAGTCAACAGATGCCCCGATTAGTTGAAAGAATCGTTCTTTAAAAAGGCGAACTATCGAAGGATCAGACAATGTAAGAGAAGTGAGAACGCCACTTTCTTCAGCAATTTTTTTAGTATATCTGAGAGCATCAAAGGCAGAATCTGAGGTTACAGGATATCCTTCTAAATACACATATTCCGACTGTCGAATTGCATCTTCATCCACTTCATTAATCGACAAATCAACGGTTACGCCCAGAAATGTATTCATGGTACGATCGGCATCTTCTGTAATCATAACCAGACATTTACCTGTAGCACCTGCTTCGCGCTCTATTTTATCCAGATTGGTTTCGATGCCCGAATCCTTTAAATCTTTTATAAATAGATCGCCATACTCATCGTTCGACACTTTGCAAGAGTAAAAAGATTTGCCCCCAAACTGCGAAACGGCCATTACAGTATTTCCCGCCGATCCACCCGATTTTTTCACAATGTTGTTGTGATTTATGGCATTTATCAGACGATTTTGCTTTTCTTCATCAACTAAAGTCATCAGTCCTTTTGGTACTTGATGCTCTTCGATAAAATCGTAGGAAACTTTGAATTCTAAATCTACCAAGGCATTTCCGATGCCGTATACATTATATTTTTTCATGAAATAAACACAGGAATTATTTGAGTATAAAGGTACGCACCCATCCAATCGATTAAAAGTAGAGTAAGTTCCAATTCTTCATTTTTGTTAATTTGTAACCCTTTATATTCTATTTTTAGTCCAAGTTCTATTCATGAGCATTACCGTAGAAACGGAACCGACCATATCATCCAACATTGATCATACTACCCCGCTTTTGTCGGTGGTAGTTTGTGTGTATAACGAGCAGGAAAATATCCTTCCACTCGTAGAACGTATTTATTCTGAGCTGGATAAGATTAATTTCGAATTGATTTATGTGGATGATGGTTCACGGGATGACACTGTAAAAAATATCAAGAATGCCTTTCGTCCGGGCATGAAACTGATAGAACTTCAAAAAAACTATGGGCAAAGTAGTGCCTTAGCCGCTGGTATCGATTTTGCAAAAGGTGAGTTCATTGTTCTAATGGATGGCGACTTACAGAACGATCCTGCTGATATTCCCGGAATGCTGGAAATGACTATTGAACGCGAGTTGGATGTTTTAGCCGGAATCCGTGCAAATCGCCAGGATGGATTGTTTCTTCGAAAGGTACCTAGCTTTATTGCCAATAAGCTCATTGGTCGCCTAACAGGAATCGATATTAAAGATGCAGGGTGTACGCTAAAAGTAATCCGTTCCTCTATTGCCAAGCGAATTGGGTTATACGGAGAATTGCATCGGTTCATACCTTTACTTACACACATTGAGGGCGCAAAGATTGATCAACTCGAAGTCAAACATCATCCAAGAACTTCAGGTGAATCGAAATATGGACTTAGCAGAACCTATAAGGTGATTAGCGACCTTATATTGATGGTTTTCTTCCAACGTTATTTAAGCAAGCCCATGCACCTATTCGGAGGCATAGGATTGTTGCTCACATCTATTGGAGTTGGGATAAATATCTATCTACTGGGATTGAAAATTCTTGGTCAGGATATTTGGGGTAAACCACTGCTCATTCTGGGATTAATCACTTTTTTTAGTGGCCTTCAATTTTTAACAACAGGAATTATTGTAGAAATATTAATGCGTGTTTACTACGAAGGACAGGAAAAAAAGCCTTATCGACTACGAAAAGTATCGGACGCAAATGCTCAGTAATTTTTTAATAAGAAATACGGAATATCTTTATAGATGACTATTCTTGTAACCGGAGCTGCGGGATTTATCGGATCTCATACCTCAGAAAAACTCTTAGAAAATGGGCATCTGGTACTTGGCATCGATAATTTCGATGATTTTTATGAGGCTTCTACAAAGAAACTAAATCTTGAAGCCGCTACTCGTAATTCAAATTTTACCCTAACAGAAG
Organism: Balneolaceae bacterium; assembly: GCA_965249965.1. Lineage (GTDB taxonomy): Bacteria > Bacteroidota > Rhodothermia > Balneolales > Balneolaceae > HXMU1420-13. Next base: position 227,411 of record OZ252262.1, read on the forward strand.
GCGATATTAGAGATCGGCAGTTTTTAAAGCAGGTTTTTGATTCTCAGACTATTGATGTGGTCATTCATTTAGCGGCAAAAGCCGGAGTTCGTCCTTCGGTTCTACAACCGGATTTATATCACGATGTGAACGTACAAGGAACCAGAAATTTACTTGAAGTAGCAAGTAAATTTGAAAACATTAAATTCATTTTCGCTTCTAGTTCCTCGGTGTATGGCGAATCTAATAAAGTTCCTTTTTGCGAAATTGACCCATTGGATGATCCCGTTAGTCCTTATGCAGCAACAAAAGTGTTGGGCGAAGAACTTTGCATTGAGTTTGGTGAAAATCATAGGCTGAATTACAGCATTCTTCGTTTTTTCAGTGTATACGGACCACGCCAACGACCGGATATGGGAATTGCGCGTTTTTTCAAGCAATTGATGCATGATCACCCTATTACAATGTATGGCGATGGCTCAACGCGTCGTGATTACACCTTCATCGATGACATAGTTAAAGGCATTATCGCTTGCGTGGATCTAAAAGCAGAAGGACGAATTATTAATCTCGGAAATTCAGAACCTATTGTTTTGAAAGATCTCATCTCCACAATGGAAGCTGTAGTGGGCAAAAAAGGTTTGATTGAGTATCTCGACAGAAAAGAGGGGGATGTTTTCCAAACCTATGCAGATATTTCAACGGCCACTCGTTTACTTAGTTATAAACCTAGTACGGATTTAAAAACCGGCCTTGAAAAACAATTTGAATATCTTTGTGAGGTTCAAAGTGACTGATTTTAAAAAGTTTTTGTCGAACAGACTTAAACAAGCTCTTCCGGGTTCTGTTGCGCAAAATAAAATGCGCCCCTTTCCATCATCATACAAGAACCCAACTTTTAAAAGTTATTCACCCAAAAGAGAAGAGTACCGAAATAGTAGTGTTCTTGCTCTTTTTCTAACATGGAAGGCAGAACCGGAAATTCTACTCACCCTGCGAACATCAGGTATTAAACATGGAGGCCAAATCAGTTTTCCGGGTGGTGGTCAGGAAGGCGATGAAACTCATGAAGAAACCGCACTACGTGAAGCCCATGAAGAAACAGGTCTCATTTGCGAACATGTGGATGTAGTAGGACAATTAAGTCCGCTTTATGTTGACCACTCCAATAACATGGTAATTCCAATAGTTGGGTTCTTAGATACCAAACAGAAATTCATTTCAAATCCGAACGAGGTCGATGAAATTTTCAGTGTGCCATTCTCTAACCTGATCGGTGAACAACATCTTAAATTCGAGCAGTGGCCATTACGAGAAACCGAATATACCGTCCCTTATTGGGATATTCATCGGGTACCACTTTGGGGAGCCACTTCCATGATGCTAAGTGAACTTGTAGTGATTTATGAGGAATTCATACAATTATCAATTAAGAATTAAGAATGCTTCAATTGATAATTGTTTAATTGTTAATTGATAATTGACTTGCTGCTTTCTTGCCAAGAGCCATTCCAAGGGCAACCCCCATTCCACTTAATCCCGCAACTTGCCAGGTTTTCTTCCCAACCTGCTCTAATGTTGCTTTTTTTGATTCTGTGAAACCCATAATACCCGTCCATTCTCTTTCGATGTGCCAACCCTTTGGTAATTTTATCACCTCATTCACAAAATCGATAAGGTAGTTTTTAATGTGTTGATTAACGCCAAATTCTGAGGTAGTCTCGGTATCGTAATCAACATTTCTGCCACCACCAATAAGTAAACGGTCTTTGCCTAAGTTCCGAAAATACACATAGCCTTTATTGTAATGGAAGGTACTTTTCCAAGTTAACTCTGAAATTGGGTTCGTTATAAAAACATACCCTCGTCCGGGTTTTATCTTTTGTTGTTGTGTGATACTTGAAGTAAATGCATTGGTTGCCAACACAATCTTATTGGCACTTATCGTAAAACCATTCCCTGTTTCAATTGCACCCTCATCAAAATTGACATCGGTAACCAATGTTTGCCACCGTAATTCATTTCCAAGTTGAAGGTTCAGCTCAATTAATCGCTTTGTCATTTTACCGGGGTGTAGCGCGCCTTCCACTCGATTAAAAATGCTTGGATATCCTTCATACTCTCCAACTTGGTATACTTCTTTTTCGCCTATTAGCTCTTCCATCCAATTATTAAAACGCGCGACATGCTCTTGTATTTTATCAAATTCATGCTGTTCAGTGAATATCTCCCATCCGCCACAGGCATCGTAATCTATAATGTCTTCTCCTAAAGTTTCTTTTAACAACGACAATCCTTCGTATCTCGCTGCAATTCTTTTTTTCAATTGATCCTCAGTATCAATTTCCAGATCAGCCAGATGCTCGCCCACACTGCCTATACAGGCAAACCCTGCATTTCTAGTGCTTGCTCCGATCGGAAATTCACCTCGTTCCAGAATCAGTACTTTGGCTTCGGGGTGATTTTTTTTGGCAAAATATGCCGTTGAAAGTCCAGTCAAACCGGCTCCCACAACTACTAAATCATAATTTTGGTTATATAGAGTATCCTCCCAAAATGAACGATTTGAGTTAAATTTATTTCCCATTTAAAACCAGTGCTGCCATTAATGGTGCTGCGTACTTAAAAAAACGATCATCTACATTGTATTTAGGATGATGCCAAACATATTGTGAGTCAGATTCTTTTGTCCCACTACCTGCAAAAAAGAATGCACCGGGAAAATGTTCCTGATAAAAAGCGAAGTCTTCACCTGCCATAATCGGCTTTTCTAGCTCCTTTGCAGATGAATCTCCAAAAAGGTTTCGCATACATGAAATTATCCGTTCGGCTTCGTGTTGTGTATTATTTACAACAGGATAACCTCTGTTAAACCTAAATGTATATGAGCCTCCCATAGACTCCGTTAATCCTTTTAAAAGTTGTTCTAACCGTTTGGCTATTAAATCTGCATTTTTCTTAGAAAGCGTTCGAACCGTTCCTAACATTCGGACACTTTCGGGTATAATATTATGAGCTGTACCGCCTTCAATTTTGCCAATTGTAACCACAGCCGAATCAGTTGGATCAATATTTCTGCTTACAATAGTCTGTGCCGAAGTGACAAACTGAGATGCGATTACAATGGGATCTACTGCCTCATGAGGTCGAGCGGCATGACCACCTTTTCCAAAAATTTCTACTTCAAATTCATCCGGACTCCCCATAAGCGGACCTGCTTTAGTTGCGATTTTCCCTGGTTTCAGGGAAGGATCCGTGTGGAGACCAAAAATTGCATTCACTTTTTTATTTTGTAAATACCCCGTGTCGCAAAGCAATTTTCCACCGCCCGGCAATTTTTCTTCACCCGGCTGGAATACAAGTAAAACCGTTCCCTCAATTTCTTTTTTAAGTTCTGATAAGATTTTAGCTGTACCCAACAAGTTTGAAGTGTGCGCATCGTGCCCACAACAGTGTGCTGCCCCTTGATTTTTTGACAAAAACTCGGATTTTGCCTCCCCTTCTTCTTCCATAGCAAGGGCATCAATATCAGCACGTAAGGCAATTACTTTATCTGAAGGTTTCTCTCCTTTTAGTATTCCAATACATCCTGTTTCAAGTGGACTGTCGTACGGTATTCCCATTTTGTCCAGCTCATTCTTGATGAACTTTGTAGTTTCAAACTCTTTATAACTAACCTCGGGATGTTTGTGCAAATACCTCCTCGTTTCAATCATATAAGGCAGATATTTTTCCGTGAGTTGAAGAATTTGATCGTTAAATTGCATACTTAAAATTTTTAACTCGATTATACGGACAATTTTAGTTCTACAATAGCAAAGCTACATGGGTAAAATTGAACATCATTATTCTAAAGATGGCTCGTCCACTTTCTTTTCGAGCGAGTTTCAACAATTCTACCACAATCCGAATGGAGCGATTGCAGAAAGTCGGCACGTTTTTTTTGAGCAATCAAGATTCATTGAGAGACTTTCGAGTTCACCTGAAGAGATCAATATTTTTGAGACCGGCTTTGGAACCGGATTGAATTATTTACTGCTCACTGATTATGTGAAAAAGCAACAGTATCAAGGCACGATTCATTGTTACTCAATAGAAGCTTACCCCGCTGCTTTGAAGATCATCAAGCAACTTAATTATGGGGAACTGTTAGGGCTAGAAGGTGCAAATACTCATTTAGTGGAAATCTTCAGTAAGCTTAGAGAAGGGTGGAACCATTTTACTAGTCCATTATACCCTAAAGTGAAATTACACTTGTTTTTTGGGCTATTTAAAGAGTTCCCTGTCCCGGATAAACCCATCGATTTCTTTTTTCATGATCCTTTTTCACCAGAGGTAAACCCGGAACTTTGGTCAGTGAAAACATTTGAGAAGTTAAAAAGCTTTGCTGCAGATGATGCGATACTAACTACTTATTGCTCAGCTTCGAAAGCACGTGCAGCAATGGCTAAATCTTCTTGGAAAGTTGCCCGGGCACAAGGTGCATTGGGGAAACGCGAAATGACTGTAGCTTCCCTAAGCGGGACGAAACTCAGTCACCTTAAAAGAGTGAATGAGCTTCGATTGATAGAACGATTAAATAATGGAGAGTTTGCAGACTTATCAGATTAAGTCAGCGACACATAGCGTAGATGTTTAATTCCTTCTAGTGCAGATACTTTTGCAAGCTCATCCTTATTCATTTGCTTGTCGATGCTGAACGCAGTGATTGCATTTGAGCCTTTGCCACTTCTTCCCAAACTCAGTCCACCAATATTCAAATTCATTTCCGCTAATGCTCCACTAACAGAAGCCAGCATACCCGGTTTATCTTCGTTTTGATAAAGAATAATATCGCCTTCGAGGCGAAGCTCTATCCCATATTTATCGATTTCTACAATTCGGTAGTCGCCATCGCCAAATACAATAGCAGAAATTTCTGAATACTCAGAACCTTCGGGAAGGCGAATGGTTACCAAATCACTATACAGCTTAGTTTTGCTACTTGTAATTTCCTTGATTTTAAATCCGCGCTCATCTGCATAAACTCGTGCGTTAATCAAGTTTATCGCTTCGCTTACATATTCAGAAAGCATACCTTTGAGAATGCCATCTGTCAATACATCTGCATAGCGAGCGCTATCACCGGTATATTCAAATTCAAAATTATTGGCGTGATCCGGGCTAATTTGTACTGCTAATCGTCCAAGTTTTTCGGCAAGTTCTAAGTACGGACCAACTTCTTTATTCGTGAGAAGTGCAATTGACTTGCCATTTAAGCTGCCCTTATAATTTTTATTCTCAAGTGCATCGGCCATTTGTGCTGCAATTTGCTCCGCTACTTTTTCTTGAGCCTCCTCCGTTGATGCTCCCAAATGAGGCGTACAAATAATATTCTCGTGCTGTAATGCGGTGTAAATCTCTTCAGTAGGCGGTTCCGTGGTATAAACGTCTAAGGCAACACCTCCCAGAATTCCATCATCCAATAATTTGGGCAAATCTGCTTCTTCATAGATTCCGCCACGGGCACAATTCACCAGACGAATCCCTTTTTTCAATTTCTCAGCGTTTTTTAGCGAAACTAGTCCACGCGTTTTTTCTGTAAGTGGCGTATGAACCGATAAATAATCTGAGGTAGAAAGTAATTTGTCTAACTCTACTAATTGTACACCTACATCATTTGCATGATCTTCGGTTGAAAATGGGTCATACGCTTGTACATCCATCCCAAATGTAATCATGCGCTTTGCTACTTCTGTACCGATTTTACCTAGGCCAACAATTCCTAACTTTTTGCCATGAACCTCGGTACCCATATATATTTTTCGATCCCAACCGCCACTTTTCACTTTGGCTACCGACTTTGGAATGTTTCGTGAAAGTGCAATAATCATCCCACAGGTATGCTCAGCCGTTGAAATCGTATTTCCATCTGGAGTATTCATCACCAATACCCCTTTCGAAGTAGCTGCAGGGATATCTATGTTATCAACACCTACACCTGCACGCCCAACTACTTTAAGGTTTTTGGCATGCTTAAGAATTTCCGAAGTCACTTTGGTAGCACTACGCACTACCATGCCATCGTAGTCTCCAATCTTTGCAATTAATTCTTCGTCGGTTAATTTCCCTGGTTGGTCAGCTTGTATCCCTCTGCTTTTGAATACATCAGCGCAAATCGGATCAACGCCGTCTAACAATAAAACTTTAAATGACATGTGTGTGAAAGAGTGTTTTTTAAATTTAGGATTACGATTCCACGAATTCAGAGATCAAATCCTGAACGGCTTCGATACCCAATTTGCTCTCTGAAGAGTACGCCAAAATAGGAACTTCAATATTCATTTCGGTTAGAATTTTGCGTACTTCTGATTTGGATTTTATACGTTTATTATTGGATAATTTATCTGCTTTTGACATCAACACGCAGAATGGCATCTGGTTTGAAGCCATCCAATAAAAGAAGTCTTGGTCAAGTTCGGTTGGTTTATGGCGAGCATCGATTAAATGAATAATGAGCTTGAGTGTATGTCGATTTTCGAGATACTCGCGAATATTTCTACCCCACCTTTCTCGTTCCTTTTTAGGAACCTTTGCATAGCCATAGCCCGGTAAATCAACAAAATAACAAGCATCTGAGATGTTATAATAATTCATCTGCTGGGTTTTCCCGGGAACATTGGATGTTCGTGCTAATCTTTTTTTGTTTGTGAGTGCATTGATGAGAGACGATTTCCCAACGTTAGATCGGCCTGCAAAACAAACTTCAGGTAAAGAAGCAGGAGGGCAATCCTCAAGGCGTGGCGCACTGGTTATAAAAGTGGCACTTTTTGTGAACATCAAACTAATTCGTTCTCTTCTTTTTCAACACCAAAATTAACCGGCACTGGGTAGTTAGCGGTAAAACAGGCTGTACAGTAATCGTGCCCTGATGGATTCGCTTCTTTAACAGCATTTACAAGTCCATCAGGAGATAAATACCTTAAGCTATCAACTCCAATTTCTTTAGCCATTTTTTCAATATCTCTGTCGAATCGATTCGCAATCAATTCATCCGGGCTTGGGAAATCCATTCCATAATAACACGGACTAATTATCGGAGGGGAACTCACAAGGAAGTGAATCTCCGCAGGATTACATTCGCGAATCATATCCACCAAGAGTTGGGAAGTTGTTCCTCGTACAATAGAATCATCTACAATAATTACACTTCTGCCTTCGATTACTCCACGCACGGGATTAAACTTTGTCCGAACTTTTTGCTCTCTCGATTTCTGGCCGGGTGAAATAAATGTTCTTCCAACATAATGATTACGAATTAGCCCAATGTCATACTTGCAATCAAATCCTAACTTCTGGCTTTCACTCGCATAACCGATGGCCGCCGTGTTACTTGAATCTGGTACAGAAATTACTACCGGTTTTTTCCCATTAATTTGGCGTTTTGTTATTTCTGAAATTGGATGTTCCTTAGCTAAGGCTTTTCCAAGGTTTCGCCGAATCTTATCTACCATTTCGCCAAATATCATACTATCCGGTCGAGAAAAATATACATATTCAAAAATGCATTGGCTGGTTCCGGTCCCCTCTTTTGGCTCAATAAAATAAGATTTAGGCTCTTCGTTTAGCGTTGCCTCTTTATCAATTACAATTACTTCACCGGGTTCTACATCTCGAACATATTCCGCATTGATTATATCAAACGCACACGTTTCGCTGGCAATGCAATATTTCCCATCTACTATTCCCAATGCAAGAGGTCTGAATCCGTTCGGGTCGCGGACAGCAATGAGTTTGTCATCTGTAAGCATCACCAAACAATATGCACCTTCAATTTGGTGCATCGCATCCAATATTTGATCAAGTTGCTTTTCTTCTTTGCTATGGGCAATTAAATGAAGAATTAATTCGGTATCTGAGGTACTTTGGAAAAGAACTCCTTCATCCCGAAACTTCTTACGGATTTGTTTAGCATTCGAAAGGTTACCATTGTGACCAATGGCGATGTTTCCAGTTTTATAGTGTACACGAAATGGCTGTATGTTTGCCGGATTTTTTGATGAGCCTGAAGTTGAATATCGATTGTGCCCAATTGCCGATTTTCCTTTTAGTATTTTTCGGAAAATTTTAGGCTTATCGAACACACTAAGTACTAGACCAAAGTCTTTGTACATAGGCATGATATTGCGTTCTTTGTTTTCATCATAATAGGTAGTAACAATACCAGCAGATTCTTGCCCTCTGTGCTGAAGTGCATGTAAGCCATAATAGGTTAACATGGCAGCTTCAGGGTGATCAAAAACTCCAAAAACGCCACAATACTCACGCGGTTTATCGCTCATTAAGATGCTCCGAATTCATTTATTCGTGGAAGTTGAAAAGATAAGAAATCAATTGCGCAGTTAAACATTAGAAGTGTGTTACTTGCTTTTGCACAACATCATTTCTAAAAATCAGCGTTAGAATCAGCTAAATCATTTTGATACAAAAAAAGTCCCGCGAAACACGGGACTTTTTACTTACGCTAATGAAGCGTTTAAAGTGATTTGAGCATTTAAAACTCTTGAAACCGGGCATGCATCTTTGGTTGCTTCTGCAATTTTCTGGAAATCCTCGTCGGATAATCCGGGTACATTTGCAACGGCGGTTAATAGCATTTTAGTGATAGTTGGTGCACCATCAATCATTTCGAGTGTAATTTTTGCTTTTGTATCAACACTCTGCGAGTTGTGGCCAGCTTTGGTCAATTCGTTCGATAAAGCCATTGAATAACAGCCTGCATGTGCTGCTGCAATTAGTTCTTCGGGATTTGTACCTTCCCCGTTTTCAAATCTTGATACAAAAGTATAAGGGCCTTCAAATAAACCGCTTCCAACTTTTACCGTTCCATTACCGCTTTTTAGATCTCCATTCCATAAAGCTTCTGCATTTCTATCTGGCATTTTTCGTTTAATTAATTATTGGTTACACCCGATAACTTACTGTAATTGATAGCCATTCCCGAGTATTGTTTAAAATTGAAAATTAGTTTAATGATGAATGGATTTGACCCTTACTAAAGATAGACGTATGATAGCATTGACTAGTAAAAAATTGTGGGCGATTTATGCGGGCATTTAAAACCTATAGGGATTTTATAAATAACCCTTGGTTTGTAGTGGCATGCAGTTTAGGTGCAACTGTTGGCTATATATTAGATTCTGTTTTTTATAATTCTACGGCAAATTTGCACGTACTAAACTATTTTTGCTCCGGCGCTTCTTTTCTAACACTTTTGTATTTCATATTCCAACGTAAGCACCCTTACAGGGTTTTAAAAATATTGGCTGCAATTCTGTGGGCAAATTTATTCGTTGCTCCTTTTATAATGTTCGATTATGTAGACTATTCCACTTTCTATTTAAGAAATACTTTGTTCTACTGGGCCTTGCTCCCAATACTTGCGCTGATGTTTGGTACCAGAGAGTATATAGTGGCCTCTATCATCTTTTTCTTACAATTTACTTCTATAACATTTATAACAAAGGATGCCTATTTAATAGAATCGTTTGTAACAATTCTAGTTGTTTTAACAATTTATTCTATAATTATTTATGCTTTTGTGATTAGTATTAATCATTATTTCGATTCTCAGTTAGAAGCTCAAAATAAATTAAAAGAACAATCAGAAGAATTAAGAAAATCCATTAACACAAAAGGCAAATTGTTATCAATAATTGGTCATGATTTACGATCTCCCCTAATGAGTTTAACGAGTCTCACTGTGCTAATTGATGATCAAATGCAGGAATCCAAAAACAACGAACTCAAAGAATTAATTGGCATTCTTAATACAACCATTGATCAAACAGCTTTCCTGGTTAATAACTTGCTCGAATGGAGTAGATCTCAAGAAAATCGAATTAATCTAGATCTTAAACCAATTCGAATAGAACCATTTCTGAATAGTCTTAGAGATTTACACACTTTCAACTTGGGAAATAAAAACATTGATTTAACGATAGGACCTTTAGGTGCAGTTGAGGTGTATGCTGATCAAAATACTCTACAGACTATTCTGAGGAACCTAATTACGAATTCGATAAAGTTTACACCAGATAACGGCAAGATTACGGTGAGCACTGAACAAAGCAGGGATGGGGTGCTTCTTATTATAAAAGATACCGGAATTGGTATGGATGCGGAAACGGTTCAGAAACTAAACGATATCGAAACATATGCATCTAAAAAAGGAACCAATCATGAAACGGGTTCGGGTATTGGGTTCAATCTATGCCTGGAATTGATGCATTTGCATAAAGGGAATATCGAGATTGAAAGTACCCCGGGAATTGGAACCACCATCAAACTTTTTTTCCCGGGAATTGATTCTCATCCTGGTGTATCAGTAGAAACAATTGCCTCCCAGTAAGTTAAAAATAATTGCTGGTTATACTTTTAAATTAGTTGAGCTATTAAGGGATTTTTCGATACGCCGATAAAAAAATAAAGTATCTAGTCAACTTGCCAACAAACCGTATGAATGCAATTACAAGAGCTACGGTTGATGAGTGTATTTCGCGACTAAAGACAAACCTTTATGATGAAGTACTATCAAAAATTACCCGAACTGAAGAGAGAGAGAAAATACAGAACTGGATCAAGTTCAAAGTTAATACATTCCTGGCATCAACCCAGATGTATGGAGAGGAAGAATTTCAATTAGCGTTAATGTGGTTTTATGTTCAGATGAAGGCTGAATGGAGCCAACTAAATACGCATGTGCAATATCAGCAAATGAAAGGCTACGATATTAAACGTTCTTTTGTATACAGAATGAAATTACTGAGTGTCACTATCAAAGAAATTGAAAATTTCATCAATTTATTTCACGTGGATGGTGTAACGAGTTTTCTTTCTTTACCCATGGAAGAATTTGAACGCGAACCATCTTACTACGATTAGCGCGAATTATTCCAACTACTTTTCTTGATGCACCATAATTTCGATTAACTCTTATCAACCACGGATAATATCCCCATTATATTTTCTTCCCTTCGATTAAAAAGGCATTCATGTGTTCTTGATTGCCTGCCTTAAGAGCGAGTAAAAAGACTCGAAGTATTCTAAATTTGTTTTCGATCTAGTTTGATACGCTATTTGAGTCGCTAAGCTTATTAATCAGTAGTACCCAATCCTGATTGAATCTAGAAGGTGGAGCTCCAACTGATCGCTGCCCGCCCCCACTTATCCTATCAACAGAACCTCTTTGTAGTTCTCCCCCTTCAAAAGGATCAAACCAACGAACCTGAAAATCACCAGCCGACCCACTCAGATCCAGACTAGCTTGTTCAAAGGAAGGCACATAAAGCACATAAAGTGAATCTGTTTTTGTGAAACAATACGCGCTATCTGCACTTATCAGATCGTGCATGGGTTCCATTTCCCAGTATGGAAGATGTTGTTCAAAGAATACTTTTGCATGATTGGTTATTTCCCAAAGACGATCCCGTGTTCTCCAGTCTTCTGTTGTCAAATCATTTTGTGGACTGTTCGCCCCAAAGTACCATTCAACTCCAGCAGCTCCTGAAAGTAATGCCCCCCATAAAACATACCTGGTAAGTGTTGGATGGTTTACGTCTGCCGTATCCATCTTAGCGCCGGTATGCCACATCCCAATTTCATCCATCATGATCATCCATTCATGACCAGATTGAGCGGACTTTTCTTTTAACTTTTCCACTGTTTGTGCAACTGTGGTACGTTCAGAGTGCTGCAATGAAATTCCATCTAATAACGGAAAGCTGAGTAAACTATCCAGTACAGGCGCGTGAAGATCTTCATTAGGTAACGTATGTATAACTACCGGGTGATTATATGGATCATGTTTATCAAAAAAAGAAGCCGATGCCTTACGTTGACGATCATTTTGTGCACCGGTAGGAACCCAGGGAGCAAATCCATTTTCTTCACCCAAATTCCAGATTATAGCCGGATGATGACCGAAGCGAGCAATCAATTCATGAAAATACAACGATCGTAAAGGCCCCATATCTCCTCCATCCAGCATGGTTTCGTTTTCTGTTTCCTGTAGAACCACGTGCATCAGAACACCCTTAGATTGCATGTGTTGAAACAGAATTTCCCATTGGTCCAATTTACTTACATCAAATCTAGTGAAATCATCAGGGGTTGAATACATCCAAACATCTTTACCATCTCCGTTAATATTTAAAGTAAGAAAGTAAACCGCGTTCATACCCTTCACCGCGAGATAATTCACCGCGCCAATAATTCCTTTTCCTTTACCTCCCTGCCAGGTAGGGTCCCCAGCGTTCCAATCCTTAACATGGGGTTCAAAGTGATGGATTTCGCCATTTGTTCTAGCCTCTCCGTCTTTAGTACTCGCTTCCAAACGGTAGGTATCATCAAACCCGGAAAATGCCAGAAAATTTTCTGGACTGTCTGCACCGGCTTTTATAAAATAATCTCCGGTCTCTTGAAATCGAAAATATCCACCTGATACTGTCAGTAGCCCACTGTCTCGAAAATCAATTTTACTATTTCCGGATGCAAGCACTTCAAAACTTCCTGTGCTATTAGTAAGCAGTAAAGATTCAGCAACATCGATGTTTTGAGTAACAGCAATACTATCACCTTTAAATAAAACGGCACTATATGACCATGTACCGACTTGATCCGGTCGGAATCGAACCTGCCATATATTCCCGGAATCGGCGCCCGTTTCTGCAGCGTCTCCGTCTGCGGCATAAAATCCACGAATAGTTTTTGTAGTCTCCTCATGTTCAAACTCAACCAGTAGCAAATAATTCAGAAATGGATTTAAGTCTGCACCTTCAGAAGTCATAGGGCCTTCAAACGAAAGGGTATGTGTGTACCCATTTTGAATCTGATCATAATACGAACTGCAATTTAACACAAAGCCTAACATCAGGGTAATAGATGAGAGGATTATTAGACGTAAAGCCATGATGGTATTTGATTTAAAGTTTTTATACCCAGATAATCACTATATATTTCGCTAAAATAAAATCTAAGATGATACTTTCTAATCTGAATTCATTCTATCTATTACTCTACTTAGCAATTCAACCAATCCATTTTCAGCCTTTATGTAATGATGGCGTATTTGTTGAAGAAAATGGAATCATCGTTATAGAAGCTGAAGATGTACCATTATCAGAAGGTTGGGAGCTTCAATACGAAGTAGAACGTTATTCAGGTCAAGGTTACATCACCTGGGTACACAACACCTCTGTTGAAAAAAATAATCAAGGCTTACTTGTTTATCCCATATATGTTGAAAATGCGGGGACCTACATAGTTAAGCTTCGAAACTATCATGCATGTGAGGATTTTACGGAGTGCAATGATGTGTTTATAAAGATGAATAATGAAGATTGGCAAAAGAACTTCAACCACACATTAGCTGAGTGGGATTGGAATTCTCGCCAGGATATAAATCATGTGTTTTCTGATGCATCCTATGATTTGAAAGCAGGTAGAAATAACCTTTTCTTGAGTGGACGTTCTCAGGATTTTAGTATCGACAAAATTGCAATATTCCGTGAGGATATCGCCGAAGAAGTGTATCAGAATGCAGAGGTAACAAAATGCATATTCGAGTAATACATAGATTTAAGGAAAATTAAATGAGCTATTTAATGAAAGATCTGTCGAAAAAATTTTGGGAAAAAGGATACATCATACTTGATGAATATTTCGATAACAAACTTATGGATGAGTACACCGAAATGATCTTAAACCATTTTGGAGAAACTCCTGAATGGGGGCATGAGAATGAGTTTTTAAATAAGTCTGCAACCGAAGTAATCCCATGGTTTCCATATCATGAAGGCAATACCCGATTTAATACCATAAATGACGATAAGTTTTTAAGCGACCTAACAGCTGCCATCATAGGTGAAGATTGGTCGGACCTATATTGTATGTGTATGTTTTCGAAAAAGGGCTCGAAAGGGCAAGCTTGGCATCAGGATTGTCAACCTGAAAACCCTGATATTTTTAATTTAAATCGATTGGTATACACACACGATATTACTCCTGATTTAGGTGGAGGATTATGTGTGATGGAAGGAACTCACAAAAAGGGATTGCTGCCGGCTGGTATACCCAATGAAGACTTGGAGGGTCAACTAGAATTTTACCCCAAAAAAGGTACGGTTGTATTACTTCATGGACATTGTTGGCATAAAGTAAAAGCGGTTAAAGGAGAATGGAGAGTTTCAACCAATTTCAGAGCCGTACCTTCAGGTGTTCCTACTGATGTTACCGATGTGTGTGTTTATAGGAATATGAGATATAGGTTTTCTACCAAAGAGGTATTAGAAGAGAGGTTCGCAACTTAGATAATCAATCCGCATCTTGAACGTGTATCCAATTATACTACTCATCAATGAAGCATCTTATTGGCCCAGGAGCTATATCCTACTTTTAGGGTATACAACCATTACTTATTACTTCACTAATTATTCATCATACGATTTAAAATCTTCTAAATACTTTGCAGCTTCTTCTAAATCCATAATCAGAAAACCGAAACCTTCGCCTGGTTCTGTATTATCTTTTCCAATCTGTAAACTCATGTATTTACCATCGTCTGATATGACCCCTTGATTAGCTTTATAGCCCTTATAATTCGTAAAATAGGTTAATCTTTGCATCTCACCAGAGCCGTCTAATTTTAATTTATACAAATCAATTAAAGGCCAAGCCTTTTCCTCAGAGTTTGCATGCTCAACTAAGGTGTGCAAGCCATCCGGAAATATACCCTCTGCTTCATCATAACAGCAGGGTGAGTTTGTGATCCTTTCAAATTCACCCGTTTCACTATCGACAATGTAAACGTCGGTATTATTACCCTCATCTATGGTATAGGCTGTAACTGTTACTTTAACATCTTCTGGCGGAACCAAACTCTGTGTTTCAAGACTTGAATCTCCCAGATTAAAAGGTAATTGCTGCGAATCAAAAATTTCCCTCTCATTATCCAATCTGGGTGTTCCATCCTCGTAAACGATCTCTGCCATAAATAACTTTGCTCTATTTTTACCATACTCAGGTATTTGGCGATCACGTATTGTCCAGGCGATTCGCATCTTATTTCTGGATACGGCAGGACCTTCCGCACACATCGTATTCAATGGTACCGGTGGTTTTTCCCCATTCTTATCCAAAACGTGCAACCAGTTTATATTACGTGCTCGATACCGATCCTCTTCATTAGTTGGGTCCCAGAGTTCATTAGGACCGGATAGAAGAATGTCTCCGTTTGCCAGATACATCGCTCTTGTAAACCCATAATGATTAAAATGTCTGGTTTTTGGTCGTATAACACCCGTTTCTAGCTCTAATTCATATACCTCACCCATAGGTTTATCTAAAAACAGAATGAACTTACCGTCGTGCGACCACTCAGGACGCTCTCCAAAACCACTTACTAATTTTATATACGGTGGCAAATCATCGGCCGGACTCCCAATTAGTGATCCCCGTTCTATGTCTGTGGCACCTTGTCCAAATGAAGGAGCTACCTGAAAAATTAAGACTAAAAGTAATAGCGGCACTGTTTGAAGGATTTTCATTATTCGTTTCATCTATTCATTGAAATTGTCAGTGATATGCATAGTATGATGAAAGCCAGCTACATATCAAGGAGTTTTGAAGAAACTTGTACCTTTTTAGATTAATCGGTAAAGGTTAAAATGAATGGCATTTTTAAACTATAATTTAGCGAAGTACTCTATTCTTGACTAATCTGGATGCTATCGTATTTTGATCTTATTAGTTGATTCATCAATCTTATCACCAATGAAACACTAATTCGACAGCAGTGTTGAGTATCATGAGTATCAGGCACAAAAAAAGCCTCTCAGATCGTAATCTAAGAGGCTTTGTAAGAGCGAGAAACGAGACTTCCCGATTCATCGGGACGACCCCAACCTTGGTCTGCCAGCTGGCGGATACTCTACCAACACTCTGAAAACTATCACTACAAAAAAAGGGCCTATAACCACAATTATAGACCCTTTATCAGAGCGAGAAACGAGACTTCCCGTTACAACGGGACGACCCTAATCTTGGTCCCGATAGGTCGGGATGCACTACCCTTTAAATTCATTTTCACTAGTCGTTAGTAATTCTTCAATAAACTTTCTGCTTTTTTGTCTCTTCACCATTCGCTCCCATTTCAATGCGTCTGATTTAGTTCTGAAGCGTTTTACATATCGAAGTTCCCATAGAACACCAGATTTCGTTGACCTAGTCAAACCATCATTATGACGATCAACTCTTATCTCAACCCCAACTTCTGTGGAACCACCATAATATCGATCTCTTGATTCGCTATAAATGATATATCCCCAAAACATATTCCCATTGTTTTAATAAAAAAGCCTCTCAGATCGTAATCTAAGAGGCTTTGTAAGAGCGAGAAACGAGACTCGAACTCGCGACCCCAACCTTGGCAAGGTTGTGCTCTACCAACTGAGCTATTCTCGCTAATTGAGATTAGTTTTAATAAATCCGGCTGTTGCCCCAACCTTGGTCACGCTCTAGCGTGATACTCTACTCCCAATCTTTAGGGAAACTATTCTCGCATTTAATAAAATGCCTCATTTACGAGGCGGCTTTAAATATACGATTGATTCGATATTCTTATCAAGATTTTTTCTCTTACATACCAAATTCTTTTTGTCTTCACCTAGTTTCTGTTTCTTTAGGATAATACATTAAAACTAAACTCTATGACCGCAATAATGGTAATTAACGGCTTTGGCCATAACCAGATTCTAAACTTAGAAATGATCTCTTCTATCGAGATACCTTCGAGTAAAACAGCCCTTACACTTTGGTTTGGGAAAGAACATACTCAAATCACTTTTAGAAGCGAGGAAGACAGGGATGAAGTTTTCCGACGTGCTTGTAAAGCATATGGGGTGTTTGAAGAGTAATCACATTGAAATTTCTTTAAGCGATTGCAACAATCGTCCAAGAAATTTTTTTCCATATATCCGCTGGATATGATTCATATCTGCGATTACGATTAGTAGTTCTTTGCTTCTTGAAAATGCAACGTTGAGCAATCGTGGAACACTCATACCGTTTTTTGCCTCATCAAAAGGGCGCACAGAATAATGTCGGGCTTGTCCGTATTGAATTTCACCACTCATCACCGTATCAAACAAAATCACAGATTTTTCTCTTCCCTGAAAAGTATGAATTGTTCCTACTTCTATTCCACGATATCCTTTTTCTCTAAGGTGATTTCTAACTTGATACACCGAACTTCGAAAGGGTACAATTACCCCAATTTCATCAACTGGGTATTTGAGTTTAAGCTTTTTCACGCTTTCTTCAATTAAACGCAGATGAACCTCGTTCTTTGGTTTAAAACCCCTTTCACTGGACTCCTGTTCGATATGTGGACCATATTTCGAGGAATCCACCAATGCAACTGAAATATGATTGGCCGGGAGTTTAGCATCTTGTTTTCCGGTCTTTAAACGTCCATCATAAAACACCGAACTGATAACTCCAGCCAAATCAGAATTCAAACGATATTGGGTATCAAAAAATGAGGTAAAATCAGGGTTTTTATCGTGCCAGTCGAACAGCTGATTGGTTGATGAAGCATTTGAGATGAATGAAAAAATATCCTGTTCCAGAAAAATAGACGCTTCTTTGTCATCCGTGATAGAGATGGGGGGCAGCTGCATGGGATCTCCGGTTATTACCACATGCTCCTTCGATTTTGCGGCCATCAGTAGTAAAAAAGGTAAACTTGCCATAGAGGCTTCATCTACTACTACGGCATCGTAGCTGATGTTGTAGAAAAGTTCGGAGGTACAAACTTTGGCCATGGTTGTAGCAACCAATTGTTTTTTCTTTAACTCATAGCGTTCGTTTAAATTTATTAGCCGATCGATTTTTGACTCGAGTTCCAGTTTCCCACCAAAACGATCGATTTTTTCACCCATAAGTTGAGCTTGAAGATCTAATGCCTGAGGTACTTCTTTATCCTCCTCCATCATTTCATCGATTTGTTCTTGAAGGGCTTCAAACTGGGTTAACAACTGACTTAATTCTATAGCTTCTGATTTCCTGGAGTCTAATTTTGCATTTACCTGATGTTCGAAAAGCACCGATACAAGGCGCTCATCATCAATCCAGGCATCCCCGAAACGAGTGGTTTGTTGAAGGTCGAATTCTGGTTGAATTTCATACAGAGCGTCCATCACATTTAACAAACCTACGTCCACCGCCCGGTTAGTATTTGAAACGAATAAAACACGCTGACCTAATCGCAGGAAATTGGCAATAATATAACCGATGGTGGCTGTTTTTCCGGTTCCTGGTGGGCCCCAGATGTAGGTGATGTTATTATTTATAGCTTTTTCGATGGCATCAATTTGGGACTCATTGCGTTGTGCATCGTATTTGGCTTGAACCTGCGTACCAACTACATCAAAATGCTTTGCAGGATTAAGCAAGAGTTTTAGTTGAGGCACATCCTTCCATTTGTCTTCTAGCGTGTGTAAATGATCCTCTGTCCTACGAAGTACAAAATCATTTTCCCATTCCAGAAATACTTCATCAATTTTTGGACCTTCATTTTTAGGAAATTCGATCCATACTTTTCCGTCTTTTAGATCAATAGCGTCTACTTTTTGTTCTTTCCCTCCAGAAATAATCGCCTTAATCTCTTCAGCAAAACGAAGTCCCTGATTATTGGATTCGAATACATATACATGATGACCAGACTTTTTTTCCTTAATCCCGTTAGTTAAAACATCTGTTGAGGGCGTTTTTCTTACCGCTTCGATCTCTTTACCGATAGCCTGAATTGCCTGCTGAATAGTCTCTTTAATTTGCAATGTGTAATGCTAATTTTATCATTTCTACTGTTCCCATAGTTCAGATCGAATCATCTCTGCGGATCGGTCTGAGAGCCTGTATTCCAGTTTAATCCTCTTTTTTTCCGGGACTTTTTGTTCAACCAGCCGTGCACTGTCGGGAGTGTACAAAATCAAATCTGTTTCCCGTACAAATAAAGGCAGCGATTTTCCATAAATACTACCCGCAACTATCGACCCCTCGAAAGGTAAGGTTGGCTTAATTTCTGCAATTATTCTAGAGATGGAATCTTCATGAGCTGTGACTAACCCGATGGTTTGAATCCCAAATAAGTCCACTACCGACAATAAAACGTCCGGATCATAACTGTAAATAATTGGGATAATCATGATAGATTCACTCAAACTCTTAAACTGATGCACAAACTTAACCGGTACAAATAATGCATCAAATTTGGCTGCGCTTTCATATTCATTCACCTCTATTACACGACTTTTTACTCCAACCTGACTCTTAATTGCGCTAGCTAACATCCCTCCCAATTCGATGTTTTCGCCAACGCTCGCACAGGTTTGTATACGATTGGGCCAGTCCATATAGTCGAGTTGTTCCTGAAAAAGAAGCTCAATTTCAGCGTCATCCAAACCGTAGCCAACTAATTCTTCGATGAGAGCCTGCACTTTTCCACCACCAATTTCCAACCTTTTCGATTTATCCATGAGCGAAGTCTGCCGATTCACCACAAAGCCTCTACCCTGTTCTCCGGTAATCAATCCCTCATCAGCAAGAACGTGATATGCTTTACGAACGGTGTGAAAACTCACACCGAGTTGTTGGCCTAACTCCCGAGTAGATGGCAACACTTCCCCAACTTGAAACTGTTTGGTAGAAATCATTAATCGAATACGATCAGCGATATGTTTGGCGGAGTTTTTCAATCACCCATCACTTGCTTAAGCTCTGTAACTAACATCAGTGCTTCTATAGGTGTAATTCGATTTGGATCGATAGCTTCGAGTTTGTTCATCAAGGTTTCAAACTTGGGATCCATGTGATTGGTAAATAAATTCATCTGGGAGATTTCCGGTTGCACTTCAATACTCTGGGCCATTTTTTGAGCTGCCTTCTTTTGCTTGATGGCATCACTTTCAGGGGTTCCATTTTTATTTGTTACATCCAGACTATGACTCTCCAAATTTCCGAGTATCTCTTTAGCTCTTTCAATCACAACTTCCGGTAACCCGGCCATATTCGCTACCTGAATTCCATAACTATGATCGGCTCCACCTCTAATCAACTTTCGAAGAAAAATGACTTTCCCATCATGCTCTTTCACTTGCACATTAAAGTTCTTGATACGCCCATACATATGTTCCAGCTCATTCAATTCGTGATAATGCGTTGCAAATAAGGTTTTTGCTGCAACAGGCGCATGATTATGTAGATATTCGGCCAGACTCCATGCAATGCTCAAGCCATCAAAAGTTGATGTTCCCCTACCTACTTCATCCAGTAAAATCAGAGATCTTGGCGTGGCGTTATTCAAAATATTGGCAGCTTCGTTCATCTCAACCAAAAAGGTTGATTCCCCCGCTGCTAAATTATCAGATGCCCCAACTCGTGTGAATATCTTATCTACTAAACCAAGAAACGCCGATTCTGCCGGCACAAAACTCCCAAGTTGAGCCATTAAAACAATCAATCCGGTTTGCCGCAAAATGATACTTTTACCTGCCATATTTGGCCCGGTAATAATCATGATCTGCTGCTCACCATTATTCAATTCAATATCATTCGGAATAAAAGGCTCGCCAAGAGGTAACGACTTTTCAACGACAGGATGTCGCCCTTTTTTGATCACAATTTCTTCAGAGTCTCGCACTTCCGGTTTTGCATAGGCATTTCGGAAAGCCACTTCAGCAAAACTTTGAAGTACATCCAACTGTGCTAATGCCTGTGCAATCTGTTGAATGTCATCGGCAAATTCAGATACAAACACTCGCAGTTCTTCAAATAATTTGTACTCCAGGGTTTTGCTACGATCTTCAGCCGAAAGAACTTTTTCTTCTACCTCTTTCAATTCAGGGGTGATATATCGCTCGGCATTAACTAAGGTTTGCTTCCGAATAAACGTCTCGGGGACTTTATCCTTATGGGCGTTTGTTACTTCGATGTAATAACCAAAGACTTTGTTATACCCAATTTTTAGCGATGGAATGCCGGTTTCAGCAGAGAGTTGATCTTTTATTTGAGCTATATAATTCTTTCCATTTTTTGCGATATCGCGAAGCTCATCTAACTCGTCATTCAAACCTTCACGAATCATCCCACCTTCGCGGATACTAGCTGGCGGCTGCTCAGTAAGTGTATCCATAATCCGATGTTGAAGCTCAATCAACAACTTCAGCCTGGAATTAATGTCTTGCAAAAGCACATTATCCCAACTAGAGAACAGGCTTTTTATTCGTGGAATTTGATTTAGTGAGAGCTCAATTTGTTTGATGTCGCGCGCATTTGTTCTGCCAACACATATTCTTGAAATGAGGCGCTCTAAATCGCCCACTTCATCCAACTCCTGCCTGATATTCGATCGAACTGTATGATTTTGATACAACTCGTCAACTGCATCTAATCGATGCTGGATGGGAGTTAGGCGTTTTAATGGTCGCATGATCCAGCGCCGTAGTAATCTTCCGCCCATTGCCGTACTTGTCTCATCCATGATCGAAATCAATGTACCTTCAGTTCCACCTTCCTGAATGCTGCTTGTCAGCTCAAGATTTCTTTTGGTGGATGGATCTAACGACATAAACTCGTTGCTCTCGTACGCATATATACGACGTAGATGTTGCAAATAAGCTTTTTGCGTTTCTTTCATATAGTGGAGCAAAGCACCCGCCGCAACTTGCGCCACCTTTAATTCTTCCACACCAAACCCTTTCAAAGAATGGGTTTTAAAATGTTCGATAAGCGTAGTGTAGCCGTAATCACCTTCGAACACCCAATCATCAATTTGGGTGATGTTATAAGCATCAAACTGGTTGGCCAGTTTTCCTTTCAGCTTGGCTTGCACTAGAACTTCTGACGGTTGGATGGCTGCCATCAAACTATACAAACCTGAATCTGAAACCTCACTCAAACCAAATTCACCAGTCGATATATCCGAAAAGGAAACCCCTATCAGCGGCCCTGCCCAAAACAGTGAAATGATGTAGTTATTGCGTTTATGTTCCAGGAGCTTATCGGAAAGGGTAACGCCCGGAGTGGTGATTTCCGTAACATCCCGATTTACAATTTTTCGCCCTGCTTTTTTTGCCTCATCCGGACTTTCAGTCTGATCACAAACAGCAACTTTGTAGCCTTTTTTAACCAATTTTGGCAGATAGGTATCAAGCGCATGAAAAGGAAATCCAGCCAAAGGAGTTTGGTCGCCACCGTTGTTTCTCTTTGTTAGAGTAATCCCCAATTCTTTACTAACTAAAACCGCGTCATCAGAAAAAGTCTCATAGAAATCCCCTACCCTAAAAAGTAAAATAGTACCGGGATATTGCTCCTTAATCTCATTGTACTGGCGCATTAAAGGAGTCTGTTTTCGGGCTGTCATGTATTGAATTTGCTAACGAATCATTATTAAGTAGACACCCTGAATTCTATCTGGGATCTGTAAAAAATGAACATCTAATTGATGCTCTGAACAATTACTCTGATCAAAACAGATGCTGAATCGAGTTCAACTTGACTACAACGGTGTATCAACAAAAGTACCAAAGCAACAGCTTAAAATCTAAGTGTTCCACCTTTTGATTAATCTTTTTGAAATGTATTTTGAGAAGATACAGGATCATCACAGTGCAAACATTTAAAGCCTATTGGAGTCGTGCCCTTGCCCTGGCAAGTGAAAAAGACATTTTCTTTAATGCCTCTGCAATTACTTTTAATCTGTTTATTTGTGCCATTCCCTTTGTACTCATTTTAATTTCTATCATAGGTTACATTCTTTCTTTCGATGAAGCCTTTGATGAAATTGTTCGTTATGGCTCAGAACTCATTCCTGTTTTCAATTACGAAGCCACAGAAACCGATGTAATTCAGGGTGCTGAAACCCTCGAAAGTTTGCTGCTACCGTTGGTTGGGGCCCGTACTGTGTTTGGGATTACCGGTCTCATCATTTTAGTTTTATTTACTCAAGGGCTTTTGCACAGTTTTAAACATGTAATTTTTGATGTTTTTGATGTAGAAGAACGTGCACACCCCGTGATGGATGCCGTATATAATTTTCTCGGATTTGGGGTTATTGGCTCAGTATTCTTGTTCTTTAGTTTGGCCATTTCTGTGATATCACTTTTCGATTTTAGTGTGATAAAAGTACCCTATACCGAAATTGAAATACGACTGCCTTGGGTTTATGATGTGCTGGATTTTTTGCTCCCGATCGTTTTTACTTTTTTCCTCATTTTTGTGATTTACCGCTTTGTAAGTGAGCGTAAAATTTCAACAAGAACCGCTTTTATTGGCGCAGCCATTTACACCTTTTTGTTTGAGCTGGCAAAATGGATTGTTACTATTTATCTGGGATATGCTTTTTCTTCATATCAATATTTTTATCAGGGGTATGCGGTATTTATCATCATCGGTGTTTGGGCGTTTTACACGTCTCTACTTTTTGTAGTGTCGGTTATATTAACGCGAGCTTATAAGGAGGTATACGAAACACCAACCCCAACCTTCGAATCAAATCCCTACGCATCTCTGGATTGATGGCCGACAAACTTCCACTATCATTTTATGAACAGGATGATGTTGTCGAAATAGCTAAACAATTGCTTGGCAAAGTGCTCTGCACAAATTTCGATGGAATAATCACCAAGGGTATTATCGTTGAAACTGAAGCATATAATGGACGAACCGATAAAGCTTGCCACGCGCATTTTGCGGGAAAAACAAATCGAACAAAAATAATGTATGCTCGTGGAGGTCTTGCTTATGTTTATCTTTGCTACGGAATCCATCATTTATTCAACATTGTTACAAATAAAGAGGGACTCGCAGATGCTGTTTTAGTACGAGCAATTGAACCTCTTGAAGGTATTGAACATATCCTTGAACGCAGAAATAAAACTAAGTTAGAACGTTCGGTTGGTGGTGGTCCGGGAATCGTATCTCAAGCATTAGGTATTCGAACGAATCATTATGGTCAAGATTTACTGGGTGATAGGATCTGGATTGAAGACCACCAAACAATTAATTCCGAAGAGATAATTACTTCCCCTCGAGTTGGAATAGATTATGCAGAAGATGACGCATTTCTACCCTGGCGATTTCGAATTAAAGACAATCCATTCACAAGTCCGGCAAAATGATCTTTACTCTTGAAAAGAAATTATCTTCTACAATCATTTTAAACACTTTAATGCTGGACCTTAAATAAATCTATTAATTAGATAGGTAAAACTGATTATCATGAATACCGAAAATAGTTTAACATTAAATGAATTATTTGTTCAGAATTCTGGTTCTAACTAAACAACTTTAAAACTATTATTTATTTAGTAATGAAATTTTCAAGAAAATTATTCTCAATGTTTGCTGTAGCAGTTTTCGGAATTGCATCAATTGCAGCTGTTAACATGGTATCTATGCCTTGGACTGTTGATAAATCACACAGTTCTGTAAAATTTGAAATCCGTCACTTCTTCTCAAATGTGCCTGGTGCATTTCATGAGTACGAAGCTGATATAAACTTCAATCCAGAAAACCTGGATGAAAGCTCATTCGATGTAACCATTCAGGTTGCAAGTGTCGACACAGAAAACGAACGTAGAGACGGTCACCTAAGAACTCCAGATTTCTTCGACGCAGAGACTTTCCCGACAATGACATTCACAAGTAATGAAATTGTATCTACCGGCGAGAATACTTTTGTTGCAAAGGGTGAGTTAACCATTAAGGACGTAACTAAAGATTTCGAAATGCCATTTACTTTACTTGGTGTGATGGATCACCCAAGAAGAGATGGTGTTAAAATTGCTGGCTTCACTTCAGAGTTTACGCTCTTACGTAATGATTATGGTGTTGGCACCGGCGATTATATTTCCGACGCCGTTATTGGTAATGAAGTTGAAGTTACTTTAAACATGGAAGTTAACTCAGTACCATCAGGTAGCTAAGTACCCACGCTATTCATCAAGATTTTAAAAAGCATCGTTTCATTGAGACGATGCTTTTTTTATTTTACACAGAATTTAAATCACTTCGATAATGAATAAACGATTACTTGTTGTTTCCGGTATCATTCTGGCTGCGTCTCTAACCAGGTTAATTCCTCACCCATTAAATTTTGCTCCTTTAGGTGCAATGTCTTTGTTTGGTGCGGCTTATTTATCGGATAAAAAGTTTGCGTTCATTCTTCCTCTCTTTGCAATGTTTGTTACCGATCTATTGATCAATAACATAATTTATGCAAGCTACTACGGTAGTTTTACCTTATTCACCCCTGGCTTTGTTTGGATTTATGGCAGTATCGTCGCAATCATTTTAATCGGGATGGTGATTCTAAAAAAAGTGACTTTACCAAGAGTTATTGGATCCAGCTTACTCGCTTCAATTACGTTCTTCCTGATTTCAAATTTCGGGGTTTGGCTCATGGACCCGGATTATCCACTTAATATTGCTGGGTTAATGCTATGCTATGATATGGCAATACCATTTTTCAAAAATACAATGCTTGGCGACTTTGCGTATTCGTTAGTCTTATTCGGCGGATTTGAATTTGCGCTTTCAAGATCTTCAGTTTTACAGAAAGCTTAGTACATAAAATTCTTCATCTTTTCCTTACATTAAAAGAATAGTATAATTTCTCACAAAGGAAATCAGCACTCCTTTATCAGTGAATACACAATTCTTTTATGTTTGAGCTTTTTCCGGATCAACCGGTCTACGAATATCCTACTCTAGTAAATGTACTTTATTCATTAGTATGGGCATTTGTGTTATCGTCTATTATCGCAATTACGCATAAGATCACCTTTTCAGGTCCACTTTACCCACGTAATTTTTTTCAAGCAATTGCACTTGGTTCAATTGTTGCAGCTATGGTAATGATGGCCATTGGAGACAGCCTGGCACGAGGTTTGGGTGCATTCGGTGCACTTGCAATTATTCGATTCAGAACACGCATTCAAGATGCACGAAATATCATTTTTATTTTTGCTGCTCTTAGCGTTGGTTTATCCATTGGTGTTTTTGGGTACACCATATCCTTTGTAGGTACCATAGTATTTTGTACTGGTGCACTGATACTTCATTATTCGCCGTTTAGTGCAAAAGTTGGTGAACGAGGAAGGCTAATTATTCGAATGGTTGATGCATCACCGATTCAAAAAATTGAAGAAAACTTGAAATTATACTGTAATGAATTTACAGAAGTACAAGTCATACATCGAGCGGATGATGTTGAAAGCGAATACTCTATTGAACTAAAACCGGATGTATCAAAACGTGATTTAGTTGAATTGATTTCGGGTTATGGAGGTGTTAACAGAGCGCGGATAACTGTTAAGGATATACTGGAGGAAAATTAGAATGAAGTCCGGTATTAATACTTTTTATGTGCTCATTGGTGTTATATTCGTAACGTTGTTATCAGTAAACACGAGATATTTTAAAGGAAGTAATGCCTTCCTTGGAATCACAGATACAAAAAAATATCAAGTGAATTCAGAGAAACCAGCTACCGTCTTAAATACTTATGTGGTTCCGGGCCAAACGGTAGATATTGGCGACCTTTTAGCTGAATTGAAAAGTCCAGAACTGGAATTAGACATTAAAAAACTGGAAAAAGAAATACAGAACCTGCAATCAGAGAAAGTTGAAAAACAGAAATTATTAGAGTCGGAGATTCAATTACTGGATTCAGAAAAGAGAATTATCCAAAGTGATATGGATAACGAAGTATTACAGATAAACTCAAAAATTCAGGTTAATCAAAATCTGGCGCGTTCGCTAAATGTAGAAACCGGCACAACGCCTGACTCTTTATCCGACTTGCAACTTCAAAAACAATCGGTACTTGAAAAAGGAGGGCTCGAATTAGAAGCCATTGAAATAAGAAAACAGGATTTACTTCAAGATCATCAATTTGATCAATCTCAAATTCAAGCTTCCATTGATCTGGCACAACAGGAATTGGAATGGCGATTGGAAGAACAAGAGAAACTTAACAAATATGCTATTTTCGATGGCGTAATTGATGATGTGAATGTGAAACCAGGTGAACAAGTAGAGGCATTTACATCCCTGTTATCCATAAATCCTATTCAACCTCGAACTGTTATTGGCTATTTGGTTGGAAGTAAAGATCGAAACAGAGCGTTGGGAGATTTAGTTACAATTCAGTCTATTGAGCAGGGCTTTTTGAGAACGCAAGGTCGAATTATCGGTTTTGGTTCTATTACCGAATTGCCTCTTATTCTTCAAAAGTCAACCGCCGTAACTGCATTTGGACTTGAAGTTTTTATCGAGCTTGAAGAAGACAACAAACTTCCGGTTGGTGAAAAAGTAATGATCAAATGAAGATTCAATTTCTGATCATTCTTTTCTTCGTTTGTTTACAAAATCTATCTGCTGATGTATCTGCACAGAGAACCCCAGAGGAATTTCTACTCACAGCATTCGAGGATTTAAATACCCTGGAGTTCAGCCAACAAATAGATTTTTTAGAACGTCGCTCTTATCAAATTCCACTTGGGGAGGAGTTAGAATTCCGATATTCCAATGATGAACGAACGTATAGTGACGCGCGATATCAGCTGCGTTTTCGTCCTTCAAATCCGTGGAGAGTTCGAAGAAATAATGCTTTATTCAATGCGCGAAAAGAGGAACTAACTCTTCGCCAAAAAATAGAATTCAACGAAAATCTATACGACAGATATGCTCGGCTTACCAACTATCTGTTTAGTGAAAAAAAGAGATCGATCGCGCAACAAAAGCTGCATCAGCGCAATCAATTACTTCAACTTTTTGAGGGGGCAACCGAGTCAGATTTATTTGATGCCAGGGATTATGTTGATGCAAAACTACAGCTAATAGAAGCTTTAGAAGACTACGATCAAGCTAGGATAGAGGTTGAATTAATATCTCAAGAAATTAAAATCACCCTTGAAACAGATCAATTTAATTGGAAAACCTTCGAGCTAGTAACTATTGCAACTATTGAATTTGTTATGGCAGATGTGCTTTCATCAATATATAATTCAGCTGAACTGGAGTATCTCACTAAACAAATCGAAGTAGCTAACCTGGATTTGTCGACCGAAAAAGCTGATTTTGATATTGGATTCGTACAGGCAGAATATGCACCATTTCGAGGCGCAGGAGAAACTGACATCGGATTTTCATTTGGGATAACCCTCCCTATTTTCCGAAATAATAAAGCACAAATAGCCGAACGTACTCTGGATGCGATCCAAAGGGAGAATGAATTTATATCCGAGCAATATCAGGATTCATTAAAAAAAGTACTAGAAAGCAGATTTCTGGAGGAACAGCTTTCCAACCATAAAAAATTGTTGAAACAGGTTGAAGAGTTAGATTTATCAACGCTGCAAAGAAATTTAGCAACCGCAGAAGATTTCGATCCTATTTCGTTGCTCGAACTCCAGGAAGGTGAATTAAAATTAAACGAATTGGTTCTACGCTCGTATGAACGCTTGATTGAGCAATATCTTGAATTTCTATTTACTTTTGATGCTCTGGCAACACAGCCTTTAAAAAATTATTTAGCGAACGAATTAACATCACTCGAATGAAGAAAGTATTGATCACAGGGGCCACATCAGGAATTGGTAGAGAATTGGCTAAACAACTTGCATCAAAAGGAAACAAGGTGGGTTTAATTGGCCGGCGAACTGAGAGATTGGAAGAATTAGCTGCTGAAATTGGTGAAAATGCATACTACCGAACGTGTGATGTTACCGATCATGAAACAGCAACGGTAATGTATAAAGGGTTAGTGGAAGAGATGGGCGGCATGGATATTATGATATTAAATGCTGGTGTCGGAAGAGATACCGTGCTCCCAAAATGGGAAAGTGATCTTCAAACCATTGATGTGAATGTAACCGCATTTGTTCACGGAGTTCATTTTGGTTTTAGCTACTTCAAAGAGCAAAAAAAGGGACACATTGTAGGAATGTCATCCATTGCTTCCCATCTATCTTCGGGAAGAGCGGCTTCCTATACTGCATCAAAGCACTTTATTTCTAATTATATGAATGGCCTTCGCCAAACTGTGAATAAGTTTGAGCTCGACATTGCAATTTCTGACATACGGCCAGGATATGTTGTTTCTGAAATGACCGAAAATAATAAAAACATGTTTTGGGTTGCCTCAACCGAAAAAGCTGTACAACAAATGGTTGATGCAATTGAAAAGAAAAAGAAAAGAGCTTACATCACAAAAAGATGGGCATTTATTGCATGTATCGCAAAATTAACACCTCGTTTTGTTTGGGACCGGCTAAAGTTTTGAATTCCTTCGGCAACGCTCGCTACAGTATTTAACACTGTCCCAGTTTTTTTCCCATTTCTTTCTCCATACAAATGGCAAGCCACAAACAGGGCACATTTTCGAGGGTAGGTCCTGCTTCTTTCTCATTTTAGCCATTTGAACAAATAACTATATTTATTCAGATTGTTCTGAGTTTATGGCGCTTCGTAATTGGTTGCTCCTCTTTCTTATGATGTAGCTCATTTTCGAGCTTTAAGGCAACCATGCTTACTTGATCTAAATATGAATGCCAGGTTTCTGAAAAAAGATTCCTGGTTATTTCAGATATGTTCTTATCACCCTCTAACTTCACGGTTTTAGTGAATGGTAAAATTCTAGCTTTATTCTCTCGCTTTGATTTCTTCATAACTTTTCTCCAAATCAATCATTGGTGATGGATAACTGACTTGTTCTTTTACTTCAAACAACTCTTTTTGTTCAACGAAAAATGTATGTGGTTCGTGTATATAATCTTTTGGGAGTGATTTTAATTCCGGTAACCAGAGTTTAACATATTCTCCTTTAGAATCATATCGCTTTGCTTGCCCCACAATATTGAAGAAACGGTTACGGGGATCATGGCCAACTGTTGCATTATATGCCCAATTGCCATAGTTCGAGCACACATCATAGTCTAACAACATACTCTCAAAGTATTCAGCGCCCATTCTCCAATCGATATTTAAGTTTTGTGCCAGAAAACTTGCTACGTTCTGTCGTCCCCTATTACTCATGAATCCCGTCAAATTTAGCTCTCTCATATTTGCATCAATAAACGGTATACCTGTTGTACCAGTCGCCCATTTTTCGAACTTTTTTTGATCTGTTGACCATTCTCTTTCTTTTTGCTGAATTCCGCCAGGCTTGAAAATATCATTACCAAATCGCCATGCAGAGAATCGAAAATAATCGCGCCATATTAGTTCGAAAATCATCCAATATGTTGAACTATTTTTTGTTCGCTCACTTTCATATTTCTTAATCTCATGAAATATCATCCGAGGTGAAAGTGAACCATTTGCAAGCCAAGGTGAAAATTTTGATGAATAATCGGCACCTATTAACCCATTTCTGGTATTTTTATATGTGGCAATTCGATCTGTTTCCCAAATGTATGAATGAAGTCTAGATAAAGCTTCATCTTCACCTCCTTTATATTGTATTACTGCTCGCTGATCAATTGCCTCCGGCGATAAATCAAAATCTGATACAACGGGCATATCCGTTTTCTGAATGTTTTCAACAAATCTGGGATTTATTGGAGGTTCTATTATTGGTTGTACTTCCGCATATTTTTCAATTTTCTTTCGAAATTGCGTGAACACAAGAGGTACGTTTGATTGATCAAATAACAAGTCATCTGGATGAAATAAAGTACTTCCCCAAAATCTCTCTATTGGAATGGTCAGAGCATCCTCTAAATTATCTTCCACATTCAGCTCTTCGCTAGTTACTTCCTCGTGAAAATAAACTTGATCGATCTTGTATTTTATCGAAACAGAAGGCAAAATCTGTTCAGGTTTTCCATGCAGTATTAACAAATCCCCGCCAAGAGCTTTTAAATTATTCTTTAAATTCTGAACAGTTTCGATCAGGAATTGAGCTCTAAATGCGCCAGTTTTATTAAATCCAAAAGATGTAAGCCCATAATGCCGTGGATCAAAACAATACACAGGAAGCACTTCTCCTTCTCTGAAAGCTTCTGATAGTGCTTCATTGTCATGTGTTCTTAAATCGTTTCTAAACCAAACTAAAGTTCTTTTCACGCCTTTTTTTGATATGTAAATAATTTTAAGAAGCGCATCATTCCTTAGTGAATTTGAAGAAGTATTACAGTTTTGTCTTTTGTAAAGATTTATCTTAGCTGATCATTAATTGTTAGTTATATATGTACTCCAGAGTTTTCATCCTCCCTTTATTGTTTATCGTATTTGCTTGTAGTCGAACTACACAATCAAATAAAATTCTTGACGATTCTTCTACAGCTTTAGGATATCTTGAAGTTCCCAAAGGATTTGAAGTAGAAGTTTTTGCGACCGGCGTTGAAGGCGCTCGCCAGATGGCTATGAGTAGTGACGGAATAATCTATGTTGGAACTCGTCGAACTGGTGATAATGGGAAAATTTACGCTGTTATCGATTCAAATAAAGACTATGTAGCCGACTCTGTGCATGTTGTTGCATCGGGATTGCGAATGCCAAATGGAGTAGCCATGCGCGGTTCTGATTTATTCGTGGCTGAAGTTAGCAATATTTGGAAGTTCAAGAACATTGACTCCAATTATGATGCAAATCCAGAACCTGAATTAATTGCTGATGATTATCCAACTGAAAGTAGCCATGGATGGAAATACATTGCTTTTGGGCCTGATGACAAATTATATGTTCCGGTTGGGGCACCTTGTAATGTGTGTAACCATGAAGGTGATAATTCCATTTACGCCAGCTTAACCCGGATTAATCCGGATGGTTCCGATCGAGAAATTATAGCACACGGAATTAGAAATACAGTCGGTTTTACCTGGCATCCTGAAACTGGAAATCTGTGGTTTACCGATAATGGTAGAGATTGGATGGGTGATGACATTCCACCTTGTGAGCTTAATGAATTGCCCGAAGAAGGTGCCCATTTTGGTTTTCCGTATTTGCATGGCAATAACGTTTGGGACCCTGAATTTGGATCTAGCGAAGAAATCCGAGCACAAGACTTTACAACACCAGTTCAAGAGCTTGGTCCACACGTAGCTCCTCTGGATGTTATGTTCTATACAGGCGAGATGTTCCCGGATACGTATAGAAATCAAGCCCTAATTGCTGAACATGGTAGCTGGAATAGAAGTGAAAAAATCGGATACCAAATTAGTATAGTCACCTTTGATGAGACAGGAACCCCTACCTCATATCAACCGTTTATTAAAGGATGGCTACAAGAAGGAGATGAGATAAAAGGTCGCCCGGTTGCTTTTTTACAAATGCCGGATGGGTCGGTTTTAATCTCGGATGATCACACTGGTACCATATACCGTGTTAGCTACTCCGATTAAGTAATTCAACATTATCTCGATAACAGCCACCTAAGAATTTTCTATATTTACTAAAATTAAATCCTGTTTACTGTATGAAAAAAGTTGTCTTAATCCCCGGAGATGGAATTGGTTCAGAAATAACAAACTCCGTAACCACAATACTGGAAAAAGCTAACGCCCAGGTAGAATGGGTAGAAAAATCTGCGGGATTAAAAGCACATCTGGAGACAGGAAATCCTCTACCTGAAGACACAGTTGATGCGATAAAAAAACATCGAATTGCCTTAAAAGGTCCACTTACAACTCCAGTTGGTACAGGTTTCAGATCAGTAAATGTTGGTTTGAGACAACAATTTAATCTGTTTAGTAATATTCGACCTGCTCGTACACTGCCAAATATCGACAGCCCGTTCAAAAATGTTGACATGGTTATTTTCCGCGAGAATACTCAGGGCTTATATATTGGAAAAGAGCAATGGATTGATGAAGAAAAAAAGGAACACGCTGAAAGTATTGCAGTAGTTACAGAACAAGCTAGTAGAAAAATTATTACTGCCGCGTTTGAATATGCACGAGCTAATGGTCGTAAGAAAGTAAGTCTGGTACACAAAGCGAATATCTTGAAATTTACAACCGGCTTATTTCTGGAAGTTGGGAGGAAAGTAGCTGTAGATTATACAGATATCGAATTCGAAGACTTAATCGTAGATAATATGGCTATGCAAATGGTAATGCGGCCACAACGTTTTGATGTAGTAGTAACTACTAACTTATTTGGGGATATTCTTAGTGATTTAGCATCTGGCCTGGTTGGTGGACTTGGAGTTACAGGAGCCGCTAATATAGGAGATGACGCTGCAATGTTTGAAGCAGTTCATGGTTCAGCTCCTGATATTGCAGGGCAAAATAAAGCCAATCCGTTGGCCCTATTATTTTCATCTCTGATGATGTTAGAGCATATTGGCCAGAACGAGGTAGCTGACGATATTAGAAAAGCAATTTATAAAACACTCGTTGAGCGAAAAGTCTATTGCACTCCTGATATTGGGGGTGAAGGTACAACTTCCACTTTCACACAAGCAGTTTGCGATAACATTTAAAACTAATTGCCTTTAAAAGAAGGGAATTTTATCAGTTGAAAATTCCCATTAAGATTGAGCTGATAATCGATAAAATGATTGTGAATGCCAAGGCCCACCAAAAGTTCTTGATCTTAAAATCATCGATGAATTTATCAACTAGCATCACAAGAACTGCGTTTACCACAAAGGCAAAAAACCCAAATGTTATTATTGTGAATGGTAACGCGAGTATTTGAAGTATTGGTCCTAATAAGAAATTTGCGATTGAAATCCCTCCAGCAACCCAAACAGCAGCCCAGAAATTTTTTATCTCAACACCACTTAGTACCTTTGCCGTTATAAACACCGAGATACTATTTATAAACCAAGCCAAAATCATTTTCTTCTCTTTTAAATTGAGGTTTGGAAATCTCTACGATTAAACCATAAAATTGTTCTAAAATGGAATTGATTAAATTTGTTCATGCAGAATTTAGTGAACTTACATCTTCCCAACTTACAGCAGTTTTCAGATTGCGCCAAAATGTGTTCATAATAGAACAACAATGCTTTTATGAAGATATTGATGGTTCAGATCAATTTGCTTCGCACTTATTAGCTCAATCAAATGGAGAGTTAGCCGGTTACCTTAGAATCTTTAAACCTGGCATTAAATATGAAAATGCCGCCTCTATAGGAAGAATTGTAGTGCAAAATAACTATCGAGGTACCAAAATTGGCAAATTATTAATATCGAAAGGCATTGATATAGCCAAGACTAATTACCCTTATTCAAGGATTAAGATAGAAGCTCAGGCTGCACTAAAAAACTATTACTCCGAATTTGGATTTACAACCATTAGTAATGTATATGAAGTTGACGAAATACCGCATATACTTATGGAGATGAAGGCTTAGGCTAGTTCTTCCCTCTTTTTTTTAAGGGCTGGCAAACATTTTTGGGATGCATCTTTAAGCCTTGAAATAATCTCTCCAACAGAATCAAGGTTATCTCCTGATTTAGCATTAGCTTCAAGTTGCTTGATATCTTCAAACATTCCTGTAAGACCAATGTATTGCAAAGTTGGTTTAAATTTATGTGCCTCTCTAGCCAAATCTTCTATTTGGTCGTTAGCTGCAAATGTTTCAATATTTTTGATGTGTTCTGGAATATCTCGGATAAATAAATCAAGCATCTCAAGGATCATTGCTCGATCACCCCCAGTTATATCTTCCAGATATGAGAGATTTATTATCAAAATAAAGCGTATGAATTATTACGAACTTCTAGTATCTGTATTGTTAAAAACAGTGTCTTAAATTTAAGCTTATTTTAATAAGTATCTTCTTAGAATTTATTAAGCTATCCGGTAAATATTACAAAAACTACCAGTACAATTACTGTAATTTTAAAAATTAATCCTTTCCAGTTTTTCATTTTGATAGATGCGCATAGAGATTTGAAACAGGAATGGATAAAACTGATTTCTTAAATCAAAAACAAGCAAAAAATTATATTGTGGCTACAATATTTTGCCATAATTAATGATCTCTATAAAAATATAAGATTACATCAATCTTATATTTAAAATCATATCTATTCTACAGTAACGCTTTTAGCTAAATTTCTTGGCTGATCAACATCACACCCTCGATTTACAGCAATATAATAGGAAAGTAATTGTAGTGGTATTACACTTAATAAAGGGGAGAGCATATCTTCTGTTGACGGTATAGGAAAATCAAATTCAGCGAGTTTTCTAACCTCTTCATTTTCCGCGGAAGTAATCGATATTATTCTGCCTTTTCTTGCTTTAACTTCTTCTATGTTACTTACCATTTTATCATTTGTATGATTGGTTGCAGCAATTACAACTACCGGCATCATGTCATCGATTAAAGCAATTGGTCCATGCTTCATTTCAGCTGCTGGATACCCCTCAGCGTGAGCATAGGAAATTTCTTTTAATTTCAGGGCACCTTCCAATGCAACCGGGAAACTAATCGTTCTTCCCAAGTACAGGAAGTTCGGAGCATAGGTAAATAAACTGGCTATCTTCTCAAGCTTTACACTATTGTCTAAAATCTCTTGAATCTTCTTTGGAATTTTCGACAACTCTTTGAGTATTGCAGAACACTCTTCTTTAGTTAGATTTCCGTTTTTTCTTGCCATTAACAGTGCTATCAAAATCAGTACTGTTACCTGGCCTGTGAATGCTTTTGTAGATGCTACTCCAATTTCAGGTCCGGTATGCAAATAAACACCTGCGTCGCTTTCCCGGGCAATCGTACTGCCCACAACATTAACTATACCAAGCACCATTGCACCTGCATCTTTCGCTGTTCGCATCGCTGCGAGTGTATCTGCAGTTTCACCTGATTGTGAAATCACAATTAATACATCACCTTTGCCGATTAAGGGGTCTTTGTATCTAAACTCAGAAGCATATTCTACCTCAACAGATCTCCTTACCAACGATTCTATTAAATATTCTCCAACTAGACCAGAGTGCCAACTTGTACCACAAGCCGCTATAACAATCCTCTTTGCTCCAATTAGTTGATCAATAACTCCAGATAAGCCACCTAGTGTAACCTCCCCTTCTTCTACATTTATTCGCCCTCTCAGACAATCTGTAATTGTTTTAGGTTGTTCAAATATTTCTTTTAGCATGAAATAAGGGAAGCCACCTTTTTCAATTTCTTCGAGGTTCATGGCTAATTCATGTATTTCCTTATCAAGTTCAACATCATTTGAATCCAATACCTGATAAGAGTCTTTCTTAATCACTGCCATTTCACCTTCATCAAGATAAATTACCTTGTCTGTGTATTCTGCAACAGCCGAGGCATCAGAGGCAATAAGCATTTCTCCTTTACCAACGCCAATAAGTAAAGGGGAACCCTTTCTGGCAACAATAATTCTGTCTGGATAATCCTCGTGAATCAGAGCGAAACCATATGCTCCGGTAATTTGCTTTAAAGCTGCTTGAATAGCTTTTTCAAAACTTAAATCCTTGCGCGACTCAATGACACTTTCGATAAGTTTGGCTGCTACTTCGGTATCGGTTTCAGAATAAAAT
This sequence comes from Balneolaceae bacterium, assembly GCA_965249965.1. Lineage (GTDB taxonomy): Bacteria > Bacteroidota > Rhodothermia > Balneolales > Balneolaceae > HXMU1420-13. The sequence continues at coordinate 263,960 of OZ252262.1, forward strand.
GTGATTCCCTTATCGCTAAGTACTTTCTTTAATGCAGTGTAATTTTCAATAATCCCATTATGTATAAGTGCGAGTTTTCCAGAATTTGAAACATGTGGGTGAGCATTTACATCATTAGGCTCACCATGTGTTGCCCATCTAGTATGCCCAATCCCTATCGTACCTTTGTGATCGTTTTCAATTAATTTATCTAAATTTTTGACTTTCCCTTTTGCTTTCGAAACATGTAATCCACCATTTAATGTGGCAATCCCGGCAGAATCATATCCTCGATATTCCATTCTCTGTAAGCCTTTTATCACTACTTCTTTTGCTTCTTTAGTACCTATGTAGCCTATTATTCCACACATTTTAAATACACTTAAATTGGATTATTCTTGATGAAAACAGGTTAAATTAACGTATTATCCAATTACTTGAGATTAAATTTTACTTTTAAAATTTCACTCTTTTAATGCACATTTGTTTCTTTCCAGATAAAAGCGCCTCTAATTTTAAACCACTAACACTTACTCGTCCGTTTGATGATTTACGAGTAGGTATTTTTACAATTCGAGAAAAATGGATAAAGACTTTACGCCCCCAACATTGGTCAAGGAAAATTGAAACGTATTTAGGATCATGTTTTAAAAGTGATGATTTACAAATTTCAAAAAATATACTCTGGATAAATAGCAGGGTATTACCAGAGAATTCATTATTGAAAGCAATTGCGGGTTTAAAACAAGACTATAAACTTGTTTGGAATAATGAAGTTATTGCTGCTTCAACTTCAAGTTCTGTAGATGATATTTTTAACGCACAATTAGAAGCCATTGAGCTACGAGATGAACCCAAACTCCTTACACATTTTTGGGATTTACTTTCACTTAATCCAACTGAAATAAAATCTGATTGCCGGTTATTACTTGCATCATTTGGAAATAAGAATCAGTTTCATCCGAGTGTGATTATCGACAATCCAGAAAATGTTTTTATTCATGAAACTGCAAAAATCGAACCTGGCAGTATTTTAATCACTGAAAATGGTCCAATATATATCGGACCTGGTGCAATTATTGAAGCTGGTGCTATCATTCGCGGACCGGTAGCAGTTTGTGAAAATGCACAGGTTAAAATGGGTGCAAGAATATCCAATGGAACAACAATTGGCCCTGTTTGTAAAGTTGGCGGCGAAGTTAATAACTCCATATTTCACTCATATTCTAATAAGGCTCATGAAGGTTTTACCGGGAATTCTATTATTGGACAATGGTGTAATTTTGGAGCAGACACCAATACATCAAACTTAAAAAACAATTATTCGAGAGTGACACTACCACATTGGGATTCTGGTGAGGTTACTAAAGAAGGCGTTCAATTTTTTGGCACTGTATTCGGCGATTTCTCAAAAACTGCAATAAATACCAGTTTAAATACCGGCACTATTTGTGGAGTAAGTTCAAATATCTTTTGCAGTGGATTCCCACAAAAAGTAATCCCTTCCTTTTCATGGGTGGGAGATGGGATTCCGGAAATTTATGAATTTGATAAAGCCATCAACGCTATGCAAGCAATGATGAAGCGCAGAGGGATTGAAATATCACCAGAATTTATAGAAATGATGGCCTATTTATTTAGCTCAGAGTATTCTTCGAGTAGTTAAATAGGTGTTAACCCAATACTGATTCTGAAGATTAGAAATTGTTACCCCATTACTAGTAGAAGCATGCATAAATTGCTCTCCATTTATCATTACTCCAACGTGATAGGTATCTCTTCCGGTTTTAAAGAAAACCATATCTCCAATTTTAATATTTCTCTTTCGAACAGAATTGCCCAACAGTATTTGCTCACGAGTTGTTCTTGGAAGTGTAATTCCTAGATAATCTTTGTACACAACCTGCATAAAAGCAGAACAATCAATTCCTCTCGAGTTAGTGCCACCAAGCAAATAGCGGGTGCCTTTCCAATCAGAGAATGCATCATCTAATTTGCTTCTAAGTTCACGTTCGCTTCTCGAAAAATTGATAGGCACAGTAGCATTTGCGCCATCAACAATAGTATTATCTTCCCAAGGAATTACCCCTCTTTGAATTACACCACAAGAGGTAAATAATAATCCTGAAACGATAACCAACGTAATTTTATTCAGCTTTTTCATCCCCAAAATTTTTGAGCTAATAAATATAGCTACTATTATCTATTTTCAAAGTTAAATCAAGCAGATTTTAATACACTATGAGGTTATTGGTTAATATTGATCATGTTGCAACACTTCGAAATGCTCGAGGTGAGGGTTATCCACGTCCCGTTGAAGCAGCTAAGGTTTGTGAAGATGCTGGTGCACATGGTATTGTTTTTCATCTACGTGGAGACCGGCGACATATCCAGGACAACGATGTAATAGAGCTTCAGGAAAGTGTACGTGGAACCCTTGATTTTGAGATGGCTGCCACTGATGAGATGATAGGCATATTGTTAAAAACGAAACCTCACCTTTGCACGCTTGTACCTGAAGGCAGGGAAGAACTTACAACTGAAGGCGGACTAAATATGAGCACGGTTTTTGATGACTTTAAAAACCGAGTATTTCCTATGATAAAGCCAGCCGGCATCGAAATAAGTCTTTTTCTCGATCCTAATAAAGACGATATAGAAAAAGCTCATATTCTTGGCGCCGAGGCTATTGAATTGCATACCGGTAACTATGCCAATGCCAATACAAAGGATGAGCAATACAAAGAAATTATCCGTTTGCGAGAAGCGGCAATTCTTGCTCATAAGCTTGGAATGAAAGTTAATGCAGGGCATGGATTGAACCTTCAAAACTTGCCAACTCTTTTAGAAGTAGTTCCATTTTTAAATGAAATTAGTATTGGGCATGCACTCATCAGCCAGGCTATTTATTGGGGGTTACCTAAAACTGTAAAAGCATTTTTGGAAGTAATGAGTATCCATGAGGATGTTCAGTGAGCGAACATGTAGCACATAAGTCGGGGTATGTTGCAATTGTAGGCAAACCAAATGCCGGCAAGTCAACGTTGATGAATCAAATCCTTGGTACAAAGCTTTCCATTGCAACTCATAAAGCCCAAACAACCCGGCATCAAATTGTGGGCATCCATTCTGACGAGGATTCTCAAATCATTTTTTTGGATACTCCCGGAATCATCAATCCTACATATGAACTGCAAAAAGCTATGATGCGATTTGTAGAAAAAGCAGAAAAAGATGCCGACCTCATTCTTTTTATTGTTGATATACATGCTGCTGAAATTCCTGATTTCGCTTTCAAAGAATTGAAACGGTTTCAAAAACCTGTAGTGCTTGTGATCAATAAAATTGATAAAAGTGATGCTGATACCCTGGATAAAACAGTAGCCACTTTGAATTCTGCTTTTAAATTTGCTGATTCAATTTCTGTCTCAGCACTGGAAAACACAGGTCTTGATCACTTACTTGATTCTATCAAGAAACAGCTTCTTCCTGGACCGCCTTTTTACCCGAAAGATGAATTAAGTGAACACCCGGTTCGATTTTTTGCCTCGGAATTAATTCGCGAACAACTTTTTCTCCAATATCATGAGGAGCTCCCCTACTCGGCAACGGTTGAAGTAATTCAATACGAAGAGCGGGAAGACCTCGATTTTATTAATGCAGAAGTAATTGTGAGTCGTAAATCCCAGAAAGGGATGATCATTGGCAAACATGGTGCTGCGATAAAAAAATTAGGCATGGAATCGCGAAAATCGATCGAAGAATTTGTTGGTCGGAAAGTGTATCTCGACCTACATGTGAAAGTGCGAGAAAAGTGGCGCAATAATGAACAAATGGTTCGCAATTTGGGATATCGGGCCTAAGTTTGTTTATTCCTTTAAATGGAATAAAAATGATTAAACATGTAGATGAATTTCTGGAATTAGGGTGTGGAAGATGCGCCTACTTTAGTACTCCAGAATGTAAAGTAAACACCTGGCGAGATGAATTAGTCGCACTTCGGGAAATCATTTTAAAATCTGAGTTAAAAGAAGAATTAAAGTGGAGTAACCCCTGCTACACGTTTGAAGAGAAGAATATCCTGATGTTAAGTGCATTAAAAAATTATGCAGTTATCGGGTTTTTTAAAGGGGCTCTACTCAACGATTCTTATAGACTATTGCAAAGTCCAGGTAAAAATTCCCAATCAGCTAAAAGGCTAGTTTATACAAACATAGATACCATTCAAGATCAGGAAACGATCATTCTTGAATATATTAAAGAAGCCATTGAAATTGAGAAAAAGGGACTCAAGGTGAACTTCAAAAAAAATCCTGAGCCAATTCCAGAAGAGCTAGATGAAATCTTTAAAAAAGACCCAACGCTTAAAGAAGCTTTTTTTGCCCTCACACCCGGCCGCCAGCGTGGATACATCTTACACTTTTCACAACCAAAACAACCCAAAACCAGATTTTCACGCATTGAAAAGTGCACTCCGAAAATTCTCTCAGGAAAAGGATTTCATGACCAATAGTTCATGAGATCTGACTCATCTTGCACACCTTTACGCACAGAATTTTATTCTATTTTTTATATTTATTCAGAATTTAAATGCAAAATTGTATTACGATACATTGTTTTGAGGGATTTTATTCTGAATTAAATACAAATACTTAGCTATTGTCAATTACATTTAAAATGGAGTGGACAAAAAAGATTTTAAGAATGTTGTTTCTGAAACCATCATATCGTAAGCTGTACGTAATGAAATTTTCAAACCGACATAACTTCTGTAAATGCCCAATGATGTGTATGTGCAAATTGCATACGTAGGGTTTATAGAATAAGAATGTTTAAAGCCCTTTTGAATGCAATACAGAAGGGCTTTTTTGTTGGATATAAATCTCACATGTTCTTTTAAAATCTATTGCATTCTCATAAAGAAAGGTGGAGGGATCAGGTCCTTTGAAGCCTTGGCAACCGTCTTACATATCGAAAGCCGTGTAAGAAAAGGTGCTACATCCTGTCCCGCATAAGTAATTATGCGAGGAGAAAATGAGTTCGAAGATGTTGGCAAAAGCCTCGTTCGAGCTCAAGAACGAGGCTTTTTTTATTAACAAATATCAACATCACTAAATAGATACTACAATGAGCACCGACTTAAATTCTAGAAAATTACGTTTCGAATCCCTGCAACTACATGCAGGCCAACAACCAGATCCTACAACGGGGTCTCGCGCTGTCCCGATTTATCAAACCACCTCTTATAATTTCAAAGATTCTGAGCATGCCGCTAATCTTTTTGGATTAAGAGAATTCGGTAATATTTACACCCGAATCATGAACCCAACCACCGATGTTTTCGAGCAGCGAATTGCTGCCTTGGAAGGTGGAGTTGCAGCTCTTGCAACCTCATCGGGACAAGCTGCACAGTTTTTGGCTATTTCGAACCTGGCTGAAGCTGGTGATAATATAATCTCCACACAAAATTTGTATGGAGGAACATACAATCAGTTCAAAGTGACAATTCCCCGCCTCGGCATTGACGTGAAGTTTGCCGAAGAAGACACGGTTGAAGCCTTTGAAAAATTGATCGATGACAAAACAAAAGCATTTTATGTAGAATCCATTGGCAATCCGCGCGGAAATGTCGCTGATTTTGAAGGATTAGCACAACTTGGTGAGAAATATGGAATTGCACTGGTTGTTGATAATACCTTTGGTGCTGGTGGTGCTATCGTGCGTCCAATAGAGCATGGCGCTAATGTTGTCACAGCATCGGCTACAAAATGGATTGGAGGCCATGGTACTTCTATCGGTGGAGTAATTGTTGATGGAGGTAATTTCAATTGGGGAAATGGGCGATACCCACTTTTCAGTGAGCCATCACCTGGTTATCATGGCTTAAATTTCTGGGAAGTTTTTGGTTCTGATGGCCCGTTTGGCAACATCGCGTTTGCAATTCGTGCACGCGTTGAAGGTCTTCGTGATTTCGGATCATCACAATCTCCTTTTAATAGCTTTTTATTACTTCAGGGAATCGAAACTTTATCTCTGCGAGTTGAAAGACATAATGAAAATGCGTTAAAACTAGCTGGTTTTCTTAAAAACCATGAAGCCGTAGACTGGGTAAACTTTACGGGTCTGGAAGAACACCCACATCATGAGCGAGCAAAAAAATATCTTAGAACAGGTCTATTTGGCTCAGTACTCACGTTCGGCGTTAAAGGTGGATATGACGCTGCCAAAGGGTTCATTAATAATGTAAAGCTATCGAGCCATCTGGCAAATGTTGGGGATGCAAAAACATTGGTTATTCATCCTGCATCAACAACACATCAACAATTATCAGAAACCGAACAAGCAGCCAGTGGCGTAAAGCCCGATTTGATCCGCGTTTCTGTAGGTATCGAGCATATCGATGATATTATCGAAGATTTTGAACTCGCGTTTGAAACTCTTTCAGTGCCCGTTTAAATATTCAAAAGAATCACTCACTACATCAGTAGTAACAAGAATATCGGGGTTGAGATCTCAATCCTGATGTTCTTTTAAATTCTCTTTTATACAAATGGAAAGACTCGAATTACATACTTTTCAAAATCAATTTGAAACTGAATCTGGGGAACTCCTCAAAAACCCGGCGTTAGCCTGGCAGAGTTGGGGAGCATTAAATGATCAGAAAGACAATGTAATTCTAATTTGCCATGCTTTAACTGGAAACAGTGATGCAACTGACTGGTTTTCTGGATTGTTTGACAAGCATAGCTATATCGATTTAGACAAACATTTTGTGCTATGTATTAATCATCCTGGTAGCTGTTATGGTTCAGTGGGGCCAACTTCTTTAAATCCCGATTCCAATAGCTCGTATCAAGCTCAATTTCCTACACTAACAATCCGTGATATTGTTCAATTGGAAATTCAATTATTAGATCATCTTCAAATTAAAGAGATTGAGATGATAATTGGTGGATCTATGGGGGGCATGATTGCTCTTGAATTTTGCATTATGGATGCACGCATTCGATCTGCATGTTTAATTGCTATGGGAAAATCACACTCTGCATGGGCAATTGGAATTAGTGAAGCACAAAGAACTGCAATAAAAGCAGACAAAAATTGGAATGATGGTTTTTATGATGAAAACCACCCACCGATTGACGGTTTGGCTGCAGCGAGAAGTATGGCAATGATTACCTATCGCAGCCCACATAATTATGACCGAAAATTTGGTAGAAACTGGAATATCCAGAAAAATCGATTTGAAGTTGAATCTTATCTTAATTATCAGGGCGAAAAATTAGTTCAACGATTTGATGCAAATTCGTACATCAAACTTACGCAGGCCATGGATTCACATGATGTAGCCAGAGGTCGCGGTACCGCAAAATCGGTATTATCTCAAATCCAGATCCCTGTCCTTATAATTGGCATCGACTCTGATATCCTGTACCCCATCCATGAACAAATCGAGTTAGCAGAGCTCATCCCGAATTCAACCTTTAGGGAAATCAAATCGAAGTATGGGCATGATGCTTTTCTTATGGAGTTTGAGCAAATAAATAATGCCTTGAAATATTTTCAGAATTTTAAGTCCGCTTACCTTACTGCCTGATTTCTTTTTAAAACCCAAAGTGCATAATTAGTGTAGATTTTATCATCCCTACCTAAAACTTACTTTTTAAAAAACTCTTCGCTAGTTCCTTAAAAATCTTTTTTAAAACCTAAAGTGGAATTTATTTGACAGATTATGGCAAATAAGGGTACATTGTGGAGTGATGTGGGAGAAAGTGGGGACTTTTCTTCTACAGATCATTTAGCAATCAAATCATCTATTCCGCGGGTAACGTGCATAGTTTTAAAGGCCAATACGAGCATAGCATCGACGAAAAAGGTCGTATTTCCTTTCCGGCAAAGCTTCGGAAATTGGTAGCTCCTGCCGCACAAGATCGCTTTGTTGTAGTACGCGGAATTGAAACTTGTCTTTATTTATACCCCGAAAATGAATGGCTAAATGTAGAAGCAGCGCTCAATCAGGCCAATAATTTTACCCGCGCCGGCCGTATTGCAAAGCGTAATTTTCTTCGATTTGCAGAAGATTTGTCCCTAGATAAGCAAAACCGAATCGCCATCCCCAGCGATCATTGTTCCTTTGCAGAAATTAGTTCGAAAGCTGTTTTCATTGGCATGGGACAATACATCGAAATTTGGTCCCCAGAGAAGCTTAAAGAAGCTGACGACAACCTTGATGCAGGTGCATTTGAAGAGATATTTGAAGCTGTAATGGGAGGCGGATCTACTTCCGATGCTGATTAATATGAGTACATATCACCAGCATATCCCGGTAATGCTTTCCGAATGCATGGATGGCTTAATTACTGACCCGAACGGCATTTATATAGACGGCACACTCGGCGGTGGCGGCCACTCAAAAGAAATATTGAACCATCTAAACACTGATGGTCATCTTTTTTCTATAGATCAGGATGATGACGCAATAGCTGCTGCAACTGCATATATCGGCGATGATAAACGATTTACGATATTAAAAGGAAATTTCGGATACCTGACTACTCTACTACCTCCCCCCAATCATGGTCAGGTAACCGGAATCCTTTTAGATTTAGGCGTTTCTACCCATCAGATTAAAGAAGGCGAGCGGGGTTTCAGTTTTCAGGAAGATGGCCCGCTAGACATGCGAATGGGTAACTTAACTCAACTTACTGCTTACGATGTAGTTAATAATTACGAGTACGAACAACTTCGGGATATCATTTTTCATTATGGGGAAGAAAAAGCCAGTCGTAAAATAGCTCGGGCTATCATTGACTCCCGACCCATCGAAACAACCAATGAACTGCGCAAAGTGATTGCAGAGGTTGTTAATCAAAAGTTTTTAGTTAAAACACTTGCCAGAGTTTTTCAAGCAATACGTATAGAAGTAAATCAAGAGTTAGAAGTTCTAAAAGATGTGTTAGTACAATCTTTAGAAGTCCTAAAAACCGGCGGAAGACTGGTTATAATGTCTTATCACTCATTAGAAGATCGATTAGTAAAACGATTTTTAAGGGCCGGGAATTTTGAAGGAAAGATAGAGAAAGATTTTTTTGGTAACGACTTGTCCCCATTTCGCCTGATTAATCGCCAGGTGATTACCCCATCTCAAAACGAAGTTACTAAAAACCCTGCAGCCCGGAGCGCTAAACTCCGAATCGCAGAAAAAACAAACGGAGGTGGCTCATGATGGTGCAATCCCCACTTAAGCGTCGCGAAGTGCAGCCAAACCTCAGAAAAGTCCCCAAACCCGACATAACGCCCTCGTCTTCTTCAGGAAAAAAACTTAAAGCAAACAGGAAAAAACTTGCGGGAACAAAACCTAATCTACCTAAGATTAAACCCGGAAGTGTAATATTACTAAGCTTAGTTCTAGGCGCAATTGGGTTTGCTTATCTAACGCATGTTTTTGCAACCCAGCAATTACTCTACGACGTGCAAATTCTCGAAAACGAGTACAACAAAGCCCGACAAACCCATGATGAGCTTAAGTTGCGCTATGACCGGCTTATAGGACCAGCGGAAATTTATGATAAGGCTCAAGAAGCAGGTTTTATCAATGGTGGCCCGGCAGACTACATAATTACGGTGGAAGAATGATGGAATATCGTACCTCTATTTTAAGCCGTATGTTTGTTGTGCTGGGATTTCTCTTCCTGATTCCTTGTGCACTCGCGTTCCAGCTCATTCGCATCAATTATGTCGAAGGCGATGGCTTACGGGAGTTATGGAGTCATCAGGCGATAGACGAAATAGCTATCCCTGCTCAAAGAGGAGCCATTTACGATCGAAATGGAACCTTGTTAGCCACAAATGTTGCTGAATATCAAATTGCATTAGATCCAAAGATACCGGGCCTTAAAGCGGATCAAATTTCTTTATTGATAGAGAAACTTGCAGAGGTAACTGGTCAATCAAGTACAATATTTAAACAGAAACTGGAATCTGCGCCTTCAAGATCACGATATGTTGTGCTCGCCAAGAACATTACGGGCATAGAAAAAGATGAAATATCTGGATTGGGAATTCGCGGTGTAATTATTGAAGAAAACTTCCGTCGCAAATATACATTTGGGTCACTCGCTTCGCATTCACTCGGGTTTGTTAACCATAATATGGACGGAAGAACAGGAATTGAAGCTTTTTATAATGATGAACTCAAGGGGGAAGATGGAGTTCAACAAGTACGAAAAGATCCATTTAATCGAATTTCGCAGTTCGTTGGTGCACCAAAAAAATTACCAATAGAAGGATATACGCTTCACACAACCATTGACGCCTACATTCAGGCTATCCTTGAAGACGAATTACAAGCTGGTGTTGAAAAATACCAGGCAAACTACGGAACAGGAATTATTATAGATCCAGAAACAGGTGCCATTTTAGCAATGGCCAATTATCCAACCTTCGATCCAAATTTTCCCGGCCAGATAGATGGAGAAAACCGAAGAAATTTCGCCATTGCGGATATGGTGGAACCGGGCTCTACGTTTAAATTAGTAACGGCCATTGCCGCAGTTGAACAAAATGTGGTGGACTTCGACGAAGTTTTTGAAACCCCGGAAAATGGTGAAACTGAAATCCACGGTCTTATACTACGTGATCATGATCCATTAGGCAATATCGGATTTGAAGAAGTAATGCGACAGTCTTCAAATATCGCAACTGCAGAAATTGCCATGCGAATGGACAAAGACCGATTTTATCAATACGCTAGAAATCTTGGGTTCGGCACCCCTACATATGTCGACATAGCAGGCGAAGAAAGCGGTAGGATGGCAAAACCTTACGATTGGAGTTTAGTGAGTTTGCCATGGATGTCGCATGGATACGAGCTTTTAAGTACTCCCCTTCAGGTTACTCAAGCGTATGCAGCTTTTGCAAACGAAGGCATGTTAATGCGGCCTTATTTAGTTGAGCGAATTGAGGACAATGATGGAAATATTCTTGTTGAACATGAGCCTATCGAAATTCGGAGGGTCGCAAAAAAACGCACTCTTGAACGATTAATGCCCATTTTTGAAAGTGTGGTGAGTGATTCGGGAACTGGAGAATATGCTCAGGTAGATGGATTAAGAATTGCAGGAAAAACCGGAACTGCAAAAAAGGTAATCGATGGAAGGTACACAAACAGATATCGCGGTTCCTTTGCCGGCTTCTTTCCGGTTGAAGATCCAAAGTATGTATGTTTTATCATGCTGGATGAGCCTAAACCTGTTGGATATGGTGGATATACAGCGGCTCCGATTTTCAGACAAGTTGCAAAACGTATTGCGGGTCTTGATAGTGACCTTCAGTTACAATTATCTGTTCCCCTTGCTGATGGAATTAATGAAAAACGTGCGCCAAATCTGGTTGGATTATCACCAAATGATGCCCAGGAAATCATGCAAACGATGGATATCGACGCTGAATTCGAAATTACATCAGGTTTTATTTCCACACAGAGCCCATCAGCAACTGATTCTGTATTAGCTGCCCAAACTGTTGAAATTTCTGTTTTAAATAATAGCTCACTTACTGACACCACTACCGTTCAGGAAGGATATGCCAAAATCCCGGATGTACAAGGAATGAGCATGAGAAATGCTTCAAACCTTTTGAGCTCATTAGGTTTTGATGTTGATAGAATCGGGTCTGGAACTGTATTCGCTCAGTTCCCTCGCAAGGATGAAATCATGAGAATTGGCAGAACCATCACGATACGAGGCAAGGCTCGATCACTTGAAACCATCACCGCATCAACCCGGAACGACTAGTTGAATTTAAAAGAACTCATAGCGCTCATTAGTCCTTTGGATGTATCCAATCGGAAAATTCAGTTTGATGTTACCGAAGTACATCAGGATTCTAGACAGATTACTAAAGGATCTGTTTTTATTGCTGTGCGCGGGACTGAAGTAGATGGGCACATGTTTTTGGAAGATGCCATTGCGCGTGGCGCTGCTGTATTAATTTGTGAAGAATCGTATTACACCGATGCACCGGGTGTAGTTGTAATGGAAGTGGAAAGTACTCGCGCAGTTTTGGGAAAAATTGCTCAAGCATTTGCAGGAAACCCTGCCGATAAACTAAAAATAACTGGCATCACCGGAACAAACGGAAAAACCACCGTTGCCACACTTGTTTATCAAATACTTAGTAGTGTTGGAAAAAGAGTTTCATTGTTGGGCACCGTCTCGAAAAAAATTCTAGGCGATGAATTCGAAAGCAAACTCACTACCAGCGACCCTATAGAGCTCGCTAAGGATATGCGCACAATGGTAGAAGCCAATTCAGAGTATTTGGTGATGGAAGTTTCCTCACACGCTCTGGAACAAGACCGCGTAAATGGGTTTGATTTTGAGGTAGCTGCCTTTACCAATCTCAGTCATGATCATCTCGATTATCATAACACTGTTGAAGATTATGCCGCAGCTAAAAAATTGTTATTCGACGGACTTCCATCAACATCCACTGCCATAACTAATATCGACGACATTCGTGGCCATTATATGGTAGCTAACACCAAAGCTGCCGTTAACGAATTCAGTTATAAAACTGACACCAATCATATTCTTCAAAATACGGCCGAGGGATTATCCTTATTGGTAGATGGTGTGAACATACAATCTCCATTAGTTGGCGACTTTAATGCTTATAACATTGCGCAAGCCTTTTTGATTTGTAAAGCGTTAGGAATTCCTGCTCTAGATGCTGCTAATGCTCTACAAACTGCAAGTGGTGCTTCTGGCAGAATGGAAACGGTTGTTGTTGAAGGCGATTCTCTGCCTGTAGTAATTGTAGATTATGCCCATACACCTGATGCCCTCAACAATGTATTGGCAACATTGCACAATCTAAGATTAAAGGGCAGCAAGTTACATTGTGTATTTGGAGCAGGGGGAGATCGTGATCCTTCCAAACGACCGGAAATGGCAAAAGCCGCTGTTAAATTTGCCGATCAAATCATCGTAACCAATGATAATCCGCGGTTTGAACAACCAGACCTTATTATCAACGACATCTTAAAAGGATTTGATGATTTAGCGAATGTTGTGGTAGAGCAAGATCGAAAAAAGGCAATCGAAATTGCCATTCAATCAGCTAATCAACACGACCTAGTGCTAATTGCAGGTAAAGGTCATGAAGATTATCAGGATATACGTGGAACCAAGCATCCCTTCAACGATTATGATATCGCAGAAGCGGCATTGCAACAAAAAATGGAGGTCCACTGATGCTTTACGAATTATTTGATTGGCTTGAAACTGAATTTGAATTCCCAGGCGCTACAGCCATGGCATTTATATCAACCAGAACAGCTCTGGCGGCAGTCTTTTCTCTGCTTATCAGCCTTTTTATAGGTCGCCGAATTATTCGCTGGTTGAGTAGCATGCAACTTAAAGAAGTTATAAGAGAAGATATTGGATTAGACCACCATCAGGAAAAAGTTGGCACCCCTTCCATGGGTGGTGTTATCATTCTTTTGGCAACTCTGATTCCAACTGTTCTTTTCGTTCGAATGGACAGCATTTACGGTTGGTTGATATTTTTTGTGATGTTTTCGCTTGGTGTAGTAGGATTTATTGATGATTACATCAAAGTTGTGAAGAAGGATAAAAGCGGATTAGCAGGCCGTTTTAAAATAGCCGGACAAGTTATAGTTGGGTTAATTTTAGGAAGCGTTCTTTATTTCCACCCTGATTTTGAAGCATTTAATACTCTTTCAACCGTTCCTTTTGCCGCTCATTTGAATATCGATTATGCCTTTTTTGGAGAAGAATGGGGCTGGGTTATTTATTTACCCGTTGCCGTTTTTGTTATTACTGCGGTAAGTAATGCAACAAACTTAACTGATGGACTTGATGGATTGGCCTCAGGTATTTCTGCTATTTGTGGGTTCGTTTTCGCCATTTTTGCCTATGTATCAGGTCGGGTTGATTTCTCTGGGTTTCTGGACATTATGTATTTACCGGGAGCCGGTGAACTAACTATTTTTTGTGCCGCTATGACTGGCGCATGTATGGGCTTTTTGTGGTATAACACAAATCCGGCTTCTGTGTTTATGGGAGATACCGGGTCGCTTGCCTTAGGTGGCGCTTTTGGAGCCTTGGCTTTAATGCTCCATAAAGAATTACTCCTCCCTTTTATTTGTGGAGTCTTCTTCTTCGAAACCTTGTCGGTAATTGTACAGACTACATACTTCAAGTATACAAAGCGAAAGTATGGAGAAGGTCGTAGGGTATTCCTGATGGCTCCTATCCATCATCACTTTGAAAAGAAAGGTTGGAGTGAACAAAAGATTGTGGTTCGCTTCTGGATTATCACCGTTCTACTTGGCTTAATCAGCTTACTAACCTTAAAAATCAGATGATCGATATTCGGGATAAACATATCGTAGTTATTGGTGCAGCAAGAAGTGGTGTTGCTGCAGCACATCTTCTGAAAGAACAAGGTGGGGATGTTTTTGTCTCTGATTTTGGAGCCATAAATAAGAATTTCCAAGAAAATTTGTTATCCGCAGGTATTCAGTTTGAGGAAAACGGACATTCGGATCTAGCTAAAAATGCTGACTTTGTAGTGGTAAGCCCTGGTGTTCCAACAGAATCGCCTATAATTCAATATCACTTAAAAAATGCAGTACCGGTTTATTCTGAAATTGAAGTTGCAAGCTGGTTCACTAACCAGAATATAATTGCAACAACTGGTAGCAATGGTAAAACTACAGTAACCAGCTGGTTAGCCCATATATGGAAAACTGCCCATACTGATTTCTCCCTTGCCGGAAACATTGGCTATGCATTCTCTGAAAAAGTACTCTCAGCCTCTGGGACACATATTCTGGAAGTGAGCAGTTTCCAGCTCGATCACATCCATACTTTTAAACCTGATGTAAGTGTATTGCTAAATATCACACCCGATCATTTAGACAGATATGAAAACAGCATGGAAAAATATGCTGCTTCTAAGTTCAGGATCACTGAGAATCAGACCGAAGAAAATTACTTCATCTACAATTTCGATGACCCGCTCATAAAAGCGCACGTCGAATCTCTACAAAAAATTAAAAGTCACCCGCAGCTCTGGGGTTTTTCATCGAAAAACGAAGTCCCGGAGGGTGCATTTGTTCGCAACGATCACATCATCTTCAGATTTAACAACATCGAGGAATCCTTCATGCCCGTTTACGATCTCGGCTTACCCGGAAACCATAATTTGCAAAACGGACTTGCAGCGGCACTTGCTGCCCGCGCCGGAGAAATCAAAAACGAAATCATCCGCGAAAGCTTAATGACTTTTACCGGTGTTGAACACCGATTAGAGGTGGCCAGAGTTGTGGATGGGGTTAAGTACATCAACGACAGCAAAGCTACCAATGTAAATGCCGTTTGGTTTGCTTTGGATAGTTTTAACGTGCCAATTACGCTAATTCTGGGTGGAAGAGATAAAGGTAATGATTACTCAGAACTTGATTTTCTGCTTCGGGATAAGGTGCATACCATCATCGCTATTGGAGAATCGAAAGAAAAAATTGAAGATGCTTTAGGAAATGTGACTCCAAATTTTCACAAAGCCGCCGATATGCGCCAAGCCGTGAGATTGGCAAAAAAAGGAGCAAAACGAGGTGAAGTTGTTCTATTGAGCCCTGCATGTTCGTCCTTTGATATGTTTGAAGACTACGAACATCGAGGTAAAGTTTTCAAAGAAGAAGTAGCAAAATTATAATTGATAGTAACCAGTCCACATAGCAAACTTTCTAATGTACTAGGTACCAGCCCGGAAGATATCGATGCGGGCAAGCAAGGTAGCGACCGGGTACTTTTAATGGCCATCATTATGTTGATGATGTTTGGCGTACTAGCGGTGTATTCGTCAATCGCATTTTTTGCAGAATCAAACGACACCTCTGCCTTTGCCCTTGTGATTCGTCATGTAGTGAAAGTTGCTATTGCTTTCTTTGTAATGTTGATCGTATCCAAAATAAACTATCACACGCTTGCAAAATTTTCTCGTGTTGGGATGATCGTTAGCCTTCTTTTGCTTGTGGCAGTCCTGATATTCGGAACTGAGCAATTTGGTGCAAAACGTTGGCTAAATGTTGGTGGGTTTAGTTTCCAACCATCTACCGTTGCAACCGTGGCTCTACTTCTTCATGTAAGCGTTCTCTTAAGCGAGAAACAAGAATATGTTAAAGATTTCAAGAAGTCGTTCATGCCTGTTATGATCTGGGTGACGATAACATGTGCTTTAATAGGAATAGAAGATTTTAGCTCCGCCGGTATTTTGATGGGCATATGTTTAGTGATGATGTTCATTGGTCGTATTAGCCTGGTTCAAATGGGTTCGATGTTGGCAGTAGCACTACTTGGCGGAATGCTTTTATTGAATCAATCAGCAAATCGCCAGGACAGAATTGAACAGTATTTGGGACAAATCAAGAATATTGAAACTGAAGAATTTCTTACAGGTAGTGGCTATCAGGCACAACAAGCGCATATTGCCATTGCAAAAGGCGAATTCTTTGGTGTTGGAATAGGTAAAAGTACACAGCGCGATTTCCTGCCTGCTCCCTATAATGATTTCATTTTCGCCATTATCGCTGAGGAATACGGAATCTTCGGTGCCATGAGTTTAATCGTAATTTTCAGTTTAATTCTGATTCGTGGAGTGGTCTTTATCGCTAGAAGAGCAGAAGATTCTTTGGGAGCATTGTTAGCTGTAGGCTGTACTCTTACTATTGTTTTATATGGATTCGTAAATGCAAGTGTAGCAAGTGGTTTGCTACCCGTAACTGGTCTCCCCATGCCTTTTGTGAGTTATGGCGGAACAAACATGCTCTTTGCTGGATTGATGGTGGGCATATTGCTCAACATTTCAAAACACAGTAAAGAAAGGAGGCCCTTCTATGCATAACCCAAAAATCCTAATTGCAGCCGGTGGAACAGGCGGTCACGTATATCCTGCAATTGCCATAGCTGATGCGATTAAAGCTCAAAATTCCGAAACCGAAATACAATTTGTTGGAACCAAAGATCATATGGAATGGCATGCCGTACCTAAAGCAGGCTATCAGATTGCACATGTTTGGATCAGTGGATTCCACCGTCGATTTACGGCCAAAAACCTTTTATTTCCAATCAAATTAGTAACAGCGCTTGCTCAAAGTTTCTCAATTCTCGGGAAGTTCAAACCTGACGTAGTGGTTTCTTGCGGCGGTTACGTTGCCGGTCCGGTTGGCTGGGTTGCAGGAAAGAAATCCATTCCGGTTGTTATTCAGGAGCAGAACAGTTTCCCCGGGGTCACAAATCGACTTCTTGCAAAGTTTGCTTACAAGATTTTTACCGCTTTCGAAGAAGCTGATCGCTACCTCCCTCCTTCGAAAACTCAGATTACCGGAAACCCAACCAGAAGTAGCTTAACACAGATTGATCAAAAAGTTGGGCTTGCTGCTTTTGGTTTTGATGATTCGAAACCGGTACTACTAATTATGGGTGGAAGTGGTGGAGCCAGAACTATAAACGAAGCCATTAAGACAAATCTGGATGAACTTCACAACAAAGCCGGACTTCAGATTATCTGGCAATGTGGATCAAGGTACGTGGATGCATTAAAAGCCGAGGTTGATGAATCAGTCTATCCAAATTTAAGACTAACCGCTTTTATCGATTCAATGCCCGAAGCTTATGCCGCGGCCGACCTAGTAATTAGTAGAGCTGGTGCAAGTTCATGCAGTGAATTTATGTTGATTGGGATGCCAAGTGTATTAATTCCATCTCCGAATGTGGCCGGCGATCATCAAACCCAAAATGCTCAAGCTATGGTTGATGCTGGAGCTTCTGAATTAGTGAAAGACGCAGACGCCGTGGATGCCATTTCTGAGCTAGTCACTACCCTGATAACCGATCAACATCGACTTAAAGAAATGAACAAAGCGGCATTGGCTTTGGCAAAACCCGATGCAGCAAAAACGATCGCAACAGAAATTTTAGAACTCGCAAAATCCCGATTGAATTAATGAGTAATAGATTTGAAACACAGCCCGTATTTGGAAAAACCAAGCACATTCACATGGTGGGAATTGGTGGCATTGGCATGAGTGGGATGGCTGAAATACTTATTCATCGAGGATATAAAATAACCGGTTCTGACGGTGCTTTAAGCGAAACTACAAAACGATTAGAGGAATTAGGAGCCACTATTTATGAAGGTCATTCAGCTGAACATATTGAAGGCGCAGATGTAGTGGTTTATACCAGCGCTGTAAAAGCACATGAGAATGAAGAAACCAGTGCTGCACTTGAGCAACGTATTCCAACGATCAAACGAGCAGAAATGCTGGCTGAATTGATGAAGATGAAGTACGGAATTGGTGTAGCTGGTACGCATGGCAAAACCACTACAACCACTATGATTGGTTTGGTAACCCAAATCGGTAATTACGACCCAACCATTATGGTGGGTGGAAAAGTGCACAGTTTTGATAAAACAAACGCTGTTGTTGGAAAAGGTGATGTAATTGTGGTAGAAGCAGATGAGTTCGACAGAACTTTCCTTCGTCTCACTCCTTCTATCGCAATTATCACCAATATTGAGGCCGAACATCTCGATATCTATGATGATCTCGCAGATGTAAAACAGGCTTTTATCGATTATGCAAACAAGGTCCCCTTTTATGGCGCTGTAATTGTTTGCCTTGACGATGAAAACGTTCGAAGTATTTTACCAGATTTAGAGCGTAGAATTGTGAGTTACGGGTTAACACCTCAGGCAACCGTTCGAGCTACTGAAATTCAATCCAATCAATTTAACAGCACATTTACAGTGTTAGTGGATGGGGAAAAACATGGTGTAATTACTTTAAAGGCTCCTGGCGAACACAATGTAAAGAATGCCTTAGCAGCGATTGCTACCGGGCTGGAAATGAATATCGACTTCAAATTAATCAAAGAAGGTCTGGAGAATTTTGAAGGTGTTTATCGTCGGTTCCAGTTAAAATACAACAATGGCATTATGGTGATTGATGACTACGCCCACCATCCAACCGAAGTTCAGGCAACGCTGCAGGCGGCAAATGCAGGGTGGCCCGACCGTCGTGTAATCGCTGTTTTTCAGCCACACCTGTATACGCGTACTCAGGAATTATACAAAGAATTTGGTCTCTCCTTTTTCGATGCAGAAGTGATGGTTGTTACCGATGTGTATCCTTCCAGAGAAAAGCCAATTGAGGGAGTCTCAGGAAAACTGATTGCCGATACTGCAGAAAAATACGGCCATAGAAATGTGGTGTATGTAGAAAACAAAAACGATGTATCCGAGCAATTAAAAGATATCGTTCAAGACGGTGATATCATCATTACGATGGGAGCCGGTGATATTTATAAATCAGGTGATCAATTTGTCGAAGAAATAGAAACCGGAAATTTTAAAGTAAAATCTCACGCTTGAAAAAAGCTAACTCACATAGCATTTCAGCCAAAAAGATGTTGCCCTGGGCCGCTTTGGTGATTTTAATTCTTGGTGTTTCCATCATCACAGCTTTGTATTGGCAACAAAACCTTCGTGTAAAATCGGTGGTAGTACAGGGAAACTACTTCACACCAACCGAAAAGATTGTATCTGTTGCAGAAATTGAACTCGGGGTTCACCCTGATAGCGTGGATTTGACGTTAGTAATTGAAAAGGTAGAAGATCTACAGTATGTGTATTCGGCTAAAACCTATGTGGATGCGTTAGGAAAATTGACAATTAGTACACAAGAACGATTCCCTATCGCGCTGTTAATTAATGGCAGCGATGAAATCTATGTTGATTCTTATGGCGTTAAATTGCCAATTATTCCCGGGAAGCATAGAAATCTTCCATTAGTTTATGGACTTGACGCCCGATTAAATGCAGACACCCTCTCAAGTAAAGAATTTATTCAGGTTCGTGATTTTCTGGTGAGCGCACTTAGAAATGAATTTGGCTGGGCTACTATCAGCGAAGTAGTATATGAGCCTAACACAGGTATAGTTGCTCTTAGCCACGAAAATGGAGTAAAACTTCTTTTTGGCGAAAATGATTTCGATATAAAATTTAGAAACTGGGAAGCCTTTTATGGTCAGGTTGTAGCCTATAAAGGAATTCAAGCAATGCAACAAGTTGATCTGAGATTTACCAATCAGGTAATAACCAACGAGGTAGACTCATGATTCAACCACTACTTTTTCTACATAAAGAAACTAGCAATCAATCTTTTAGCAATCATCTAAACAGCGGTATAAGGTAATGTCAGAACAGGAAAACATTATGGTCGGTCTCGACATCGGGACTACAAAAATTTGCGCCATCGTTGCTTCCATCGATGAGTCGAATCGAATAAATATTCTGGGAGTTGGGAAGGCCCCTAGCGATGGACTTAATAGAGGTGTGGTTGTAAACATCGATAAAACCGTGAACGCCATAAAAGACGCCATTGCCCAGGCCGAACTTGCGTCCGGAATTCAAGTGAACTCGGTTAATGTGGGGATTGCAGGTGATCATATTCGAAGCATGCGCAGTAAAGGGGTGATTACCATTAACAATCGTGATAATGAAATAACAGGACAGGATGTAGAGCGCTTATTGGAAGATTGCCAACGCATTATGCTCCCCACCGATCAACAGATTTTACATGTAATTCCACAAGAATTTGTAGTAGATGGGCAAGACGGAATTGCAGATCCAGTTGGAATGAGCGGCATGCGCATGGAGGCCGAGGTACACATTATCACGGGTCTCGTTTCAGCTGCAAAGAATATTTATCGATGTGTGGAACGTGCCGGATATCAAGTAGCAGATATTATTCTTGAACCGTTAGCGTCGTCATATTCCGTGCTCGACATGGAAGAAAAACAAGCTGGCGTTGTACTTGTTGATATTGGTGGTGGTACCACTGATGTTGCTATTTTCCGCGATAATACCATTCGCCATACTGCGGTAATTGCAATCGCAGGGCAAAAAGTAACAGACGATATCCGACTCGGATTAAGTGTTTTGGACGACCAGGCTGAAACTCTAAAAAGAAACCATGGCGAATGCTATGCCGACCTGATCGAGCATGATGAGGTAATCACTGTTCCGGGGATTGCAGGCAGGCCGCCAAAAGAAATCACGAAAAGTATTCTGGCTAAGATTATCCAGGCCAGGATGGAAGAAATCCTTGAAATCGTAAGCATAGAAGTGAAACGTAGCGGTTATTCTGATGCCTTGAGTGCAGGTATTGTGTTAACTGGTGGAGGATCACTCATTAAGAATATTTGTCCACTTGCCAACGAAATACTTGGCATGGATGCGAAAATCGGAATTCCACTCGGTATCACCGGTGGATTGGTTGAAGAAGTAAACAGCCCGATTTATGCAACCGGTGTTGGCTTGGTTGTTCATGCCTTGCAAACCGGAAATAATACCAGCAAAACTATGATCGCAGGATCAGGGAAAGCAACAAGTGTGGAACAAGTGATGAATAAAATCGCTGACCGCATGAAAAGCTGGTTCAAAGAACTTTAACACGAATCATTTCGTGAGTAAAAATGAATATCAATAATCATCTATAAAATACATCCAGTAAACAATAACAGGAGTTAACATGGCTAATTACAACTCTCGATTCTTTTTCGACGAACAAAGCCAGGAAAATGCCAAAATTAAAGTAATTGGCGTTGGCGGGGGTGGCGGGAATGCCATCAACAACATGATAAATATGGGCCTTGACAGTGTGGAATACATTGCGTTGAACACAGATGCTCAAGCCCTGAAAGCAAGTATGGCAGACATCAAAGTACAAGTTGGTGCTGCATTAACCAGCGGTTTAGGCGCAGGTGCACGTCCAGAAATTGGGCGCGAAGCTGTGGAAGAAAATCGCCATGAAATCGAAGAATCCATCGAAAGTGCAGATATGATTTTCGTAACTGCAGGGATGGGTGGTGGAACTGGTACCGGAGGTGCTCCCGTTGTGGCCGGAATGGCAAAACGACGTGGCATTTTAACCGTAGGTATCGTAACTACACCATTCGATTGCGAGGGTAAAATTCGTAAGAAATATGCCCTTGAAGGTATCAACGAGTTAAAGAAAAATTGTGATACCGTAATCGTAATTCCAAACGAGCGCTTGCTCGACATTGCTGATGAAAACACATCACTGGTTGAAGCATTCTCGCTTGCAAACGAAGTACTTTACAGTGCTACTCGTGGCATCAGCGACTTAATTTTGATGCCCGGTTTAATCAACCTTGATTTCGCGGATGTTCGCACAACTATGACTGATGGTGGAGCTGCTATTATGGGTAGTTCTACGGCAGATGGTCCAGATCGTGCAGAAATTGCGGCACGCGAAGCAATTAACTCTCCATTATTAGATGGTGTAAGT
This sequence comes from Balneolaceae bacterium, assembly GCA_965249965.1. GTDB lineage: Bacteria > Bacteroidota > Rhodothermia > Balneolales > Balneolaceae > HXMU1420-13. Next base: position 286,344 of record OZ252262.1, read on the forward strand.
ATCAATGGTGCTCGCAACGTGTTAGTGAATATTTCTGCTGGCTCGAACCTGGGAATGCGCGAAACAACAACCGCAACCAGCATTATTCAACAAGAAGCTGGTGATGATGCTGAAATCATCCTCGGTACGGTACTGGATGAAAACTTTGGTGATGAAATTCGGGTGACAGTTATTGCCACTGGATTTGATTTAGCTGAAGAACGCAGTCGTGTTAAAATTGCGCCAAATAAGCCTGCGGGTTTGCCTGCAGAACAGGCGATAAATACTCAGGCACAAGCACCGGCTGCTAAGCAAGAAATCCCCACACGGTTCACCAGAACTACGGGCGATTACTATAAAGGCGAAAATAATCTAAAAAAACTAGATACCCCATCTTACCTGCGTCGGGATATTAATGCTCGGCGTGAAGAAGAACAGCAACAAGCGGAAGATCCACAAAACAGTGAGCAATCTACTAATGTGGCCCCTTTCCGGCAAAGCACAGAACGTATCCGAAAAGATGATTCAGATCAGCCCGCATTCTTGCGAAAGATCATGGATTAATCTCCAAAAATAACGGCTTAATCCCCGGGATATCATGGGAGTGGTATCTCTAAGCCGAACTTGTTTACTGGATTATAGCCCTATCTCCGTGGCGAAGTTGTGAAGCGGAGTTGCCAATTACAGGCGGCAAGGCTATAGATTGCTAACAATAAAGGAAGCTTCTTGATAGGGAGCTTCCTTTTTAATTTTGTTGATGGTTTCGAACCACAATTTTAAAGTAGCTGGCAAATCCCAGAATCGATGGAACCCAGATTCCAACATATAATCCCTCCTGCTTGTACCCCGAAAACCAAAGAGAAACAGAGAAAATGAATGAGAATAAAGCAGCTCCTAATAAGAAGTAATCTGATTTTTTGAAAATTTTAAATACGCTCATATTATTGATTGTTAGGCTTTTCGATTTCTATTACTTCGATGGTTCGATCTGGCTTTTCAGGGCCATTTTCTTCTACTGTTAGTTGAGAAAACTCATACATGGTAAAACCAAAACCTGATATTAGTAACAGGGTGGCTGCAATTCCCATGTAGAATACAAATGCGTCCATAATTGTTGTCTAATTAATATATCTATTAGAACAACTACGGACTTAACTTAATCGTTTTTGAAGCCTTATAAGACTTGCCTATACTTTGTATTGATACTTCTTATGACAGCTAAGACCTACCGCCAAGGATAAATTTCAATTGTAATTTATTAATGAGAATGAACCCTAAGTAACAAACGCTATAAGCGATCATTACCTGAAGCACCACTAGCAAATAAGGGTTATCGAAAAACCGAATTAAGATGGGAAAGGAAACAACTATTATTGGTGAGTGATACAAATGTAACGTGTAACTGTACCCTCCTACATTTACGAATTTCACTTTCCATTCGATCAAAAGGATAAATAACGCCAGTGAGAAAAAGTGTCGATTAAAATGAATTTCGGCATAAAAAAGCAATATTCCGGTAATAATCAGGCCGATAACAAACACCCACTTTTTGGTTTGTATCTGTTTGGAATACCTGGAATAAAGCACCCCGCCAACGAAAAGCGCCAGAATATCATATCGAAGTAATAACTCTCCAAACAGGGCGAGTAAAATAATCCCAGCTGCTAATAGTATCGATCTGGAGCGAATGGCTTCAATCATTAAAAAAATGACAAAAATATCGCGAATGAAATAAGTAGGTGGATTTACCGGAGCAGCACTGATTGAAAAAAATCCGTCGTAAATAATTCTCCAATCAAAATGGAGTCGGTTCAACAGATCAAGTCCATAAAGATGTGCTATAAACGCAGGAATGATCACCAATATATTTGCGATCAAAAAAGGGATCAACAAACTGCGGACTTTCTTCTTGAGCAAATCCGGTTTTGATGAAGTAATCTCCGCATACAGAAAGCCGGAAATGATAGATAAAATGAGTGTACCATATAAGGGTACTTGCTCTAAAAAAACATACATAAATCCACTTTCGAACGAATGGCGAATGTGCGTAAAAGTGATAAGAACGACCGCCGCTAAGCGGATTATTTCTATAGAGTAATACAAGCCGAATAATTTTGCCAATGATAGGCAATTCGTTTAGCAGGTACCAACCAGCTTATTTAATCAACATCATCTTTTTAGTTTGGATAATTGACCCGGCCTGAATTCGATACATATAAAATCCTGAAGCTAATGCTGAAGCATCAAATCGGACCTGGTGATAACCAGCTTGTTTATGATCCTGAACCAACGTGGCAACCTCTCTGCCAAGCAAATCAAATACTATTAATGAAACCTGACTGTCTACTGATAATTGGAATCTGATCACTGTAGCAGGATTAAAAGGGTTCGGATAATTTTGATCCAGCTTAAACTCGTTCGGGATGTTAGCATCAATCTCATCCGAAGTAGCTATTGAATCAATTTTAAGATCTAAATATCGGGTCACACTATTTGTTTCCAATCCCTGAGAATAAGCCAGAAACTCAAGTGATTTTACAGTATCGGTCGGGATGATTCCCACGTTTTTATAGGCTAATGTTGTGAATAAATCCTGGTAGTCTTCAGGAGACCCCATTCCAAATACTTTGATCCAGGATTGCTCCATTTTTACCTCGAAATTATCAGACTCAGAGAAGAACAGTGAGTCCTCTGCGGCAATAAATCCGGATTTAAATCCAACAAAAGCTGAATCAATCAGCAAGCCATTTGAACCGGATAGTGAGACATCCTCAAAAATCGGAATTTCTGCATTTGCAATCGTCACCTCAAGAGGATCCTGTTCAATGAGTTCAACAAAGGGTACTTCGAGTAGATTAAAAGTGAAGCTTGTGTACATGCTCCAGCGACCGAATTCGTCTTGCACACGAACGAATAAAATTTGATCTCCAACCGGAAGATTAGATCCCGGAATAGTAAAAGTCGCCTCGATATCCTCACCAGGTTCGACTGTAAATGATGTAGCTTCAGCAAAACCAGGATCGGTATTCAGAAAATATTCACCTGCCACGATTTGTCCAACCATTTTCGGATCAGACTGATCCACAAAAACCAGTTTCTTTATGGGTAATCCCCAAACATCGTCTTGTTGCTTGGCACGAATAAAAAGCGTGTGAATACCGCGACTTAAATCACTTGCATCGAGGCTTGCGAGTAACTCAACGTCATTTGCCGGATCCACTTCAAGAGGGTTGCCATTTCCAACACCGGGATCGGAATCAAAAAAATATTCGAAACCTGTTATTTCTTGCTGCTCATTTGGGTCGATCCGATCAACAAACACCAATTTCTTGATTGGTAATCCCCATTCGCTACTATCGTTCTTGGCCCGGATAAAAAGGGTGTGCATTCCAAGAGATAACCCTTCGGTACTAATATTGGCAGTCAGTTCAGGATCTTCACCAATTTCTAAAACTGGGATCGGAGTTGCTAATCCCACTCCTGGATCTGCATCGAAGAAATATTCAAGTGTAGTGATAGTTTGAGCTTTGCCCGCTATTGTAACACATAATAAAATGAAAACTATCAGGTTGATCTTTTTCATCATTAATTAAACTTTATCGTTACCTCAATTTCGCCACCATATCTACTTACGGAAGGCATCGAAATGGAATGGATCATTGGTAAGGAGTACATGGATTTTTTTAGAGGCAGCAATCCTCCTGTTGGGCCAATATGAGTACCATCTTCAGCTGAATTCTGTACATCCTGATTATTCGATTCTAAATCCCAGCCTAAATCCCATTGCTTTATATCATTATCGATATCTCTATCAGAGAATATTTGCTGAATTAGCTGACTCGAGACTGTATTATTACTCCCACTATTGGAGCCTGATTCAAAGTCTAAATCAATAGTTGAGAAATTATTATAGAAGCTTAGATTTTTATCTACCCAACTTACATTTTCATTACTGTAGCTAAGATTAACAAAAAGATTATTCTTAAAGATTGAATTCCGAATCGCACCGCTAACCAAACTTCCGTAGAACAAATTGTGCTCAAAGCTTGAATTGTATATCAGATTTAAAGCTGTTGGATTTATAATGCAATTACTGAAGTGTAAATCCATACTGTAGCTTTCGGCAGTATTGAGTGATTCATAGATCATGCTATGGCTCACGATTAAGCGCGACACTCTGTCAATATCAAGCTTACTGAGAACAGATTCTTTGATGACTATATTTTCGGAGTCTGTGTTAGCAACTGTCCCTATTGTAATTCCCAAAGATCCTCTGATTTGCAATCCCCGAATCACAATATTTGAGGAATTGCGGATATCCAGATTTTCAAGAATTGTATCGTAAGAGCTTATTCTGGAATCTGCTCCTGCATTAAATCCTAATCCAACTAACGTAATCCCAACTTTCCCATGTATATTCACTGACCCATAGGAATATGGACTTGGATAAATCTGAATCACATCACCGGGAACAGAGTAATCTATCGCTTCTTGTAAATTGGTAAAAATTGATTCACCGGATGGTTCGGCCCCTGAGTTATCTACAACCATGATTTCTTGTGCAAATAATGGTGTGATAAACAACAACGACAATAAAATAGATAGCTTTTTCACTGTACTGAGATATAGTTAGTTAATTATTAAATCCCGCTCAGTACAAGTATCGGCTATAAAACAACCTAATTAAGTGATTAACTAAACAATCCTTCTTCTTCCAAAAACTCCAACGTCTCCACCGCATGCCGCATATGAGGTATCACGATACTCCCCCCTACAATCAAAGCCACGTTTAGAGCATCAACAATTTCAGCTTTAGTTGACCCTGTTTTTGCGCATTGCTCAAGATGATAGTCGATACAATCGTTGCATCGTAATACAGTTGAAGCTACTAAACCAAGTAATTCCTTTGTTTTTGAGTCGAGTGCCCCATCGCGATACGTGTTGGCATCCATATTAAAAAAGCGCTTAATACCAAGGTGTTCTAGCCCAAGAATTTTTTCATTTTGAGCTGTTCTTTTTTCGCGAAATTCCTGTAATCGATTGCTAAATTCTAAATCTGACATAAGATAATTTTTAGTCGAAAGTACACAGCCTTCCAGTGAAAGTCATCCAACGTGAAAGCGAAGTATCAACAATTTTATGCCATTGATTATCCTTTCTTGAATGGACATAGTGATAGCCTCAGAATGACTTTAATTGTACATTCTATCTATGTTTAATAAGAAAGAAGCTAAACATAAACTTGTTGTATTTGGGGATTCTCTTGCTCAGGGATTTCAGAATGGCGGTATTTATCGTACGGATATCAATTTTCCTTCTTTCATTGCGCGCTGTTTTGATCCAGCTCCTGATTTTCAACAACCGGTGTTTACGGCTCAAGCTGGCATTCCAATCAATTTAGAAATTCTGCTGCGTGGCTTAGCCGATGAATTTGGTCCTGCAATTACCATGGATGAATACCCCGCGGCCCTTGCACATACATTTTCTACGCTAAAACGTATTAAGAAGTATTGGGAAGGTGGATTGAAAGATTTAAGTGTCCAAAGAGATCAACCGTACCACAATTTGGCAATTTGGGGGCTTGCGATAAACGATTCGTGGATGATCAATGAAAAAAACAGCCGTGAGTTTATCGAAGAACATAAAGAACGATTTTCCATTTTTGGCTTATTACCGGAGCATGCAAAATTCATGACAGCGCGAATGGTACTTAATCCAAGTTTTAATCCTGCATTTGAGCTGCGAACCCAACTACAGAATGTTAGGGCCTTAGAGGATGATGGTGGAATTGAAAATCTGATTATTAGCCTTGGCCATAATAATGCGTTAGGTGCAATTATAAATCTGCATTTAACGTGGTCTGAGCCAGAGGATCTTGAGTCTTTTATGGCCTTTCGTAAACATTCAATTTACCGACCTGAGCATTTCGAATTTGAATATCGGGCGTTAGCACAAAAGGTATCTGAGATTGGGGCAAAACGTGTTTTTGTACCTACCATACCCTACCCAACCATTCCACCAATTTTACGTGGAGTAAATTCTCACTTTTCATCAAATCACTTAGGTTACTTTGATTATTACACTCGATTCTGGATTTGGGATGAAGATTTTGATCCTGATAAACACCCTTATTTAACAAAGGATGAAGCTATTCAAATCGACTTTACAATCGATGAGTACAATCACATTATTCGAAAAATCGCTAAAGAATTTGGTTGGCATGTAGTGCCTATGGCAAGGCATGTAGCAAATATGGCATTTCGCAGGTTGGGAGGTGAACCTTTGCGAGGTTATCCTCCGGATTTCATTAAAGCTCTCAAGAGAAATGAAAAAACAGCGCACTTAGTGAACCAAGAAGGCGAAGCAACATTAACTACAGATTTTATACGCACTAGTAAAGAAACTGGCAAAATATATAAAGGTGGAATTTTTAGTTTAGATGGGCTACATCCCACAACTATAGGATATGCGTTAATGGCGAACAACTACCGTACAGTTATGCATCGTGCAGGGGTTTCCTTCCAAAAACCGATGGACTGGGATTACGCGATTGAACAGGATTCGTTAGTTTCGTACCCACCGGAATTATTATCTGAATTAAGATTAGCGCTCCGTTATTTATCGCTCGGCAACCAAGAGCGGTTTCTTAAAATGGGTAAAAGTATATTCGGACAGCTCTTAGCCTCTTTTTCAAACGTCTAACGTTTTAACATTAATTTAGATTAATTCCGAATAATTTTGTGGCAATGATATCAGAAGCTCCTTAACTTTCTTTTGTACAAAAGATTAGGTCAGCGGACGGATTTAGGCAATGAGGAGCAATTCAAAAAGAGGATTCTTAGCTTATCTTTAGGTTTGGCAGTGATTTTCCAACCATACAAATACATTCCGTTAGCAATACTTCTAATCTTAGACTCGCGTTAATTATGAGTGAATAGGTCTGCTTATTCCCTGATAATTAGCATTTATTGGAATTAACCCCTAAAGGAAGCCCCATTCTATACCCTAGGATTGGGGCTCATCCCCCCCGAGAAAGCCTCACTGAACCTGAGGCTTTTTCATTTCTATGAGCCAGAATCGTTAAGTCTTAAGAAACACTTTTTGATTGGAATTACATAGATTTATTACATTAAAAACTTAAAAAATTAGACCTGTTTAATAATTAATTAATCAAAGCTCTTATCTTTAAACATACATTAAAAAAACAACCTCTTTCTACTGCGTTAAAAACTAAAACTAATGAAAAATAATCTCCTACTTATTCTCTCAGCAAGTCTATTCATCAATTGTTCTCAACAAGGCCCAGAAGATTTATACAACCCTGAAAATGACACCTTGCGATACGATAAAGAAGTTCATTTTAGAAATATTGAACAATTAACTTTTGGTGCAAATAATGCAGAAGCTTACTGGGGTTTCGATGACTCTAAAATCATTTTCCAATCAGATAATAAGGAATGGGATGTAGACTGTGATCAAATTTTTTATATGAAAGCAGCGGCAAACGAACCTGGCTTTGAACCTGAAATGATCAGTACCGGTTTAGGAAGAACAACTTGTGCATTTTTCTTACCAGGAGATACAACTTTTGTGTATGGCTCAACTCATTTGGCTGATGAAGCATGTCCAGCTGTTCCAGAACGCGGACCAAGTGGCGCTTATGTTTGGCCAATTTATGAAGGGTATGACATATTTAAGGCCAATCTGGATGGTGAGATTATCGCAAACTTAACTCCGAATTCTCCGGGCTACGATGCAGAAGCAACACTGTCGCCAGATGGAACTAAAATTGTATTCACCTCTATGCGAACGGGCGATTTGGAGCTTTTTATTATGGATACTGATGGCTCTAATGTAACACAAATTACCAGTGAACTAGGATATGATGGCGGCGCTTTCTTCTCGCCGGATGGACAAAAACTGGTATTCCGGTCTTCTCGTCCACAAACAGAGGATGAAATTGAAAAATATACCTCGCTACTAGAGCAGGGATTGGTTGAGCCAACAGATATGGAATTATATACCGTCAATATTGATGGCACTGATTTGAAACAGATCACCAATTTAGGTAATGCTAATTGGGCTCCCTATTACCATCCTTCCGGTGAAAAAATTGTGTTTTCGTCCAATCATGCATCAGAAAGAGGCTTCCCGTTTAACATTTATATGATTAATGCAGATGGCTCGAATCTCCAACAAATTTCTTTTGATGACACCTTCGATTCATTCCCAATGTTTTCCTACGATGGAACCAAAATCGTTTTCGCCTCAAACCGATTTAACGGTGGCGACCGATCAACGAATGTCTTTATTGCAGACTGGGTAGACTAGCACTCATTGATCCGTTAAAATTTAAAGGCGATACATTATGTTTCGCCTTTTTTATTATAATTACATGTTATCAATAAATAGCTGATTTACATGTACAATCATAAAATTATCAAGCTTCAATTTCTATTCTTTTTATTGATCCTGGTGATTTCCTCCCTTTCTTCGGCTAATGCACAAAATTGGAATTTGTCTTTTTCGGATGCAAATACCCAACCAGAAATTGGTACTACATTTCATGGGGTAGATTTAGGATTTGAACGAACTTTCTTGAATCGCTTGTCAATCGGAATTCAAACTACCATTCTGGTTCCTAAAAATGTAGAAGGGTACTCGTATCCAGTTTATTCGAATACGGACCAAAAAGTATCCACCTCAAACGGGTATGTAGCTTATGATGTGCTACATTTAGTGGGGGTTCATCTCTATTTGAAATATGGTTATGGAAGATACGAGCATAGTTATGAAGGATTTAAAAGAACCTTTATTGATTTCCCAACGGATGGCCCAAACCCTGCAACAGATACCATTGACAGAGTTGATCGTAATCATGGCTCTATTTTTGGTACCGGCTTAGAGATTCCCAGTGTCGGCAACTTTTTCTTAGAAGCTACAATTTTTAGTTCTTCTTTCGTGTATACAAGAATACATACCGGTTTCAAAATCAGTTTCTAGAGCAGTTAATTTTTTATGATTTTGTGATATATGATTGATCTGTTTTCTGCAACTTATGAGAAAAAGATTTCATGAAACTATTTCTAGCTATTCTCATTCTTTCTGCTGGAATTGTAGAAAATCCCACAGTCACAAATTTCCGGCTTAAAAACCTTGAAAACCGAACTGTTTCATACAATAGTTTAAAAGGTGAAAAGCTTACAGTGATCGATTTTTGGGCAACCTGGTGCAAGCCCTGTGTTAAATCGATTCCAAAATTAGTTGAGATTTCGGATGAATTTGAGGACGCTGGAGTTCAGTTTATTGGGATTAGCATTGATGGTCCACGAAATCTAGCCAAAGTAAAACCTTTTGCCCGTTCATTGGGAGTTAGCTATCCAATTCTGCTGGATGTAAACAGCGAGGTAATGGCAAAGCTTAGCGTTCGGGCAGTTCCGACTTTGCTAATCGTAAATCAGGATGACGAAATAGTCTATTTCCATGAAGGGTATAAACCTGGTGAAGAAGACGAAATAAGAAATGAAATCGTTAAACTACTCGAAGAATGATTCGCGTTAGACGTTCTGTTTTCGTTCTGATCTTTTTTTTCCTTGCAACTCATGAAGTTCAAGCTCAATGGTATGGCTCCAACACCTTTGAATTTCAATTGGGAAATTTACCTTTTAATTCCGATTCCGACTTCACCAGTTCTTACAATCAAACAAATTTATTTTATGATTCAGGTGAGTTCAGTCTGTACGGGAAACTAGAGCAATTCTTTACTCCCATCGAAGAAAGAAATTATTTTGAACTCACTCAAAAACGCGTTCAATTTCAGGATGATCAATTCAGAGTCCGCGTCGGTAATTTTTATGAGACTTTAGGTAGAGGGCTTTTACTTCGTAGCTATGATATTCCAGGCTCTGTATTTGAAGATGAATTTGAGCGAACCCGTTATGCATTTTTCAGAGATTTAGAAGGTGTAGCTATTGATTATATCGCTGATCGATTTGAAGTGAAAGTAGTCCGAGCCCAACCTCTGTTTAATCCCCTTCCTCCTAATTTTAAACCTGATTCTCTACGAAGACCGGATTTAGTGGAAGCAATTCAAGCAAACATTTATGCAACGGATGATTTAAATATCGGTGCAATTTTTATGCGCTCAAACTCAAATACTACTGATTTCAAAGAGTTTGGTTCATTTTTACTCGACTACAATCTAAATACCTACATTCAGCTTTTTGGTGAATATGCCTTCGAGACCAGTGATGCATTTTCTTTCGATTCTGATATCAATGCATTTGGGCTTTACGCCGGAACCAATTTTTATTATGAGTCTTTGGGTGGGAGTATAGAGTTCAAAAATTATAGCAATTTCCGCCTTGGAAGTGGCTATAACGACCCTCCATCACTTATCAAAGAACATACCTATCCTGTATTAAATCGAAGTACGCATGTACTTGATACCGGTGGGGAAACCGGATTGCAAGCTGAAGTGTATTATAATTTTGAAGATGGACACGCGCTTACTTTTAATTGGACACGAGCTGTTAATGATGGTTTCGTAAGATTTGAATATTCTGAACTGTTTATAGAAGGTCTTTATCAATTCACCGATAATTTTAGTGTGAAATCGTTTTTCGATTACGCACAGGATGATCTAAAAGGAGAAGAAGATCGTTTCTCAACCGGGTTGATTACCGAGCGAAATTTTAATAGTGAGCTCAGCGCAATTTTGGATCTGCAATACCAGCAATTTTCGCGCCCTTTCGATATTGAGAAAACGACAAATGTGTATTCTTCTTTATCCATTTCTTTTTCCTCAGAATTATCAATTAGTGGAATACTAGAAGCAAGTACCGATCCACAGCTTACTGATAATCCACGCACTTTTTCTACCGTTGAGTCTGATACGCGTTATTGGCTTGGAGGAAATTTTTCATACAAGTTTAACTCAAATAATACATTCGAAATGTTTGCCGGCAAACGCCGTGGCGGCCCGGCATGTACATCTGGCATCTGCTATGAAATTCTAGATTTCGAAGGTATTGAACTTCGTTTAACCACCCGATTTTAAAGTTAATATCATAATGAGAGCATATTTAATCATCTTTTTAATAGTGTTATTCGGATGTTCCACCACATCATCCGAAACAACAGGCTCTACGCCAAATACTGCTGCACCCGATTTTACACATACTTCGTTATCTGGAGAGGAAATCACATTATCAGATTTTAGTGGCAAGGTCGTTTACCTATTTTTTTATGGGGCAGGATGCCCACATTGCCGAACAAATGGTCCTGTTACAGAGAGTAGAATTCACCAAATGTTTGAGGGGAATCCGAATTTTGTAGCGCTCGGGCTTGATACATGGAATCAATCTTCTTCCGACAATCAGTCTTTCAGAAATACAACGGGGATTACATATCCACTCTTATTGAATGCCCGACAAACTCTGGTCGCCTATTACGGAAACTCATCTGCTTATGATAGATCGGTGGTAATCACCCGGAAGGATTGATTGTATATCAGGGAAATGGATTTGTTAATACAGACGTCAATGCAGTGTTAGATGTCATTCAAAATCAACTAACTGAACTGGAAAACTAAATGAAAACAATTAAAGCGCTTATCATACTGTTATTTATTTCTCTCACAGCTCAAGCTCAGGTTTCTGTTGGCGAGGTTGCACCGGATTTTACCTTAAATGTCCTTGGATCGCAGGATTCCATTACATTATCAGATTTGGCGGATAAAGTTGTATATATCTTTTTTTATGGAGCAGATTGCCCACATTGTAAAACAAACGGACCGGTTACAGAATCAGAAATCAATCAGATGTTTAACGATAATGAGAATTTCGTAGCTTTTGGTTTGGATACCTGGAATCGAAATTCCTCTGCAAATACAGCTTTTAAAAATGTTACAGGTATAACCTATCCTCTATTACTAAATGCCAGAGAAACTTTGGATGCGTATTATGGAAATACCAGCTCATATGACCGTTCGGTGGTGATTGGGCCGAATAATATCCTTCAATATCGAGGTACTTCGTTTGTTAATAACGATTATGAGGATGTCAACGAGGTGATTCAGGCTCAGCTTGATTTACTGGCAACTTCCAACAATGAAAGTTCATCAAAACCAGTAGCAACCAGTCTTTTACAAAATTACCCAAATCCATTTAACCCAAGCACTAACATCAGCTTTCAATTAAATGAATCGGGCTTCCTTTCGCTCTCAATTTTTAATGCATTGGGACAACATATTACAACTCTAGCTGATGGACTTTTTAATACAGGGTCACATACCATTACATGGGATGCTAAGAACATGCCTTCAGGGGTGTATTATTATCAGTTAGATACAGGTTCTAATGTACAAACGAAAAAAATGTTACTCATTAAATAAGCGTTTTAACCTTTACTGTTTCTAAAATTCAAGTGTATTGAATTTAAATTTAGCCTTGCCTAAATTTGGTGTAGAAATAAAAAACTATTATGGCACCACTAACTACATTAAAACAAGGCAATAGCTCGGTAATTTCCAGTATTGGAGATGGGATATCTGGTGCACAACGTAGACGACTACTTGATTTAGGCATCTATCCCGGCGCAGTGATTTCTCATCGATTTAACTCGGCAACCGGCGAACCAAAAGCTTTTGAAGTACTGGGATCTGTTATTGCATTACGCAAAGAACAGACCGACATGATTTTTACTTCCGAAGAGTAAAAACTAATGGAAAAGGTCAAGGAGAGCTCAAGGCATTTGCCGTCAGAGCATGGATTGCTCAGCCAAACTTTCCGCATCAAACAGCTCACTAAACTAGGTGTAAAGCTTGATAAATGGGACTTTGTTGTGGCACTTGCAGGAAATCCAAATACAGGAAAGAGTACTGTTTTTAACAGTCTAACCGGGTTACGCCAGCATACGGGAAACTGGCCCGGAAAAACTGTTACACGTGCAGAAGGTGGCTACTCGTTCAACAATAAAAACTACAAACTTGTTGATTTGCCTGGCACATATTCTCTGCTTTCCACGAGCGAGGATGAAGAAATTGCCAGAAATTTCATCTTATTTGGACAACCAGATGTAACTGTAATTGTGGCTGATGCTACCCGACTGGAGCGAAACTTAAACCTTACACTTCAAATACTGGAAATTACTCCGAAGGCTGTTCTATGTCTGAACTTGATGGATGAGGCGAGGAGAAAAGGTATCCAAATAAACACCAGAAAATTGGAACAGAGTTTGGGTATTCCTGTAATTGCTACAACAGCGCGTTACGGAGATGGTATTACAGATATTTTGGAAGCAATCGAACAGATTGTAACCGGAGATTGGACTCCTCAAAAAAAGGTAGAGGTCTCCATTCCTGGTGAATTAAGTGATGCAGTTGAAAGCCTGGAAACTGATTTGAAATCAATGTATCCGACATTGCCAAATACACGCTGGATAGCGATGCGTTTATTAGAAGGTGATGAGCGAATTATTGAAGCTTTAAAATCGCATGAACTTGAAACACTCTCGCAATCACTCAATCAGGCTCCCCTCGATTTGAACAAAGAACTTGATGAAATTAATAGAGAGAACATTTCATGAATGGGCAAAACGAACAAATAGAATCACTACTTACAAAAGCAGAATCTTTTGCTTCAAAAGTCGGGCAATCTGTTCATGATCAGTACGTCGAGAATTTATATATAAAAGCGGCTGAGTTAAGCAACGAATCGGTTAAAAAAAATCCCATTCGTTACTTAAAAGACGAGAAAATCGACAAGATTCTTACCAGTAAGCTTTGGGGATTTCCAACCATGGTTGGGTTATTTACGCTGGTAATTTGGCTCACCATTGAAGGCGCAAATGTACCCTCAGGAATGCTCGCTTCATTTTTTTTGGATACACTATACCCAATATTAATCGAATGGACACAAACCTGGCCCTGGTGGTTAAGCGGGCTTATAATTGACGGGATGTATCTTGCTACTGCATGGGTAATTTCCGTGATGCTTCCGCCCATGGCTATCTTTTTTCCGATGTTTACCTTACTCGAAGATTTAGGATATCTACCAAGAGTGGCCTTTAATCTTGATGGTTTATTCAAAAAAGCGGGAGCACACGGGAAGCAAGCCTTAAGTATGATGATGGGATTTGGGTGTAATGCAGCAGGAGTTATTTCAGCCAGAATTATAGATTCTCCAAGGGAACGGCTTATTGCCATTATTACCAACAATTTTTCGTTGTGTAATGGCCGTTGGCCAACCATCATAATTTTATCCAGCCTGTTTGTCGGCGCACTAGCTCCCGCTTGGTTTGCAGGCCTGGCAACCGCATTATCTGTTGTTGGAATTGCCCTTTTGGGAGTTGTTTTAACTTTTGTAGCATCATGGATGCTATCAAAAACTGTTTTAAAGGGAGAAGCTTCAGCATTTAGCCTGGAACTCCCTCCTTATCGGCCACCCCGGATTATGCAAACGTTATATACTTCGATAATTGATCGTACTATTTTCGTGCTTTGGAGAGCTATAATCTTTGCGCTACCCGCAGGTGCAGCCATTTGGTTGTCATCAAACATAATGATTGATGAGATTAGTGTAGCCGAACATATTATCACCGCTCTTGACCCAATTGGTTGGTTTATTGGCTTAAATGGAGTGATACTGCTTGCTTATATCGTTGCCATTCCAGCTAACGAAATCATTATACCAACCATATTAATGCTTACAGTTTTATCTACTGGCATGACCGATGTAGGATCCGGAGCCGGAGTGATGTTCGAACCAGAAGATATTAGCACACTTAGTAACGTACTTGAAGCCGGTGGCTGGACTTTACTCACTGCGATTAGTGTAATGTTATTTAGCTTATTACATAATCCCTGTAGTACAACTATCTATACGATTTACAAAGAAACTAAGAGCATTAAATGGACAGTGGTAGCTACCTTGTTACCGTATGGATTTGGCCTTACAATTTTGGTAGTACTTGCAGCAGTATGGCGAGCCTTTGCCTAATTAAAGGAGATTTTCTTCCACCAAATACACCTGTTCAGCGATGTTGAAACCTATGGTTTTCATTTCATCTTCGAGCAAAACCTGAACCGGTCCATTGAATGGAGCTTTATCCAGAATTTTGATCTTAACCCCTGGAATTACACCAATTTTTTCTAAATAACGAAGCAACTCTGGGTCTTGATCTTTTACTCTACCAATAATGTATTTTTGATCCACATCTGCCTCTGCTAAAGGGAGCGAGGCCATTTCTGGCATTACCCCGTCTTTGGTTGGAATCGGGTCTCCGTGTGGGTCGTGCGTAGGGTGATTTAGCAACTCAGCAATTTTATCTTCAAACTGCTCTGAGATATGATGTTCTAATTTTTCTGCTTCTTCGTGAACTTCATCCCAGCTGTAGCCCATCACTTCTTTTAAATACAGTTCTAGCAACCGGTGGTGGCGTAGAATTTCCAACGCAATTTTTCTGCCCGCATCCGTTAATTTGGCTCCTTTATATGAAATATGCTCTACTAGATTTAACCCTGCCAAACGCTTTAACATATTTGTGACGGACGCAGAAGAAACCTCCATCATTTCAGCGATGTTATTTGTGGTAGCGCCTGATCCTTCTGTTTCAAGCACGTAAATCACTTTTAAATAATCCTCAACAGATTGGCTTAAACTCATCTAGTTTTCGGAACCGTTATCGTTTTCATCGAAATATTCTTCAAAACTTTGAGATTTGAAAGCATCTGAGCCTACATAATTTAAAAGTGGTCCGTATACAAAAGGCTCTAAAAACCCAGGTTGTGCACCTAGAATTTCCCCATCTGAACTAATAAAATAATGGGTTGGATACGAGGTAAGTCTCAGATAGCGCGCAAGTTCATACTCCGGCATATTTTTACCGTTGTAGGTAATCACACGTTCCGACTCCGCATCTAATTGAACCGGATAGTAATGCTCCTTCACTGAAGCTAAAACAGTAGAGTCGGGAAAGGTTTCTTTTCTGGTTTTCAGGCAATAGGTGCACCATTCAGCATAGCCGAAAATCAGAACTTTTTTACCTGTTTCGGCGGCTTTAATCTGGGCTTCTTCTAATTCCAACCATTCGAATCCGGAGTTAATTTCTCTTTGGGCCTGTGCAAAAACGGTGGTTGAAAACAACCCGATAAATAAACCTACAAGAACGAAGTAATTCGATTTCATATAAAATACAATGTTTGTTACGCTTTGATAACAACGAGCGTCATGTCATCAAATTGGAGCGAATCGCCTATAAAGGTACGAACATCTTCGATAATTAAATCGCGAAGTTCTTTCGAAGAGTTCGTTTTTTCCCTTTTTATCAAACGTTTTAATCGTTTTTCGTCGTAGAATTCTTCGTTTTCGTTTTGAGCTTCGGTGATACCATCGGTGTATAAAACTAAGACATCTCCTTTTTCTAGCTGAATTTTCTCTTCTTGGGACACCTTATTAAAGGCCTCTCCTTTTGCCATTCCTAGAGCTACGCCGGGTGGTTGCAACCAGCTTATTGTTCCATCAGCTTTCTTGTACAGCATTGGATTGTGACCCGCCCTTACATAGGTAAAAGAGCCCTCTTTCACATTCAAAACGCCATATATCATTGAAATAAACGTCCCTCGTGTAGCATTTTCAGTGAATAACTTATTTGCGCGAAACATCAACATTTTAGGAGATGGGAAAATCGAGCAGAGACTATGAATTACTCCTTTAACAAAAGTCATATAAAAGGCAGCCTGAATTCCTTTACCACTTACATCACCAATGGCAATTGCCGCTTTTTCATCGTCCAGGCATATTATGTCATAGTAATCACCACCTGTTTCCTGAGCAGGTATACAAATAGCAGATGCATCGAAACCGGGAATCTCTGGAGTATTTTCCGGCAAAAAAGCGACTTGAATATTTCTTGCAATATCCAACTCTTGTAACACACGTTGTTCTTTCGCCTGATCTTCGATGTATTCCGGAATATAATCGGGTAAACTGTCTTTATCTTCACCAACTAAGAGAAAGTACATGCCAGCTATAATTAGTGAAAATAACAGGATCAGGAAACCAATAAAGGTATCGCCATCCGGGGAGTTCGAAACCATCCACCCCGACGTTGTACCAATGAAGTTTGCATAAATAAAGTACCCTAGTGCAACGGTAACAAAGTCGTACCGGATGTAGAAGTAGCCTAAAATAAATCCAATTACGGCATTTATCAGCATACCATAACCTTCCGGATTTATGCTTACAATTGAATAAACAGCCCCAAAAATAAGGGCACTAACAAGTGGTATAAGCCATTTCTTTTGTGTACTTGCAAATACCTGATTACCTAAAATCAAAAATGATAAAACTACCATCGCCAGGCTGTACATCAACATTTGAATGATATTTGCTAAAGGCGAGAACACAAATTCATCTTCAATAAAATTGATGTCACCGGTTATAAAAACCTCTGGAAGAGCTCCAATTAAAATAGTATACACCCCTACTAATAATGAGCCAATACTAACTGCACGAATTATAGCCCACCCCACAGGTTTATTCTTAAACATTCCACGGCGTACTAAATCCCATGTTTTTAATTGAGCAGGCCAATATTGACGGGTAACCGAGTCACTGACAGCAATAGCAACGAAAAAACTTACAGAAGTCACTGCACCAAATACACCAAAAGAGAGCACTTGATTAAATAGAGCCGAGAGTTGTTCAGCTTCAAAACTCACATTTAACTGCTTTATTAAGCTTAATAAAGCCATTAGTGGTACTAAAAAACCGGTAACAACTGCTACAATTAAAGCTGGTCGGGTATCAATAGCCCGAGCTTTAATTCGTAAATAAAATGAGATTAGAAGCCAGACAATAAATATCAAAAGAAACCCAAAAAGAGCATTTGATCTGGCTTTGCTGGCTGGCTCTATTGGCGGAATTGTACTAATTAACTCATAGGACATTCCTCGGATTATTCCGGCAGGCAGTAATTCCAGTTCAAGTCGTGGAACTACGCCCATTAATGTATCTGTTGAAGTAAAATTCAGGCGTGCAAAGCGAAAATTTCGATCCTCTGTGAAATGCAATGAATCTCTCTTAAAATTGAATCTCTTCCAGTAACTATTTTCGAGATACCACTCAGCTCCTCTCCAAACAAAATTTCCTTCATCTTGATCTCCGGCGATTAACAAAATCTCATACACATTTTCAGGTATGGCGCGCATGTGTTGAAACTCAATTAAATTGGAGATAATTGAATCTTCTCGTTGCCGGTTATATCCAGGTGTTCCTGCAAATGCAGCACGAATTAGTTTTCGATTTGCTGGTGTTTGCTCTTCAATAATTTCATCAGCTACCTTAAACGAAACCAATTCCCCATCCCTGCTCAACTCGAATGAAACGGCATCTTGCACATCCTCTTTTGTTACGGAAAACTCCTCTACTGCCCAGCGATACAATGGCAATTGCTGATAATTTTCCGAACCCGTATTCGATAGATACTTTTCACGACCATACGCAGCCTGAATGCGATCTATCAGGTTTTCATCTGCTTCTATAAATGCCCGTTTTTTTAGATTTTTTGGCTGATATTCCCAATTGTAGAAAATGGAATCGGCGTGAGCAATAGCTTCCTCAGCTGTCATCCGGACTTCAATGGAGCTAAACGGGTGATGATTTTTCATATCGAAGAAAAACCAAACTACCCCGAAAAAACCTAATGCCAGAAGCAATATATCCCTAAAGCGTTGATCGTGATAAGCAAACATAAAATACTACTACGGATTTCTGTAATTAGGTTGCGACAATATGCTTAGATTCAATCGTTTTTAAAATAAAACTTTTTGCCAATCTAACGATGTGTTTAATCACTTTCGCTTATAAAGATCATCCAAAATATCGCCTGATTTTAGCCGCTAATCGAGACGAATTTTATGGCCGGCCAACCCGAAAAGCTCAATTTTGGAATGAAGAGGGTCACCCTGATATTTTAGCAGGTAAAGACCTGGAAGCGGGTGGTAGCTGGATGGGAATTTCAACTTCCGGAAAATGGGCTGCACTTACCAATTATCGCGATCCAAATTGGAAACATGAAAATCCAACCAGTAGAGGTGAGATTGTGCTTAATTATCTCAAATCGAATATCTCTTCAAAGGAGTATGTAGATGAGCTTCGAGACAATGCTCATAAATATATCGGGTTTAATGTACTTGTTGGGGATTCTGATGGAATCCTGCATTATTCAAATTTCGATGATAAGGGCAAAGAAATTCCTCCCGGAATACATGGTGTGAGTAACGCATTGCTCGACACTCCATGGCCAAAGTTAGAATGGGCAAAATCATCGCTCAAAAAATCGATCTCACAGGATCAATTAAATCGCGATGACATCTTCAATTTTTTGAATAATGATGTACAGGCCGACGATGATCAACTTCCTGATACCGGCATACCGCATGAATGGGAAAAAGCTGTTTCTTCCCTATTTATTAAAACAGAAAAGTACGGAACACGTTCTTCCAGCATCCTTCTGATAGATCATTCTGGAAATATTGAATTCACCGAACGACGATTTATCCGAGGTACACATGATATTTTGGAAGAGAATACCTATTCTATCCCCGCTTAATCTACCTAGTTTGCATAAACACGCAATTAAATCAGCATAATGACTTACAAGTACACGAAGCCAACGTTAATAGAAGCTCTCATTCCTATCATTTTTCTCATCATCGCGCTTTTTGTGAATGTGCGTATTTACGGAGACGCCTCGCTTGATGGTTCCAATCAAATTATTTTGATGCTATCTGCCGGAATCGCCAGTATCGTTGCTATTCGATTGGGATATAGTTGGAAAGAAATTCGATCCGGCATGGTTAAAAGTATCAGTTCTGCCATGGCTTCCATTATTATTCTTTTGCTGATTGGCTCGCTTGCAGGCACCTGGTTGTTAAGCGGTGTTGTGCCAGCCATGATTTACTATGGACTTATGATATTAAATCCCACCATCTTTTTGGTGGCTGCCTGTATTGTTTGTGCTATTGTTTCGATAGCAACCGGATCTAGCTGGACGACCTCAGCAACCGTGGGGATTGCCCTTGTTGGGATTGGTACCGCATTAGGGATTAACGTTGGGATGGTTGCAGGAGCAATTATATCCGGCGCCTATTTTGGCGATAAAATGTCGCCACTATCAGACACTACCAATCTTGCGCCAGCCATGGCAGGAACAGATTTATTCACGCACATTCGATACATGGCGTTTACTACCATCCCTTCTATCAGCATTGCACTAGTGATTTTTCTGATTCTTGGATTTACCACTTCAACTTCTGGCGATGTGGTTGATACGCAAGCAATCTTAGATGCAATTTCCGGAGAATTCAATATCAATGGATGGTTATTTCTGGTTCCTGTTATTGTTATTGCACTAATTGTTAAAAAAGTACCCGCAATTCCCGCTATTACCGCCGGAGCTGTTTTAGGTGGAATTTTTGCTCTGATTTTTCAAAAAGATGTAGTTCTTGCAGTTTCGGGGTATGAGTCGTACACCTGGGAAGCAGCTTATGTAGGGGTGATGACATCTTTCTACGGCGATGTGGCCATCTCTACAGGAAATACGCTTGTGGATGACTTACTTAGCTCAAGCGGGATGTATGGGATGCTTGGCACCGTTTGGATCGTATTCTCTGCCATGATGTTTGGTGGTGTTATGGAACGATGTGGCATGTTAAAGCGCATCGCAGAAGCTGTAATTTCATTTGTAAACAGTGCCGGTTCGTTAGTAGCTGCAACAGTTGGAACCTGTGTGTTTTTCAATATCACCGCTTCTGATCAATATTTGGCGATAGTTGTTCCGGGCAGAATGTACACCGACACCTTCAAAGAGATGGATTTAGCCCCTGAGAATCTGAGCCGAACTCTGGAAGATTCCGGTACCGTAACTTCGGTACTGGTACCGTGGAATACCTGTGGAGCTTATCATGCAGGAGTTCTTGGCGTCTCAACCTTAGCGTACCTGCCTTTTGCCTTTTTCAATCTGATTAGTCCGTTTATGACGATGTTCTACGCGTTTGCGAAGATTAAAATCCGCACACTAAAAGAAGCGAAAGGCGAACTTGTTAACGAAGATGATTTTGATAATCCTTAATTATTTGAGTCGATTATAATTTTTTGTTGGTCGATAATCTCTTCTTGGAGTTTAATAATTTGATCGAATGAAGTTAACCCTGGATTATCTTGTAACTGAAATTGTTCAATCAAAGGTAACGTAACCGCGATTTTCAATACAGATTGATAATCTTCTAATAATAGACTTAATGAGTCAATATTGCTTTTCTTCTCTTCAATTGGTTGCATTAATTGTCTATTAAAATCAGCCTCGCTGCCCGTTATCATATTTTCAATTAGAGACTTCAATTCTTCATTATGAATACTTTCATTTATCAATGAAGCTTCTTCATAATACAACTGGTTTACTTGCAGAAATTCATTAATAAGTTCCTGCTTTTCCAATTTTAAACTTTGATAATTATCAATTTTAGATTGTAACTCTTTTAGTTCCCCATTTTGATCAAGCTCAAATTGATATAAGTTTTCAAATATTGAGTATCTACTACTCGAATATGCAGTTAATCTTGATTGGTCACTTTCAAGTAACTGAGGAATTTCTTGGAGTTCTTCTACTTGAGGAACATTATTGCAAAAACTCAACGATAAAAGAATAAATGGAATAGTAAAGATGTTCGACTTCATAACTATAAATATTAAGTTTAGATGCCAAACCTAACGGAAGAATTGGAAAATAGTTAGGCTAATTTTTCAATAGCCTCATCCAAACGGCGAAGAACTTCGTCTTTGCCTACAAGTGCCAGTGCTGAAAATAAATCCGGCCCAAACCCTTGTCCTGTTGTGGCGATTCGAACGGGCATCATCACCTTACCAAAACCTATTTCGTTTTCAGCCACTACGGCTTCTAATGCTGATTTAAGATTAGGTGCTATAAAATCTTCTTCAGATAGTGCCGCAACTTTCGCCTGATACGCTTTCACCATGCCGGGGCTATCTTCTTTCCACTTCTTAAGGGCTTTCTCATCGTATTCTGTTGGAGCTTCGAAAAAGAACGATCCCATGGCCAAAAATTCGTCTACTTTAGCAACGCGTTCATGCAGAAGCCCGAGAACTTCTTTCAGATATTCATCATTTTTAGTGTCGAATCCGACTTCTTCCATCAAAGCTTTAACGGTTGGAAGCAGCTCATCTACAGAAGTTGAACGCAAGTAATGCTCGTTGTACCACATCAGTTTTTTATGATTGAACACAGCTCCACCTTTGCTCACACGATCAAGTGTAAAGAGCTCACACAATTCTTTCATATCGTGGATTTCAGAATCATCCCCTGGGCTCCATCCTAAATACGCCAAAAAGTTTACCAACGCCTCTGGTTCGTAATTTCCCGCGATGTAATCTTTGGTGTTTACCGGAATCCCTTCGCTTTCTGCTTTTCGCTTCGAAAGCTTTCCACCACTCGGACTCATTATCAATGGCAAATGCGCCATGATTGGTGCTTCCCACCCAAACGCCTTATACAGCAACATGTGCTTTGGAGCGGAACTCAACCACTCTTCTCCACGAATTACATGTGTGATTGCCATGGTGTGATCATCCACTACATTCGCCAAATGGTAGGTCGGCATTCCATCGGATTTCAATAACACCTGATCATCCAATCCGGCTGTATCGAAAGAAACCACCCCACGAATTAAATCTTCGAATTTCACCGTTTCACGTCGTGGCACTTTTAGACGCACTACGTATGGCTCACCAGCTTCTAAACGTCGAGCCAATTCATCTTTCGGAAGTGTGAGGCTATTTTTCATACTCTGACGAGTAATCGAATCATATTTTGGAGATGGATTTCCTGACGCCTTTAAACGCTCCCGCATTTCTTCAATTTCATCGGTGGTATCAAAGGCATAGTACGCCCAGTCGTTGTCAATCAGCTGCTGTGCGTACTCGTGATACATCGCCTTTCGCTCACTTTGACGGTAAGGACCATATTCACCCGGAGCATGAGGACCTTCATCGATCGTCATTCCTGCCCATTCCAGTGATTTAATGATATCATCCTCGGCACCTTCTACATATCTCGCCTGATCGGTGTCTTCAATACGAAGCACAAAAGTGCCACCATGATGGCGTGCAAACAGGTAATTATAAAGGGCAGTCCGGAGGCCACCAATGTGTAGAAATCCGGTTGGAGATGGAGCAAAACGTACGCGAACGCTCATTAATTCAATACTTTTGATTCTAAATTTTGAGAGCTTCGAAGATATGAAATTTTCAACTCGGCTATTAGTAGTATTAATTCTAAATGTTAAATGTTAAGTGAATGCTTATCATTTAACATTCAGCATTTAACATTAATCTAATCAATGAGCGTAGCCCTAGTCCAACCCCAATTTGCCCCAAATCTGTATGATCTGGTTGCCATGCTCCGTGCAGCTCGAGTGATTTTGCTGGATAAAGATATTTGGTCGAGAAAAGGACGGACGCAACGGGCGATGATCTCAGATTCAGAATGGATCAATATTCCGATCAAAACCGAAGACAAGAAAAAACCAATTCGTGAAGTTCGGATTGATCAATCTCAAGACTGGTTTACGCCCTTCTGGAATGGGATTTATCACAATTATCACTCCGCAACTTACTTCGACTATTTTGAAGATGAGCTCAAAGCGTTGTTTGAAGATGTTAGAAATTCGAAGCTATTAATTGACTTCAATCTTACTTTTTTCAAAAAGCTTCTTCAGTTTTTAGAAGTTGAGTTGATCTTTGAATTAGCCAGTGAATCAGGTTTCGACATAGATGAAAGCTCCATCATCTACCAGGAATATCAATCCAAGAATTACATCCAACGCATTGAAAATGCAATCACGGTAGAGTTTGAAAACCCGGAAACTGCATCTATCGCCGAACTTTCCATCTTTCATTTACTATTCCATAAAGGACCCGAAAGCTTTAAGCTACTTGATCTTTTAAAGTAAGCCTTCATTTCCTATCATCCCGCATGCAAGAATCTTCGAAAGAAACCAACTGGACTAAAATTTACACTTCGGTGTTTGTATTGGGGGTGGCATTTGTCCTCCTATTTTGGTGGTTCACTTCAACTTTTAATCTGCCTTAAATTATGCATTGGATAGATTGGGCGGTCCTCATTGCATTTCTTGCTTATACCGTTTGGGATGGAACCCGGCAAGGAAAGCACTCGCATAATATCAACGATTATTTGCTAGCTGGTAGAAGCATGCCATGGTGGGCGGCAGGACTTTCTGTGATGGCAACCCAGGCTTCAGCCATCACCTTTATCGGAACCACGGGAATTGCCTACACCGAAGATATGCGCTTTGTACAGGTCTATCTGGCACTTCCTTTTGCTATGATTCTGATCTGTATGTTTTTGGTACCATTCTATCATAACATCAAAGCATTTACAGCTTACGAAACTCTGGAAGAACGGTTCGGCTTGAAAACCAGGTTAACAACTGCCGGACTTTTCCTCATTTCCCGCGGACTCGCGCTCGGTGCTGTAATTGCTGCTCCCTCGTATGTATTGTCATTGTTATTAGGATTTCCACTTACCGCTACTATCATCATCATTGGGTTATTAGCCACCGGATATACGGTAATTGGTGGGGTTGCCGGGGTTATTACCACCGATGTTAAGCAAATGGCTGTAATGATGTTCGGGCTCATCTTCTGCTTTTTCATGATCATTTTGAATTTACCGGAAGACGTTGGAATTGGAGACGCTCTTTATCTGGCTGGTAGTCTGGATAAACTCACGGCCCTGGATTGGAAATTCGATCTATCAGAACGCTACAATGTATGGAGTGGGGTTTTTGCTGCTCTATTTTTGATGCTCTCTTATTTCGGTACCGATCAAACTCAGGTTCAGCGTTATCTAACAACCCCATCTGTCGATCAGGCGAGAAAATCATTGATGCTTTCTGCCTATGCCAAAGTTCCGATGCAGTTTTTCATCCTTCTTCTTGGGGTGATGCTGTACGTATTTTTCATATTTAATGATGCTCCAATTTCCTTCAGGGCTTCCGATCCTGTTGCCCAAACGCAAGAGCAGATGCTTCGCGAAGAGACCATTAATCGTGAGTATACCATAACTCGCTCGGCTCGTGAAAATGCTGCCCTGCAAGCTGCTCAAAATCGGGATGCCGCCAGCCAACAGCTTTTTGTTGATACTGATGCGGCTTTGAATGAAGCTCGTCAGGCGGAGTTGAGTTTACAAGCCGAAATTCTGGATTCTGATGTAAACGATACCAACTACATCTTCCCCTATTTTATACTCAACTATATTCCCATTGGGTTGGTGGGTTTAATTATTGCCGGAATCTTTGCCGCAGCTATGAGTTCCATAGACTCGGAGTTGAATGCCCTTACTACCGTAAGTATTGTGGATTGGTATAAGCGACTTGATGGTGATAAACATGATGAATCTCATTATTTAAGTAACTCACGACGGGTAACACTACTTTGGGGAGTTATTGCAACTGTTTCTGCATTAGCGCTGGGAGAAACACGTTCAATCATTGAATTGATTAACCAAATTGGAAGTTATTTTTATGGTTCTATTTTAGGTGTATTCATCTTACTGCTTTGGGTGAAAAAAGCGAATGGTACAGGAGCATTGGTCGGACTTCTCTCAGGTATGCTAGCCGTGTTTACCTTCGATCGTTTATACTTCTCTGAATCTCTCGCTGATTATTCTTTCTTCCTCCCATGGACGCAAGTCCCCGAAACTTACACAAAAGCCATCGAGTTTCTGTGGCTCAATCCCGTTGGCGCTTTTACCGTAGTTTTTATAGGTCTGCTTGTTAGCTTAATTTTTCCGAAGAAGTCTGACTGAACATAATTAGAATAATATCGTAATTGGCTCATTCACTATTCAAATTTTAGTAATCAGACAGTTTGAACAAAGAATCCGTAGTTAAAAAACTCCGAATTATCATGCCCATTGTGGCGGTAATTTCAATCATTATTTTCCCGCCCTGGAGTATTGTCTGGACGTGGGTTCAACCTTTACCTGATACCGTTCAGGAACAAGTCGAAGCTGCTATAACTCATGACTTAGATGGTATCATCGTTTATGTTGATCAAGGAGGAAGAACACCAGAAAAATATGCTGCCGGTTGGAAAGACAAATTCGAGAAAATCGAAATGAGCCCCGATGATCTATACAGAATTGCCAGCATTACCAAACTCTACATCGCATCAGCAGTTGTGAAACTCGTTCATGATGATTCCCTGTCATTAGAGGATACACTGGCCGAATTACTCCCAGAATTAACGAACCGAATTGAATATGCTAATCAAATTACCTTGAAAATGATGATTAGGCATCGGAGTGGAATACCCAACTTTACGGATTCACCAAATCTGGAATGGGGAAAAACCACAGAAAATCCGGATGAAGACCTTGCTTTGGTATTAGATCAACCAGCTAATTTTGCACCTGATGCCAAGTATCAATATTCAAATACCAATTATCTACTTTTAGGTAAAATCATGGACCGGGTGCTCGGTTACCCTCACCATGTATTCATACAAAATGAAATCCTAAATCCTCTTGAGCTAACAGATTCCTATTACAAATTTAGATATGCCGATCACCCAGAAAGATTAGTAAGCGGTTATGGTTCAGGCTGGGATGGTGATTGGAAGGAGTTGGATTATTTCACCCCAGGTGGACAAATGGTTGCTACGGCAGAAGATGTTGGGAAATTTCTGCGAGCGATGCATGATGGGTCTTTATTTACTGAAGAAGAACAAGAGACTTATTCATCCGTGTATTCCTATGAACACACCGGTTTGCTTCCCGGGTATCAAAGTTGGGCTCAATATTCTGAAGAAAGTGATGCAATCGTTATCCAGTTTGTGAATACCACTGGTGGTTATTCCTGGGAGAAAGGTGCGATTATTAAGAATCGTATTTTTAAGATTATTGAGCGACGGGATAAATAATATTTTTCTCTTCTATTTTTGATTGACTAAAGTCACTGACCAAAGGGGGTTGAACTTTCGGTCTACATTTGTAACTCCTTCGTTACCATCATTTTACATTTCTTCAGGAAACTTTTCAATTTCCCGATCGTGTATCACTTAACTCACTTTGAGCGGTTAATAGGTACACATACTCGGTAGGTAGATCAATGAAAATTAGATTAGGTACAATTCTCGTAATAGCTTTGTTTGGACTCCAAACAGCATTTGCACAAACTCAAATCGAACAAAAAAGTTATATCACTCAAAAAATTGTGGGCGAACTTCCCCGAATTGATGGATTGGTAGACGACGATAGCTGGAATATGGTAGAATGGTCGGGGGATTTCACACAAACTCAACCCGATCATGGTGCAGATCCATCGCAGGAAACAGCCATCAAAATTTTATATGACGATGAACATATGTATGTAGCCATAAGAGCCTACGATACGGATCCTGATCAGATAGTTCAGCGTTTAACCCGCCGTGATGGCTTTGAAGGAGATTGGGTAGAAATAAACATCGACAGTTATTACGACAAGCGCACGGCGTTCTCATTTACTGCAACAGTGGCTGGTGTAAAAGGGGATGAAGCTGTAAGCAACGATGGCAATAATTGGGATACATCCTGGGATCCGCTTTGGGATTTCGAAACCAGTATCGACAACGAAGGCTGGGTGGCTGAAATGAAGATCCCATTTTCTCAACTCCGCTTTAACGCCAATGAAAATCAAACCTGGGGTATTCAATTTACCAGAAGGTTTTACCGATCGGATGAACGCTCTGTGTGGCAGTATTTTTCTCAGGAGGATGCCGGTTGGGTTAGTAATTTTGGGACATTACATGGATTAAGAGGCATAAAACCAAAACGACAGGTTGAGATTGCTCCTTACACTGTTGCCAAAGCCGAACGTTATGAAGCTGAAGCCAACAATCCTTTTCGTGATGGCAGTGACGAGACTTTAAGTTTAGGACTAGACGGGAAAATTGGAATCACCAATGATTTCACAGTTGATTTTACCATCAACCCGGATTTTGGTCAGGTAGAAGCGGATCCATCGGAAGTAAACCTAACGGCCTTTGAATCGTTCTTTCAGGAACGACGACCATTTTTTATTGAAGGTCGAAATATTACTTCTTTCCAAATTACAAGTGGTGGGAATCCGTACTCATCTGATAATCTATTTTACTCTCGCAGAGTGGGAAGAAGCCCGCATAATTATCCAAGTTTGGGAGACAACGAATTTGCTGATGTCCCCCAAAACACTACCATTCTTGGGGCGATAAAGCTGACCGGAAAAACACAAAATGGATTATCAGTTGGTATCGTTGAAAGTTTAACATCTGCCGAGTATGCCGATGTTTATCGAAGTGGCACCTCGAGTGAAGAGATTGTTGAACCTACTACCAATTACTTCTTAGCAAGTGTTCAGCAGGAGACCAACGAAAGCAACACAATATTCGGTGGAATGTTCACCTCAACCAATCGATTTATCAACAACAATTCCCTCGATAATCTGAATGAGAACGCTTACACCGGCGGCCTGAATTTTCAACATTATTGGAACGACAGAACGTATTATTTCCAGGCGAATATAGTAGGTAGTCACATCACAGGATCACCAGAGGCCATTCGACTACAGCAAGAATCTTCTCGTAGATTCTTCCAACGCCCTGATAACGATTATGTCAAGTATGATCCTACTCGTACATCCTTAACTGGTACGGGCGGACACCTGGAATTTGGGAAGCAAGCTAGCAGTGGATGGCGATATTTGGCATGGTTAACCTGGCGCTCACCAGAATTAGAATTAAATGATATGGGCTTTATGCGCCGTGGTGATTCTATTTTTCAAGTTCTGTGGGCTGGTTATAGATATGCGAACCCGGTCGGAATCTTCAGGAATCTAAATATCAATCTTAACCAATGGACCGGTTGGGATTTTGGAGGAGTGAATAGTTTTAAAGGTGGAAATATTAATATAAATGGCCAGCTTAAAAACTATTGGTTCATGAGTGTTGGGGCAAATCTAGAGGGCGAAGAAAATTCGAATTCGTTTCTTCGGGGCGGCCCATCAATGAAAGTACCGGGTGGTTATAATTATTTCTTAAATCTTTCTTCTGATAATCGTCAAAACTTTTCATATGGGTTAAATCACAGCCAATGGTTTGGAATTGAAGACTCGGGTCACCGACAGAATTATGGGGTTTTTGCTCGTTTTCTACCAAGTGATGCATTCCGAATTTTCTTGCGTCCCGGTTTGAATATCTACAATGGCGAGCTTCAATACCTAACTACAACCAGCGATAATCTTGGAGATACCAGATATATATTTGGCGAAATCGATCAGGTAACAACGAGCATTACCATGCGTCTCGATTATGTAGTTTCCCCGGAATTCACTATTCAATATTATGGCTCACCGTTTATCAGCGCTGTGGATTATTCCGACCCAAAAGCGATTACAAATCCACGAGCCGAAAATTTTGAAGATCGATTTACCCGCGACGTTTCGTTTTCATCGGATGATTATGAAAACAATTACGATTTCAATTTCCGACAATTCCGATCAAATCTGGTTTTAAGATGGGAATACCGCCCGGGTTCACTGGTTTTCTTAGTGTGGACACAAGGCCGTACAGGTTTTGAAGGTGGAAATGGACAGTTCGATTATGGTTCTGATTTCAATGATTTATTCTCGGTTAAACCTGAAAATGTATTCTTAATTAAGTTCTCGTATTTATTGGGTTATTGATATCAAAGAATTAGTTATCATTAAAATCTGGGAAGGCAACTAAAAAAGCGGCTTTCCCTTTTTTTGTTAGATAAGGATACATCATGAACATCAATATGAAAATCTGATTCGGGATATCAAACGCGTTCACATTTTGCTTTTGATACAAAGTTGAAGAGTAGATCCAGGTATTACTGTGGTCTATCATCAATTTAGCCAAAACATCATATTCACCAGAAAAAGATGCAGCCTTCATGATGCCTTCTTCGATCAAATAGTTAAATAGGAATTTATATCCATTCAACCTGTGTGAATACACTTCTTCGAAATGATCTCTGATTTTGGAATTTTGAGCCAATAGATTGTACAAGTCAGTCCAAAAGAAACGATACTCTACCATTCTTTCCATGCTCACTTCTATATCATTCTTTATGGATTGAATCGTAATTTTCTGATTTCCCAGATTGGCAACCCGAGCATCAAAGACCGATACCATCTCAAAATAAAGCTCCTCTAAAATGGAGTCTCTGGTTTTGTAATGATAATTTAGATTTCCTGAGCTGATTCCAATTTCCTGTGCAATCATCCGAATCGTTACCTGACTGTAGCCAAATTGATTGAATAATTGCCTTGATGATTCAAGAATTCTTTCCTTTGTTTTTGACATTAGTAAACTTGTCCTAATTCCAAAATATTTAGTAAATTTGTCCTAATTAATTAAAAGTACAAAAATGAACAGATTGTTTAAATCGGAAGAAGGCAAAGCAGAGATTCTATCCCTATACGATAAGAAACTTGAAGAGCTTGATATAGAATATGAATCCAAATATGTGAATACTCGCTTTGGGTCAACTCATATTCTGGTAACCGGAAATAGGAAAAACCCACCATTGGTTATTGTCCATGGCTCCAACGGTTGTGCACCTATAGCCATTGAATCATATCCAAATCTTAGCAAAAAGTTTTGTGTATATGCAGTTGATGTGATGGCACAGCCAAATAAAACCGCCGAATGCCATTTAAGCATAAAAGATAATTCATACGGTTTATGGTTTAATGATGTGCTTGAAATGTTGGGCCTGGATGAAGTGATTCTTACCGGATTTTCTCTTGGTGGATTAGTGATACTTAAATCCTTGCTCGTTGACGAATCCAGAATCAAAAGTGTATATCTTGCTTCACCTGCATTTATTGTAAATGGGAATCCAATTAAAGCGCTGGTAAAAATGTTTCTTCCAATGAAGAAGTATATGAAAACGAAAGACCCGCTTCTGGTAGAACAATTCTTAGATGAACTATTTACAGAAAGAGATGAATTTGCAGTGCAATACATCTCAAAAATTCTACTTCACTTTAATCTTGATTTCAATCCAGTTCCCACCATTGGTAAAAAAGAAGCTGCAACCATCGAAACGCCCATTCATCTTTTTGCAGCAAAGCAAGATTTGATATTTCCGGGAGAAAAAATGATTAAGCGAGCTAAAAAAATATTCCCATCTCTAATCAAAACACATCTATTTGAAAGCTCAAAGCATGTTCAAAATCGTACTGATAATACCTTCATAGAAAATTATATCCTTTCACAGATTGATGCATAAACATCATTTGAACTTGTTCGAATAATCATTCAATTTGCTGATATGAAAGCAGCAATCTTTTCAGAATTCCAAGGCGCGATCTCTATCCAAACCGTGGATGATCCTTCACCTTCAAATGATGGAGTTGTAGTTGAGGTTAAGGCGACTGGTTTGTGCAGAAGCGACTGGCATGGTTGGATGGGTCACGATCCAGATATCAAACTTCCACACATTCCGGGACATGAACTGGCGGGCGTAGTTGTTGAAGTCGGCAAACATGTACAAAAAGTTAAAGTCGGCGATCGGGTTACCACACCCTTTGTTTGTGGATGCGGAACCTGCCCTCAATGCACTTCCGGCAATCATCAGGTTTGTGATCATCAGTCTCAACCCGGCTTCACCCACTGGGGATCTTTCGCTGAATTCGTTGCACTCGATTATGCGGATACCAACATTGTTCAACTTCCGGAAGACATCGACTTTGTGACCGCTGCCACATTAGGCTGTCGATTTATCACTTCGTTTCGGGCAATCGTGGATCAGGGAAAAGTACAAGAAGATGAATTCGTGGTGATTCATGGTTGTGGTGGAATCGGACTTTCAGCCATCATGATTGCAAAAGCTTTTGGAGCTTACGTAGTCGGGGTTGATATAAATAATAACTCCCTTGAATTAGCAAAATCTGTAGGTGCGGATGCTGTGATTAATGCTAAAAATCATCCAGATTTAATTAGCCATATAAGGGAATTCACTTCCGGTGGAGCTCATGTTTCGATGGATGCTTTGGGAAGTCAGGAAACTTGTTTTAACTCCATCGCCAATCTCAGAAAAAGAGGTCGACATCTACAGGTTGGCCTGGTAACCGGCAATCATCAACATCCAAAAATCCCGATGGATCGAGTGATTGCTGATGAGCTAGAAATCTACGGAAGTCATGGGATGCAGGCCTTTAAATATCCAAAAATGCTGAAGATGATTTCATCAGGAAAACTGGCACCACAAAAACTCATCGAAAAAACGATTACTCTTGAAGAAGCCACTTCCATCCTACCAACAATGAATGAGTTCGGCCACTCGGGAGTGATAGTGATTGATCGGTTTTAGAGGTAAATAATTGGATTAGGTCCTTCGGAAGTAACCTCAGGATGACCACATTTTTTTAGCTATTGTCCTAATTTATCTAGCAGTTTTTAAAAGTTTGTGTACTCTATTAAAAAATACGTTCAACTTCGGGTTCGATAAGAAAAAATGGGCATTAGAATTATTGATGAGTTAAGACTCGATGAAAAGAGCGTAACCTGGAAGTATTCAGGTAGAATAAATTCGCACCGGTGAATAATTATTAAAATTACTCGATAGAAGATGGACCATCGAATTTATTCAGCGAGTGAAATTGAGTCGCATCAATAATTCGTAGCCTAGATCTTTTGGTACTTTTGCATCATGGCAAAAGTACAAACCTCAATTAAGCGATTGGTTTTAAATATACTCCCTTTCGTCCCATTGGACCATCTTTTGTTCTAAGAACAAATAATGCAGAATCACAGACTGGAAGAATTGCATCGAAAAGATTGAACTCGATTAGGCTTAAAGGTTCAATTATTCAACCTCAGATGCGTTGGCACCTATGGTAAATTTTGAGCGTAAGACTATGTTTGTACTTTAGTAGTAAATCACTTTTCTTCAGAATATTCCTATTCTATAAAAGAAAAAGATGAATAACACTTAAATATCAAACTGGGATATAATGAATAGAGATCAGCATATTTCAATGTTGTGTGTAATGCCGAAAAAACAATATGAGCGTAGCGACAAACTTTCAAACTTTTAATAATAGTCTTCTGATTAGCTCATCTACTCGTTCAACATATTCTACAAGATATTTGGCAATATGCAGAAGATTGAATTTGGACTTTTGGGGATATGACCTGACATCAGGCGGTAAATATATTGGTTCATATGGTAGGAATACTGCAAACAGTTGGGTGAGCGATATAGATATGCTATTTGAACTTCCTTGGTCAACCTATACGACTTATAACAACTATCTTACGAATGGACAATCTGCTCTCCTACAAGCTGTGAAGAATTCCATTTCTACGACATATCCCAGCACCAATTTAAAAGGAGATGGACAGATTGTTTCCGTTTCTTTTAGCGACAACACAAAATTTGAAGTCCTGCCTGTTTTTAAAAACACAGATGGCTCATACACCTATGCAGATTCAAATGGTGGTGGAAGTTGGAAAAAAACAAATCCTGTTCCAGAAATAGAAGCTATTGCAAACGGAGACATTTTGTGTAATTCGAACCTTCGTAGACTTTGTCGAATGGCTCGTTCTTGGAAGTACTTCAACAATGTTCCAATAAAAGGACTTCTTATTGATACGTTAGCCTATAGGTTTTTGACAAACTGGAGTAATAAATACAAGTCTTATTTATTCTACGACTGGATGAGCAGAGATTTTTTTCAATACTTAAAAAATCAAAATAAAAATCAAACAATTTGGTACGCAGTTGGCAGTCTTCAAAACATCTACAACAGCGATAATTTTAGATACAAAGCAACAATAGCATATAATAAATCTTTAGAAGCAATTCAATATCAATCCGACAATATGGAATGGTCTTCTAAACAAAAATGGAGAGAAATATATGGATACAGATTCCCAGATTAACATATTGGAAGCACAAATTAGAGAGTGTTTTGGCAGAGTCGTTTGGACTCATAAAACACAAGAAAAATGTGCAGACATTATTTCCAAAAAACACAGTATCATAAAATATACTCAAATCGGATTATCCGCATTAACGACAACAGGAGTTTTAATAGCGGTTTTCGGTGATAATAAAACAATTGGAATTATCACAGCAATTCTTTCTGCGATACTTTTTGCAATAAATACTTATGTAAAAGGTCACGATTTAGGAGAAATTGCACAAAAGCATTCTGATTCAGCATCTGACTTATGGAATGTTCGAGAAGAATATTTTTCCTTGCTAACTGACATAAAAGCTGGAATAATTGAACTCGAAGAACTCACAGAAAAAAGAGATTCATTACAGGACAGATTGAGTAATATTTACAAAGGTTGTCCAAGAACGATAAATAAAGCTTACAAAGAAGCGACAAAGGCATTAAAGCTAAATGAGGAACTGACTTTATCTGACCAAGAGATTAATATGTTCTTACCTAATGAACTAAAGAAAAATATTGAACAATAAAGCACTACATAGAACAATGGCTATAAGTAATTGCTTGTTCCCGCTTACTTCTGAAAATCCTTTCGGATTTTTAGTTTCGCGTGTACTTGTAAAGTTTAGTACTAACCCTCGCTACTGCTCATAGCCAAACCGCTGGAAAAAATTCGCTACGCTATTCTGATTGAGAGACAGAATCTTCCTCTTCACCGAACTTAGAACCTACCGGTGGGCGATATTTCTGAAATGGAATTTTGAGTAGATTAACTACATCATCATGTTCTTTAGGGTCCATGTGGGTGTCGATGCCGTACACCAATTCTTTGGTGTCATTTACTTGAGCAAACGTACCAAACACGCGATCCCAAATTGCAAAAATGTTACCATAATTGGTATCTGTGTATGGTTGGGTATAATGGTGATGTACTTTATGCATGTAGGGCGTCACAAACACAAAGGAAAGTGCATTATCCAGCTTTTTAGGCATTTTAATATTCGCATGGTTGAAATGTGTAAAAGCAACAGACATCGTTTGATAGAAAAACACAATCCAGATTGGAGCGCCTGTTATAAGTACACCAAAAATGGTAAACATCATTCTAAAAATTGCCTCTCCGGGATGATGACGAAGACCGGTGGTTACATCCACGGTTGTATCGCTGTGATGAACTAAATGGAACTTCCACATGAATTTGATTTTATGCTCAACCCAGTGAACCAGATACGCACCAAAAAAATCTAACAATAAAACACCCACAAGAATTTGCAACCAAATGGGCATAGATATCCAATTTAGTACCCCAAAACTATTGGCTGTAGCCCAGTCGGATGCTGCAAGTAACACACTTGCAAATATGAGCCCAATAATGAGAAAGAAAGTGGTTAAAAGTACATTAATCCCTGCG
The DNA here is from genome assembly GCA_965249965.1 of Balneolaceae bacterium. Taxonomy (GTDB): domain Bacteria; phylum Bacteroidota; class Rhodothermia; order Balneolales; family Balneolaceae; genus HXMU1420-13. Next base: position 321,785 of record OZ252262.1, read on the forward strand.
TGGCGAACTTTTCGATAACTAAATGTAAATAGAGGGAAAACGCCTTCTATGATCCAAAAAAGTAAAATCCCGCCCACAAGAATTCCGGCTCTGAATGCCGAAGGGATATTTTCAAAAAATTCGATAAATGATTCCATAGTTCTATGATTTAGGCTCCAACCCTGCAAATATAAAAAAACCTCGATTCGTTTGATGGAATCGAGGTCTTTTATCCAAATTCTATGAAATGAGTCCTTCTCCTTGATAAGGAGAAGACAGATGAGGTCGAAATTAATTGTAGATGATTAATGACCCCAGCCCAGCCCTCCCCTTCATTAGGGGAGGGAGCTCAAGGAATTCATTTCTCTACCGTACTTATTTCTTTAAACGGCGTGAGTTCTGCTTCTTCGATAACCGACTGATACGCTGACCATTCAGTTTCAACAAAGCTATTTACTTCAGCAACTGCCTCATTTACTGCTTCTTCCGCTAATCGATATAGATTTTGTTCTGTTGAACCGGGTCCATCTAAATCAGCACGCATATATCTCATCGGTGCGAATAATCGCTCAAGAACGGTAATTGTAGGATCACTTGTGATCCCCTGACGTTCATCAATTTTTCCAAAGATCATATCCATCAATCCATCGATACTTTCTTTGGTTGATTTGTTGAGTTCCATAAGCTCATCCTTTTCGTCGCGCGGATCATTTTTTACCAAAGTCTCGTTCACTTCAACAATAGATTTCGCATCACGAAGCAACACAACTGCATCATTGAGATAAGATCTCAAGTCCATCATTTGATCCATGAAGTCGGCTGTTGCCTGTAACGACGCCATGGGCATCTCGATTCGTGGATCAGGATGTACCGTCACCATCGTTGAATCGGCATAATCACCATAAGTGAATTTCACTTTATACGTTCCCGGTAATACTGATGCTCCGCCAGGTTCTGAAGCGCCAGGTCTAGGCGCTCGTCGGTTAGGAGCTCTAACTCCTGCTCTATCAAGATTCCAGCTGGTTCTGTTTATTCCTGATTCCTGAGGGGTGCGTTCCAGAGTTCTAAGTTTTGTTCCTTCCTCGTCAAACACTTCGATTGTTAGCTTTACTTCCTTCTTGTCATCCCCGGTTCCTTCCACAAGGTCTTTGTTCACAGAATAAGTAAGCATGGCTCCAAATCCTCTGTTCTCACCCATGTACATTCCGTCTGCTGAGAAACGAGTTCCGGCTGCCTGTCTCCAATTAGCCAGATACGCATCCGGTGATGGGAATGCCTTGATTCCTTTTTCAAGTGCGTCGGCTCCATTTGCAGCTAATTCTCTGAGTGGACGAATATCATCCATCACCCAGAAAGAGCGACCAAAGGTTGCAATCACTAAATCATGTTCCCGAGGATGAATCACCATGTCGTAGGTAGGGACCGTAGGATATTCATTCGTCCATTTTGTCCAGTTTTCGCCCCCATCAATAGTAACGAATAGTCCGAACTCAGTGCCTACAAACATTAAGTTTGGTTCTACTAAATCCTGAATAAATGAAAGCGCATAGCCTTCTACAGCCGAATCTTCCAGAATATTTTTCCATCGGCGGCCGTAGTCGTCGGTGTGTAACACAATTGGAGTCCAGTCACCACGACGATAATCGTTCACTACTGCAAAAGCTTCCGCAGCGTTGAATGTTGACGCGTGAACCTGAGCAATGTAGCTATTCTCATTCACATCTCGTGGGAAGCGAGAAACATTGTCCCAGTTTTCGCCACCGTCGCGAGTAACATGAATCAGACCGTCATCCGAGCCAGTCCAGATTAAACCTTCTTCTATGGTGCTTGGAGTAATTGCCAGTAACGTTGTATGGTTTTCAGCGCCGGTCGCATCCATAGTTAAACCACCGCTTTCGTGCTGTTTCTGCTTGGTAGTATCGTTGGTGGTTAAGTCCGGTGAAATAATTTCCCAGGTTTCACCTCGATCAGGCGAATAATGCACATATTGGCTACCAAAATAGATCCCGGTTTCATTATTTGGATCAAAATTAATGGGTGCATTCCAGTTCCATCTTAATACTTCACCTTCTGGATGAGTTGGCTTTACAAATCTTGCACTGCCCGATTCTCTGTCAACACGACCAACATTTCCTTGTTGAGACATCGCATACAAGTACCGTGGGTTGCTTGGATCAATCATTACATCAAAACCATCACCAAAAAATAATTCGTCCCAATAACCATTTCTGATTCCACCACTTCTCCACACATAAGCGGGGCCTTCCCAGGATCCGTTATCCTGCATACCACCATACACGTTGTACGGTGTTTCCATATCAACTTCTACGTGGTAAAATTGGCCGACAGGGATATTTTCTATAAATCTCCAGGTTTCGCCACCATCAAATGTGATGTTCAGACCACCATCATTTCCATTAATTAAAAACCCTGGATTGGTTGAGCTCAACCAAAATGCGTGATGATCCGGGTGGACCCAATTGTAGTACGGATATAAACTCTCGAATGACCGAGCGCCATCTTCACTTACCGAAAGATAGGTGTACAAACTATACACTTTGTTTTCGTTAAAAGGATCTACATAAATTTCGGAGTAATAGAAGGGTCTATTTCCAACATCTTCATCCTCTGCCACAGTTTGGCGTAATTCCCAGGTATAACCACCGTCATTAGAGCGGTAAATCGCATTCTTAGTAGCTTCTACTAAAGCATACACTACTTTTGGATTACTTGGCGAAATTGCGATCCCCATTTTACCAAGCGGACCTTCAGGAAGACCGTCATCTGAAGTGACTTCTGTCCATGTATCTCCGCCATTATTTGTCATGTATAATCCAGAACCTTCACCGCCTGATTCAAAGAACCATGGTGATCGTTCAAATCGCCACATGGCTGCAAAGATCTTATTCGGATTTGTAGGATCCATCACCATATCGGCAATACCGGTACGATCGTTGTTGTAAAGGATTTTACTCCAAGTTTTACCCCCATCGGTGGTTTTGAAAACACCACGATCTTCGCTAGCTGCCCATGCATTTCCTTGAGCTCCCACATACACCGTGTTTGGGTCGTCTGGATGCACAATTATTCGATGGATATTGCGCGTATTTTCTAGTCCCATAAACTCAAAAGATCGCCCGCCATCAAGACTGCGATAAACACCTGCGCCGGCATTCGCACTATTTCTGGGATTGCCCTCACCGGTTCCAACCCAAACTATGTCCGGGCTATTTTGATAAATATTGATGGCTCCAATACCTGCAGTTCCGTAATCCTCAAAAATTGGCTCCCAAGTAACTCCGCCAGATTCTGATTTCCAGATTCCGCCTGAAGCAGAACCTGCATACATGATGTCTGGATTAGATTCTACAACATCAATGGCCGTAATTCTGCCACTCATACCGGCAGGCCCAATGTTACGTGGCTCAATGCCTTTCAGTAATTCCATATCCAGCTGTTGTGCAGTTACAGCAACAGATAAAACGAGAAGTAAAAGCCCTGTTAGCTTAAATCGTAGTATAGTTTTCATTTCGTTTTCTTTAGTTGATGAGATAAAAAAAGATGGCATGTTTCCATGCCATCTTCGCAAATATTTGATTAATCGTCGATGGCCAGCAGCTCATCGATACGATGTCGGGCATCTTCTAGATGTGTTCTTGTTGAACGATCAATAGTGCCTGAATTAATTCGATTATTGATATCTCGTCGTAAAATATTTAGTTGATTTCTTACGATCGGTCGGATATCTGATTGGCTTACGTCAACAGGAGTATAGTCGAAGAAACTTCTGAATGCAGATGGTACTGGCGTTACTTCATCATTCAGCAAATCTTCCATTTCTTCAATATATGCACGCTGAAGAGCTCTACGGTGCACATCAATATTTCTATTTGCACGAAGCTCACTAAAAATTCCATTTCGGATGTCGTCCATCATTTCAAATGGGGTGTATGAATCGCCACCAGATCTTCTTTCCCACTCAATTAAACGAGCAATTCTTTGCGGGTCGGTAAGATTGGCAAGTACACCACGCTGCGCACCACGGAACGTTTCTACTGTTGAGTAGCGATTGATCAGATCAAAGATTTCTTGATTGTACGCCCAAGTTGGTGATGAAAATGCATGACGCATTAAAAACTCCATCGCACGGCGCTGATCATCTTCAGAAACTGGCATATAAACTACCCCTTCCTGATCTGCAGTTTTGTGATCTTCATACACACCGCCAACATATGCTGTTACATGGCCCATATATCGTCTCCATTGTCCGATAATCTGACCATACAATTCTCCCAAATCATCATAATCTTCGCCGTCCATAGTGGTCCAGTCGATTAGATTTTCTGTGATAACCTGAAGGTTCGCAAGACCTAATTCACTTGCGTTCATTGCGTCATCACCAATAGCCTCAGTTTGTGATCGTGGATCAGCTGGTGCACCTGCTTTCTGAGCGCCAAAGAAATAAACCGGATCATCAGCACGCTCAACAATCCATTCATTCAATGTTTCTTTTTCATCGTCTGCTTCTTCCACATCAGGGAACCAAGTGTAGCCCCACTGGATTGACCATAAATCATACTCACCAATTTGTGGGTAAAATTGAGTTACGCCATCACCAGGCTGCGCGATGTAATTGAACCGTGCATAATCCATAATTGATGGTGCTGTACCATGCGTAGAAGTAAATTCAGGATCACGTAATTGTTCAACGGTATAACCTACGCTAGAACCCATGTTATGTGGTAATCCTAAAGTATGCCCTACTTCATGTGCCATTACAAAACGTAGCATTTCACCCATCACATCATCATCCATTTTAGGTTGACGTGCAGCTGGATTTGCTGCGGCTGTTTGAACAAATAACCAGTTTCTTAGCAAATTCTGAATATTGTGATACCAAAGAATATCACTTTCTAAAATTTGACCGGAGCGAGGGTCATGTACGTGTGGACCCTGTGCATTCTGAATTGGATTGGTGATGTAACGCATGGTTGAATAACGAACATCTTCCGGGCTAAACTCTGGGTCTTCTTCGGGAGTTGGAGCAGCCTTACCAATAATTGCGTTCTTGAAACCGGCAGCTTCGAAAGCAACTTGCCAGTCGTTTATTCCCTGAATTAAATATGGGATCCATTTGTCTGGAGTCGCTGGATCGAGATAGTAGATAATTGGATTTTCAGGCTCTACTAATTCGCCTCTTAAATAAGCTTCTTTGTCTTTTGGTACCAGATTATAGCGAGTGATATAACGCATGTTTGCGGCACGATGCTCTTCGGAAGAATAATCGTACTGGGCAATAGAAAAATATCCAACGCGCTCATCGTAATTTCTTGGAACCACCGGTTCTTCGGGCAGCAAAATCATAGACTGATTCACTTCTAACGAAATAGTCCCGGTAACGGCATCTGCTGGTGGGTTCGAAGCCTCGTACGTTAACACATGGCGAACTTCAAGATTCTCTGGATAACTGGCCATTCTTTCGATAAAACTTCTGCTGCCATCTAACCGGCGAACCTGGAAGTTTCTGCGTTGTCCTGCAGACATACCACTTAAGAGGGGTATATCGGTGGTAAATAACTTAGTTGCCTCAACTAACAAACCGGTAGAGTCTGTTGCATCTGCTTCGATATCGAATGAGTAAACAACGGGCTCGAAATTGTTATTTACTACAGAACGGTAAATGGGATCGTCTTCGTCAGCAACACTTGAAAAGGAAACATGGCGTAATTTGATCGCATCTTCTTTGCGTTGGAAGCGGATCACTTGTTGTGCTCTTGCTTTCTGGCCAGCGCCACCAAAGCTAAAGTTTTCAGTTGAGCCGGAAACTCGTGTTACCAGTAGAATTTCTCGTTCCAACATTTCATTAGGAATTTCGAAATAGTATTTGTCATCTACTTTGTGAACATTAAATACACCTTCATCCGATTCGGCTTCATCGGTTACAATTTCACTAAATGATTTCATTTCATCGCCACCGCCACCTCGGCGTGGAGAATTTTGTGCGGTATTGCCGCTTGCAGCTGTGGATTGGGCAGTTTTACATCCCGTAATAACTAACACACTGCATAGTAAAAGGGATAGAATTTTCCCTGATCTCAGTATTCCGTTCTTCATTCTTGATTTATTAGGTTTTTAAAAAGAAAGGAAAGTCCGACTAGATGCCCGTTTAAGCAAATTATCGGTGTAAAATGATGTTAGGCGAGAATAGCTATGAGAATTGAGGAGCAACTGGAACTAGAAAAGAATTAAAGTCAATCAGAACGAAGTGATGAGTCCTCACAACTACGAATTGGCTAATCGTAAATGTGAAGATTCTTCACCGCCCGCGGGCGGTTCTGAATGACTTACTTAGCAATCACTTCTATCGATCTATGATCTACTCCACTTTGTAATTTCGTTACTGAGTAATTTTGAGACTTTATTCCTCTCTATCTCAAATGCTCTCTAAACCAACCAATGGTTTCATCCATTAACTGCTTGAATGGTTTTGGAAAGTCATCCTCCTCGAAAGGATGAGAAATTCCATAAGTATGACCGGCCTTAGCAATCAATTTTAAAACTTTATCTTTGGCAGCAGAATGAATGTGTAATTGCTCGGCATGGGAGTAGGGTACCGCTTCATCTTCCCGACCATGAATAAACAATGAGGGTATTCTTAGTTCTTTAACTCTGTGGAGTGCAATTACTCGTTCTTCATTTTTAATGGCGTCGTCGTATACAACTTTTTCGAGCGGCATAACCTGTTTGGTTCGGGAATTTACTACTTCAGTTACCCCATTATTTTCCCAATCAGATTTCATCGAATCGGTCCAAAACTCCAGATAATTTGACACGGCACTCCAGGTTACTAAACACTGAATTGCTTCAAATTCTGCGGCGGCTGCAATAGCAACATGCCCACCTCTGGAATGGCCCACAATTCCCATATAATCGGTATTTAAATGTGTATGCGAATCTTTAATTTCTCCTTTCTGCAAGGCCTGGATTATAGAATTGATATCGTTTAGGTCTTGTGTGAATGTTTGTCGGGCAAAAAGATCTAACCGATCAAATTCACGTCGATTGTCCCCAATTCCATTTAGCGAGAGATTAAACGAAACTACACCAAATCCACTTCTTGCAAGATCTTCGCAGGCATCGGGAAAGGCCCCCCAATCTTTAAATCCTTTAAAACCGTGAATAAAAAGAATTACCGGAAATTCACGATTTGTACCACTTATCGGGGAGTACAGATCCCAACGTATTGGATTGCCTTCTGTAGAATCTATTTTTCCAGTACTAATCGAAATGTTATCAAATTCCATGCTATCCTTTTTTAAAGTCTAATGCGTCGAGTTTCACCAATCTGCGCAAATCATTTATTTCTTTCTGTCTCAAAAATCGCCACCGGCCATTTGCCACACCTTTTAAATTTAGTCCCGCGTACTCCGTGCGCTTCAATTTGGTTACCTCTGTACCGTGAAACTCTACCATTCGGCGTATCAATCTGTTACGGCCTTCGAACACTGAAATAAGGAAACTATTTTTCACATCTGCAAATCGTTTCACATTATACCCCACTGCTTTGCCGTCTTCAAGCTCAACCCCTTTCAGAAATTGGCTTAATTCATTATCGGTTAACTCCCTTTCTGTGCTAACCTCATAGGTTTTTTTCACTTTATACGATGGATGCATCAATCGATGAGCGAGATCTCCATCGTTTGTTAAAATTAGCAGACCTGTCGTATTTCTATCTAATCTGCCCACGGGATACACTCGATACCCAGTGGCATTTTCAATTTCGTCGAGCACGGTATTTCTACCCTTCTCATCGTCAGTAGTGGTTATTGTATTCTTCGGTTTATGTAACAGCAGATATACAAATGGTTCCAAACTTAGGGTTTGTCCATCCACAATAACTTTATCCCTTTGGCTTACTTTCATGCCAAGTTCAGTTACAACTTTGCCATTCACTTCTACTTTTCCGTCAGAAATTAGGGCGTCAGCTTCACGTCTTGAACAAAGCCCTGCGTGAGCTATAAACTTATTGATCCTTATTTCTTCGGATACCGAATAATTCTGACTTACCGAATTCTTTGGTTTCGAAGATTTTTTCTTCGAATCAGACTGCTTGTTAAAACTCTCTCTTTGTTTGTTTGAGCCGGCATTCTTTGATTTCCGTCTTCGTGGTTTCATTCGAAGTTTTCCTTAATCTTAAAATTGTAATTCTTGAACTAGATTACTCTTCTTCGTCGTCTGATTGAGACAGAGTTGATGAGTTGCCGGATGGCTCTTCAGTTTTATTCTCGTAATCCATCATCATTTGACGCTCGAGTAAAAGCTGCCGATGCTCTGCCATGTCATCATCTTTCAAAATCTCGTCGATCTCGCGCGGTTTAGGCAGCTCACTTACATCATTCAAACCAAAGTGCCTTAAAAAATGCTTTGTGGTTCGATAAAGCAATGGTTTACCAGGACTATCTGATCTCCCAAAAACTTCGATGAGCGTTTTTTCCATTAATTGGCGGATGATGTATCCCGAATCTACCCCTCGTATCTGGTCAACTTCGGGTTTGGTAATTGGTTGGCGGTAGGCTACAATAGCCAGGGTTTCAATTGCTGATTGCGATAGTTTTCTAAATGCATTCTGATGCTGAAAAACACTCAGCCAGAAATGAAATTTTGGTAAGGTTGCAAATGTAAATCCCCCAGCTAAAGGTTGAATTCGGAAGCTAAGCCCCATCTCATCATAGCGTTCGTTAAGCTTATCAATAAAGGCTTCTACCGTTTTGCTATCAATTTCTATTTGCTCTTCTTGCTCTACAATAATGGAGCGAATTTTCTCTGATGGAATCGGCTCGTCACTGGCAAATATCAATGCCTCTATAACCGATGAAAGCCTGCTTCCATCAATAAATTGATAATCATTCAGTTTCTTACTCACTATCCCTCACAATAAAGAATCCATCCTGGCCTTGTTCTTGATATAAGGGCATTAATATGTAGCCATCATTTTGTGCCTCAATTTTTCCATGGCGATCAGTGGCCAACCAATCCCCTTTTTCAATAGGATCAAAATTTTTGAATCCGGGATTCATTTTAAATTCATCGCCTTCCTCAATAATATGCTTATAAATAAAATCTAGCTTGTGAGGAAAGCCATTTACTTTATCCATCAAATAGGCATAATAAACCCCGAATTTTTCCAACTTATCGGCAGGAATTAAACCAGTATCTACCATTAACGTCATTAATCCCGCAACGGCATTATTCTCAGCCATAACAGTACCATGGGTGCCACTTTCAAAAGCAAACCCTACATGACCTGCATCCTCCACATATTCCATGGATGTACCTATCAGGGTATGCTCAATGCCAAAGACGAGCGGAATTTTAAGCTGGCTTAGCAACTCAATGTGACGAATTTCTTTTGGAGTTATAGTAAACATAGCTCCCGTTCCTGAGAATGTGTGTAGATCGATATAAATCACTTCCTCGTCGGAATACACAATAGGATCAAGAATAGTAAGCAATTCTTTTAACTCAGCTCGTTCAGAACTTTTAATTTCATCGAACGAAGTGCGCCGGATTTTATCCAGTAGAGACGTTATCCAAAGACGATTCATGTCTTCATCGATGAATCTCACATTACTTTCAAGTGCGGCAAGATTTCCTTTTAGTCCAATGAATCTACCTCTTAAAAACTCCTTTAATGGAATTAATTGGTTGATCACTTCTTCAATTGCAGTAACTCCGGTTGGTTCATTTCCATGAATACCTGCAACTGCAATCACAGTAGGACCGGGTCGATCGCCACGAACATCCCCGATAAAATGTTTTAGAATTCTTTGTGTATGGTCTTGCTTATCCTGTTGAATAGCTTGCATTAAGATTTTTCCTTTTCTCCCGCCAATGCGTACAATAATCGCCGCGTAATGTCCATAAAATTGTGTTCTGTAATAATACCAACTAATCGACTATTCTTCACTACCGGTAAACACCCAATTTTATGCTCCAACATTAAATTCATTGCTTCCATGATGGAAGCTTCTGGATGCACCGTAATAGGGTTTTTAATCATAAAATCACTCAACTGTACACTATCAACAGTATCATCATTTACCACTTTGGAATATTCCCGCATTACCATGCGCATAGAAACTAAACCGATAAGGTGTTTTCGATCATCTTCGATTGGTATATATCTGATAGCACGCCAATCCATCAAATTTGATACAAATTCTAGTAAATCGTCTTTTCTTGCAGTAAATAAATCAGTGGTCATGAATTCCTCTACCAAAAGCTGCGAAGGAATCCATGCCGTTACGTCCTCAAATTTAGCAAGCCCCCACTTATGTATTGGTTCACCCTTCTTTTGATTTTTTAACATCGAGGCAGTAACCGTACTAAGGGCTTGTTCGCGATTCCCTTCCTTAATAATGTTGCCATACGATTTTACCATCCAATATGCCCCGGTTTTAAGGCTTTCAACACGATCGTGAATCACCGACAAATAGGTGTCAATATCCGAAGTGTTGATCTCAGCTTTTTCCAAACCATGTCTAGCAAGTGGTAAAAGCTCACTTAGAATCAGCTCTTTTGCATTCACTTTTCTGCCTTTAGTCCACTCAAAATTCGTATCGAGTCCCATTTTTGAGGCCGCAAAAAAGTTTAGACGGGCGTCATCAAATTCCAATTCATTAGTAATATCCGCGTATTCGTCTTCAAAGCCGTTGAGCAGTCCCAGCCAAAAGGCAGTATTGGCCATTTCATCAATAACAGTTGGACCGGATGGCAACACTCTATTTTCGATTCTTAAATGTGGTTTTCCGCCACCTACCCCGTAACAGGCACGATTCCAGCGATAAACTGTTCCGTTGTGGACTTTCAAGGCCATTAATTCAGGCGGTATGCCTTTTTCCATCATCGCTTCTACATCTTCCTCCACATCCGAACTTAAAAGAACGCGATATCTGGAAATGTCTTCTTTGTAGATGTCTAGAATCGAATCTTTAATCCATGAATTACCAAAGGTAACACGGGGGCTGCTGTCACGGAGATGATCGCCCACTCCACGGGTATCTACCGATTGATGAAAAAGTGCTATTCTGGTTTCCGACCATAATCTTTTCCCAAGAAAAACTGGAGAATTTACCGCTGCCGCCAGTACGGGCGCTGTAATTGCCATCGCAGCATTATATTTCGACACAAACTCATCAGGTTTAATTTGTAAATGCACCTGAAATCCTGTGTTACAACCCTCCAGCATTGGGGTATCGAATTTCATTAGAAGCTCGTCCATGCCTTGAATGCGAAGCTCGTATTCTTTACCTCGCAAATTATCGATTGCATCACAAAGGGCACTGTATCTTGGAATGTCGGTTAAACTCTTCATACTTACATCCGATTTACGGATGGTAGGTAGGATTCCTGTTAACAAGACTTCGGCATCAAATTCGTCTGCAATATCTCTAACACGCGCTACATCACGTTGAAGATTGTGCTCCATGTGCGAGAGACAATCTCCTTTAAATTCCAACGGGGGATTTAGATTGATCTCCAGATTAAACTTTGCAAACTCATGGGTAAAATTGGGATCATCCAGTTTTTGCAAAATATCGTGTGCCCCAAAAAATGGTTTTGCATTCCGATCAATCAAACACAATTCTTGTTCTGCACCAATTCTAATTGGATCCGTTTCAAACCATCCTTCTTCCAACATTCGCTCCAAAGCACGTAAATCCTTCAGAACATTTTTCATAAACTTCTGAAGTTCTTCGTTCGAATGTGCCAGTTTTACCCTTGTATCACCCATAAGTATGCTTTAATCGATAACACTCGTAAATACTTACTTTCTGAACCTACTTGCAAGCCATTATCGTTGTGCATCAACATTTATGTTTACACGAACAGCTGACGCCGAGTGTGCATTAGTTTTTTGATATAGTCCCATAATTTTTTCAAGGGCAGATTCAATAAACTTAGCCCCTCGATTCGTTTCAAGTTTTATGGATATCTCCCAAATATAAACTCCCATCAACCAACTAATTACGCCAGCTGATGGTCCTAAAAGTTGATGATTAGGGAGCAATTGCTGAATCACATATTCTAAATTTTTGACGGACTGAATCACCTTGTGTTCATCTTTCCCTTTTATTACGAATTTGATCAACCTGGAATACGGCGGATAATTCAGTTCTTTGCGAAATTTTTGTTCACTTATTGCAAATTCAGCATGATCATGCTTTTTTGCAAACATTATTGCGGGGTTATCAGCCTGACGGGTTTGAATGTAAACTTTCCCTTTTTTCAATCCCCGACCAGAGCGGCCCGCAACCTGGCTAAGCAATTGATATAGTCGTTCGCTTGAATTAAAAGCCGGAAAAGCCTGCTCCGTATCTGCATCAATTACTCCTACGGTGGTCACATTTGGGAAATCGAGCCCTTTTGCAACAAGCTGGGTTCCAATCAATATATCAGCTTCTCTATTACCAAATTTCGTCAATATTCTTTCATGTGAACCTTTACGAGAAGTCGAATCTTTATCGAATCTAAGAATGCGAGTTTCCGAAAATAATTCTGCAAGCTCATCCTCAATTTTTTGTGTACCTGAACCCTGAATTAATAAATTGGTTGATCCACAGGCTTCACATTCTGTATCTGCCTTTCTTGAGTATCCGGAATAATGGCACTTTAAAATATGGTTTCTCTTGTGATAGGTAAGACTAACTGAACTTTCCGGACTTTGCGGGATATTTCCACAATCCGCGCATTGCATATAATTTGCAAATCCTCGGCGATTATACAGCAGTATAACTTGCTCATTATTTTTCAAAGAGACTTCAATCGAACGATATAAAGCAACACTCAGAGGACCACGCATTGCTCCCGAATATTGTGTAAGATCAATGATCTCAACTTCTGGTAATTCAGCACCGGCATGGCGCTGAGTAAGCATCAGTTCAATTGCTTTTCCCTGATTTACCATCTCCAATGCCTGCAAACTTGGTGTTGCGGAACCCATTACAACTATGGCATTATTAAATTGGGCACGTACTATTGCCACTTCTCGAGCATGATATCTAGGCGCCGGATCTATTTGTTTGTAGGAAGCATCGTGTTCTTCATCAATAATTATTACCCCCAGGTTTTTTACAGGTGCAAATACGGCCGACCTTGGACCTATAACAATTCGCTTTCGACCTGATTCAATTTGGTTCCATTCTGAAAGACGTTCTTTGTTGGTAAGTCTACTATGCAATACTGCTATTTCATCTCCAAAAATTCTGTAGAACCTTGATACTGTTTGTGGAGTTAGAGCAATTTCGGGGACCAGAACAATTCCACTTTTACCGGCTTCAATCACCTTTTTAAGTGTATGAATGTACACTTCTGTTTTACCGGATCCAGTAATTCCATAAAGCAAAATATTGGCAAAACAATCTGCATCTAGTTTATCTTGAATCTCATTAAACGCATGGTATTGCTCTTCATTTAGCATCTTTAAGGAATCTGGTTCGAATATCAGGTATTCATATTTCCCAGTTACTTCTTTTTTAGTAACACGAATCCAACCTTCTTTTCTTAGCTTTTGAAAGGTGTAGCCTGTTAAATTGGAGTGCTGCTTAATTTCATCATATTTAATTGGCAGAGTTAGTGTAGTAAGCTCCTGTAAACTCGTTTGCCATTTATTTAAACTAGACGCCGAAGCAACATAGTCTTCAGCAATTTCTGCTGATTTACCTTCTTCCCATTCAATCCATTTTTCAGTTTGTGCTTCTGCTTTCAATAATGGCTTTTGCCAGCGCTCAATTACACCCAGTTTTAATAGTTTTTTTAAGATAGAAGCATACTTGGTTTTATTCCATCGAGACAATGCTTCCTTTTCTGTAATGAAGTCAGAAGTTTCTATTTCTTCCAACACAAATTTTTCAAGATCCGAAGGTTTAAATGATTCTGTGTTTGTTCTTAAATACGTCTCGGATATATAATTGAGTCCGGCAGGCAACGCAGCCTGAATAACTTCACCCCAGCTGCAAAAATAGAATTTATGAATCCATTCTGTGATTTTTAACAAGTCTGGATGTACAACGGGTTTGTCATCCAATACCTCTTTAATCTCTTTGATATCAAAATCAGGTTTTTGCTGATGAATTTTTACGACCACACCTATTGCAAAACTTTTTCGGTATGGGGCCCAAACACGTTTGCCCAGAAGATTCGAGGAAAATAATTCCGTTCTAACCTTATAAGTAAATGTTTGCCGAACGGCAGTAGGAAAAGCAATTTCTGCAAACAAGCTGATCTGCGGATAATTAGTTTTTGCAAAGCATATCCAAATATCCGCCTCAAATCAACCTAAAGAAGTATCAATAAATATAAAATGATAAGAATTATTGGTAGTGTAAAAATAAGGTTCGCCTGCCAATATGTGGATTCATTTCTCATAATAACCTCCATCTTTTATTCTTAAAACCTTTCATACTACACTGTCTACAAAGAGTGTACCAATTTGTTTCTCTTTAATGCACCACATGATCATGTGAATAGTATATTTCTTAAAACTATCAGCCCAACCAACCATCTCTATCCAGACTTCGATATTGAATTGCTTCCGCTACATGGTGAGCGCTAATTCTCTCCGAATTGTCCAAATCAGCAATTGTGCGACTTACTTTTAAAATCCGATCATAGGCTCTTGCAGATAAACCAAGTGATGTAATTGCCTGCTTCAGGATTGTGGAACTTTCATCATTCAACTCGCATACTTTTCGAACCTGCCGTGTATTCATTTGTGCATTACAATACACACCTTTAATGCCAAGGAAACGTGTAGATTGTATCTCACGAGCTTCAACAACTCGATCTCTTATACTTTGCGAGCTTTCACCTTTTGCCTTGCCTGACAACTCATCGTAACTCACTTTGTTCACTTCTATATGAAGGTCGATGCGATCTAATAAGGGACCGCTGATTTTTGATAAATATCGTTGCATTTGCATCGATGAAGTTCCATTCATTTCAGCAGGATTGTACCAGTCTCCACTAGGTGAAGGATTCATAGAAGCAACTAGCATCACTCTACTCGGATACGTGACACTCATTCGAGCTCTAGCTATAGAAACAAAGCCATCTTCTAAAGGTTGACGCATAACTTCAAGGGCACTTCGTTTAAACTCAGGTAATTCATCTAGAAAAAGTACTCCATGGTGCGCCATAGAGATTTCGCCCGGCATCGGAATTCCTCCTCCACCAACAAGTGCTACATCAGAAACCGTATGATGTGGTGCTCTGAAGGGTCTGGAAGTAATTAATGCTTTTCCGCTTTCCATTAACCCAGACACTGAATGTACCTTTGTGGTTTCTAAAGCTTCATCCAGCGATAATGGAGGCAAAATTGTTGGTATTCGGCGTGCCATCATTGTTTTCCCGGAACCTGGTGGGCCAACCATGATCACATTATGCCCTCCCGCCGCAGCGATTTCTAACGCTCGTTTGACATTTTCTTGCCCTCGTACATCGCTAAAATCAAGCGCTTCATATTTTCCATTTTTTGAGAATACATGTTGAACGTCAATCTTATATGGATCTAAATTCCCGCGATTTTCCAACCAATCCTTTACTTCATTCAGATGATCGAACGGAAAAATTTCAATTCCATCTACAACGGCTGCCTCAGCACCGTTTTCTCTTGGTACGATCAAATATTTGAACCCTTGTTTTTTAGCTTCAACTGCTACAGGAAGTACACCCTTTATAGGTCGGATTTTACCGTCCAGCGCAAGTTCTCCCAGCATCACGGTATCCTCAAGTTTGTCGGTGTGTAACTGCCCCGACATTCTCAATAATCCAATCGCAATTGGCAGATCGAATGCGTTTCCTTCTTTAGGTAAATCCGCAGGAGCTAAATTCACTGTAATTCTACCCAATGGGTAATAAGAGCCTGTGTTGCGAATTGCAGCTTCAACCCTATCTCTGGACTCTGAAACGGCACGATCCGGTAATCCAACAAGGAAGAATTTTACCATTCCATTGGTATGATGGGTTTCTACGTCTATAATTTTTGCATCCACGCCAACGGTGGATGCGCAATACACTCTGGCTAGCATTTGGTTCTGAATCTTTTTTATTTGCTTTTCGTAGTTAGACCTCGCCGGAGGTAACTCCTTACAAAAAATTTTATATAAATTGCACATATCATGAATAAAGACGAGGCAAAACATAAAGCAAAGCACATTTTTGAAGAGGTGCAGGGTGGAGTGAATGAAGTAATCTCAAAAATTAGAGAGTTCATCAAAGAGGGAAGTGCTCGCAGATTGATTATTAAGAATAAAGAGGGCGAAGTTGTTTTTCAAACACAATTAGCGGTAGGAGTAGGTGGTGCTGCATTAGTTGGCGCTATGGCACCTGTAATTTCCGCTATAGGAATGTTCGCGATGTTTATTAATGATTACCAAATATTGGTTGAGAGAGAAATTGAAGAAGAGGATGATGAGTTTTCTGTAGATGCGGAAATCATCGAAATAACAGAAGATGAAGATGAGGATCACGCTGAAGAAGAAACTACAGCAGAACAGCCTGAAGAAGAATCAAAAGAGGAAGAAAAAGAAGAGAAAACAGTAGGTAAAAAGAAAAAGAAATAACGATTGAAATTTGATAGAGTGAAATATTCACTCTATCAAATGTAATTTAGATTACCTACTGCCAATGTTGTTCTGCAATCTCTTCTGGTGATAATTCACCAAGATAATGTTCAGCATCTAATGCAGCTTTACATCCTGTTCCAGCTGCCGTAACCGCTTGGCGGTAAATTGCATCCATTGCATCACCACAGGCAAAAATACCAGGTAAATCTGTTTTAGTTGACTGGCCTTTTGTTTGGATATAACCAACATCATCCATGGTTAATACCCCTTTGAATAGGTCGGTATTTGGTTTATGCCCAATGGCCATAAACACACCGGTTACATCTTCCAGGGTAGTGGTTTCACCTGTTTTTCTATTTTTGATGCGTACACCATCTACCACCTGATCACCCAGGATTTCGTCAATTTCACTGTCCCAGATGAATTCAATTTTTTCGTTAGCAAATGCTTTTGCTTGCATCGCTTTTGATGCGCGAAGCTCATCCCTTCGATGAACAACCGTAACTTTACTAGCAAATTTAGTGAGGAATGTAGCCTCTTCCATAGCGGTATCACCACCACCTACAATAACTACATGCTGATTTCGGAAAAAAGCACCGTCGCAGGTTGCGCATGCTGATACACCTTTACCTCTAAGCCTGGTCTCACTTTCTAACCCTAACCACATTGCACTCGCACCCGTCGAAATAATAATGGTATGTGCATAAATGGTCGTTTTTTCGTCTATCTTTAGTTTATATGGGCGATCTCCGAATTCGATATCAGTTACATATCCATATCGTAAATCTGCACCAAACTTTGAGGCCTGCTCTCTGAAATCTTGCATCATTTGTGGACCCATTACCCCATTTGGATACCCGGGAAAATTCTCCACATCAGTTGTTGTCATTAATTGACCACCCGGTTCCGGTCCTTCAAAAACAATGGGGCTAAGGTCGGCCCGAGCTGCATATAACGCTGCTGTTAGTCCTGCAGGACCGCTACCAATAATTACTACCTTAAACGTTTTGTTCGCAATGTCTTCCATATGTATATCAAAAATAATTTTGAACAAAATACACAATGCAAAACAAAATTTGGTTTGAAACTTCCTATAGTTTCAATAGCCAAATACTTAGAAGTCTGTTGTACAGATATTGGACTCAAGTTCAGCCAAAGTTGTTGATGAACGGACAAACCTTTCATCATAAAATGCATTTTCCTGAGTTATTCTCGTAACTAATACGTCCTGATCGAAGAAAATTTGATAAATCAAATCAATGACCTGCGAATTTGGGTCAGAAGTTAAAAAGAAGACATCTCCTCTTCGTGCGAGCATTGGATGATTATTAATGTCGATGCAGCTTTGATCTACTATATCTGTGTAGTAGCGAAGAGTATCTTGTTTAATCTCGAGATGAAGTAAACTTTCAGCTGTATTAGCAACCCCTTCGATCTCCCATATTCCTTCAAAACTTTCAGGAAAAGTAAAGCCGCAATCTGGTTGAAGAGCGGTAAGATCTGCTGAACTTGATATATAGTTATCTGTTACTGTTCCACCATCATCTTCGATAGTGATGTCGAGCCCATCTTGAGTTCGTTTTATTTCAATAAATAACTCGGCGACGAAACCTACACCAATCTCATCAAGTAAGCGATATATATTATTATTACTTCCTGCAATTTGGTAATCAATAATTTCGAAACAGCTTTCTTCTAAAGACTCACTATATACGCTTATTGAATCATCCGATATTTCCACATAAGTGGTTTCATTCTCATGAGTGAACTCCCATTTACCCTGAATATCTGTCTCATCAATGCATTCGGAAAATATTGACACATCAACATCGCTCATTGTGTAATAATCAACCACACCTGGTGGGTCATTTGTTCTGCGAAGCTGTAATTGGTTATTATTTACAGAAACAGCAAAGACTACTTCAGGACTTCCATCTCCTTTTTCTACTTGAAAAAACCCGGTACCATCGCGTCGAATAACCTGAAATGCATCCGTTTTTACACAGTTTAGAGACGCATTAAATTCATAGAAGTTAAAATCAGTATCGCTGATAATTAAGAAGACATTGTTACCACCACCTGATCGTAACTGCCAGGTACCACGTACTTCGCCGGCCTCAAATCCGTCAAGATCAACATCTTCGCACGAACTTATGCCAACAACTATTATTGATAAAATCAAAAATTGGAATAGGTACCTCATGGAAATTCCCCCTAAATAATTTTTATAAGTATACATTTTCTTCACAATAAAAACTCATTTTAGAGACTGAAATGCGCTGGATTTCAATTAGTTAGTTTTTTGATTCACAATTGTACTACCTATTATTAAAAAAAAGCGCTCCCAGATTTATTTGTGTAAAACATCTATTTCGTTAAGTTGGAATCAACAAATTTGGAGGTTAACATTGATTATTGCAATCCCAAAAGAAACGGCTGCTTCGGAAAAAAGAGTGTCGTTAACGCCTGAAATCGTAGGCAAATTAATTAAGAACGGAATTACCGTTACCGTAGAAAAAGATGCAGGATTGGCATCTAATTTTTTAGATAGTCATTACAAAGATGTGGGTGCATCCATAGAAAATGACAGAAAATCACTTTTTAGTTCATCGGATGTAGTGCTCGCGGTGCAAACACCCCCCAATGACGACTTAAAATTGATGAAGAATAGTTCCATTCTGGTTTGCTTTATTTGGGCGCTTCAAAATAAAGAACTAGTCGAAATGCTTAAATCTGCTGGCATTTCATCAATGGGAATGGATGCTATCCCTCGTATTTCCAGAGCTCAAAATATGGATGCCTTATCTTCTATGAGCTCCATAGCGGGGTATAAAGCTTCTTTAATTGCAGCAAACAATCTTGATAAGTATTTCCCAATGATGATGACAGCTGCGGGCACTATCCCTCCATCTAAAGCTTTGATTCTAGGCGCCGGTGTGGCAGGACTTCAAGCTATAGCAACATGTAGAAAATTAGGCGCGGTTGTTGAAGCTTATGATGTACGCCCCGTTGTGAAGGAACAGGTTGAATCTTTAGGAGCAAAATTTGTAGAAGTTCCGCTGGAAGATGAAGACACCGAGACCAAAGGTGGTTACGCTAAAGAGTTATCTAAAGATAGCCAGGAGCGCCAAAAACAAGTTATTCACGAGCATGTAAAAAAATCTGATATCGTGATTACAACTGCTTTAATCCCGGGGCGCCCGGCACCAATACTTATAACTAAAGAAATGGTGGCCGACATGAAACCAGGATCGGTTATTGTTGATTTAGCTGCCGAAAATGGTGGTAATTGTGAGCTGACCAAGCATGGTGAGACGGTTCTTGCTAATGAAGTAAAAGTTATTGGACCAGTAAACCTGCCCAGTCAACTAGCTAATCATGCAAGTATGCTGTACGCAAAAAACATGCATGCATTACTTAATCTTTTGATAAAAGATGGACAAGCCGACTTCAATTTTGAAGACGAAATCCTTGTAAATACAACCATCACACATCAGGGAGAAATCATTTCTCCGTTACTAAAATCGAACTAATTATGTCTGCCTTAATATTTTCGTTATTCATATTTGTTTTAGCCTGTTTTATCGGGTTCGAATTAATTTCTAAAGTGCCTCCTACTTTGCACACCCCTCTAATGAGTGGTGCAAATGCAATTTCGGGGATCACCATTGTTGGTGCTATTATTGTAGCCGGAAGCGTGGGCGGCGATCTGGGTAAATATCTTGGACTCGCAGCTATCATCTTTGCCACAATTAATGTTGTTGGTGGCTTTTTGGTCACCGATAGAATGCTAGAGATGTTTAAGAAAAAGGAGGATGACAAATGAGCCAGTTCCTTCCTGATACTTTCAATATTTGGCTACCTGATGTAATACAATTGATCTATTTGGTAGCAACCGCTTTTTTTATACGCGGTTTAAAACTTCTCAACTCGCCACAAACTGCCAGAAAAGGGAATCAGCTTGCTGCAATTGGTATGCTGATTGGAGTGGTTGTAACCCTATTTGACCAAGAAATCGTCTCATTTGAGTTTATTATAATTGGGGTGGTTGTTGGTAGTTTGATTGGGGTTACCCTTGCAAAAAAAGTTGCAATGACTGCCATGCCAGAACTGGTAGCCGTTTTTAACGGATTTGGCGGTGGTGCCTCCGCACTTGTTGCCTGGGGTGAATTTGCCAGAACTACAGATGTAACAACCATAGACAATACCGGACTGGTTACTATTGGATTAAGCATTTTTATAGGTGCCTTAACTTTCACTGGAAGTTTCATCGCTTTTGGTAAGCTCCAGGGCTTTATTTCTGGAAATTCAATCACATTCCCGGGACTAAATATTATTAATATTGGTTCGATGTTAGCCGTATTAGTATTAATTGGCTTTTTTGCTTTCGATCCAGCTAACCCGACAATATTTTGGGTAATTCTCGGCGTCGCACTTCTTATCGGTGTTACTTCTGTAATCCCAATTGGTGGAGCAGATATGCCTGTTGTAATCTCATTACTCAATTCTTATTCGGGAATAGCTGCCTCCATGGCCGGATTTGTACTTGGAAACAATCTTCTAATCGTTTCAGGTGCTCTTGTTGGCGCCGCCGGTTTGATCCTAACAAATATAATGTGTGTGGCTATGAACCGTTCATTAGCGAATGTAATATTCGGGAGCTTTGGTGGGGATGGTGCCACAAGTGGTGGTGCAGCAGAAGGTGACAAAACAGTACGCGAAACCTCAGCCGATGATTTGGCCATTCAAATTGCTTATGCTTCTAAAGTAGTCATTGTACCTGGTTATGGGCTTGCTGTAGCCCAGGCACAACATATTGTAAAAGAAGTAGCTACAAAACTTGAAGCGAGAGGTGTGCAGGTTAAGTATGGTGTACACCCGGTTGCTGGTAGGATGCCCGGACATATGAACGTTTTATTAGCCGAAGCCGATGTACCCTATGATCTACTTAAAGACATGGATGAGATTAATCCAGAATTTGCCTCAACTGATGTAGTATTGATTATTGGCGCTAATGATGTAGTAAACCCACTCTCAAAAACTGATCCAGGAAGCCCGATTTACGGCATGCCGATTTTAGATGTTGAAGATGCCAAACGTACCGTTGTGTTTAAGCGCTCTTTAAATGTGGGATACGCCGGTATCGACAATCCACTTTTTTATGCAGAGAAAAATCAAATGTTTTTTGGTGATGCTAAAAAGAGTCTACAGGCCTTAAACGAAGCCTTGAGCGATGTATAGGAATTAATTCAATTCAACGGATAAAGCCCTGCTTACAGTAGGGCTTTTTTTATTTCTACAAGAATTCTGCTTGTGTGTACAGTGTCATTCTCATAAGAGTTTCTTATCACTTGTTTAACAAAAATTGATTGGTTAGTAGGATTGATGCTTTTGTACTTTGGTAAATAAATTAATCATAAAGCATCAGAAAATGAGTGAGAGTAAAGATCAATCTTCGGGTGATATTAGTAAATGCCCATTTCATAATGGAACCATGAAAGCAGCTGCAGGCGGTGGCACGAAAAATCGTGAGTGGTGGCCTAACAAATTAAACTTAAATATTTTACGGCAACATGCTATCGAGTCTAATCCGATGGGAACTGATTTCGATTACACCGCAGAATTCAATTCACTAAATTTAGATGAGGTTAAACAAGACCTCGAATATTTAATGACCGACTCTCAGGATTGGTGGCCTGCAGATTTTGGGCATTATGGTCCTTTCATGATAAGAATGGCATGGCATAGTGCCGGTACATATCGCGTTACTGATGGCCGCGGTGGTGGCGGTGCAGGAACTCAACGGTTTGCTCCGTTAAACAGCTGGCCGGATAATGTAAACCTCGATAAAGCTCGTCTTTTGCTTTGGCCAATCAAACAAAAATATGGACGCAAATTATCGTGGGCAGACCTCATGATCCTGGCTGGTAATGTTGCACTTGAGTCCATGGGCTTTGAAACGTATGGATTTGGTGGTGGCCGTGAAGATGTTTGGGAGCCTGAAGAAGATATTTATTGGGGATCAGAGGGTGAATGGCTTGGAAGCAAACGTCACGCTGATGACGGAACACTCGAGCAACCACTTGGTGCCGATCATATGGGTTTGATTTACGTTAACCCGGAAGGTCCAAACGGCGAACCTGACCCTTTAAAATCTGCTCATTACATTCGCCAGACATTTGCAAGAATGGCTATGAATGATGAAGAAACCGTGGCTTTAATTGCTGGTGGACATACATTCGGAAAATCACACGGAGCTGATCTAGAATCAAATTTAGGCGCCGACCCTGAAGCTGCAAGTATTGAACAAATGAGCATGGGATGGAAAAGCGCTCATGGCACCGGGCATAGCCGCGATACTATAACCAGTGGGCTGGAAGGAACGTGGACTCAGACTCCTACAAAATGGAGCAATCTCTACTTCGAAAATCTTTTTAAATATGCATGGGAACTGGAAAAAAGTCCGGCTGGAGCCTGGCAATGGAAACCAAAAAATGGTGCTGGCGCAGGAACAGTTCCAGATGCGCACGATCCGGAAATAAAGCATGCACCATTTATGCTTACTACAGATCTTGCATTAAGAGTGGACCCGGATTACGAAAAAATATCCCGCCGTTTTTATGAAAATCCTGATGAGTTCGCAGATGCCTTTGCGCGGGCTTGGTACAAGCTAACGCACAGAGATATGGGGCCAAAATCACTGTTATTAGGACCTGAAGTCCCTGCAGAAGAGCTGCTATGGCAAGATCCAATTCCCGAAAGAGATTTCGACCTTATTGATGAGATGGATATTGAAACGCTAAAAACTCAGATCTTAGAGTCTGGACTCTCTGTATCCGAACTTGTTTCTACGGCATGGGCATCTGCTTCTACATTTAGAGGATCTGATAAACGAGGAGGCGCAAATGGCGCCAGAGTTCGATTAGCTCCTCAAAAAGATTGGGAAGTAAATAATCCAGAGCAATTAAATAAAGTCTTAAAAACTCTTGAAGTTATACAGCAAGGCTTTAATAAGGCACAATCTGACAATAAGCGTGTTTCTATGGCCGATTTAATTGTACTTGGCGGATGTGTTGCGGTTGAAAAGGCTGCAAAGGATGCTGGCGTAGATGCTGTTGTGCCATTTACTCCCGGCCGAACTGACGCTACGCAGGAAAAAACTGATGTAGAATCTTTTATTTGGATGGAGCCACCAGCTGACGGATTCAGAAATTATTATAATGCTACCCATAACACTACCGCTGAAGAGATGTTGGTTGATAAATCACAACTTTTAGCACTAACACCTCCTGAAATGACCGTCTTATTAGGGGGAATGCGTGTACTCGATACCAATTACAATGGATCAAAGCACGGAGTTTTCACAAACAACCCTGGCGAGCTCAATAACGATTTCTTCCGAAATGTACTCGACTTATCAACTACGTGGACTGCCACTACCGATGCCCAAGATGTATTTGTTGGTAGCGACAGAAAAACCGGCGAAGTTAAATGGACGGGAACCCGTGCTGATTTGATTTTTGGATCAAACTCTGAGTTACGTGCTTTGGCTGAAGTGTATGCCAGCGATGATGCGAAGGAAAAATTCGTGAATGATTTCGTAGCAGCATGGAATAAGGTGATGAACCTTGATCGTTTTGATCTTTAGTCGATAGAATTCACTGTTTAAAAACGGACTTCAAATTGAAGTCCGTTTTTGTTTATAAAATTGATATGGGAAAAAGTGTTAAACATCATAAGAATTCTTTCGTAGTTGAACATTTAACGCTAATTTTGAAATACTATATCATAATTTTCAACGTTGCGAAATAATGATATAAATATTTAGCTAATAAGGATTAACAGATGCGAAAAACTACCATATTGTTTTTACTAGGCCTCTTTACATGGTCGTGTTCTTCGGTTTATCACTCAACAGAATCGAATAAAGAGTGCAAAGTTATGCTGGCTTCCATAGCCGAAAATTATGAAGGGTTTTGCAAAAAAGGCCTGGCTCATGGCGAAGGAGTAGCAGTTGGGTTACATACCTATGAAGGTAACTTCGTAGCCGGATATCCTGAAGGTGAAGGAGTTTACACCTGGCACGAAGATCGAGTGTATACAGGTAACTGGAGAAAAGGTCAGCAATACTCTTATGGTCAACTCGACTTCATCGAAGATGGAGCTGCTAAAACAGTAAAAGGATTTTGGTACGAAGGCGAACTTCAAGTGCTTTCTGATGATGAAAGACCATATAAAATTATTTCTGAACGAGGAGTAGTTTCTACCTCATTAAGAAGACAAGGAACTGATTATGCAGATAAAATTTTCCTGCGTTTTCGTAGAAACGGAGAGAACATGCAAAATGTGATCACACAGTTAAACGTGAGTCACTCTTCAGGAAACATGCCAAATCAACCGGGATCGAATTCTACGCTGGAATACACAATTGAAGATGTGAACTTTCCATTGGAATTATTTGTGAGCTACAAAATCCCAAATATCATGAACACTACTTTGATTGATAACAGAGTTCAAATAATTATTTCGGAACCTGGCCAATACGTTATCGACTTCAACAATAGTTAATTCATAAAGTTTTTTATTTTATCAAAAGCCCTGCATAATCCACAGGGCTTTATTTTTTTACCTTATCAAAATCATGAAAAAATTTTCCCTGCTGGTTTTTGGCCTCTTTATATTTGCATCGTGCAATAAAAACGAATGTGGCGTTGATGTAAATCTCAGTGTAGATCAGACACAACTTGCCACAGATATTGCTGCAATTGATGCCTATTTAGCTTCCGAAGGTATTCAAGCTCAAGAACATCCTTCTGGTTTGAGATACGTTATAAATGATGCCGGAGATGGAGACAAGGTTAGTTTATGCGATAATGTAGTTGTGGATTATCGTGGCACTTTACTAGATGGCTCTGATTTTCAATTTGATAAAAGCGATCGCCCAATTGGCTTAACCATGCGAAGCCTTATAGAAGGCTGGAAAATTGGAATTCCTTTGATCAAAGAGCGAGGCTCTATTCATCTCTATATCCCATCGGTATACGCATACGGAGCCTCCGGAAGAAATAATATCCCACCTAATGCGAACTTATTTTTTGATATTGATCTTTATGTGGTTCAATAGAATAGAATCATTACGATGAAGTTACCCAGAAAGACCAAACAACAAAAAGAACGAGCGCAGCAGATTTTAAATGAGCTATATCAGCATTATCCAAATCCGCATTGTGAATTGGACCATAGAAATGCTTTTGAACTATTGATTGCTACCATTTTATCTGCACAGTGTACCGATGTTCGGGTGAACAAAGTGACCCCTGCCCTGTTCGAAACCTACCCTTCTCCTGAGCTTATGGCAGAAGCTCCGCTTGAAGAATTAGAAGATTTAGTTCGAACGACAGGTTTCTACAAAAACAAAGCAAAATCTCTAAAAGAAACTTCGAAAAGATTAGTACAAGAGTTTGGTGGTGAAGTCCCCCAAACCATGGACGAGCTTCTAACTTTAAGAGGCGCAGCTCGGAAAACAGCAAACGTAGTACTTGGTAATGCCTTTGGATTAAATGAAGGAGTAGTTGTCGATACGCATGTTAAACGCATATCAAACCGATTTGGATTTACCCGAGAGAAGAATAATACTGATAAAATCGAGCGGGATCTGATGGCTCTTTTCCCAAAAGAAAACTGGACCGACCTCTCCCATTTGCTAATCCATCATGGCCGAAATGCCTGCAAAGCTCGAATTTCAAAAGCTCCCGATCATCCACTTTGCGTGAATTATGGTAAGAAATGTGAGTGTAAAAAAATGAGACAAACCCAATCTTAAGATTGATTTAAATTTACGATATTGAGCTACTTAGACAGAAATTTTAGGGTAAGTTAATACGATGACTTTATTAGGAGGTAAGCAAGAGAGCTTATTTAATTCTTTTAGCGAACCGATTCCTCCGGTTCGATATGACCTTCAGCAATTTCCTGTAGAACAGGAAGGCGAACAATACCTCTATTTCTATGATGCCCTCAATTATGCAACTAAAAATTTCACTCTCCCTTCCGATTCTGAAAGTGTACTTCGGTTTATTGATGGCCAACGAAGCATCGACAATCTTATCAAATTAAGTTCCGGCGAGGTCTCTAAAAATGACTTACTAAATTACGTTAGATATTTAGATGAAAATGGGATTTTGCATTCTTCGTATTTCAAGCAACTTGCCGAACAGATTGAGATTGATTACGAACAATCACGATATCATCTATCTAATACTGCCGGACTTTCGTACCCGAATAATCCAAACGATCTGATTGAATACTTAATCACAGCTTTTAAGAGTAATGGTAATGCAAGTCCCCGAGATGCCCGGGCATTATTTGCTCCGCATATTGATCCAAGAGTTGGATTATCAAGTTACGTAAAAGCTTTTTCGGCAATAAAAGATATAAAACCTAAAACGGTTTTTATTCTTGCTACATCTCACTATTCCGGCATGTATGGCGAGTTGTATAACGAATTTCCTTTCATTGTTTCTGAGAAAACCTTTCAATTGCCCAACGGTAGTTTAAACGCTAACCAGAACTTTAGGCGGTCCATGTCTCCAAAGAAGTGGAATAAAATTGGAGTGAGTTTTCAAGATCGGGCACATCGTGTAGAGCACAGTATTGAACTTCATTTATTGTTTCTAAACCATATTTGGAAACACGATTTTGAAATTATTCCAATTTTGATTGGTGGCATGGATGAGCTCCTTTATTCAGAAAGCTCACACAAACAGGCTCAAATGGAAACATTTGCTGCTTTTCTAAATGAGAATTATGCTGATGATCCGGAAGCTTTTTTTCTAATTAGTGGCGATTTATCTCATTTCGGGAAAAAATTTGGCGATAATGAAGCTGCGAAAACTATGTTTGACACTGTTGAAGATAACGATCGCCTTTTTATGCAAGCAGGTGCATCCGGGAATCCCAAACACTTGATTTACATGATGAGAGAGAACTTCGACAAATTCCGGATTTGTGGATTTTCTCCTCTTGTTACCTTTTTAACCGCCTTTAATGGAATTGAAGGTAGTATCATTAGTTATGATTTGTGGGACGAAAGCGATAGTGAAAGCGCTGTATCGTACGGAAGCATTTTATTCGAATAATTAAGCTTTGATCTCCATCTTTTCTGCGAAATAATCGCAAAAATCGCGCATATCTCCAGATATTCGCGGATCGTTAATTGAACTTTCCAGTGTATCTGCCATGGTTATCAATGTTTGATGAAAGAAAATTTTCATTTCATCCACGGTCATATCTTTGGTCCACAAGTCGAGCTTAAGGGTATCTTTATTGCGGGCATCCCACAAAGAAAGTAGCATAGC
The DNA here is from genome assembly GCA_965249965.1 of Balneolaceae bacterium. Taxonomy (GTDB): domain Bacteria; phylum Bacteroidota; class Rhodothermia; order Balneolales; family Balneolaceae; genus HXMU1420-13. The sequence goes on from OZ252262.1 coordinate 349,746, forward strand.
TCTGCAATCAGCAACATGCTTTTGAGTCATATCATCCGCTTGCCAGCGTATATTTGCAGGTATATGATCGTTATCTAATTCTACTGTAATCTTAATATCTTTCTGATGCATCGTCTCTTTTTTTGATTTGACCAAAGATACGGCGAAACTCACATTTCATCGCGATAGAATCGCTAAAGATTGTTATCAAAATATATGAATTATCTCATCCTTCAATATCCCGGCCATAACTGGGTGTACTATCAATCGGCTGATAAACTTGCATTGGCTGAATTAGAAATTGCCGGTATTTCAATGGAGGCAAAACTTTCAAAGATTGAGATACTCACTCTTGCGAACATTCGATATATCTCATTTTCAACGGAAACTCAGCTTTCCTTTCGAGACCTGGCCATATTATCCCGGCTCTCTTTTGTATTTGCACTTTTTTCGTACGATGATCAACCTCTGATGCCCATTGAGCTTCCAATCACCTATTACCTCGACCCAAAAATCAGCACGCTGCTGAAATACAAAGGGAAAACTAATGAACTATTTACGCGCATGATGCTCAACATTGCAGTGCACACTTCCGCATTTAATTTTGATGAACACCTAGAACTCCTTGATCCGGTTGCAGGAAAAGGCACCACCTTGTTTGAAGCCACTACTTTTGGCTTTGATGCTTATGGAATTGAAGTAGAAGGAATGGCTTTACAAGAAGGCCAAACATTCTTTAAAAAATTTATGGAGCAAGAACGGTTTAAACATGCCCGGACTTCTCGCGTGATCTATAAAAACGAAGATAACCGACCGGCGAATATCACTGAATTTGTGTACGCGCGAACTAAAGAAGAATTCAAAAATGAAGGCACTCAAAAAAAATTAGCCATGGTGCATGGTGCTTCAAAAGAAGCTCATAAATATTTCAAGAAAGAACGTTTTCATATAATTGTGGGTGATTTACCTTATGGCATCAAGCATGGTAATAAAGGCGGAAAAGTGTATGGAAGCGCCACACGAAACCCCGAAGAATTGATAACGGAAAGTGTCCCCGAATGGAAAAAAGTATTACGGAAAGGTGGCTCTATGGTATTGGCGTGGAATTCATTTTTAATCTCGCGGGAAAAGTTAGGTGAAATTTTCGAACGCTCAGGGTTACAAGTTCAAAACGAAACACCCTTCGATCAATTTGAACACCGCGTGGATAATGCCATAAAGCGAGATGTTATTGTTGCAAAAAAAATCTAGAAAACAAGTGTTATAGTTATTTGAAATCTGCTTGATTATTCGACTTATAATTGACTACAATAAGAGCAAGAATTGCACTATTAATACAGGCTTTTACTTTGATTTAATTGCGTTGTATTTCACACAAATAACTTATTGATATGAAGATTGCGATATTATTACTGAATCGTGGAAGGGGAAGCGGTGTTGTTGCCAAAGAACATGCAGAGTTTTTATTGGGTCAAGGGCATGATGTTTATTTCATGCACCCACTTAATGAGAAAGGCGTAGAAGGTGCAATAAATATTGACATACAATTAAGTAAGGATATTATTCCTGTACATGAATATTTACCGTCAGCGGCGTCAAATCAAAAGGCGGTTTCCACGATGAGTTTTGAGGAAGCCATGGAATACGTTCCTGATTATGAAAAGGCTTTAGAAGAGATTATTGAAGATATTGATATCGTAATTGGACATCATGCAAATCTAACAGCCATTGCTACTTCAAATGTTTGCCAGAATAATGAAACTCCCTATGTGCTGTTTTTACATGGTACCGGGATTGAGCCTCGACATCATGGTAATTACGATGACAATGTATGGCAGCTTATTGAAAATGCGATAGTTCATGCCAATGGGTTGATTGTTACAACTAAATATGTAAGAGAAGAATTAATTAGAAATCTCATTGATTTGCCAAAAGAAAACTTCCTTATACAACCTTGCGGTGTCGATTTAGAAGAATTCAATCCCAACAATACAGAAAACATTTTCGATGAATATAATCTACCTGAGAGATATGTTATTTGTCCCGGTGCCTTAACCGAATCTAAAGGGCCTCAAAATGTTGTGGAAGCTTCGAAGGAATATGCTGATTTAGCGGAAACTATATTTATTGGTGATGGTGAATTGAGAGAGCCTCTTGAAGAGCAATTAGGCGAAAGAGGTAGATTTTTAGGTTTTGTGTCGAATGAACACAAAGCTAACTTAATTAACGCTTCTACCCTACTTGTTGCCGCACCAGAAAAGAAAGAACACTTCGGTATTATTTATACAGAAGCTATGGGTGCTGGTGTTCCAACAATTGCTTATGAGGGTGGCGGGGTAAATTCGATTGTTGTTGATGGTACCGGAATATTAACCAAGAGAAATCCGAAAGAGCTTGGAAAAGCCATTCGCTCATTGTTATTGGATGAAAAAAAGCGTTCTGAGATGAGCACCAATAGTTTGAAAAGAGCAAAAACCCTTTACTCTACTAAGGTTGTAGGACCCAAGCTGAATGATTGGCTAAATGCGGTTCACACCTCATTTTAGTTTTTTTCAATACACTTTATCGTAGAACAAAACCTTGTAGAAGAATGAAATTCGAAATCAAAACTATCATTAATGCACCACTTGAAATTATTTTTTCAGCATTTCTGGATAGTGAAGGTCATACCCACATGACCGGTGGCGAAGCTACTGTTTCAGATAAGGTTGGAGAGGCCTTCAATGTTTGGGATGGCTACATTTGGGGCAAGAATTTAGAGATCGAACCAAATAAAAGAATTTTGCAAACCTGGCGAACTACTGAGTTCTTGGATGATGAAGAAGATTCCATACTTGAGCTGCAATTTTCTGATGTAGATGGCGAGACTGAAATCACCCTAATTCATTCTAACCTTCCAGCCCACGGCGAGAAATATAAGCACGGTTGGGAGGATCATTATTTCACCCCTATGAGAGACTACTTTTTATGAAACAATGGTACGAAACTCTTTTTGAGAATTATGGAAAAACCTACGACAAAGAGATTTTCACACAAGGTACAATGGGCGAATGCGATTTTCTGGAAAAGGAATTCAACACAGATAAAACACTCAAGATTTTAGATGTCGGATGTGGAACTGGTCGCCATGCCATTGAATTGACCAAGCGCGGATATAATGTACTAGGAATTGATCTTTCTGAATCACAAATCCGGTTTGCGAAGAAAAGAGCAACCGCCGAAAATCTTGAGATCGATTTTCAAGTAGCTGATGCTCGAAATCTGCCTTTTAATAATGACTTTGATGTAGCCATCATGCTTTGTGAAGGCGGTTTCCCTTTGATGGAAACGGATGAAATGAATTTTCAGATTTTAGAATCTGTAACAAAGGCATTGAAAGAATCCGGCAAACTGATCTTCACTACGTTGAATGGTTTGTTCCCAATTCACAACTCAACGGAAGAATTCACCAAAGGTAATGACGGCGCTCAATACGAAGAGAATACCTTCGATTGGATGACTTTTCGTGATACAATGAATATTGTAATCGAAGATGATGATGGAAATAAACGCTCCATCGAAGCGAACGAACGATATTACGTCCCACCAGAAATTACCTGGTTGCTTAAAACACTTGGGTACAAGACCATCGATATTTTTGGCGCCCACCTTGGTGATTTCTCCAGAGAGCACACTCTTACCAAACAGGATTTTGAAATGCTTGTGATTGCGGAAAAATTAGAAAAATAAACTAGAATATGAAGAAAAGACTATTAGGTAAAACCGGATTTGAAGTATCGGAAATTGGATTAGGAACCTGGCAAGTAGGCGGAAAATGGGGTAGTGCTTTCGATCACACAAATGCTGATTCCATTTTGAAAGCTGCATTTGATCAGGGTATTAATTTTATTGATACTGCTGATGTATACGGTGATAGAGAAAGTGAAAAAGCAGTCGGTAAAGCAATTAAAACTTCTCGAGAAAAAATCTATGTAGCTACAAAATGTGGTCGGCGACTTAGTCTACATACTAATGAAACCTATCAACCAAAAGTTTTAAGAAAATTTGTTGAAGATAGTCTTCAAAATATGGGGTTGGAAACCATCGATCTAATTCAATTGCATTGCCCTCCTCCTGCGAGTTATCATCGCCCTGAAATATTCGGGCTTTTTGATGATCTAAAAACCGAAGGAAAAATTCTGAATATGGGAGTTAGTGTTGAAACCATTGAAGAAGCGCTATGGGCAATTGAATATGATAATGTAACTACCATACAGATTATTTTTAATATGTTCCGTCAACGCCCGGCAGAACATTTCTTTACTGAAGCTTCAAAAAAAAATGTGGGAATATTAGCTCGCGTTCCTTTAGCCAGTGGTCTATTAACTGGTAAGTACTCGCTCAATACGAAGTTTGATCCTGATGATCACCGAGCATTTAATCGTAACGGTGATGCATTCGACAAGGGTGAGACATTTTCAGGTGTAGATTATGTCACCGGACTTGAAGCTGTAGATAAAATTAAATCACATTTTCCTAAGTACGAAAACCTAGCTGCAATTGCCTTAAAATGGATTCTGATGTTTGAAGAAGTCAGTTGCGTAATACCCGGAGCCTCAAGACCTGATCAGATAACTTCAAATATCACAGCTACTGAATTAGCACCTTTCAGTGCCGAACAAATGAACAATGTCAAAAGAATATATGATCAAGATATCTGGCCATTAATTGCTGACGAAAAATGGTGATCAATAATGGAATTTTGGAATGAACGACTTAAAAATTATGATGATCTCGTGGCTAAATGTCCAAGGTTTGAACGGAAAGGAAAATCGGTTCCTTGCACAACGGCAAATGGTCATATGTTTTCAACGCTCAATAAAGCCGGAGAAATTGGTATCCGATTTTCAAAAGAAAGGCAGGAGAAATATATCAAAGAATGGGATACCACACTATTCAAATCATACAATTCAGTGATGCGTGGTTATGTTTTGATTCCTGACCAAATGCTCGAAGATCTTGATACACTAGCTCATTATTTGGATGAAAGTTACGACTATGTGATGAGCCTCGAACCAAAATAAACAACAGTAAATAACACCTACTCTGATGGATAAAGCTTTACAAACAATGATCGACAATATGCCCGAGAAAACGGGGAAATCTCTAGAGGAATGGTTTGAAGTTCTAAAAGCTAATTCTTTTTCAAAGCATTCAGAGGCGGTAAAGTTTCTAAAAACGGAACATCAGGTCACTCACGGTTTTGCAAATACCATTGTAGCACTTTCGAAAAAAGAAGATGCAGGTGAAGATGATTTAGTTGCGGCTCAATATCAGGGAAAAGAAAGCTTACTCCCTATATATAAATCGTTGATTACTTTTGTAGAGACTTTAGGTGAGGATGTTACCATCACCCCAAAAAAAGGAAGTGTAAGTATCATCCGAAAAAGGCAATTTATACTGATCAAACCCGCGACAAAAACCAGAATTGATCTTGGTTTTAAACTTAAAGACAAACCAATCACTGCACGATTAGAAAATTCAGGTCCTTTTGGAACTATGTGCACCCATAGGGTTCGTCTTTCAGACGTTTCCGAAGTTGACTCAGAGTTGAAAGATTGGATCAAAGAAGCTTACGAGAGATCTGTTTAGGTAGTTAATAAGCACCTTTACAATGTTCACGAAGTGTATCCAGCACATGCTGGAAATCAGGAGGCAGCTCAGAATTAAATTGCACCATCTCCCCTGTTTTTGGGTGTTCGAATCCAAGAGTTTTTGCATGAAGTGCTTGTCGACCAAGTCCGGTTAGCAGTTTGTGAAACATCACTTTTCGCATGCCGGTATTGGGACCGTATCGAACTGAAGTTCCGCCATAAGTTGCATCTCCAAAAACGTTATGTCCAATACTGCTAAAGTGAACCCTAATTTGATGTGTTCGCCCTGTTTCCAGTTTCACTTCTACTAAACTTAGATAATCGAAATATTCGAGCACTTTGTAGTGTGTTACTGCTTTTTTGCCTTTTCCTTCGGGCAGTACTGTCATCAATTTACGATCATGTTTAGATCTACCGATGTCTCCTTCGATGGTCCCCTCTTCGGTAGGTGTTCCCCAGATAATAGCCCAATACGTTCTTTCTACATCTTTTTCTGCAAATTTTGCAGAGAGCTTGGCTAACGATTCATCGTTCTTTGCAACTACCAATAATCCGGAGGTGTCTTTATCAAGCCGATGCACAATTCCGGGACGTAAATCATCGTCTGCTTCACCAAGTTCTTCTACATGGTGCATCAGTCCATTTACCAGCGTACCTGACCAATTTCCGAATGCCGGGTGTACCACCATTCCTGCTTCTTTATTCACGATGATTACATCGTCATCCTCAAATACGATATTCAGTTCAATTTCCTCTGCTTTTGCTTCCGGCGGAGGCGCCTTAGGTAACTCGATAAAAATTTCATCTCCCGGCATTAACTTATAGCTCGATTTCTCTTTCTTGCCGTTTACTGTCACATGTCCGGCTTTGATGGCTTCCTGAACTTTATTTCGGGTAGCATTTTCTACAAAATTTGTGATGTACACATCCAGCCGTATCATTTCCTGCTGACCATCTGGCACTTTAAATTCGTAGGTGGTGGTTTTCTTTTCTTCTGATTGATTACTCATTCATCAAAGATAGGCAGATTGTAAGGACTTTGCTTCTGAATGGTCTTACTTGCTGTAACTCAAATGAATAATTTTAAATGTTAAATGCTAAATGTTTAATGAAAAATCGAAATCTAAATGAAAAATGACAATATAATTCTTAATAAATCATTCGAATTTGCTCTACAGATAATTGAGTTGTATAAAATTCTGCAATCCAGAAAAGAGTATGTAATTTCAAAACAGCTTTTGCGCTCAGCGACTAGTATAGGTGCTAATGCTGAAGAAGCCTCAGCTGCACAAACAAAACGGGATTTCGCTCATAAAATGAGTATTTCTTCAAAAGAAGCCAGAGAGTCTAGATATTGGCTCAAGCTCCTCGATAGAAGTCAATTAGTAGAACACAATTTCAAACCTTATTTATCTGATATTGATGAAATTATTCGAATACTAACATCGATTGTTAAAACGGCGCAAAAAAGCATTTAACATTTAGCATTTAACACTTATCATTGCTGTATGATCAAAAGCCTTTATATAAAAAATTTTGCATTAATCGACGAGCTTGAAGTTCAGTTTGGAGAAGGATTAAATATTCTAACCGGACAAACAGGTGCAGGTAAATCGATTATTATTGGGGCATTGAATATGATTTTGGGGGAGCGTGCCGATACGGAAGTCATTCGATTTGGAACCGAAAAAGCCATAGCCGAGGCAACTATAAAATTATTCCCAAATACTGCGCTGAATGAACTCATTGCCATAAATGAAATTGAGAAATCAGAGTACTTGATACTTCGTAGAGAAATACGGCAAACCGGTAGCCGAGCTTTCATCAACGATACACCCGTAAACATTAGCGTACTAAAAGCGGTAGGTGATCTTTTGGTTGATTTGCACGGCCAGCATGATCATCAACTATTATTGAAAGAAGAAAATCATCGAGGCGTCATTGATTCTTTTGAAGAAGTTCAATCGATGCTAGCTCATTATTCGGAAGAATACACAAAGCTAAAATCCGCCCGAAATGAACTCGCTAAGTTGAAAAAAAGAGAACAAGCGTTACAAGAAAAGACGGAATTGTATCGCTTTCAGGTACAGGAATTAGAAAATGCCAGACTTACTGTTGAAGAAGAAGCGGAACTTACTACCGAAATGAATTTACTGGATAATGCGGAAATCCTTGATCAGAAAGTAGCTGCCATTTCAGAACTGGCTGATAATGATGATGCCAACATCATTCAGCTACTAAATCACCTTAAATTAAATCTTGAAGATCTGGCACGAATCGAACCGGATTTCGAAAGTTATCTCACAGAAATTAATCAGGCACGGGTAAGTATTCAGGAAGCGGTTCATTTTGCGGAGCGATACCGAAATAATATTGAGTTTAATCCTCAAAGGCTGGAAGAACTTCGCCAACGACAAGCGGAGTTAAATCGACTGCAAAAGAAATATCAGAGAGATGTTCCGGCACTTGTGAACTATCTCACCGAAATTACGAATGAGCTTTCAATTGCAGATAACTTCGATCTTGAAATTGAAAAGTTGAACTCCATCGTGGAAACGCATAGTGCTCAACTGGCAGTGATTGCAGAAAAATTGCATCAAAAACGGATTGAGGTTGGAGTTGAACTTTCTTCAAAAATTGAAACAGAACTTAATAAGCTGGGAATTCCTCATGCAAAACTTGCCGTATCGGTAGAATATTTGGAACAACCGGGTGGCTGGATTACCATTGATGGAAAAACGTTGGAGTGCACCGAGTTTGGGTGTGATTTCGTTCGGTTATTCATTTCTACAAACAAAGGAGAAGAACCAAAACCCTTAGCAAAAATTGCATCAGGGGGGGAGATAAGTCGCGTGATGCTCGCCCTAAAATCCATATTAGCCAAAGAGCAAAGTTTACCGGTCATGGTTTTTGATGAGATTGATACCGGAATTAGTGGCGAGGTTTCCGAAAAAGTGGGTACTGCAATGAGAGCTTTATCTGCTCATTGTCAAATATTGGCAATAACGCACCAACCTCAAATTGCCAGTCAGGCACACTATCACTATAAAGTACAAAAAGTGGAAGATGGTGAACGTACTACTACTGAAATAATCGCACTATCCGAGCGTGATCATATTTATGAAGTAGCCAGCCTGATGAGTGGATCGGAAATTACCTCAGCGGCATTAGAAAGCGCCAAACATTTAATCCAACGCCAAACCAATTTGAATTAGCTGGTATAGAGATTGCTTAGTTAGTACTAATTTTAGAAACAGAAATGTACTGACTATGCAAGACCAGATGAATTTCTCTACACTAACGCCCAAACAACAGCGGAAGCAAGCCGAGATTCTAGTAACACGAGTAGCGGAATCACTCAAACAAGGACGTGAACAACGCGAGCGTCAAATCCCAAAAATTCCACTCAGACCGGAGAACGTGGAAAATTGTTCCCTGGTTCTGGATCGTGAAGTACTTCTAAAAGAAATTGGGACGGGTGGAAATGTGGCTGAAATTGGAGTTGATGAAGGAAAATTCAGCCAACAAATTTTTCAGATAAATAAACCGGATAATTTTCATCTGGTAGATGTTTGGGGAACCGACCGATTCCATGATGGGAAGTACGAAGGGGTAAAAAAGTATTTTCAACAGCATATCGAAGATGAACAAGTTCATATTCATAAGAAATTATCGACAGATGCTGTCTATGATTTTGAGGATAATTATTTCGACTGGATTTACATTGATACCAATCACACTTATGAGACTACCAGAGATGAATTACGATTATATGCTCCTAAAATGAAAGAAGGTGGTATCATTGCCGGTCACGATTATGTACACGGTAATTGGATTACCACCTTTAGATACGGAGTTGTGGAAGCTGTTCATGAATTCTGTGTTCAGTTTGGGTGGGAAATTATATACCTAACTATTGAACCCACCGAAAATCAAAGCTTCGCAATCAGAAAAATAGTGAGCTAAATTACTTAATAAGAGTCATTCTACCAGTGCCTACCAAGAACGTTTGACCATTAGCCACCGCTGTTACCTGATAGAAATACACTCCAGTTGGGTTTGTTGTTAAATCAACAGCAACACTGGCTGTTCCGGCGGCTGCAAATCCAACATTTTCTATCAATAATTTACCGTGAACGGAGAAAATTGACACGGTGTATTGTGCCGATTGAGGTAATTCGAATTGAATTTGAGTAGTTGGATTGAAGGGGTTTGGGTAATTCCCAAGTAACTTAAAGGAAGTTGGTAAATTAGAATCAATTTCGTTTGAAGTCGCTACTTCGTTTGCCCCTTCAGAAATCCATTGGCGAATGAGATCTATTTCGGATTGAGCTAACTGTCCACCGGTTGGCATTCTATTCCCAAATTGTGGGTTTTGGTTTTCAATCTTGTCTACAATACCACTAGCATTGGGATTTCCAGGAACTATAAGATTTGAACCATAATTATTTCCCACACTATTTAAAAGCGTGGTATATGAACTAAAATCAACACCCCTACTTGGTGAATGACAGCTCAGGCAATTGTTGTGAAAAATTGGTTCAATTTGAGTTTCGTAGTCGATTTGAGCTTGTGTTGGAACCGATAACACTCCAACCATTAAAAAAATAAATAAACTGTAGCTTTGCTTCATAAGAGTACCTCTGAAATAGTAATTACCTGATGAGTAGATTTTTTTGATTTAGTTGAAATTATAGTAGTTGTGCAATTAATTGCGCCGGATGAAGAGCCATTCTACCCGTTCCATCCGCTATTTGATGCCTACAAGAAAAACCCGGGGCACAAATGTTACTTTCTTTTGATGTTAATTTAATTGCCGGAAATAAGCGTTGCCCACCAATTTCCATCGATAATTTAAACTTATCAGTTTCATATCCAAAACTTCCAGCCATACCGCAACAGCCTGCGTCTAGCATTAACACCTCGTATCCCCAATTTTCTAATACATTTTGTAATGCTGATTTTGATGACAACACTTTAGAATGGCAATGCTGATGAACCACAACTTTTCCTTTTTTTGATAACGTCTCAGGAGCTTTATGTCGAGCAAGAAATTCTTCAAAAAGGAAGGAGTATTTAGAAACCTCTTTTGCTGCATCAAGATGAGCATTATCCACTAAATCTAGAAATTCATCGCGTAAGGTTAATAATTCTGAGGGTTCGATCCCAACAATGGGAATATTTTCTGATACATAAGAATGTAGATTATCAACTATCTGGCGTGCTTTTTCTTTTGCTAATCCTAAACGACCTTGAGAAATCGCCGCTCTGCCACAATCGGCGATATCAGGAATTAAAACTTCGTAGCCTAGATGTTCAAGCACCTTTATAGATGCAACAGCAATTTCAGGTTGATGATACCGGGTAAAATTATCAACCAGTAAAACCACTTTATTTTTAGTTGTGTTCGAAGTGGCGTACGGAGTACTATCAAAAGGTTGGGCCGAAAATTCAGGAAGATCCCGTTTTGGACTCACATCAAAAAAGGCTTTAAGCACACTTTTACCAAGTCCCGATTTAGCCAATACGTTACTTAATCCCGAAAACCTGGCCGCTTTTGGATAAAAATCAGTAGCTGAACTAAAGAACCAGTTTTTTAATGAAACGCCCCGGCTCGCTTGTTTTCCATAGTGGAATTCGGCTTTCATTTTTGCCATATCCACATTTGCAGGACATTCACTTTTGCATGCTTTGCAACTCAAACATAGTTCCAGTGCTTCCGCTAATTCTTTCGATTCGAATCGCTCGGGATTCTCCCCTTCAAATACCTGACGGAAAATATTAGCTCTGCCTCGGGTAGAGTCTTTTTCATCTTTAGTAGCCATGTAGGAGGGACACATCGTGCCACCACTTTCGGCCAGTTTGCGGCAAACTCCTGCACCATTACAACTTTCAATAACAGCTTCGATTCCGCCCTCATTTCTCCATTCAAACCCGGTTTCAAAATCCTCGAACGTGTAGTCTTGCGAAAATCTTAAATCTTTTTCCATTGGTTCGGGATCAACGATTTTCCCGGGATTAAATATATTTTCAGGATCCCAGAGCTGCTTTACCTTGGCAAGTACAGGCATCATCTTTTCGCCTAAAACCTGCTCGATAAATGGCGATCGTGCTCTTCCATCTCCATGTTCTCCTGAAAGTGAGCCGCCATAAGAACGAACCAGAGTTGCTATTTCAGATGCCATGGCCTTCATTTTTTCCACCCCTTCTTCAGTAGTGGTATCAATCATCGGGCGAAGGTGTAATTCCCCAACACTGGCATGCGCGTAAAACACGCAATCAACATCATGGGCTTCGAGGATTTCTCGAAAATCATTGATGTACGCCGGCAAGTCTTTTACACGAACAGCGGTATCCTCACAAAAAGCCGGTGTTCTTGACTCTTTCCCCAAACCCATCAGCAAGCCCAATCCCGCTTTTCGTAGCTCCCATACTTTTTGGATATCGTCTGGATCCTTTACATCCGGGTAGGAATAGCATAGTTTTTTATCCCTGAGACGATCTTTTAGTCGCTCAACTTTTTTTTCCAAAATTCCGGCATCATCTCCTTCAAACTGTATAATTAAAATATGAGTGGGTTCTCCAGATAAGAAAAAACGATTCTGTTTCTGAGCAAGATTCGATTTAGTGGCATCAAGAATAACATGGTCTACCAACTCAACCGCAGAAGGCTTTAATTTCACGGCCTCAATAGTAGCGAGCATGGCATCATCCAGGGAAGTAAAATGCGGGATTACCAAAACCTTCTCTTTTGGTAGTGGATCAAGATTTAAACGAGCCCGGGTTGTCATCGCCAAAGTTCCTTCACTTCCACAGAGCAATTCACACAAGTTAAAGGGTCGCCCATCCGGGTTAATGGGTGCCATTTCACAAAGCTTATCCAACGCATAGCCGGTGTTTCTACGAATTATTTCAGGATGAGGATAATTTTTTTCGATCTCTTCTTTATGCTCCTCCAGAAGCTCCAACATCCCCCGATAGATATCACCCTCCAGATTTTGATACCTAAGTTTATCTTCCAGTTCTTCTTCCGAAAGTGGCTTAAAGGTGGTCGCGCTTCCGTCACTTAGAACTACATCCAATTCTAACACGTGCTCGCGTGTGCTTTTATACTTAATGGAAAATGAACCCGCCGAGTTATTTCCAATCATCCCCCCTATCATACATCGGTTTGTCGTGGCAGTGTCTGGTCCGAATATGAAATTATGTACTGAAGCTTCTCGATTTAGAGTATCTCGTATTACACCGGGTTCAACATCCGCCCACCCCTCTTCTTCATTGATTTCAATCAATTCCGTCATAAATCGCGAAACATCCATTATTACACCGCTGCCTGTTGCCTGCCCAGCCAGACTGGTACCAGCACTCCTTGGTGTGATGGAAAAGCCATCAATATTGGCTTGTTTTACCAGGTTTATGATGTCTTCAACCGTTGTTGGAAATGACACCCCCATCGGCAACTGCTGGTACATTGATGCATCCTGCGCATATAGTTTTCGGGTGATGGGTTCAGAGAAATAATTCATCGCGGAAGATGATTAAAACCAACTTTATCTGCTTGATTTTTTGAACGACTTAACTGATTAAATGCTTTCCTTAATAAAGACTAACACTCCCGGTAAGATTAAAAGTGGGAATGTGCGTATCTTTGTGCCGAAAAATTGTTAGGGGCCTTTTAGGTATTTGAGAGAACAGCCTGCCCATATTTTTATCAAATAAATAGAGAATTATGCCACTTGTAAAACGTATCCTTGTTCTACTTGAATTAAATAACAACGACGATATCATATTTGATTTCGTAAACAGAATTGCAGCCGTCTTAAAAGAAGATCTGGTTTCAGTGTCGTTTTTACATGTTGCGGAAGACATCGACATTCCAAAAAATATCTTAGATAAATACCCTGGGCTGGTTCCAAATATTGATGAATCCATCAATCAGGCAATCGAAGGAAAATTAGAGACCTTTTCTGAAATTAAAGATGTAAAGGAAGTTTCTATTTCTACCATGGGAGGAGCTAAACTTCAACAAGTACCAGAATTTATCCGGGAAAATGATATCGATCTGTTAGTAGTAAATCGATCAGACGATGATGAAGAGGAAGTGAGCTATTTGCAAAAATTGATCCGCCGTTCTTCTTGTTCAGTTGCCCTTATCCCACCCTCTATACCATCTAATATTAAAAACATTTTGGTTCCGATGGATTTCTCTAACAGCAGCTTAATGGCTTTAAAAACAGCCAGGGACTTGTGCTCGAAACACGACGATATGCATATTCATGGATTGCATATTTACAGCTTACCGCATGGATATTTTAAAACAGGTCTGTCAAAAGAGGAGTTTATTGAGGAATTGGTAAGTAACGCACGAAATGAAATTGACAGATTCATCGAAGAAACTCACATCAATCGTGACCGCATTACTGTACATTATCGCCAGTTAAATTCTAATGGAATTCCTTATATGATCAATCGATTTGCTTTCAATCAAAAAATTGATGCTATCGTGCTAGGTTCACGCGGTGGGAATACACTTTCTTCATTTTTCTTAGGTCGAGTTACAGAGGCCTTAATCGATCGGGATCAATATTTGCCATTAATTGTGGTGAAAAACAAAGGTGAGAATATTAAAATCTGGGATGCGCTCGCGCTTTAATTAAAGACTAAAGTGCTCTTTTGCTTGCCGTACGATTTCATCGCCGATGGAAAGTCCGGCAGTTGCTGCGGGGCTAGGGGCATTCAATACGTGAATTTGACGCTCCACTACTTCAAAATGGAAATCATCCAGAATTTCACCATTGGGTTGTAGCGCCATGGCTCGAACTCCGGCCGGTGATTTCTTAAGATGATCAACCGTCACTTCAGGAATTAATTCCTGCAGCCCTTTCACAAACTCTGATTTAAATAGTGATCGCTTGTATTCATCTAAACCCATTCGCCAATGTTTCATGCTCATTTTCCAAAATCCAGGAAATGTAAGAGACTCGAATGATTCCTTTAGATCAAAAGCCATTTTGTTGTAGCCTTCTCTCTTGAAAACAAACACAGCATTTGGGCCGCACTCAATCCCACCATTAGCCATTCTGGTAAAATGAACACCAAGAAATGGAAATTCCGGATTAGGTAATGGATAGATCAGATTGTTAACCAGATATTCAGCTTCTGGCTTTAGTTCGTAGTATTCGCCTTTGAACGGCACAATTTTAACCGGAGAATCAATATCCGCCGATTTAGCGATATGGTCGCTATATAGGCCTGCGCAATTTATCAGAAATCTACCTTTGAACTGCTCCTTGGTTGTATCCACATACAATGCCTCTCCATTTTGAGAAATATTTGTGACTTGCTGCCCAAATTCTACATTGCCATTCGAGGCTTCCAACAAATCACTTAAGACTTCACACATGCCAGCATAATCCACGATTCCAGCACATGGAACATGAATTGCGGCCACACCTTTTACGTGGGGTTCCAGCTCAAGTAACTCATCTCTATTAATTTTTGCTACCCCTTCTATTTCATTCGCTAAACCACGTTGGTAAATTCCATCTAAGCGATCAATTTCATCTTCATCTGAGGCAACAATTACTTTACCGCACACATCAATGGCAATGTTATGTTCATTGCAAAAATCTACTAATTGTAGCCGGCCATCTTTACAATTAATGGCTTTATATGACCCCGGTTTGTAATAAATACCTGAGTGAATAACGCCAGAGTTTTTACCGGTTTGATGGGCAGCAACCTTGTCTTCTTTCTCTAATACTAAGATACTGGCATCGGGAAAGGCAAGGCTAAGTTTGTAAGCCGTTGACAATCCAACAATTCCAGCACCAACAATGATGAAATCGTGCGTTTTTTGTCTCATAGATGATAATTCTACCCAAAAGATTTTTGGTTAGCCAAGATACGGTAACTATAAATAAACGGCAGAACTTCTTTTTTGCAGAACTTCTACTCATTGATAAATGTTAGACAGGCGATAAACTTTCGTGATTATTTAATCTCAACAGAAGGTTGTATCTTTTCTTTCCAAATTTATCCATGCATGAAGACATTAAAAAACTCGTTTATAGTACTTATTTCGGCCCTTTTTATAACATCCTGTGTCGATCAAAAGTCTCAAAACCCACGGAATCTCAGTGAAGAAAACGCCCGAATTGAAGGTGTTATTCAACGCGCAACTTTCCAAGATATTGAAGGAAATGATCTGACCATCGCCGATTTTTCCGGTAAAGTAGTGCTTATCGATTTTTGGGAAACCTGGTGCGGACCGTGCCTGCAAGTATTCCCGGCAATGGATTCACTCAAAACCGAATATCCGGATGACTTTGAAGTATTAACGGTAAATTTAATTGATGGTGATACAAAAGCTGATATAGAACAGTTTATGGCCGAGAACGATTACGATTTTGTGTATTCGATGGATGTAAACGAAATTGGAGACGAGATCATCACTTTAGGAATTCCATTTAAAGTATTTATTGATCCAAACGGGTTTCTTATTAAAGCTGAGTTAGGTTCAGCAGGAACTCAAGGAGATTACGAGATGGCCAAGGTCATCATTGAAGCAAATAAAGAATCTTAATTATAAAACTTAATCATAGACATGCCACACGTAGAGGAAAAACTCGCTTATAAAGTAAAAGACATTACTCAGGCAAAATTTGGTCGACAGGAAATCCAGTTGGCTGAAGCTGAAATGCCTGGTTTAATGGCAATTCGCGAAGAATATCGCAACGAACAACCACTCAAGGGAGCACGTATTGCAGGCTGCCTGCACATGACCATTCAAACTGCTGTATTGATCGAGACTTTAGTTGATTTAGGTGCAGAAGTGACCTGGTCGTCATGTAACATTTATTCAACACAAGATCACGCAGCAGCTGCTATTGCAGAAGCAGGAATCCCGGTTTATGCCTGGAAAGATATGAGCGAAGAAGAGTTCGATTGGTGTATCGAACAAACCATCGTATTCCCCGATGGCCAACCACTAAACATGATTTTGGATGATGGTGGTGATTTGACCAACATGGTGCTCGATAATTACCCCGAGTTGGTTGACGGTATTAAAGGTATTTCAGAAGAAACTACTACCGGAGTACTTCGCCTCATTGAGCGTGAAAGAAATGGTACATTGCCATTGCCTGCAATTAACGTAAACGACTCGGTAACAAAATCGAAATTTGATAACAAATACGGTTGTAAAGAATCTGCTGTTGATGCGATTCGCCGGGCTACCGATGTAATGATGGCCGGAAAAGTAGCTGTAGTTGCTGGATACGGTGATGTTGGAAAAGGTACTGCAGCTTCACTTAGAGGTGCCGGTGCTCGTGTAATTATTACTGAAATCGACCCAATTTGCGCGCTTCAAGCCGCAATGGACGGATTTGAAGTGAAAAAAATGACAGATGCAGCGCCACGTGCGGATATCATAATTACAGCAACCGGTAACAAAGACATTGTATCTGCCGAGCATTTCGAAAGCATGAAAGACAAAGTGATTGTTGGAAACATCGGCCACTTTGATAACGAAATCGACGTTGCCTGGTTGAAAGAAAACTCTGAAGAAGAAAACATCAAACCACAGGTTGATATTTTCACATTGAAAAGTGGAAATCAGGTTATTCTTTTATCTCAGGGACGACTAATGAACCTAGGTAATGCAACCGGTCACCCATCGTTTGTGATGAGTAACAGTTTCGCAAATCAGACTTTAGCACAGATTGCACTTTGGAATCGTCCGGAAGAATTCACTCCGGGTGTTCATGTTCTTCCTAAGTCGTTGGATGAGAAAGTTGCTCGTTTACACCTCTCAAAAATTGGTGTTGAACTAGAAACTTTAACCGAAGATCAGGCCGCGTATATTGGAGTTCCAATTACCGGGCCATACAAATCTGACGAATACAGATATTAATCTGATCTTTATCTAGATCAAATTCAAAAGCCCACTTTTTAAGTGGGCTTTTTTTGTTTAATTAAAATGAGCTATCGCTTCATCAAGCTTTCTAAAGTGCTTAAAAACTTTGAGGAGTTGAGTAACCATCAACAAACTTTCAATTCGTTTATCTGCACGGCAGATTACAAGTTCACCCCCTGCGTTTTTCATGGTAGTATGCCCACCAATTAACACTCCAAGACCTGATGAGTTCATAAATTTAACACTGCCTAAATCTACAACCACCTGTTTTATATCCTTTTCAATATATTCATGGAGTTTATCGCGAAAAGTTTCGGCATCCGGCCCACCCATTAGATTGCCCTTAAATGCGAACACAACACATTTATATTGTTCATTTATATCATATTTCATGTATACCCTATGGTTTGATTGTTCTAGTCACTTAGTTGAATAATAAATAATCAGGAATTAATATAATATTTGAATAATGAACAATATTGATTGTATTTAAATACTTGTGATAATCTTAACAAAAAAATTATTGCAGGATTTAAAAATCGGTTCAGTAATGATTTTTAATATATTGTTGAACCTTTTTTTTGGGTATAGCCGTAGTTTGAAATCAATTATAGATTTCAGATCTAAATCGGGCTTACTTAATTAATTTCTTTCGGGTACTAAATGGCGGGTATTCAGCAATGATTATTTCAGATGATTTAAAAGCTGAGATTGAATCTCTTATCGAAGTTTATTGGGATAGCTATGCGCAAGGTGAATGGGAGAAATCGTGCTCATTCTTTGACAAAAACGCCACCTTAATTGGCAGTTCTGAAAAAGAAGTCTATCACAATTATGATGAGATTTTTGATTTTTTTAAGAATACGGCGGAGGAAGTTTCCGGAAAAATCGACCTGAGAAATCGTCAATTAACAATCACGCCGTTTGATTCCCTTGTATTGATCAATGAATTTATTGATCTGTATATAATTTCAGAAAATGAATGGATTTTCTACTCCAATATTCGGGTTAGTTCCGTGTTAAAAAACACAGAAGAAGGATGGAAATTTATTCATCAACATGGATCAGTGCCAGATTTAAAAGCAGGTTCTGATGAGACTATTGCATTCGATCAAATCAGCAAAGAAAATCGTGAACTTCGGGATGCGATAAAAAGACGCACCAAGGAACTAGAACAAACAAACCGCGAACTTGAAATTGAAGCTTCCATTGCCCGAGTTCGTTCGGTGGCAATGAGTATGGTTTCACCTTCTGATATGGTAAATGTGTGCCGCACTATTTCTGAAGAATTACAACAGTTTGGTGTTGAACATATCAGGAATATTCAAACAGTAATTATTGATGAGGACAAAAACCGCTATCAAAATTACCAGTATTTCACAGCGTTTGATAAAGAGTTGATTGAAAGTGCAGATTGCGATTCAAACCCTTCT
Source organism: Balneolaceae bacterium (assembly GCA_965249965.1). GTDB lineage: Bacteria > Bacteroidota > Rhodothermia > Balneolales > Balneolaceae > HXMU1420-13. The sequence goes on from OZ252262.1 coordinate 368,708, forward strand.
GTTTATAGTATGATTAAAAGCATGCTTGAGTCACCTGATGCATTCTTTACAGGAATTTTAGATGGAAACGATCTCGAGACTTTTAAAGACTTTAGAAGAAAAGAGGAAAAATTTGAAGAAAATCTCCTTTATGAAGCTGATTACCTGGACTATCATTTTTTCTCCATAGGGCCGGGTGGACTTGGAATCACACTATACAAAAAAATCAGTGAAGAGGGTTTAGAGCTTTTCAGGCGATACCACAACGTGTTCTCTCTGTCCTATCAAAGATTCAGAGATATTGAAAAGGCCGAAGCACAAACTAAAGAAACTAAAGTTGAAGCATCGCTGGAACGTGTTCGCTCGAAAACCATGGCTATGCATCATAGTTCCGAACTAAAAAGCGTGATCGAACAAATTTATAAGGAAATCACAATTCTCGATATTGATGCAATGGCGGCTGATCTCCTTTTTTATGATACATCCACAATAAATTTCACTTTATGGATTTCGGGAACTGACGGTACAGAAGGACCAATCTATGTTCAGGATTTTCTGCATTCCCATCAGCAGAATAGCTACTCTGCCTGGAAAGATGGTATTACATGTAAGTCGACACTTTTGAAATCCGAAGATTTCAAGACTTATTTTGAAAGATTCTTTCATCATGAAACAGGCTTGAAGTCGATTTCTGATGATACCAAATCATTAGTTACAAGCTTAGGAGAGATCTATCATACAGAAGCATTTACCGAACATGGATGCATTCGGGTTGCCAGTATAAATGCACTTGACGATGAAGAATGCTCAATACTTGAACGGTTCGCTACGGTCTTTAACCAAACTTATGCGCGTTTTCAGGATTTATTAAAAGCCGAACAACAGGCGTATGAATCACGGGTTGAAGCAAGCCTGGAAAGAATTCGGGCACTTGCCTCTGCGATGAACCATAGCGATGATTTGAAACAGATTGCCGAGGCGATGTTTAAAGAAATGGAGATTCTTCAAATCAAGCCATTACGGTATGGTTTGGCGATGATTGAAGAAGATGACATGAAAGCTGAACTTTGGGCATCAACGGTAGCAGATGGAAAGTTTCTTGATTTATTGGGATCTGTTAAACTCGACTGGCATCCCATGCTTATAGAAGGTTTTGAAGCCTGGGAAAAGCAATTCGAAGAGCATATATACACTTTAAAAGGTGAGGAGTTAAACGCGTATTATGAGCGCATATCAAAGGTAAATCCAAACATTAAAAATCTGGATTCACTTCTCGATCCCGAAACAACCATTGTTCAATTCTGTAGCTTTTTTCCCTTTAAAACGGGAATTCTCTATGCCTTTACAGAACATGAACCCGATGAAGAAGGTCTGACTATATTAAAACGGTTTGCAAATGTATTTGAACAGGCCCACATCCGTTTCGAGGATTTACAAAAAACTGAAGAACAAGATCGATTGATTAGGGAAGAAAGAGATCGTTTAGAAATTGCACTAAAAGAACTACATGCAACTCAGGAACAACTCATCCAACAAGAAAAACTAGCTTCTCTTGGTCAGCTTACTGCCGGAATTGCACATGAAATCAAGAACCCGCTAAATTTCGTGAACAACTTCTCTGATCTTTCCATAGAGTTGATTGAGGAAACACGAGAAGAGCTTGAAAAAGATCCGGCTGACACTGAAGAAGCACGTTTCATCCTCAACGATATTGAAGCCAATCTTAAAAAGATTCATGAACATGGCAGCCGTGCCGATTCCATCGTAAAATCTATGCTGCAACACAGCCGGGGTGGTACTGGAAAAATGGAACACTCAAATTTGAACTCGATCATAAAAGAGTTTGTGAATCTGAGTTTCCATGGAATGCGTGCCAGCAAGAATCCAATCAATGTGGATATAAATTTACAACTCGATGAATCCATTCCCGAAGTACCATTGATTGCAGAAGATTTCTCACGCGTTGTACTCAATATTTGTAATAACGCATTTGATGCCATGAGAGAAAAAGAAGCGGCGATAAGCGCCAAAGACCAAAATTATAAACCAAAACTGGTAACTAAAACCTATGTGCTTAATGGCAAAATCCGCATAGAATTTGAAGATAATGGTCCGGGTATTCCTGAGCATATGATTGACAAAATTACTCAGCCATTTTTTACTACAAAAAAAGGTACTGAAGGAACCGGACTGGGGCTATCTATCACACACGACATCATAAAAGCGCACGGTGGAAATCTAGAATTGAATAGTAAAGAGGGTGATGGAACCAGTTTTATCGTTGAGCTCCCTAAAACAGATAAAAATAGATGAGAACTCTATTCTTTATAATTATCCTTGCTCTTTCTGCTGCATCAGGGCGTGCTCAGGAAAAAGTTGTGGTAATTTCTACGGACATGTTCCAGTCCCACCAACGGATAAAACTAGCTTTGTTAGATGAATGGATTTTCAAAAAAGGGCATAATCCGGATTGGGCATCATCAGAATTAGACGTATCAAACTGGAAGAAGTTTAAACCCCTGGAACTGTCAAAAAGCCTGGAAGATGAAAACGGCAGAATTGAAGGCTGGTTCAGACTCTCCTTTAAATTGGATAGTACATTTCAGGGAATTCCATTATCCATAAGCCGCGATTTATGGGCAGCAACTGATATTTATCTGAATGGCGAATTAGTTCATTCATTTGGGGATACCGGTGATCCATATACTGCATATAATCCACATTTAAAGTATCCGAGACCAATTGAACTGGAAATTGATAAGGACTATGTGCTGGCTGTTCATTTTGTTGATTATGAAACTACTTTCACGCAACGAGAGCTACGTTTAAAACCAAGATATCTTGAGAACCTGATAAATCTAACCGGCCCGGATTATATCAAAAGGGTAACCAACGATTATAAAATGACCCATATTTTTGGGACGCTGAGCATTTCAATCAGTTTTCTTTTGGTATTTCTATTCTGGTTTCTCGTATTCCTCAATCCAGACCAAAAGATTTTTAAATGGATTGCAGGAATGACCACACTCGTCTTCGTCTCGGCAATCGGGAGTTTCTTTCCTTACTTTTTAGAACTAAGCTACGATATAGAAAAACTGCGGTTTTTGATCACAATTACCATTCAGCCATTTGCTACCGTTTTTGGCTTACTAATTCTGGAGTGGTTATTAAAAAATAAGATTACTGTATTCACCAGAACGTTAATCACTCTACTATTAATAGCGAACCTGATTGCTCATCTTTTCTCTATTTCTATCCCATTTGGAATCCTGTTCAATATAATGCTTGGCTATTACGTGTATCTCATTTATACAAATATGGATGTTATCAGAGGTGCACAATGGGCGGTCGTTGGTGCAATGATTGTACCGTTAATTGCGGCATCCTTTTATATCATAATTCATAAGTACTCGCTTGATCTCTATTATGAATATGAAAAGCCACTTACATCAATTTTAATTCTTGGCGCACCACTATTTTTACTCGCATATATCTCCATAAGGTTTAGAGAGACACTTGATACCGTTACAGAAGAAGCGAATAAAGTCTTGAAGGTAACTGAGGAGAAAAAAGAGTTGCTGGAAAATCAAAATGTGCTTCTGGAAAAACAAGTTGAAGAACGGACCAATGAATTAAAAAAATCGCTTCATGATCTACAGTCCACTCAAGAGCAGCTCATCCAACAAGAAAAACTAGCTTCTCTTGGTCAGCTTACTGCCGGAATTGCTCATGAAATTAAGAACCCACTCAATTTCGTAAATAACTTCTCCGACCTTTCCATCGAATTGATTGAGGAAACAAGGGAAGAACTTGAAAAAGATCCCGCTGATACTGAAGAAGCACTTTTCATCCTCAACGATATTGAAGCCAATCTTAAAAAGATTCATGAACATGGCAGCCGTGCCGATTCTATTGTGAAGTCCATGCTTCAACATTCGAGAGGTGGATCCGGAAAAATGGAGCCTGCTGATTTAAATAATTTAATGAAGGAATTTGTGAATCTATCGTTTCATGGAATGAGGGCCGGCGACGATCCCATAAATGTAGATATAAACTTCGAATTAGATGAAAGTGTCGGTGAAATAGCGTTAATTGTCGAAGATTTCAGTCGGGTGATCATCAATCTATGCAATAATGCCTTCGATGCTTTGCGTGACAAATCGATTACATTGCAGGCTGGCGGCAATTCGCACTATCGTCCACTATTATCGATTCGAACAACATCTAACGGCGATAACACTACCATAGAAATTGAAGATAATGGGACGGGGATGTCGAAAGAATTAAAGGATAAAATATTAGAACCTTTCTTCACCACTAAAAAAGGTACTGCAGGAACCGGGTTGGGGTTATCCATTACGCACGATATAATCAAGGCTCATGGTGGCAAGTTAGAAATTGATTCCATAGAATCTGAACGAACAATCTTCAAGATCATAATTTAACAGGGGTATACATGAAGGTGATAAAATCTAAGCTGAAGGTATTCCTGCTGATATTATGCAGTACAGTTATTGCCGGAATTCCGTCTTTACTCAACGCTCAAATTTTCAACCACATCACTCCAAGAGATGGAATAACCGGTGGTTTTATAAATTCAATTATTGAAGATAGTAATGGGTTTCTTTGGTTTGCCACAAACACCGGCCTTGATAAATACAATGGCTATGAATTTGTAAATTTCCGGGCAGATAGTGAAGACAGTACCACTATTTCAGATTCGCGAGTACTTGAAATATTGGAGTATAATGAAACCACTTTTTTAATTGCCACAGCGGTTGGAATAGATATTTTAAATCCAGCTACCGGAATTTCTTACCCCCTCGATCTAGGGGACAGTACATCAAATTCTGTGCTTATCTATGACTTTATTTTACAGGATGAAAATACCCTTTGGGCTGGGGTAGACGATGGACTTTATAAAATTGATCCAACAACCTTAGATAGCGATAATATCGATATCCAATTTTTTCGTAATCCGGAAACTGATCCCAATATCCCTGCTACACTCGGTGATTTATTACTAAAGGATAATGCTATTTGGATGGGAAAAAGCTCAGGGTTGACTCAATTCGATATTGACTCAGAAACCTTTATCAATACCATTAATACCACACAAAAAGCATCATCAATTATTCGAAGTACCATCTGGAAAATTTTAGAAAGCTCAACCGGAGATGTATACATAGCAGCAGATTCTGGTCTTGCAGTACTACGAAATGGGGAAGATGTGATAGATGCCGTTACGGAATTAGGTGATATAGATGAAATCGAATTACGATTGGCAGGTTTTCAGACCATAGATGAGGATAATGATGGAAATTTGTGGTTTGGATCGGGTTTACAAGGAGCTGTAAGAAAGAATCTGCTTACTGATGAAATAACCCACTTTAGAGCTGACACCGAAAATGAAAACTCCATACAATCCAATGACGTGCATTTCATCTTTACAGGAAACCTGAACGAAGTCTGGTTTGGATATCACAACCTCGGATTAACATTGATGTTCGATCGCTCCTGGAATTATTCGATCGAACAGCCTTTCCCAGATTCTACCGATGAAGCCTCAAACTGGGTCATCAACTTAAAAGAAGATAACGAAGGCAATACCTGGTTAGGAACTATTCAAGGTATCGTAAAGCAACCGGCTAATGGTTCTGATGCCATCTTATTTGAGACTGAAAATAATCAAAACGTTGTACAAGCCATTCAGTTCAGTGGTAACGATATTTACGGGGTAATTACTGGCGAAGAGGGAACAAACTTATTCAATTTTAATACAGATACGGAAGAATTTGAAATTTTTGAAAACCCGATAGGTATTGAACCTCAACCTTTTCTATTTCCAATTATTGATGAAACAATTGGTATAGTTGAAGCCGGCTCACAATATGTAACCTTTAGTACTACTACTAAAGAATACACTCAAACAAGAATTCCACAACTTGCTGAGTTTCAAACGGACTCCCCTTTCGAATTTATAATTCCGATAAATGATATCGAGGGTAACAAATTTGTTTCCTATTTACGTTTTTTACCTAATGAACAACGGTTATCATTGCAGAATTTTAGGTACGAAGAAAGCACTGGAGAATTTACTTCCATTCCAATTTCTACACCGTCTGGAAATTTTGGGTTTTCACCTCCATCAATGTCTCGTACGAGACCCGGTGTAGCTACCGTTCGAATTAATTCCGGGCTTTTTGAAATCAATTACCTTACTGGTGAATCAAGTGTTTCCTTCGAATCCGAGGCTGCAATTTTAGCTGAATCGGATGGCTTTTTAATGGAGGATGATGATGGATATTTCTGGACGATAAATTCCACGGGAATTATGCGCTTAGACCCGGTAACTGAAAGTATCTCCTATTTCGAATTGGATGATGATCGATTCGAAAGTTTTGGTGTACCGAGCAGGCTCTCAAATGGGGATATGGTGTTCCCTGGTTCTGGCGGCGTTCTTCGATTTAATCCAGATCAACTTCAAGAAGAAGATCCAATTTCAAATATTCATATCAACAGTCTGCAAACTGGAGACGAGATCATCAATATTCTTTATGAAGATCATGAAAGTCTTGAGATTCCGAGCTCTGATAACAACATTTCGTTTCTGTATACCGGCATCAACTATAAAGAGCCAACGTTCACTCAGTATCGATATAAGTTAATCGGATATAGTGATGAGTGGAACGAGGTTGGCACCCAACGTAATGTATTTGTTCCCAATTTACCTCCTGCCGATTACAAAATGCAGGTGCAGGCTGCTTCACGTTTTGGTGGATTTACTGGTCCAATTTCAGAAGTTAGTTTTACAATTCTACCACCGTTTTGGCTAACAATACCGGCATACATCCTTTATTTTTTAATTTTTGTAGGTGGAGTTATTTCTGTTGACCGTTTCCAAAGAAAGCGACTTCTTCGATTGGCTCGGGAAAAATCACGGGAAAAGGAATTGGAACAAGCTCGGGAAATCGAAATAGCCTATAACAATTTACAGGCCGCACAGGAACAATTAGTGCAGCAAGAAAAACTAGCCTCGCTGGGTCAACTAACCGCAGGGATCGCGCACGAAATAAAAAACCCGTTGAATTTCGTAAATAACTTTTCTGACTTGTCTGTTGAACTACTTGAAGAAGCTCGCGAGGAATTAGAAAAAACACCCGCTGATGCCGAAGAAGCCCTCGAAATCCTAAAAGATGTAGAAGCGAATCTAAAGAAAATACATGAGCATGGAAGCCGAGCCGATTCCATCGTTAAATCCATGCTTCAACATAGTCGCGGCGGTTCCGGGAAACTCGAACCTACCGATTTAAATGCGCTGGTTAAAGAATATGTTAACCTGAGTTTCCATGGTATGCGCGCCGGTAAGAACCCTATCAACGTAGATATTCAGGTCGATCTGGATGAATCGCTCGATACGATCCCACTAATTGGAGAAGATTTCTCAAGGGTGATTATCAATCTTTGCAATAATGCTTTTGATGCCATGCGCACCAAGTTATCCGAAGAAGGCTACAAACCAAAGCTGACTGTAAAAACTGAAGTCCAAAACGGCAAGGTTCTCATTTCGATTGAAGATAATGGCCCCGGAATTCCGGATCATTTCAAGGACAGAATTCTGCAACCCTTCTTCACCACTAAAAAAGGAACCGAAGGTACCGGGCTGGGACTCAGCATCACCAACGATATTATAAAAGCTCATCGTGGAATTCTTGAGATCGAAACCAAGAACAATGAGTTCACCCGATTCAACATTTTTTTAACACAAACAGGCAAATAGCATGACGAAATTTTTGGTAGTAGACGATGAACGAGATGTTGAAATGCTGTTTCGGCAAAAGTTCAGAAAAGAAATCCGCAAAGGATTGATTGAACTGGAATTTGCATTCTCCGGGGATGAAGCCATGGAAAAACTACGAAGTAATGACCCACCAGAAGTGGTTTATATTTTTTCGGACATTAACATGCCGGGGATGTCGGGGCTGGAACTTCTGGACATGGTAAAGACCAATTTCCCGAATATTAAAATCAGTATGATTTCGGCCTATGGCGATAAGGAAAATATCGACAAAGCTATGGAATCCGGGGCCTCCGGTTTCTTCACCAAACCCATCGACTTCGACTCCCTTCGGGAAGAAGTGTATCAAATAATTGAAAATTAAAAGTAGCGGACCATTGATTTATGGAACAGCATAGAATTTTAGTAGTTGATGACGAACCGGATTTACAAATGCTGATTCTGCAGCGATTCAGAAAGCAGATCAGAAACGATGAATTCGAATTTTTCTTTGCTGAAAATGGCGAAGAAGCCCTGGAATTGCTCGATGATTCTGCGAATATCTCGTTGGTACTTTCGGACATTAACATGCCCAAGATGGATGGTCTCACCTTCTTGTCTGAGACTCAAAAACTCGAAAATCCGATGTTTAAAACCATCATTGTTTCGGCGTATGGGGATATGGAAAACATCCGCACTGCAATGAATCGCGGAGCCTTCGATTTTGTCACCAAACCCATCGACTTCACCGATCTGAATGCTACCATCGACAAAACCCTCAAAGAAATTGCATTGATCAAAGATGGGATCAAGCATAAAAAAACACTCGAAGCCGTACAAACCGACCTGGAAACGGCAGCTCGCATTCAGAAGAAAATGCTCCCACAGGAATTCCCTCCATTCCCGGATCGAACTGAGTTCGATATTTATGGGGAGATGCATACTGCCAAACAGGTAGGTGGTGACTTTTTTGATTTCTATATGATGGATGAACATCGCCTGGGATTTGTGATTGGAGATGTATCCGGCAAAGGCGTTCCTGCTTCGCTATACATGGCCGTTTCACGAACTATGATAAAAGCCATCGCCTCCCAAATTGATGATCCCGGTGAGATACTGGACACCGTGAATACCATGTTAATCCCGGAAAGTGAATTAACCACTTTTGTAACGGTATTCTTTGGTTTTCTTGATACCCGAACGGGTGTAGTACGCTATTGCAATGGTGGCCATAATTTACCGTATGTGCTGCGAAATAACGGAACAGCAGAAGAAGTAGAGAATACCTCAGGTTTATTACTTGGAAAAATTGAACCCATTGAATTTGAAACCAAAGAACTCACTTTGGCCCCCGGTGAAAAGTTAATGATGTTCACGGACGGTGTTACAGAAGCAAATGCCGAAGACGAGTCTATGTATGAAGAACCCCGCCTGGAAGAGTACCTTGAAAACCATCATTCCTACACCAACGAACAATTGGTTAAAGGCCTCGTTGTTGATGTACTCAAATTCACCGGCAAAGCCGAGCAGTCTGATGACATTACAGTGCTTTCATTAGGGTATAACGGTTAGAGAAATTTCCATTTGCATGAATGATGATGTCATCCCGCGGCGCAGGACGGGGATCTGATATATTCAATCCATTTCCCCATAAGGTGCCTGAGCTTGTCGAAGGCCCGACCTCAAACTGACCCCACTCTGTCTCTCCCCTACATCAAGCGGAGAGGACTCGAATTAAAAGATTTCGTCATTGTGAGGAGCCTCGGAACGTGGAAAAGCGATAACAAACGTTCGACTTGACAATCTCAATTAACTATTCCCTTCTTTCAATAGAATGGTCATTCCGCGGCGCAGGCCGGGATCTGAATCGAATTAGCATACGTTTAGTTTGGCACTTTTGATTGACCAAAAGTACACAAAAGTCACCGTAAGAAATGAAGATTCACTAGCGAATGAATGTTGTTTTGTTAACTTGCTAACGATTCGAACTTCCCCCAGATAATCCCTACCGCATTTCTTCCGGATTTGGTTTGGAGGTATTATTGCTACCTTGGCTGGGAGATGAGTTTGTTGAATTGCTTGTTAAATAAGGTGCCTGAGCCTGTCAAAGGCCCGACCTCAGCTTGGTCTCAATTTACACCCCACTCTGTCTCTCCTCTAAGATTAGGTGAGAGGACTCCTCTGATAAACCGTTGTAATTCCAACTAGCTATTTTATGAACTCGATACTAAACCTCTATCTCTACTTCTAACAATAATTCAAAAAATACACCAAAACTGGTTGTTCACAGATTCAAAGCTCCTTATATTTGGGGCTCTCGTAAAAACGAGAGAATTACTGAAATGCACCCGTAGCTTCCCGACTTGTCGGGAGATGAGTACAGTGACTACGAATCACACTCCTACGATGCATATTTACTGAATGCACCCGTAGCTCAACTGGATAGAGTACCTGACTACGAATCAGGCGGTTAGAAGTTCGAATCTTCTCGGGTGTACTTGATTCCAAAAAGCCTTCATGTTTTCATGGGGGCTTTTTTGTTATACCTGCCACGAAACTAATGATTGGTTAATTTCACTGAAATTTATGGTGAAAGCCTCCTTTACCGTTCGATTAGATAAATGCATCCCCTACTCCAATAAAGGGCTTATTTACTCACTTATCTCAAATCACTTTAGCCATGCAGTTGTATGCCGATAAGAGGTGAATGACTTTAGCAATCAAACAAAAGCTCTCTGAATATGTCCACTGAACTACTTGTAAAAAATGAATTTCACCGCATTCTCGAACTATCGGAATTAAACTTAGACTATTCGGATCTGCAAAAATATCTACAGGATCTCGCCGAGTTAGCAGCCAAAATTGCGAATACTCAAATATCGTTAGTGAATCTTATCGATTCCTACACTCAGTGGACTGTCTCCCGAAGCGGCATTGAGCTCGAACAGATGCCCCGCGAAGACTCTGTGTGCCAGTACACTATTCAGGGTGATAACGCACTCGAAGTGAGCGACTTATCGCTGGATGAACGGTTCAAAGAAAAATTTTATGTTAAAGGGGATCCAAATCTGAGATACTATTACGGATTGCCTTTGCAAACCAAACAAGGCAATAACATCGGGGCGCTTTGTGTGGTGGATACTGAGCAGAAAGTATTAGATCCGGAGAAGAAAGAACTGCTCCGTTACATTGCCAATGAAGTGGTCACCCGACTGCTGTTCTTACAAGAAAATAACTTATTGCGTAAAGAACTGGATGAAGCAAAAGACTCCAACTTAAAAGTGATTCACGATATCCGCGGACCGCTAACCGGTATTATTGGGGTAGCAGATTTAGTAGAGCGTCAATTAAGTCCCGAACAAGCTAAAAGCATTCTTGAGCTGGTTGTGCTGATCAAAAAAAGCGGGGAATCGCTTATGGACCTGGCCGATGAAATCATGAATAATGCGAGTGAAAAAGTAGAGCCCGGTGAAAACGAATACAGTTTTGAAACCTTTATCGATAAGCTGCACAAACTGTATCAGCCACAGGCCATCAGTAAAAAGCTGGATCTGCAATTTACAGGATCGAATGCTCAGGTAGTGTTTCCGAAGACCAAACTTACCCAGATTGCCGGAAACCTTATTTCTAATGCCCTGAAATTCACCCCCGAACAGGGCTCTATTCATGTTGCGCTTGCCGTAGAAAAAGTCCGGGAAAGCCAAATGCTCACCTTAAGTGTAACCGATACCGGACAGGGAATGACGCCCGAAAGCATAGATATGATCTTAGAAGGACAAAAAGAAAGCAGCAACGGAACCGGTGGCGAAGCGGGTTTTGGTTTTGGGATGAAGCTGGTGAAACACCTGGTGGAAAAAGCCGGTGGTTACATGACGATCCAATCTGAACAAGACAAAGGAACCTGCTTTAAGGTACTGATTCCACATATATAGGATGTATTCTGGTTCTGCAGCCCTGCTACGGATTTAACCTTGAGGATCTTCCTCTATCCCCTGCCATAAATGACCCCGCCCTATAAGGAATCGAGGAACCGCGCGTTGTACTATTTGTGCTTGTCCCTTCGTTTCCAAACTCCTGCTTGGGATTAAGAGTAAATAGTCCGGATGTATGCACCTTCTTTACCTGAAATGGCAAACTCCGTGACAGAGTAGTATATTTTTGAACTTCATAGTGACTTATATCTCAATCTTATATCCATTAATATGAAAAACAGGATTAATAAACAGCAACTTGTTGTTGAGTTTGTTTCGGTGGTGTTTGCCGTTATTCTGGCTTTGATCCTCAATAACTGGAGAGAAACTGCCTCATTAAATAATGATCTCTCAAGAGTAGAAGAATCCATTCGGAAAGAGGTAGTCAGAAATGATTCGCTGGTTCAGGAATCTCACCAGTACAGGCAGGATTTGCTCGAAAAATTCTATACCAATAATCATCAGTTAATATCAGTTCCAGCATCAGCTCTTCCATTCGATGTTAATGATAATGAGGCACTCGCCAGTTACTTCGAATTACAACTGATCATTGGCCAGAAAGAGTTTTTTGAGAGAGTTAAAGTCATGCAGGATGGAGAGAACAGGGTGCTTATACTAAACGAGAATGTGTTCGATCTGGTGGTAGAATCCGATACGCTCAAACTAAAAGGGATTGGAAATATTCAGCTAAGAATTCCCAATCTAAGTAACAGGTCATGGGATCTTGCACAGGCTACGGGCACCATTGTGAACATGGATGTTACAATGGTCGAAAAACTGATCATCGTGAATGCCTTATTGGAATCCTATGAAAGCACGAGTGAATCAGCCATTCAAATGGTGTACAGCGGTAATCAAAGAGGACTGCTCTCCGTGCTTGAGGATCTCTTTAATATTGAGGCTCAGATCATAGAAGCTAATGCAGCCTTATTGTCTGATCACGATTAGCCGAAATTTACGGATCATATACATCCGGCTTTCTGATTTCCAATCGCCTAACAAGAATAAGACTGCCCCTGCGGAACTAAATACAGTATCCGGTTCTTCTACTAGTTTGTTCTGATTCCGCAGTTTTGCTGTGGAACAAGGGAGACCCGAAATCATTGCCTATGTGTATGGCGGACAGGGAACCATCAATGTTCCAAGCTGGTCGCCGGATGGAAAAAAGATCGCCTTTGTAAGTAATTCGGGGAGGTTTTGAATATTACTCTGTTATCAATTTCCGAATCTACTCCCGCCTCCTTCCTACATGTTCACTTCATATTCCGAATGTATGTTCAAAATTGGATTCAGTATACTGACCTACGTTTCCTACCTATATAAACGGTTCGGTGCTGTTTTATTAATTTAGTCGACATCCCATGAATGTACAGTCAATTCTATCTTTCGCAGTAATTTTCATCCTCTTAACTACGTCGTGCATGAAACAAGAAACCCCCGGCTCACCTTCAACAGGAGTTTTTGATGAAGCCATCGATGTGGGCGAGGTTCTTCATCCTGGTTCGCTCATTTTCAACTCCGAGGATGAGACCTATCACCTAAAAGGTTCCGGGGAAAATATTTGGTTCGAAACCGATGAAATGCACTTTGCCTGGAAAGCCATTCAAGGCGACTTCATCCTGCGTGCCGAAATTGAGTTTATAGGTGAGGGAGTGGATCCCCATCGGAAAGTGGGAATCGCTGTTAGAAATTCATTGTCGCCCCATTCCGAAATGGCATTAGGTGCTATTCATGGCGACGGACTGGTCTCCCTTCAATATCGCCCGGAATTTAAAACCAACATTGAGGAAGTGGTATCGCCGGATAGTTCGGCAAACGTCATTCAACTAGCCCGAATAGACGATACCTTTTATTTATCTACGGCTACTATGGGAGAAGCCTTTACCACGGTTCAAACCTCTGAAGTTCAACTAAATGAACAGGTATTTGCCGGGATTTATATTTGTGCTCATAATCCGGAAGTGGTCGAAGAAGCCATATTTCGGAATGTTCGCATCACCAAACCGGCACCAGACGATCTCGTCCAATATGAGGAATATTTGGGAAGCCGACTCGAAATTCTTGATCTCGAAACCAGAAATCGAACAGTATTGTACGAAACGGAACATTCTATTCAGGCCCCGAACTGGACCCCGGACGGTAAGCGCCTGATCTATAATTCAAATGGTTTGCTCTTTAACTATGAGTTGGAATCCGGGGATATTACTCAGCTCAATACCGGGTTTGCGAAAAATCATAATAACGATCACGTTCTTTCCTTTGATGGGCGTTTACTTGGCATCAGTAATCATAATGAGGACGACGACTGGAACTCTACGATTTATGTGCTGCCTGCTGAGGGGAGTGATGAGTTAACACAAGCCACTCAATCCGGACTGGGAGCTTCCTATTTGCATGGCATCTCGCCAGACAATAAAACGGTGATTTTCACCGGGGAAAGAAATGGACAGTACGATATTTATGCGGCTGATATTGAGACAATGGAAGAAACCCAGCTTTCTGATACTCCCGGACTAGACGACGGCTCGGAATATTCGCAGGATGGAAGGTATATCTACTTCAATTCCAACCGAACCGGCGCCATGCAATTGTGGCGAATGAATGCGGATGGGTCCAATCCCACCCAATTAACGTTTGATCCCGATTATAACGACTGGTTCCCGCATGTTTCTCCGGATGGCACCACCCTTGTGTTCCTGAGTTTTGGTACCGATGTTGATTCCGGGGATCATCCTTTTTATAAACAAGTAACGCTGCGAATGATGCCGGCTGAAGGTGGCGAACCCGAAATCATTGCCTATGTGTATGGCGGACAGGGAACCATCAATGTCCCAAGTTGGTCGCCGGATGGAAAAAAGATCGCCTTTGTGAGTAATTCGAGGAGGTTTTGATTGGGGTGAGCTGAGCATAATCACTAGATTGAATATGATAAACGTTGCCCTTAATCTCTGATTTTGTTAGTCTCAGACCATGAGACTGAGTATCAAAAATCCGGCTTTTTCACTCAACAAAGCGTATCGCAAAGTAAAACCTCAACGCGACGACTTTGAGAAGTTCAAAATGAATTTACAGCGGCTACTCGAGCATGCCGGAGAAGATAAATTCGAGGATTTCAATAAGGGGGTAGCAACTGATTTTCTAAAAGACACTTTTTATTCTCCTGATTACTACATCAACATTAAAGAAAGAAATGACTCGGTTATTCATTTAGATAATTCTCCAAATTCATTGGTAGGCGTAATTATCGAAGCGAAATCATTGAAGAACAAAAGTGAAATGATCACTCGCGAAAATGCGAATGTGAAATCCTTACACGAGTTGATGCTGTATTTCCTGAGAGAACGCATCACACAAAAAAATAAAGAACTTAAACACCTGATCGCCACCAACTGCCATGAATGGTTTTTGTTTGATGCCCAGCAGTTCGAGAAAATTTTTGCCCAAAGCAAAAAGCTGGTCAAGCAATTCGAGGATTTTGAAGCGGGAAGATTAAGTGGAACTACAACCGATTTTTTCTACAAAGAAATTGCAAAACCTTTTATTGCAGCACTCCAAAAACCGCTGGAATGCACCTGGTTTGATATCAGTGCCTATCAAAAATTACTAAACACTATTGACACTAAAAGTGAGCGAAAACTGATCGCATTGTACAAGATCTTTTCGCCCGAGCATATGCTAAAGCTTCCTTTTGCGAACGACAGTAACTCACTGGATCAAAATTTTTATAAAGAGTTGCTGCACATCATTGGCTTGGAAGAAACCAAAGTGAAGGGCAAAAAGCTGATTGGTAGAAAAGATAAGGAGACTAGAAATCCGGGTTCTTTGCTGGAAAATACCATCGATCATATTTTAAGTAAGGATAAACTATCAAGAGTTTCCAATTTAAATAGCTTTGGTGAAAACCGTGAAGATCGGCTATTTGGTATCGCTTTAGAATTATGCATCACGTGGATGAACCGCATCTTGTTTTTGAAGTTGCTGGAAGCTCAACTAATCAGCTATCAAAAAGGGGTAAAAACGACAGGTTTTTTAAACACCAAGCGGATTAAAGATTTTGATGTGCTTGATGATTTATTCTTTGATGTACTAGCCAAAAAGTATGAGGAACGAAACACAAGAATATTAAATGATTTTGGTGACATTCCTTATCTAAACAGTTCTTTATTCGATCCGACGGAACTGGAACATGAAGCCTTGTTCATTAGCAATTTACGGGACGACATGACCCTTCCCATTCATGCTTCCACGGTATTAAAAGGCGAAGGTGGGAAACGGCGTAAAGGCGAGATGAGTACCATTGCTTATCTGTTCGAGTTTCTGGATGCTTATGATTTTACCAGCGAAGGCAGTGAGGATATTCAGGAAGAATCGAAAACGTTAATTAACGCCTCGGTGCTTGGGCTGATCTTCGAAAAGATCAACGGCTACAAAGATGGCTCATTCTTTACCCCTGGCTTCATCACCATGTACATGTGCCGCGAAACCATTCGGCGGGCGGTGGTGCAGAAATTTAATGAAGCCAAAGGGTGGAAGTGCGAATCTTTCGAAGATCTGGATGATAAACTTGAATTGATTGATCGAAACGAAGCTAACGAGATCATTAATTCGCTAAAGATTTGTGACCCTGCAGTGGGTTCGGGGCATTTTCTGGTTTCTGCTTTGAACGAGATTCTAGCTATAAAACACGAGTTACGCATTTTGCAGGATCGGGATGGGAAACGCCTTCGGGAATATCACTTAGAGGTGGTAAACGACGAATTGATTGTTTACGATAGTGATGGTGACTTATTCGAATATCACCCTAACAGTCCCGAAAGCCAGCGGGTGCAGGAAGCCCTCTTTCACGAAAAGCAGACCATCATCGAGAATTGTTTGTTTGGGGTAGATATTAATCCCAACTCGGTAAAAATCTGCCGGCTCCGCCTCTGGATCGAACTCCTGAAGCACGCGTATTATAAGACAGCGGATTCCAATGAGGTCATCCCGCGGCGCAGGCCGGGATCTGGAGCTCCATCTGAACACCAGACCCCGGATCAAGTCCGGGGTGACGATGGTAATAAAAATGGGGAAGGAAGACACCTCGAAACTCTGCCCAACATCGACATCAACATAAAAACAGGGAACTCGCTGATTAGTCGTTTTGCCCTGGATGCCGATTTGAAAGAAGCGCTGAAAAAAAGCAAGTGGAGTATAGAAAGCTACCGAGTAGCCGTACAAAGTTACCGCAACGCCCGCAGCAAAGACGAAAAGCGCGAAATGCTGCGCCTGATGGATGATATTAAAGGTAACTTCCGCACCGAGATTTTGCGCACAGATAAGAATGTGGTTAAGCTTAAAAAGCTGAGCGATGAACTGGTGGTACACACTACCCAAACCAGCATGTTCGATCAAACGGCCAAAGAAAAAAAAGTCTGGAAAACCAAAACGGAGAAGCTCACCAAAGACATTGCCAAGCTGGAAGCTGAAATTGAAGAAATCAAAAACAACAAAATTTACGAAAACGCCTTTGAATGGCGCTTTGAATTCCCAGAAGTACTTAACGAACAAGGCGACTTTGTGGGCTTTGATGTGGTAATTGGAAATCCGCCGTATATCCGGCAGGAAGAGTTCAAAGAAATCAAACCCTATATACAAGATCATTATACTACATATTCGGGTACAGCTGATATGTATGTCTATTTTGTTGAGCGTGGTTTTCAGAATCTGAAAGAAAATGGTCAATTCACGTACATCATCCCCAACAAATGGATGCGGGCAGGATATGGGAAACATCTTCGAAATTACTTAAAAGAACGAAGATTGAAATCAATTATAGATTTTGGTGATTTGCCCGTGTTTGAAGAGGCAACTACCTATCCTTGTATTCTTGAAATAGAGAAAGCAGCACCTGATGAGCAATTCAAGGCTTTAAATGTGGAGTCGTTGGAATTCCCTGAAGGCTTAGACCGATTTGCAGTGCAACATAAAATAGATGTGTTATCTGGTGAACTCCCTGAACAAGGATGGACGTTAACCAGCGCCAAAGAACAACGGCTATTAGCCAAACTGAAAAGCAAAGGAACGCCACTTGGGGAATATGTAGATGGAAAAATCTACTATGGAATTAAAACAGGCTACAACAAAGCTTTTGTTATTGATGAAGAAACTAAAAAGCGACTAATTACCGAAGACCCAAATTGCGCTGAGATCATTAAACCGTTTTTGGCGGGTAGGGATATAAAGCGGTACCAACAGCCTGTGGCCAACAATTATTTGATCCTATTTAAAAATGGCTACACTAAAACCTGGTTTGGCGAGCTTGACGAAAAGAATGCATGGGATAAGCTATCAGAGAAATATCCATCGATTACAAAGCATTTATTTCAATTTAAAGAACAAGCGAAGAAAAGATCAGATCAAGGTGAATTTTGGTGGGAATTGAGAGCTTGTGCCTACTACAAAGAATTTGAAAATTCAAAAATAATATTTCCAGATATGTCGCTAAGAGGGGATTTTACACTGGACTATTCAGATGATTTCTTTTTTGCTAATACTGGTTATATGGTAGTTACAAACGAGTTTTCCTTATTGGCAATTCTAGCTTCAAAACTAATTGAATTTTTTAATAGGAGCACTTCGACCTCATTTAGAGGTGGCTATCTTCGTTTTTACACTCAATACTTGGAAATAAATCCAATTATAGAGTTGACTGGAAATGAAAAAACAACTTTTGAATCCAAAGTCACCGAAATCCTCTCCCTCAAAAAAGAAAACCCTCAGGCAGATACAAGCAAGCTAGAGGCGGAGATCGATCAAATGGTGTATGATTTGTATGGGCTAACGGAAGAGGAAATTGCGATTGTTGAGGAGAGTGTGGGGTAGTTCGTGTTAAGTGTTGAAAGTGTTAAAAAGAATTCTTTTAAAAAGTAAAATTTTAGCGTCGATAACATGTGTAATAAATGTGCGTTGTATTATCAGCACTAACTTAGTATTTTAAAGTATGTTCAATTACGATTTAAACCGCACGCTAGAAGCTCTCCTGTATATCTGCGAACATCTGGAAGGAACTACCAAACACCAGTTGAGTAAGCTGCTATATTTTGCAGATAAATATCATTTAGCAAAATATGGGCGAACCGTTACCGGCGACAAATATGTAAAGATGGAATTCGGCCCGGTACCTTCTGAAACTTACGATCACATCCGTAATTCTGCGTTCATTGATGATATTTTTGCTATTAAAGGTTATCACGTTTCTGGTAAACGAGTAGCTAATACCGATGAGTTAAGCGAATCTGATATTGAGGCTCTTAACTATTCGTTAAACGAATTTGGAGGAATGAGTTTCGGGACGTTAACGGATATCAGTCACGATGCTTCATGGTGTGCAGCAGATGATAATGCTGTCATCTCAGTCGATCAGTTTCTGCTTACCTACGATGCTGAGACCCGTAAAGAGATTACGAGTTATTTGAGTAGCTAGAACTATGAACTGGAGGGTCTATCGCGTTGAAAAATGCCCCGGTGTTACCCCTATTAAAGCCAAATACCTGGTTGTTTTTGATTTCGAAGTGGATATTCGCGGATTTCTTATAAACTCCCGTTTGCATGGTATTTTGAAAAAAAATCACATGAAGCCATGTGTCGCAGCTATTTCATCAGATTCTAATGATTTTCTTCACCACAATTCCTTTATTGACTGTTCAAAACTCATTCGCTTAGAAGTACATCATTTATATGATCTTAAAGGTAGTGTATGTGAACAAACTAGATCAAACATAATAAAGGCGGTTACAGCATGCCCAGTACTTAGTTTGTCGGAGAAAAAGGTCATACTAGGCAAAGTTTAATGAGATATTTATAGTTTATAGTTCCAATCGCTTCGGTCATGCGCATTTAACAACAAAATGGTTCATCTGAATGATCATACGCGCCATTATCAGTTGGGTTCAGATGCTACACCTATATTTTCTTGAAGTTCTAATTATTTAATATCTCATCCATACTCTTTCCTAACAGGAGCAGATCTTTGCTTATGTATAAGCACCCTAAATTAACATCTTCAACGATGCTTCATCATTCTTAATAATAGGAAAGATAGGGTTGAAAAATCTGAGATAGGATAGATAGCATTTTTAATCCCCCCATTCATAAAATGCTCATAATTTTTAAGTATGCTTGGTGGATATGATCAAAACTTAGATTTCAAATCCATGAAAAAAGCTGCATTTCTTCTCTTTGTATTTTTAATACCTTTCGCCCTGCAGGGGCAGGCGCAAGACCGAATGACCCCCGAACTCCTCTGGAAACTAGGTCGGGTTGGGGCGCTCGGCGTGACCGAAAATGGCAACGATCTGATCTACTCGGTTTATTATCCCGATGTAGCCAACAACTCCGGGGAACGGAAATTTTACCGGGTTTCTGTTCAAGGCGGTGAGCCGGAAGAACTCGAATCTATCGAAGGAGTTTTGCCTGACCCGAAAGTATCCGCAGATGGAAACTGGAAAGTAAGTCATGCAGAAGTGCAACTGGATCAGGTGAAGGGAACGGATCTCTACCCCGATTATCCCGAATCGAATGTGCTGATTTATGAATCGCTGCATTACCGGCATTGGGACCGTTGGCTGGAAGGCTCCTACAATCACGTATTTGTGCACCAAAAAGAAGGCGACGGCTGGGACGAAGGCATCGACATTATGGAGGGGCAACGGTTTTTCACTCCTACCATTCCCTTTGGCGGAACCGACGATTACATCATCCGCCCGGATGGCAAGGTTGTGGTGTATGTAACCAAGCAGAAAACAGGAACCGATTATGTGCTTAGCACCAACACCGATTTGTTTCAGTATGATATTGAAACCGGGGAAACCATCAATCTGACGGAAGAAAACAAGGGCTATGATACGCATCCAATTTATGCGCCGGATGGTGAAACCTTAGCTTATCTCAGCATGAAGCGCGACGGGTATGAGTCGGATAAAAACGATCTGATCGTGCTGGCGGATGGCGAAAAAACCAATCTAACTGCAGCCTGGGATGGTACTGTGAATGGTTTTACCTGGGCGAATTCGGGCGACAACATTTATTTCAGTGCGCCGGTGGATGGCACGGTTCAGATTTTTGAAGTGGCTTTGTCTGCTCCCGGAACAGTAACTCAAATCACCGAAGGTATGTTTGATGTTACCAGCGTGGTGGCCGATCTGGACGATCAGCTGATCGTAACGCGACGGGATATGAATCACGCTACAGAAATCTTTGCGTATGATCTGAATGACGAGACTTTTATGCAGCTCAGCAATGCCAATAACGCGATTTATGATGCCATTGAGCTGAGCCAGATCGAAAAAAGAATGATGACGACCACCGATGGCAAAGAAATGCTGACCTGGGTGATTTATCCTCCAAACTTCGATCCGGAAAAGAAATATCCAACCTTGCTGTATGCTCAGGGCGGTCCGCAAGGTGCCTTGTCTCAGTTTTATTCCTTCCGTTGGAATTTCCAGCTGATGGCGGCTCATGGTTACATCGTGGTAGCTCCAAACCGACGTGGAATGCCGGGTCATGGTGTGGAATGGAACGAGGAAATCTCGAAAGATTGGGGTGGTCAGGTAATGGACGATTATCTCACGGCCATCGACGAAATGGCGAAAGAGCCGTTTGTGGATGCAGATCGTCTGGGCGCAGTGGGTGCCAGTTATGGCGGATATTCGGTGTTTTATCTGGCCGGAATTCATGAAAATCGATTTAAAACATTTATCTCTCACGATGGGGTCTTCGACCTGAGAAGTATGTATGGAACCACCGAGGAATTGTTCTTCGTGATTTGGGATGTGGGTGGTCCGTATTGGGATAAGGAAAACGAAGCTGCGCAAAAGAGTTATGAGCAGTTCAACCCCATCAACTTTGTTCAAAACTGGAATACCCCCATGTTGATTTATCAGGGCGGATTGGATTATCGCGTTCCACTCGGACAAAGTCTGGCGGCGTATCAGGCGCTTCAGTTGTTGGGGATTAAATCGAAACTGGTTTATTTCCCGGAAGAAAATCACTGGGTGTTGAACGGACAGAATGCTCAGATTTGGCATGCCGAGTTTTATAACTGGCTGGAGGAAACGCTGAAGGAACAGTAGAACTTCGATGTTGGAAGGTTGAGATTTGGCTCTCTGTGTCCTGATTCATGAGATTGCCACGTCGATAAACTGTCTTTTTATTTCTCTTCTCCTTACAAAGAAATGGTACAGGTGAGGTTATAATTCCAGATTCCTGCCTCCGCAGGAATGACTAGTGAGGGTTTCTTTAATGGAATCCTCTCCCCTAATCTTAGGGGAGAGACAGAGAGGGGTAAGTTGGAGTAAGTTTGAGATCGGGCCTTCGACAGGCTCAGGCACCTCCCCCGACAAGCTCAGGCACCTCCCCCGACAAGCTCAGGCACCTTATTTAACAAGCTCAGGCACCTGATTCGACAAGTGAGCGGAATGGCACAGATCCCGGCCTGCACCGCGGGATGACAAAACATGTGGAGATTGCCGCGTCGATACCATGCCTTCTCCTTTCCACACACCCAGGCTCCTCGCAATGACGAGTATTTGCTTTAAGTAACGAGTCCTCTCCCCTAAACTTAGGGGAGAGACAGAGAGGGGTCAGTCATTCAACAGCAAATTCGGTAGACTCATAATTTTTGAGTATGCTTGGAGTATATAAACAACATATAGATTTCAATCCTTGAAAAACTCAGTTGTAGTAAAAATCATTATAACCAGCATTCTGTGCCTGGCGATTGGCGGGCTTTCGGGCTTCGCTACCGCAACCGGCATTGATTCGTGGTACATGGCGTTGAATAAACCGGTGTTTAATCCACCAAATTGGGTCTTTGGTCCGGTCTGGACTACCTTGTACTTCTTAATGGGGGTTTCCTCGGGATTAATTTGGCATCTGGGTGTGAATAATCCGGAAGTGAAGAAAGCGCTCATCGTTTTTGGTATTCATATGCTATTAAACGCGGCCTGGTCGATCCTCTTTTTCGGAGTACAAATTCCATGGCTGGCCTTCATCGAAATACTGATTTTACTAGCTTCGATTCTATATTTCGCCAAGCTGTTTCACACGCTGAAACCCATCGCTGGATGGCTTCAGGTGCCGTATATCCTATGGGTGAGTTTTGCTTCCGTGCTTAACGGGGCGATTGCCTGGCTTAATTAATCATTGAGCGCATCGAAAACGATTCGTCCGTTTACGATAGTGGCTTTGATTTCCCCACTCCAAAGCGAGTCGGGGTTTTGTTCGCCCACATTCAGTACATCCATGGATAAAATAGTAAGATCAGCGAGTTTACCGACTTCAATGGTCCCCAGCACTTCTTCCTGAAAAGACGCATAGGCCGACCAGCTGGTGTAGGCACGTAAAGCTTCTTCGGGTGTCAACGCTTGCTCCGGATACCAGCCGTTTTCGGGCATTCGATCTTTATTTTTTCGGGTGATGGCGGCATAATATCCGTAAAAGAAATTGTGATCGCTTCCGGTGAGATCAGAGTTAAACGTGAGTGGCACTTCATTTCTACGGAAAGTGCGCCATGCATAGGCTCCTTTGATACGCTCACTTCCCAGTCGATCTTCGGCCCAACCCATGTCTTCTGCCATGTGAGGTGGTTCCATAGAAGCGATGAGATCCAAATCGGCAAATCGCCGGAAGTCTTCCGGATGCACTACTTGTGCATGTTCAATGCGATGTCGGTTTGATTTGATCTCCGGATTTTCATCAAAAACACGAGCATAGAAATTCAGCATATCGCGGTTACCGGCATCCCCGATGGCGTGAATCCCAAGCTGAAATCCTGCTTCCATCATGCTTTGAACTAAGGTTTCATTGAATCCGTAATCCTCGCCACTTATTCCGCGGTGTCCGGGCAAATCTGAGTAATCGTCTAATAATTTTGCTCCTCGTATTCCCAGGGATCCATCGTAATACGCTTTTACAGCTCGTACCGTGAAGAGCTCTCCAGCTTCAGTTTCGGGACCTTTCATTTGCCATTCCTCTAACAGCTCGTCATCTGTTGCCTGAAGCATGGCATACACACGAATCAACGATTCGCCTTCATCTTCCAGCTCCTGATAGGCATTTAAATAATCACGATTTGTTCCTGCATCATGGATAGCTGTGTATCCCGATGCTGCCATTACTTCCATTCCATGCAAGGCAATGTTTCGGAAGTCCTGTCCTGTTCTTGGCGGCAACGCATCTTCCACCAATTCTGCGGCATTATTTAAAAATATCCCATTGGGATTTCCATCTGTATCTTTCACGATTTCGCCACCTACCGGGGAGATGGTTTCGGAATTAATGCCGGCTCTTTCCATGGCTTCATAGTTCGCAACGGCAGTAAACCCGTGGGTTCCGATAATAAATACCGGTCGGTCGGGAAATGCTTCAGAAAGTAGCGCAGCATCCGGTAGATTTTCTGTCGCCATGCTGCCTTCGTCGTAGCCAAATCCTAAAATCCAATCATTTGCAGCGGTAGATTCATCTTGTCGATCTACTAATCGTTGAATGATGGTCTGTTTATCTGCCAGTCCCGTTAGTTCGATTTTCCCCAGATCTTCCCCGAAATAATACGGGTGACCGTGACTATCAACCAGCCCGGGAATAACCGTTCCTCCTTTTGCGTCCAGGATTTGTGTCCCCTTTTTTCCATAATTCATGGCTGTTTCCTTATCACCGACATACAAAATAGAATTTCCTTCTATTACAATAGCTTCTGCATCGGGTGTCCACTTACCATTTTCGAAAGGTGCCGATTCGTGAGGATTTCCTTTCATATCAGGATCCGGCCAACTCAGCGTGTACACGTTCGCATTGGTGATGATGATGCGCGAATCTGATGATGGAGCATCGCAATTTGATACGGGGAGCATCAAAATACCGATGATTATAAATAAGCTAGATCGCATTGGTTTATCAGGAAGTTATTTCGTCGATTACGGGAAAACATAGGTTAATTTTAATGACCTCGCAATGACCTTTGCTTTAAGTAATGAGTCCTCTCCCCTAAACTTAGGGGAGAGACAGAGAGGGGTCAGTGGGAGTAAGTTTGAGATCGGGCCTTCGACAGGCTCAGGCACCTCATTCGACAAGTGGATAGATTGGCACAGATACCGACCTTCACCGCGGGATGACAAACAAGTAGAGAATTCCTTCGGCATTGAAATGGTGAGCGGAACAGTGAATACAAAGGTTTCATGTGCCCAAAGGGCGAATAAATCCACACCGGATGAAAGGATAATCTAGTTATGATCGAGATGGTCCATTGGATTTATTCAATGAAAACTTTGATGAGCCCGCGAAGCAGTTCAGCCGAGAGGTTTTGGTTCTTTTGCCGGCACAAAAGAACATGAAAGAAAATACAAACTAAACGTATGCTAATTCGATTCAGATTCCGGCCTGCGCCGCGGAATGACAAATAAGTAGAGATTGCCACGTCGATACCAAGCCTTCCACTTTCCACACACCCAGGCTCCTCGCAACGACCATTGCTTTAAGTAACGAGTCCTCTCTAATAGACTTAGGTGAGAGACAGAGAGGGTGCCATTAAAAAACCTGATTATTCTTTGGAAGGATTCAGGCTTTCCTGTAGACCACTTAAAAAATAGCGGAGATATTGATCGTTACATTCGCGGTATTTAGCGGATGTTGGCTTTCTGAAAAATGCACTTAGTTCATGTGCACTAATTTCCTTATCGATCAACCGATATAACTTCAGAATGTCATCAGATTGTAAATTGAAGGCGATGCGAAGTTTTCGAAAAATAATGTTGTTATTGATTTTCTCTTCCGGTGCAGGCTGAGGCCCGTCTTTTTTCCCACGCTTTTGGTTGATCAACCCATTCAAGAATGTAGCCATCAATACGTCAGGCATGGGTTCAAAATTCTTGTCATCCTCTTTTTTCAACCACTTGGTAACTCGCTCCTGTGCTATTTGTTCACCAGCAAGAGTAAATACCTCTGCCATTTTTAAATCATTATACACTAAGGTGTATCTGAGTCGGCGAAAGATGTCGTTGTTGTCCATTGTTTGAGTTTAGGTGCACAGTAAGAATTGACTTTCGAAACTAGCCATAATTAGGATTAACTATGGTAGTATTTGGAGTTAGATTGTTTTCAACTTAAAAGTTCGATACCAAACATCCTCAGATCCCGGCCTGCTATGCGGGATGAGAAAATAAATAGGGATTGCCGCGTCGATATCATGTCTTCTTCTTTCCACACTCCCAGATTCCTCGCAAGGACCGTTGCTTTAAGTAACGAATTCTCCCCCTAATCTTAGGGGAGAGACAGAGAGGGGTCAGTTGGGGTATTTGAGATCGGGCCTTCGACAGGCTCAGGCACCTCATTCGACAGGCGGATGGTGTGGTACAGATTTCGGCCTTTACCGCGGGATGACACTGTTTAAGGCTAAAGCTACACTAACTTCAGCCCGATTCGGCCACGCTCCAAATCCAGCGTCAGCACTTCTACCGAAATAATATCCCCCACTCCAACTACATCGTGCGGATCTTCCACTCTTCTCCCGGTAAGCGACATATTTGAAATGTGCAGCAATCCATCCTGCTTTACTCCAATGTCTACAAAAGCACCGAAGTCGACCACATTTCGAACAGTTCCCTCCAACTTTTGACCTTCTTTCAGGTCGTTCATTTCCATTACATCTGTTCGAAGTAGCGGCTTGGGCATGTCCTCTCGGGGATCACGACCGGGCTTAAGCAAGTTTTCGATGATTAATTCCAGGGTAGGAATCCCAACTCCAATTTTTGGTGCAAAATCTTTTGGGTTCACCCCTGCTAGTTTTTGAGCTATTTCATTTTTTTTCGAAGATAGTTGCTCCAAATCTATACCCAGAAGATTGCACAGTTTTTCTGTAGCCTCATAACTTTCAGGATGGATGGCAGTGTTATCCAATGGATTTTTTGCTTCCGGAATGCGCAAAAATCCGGCTGCCTGCTGAAAACGCAAATCTCCAACTCCGCTAATTTCTTTAATCTCTTTTCGGTTAGTAAAAACCCCGTTTTTCTCACGATGAGAAATGATATTGTCTGCTATCTTTTTACTTAGTCCGGCAATATGCGAAAGTAAGGGAGCGCTGGCAGTATTCAGATTCACTCCCACCTCATTCACACAACTTTCCACAACATCATCCAGTTTAGAGGAAAGCCGGTTTTGATTCACATCATGTTGGTACAAACCAACCCCAATAGATTTTGGATCTATTTTAACGAGCTCAGCCAGTGGATCAAGCACTCGGCGGGCAATGGAAATGTTTCCACGTTGAGCAGCATCCAGCTCAGGAAATTCTTCACGGGCAATTGTAGATGCTGAATACACCGATGCGCCGGCTTCGTTCACAATCAGGTAACTAAGTGAATCCTCATTACTTTTGGATGCTCTTTTCTGGATAAAATTCGCTATGAATTGCTCCGTCTCCCGACTTGCAGTTCCATTTCCGATGGCAATAAGATTGACGTCATATTTTTTGATGAGAGCTTCAAGAACAGCTTCAGCTTCTGCTACTTTCTTCTGCGGAGGCGTCGGGAAAATTGTGGTTCCTTCGTAATACTTCCCGGTTTCATCAACCACTGCTACTTTACACCCTGTTCGAAAGGCCGGATCGATGCCCATAATAACTTTATGCTGAAGCGGTGGCTGCATCAACAAGTTGCTGAGATTGGTTGCGAAGGTTTCAATAGCATGCTGATCTGCTTTTTCCGTGAGTGCATTTCTGAGCTCTCTTTCCAGTGAAGGAAACAAGAGGCGCTTGAAGGATTCTTCTACTGCATCCTGAAGCTCACCCATGAAAATGGAATCCTCGTTGAGGATTACCAAATCATCGATTATTTCTAATGTCCGCTCTTCCCAAACTTCGGTTTTAACGGACAAAATCTTCTCTCGCTCGCCACGGTTTATAGCCAGAATCTGATGCGGTTTCAGTTTGGCTGCTTTGAAGCTGAACTCATAATAATCTTCGAAATTAGTACGCTCTTTTACTTTTGAAGTCTTTTTTGTGGTGATCGTAGCATGATTCATGAAAATCTCACGCAACTTTTCACGTACTTCCAATTTCTCGTTAATCCACTCAGCCACAATATCGATGGCTCCCGCCCATGCGTCTTCAATAGTAGTTATTTCTTTTTCTGGATTTATAAATTCTTTGGCGAAATCATCCGGTTGGCCTTTAGTGATTTCTTGCTTCCAGATCATTTCAGCCAATGGCTCCAATCCTTTTTCCTTTGCTTTATCACCCCGTGTTTTTCTCTTTTGTTTATATGGAAGATAGAGGTCTTCGAGAACGGTGAGATCGCCGCAGTTTTTAATCTGCTTTTCAAGTTCAGGGCTTAGCTTACCTTGCTCTTTAATCGCTTTTAAGATGGTCTCTTTTCTAGATTCGAGTGTTTTCTGAAGATCCAATGCATCCCTAATGGCGCGGAGCTGTTCTTCATCAAGTCCGCCTGTTACTTCTTTTCTATATCGGGCAAGGAAAGGAATGGTAGCTCCTTCTTCTAATAATTCTGAAACCGTTTTTACTTGTTTTACTCCAATCTTCACCTGACTGGCAACGCTTGAAATGACTTGCTCTGTGTACATGAATCGATTACGTGATTAATTACTACTACAACTAATAATAAGCATTGACCGACGATCATTTTGATAAAAATTTCTTAGAAGAGGTATTAATAACGCAAGCTTCATGTTCTCTTCATAAAGATTCTGTAACCCCTCTAATAATGGTACAATTAATACAGGAGATGGCATGAAAAAGCTAGTTTTAGCGCTGTGGATATCCCTGTTCCCTTTTTTCTTGTTGGCACAGAATTCTACAGTACACCCACTACAGAACGAACAAAATAACCCTTTAACTACCCACGAACTATTGTATCAGTCAAGAACTGCTACAACTATACCAACCTTTAAGGTTACACCTACTTTATTACAAGAGGCACATGAAGAGACCTTCATTTTCGACCCGGATACAAACTGGTCGTACGATGAATATAAATGGCAAGGCTTTGATACCTATACTCCCGGAAATTTCTCCCAATATTTTGATATAGGCTCAGAAACTGAATTCGCGCGACATGGTGATTTATTCCTCTGGGAAAGTGATACTACCGGCTGGGTATTAGGTCGTCGTAACATCACCTGGGTAAAAGACGCCTTTAAAGATAGCACCAAAAATATCGATGTTGATGAAAATGGCGATATCACTTACGGCAGTTTCTACGTTTATTCACGTACTCCAGCAATGGGTGCGACTGAAGAATCATTTTATCATCGATTTGATCCCATTGAAGGTTGGGTTAAAGATAGTCGATCTCTTCAATACAGTAACGAAGATGAATCCATTACCTGGCGAAAAAGTTATCGGTATGATGCGGATTCAGCAGATTATCTAATTAACAACGAAGCGATGACGGAAGATTTGGAAACTCATTATTTATATGAGTACAAATCATACGCAGGTGGACTTATCAGCTATTGGGATAAACGGTTCTCATTGTATAATCCAGATGGAACCACCGCCTATTCACTTAGATATAATTATAATTCTACCTTTAAAACGCTCGATCCATATGATAGCACTGCATTCGTATATCACGATGATTTTGCAGAAGCTTTTGGGTATAGATGGTACCGCGATTTCCAGGAATGGGAATTCGATAACTACACTGCAACCTATGAAAGTGAATCCGCGCAATCATCAAGTGGCATGCGTGTTGATTCTATTGTAACTCGGGAAGTTTATTACGATACAGAACTTGATTCCATGATAACCGGCATCATACTCTCTAAAACTGATTATATCTATGATGCTAATGGTAATATGATTGAATTAATCAACTATCAACAAGGTTCAAACGGATTAGAAATATTTAGCCGATATGTTAATGAGTTCGAGCTTATTGATGGTGAGTATCGAAATGTTGCAGGCCAGAACTACAACTACTCTTATTCTTTAATGGGGCTTTATCTGGCCGGTGAGTGGCAATATATAGTTGACCCTGATTTAGGCATAATTGGTGACATGAACTTATTCTTTTCTGAGTCTGGAGATACCACCGGTGGTTTCAAAATGTTGATGTATACCGAGGGTGAAACTAATTACTTGTTCAATTTTGACTGGGATATGATGGAAAGTGAGTTCTATGTTACAGGTTTAATGGTCGAAAACTGGGCGGAACCTGTTTCCTACTTTTCATATATCAGTTCGGAATGGGGATCTGACCGAAGCATGCATGTAATGGATGGATTGCCTGCAGCAATGAGTCCAAGCCCACTCTTCCTTGCCATCGATGATACCGTAGATATAGTCATCAATGC
Organism: Balneolaceae bacterium; assembly: GCA_965249965.1. GTDB lineage: Bacteria > Bacteroidota > Rhodothermia > Balneolales > Balneolaceae > HXMU1420-13. Next base: position 398,777 of record OZ252262.1, read on the forward strand.
GTTTAATCCGGATATCTCAACACCGGCAGTAAGTATGTCTGACATTCCTGCAACGGCAACCTTCGACCCGGAGACCCGCCGTTTTTATTGGATTGTTGATGAAGTAGTTGAGGGACCATTCCAGATAACTGCAACCCAAGGCATGAAATCTACAACCACAGAAGTGAAAGTGGTATTTGATGAATTTACTGTAGGCTCAGAAACGGAAGATGATGTACCTGGTGAAATCACTTTATATCAAAACTATCCGAACCCATTCAATCCAACTACTACCATTGGTTTTGAATTACCGGTTGCACAACTTGTACACTTACAAGTGTTTAACATTCTGGGACAACCCGTCCAAACGCTGGTTCAGGGTGAACTACTTTCAGCCGGAATTCAGGAAGTACAGTTCAATGCACAAAACTTATCAAGTGGGATGTACTATTATCGCCTTGAAGTGGGTGATAAGGTGTATACCAAAAAGATGACGTTGGTTAAATGATACCATGTTGTTGAACCGAGAAAAAGCCTCCACCGACCCTGGGGGCTTTTTTATTCTATGGCTTGTTTAATAGGTACAGAATTTCTTCTGATCATTTTGAAAATTCCCCACAGCATCATCGACCAAACAATGATGATGACTTCCAGCACTAAAATATAATACGGCCAATCGGGTAATAGAGTGAAGAAAGTAGTTCCAGGAGGTTTCCCCATCACGTATAAATAATTACTGTTTAGTAGCAGATTCAAACCATAAATAATTACGGCGATTCCATTCAGCGCTAAAAATGTTCTGGCAACGTCCTTAAGCTCTAAGGTCCACTTCCATTGTACAGCGGGGTATAAAGCCAACATCACCAATCCCAAGTGAACTGTCCAATAACGAATGGCATCGTAATGGAATAATGAAAACTCTACCGAAGGAGTTAAATTTGCCTGAGAAACACCCAAAATGACCCAAAAAAACGAGGTTGCCCAGATTAATCTGCTTTTACTCGCATACACCCAAATCATTACGAATGGCAGGAAATTACACATATGCAGTGGGATGTCTTTGGTAACATCAAACGTATCGGTGTAAAGATTTAGTGGAATTTTTAATAACTGCAAAAAGGCTAAAACTACTGCAATGATTAACATCACTTTTTGCTGATAGATTTCTGACCTGGGTTTAAGCCAGTAAAATAATCCGGGTACCAGCAACAAAAACCCTACTAACACCACATAATGCTCGAAGGTGTAGGGAGAGAAAAGGTGAGATGTTTCTAAGTATGAATTCAATACCTCTAACTTTTTTGAATGGTACTAAATTTCTACTGATTGAAACAAGTCTTGCGCCGTTAAGCAGTTTTGAATTGCTAGTTTAAAATCTGCACCTCAAACATGTACTCATCACGGCGGATGCCACCCAAAAATCCTATTCCATTTTCAATTTCACCAGAATCCAGAAAATCGAAAATGTAATAATCCGTTTCTTCAAACTGCACCCAATCGGAGCCAAAATGTATATATCGAATATACACCTCGTTATTATCGAGCTCGGTACATTCTACTTCAGGAGGCCAGAATTCTACAGGAACTGAAGTAGCGCCTTCACCGCCAATTGGTGGTGGAAAAATATCCACTAATAATTGCCGAACAGTGAGTACCATTTCCATTCTATTTTCACCGGGAACATGATCGGGTTCATCCACTCTTTGAACTTCACCCCAATATCTTCGTCCCTGATAGTTGACTCCTGCAAAAGCTAAAATATATTCTGGAGCGATTACATTATCCCACGTAAATCGAATGGGCTGCCAGCAATTTTGCACCATATTTTGATTTATTCGATGCGTATTTACACCTGGCATGGTAAATACAGAATTCACCGATTCTCCCGATGAATCCGCCACCGTAAAATTATAAGCAACCCTTGGTTGAAGAGGTTCTTCAATCAAATAATTGAGGGTATAATTTCCATTAAAATTGATGATGGAATCTTTTAGTGAAATCTCTCTACCGGTAGATAATTCTTCTAATCGAGCGGTTACAAATTCATACCCCGCACCAGAGTCGGCCAGAAATGGGATACTTACATCTCTTATTCGAATAAAATTATTTTCTTCGTCGAGTTCTATTGCCCCATAAACTGAAAAAGAGCCTAAATTTTCTTCAAATGGATTTATTGATCGCGAAGTATCGCATCCTATAAACAAATAGAAAAGCAATCCCACTAATAAGTATCTCTTATAATTCATGCAGCGAAGTGAATAAATAGCCCAACTCAATTCTGGTGACTTTAGTATGTAAATTTCAATTATTGATCAGTTATGTTGATAACAACTTGTATGCGTTTAACTGATTTTTTGCTCGTACCAGGTTATGATGTGAATAGTTCGTTTTATAATACAGATCGCCAATTAAATAATCGGTTAAAAAACGTACCGCCATTATAAATGCCATATACGCGCCGGAATGATCCAGCGATGCTATTTCCGCTGATGTAAGTATGTGTTCTGTTTGCGAAAGATATCCTTCTATAAATGCAGTTTTGTACTGCTCTACAAATTTTACCCTGGATAAATCTGCTTCGTCTTCTTTTCCAACTACGGCCATTGTTCTCAAGGCATCGCCCACATCATAGAATGTATAGCCTGGCATCACCGTGTCTAAATCAATAACTGTTCCAAGCTTACCTTCCATGATCAGCACATTATTCAATTTGGTATCGTTATGTGTTATACGCCGTGGAATATCGGCGGCAGTTGAATCATCGTAGTAAGAAATAATGGATGATCGAAACGCTTGAATCTGAAGTATATCTTTGTCTGCTTCTTCTATTCTGCCTGGAATCCCGTCTTCTAATGCCATATCAAATTGATTAAGCCTTCCTCGAATATCATGAAAACCCGGAATCGTAATCGCTAATTTGTTTAGTGGAATATCAACCAATGCATGTAGAAATGATCCATAAGCTTCTCCCGCTAAGATACAATCCTGAGCCGAACGTGGAGTTTCAAGTGCGAACTTTTCAGGAATAAATTCTGTCATCCTCCAAACACCAGCCTCATTTTCTACAAATAAATCGCCTGATTTTTCACTGATTAAACCAGCTGCTAATTCCTGATAATGCACTTTTTGCTTAATATGATTGGTCACCAGAGCATAGTTATGCATCAGTGCGTCAACATCCGAAAAAACCTGCGTATTAATTTTTTGCAGAAGCACATCTTTTGATGTCGAAGATGCATTTTTGACCCGATAGGTGGCATTAATATGACCACCACCCCACTCCACAATTTCAGCGATATTCATATCAACCTGAAATTGAGAAACAATTCGGGTTAGATCGCTCATGATGTCCACAAATGTTGGGGATAAACACCAGATTCAATCAATGAGGTAAGTTCAATTCTTACCCGGTCTTTGTCCTCAGGATAGGTTACCCCAAACCATGATGAATGGGTTTGCTCAATTTTTACCTCTATTCCTTCTTCAATAAGTGCATGCAAAACATCCGGGGCATAGAACTCTGCACTGAAATCATTCTTTTGATTGTCATAAAATTTCTTGAATTCTTTCTCTATAATCGGATGCACTTCTGGCGTGAACCCCATTAAATTCATGGACACAATAGTGCCAGACTCTAGTTCAATTTCAGAATCTTTAACGGCAGAAACGATCATCTCTCCTTTTTTTTCAATGCTGGTATGTTCCTGTATGGATTTTAATCTGGCTAATTCAACCTCGCAAACTCCTCGCGATACCGATCCAAATTCTGAAAGTGTTTGATCTAATCGATACCCAATCATCCCCGCTTGCACGTTTCCAGGCTCGAAATTATCGAGCATGATTTTCATTTTTTGAAGGGCATCAAATCCATAAAAGTCATCGGCGTTCACCATGCAAAATGGCGTTTCTACAATCCTGGATGCCGTCCAAAGTGCATGACCTGTCCCCCAAGGCTTAATCCGATCTGGATTTATTGTACAACCCGCAGGTAAATTACCCGTCTCTTGAAACACATAGTGTACCCTCAATTGTCTGCTAAACTTGGCGGCAACGGTTCGTTTGAATTCTTCCTCCATCGAAGCACGTATCACAAAAATTACCTGACCGAATCCGGCTTTAATTGCATCGTAGAGAGTGTAGTCGAGGATCAATTCCCCGTTTGGACCAAAACCCTCAATTTGCTTCAATTTTCCATAACGGCTGCCTAATCCTGCGGCAAGTACAACGATGGTTGGTTTCATGTGATTTATAAGTCACCCAGCCCAAATACTGGAGCTCGTGTCATCCATTTCCCTTCTGTGAAGTCCGGGATATTTTGCGGTGCTCCATTCTCCAGAATCGATTGTTCAGAAAGTGGTGTAATTACGCGCATCGTGGCTGCATCATACACATCAAGTACAGGTGAGATGGCTCTTCGAACACTTTCTACAAAGGCTCGGTCCAGGAAGAAATCCATCCCTCCATGACCGCCACCAACTGCCTCTTCACCGAATTCTTTCCATAGTTCATGATCATACTTTTCAAACCATTCATTACCGAAATCCCATCGGTGTGATTCTGATTGCCCTTCCACATGTACCCGTTTAGTGTAATAATCGAATTCAGTTAGCCCCTGAACGCCTTGCACTCTAAAACCAAGCGAATAAGGTCGTGGTAGATTAGTATCATGGGTTAGAATAATGGTTTCCCCTTTTGCAGTGGTGATTGTAGAAGTAACGATATCGCCTAATTTCCAATCAATATTTGTGTATGGATGATTCTCACCTCCATCAGGATGAGTGCTTGCAAAATGTTTAAGCGACCGCGCTTTCGTTGCATGAGAAGATATTGAAACTAGGCGATTTCCCCGATTCATATCCATATACGTGGCAATTGGACCTAGCCCGTGGGTTGGATATAATTCTCCATTTCGATGTTCGGAGTGCGCAGTTCGCCAACGTGCCTCACCATAACTACCCTCGCCAAATAAAAGCCCACCTTCGCCATCATTAAATTTTACCGTTCGTAAATCATGTTGATATCCACCACGGAAATGAACCAACTCCCCAAATAGATTTTCCCGAACCATATTCAGAACAGCCATCACATCCCTTCGATAACACACATTTTCAAGAAACATTAAATGCGTTCCCGTTTCCTGATGGGCATTCACCAAATCCCAGCATTCATCAACAGAAAATGCCCCGGAAACTTCCACACCCGCATAAACACCGGCTTGCATGGCTGCTACACTCATGGCCGTATGCCATTTCCAATTTGTTGAAATTATTACTCCATCCAGATCTTCTTTCGCCAACATTTCTTTAAACGACCATTCGTTATCGCTGTACACCGTCGGTTTTGGTTTCCCTCGTTCTTCGAACATTGCCAGTGTCAAATCCACAGCATTTGGATCGATATCACAAAATGCCGGGCATTCCACACCATCTGTCGCCAAAATGTTATTTACGTGATTTCTACCACGCAAACCTGTTCCAATAAATCCAATCCGAACATTATTATTTCGAGTTTTTCCTTTCAAGATAGCAGGCGCCCCTATCACAGTTCCAATCGTTGCAACGGTACTTGCTTTGACAAAAGTTTTTCTATCCATGATTTAGTGATTTTACTCCAATTTTAGTTTGGGCCAAGTTTTTAACATAAAATAGATGCATAGTCCAAAAATCCCCATGAAGATTTGCCCCATTCCGGTATTTCCGTACACAAAATATCCAATTGAGAAGAGTGCGGAATAAATTCCAATGGAACCTAAAAATACGTTCAACAAACTTATTGGCAGATCCCAGGTAGCGTCTGGGTTTTTTAATTCGATTTGTTGAGCTGCAGCGTAATTGGTTACTTTTTTCCAGCCCGGTCCACCAGGATGAACTTTATTATAAAAGTTCACCAGTACATCCATCGACTCTGGTTTTGTTAAAAATGTTGTGGATATCCAAACTACGGTTGTAATAGCAACTGCAATTAATAGCTTAACGGTTGAACCATCGATTAACCTGGTTTCGACTGCTTCGGTTGGTACCAGAAAAACCAATACGAAGGCTACGATTGTTGCTGAGATCATCGCAACGATTTCTGTCCAGGCATTGATGCGCCACCAAAACCATCGCAATAAATAAATTGCACCCGACCCGGCTCCGGATAACAAGAGAATATCGAAGGCTTGAGTTGCATTTTCGAGAATTGTAAGTGCCATCAGCGCAGAGAATATCATTAACACCGCGGTTACTATTCTTGCAGTACCAACTAATTCCTTTTCTGTAGCCTCAGGTTTTACAAAGCGTTGGTAAAAATCGCTAACCAAATAGGAAGCACCCCAATTTAAATGCGTACTTATCGTTGACATAAATGCCGCGATTAATGAAGCAACAACCAAGCCCAACCAACCGGAACCAAGCTTTGTGAGCATCACTGGATAGGCAATATCATTACCTAAATACTGATCCTCTATATTTGGGAATTCCTGTTTAATGCTCATCAAATCCGGATATAATATAAGTGACCCCAAGGCAACGATAATCCATGGCCAAGGACGGAGCGCATAATGCGCAAAATTGAATAACAGAGTTGCACCAATTGCATTTTTCTCATCTTTGGCAGCCAACATTCTCTGAGCTATATACCCACCACCACCAGGTTCTGAGCCTGGATACCAAACGGCCCACCATTGAACCGCAATTGGAATTATGAACAAACTAATCAGTACAGAAGGGTTAGAAATTTCTGGTATTAAACTGATTTTGTCGACTACATTTGGATGAGTGATTAAATTTGAAAGACTTCCAATTTCCGGCTGCTGAATTACTACATACGCCGCATAAAAAGCACCAAACATCGAGATGCCAAACTGAAAGAAATCAGCCCAAATAACCCCTTTTATCCCTCCAAGAGCCGAATAAACTACAACTATTATTGAAAGAGTGAGCACAATCGTAATCGGGGACAATCCAAACATGATAGCTCCAATCTTAATTGCGGCAAGTGTAACCGTCCCCATAATAAGGCAGTTGAATAAAACTCCTAAATAGATGGCTCGGAATCCGCGTAAAAAAGATGCGGCTTTTCCACCATATCTGAGCTCATACATACCTAGATCGGTGGTTAAGTCAGATCGTCGCCAAAGTTTTGCATAAATGAAAACCGTCACCATACCCGTAATTAGAAAAGTCCACCAGGCCCAATTATTGGCCACGCCATTTTCACGAACTAAGCCAGTAACTAAATTAGGTGTATCGGCCGAAAAAGTTGTTGCAACCATCGATATCCCAAGCAACCACCAAGGCATACTTCTGCCGCCCAAAAAATATTCGGTAGTACTTTTCCCTGCAGATTTTGATGCCCACCATCCGATGGCTAACATCACAACAAAGAACAGCGAAATTATACCCCAATCGATGGTAGAAAGAATCATATCTAATTTTTTGAAATTCTAAACAGCGATTGAATATGAGGGGTTGATCTCTAAAAGGAAAGGCAAGCAGCAAATAAATTGATAGAACATGACTATTTTAAGCTAAATCCTTTTCATTCTATACTCACAGGATCAACTATGCGTAAATCGGTTTTTCTACTATTTCTAGCTATATTCTTTATAAACAGTGCCTATGCTCAAGAAGTTGAGGCTCCCCATGAAGTTTTTTGGAGCCAGTTAACTACACTTTGTGGCAAAGCATATTCCGCTACGGTGATTGCCGCTCCTGAAAATGATAGTTTCCGTGGACAAGAATTAATCATGCACGTTCGATCCTGTAACCCGGAAACAATTCGAATTCCATTTTTTGTTGGTGAAGACCGGTCCAGGACCTGGGTTTTTTCAAAATCAGGTGACCAAATTTCTTTAAAGCATGACCATCGTCACGAAGATGGCTCAGAGGATGAAGTAACTCAGTATGGTGGAGTTTCTCCAAATACGGGATTGAACGATGTCCAGTTTTTCCCGGCAGATAAACAAACGGCAGAATTAATCCCCGCAGCGGCTACCAATGTTTGGTGGATTGAATTAAAAGAAAATGAGTACTTCACCTACAATTTGAGGCGATTAGGAACGGATCGATACTTTAGCATAAAGTTTGATCTTACTACAACCGTAGAGACTCCGGAAGCACCTTGGGGTTGGGAAAATTAGGAGTAGATTTCCATTGATCAAATAGAATTGGATTCTAGTTTATTCACCAATTTGAGAACTCCCTGTTTGATACCCGGGCTTAAAGAATTAATATACTGTGGTTGAGTTACAGCCTGAATTTCATGAATCAATTCTGGATACTTATGCACTATTTTAACCATTTGTTGGAACGCAAAATATCTAACAGATGGCTGTTTTCGAACGGATTCCCAAATAGTAACACAAATATCATACAAGACACTTTCCTGATCGTCATCAAGGCCCATTCGTTCAAGGACCTTCATTAATTCACGCTGATGTCCGTCTTCTTTATTCGGAAGTGCCTCTAAAATTGGATCAATAAATGGGATTAACCGTTCGTCATTGTCTTCCATAGCCGTGCGAATTACCCAAGCTGCCCGCCAACACATTGGGGGAGTGTTGGTAAGCATAAAATGAGCAACCTCCTCAAATAATTCAGGATGTTCATACATAAATCTGTCAGCATCCGGTTTAAAGTACTTGGAAAGAACAATCTCGATGGGTGGTGTATCTGCCATTCTTCATTTATTTCTATCAAATAATCTTTAATCCTGAGGCAAGTATCAATATTTAAAGGCACAAAAAAAGCCTCACTCTCCAGTGAGGCTTTTGGGGTCATCTATCAAAATTGGCTCGTACAATCAAAAAACGAGCCAGGGGTATCGGGGTTCAAAAAATTCCTATTAACCCTCTTCCTTAAGGTCATCAATACAATCTACTGAATTCAATAAATCAGAAACCATCCCTCGTATACCATTGTAGATATAGAATTTTGCTTCCGGATATTCTTCAAGCAGCATTTCTAATTGCAGTACAATATTTCGTATATCTCTGTCCATCTTTCTACCTCTGCAGGTTTGGGTTCAACAACCTTACCTCTTATTTATCGGTCGAAATCTATGTACTTAAATACAATTTCTGTGCCATCAAAAATTAAACTGCACAGATCCCCCTATTCTACGAGAAGCCGGACCAGTTAAGTACTCAAAACCCAAATTGTTAACCCCAGCGCCATTCGAGTTTACATTAGGATCAAAACCTAATCCTTTTGGAATATTAGGCATATATAAAAAGGCATTTTCTACCGAAATGGAAATTTTTACCCCGTTAATTCGCGTATTAGTAATAAGATGATCGGGAAGCGAATAATCGAGCCCTATATGCGCAATGCGAAAATGAGTCATATCAAAAACTCTGGTTTCATCAGGGCCAAAACCGATATTGTTAAAGTAGTATTGTTGTGTGCTAAGTTCTAAATCGTTGGGTGTTCCATCTATGCGAACTCCTTCTAACACATAGGTTCGATTTCGATCATCTTTTGTTGTTTCAGTTACAACACCTCTTCCTAATAATGAAGCAATCCAGGTACTGTACATATCACCACCATGTTGATAATCTACCTGTACACTTAATGCAAAGTTTTTATAATTGAATTGGTTAATCAAAGAAGCATTCCATTTTGGATTTGGATTCCCAATGAGTCCAACTTGACCAGTGAAATAATCTCCGTTATCATCAATAATTGGAGTGCCTACCGGAACATTTCTAAAATTAGAATTGCTCTCTTGCAATACTTCATCCACTCGTAGAATTTGTGTGCCATACATACTTAAAAAAGGTTCGTCAATAATTGCCACATTCCCGCGATTAGATAAACTATTCCCAAGCTGAACCGCATTAAATGTACCTGTGTACTCAACTACTACAGTACTGATGGTTCTAAACATCCCATGCATTGACCACCGTAAAGAAGCTTCAATAGGAACGACAACCAATGATAACTCTAGGCCTTCGGATTCTAATTCCATCAAATTATCAAGAATTGATGAAAATACAGGGTCTGATCTATCAGCAATTCGTGAAATTAAATCTGTATGTGTTCGCTGAAAATATACGGTTTCAATCATTAACCTTAGATTGAATAACCCTAATTGAAGTCTCAACTGTTTTTCTATTGATCGTTCAGGTTTCAAGGAGTTATTAATGGCTACAGAAGCGCGGTTTTGAACTCTGAGTTCTTCTTCCGTAAACACTCCTCTACCACTTGTAAAATAACCTGCTTCAAATTTAAGATGGGATAAGGGACCGATATTTCCTGTTTTATTTGTAGGTACTACGCCTAATGAAACTGCCGGATACCATGCCGATAAATTCTGATGTTGAATTGAACTATTCCATTCTCCTCTTAATCCCAATTCTGAGTATACCCAATTATTTAAATGGGCGATTGTTTTTGCAAAAACCCCAAAGCTGCGACGCTCATGAAAAAACGTAAATTCATCGTTTGTAAATGAGCTTACCGGAATCTGTGAACGGAAGTTATCATGTTCGAAAACACCTAATTGACGAATATCTACACTTTCTAGGCCCGACTCATTGATAAACTCAGAGTTATAATTTAGTCCAAAATCGCTATCGAATTGTAAATTTTCATTCCCTTGATTATCTAGTGTAATTAAGAGTAGTTGTTCGTAGTGATTCCTGTCTAGTTCAATTGTTTGGAATAATCCTGTTTGGTATGGATAGTTTGCTACAAAAGTTGGGTTCAGTCGGTACTCCTGATTTTCATCGTAACTCTCAAAAGAATATCTATATAAAATATTGAGATTCCCGGTGGGGCTGAATTCAACTTCAGTTTTCCCGTAAATTCTACTGGTTTTATTTACAGCTTTAGCATTTTCTGCGGTCCATCTCGGATTTAGGATATCATTTCCAACACGATAGTATGCTGAACCACCGGATTCAGGATTCTGATAAGGGAAATCAAAACCCAAAGAACGTGGAGTATAGAATATATCTGAAAATATGCTTGGTCCGGCATTAATTTGATCTCTACCACTTCCTCCACCAGCACTCAGTGTTGGTGTGAAAACATCAGTAAAAATGAAATTCAGTGTGGACCTTCCTCTTACGCTTTCAATCAATGGATAGGAAAAATAAGTCCCAAAGCTATTACGCTTAAATGTATTGTTTGGAGCAAACCCATTTTCCCAATTACCTGAGTAATTAGCATTTAAAAAATAGCTTCCCTTTTTGTATTTCGTTGCAATGCTCGTTTCTGATGAATACCCGGAGTTAAAAAATTCATCAATTGCTGAAGGTTGAGCAATGTATGGATAGGTGGCATTATCAAATTCCGGAAATGCCACATTTGTTAGGCTATGATTTGATAATGGATGGTTTAAAAGAACAATTCCATCATTTATGCCTTGAAAGCTGCCCGGGAAAAAGGATGGATCTTGCTCCGAGAATGATGGCCCCCAACTACTATATGTCAAAAAATTAGTTCCATCGAAGCCCATCCCAAATTCGTCTTGATAATCCGGTCGGCTGGAAATCCGTGTACTATACACACTTTGTTGCACATGAAATGAGAGTTCATCATTTATGGAAGATTCTACTTCCCGGTTGGTTGTGATTATGATGACGCCATTTTTGGCTTCCTCGCCGTAACGAATGGTAGCATCTAATGAACTCAATATTTCGATATCAATAATTTCAGAGGCTGAAATATCAAAACTTCTATTTGGGGTAGTAACAGTACCACCACCCGAAAATACGCTGCTGTTCTGATTATTTCCCGAATCAAATCTTATCCCATCTATAATTATCAGAGGATCGCTGGTGGCATTTAGACTTGAATATCCACGAATCATAGCATTGGTTCCAGAACCAGATATCCCTCCGGTTGATGTAATTTGGATAGATGGATGAAGACCTGAAAGTGCTCTTAAAGCGTCTTTTTGAACTATACTTTTATTCTGAAACTGTATAGATAAGGTATCAGAAAGTGATTGAGCTGGAAGAGTTTGGTACCCGAAAATCAATAAGAAAGAGAATAGTAGCTTTTTTGGCATAAGCGAATTTAAAACTACTAACTATCAAATGATTGATTTAGTGCCTTTTATGACTTAATAATAAATCCGCACTACAATCCGGCGGTTTAAAGCACGGTTTTCGATGATATTCTGGCCTTGTTCATCGATATGAGGCACTACAGGTTTGGTGTCAGCATAACCTGAAGCTTTTAAACGCTCCGCTTCAATTCCTTCTTCTATGAAATATTTTACTACTCCTGAGGCTCTGGCAACAGATAGTTCCCAATTGGATGGGTATATTGGTGTATTGATAGGCACGTTGTCGGTATGACCTTCTACATCTACATTGAATTTATAAAAACCCAATAAGTTCATAGCCTCAGTAACTTTATCAATAATTCCTTGTCCGGTTGGAAGTAGCTCTGCTTCTCCGGAATTATAGAATGAACTACTTGAAAAAAAGAGGTTAATTCCATCACGATCTAATGTGATATCTACCGAACCCTGGGCTTTTTCAACTTCAAGTAACCGGTCCAAGTCTGCTTTCACTTCTGCTAATGGGGTTCTAACATCCTCTTGCTTTGAGATTTCTGATCTTAGACCTTGCTTCATTTGTTCCCATAAATTCAAGTCTACATAAGACACAGCGATAAGCATGGCAAAGAATGCAAGTAATAGCGTGATCATGTCGCTATAGGTTAGCAACCATTCCTGATCTTCAATATGTTCTTCCTGGATATCTGAATTACCAGAATATTTACGATCAATCACTCTAATTCCAGTTAATTATCAGCTTGCTGTTGGTTCTTAAAATCGCGTCTTAAGTATGTACTTAAACGATCTTGAAGATAGAAAGAAGACTTCTTCTCGTTGATAAGTAATATTCCTTCAAGGATAAAATATTCTCTAAACCGGTTTAGTTGGGCTACATTTTTAATTTTTTCTGCTATCGGATAAAAAATAAAGCGAGCAAGTGAGATACCGTACAATGTTGTAATTAAGGCAGCTGCCAAACCCGGTCCCATTCCAGATGGATTTTCTAGCTGACCCAGCATTACTACTAATCCGAACAAGGTACCAAACATACCGAACGAGGGCGCAGCAGCTCCCATAGCTCTTAGAACATCAACGACCACTAGCTGACGGAAGTAATGTTCTTCTATGTGGTTGGATCCAAAGGATTTTATATCCTCGTTTGAATAATTAGTACTCATTAAAGAGAATAAATATCCAGCAACCTCGCCGGTATGGCTATCTTCTAGTTGACCTAATGCCTTTACCCGATCGTTTTTAATTTGATCGTTCCAAGCCAACATTTCACCTAAATCATTTTCTAGCGTCTTCGATGACGTTCTTGCCTGGCTGAAAAGCAGAAATATTCCGGCAAATGCCTGCCCTACATATTTTGGCTGATAAGTGATAAATACAGCATTCAAAATCCCACCCATCACAATGAATAAACTAGGTAGGTTCAAAAAAGTATAATTCGATAATGCCGGTATCGAGCTAATAATTGTGGTTACATTTGTGATTTCAGTGATCCCAAAAACAAGAATCCCAACACTAAAAAGTACCCCTAATATATTTGTAAGCGAAAGTCTCATTGCCCACCATCCTCACGTATTTCGTTAATAAGTGTCTCTAATTCCGGAATACTCGGAACTGGAATGTTTGGATCCATTTGTACTGCCCGGTTCCAATTTGCTTGTGCTGCTGTAGGGTTTTCCATCATAAAAAATATGGTGCCCTTTAGCGCGTAAGCATCTGCAGTTTCCTGAATATCTAATGTCTTCTGAATTTCATCTAATGCATCTCGGTATTCACCCAAATAAAATAGATCCTGTGCTTTTCGGTAACTTGAAAGCAACGTTTGAATATCTGATGCTCTGTTGTTTAGCATGGTTGTATCAACTACAACAATAGAATCTTTTTCTGTAGGAGTTATCCCTTTCAAATCCAGATAGAATTCATCCTGATTTGGATCAAGAGAGATTTGAATATTTGAGCTGGCATTTCTGTACGTCACAATTACTGGATTGGTACGTCGCTCATTATTTTCAGCTGGTATGTCAACATCGTTACTGTTCACCATCTCCTGTTGATTCGAAGATGAAGAATTTTCATTCTGATCTTGAACAGCATCTGATGATTTACAACTCACCAAAAGCAGGCTTAATCCAATAACCAGAAATACAATATTAAAATCTGATAACTGCCTGTACACCATATCCTACCTTACCGTAAGTGATTTTGTCGTTATTTTCCAGAGTTATTGTTTCACCAGACACAATTAAATCTGCAAAGAGAGTTAATCCAAGGTTTTGGCTTAAATTGAACATTAACCCCGGCTTCATAGAATAAAACTCCCCTTTATTACTGTTCAAAGGAAATTTTATATTCCCATTGAAAAACAACATTACCCGATAATCATCGATATCATCGTTCTTATCAGTAATTGCCTGATAATATGTTGCCCCCAATTCCATCATCATCATATTGAAATTGTCATTCTCTGATGATCGTAAAATGTTAATCCCACCTGTAAATCCTAAATACGCACTATTATCCGTATTTAAGGGTTGGCGATACGTTACATTCATTAAATAATTTACAACGGGTGTGTTAATGGATGTATCAGGAGTTGCAAAGCTTGTATCGGCTCTGGTAATTGTTTCCCCTTCAATAGATCCCGCACCAAATTTGATCACAAGTGTATTACCTTTTTCAACCACATTTTCAACAACAAATGGATTTGAGATAAAGCTTTTTGTCCATACAATTTCACGAGATCTTGGATTTATCATTCGCAGTGATAAGATTAATCCATCCGGATTTCGTTTTTGCATACTTACTTCTAATAAACCCTGGACACCATAAGTAGCAGCAATTTCTGTTAACAATTCAGGAGATACGTCGGCTAACGAACGGCCCTGTATATTTAAGATTTGAAGAGTGCTGTCATTCCCAACAATTTTCATTTTATCGTTGGGTTCTAGCTCAGGAGGTGATAAAACTGTTAAGCCAGCATATTCGGCAAATGCCGCCTCAATTTCTGCACGTATGAATTCAACTTCCTGAACAGTGAATCTCATTGCATTGTAATTCAGCTTATACACTGCTATTCTTCGAATATTCGCAGGCACGTCATTCAGCTGATCGATCATCTGATTAGAGATTTGTTCCATTTGATACGGAACACCGCTTTTATGATCTTGTGCAGTTACTACTGTGCTGAATGCAAACAGAAAGAAAACACTTAAAATGAAAACACTTCTCATTTTTTAGCCCTCAGTTTTCATTTTACGGCGCACTGCATATAACAAGGCTTTTTGAGCATCTTCTATTGCAGCTTTTGAAACCTCTGCTGGATTATCCACTTCAGATAAAATAAGCTGTTGCTCTCGTTTAGGCCTCACTTTCAGCACTTTTTCTCGTACAGCAGCAGGGGCAGTTTTCAATGCTAAAATAATTACCTCGGTTTGAATTTCCTCCAGCGCAGATTGCACAAATTCGTCTTTCACTTTAGGCAGATCATCAAAACCGATGAAGAATTTCTTAATTCGTTTTGCAAGATTCAGATCTTGTTCAGCAATAGATCTTACGTAATCGTCTTGCTCATTAAGCGGTAATGTTTCAATGGTGGACAGTATCGAGTCAATTCCGTCAGCCGCTACATATTTCATATCAGATACAGATAGCGCCTTATTTGAAAAGTGTGCAGCAACTTTCTTGTAAACTGATATTGGAATATTATTGATCTTACCCATCTTTAGTAAGATCGAAATGCGTTTTTGGTCATCAAGTTTCTGTAATAAAGCTCCAGCTCTTTCACCGGCAATTTGTGCCATTAAAATAGCTACCAATTCATCCGATTCTTCTTTGATCAAGTGTTGCAACTGAACATCGGTAAGCTGATAAATAAAATCGAATAGATTAGATCCTGAGTCTTCTTTTCCATTTTTTGTATTCACTTGCTGAATGCTTCGGCGAAATGCTGTAACCTCTTCAATTTTTTCTTCAACAGGTATTGCATCTGTATTATTAATGGCAAATTTAACCGAATCGTATGTCTCAACTTTTAAGTGAGGCTCAAGCACATTAATTAATTTTTCATCAACACTTGTTAATGCTCTTGCTGAACGAATTACACCCTCTTCGTCGTCGCTTGCAATCCATTGCGCAATTAAATCTGCCACCGCATCAGGATGGCTGATACAGCTATTGGTTACATAGGTCTTGTCAACTTCAAATTGAGAAAGGGCTTTCGCATCGGGTCCTTTTGGTTCGTCATTTTCGATATTCGAAGCTGGCATTGGATTAACCCCGTCAAAAGCAGGATATGGAAGTTGTGTAGCTGCCTGATTTTCTTTTGGTTTTCGAAGCAGGGCATACAATAAGGTAAATAGGAATAATACTCCTAGAATCCCTATAACATATAAAAGGTGTTGTGGATTATTCCAATCGATTCCCAAAAACATATTCTTTTCAGGTTCCTGAACAGCTGTATCATTTAGATCACCTATCCGTTCAACCTGTTCTTCGAGCGCAGGTTCTGGCTCCGAATCTCTTCTCTCATTGCCAGTTTGCTCAAAGGCTCTTTCGTTTCTTGGAAAAACTTTCTTCTCTACAGTTACTACATCACCTCGAAAAGGATCTGCATTAGCAATAAGAATGGTCGCCTCTTCAACAAACTCTAAATCTTCATCATTATAGGAGGTGTCTACCAACACCTTAATATTCAATCGAGTTAGTCGAAACCTGGCATCAAAGCCAGAAGCTTTTAAACTATCCGTTGTACCACCTGATCTTGTTTGTAGATTTGGGGGTACAAACGGCAACCCAGGTAAATTCTCGATTCGAATAGGTTCTTCCCCTTCTACAACTTCGTACCCTCGCGGCACTAAAACACGCTCAAGCGTTGCTTTTGCATCAACTATAAAGGTTCCCCTTCGATAATAATCCGAGAGTGCATTGTTAAGCACTACCTCATAATATTGTTCATATTTGGCTGCTTCTTCCTGAACATCAGGTGAAACAACTTGACCCGGCAATGTTTGAGCAAATAAAACCTGTGTGATAAATGCAAATGCCAGTACTAATAGCCATTTATGTGTTTTCCCAACCATTTCAAACCCCTGTAGAGTAAGTTAGTGCCTGTAGTTTTGAAGATTTTGTGTAATAGAGGGTAAGTATGCAGAATTTTTTTAAGTTTTCCACATTATTATTTAAAAAACTACGTATTTCTACGAATAAAATAATACACACAATTACTCATATTCGTAGAAATTATGCGTTAAATGAGAAAAACACTCATAATTATCCACATTTCTTCCATGCCAGTTAATTTGTCGACCCATGATTAGATAGGAGTAACCCTTCATATTTTGATAGAAAAAACTGTTTCTCCCTTTTAATATTCGATAAATCCATGGCGACCAAATAATAAGATCTAGCAGTCTCTAAGTTTCCCATTTTGTGATGTATTCTAGCTAAGGCTCCCATTAGAATATTAGATCGAGAATTTCCAGCTTGTTCTATATACATCAAAATCGAGAGGCCTTGTTCGTATTCTCCCGATTCACCTAAT
This sequence comes from Balneolaceae bacterium, assembly GCA_965249965.1. GTDB lineage: Bacteria > Bacteroidota > Rhodothermia > Balneolales > Balneolaceae > HXMU1420-13. Next base: position 416,304 of record OZ252262.1, read on the forward strand.
GCAATTGCATAATTTAACTTTACCTGAATCGATTCATCCAAAACCAAAAGCATTTTATAATATTGAGATATGTGATTCCAATTCGTTTCTTCAAAAGATTTAGCTACACAATGCTCACATGCTATACTTCCTTCAAGATGATATTTTGATAATGATTCACTAATTCTACTATTTCGTAAATGTCTTATACCTTGATTTATTAAATCCTGATCCCAACCTGTTCTATCCTGATTTTCAAAGGAAATTAATTGGTCATCAGAATCGATTCTGGATTCGAAGCGCGCTATATTAAAGTACATCAATGCAAGCAGAGCATGGGTTTTTCCCTTCTCGAGATCTTTAAAGTCCAGCAACCATTTTGTTAGTTGAATTGCTTCGAATGCAAGATCCTCACGCAACAGCAACTCACCCTTAGTTGTCTGATACCCTTCATTAAACATCAGATATAATACATGAAGAACAACATCTAACCTTTTCTGATATTCGTCTGGTTGGATTTCGAAGGAGAAGCCCGAATTATTGTGGAAAGAATTCTTAGCCCTATAGATAGCTTTTTTAACTGCAGATTCTTTTAGATGTAATGCTCTTGAGATTTCCTTATCACCAAATCCGGCTACTATTCTTAAGGTAAGCATGATTTGAGACTTTGTTGACAGAAACGGAGCACAACATACAAAGAGTGCTTTGATCTGCTCTCTCTTTCTGTTTTCCTCGTCCTTATCTGCTGGAATTGCTTCAATCTTGTGTTCTAGTGCGAAGGTTTTATTTAGTTTTCCATGTCTTGATACTCTTTGTAGTTCATTAATTAGCTTTCTTTTAGCCACCTTTGTTAGCCAAGCTTCCGGGTTTTCAGGCATTTCTTTCATGCCCCAGTGTTTTAACGCAGCGAAAAAGGTATCCTGAATCACATCTTCAATTAATTCATGATGCTCAAAACCAAAAATATTAATCAGAATAGACTGCATCTTCCCCGATTGTTTACGGAAGAGATGCTCCATATTACGATCCAGAGTTTCCATCTACATTTCGATATGCATAACCGGCCGAACTTCTATGGATCCGCCAAGCCTCAAAATCGGGCACCCTTTTGATAATTCTGTGGCATGCTCAAGCGTATTCGCAGAAATAATGTAAAAACCACTTACCAATTCTTTCGATTCTATGAACGGCCCATCCGTTGTTATTTTATTTTTTCCTTTTATTGTTTTTGCACTTCCTTCCAAGGGTTCACCTGAGTGGTAATGCTGCCCCAATTCCATTATCCAATTTCTGTGTGCCTCTATTTCTTTTTGATATTCTTCCGGAGTCATTGAATTATAACTTTCAGCCGATTCGAATAAAATTAACATGTATTTTTTCATCTTCTTATGTGTTTGTTTGAAATTGTACACCTGTATTACAAATAACCACCACCGTTTGGGACAACACATTAAATCAACCAATTTGATATGACTATTACAACAGCAGTAAATCCCGATCATAAAGAAGTAGATGTACTACGCGCTGCTCTTAGGGCATATAATCAATCTGAAGCAGGGCCTTTTAACTATGAATCACTTTACGTCACTTCAAAGAACGAAGCTGGAGAATTAATTGGAGGAGCATACGGGAACATAGCGTGGCAATGGTTATATATTGATTTGCTATGGGTTCACCCGGACTATCGGGCAAATGGATTAGGAACAGCTCTTATGCAACAGATAGAAAGAGAAGCTATTCAAAGAGAAATTCACTCATTTCATTTGAGTACAGCTAGTTTTCAGGCGCCAATATTCTATCAAAAACTAGGGTACCAAATTTGTGGCGAGATTGAGGATTTACCACCGGGATATAAAACATATTTTTTAAAAAAACAGCTTAATCGGTAATAAGAGCAGCAATTTTTTGCTGTAGCTCACCCGGATTAAATGGCTTTGTTACAAAGTCATTCATGCCGCTAGCATATACTTCTTCCTTTACTTCTTTTAGAGCAGCGGCTGTAAGTGCAATGATGGGTATATCTCTTTTTCTAGGTTCAGCCAACTTTCGGATTCGAGTAGTTGCCTCATATCCGTCCATTACCGGCATTTGCAAATCCATCAGAATTAGATCGAAATCTTCATTCTGGAGCCTCTCAATTGCTTCCTGACCATTTTCTACAATAGTAAGCTGAATTTCCCAGCGTTCTAGAAAGCGAAGCATCACTTTTTGATTTACTACGTTATCCTCTGCAAGTAAGATGTGCTTGCCTCGAATTCTTGCTTCATCAGATTGTACATCCTCTGATACAACCTCAATTAATGCTTCTGGATCACCTTTTTCGAAAGAAAGGTCAACAAAAAATGTAGTGCCTTTATCAATCTCAGTTTCAAGTTGAAGTGTACCACCTTGTAATTCAGTCAACTGTTTACTGATACTTAGCCCAAGCCCGGTGCCCCCATATAATCTTTTTGTACTTCCACTTGCTTGGGTAAAGCTTTCAAAAATGGTTTCCACACGATCTTCTGGAATTCCAATACCGGTATCGCGTACAATAAACTGAACTGATACATTTTCCTCGCTTTCAGAAACTTGTTTTACAGAAAGTTCAACAAAGCCACTTTCGGTAAACTTAACTGCATTACTCAATAAATTATTAATAATTTGTGTGAGTCGAGCCGGGTCACCAATTAATACATTGTGAATCTCTTCGTCAATTGAGCTTCTTAGTTCAATTTCTTTTTCTGAAGCTTGTGCTTTAAACGTTTCTATGATTGTACCTACCAGGCTTTGTAAATCAAATTCTGTACGTTCAAATTCTAATCTACCTGCTTCAATTTTTGAAAAGTCCAACACATCATCGATTAACGTTAGCAGAGTTTTTCCTGAAAAATTTAAAATATTGAGTGGTTCCAGCTGATCTTTTCTTGGTTGATCTTTTTGCAGTAGATGCGTCATCCCCATAATAGCGTTCATGGGAGTTCTGATTTCATGACTCATCGTAGCAAGGAACTCAGACTTAGCTTTCGTACTCTGCTCGAGTTGAATGCGAGTGTCTTCCAATTCAGAAATGTATCTTTCTAATTTCTCTTGATTAACACTGAGCTCTTTATTCAATTCAATTTCTTTTTCGAGCAATTCGATAGTTTTATTCTCTGCACTTTCTTTGTACTCAGAAAAGGTGTTGAAAATTAACCAAGTGGTTACAAATGCGGCCGTAAGCACACTCCATCTAATAATTGAGAAGCCATCTTCAGAAATGTACACCTGATCGAAAATGATATAGTCAAGTACGAAATATGAGAGGATGGAAAAGATAATAGAAATATTTCTAAGTACGAGTCTTTTGGCATCAAACAATAAAATAGAAAGCCCCATTGTGGGAATAAAAAATGCTTGTATAAGAGCTTCGCTCCCAAAAACAGAGCTTAATATGATGATTCCAATATCGATGTAAACTATCTGCAGTACTTTCGCAGTATTTACATATCCCTGACGGGCTAATACCGGGATTAAACCAAATGCTAACGCCTCAGAGAGAAAAAACCAAGTAAGTGATACGCTATCATTAAAGTAAAATGGAATCAGAAAAAGAACACAGACCAATAAAAGGAATACTGAAACTCTATTTAGAATCTTAATTCCTGGCTGAAGAATTTCATCAAACGGTGAATTTAAAAACTCCTGTTCTTTTTGAAATGTATTAAGTCCAGTAAGTGAAAACTTTTGATCCATATCTACTCTATGGATAAGAAATTTAATTCATTGAGACAACTTATGCTGTCAGTTTAGATTTATAGGCCATGGCATAAATTTTCATTTGTTTTACCATACTAGCTAATCCATTTGCCCTTGTTGGCGATAAATGTTCGGCTAGTCCGATTTTTTTAAGAAAATCAGGGTTATGCTTTAAAATATCATCCGGTGATTGATTGGAATAAACACGGATCATTAATGCTACCAATCCTTTCGTTATAGCTGCATCACTATCTGCTTTGAACACCAATTTTTCGTTCTCAAGGTCTGCGGTAAGCCAGACCTGACTTTGGCATCCTTTTACTAAATGCTCTTCTTTATGGTCTTCCTGTGGCAGTTCTTCTAACTTACCACCTAGTTTAATGATGTATTTATATTTTTCTGTCCAATCTTCGAACAAACTAAATTCTTTAATAATCCTGTCTTGTATATCCTGAATATTCATAAATAAAATAATAGGCAGATTATATGTTCTTACAAACAAAAAAAGCCTACATGAGTAGGCTTTAAGAGTAAAAACTTAGTGAAAAATTACGACTCTTTGAGCTCTAGTTTCACAACAGACCTGACGGATTCAACTTTTGAACCGGTTTCATCCATAATGGGCTTGAACGATTGAATCATATCAACGTATTCACCCTCAGAAGTTTTATAGCGGCATGTTTCTGCCGAAGCTTCTCCATCAAAGGCCTTACTTAATGCAGATTTGATTAAATCAAGATCATCTGCATGAAGCACTGCTTTTAAACCACCAATAAAATACGTGTCTTTTTCTAGACCGGTAATTTCTTCGAACGCTTCAGTAACAAAGTTACATTCAATAGAACCATCTATCTCAGATAACCCAAACTTAACTGTGAATTCCTCTCTGCGTTTTAACAACTCATCAAAGTCTGTGTTAAAGATAGCTTTTGCTGTTTCTTTCTTTTCAGTTACATCCCGCTGGTACGATACCCAATGTGTTACTTCACCTTCGGCATTGTAGAGTGGGTGGATATCCCATTGGTTGATAAATTCAGTGCCGTCTTTTCGATAATTGATGGTGTGGCCAAAAAATGCTTGCCCTTCAATTAATCTTCTTTTTAATCGATCTAGAATTGCCCGATCCGTTTTTGGACCTTGCAGCATTCTTGGGGTATTACCAATAGCTTCTTCTTTGGTATAACCGGTCATTCTTGTAAAACCATCATTCACATAAACTATGCGCGGACCAGGTTTTTCCAAATTCAATTCAGTGATTAAAATAGAATCATAGTCATTTCGAATAGCACTCTCTAATAATTCTACGTGATGTGAAGCCTGGTTATACTTTTCAAATAAATTGCTGAAAATTTCTTCCAACGTGTTATAAGAATCAACATCTTTGGCTAGCTTATTAAGCTGCTCAACTATCTGTTTTTCTTCGTTACTCATACGTTAACTTAATTAGTAATCCTTTTGCATTATCATAGTTAAACTTAGATGATGTACTTATCATTCCAAAATACCATCTTTTTTTTGGCATATATTTTACTACTCATATGAAGCTTCTCAAATTTTTTATTGCCTGTTTATTTTTATTAAGCGGATGCTCTTTATTTCGAAAACCCATCAAAATATACCAACCTGAAATGGTAACTATTCCCGGGGGAACCTATGTAGTTGGGGACTTTTATGAAGAATCCAATTCAGATGCTTTACCAAGACACGAAGTTGAGATAGAGACTTTCCTTTTAGGGAAATACGAAGTGACTTTTGAGCAATACGATCAATTTGCCATAAATGAAGGTTATCGCCTTCCTGATGACGGTGGATATGGACGAAAAAACCGTGCTGTTGTTGATGTTACCTGGGATGAAGCGCTGGCTTTTTGTAAGAGTCTTGGTTACAGGTTACCTACAGAGATTGAATGGGAATATGCAGCCCGTTCACTAGGGAAAAATCATGTAATTGCCGGAACTACTTCATTTGATTCACTGAAACAATTTGCTGTTGTGCGAAGCTCTGGTATTAATTTTAGTTTCTTTGTAGGCTCACGCGAACCCAACGAACTTGGTCTTTACGATATGAGTGGCAATGTTTTTGAGTGGATTGGTGAGTTTTATCAATTTTATAGCCAACCTGATTTTATCCACGACAATGAAGCTGATGGTATACGGATAATACGAGGTGGCAGCTTTGGAGAAGAAGAAATGGCAACCAGAACTTATTGGCGAGTTGGAACTCTACACGATGTTAAAGCAACCGATATTGGATTTAGATGTGCTAAAACTATCTAAAATAAAAAAGGGGGGCCTAAACCCCCCTTTCCTCACTCACTCATCGAAGTAGCAACTTAGCAATTGTGCTTAGCTGCATGTTCGTTGTACCCTCGTAAATCTTACCGATCTTTGCATCACGGTAAAATTTCTCAACAGGATATTCTTTAACGTAGCCATTTCCACCAAATAAATCGATGGCCATAGAACTAACACGTTCTGCCACTTCCGACGAATAAAATTTCGCCATTGCAGCTTCTTTTAAAAATGCCTGGCCTGCCATTTTCATTCTGGCCGCATTGTAAACCAACAGGCGTGCTGTTTCAATATCAGTAGCCATTCTCGCCAATTGAAATTGAACTCCTTGAAATTCACTTAAGGTCTTCCCGAATTGCTTTCTTTGTTTGATATAATCCAACGCTGCATCGAATGCACCTTGAGCAATTCCTACCATTTGTGCGCCAATTCCAATTCGCCCTTCATTCAGTGTTTCGATTGCGACTTTGTACCCTTTTCCATACTCACCAAGTATGTTGTCTTTGGGCACCTTGCAATCTTCAAGTAAAATCTCACAGGTCGAGCTTGCACGAATCCCCATTTTGTCTTCTTTCTTAGATACAGAGAATCCCTCAAAACCGCGTTCAACAACGAATGCTGTTATTCCTTTATAGCCTAATTCTGGATTAACATTGGCAAAAACCAGGAATATATCAGCCTCATTCGCATTTGTAATCCATAACTTTGCGCCATTTAAAACAAAATGATCGTCCATTTCTTTAGCCGAACATTTCAATGCAAAGGCATCACTTCCGGAACCGGCTTCAGACAAACAATAAGCACCTACTTTCTCGGTTGCTAATTGTGGTAAATATTTTTCTTTCAGATATTCAGAGGCGTAATTAACAAAAGCATTATTCACTAATGTATTTTGTACGTCCATAAAAACACCTGCAGAGGCATCCACACGAGATATCTGCTCAATGGCAACGATGCTCATCATGAATGTTCCGCCAGCTCCACCATACTGTTCAGGGATATCAATACCCATTAATCCCATTTCAAAAAATTCTTTAATCAGTCCAGTATTTAATTTTGCCTCGGCATCCATTTCATGCACTAATGGCCCAATTGAACTTTTGGCAAAGTCTGCGGCAGCATCTCTCAACATTTGCTCATCTTCTGTGAGCTGTGTTAATGGTGGAATAGCGTTTTCTATTTGATTCATTACTAAATTAAAATCTTCTCTATTTTTTTAGCGAAGCGAATATACAATTGTAAGCGCTTTTTTACTATTAAAATGTACGGTTCTGGAAAATTAAATTCCTAAATAATTCAATATTTAGTTTCACTTTTTTATGAAAGTGATAAGCTGTTGCGCTGCATCAGATGGGCTTAATTTTCCAACCTCTATCAATGTTTTTAATTCGCTGATCTTGGAACTGTGATGTTCGTTCTTCCAAATATTTCGAATGAGTTCATCTTCAACAAGTCTTTTAAACCAGTCTAAATCCTGAGATTGTCGATTTGCACCGAATATCTTCTTTGAGCGTAATTTATCTTTAAACAGTGTTATCGCATCCCATACATCTACAATTCCTTTGTTATGAAGTGCACTCATCGTTAGAATCGAAACCTCAATATCCTGATATTTTGGAATCAGCATATGAAACGCATGCTGATATTCTGACTTTGCCATTTCAGCAAGTTTCTGCAAATCACCATCCGCTTTGTTGATCACTAAAATATCTGTGATCTCCAAAATTCCTCGCTTGATCCCTTGCAAAGAATCTCCGGTACCAGGCATCATCAATACCAAAAAGCAGTCTACCATGGAAGCAACTTCAAACTCGCTTTGCCCCACACCCACCGTTTCAACTAAAATGATATCATAGCCTGCAGCTTCGCATAACCGAATCGACTCCCTTGTACGCTTCGCCACGCCACCTAGAGTTCCTGCTGTAGGTGACGGCCGGATAAAGGCTTCTTCTTTTGATGAAAGAGTCTCCATTCGGGTTTTATCACCAAGAATACTACCACCTGAAGTTGGGCTGCTTGGGTCAACAGCAAGCACTGCAACCCGATGGCCTTGGTTTATAAGGTGATTTCCAAGAGCTTCAATAAACGTGCTTTTTCCAACCCCCGGCACTCCGGATATTCCAACGCGAAGGCTATCTGGATTTTTCGGAAGAGCGCTAATAAGTTCTGCAGACTTTTTCTGATCTTCGACTCTGCTACTTTCCACCAATGTGATGGCCTTAGCCAGAAATCGGCGTTTACCAGATTGAAGCCCTTTGCTTAGCTCTTCTATGGTCATACTTTCATCGCCCGGATTTCGTCGATTACCTCCGAAGCTGCTTTCGGGATATTTGTTCCCGGCCCGAAAATGGCTTTTACTCCCGCTTCGTATAAAAACTCATAATCCTGAACCGGAATTACACCACCGGCAACAATCATGATATCGTTGGCACCTTCATTTTTCAAGATTTTGATGAGCTCCGGAATCAAAGTTTTATGCCCGGCCGCCAATGTAGAAACGCCAATTACATGCACATCATTTTCTATGGCTTGTTTGGCTGCTTCATCTGGAGTAGAAAACAGCGGACCTACGTCCACATCAAAGCCCATATCCGCGAAGGCGGTGGCCACAACTTTTGCACCACGATCATGGCCATCCTGTCCCATTTTTACCACTAGAATTCGCGGACGGCGTCCTTCATCTTCAGCAAATTTCTCGATTTTATGCTTGATCTCCTGATAGTGGCCGTCATTCTTATACACGCTTTCGTACACTCCTTTTATGGTTTGATTGTTCGCTTTATGCCGCCCCCATGCACGTTCCATAGCGCGAGAAATTTCGCCAACCGATGCTCTTTTTCTACTTGCTTCGATTGCTAATTCAAGCAAATTATCTTTCCCGGACTTGGCAGCTTCAAAAATTTTCTCAAGCGCATCTTTTACCGCCTTATTATCACGCGAGCTTTTAATCTCATCTAAACGCGCAATCTGTTTGTTTCGAACTTCAGTATTGTCGATATCAAGGATTTCGACAGGATCTTCCTTTTCGTTGATGTATTTATTTACACCAACAATGGTTACATCTCCTTTATCTATCCCGGCCTGCTTGATTGCAGCTGCTTCTTCAATTTTTCTTTTTGGATATCCTTGCTCGATAGCTTTTGCCATTCCACCCATTTCAAACACTTCGTTGATAATTTCACGAGCTTTTTCTTTTAAATCGTGGGTCATCGATTCTATAGCATACGAGCCTGCGAGTGGATCAACCGTGTGGGTGATATCTGTTTCTTCCTGGATTATAGTTTGCGTATTTCTGGCAATTCGTGAAGAGGTTTCGGTTGGCAAAGAAATGGCCTCATCATAACTATTTGTATGTAACGATTGTGTTCCGCCTATTACAGCCGCCATTGCTTCGATTGTTGTCCGAATTACATTATTCAAAGGATCCTGAGCTGTTAACGACCATCCCGATGTTTGGCAATGTGTTCTCAACATCATTGATTTTGGATTCTTTGGATCGAAATGCTCTTTCATTAATTCTGCCCACAACATTCTAGCAGCGCGAAGCTTGCTCACTTCCATTAAAAAGTTCATTCCGATAGCAAAGAAGAATGATAGTCGTGGTGCAAAAGCATCTACATCTAAACCGCGATCTACCGCTGCTTTCACATACTCGAGACCATCTGCCAATGTAAATGCAAGCTCTAATGCTGAATCAGCCCCTGCTTCTTGCATATGATATCCTGAAATCGAGATGGTATTAAATCGTGGCATATATTTACTTGCATACTCGATGATATCAGAAACAATCCGCATAGATTCATGCGGTGGATAGATATAAGTATTCCGAACCATAAACTCTTTGAGTATATCATTTTGTATGGTTCCGCTTAAGTCCCCTTGATCAACGCCCTGTTCTTCTGCAGCTACGATATAAGCGGCTAAAATTGGGATTACAGCTCCGTTCATCGTCATTGAAACTGACATTTTATCCAATGGAATACCATCGAATAGAATCTTCATGTCTTCCACAGAGTCGATTGCCACGCCTGCTTTTCCAACATCTCCTACTACCCTTGGGTGATCAGAATCGAAACCGCGATGTGTGGCCAAATCGAATGCAACACTTAACCCTTTTTGCCCTTTTTCGAGTGCAGATCGATAAAACTGATTAGATTCTTCTGCGGTTGAAAATCCGGCGTATTGCCGAATGGTCCAGGGGCGCTGGGTGTACATGGTGGGGTACGGACCGCGCTTAAAAGGGAATTGTCCCGGATATCCATCTTCGATGTTACGAGCCTCAAGATCAGACTTATTATACAACGCCTGAATATTTACACCTTCAGGACTTACTCGATCTAAAGAATTAGCAGGCCTACCCTTTAATGCTTTTTCTGCAGCATTTTCCCATTTGGCTTTCAATTCATTTTGTTCGTTCGACATAATGCTCTATTTCATTCATGGAAACCGTTTTCTAACTCGAATGTACGAGTTTTACCGAAACCAATTAAGAACAAGTATGTGAATTTGGGGTGAAGGGTAACTACTGTACTATTTCAAATTCAATTCGGTTTGAGAGGTTCCAAAACCTACTTCTTCATCAAATTTTTCTATACCAAAAGTCTCTTCCATTTCCGCACGAAGCTTCTGGATAGAAAGTCCTGAAGTGAGAGAACCATTTCTTGAAATCGAGATTCTGCCTGTCTCTTCTGAAACTACCAAAACGAACACATTATTGGTTTCGCTTACCCCAACAGCCGCACGATGACGAGTACCGAAGGATTGTGAAATATTAGGGTTTTGTGAGATTGGCAGATAAGCACTTGCTGCTACAATCCGATCATTTCTGATGATCACCGCTCCATCATGCAAGGGTGTATCTTTTTGAAAGATCGTGAGGAGCATCTCTTTCTTTATTTTGGAATCAAGGCTCACACCGCCATCAATAATATCTTGTAAACCGGAAGTTCTTGAGAAAACAATGAGTGCACCGATTTTTTCTTTCGACATCACTTTCACTGCTTCTATCACTTCATCAATCATTTCATCTGAATTTGGACGCGCAAAAAACCGATCTAAATTTGTGTTCTGGCCCAGCCTGTACAGTAACTTTCTAATTTCCGGCTGAAAAATGATGAAAACAGCGAGAATACCAACATCTAATATCCCCGAAAGAATAAAATCGATTGTATTAAAGCCAAGAACCCGAATACCTAGATTGATTAGCACCAAAAGTATGATGCCTATCCCTGCCTGAATAGCGAATGTTCCGCGAATCCATTGATATAGATACACTAATACTCCTGCAATTAGCAGAGTCTCGATGAAATCCATAAGTCCAAAATCGAGAAAACCGATGGGTATCAATGGGGTAGATGTTTATGATTGTGATTGAATTGCGTTGAATATACGAATCGAATCGCTTGCTTCCTTCACATCATGCACCCGAAGAATTTTTGCTCCTTTCATCAGGGCATGATAATGAACTGCAATGGTTCCTGTAAGTCGTTCTTCGGGTGGGCTGCCGTCTAAAATTTGCCCAATCATTGATTTTCGAGAAGCTCCAACTAATACAGGGAACGGCTTTTTTGTGAAAGTATCAAGTTGGGCAATTAATTTAAGATTGTGCCCTAGTTTTTTACCAAACCCAATTCCCGGATCTAAAATTATCTGGTTAACTCCGGCATCTAATAACGTTTCAATTTTCTTATCAAAAAACGAGTGAATATCCTGAAGAACATCTTCATATGTCGGGTTTAGTTGCATGGTTTGCGGGTTACCCTGAGAGTGCATTAATACATAACAAGCATCAAATTTTGCACATAATTCCGCAAACCGAGGCTCCTTTTCCAACCCGCTTACATCGTTCACAATTTGAACTCCAAGCTCGAGTGACTGGCGGGCAACCTCGAATTTTGTAGTATCTATGGAAAACACTACTTCCGGAAACCGTTTTAATGCCAATTCTAAGATCGGAAGAACACGGCTAAGTTCTTCTTCTTCTGAAACTGGGTCAGCATTTGGGCGAGTAGATTCGCCACCCACATCTATGATCTTTGCACCATCAGTAATCATTAATTCGATCTGATGTAGCGCCTCATCTACTTGAGAGAACCTTCCTCCATCACTAAAAGAATCTGGCGTGGCGTTGAGAATCCCCATTATAATCGGGGTCTCAATATCAGAAATAGAAATCTTTGAAGACATATGTGTTAATCGTTATGCGTTCAAAGAAACTACAAATAACGCTTAACAAATAATGATAGCTACCACTCCTCTACCAGATCGCCGAGCTTATCCTCTTTCTCTGCCCATTCATCAGCATCAGGCAATGCATCTTTTGTTTCGTTTATGATACGATCTTCCCATGCTTCCGCGAGACGTTCATTTAACTCGATGTAACTTTCCCACTTATCCGGCACTTCATCATCAGGAAAAATTGCTTCAACCGGACACTCAGATACACATGCATCGCAATCGATACACTCATTAGGATCGATAGCTAGAAAATTTGGACCTTCGCGAAAAGCGTCAACCGGACAAACAGCGGCGCAGTTTGTGTATTTACATTGGATACATGGCTCGGTTACAACGTAAGGCATAATAATTTGGAGTGGGTTGTGATGATTTTTTCGAAAAACGAATATCTACCTGAACTGAATTAGATTCAATCCAAATAACTACTTTAATGTAGATTTTAATGCCTCAATGGAGCCATCCGTTCCTGCAGACTCAATGCTTAAAATATGTGCAATGAGCTCATAAATATGGATATTTTCCACTTCAGGGATGGTTTCGCCGGATTTAAAAGCCATGCCTTGCATCAATAAAAGGCCATGCATTTCTTTTTCCTGATTGTCGTAACCATGGGTGCCACCCGTGGCATAATTTTCTCTGGATTCAGCATAGGATCTTGTACTGATCATGTATCCTGCATCCGCAATTGCAACTAAATCGGGGAATCTAGGTGAATTTTTAATGCGAAAACGATCCGGAACATCTTCCTTTTTGTACACAACATAATGCTGTTCGTTCGGCTTTAACTGTTGATATATGCGCTGAACTGTTTCGTCGTCACCACGAATTGAAAAGTTTGTGCCCCATGAATACACATCTAAATCTTCTGCGTCAATGTAATCATCAAAATAAATGATTCTGTCGCGCGATAATTGCGACATGCCATGATCTGCAACAATAATCAGATTTAGCTGATCTTCAAGATCGAAGGTTTTTAACTGTTGAATTAAATAACCAATCAATGAATCAGCTTGCTCAATCGCCTCTACAACTTCCTGAGAATCGGGACCATAACGATGGCCGGCATCATCCACAAATGAGAAATACAGGGTTCCTAGATCAATTTCTTTTTCGTTTGAGAGTGTCATCCAGGTTAGCACAGAATCGATCCGGTCTTGATTTGGCATACTTCCATCATATCGCTTCCAGTGTGTTGGGCGCATATTCTGGATTGGTGCCTCAGAACCTACCCAAAACATAGTACCAGATCTTACACCTTGCTTTTCTGCGGTATTCCAAATGGGCTCTCCACCGTACCATGCTGGATTTTCAACTTGTTCCCTGTCTCCCATCGAAAACCATGTTCCAATGGTGCTATCATACATAGAATTACTAATAAAGCCACTGTTTTCAGGATATAGTCCGGTAGCAATCGCGTAATAATTTGGGAATGTTACCGAAGGATAGATTGGAATAAGTCCTTCACTTACTACCCCGTCCTTTACCAATTGGTCGAAATTCGGAGTGTCAGTTTTTGATAGATAATCGTACCGAAATCCATCAAAGGATACCAACAATACTTTGTTTTGCTCTAAATCTGGTGATGAACACCCCAGAAAAATCGCAAAGAAAAGTATGCTCAGTTTGTTCATTGATCTCTATTCGAAATCAGAAGTTAATTTAAATCGAGCGATTCTATTATTTCCTTTATCAGCTACGTAAACAACACGCCGATAATATGCCACACCGCTAGGTTGGTCAAACTGCTTTGGCCCCGCTCCTAGTTCTCCAAATGAAACAAGAATTTGTCGGGTTTGATCTTCTGCACCTGCCGGAGGAGGAACTCCTTCCTGTCCATTTATTTGAAATTGAAAGAGTTTATTCAAACCTGCATCAACCACAAAAATATAACTGTCATCGTCGGCAGAATAGGTAATATCAGATGGAATCATGAATTTATTTGGCTCGTATAAAAAGCCATCAGCTTGCGTAGTATCTTGAGCCAGCAATCTGGAGTTTTGCTGAAAAACTAATCCATCTACTGTTTCAACAGCATTTATCCAAAGTACTCTAAACGGTATTTCTTTAGATTGATCTGCTTGAGCGATTAAGAAACTTCGATCATCGGTAAACGAATCTCTTTGCGGTGCTGCCACGAAAGAAGCGATAGCGCTAAGGCCAATCCCGCTTCGTAATGAAGGTACATTCGGACTCAAAGATCTTATTTGTCGAACGTTTCGCATTTTATCGGTTAATACGCCGTTTTCTCGAATACGAGCAAATTCAAGTACTGTATTATCCGGCACGGCAACTTGAGTTGTTTCATCAAATGGACCGCGGCGAGTTACATAAAGAGTATTATCACCTAGAATAGTTAAACCGGTAATCTCAACACGCTCGTAATTAATGCTAGAATTTCTATTTAAACGTGCATTTTGCGCCGCTGAGGTACTTAAACTTGCATCGTCGAATGGAAAGATCAGCGTATCGACGTAAGTTAGTGGTCCCGCCCCGTTGATGTTTTTAATTTTAAAAATAGCCGGCAAATCCCACGTTATCGTTGGGTCAATCGACTCAATAACTGTATCAATACGAGCTGATACATACACATTCAACAAACGATCTTGGGTAATGGCATTAGCTCCACGTAACGGGATAGTAACTCTTGGCGATAAATCTGCTCGATCGAGTAGATGCAAACCATTTTCATCGGTTACATAAACGAACTCATCGAATCCAACATGCACATCGGCTGGGGCATCAAATCCACCCCAAAATGGAAAAATTGGTGCATAACCATCTAGATTTTCCAGCGATGGATCAATCCTGCCTTCTGCGAAAATATCAGTGGTATCTTCGTTGTCTTTTGAGTTGAAAATTTGATCGCAAGAACTCAACCAGAGACTTGCAAACAAAAGAATTAATAGGCTTGAAACTCTATGTATCATAATGAAACACTGATTGCAATTCTATGGATTTCACCTAATCGCTCATATAAGGTGTATGCGTAATCTGCTTTAATGGTTCTGTTAACAACAGGAAGCACAAAACCGGCACCAAAACTAGGTAGTTTGCGCTCCTCAATGCCAAATTCGTATCCGGTTCTTACAAAAAACTGATTCATAAATCCGTATTCAGCACCAATATTAAATTGTTCTGCATTATCAGAGGGATTTGTAATCTGAGCAGTTAAAACCAGTGAACTCTCTTCTCTGTCGATGAGATCGTATGCAGCGCCAATCAAAAATCTGGTAGGAAGAGATTGTTGTTCTTCCGGATTTACGTCAAGTTCGCCGTCTAAGGTAACTCGTGTTGTTGTTCCTGATGGTGAGGCATCGAACCCAAAGTTGTTGATACCAACAGCAAACCGTAAACCTGTATCCCCAACGAGGTAAGAAAAACCAAAATCGATAGCGCCGGATGAATATTGGATTTCCTCAATTTTTTCCATCAAATACCGGAAGGTAATTCCATAACTAAATAACTCGGTTACCTGATGTGAGGCTGACAATCCAGTAGATAAATGGTGGGTTCCAAATGTTCTACCTGTGCCAAATGGTTGAAATTCGGTGGTTTCCGTAATTTCCCCAGAGCCCAAATATTGTAATGATCCACCAAATGCGAATGAACCAACTTTTTGGACAATACTTAGATAATTTTGGCTAATTCCCACAAAATATTCTGTGTGACTAAGCATTACATTTGTTCCTTCTAAACGAGCTGAAAGTGCCGGATTCCAATATAAGCTTGATGCATCGTAGGCATCAGCCATATTAGAGTTACCCATAGAAGCACTTCGTGGATCTACCGCAATTTTAGTAAACTGGAATCCTTCTGTGCCCGCTCTGTCTTCACCGTATCCACCTTGTGCAAACACAGGTGCCGTTGAAATTATCAGAAGAAAAAGGGTGATAAATAGTTTTTTCATTCTCATTAAAAGCGCACTGATAAGCCAACCAGGATGTGACGCTGCTGTATGTAATTGGCAGGGTTATCGTAGGCAGGTAAATTATTATCTGTTGGGTCGATATATCTTGGATCGCGAACATTTCCAGGTACATCGAAGCTGCGGTCATCGCGAAGTGAAATTAGGGATGCAGGATCGGTTGGATATTGTTGGTACCCTTCGCCTGTAACCGGATTAACAATCACAGAACTTCTATTGTCGAGTAAATTTGTAATCTCAAC
Source organism: Balneolaceae bacterium (assembly GCA_965249965.1). Lineage (GTDB taxonomy): Bacteria > Bacteroidota > Rhodothermia > Balneolales > Balneolaceae > HXMU1420-13. The sequence goes on from OZ252262.1 coordinate 432,695, forward strand.
AAAAGCTGAGATTCTGGCTCCATTTACTTCAAACCATTTCCTGAAATTGAAATCCATTGTAAACCAGGCAGGACCAACTTCGCTAAATCTTTTTGCAGGATCATCTACTGTTTCGTAAATAGGGCGCCAGTCTTCAATTCCAGTCACAGGATTTCGTTGGAAGCCCACTAATTCGGTTGGGGTGTATCGTGTACCACTTCTCCATACTGCAGAGAGGAACATTTGGAAATCATTTAAAATACCCAGATCGAAAAGAGGATTCGCTCGATCATAGGTAAAAGTGACATTTCCCTTAATATCAAATGGGCGGTCCCATGCAAGTGGTGTTTCTACGTTTGCACCTATATTCTGCCGTGCATTGATGCTATTTAAATTATCATCGTTTGTTGAACTCAACCCTTCTGCGCGTGAGTACGTAAAGGAGAGCTGCCCTCTCAATAAATCTCGGTAACGTTTGATGTAAGACATTTCTACGCCACGCGCTCGGGCATAATCACCATTAATACGGAAAGCTTTCGTAACATCGCGACCGTCAACATCCTGTACTCGTATTAATTGAGAGGTAACGAAATCATATTTATCTCTCCAAAAAGCAGAAATATTGAATGCATCATTTGCCGTGATCTGATTTCGAAGTCCGATTTCGTAGGAAATATCAACTTCGGGATTCAAGTTTGGATTCCCCAAATCAGGAAGGTCGGATTGATCCTGAAAGAAAGGATCTAAGCCGGCATAAATAAACGTAGGATGTGGAACCCTCGCAGAATGACCATAATTGAAGAAAAGCACCTGATTGTCCCGAACCGGGAATGAAACGTTGATCTTGGGAAGGAATCTAAACTTATAACGTAAACCAAACAGTTTGATGGTGTCGTCTTGATAATCTTCTGCAATAAATCGGGGGATAGTTGAAATTGAGTTGTCGTCTAATGCATCTTCTACTGCGCCATCTACATAAGCACCAGGCGCCCAATATTCAAATCGTGCACCAATATTGGCAATCAATCCATTATATCGGATTTTGTCTGTAATGAAAAATGCCCCACGTTTCGGTTTAACACGCCAGGCATCAAATGTTTCGCCGACCCTAAATGTTTCCGAAACGGTGTTATCATCAATTTGTATGGGTGCGCCAATCCATGGGCGTGTGATATCAATCCATTGGTAGTCGTTGAATTTCGCTTCAAAACCAATATCAATTTGATTTACTCGTTCGCCAAAAAACTTTGTATACAGAGTTTTTACTGTAATTTCTTCCGCGAAATGATCGTGCCATAATCGAGCAATACCACCGTTATTGAAATAACCAGGACCAGCCAATACGTAGGTAAAATCGTCTGTTCCCTCGAATTCTTCAGCGGGTGCTGTCACAATACTTTCGGCATCAAACTCGCTATCTACATTATCCGGTCGCCAGTCTCTTCCGTTAGCATCTGCGCGTAGGCGGGTAAACAATCGTGAAATTTGAACTTCGTAAAATGAGCTTTCACTGATCGTTTGTGTCCACTTTAGGTACGATAAGTTACTATCGTGTGTGTAGGTATTGGCGTTATCCAAAAAGCCATTAGAGAAAGCAAACTGAAACCCGGGGCGAATTTGAGTATCCGCGCCGGTAATCTGCAACATTCTTGTGTTTTGATTGATAGTAAGCGATCGATTGTACGCTGCCTGAACACGTAAGCCGGGTCGAATGTTGTAGGTCAATTTAACTAACCCATTCCAACGGTTCCCCTGGCGAGGTGACCAGAAATCACTTCCAACAATAGAAGAGCTAATCTGATCGGCTGATAGTTTAGTGTAGCCATCGGTTAGGCCAACCTGACCTGTAATAAAGAAAGTCATTTTTCCAGGAATATCGATTCCAATAGCTGGTAAAACCTTTTCTGTTAAAATACTTGGGCCACCAAGATTCAACTCATAAATATCCTCAAAAAAGTTCGCTTGATTGCTCATCACATTTGAGCCCAGATTATCTCTCTTGTGTGTAAATGTTCCTTCGTATCGCTCGCCTCCATTTTGAGTTTGTACAGCTACAACGCCTGAGGTAACATCACCATATTCGGCTCCAACTCCACCAGTTATAACCTCAACATTTGAAAACGAATTAGATCCCAAATCTAGACCAAACCCAGTACCTGCAAGAGGATCCTGTGCAGATACACCATCGACCACAAATCCAGTTTCATAAGCACGGCCACCTTTTATGTAAAGTCCTGTTGGATCTTTCACCACCCCAGATTGTAGGGAAACTGCATCTTCCACTCGTTGAATTGGAGCTGCTTCTAGATCTTGCCTGGAAATATTTACGGACGTATTTGACTTTTCAACATCGAAAATAGGTGCCTCACCAATTACCACTACCTCTTGATCTGATTGATAAACCTCTTCTTCTAAAGCCTGGTTTATTTCAGTGGTTTCACCGGCTATTACTTTTACACCTGTAACCTGCACACGCTTGAATCCCAAGAATGAAATCTCAATGGTATATTCACCAGGTCGAACATTTCGGATGGTATATCTACCATCAAGGTCGGTAGCAGCACCAAGGTTAGACCCAAGAATACGAACACTTACCGTTGGTAAAGGTTCATTAATCCCTGCCTCAGTAATTACACCACTTATATTCCCGGTTCCCGGTCTTTGAGCAATAACATCCAAAGAAAGGAGTCCAAAAAAGGTAATTAAACCAAAGAGTAGGCTTTTTCTCATAGTTTATTGCTTAAAGTTAAGTCTGTTAATAAGTAGAGTTTCAACCATTTCGGCTAAATTATCATTGCCATCGGCATTTCGCATATCCACACTAAAGTAGATCAGGTTCTCTTCGTTATTCTCGATAGCAATTGCTTCGCTACCCATATAATCCTGGTTAAAACCTATCAATGTAGTTGCCAGGAAATCTGTGGAATAAAGTAATGTAGCTCCAGGAGATGGTTTTAAAGGGTAGTTCCCAACAACCCTCGAACTCATAGCTAAGTCGGGTGTCGCGATGTTATCAGCCGCTACGATTGGTGTACTATTATTTATCAAAAAGTTTGTTTGTATGCCTGAAAGTACCCCAATTGAATCTACGGGTAGAAAACTGAATATCTCATCGTTTTGGCTAATTCCTTTCATTGGAATATTTACAAACATGGTTCCGCCTTCATCAAAAAACTCTGAAGCGATATCTAGTGCATAGGTAATGTTTCGATCGATATCATTCGAAATCCAATAAATGTGATCCCATTCTTTTAACGTACGTTTTAAAGTCGGGTCGGTAACTGCAGGGAATGCGGAAGAAAGTGGCACTTTATCTTGTGCAACTTCACCATCGTTTATGATCCATTGATCCGGGGTTATGCCATTTGCTGCAAGTATATTTTTATGGAACGCAGCAACTTCGGCAGATGCTGAACCAGCATAATCATTTAAAAATAATGTTCTTGAGTTCTTTGGTTTTATATACCAGGAGGTTGAATCTACGTTGCTAACAGCTCCGGCATTATCAATAGTTCTAACATAAAATGTGTTCATTGAACCAACCTCTAATCCGGGGATTGTAAGTCCCTGAAGTGTAGTAAAACTACGCCCTTGAAATACATTAGCTTCAGCGCTACCTACTTGAGAGTTATCAATTTGAAGATTGATAAACAACCGAGTCTCATCAGCAGGTATCGGGATTTCAACCCAGCCATTAATCGTGTCATTTACGGCAACCTCTGTTCGTTCAATATTTCCTAATCCATCTGGGTCGTCGATATTCCAGCCAAAACTGGCAATAGAAAACATAGTATCAGCGGGTAATTCTGTTGGATTTAAAGATACACTTGGAGCTGAATTAACGATTGGAAATACTAATCGAGCACCAACTAGATCTTTAGCACCGTCGTTGTCTACTGCACGGATTTTAAAGAGAACATCGTCTTGGGATAAGCCTTCTTCAATAGGAAGAATAAATGTACTGTCTGTTCGTGTTGTAAAACTCCATGTATTTTCTGAAGTATCATTAATGGCATACTCATAGCCTACAATGTAACCATCGCTATCTGTTCCCCACCATGAAATATTAATCTGGCTGGATAACCTAAAGTCTCCTTCCCGATTGATTTGCTCGACCGTTAGAAACGTATTCGGCGGAACATTTTCAATGAATTCTCCGGTAGGTGCTGTTTCACAAGTTGATAATATTGTGGCACCAAGAAATAAAAATGCTATGTAATTGAGAGTTTTCAACAATATTTAGTTTTTAAAAAAGCAGGCCGGTTAAGTCCCGGCCTGCCTAAATCAAAAGTTTATTTGATAAGCATCATTTTTCTGGTGCTTACAAACGAGCCTGCCTCGATGCGGTAGATATACATACCACTTGCAAGTGCAGATGCGTCGAATCGAACGCTATGGTTTGCAGCTTGTAACTGCTCTCCACTAATAAGCGTTGCTACTTTTCTACCAAGCATGTCATAAACAGTTAGTGTTACTTCGCTAGCTTGAGGAAGCGCAAAGTTAATGTTCGTGCTTGGGTTAAATGGGTTTGGATAGTTTTGTTCTAGGGCAAACTCTTTGGGTGTTCCTGTTAGCAACTCATCAGAAACATTAACAGAGTTTGTCATATAAATAGTTCTACCAATAGGGGAAAAATCATCTCCAAAATTACCGTATGAACCATGAACTTGTAAGGTGTCTGATCCATCAGTAACCCAAGTTGTCCAGAAGAATTCTCCTGTTTCGCCATCTGCTACATTGTTTGCAACAAGGAAACTGTCAATTTCAGCAGCAGTAATAGTTATAGATGTTCCAGTAATAGCATCTGTCTCAGCTACTAAAGTCTCACCGTCATATACCGCTAGAATATAACCAACTTCATCTCCATCAAAGTCTTCGGTTAAACCCCAATCAAACTTGATTTCGTCTTCAACTGTAAACTCTGCACTATCCTCAGGAGCAACAAGACTAAAGTCTAGAACCGGAGTAAAAGCATTTCCATCTTCTGTGATGAAATCAGCCGCATCTCTTGGGTGGAACTTCGGAGCACCGAAAGAAGCCGCTACTACTGCGTATGCATCCATAGTTTTGCCTAATCGGATACTGTGATTGAAGTCGTAAGAAACTCCTACGTCTCCAATTTCAGACTCTGAGCGAATATCTTCGTTAAATAAAACTCCGTCAGCTGAATCAGCAGCTACATTTTTTATTTCGTATTCACCGAATGCTCCAGGAGCAATTACTTCAACATCTTCAAACTTAACTACCATTCCTTCATATGCTTCTAGTTCACCATCTTGTGCGTTTGCAACAACATAGTCAGTAGTAATTACCGGAATAACTGCTTCAGTGTCATTTCCAGAAGATGTAACAGTGAATTCCAGATTAATTAGTTGAGTAAGTGTTAGAGAATTTGATCTAACAGCTGCTTCAACAACTTCACCGGCAGTTACATTGATGATATCACCTCTGGTTAATGCCTGAGTTTCTGAAGTTTGTTCTAGGAAAATTCCACTCCATGCAGCTGCCGCATCCTGAAGAATGATCACACCATCGTTTGCATCAGAAACAATAGTACCGCTGATATCCATTCCGCGAACGCCTGCACCAGCTAATGGGCTAGCACCTGCTCCACCATCGCCAGTTTCCTGAAGAAGTGAGATAGCATCGATAGCACCATCTTGTACAAAGTAACTGTAATCACCTGCTAAAGGACCGCGACCTGTTAGATTATCACTATCCGTAGCTATCATGAAGAAAGTAACTGCGGTAAAGTTTGCTTGTGCAGGAATAGTTGCAGAATAAACATCACCTGCTGCAGACATTGCTAAAGTGTCTGTAACACCAGCAGCAGAATATACAAGATCAACACCTGTTACGGTTTTGCCTTCAACACCAACAACGGTTGCAAAAATAGTTACTGCATCAGATGAAGTTACTGAAGAATCAGATTGCTCTACATTTGAGAATACAGGAGGCAGACCCAGTACTTCAACATCATTAGGCCAATCAAAAGTCTGACCACCACCTAAGTCTTGGCCATCAACAAAACGTATCTCATTCAAATAAACGACGCCATCTTCAAATGGATTGATACTAAATGCCCCTGACCCAGGAACCACATTTCCATCAGGATCATCACCTACATAATTGATGAAACCACTTAAATTTACAACCGCACCAGGTGCTGGTGGAATAAACTCCGGTTCTGGATTAGTGAAAGTTGTATCTATTCGACGGAAATTGAATGTTGGTATATAAGATATACGATCATTTCTATAACGAAGCGATGTATCATATATATAAATTCTGGAACTGTTTTCGTTGATTGCCCAATTTGGTCTTCCGCCGGTAGATACATTAGATACTACCGCATTATTTACTTTAACATATGCTCCGTTGTATTCACCATAGTTACCAATGTTAATTTCATGAGTTCCATCACCATTTAGAACATTCAAATCAGCTGCTGACACTTCCCAAGGATCAAGAAGCCCTGCAAAACGAGCATATTCTGCATTGTTTACGTTGCCTAAAAGCTCAACTGTTTCAACCGCAAATTGTGCCGTCGCATTAAAGAATCCTAAATCACCGGTGAAAGTAACTACATCTCCACGAGTGAAGCCTTCGAGTAGCTCATAATCAGATTCTACAATCTGAATAGACATACCTGCACGTCCCATAGACATCGCAGAAGTATCGGTTACGAACACATGAATTCGACCAATGTCATCAATCACACCATCGTTATCCGTATCATTTGGTGTGGCTAAACCGGAACCTCTTGGATACGAAACTATTACGGCAGTAAAAGTTACTTCTTCACCAGTTAACGGGTGAGCCTCAATAGCCGCCTCATCAAATACTGTGAGGTTTCTATACGTATTTACATCTCGAAGTGTAAATTCGCCACCTACGGTATGTGAACCTAAGCCAGTAGCATCATTTGAATCTAATACGATCCACTCTGAATTGAATTCAGTTGTTCCAAAAGACCCAAGTGGCACATTATTACCTGAAGTCCAATAAGATTTTCTTACTAATGTGTGATTTTGTGTTCCGTTTTCAACGCCTGCAACATCCCATCCGCTTCCCGGATCTCCATCCCAAGAACCTAACCAGTCGATTACTTCGAATCCAACATCAGCAGCGGAGTCACCTTGCACCAAAGCAAATCCATCATCCCCATTACTTAAAAATGTAAATTCATAATCTGCATGCACTCTAATTGTTGCAGAATCTGCTGAGGGGTGTGCAATTACATATACATCACCTGGTGCAACGAAAGCACCTTCAGGGAAATTATTCCAAAATTCGTATTCGCCAGCTACTGTTGGAGAGTTTCCAACGTTAGGAAACGCCCAATTATCCAGAAATACAGTATCCTGGGTTGGGTTATAAATTTCCATAGCCTTGTTATTGCTCGAACCTTCCATGTATTGGGAGAAGAACAACGACGTTTCTTGAGCCTGTACGTTTATCGCTACAAGAGCTAATAGAAGTACAGAAAAGCATTGTATCAGTCTTTTCATATTGATTGTTTTTATTTGATGATTACTATTTTACCTGTTTGTATCTCTCCTGAAGATAGATCCTTAACGGAGTACAGGTATAACCCCGAAGTTAGGATCTGATTGGCGTTTGATTGTAAATCCCATGCATGCTCACCACCGGGAAGTACCCGGGGGTCATCACTAAAATTGGAAAACCAACCAATATCACCGCTATAAGTATTCATATCGTGAGTAAATTCACCTACAATATCACCCGCAATGGTATAAATACGCACATCTGCGCGGGCTGGTAGATTGTAAAAATATAGTTTTCTTTCGCTCTCCAGCGTTCCATCCCAGGCGGCATTTACACGGTATGGATTTGGATAAACCCCTACCTGATACAGTCTGTCACTACTCCCAAAATTGTCGTTTGCTGGCGTTCCCGGGAAAACACGAACTGCATTAATGTTCGGGCTCGTCTCTAATCCTTCAATTTCAAAGGTATCGCTACCTTTATCAAATGCAGTAACTGATAATTCATACTGCCAACCACTTAACAAATCTGAAATCTCGAAAGCGTAATAATAGGTGTTAGTGTCGCCCTCGAAAGTTACTGGTTGATCGAGCGATATTTCATCAAATCCGGTATTAAAAGCCACATCATTACCTGGGGTATCAAATTCACGAATCATTCGGGCATCTGGATTTAAGTCGTCTCCTAATTCTGATCTATATACCCGATAGCCTTCAAAATCCATCTCGCCAGATACACGATCAACACTACTTTCTGCTTTCTTATCCCAGTAAATCACAGCTTTACCGGCTTCTAATTCAACGCGCATATTAGGATTGTCAGGAGGTGTAGGGAATAAATATCTGGTTAGTTCGCCATTTTCATCAGTATCCTCGCCTGGATCTAGAATTCCGTTGTTATTTCTATCTTCTCCTCTAAACACCCGGTTCATTGAATCGATTGTACGTAGCATTTCTGATCTAGACTCTTCGGTATCCACCTTCTTCCCTGCCGGTCCTTGAAACTCATCCGGTTTAAGTGCGGCTGAAAAAGCATAGTACACTGAGATGGTTTCTCCTGGCTCAACGGTTGGAAAAGGCCCGATTGAAATCATTGTGATATAATTTCCGTTTGCCGTCTGCCCATCTGTACGAAGCTGTTCTCGCACAGTCTCCCCATCCTGTATTACAGAGTCTAAAGGAAATTTAGTTGCCATACGTTCGTATCGTAACTGATCAGTGTTAGGGCTAACGTACAAACCTGTACCGGAACTAAACAACCAATAACTAGGATCTACAAAAGGTGGACGATACCCAATTTCTTCTAAACGCTCACTGTTTGATGGATGAAATAATTCATCCCGATATTCTGCACCAATTATAGAAACCGCCCCATAGGTATTTATTGCAGGGTTATCAGGCGAACCTGCATCGAAAGCATACGCAGTGTAAAGCGAGTCGAGAAAACCCAGTCCATTTTTATTAAAGAAGTCGCCACCTGTTTCTGTTGCCGTGTTCACATTTCGAACAACCAAATCTGCATACATTCCAACAAAAACACTATCCCATGTAGCTTCTGCAGCATAGAGCCCAGAATTATTGGTGATATCGTACCGAATTATGGTAAAATTCTCTGTGAATGGAAATCCCCAGTTATAGCTTTCCATTCTAACATCGGCAAAAAGTGGAGTGTCGTGGTTGCTAATTGGCGTTCCATTAATATCTCGCCGCCGATCGGTAAATTCTGCGATTATATCTTGTTCGCCAATAGAAAAAGGAGAGAAAAACTCGTCATTTGGATTTGTACTTCTGCGACCAATTGGTGCATCTGCTGTAAACTCAAATCCAGCTGCACCACGAGCATAACCACCACTTGTAGTTACCGATGCAGTTGAAACGCGCAGTGCGGCATTGTTGTATTGCGCCCCGATCCAGATTCCGGCCTCAAACAAATGCTCAGTTCCTGTGTCGATTGGGTAGCGCATACTAGAACCACCTTCGGTATTATTTCGAACGTCTGGTTTACCGATGGTTCCAAAATTTGTAATAGACAAACCGAGAATGCCTGCGTCGGTTTCTATTCGTTCAAATGGAGCTTGAGCATTCGCTGTAGTAACGAATAAAAATAAAGCGACAAAAACGTATAAATTCTTCAATAAAACAGGACTCTTTTTGTTAGGCGCTAAAGATAGTCACTTCTAAGCCTGAACCCAACGAAACTTGGTGCAATTTTACACAAGCGTAACATGCTATTACTTGATTTTACGAGTGTAAAAATTGACAATTGATTGCTGATCAATCCCAATATAGTACATTAGTAGTACTGCTGTAAATATTAATTGCAGTTTGTACACGCCAACATGCAGATATTTCCTGGCAGATGTAACTACTTGCTTGTCAAGAATATCAAATGTTGCCTTGCGCTTTATAGATCGCACAATTTCCTGATCTTCCATAACAATTAGTTGCTCATTAAAGCCCCCAATCGACTCAAAAAGTGATTTTTTCACAAAAAGGCTCTGATCTCCGAATCGAAATAAATTGATATCAAACCTGGTAAACCAGCAATAAAATGTGAGTGCAGGATGGTTATTATCAAAAGCCAACCTATAACATCCTGCCTTAGCGCCACTCGTCAAAGACTTTTTAATATCTTTTGTAAATGACTGTGGCGGGTACGTATCGGCATGCAGGAAATAAAAAATATCACCACTGGCATTTTGAGCACCCAAATTCATCTGTTTTGCTCTTCCTTTTTTATGTGATTTTATTACCGTGGCACCGGCATTAGTCGCTTTTTCAATAGTCGCGTCGGTACTGCCTCCATCAATAATAAGTACCTCAATTTCACCCTGACCATTTTTTAATAGATAGTCTACTAACTTTGCAATAGTGGCACCTTCGTTATACACAGGTATGATCACACTAATCATGGTGTTCAAATCTATCACTAATCAGATTCCAATCTTCAATAGTATCAACATCTGATAAATATTCGAGCGAGAGCACTGAATAATTGTGCTTTTTGATGCAATTCAATGTCTGTTGATATACTTTTGCTGTGCTCCATTCCATATCAGAAAAGACAGCTGGTTCATTCACGCTCATTCCCAAAAGGTAATACCCTCCATCATTTGCCGGGCCAATCACAAAATCGTAATCATTTAAAGCAGATAATGCTTCTTCAATATGATATCGCGTTAATTCCGCACAATCGGTTCCAATTATGACCACTTTTTTTCCACCCTGATCAAAAGCATTTGAAAACGCATACTCCATTCTATCACCAAGGTTTTTCCCATGTTGAATAAATTTTTGAGCGTCAGTTTCGGTCCAAATGTCTTGATCATCTATATAATTTGAATACCATACCTGTATTTGTGCCGAAGTCGACTCAACCGCTGTCTTTGTGTAGGCAATTAGCTTCTTATAAATTGAGAGTGCAGTATCATTGCCAACTGAAGCTGCTAACCGAGTTTTAACTTTTCCCAGTTCTAAATTTTTTTGAAATATGATCAGGATACCAATCACATTAGATGATGTATTCAAAAACCTAGCCTTAGAGTTCTAACTTCATGCCTTCTCGGGCAAAGGCAACAAGATCATAGTGCTGAGAATGACTGGCTTTTACTTCATCATCCAGTCTTTTTAGATAGGCATCGTCGCTGTCTGGGTCGTGATGAGTGAGGATTAGTTTTTTAATATTACATCCTGCTGTTACATCTAAAACACGTTCCCATGAAGAATGCCCCCACCCAACACGTTCCAGATATTGCTTGCTGCAAAATTGGGCGTCATGAATGAGAATATCTGCGCCGGAGACAAACTTTTTAAACTCGTCGATGAATTCTTTGGATTCACTGGAATCGTCGATAGGCAGTTCATTATCAGGGGCAATAATGATTGTTTTGCCATTAATTTTAAAACGGAACATAGCCGTTTGCACCGTATGCTTTGCCCACATATAGTCGACGCTATAATTTTGTAGACTTAAATTACCTGGATAAAACGTCTCACATGCCATATCTGCATCCAGCATATCCATTGTAACCGGAAAAAAAGTATTCGACATATGGCCCTGAAGAATTTCTTTACACCCCGAGCCATCTTGTGGCGGCAGATATACACGAAACCAGGACGATGGTTCATAAAATGGTTTAAAAAAAGGAAATCCTTGGAGATGATCCCAGTGCGGATGAGTTATAAAAATTCGTCCTCTTATACTTCTTGATCCATTAAGAATATGATTACCAAGATTTCGGATACCGGTACCGCAATCAATAATAAGTAGCTCATCGAGCGAATCTGATTCAATTTGAAAACACGTTGTATTACCACCAAAAATCATGTTTTCGGTGTTAGCACACGGTGTTGAGCCCCTTACGCCCCAAAATTTTATGTTTAATGATTCCGCCACAAATTCCTGCGTTCCTTAGAGTAATAGCATTGTCAGGTCAAAATCATCATCTTTTTAAAAAAAGAAAAATTATGACGTTCTAATACTAAGTTAATCCAGCATCAAAGTAACGAAGCATTGAGAAGTAAAAAAAATCAAAAAACCAGAGCGAATTATTTACTCAGATTATTCGCTATCCTGTGTTTTTAATTCATTTATTTTCGCAACTAACTCCGAAATCTTTCTTCTGCCTTTGGCAATTTTTACAAGAGATGCATCAATCTTTGTTTGAAGCTCCTCACGTAATTTATTCCCTTTGTTTGTTGGCTTGAAGTAAGTCTGAGCTTCCTCGAACTGAATCATCTCTGATTCCCAGCTAGATACCTGCTTTCTGGCAGCTTCCAGCTCTTTTTGATACTTGATAATTTCTTTTCTAGCTGCCGGATTAACCCCTTCTGATGCGAGTCTACGCTCCATCCCCAAATCAGCACCTGATGCCCGGAAATTCCCGTAAATTTTATCACATACTTCTCGGTAATCTTTCCAGATTTTATTTTTGTATTTCAGAGGTACATGACCAATATCCTTGAATTCTGCCTGCAATTTTTTTGCTTCCTGCACTGCTTTGGCTGCATCATCATTTTCTGCTAGCTCATTTAATTTTGCAATAATGTCTTTTTTGGCAGAATAATTGTCTTTTTGATCTTTTCTTATGCTTTTAAAATGCTCTCTTCGCTTATCATAGAAAGCATCCATCGCTTCTTTAAATTGCTTCCAAACCTTTGAAGACTTTTTTCTTGGAACAGGACCTATCTTTTTCCATTCATTCATCAGACCTTGCATTTTCTGATGGCCTTCGTCATAAGTCTCCGTATCCTGTGCTTCAATGGCGCGTTGGATGAGCGCTTGCTTAGCAATTAAATTCTTTTGTTCCTCATCTCGTAATGCATCGAGGTTTTCTGTTTTCTTTTCATTAAAAGCATCTGTTGCAGCTTTGAACTTATCCCATAGTTCATTCTCTTCTTTTTGTGGAAGATTGCCTGTTTTTTTCCAGGCTTTGTGCAATTTATTCACTCTTCGCGCAGCATCTGCTATGCTTTCTTCATCAACAAGAGATTCAGCTTCTGCAATTAGCTTTTTCTTCTTTTCTAACGATCGCTCTATGCTTTGGCGAAAGGCTGTATCATTTTTAAATCTTAGCTGATTAAACTTATCCTGGGCGGCATTGAAATGATCCCAGGTTTCTTGATTTTTTTCAACCGGTACCCGCCCAATTTTACGCCATTGAACTAATAAATCCTGCACTTCATGGTTTAGCTCTTCAAAATCTACTTCACCTGAATCAGCGCGCGTATTTAAAGCATCCATCTTCTCGAGAATCACCAGTTTTAAAGTGAAATTCTCCTCTTCCTGCTGCAATTTCTTAACCAGTCTATCAACTTTGTGGCTTTCAAATTCCTGAATCAAAGCTTCAAATCGCTCATTAAGCGCATCTACTTCCCCTTGCGGCAGCTGCTTAATACTTTCCCACTTTCCTCTTAACTGACTCACCGTTTTGGTGTCGTTCCATCGTTCCTGGGCAACTAAGTCTGATAGATCTTTTAGTACCGCCTTTTTCCTAATAAGGTTTTCTTCTTTCTTTTTGTTTAACTCTTCGTAATGCGCTCTTTTCCTTTCTTCAAATTCATCTCGAAGCGTATTAAATGCCGAAATTGCACTCTTAGATTCCTCTCCTTCCGGGTCCGGGCCTTCAGTTAAATGAAGAGCAAGATTCGCCAATTCGTTGCTTACAAACGACCAATCATCATTTTTAACGAACTCTTCTGCTTTGGTGAGTAGGTCTGTATAATAGATCGAGTTTTCTGAATCTGTATTTTCAACTTCCTCTTTAGTAGCCTCTTCTGTTACCTCAGAATCCGACTCGTTTGTTTCTAGAGTATTTTCGGTGCTTACCGGCTCAGATTCTTCAGTTTGAACGACTTCCTCATTATCACTTTCTGCTACTGTTTCATTAGCAGGAGAAGGTTCTACTTCGTCGACTGGCTCTTGAATAGGCTCCGTTGAGGATGGGGTGTCTTCTTCTTGATGATTAGAAACTTCTTTGTTCTTTTCTTCTTGCTCCAGGTTAGTCACAGCTACCTTCCTTTCCACTTGGTTCGTTAAATCGGCTTATGCCTTCTTAGAACGAAAAGATAATAGAAGTTAAGCGGGATAATCAACACCCGCCTAACTTATAATGTATGCTCAATATTATGAGACTTTGTGCAAATGAACATCGGTTTGAGGGAAAGGAATACTCAACCCGTGTTTATCGAAGGTTTTGTACACTTCTTCGTTCATTCTAAAATAAACGGCCCAATAATCTGATGCATTTACCCAAACTCTAACTGCAATATTAACTGAGCTATCTGCTAATTCTGAAACGGCCATAAATGGCTCTGGGTCTTTATCGATTCGCTCATCAGCAGCTAATAAATCTGAGATTACTTTATACGCTGTGTCCACATCATCCCCATATCCAATGCCGAATGTCCAGTCTACACGTCGTTTTTCTTCCCGAGAAAAATTTGTTAATGAACCATTTGCAAGAGGCCCGTTTGGGATGAAGATGATTTTATTATCCGGTGTTGCGAGTTTCGTTACAAAAATTTGGATTTCTCTAACCGAACCAGAATGCCCTTGTGCATCTATATAATCACCTACTTTAAATGGCTTGAAGAATAAGATCATTACACCACCAGCAAAATTCTGTAGTGTACCCGATAAAGCCATTCCAACTGCAAGACCAGCCGCACCAAGAATTGCTATAAACGAAGTCATTTCGATGCCCAGCATACCAAGTGCTGAGATGTATACCATTACTTTTAACAGGATGGATACCAGACTAGCAATAAATCCTTCTAGCGATGGAGCTACTTCTGATCTATTTAGTACTTTTCGTACAATTTTAGTGATAAGTTTTACTACCCATAGTCCAACTACAAGTACAACGATTGCTCCTAACAATTTTGGAGCATAGGTCAAAGCGAGGTCTATCAGTTCCTCGGTATTAAATTCAATATTATCCATTTCGATAGTTAGTTTTAAGATTGAAAATCTTAAGTTAAAAAAAAAGCCGACGTCAATGGTCGGCTTAAACTATTATGTGAAAATCATAATTTAGGGTATCGATTATTACTCGATTTCATAAACTTCTTTTAATATTGCTTTAGCATTTGCATCGTTGCCTTGCATAACACGATGCTGAAGATTGGTAATAATCTCGGATTGTGCTTTTTCGTAGGCTTCTTCTTTCGCACGTTTATCATTAGACGTTCTCACTAACTCATAAATATCGTCAGCTCTAACCACACTGTAGATATTATCTTTATTAAAGGCATGGGAACGAAGCTCCTCAAATTCTTTAAAAACACGCGGGAAATCTTCGCTGCTTTCAGCTTTGGTAATTATTTCAACATCGCTTGGGCTTTCTGCACTTAGCGGGGTTTTGCACAAATAGAATTGATTGAACGTATAATTCATGAACTGTTTTTATCCGATTGATTTAGTTCGCATTTTAGGTGAATATAAGCAATGGAACAAACAGATGGATTATTAGCATGCGATTATTCACTTACTTTTTATTAAGCAGTAGCCTGCTAATAGGTTGTAGCTCTACGAAATCAATTTCTTTCGATGAAAATTCTGCCTCAGAGTTATATCCTTTAGAATTAGCCATAGATTTTGAAGATCACGATATAATTAATTCATCGAGTGCAGTAGCAAAAGTTTACCGCGGTAATGGATTTGTACAGAGCGGCGCTTTTATCTCGGTGGATGGTTTATTTGTTACAAATTATTCCATTGCCCTTGAGTATTTCAATGATAAAAATTCTGATGTACAAAATTGGATTAAGAGTGGATTCAAAGCAGCTAATCATAGCGAAGAATTACTCCTACCTGGAGTTTCCTTACAAATAGAAGTTGAGCAGGTTGATGTAACAGAAACGTATAATTCCGTGATCACCGAAAACTTATCTAATTCCGAAATTGCACAAATCAAACAAAGAGTTACAAAAGAATTGGTTGATAAAGAACGTGAATCAAATCCCGGATATACTGTTCAGATTAATGAACTATTGAATGGACAGCGATATGTACTTTCCAAATATTTGCAGGTAAATGAAGTTCGCTTGGTTATGGCTCCACCAATCGAAGCATCGGAAGAAAATCTGTTAAACTCTGAAATATTATATCAATCGATTAAGGATACCCCAGTATTTCTACGAGCATATTCCTCTGATTCTTCTTCAAACACATCCGTTTCATCGAATGCAATTCCCTTCGAGCCAATTTCATTTTTAGAGACTGCCGAAACCGACGAGTCGTCAAATGGTTTTGTTATTGGATACCCCGAACGATCCTTTCGCCTGGATCCTCATCAGGCTTTGGAGTTTTACCAAACTACAACGAATCCTAATATTCTGGCCTCTTATTCGGCTTTTATAAAAAAAGAAGAACGATTGGCAAATTCGAATACCCAATATGCCATACAATCACTTTCAAATAGAGTTAATATTCAGGAAAATTTAGAATACTACCGGGCAGTTCAACAATCATTTAAAGTAGATTCTATCCTAGCCGCTAAACAAGCCTTTGATAACTATCTATTCGAAACGATTCAGTCCGATTCGGTGACGGATAAAAAATATGGTGACATTAATTATTTTCTTGATCAGGCGTATGAAATAGCGCATCGGCAAGGAGCCAGTTATTATGCATCGAGCTATTTTTTAGCATTAAGCAGACTGGATGAATTTGCACTACTTGTTAGAGACTTCAATAACGCTGACCCTAATAACAAAGATGTAAATCTGTATAATTTAATTCGAGGGCAACAGCAGCTGGCACAACAGATTAGCTTAGAAGACGAGTTGATTTTATTGATCGATTTTTTGAAGATTTTCAATAATCTACCCGAGCAGCAAAAACCATTTATTATTCAGGATATCTTTGCTGGTATCGCCCCAGAAGATTCCATTGCAATAAGTGATACTTCCTTCAATACTGTGCAGGAAATGGTCGAAAGTACCGTCTTATTTAATTCAGCTTATTTATCAGATGCCGCAAGTTCAGGGAGTATAAGTTCAGATCCACTTTTTCTGTTGTTAGATGAGCTGATTTTTACTCAAGAAATGAGTCGAAATAATCAGGCAATTTTCATTGCCTATGCTCAACCTGCCCAAAAAGTGTATATCGATGCTATTTCTAAGTTAACTGAATATCAGAATATCCCACCGGATGCAAACTCAACACTTCGAATTAATAAAGGAGCTATTCTTAATCCGGAATTGAATTCGGAATACCATATCGGTTATTTTAATTTTACCAATCGAGCAACTGGCAGTGCTGTACTCGATATTTCAGGAAAGTTAGTTGGCATACTTTCGGCTGAGATTCCATCCAAAGTGAGCAATAATTATTTAATTCCTGATTCACCAAACGAATACAAGATTATTCCAATTCAAGGATTGATGGATTCGTTGATAATGGAAGATTAAAGTTAAAGAATCTCTTTAAGCACTTTCGGTATCATCATCCATTTAATCTGGCAAGTACCCGGACTTAACTCATCCCAACTGGCTGCAAAACTTTCTAAACATACAAGGCCTGCTGTGGGAACACGAAAAACCGTTCGATCTTTTCCTCCACTTAAAATAGTAGCCGTTGCTTCAATCAAAGGATTGTGACCTACCAGCATAATGGTTTCGGTAGTTCGAGGAGCATGATGAATGGCTGAGATGTATTTTGCCACAGACTCGAAATAGAGGCCATCGTCCCATTTCACGATACTCTCATCCCTTTTCATACCATCCAGGCATAATTCGGTGGTTTGCCGAGCTCGCTGAGCTGTTGATGAAACTATATATTCCGGGCAATAGCCCGACTTTCTCAAAAATTTACCCATTTTGGGCGCATCTTTTAATCCACGCCCCGATAATGGGCGATCAAAGTCTTCCAAAGCAGGGTCATCCCAACTAGATTTCGCATGGCGGAGCAACAAAACATATTTCATGATTTTTCCACTTTATTTAAATACATGGTATTAAAAATATGCTTAGGTGCCAATAGTGATAATGCAATTCCTCTCGCAATCATGAATGAAATCATGGCTAACCAGAGCGCATGCACACCGAGTGATTCAACCGTCAAATAAAAAACCGGCACAAAAACTAGAATGGTTGCAAAAAGCATTGAATTTCGCATTGGGGCTGTTGATGTAGCGCCGATATAAACCCCATCCCAAATAAAACATATACTGTTAATTAAAGGTGCCAATATGGTCCAGATCAAAACTGTTTGAGCAGTTAAAATCACAACATCCTGATTTGTAAACACCGTAACAATTCTATCACCTAACAGCATGTAAATGATAGTACCAAGCACACCTAATCCTACCCCCCAAAACAAACTATAGAAAATGGACTTTCTGAGATTTACAATATCACCGGCCCCTTTAAACTTACCAACTAAACTTTCTGCAGCAAAGGCAAAGCCATCTACACCGTATGCACTTATATACCAAAGCTGAAGAAGAATGGTATTCGCAGCCAATATTACATCTCCACTTTCAGCAGACTTAGCTGTGAAAAACGCATAAGAAAAAATAAGGCAAAGGGTTCGAATGAAAATGTCGCTATTTACCGAAAAGAACTTTTTGATATCTGTGCGTTTCAGGATGGTTACCCAATTAAATTGGAATTCCACTTCGGCGTACTTTAGTCGATAAAGAAATACAGCAAATCCCAAAGCAGCATAACTAGCCAACAAACTACCTAATGCAACACCTCTCACATTCATATCAAATTTTAGTACAAACACGAGATTGAGAATGATATTTAACACATTCAGCAAAATGGTTATATACATAGGATATCGCGCATTTTGCATTCCCAAAAACCACCCGTTCAATCCAAATAGTGCAAGAGTAGCCGGTGCTGCAAAAATTCGTATTTGATAGTACTGCCTCATAAAGGTTTCTACTTCAGCTGATGCATTTATTATGAGCAATGACAGTTCCAAAATTGGCCATTGAAGTAAAAGGATAAAAGCGCTGGCACTAAGCGCAACAATAATTACCCTCAGCAAAATAGTTCGCGTTTCCTGAAGATTACCGGCTCCAAATGCTTGCGCAACCAATCCGGTTGTTCCCATTCTCAAAAAGCCAAATCCCCAAAAAATGAAATCGAACACTATACTCCCAATTGCAATGGCTCCTAAGTAATAAACTGCATCTAAATGGCCAATTACTGCCGTATCAACTGCACCAAGTAATGGAACAGATAAATTGCTAAGTATATTTGGGATGGCAAGCCTTAAAATTTGCTTATTCAAGCCGAGATTTTTTAGAGGATGTAAAGTTCATAAGATATTTAGCCAACCAAATAATAAAACTGATAATTTTTGGTGCCTTTGGCAGGTTGCATCTCTAAAGGGGTGCGTGTATTTTCTTGGCTCATTAACGTAAGCATCTAACACATAATAATCTGCTTCTCAAATGGATATCGATACCCGAAATAAAATCATAAGCGTTGTTCTTGGAATCGTAATTATTGCATTAACCTGGCTTCTATATGATTCGATTGTAACTCCTTATCAAGAAGTTAAAGAACGTGAAGCAGAAACAGAACGCGTTCGCAACCGAATGCTAACTCTAAAAGATGCACTTGTTCAATATGATAGCAGATTTGGGCATTTCCCACCTACCGAAGGCGGACTAGACAGCATTGTTACCTATCTACAAACAGATTCGTTGATGATCTCAATGGGCGATACTTTATTCGCTCAGATTCCACCACTTACTTATTCTCCGGAATCAATGATTATCGCTCCTCGTTCAGGTGAAAGATTCCTTTATACACATGTTGATACAACCAGACCTCCTCTATATTTGCTCGAGGACCCAGATTCTGACGATGAGATTGGAAGTTTAAGAAGAACTACCATGCGTAACGCGCCTAACTGGAATTAATGGATGGCGCCACTCAGAATTTAGGACTTTGTTTTTTTTCTGATCGACTGTACTACGCCGTTAACCAAACGGATGCAGATTCTACCCTAAAAGAAATTGGCAGTTTCGATTTTAACTTCGATGTGGCAGAAGCTGTGCGCAGCCAGGATCCTGATCGTTATCCGCACATTCAAAAAACGGTTCAGTCTTTAGTAAAAGAGCATGATATAATTTCTATTCGGGCATTAACCAGCCTAACCGAAGAATGTTGGACTGCACTCCCAAAAGTAGTGTACGACAATGCCGATGAACGCGAAGATCATCTTTCTATCATTATGAAAGGAGTTTCTCGCGAGGATTTAGAGCCAACCTGGCACGCCGTGTCTAAACCGAGATTTAAATTTTTGTGCATTCGCAGAAGGTCAGTTATGGACGGGCTTAACAAGCTCGCACTTTCTGTTGGAACCAGCGAATATTCCAGCGACTTTGAAATTGCCTCAACATGGTCATCATCGGTGAATAGCAGTCGCTCATTTTTAATGATAGGATGCCATAAGCACGCAATTTCAATTACTTCTTTTGTTCTGGGGCAATTTCGGGCTGCTACTTTCATAACATTCGATCAAATGGAAGATTTACCCTATCACTGGTTGCAAACGGCACAACACTCTAGCTGGATGATGGGCTTGCATGATCACACTTATCTTTTTGGCCATCAAACACACGAAGTTGAACGAATTCTTAGTCATTTCTGGGATAAATCCACCAAAGCGGTTTCTTTAAATACGCTGGATGAGATGGGCGTTTTTGCAGAAGAAACTACGTATGGCTTTGATCTGGCAGAGGCTTTTCCTGCTATCTTATTAAGCTTAGATTAATTTCTAAACATATTTCATTTCACCATGAGAATCATCACAGGAAAACTGAAAGGTCGGCGAATAACTATTCCCAAAGGATTGGATGTTCGACCAACCACCGACCGCACCAAAGAAAGCATCTTCAATAAAATTGAAGTGTACAAATATTTGGATGGTGCCAAGGTGTTAGATTTATTTGGTGGATCCGGTAGTTTAGGGTTCGAAGCCATTTCGCGTGGTGCAAAGACTGTTACTTTTGTGGACATCAACCCAAAAAATATTGAGCTGATTGAAAAAACCGCCACCGATTTTGGCGTCGATCTTCAAGTGCGAACCGCCGTTGCAGATGTCCAGCGATTTATCGGTGGAGTGGCTGTTCCATTTGATTTCATCTTTTGCGACCCTCCCTACAATTACGAATGGATGGAAGAAATGATTGATCAAATATTATCGAATAATTGGTTAACCGAAGAAGGATGGTTTATTCTGGAACACGACAAATATCATTCTTATAAAGATCATCCCCACTGTTTTTTTAGTAAAGCCTATGGCAGAACCACCGTTAGTATTTTTGAGAAGCATCCGGTAGATTCATAAGCGTAGCATTTAGTTGCTTGTATTTTGTCATTACGAGTGAAAAGAGAAATCTGGTTTCTCCCTTTGGTCGAAATGACTTGCCAAAAAATATCTGATCACTCTACCTAGATTATGAAAACACTAGCATTGTATCCCGGCTCTTTTGATCCAATTACTTTCGGGCACCTCGACATTTTAGAGCGTGCTGCAAATCTATTTGAAGATGTTTTAGTGACTGTTGCGGTGAATAAAGAAAAACGATCTGTGTTTACCGGAGACGAGCGAATAGCGTTGATCAATGAATGTTTGGAAGGAAAAGCCTGGGCGAAAAATATTAAGGTTGATCAGTTTACCGGGCTTCTTGTAAATCATGCCAAAAAACTTAAAGCCAAGACGCTGGTTCGAGGGGTCCGTCAAATCTCAGATTTCGAATATGAATTTAGAATGGCGCTCACCAACAAACGACTTGCTCCGGAAGTGGATACCATTTTCCTGATGCCCGATGAAGAATTCACTTTCATTTCTGCATCACTGGTTAAAGAAATCGCATACTGGGATGGCGATCTTACTTCTTTTGTACCTGAAAATGTAGCGGAAGCTCTGAAGAAAAAGTTCAAAAAATAGCTGTTCAAAATTTCCTGTCTTTTTTTGATTCGGTTTTCCTTTCTGAGCATTCCTTTTTTACATTCCTTCTCACTTATCTAGTTTCATCATTCACTCGCAAATTATGATTTCAAAACGTGCCCAAAACGTTCAGCCATCTGCTACATTAAAAGTTACCGGAAGAGCTAAAGAATTAAAAAGAGAAGGAAAATCTATCGTATCTCTAAGCGCTGGTGAGCCGGACTTCAAAACACCGACGTACATATGTGATGCAGCTATAGAAGCCATCAAAGGTGGTCAACATGGATATACCATGAACCCGGGAACTCCGGAATTACGAGAAGCCATTTGTGCGAAATTGAACAGAGATAATGGCTTGGATTACGATCCTTCCCAAATCATTTGTTCAAACGGAGCAAAACAATCGGTTGGATTTGCATTACTTGCTACCGTTGATGAAGGAGATGAAGTGATTATTCCGGCTCCTTATTGGGTTTCTTATCCTGAAATGACACGCCTTGCTGAAGGTACTCCGGTTACTATCCGTACATCCTTCGAAAATGATTTTCGCCTGACTGCTGAGCAGCTTGAAGATGCGATTACAGATAAAACAAAAGCGTTGATCTTGTGTTCTCCTTCAAATCCTACGGGATCGTGTTACGGCAAAGAAGACATGGAAGCCTTAGCCGATGTTTTGAGAAAACACCCACAGATTCTTGTGATCTCTGACGAGATTTATGAATACATCGTTTTTGAAGGCGAACACATCAGCATCCTTAATGTAGCGCCCGATTTAAAAGATCGGGTAATTGTGGTAAATGGTTTTTCGAAAGGGTTTGCGATGACCGGCTGGCGACTCGGTTATCTCGCTGCTCATCCGGATATCGTGAAAGCAGTTTCGAAAATTCAAAGTCAGGAAACTTCGGCACCATCGTCGATTTCGCAAGCTGCAGGCTTAGCTGCCTATACCAACGATCTTTCTGAGGTACATGCCATGAGAGATGAGTTCAAGAAACGCCGTACTTTCATGGTTGACAGTTTAAATGCAATCGATGGGGTTTCTTGCTTCACCCCGGGCGGTGCCTTTTATGTATTTCCGGATATTTCAGCACATCTTGGCAAAACCAAGCCTAATGGCGAGACCATCGAAACATCCACTGATTTATGTCTCTATCTATTGGATGAGTTTGGCTTAGCAGTTGTACCCGGTGATGCCTTCGGCGAACCAAATGGGTTGAGAATGAGCTACGCAGCCTCTGTAAAAGATCTTGAAGAAGCCATGAAGCGATTTACCCAGGGTTTATCAAGTCTCAATTAATTGATTCAATTAGAAACAGATCGTTTAGTTATTTCAGAACTTGAAATAGCTGATGCCCCCTTTATTCTGAAACTTACAAATACGCCAGGCTGGTTAACTTACATTGGCGATCGTAAGATTCATTCAATTGCAGATGCCGAAAAGTATCTCCTCACCGGCCCGATTTCATCTTATGAAACCCATGGATTCGGCTTATTCAAAGTATCCCTAAAAAAATCCGGGCAGCCCATTGGTATTAATGGATTGTTAAAACGAACGTATCTTGATCACCCTGATATAGGTTTTGCTTTTTTACCTGAGTTCGAAGGTAATGGATATGCTACAGAATCGAGTTACGCCATTTTAAACTGGGCAACATCTTCGAATAAGCTATCAACTATTTTGGCAATTACTTTGCCGTCAAATACCCGATCAATTGCACTGCTAAAACGTTTAGGATTTTCGAAAATCGCTACTTTTTATAAAGATGATGAAGAGCTCATAAAATTCGAGCTCACCTTTGGCTAAATCTTATCAATAACCAGTTTGTAGGTTGGATCTTCAAGCACATTTACGTCGATAATTTCGTCTGCATTTTCAAGTAGCCTCAAGCAATCTTTGCTCAAATGCTTTAAGTGCACTTTCTTTCCAACTTTTTGATAACGCTCCGTTAATCGGTTTAACGCTTCAATCGCCGACATATCTACCACACGACTTTCAGCAAAGTCGATAATTACTTCCTCCGGATCATTTAATACATCAAACTTATCATTGAAAACACTTACTGATCCAAAAAAGAGGGGACCATAAATTTCATAATGTTTTATTCCGTTTTCATCGATGTGTTTTCTTGCGCGGATTCTTTTCGCGTTATCCCATGCAAATACTAAAGCGGCAATGATCACCCCAATAAGAACTGCAAGCGCCAAATTATGAAGCACTGCTGTTACTATGGTTACCAGAACCATCACAAAAATATCAGAAACTGGCATTTTGGTAAATGTGCGCAAACTTGCCCATTCAAAAGTTCCAATAGCTACCATAATCATCAAACCTGTAAGTGCGGCCATTGGCATTTGTTCAATTAATCCGGCTCCAAACATGATAAATACCAGCAACATCACCGCAGCCACAATACCAGAAAGGCGCGCTCTTGCTCCCGCTGATACGTTGATTAAACTTTGTCCAATCATGGCACAGCCACCCATCCCAGAAAATAATCCTGATAGTATATTTGCAGCACCCTGAGCAACTGCCTCTTTGTTTCCCCGACCACGGGTTTCCGTGATTTCATCGATGATATTCAATGTCAATAAACTTTCGATCAAACCAACTCCCGCCATAATTGCGGCGTACGGGAAAATGATTTTCAAGGTCTCAAAAGCTAGTGGTACTTCAGGAATGTGAAAGGGTGGAAATCCACCTGAAATAGATGCGATATCACCTACCGTTTTCGTTTCAATGCCAAAGGCAAAAACAATCCCAAAAACACTTAAAATAGCAACCAAAGAGGAGGGAATTGCTTTACTGATTTTTGGTAATCCCCAGATAATAGCCATGGTTAAAAGAACTAATCCACCCAACACAAGTAAAGGTGAACCGGTGAGCCAGGCTCCACTCGGATCTTTAAACTGATCCAATTGAGACATAAATATGATAATTGCCAGTCCATTTACGAACCCGAATATAACGGGGTGAGGAACCAGCCTCATCAACTTTCCCAAACGAAGAGTGCCTGCTGTTATCTGTATAATTCCAGCTAAGATTACAGCTGCAAAGATATACTCAACCCCATGCGATTTCGCCAATGCAACCAATACAACTGCAACTGCACCGGTTGCACCTGAAATCATCCCGGGTCTTCCACCAAAAATTGAAGTGATTAAACCCATCATAAAAGCAGCATACAATCCAGTGAGTGGAGAGAGCCCGGCGATTAACGCAAATGCAACGGCCTCGGGAATAAGCGCCATGGCAACAGTTAAGCCAGATAAAATTTCAGTTCTATAATTTATTGGTTGTGAAAAGTCGAATAGATTAAGGACGCGTTGCATGAACGAGGTGCTCCCTTGTTATTTGCTGTGATCGATTTTTTAGAAGCCTTAAAGATAGGCATTCAATTATGTTATCTGATCATTTTATCCCTTTTTTATTTACTCACCCATTAACATAAAATCGAAAAAACTGGAAGCGATTTTCCAATGGCCAATGAGAAATTTCAGCTAATTGGTCTTTAGATGATGTTGTAATATAAACCCGTCAGAAAATTATAATTATGTTAAATTTGGCAGTTCACCATGAATGCTGCGTTTGCAATTTCTTCATGACTAACTTTTTTTGATCCAATTGGCACATAAATTGTTAAACACGTTCGAAACTAATTCACGATAAATTATGCCTACATACGAGTATAAAAGAGAAGATGGAACCCGGTTTGAGGTACTTCAAAAAATGAGTGAATCACCACTAGAAGTATGCCCAACAACAGGCCAGAAAGTAAAGCGTGTAGTTTCCGGTGGTGGCGGTGTTGTGTACAAAGGGGATGGTTGGTATGTAACCGACTACAAAAATGGTGGGAAGAAGAAAGAAGAAAAAACAGAATCGGTCCCCAAGAGTAAGGAAAAAGCAGAAACTAAAGCTCCTGTGACCCCGCCAAAAAATGACTAACGCTGAAGAAGCAAAGCAAGTTCTTATTAAGAACTGGCGAGAGGGCTATACCATCCCAAGTCCATTGCTTTATCCATTTCAATGGCTGTGGGACTCTGGTTTTATTGCGTTAGGTTACGCTCATTTTGATGAAGAAAAAGCCTGGAGCGAACTCGAATTTCTACTTAAAGGGCAATGGGAAAATGGAATGATTCCCCACATCATTTTTCACAAAGAAAGTGATGGATATTTCCCCGGGCCCGATGTTTGGAAAGCGCATCTTTTTGATCATGCATGTTTATCGCCTAGAACTTCAGGAATTACTCAACCTCCGGTAATGGGTTTCATACTTGAGTTGCTTTATGAACTTTCGACCGATAAAACCAAAGCACTAGCGAGAATAAAAAAAATACTTCCGGCTCTTAAAACTTTTCATGAATATTTATTCCGAGATCGCGACCCTGACGGTGAAGGGTTGGTGTATATTCGGCATAATTGGGAATCAGGACTCGATAATTCACCCATATATGATCAATCACTCCAAAGAATCAACGTACCCGATCGTGATTTGAACTCAATTCGGCGTGACTTAACGCATATTAAAGCAGACAATCGCCCTACCAATGAAGAATACCTGAAATATATTTGGCTGGTAGAACTTTTTACTGACTGCGCTTATGATGAACAGACGATCTTTGAACAGTGCCCATTTTTGATTCAGGATCCGGTGTTTAATGCCTTGCTTGTAAAATCAAATGAAGCCCTCTATCGATTATCTGAGATGATTGGAAATCCTGATGAAGATTTCAAAAACTGGGGCGATCGAGGCCGAGATGCCATGAATGCCAAGCTTTGGGATTCAACATCGAACAACTACCTTGGGTTTGATCTGTTCAACAATAACATCATCCATGCCCCATCGAATGCAGGATTTATTACAGGGCTTTTTTCCGGTATTCCAGATCAGAATAGGGCAAATCAAATCGTGGAAACACATTTTGAGTCTTTTAGTCCAGACAACTACATGATGCCTACCGTAATGCCCACTGATAAACTTTTCGATCCAAAACGGTATTGGCGAGGCCCCATCTGGATTAATACAAACTGGATGCTTATTCGGGGTTTGCAGAAATATGAATTGCATGATTTAGCTCAAAAAGTAAAAACGGACACCGTCACTTTAATCGAAGAATTCGGTTTTTATGAATATTTCAGCCCTTCTAAAGAAACAGCAGAAGCATGTGGAACTCCTCAATTCTCTTGGACCGCTGCATTATATTTAGATTTGCTTCACCGCTCGTAGTGCGTTAACATCCCCGCATGACATCGATAGACTGGATTATCATCATTGTTTACCTACTTGGCCTGGTAGGAATGAGTATTTATTTGGGGCGTGGCCAAACCAGTCAGGACGATTATTATGTCGGTAATCGGAATATTCCTTGGTGGGCAGTTGGAATTTCAACGATGGCGACCCAAACATCTGCCATTAGTTTTATATCTATCCCGGCATTTGTCGCTCTAAAAGATGGCGGTGGACTAACCTGGTTACAATATGAACTTGCTGTTCCGTTGGCAATGATTTTGGTGATGGTTTTCCTCATCCCATATTTTCGAAAATTGAACTTAGTAAGTGTTTATGAATATCTGGAGCTACGTTTTGGTCCATCCGTTCGAAATTTAGTAAGTGGGGTATTTTTAGTTTCCAGAGGGCTAGCAACAGGAGTTGGGTTATATGCGAGTGCTATCGTTTTATCCGTTGCTCTTGATCTGCCACTTTGGAGCACCATTTTAATGATCGGAATCATCACCATCATTTACGATACCATAGGTGGAATTTCGGCTGTAATTTATTCGGATGTCATTCAAATGGTCGTTTTACTTGGCGGCATTATTGTTTGTATAGTTTACGCTGCAATTGACATCGGTGGGTTTGGAGAAATGTTTGCTGCCATGCCCTCAGATCGACTTAGTGCTACTGATTTTTCTACCGGTTTAGGTGATGGCGGTGCCGTACCATTCTGGGCGTTTCTCTTTGGCGGTTTTTTCTTGTACGCCTCCTATTATGGAACAGATCAAAGTCAGGTGCAACGTGGTCTTTCGGCAAAATCAGTTGATGAAGCTAAAAAAGCGCTCATGCTTAACGGGCTTGCCAGGTTCCCATTAACGCTACTCTATATTTTGCTCGGAATTGCTGCTTTCGCTGTCTTACAGAATTCACCGGAACTCGCTGCAGCAGTCCCAACTGATAAGCCAGATTATCTTATTCCGGAATACATTTTACTGATGTTACCAACCGGGTTGCGCGCACTACTCTTTGCTGCCCTACTTGCAGCAGCGATGTCTAGTTTGGATTCGGCTCTCAACTCACTTTCTGCTTCCACAATGCGGGACTTTGTAAGTAAATGGAAAAAAGATGCCGATCAGATTAATCTTGGAAAAATTACGACCGTAATTTGGGGAGTAATAATTACTGGTTTTGCATTTATCGTGGGTGGTATTTCTGATACGGTAATCGAGGCAATCAATAAAATCGGTTCGGCTTTTTACGGCCCCATCCTCGCTGCATTCCTGGTGGGCATATTGTCGCAGAAAGTCACCACTCGAGCCATGTTTATCGGAATCCTGATCGGTGTTGGATTTAACATCACCCTTTGGCTGGGATTTTCCCAAATATACTGGATGTGGTGGAATCTCTTTGGGTGTGTTATTAGTGCAGTTATAGCCTCGTTACTGAGCATCAATAACGAAAAATTAGCTGACGCCAAATACGCTCTAAGTCTGAGTGAGATATTGAAGGGTGAAAAAGCCTGGTATAAAAAATATGCGTTTCTGGTAGCTTATTTTATTGCCATTCTTACAGTTATCCTACTGCTCGGATAATTCATCTTATCTACATGCTGAAATGATTTATTCATGTAGTATTGGTATCGTATAATCCTGCGTTATTACTCACAAATGATGTTAAAATTCAATTAAAATGAAGTCAAGCTACCTACTATTCATCGTAATTTTTGGCCTACTCGCAAACTGTAAATCTAATTCGAGCGGACCAGATGGCCCCGACACTGATGTTAATGGCTATAACGAAACTACATTTTTTAGTACTGAAGGAACCGAAATTTTAAATCGTCAGGGCGAACCAGTCGTCATTCGTGGGTTTGGTCTTGGAGGATGGTTAATGCCCGAAGGATACATGTTTAATATGCCCGGTGATTTTGGCCCAACCAGACTAAGAAACGAAATTACTGATCTTTTAGGGGCATCAGAAACGGATCGTTGGTTTGAAGAATTCAGAACAAATTACGTTCAGGAAGAAGATATCATCGCCATGAAAGAATGGGGTGCAGATCACATTCGAATTCCGTTTAATCATAAGGTATTCTACGATATTGACTCCGATACTTTTAATGAGCGTGAATTTGATCGTCTTGATCAGGTTTTAATTTGGTGTAAGCGCCACCGAATGGATGTAATTCTTGATATGCATGGAGCACCGGGTGCACAAAGTGATAAGGAAATTGCCGATAGTGATGGCACTGCACGATTATGGACGGAATACGAAACCTACATGCCTATCACAATAAAAATTTGGACTGAAATTGCGCGTAGATATGCAGACGAAACCATTATTATTGGCTACGATCTTCTAAACGAACCTGTTACCCCCGATGGCTACGGTGCAGAAGATGTATTACGATTTCATACCGATTTGATCCCGGAAATCAGGAAAGTGGATAAAAATCACATCTTATTTATCAATGGAAATTACTTCTCAACAACTTTTGATTTACTAGACGCGATTCCGCGCCAGGATGACAACGTGGTATTTGCCTTTCATAAGTACTGGAATTCCACCGATCAGGGAACCATTAATTACTTACTGGCACTAAGAGATCAAACTCAAACTCCGCTTTGGTTGGGTGAATCCGGCGAGAACTCCAATACATGGTTTTATGAAACCACCAGATTAGTTGAAAGTAATGGGATTGGTTGGAATTGGTGGACGCATAAAAAACTGAGTACCATCACCTCACCACTCTCTGCTCCTAGAAATGAAAATTACGATAAAGTAACAGAATACTGGAAAGGAAGTGGGCCTCGGCCTACTGTGGAAGAAGCGAAAGCTGGTTTATTTCAAATGGCAGAAGATTTGGCTATCAGTAAAAATAGTTTCCGACCGGATATAGTAGCTGCCCTTTTTTCACCAGACTTCAACAGCAGAAATATCCCTTACACTGATATTGTAATCCCGGGTGATATTCCTGCTGTGTATTATGATATCGGAAATAACGGCGTTTCCTATAGCGATACTGAGTATATGCGCGTAAGTAGTGACGACAATCAAAACAATGGGAATAATGGCTGGTCGATGCGTAATGATGGCGTAGATATTGAAAGCAGTGCAGACAACGAAGCCGGATATAGCATTGGGTGGATTGAAACGGGCGAGTGGTTAGAATATACTGCTGAGGTAACTGCTTCCGGCACATATACTGTAAAAGCAAGAATAGCATCTACTAATGCGAATGGTGTTTTTCGTGTTAAAGTTGATGGAAAACCAGTTGGCCCGGATGTGCAGGTCCCCAATACAGGAAGCTTTCAGGGTTGGCGAGAAATTGAAATAGGCGAAGATGAGTTTGAGGCCGGCACAGTTTTAATCAGAGTTGAGATTTTAACTGGTGGATTTAATTTTAGCCAACTTACTTTCGAATAATTCCCTACACTTATTGTATGAATGCATCCTATCAACAAGCCGTTGATCAATTTGTAGATTTATGGGGCGAAATGGCCTCAGCATGGGGTATTAATAAAACTATGTCCCAGATTCACGCACTCTTGTATGCCGAGTCGCACCCTATGGATACCGATGCCATTATGGAGAAGCTTGGAATTAGCCGGGGTAATGCAAATATGAATTTGCATCGGCTTTTGGAATGGGAGCTCATCAAAAAAGTAAACTATCCCCGCGACAGAAAGGATTATTACTCTGCTGAAACAGATATCTGGAAAATTGTATCAACCATTATTCGCGAACGTCAACAACGAGAAATTGCCCCGATAAGAGCGGAGTTACAAGAGTGTATTAAAACACTTGAAGCAGGTGGGCTTGAAGACCAGGAAAGCATCGATTTTAAGCAACGAATCGAAAATTACAACGACTTTCTGGAAATGTTCGAACGATTTACTGATGCACTCCTGCCCTATATCAGTAAAAAGAATCTCAATTTTCTTAAACAACTCATCAAGCTCGTTGAAGTAAAGGAATCACTCAAAGAAACATTTAAAGGTGGCGACAAAGTCTAACCGAAAAATTGGGGATGAAGCAGAAGAAATCGCCTCTACTTTTTTGTTAAATAAAGGATGGGAGATTCTCGCTCGTAATTATTATGCGGGGCATTACGAAGTTGATATTATCGCAAAAGATGGCCCAATCTATGTTTTTTTAGAGGTAAAAATGAGGTCGTCAACTCAATTTGGGTCCCCGGTAGAATTTGTGAGTGAAGTCAAAGTTGAGCGTATTTTTACTGCTGCAGAACAATGGATGCTACAAAATCAACTGGCAGATTTTCCTGTCCGTTTTGATGTAATTGGAATTCTTAAAACCAAATCAAAACAAGAAATTACGCATCTGGAAGACGCCTTTCGATAGAAGATTGAATTAGCAATTTAGTCCCAATAGTTCGAATTTGATGGAATGTCAACATCACTAAACTTTATTGAATATCTGCGAAGTTATCTGGGAATCGTATTATTCGTTACGCTTTTTATCATCGCAATACCCATTATCATTTTGATACTGGTATTAAGCTTTGGGAAAGCTACCGACTATGTAATCCGTACTTTTGCACCAGGAATTGCAAAACCTGTATTAGCTGTTATTGGCATAAAATTTTCAGTAGTTCAGCATGGTGAGCCAACACATGAACCGGCTGTTGTAATCATTAATCATAGTTCCACACTCGATATTCTTACCATGATGGCAGTGGGCCTGGATAAAATTCGATTTGTGGCAAAGTGGGAGCTCCAATATTTCCCATTCTTTTTTATAGTTGGGCGGTTAACCGGACAAGTTTTTATAAAACGTCAGAAAAGAGAAGAAGCGATTAAAACGTTGGTTAAAACCTACAATCGTTTAATAAAGCATAAACTCTCAGTAATGGTAGCGCCCGAAGGTTCCAGAAAGCATGAAGGGGTGATTGGTCCGTTTAAAAAAGGAGCTTTCAGAATGGCCATTGACCTAAATTATCCCATAGTGCCGATATATTTTGAAGGCAATGACGCTTTAAGTTTAGGCGGATCAATACTTTCGAAAAGCGGTGAAGTTCATGCGCATATTCACCCACCAATCGATACTTCAGAATGGAGCTTAGAGACCATAGACGTTCATATCAAACAGGTTCGTGACAAGTATTTAGAATGGGCCGGAGTCTCAGAATAAACCTTACTTTGGAACAAGGTACTGCACACTGAATAAATTGTCGTCGTCGGTCCAAACCTTTGCCACCTTAAACCAAGGTGATACTATTTGTTCAAACTCTGTTTGCGAATATTTATGCGAATTTTCGGTGTGTAAATATTCGCCTTTTGTAATTTCAAATGAATGACCATTAATGTGCACTGCATGGTCTGTGATTGAATAAAGGCGCATCTCAATAGCTCCTTTTTCTTCATTCCAAACTGCTTTATGCTCGTAGTTAGACACATCAAAATCTGAAGAAATCAGTCGGTTTAAATGGGTTAGCATATTTTTGTTGAACTCAGCAGTGATCCCTTTTGCATCGTTATAAGCAGCTTCCAAAATGCTGATGTCCTTTTTCAGATCAACCCCAATCAAAACTCCGCCACTTTTTCCAACAATATCTGCGATAACTGAGAAAAATCGTTGAACGGTATTCAATCTAAAATTGCCAATCGTCGATCCGGGAAAAAACACGATTCGACGTGCATCCGGATGCGTATCAGGCAACTCGAAGGGTCGGGTATAATCGGCTACCAAAGGCTCTATGTCGATATTCGGGTACTCGCTTCTAAGTTTTTCCGCAACCTGCATCAAGTACTTTCCTGAAATATCAATGGGAACATAGCAGGTAATATTATCCAGATGATCGAGTAATATTCTGGTTTTCTCACTACTTCCACTGCCGGGCTCAATTAACTCAACATTATTACCAAGCTTCTCACCGATCTCAACCAGGTTCGATTTCAAGATCTTACGCTCCGTACGCGTTGGATAGTATTCATCAAGCAAGGTTATCTCATCAAATAAACGAGAACCCACCTCATCATAGAAATATTTACTAGGCAGCAGTTTTGGCGATTTTTTCATGCCATCAACAATTTCGTTGATGACCGTTTTCTGTTTTTCCGTCAAAGTCTCGTTCATTAATTATCTGGCTAATCGAATTCCTGAAAACTGCCACCTTGCATCAGCATGAAAGAAGTTTCTATACGTTTTTCTGATATGAGATTTGGAAGTTGCACACGATCCTCCCTTTAACACATATTGATTAGCCATGAATTTTCCATTGTATTCCCCTAATGCACCAGGCAATGGCTTATAATTTGGATATGGGGAATAACTGCTCATTGTCCATTCCCAAACATTGCCAAACATTTGTTGTAAATCCTCTTCAGTTGTTTCTGTAGCAATGGGATGAAACTGATTATTCTCTACAAAATTGCCGTCAATAGATCTTTTACCGCATGCATGTTCCCATTCTTGTTCAGTAGGTAGACGAACCCCTTTCCATCGAGCAAAAGCATCCGCCTCGTAATAACTTATATGAGTTACCGGTTCATTCTCATCAATTCGTCTTGAACCCGACAATGTAAAATACATCCAGGTATTGTTACTTTTATACCAATATAATGGAGCATTCCACCCTTCGCGTTGAACCGTCGACCAGCCTTCATCCAGCCACAATTCAGATCGTTCATAGCCCCCATCGTTTATGAATTCCAGATATTCTTTATTTGTAACCAGCCGATTAGCTAATTCATAATTTTGGACATAGGTTCGATGACGGGGGTGCTCATTATCATAAGTGAATTCTTTGCCTTTATTTCCAATTTTAACGGTCCCTTCATCAAAAGCAATCCATTTAATCTCTTTTGGACCTGGTGATTCTTGGATTATTCGATCTCGATACGTTGGAAGCAATGGATTTTGAGCTAGGAGATATTTCAAATCAGTTAAGATTAATTCCTGATGTTGCTGCTCGTGATGGATTCCGATTTCTACAACTGGAGCGGCTTTTTCCCAAATTTCATCAGTTATATTATTGATAAAATTTTCGATTTGTTCATTCACATAATATCTATAATCGAATACATCTTTTACAGTTGGTCGCGATAACATCCCACGTTTAGCCCGAGAAAAGGGCACACCGGTTTGCAAGTAGTAAGAGTTAAAAAAATAAGCGTACTGTGGATGTAAGCTTTCAAAATCCTTTTGAAATTTCCCTAAAACAAAAGTTTCAAAAAACCAGGATGTGTGAGCCAAATGCCACTTTGTTGGGCTGGCATTCTCCATCGGCTGAATTACAAAATCTTCTGTTTCCAGAGGTTCTACTAAATAATGAGAAAAGGATCGGACAGATTTAAACTGTTCCTTAAGTGATTCTCTGGAAAAACGATGATAGGTTTTCGGCTCTTTAACTAGTTCCATGGTCTCAAAATAATTTCTGAGCCAATGTACCGAAACCAAGGCAAATGCAAAATAATAAACGGGATTATTAAAAGATTAACCCCGAAAAAACCAACTATTTGTCTCGGTAAAAGAAGATTTTCTTATTAACACTATCTCTTCGGCTTTTTACAGTAAAATCTTTTTGCCGGCAAAACTGATAAACCGCAGTACGCATAGAATTTACGCCTTTTTCGCTCGAATACGACACCTCGATAGCTTGACCGCTAGGTTTCAACTTTTCGATGGCTTCTAATAAAGGTCGAAACTTTGAAGATCTCTTTTTGGATACTTTAATATTTGATCGTTTTACAAACTTAATTTCCACGTGATTGCTAATCTACTATTATTGTGTGATCTATTTTTAATAAAAGAATGAATAGAAAATAAGAAAAATCGAAAATCGAAAAATTAATCTATATTAATATATCTTTTTTATAGTATTTAGTGATTTTCATCTTTACGATTTCTTCAAAAATAGATTGAAGATTTTCATTCTAATTTTGACAAATAAATCTAAGCACAATTTCTTGTTATAGTTAAAAGAAATAGGAAGAAATTAACAAGATTAAACTACTACACTGGCTGATTTTCGGAACATATACCGCAATCTCCGTTCCTGATTTTGTATATCTGAATTCGCCACTATTATGGCGATCTATTCGATCTTGAAGATTCGAAGTACTTCCAAAATAGTATCTATTCAGGCTCTTAGAACACAAGATATAAACGTAGTTCATAATACCCCCAATAGACTATACTTTTTTATGGTACGGCCAATTCATGAATTGGCACAACGATTAACCACTTCGATGAACAAAAAAAAGCTTCCCAAGAAATCTTGAGAAGCTTTTAAATGTGGGCGATGAGGGACTCGAATTTTTCATTCTATATCTTTTCGTTTTATTCAAAATGATTATATAATAGCTTTAAAACGATCTTTTAATTAACTGAACTGAAGTAGGAAGTATTAAATTACAACAATTGTTTGCACCTTTGTTTGCACCTTTTTGTACATTACTCAAGTAACTTGAATCAATTTTATGCTAAAATCTTCAATTTCTTGTCAGTTTACAATTCGCGCCGGTAAAGCAAGAAAAGATGGACTCTTTCCTATCACTTTACGTATTACTCAATTTAGAAAATCGATATACATTCGGTCTCAGTTTGCAATTAAAGCTAACCATTGGAATAAAAAGAAACGCGAATTAAGATCTGGTCACCCGAACCATAAAGTAATTAATGACTGGATGCAGCGTGAATTAACAGAAATCTCAAATATCCTTATTTATGAATCAGAGCATTTCACAAAAGAGCAATTAAAAGAACTACTTACTCTGCGCCATAAAAAGCCAACTGACTTATTTGATCTCTATACCGAGTTTAAAGATCAACTAGAATCCGATGCTAACTATGATGAGGCCAAACATGCACATGTAGTTATTAGTAAACTGAAAAAATTTACCGGTAAAGAATCTTTTCCAATTGTAAGGGTAGACTCAACCTTTGTTCATGGATTCCAAGGGTACCTTTTAACTAAAGTTAAAAATGGTCCAAATACTGTTAATAAAGAAATGCAGCGTTTTAAAAGGTTGCTAACATATGCAAAAAAGGAAGGTCATATTTCCCATGTTCCATATGATGATTACCAAGCACTTCGAAAAACCAAATCACGTAAAGTAAAACTTACATTAAAGCAGATAGAATCACTTGAGAATCTAAAATTAAAGAAAGGTACTGATCTTGATTTAGTAAGGGACTCATTTCTCTTCGCTTTTTATTGTGGGGGAATTCGCTTTGGTGATGTATGTAAATTGAGCTGGAAAAATGTTAAAGATGGCCGATTGGTTTATGCAATGTCTAAGACAGGTAGATTTAAAGACTTGCCACTGCATTCAAAACCATTAGAAATAATTAAAAAATATAAAACAAAGCCCCACTCCAAAAAGAGACCATTACTTCCAATTATTCCAGAGCTAAATACATTAAATGAGCAAGACTTTAAGAAAAAGAAGAGCTCTAAAAATGCAAGCTTTAATGAGAAACTTAAAGAGCTGGCTAAATTAGCAGGGATCGAAGAAAATTTAGCTACTCAGATTTCTCGACATACTTTTGCCGACTATGCACGTAGAGAAAAGATTCCATTAATGGACATTATGAATATGCTTGGACATTCTTCCTTAGCTGTAACTCAAGCCTACTTAAATGACCTTGATAGTCAAAGCTTGGATGAAGGAATGCAACAGCTTTTTGAGGAATAAACAACTCAGCGCTATGCGGATTTGCTGAATATAGATATGAGAGACCAAATTGGTTGAAATTTTGAATAAATGAGCCTTCAATATCCAATTCAGTATTTCTCTTTATATAGGTAGCTATTTTGGGAAAGTTCAATAGCATTATTACTGACATACAAAATCCGATAACATTTAAACATTAAAGTGTAAGGATTGCATTCTTAGTAGCATTATATTGGTAGCATATCCAATGCAATCGAAAAGATATAAAATAGCGAAGAAAATCATTTCAGCATTAATATTGCTGGCAACAGGATGGCACACATTTAGTGTTCATGGATTAGGTGAATACCTAATTTACTGCTATGAATCGGATGGTTCGGTTAATATTGAAACCAAATGTGATCTCCCAATAAGCATTTCGAGTGAACATATCTTACATACAGAGACAAATCATCACGAGCATGAAGGTGTAGAATATCATAATGATTCTCCAGATCATTATGATGTGGAAATTGCTGAAACTTGTATTAAGGATAACCGCACAAATCGGTTTGATCAAAACTCTGCTCTAGAGTCTTTATTATTCCAAAACAATCAGGTTAATTCTTATCTCTCCAACTCAGCATTCGAACAAACGCATTCGTT
Source organism: Balneolaceae bacterium (assembly GCA_965249965.1). Taxonomy (GTDB): domain Bacteria; phylum Bacteroidota; class Rhodothermia; order Balneolales; family Balneolaceae; genus HXMU1420-13. The sequence continues at coordinate 470,100 of OZ252262.1, forward strand.
CACTCCTTCCAATGCAACGTATCAATCTGCCCTTTCTTTAAAAACAGTAGTACTACAAAATTAGCTCTTACTCCTTTCTTTGAGCTCTCAAGCATCTTCTTGATGCACATTTAAAATTTAATGAAGCCAATGGTTTTCTATGCGCACTTTTCTGCATGGCATAGAACAAGTGGCTTTGCAAAAAAAAGTACTACCCTTTTATGATTGATAAAATTATTTCATTTTCCGTTAGGAACAAGTTTATCATCAGCTTGTTTGTCCTAACCTTAATTGGTGTTGGCATTTATTCTATGCTGACTATTAACCTCGGTTCCGTACCCGATATAACAAATAATCAGGTTCAGGTAATTACAGTATCTGAAAACCTGGGTACCGAAGACATCGAGCAATTTGTGACGTATCCCGTTGAACTTGCAATGGGAAACTTACCGGGGGTCACTGAAATACGTTCTATTTCCCGTTTCGGCCTTTCTGTAGTTACCATTGTTTTTGAAGATGATATGGGAACCTATCTACCCCGACAGCTTGTGCAAGAAAAACTAAACGAACTGGGTGAAACCATTCCCGATAAGTTTGGAAGCCCCGAAATGGGTCCTATTTCCAGTGGATTGGGTCAAATCTATGAGTATTCAATAAAAGTAGACCCAGAATACGAGTCGGAATATACCCCAAACGAGCTCAGAACCATCCAGGACTGGATCATAAAAAGACAAATGGTGATGCTGGAAGGAGTCGTAGAGGTAAACTCATTTGGGGGAGGCATTAAGCAGTACGAGGTCTCACTCAATCCAGAAAAACTCAATGCAATGGGTATTACGATCTCGGAAGTGTTTGAAGCTCTTGCAAAGAATAACACAAATACTGGCGGCGCATACATTGAGAAAAATCGTATGGCTAATTTTATTCGTGGAGAAGGGCTGATACGAACACTCGATGACATACGGTCAATTGTGATTAAGAATGAAGGGGGCTTACCCATTACAATTAATGATGTTGTTGCCGAAGTTAAATTTGGAACCCAAACCCGCTATGGAGCCTTTACACAAGATGGAGAAGAAGCGGTCGGTGGAATCATCATGATGCTGAAGGGTTCAAACCCAAATGCTACCGTGAACAGGGTTCGTGATCGTATTGCTGAGATACAAAACTCATTACCCGAAGGATTACATATAGAACCCATTATTGATCGAAGTGAATTGATCGGGAGAACTACGAGTACGGTTTCTAAAAACCTGATCGAGGGTGCATTAATAGTTGTATTCGTATTAGTATTACTGCTTGGTAGTCTGAGAGGGGGATTAATAACAGCTTCCTTGATCCCCTTATCTCTGTTATTCGCGTTTATTTTGATGAAGGCTACCGGAGTTTGGGCAAATCTTATGAGCCTTGGAGCCATCGACTTTGGTATTATCGTAGATGGTGCAGTGATCATTGTGGAGGGCATAGTTCATGAAATACAAAAGAGGGTAAAATCTGGAAAGTCCACGTTCAATAAAGTGCAGATGGACGAAATCTCTTATAAGGCCAGCAGCACAATGATGAATGCCGCATTCTTTGGGCAATTAATTATTCTCATTGTATTTACTCCCATTCTTTTTCTTGAAGGAGTGGAAGGAAAAATGTTTCGCCCAATGGCCTTTACCTTTGGATTTGCAGTACTGGGTGCCATTATTCTTTGCTTGACCTATGTACCTATGATCTCGGCAGTAGTTATGCGGCCATCAAATAACACATCAAATTGGTTTGTCAGAATTGAAGGTGCTCTAGACCGATTCAGCAATAAGACTATAGAACATATCCAAAGAGTTTACCGTCCGGTAATTATACAATCTCTGAACCGAAAAGCATTGGTTATTGGGCTGGCAGTGATCCTTTTCGCTGCTGCTATTTTTACTTTTTCGAGAATGGGTGGAGAATTCATTCCACAACTTGATGAAGGCGATATTGCAATGCAAGCTCTGATAAGGCCAGGGAGCGGTCTTACAGAATCGATTGAAGTATCCAAAAAAATTGAGCGAATACTTCTTAATGAGTTCCCGGAAGTAGAAACCGTTACCGCTCGTATTGGTGTTGCAGATATCCCTACTGACCCAATGCCATTTGATATTGCAGATATGTATGTCATACTAAATAAAGACAAAGACAGCTGGGTTTCGGCTGATTCTAAAGATGAGCTTATCGATAAAATCAAAGCTACCCTTGATGAATCTCTGGTAGGAGTGAATCTGGTATTTACTCAACCCGTTGAACTTCGGTTTAATGAGCTATTGGAAGGTGTGAGAGAAGATATTGCGGTAAAACTATATGGGGAAGACTTAGAAATACTTTCCCAAAAAGTAAATGAAATGGCTTCGATCATCCAAACGGTTCCCGGAGTTGGGGATGTAAGTCCCGAAAGAATATCCGGGCTGCCTCAGATGACGGTTCAGTATAATCGTAATAAAGTAGCACAATACGGTCTTACTATTCAAAAACTAAACGAATACGTGAGTACTGCTTTTGCCGGGGGTGTTGCCGGAGTTGTGTTTGAAGGAGAAAAACGGTTCGATCTGGTGGTTCGTTTTGATGAAACGTTCAGAACCGGAATTGAAGATCTTCAAAACCTATACATCGACCTTGAGAATGGTACTCAAGTTCCTATCAAAGAAGTTGCTGATATAAGTTACCAGCCCGGACCAATGCAGATATCTCGGGATAATACGTTTCGTAGAACCTATGTTGGTGTAAATGCCCGGGGTCGTGATGTTGAGTCTTTGGTTTCTGAAATTCAGGACAGGCTTGATGCCGAACTCTCATTGCCACCTGGATATTATATCACCTACGGTGGAGAATTCGAAAATCTGCAACGGGCAAAAAGTCGGCTTGGCATCGTCGTTCCAATTGCCCTCTTTCTGATCTTTGTACTGCTTTATTTTGCACTCAACTCTTTCGCACAATCGGTCATGATCTACCTGGCCATTCCACTAGCAGCTATTGGAGGAGTTTTCTTTCTGGAGCTGAGGGGAATGTCGTTCAGCATCTCTGCCGGAGTTGGGTTCATCGTACTTTTTGGAGTAGCAGTGCTTAATGGGCTTGTGCTTATAAGCAGGTTTAATTCATTAAAAGAAGAAGGGGTTACAGACTTGAAAGATCGAATTTTAGCAGGTACACAAGAGCGGCTAAGGCCTATTTTACTTACAGCAACAGCTGCAATCATGGGCTTTACTCCAATGGCTTTTTCAGCATCAGCCGGAGCCGAAGTACAACGACCGTTAGCAACTGTGGTAATCGGCGGACTTATTTCTGCTACGTTACTTTCACTAGTTGTACTTCCCGTTCTTTATGCCATTGAAGAAAAATGGCAGGAGAAACGACGGAATAGAAAAGCAGTAACTGTAAGTTCTATTCTACTGATTTTAGGTAGTTCCTTTTTATTATCTGGAAGTCTGCAAGCTCAGGAGTTTAATACTCGAAGTTTAATACCATTAACCGTCGAACAAGCCGTTAGTAAGGCGCTGGAAAACTATCCGGCCATCATAGCTGCGGAACTAAGTATTGAGAGCGAACGAGCCCTAAAAAAATCTGCTTGGGACTTTGGAGATACCGGGATTTTTACTGGGAAAGAAGAAGTAGGTAATGGCTCTGATGGAATTAATACAAGGTTTGGAATTTCTCAGGAATTTGACCTATTTCGTATTCCATCTAGGATAAACTTACAAAGAGCTAAGCAGCAGTTGGCTGAGGATAATCTGGAACTTGCCAAAGCTCAAATCCAGCTACAGGTTCAACGAAACTGGGCGGAGGTATATACAGCTCTGCATAAATTTGAGTTGTTGGATAAGCTATATGCTCAATACTCAGAGATTACAAGAGCCGCAGAACTACGTTTGGAAACAGAAGCGAGTTCAAAACTGGAGTATTTATCCTTAGTTAACCAAGCCAATGATCTGATGATCCAGACCGACCAAGCACGACAAGATTATCGCGCTGCAACGTCAGTATTTAATCAATGGTTTGGCGGAGACTCACTCTACACAACCGAAGCACTGAGTAGAGAGCTACTTGATATACCAGTAAGCCAATTCGATAATTCTGGTACACATCCTTTTTTGATGAAAGCAGAGCAATATATCGAGGTTTCAGAAGCAGAATCGAAGAGCACTAAAAGTGCTTTTCTGCCTCGCCTTGACGCAAGTTATTCTGCACAGGAAATTTCCGGTCAAACAGGATTTTATAGCTATGAAGTCGGTATCCGGGTTCCGTTGTTTTTTTGGTCACATCTTGGAAAAACTCAATCATCACAGATTCAAACTAAAATTACGCGAAATCAATTTGAAGAAGCTGAAAGAACTTTTTGGAGCATGTACTCTCAAGCTAAAGAGAATTACATCAAATGGAATAACTCCTGGACCTATTACAAGCAAGAAGCATTACCTCTAGCAGAGGAACAACAAATTGCAGCAATTACCGCGTACCAAGAAGGAGCAATTGATTATATCATGTTTTTGCAAAATCTAAGAGACGCTCTCAATATTGAACTAAAAGCCTGGGATGCCTTTGGTGACTTATTGGATAGTCGCTATATCCTTCAATACTACTCACAATCATCAAGAAATTAATTAATCAGGAATAATCATTATGAAAACAGTTCACATTTATTTATCACTTTTTAGCGTGTTTTTTCTAATTACTACGGCATGCTCGCAAGGAGAATTAGAAGAGCTAACAGATGTTGCGTTCGAACATACCTCTGAGGTAGAAAGCGAGGAAGAATCCACTGTTCATCTTTCAGAATTAAAGTTTAATGCACTGGGAATTGAATTAGATACCCTTCGAAAAAGATCATTATCAAATACCGTTAGGGTAAATGGGCAACTCGAGGTGCCACCTCAACACGAAGCGACCGTAACTTCGGTATTAGGAGCCAATATTGTTTCGATTGAGGTCATTGAAGGTGATTTCGTAACCAAGAATCAGACAGTAGCCTACCTATCTCACCCCAATCTTATTGAGGTACAAACGGAATATGTACGTAGTTGGAGACAGTTGAATTATTTAGAAAGAGAATACCAACGACAAAAAAGATTATTCGACGAAGAAATAGGGTCTGGGCAGCAGTTCCAACAAACCGAAGCTGAATATGAAGCCACTCGAGCTGAAGTGATGGGGTCTGAAGCTCGTTTAAGGCAGTTAAATTTGAATGCTGAGGAAATCCGGAATGGTACTATCTATGAAAGAATCCCTGTTGTTACTCCTATCGAAGGATATGTTGAAGATGTAGGAATTCAGATCGGACAATATGTAGACCCGCAGGCTACCTTATTTGAGATAATAAACATTGAGCATATACATGCTGATTTCATGGTTTATGAAAAAGACGTGCATCAATTAAAAAAAGGACAACAAATTTCGTTTACTGTTGAGTCGGGGTCTGATGAAGAACTAGTAGCTAATATTTATTCAATTGGAAAAAAGTTTGAGCAAGAACCAAAAGCGGTACATGTACATGCCGAAATTGATAACCCCCAGGAATATCTGATTCCCGGAATGTATATCAGGGGAACTATTCAAACCTCCTCAGAAAAAGTATGGGCGATACCGGAAGATGCGATAGTAGCTGAAGACGATAAATCGCTAATATTTTTAGCTGAACAAGAAATAGAAAATGGAGAAATAGAGTGGAAATTTACACCACTAGAAGTTAGCACTGGAATACAGCAAGGAAACTGGGTGGAAGTTAAATTGTTCGAGCCACTTCCGGAAGGTGCGCAAGTGGTAATGAATAACGCTTATTACTTGATCTCTGAAATGAAGAAAAGTGAAACTGGAGATGATGATTAATCACGGAATAAAGAATTATTCTAAATCCGAGATCAATATTGCTCTTAGTAATTAATACGTTTTGGTTATTTACATATGTAAAACAATAAACGGATGAAAATTTATACAAAAATGCCCAAGAATCTAAAGCTATACTTTGATCAAGAACTGATGGAGTACAAAAGGTGTTTTGATGCAGGACAACTGCACGCGGCATGGAATCATTTAGAGCGGGCACACATTATCGGTCAGGCATATCCATATCATCATAGCTATGTACACTGGAAAATGCTTCTTTTTGGAATTCATATCAAAGATACCAAAGAAGTGATTGGGCAAATTCCCCGACTCTTAGTAGGAGGAGTAAAGTCATTTGTAGGTCATATTCCGGTTGGCAATACCGGAGGTGCAAATGTTCCACCTCTCAAGCCAATGCCTATCCCAGATGAAATATTAGAAATGTTCAAAGACTCTGGTTTAGAGGCAATGAAATGGCACAATTGAAAAAAACCACATTCCATATTAGCAAAATGGATTGCCCTTCAGAGGAGCAAATGATCCGCATGAAGCTGGAATCTTATAATGAGGTTAAGCACCTTTCATTTGATATCCCTAATCGTAATCTGGTTGTATATCACACAGAAGAAGTAGACGAGATCCATCACGCCATAAGTGAGCTCAAACTTAACGATCAGTTATTAGGTTCAGAAGATGATACCGAATTGCCGTTGGCTTCTGATGATTCCAATCAGCGAAAAATACTGTGGTGGGTATTAGGTATCAATTTTAGCTTTTTCGTTGTGGAAATGACTACCGGATGGATATCAAACTCATTGGGCTTGATAGCAGACTCACTAGATATGCTTGCAGATTCTATTGTTTATGCTCTGAGTCTATTCGCAGTTGGTACGACAATAGCAAGAAAGAAAAAAGTGGCAAAAGTCAGTGGGTATTTTCAAATGGGGTTGGCACTTTTGGGCTTTTCAGAAGTATTACGCAGGTTTTTCAGTGTAAGTGAAACTCCTCTGTTTCAATGGATGATCATAATATCAGCATTGGCTCTCATTGCTAACCTGGTTTCACTCTGGCTGATTAATAAAGCCAAAAGTGATGAAGCTCACATGCAGGCAAGTGCGATATTCACTTCCAATGACATTATTGTGAATGGTGGAGTGATACTAGCCGGAGTACTGGTTTTTTGGCTTGATAGTAAGCTTCCAGACTTGATAATCGGAGCGATTGTATTCAGTTTTGTGATTCGAGGAGCCATAAGAATCCTACAATTAAGCAAGTAACATAAATTAGAGACACTCAATTCATATCTCATGGCACACGACCATCACCATAATCAAGAAGGCAATATTAAAATCGCCTTCTTCCTTAACCTCGGTTTTACCGTACTCGAATTTTTTGGAGGATTATATGTAAACAGTGTGGCTATCATCTCCGATGCTTTACACGATCTTGGTGATAGTCTTTCTCTGGGCTTATCCTGGTATCTAGACAGAAAGTCGAAAGAAGGAGCTAATTCAAGTTTTACATTTGGTTATACTCGTTTTTCGTTATTAGGGGCCTTGGTGAACAGCCTTGTACTTATAGGTGGTTCAATATTTGTTATTAATGAGGCTGTAGAACGCATTCTAAATCCAGAACATACTGATGCTCAAGGTATGTTATTATTTGCCATTATTGGCGTTACTGTAAATGGATACGCTGCATGGAAAGTGAGCAAAGGCAAAACTCTAAATGAGCGGGTAATATCATGGCATCTTATGGAAGACGTTTTGGGGTGGGCTGCCGTGCTGGTGGTTGCCATTGTTTTGCTTTTTAAAGATATACATTATCTCGACCCGGCTTTATCCCTCTTCATAACAGCTTATATATTGTGGAATGTACTGAAGCGCCTGAAAGAAACCTTATATGTCTTTTTGCAGGGAAGTCCTGATGATATTGATATAGATGAATTGAACAGAAAGTTTCTGAATCTGCCTTTTGTAGAAAGCACGAATCATGTGCATGTGTGGTCACTGGATGGGGAAAAGCATGTGGTCACTGCTCATATACAAGTACATGAAATGAACCATGTTTCTGAATTGATAAATGCAAAAATTGAAATTCGTGAACTACTTAAACCTTATAAGTTCAATCATAGCACGATAGAAATAGAGTGGGATAATCAGACTTCTACTCTGATTGAAGAACAACATAATCATGAAGAATGAAACAACAACACTTCCGCATAAAGAATATGGTATGTACCTGTTGTACTGAAATTTTGGAAAAGAAAATTACTGAGGCAGAGTTCGTAATTAATCATATTGATCTAGGAGAGCTAACACTAAATGAGCCAATTCCTGATAAAGAATATCAAAGGCTCGTAAAAGTGGTACAGAAAAATGGCTTTGAAATCATTAACGATCAGGGCAGTAAAACTGTTGAGTACATCAAACAGCTTATCATCCAGTTGGTTCGAACCAATAAAGAGCTTAAAGGTAAACTGTCAGACTATCTAGCTAAAAGCCTGAGTAAAGACTACCAATATCTGAGCCGGTTGTTCTCAAATGTCGAGGGAAAATCAATCGAACGATACTACATACTTCAAAAGATTGAGCGGGCGAAAGAACTAATTGTATATGGTGAACATAATCTGACAGAGATTGCTTATGAATTAGGTTATAGCAGTCAACAGCATTTTTCCCGACAGTTCAAAACTGAAACCGGACTTTCGCCATCTCACTTTAAGGAAGTGAAAGAAAATAAAAGAATCTCGATTGATAAAGTCTGACAAAATACTATGCGAGATTTACATAAATCTGCAATTATATCATTAATTATAAGACTGTAGTCATTCCTATTTAAAAGACAATTATTACGCTAATTTCATATCTATATAAAGAAAAAGGTCAGGCGAACAGTGGGAGCGTAGATAGGGTAGTATACTGATAAGGATATTCGATGTTCTTATTATTGCTATCGGAAGCAATAATGTGAAATTCAAAGCCCGCTAAAGGGTCGTGAATCAATCTGAGCAAGATTCCAAACTGCTTTGGAGCACTTAGCTCTACTTTTGAGTCCCCCGACCCCTTCCAATCACAATAAGATCAAAAGCTTTCATGAACAACAACTCTTATCTTGCTGAATCGGAGGGCAAGCTACATCACCATAAGAACAAAATACACAACAATCACCCTGCTTGGGCTTAATCACAGTTTTGCAGTTCGGGCATTCCCAAAAGAACTGGCATGAATCCGTGGGCATTTCTTCTTTTGACTGGTGTCTACATTCTGGGCAGGTCAATGTCGATTCTGTAAGTATGGTTGTACTCATTATTTTGAATCCTCCTTTATAGTAAATCCAGTACCGTTGATTGCCTGTTTAATGCGTTCTGGTTGAACTTTGGATTTATCAAAAGAGATTGTCGCCGTTTGGGTATCATAGGACGCTTTAGCCACTAATACACCTTCTACTTCTTGGGCAGCATTCTGAACGCTAGCTTCACAACCTGCACACGTCATACCTACAATATCGTAAGTAATCGTTTGCACGTTCGATTCTCGAACATATACGACTTCGGTACTCTTCTCAGAGAAAAAAGCCTGCGAGTAATAAGGGAATGCCATGAGTACCATAGCAAGGAGACTGACAACAACTAAAAAGCCTTTTGATTGGAACCTGCTGGGCTCATCATCACAGGCACAATCGATCTCTTCCTTGGATTTGGGTTTTAATTTCTGAAACCAGGCAAAGCCTAAAATCAAAAGAGTTAACCCGATTATGTAGGGACGTATGGGTTCCATCCAGGAAAAAGTGGACGCTATACCACCTATTCCGGCTAAAGAAGCTGCTACTGGAGTAATACAACAAAGTGAGGCTACAAATGCTGCAGCTATTCCACTGCTCATCAATGCTTTGTCTTTATTTAAGTTTGGTTCTTTCATGCGGCTATCACTTTTAAAATGTTGTTGTTTTCAAGTTGTTGAAAGCAAGGTTGCAGGACGGGTATAGTTTGCTGATTAAGTGAATAAAAAATCACTTTGCCCTCTCTTTGGGTTTCTACCAAGCCACCATCTTTCAATTTTCTCAAATGTTGGGAAACCGCAGGAACGCTCATATTTAAAATGTCTCCTAAGTCGCAAGGGCATAGGTTAGCCTCTTGGTTGAGGAGGTAGAGAATTTTAAGACGGACATCATTTCCTGCCAGTTTAAGAATATTAGACAGCTTTTCAGTGGAGTGCTGAATACTGGAAAGTGAAGCCCTACATCTTTTGATCTGAGTTAAATCGGCAACGTCACGAATACAATCTTGCTTATTCATAGTTTTTATTTGTTCGAAAAGTTTGCGGTACAAAACTATTTCAATTTTATTATTTAAGCAAATGATTAAATGTTTTCCACATATTGAGCAAATCAGATAATAATTTCAGCTATGGATTCAGTAAATGGTTTCTCTTCACAGAGAGGTACACTGATAATGCTGGCAGGAATGTAATTTGAATAATAGGGGATAAACCTACCTCATAATCAAAGATGGTAAGTACAGGCATTAAGTCCGAATACGTCCAGAGTTTAAGAAATTTTGCCCCCCATTCTAAAATCACACTGGCAATAAGGCTTATAAAGATTAGGTATACATAATCCTTCAGTTGGATTTTCTCAAAATTGACAGACGAAAACAGTAGCTCTGTTATCTTCCAAAGTCCCAGAACGATAAATACATCCCCAGTAATGGCTGCCCACATCCAAAAAGTTGCTTTCCAGAATGGCCAGTCCCACATGTTATAAAGGAATACACACTGACCAAACTCCCAGATGGTATTGAGAAGAAACGCCCAAATTGCGATTGGGCGTATTTCTTTGATATGGTCTTTCAAAACAGTTTTTGTTTAGCGGGAAGACCAATGAAGAGCGACAATCTTCCAATTGCCATTCTCTTTTTTAAGTACAGCAAGCTCTAAGCTGTCAATATCAATTTCCCTACCGGAATATGCACCTTTCATTTTTGTCTTTGAAGTAACCCAGGCAATATTTCCTTCAACAATGATATTCTGAGAGACTTCTTCTCTATCCATTGCGGATAGGAATTTGCCATCAGAATGAAAATGATGAGAGAGGTATTGTTCTTTGTTTTCCATACCTCCTCCTTCAAGAATTGTAACATCATCGTGCAGGATTTTTCCAGCTATCTCCGCATCATTGTTGATAATAGCGGTTTCTAAATCCGTTAAAGCTTTTGCAATCATTTTTTTGTTATCAAACTGTTGAGCTGCTAGTGTAATACTAGAGATGAACAGAATGATTAGTGCGAAGTTTAATTTTCTCATAGTCATTTTCGGTTAGTTTGTAGTATTGATTTTAAGCCATTTTTGATAGGTCTCGTCATTCCATAAATTTTGAACGAAAGCGATTACGGCGAGTTTTTCTTCTTCAGCAAGTATCTCTTTAAATGCAGGCATACTTCCACCCAATGCAACCCCACCTTTATTTATAGTCTCAAGCAGGACTTCAGTAGAATGATGCCAGGTGTGAGCCGTACCATTGAGTGGTGGAGCTGGAAATTGTCCATTGGGATTGGGCGTTTTCCAGTCATCCACTAAGCCCTGTCCTTTTCCACCATGACATTGAGTGCAATTTGCAGTAAACACGTGTTTACCTAGTTCAAATTGTTGCTGGGTGTACCAACGATTTTCTTTGAAAGTGATTGGCTCAGGAATGGATTTTGTTTCTTTTGCTTTTTCCCCACAACCTGCCCCAAAAAGAAAAGCTGCGGTGAATCCAAAAATAACAAGACGTTTAATTTTAATCTTGGGTATCATTTCAAAATTTATGAGGGATTTGTTTAATTCCTTATTGCTCTGGATGAACCGTGATTTTGCATGATCTTCCATCCCGATTCTGTATTTTTGAGCACTGAAGTAGCCACAGCTTGTCTTTCGATGGTTCTGCTTTCTTCTCCACCGGTAACTATCTTATAATTATACGTTTCAAAAGCGACAGCAATGTTGCCATCAATCTGCACATCAACGTTATAATCACTAAAAGAGAATTCTTTAAAATGCCCTAGTTCTGGGCCAATATGATGATCCAGATAGTCTTGGTAGCTGCCTTCGTATTTTCCATTTTCAAAAATATCGGCGTCTTCGGTAAATAGTTTTTGAGTGTTACTTACATCCAATGCTTCAAGTGCATTCTTATAAGCTTTCAACACTTTCTTTACTGCATCTTCTTTCATCATTACTTCATGATCATGATCCATTTCTTGTGCGTAAACGCTGCCTGAAAAAAGCAGAATTATGAGGGTGAAAAGTAGATTTTTCATAATAGTTTTGTGTTTGTATTGTTTTTTATTTGAGTTCTGATAATTCAATGTTCTGGATCAAGAGTGTTCCATGTCCATTTATTTTTAAGCCGATGCTTCCGGCAGTTGGTTCATCTCCGTGTCCATGAACCACCATTTCTTTGTTGATATAGCCTCTAAAATGCGTTCCATCGCTAACCACCCGGATAAATTTTACACCTTCATTCTCGAACTCTTTTTCATCGAAAAGTTCGATTTCATTATTTGTGGTTCGTCCTTGTGAGATTTCTCCATCTGAAGTGAGAGCAACAAAATCATAGTTTTGGGCATCTTGAACATGATGGACAATTTTGACATCCCCGGTAAAAGACCCCATATCTAAATAGATATCAACTTGAATATTTTGATACCCCGAATGGGTTACAAAGAAATTGGTTATATGGTCTGTCAGATTGAAGCTGAGATACGTTTGATTGTCAGCTATTGAAACGGTTGGGTTAAGCTGTTCCATATTCCCTTCAAGCCAGTGAAAATGTTCATTCAGATCACTAACTGAATTAGCGGACATATCCCAAACCCAATCCCCGTTTTCTTTTTCAATAAATAGGGATTCTAAGTCAGCATTTTCAGTTTGAACTGGGGCTATCGTTTCTTCTGCTTCTAAGTATTGCCCAGTTCCAACCCCATAACCATAAACCATGGTTGCTCCGTATTCTCCTGTCTCAAATAAGAATAAGAGACCGGGAAGGGCGAGAGCAAATGCAAAAACCTGTATCGATTTCGTTTCCAGCTTTTTAAACCAATGCAAAGCAATGCGAAAAGTTGAATAGATTCCAAAAAACAGAACCGTCCAAAGTGCCAAATCGGCATGATCTGTGAGAACAGATTGTGCCTCTGTTGGAAGGAACACTGTATCAGCCGCAGATCTTCCCGTGAAATAGGCAACAATGGCTGAAATAGATCCTAATAAATAAAGAAGCGTGGTCTTTTTTTCATCCCACCAGTTTTGAGGGAGGAAAAAAGCGACCAGGTTCAATCCAATAGCCAGTATGAGTATGGCGATTGGAAAATGAACAACCATCGGGTGAATGTTTGGTGCGTAGTCAAATAATTCATTCATTTTGCATTCCTACTTATCTAATTTTAATAAACGAGCGTTTACTGCGACAATCACAGTGCTCAGAGACATAAGTCCTGCCCCAAGAGCAGGATTAAGAATGATGCCATAAGTGTATAATACTCCGGCGGCCAATGGGATGGCTACGGCATTATATCCGGTTGCCCACCATAGGTTTTGCACCATTTTTTTGTAGGTCGCTTTGGCAAGGGCAACGAGTGCTGCTACGTCTTTGGGATTGCTTTGCGTAAGAATAATATCACCTGTCTCAACTGCTACATCTGAACCTGCTCCTATAGCAATACCTACATCAGCTTGGGCAAGAGCTGGCGCATCATTCACACCGTCACCTGTCATGGCAACTTTTAAACCACGGGATTGAACCTCTTTGATTTTATCTGCTTTTTCGTTGGGCAGAACTTCAGCGAAGTAATCATCCAGACCAAGTTCTTTGGCTACATAAGCTGCGGTTTGTTTATTATCGCCGGTGAGCATGATGCATTGAATGCCCATTTCATGGAGTTGCTCTATTGCTTTTCTGGAGTCTTCACGGATGGTATCTCCAAGAGCAATAGCGCCAATTAGTTTATCTTCGGCAATCACAAATACGACAGTTTTACCTTGAGAAGAGAGTGTTTGGTACTCATCGTTTGGTTGATCAATCCTTTGTTCTTCCAAGTACCCAGGGCTGACCACTTTGATGGATATCCCATCTACTTTTCCTTCAATCCCTTTCCCTGTGATCGAATTAAATTCATCAATCTCTGACAGGCCATCGCTCGCATTCATGATCCCTTGAGCAATGGGGTGCTCGGAATTTTGTTCGAGTGATGCAGCTAGACGTAAGATTTGCTCATCTTTATAATTGCTTGAATAGTTGATGACATCGGTAACCTCAAATACACCTTTGGTAAGGGTTCCGGTTTTATCAAAAATAACCGCTCCAAGGTTTCGTGCTTCTTCAAAAGCAGTACGATTTCTGATTAAGAAGCCATTTCCAGCTGCTAAATTGGTTGATACAGCTACCACTAATGGTACCGCTAGTCCAAGGGCGTGTGGACAAGCTATGACCATGACAGTTACGGTTCTCTCTAAGGCAAAGACAAAATCTTCTGTTGTCAGCGCTGTCCAGACAAAGAAAGTGAGAAAACCCGCCCCTAGAGCAATTAAGGTGAGCCAAAATGCGGCCCTATTCGCCAAATCCTGTGTTCTGGATTTACTTTCTTGTGCTTGGCGTACCAGATCAATCACTTGAGAGAGAAATGAATCCTTACCGGTGCGGTTAATCTCAATCGTCAGAGAGCCTTCACCATTGAGTGAACCACCAATAACTTCATCGCCATCACTTTTGGTAGCGGGCTTGGATTCCCCGGTCATGAGGGATTCATTGACGGAGCTATTTCCCTTTATAACAACACCGTCGGCAGGAATTTTTTCTCCGGGTTTAATGAGAACCCGATCCCCACTTTTAAGTTCTTCCAAAGCAACATCTTTGGTAGAGCCATCTTCCTGAAGAAGATGTGCTTCTGATGGCATCAACTTGGCAAGCTCTTCCAAAGCTTTGGAGGCACTCATCACCGATTTCATCTCGATGTAGTGCCCGATGAGCATGATATCAACTAGGGTAACCAGTTCCCAGAAGAATATTTTCCCCTCCACGAAAAAGACGACCATTGTACTGTAGATATAGGCGGTCGTTATGGCGATGGCGATGAGGGTCATCATGCCGGGTTGTTTTTTCTTGAGCTCCTCGAAAAGGCCTGTTAAAAACGGCCAACCACCATAGAAAAAGACAATACTTGATAGTACAAAGGAGACATATAGATCCCCTGAGAATGCGAGTGTATCTCGCAATCCAAGAAAGCCCTGAATCATGGGTGAAAGAGCAATAATCGGCAGACTTAAAGCCAGAGAAATCCAGAACCGCTTTATAAAGTCCTGAGCCATATGCGCATGGTGGTCGTGATGGTTGTGACCTCCTGAATCTTCTCCATGACCGGAATGGTCGTGGTGTTCATGATTAGTAGCTTTGTGATTATGTTCAGAATGATTGTGGTTCATAATAGCTCCGTTACTCTATTTTAGTTACCGTTTCGCCACATTTGTGCATCATTTGGCCATAAAATGGATTGGCGATTTTTTCTTCGTCACTAATCCATTTAGCACCATCCCCATTGTTGGCCATCGGACAGAATTGAACAAACAAAGACGGATGCTCGTAATTTTGATTCTCGAGAGCCGTTAGTAACTCTTTGGAGACATCAACAAATGCATCGCGAAAATCTTCAATAGTTTGTGAGCTATCAGCCGAAGCAAGGGCGTTGAGCATCGTACCATGATGATTCTGATGTTTCGCTGCATGTTCCTGATGATTATTCATTTCATTATTGCTGCGAACTTCCTGTGCGAAAACACTAAACGCAGTTTTGGCTTTCTCTAAATCATCTTTAACAAGTGCATTCTTCATCTCCAGATAGTGCTCAACAAGCAAATCGAGATGATTATCATGGCTATGAGACTCTTGTTGGGCTTGCGCCGTATTAATAAGAAAAAGAGAGGCGATAATTAGGGTATATATAGTTTTCATAAGTGGATGTACTAAGGTTTGAATTCAATTTTTGTGATGGTTTCACCGCAATTATGCATTTGCGAACCGAAATAGGGATTTGCAATTTCTTCCTGATCGCTGAGCCAATAAGCGCCCTCGCCATCATTGCTCATCGGGCAGAATTGTTGATAGAACACACCGGAAACCTCAAAGTGCTTTACTACCTCGATGAGTTTAGGTGATAGTTCTGAAAAAGCAGCTCGTTGAGCTTCCATAGAAGAGTTTTTGATTTCTTCGATGTGCGATGTTAACTCACTCAAAAATCTCATCCATTCGTTGTGAGAGTCACCTTGTAAAAGCGACATATCAACAGCGGATAGCGTCTCTAACATGTTAGTTGCTGAGGAACTGGCTTTGGTTTGATCTGTGGCTACCAAGGCATTTTTGAGATTTAAATAATCTTCAATTACCGATTGTAACTGTGTATTGAAGGCTTCAGGAACGGTGGCATTTTCAGCGGATTGATGCCCGGAATGATCTTCAGTTGCAGTAGGAACTGTGCTACTAGTAGAGGCTTCGGAATCGCTTGGCATGGTATGCCCTTCGTGACCGGTACGGTTTGCACCTGAGCCGGGATTGCGGTTCATCATGCTCAGTTTATCTGCGAGTTGAGCCGCACTATCAAGCTTAAAGGTTCCGTTGGTAACTACCTGTTCACCTTCCTCAAGACCTTCCAGAACGATGTATTGATTTCCCACTCGTTCTCCTAATACAATTTCACGTGCAGTAAAAGTAGGTTCAAGTGTTTCGTTCTTTTTCACAAATACTACAGATCGTGTACCGGTCCAGAGAATGGCTGATCTGGGAATTAAAAGTTGGTGTTCCTCACCAACTGACGCATTAAGAACTCCCTCAACAAGCATATTTGGTTTTAACTGGTTTTGTGGGTTTTCAGCTTCCACCCGAACCTTGAGTGACCGTGAATTATCCTGAAGGGATGGGTCGATATACTCGACAATTCCTGTGAACGCTTTACCGGGATATGAAGCGGTCGTGAAACGGATTTCTTGACCCGTTTCAAGAACAGACACATTAGATTCATAGGCATCAAACATCACCCAAACTGAGGATAAATCGGCAACACGATACATTAAAGAGCCTGCCATTATATGTTGCTGGCGCTGAACGTTTATCTTCTGTACAAAACCTGATACTGGGGAAACGATATCCACATTTTCCATTACTTTATTTCCAGTTTCGATCTCATCAATAGTGGAAAGGGGTAGTTCCCAGAGCTCTAGTTTTTTTCTTGCGGCCTGATACAGTACCGGATTTTGCTCTTTGTATTTTGCAGTCTCAAATAGCTCTTGTTGCGCAGCGATTAATTCCGGGGAATAAATGGAAGCGACCCGTTCACCCTCTTCCACAAAGTCGCCTTCAAAATCGATGTATAATTCAATAATTCTTCCGGAAATATGCGAAGTGATTGCAGAACTTTTATTTTGATTTACAGCTACTTTTCCCGGTAGCCGAATAGTAGAAATAGCTCTGTTCCTTAAAACAGGCGTAGTTTCGATCTCGGCGAGCTTCATAGCCGCTTGGGTCATTACCAGATCATTTGGACCCGCTTCGCTGAATGTATTATCAGCAGGAATAAGTTCCATCCCACAAATGGGGCAATTTCCTGGTTCGTTTTGTCGGATTTGTGGATGCATACTACAGGTGTAGATAATTTCTCCATCTTCGTTGGTATGAACTTCTGAAATATGATCATCTATGGTTTTTGGCTCTGAATCTCCGCGGAATAGCAAAGCTCCGATAAGGATACCGGTGATTCCCACGGCAGTATAAACGAGGATTTTTTTTAAGTTTTTCATGAATTTTTGATTAGTAATTAATGTCTTCTGCAGTTGTGTTATGTTCGCCACTCAGGTATCGGAGGTAGCTCATTGCCTGAAATTCATCAGCCTTGGCTTTTACTCGTTCCAGCTCGTAAGTAAATCGTTTTCGCTCCAGTCTCAGGATTTCTTCAAATTGAGAATTGTCGGAAGCATACGATTGGAGTAGAATATTTACAGCCTGTTGTACTCGCTGTATTTGTTGCTCATCATAAAGTCTAAAACGTCGTTCAGCGTCTTCAAAATCGCGCATAGCGGTATAGAAACTCGTTTCCAACTGATTTTCTCCGGCTATGATTCTGTCTTGAGCAGCAGACCGCATTAACGTTGCCTCTTCAGCTTGCGCCCTGTATTTCCCCCTGAATAATGGGATTTTTACACTTAATCGAGCAATCCAGGCATCTTTGCCGTTGTCGGTTAATGAGGCAACATCATTTCGTTCGCCGGTGGAGATATAATCCAAACCCAATCCAAAGGAAGGTAAACCGTTATTTTCAGCAATCTGGATGGCTGTTTCCGCAGCTTCTTCTTTATAACGTAGCTGATTCAAGTTAGGATTATGAACACTGATCTTATTCAACCATTCCTGTTCATCAAAGGGAAGCGCTGGATAATTACTCAGTGATTCAGGTAAAACAATTGTTTCTGCGGGTTCTGTGTTTCTGAGTTCATTAAACCGCTTGATCAGGAGCTCTTTATTATCCTCCATCAGTTGGATGTTAGTTTTTATATCTTCCTGTTCAATCTGGGCTCGTAGTACATCCACTTGTGGTACAAGTCCGGTTTCATATTTCCGCACACTGATATTTACCAAAGTGTTTACAATTTCCAGATTTTCATTTGCCAGGCGAATCTGCTCCTGAATCTCAAACAGTGTTGCCCAAAGCTGCTCCATATTGTAAAACAGACGATTACGTTGTTCCTGAAATTGTTCGAACTTTGCCTTAGCATTTAGAATACTTGCTGTTTCTCGATCTGCCACAGATCCAAACCATGGAAACATTTGAGTGGCAGAAATTCTGGCTCTTTGGGGGCCAAGGCGCGTTTCTATCGGGCTGATGAAGTAAGCAAAAGCAAGTTCAGGATCAGGAAGCGCGCGTACCTGTGGTGCTTTTTGGAGTGCGGCCTGATACTCGTTATAAGAGGCTCTTAACTCAGGGTTGTTTTGCGCAGCTTCGATCTTGTAATCGTCAAGACTTTGGGCTGATCCAGTTTGAGCGACAATCAACAGTAATAAAAGCGTTGAGATTATTCTTAGTTTGATGTTCATTTCTTCAAACTCCTTTTGAGGTTAAATTCTTTCCAAAATGCGTAGAGGACGGGAACTACAAACAGTGTGATAATTTGTAGAAGCATTCCCCCCACACTTGGTATAGCCATTGGTACCATAATGTCGGCTCCGCGCCCGGTTGACGTGAGTACTGGCAACAAAGCCAAAATGGTGGTAGCGGTGGTCATGAGCGTAGGCCTGATTCTTCGTGAACTGGCTTCAACGACTACCGCTTTGATTGATTCTATGGATTCTGGCTTCTTTTTATCAAATAATTGGTCGAGATAGGTTGCCATAACAACACCACCATCAGAAGCCACTCCAAACAATGCAATAAAACCTACCCATACTGCCACACTTAAATTTACAGTGCCCATTTGGAAGAGGTCGCGCATGTTTTGACCGAATAGTTCGAAATTTAAAAACCAGGGTTCGCCATAGAGCCAAACCAAGAGAAAGCCACCTGCCCAGGCCACAAAAATGGAAGTGAAAATCATACCGGTTGTAGCAGCCGATTTAAACTGGAAGTACATCACTAGAAAAATGGCGATTAAGGCGATGGGTAAGATCACACCAAGGCGTTTTTCTGCTCGAACCTGATTTTCATAATTCCCGGCGAATTCGAAACTGATTCCGGGAGGTACCACCAAAGAGCCGTCTGCGATAAAATGTTGAATAGTCTGTTGTGCATTTTGCACCACTTCTACTTCCGCAAAAGTATCGGACTTGTCGAAAATCACATATCCGATTAAGAAGGTATCCTCACTTTTAATGGCTTGTGGTCCTCGACGATACTCAATGCTTGCAAGTTGAGATAAGGGAACCTGCGCTCCTGTTTTAGTAGGAACTAATAACTCGGAAATAGCTTCAGGACTATCTCTGAATTCTCTGGCATACCGAACGCGAATTGGATAACGTTCCCTGCCTTCAATCGAAGTAGAAACGGGCATTCCACCGATCCCAACCGTTACGAAATGTTGTACATCCTGTATGGTGAGTCCATATCTGGCAAGTTGGGTGCGATCCCAGTTTATTTCCAGATAGGGTTTACCAACAATTCGATCTGCAAATACCGAAACAGGATTTACTCCAGGTGTTTGTTTTAACACTTCTTCAAGCCGAAGGCCAAAAGCCTCAATAGTTTCCAAATCAGGACCTTTTACTTTTACGCCCATAGGTGCTCGCATTCCGGATTGGAGCATCACCAAACGGGTTTGAATGGGCTGTAATTTTGGTGCAGAGGTGGTTCCCGGAATTTTCGCAACGGCAACAATTTCATTCCAGATATCATCTGGTGATTGAATATGATCGCGCCATTGTCGGAAATACTTACCCTCTAAATCAGGTATGAGTTCTCCATTCTCATCTCGAACAAATTCATCGTTTCCATCTACTCTAAATCTGATTCTACGACCATCTTCATCTGTTTTATATTCCGATTTATACTCAATCAGGTTTTCATACATGGAGATTGGAGCCGGGTCGAGGGCAGAATTTGTTCGCCCCATCTTTCCAACTACGTTTTCAACTTCCGGGATGGCCGAGACCGCCATATCAATTTTCTGCATCACATCCAGGGCTTCTTCCACTCCGGCGTGGGGCATGGTAGTTGGCATGAGCAGGAAAGCACCTTCATCCAACGCAGGCATGAACTCTTTACCAAGTCCGGGGAAGGTTTCTTCAGCGGCAGACCAGGCACGGGTGTTTTCAAGCCCGGTTTTCCCGATGATTCCAAAAACAGAACCGAATCCCAGCCATATGACCATTCCAAGAATCACAAACATTGTTGGAATGGATAAAAAAGCGAGTTTATGATCCAGACACCAGGTTATGAGCGATTCGTAATATCGGATCACTAGCCAAAAACTCATTAGAATGATCCCAATCAATAAAATCACAAAGAAGAGATTCCATGTGAAAGCTGTAGAAGGGCCTAATGGGAGCCAATATTGTGTGAGCAGCCAGGTAACTATTATAACACTAAGCGCATTATTGAGAAGGATAGCCTTTTTATCATAACCATCAGAAAGGAATAGAGTGAGGCCATTAATAATGCCGAAGCCAATGATTGCAAATCCTGCCCAAAGAGGGCCTACAAAAAGAACAACGAATCCACCGACTACCAACACCGAATTCCAAGATAATTTTATCCAGCGTTTATTGATGCGGATCGAAAACAACCAATGCGCAAAAGGAGGAATCAATGTTATAGCGATAATGATTGATGCTATCAGCGCAAAGGTTTTGGTGTAGGCCAGCGGTTTAAATAATTTTCCCTCGGAAGCCACCATCGTAAATACTGGCAGAAAACTAATAATTGTTGTGGTTACCGCTGTAAGAACGGCCGAAGCAACCTCGGTAGTTGCAGTGTAAATCACCTCCAGCAAGGACTCCTCTTCTCGCCGGTTTTCAATATGCCGCAGCATATTCTCCGACAAAATCACACCCATATCAACAATGGTTCCAATGGCAATTGCTATCCCGGAAAGGGCCACAATATTGGCATCCACCTTTCCATATTTCATAGCGATGAAAGTCATAAGTACGGCAATGGGCAACATTGCAGAAATGAGAAAGGAGGTACGCAAGTTCATCACCATAATCACAATTACAATGATAGTGATTAGAATTTGAAGGGTAAGTGCTTCTTCAAGTGTACCAAGTGTTTCAGAAATCAATTCTGAGCGATCATAAAAAGGTACTATGGTTACTTTAGATGTTTGTCCATTGGCCAGTTCTTTTGTAGGTAATCCAGGGCTGATTTCTTCAATTTTAGCTTTTACATTATCAATTACAGCTTGTGGATTGGCTCCCTGACGTGCAACCACTACTGCGCCGACCGCTTCAGCTCCTGCTTTATCCAATGCACCTCGTCGCATAGCCGGTCCCATGGTAACAAAGGCCACATCTCTGAGCCGAATGGGCGTATTATCAACCACTTTAACCACCGATAGCTCGAGATCCTCGAGATTTTGTATATAGCCCAATCCGCGTACTAGGTATTCCGCGTTATTTAACTCGATGGTCCGCGCTCCTACATCAACATTACTTTTACGTACGGCATTGAATACATCCGTGAGCGAAACCCCATAACTTTGTAGCGTATTTGGGTTCACTTCTACCTGATATTCTTTCACGAATCCACCGATGGGCGAAACCTCGGCCACACCCTGAGCTCCTGACAATGCGTAGCCCACAAAATAGTCTTGAATGGATCGCAATTCCTGAAGATCCCATCCACCTGCGGGTTTACCTTCCTCATCCCGACCTTCGAGGGTATACCAGAATACTTGTCCTAGCGCTGTGGCATCGGGACCAAGTGCAGGTTGAACGCCTTCGGGCAGAGTTCCACCTGGTAGAGAATTTAATTTCTCAAGAATTCGAGAGCGACTCCAGTAGAATTCAATATCCTCTTCGAAGATTACATAAATACTTGAAAATCCTAAAATAGAGGAACTACGAACAGTTTTTATGCCTGGTACGGTGAGTAATTGGGTGGTTAGAGGGTAAGTGATTTGATCCTCGACATCCTGTGGTGATTGTCCAGCCCATTCGGTATAAACGATTTGTTGATTCTCTCCCAAATCGGGTATTGCATCCACTGGAATAGGGTCGCTTGGTAATGATCCAATACTCCACCCAAATGGAGATACAATAATGCCCCAGCCAACCATAAGTATTAATAGCAGAACAGCTATGAGCTTGTTCTCGAGAAAGAAACGTATAGTGTTATTTAACATGATTTCTGATTTTGAGATATAAACTGAGCCAAACACTCAGCATTTGAAATAGTGGAAAAGCCTAACTATCTGTTGTTCAGACACACCTTTTCCAAGGCTTGATTAAGCCGAAGACTATTTTATCTCAAATCAAAAAGGACGCATTCGCCAAGAATAGATCAGGTGGCGAGTAAGAGGAGAAACTCCAAATAGGAGGAGGGATAGTTTCGTTTATTGCCTCGAATGATTCCACTAACTCAAGAAATCTTACACTCAGCACTAAATCTGATTTCACTGAATTAGCGAAAACAAAAGCTTGGTCTTGAATCCCGGATTGAATTTCTAAGCAATCACAGGTTGCTAATTCATCACAATGATTGTTAGATTTTTGCTCACTAGAGGTATTATTTACTTCAGAATCACAGTGTTCGTTACTCTCAGATCTTATATCATCAAAAAGGCTTATAGATTCAGATGTTGCTTCCTTAGAGGAATCCATCATATCACACCAAAGCATTAGTTCCTGTGCTGGAACAAGCATAGTAATACTGAGCATTATACTCAGTAATAAATAAGAAAATCTATGTGATCGAAGTTTTTTCACCTAACAATGGTACCAAAAGTGTTGGTAAGAAGAAAGTAACCATAAAATATTACACACCTTTTATGAAATTTTATAAGCTATTAATTGTGTGTAAATATTTCGTTTGTAATTATATAACTCCTCAAAACTCATACTCTTTCCCAAGATTAATAGCTTGAAATCAAAATTTAAAGAGAAAGCAACGCTTTCTCTTTCGGAGCCTATACTCCATTCATAACCATAGCAAACTCCTCAGGAGTCTGATACTCTGGGCGTTCTATAACTCGTTGATATGTCCCTGAAGGTTCCAGCTCGAAATATTTAATCTTTCCTTTCGAATTCTTATACGGCAGCATACTTTCGATATTAGCATACACCCGATCTTCGGTTTCGTTATGAACCACGAGAATCTGACAGCTCATGCCGATGTACGACTCCAGATCCACACCTTCAGTAAGCACCTCCAGCGTAAACTTGTGTCCTAGAAAGCGTTCTATGTCTTTCCTCAGATTGCTTTTTTCATGCAGACTCCAGTTATACCGTTTCGCTAGAATGAACGGTTTACCATCGGAATCCAGTGTTTGGGTTTCAAACAACAAACTCAGCTTATGCTTTGCTCCCCAGGGGGATTCTTGTTTACCGAGATCAACCGCGTCTACTAGGACTGCGGAATGTAATCCGTCGGGACAGAGCGGATACTCGCTGGGATCTTCTTTGATGATTAGTGACATAGGAACCTCCTTGTACTTTGGGTTTTGGTGAATTGTTTATAGAACTCAGGATGCTCGCGCCTAAAGGCGCTCAGATCGAACCGTTTGGTTGTCTGGCTTTTCCAAGACACCAGATTCTTTCCTGCAAGCACCAACCTCTCGGCAGTGCCCAAGTGGTCTTTGAGTTTGGTTTTAAGGAATTCTTCCTGTTTTATCAGGTCGCTTTTCTTCCCTCGAACCTCCTGTATCTCGGTGTAGTATTCATAGGCTTTGGGCGTTACTTCGAGCACTTTACCACTGTCTGATTCTGGATACAGTAGCAAGGCATCTTCGCCGTTGATAGGCTCGGGCCTTCGGCCCTCGCCGTCCTCACTTTCATCAAGCATATATGTCTGCCACCACTCCACCAATTTGGATTCTATCTCGATGATAAGATCCTCGTCTCGTGTTACCAGCATCGGCTCATGGAAATGGCAGGTATCTCGTTCATAGATTTGTAGGAAGGCGACTTCATATCCTGTCAAAGCTAGATAATGCTGGATTTGATACAACCATTCTTCTGGAGGTTGGCCGTCTAAGGCTCGCAGGCGTTGCGAGGTGGTGGTCTTTAGCTCTAACACTGCGGTACTTTCTAGTCCAAAGCTCCTGCTTGCCAGCACCTGCCGGTCGATGTTTGCCCGAAGAAAGTCATGCTTCTTATGCACGAAAGGTTTCGAGAGCTTTCGAGTCTTGAGACCTGTAATGTTCTCAAAGTGAGCAGCCATCACGGGTTCAAAATAATGACCAAAGGCCATGATGGGGTTTTCTTGCTCAGGTGGAAGCAGTCCTTTCTTTTTCATCCACACTTGGAGAGGTGTACTATATTGGGATTCTCCCAATATAGCTGCGACTTCGGAGCCGCCGATATAGTTCTTCCGTTCGTCTACCCAGTCTTGGGTAGGCGTTAGTTCGTTAATGTTCATATTACAGTGAGTTAGTGGTGGGGATTGCCGAAACTTTCTTTTTCAGAAGATTCGGGTTGGTCGCTGCCACTTGGATTATCCGATGTGGCATTCTGCTGGCTTTCTGCCCCCTCATGTGGCAAGAAGAACCGAAGGGCTTCTTTGGTTAAGGTGGCCACAGCGTCTATAAGCTTAGAAGGATCATTCATGGTTTTCCTCCTTTACAGATGATGACAATGACTTTCACCGCGATACTTAGTGGACTCATAGCGCAAACACCTTACTTACGTTTTCTTGGTAGCGAGCTTGAAGGTGGGGCTCCATTTCGTGACTGATGTGGTTGGTTAGCCTATTTAAGAGTCTCCACTGGGTGATGCGCCCGATTTCTTCTTCGGCGATGCATACCTCAGCAAGACGTTTGGATATCTTGTCGGACACGTTCTCCACGAGCTGTTCATCGACCCGGAGCTGTTCCAGGCGAGTAATGCGCTCTTGGATTTCCGGGAAATAGGATCTGGCTTCCTGAAGCTTCTCGCCCAGATCATCGAAGGAGAATCCTTTCGTGTGGCGGGAGTAATACTTGGAAAGCACGGTTCCGAATACCATCCCGTTCGAACAAATCGCACGAATTGCACCAAAATAGAATCGGATGCCTTCACTTTGATCGTAGGAATTATGAATGAAGGCCGAGAGGGCAATGTCGCTTTCCCGATCACGGAGCCTAAGCTCAGGAAAAGTAATCTGCAATCGCATCCGGGCATTACTCACAAAGGAATGGGATGGATCGATCTTGAATGACTGCCCGCACGTTGCAAGCTGACGGAGTAACTGGTCAATTAGCTCGGAATTGGTTACGATATTGTACGAATTGCGCACAATGGAAATGACCTCGTTAGTATCCTCGCGCACGATGGCTTTGTAATCGGAGGCTAAATGCGTAGAAGGGTCGTTGAGGTGGATATTTAGGCTTTCGGCGTCATCAACGGCCACTTGGCGTTCGGCGACTGGAAAGCAGAAGGGTTCTAGGTTCATAAGTATAAGAATGAATTACACAGCGTATTGCTGCTCAGTATTCTTATACCTGATTTTGGCAGAATGTGAGGAGACATTAGCAAATAAGCCTCAACATAGGTCTATGATAGACACAATATAAATATTACTATTTAATATAAATTACATAATTGTAATTAATACTAAAATGTAATATACTTGAATAAGTAATAAATGAAGTTCACCATGAATAGCAAAAAACTAGCAGAATCACTCATGAAAAAACAATCTAATCCTTCATGGTCTAAAGAACCGAAGAACGTTAGAAAGACAATTTATATCAATGAGGATGTCGATCGCATGATAAGTGAGTTAGCTCGAGTTAATGAAGTTACCCAAGTACAGTTTATGAAGTGGATTCATAGTTGGTTTAAAGATGATATAAAAGCAATTAAAACAGACTTCCCACTTAGCATAGATCGTAAGCCTAAAACCAAATTAATGACTGAGGGGCTACTTGAGCTAATGAATTTAGTAGCTGACGAACTCGGTGTTAAGAAAGAAGATGCCCTAGAGTATATGGTTAAGACTATGATGGCTGAATTTGATGGTTATAAAAATAGAACCTCTTTAGCCCTCGAATCTATCCAGGAATGTCATGGGCATATTTTGAAAATGATTGAGAAAACCGATGAGCTATTTGACGATGCAACTGAATGGGAAATTCCAGATAGACTTTATACGATCCAACAAGCAATTGAACATTTAATACGTGATATACAAGAATTCTTAAATGGTGGAGCGAAAGTATCTGAAGAGGATAAAGATTTATAACTACCTAACGCCAATCACCATAAAAATGTAGATAATCAAAACGAGATCACCATGAAACTACACGAAGCAATTTATAAACTTTTAGTTGAGATGAATTCATCTATGAGTACCAGTGACATAGCAGAAGCATTAAATGAAAATGGGTGGTATGAAAAAAAAGATGGTTCATTAATTAAACCAAGTCAAATTGGAGCACGAGTGAATAATTATCCTGACTGGTTTACCAAAAATAATGGATTGATTAGACCAAAGAATGGCCATGCCGTGGAAGCAATTGATCAAACCATCGAAAGGGCAACATCAAATCAGTATGATCTAACTGTTCATGAATCAATATCAGAAGCCAGTTTTTCTCTTTTTGATCCAGAATCAATGTCTCCTAGCTCGATACCAAATAAACCAGGAGTCTATATATTTTGTCTGAAGCAAAACTCAGAATTACCAGATGCATCTACAGCATATAAGGCAAGTAGCTTATTTGATTTGGATGTAATCTACGCTGATAAAGCAGCAAATAGCTTACGAAAGAGGCTTATTAATCAACATATTTTTGGCAGAAATGCTGGTCGTTCAACCTTACGAAAGTCACTAGGTTCTCTACTTAGGTACGAGAAAGTGCCTAGAGACAAAGATCCAAACACGGGTAAAACAAAATTTTGTGATCATGATGAATCCAACCTAACACGATGGATGGAAAATAATCTATTGGTGTATTATCGAGTAGTCTCGAACCCTGATAGGTTCGAAGATGAACTAATTGATACATATAATCCACCATTAAATCTGAGTAAAAATTACAATCCTATAAATACTGTTTTCAGAAAAAAACTATCCGCGTTGAGGAATTAGTTGAAATTTCATTGTCATTGTTGTAAAAGTGGGCTGCTGAACCGGTCTACTTTTTTGTTTAGGCTTCGTTAGCCAGCTAATCTTTTTTATCCCGTATAAGTTTATTAAGAAGCTTCTTGCGTGTATCTGCTACAACTTTACTTGCCTTCTTAGTAATGCCTGATCCAGGAAACATTCCAAGCGTTAATAAACTATTGAAAAACCCATGTGTTAGAAAAAGGGTGGTCAGATATTCATTCTTTGGATCCTCAGCAACCATGTTAGAAGGTAATTCGAACAAGTATGGAAGGGGAACATCTAAGCACAGTGCAATTTTAACAAGATTGTCGATTGTTACATTTTTTTTTCCGTTTTCTAATGTCGAAACATATGAACGGTTTAAATCAGTTAACTTAGCAAACTCTTCTTGAGAAAGATCTTTAGCCCTACGTAACTCTTTGATTTTGTTTCCTAAACTGATCTTTACAATTGATGACGGATCCATATAATGTATTTTAAGAACAACATAATGTTGCTTATAAGTAACATTATGACTTATATTGTGTACTATAATCGACAACATACATATAAACTATCATGGAAAACAAAAAATTTCACGATAAATTCTGGACAAAACTAAAGAACGCCTCTTCTGGACTTGGGAAAGCTACCGCTCTTAAAATACTAACCCTATATTATTGTATGATGGATAAGAAAACCCCGTTAGCAATAAAAGCATCAATAATTACTTGCTTGGTATACTTTATTAACCCCATAGATGCAATTTCAGACTTTATAGTTGGTCTTGGGTATACGGATGATTTGTCTGTTATTATTGGGACAATGAACCTCGTAGATATGTACATAACTGAGGAACATAGGAAAAAAGCCTACCAGTATGTGTACAAGGAAAGTAGTGAGAATTTTAGCGGAATCGGTTTTAAAGCTCAACCTGCTTAATGGTATAAAATCTAATTGGAGTGTAAAAAAAATCCACAAAAAAATTTCTAGCATCCGATTTTCTAGCTAAAACGGCTTTTTCCCTTGAAGGGGTTTAATTGCTTAGGATGTGGGTAGAATGGCGGGGGTACGATATGGAACCTAAATCCGCAAGATTGGTTTTAATTACTGTTAGGAGATGAATTTTAACTTATGTTAATGATTTCTTATCCCATAAATTATCGAGCATCAAGTCTAAGCTTTCAAATGTAGCATTGATCTCAAAATTTGAATTGTACATTCTGTCATCTATTTCTAAAAAAGGTTTTGGCCCTCCTTCAAAGCACCCATTTTCATTGTTCCATACAGTTACACTTTGACCATGTATCTCTTTGGATAAGTATTCGTACTTCAATAAGGTGTTTTCACCAGGAAAGCTTTTTTCAATAGCTGTGTGGTTAATAGTCTTAGCATGTAAATATGAAAGTAGGTCATTATGTCGACCTTGTTGTTTTCTATCACATAGATGTTGATAGAATTGATTTAAACCAAGCATTGAAAGTTGGTTTGTCATTTGAACGATTGTTTGGTGACTGTCTACCTTCTCAGGAAACGATTCTTTTAGCCTTTTTAAAGTTTCAATGTCATTCCAGATTATGTAGGCCGCATATTTTCTTAGATTCTCTTTCACTGGCGAAAAACGTTCAATTTCCTTTGGATTAGAGCCTTTTAAGATGCAAAACGACTGATGGAATACCTCAACTAAATAACGATCTGAATAACATAAACTAAGATAGTTTTTAGCGTCTATTGCTTTGACTTTAGATTGTATACCAATAGCTAAATTATTTAATAATTGGTATGCTCCATATCTAGAACCCGTTACTCTAGTTCCCTCAGCTTCTTCGAACATAATGTCACATTCTTCTAACAAGCCATAGAATGTTGCTCGATAGGGATTTATATCATTTTTGAAGTGCTTCCAATTCAATTTTTGGAAGGGAGAAGGGCCAAACTTCATAGTCTTTATTGATTATTTAAGTCAATATCTCCAGTGATTGCTTTAATTTACATTGTAGTTAAGATAGATTACAAGAGTGATAGTTGTATGAAGTTGGTTAAGTTTTGTTTACTAATCCTCCACAAACCGTTGCGTAATCCTCAGGGGTAGATTGGCATAAATGTCCACCTCCACATCTTCGCGTAATGCTCTTGCACGTCCTGCTGCCTGGATCAACTCGCTTTCTATCAAGCTAAGTTGAATTTTCTGTAACTGAGGATTATCGAAGGTGTTAAAATTAAAACGAAATCCATTCCATTCTACAGGCTGCATTCGAAAGTCAATATTAAAAGAATCCACATTTACCCCTAGAGTTTTGCCAATAAGCAGATACTGCGCATTGTGCTTATGCGGGGTTCCAAGCACATTGATAGACTGCCCCGTATACTGGTTATAACCGGAACAATTCCCAAACCACATATCAGGCGTGGCATTTTCAATGGTGCTATTGAAGTTTTTAAAGGTGATGGTTGGTCGATCAGGAAGAGCTGTATTTACCTCATCAAGCCGTTTAGCTAGGGAATTGCGAGAATACGAAATCTTAGTATGCTGGGTAATGGTCCCTTCGTGTGTTACATCGGAGATATCGATGACCTTTACGCGCTGTCCGTAGAGCTGTTGATAGATCTCCACTGGAACCGTTGCACTTAGGATAATGATTTTTTTGTCAGTGGGCAGGTCTTGACGTTTCACATAGTGAATCAAATCACGGTCTGCAGGGTCCTTATAGAAAAAATCGCAGGATAGAAATTGCAACAGATTACTGTCAATGCCTTCACTAGATAGCACGTGAGGATACTCCTGGTTTGGATCAATATGGTGCTCATCAGGAAGGGTTAGGATTTCACTGTCTTCAACCTTTTCTAAGTATCGCTGTAGTGGCATTAGTCCGGTCTGGTAGTCTCCAAATAAGGGAGATCTGCTGGCTTTTTTGATCTTCTTCAGGTCGGAGATATTCAGGGTGCCAACCTCTAAGAGTAGTTCGAGCGGATCTTCATCAAAGATGAGGGTATCATGTGTATATGGAGTGTGTAGGGCTCTTGCATGCGTAGTAAATACTGTATTCAGGGAGTTTTTTGCTGCCTCGTTTTCTTGGATATACTTATTGGCTAGAAGCTGATCATAGGGGTCGCCGATCACTCGTTTCTTTAAATCCCAAAGGATCCGGTAAACTTGCGAGAAAAAGCCCGCGCGGTAGAGCTTGGAGATTTGTTCATTTAAGGTATTCGAACTAAATACAGGAAACTCAGGGGTAATCGTTGCGGAATCAGGATTAGCCCGATCGCGATAAACCTCGTTCTTGAGATTATGGGTTGGAAATGCTAGGGTAACTCCTTCCAAATCTTTAATGGCTCTTGTTTTTCCAATTCCAGTTGGAAGCCTGAAGATAAAAATCTCATTTGTTGTTGCAGCAAGTACGTCATCGAGAGTGCCTTCAAAATATTGTTCGGCATGCATTACCGACATACGTTGAATAGGTTCGGTGTACTCTATTCCGTCTAGCAAGTCTCGCTCGGCCATAATTAAATTGCGATAAGAATGGTCCGAGATATAGGGTGAGAAGTTAGAAAGTCGCTGCGGGTAATAAGCGGTTTCGGTCGTTTTGTTGTATTTGTTCATAATGCGCATTAGTTCAAACCGCGCATCAATCGGATAGGGGTTATTACCGGTGTGTGTGGCGTTAAAGGTGCGCAGGCGATCTTCATAGATCTTTTGACCGCCTTTCATCCAGGCAAGGTTCTGCGCCAGTCCAAGCAGCTGCGCATACGACAGGCGCTGCTGGGAGTGCATAAAATCATGAAAAATTCGAACACGAGACTCTAGCTTCCGCCAGCTGATTTCTTTACTGTCTTTGTTTCGAACTAGCCATCCATAGTATTCCTCTTGGTCCCAATTTCTGGCTTTTGACGTTGCTTCTATAGTATTACTATAGGAGGAACGTGAAAAACCACTTTTTCGGAAATAACTCGCTCCTCTGCTTTCTGGTTTAATCGTTCGGAGTCTCCCATCTCCTTTGACTTTATGGGATTCCAAAACGGTGAATAAGGGGTCCAAAGAGATAGCCTTTTCATTAAGTACTTCGCCTTGCTTATTGGTCCCATAAAAAAAATGTGCTGGATTCTTGCACGCGCGGTCGGCCTCAGGATACATCGCAAAAAGTCCGTTCATCAAACAATTACGGGCATCTAATTCCTTAATAAGCGTATTTAAAAAGAAGAGTAATCTGAATTTTCGGTGGTCGGTGGTATCGCTAAAGGTTGGATACCACGCGCTGGGGGTAATGTCATAGGCCTGCATGCGTTCGATGGCAACTTCTGGGGTTAACCCGCCATCAAAGTCCAAGGCTAAGATAATTTGCCCCCTCCAGTTAGCATTAGAGCGAGACCCGTCAAACAACGAAGGGGACCAACTAACGCCTTGTTCCATATCTTCTACAAACTCTGGAATGCTTTCAATATAAGCGGGCTGTAGATTTCGACTGATTTTAGCCGCTTCTTGCTTGGTTGGTTTAGCGGCGAAGGTTTTAAAGTGTGCTGTTAAGTCATATCTCATAAGTAATGGTGTTAATAATTTTATGTGAGTCCCTTCCGGTCCGGAAGGGATCTCATTGTACAGTTTTAAGTTTTGTAATCGGCCTGTTGGCTCTCACCCTGGTCACTGCTATTTTCAGCGAGGAATTGTTGATGGGCCGTGTCAACGATTCTAAAATCTATAGGTCTGAACCCCCATGATTCATGCTCTCTCATGGCCTTTTTTAAATCATCAATGGTTTCAGCCCAGTCCATGGTTTTATCCCCTCGTATTCACGTGAAGATGCGGGTGCACTCACTACTGCCCCAATTTTGCATGCACCAGCCAATGAAAGTGCCTTTTCTAAGCAGGGCATACGCCTTGCGTTGAATGGCTACCTCGGTAAAAGAAACCGGGTAAACAAAAACCTTAGGAAATTCAAGATTAGAGTAATCAATAGGGTTGATATTCCCTCGAGCAACTCCTATTAGAATATGAGGAACGCGTTCCATGGGGCGTTTCCAGCCAAATTTTGTAACGCAGTTAGATATCGTCCACGGGCTTACCCCGAAATATTCCGCGGTTTTGCGGTTACCATGGTCTTGCCAATGGGCTTTGACGGCCTGCTCTCCATGGACTTCGATTAGTTTTTTTGTTCAGCCTCTTGGGCCGGAATGTATATCTTTTATTTTTATATGCTTTTTCATTTTTGCCTCTTGTTTATATTATAGTTTTTATGTGATTTAATCCCCCTATATAAATCTATTATACTACGTGGGATTTGTCAAATCTACGTGTGAAAAAAAGTGCTCCCAACCTAAAAAAGTTGGGAGCTGAGTGTTTACTGGAACACTGTTGCTGCTTCAACATCTACAACAGGGTTAGAGAGATCTTTCCATATTTTGGATGTTATTGAAAGTTTATGTCGTCTGGCACTACTTTTTTGTTCCTCGGTGGAAGTTTGCCAGTGCATGTGCCAGGCATAGTCTGGAACAGTGTTCTCAGGATCTACGACCATGATTGGTAGCTTATAGGCTTCTGCAAGTAAACCCAGTTTACGAACGAAGTCTTCTTGTTCGCTAGCTTGGTTTATTCTAAGCTCTTCAAAGGCCCACGGTAGATCATCGATGATGATAATACCGGTTCTGCGATGATGCACTTCAATGTGAAGCTTGTCAAGGAAGCTTACAGGTGTTTCCTTTTTGAATACAACGGTGTTTTTGTGGGGGCAGTCATAGGTTGGGAAAAGCAACTCGTTATCACTTGCATCACTTGGTGCTATATAGTCTGCGGGTAGCAATGCAGCTACCTCACTTTCTTCTTTGAAAAAGTCACCGCCCCAGTAGAAGCCCCTGCCAAAAACGGTAGTTTTGGTAGGTTTAGAGCGGTACTTGTTGTAAATAAGAGAACCTCTTGAAGCTGCAATCGCCATAGGACAACCGAACTCAGCGAAATCTGTTTCTGCTTCATGTGTTACCTTAATAAGGCCCCCATGAAGAATTTCGCTGTAGAGAAAACTTTCATCGGGTTGCTTAACCCCTATTAATCTGGATGAATCAAAGTTTGTTTCAGGGGAATAGAAAGCATCTATCGATGCTAACATATCTACATTTGCTCCATGTTGTTCCACTGCATAGCGATGTGCTTTATAAGCTGGAATGCTATGATGACTGCAACAGCCCAGAGTGAATATTTCTTCTATCCCATCGGGGTGGAGATCTGTTAAAGTTTTAATATAATCCGGTATAGTACCGGGTCTTATTTTTTCTTGATTTTTCATGTCAATATTAATCTGATTTTAGTTTCATTATTTATCTGCTTTCCTTTTCATTTAACTGGATAAGCAAGTAGACACTTTTAAGTGCTAAAAATTTATAGGCAGTTTTGGGCTGCTCCTCACCCTTTGGCATCAATTTTAAATTTGTTCAGCGCTTGGATTAGATCTTGTGTTGGATAAAGGATCTTTCGCCCATGCTGTGTAAATGGGATTTGTCGCGTATCCCTTAAATGTTGTAGTGTTCTAGATGACCACCCTGTCATTTCCTGTAGTTTTTTACCTGTTAGGAATGGTGGCTGATTATTTAGAGCCTGACTCTGTGCATTTCGCTCTTCAAAGGCTTCTATTACAGCCTTCTTAACTATTTCATTTATTTCTTCTTCTGTAATGATGATTGCTTTCTGCATCTGTTTTAGAATTTTAGTGTGCACAAAGTTAGTGTACAGACTAGCACTCTTTTCATTTATTCCAGTTTGTCCGATATTTGTAGTGATGACTAGTTTCACTATATATTTCAACCATTTTTCACGCTTATCACCTAAAAAATGATGACTTATTGCACCATAACGACATTATGATCTCAGAGATCCGGAAATAGGACTTTTATTATGAAATGTCCGGTATTTGTAGTGAAACTGGTGAATCCGGACTAGTGGGGACTGAACTAATATGTGATTTGGAGACGAGCTCTAATTCTTTTTACGTTGCTGGGCTAATTCCATTGTAAGACTCCCAGGTGCTGAACTAAGCTCATGTAGTGATTGCAAAATCTCTTTCAATAAGGTAGATGTTACATGGAAAGCTGCCGCTTTTTTAAACTCAGAATGGGAAAGACCCGTCTTATCAACGTCTTCCAAGGTTATTATTGGAAGGATATTACCGGGGTAAAATTCAGCTTCTTTTGCTAAGTGAATCATAGTTGGTTCGATGGATTGTTCTAGTCGGGGATGGCATAGATCAATCCATCTCCAATAGAGCGTTCTGGGAGGGCTAACTTTATATTCTACACCTCTTACACCTTTCCAAAATACTTCACAAACAGATCCAAATGCATAATGTGATCTTGAAATATGGGACTTGTAATCGTAAATATTTGCTCTGAGTTCTGACAGTGGTTGTTGTCTAACTATGTCATTAAA
Organism: Balneolaceae bacterium; assembly: GCA_965249965.1. Taxonomy (GTDB): domain Bacteria; phylum Bacteroidota; class Rhodothermia; order Balneolales; family Balneolaceae; genus HXMU1420-13. The sequence goes on from OZ252262.1 coordinate 505,058, forward strand.
TGCCTTTTTCGAGGGTTTAATTTGGATAAACTGATTAATGAATAGATTGAGTAGCAAGCCTACAATTTTTCTCTTCTCGTCATCCGATACGCCCTCAAAATTTGAGCAATGTTGTGTGGTTAAAAGAATATTAAAGAAAAGGGTGTTAGCATCTTTTTGACTATTACCATAGTTCTGATAATTCCTCCATTTGATATATTGATCATCAAGAATTTTCTTCATGATACCTATCATATGCTTTTTTCAATGCATCTTCAGAAAAGATTTTACCCTTTGTATCCCTAGCTTTCATGCTACAGTAATGAGCCATTTGAGCCTTAGTTAGAATAAGCCCTTCCTTTTTTGCCTGTACTATTACTGCAGCGCACGCTTGAGCAGCGCTGCTATATTGTACTTTATAATGGAATTCAGGCTCACCCAGATAACACCAGGCTTTGATGTATTCCAGATATTGATGGTAGCTATAGAGTATGTAAATGTCTTCCCAGCGTTCAAATAGATCATCTACCTTGCTTGTCGAAATTTGTTTTTCGTAATCTTGTAGTGAATCAGAGAAAATGCTCTTTGAAAAAACAAAGCCTAGTAACTCCTTTAATAAATGGTTTACATTCCACAAATGTGGACTTCTGTTTTCATAATATGGGATTATAATGGATCCTAGATCATTTGGCATTTGAGGTTCGCCAATCCACATAAAAGCCTCCGCCTCTTTCAGCATTTTTTCGTGTAAAAGAGTTAACTCTTTTTTTAGAACAACTTGGATCTGATTTAGGTCAACCTTGCTGGAAGCCTCTTGAATTTCCTCAAAGCTTTTTCCATTCAAATCTCTCATTAAACGAAACTCAATGATGGCCTCGTCATAAAAAAGCCTACCAAAGTACCGGATGGCTACGTCCATTGTAAGCACATCTTTAATGAAGTACATGTAATTATTCTTCCCCATAGGTAAAAATGTGTCCTGATCGAACAGTGCTTGTTTAAGTAGAAGAATGAAGAGCCTTTTTAGTTTGCGCCCCATCGAAGTGTCATACAATGGTCTGTAGCAATCAGGGTTCTTCTGAAGTATCTTTTTAAGTGAGTTTGTATCGTGGAAAAGACTCATCTGGGTAATATAAAGCATTCAGATACTTAACCCGAAAATGAAGGAACACGAAAATGTTTGCACCAATGTTTGCACCATTAAAATAAAAAAGCTTGTAACACATTGCGCTACAAGCTTTTAATATTTATAAATGTGGGCGATGAGGGACTCGAACCCCCGACCCCCTCGGTGTAAACGAGGTGCTCTAAACCAACTGAGCTAATCGCCCCACTGTTGAAGGGCTGCAAATATACGACTATTTCAAATCTAGCCAAAGAAAAAAGAAAAGCATTCTTGATTATTTGGTTAACACTGTTAACTTATGGCAGCATTAAATTCAAACTATGTCAAAAATTCCAAATTATGTAGGTACTCCGGTACTTGTTGATGGTGCTAGAATTCCATTTTTAAAATCTTCTACGCAGTATAAAGATCAAATGGCATACGACCTGGGTCGAATGGCTATCTCAGGATTATTAGCCAGAAACACTGTTTCCGCTACTCAAATTGATCACGTAATTATGGGTACTGTTATTCAGGAAGTAAAAACGAGTAATGTAGCCAGAGAAAGTGCCTTGGGGGCCGGAATTCCAAACTCCGTACCAGCTCATACAGTTTCTATGGCGTGCATTTCGTCAAATCAAGCCATAACCACCGGGATGGATATGATTAGAAGTGGACAGGCAAAAATTATTCTTGCTGCCGGTACAGAAACGATGTCGGACATTCCGGTTCGCTTTAAGAAGATATTTCGGCAAAAAGTGTTAGATGCCCGAAAGTATAAATCTCCTATAGAATTTCTGAAATTTTTTCGCGGATTAGGTTTGAAAGATTTTTTGCCTGAATTACCTGCCATTGCCGAGTTTTCAACAGGTGAAACAATGGGTAAAAGTGCTGATAGAATGGCTGCGCGATTTGGAGTATCAAGAAATGATCAAGACGAGTTTGCGATGCGCTCCCATCAACTGGCTGCAAAAGCTACCGAAAAGGGGTTTCTTGATGATGAACTACTCCCTGTCTCCATTCCTCCCAAATTTGAAGTAGTAAAACATGACAATGGCTTCCGTGCAGATACAAGCATGGAAAAGCTTGGTAAACTTCGCCCCGCTTTTATAAAACCGCATGGTACCATAACTGCCGGAAATGCTTCTTTTCTTACCGATGGAGCGTCCGCAAGTTTAATAATGGATGAAAAAACTGCTCTTGAACTCGGACTAAAACCAAAGGCCTATTTGCGGGAATACGTGTATGTTTCTCAAGACCCCGGTGAAGAATTATTGCTTGGTCCGGCCTACGCGACCCCAAAAGTACTTGACCGCATGCAGCTTTCACTAGACGATATTGATGTATTTGAAGTGCATGAAGCATTTGCAGGACAGGTTTTGTCGGTTTTAAATGCGCTTGATTCTGAGAGTTTTGCTAAAAACTCATTAGGCAAAGATTCTAAAGTCGGGGTCATCCCCATAGATAAAATGAACACCTTAGGTGGCTCGCTTTCTTTAGGGCATCCATTTGGAGCCACGGGTGTTCGTTTGGTTACAACAGCAGCAAACAGGCTTATTCGAGAAGATGGTAAATATGCATTAGTCACAGCTTGTGCAGCTGGTGGGCAAGGTCATGCCATTATTCTTGAACGGTATGAAAATAAATAGTCATTCCTGCGAAAGCAGGAATCTAGATCACAATAAAACAACTTAAATCCAGATTCCGCCACAAGTGCGGAATGACAAATCAAGAAAATGAGCTATATCCAACAAGAAATTAAAGACACAGTACTTATTTTAAGTCTGGATAAACCAGATGAAAAGGTAAATACTCTCGACGAAGCCATGATGGCTCAGTTCTTGGAGATTTTACTATTTGCTGAAACGTCCGATGAAGTGTCCGGTATCGTTCTCATCAGTAGAAAAAAGGATAATTTTATTGCCGGAGCAGACATCGAGATGTTTAAATCGCGTGAAACCGCAATGGACCTTGAAAAACTGAGTCTTGATGGGCATACGATCCTTAATCGAATATCAGCATTCAAAAAACCGGTAGTTGTTGCCATTCATGGTAGTTGCATGGGTGGCGGACTTGAACTTTCTTTAGCATGCCATTTTCGAATTGCATCCAACCACAAAAAAACGATATTAGCACTCCCTGAGGTTAAACTTGGCGTGATTCCCGGAACTGGTGGTACTCAACGGCTTCCGCGATTAATCGGTATTCAAAAAGCGCTGGGATATATGCTAACAGGGCGGAATATTTATGCGCGTTCTGCCAAAAAAATTGGACTCGTCGATGAATTAGTACACAAAGATGCTCTTGAAGAAGCCGCTATCAAAGCAGTTAAAAATTTGGTAAAGCATGGATCTCAAAAGCGAAAAGACCGCCGATCATTGCTCGAAAAATTATTAGAAGGCAATCCAGTTGGCCGAAGCATCATATTCAATCAAGCCAAAAAAAAGACACTCGCACAAACAAAGGGAAATTATCCTGCCCCTATCCTCATTATTGATTCAGTTAAATATGGATTGAAACATGGGTTAAAAAAAGGGCTAGAAAACGAAGCCAAATTATTTGGTCAGGCTGGTGCTACACCAGAGTCTAGAGCATTAGTAAATCTGTTTTTTGGGATGACAGATGCAAAGAAAAATCCACTCGAATCAGAAGTTCAACAGGTTAAAACCATCGGAATTTTGGGTGCTGGATTAATGGGTTCAGGAATTGCCGATGTTAGCATCAACAAAGGAAACTATTCGGTGTTACTGAAAGATCGAACGTTGGTAGATGCTGCCCGTGGTGAAAAGGCAATTTGGGACGACCTTCAGAGGAAAACCAAGAAACGCATACTTACCTATTTCGAACGCGACCAAATCTATAGTAAAGTTACAGGAACTGATTCCTACAACTCTTTCAAAAAAGCTGATGTTGTTATTGAAGCTGTTTTTGAAGACCTGGACCTGAAAAGACGAATAGTAGCCGAAGTAGAATCAAATACTGCGGATCATTGCATCTTTGCCACGAACACCTCGTCGTTACCAATTTCGGAAATTGCGAAAGGTGCAAAGAGACCCGAGAATATAATCGGGATGCATTATTTTTCACCGGTACAAAAAATGCCCCTTCTTGAGATTATCACTACCAACCAAACCGCTGATTGGGTAACTGCAACAGCTTATGATATTGGCGTGAAGCAGGGAAAAACAGTGATTGTAGTTGGCGATGGTCCCGGTTTTTACACTACCCGAATTCTAGCACCATACATGAATGAGGCGTTGCTCTTGCTAGAAGAAGGTGCATCGATTGAGTATTTAGATTCCATTATGAAAAAATTTGGGTATCCCGTTGGTCCGATGGCGCTACTCGATGAAGTTGGCATGGATGTGGGTGCTCATGTTGGCGAAACTATGGCACCTCTTTTTAATGCTCGCGGTGGTAAGTCATCCACAAAAGCAAAGGAACTAATGGATGCCGGATACTTAGGCCGAAAAAACAAAAGAGGGCTTTACACCTACGAATCGAAGAAAAAACAGGTGAATTCTACTATTTATTCGCACTTTGGCGGCACACAAAGAAAAGATCCCGACGCGGAATATGCTCAACTCCGTATGGCGCTAATGATGGTGAACGAAGCGGCCTATTGCTTGCAGGAAGGGATTTTAGCATCCCCAACCGATGGAGATCTAGGTGCAATTTTAGGGCTTGGCTTCCCTCCTTTTACAGGCGGACCATTTAGATATCTGGATTTTGCCGGAGTTCAAAATGTAGTAGATCGCATGCATCAATTCACCGACCGGTTTGGAGTGCGATTTACACCTGCTCCTATTTTGGTTGATATGGCGAAGTCTGATTCTAAGTTTTATTCTTAGAAACTAATTTTTTGATCTTTGATATACTCACTTAATACAAAGTTCCTATTTTGGTTAGGTGATGTTCAAAACACTATTTCAACTTTTTTTAATTCTGTTTTTTGGATGCGCCCTCCAAACCAGTGCGCAATCCATCAAAATTGATGCCATTGAAATAACTACAGTTGGGGAAACTGCCGAAGATGATTTTGGTGATTATTCTCGTTTCGTAGCCAAGACAAGAAATCCTGCACTTTTTCAAACGGTATTAGAAAATGAAATTGATCAAAATGGAACTATTAATCGAACCGGTTTTTCCATCGATTTTATTTTCTCTCAAATCTCGAAACCCCAAAACGAATTTATTCTTGGCTTTCAAGCAGGTTCTGTAACCAACGAACTTTTTACAGGGCTAACTTTTGAAAGTGATTCAGCTTCCATTTCCGGGGATATTACGAATCAAAGCCAGTTTTTTGATTTGAAAGCAGGCTATCGCCGAATTTTTAGAATGGATAAGAAAATCAAGGTATTAGTGGGTGCAAATTTGCAACTTGGAATCCCGGTCTCTTCAAATACAACTCAAACATTTAACAATCCATTTTTCGGTGATGAGTATAAATTTTTCGCAAAACAGCACGTAAATGTGGGGCTAGCTCTGAATTACGGAATCCGGATTAAATTATTTAGAAATGTATATGGAGCATTTGTAAGCCGACCTACATTATTTTTCCAGCAAGTGGATGGAACTCCTTCTTCCAGCATACTTCGTGGCACAAACCTGAGCTTTCAATTCAAGATTCGCTCATGAAGTACTTCGTCACTTTCGTTTTCATAACTCTATTTTTTTCGAGTGGTACATTTGCCCAGTTCACGATTAGTGGCCATGTATATGATCGATCGGATGGCGAATCCTTGCCCGGAGCTACCATCTACCTGCCCGAAATCGCATCTGGTACTGCAACTAACGCATTTGGGTTTTATTCCATCACACCCTCAATAAACACCGTACGCCTTCAGGTTTCATACCTCGGTTATCAGCAAATTGATACAACAGTCACCTTAACACAGAACATACAACTCACTTTTTATTTAAATGAAGATGTTGGTCAGCTTGATGAAATTCAGGTAACAGCGGCGCCAATCGAGCTGCAGGAACAGGTGAATTCAACCCGAATGGGAACCATCAGCTTGCAGCCTAAAGAAATCAATTCTATTCCTACACTGGGTGGTGAGGCCGATCTTATAAAGGTAGCGCAATTATTACCCGGTGTAACCAGCGGAAGCGAGGGCTCAACCGGGATGTTTGTTCGGGGAGGAACTGACGATCAAAACCTCGTTGTGTTGGATGACGCCGTTGTGTACAACATTGGTCATTTATTCGGTTTTTTCTCTGTTTTCAATTCTGATGCAATCAAAAATGTGGAATTAGTAAAAGGTGGATTTCCTGCAAATCAGGGAGGGCGACTTTCTTCCGTGATGGATGTTCGTATGAATGAAGGGAGTCTACAGCGGTATAACATTCGTGGTGGAATCGGATTATTAACGTCCAGACTTACCTTAGATGGGCCTGTCATTCCAGGAAAAATGAGTTTTATGGTTGCAGGGCGCCGCACCTACATCGACAAAGTGTTTCAGGCGGTTGGCGTATCACTGCCTTATTATTTTTATGATTACAATGCGAAATTGAATTATAAAATCAGCGAAAATGATCGCATTTATTTCAGTACATATTTAGGGGATGACGTCCTCGCTTTAGATGAAACTGCTGAAACCGACGAAGGGGATGAAGATCTTGGGTTCGGTTTCAAGTTGGGGAATTTTACTTCCACCTTGCGATGGAATCACATTTACGAAAATCAAAAGATGTTCCATAATGTGACTCTTCACCAAACACGATTTAAATACGATATTTCCGGAACCTTCATCGAAAACAACATTCTCATCCGTTCGCAAATTCAGGATGTTGGGCTTTCTGCTGATTGGGAGTATTTCGGAACGCCTGAGAATAAATTCATTTTTGGGGCACAAACTATTGGCCACTTCTTTCGCCCGAACGTAGTTGGTACTTCCGGTGAAATAAGTGATTTCGTCGAAGACCGAAAAGGACAGCTAATTCAAAATCTCGAAGGAGCGATTTATGCCGCAAATGAACGTGAGTTATCAGAAAAAATCAGTTTAAATTTTGGGCTGAGATATTCCTTCACAATTGCTGAGGACAAGGTTTATGGCGGACCTGAACCCAGAATTGCAGTTCGTTATAAAATTAATGATCGCCACTCATTTAAAGCCAGCTATAGCATGATGCGCCAATACATGCACCGGGTTTCATCTTCAAGTATTGCGTTACCAACCGATTTATGGTATCCGGTCACTGCGTCCATCAAACCACAATTTTCGCATCAGATTAGTGCGGGATATACGCGCATATTTCCGGAATCTCAAATTAGCCTTACCCTGGAGGGATACTATAAATCACTCGAAAATCTGATTGAATACCGGGAAGGAGCCTCCCTGATTTTAAATGACAATTTCGAACGGGAATTATTGGCAGGTCAGGGAGAATCGTTCGGAACAGAAATCATGATCCGAAAAAACAGTGGCAGTTTTACAGGATGGGCGAGTTACTCCTTGTCTAAAACAACCCGCAACTTTGACGAACTTAACAACGGCAGAACCTACCCAGCCCGATATGATCGGCGACATGTAGCGAATCTGGTTTCCATTTTTGAGTTGAATGATAGGGTTTCCTTTTCTGCGGTATGGACCTATCAATCAGGGGCATGGTTTACTCCACAAACCGGTCAGTTTTTAATGCCTAATGCGTCCCTCACTCAAGTTGAATTAATTCCAATTTATGGAGACAGGAACGGAACTCCACTTGGATCATCTCATCGATTGGACATCAACTTTATCTTAAAACCACGCGGTAAACGCCGTTTTGGTGGAGAATGGCATATTGGCGCTTACAATTTTTACAACAGAGCAGCACCATTTCGAGTCGGCATAGAAAACAATGGTGTTACGTACGAATACGTTCAACAAGGCTTGTTCGGGTTTATTCCGAGTATCGCTTATAACTTCAATTTTTCATCAAAATGAAGCGATTAATCAACTTATTTCTGCTTTTTGTATTGGCTTCTTTGATGTCGTGCCAGTTAGAAAGCCTGCCCATTTCTGTTGAACCGGCAGAATCCAGAATTGCGGTAGCTTCATTAGTAGGACCGGAAGATTTGATATTTGTCTCTTTAACCAAAAGTTTCTCAGCTTTATCTGCTGAAAGCGTCTCAGAAATCACCGAAGATTTTACGCAAGCTCTGTTGATCGACTCTGCTTTAGTCACACTTTCATACGACGGCTTCACCGATACCTTAGAAACTTTCTTTGATATCACTGGCCTCTATTTCACCGAATTGCAGACGTTTAACGAGTTTCAGTTACTGGAATTATCGGTGTTCGATTCAACAACTTCTGAGCTTGCAACCGCGCAAAGTATTTTACAACCACCTGTTGAAGTTGATTCGGTTGAAATCACGCGACGGGATACGACCATCAATTTCTTTTCGGATTTGTATTTTTCGTTCGAAGACCCACCTGTACAGGAAAATTTTTATGTGATGCAGATTTATCAGTTTACACCACCGGATTCTACCGATTCGGATTCCAGCTCGCAGGGCGGCCTCTTTTTTGGGGATAACAACTTTTTGATTTACGAACGAATATTCACAGATCGTGGAGCTGATGAAGATGGCAGAATCCGCCGTGACGATGTAATTGAGTTTTCATCTCCGGTTGACTCTGCGTTGGTCGTTTTAACAAATATTGAAGAAGGATATTACAATTTTCTGGAAGCACGTGGCAGATCAGGGAGTTTTGCAGCTTCTGTAGCTAATGAACCGGTAAACCATCCTACCAATATTACAAACGGAGTAGGGTATTTTTCCGCTCACCAACCAAGGGCTAAATTGGTAGTTGTAAGATTCGAAGACGAAGAGTAAAATTAATCGATTAGCCAGCTCCTGGCATCTTCAACCGTTTCAAAGAATCGAATATTTATTCCCCGGTTAAAAGAAAAGTCTTCTGAAAACTTAGATATTGCAGCATCATAGGTTGTTTTTGAGAATACAATTGCGTGCCTAACATTTTTTGGGAAAATTTCAGGGATTCGCCCGAAAATCTGCATGATCTCAGAGAATTTATATTCATGGCTCATTTCAGTTATATCAATAAGCACTTTATCACAATCGGTTGTTTCCACGAACCTTTGTGTTTCATCCTGCATTTTTTTGCCGTCTTCTAGCGTAACAAGACCTTCAATCTTGAGATAAATTAAATTCCCTTCTTGTTTAAAAGATGCTGCCATAACATTAACTACGTTTCTTAGTAATTAACTATCCGTGTTAAAATTAACTGCCTTTTTTAAAAGATCGTTCTTGATTCATTTTAATAAGTGGTTTCAAGCCAAACTGTTAAATCAATCATAGAAATTAGATGAATTCACAACTCTTAATTGATCAGACCCAAAATCTTAATTCAAATACCCCTATCTTTGCCCGAATTTGAACATCTAATATATCCGTATGCAAACGCTACTTTTCTTAATGGGCGACCCTAGCGACCCAAATGGTGGAATCATCAACCTGGTATTTCTCGGGGCCATCTTCGTTGTTTTTTACTTCTTTATCATCCGTCCACAAAGCCAGAAACAGAAAGAAATTCAGAAAAAAGTGGAAGGCATGAAAAAAGGGGATAAAGTGGTTACTTCATCCGGACTTGTAGGCGTACTGAACGCCATTGAAGAAGACTCTGTTTTGATCGAAGTTGGAGGTGGCACTAAATTACGATATTTGAAATCGGCCATCACTGATGTAAATCCCCACAAACAAGAAAAAGCAGACAAGTAATTTGGATAAAATCCGGTTTAATACCATTCCCGAGGCTATTGAGGACATCAAGGCTGGTAAGATGATTATCGTTGTTGACGATGAAGATCGGGAAAACGAAGGCGATTTTTTGATGGCCGCTGAGAAAGTTACTACTCAGGCTATCAACTTTATGGTGAAAGAAGGGCGTGGTCTTGTTTGTGCACCGGTATCAAAACCTGTTGCCGAGCGCTTTAAGCTCAACAACATGGTGATTGAAGGCGCTGATCCGGATGAAGCCAATTTTACAATTTCCATCGACCATAAGCGCCTTACCACAACCGGAATTTCTGCTGCAGATCGTGCTAATACGATCCGTGAGCTTACCAATATCGAATCGAAACCGGGTGATTTCCGCCGTCCGGGACATATTTTCCCACTCATTGGCGTAGAAGGCGGTGTGCTACGACGAGCCGGTCATACCGAAGCTGCTCTGGATCTGGCTCGACTTGCCGGGCTACAACCCGTGGGAATCATCTGCGAAATTATGCGCGAAGACGGTGAAATGGCTCGTGTTCCCGAATTAGCTGAGATGGCAAAAAAGTTTGATATGAAATTCATCACCATCAAAGACTTGATTGCCTATCGCAATGAAACGGAGAGTCTGGTACACGAAGTGATGGATGTAAATATGCCAACCATGTATGGCGATTTCAGGCTTCATGCTTTTGAAGAGACATTGACAGGTGATGTTCACCTTGCACTAACCAAGGGCCGTTGGACCAAAGAAGACGCGGTATTAACTCGTGTGCATTCTTCTGATTTGATTGGCGATATCTTTGGTGCCCGAAACACCGATACCAGTGAGTTGTTGCATCAAGCGATGTTACAGGTTGAACGCGAAGGCACCGGCGTTGTACTTTATATGAATCGTAATCAGCGTGGGTCTGTGTTAGTAAATCAGCTTCGCACTTTGAAGATGATGCAAGAAGGTAGAAATGGCGATCCAATTGAAGAGGACAATAATCCAAAAAAGAGCGATTCTCGGGATTATGGAGTTGGCGCCCAAATATTGAGGGCGCTTGGCATCCGCAAATTAAAATTGCTTACCAATAATCCAGTAAAACGAATTGGGATTAAAAGTTTCGGCTTAGAAATCGTCGATCAGGTAGAGTTTGAGGATGATCTCGATATTTTTTCTAACCAAAAGAAGACTTCGTTAGAGAAATAATCTACCCATAAAAAAACCCGGTATTCTTTCGAACCCGGGTTTGTAATTTCAAGAGTGAATCAGATCACTCGAGCACGTAAACTTCAACTGCATTCATGCCTTTTGGAGTTTCTTCAAGGCTGTACTCAACCTCGTCTCCGTCCTTTAAGCTTTCGTTGCTCGCTAAATTTTCTACATTATTGCGGTGTACAAAAATATCTTTGCCACCAGTTTCAGGGGTTATAAATCCGAAACCTTTTTCGTCATTAAACCACTTTACTTTACCGTTTTCCATTATTTATAAATCTTTACTATCACAGGTACAGTTAATCACATAAATAAGCATGTGACTTGCATTCTAATCGGCTGCGTTATTGTTATTAAGTACAAACTAGAGAAGGGAAACAAATACTGTACTATTTACCGAATCCTGACCTTTAACTTGCGGTGTAAAGGTCGCGCTTAATATGGCAGTAACCAAATTATCTTTATAAATAATTATTAAACCTTTTCTTCAGGCGAAATAGCGTCGGATTCTCCTGTTTCATGTTCTTCTTCTGATTCTTCTTGAGGAAAGAATTTTTTATTGTACACAAGAAGGCTAATAATTGACACTGAAATGGCAATATCAGCCACATTGAAAATGTATGGGAAAAGCGTTCGATCAAACACTTCTAAATAGAAAAATATAAAATCGACGACGTGACCATCTAACAAACCTCCGTAGCCACCCACATATGCCATGGTTAATCGATCGATGATGTTCCCGAGTGCACCACCAATCACTAGTCCCATAAGGAGCAAATAGCTAACCGGTGATTGTTTTATGGTATAGAGTAAGTAAGCAATGATGCCAATGGTGGCAGTAATCGAAATTATGCTCACAATGTGCGTATCAAAAATATCGATACCCAACGCCATACCATCGTTTTTGGTGTAATAAAACATTAACCACCCTTCGATGATATCATACCGATGCAGTTCGGGCGAAGTGCGGATAATCCACTTGGTCCATTGATCAAGGGCAATAACAATTACCGCCGGAGTAAACAGGGCTAATAATTTATTTCGGGTCAATTCGACTCGGATTTAACGACGTTTTAATTTCGCTTCGATGCTAAGCTGAGTATGAGGTACGGCTTCCAATCTTCCTTTTGAGATTTTCTTGCCCGTTACTTTACACACACCATATGTTTTATTGTCGATACGTTTGATCGCATCATCCAAATACTTAACAAATTTTCGTGTACGATTGAACAGCATGTAGGTCTTTTCACGTTCCTGTGCATCGGTGCCGGCATCTGCCATATGAAACGAATACGCCGATTCATCCGATGAATTTTCCATGCTTTCTCTTAACGTACGTTGCAGCGTTTCGAGCTCTTCTTCTGCGGCTTCTCGTTTTTTTATAATGATTCCGCGAAAATACTCTAACTCTTCGTCGTTATAGGGGGATATTCTGGTATTTTCTACTGGTTTTTCTGCCATCGTAGTGCTCCTTACGAATTAATGTTTCTTCGAACAGAAATGGTGCATTCACTGTCACCAATTTCCCAGGTTTTTACAAAGTCGGATACTTCCAACTCTGAAAGCTGAATTTCTTCAGCTAAGGTCTCTTCTTTGATGTAGTCGCTCATGGAAACGACGGCTTCTTTTAAAAGTTCCTCGCCTACAAATCCAATCGAGATTCTGTCAACAACATCGAAATCAGCTTCTTTTCTCATACTTTGAACCCGGTTCACAAATTCTCGTGTTAACCCTTCAATTCTCAGTTCATGAGTAATTTCTGTATCAACTGCTACACTTAATCCTCGTTCTGTCTCAACTTGCCAGCCTTCCAAACCGGTTCTGATGATCTCCAGTTCATCTCCTTCCAGGCGAACAGTTTCACTTTCATCTAACGAGATATTGATGAAGCCTTCACGTTCAAAAGTAGTAATAGTTTCTGTATCAAACTGATTAACCTTTGCAGCAACCGCTTTCATTTTAGGACCTAAACGTTTTCCTAACAATGGATAATTTGGTTTTGCTGATTTATGAACAATTCCGGAATCGTCATCCACAAATTGAATGTCTTTCACATTTACTTCTTCCAGGATAATGTCCTTCACAGATAGAATTGCTTGTCGCTCAACTTCATCTTTAATTGGTAAAATAATTCTGGCCAGTGGCTGGCGAACATTTACATCAATTTGATTTCGAATTCGTAGTACAATCGAAGAAATAAGTCGCGCCATGTCCATCTTGTGTTCAAGCGCTTTAAATATTGCGGTCTCTTCAACGGTTGGGAAATAAGACAAATGCACAGATTTCTCATCCATTTTTGATACTTCATTCAAACGCTGATAAATCCACTCTCCCATAAACGGAGCGATTGGGCTCATCATCCTGCTCATGCTTTTTAAGCATTCATACAATGTTTGATAAGCGGCAGTTTTATCAAGTGTTGCACCCGATTTCCAAAATCTGCGACGATTACGACGAACGTACCAATTACTAAGCTCTTCGGTAAATTTTTCCATTTCCCGGGCGGCTTTTGTCGGCTCATATTCTTCAAAATGCTCTTCCATCAATTTAACAGTGGTGTTCAATCGTGAAATTACCCACTGATCTATTTCCGGACGATCAGAAATCGGAATTTGGGCTCCTGAATATGTAAATCCATCAATATTGGCGTACATCGCAAAAAACGAATATGTATTAACCAGGGTATTAAAAAACTTACGTTGTACTTCTTTTAGTCCTTCAATGCTGAACTTTAAATTCTCCCAGGGAGCAGAATTACTCATCATATACCAACGAACAGTATCCGCCCCAAACTGGCTGATTACTTCAAAAGGATCAACGGTATTGCCTTTAGATTTGGACATCTTTTCACCTTTCTCATCCAAAACAAGGCCATTAGATACCACATTTTTAAACGCTACTTCACCAAATAACATGGTTCCAAGTGCGTGCAATGTGTAAAACCAACCTCGGGTTTGGTCAACCCCTTCTGCGATAAAATCTGCCGGAAAACTATAACTAAATTCATGATCATGATCGAAGGGATAATGCCATTGTGCAAATGGCATCGATCCTGAATCGAACCAAACATCTAATAAATCCGGGATTCTTCGCATGGTCCCACCATCCGGTGCTTTCCAGGTAATTTCGTCAATGTAAGGGCGATGAAGATCCAGCTCTTCATCCTCAGGAATTCCCGCTTTTTCTCTTAATTCTGCAATACTTCCAATACACTCAACATATTCGGGATCTTTATCACTTTGCCAAATTGGAAGTGGTGTTCCCCAATAGCGTTGTCGGGATATGGCCCAATCCACATTATTTTCTAACCAGGTCCCAAACCTGCCACTACCGGTAGTCTCTGGTTTCCAATTGATGGTTTTATTTAACTTAACCATCTTGTCTTTCACTGCCGTAGTTTTGATGAACCAGGATTCAACCGGGTAACTCATTAATGGGGTGCCTTTTCTCCAGTCGAATGGATAATTGTGCACATAGGTCTCGTGGCGAAACATCAAGCCTTTTTCCTTAATAGCTCTTGCTATTTCTTTATCGGCTTCTTTAAACCACATTCCCGCAAAATCAGGCACTTGATCTGTGAATTTACCATCCTTGTCTATGGGGTTGAACATCGGAATGTTATTCTTCTGTCCGGACTCAAAGTCATCGGCACCAAAAGCAGGTGCTGTATGCACAACACCGGTACCATCATCCGTTGTTACATACTGTGCTGAAATCACCTTCCAGGCGTCAGATGCATTAATTTCATTTTTGGCGTAGTCAAAAATTGGCTCGTAAGTTCGGCCTAATAATTCTTGCCCTTCAATATCGTGTATTATGGTTGCTTCCTCTCCAAAAACACGTGGTACAGTATCTTTAGCTACGATATAATTCTCACCTTCGAATTCAACTTTTGCATACATCAATTTTTCATTGATTGTTAATGCAAGGTTCGAAATGGTTGTCCAGGGTGTTGTTGTCCATGCAAGGAAAAATGTGTTTTCCTCACCATGTACCGGAAACTTTACATAAATCGATGGATCCTGAGTTTCTTTATACCCGAGACTTACTTCATGCGAGGAGAGCACAGTTCCATTACCCGGCGAGTACCACTGAATTTTATGCCCTTTGTACAATAACTTCTTTTCGAATAGTGTTTTCAACGCCCACCAAACCGATTCAATGTACTCGTTCTCAAAAGTTACATACGGATTTTCCTGATCTACCCAATAACCCATACGATCTGTCAGATCATCCCACAAATCCTTGTACCTAAGAACACTTTCGCGGCATCGAGCGTTGTATTCCGCGATTCCATATTCCTCAACCTGATGACGACCTTCAAGACCTAATTCCTTTTCTACTTCAATTTCAACTGGTAGGCCGTGGGTATCCCAACCGGCTTTCCGATCAACACGAAACCCTTTGAGTGTTTTATATCGGCAAAAGAGATCTTTTACCGTTCTAGCCATTACGTGATGAATCCCGGGCTTTCCGTTTGCAGTTGGCGGACCTTCAAAAAAGGTAAAAGGTATACCATCTTCTCTACTCTCAAGGCTTTTTTTGAAGATTTCATTGCTCTTCCACCACCCAAGAATCTCTACCTCTGTTTTTGGGTAATTAAGCTGCTTAATTTCCTTAAATTTCTTAGCCATAAATAAGCGTTAACTGGCGAATAGTTTTTAAACCACGAATATACTCAATCCTTAGCAAAACTAGAGATTTCATTGACTAAAAAATTTCAAAGAATTCAGTACATCCTTATTACATCACAGATTAAATCATTCACCTATGCTTCATTTAGAGAACATTCGGGAAATAACCCGCGAAACCCCTTATAAATTAGTATTCGTATGCCTGGGCAATATTTGCCGAAGTCCAACAGCGGAAGGAATTTTCATTCATAAAGTAAAGGAAAGAGGTCTGGAACTGTTTTTTTATATCGATTCTGCAGGTACGGCAGCCTATCATGTGGGTGAACCGGCGAATAGTAAAAGTCAGTCTACGGCAAATACGCATGGTGTTAGATTACCATCAAGAGCCAGAAGATTTGAATATGCTGATTTTGAAGAGTTCGATTTGATTTTGCCCATGGATTCATCGAACAAACACAATTTATTAGAACTAGATCGTAAGAATAGGTTTTCAGATAAAATTGTAATGATGCGCGAATTTGACCCTACACCCGGAGATGGTCAAGTTCCTGATCCTTATTATGGAGGAATGCAGGGGTTTGAAAATGTTTTCCAAATCCTGGATCGATCGTGTGATGCATTACTCGATCAACTTCAAAGTGCTATCAGGAAATAATTGCTTACTTACTTCATAGTTAGTATCATCACTTACTACTAAATAAGTTTATGGCAACAACAAAACAACAAATTACCTTACTGGCAGATGAACTCATCCGAACGAACGGGTACAACGCATTTAGTTATTCCGACATTTCTAAACCTCTTGGAATTAAAAATGCAGCTGTTCATTATCACTTTCCCAGTAAGCCCGATCTCGCACTCGAAGTTGTACAATTCCATGCAGAAAGTTTTGAAAGATTTATCAATCGAGTAGGTGATAAGTCTTCCACACAAAAAATTAAACTGTTTTTGAACTTCTATACTTCCATCCAACAAACCGGAAGGATTTGTGTTATTGGTGCTTTTGCTACCGATTGGAATGCCATGAATGAGGAAATAAAGAAATCCATGTCGGTTTTTACGCAATCTGTAATCTCATGGATTATCAGTACATTAGAACAAGGTGTAAAAGATCGTACTATCAAACTAACTGATACCCCAGAATCTGAAGCACTTAGTATATTGACAAATATTTTTGCCGCCACACAATTAAGCAGAATTACAGGAAGCGATCACTTTGCGGCAATCAAACAAAATATTCTTCAACGGATATCAAACTAAACTTACCTATTAATAAGTATTATGAAACGAGTAGTCGTAACGGGTCTAGGAGCGATCACACCCATTGGAAATAATGTAGAGGACTTCTGGGAATCTTTAAAAAACGGAGTTAGCGGAGCAGGACCCATCACTAAGTTTAATGCCGAGCATTTTAAAACCCGCTTTGCACATGAATTAAAAGATTTCGACCCTAGTGAGACCTTAGACCGAAAAGAAGTGCGTAAAAACGATTCCTATGTAGTGTATGCACTTACAACTACACTTCAGGCTATTAACGATTCTGGGATCGACCTTGATTCTATCAACAAACAACGAGTTGGTGTGATTTGGGGAACGGGCGTAGGTGGTTTTGAAACGTTCGAAGAAGAACTTTTAGACTTTGCAGATCGCGGTAGAATTCCAAGATTTTCACCGTATTACACTCCTAAAACGATCCCAAATATGGCCTCAGGTATTGTCGCCATTAAGTTTGGGTTTATGGGGATTAATCAAACTGTGACTTCGGCATGCGCATCTTCAAACAATGCAATTATGGATGCCTTCAATTATATCCGCCTGGGAAAAGCAGATATTATTGTTACTGGTGGATCGGAAGCAGCTATAACTAATGCATCTGTTGGCGGGTTTTCGGCAATGCGGGCACTTTCTACAAATAATGAAAACCCAACAAAAGCATCACGCCCTTTTGATACTGGTAGAGATGGATTTGTAATGGGAGAAGGATCTGGTGCATTGGTTCTTGAGGATTATGACCACGCAAAAGCCAGAGGCGCAAACATTATTTGCGAAGTCTTAGGAGCCGCAAGTACAGCAGATGCATATCATCTTTCAGCCACACACCCCGATGGCCTGGGCGCTAGAAATGCAATTGAACTTGCCCTTGAAGAAGCTGGGCTAACTATTTCTGATATTGATTACATCAATGCCCATGCAACCAGTACCCCGGTAGGCGATATTAGTGAATTAAAAGCTATCAAGGCAGTTATTGGCGATTCTGGAGCTAACCCAAGTATAAGTGGAACCAAGTCAATGACCGGACACTTACTTGGTGCAGCAGGTGCGGTCGAAGCCATTGCAGGAATTAAGGCAATGGAGCACAATCTTATTCCTCCTACCATTAATGTTGATAATTTGGATCCCGCTACCGAAGGCTTAGACATTGTTATCAATGAAGCAAAGCCTCGAGAAGTTAAGTATGTAATGAGCGACACTTTTGGCTTTGGTGGCCATAATACGATTGTAATTTTTGGACCCGCCAGTTAAGTGCAAATTCCCCCTTCCATAACAGAAACTATTGAAAAACATATCAATGCAAAGATAGTTTCTGCTCAGAGAGTTTCGGGAGGCGATATTAATCAAAGCGCCAGACTTCAAACCGAAGCTGGCGTTTTCTTTATGAAATGGAACGAGTCTGCGCCTTCAACTATGTTCCAAACAGAGGCGAAAGGACTTAAACTCTTAGCCTCGGCAGAGAGTGGTCTTGTTGTTCCTGAAACCATCCTTGTAGGTGATGATTTTCTACTCATGGAACATATTGAGGAGGCAGACTTCGGAAATTCTTACTTATTTGGAAGTAAGTTAGCAATGATGCATAAAACGTCGAATAAACAGTTTGGACTAGACTATAGTAATTTCATTGGGAGATTGCCCCAATCGAATAGTGTACATGGTGATTGGCTGGAGTTTTTTGTTCGATGTAGAATTGAACCTCAAGTAAAAATGGCCGTAGATTCTGGCAAACTTGATTCTAGTTTCCATTCAATCTTTGACAGGGTGATGAATTACACTTATGTACAGTTTCCGGAGGAAGCACCTGCCTTGGTTCACGGTGATCTTTGGAATGGAAATTATATGTGGACAACGAATGGTGAGGCAGCTATCTATGATCCGGCAGTCTATTTTGGCCACCGCGAGATGGACATTGCAATGTCGCGTTTATTTGGAGGGTTTGATCGAGAATTTTATGAAGGTTATGACAGTATCTATCCGTTGGAAAAAGGATGGGAAGAACGCATTAAATTATGCAATCTTTATCCTGTACTGGTTCACGCCAATTTATTCGGTGGAGGATATATTGAACAGTCTATCCGTTTATTAAAGCAGTTTTTCTAAGTATTTCGATCATCATCACTCCCCAAAAGTTCCTTCCTAATTACCGGCGCAACTTTCGTCCCAAATAACTCAATTGATTTCATCACCTGTTTATGAGAAAAGCTCCCAATGCTTGTCTTCATCAAAAATCGATCATGATTAAACAAATTGTGTTGATATAATATTTTATCAATTATTTCCTGTGGACTCCCCACAAAATTAGCTCCTTGTAAAGATGCTGAAGCCTCAAATTGTTCTCGCCTCATTGGAGGCCAACCACGCTCAGCGCCAATTTTATCCATCATTTGTTTGAATACCGGAAATGCAGTTTTAACTGCCTCATCTTTGGTATCTGTAATAAATCCATGAGAATTAATACTCAGCTTAGGTCGTACAAACCCATGTTGAGCAGCAGCCTGGCGATGCATTTCCGCAAACTGAACAAACTGTTCCGGGTACCCTCCAATAATTGCCAATGCCATTGGAAGACCTTGTGCACCGGTTACGAAAGCCGACTTTGGCGTTCCTCCTACAGCTCTCCAAATGGGTAATTTATCTTGTACTGGCTGGGGATAAATTCCCAGATTATTGATTTCAGATCTATATTTTCCTTTCCAGGTAACGGGGTTCTCCTCTCTGAGTTGTAACAGCAATTCCAGTTTTTCTTCGAATAATTCCTCATAAGTGGAAAGGTCGTATCCAAACAGAGGGAAGGACTCTATAAAAGAACCACGACCTACAATTATTTCTGCCCTTCCATTCGATATTAGATCCAGGGTGGCAAATTCCTGATAAACTCTAACCGGGTCGTCTGAACCTAATACCGTTACCGAACTTGTTAATCTGATATTATTTGTAATTGCTGCAGCTGCAGCCAATAATGTAGCAGGGTTTGAAGCAACAAATTCTTCTCGATGATGCTCGCCAATTGCAAAAACATCTAAATCTAGCTCATCGGCTAGTTTTACTTCTTCCAGTAAATCTTTTACCCGCTGTTCCGGACTTCTCCCTTCACCTGTCCGTGCGTTTTTGGTATTTTCTACAAAACTGAATAGTCCTAATTCCATTTCTGTATTCCTTGTTTATGATCTATAAAAGAATTATTAGCCTGGTTCCAAGTCTAACTGAATTATTGTTTGATCTGGGTATCTCTGATGAAATAAAAGGAAGAACCAAATTTTGTATTCATCCTGCTTCGCGGATTTCTGATGTACCAATTATAGGTGGCACAAAGAATCCTAACATTGATAAGATACGAGATTTGAAACCAGATTTAGTGATTGCCAATAAAGAAGAAAACAGGAAGGAAGATATTGAATTGATTCGCGAATTTACTGAAGTCATAGTAACGGAAATTGAAACCGTAAATGATGCCTTTAATTGGATTCATAACATTGGAATCAAAGTTGATAGAGTTCACAAATCAGAAATACTATTAAGTCAGCTAATTAAAATTATTCCCACTATTTCTGGATTAAAATCTATTCCAACTGCTTATTTCATCTGGAAAAATCCATGGATGAGTGTGGGCTGTGATACCTACATTCATGATGTTATGAAGCTATTTGGACTCAAAAATGTGTTCAGTGATAAAACGAGATATCCGGAAACTATCATGACCGAACTGTCTCAACTCAATCCAAGACTCATTCTATTAAGCAGCGAACCTTATCCATTCAAAGAAAAGCATATTCACGAACTTCAAACTCATTTGCCAAATTCGAAAATTCAATTAATTGATGGGGAATGGTTCAGTTGGTATGGAAGCCGTATGATTCCTTCTTTTCAGAAATTACAACAATGGCGGGCTTCTTTATCTGTATGATGGAGGTACCATATTATTAGCACGATAATACGCCACCATTTGTCCTCGGTGATGAGAATTATGCCGAAGTGTACTTAAGATTCCACGAGTCATTGCTCCCGACTCTTCGGAAGATTGAATGATCTTGATGAAATTATCGAATTGTTCTTCTGTATATAGCACTAATTCATCTTTTTCCATTCGATCCTCATCTCCAGGTTCCCATGCAATTGGCGCCCCCGATAATTGTGCGTTAAACCATTCCAACGAGTACGCGATGTGAAAAGCCTGAGCTCTAAATGTCCGCATATCTTCAACAGGTTTAAAGTCATAATTTTCCTCTGAAAATCCTTCCAGAACTTCCAAAGTAAACGCCTTTGCAGCATTTATCTCAGGAGCCAGATATTCGTAGGGAGACTCCAAGTAGGTATCATTTACAAATAATGTAACTGTTGAAGTAATGCTTATTAAAAGTGCGATGACCAAAGAAATATTTACCTTATTCATTATATGGGATTTTGTTAGATAATCCCGAATGAAAGGATTTTAAGTAAGCTTAACCAGAAAATGTGATGAACAGCTTTTCCATCCTCTCTTTAATCATGTCATTCCCTAGGTTTCCTATACTCCCAAGGTGGGTGTGTTTTATTTCTTTGGGTGGGACAAAAGTCCCTTCATTAATTTGCTTAGCTACTAGTAAGTAGGCGTCGCGAAATGGCGTTCCTTCAAGTACTAATTGGTTGACAGCCTCTACAGAGAAGATAAGATCGTATTTAGAGTCACCCAGGATATGTTTATTCGCTGAAACTTTAGCCATGGCATAATCAGTAATTTCCAGGCAGGATTTTAATTCCTGAATTTGTGGAAAAAGTAGCTCTTTGAGAATCTGGAAGTCTCGATGATACCCCGATGTGAGGTTGGAAATCATCATAGAAATGGAATTTGGTAAGGCAAGCATCACATTAGTTTTAGCTCGAATTAACTCAAAAACATCCGGGTTCTTTTTATGAGGCATAATACTCGACCCGGTCGTTAATTCATCCGGTAGTTTTAGAAAACCAAAATTCTGACTGTTATACAGACAAACATCTGAAGCGAGTTTATTCAAAGTGCCAGCAATTGCAGCTAATCCGTAAGAAAATACTTGCTCAGTTTTACCACGACCCATTTGAGCATAGACTACATTTATGGCAGGAGAATCGAATTCCAGAAGTTCTGTAGTTAACTCCCTATTTAATGGGAACGAAGAACCATACCCGGCCGCAGACCCTAAAGGATTTCGATTGACAACTGTATGCGCTGACTGCATCAGTACGAGGTCATCCACCAAGCTTTCTGCATACGCGGCAAACCATATCCCAAAACTGGAAGGCATGGCGGCCTGGGTATGAGTGTATCCCGGTAATAATACGTTCTTGTGTTCTTCGCTCCGCAGTAACAACGTATCAAACAATTTTTTTACCAAAGAAACAAGTTCAAAAAGCTCAGATCTTAAAAATAATTTTAAATCAACTAAAACCTGGTCATTTCTCGACCTACCAGAGTGAATTTTTTTGCCAACGTCACCTAGTTTTCTCACCAGCATTAATTCAATTTGAGAATGCACATCCTCAACGCCATCCTCGATCTCGAATTTCTTAGCATCGATAACTTCCTTTAATATACGATGTAACTCTTCTTCCAGAACGGATAGCTCTTTAGCTTCTAGTAAGCCAATACTTTCCAGCATTTTAATGTGTGCTAAACTCCCGCGAACGTCGAATTTCGCAAGCTGTAAGTCAAACTCTCTATCCCTGCCAACGGTAAACCGTTCTATGAATTCATCTGTACTTATTCCTTTATCCCATAATTTGTTACCACTCATAAGCTGAGTCCATCTAAAAGTTCTAAATAAATTTGTATTCCCTGATCAATTTCATCCACAAGAATATACTCGTCTGCAGTATGCGATCTCTTTGTATCCCCGGGACCAATTTTGATACTTGGAAATGGCATATGAACCTGATCACTCATCGTTTTTGAACCATATGTTCGCATGCCCATTGACTCTGCTTTTCTTACAATTGCATGATCAGAATTAATTCCTGAGGCATTAAGATTTAATGATCTTGGATTCACATCGCAAGTTACATGCGATCGAATTAGCTCAACTACCTCTTTATTCGTGTAATGCTCATTGGGCCGAACATCTACAACAAAATGGCATTCGTCGGGAACTACATTATGCTGAGTACCAGCGCTAATTTGTGTAACTGTCATATTGATGGATCCCAAAACTTCAGAGACTTTATCAAATTCAAAAGTTTTGAACCATTCGATGTTTTGTAATGAAAGATAAATGGCATTTTTTCCTTCACCCCTAGCTGCATGACCACCCTCTCCGTGTTCAACACAATCCAATACTATCAATCCTCGCTCCGCAATTGCCATGTCCATCGAGGTCGGCTCCCCCACAATTGCTAAATTGACAACACCAATTTCACCTAGCACAATGGGCACCCCATTTTTACCTGAAGATTCCTCCTCTGCACTTGCTAAAAATATGAGATTATATGGTTCCTCGGATTTATCAAGCTCTAAAAAAACATGAAGCAAACTAACCAAAGGTCCACCAGCATCATTGCTTCCAAGCCCTATTAACTTACCATCTAATAAATTAGGTTTAAAAGGATCAAAACTCCATTTAGAAGTTGCCTGTACGGTATCATGATGAGAATTAAGTAAAATCGTGGGCTTTTTTGGATTAAAATTTTTGCTAAGTGCCCACACATTATTCTTTTTTCTTTGGGCTTTATAGCCGTGTTCCTTTAAGTAATCGAATAATAATTGTGCTGTTTTATCCTCTTCACCACTATAAGATTGAATCGATATTAATTGTTGAAGAAGCTTTACTGCTTTTGTAGTTATCTCTCTCATAATGTCAGCTCTGTGCCTGTCTGTTCAGTGTTCAAATCCTGCATGTGTTTGATCGTTACTTTATCAACTGCATTGCTTAAGGCCTGAAACCCTAAATCCAATTTTGGAATCATCCCATCTGAAATAATGCCTTCTTTTTTCAATTTCTCAAAATCTTTCAGATTTATTGAATCAATAATTTCCTCACCATTCATTACCCCAGGGCGATCAAAACAGAACGTGAGTTCTACAGAGTATCTTTTTGCTAATTCAGAAGCTAAAAATCCTGCGATGTTATCCGCATTAGTATTTAGTAAATCTCCATTTCCATTATGGGTTAATGGCGCAATAACCGGCACAACTCCCTGTTCAAGAAATACTTTAAGCCAGTCCGTTTCAACAAACTCAATATCTCCGACCCATCCGAAATCTAAAGGAACTGGGTTGCGTTTATTGGAGTAAATAATATTTAAATCAGCCCCGGTTAATCCAATTGCGTTCTGTCCTAAAGCCTGAAGCTTGGCTACTACCTTTTTATTTACCAAACCACCATACACCATAGTAACAATGTCGATTGTGTCATCATCGGTTACTCTGCGACCGTCGACCATTTTTGTCTTAATTCCCAACTTTTCAGCGAGATTTGTTGCAAGAACACCACCACCATGCACTAAGATTTTCGATCCTTTTAGCAGATGAAACTCGGCCATAAAACGATTTAGCGTTTCTTCATTTTCAGCAACTTTTCCACCAATTTTTATGACTCTGATCGTATCCATTTTAACGGGTTTCCAGCATCATTTTAAGAATTGTTTGCATGGATATGATGCGATTTTCTGCCTGTTGTAAAACGAGACTATCAGCACTATCTAATATCGGATCTTCTACTACTACATTCCTGCGCACAGGAAGACAATGCATAAATTTCGCATTATTGGTATGCTTGAGCTTTTCTTGGGTGATCATCCAATCCAAGTCGGTTCGAAGCACTTTTCCATAACTTGAATAACTACTCCAGTTTTTTGCATATACAAAATCAGCTCCTTCAAATGCTGTTTTTTGATCGGGCTCGAAATGTACTCCTTCCATTACATGAACTGGCAAATCGTATCCGTCGGGATTAGTTACAACTAGCTCAACTTCACCAGCTTTCATCCAACGAACAAAAGAATTTGCAACCGCCTGCGGTAAAGCTTTCGGATGTGGAGCCCAACTCAACACAACTTTCGGTTTTTCTATTTTCTGATGTTCTTTAATAGTCAATACATCTGCAAATGCTTGAAGCGGGTGAGCCGTTGCGGATTCCATATTAATAATCGGCACGCCAGAGTATTTCACAAATGCAGATAAAATTCGTTCCGAATAATCTTCTTCCCGATTTTTTAGCTCTGCAAATGAGCGAATTGCAAGTATATCAAAAAACTTCCCTAAAACTCCGGCCGCTTCTTTTACATGCTCGGCAGAATCGCCATTCATTACTACATTATCCTCGAACTCCAGCTTCCAACCACTTGAATTCACATCCAGAACGATCGCATGCAATCCAACATTTTGTGCTGCTTTTTGTGCACTGAGCCTTGTTCTTAAGCTTGGATTCAGAAAAATCAGACCTATGGATTTATGACCTCCCAGGTTCTTTGCACCATATAAATCAGACTTTACTTCAAAAGCTTTTTCAAGCAAATGGTCTAGATCCGGTACATCATCAATACTTAGAAAATGATTCATTTTAAGGCACCGACTAGTTTATCGTAACATTGATGAATCTCATTTTCTTTGATATTTAAAGGAGGTAACAATCTTAATGTATTTTTATTCGCAGATGAACCGGTAAATATTTTTTGATCATAAAGTAGTTTTTTCCGTAACTCTGCAACCGGGAAATCGAATTCAAGACCTAGCATTAAGCCCTTTCCCCTAATTTCTTTTATTGAAGAAATATTCTGCAGTAGTAAACGAAGTATCCTTCCCATTTTTGCTGCATTTTGAATCAATTTTTCATTTTCAATCACTTCAAGAACAGCTAAACTTGCCGCACAAGCCAAGTGATTTCCACCAAAAGTGGTTCCTAACATCCCGATTTTTGGCTTTAGTTTTGGTTCAATTAACACCCCTCCTACAGGGAACCCATTTCCCATTCCTTTAGCAATTGTAATTATATCCGGATAAATAAATGAATGTTGATGTGCAAAAAATCGTCCTGTTCTGCCATATCCAGATTGAACCTCATCCAAAATCAACAAAGTATTCGTTTCGTCACATAAGGATCTCAAATGAATTAAAAAATCAGCAGATGGTTCTACGATTCCACCCACTCCTTGAATTCCTTCTATGATTACACAGCAAATATCACCACGTTTTAATGCTTTTTCAGTTCTTATGAAATCTTCGAAGTCAAATCGAATAATCTCAGCCCCTTCATTTACTGGGAAAACGATATTCGGATTATCCGTTGCCGCAACTGCCAGCGAAGTACGCCCATGAAAACCTCCCGTAAAAGCCATTACTTTCTTTCGCCCATTATGTGCAGATGCTAGCTTCATCGAGTTTTCGTTTGCTTCAGCGCCGGAATTACATAGAAAAAGATTCCAGTGAGGATATCCGCTCATTTGGCCTAATTTATTAGCTAAATCTTTTTGCTGTTTTATTGGCACCGAGTTAGAATAAAAAGCCAGCTTTCCCAGTTGATCGGTTATCCGTTCTACAAAATGCGGGTGCCCATGACCAATTGAGATTACAGCATGCCCGCCATAAAAGTCGAGATACTTGTTGCCTTGACGATCAAATAACAGTGCTCCGTCTGCCTCCACCGGTTCAACATCAAAAAGGGGATAGACTTCAAATAATTTCATTCTGCAATAGTATTAATCTTGTTAAATGAAGTCACGATTCCTTTAATGAGTGCCGAACTCAATCCCTGATGCTCCATCTCATTTAGACCTGCAATGGTGCAACCCATAGGAGTAGTTACTTTATCAATTTCCATTTCAGGATGCGCACTACCTTCCACTAATAAAGATGCTGCCCCACGCGCAGTTTGCATGGCTATTTTTTGTGCTTCTTCGGCTTCAAATCCTAATTCAATTCCACCCTGGGTTGCCGCTCGTATGTACCTGAGGAAAAATGCGATACCGCTGGCTGCCAGAACCGTGGCCGCTTTCATTAATCGTTCTTCAATAATTAATGTCTCACCCAACGACTTAAATAACTTTTCTATGGTTTTTAAATGACCTTCAGCCAACTCGTTTCCACAAATACAGGTCATGGATTCTGAAATAGCTGCCGCTGTATTTGGCATTGTACGAATGATAGGCAACGATTTTTTTGTCGCTCTTTGAATACGATCAAGCGAAACACCTGTGATTGTTGAAACTAAAATGTGTTCAGCTGGATCAATTACTTCATCCAAATCTCGAAGCACTCCTTCAATCTGTTTGGGTTGTACACTAAGCACGATAATTCTGGCATTCTTTACAGCCGCCTGATTATCATCGGTGGTTGTAAACCCCTGATCTGCCAATTTTTCCAGTCGAGCTACATGGCGGCGTGTGAGTACAATCTTTTCTTTGGAAATATGGCTTGAAAATCCACGTGCAAGAGCTTGTCCCAGATTTCCGGCTCCGATAATTGCAATTTCAAATTCTTTCATAATTAGAATGCACCAGCTTTAAGTTTTAGTCCGGTAGTTTCTTCTAAACCGAACATTAAATTCATGTTTTGGATGGCTTGACCAGACGCCCCTTTCAACAAATTATCGATCACACCTGTTAATAAAAGCCGGTCTCCTACTTTTTGGATGGATAACAATGCTCGGTTTGTATTTACTACCATTTTTACATCAATATCTTCTTGAACCACATCTACAAATGGATGGTCGAAATAATAATCAGAATACAAGGTATGAACGTCTTTCCAACTCAATTCCGACTTCAAATATGCCGCTGCCAGTATTCCACGTGTAAAGGCACCACGCATCGGGATAAAGTGAATATCTTTTGTGAAGCCAGGTTGAAGTTGTGTTATACTTTGTTTGATTTCCCCCAAATGTTGATGCGTAAATGCTTTGTAAATCGAGGCATTATTAGATCGCCAGCTAAAGTGAGTAGTTGAACCTGGCATTTGCCCCGCCCCGGTACTCCCGGTTATAGCGGTAATATGTATATCATTTTCAATAAAACTATGGGAAGCCAATGGAAGCAAACAAAGTTGAATGCAGGTGGCAAAACACCCCGGATTTGCCACTTTCGCGGCCGGTTTAATAAATGCGCGATTGAGCTCCGGTAATCCATAAACAAATCCATTATCGTGCGATTTTAGTCGAAAATCGGCACTTAAGTCAATGATTTTCCCAGATTCCGGAATCTTGTAATTCTCCAAAACTTCGGTTGACTTCCCATGACCGGAACATAAAAATATGACATCCGGATTATGCTGCAGTTTATCATCGAAGTTCATTTCCAGCCAACCAGATAAATCAGAATGTGCGTTTGAAATTGGTTTATTTGAATGAGATCTGCTTACAACAGATACGAGTTCCGCATCAGGATGCAGCATGATCATGCGAATGAGTTCACCCGCTGTATATCCTGCTCCACCAATTATTCCAACTTTAATCATGTTGGATTCCTCGTTGAATTAAGGTGGCATTACTCATTATTTTTGTGAATCCTTTTACATCCTCTCCCGACCAGCCCTGATTCATTTCGCCGTATTGGCCAAATTTTGATTTCATCAAATCAAATTCAGATTCGATGCCTTGTAACTCGAACCGTTTCGGCTCTAGCTTAACAAATACGGTTCCGCTTACATTTACTTGTGTCTGCGTTAAAAATGCTTCGATGTCTCTCATCACGGGATCCAAAAATTGACCTTCATGCATCAACATGCCATAAAAATCGCCCAGTTGATCTTTCCAGTACAATTGCCATTTCCCGAGCACATGTTTTTCTAGTAAACGATGTGCTTCTATCAAAATAAGTGATGCGGCAGCCTCAAACCCAACCCGGCCTTTTATTCCGATAATGGTATCTCCAACATGAATATCTCTACCTATTCCATATGGTGCTGCTAGTTCTGTTATACGTTTAATCGTCGGCACGGGACCAAGCTCTTCTCTATTTAATCCAACTGGCTCACCATTTTTGAATTCGATTGTCACAGTTTCCGGTTTATGATTCCCTATCTGAGTTGGCCAGGCTTCTTCGGGTAAATTTTTATGAGAGGTCAACGTTTCTGCTCCACCTACCGAGGTTCCCCACAATCCCTGATTGATCGAATATTTAGCTTTTGACCAGTCTTTCTCGATTCCATGACTTTTTAAATACGCCACTTCCTCTTCTCGACTTAACTTCTGATCGCGAATTGGTGTGATTATTTCCATCTCGGGAACCAACACATTAAACACTAAATCAAATCTCACCTGGTCGTTTCCTGCTCCGGTGCTACCATGTGCAATGGCATCGGCACCAACTTCTTTAGCATAATGTGCAATGGCCATGGCTTGAAAAACACGCTCTGCGCTCACCGAAAGTGGATAGGTATGATTTTTTAATACGTTCCCAAAAATGAGATATTTGATGCCTTCCTTATAAAATTGCTCTTCCACATCCAGGCAAACGTGGTTGTTAATACCAAGATCACTCGCCTTTTTTTCGAGTTCAATCTGCTCAGCTTCATCAAACCCACCTGTATTTACAGCAGCCGAATACACTTCATACCCCAAATCATTTGCCAGATGAATGGCACAATAACTGGTATCTAATCCGCCCGAAAAGGCTAGTACTACTTTTTTCATGATAAAAATACTTTAGTGTTGTTCATCACATTTAGGAAACTGCTTTTTTTAAGCTGAACCCATCTGTAAAATTTTTTGATGTTTTTTTCTCTTTGCTGTTTTGGCTTATTGTTGGGATGCTCAGGATCGTATAACATACCCGTACACAAGCAATTTTTTCTTTCATTTCTTGTAAGGATGTCGAAATTTGGGCAGCTTTTGCATCCGCTCCAAAAAGTCTCATCCTTTGTTAGTTCAGAGAACGTTACCGGACGGTATCCAAGATCTGAATTGATTTTCATTACAGGCAAACTTGTTGTTATCCCAAATAACTTCGATTGTGGGAATTTCTCTTTCGAAAGTTTAAAGGCTGCCGCTTTAATCTTTTTTGCTAATCCCTGTCCTCGAAATGTCGGATCAACAATTAACCCGGAATTCGCTACATATTTCTTTTCTTCCCAGGTTTCGATGTAGCAAAAACCTGCAAGCTTCCCGTTTTTATCAATTGCGATTACGGCATTGCCGTTTTTCATCTTTTTTTTGATGTATTCAGGATCACGTTTTGCAATACCGGTTCCCCGCTGTTTGGCGGCTACTTCAATAAGTTCACAAATAGCTATCGCGTAGCTGTGATGATCTTGAGTTGCATAGTGAATTGTAATGGACATTGTTGTGAAAGTGAGTGTGAGTGAAATAAAGAATTGAACGAGGTCGGGGTGTGCCGATAAAATATCAGCAAAGAAATGCTATTACCGCCGCCGCGGAATCCGAACTGCCGGTGTGAAATCAATTCTATGTGCAACAATGTTTTGCATGGCTAAAAAGAAAAGCAGAAGAAATAATAAATCCAACAGCCAAAGCAATTTTTTATTGTTATCCTTCAGCAACTATCTATTTCGGCACTATACCATAGAAAATCCCGTTCTGTTGACATGACGAAACACCTTCTTTTTGCAGTATTTATGTTTTTCAGTTTACCCGTTGTTACTGCGGCGCAGGTACAGTCTATAAATGAACGAGAAGCAAAAACTGCGTATATCGAAGGTATGGAGGCATTTGTTAATGAAGAGTATGATAGAGCAACCACCTTACTACTGGAAGCCTATGAAACTCTTGCCCCACAAGCCGGAATAAGCTTTGCTCTTTCTGATGTTTATTTCATGCAGGAAGATCTTCCAAACGCTGCTTATTATGGAAAAGAAGCTGTTGATCTTGAACCCCAAAATAAATGGTATCGCTTCCGATTGGCTGAAATTTACAGGTCTGCTGGTCAAAATCAGGCCACTCTTAATGAATTAACCACGTTGTTAGAGTTTCATCCTGATGATTATGATGCCCTTTTCATGTTAGCAGACACACAAAATGATTATGGGCAATTTTTGCAATCGAATGAAACTCTGAATAAAATCTTCAAACTCACCGGGCCTAATCCGGTTGTTTTAATCCGAAAATTCGAAAATTTTCAAGCCCTGGGTGCTCCAGATTCAGCCTTGGTTCAACTCGAGGGGTTAAGAGAAGTAGAACCTGATAATCTGAATACTCTAAATCTGTTGGCAGACTATTACGTGCGGCTTCAAAGAACAGAAGAAGCAAAAGCTGTACTTCGGGATGCTCTTTATCGAAATGCCCGTGATCCCGAATCGCTTATCAACCTTTCAGGAATTTTCATCGATGAAGCAAAATGGGATAGCGCCGGAACACTGCTAGGTAATTTCATTTCTGATCCAATTATCAGCCCTGATCAAAAATTAATGATCGCGCAATTTATGTATGCTCGTCAACAGGACGATCCCCGCAACATTCAACTAGAAATTGAAACAGCAAGAATCCTGGATCTTTATACAGAAAACGCTCCTCAGTACGGACCTGCCTTCACATTAGCAGGTCAGTTTTTTTCCATCATTGGCGAAAACGAAAAAGCTATCGAAAAACTTGAACAGGCAAACTATTTAGTCCCCCAGGATGACATAGCCTGGCGGCAGAGACTTCAACTCCTTTTAAATGCAAAACGCTATAACGACGCCATAGAAGTTGGAATCGAAGCTGATATGCAAGTTCCGGAAGATGCGTTTATTCAGTTTTTTATCGGAACAGCCTACATGTTGAATGAAAATGCTCGTCAAGCGGTAGTTTGGTTGGAACAGGCAGCACGGGCGCCTGCTCGTCGTCCTTTTAAATCTATTATTTACGGCACACTTGGTGATGCACAGTCGCAGCTCGAAAATTATGAAGATGCAGATCGAGTATATGAATTAGCTATTCGATACGATCAGAACAATCATAATGCAATGAACAATTACGCCTATAATCTATCTGTGCGAAATGTTAATCTAGAACGTGCCAAAGAACTTGCCTTGCGGGCCATAGAGTTAGATGCGGAAAATGCTGCTTACCTGGATACCGTAGGTTGGGTATATTTTAAACTAGGCGATTATGACCGGGCACGAAGATTTATCAAAGCCTCAATTGATACCGGCGCTGCAAGTGGCGAAGTACTTGAACATTTAGGGGATGTTTACGAGGCTCTCGGCGACATCGATGAGGCAAAAAAATGGTGGAAACAAGCACTCGACTTAGATGCTACAAGAACGCATCTAAATGAGAAAATTCAATGAAAGCTTCTAGACCACTCTTATTATTCTTAAGCCTTTTTGTTTTTATGATGGCTTGTTCTGCTACAAAAGAAGTATCTAATGACCCCATCAATGATTATTCAAAGTATGAAGGTCCCTTATCTGAGTTGATCGATCAAATCCCGAATTATTATGGTTTGATCAATGCTGTGGATGGCCGGGGAAGAGCAATCGTAAGCGAGCCGGGAAACAATGAACGATTTAATATCGACTTTGCCTCTGATACCTCTTTAAGCCTTTTGAAAATAAAAAACAGGCTCGGTATTGAGGGTGGTGCCATGTTAGTGGATGCTGATTCCATTTTGATGTATTACAAGGTGGATAAAATTGCTCAAAAGGTGTCAATAACTGATGGCAGATTAACCAGCCTGAATGAGCTGGCTTCAGTAAATCTTATTGACCTTCTGCATTTTAAAGTTTCCGAAAAGAATGTTATTGAAGCCTATGAAGCTGAAGATCATTACATCCTTCGCCTTACTACTGATGGTGGCGTTAGAGTAGGGAAATCTTCTTTATTAGTTGAAGAAGTTCGGCAACCAGCTACTGCGGGGCTACCATATTCTGAAATTATTTATGAGAATTATGGAGAACTCGATGGCTACCGTTTACCTCGAAAAATCACCATATTTAGCGCTGACCGTGAATCCAAAGTAGTTTTTCAAATCAGATCGCTTACTCTCAATCCAAGCGCGCCTGATTTAACGCTTACAATTCCATCTAATATTATCATAGATCGATTATGATCCGATTTTCAGTTTTTAGCTTGTTGATTGTTTTTGCCATAAGCAATGTGGCACAGGCTCAGACCTATGAAGAAAAACGGCAGGAATTACTGAACCAACAGACAAACACCCGTGCAGAGATTAACGTGTTAGATGCGCGGATAAAAACCTATCAGGATCGCATCCGCCAAACAGAAAATCGGTATGAAGAAATGTATCGACAATTTGAGAACGTAAATCGTTTAATTGCTCTTCAGGATAATAAGATTTCAACCTTAGAGCGCGAACAACGACAGATTCAGCAAGAAATTGAATTAACGATAGGAGAAATCAGCCTGCGCGAAAAGGATTTGGAGCAACTGAAACAGAATTTGCGCGAAATCCTGCTTTATACCTATAAAAATGGCCGCACGTCTAATCTTGAATTGATTGTAACCTCCAGCTCAATTAATCAAATGATCGTTCGATCATATTATTTGCAAAAGCTCGAAGAGCAAAAAGAAAAACAGGCAGAACAAATTCGAATCCGCCAGGATGAGCTCTCTTTAGTAAAAGTAAACCTGGAAGAAAGTATGATCAGAAACGATGTTATTCTGGGAGAAATCAAAGAAGAAAAGAGCGAACTAAGTAGCCAACAGGCAATCCAAAGAAATAATGTAGAGCGTATTAAAGCAGAAAGCACTGATCTGTTAACCGAGCTTCGAATCATCAGGCAACAGCGTGAAAATCTGGAAACAAGTTTTTCCTCTCTAATATCCGCAGAAGATGAACTTCGCCGAGCTGAAAACGAGCGCCTTGAACGTTTAGCTGCCGCTCGAAATATTGCTGATGCAGCCCGAAGAGCAGAAGAAATTGCAAAATATTCTACACCAACCTTAACATCGTTCGTTTCTGATGAAACACTTGCCGCTTATGAAACTACGTTTGCGGCATCAAAAGGCAATTTACCTTGGCCGGTGAATAGCACAACCATCTCCAAAAAATTTGGGATTACCCGAAATCCCCTTTATGGCACAAGAACAGAGCATCCCGGAATTAATATCGTGGCGGATGCCAACTCTGAGGTTAGAGCCGTGTCAGACGGTTATGTATTTGCAATTCAACCTACACCTGGCTATGGAAATGCCGTATTTGTAAAACATGGATCGTATTTCACGGTTTATGGAAATTTGAGTCAAATTAATGTTCAGAATTCCAGCATTCTTAAAGCCGGGCAAATTGTGGGACTATCCGGAACGCAAGACTCGGAGTTGGGAGAAACCGTGTTTTTTATGGTTCGTAAAAATAACACCGATTTAAATCCTGAAGAATGGTTAGAATAGTGGGAATTTAGTAACGCTTGCCACGGTTTTATTTTGCAGGTTAGCGTTTGTATTTTCGACCTTCATTTAAAATTAACTACGGTCTCATTGGATAATCTTCCTCGTCTATCATTTTACCTTTCCGGAATCTTCATTGTATCAGGTGCATTCACGCTTTTTACCTCCGACTTTCTCCCAAAAATTGCTGAGCAAAGTTTAGCTGGCACTTTATTTCTACTCGGTTTTGGGCTGGTGTATATGAATATCACTTTCGTGGTAAGCCGGCGATTTATGCGCAGATTGGATGGTGGAAGCAAAATCCCGTACGTTTTTGCTTTACTTGTAGCATCAGCCCCAATAATTTGGTCCTTTATTTTCGATGGCGGTTTGTATGGCAACATAAAGCTGATGTAT
Source organism: Balneolaceae bacterium (assembly GCA_965249965.1). Taxonomy (GTDB): domain Bacteria; phylum Bacteroidota; class Rhodothermia; order Balneolales; family Balneolaceae; genus HXMU1420-13. The sequence goes on from OZ252262.1 coordinate 539,595, forward strand.
TTGCTAACTGTTGTTTTCGCTTGTGCTTTAGGTGGATATTTCGGAGAACGTACCGGAATTAAAGCTCAGGTAGCATTTAAAGAACAATTGTACGAGTATCTGAAACAATCAGGTCAGCTTCCCGATGAATTAAAACGACCTCACGACAACCTGAATAAAAACTAGCCATGAAAAAAATTACTGCTCTTCTATTCCTCTCCATCATTTTTCTATCTGCTGATTCCTTACAAGCTCAAATTACTACCGATGAGCTTCATAAAATTGGTACCGCCGCTAGTGCAGATCGATTAGAATTCGACATCACAAAACTCGCAAATTTTGGAACTCGGCATACCCTCTCTGATACTGTTTCTGACACCAGAGGCATAGGAGCTGCCAGAAGATGGATTTTCAATGAGTTCGAGAAGATTTCTGAAGAATGTGGAGGCTGTCTTGAAGTTTTTTATGTGAGTGAATATATCGAAGGAGATCCTGAAACCAGAATTCCTAACACCACAAATGTGGTAAATGTAGTTGCAATTCAACGAGGCTATGCTGACCCAAATCGCTATGTGATGATGAGTGGTGATATAGACTCTCGTGTTTCAGATCCCATAGATGGTGTATCCGATTCTCCGGGAGCCAATGATAATGCTTCTGGTATGGCAGGAGCTATTGAAGCAGCGCGTATTCTCACAAACTATGAATTCCCAAGTTCCATCATTTATGCAGGTTTAAGTGGAGAAGAGCAAGGTTTGTATGGTGGAAGAATAGTAGCCGATTATGCACTGGAACAAGGGTGGAGAATAAAGGCTGTTCTGAATAATGACATGATTGGAAATATCAGAGGAATTAACGGGGTGATTAATAACACAACAGCACGCGTTTTTTCTGAAGGCACCAAAGATGTTGAAACTGAGCGTGAGAAAAGAATCCGCCGTTTTACGGGTGGAGAAGTTGATTCGCCTTCCAGAAATATTGCACGATATGTTGATAAAATGGCTGATATATATATCCCGAATCTCGATGTGATGATGATTTATCGCCTTGATCGATTTGGTAGAGGTGGACATCACCGACCATTTAATGCAGTTGGAATTCCAGGCGTTCGAATTATGGAAACCAACGAGAATTACGTGATGCAACATCAAGACATCAGAGTTGAGGACGGCATCAAATACGGAGATACCATAGATGGGGTAGATTTTGATTATGCGGCAAAACTTACCAATCTGAATGCAGTTGTGATGGCTGGAATGGCATGGGCACCAAATCCACCGGTAAATGTTCAAATTTCAGGTGCAGTTCAACCAAGTACAACCCTGAAATGGAGTCCGCTAAACGCAGAAGAAAATCCTCAATTAGCAGGATATAAAATCTACTGGAGATACACCGATCACAACCAATGGCAATGGAATGTTTTTGTTCAGGCACATGTAACCGAACACACGTTAGAAAATGTAGTGATTGATAATTATTACTTCGGAGTGGCTTCTGTATCTAAAGAAGGGTTTGAAAGTCCGGTAGTTTTCCCCGGGCCAATTGGAAGTTTTGGAGAATAATTACTTTTCAACGATCTCGATTTTTCTGTTAGCGACCGTTTCTAACAGCTGAGCTTTACGAGTTGCGCCCCAGATTTCAAGCTGGGGTTCATCGATGGTAGAAATTGTAAGAATAATCTTCGATGAAGTTATTGCTACTAAAAGTTCCTGTACGTTTTGATAATGACTTCGATCAAGACCATCAACGACCCTTAGAATACCGGAAAGCTTTTTAATCCTGTCTTTCATGTTTTCATCGAGCGACCAAAATTCAAGATGCCTTTTCTTTGGCGTTGATCTTCGGTGATATCTGGCTACTTGGGCCATCACTTCAATTTCATCCTGATTGAAACCTCGTAATTCAGCGTTTTTTATTAAATAAAGAGCGTGTTTATGATGTGCCGTATGTGAAATGTGATACCCTATATCGTGCATTAAACTGGCATATTCAAGCAGCTCACGATCAGATGGAACTAATTCTAATAACTCGGCCAATCTGTCGAATAGAGTCAAAGCTAGTGAAGTAACATGCCGGGAATGAGTTTCATGCCAATTACATTTTCGAAGTAATTCGAACACACTTCGCCGTCGCGGATCCCGAATTTCTTCTTCGATCACTTTATGTTTCAAGTCTGCTTTAATGTGGCGAATTATTATCCCTTCTCTTAATGCCTGAGTGGAGATCTTCACTTCATCGATTTCATAATGTTCCATCAACCAGCGTACCAGCACTACTCCGGTATTAATAAAATTCAATCGCTTAATATCCATGCCCGGTACTTTGGCTCGTTCTTTTTGTGAAAGACCAATAAATGAGGCATAAAAGTCCAGAAAATCGGCTTTTGAATACGTAAGCTCATTTAACGAAACATCAACAGAAATTCCTTTTCGTGTTGCGATCATTACCCCAATTGCCTGCATTGTACCTGAAGAGCCAATAATGGTTTTAGTTGGCATTTCTGCAAGAACTGCATCCAGTTCTTTCAATTCTTGAGCATAAAATTCTTCCAGTGCCTGAATATCACTTTCTCTTATTGGGTCTTGAGGTTTAAACTGATCATTCATTCTGGAAACACCCAATTTCCGGCTCATCAGATGATGAAATTGCTGATTATTCATCAAAATGAATTCAACGCTCCCTCCTCCAATATCAACCCCCAGCACGGGTGCCTCTCCTAAATTTAACCCATGCTGAACCGCATATCCGATTAACTCGGCTTCAACAATTCCCGGAATAGCATTTATTTTTATACCTGTTTCGTCGATACTGGCTTGAATAAAATCACCACCATTTTGAGCCTCACGAATGGCGCTGGTTGCATAAGCTAGAATCTGATCCACTTCGTACGAATCACATAAAATTTTAATTTTTTTAAGGGCAGATAATCCTCGCTCAAAGGCACCTTTTGAAAGTTTTTTTCCGATTCCTCCACGCGCTAACTCAACCATCTCCTTTAAATCATCTATTCTTCTGAAACTGGCGTCAGAATAAATATCAACAATAACCACATGAAAGGAATTTGTGCCTAAGTCGATGGCAGCAATACGCTTTGTAAAATGTGGTATGGCCATGTGATCAAAAAAAGTTCACTATAGTGTAATCAATGTGCAATAATGTACTCATTCAGGGGGTCTAAAAATCTTTTTTTATGAAATGCGATAAGTCGGTACTTTATCGTTTACTTCATCAAGCATACCTATCTATCTATGAAAAAAATACTATCTATTGCCATTCTTATTGCAGTAAGTAATGCGTTAGCATTTGCACAATCAGCTCCTCTTTACTTTGATAATACCATCATCGTTAAATACGAAAATGAGAATCAAATTCAGAAATCGAATCCGAGTGGATTGCCCGCAGTTCAACAGCAAGTAGAGGATTATCTGTCTTCATTTGGCATGACCGAAGTTCGTCCATTTTGGAATAATGCAATGGATAGTCAGTTACAAAGGACTCTTCAGGAAAAAAGAAAAACTGTACCAAATCGCGATCTGGCTGCTAATCTTAGAAGAATCGTTGAATATCGGTATACCGCTGAAATTGATGCTATGATGTTAGCTCGCAAACTTTCTAATATGCCTGGAGTTGAATATGCGGAGCCTCGATTCTTAAGAATGACTCATTTGGAACCAAACGATCCGTTACCAAACAGCTACGAAACCGTACATAAATTTTTTGAGGCATGGGATGTAACTACCGGCTCGTCTGAAGTTATCATCGGGATTGTAGATTCTGGGGTAAACTATTTAAATCAGGATTTGAAAAACAAAGGCTGGGTAAATGAAGATGAAATTCCTGACAACGGAATTGACGATGACGAAAATGGCTTTATCGACGATTATATCGGCTGGGATTTCTGGGAAGCTGGTATAACTAACGCAACTTATCAGTTCGATAACGATCCTTTTGCAGCACATAGCGATCATGGAACGCATGTTGCAGGAATTGCAACTGCCGAGGCAGACAATGGCGTTGGTATAACCGGAACCGGATACAATAGCCGCTATATGGCAATTAAAGCTGGTGGTATCGAAGACGTTGCCAGCACTGAAGTTGATGAATCCAGATTGGTAGGATTTGGATACGATGGCATCATTTATGGAGTTATTAATGGCGCTGATATCATTAATAATAGCTGGGGTGGCGAAGGAGTTTCTAATGCAGAAGCAGAGGTGATAGATTTTGCAGTAAGTGCCGGAGTAGTAATCATCGCTGCACAGGGAAATGATAATTCAACGGCTTTACAAAGTCCGGCTTCGTATGATGGTGTTCTTGGTGTTGGAAGTATTAACAATGACGAAACTCGCTCAAACTTTTCAAATTATGGATATACGGTAGATGTATTTGCAACCGGTTCAGCTATCCGAAGTAGCGCCGGTTTCGACAGCACGACTTTTGGTAGCAAAACTGGTACCTCAATGTCATCTCCGGTAGTTGCAGGACTTGCCGGTTTGTTGAAAGCTCAATTTCCGGATTGGTCGGCCAGAAGAATCATTCATCAAATTAGAAGTACTTCGGTTCCGTTCAACAGCTCTGAAGACCCAATTCTTTTAGGAAATGGTATGGTGGATGCACTCGCCGCCTTAACTACTCCCATGCCGGGTTTATCCATCCGAAGTTTTGATATTTCTGATTCTGAGGGAACTTCTTTGAGTGTTGGGGAAGATGGAATCATTGAATTAAACATCAAGAATTATGGAGAAACAACACAAAGTTTAGTGGTCAGCTTAGAAACAGTTCAAGAGAACATCACTGTAACCAGCGACCCTATTGCTGTTGGTGCAATTGCAACAGATGACAGTGCCCTCGTTGAATTAGAGTTTAGTGTTCCCGGCGATTACGATTTAAGTGACCCTCCAACATTTATTATACGATATGCAGATGAAAACGTGAGCTACACAGATTTCGAAATCGTACAATTCGATAATCTGAATTTCGGGGTTATGGAAGGTAATAATATCACCATGTCGTTCGGTGCAAATGGCACCATCGGATTTTCTGATCCATTTGAAGCAACCGGCGGTATCGGTTTTATTCCGGATGGATTCACAAATATTCTGTATGAAGGGGGCATTATGATGATTGAGGGTGGTAATATATTCCAAAACGAACCACCACTTTTAGCAAACAATGTTCGGAACATGTTTAATTACGATACAGATTTCGATTCCGATATTCCTTTTACTGTAGAAACTCCTGGTGATTCTGCAGCTTCAGAAGGAAGTGGCTCATTTATACCAAATGGGTTAGCAGATTTGGATGGTGTACGTGTTCACTTAAACGCCTTCGCCTTCGATGATAGTGAGGTCGAAAATGTGGTGTATGCTCAATATCAAATCACCAACATCGCCAACGAATCCATGGATGATTTCTATTTTGGGCTTTTCACGGATTGGGATGTAAACAATTTCGCCAACAATTTGGTGATCTTCGATCCAACCAACGAGTTTATGTACATTTATGATGGAACCAATGGCAACACCTACCCTTATGTTACTATTGTGCCAATGCAAACCGCCTCTTCAAATTTGGCCATAAATAACGGATATGATGGGAATCAATCGGCATATCGATTTAATATTTACGACGGTTACAGTGATGAAGAGAAGATAAACTCGCTTACTGCAGAAGATAATGTAACCGGTTCAAGTTTTGCGGATGTTTCCACGGTGGTGGCATCAGGACCATACAATTTTAGTCCGGGAGTAACGATCGATGTTGGCTTTATGTATTTATATGGAGCTGATTATCCGGATTTGAGGGATAAGGTACTTGCTGCGAGAGCTCGCGAAGTTTTTAATGTTGATGAACCCGGAGTGTACACGTCTGCAGAATTGGATAATGAAATCCCAAGATTCACGCGATTATCACAAAATTATCCGAACCCATTTAATCCTTCAACAGAGATAAATTTTGAACTTGCTGAAAGTGGATTAACTGAGCTTACCATTTATAATGTCTTGGGACAACCTGTTCAAACTTTAGTAAATGAGGTTCGCACCGCAGGCAGTTATTCGGCCAGGTTTGATGCTTCCCGTTTAAGTACCGGTATCTATTTTGCAGTTCTTAAATCTGGAGATATCACCCAAACCATTAAAATGACGCTGATTAAATAAGAGTGCCTAAAGGTAATCCAACTATTGATCCGCCCATCATTCAACCTTTTAAAAGTCCGTGGTGGGCCTTCAATGGTCATGTTCATACGGTAATTTCTTCTCAGTTTGCTCAGATTTATCCTTTACACTGCGAGCGATTAGAAATCTCCACACCTGACGATGATTTTCTTGAACTAGATATTGCAAGAGTTAAGCAACCAAAAGCAGTTATAGCTCTTTTCCATGGCCTCGAAGGAAACTCAGAACGCTTCTATATTCGCAATTTGATGTACGAGCTTACCAACGCAGGTTATTCGTGTGTAGCGATGAATTTCAGAGGGTGTGGTAGTCGGCTTAATCTTCAAAAAAGGTTTTACCACTCCGGAGAAACCACTGATTACAATACCTTAGTGAACTGGATATTGGAGCATTTTTCTGGGATTCCGGTTTGTACAGTTGGCTTTTCTTTGGGCGGAAATGCTATGATAAAATATCTGGGTGAACAAGGTGAAAATTCACCGATAAACAAAGCGGTTGCTGTATCCCCCCCTTACGATCTAAAACTTGGTTCTTATAATCTTCAAAAGGGATTTAATCGGATTTATGAATTCCGCTTTTTGCAAACTCTGAAGACCAAACTTGAACTCAAGTGCCAACAATATCCGGATATTCCAACATTTACGGGTTCAACAATCTTCGATTTTGATGATCAAATTACTGCGCCGATTCATGGCTTTAAAGACGCGATAGATTATTACGATACGTGTTCATCGAAAAATTTCTTTGAACACGTTAGAACACCATTATTCATCATTCATAGCATACAGGATACGCTAACCCCACTTAAATTTGCGCCCTTTCAAACTATTGCATCCAACCCACATATCGATACATTGTTTACAGAAAATGGTGGGCATGTAGGATTTATCTCATCGCCACGAAATTGGTTGAATAAAACTATTGTTAGTTGGTTAAACGCATAACCGATTAATATCTTCATACAAAAACAGTATAGATTTATGGTACTTATTATTGGAGCCGGACCTATTGGGCTGGCAACCGGAATTGAACTCAAGAGAAAAGGGATCCCATTTTTGATTATTGAGAAGGGATGTTTGGTAAACTCGCTCTATCACTACCCAACAAACATGACATTTTTTTCAACGTCGGATCGGCTTGAGATTGGAGATATCCCCTTCATATCACATGGTTCTAAACCGACAAGAAATGAAGCATTAGAATATTATCGGCGAGCAGCAGAGCATTATGAATTACCTATTCGTTTGTATGAATCGGTTAAGAAAGTTGAAGGTGAGGACGGAAATTTTAAAGTAACCACCGATAAAGGCAATTATAAAGCTACAAAAATAGTGGTTGCAACCGGTTTTTATGGCACCGCAAATAAAATGGGAGTACCGGGTGAAGATCTACCAAAAGTAAAGCATTATTACGATGAGCCACATCCCTATGCCTGGCAAAATGTATTAGTAATTGGTGCAGGAAACTCTGGCGTTGATGTAGCATTGGAATGCTTTCGTGCAAATGCAAATGTAACCATGGCTGTACGCTATGGAGAGATTAAAAAATCCGTGAAATACTGGGTAAAACCGGATATCGAAAACAGAATTAAGTCAGGAGAAGTACAAGCTTACTTCAATTCTGAAGTCAAAGAAATTCGAGAAAAAGAAGTGGTTTTATCCACACCAGAGGGCGACGTCACTATTGAGAATGATTTTGTTTTAGCAATGACGGGCTATCACCCAAATTACAAACTGATGGAAGCTCTGGGAATTGAACTCACTGATGATGAAAAGTGTATGCCCGTACATCAGGAAAATTCATTGGAAACAAACCGAAAAGGGATGTATGTAGCTGGCGTTGTTTGTGGAGGTATGGATACAAGCCGATTATTTATCGAAAATTCGCGCGTGCATGCAAATCAAATTGCCGAACATATTGCCAAGTCCCTAAAATAAAAAAACGGGCAAGCGATCTATATCACGTCGCTACAACCAATTTACCGCTGCTGCGTTCCCGCCCTGACGGAGTTCAAAGGGAGCTGACTGTATAGGACTTGCCCTAGAACAGTGAAGATAAGGGTAATCGGGTTCAAGTGGCAAGTTATTTTGAAGTCATTATAAAGACTCCGTTCCAGTTTTCTCCTGGTGGATTTGCCTTCATCAAAGCACAACGTTCAATGAAAATTTGGGATGGGTTTTTGGGATTCGCCTCAAGAACTAACGCCTTATTGAAATGTTCGATCGCCGTATCCCATTGCTGTTTATAATATGCTTCCATGCCTAGTTCGTATAAACCAACGCAATCAAATAATTGCTGAGAAGCATCAACTCTCAGTGCAGCAATTTCGAACATCGTGACTGGTTTTGTGCGGCCTTTAACAACAATGGTATCTAATTTTCTAAAAAGGCAGTCATCTCCAAAATTTTCTGCTTCTTCTTTGGTCGATTCTGTTACCATAGTAAAAACATTGTATGCTTTGGCACCACTTTCGCATCTCGCTGCTAAGTTTACGTTGTCGCCCATCATCGTGTAATTGAATCGCCGCTCAGACCCCATATTCCCGGTAACCATTTCGCCGGTATTCATCCCCATTCGGTGTTGCATATGATGTACAATATCCGGCCAGTTTCCGTCTGTCTTCCACTTAGTTCGCAATTCTGCCAATTTCTTTTCCATTAATTGCGATGCGATACAAGCTCTTAAAGCGTGATCATTAATTGGAACAGGAGCACCAAAAAAAGCAACAATGGCATCTCCTATGAATTTATCCAATGTCCCTCCCTGATCATTCAAAATATCTGTCATTGCAGTTAGATATTCATTAATCAGAGCAACAAGTTGTTTTGGTTCCAGTTTCTCCGAAAAAGTTGAAAATGAAACGATATCGCTAAAAAATGCGGTCATATAAGTGTCTTCACCACCTAATTTTGGCTCTTCTCCGGATTCAATCATTTGATCAACCAAAGTCGGGGAGACATAAGAGGAAAACATTCCTTTGATTCGTCGTTTTTCCTGCTGCTCATTAACATATTCGTAGCCAACTGTAGAAATCTGGCTAAAAAATGCGGTGATAAGTATGCCCGAAACATTTATAAAAGTTTGAGCTGTAAGAAACATCTGAATGGCTAGTCCATAATATCCAGCCATTAAAATAATAGTAAGTGTAAACCCCCATCCTGCCCCAAATCTTCGATTAAATAGAACAATAAAAAATGCCACCAAAATCATAAAAAACACACGGAAGTTGTCTTTTTGTTTGGTGATATAATTCCCATCTAAAATAGTTTGGAGTGCATGAGCATGGATTTCGAATCCCGGTCGCGGAAAATCGGCCGTTGAAAATGGAGTTGGATGAAAATCCTGCAGCACCGGCATGGTAGAACCAACTATTACAATTTTGTCTTTAAAGACTTCATCATATAGTAATCCTACACCAAATTCAGGATCATCGAATATGTTCATTTCAAAAGCATCTTCTTCCATAACCGTTGTATAGGATGGATCGTCGATAACTTGCTCGTAAGAATATTGAGGAAAAATGCCTTCCGGTCCGTAATAATTAATGATGAAAGAGTTAAGATTCTCACGCACTACCTCATATTCACCAATTCGAAATATTGGATCGGTTGAGTTTGGATCGAGTGGACTAACGGCTGAATCCGGAATGTCTGCGTACACTTTTAACCCTTCGATACCCAGCATTAGGTAGCTCTTATCCAAATAATTGCGGCCAAAACTATATGTTCTAACATATCCGTCTATGTATGGATTAGTACTTACCAACCCAAGTGGATTTGGGCTGTTATCCTGAAGCACTCGGATCGGAAATATTGGCTCTCTTTCAATACCGTCTGCCGTAACAATTTGTTCAATTTCGCCTGCGAGTACTACATTTCCATACGTAGCGATTGTCTCTGCAAATAATGTGTCATTTGATCGATCAAATTCATCATTCTGGCTGAAAAGTATATCAAAAAGAATTGCTTTGGCACCTGCCCGGTTTAAATTTTCAACCAATTTTGCATGTACACTGGTCGGCCAGGGCCACTTTTCGGGGATTTCAGCATCTGCTTCTTCGCTAACAGCAACCAATACAATTGGAGAATCTTCTACAGAAAGTGTGTCTCGGATTTCAAAAAAAGAATCACGAACCGAGAGTTCCACTTTGTTTACAGTTTCCGAAATTGATAATAAAAGTGAAAATGCAAAAGATATGACAGCTATGAGGATATAAATCCAAAAGGGTTTCTTTGCTTTTTTACTCTCAGCCATAACTTAGAAGCGATAAACGTAGCGTAGCTGAACTAAACGATCATTCAATCCATTACCACCAGATACAGATGTGAAATTCGAATCAAGTACTAACGACTGATTTCGACTAAATCTGTATTCTGCCCCAGCTAAAATCACATAAGTATTAAATTCTGATCTTTCTGTAAGCGCACTCAGTCCGTAATAATCGTTTAATAGCGATTCATCTTCGGCATTTAAAATTTCAAGTGATCGAGATTCCGAAACATTCGAGGTTAATGCCAGTCGACCATTGATTCTTAAATCTCCATCGAACAAGAAATAGGTAGCACCGGCAAACATCCCAAAAATATCAATATTCAGTTGTCCGGATCCCGATTCAGTTTCGTTGATGGATGCCCCAAATTGCGTTCTAAGTGGCATGGATGTAAATCTAGAGGAGATGTTCAATGAATATGACCGATTTATTATATCGCCGAATGTAAAAACGGCATCTTCTGTAGTTAAATTCGCAATTGATAGTGTAGCATCGTGTACAGAACCTGCAACTTCAATTTGTTGGGTTACCGAAGCATTTAAGTTAATTGATTGATTGGATCTTGGTGTTGGCGTTACCAGAGTATCACCATCTACTACACTTAAGTTTTGTAGTGCGGCACCCTCAAATTCGCCTGGAACAAACGGGTTAAATCTAGCAACTCCATTATCTCTGCTTCTTACTCTAACACCAACACTAATTCTAGGTAATTTTTGATTTACGGGGTACCAGCTTAAATTCGAACGGTAACTTGTAGTTACAGTAGTCGCATCTTTAGTATTTGTAACGTTGTCTTCTAGACGTTCATAACCTAGAGTTACATATATCTGGTTTTGAAATATTCTGAATCGATCTAAGGCCGTAAATCCTGATATATCCTTCCTTATCGTTGAGTTTGCTAAAGAGACAAAATCCGGACCTACCCAACGATATTGTAACCGGAAGGTATTCTTCGGATACACCATAGAAAACTCACTATTCGACCCAATAATGCTAGTTGGGAAAAACACTTCTGTTTCGGTTGAGTCTGTCCCGATACCGGTGACTCTCAGTGGTAAAATGTTTATGTTTTCGTTGATGATTATGAATTGTGAGATGTCAGTAAGAATATCGAGGTCAGATTGATTTACATCTTCAAAACCTAAATCTGCAGCACGGTCTGCAGTTAATGGACCACCATAAATATCATTATTTAGGGCACTGACAACTGTTTCTGTTTTAAATCGAACCCGATTCTTATCGAAGGCAAATCCGAAATCAACACCAGCAATAATATTACCTTTAGGGCGTACACCACCGCCATCTACACGTAAAAGTTCTGGCGATTGTGTTAATCGTTGCTGACCTGCAATTGATAAGCCCGAGAGAAGTGATGTAGGACCTTCCAGAATATTTGAATAGTCGATTACATTATAAATTGAAGTCGTATCATCCTCAACTTTAAGTGCCTGTACACCTAATTGTATGTATCTGGGGTTCCCAATGGCCACACGTCCACCAATAATATTTCTTTTGAAAGTTCCCCTGCCGCCACTTTCCAGGCCTAGTGTATAGGTTGTATCTACCACCGTTGTTTGGGCTTCATCAGCAAAAACAAACTCTTCATTTACAGAAGTATAGATATTGGAAATATTACGGCTTAACTCACCATACACAAATTGAACATTTATATTTTCCCAAAGCAAATGCATTGAGGTATTTACCCCATAAATTCGACGTCCTGCAATTGTAAAATTACTGATGCGTGGAAATACATGACCTGCTTCAAATTTCCACCATTTTCCAAGGTTCATTTGAACAGAATACCGATTTTGTGGTTGCAATCTGGGATCTTCTTGTGAGGTTAAAAATCCGTTTAATCGATATCTGAACTTCCCATATTCACCACTTAGGTAAGATCTTGCGGTGTATGCATTATTTTGATCTCCTGCTATTACCTGGTTGCGCGCTGTAAGCTCGATTCTTCCAGCAGGGCGTAACGATGGGGCCAAACTTGCAGTTGTTGCCTGCCCTGGCCGAACTATTCTTAATGCCCATTCAGCAACATCGTAAACTTCATTTTCTGTAACATAGTCTAGCCTAACGGCATATTCTCCACGTTCTAGCCCTTTGGGAGAATAGGATATAAAATATTCACTGGTGTCTGCTTCTGATGTTATATCCTGATTATTGATGTACAATTTAAATCTACCTTCGGGTATTTGATTTATATCGTAATACAGTGCAATTGCAATAAAGGCGTCTTCGGGAGAAAGCCCACTACCAGGTTGTGGCGAAATGATGGTAAAATCTAATCCTTCAAGACGATTTTTTTCGGCTTCAGAAAGGCCCGTATCCTGCGCTTGAACGATCTCAATGGAGATTGGATTTTCTGCCGGCACATTATCAGGATAGAAAATATCTTGTATCTGGCTACCCAGCGAAAGTTGAAAATAATATTCAAATCGCGTGCTAAGTAAAATTTCGGGTGGTAACTCAGCAACAAATACTCCATTTACGAAGGGAGTTTCAAGTTGAGAATAGCTGAAATCTCCATCGTTTCTATAAAATAACTGAGCGTCAATTATATCGAGCGGATTAACTCCCGGTACGATAAACTCTAGCGAATTCTGCTCGAGTGAATTGATTATAGTAGGCGCCTGATGCTGAACAGAAAGCTGAGCCATAGATGCCTGTGTAAATAAAAAAACCAAAGTTAGTGTAACTAAGGCCTGTACTCCCCCAGTTCTCATATACCAAGAAATATGTGTAATAGCCGGCGCCGAACCTAGCACCTAAAGAAAACCATTAATTTCCTTTTTCGAAAATAGTAATTGTAATCTCGCGAACTTGTCCATTCGCATCTCTAAAACGAATAATTACTGGTTTTTCGATGAGGTCTTCATCCAACGTTTCATAGCCTTCTTGCAGATCTTCAATTTCATCTTCGGTGAGTGTACCCGAATCGATAGAGTTACCCGTCTCGTCTACCTCTGCATACATTTGTTGAAATAGGGAAACCGTTTCACCAGAGTTAGTTGCTGTTACATCAACCTGTCCTTCTTCAACCCATACGTAACCTAATGATGTAGAACCGAAACGTGTCCCTTTAACCGAAGCTAGAGACCTTGAAGTTGATACTTCAAAACTACCTGAGCCCTGAGGTTCTACTTCTAAAAAGATTTCTCCATCGTCTAAATCTATTCGGCGTGTAGTATTTCTGGAATTTGGTTGCTCATTTCCCCGTACAATCAATTGGGATTCTGGTTTCACTTTTGCAATGCTATTATCCATAAAAATTACAAGAGCATATCCCTCTTGGTCTGTTGAAAGGGTATCTCCACTAAATAGACGTTCCCCGATATTTTCTTGTAAATCTAAAATTAAGGCTTCCTTTTCGAGGGAAGTGAGAGTCACTGTTGGTTTAAACCTTCGAACAATGGCTAACGGACGTTCTTGTTCATCAACAATTGGAGGTGTATATAAATCGCCGGCCAATAATGACCCTGCCACCACAATGAATATCAACGAAACTACTATTGATTTTACTTTCTTCATCATGTACCTAATTATCATTTAATATTATATCCCCTTCATCAATTTTCGAGAGTATTTCGGCTAGTTTTTGGATGCCTGTTATACCTGAAAATGTTTGGTTATCGAGAGCAATACTCTCAAAAACAAATCCGTCTTCTGAAAGTGTGGTGTATAATTCAGTACCCACTAAGGTATTCAATGCCTGAATGGTCTCTTCATCAATTTCTTGTGCTGCTGCAGAAGTACCATCCGAAGGGTCGATTAGGGTAAATGTCCAAATATCTGATACAAAAATATCAATCCCGGTTGTACTATTTACCTCAGTTGATACTTGCCAAAAGTAAGTTTTTCCAGTTTCCAACGCCTGTGCACCAGCTGTTGGATACTGCAAACTAGTACCTGTTACTAATACATCTAAATACTCGAAGGGTGAGATAAGTTGCCCGCCCTCGGCTTGTGGCGGCGAACCAAGTGCATCGTTAAACATGGTTTGGACATCACGATCACCATCTTCAGAAACCACAATAATCCGATAATCAATGGTTGCATCGCCTTCCCAACTTAATTGTGGATAAGGGTTGCTAATTGAAAAGTTTGATCCGATTTCAGCGCCTGGTGTACGTAATGCAATAGATAATTCATCCAATACTGCGCCGGTTTCGCTACCACCAACCTGCACAACCTGGCTATCTAAAACTACTCTGCCACATGCATCCGATACTTGTGAAACTGCTACATATACCGAGTATATATCCGTTGGCAGAGACGTCGACCCGCTCAAATCTTCTATAAATTGCTCTCCTTCTGCAGTCAATCCGCCATTAAAACGAAGCCATTCATCCACTCCGGGTAATTCTTCGTCAACAATATCATTATTTGTGGCATACACTAATTGTTGAGGATCTAGTGTAAAAGGATAAGCCGCTTGCTGTACTAGTTCCCCCAATACACCCACTTTTGCAGCTTCAACGCGAAACTCGAAGTAGAGGTTTTCCAACAGCTCATCTGTTTCATTTTTTAGTGTAAAAGTACCAACCTGTGGTCCTGATCCTTTATTATCTACCCCAAGTGCGGTTAAACTAAGTACCTGGGAATCTGATATGATGGGTGCAAGCTGCACATCTATTGATAATTTACCGTCTACATTACATTCGTTTTGGGCGAAGGCTTCCAGATTTGGAACTACCTGCCATACTAAAGCTATACTAAGAATGGCCCCCAATCTTTCGAGATATTTCATACGACCCTCTGAAAAATTAATTACATGGCAATATTAAACGTTGTTTTATTACAAACAATTAGAATTACCCAAACAAAAAAAGCCTCTATTTAGCAAAATAAAGGCTTTGTGGAGCTAAAGGGATTCGAACCCTTGACCTTCGCGCTGCCAGCGCGACGCTCTAGCCAGCTGAGCTATAGCCCCATTTAGAAAATAAATATAAGGTGATTTGATATTAATCCTAACCAGTTTTTATATTTTTGTTTGATAGAGAGTGTAGTATCACTATTTTCACGGGCAATATTAAAAAACCAATTCAAACCAAATAGCATAGGAGCATTCCTAACATGAAACGTAATTTTCACCTACTCTTTTTAGCTCTTTTCTTATCTGCTGGTGTTCTTACACAATATGGATGTGGATCCAGTGAACCTGCAGTTGTAGTTCCAGTTGACACTGATGGTGACGGTGTAACCGACGAACAAGAATTATTAAATGGTACCGACCCTATGAGTGCCGACTCTGATGGTGATGGCGTTAGTGATTCTGAAGAAATTGCAGCTGGTACAGATCCTAACAGTGCCGACTCTGATGGAGACGGCCTTTCTGATGGCGACGAAATCAACACTTATGGAACAGACCCAACAAACGCTGATTCTGATGGCGATGGGCTTTCTGATTATGATGAAGTAATTACTTATAAAACTGATCCTAACAACGCTAATGGCGATGCTGATGGTGATGGTATTTCAGATGTTGATGAAATCAATACTTACAATACTGATCCAACGAATGCTGATTCGGACGGTGACGGTTTTACTGATGGTCAGGAAGTTGATATGGGCACAAACCCTAACAATGGAGATGATCCGGTATTCGTAAGCAGTAGCGATATGGGTACTGTAAATTTTGCATTCGACCGTTCAAGTATCACTGATAGAGCAGCACAAATTCTAGCAGAGAATGTTGAAGTACTTAATAATGCACCTGCATTTAGAGTACGAGTTGATGCTTATACCGATCATGTTGGTGGTGACCAGTATAACTTACGATTGAGTCTTCGTCGTGCAGCTGCTGTTGTAGAATTTTATATGAATAATGGCGTTTCTCAAGATCGAATCGAATCTCGTGGTTTAGGAAAAGCACCTGTTGAGTGTTCTGCCTCTGAGAAAGAAGAAAACGATGGATGTGAGAAAAATCGTCGTGCAGAGTCTGTGCCTTTAAGTACTCTTAAGTACACACCAGATATGTAATTTTCCGAATGGAAAACTCTCAACCCAGCATGTCATCGATTTGCTGGGTTTTTTTATTGCTAGAATAATCTTGAAAAAGCAATCCCCGGATAAATACCAGGCTCATCTATTCTATATGCTACATCAATTCTAAAAAGGCTAAAGATATTGCTTAGTGAAATTCCAACTTCAGAGTGCCAGTCGTTAGAATTTGAAGGAACAAAACCAATTTCTGATCTAAAGAAATCGCGTTGATTATCTGAAACCCAGGTTCTACCTGACCCACCAAATACAATCAGGCTCAATCCGCTTTTTGCTGCATTTGGGATGCCAAGAGCTTCGAAAGGCGTTGATCTGAAATTGTGTTCGGCATGTAGTGCAATAAAACTTGCGCCTTCATAGGGAACATATCTTTTCGATTTAAACGCCCCAAAAGGGGTGAAATAGCCAAGTGCAGCATCAATAGTTCCATTTTTTTGAACAGGCAAGTCACCAAGATAAGACCCAGCGTTTAAACGAAGATCAAGGGAGTTTGGAATGAATCTTCGTTTATAAAAAGTAGAAAATCTTCGGTACACATCAATATTTACGCGTGTAAAATTCCAATTGCTTCCAATGAGCTCAAGTGATTGCTCTACCTCTAATTTTATATTATCTGCCCCAATTACCCCTAGAGCTTCAGCTCCTTCACCACTTTCGTATATCAATGATACAGAACTCAATGTTCCTTCATTTACTGGAGGATTTAGCCGCTGAATGAACGATGCCCCCATCAAATCATAACTTGTTTTAAAATCGATACTTGAATGATTTTCGTACTTGTATCTGAACCTTATGGTTTTACCATACCCTCTTAATGCATAGGCTGCACCAATATACCCCCCTTCTTTTCTGTAGTAATCAAAATAATCGGAGTAGCCAAATAGCGGCATTGTACTTAGTAATTCCTTCTTGAATAAATCAGAATTATATCTGGTCTGAGTGCCAGCATCGAATCCAAATGTCACTGCAAATCTTCTAGTACTTTTAAGAGGCCACCAACTTATGTTACCACCAAAACTCAATTCTTCATATCCGGTACTATACCCAATGTTAATTCTGGAACGCAGCCTTCGATCAGCATATCTTTGTTCATGTTTAAGTCCGGCAAATATGGCATCAACTCTGTTATAACGTCCATCAATGCTTAGATTATCTACAAACCGTTTTATAAAACCGGGCTCATTTTGTGTTCTATTTCTCGACTGAACGCTACTTCCACCTTCACTTTCGATGGTAACACCCGTTTCCCCATCATTATCGTCATCATCCAAATCTAAAAACCGTACAAGAAATCCTTTCGGTCGAAAAGCTTTTTCCAACGTTGCGGTACTATCTAGTGAATCATATGCTTCCAGTTCAACATTTGATAGTGGGATAACATCAACCGTAGCTGTAAATAAAGAATCTGATTTATCGATGGTGGTTGAGTCTACCGTGATCCAATCAAAATCCTCGAATAAACTGTCTGGTAGTGGTTTATTAACTTTATAGTCATTTAATTTAGAAACCTGTTTAAAACCAATCGGCGGAAATCTTAAACCAGGCACACCAACTTCTACTACACCATCCATTCTAAAATCAACCGGTAGCCAATATTCACCCCCAAAATTGCTGAACTGCTGTTCGTAGAACATATTGAATTCTTGTACCGGTGGCGGAAATACAATCACATCATTCGGTTTTAAGCGAACAGAAATCATTGCATAATCTTCGTCCTGAACAAAAATAGTACCTTCAAAAAGGGGTTGGAGCTTTCGTTTTGAAGTTACTTTGATTTCAAAGATTACCTTGTCATCTATCTTAGAAAAATCAACCAATTCAAAGTTATAGTAACTAAGAGCGTCGGGATGGGTTACTCCTACCACATCGAATTCTACAATATCTAAATTGTCATCATAAAAATTTGGAAGATAGCTAACACCCGCAAAATTATCGCTTCCTTCAATATTTGCTGTTTGCCTTCGTGATTTCAGAATTTCACGGTTACCTCTTTCTCTATCCCAATATGCTTGTGAAATAGACTCGCTAATTGATACAATCGAGGTATCGGTTTTAAGCTGTTGCCGGCTATAAGCATCCACAGAATACGTATACAAAGATTCTCTCCAAATTTGTTTTCTTTGAATCACTTCGCGCATAATTGATATTGCGGGGTCTTCTCCCGTAACCGTAATTTCCTGCATTTCCAGAAATGCTTCTTCCATCAGAAAATCTAACGGACTGTTATGCCCTGGCTGGATTTCAATCTCACTCGTTTTATAGCCTAAAAATCTAGCTGTAATTACCGCCGGCAATGAATCTACTTTCAGGGTAAATTCACCATCTGCATTAGCAATAGTTCCCTTATATGTGCCTTGTATAATAATGTGTGCTGCTGCTAATGGTTCAAGTGTAGTAGCATCCACGACCTTGCCAGTAATTAGCTGCTGACTGTAAACCTCACCCGTTAACAATAAAAGCCCAAAAAGTAGCCCTATTAATTTCCGCATAGTATTGAATTAATTGATGTTCAGAACTCTAACGGAATCGATACTATTTTAATGTTATTTTGTTTCAGAAAATTGTGTTTAAGACTACAACGTCTCATTAATGATGATGGCAAACTTTATTCCTATTTGTTAAACACATAGCTATAATGTAAGTTATGGCAATTTCTAGGAACGGTGTATAATAATTAAATCATCTAAAGATCATGAAGAACGTTCAAATCTTCTCACTAATTTTGGGATTGGTGCTATTTACTTTTACCGCTTGTGGCGGAGAATCTGAAGAAGAAAAACAATTACGATTACAGGCCTATCAAGACTCTTTGCGGGCTGTAGAACAAGCTAAAATTGCAGAAATGATGGCTGCAATGCAAGACTCCATTGATGCTTCCAATACAGAAGAAGTAATGGAAGAGTCTGATGATATGTCGATGGGTGAATACAATTTCTCTGAAAATGGTAATTTTGTGGTTCAAGTGGGTGCATGGCGATCCGAAGAAAAAGCCCAATCGTTTGTTGATATGTGGTCAGATCGCAATTATCCAAATGCTTATGTAGTAAAAACAGGAAATGAATTAACCGGAAATGTTTGGTTTCGGGTACGAGTAGGCAACTTTGCAACTAAGGTGGACGCTGAAAATTTTGGTTCAGAATTAGCACAAGAAATTAATTCCGGATATTGGGTAGCCAGCAAAGACTAATTATTATATTTTATAGTTGTAACTCTGCCAAGCATTTACGTAATTAAATGAACGCTCAAGTAGCGTCTCTCTTGATGAATAGTCAGCCCCGTACATTCGAAAAATGTGCGGGGCTATTTTTTTGAAACTTTTTTTTACGGGATCGTAGAGGTCGCGTCCGGGAATAATTTTATAATTCTCCGGATAACGTTATAATCCGCAACAAAACACATCATAAACCATTTAACTTAAGCGAAATGAAAAATTTCAGTATCGCTAGTCGGCAAATCGAACAGATAAGTGTGCTTGATATAAGCGGAGAATTGGATGCTCATACTGCTTCTCAGCTTGAAAGTTCCCTTATGGAATTAATAAATGCCAAGAGAATAAAAATTATTGTGAATTGCTCACGCCTCGATTACATAGCAAGTGCTGGCTTAGGAGTATTTATGGCCTATATAGAAGATGTTCGTGGATTAGGTGGGGACATTAAACTATCTAATATGAATGATCGAGTCTATAACGTATTTGATCTTCTGGGTTTTCCAACATTATATGACATTGTAGATGACGAAAATGAAGCAGTAAAAGCATTCTAAAAAACACGCAGTGGCTAGCTCAAAAAAAATACACACCCTTTCGGTTGACTCTTCTACACAGCATTTGAGTGAAGTACGTGATTTTGTAGCAGTCCACGCACAAAAATTTGGTCTTTCAGAAAAAGAAATCTCAGAGATAAGATTAGCTGTTGATGAAGCCTATACAAATATCATAAAACATGCCTATAAAAACAGGCCTTCCAATCCAGTGACAATTGAAGTTGGTACAGATTCCAAAAAAATCTGGATTTCTATTCTCGACCATGGAGAAAGCTTTAAACCCGAAGAGTATAAAGCACCTGACATTTTAAAACGGATTAAGAATAAACAAAGAGGTGGTATGGGTGTCTTTCTGATACAAAAATTGATGGATAAGGTTGACTATAACCGAAAGGGAGATATGAATGAAATTCGAATGGTAAAAAACCTTTGAGTTTCGATGGATACACCAAACTTGCAAACCGATGACCGAAGAAGCAGATTTGAATTAAGAACGCTACTTGAAACTAGTCGTTTATTAATTGAATCACAGGATCCAGATTTTGTCCTCAACAATCTGCTACTTATCACAATGGGGAAATTGCTGGTTACAAAAGGGATGATTTTAATCCATAAACCAGGTGATGAAGCGTACCTAGTATCGAAATCTAAAGGGCGGAATTGGCTGACTGAAAGCTCAGACTTAAAAGTAGAATTTGCGTTACCTACCCTCGAAAAAGCAGTGATATATGGTGATGATTATGCCCATGTTTTCGAATCAATTGGAATAGAAAAAGAAAGCATATTATTCAATTTAAAAACGAGTAATCATCATCTCGGATTTTTATGTCTGGGACCAAAAGGAACTAAAATACCGCTTACCAGCCATGAAATTGAATTCATCGAGAGCTTGAGCATTATATCATCTGTGGCCATAGCTAACTCTAGAATGTTCAAAGAATTACGGCACATTAACCGCCGTTTGGATCGTAAGGTGCACGATTTAAATACATTGCTTGAGCTCAGCAAAGATTTTAATTTAATGGTAGATAGAGCTGAAATTGCTCGTGTATTTAAGTTTGCTATGCTAGGGCAAATGCTTATCCGCACATTCTTTTTTGCCTTGGATATAGATGGTAAGCGGGAAATGATCTCCATGAGTGGTATTAAAGACCATCCTAAAGAGGAAGATCTCAATCAACTTTTTGGGATGGATGATGTTACCCAAACTAACACTAGCGATTGTTGTGATTTCATCAAAGACAACAACATCGAACTTGTTATTGGTCTAAGATTCCAGAATGAGAAAATTGGAGTTGTAGGTGTTGGACCTAGAGCTACACGGGAAGGCTATGGTGATGCTGAAGTAAATTTCCTTCAGTCTTTAGGAAATCTTGCTTTATTAACCATTCAAAAAACGTTGTTACTCGAAGAGCAGATTGTTAAAAAGCGCTATGAAGAGGAACTGAATCTTGCAAAAACAATTCAAGAGGGTTTGTTGCCTAACCCAATTCCACCTATTTCGGGATTCGATATTGCGGCAGTAAATGTCTCATCGCGGCAGGTTGGTGGTGATTATTTTGACATTCTTAAATTGGATGACAATGGTCACCTTCTTGCAATTGCAGATGTGACGGGTAAAGGTATCCCTGCTTCTTTATTGATGGCTAATCTTCAATCAATGTTGCATGCTCTCGCACCATTAGATGTTTCATTGGAGGAAGCGACTGGCAGAATTAATGACATCATTTACGAGAACACCCCACCTGATAAGTTTATCACCTTTTTCTGGGGCAAAATCTCCTCGGATGGTAAAACTTTTAAGTATACGAATGCAGGTCATAACCCACCTATGGTTTTTAAACCCGGAAAGAAAGATCCTATTTTATTGGAAGATGGTGGTGTAATACTGGGAGCTGTTCCAACTATGCTACCTTATTCGAGTGCGAAATATACACTTGAATCCGGTGATACCATTTTATTCTTCACGGATGGAGTTACCGAAGCTATGAACCCAGATCAAAGCGAAGAATACGAGGAGCAACGACTCATAGATTGTGTAAATCTTCATCGTGAAAAAAATGCTGAAGGCATCATGCATGAGATCATACAAGATGTGAATCAATTTTCCGACAACATACAGTACGATGATATAACGATGATTGTACTAAAAGTTAGTTGAGGGTTTTAACACCCATAACACCCGGAAAAATACCCTGCCTAATCTCATTCATAGCTAAAATAGCCTGATACGTATCATATCGGTTCATTATCTCATTTACGTATCTGACAGTTTCAATGCCTCTGCAAAATCCATAGCGTGCATTCTGATAGTATCTCCTTTGCATTAGCTTAAGCAAAGAACCTGATATTTCTTCCCACTCATTTGGGTTCTTATTCTGATCAATTGAGAGGCGCCGAGCATCCGCCAAATGACCTAACCCTGCGTTATATGTTGCCAAGGCAAACCTCCACTGATTGGTGGTGTCCATATATGCATAGTGCTCTAAATGGTCTTTTATTATTCTTGCTCCTTCTCTTACACTTACTTCCGGATTGAACAATGAATCTTCTGGAATCTCAGAAAAACGAGGCAATACCTGCATTAGCCCAACAGCACCTGCCCAACTCACCGAGGTAGGATCGAATTTTGATTCTTGTGCAGCAATTGCAGTCAACATCAACCAATCCAAATCAAATTCTGCAGCCACTTGTTGCATTAAACTATCATAGGGAGAAATTGTCCCAATTGCGTTTTCTTCCAGTTCCGGATTAAAATATTCGGCGATTTGTGAGCTCTCTTCATAATATCGCTTGCGTAGTACATTCAAGAGAGCAGATCTTCGTGGTACACCATCTGCATCGTATCTGTAATGTTGCCTTAAAAACTGATTCATTCGATTTTCTAAATCAGGTGAGTTTGGCCTTACCGCCCAAGCTATTTCATCTCTTTCTGCTACTTGTGGGCCTTCAACAAGCCCACCCATATATTTATTCGTTGCATAAAAAATGTTATCATCAGCAATGGTTGCTTCATAATTACCACTAGCTACCTGAAACAGAAGTGCTTCAGTATCCATGTCTTCGCTTACTAAATTTACTTCCAAATCAAAGCCTTCAGCACGTAAACGCTCAATTGTCTGGAAATAAGAGCTGTTTCGCCGGATAGTTATAGGAATACCTTCAAGATCACTTATAGATTCTGGTTGAACATCCAATTCTGCAGACACTACAATAATTTGATTTACCAAATTATACGGTCTGGTAAACGAAACAATTTCTTCGCGCTCATCAGTAATCGTGTAGTTTGCAGCAATCAAATCTCCTTCTCCACTATAAAGAAGATCGTAAGGATTGTCTTCAGGTCGGGCAATGACCACTTCTAGAGCCAGATCATTTTTCTTAGCAAATTCTCGCACTAACTCGTA
This sequence comes from Balneolaceae bacterium, assembly GCA_965249965.1. Lineage (GTDB taxonomy): Bacteria > Bacteroidota > Rhodothermia > Balneolales > Balneolaceae > HXMU1420-13. Next base: position 563,201 of record OZ252262.1, read on the forward strand.
CTCGAATCCTACCTGAATACCCCGATGTAAAAAATAAGCTCCAGAGGAATAGCTCGTTATCATTCGAAGTACCCCACTTTGCTTAATTTGTGCTAAATCTCTGTAAACAGGACCCGATAATGGAGCCATTAACTCAGAATCTGAACTTGATTCTGAGTTGCCGCGATTGAAATTGCAAGCTGATGTAAAAATAACCCCAGATATTATGAGCCCTATTCCAATTGACTTCAACGAAATGTTATCTTTTAACTGTAATCGCATAATTTGTCACTTTAAACAAAAAGCAAAATTTTAACCCCTTTTAGACGTTAGTCTTGATCTAAAGTTAATAGTATTTTCTAAGTTTATACTATTTAATTAATAACATCCAATAACGTAATTTCGTGCCAATTTCAGGTCAATCGAGAAAAAAATAATTATACATCTATAGAATGCATCAATTGCTACAGCGATTTCTACAAGTTTTATTGATCGTATTTGTGTGTTATACACCTTTAACTGCGCAAATTGGAGGGATTGTGAAAAATTCACAAACCTTAGCTCCTATTCCTGATGTAAATATTAGTGTGATCCATTCTTTAACCGGCACAAGCTCTAACGAGAATGGTCGATTTTTTATTGAGTGGAATGTATTTCCTGCACAGTTACAATTTTCTGCTCTAGGTTTCGAAACAAAAGAATTTACTGTACAACATGGCGATTCTCTGCTGGTTTTCTACCTCGATCCTGCAGTGATGGATCTAGAAGAGATCGTAGTAGTTCCTGATCGAACGATTAACCCGATCACGAATTCTTCACCTATCGCAAGAAGTACGGTTAGTATTGAGCAGCTCTCTGATAAATCGGTAACCACTGCTGTTGAATTATTACGGGCAGAAACAGGCGTTTATGTTCAGCAAACCAGTGTCGGGCAAGGTAGCTTATATATTCGGGGGCGCGCCGGTAGAGATGTTCTGTATTTATTTAACGGGTTTCGTATGAACCCAAGTTTTGTGCGTTCAGGACAAAATCAATACTTCGGTGCGATAGATCCATTTTTGATAAACAAACTGGATGTATATCGTGGTCCGGTTTCTGTGTACTACGGGAGTGATGCGTTATCTGGAGGGGTAAATATTTCGCCCATCATTAAGAAATTTAGCTACGATAAAGATATAACAGGGGAGGTTTCTTCTTTCTTAAACTTCGATGGAAATGGAGAAAAGAGCATTCATGGGAAACTCGCTTATCAGGGGCCAAGATTTACCTTGTTTGCAGGTGGTAGTTTTCGAGACTATGATTACTACAATATGAGCGAGAAATCTGATGAGGCACTGTGGTTTCCATATGATGAAACACTTGCAAATGCAGATTATCAGTTCAAGTCTTTCCAACTTTCATCGAATGTAAAAATCACTAATTCTTCGAATCTAACGCTGGTAAGTTATACAGGTCAGATTCCCGATGCGCCAAGATTAGACCGACAAACACTGGGGTTTAGCATTGAAAATGCAGAAGATGGTCTTCGGCCCAGAAACGGATATTATTCGAATACATCTCCGCTAGTTTTTTGGGGAAATACTGTTGAATATCGTGCGGTAAATGATAATCCTACTTTCCAGAATGTTGGGGTTAAAGGAGGATTTTTTAGATTAAAAGATTTCCGGAAACAGCAGGATTACGACTTTAGAAACCCACCTGCATTTTCTATCAACACCGATGATAGAGACTATTCATTTACACTTAATGACACTACAAATTATGACCGAAGTTCTTCGAACCAATGGTTAGCTTCGATCGATATTCAATCTCGCTTGAATCATAATTTATATTTGAAATGGGGCGGTGATATTTCTTACGACTATGTGCGAAGTAGAAGATATACAAGTGATGGCAATGAACGTTTACCGCGTTATCCGGATGGTTCTCAATACATTCTATCGGGACTTTTTGCACAGATTGATTTCGCCCCTTCTAATAGATTCTCGTTGGAATATGGTTTACGCTACAGCCATACCTACGCAAATATTCCCTTTGAAGGATTAAATTCTGCACGCCGTTACAGCAGATATAATGATGACTTCGGACAGTTTACACATGCGTTAGGCCTGAGTTATAATTTAACCGATGATCTTTCATTGCTGAGTAATATTTCAACCGGATTTCGAGCTCCGAATATTTCTGATTTATCGGAAATTGGCATACGAGCAAGTGACCAATTTCAAACACCAAATACTGATATCCGCCCTGAAACAACTCGTAATTTTGATATTGGTTTAATGTTCGATAACAATACCTATCGTGTTGAATTCTATACTTTTTGGCTACACTATGCAGATAAAATTACTCGCATTGAAACAGGAAAATATGTAAACGAATTTGGGGTGGAAATCCCAACTGATAGTGTCACCGCAAATTGGCTATCATTCAGAGAAGTGAAAAATGTAAATGCTAATTCGATGGACCTTCTTGGTATTGAGTTTGGTGGTTCCTACACAAATAATGACTATATCGAAACCGGACTTACTTTTACCTATGCCTTTGGAAATTTACTCAATGTGGATGGCTCTACAGAACCCGTAGACAGAATTCCACCCGCTAATGGAGTATTCTATGTGAATTATACCCCTGCAAATAAAATTTCGATTCGCCCCCAAGCAAGGTATGCTTTTGCACATCGAAGAATATCCCCTGATGAAGAAGCTGATAATCGGGTATCCCGAAATGGAACTGATGGCTTCGTAAATCTTCAGCTTTTGGTAAACTTATATCCTGAAGAAAATTTCGCTATCAAGTTTATGGCAGATAATTTAATGGATGAAGCCTATCGCGAACATGCCAGTAGCCTTGATGGAATGGGACGGAATTATACGATTTCTATAACCTACAATTTCTAGCTCTCGGTAGTTGATCGGGTCCAGGTAAGTATGATGCCGATCAAAACTACAATCATTCCAATAAAAGTGAGTAGTAATGGTACTTCTGCAAAAAAGAAATAAGCCATTACCGACGAAACAGCAGGCTCAAAAAGTATAAGGGTAGAAAGAAGAGTGGGAGAGATATATTTCACTGCGTAATTCAACGCGCCATGCCCGGCAATTTGAGGACCAATTGCTAACCCAACTCCTATTAATATGACCAACCCTGTTAATTGTGGATTGAATCCATCAACCAAAAACATTGCAATTACACAAGTAAGCGCTGCATAACCATACACAGGGAACACATAATCCATCCAATTTCGGTTCTGGCGAATTCTATTTCCAATAAGAAAATATCCAGCAAAAATTACAGCAGCTAACGTGGCCAATAAGTTTCCAAGCAGTGGGTTTGGATAGTTGGCATTTCCATCATAATCTGAGTATCCAATAATTACTGAACCGGCAAAAGCTACCAATACTCCAACCCACACTATCGCACGGAACTTAATCCGAAACACAAATCGCTCAAAAATAATTATTAAGATTGGGTGAATGGTTACCAGAATTGCCGCAGATGCAATGGAAGTAAAATAAATGGAGCTGATCCAGGCAATTAGATGAAGGCCAAGTAATACCCCGGCAACTGCTACTAAAATATGTTCTTTCGCAGATATCTCTCTGATTTCACGATACTTTTTTTGTGATAGAAATACCGGTATTAAAATTAAAAAAGCGACTGTTGTACGAATCGCAGCAATCAAATATGGAGAAGACTCTGAGCCGACTTTTACAAGAATTGGTGAAAATCCTATGGCGGAAATCCCAAATGCTAAAAGCCCATAAACTTTAAGCTTAGAAAAAGCCTCAGAAGTATCAGACATTACCGTATCCGGTCAATAGATCGCACAAGTTTTTCATCTTTATGGATAAACCTCAAACCAAGTAGCTGAAATAAAAAGCCCAATATTACTAAGCCGGTACCTAAAGATTCGTCCCATAAATAGATTCCAATTCCACCAAGTGAAAGCAGCACACCAAAACAAAAGCCCATCGCAATTACCTGAACAAGCATAACACGCTTAACCCATATCATTTGATTCTTACGATTGCCGAATAAAAAGATTACAGCTAATGAGCCAGCAACAGCAAGTGTTAGTGATATGGCAAGTCCATAACCAATCCATAATTGCGGATCTTCCATTGCACGGTCGTAAATAGGAGTGAAAAAAGCACCACCAGTAGAAATACCCGCTAATGCCAGAAATACAGTTTGAAGTCTTTGAATCACGGTTTAATATTTTTTTTGTTCAGTAAAGATAGGAGTTCCTGAAATAAAAAAAGGGACCAGAAAAGTCCCTTTTTTAAATACGAATCAGGTTTATGTAACCGGTTCAGATGCCTGAAAATTAATTTCCGAAACTTCACTTTCTTCAGCTTTGGTAAACATTAATTCACCAAGTCGAATGCGTGCACGTTCGAAGATATAATATAAAACCGGAACCAAGATTAAAGTCAGAGCCGTTGCAAATAACAATCCAACAATAACCGCTATGGCCATAGGTCCCCACCAGGCAGCTTGTTCACCACCCATATAAATATAGTCTCCAAGGTTTGTGAAGAATTCTAACGGATTACCAACCAGAACGATGAAATCGAAATTGAAACCAATTGCAAGCGGAACAAGACCAAGCGTTGTGGTGATGGCGGTTAAAATCACAGGACGGAAACGTATTTTACCAGCCTGTATTAGAGATTCTTTTAAACCGTAACCATCTCTTTTTCTAAGAATATCCACATAATCGATCAATACAATGGCGTTATTTACAACTACACCGGCAAGGGATATAACCCCGAGGAAGGCCATTAACCCAAATGCCATTTGGAAAAAAACTAATCCATAAAAAACACCCGCTGTAGACATAATTACCGAGCTCAAAATAATGAGCGGCTTTACGACCGAGTTGAACTGCGACACCAGAATAAAAGCAATCAAGAAAACGGCAATAATGAATGCCCGACCAAGAAAATCAAACGATTCGTCCTGTTCTTGTTGTTGACCGGTCCAGCTATGAGAATACCCCGGAGGCATTCCATTTAGATATTCTGATAACACTTCCTGTGTCTCAGCCAATACCGCGTTTGCCTGATAGCCAGCACGTACATCAGCACTGATTGTGATTACACGTTCTGATTCTTTATGCTTAATGCCACCAAGACCATCACTTACTTCCCAGCGAGCTACTTCAGAAAGGGGAATCTGTGTTCCTTCATGGAAAATAGTTAAATCGCCAAGCGTACTCATGTCATCTCGATATTCGTCACTAAGCCTTACCACAATATCGTACTCATCTTTACCATCCCGATATTTTGAAGCTTCTACACCGTTTATGGCCTGACGAATGGTATATCCAATGGTGTTTGTATTAAGTTCGTATAAAGCCGCTTTTTCTCTATCTACGGTCACTTTTATTTCAGGGCGAGCTTCCGGAAGATCCGACTCAAGTCCGTCAATTTTGATATAAATAGAGTCTTCTTCTAAAATTCGCAGAATATCACTGGATGCGAGAGAAAGTTGCTCCATATCAGGACCAGAAATCTCCAGATTGATTGGCTTCCCCGTTGGAGGACCATCTGCAGGTTTCTCAACGGAAATCTGAGCTCCTACAATTTTTCCACTTAACGCATTTCTCATCGATTCCATATAAGCAAACACATCGCCTTCTCGTTGCTGAAAATCGCGGAAATTCAACGCTACAGTTCCCATATGTGTAGAATTTCCGCCGCCGCCGCCCATATCTGCACTAATTGCTGCCCCGGATGTTCCCAGAATTGAGTTTATATCATCGGTGTTATCAAGTATCTGTGGGATATCTGTACGAATTTCATCTATGATGTCTTTTGTGAAATCAACATCGGAGCCAATTGGCGCCTCTACCTGAACATAGACATCACGTGGAGGAATGTTTTCCGGGAAAAATTCGACGCCTACCGGAAATACGAATAACAGGGCGATGGCAATAATAAAAGCAGCTGGTGCGAATGCGAACGCTACAATTGCCCAATGTTTTAAGGCCCATCGGATTGTATTCTCATAGACTCCAATCACAGAATTTAGTCCGGACAATTGCCACCATTTACCCACAGGGTTTAATAAGTATTTATTGATGACCCAAAGAATCAATGCCATAATGATTAACATTGTCCATGAGACTGGGCTAGTCGCAATCAATATCAGGGCAACAAAAGCGAGTACCGCAGAAACTATAATTTTCCCGGTTTTAGTGTAGCCTGCTCGTCTGTTTTCATCATGCTCTACCCGCATAAATAAAGCACAAATCACTGGATTGATAACCAAGCCTACAAAAAGTGAACTACCTAGAGTAATAATCAGAGTTTTTGGCAGGTAACTCATGAATTCCCCTGTTACGCCCGGCCAGAAAACCATGGGCCCAAAAGCAGCAATTGTAGTAAAGGTACCTGTGATGATTGGTAAGGCCACTTCGCCTGTGCCTTTTTTAGCAGCTTCAAAGTTATCGTAGCCTTCTTCCAGGTATCGATAAATATTTTCCACTACCACAATGGCATTATCTACCAACATCCCCAGTGATAATATCAGTGAGAAAAGCACCACCATGTTCATGGTAATCCCAACAACGCTTAGAACAATAAAAGAAAGGAACATCGACATTGGGATAGAAATACCCACAAACGATGAGTTTCTTACTCCTAAGAAAAACAATAAAACTCCAACCACAAGCAGTAAACCAGAAATGATGTTATTTTCGAGGTTACTTACCATACTCACTACATCTTTACTCTGATCGTTGGTAATTTTGTAGGTAGTTGTTGGTGGTAAAAATGGTAATTCAGCTTCCAGAATTGCTTTCACTTCGGTAGCGGTATCCAGAATATTTTCACCGGATCGTTTTTTAACACCGAGTGTAATTACCGGTGAACTATCCAGCGTTGAATAGGTGGCCCGCTCTTTAAACCCAAAAGTTACTTCAGCTACATCGCGAATATAGATTGGATTCTGGTCTTCACCTTTCACCACAATATCTTCAATAGGCGAAGTGTCTTCATATTGACCTGGAACCCGTAACAAGAACTTCTTAGTCCCAACGGTGATGTCTCCACCTGGGATGGTCACATTCTCGTTACTAATCGCTCCGATAATATCCCCGAAACTAATGTTGTAGTATTTCAATTTTGGCAGATCTACATCTACCTGAACCTCACGCTCTAGTCCCCCGGTTAAATCCACACCCAATACCGTGGGAACCGTTTCGATTTTTTCCTGTAAATCTTCTGCAATTTCTTTGAGAATCACTTCATCATAATCACCCGAAAGATTTACGTTCATTATCGGGAATTCAGCAAAATTGATTTCCTGAACCGTAGGTTCTTCGGCATCTTCAGGTAGTTCAGGTTTTACCAAATCTACTTTCTCGCGCACTTTTTGGAGCGCGTCTTCGATATCTACATTCGTATCAAATTCTAGATTGATACTCGAATATCCCTCAGAAGAGGTGGAAGTCATCGTTTTAACCTCAGAGATACCACCCAACTCATCTTCTAACTTTCGGGTAACCAAACTCTCCATATCCTCGGGTGAAACCCCGGGATAAATAGTTACCACAAAAATATTTGGAACCGTGATACTAGGAAAAGACTCCTTCGGAATGGTTAAGTAAGAAACAACACCCATCACTGCCACCAGCATAATCAGTACCATAACACTGATACGATTGTTGATGGAAAATGAGCTTAACCAAAATTCTTTTCGTTTTCCTTCTTTTGGCGCACCATTCGTCTGCCCATTCGCCGAAGCGCCACTTTCTAATTCATTGCTCATAGAAAACCCTCTATTGTGCTGCTAATGCACTTTGTGTTTCAATCACATTAATTCTCATCCCATTGTTCAAAAATGCAGAACCAATGGTAATTAACTCTTCGCCGGGTTCTAAACCGGTTTCTACAATTACATAACTTTGATATGATGGACCCAAAGTAACCACTTTCTCTCGAGCGATCGTTTTCCCTTCTTCATTCTCGTCGATTACATACGACACATATCGCCCGTCTTTACTGTAGATAAATTCCTCGCTTACAACAATTACGTTTTCTTGCTGAAGAGTATTTAATCGGATATTTGCAATCATATCCACTTTCATGCCATCAGTTTGTTGAAGATCAATCTCTATTCTAAATGTTCTGTTTTGGGGATTGATGGAATTCGCTACAAAGGTTATTCGCTCGGAAAGTGTGTCGGCATATTGAGTATCAAACCAGATATCAACAAGATTACCCTGCTTTATCGCCGTTGCGTAGCGCGCCGGTACACCTGCCGTGATTTTGTAATTCTCGTCGCCAATTAATCTAACCGTTGGAGCGCCCGGACTTACCATTTCACCAACCTCAAACATGATTTCCTCAACAATGCCTGTAAACGGAGCTTTAATATTAGTATTTGCTAAGTCCACTTTTATCGATTCTAATGATGATGCACTTTGCTCATACGCATATTTTGAATTCAGGTAATCAATTTCCGATCCGATCCCATCTTCATCATAGATTTTCTTAAGGCGCTGGTAGTTTTCACGCGCCTGATTGGTTAACGCTTCCAAACGCGCATGCTCTTGCTTCAGTTTCGCGTCGTCGATTTTAATGATGGTTTGGCCGGCACGAACTGTTTCACCTTCTTGCACATTATAGTTTAGAACTTTGCCGCTTACTTCAGCAGAAATCATGATGTCATCGGAGGTTTCAACAGTTCCTACAACGCGTACAAAACTGTTAAACTCTGTAGGGTTTATTTGGGCTGATCGAACATTTACGGTCTTAACCAGCTCTTCTACTTCTTGTGGTACTGCTTCATCAGATCCCGAACATGCCGCAAATAAAACGACGATGCTAAGAATGGATATGCTGTATTTAGTATTCATGAGTGTTTGTGTAATCTTTGTTATTAAATTCATTTCGTAATTTCAGTGTCCACAAAAGGAACAATTCCAGTTGCTAAATCATATTGAGCCTTGGCTGTTAAATAATTGAACACCATCACGGCGTAATTTACTTCCGCTTGTCGAACCTGCACTTCTGCTTCCGTAACTTCAATTTGCGAGCCTAACCCATTTTCAAATCTAAGTTTTGCTCGTTCGTAACCTTCCTGAGCTTGCTCTAATGCGACTTTTCGTGCATTAGCAGTTTCGTAGGCCATGCTTAGATCTTCGCTGGCTGAGGCTACTTCATTCTGTGCATTTAGGGTAGCCGCACGATATTGCTCGTTCAAATCTTTCTTTTCGACTAACACTCTCTGTACATCAGCGTTTCGTCTAAATCCCTCAAACAACGGTAAGCTTAAATTTAATCCAAGTGTTTGAAAACGAACGTTATTCTCAAAAAAGTTAGGAGCATCAGGTTCTGCAGCGCTCCACTGTAAATTGTAGGTGGCATTCAGGGATGGTAAAAACCGACTTCTTACAGCAGTGATTTCCTGATCTTTCAAGACTTTCTGAGCATCCAATACACGCATGTCTCCCCTGTTTTGCGCCAATACCGTCTCATTTACCAGATCCTCCTGATAAGTAAAAGGATTCAGTTGATCAATTTGTTTGATGTCTTCGTTCACATCATTTGTTAATGAACTATCCAAAATGTCGAATTCATTCAGATTGCCGGTTACTTCAAACTCTAGCTGGTAAGGAAGTCCAAGCACAAATTTTAAATTTCGATAGGTCTCCAAAACGCCATATTCTGCCTCAATTAAAAGTGGCCGCTGATTACTTAACTGCACTTGAATTTGAAGAACAGCGTATTCGTCAATCAATCCGGCATTTAAGCGCTGCTTATTCTCACGAAGATTTTGTTCAAGCCTATTGATTTGTGCTTGTTGCAATCTGAATTGCTCCTTTGCCACTAACACCTGGTAATAGGCAATTCGGGCTTGAGTAACTACCTGCTGGCTTACCGCCCGATAGTTTTCTAATTGAACTGTTCTGAAAATAGTTGCGGAACTTAGCCCAATGATAGTTTCGCCTCTGAACAATGTTTGATTAACCGTAAAACCACCTTGCCAGTTGTTATCTGTACCAAAAGCAACGGGCACAAGCGTTCCGGGCTGACCTCCAAAAAACTCACCAGGCAAGAACGAGACTGGAATCTCGACGTTTCTCGTGTAATTTATAGAAGATGTGATTTCAGGATAGATTTCGCTATAAGCAATTTTTACCAGTTCATCAGAATCTTTAGTTCCCAGCAGGGCTCTATTGATATCCGGGTTGTTAGCCAATGCAATTTGAATCGCTTCTGAGAGTGTGAGTTCAAAATCTGAAATAAGCTCGGTTTTTTCCTGAGCTTTGACTCGATTTGGGGAAAGTGATACCAGCGCAAGAAGTATAATCGTGCACCAAACCCCTAAATTATTTTTCATGAATATGTTGATATAAGTTTGCATGGATTTTGCAATGATGCCATTACGCTATTGCGCAGGTTGTGTTTCAAAAAATGACTTAGAGTCACCAATATTTTCTTGTGGTGCTTTAATTCCTTCTCCAATAAGCTTCATATACCCTTCGAAAAGAGTTTCAAGGCTTACGCCCAGATCATCTAACAGCTTGAAGTGACCGGCATTTTGATGCATATGAGCCATATTTACAACACCGTGTGAAGTAGACCAGAGGAGTAGCGCAAGCTGTTGGGGATCGTATGTTTTATTTATCGACCCGTCTTGCATCCCTATTTGAATAGCACGAACCATCACACGGAAGCTTTCTTGCCTGTTTTGGGTGCACATTCCGAGATAAGCACTATTTTTTGAATCTTCCTGATCTTTAAAACTTTCAAGAAATTTCATGGCCCGGTAATATTCCGGGTGTTCGGTAGCAAATCGAATGTAGTTTACTCCAATTTGATACACCATTTCCAGACCCGTTTTATTCTCTGTTAACACCTTGGATGTCATATTATTCATCAGTTCTGATGCTTTGTGACATATCCCTAAAACCAAGTCTGTCTTATTGTTGAAATAAAGATAAAGCGAGCCTTTGCTTACCTCTGCTCTTTCAGCAACTTCATCCATATTTAGATGATTCAATCCTTTTTCCAGAATCAGCTTCTCGGCTTCTTCAAGAATCATAGCTCGCTTCTGTTCTTTTTCTCTTTCTTTTCTTTCTGTAATTCCCATAAACTGACTTTAAGTCATTTTTTGAACGAGCGTCAAAGATAGAGCCTTCTCAACATGATTCCAATTTAACTGTGTAAAGAAACTATAAACAAAGTACCATCCACATCTGCTGATTCCTTATAATGTAAAACACACAATTCATGGCCATTGATCCGTAAATATCTCACTGAATTCTCTCTAATTATTGTAGCGGTAATCTGGGCTCTAAACTTCAGCGTGATTAAAGTTACCCTTGAGCAAATTGATCCATTCAGCTTCAATGCACTTCGCTACGTTTTTGCTGCCTTAATTCTTATTTCTGTTACAAAATGGCGTGGCTTTACAGTGATGGTAAAAAGAGAGCATCTGCTTCCCATTATCGGAATAGGCCTCGTTGGCAATCTGATTTATCAGGTGCTTTTCATTGTTGGTGTTAGCATGACCAATGCTGCAAATTCGGCCGTAATATTAGGGACCATCCCGGTATGGATTGCTTTACTTGCCCATCTTTTTACAGAAGAAAAACTAACCTCAAACAAGATTCTCGGACTTGTTTCTGCTTTTCTTGGAGTAGCCCTTATCATATTTGGCCGCGAAGGTGGCTTTTCGTTTTCATCCACAAGTGCACTTGGTGATTTCATCGTATTGTGTTCAGCCATTGCGTGGTCTACGTATACTATCTTATCAAAAAAGTATCTTAAGTTGTACAATTCTAGCCAATATTCGGCATTCATTTCTATTGTTGGTGTCATTGCGCTTTTTGCAGTTGGTGCGCCATCATTAATTAAAGTGGATTTTTCTGAACTAACCTGGGTGGGATATTCAGGAATATTATACAGTGGACTTCTATCAGTTGGGCTTGCTTATCTGATTTGGAATCGTGGTGTACATAAAATAGGAGCCATCAAAACAGCTGCCTATCAAAACCTTGTACCGGTTCTTGGGTTACTTTTTGGGGTATTTTTACTAAACGAAAGCCTCACTTTGATTCAGTATGTTGGTAGTTTTTTTGTTATTATTGGAATCGTTTCAACACAAGCAAGATAATCGCCTTTCGAAAACAGCTACAGATCTCATTATTTAATTAAAGCTTAATCAAGCATTTGCATGAAACGTATTGTTCTATTTGTCGCAGCATTATTTGTTGTACAGATTTCCTTGATTGAATCTTCGCTTGCACAAAATACTCAGGACAGAAGTGGTCTATCCAACCTACAAGGTATTGGAAACCAATATTTTGTGGATGAAGCTGGCTTACAGCTCCTTCAAACAGCAAGTCCACTCGATGAATTCATCAACGACGCAACCTATTACATCGGACCTTATGATGTGTTATCCATTCAAGGAGATGGGCTGGTTGAATTCAGTTACAGAGGTATTGTAGTAAATGCCAGCGGAGATATAAACGTCCCTCTTGCAGGTACCATATCTTTAAAAGGATTATCACTTGCCGAAGCCCGCACCATCATTCAAGAGGCCTTCAAAGCACAGGTTAAAGAAACGGAAATTAACGTAACTCTAGATCAGCCCAGACCTGTGAATGTGCATGTTGGTGGGAATATTCCAAATCCCGGTAGATATTTGATTCCTGCAGGTACCCGCTTCGATGCACTTGTATCCGGATTTTTGATTGGAGACGATTTCATTACTCCACTTATTGATCAATCCATTGAAACCATATTGCAGGCAACTTCACAAAGACCTTCTTATTCCGGATTGAATTTTGATAAGATGGATGCAAAGCAAAAATCCGAATCTGAGATTCAAAACGAGACCCTTTTTAATATCTCACAGAATTATGATCTGCGATATGTTAAAGTAACCCCGATGTACGGAGAAGAATACTATGTAGATTTAGCTGGGTATTTTAATTCAGGAAATCCAACATTTGCCCCTTTTATTCAAGATGGGGATCACATCACGTTAATTAATGCATCCTCTAGCCGACCCACTGTTAGTATTTCGGGCGCGGTAAACAACCCGTTTTCAGGGTCCTATCGAGAAGATGATACTTTTGAACGGTTACTATCTATTGCTGGTGGTTTTAATCCTGATGCGGATACTTCCGAAATAGTATTGATTAGAATAGAGGGATCAGAAATCTCACAACGCACTATTTCACCTTCCGAGATAACAAGCATTCAGCCCGGCGATCAGGTCATCGTCAAATACGCCCAAATGAATACTCAATTTGGTTCAGTTCGAATAGAAGGAGAAGTTGAATTACCCGGCACATTCACTATCGTGGAAAATGAAACCACACTGGGTGATGTTTTAGCTATGTCGGGTGGGTTATCTGAGAAATCTTTACCCAATGCTGCCTATTTAATTCGAAATTCTTATGATAATCGCGGTGTAAACTCCGTTTCATCAATAAATTTGTCCTTGCTCGGCAGAAGTTCAGATCAATTTTTAGAAGGCTTTGATTATCTGGAATTTGAGCAAGCTTTAGACCCAAATCGTATGGCTGTGAATCTCACTTCAAACGAGGTTCTTTCATCTACGATCATGCAAAATGGGGACCAACTTTACATCCCACGTGATGAACAAACTATTTCGATGCTAGGCCAGGTGAATGTTCCCGGGTTTTACACCTTCAATGGTGCGTTATCGGTTGATGAATATATTGCTACAGCGAATGGATTAACTATTGCTGCCGATCCCAACAGAATTTTTGTCATCAAAGCAGGAAGCAGAGCATGGTACCATGCAAGTGAAACCAACCTTGAATCCGGCGATATTATTTTTGTGGATCGAATTCCCTTCGAGGATGTAAGCACCGGGCGAAATTATATTGTGGAAATACAGCGATTAAAAAATGATCGAACAAGATTAATTGTGCAAGGTGTAACAGCTATTACGAGTATTGTTACTGCTTATGTGGCAGTCAGAAGGCTAAATAATTAATACTATGCAGTCAATTAATCTACTCTCCCTTGTTGATATTTTAAAGAAGTGGAAAAGACTTCTTATTAGTAGTGTAATTATACTCTCTATCTTTTCGGTTACGATTAGTCTAATCGTACCACTTACATATAGCTCTAGTGCATCTATCATACCACCTGGAGGTGGCGGGCTGTTAGATGGGTTTTTACCTGCATCCATGACACGCGGTCTAGGTGGACTGATCTCGGGCTCTTCCAGCGATCCAAATAATGGCGTGAACAAAACCATTTCAATTTTACGAAGTAGAGAGATTGCTGTAAGTACAATCGAGAAGTTCAATTTAATGGATTATTACAGCGCTCCTACCATTGAGGATGCAATTAATAGCTTTAGAGATGATTTCAGCATTCTGTTAACGGAAGAAGGAACCGTGAATATTACGGTTAATCAAAAAACTAAATATCTACATCCAGAAGATGATGAACTTTCAACAAGAAAACGAGTTCAAGAAATTGCTCAATTTATAGTTGATGAACTAGATAAAAAGTATACGTTCCTTGAAACCCAAAAGGCGAGATATCAAAGAATAATTATTGAGAGAAGGTACAATCAAAGTCTTGAAGATATTGAAGAGCTGGAAAATGAGATAATGGAATTTAGCACTGATAATGGAATCCTCAACTTCGAACTTCAAGTTGAAGCACAATTGGAAGCTTTATATACACTTGAGAGTGAACTTATCAGCGCAGAAGTACAATATGAAATTTTGCTGGCAACTTTTGATGAATCACATCAACAGGTTGTTGCCCAAAAAAATATCATTAACACCTTATTGAATAAAATTGAAGAGATAAAACGAGGTGAATCTGATACAAACTTACAAACTTCTATTGATAAAGCTCCTGAAATAGGTCGTAGGTATTTTCAACTACAAAGAGAAATGTTGGTTCAAACAGCTATTTATGAATTTGTAGTTCAACAGTTTGAACAAATAAAAATTCAGGAAGCTAAGGATACACCCAGTTTACAATTTATAGATACTCCACAGGAACCTACTAAACGAACTAGTCCACGCCGAAGTTTAATGGTGATTGCACTTTGTGCTGTCGGCTTTTTTATGGTTGTTGCCACTATAACAGCCATTGAGTTTTTTGATCGAAGCAGCCTAAGCTTGAAGGAAAAACAATCTGATATCCAGTAGATTTGACAAGTTTCTTACCCATATCTAATGGTGGAAAGAATACCATAGTATTGTTGCTTTCAATAGTATTTTTGATTGTCCCAATACTATTAAATAACTACTTATTACTGGCTGTTCTATTTATTGGAGCTATCGGAATAACGTATTTATTTATAAACAATCTTATTCTCAATATTCGAGAACTGTTGATTGTAATTATTGGCCTTTCCATAATTCTACCGGGAATACAACTTACCCCAAGTTTTCCTGAAATACGGCCTGAAGAGTTCATTATTTATGCAATTTTCCCCTTTATATTCTTGTATAATATTTCGAAGAGCCAATTGAATGAGTACTCCAAGAAATACGCTAAGTATTATATACTATTCCTCACTCTTGCTGTAATCTCTACCATTTATGGAATTGTGGTATTGAATGTAAATAGTGGCACCAGGGATATTGTTGAATTCGTTAAAATGGGAAAATATCTCTTAATTTTTTTAACGGTTGCTACCTCGAAGCCTACCGAAAGAGACTTAAAAATACTACTAAACACATTTTTAGTAGTGATGATCGTATCAGCTACCATAGGCATACTACAGTTTTATAATATTTTTGGATTTTCAAGTTTAACAGGACCCATTTATTTAGATGAGAAAATCTATAAAGTAAATGAGCGGCTTACTGGTACATTTACAAATCCCAACTCATATTCTGTTGTTCTAGGATTTAGCATTATCATTTCATTAGTCATGTTGCTTAAAGAAAGAAGCTTCAATCAAAAGCTCTTTTATATCTTTACACTTGGATTTTTTTCAATATGTCTTTTGATAACCGGATCAAGAACTGGTTTGGTTGCAACAATTTTCTGTCTAATAATTCTTCTTTTACTATATCTCAGATTTAACATCAAAAATGTTAAATCGCTTGTTCCTATTATTGTTCTTTTAGGGGTCTCTTTTACTATAGGAGTGTATTATGCGGGACAGGATATTGTTACTCGACTTAGTTCTGGGATTAATTTACTAGAGAATGAAAGCTTATTAATGCGAGTTTATGCATGGTACTTAAATATTCAGCTTATCATTCAATCTCCAATCCTTGGCTGGGGACCAGCAAAAGAGATGTTTACCACGGTAGTAGACAATGAATATATTTTAATAGTTCGAAGATATGGTATTGTCGGAAGTTTACCATTTTTCACTTTATATCTTTACCCACTACTTATTTCTATTAAACACTATTTTCGATCAAAAGGAGATAGGTTTGCTCTTATTTTTTCTGTTACTATAATCTTCTTTATGATATCAAATCTTACAAACAGTGTATATAATCATATTCAGACAATGGATATGTGGTTTATAATTTTGGGGACATATTTTGGAATTCAGTGGTACAATATAAAACCACAAATGGCTTAAGGAACTAAGTCTTCTTTTTTAATCAATGAATATATCCATGATAAGAGATATCCTTGTGTTATAAGGCCAACAATAGAATACAAAGCTAGAGCTACATATACACTAAACTGTGCACCAGCAAGTAAAACAGCTATTCGAGAAACGGTATTAATAATTTCAATTGTGAAGCTTTTTAAATGTCTATCTAATCTAATAGGAACAAAAGTAAACGGGGAAACAAGAAATACCATCAGCATATATGGTGCAAGTATTTGTGCATACTTACCTGATTCAGTCCAGTTCTCGCCAAATACTATTCCAAATAGTTGAGGCCCAAAGAATATCAATAAGACAAATGGGACTAAAGATATTAGTAAGAGCGTTTTTATCATTCGAGAAAACATTCTCTTAGCAGATTTCTCCTTTTCAATTTTCTTAGCAAACTCCCGGCTAAAAAATTGAAATAATGCTTGTGATATTATCGTGATTGGCAGGATACTTACTCGGTAGCTAAGGCCATAGTAACCTGTTTCTTGTATTGTAAAAAGGACTGCAAATATTAATGGTAGTAGATTTGCAGATAGTGTACTTATAAACGCATGAAGAGCATTTATTTTATAGTATTTGCTATATTTAGTTAACGTATATCGAAACTTATAACGCTTTAATTTAATATCGAGTAGTTTATTTTTCACAACAAACCACAATGAAAAAAACAGTGCTCCTATATCTCCTATTACTTTCCCTCCTATAAGTATTAACGAACCAGGTGCAATATATCCCCCAGTAAGTTGCAGACCACCAGTACCCAATGATCTTAATACTTTTATTATTGATAGCTCATAGTAATTATCCGACCGATTTAGTACATAGCGAAATGATTGTGTTATAGCACTAACTAGTATCATAACCGGAATAATTACTACGAGGCCTAATGGAATATTAGACTCAAAGCCTTTAAAAATTGAAAATATTGCAAACCCAATTACTAATGCTATTATGGAAGCAACTGAGGCTATTGTTATACTTAGGAAAAATAGGTGGCTTGCAATTGACTTATTCTTAGCTTCAATTATGGCAAAATCTAGCCTCCCAGTAGCAAATGATAATGAAATAGCTAATATCGAATTGAATATAGTAAGTAACCCAAAGTCACTTTCTGTAAATAGTCTAGTTAGAATTGGAGATATTAAAACAGGAATAAGTACTGCAATGATATTTCCAGTTAATAAAGAACTTAGATTTATAGCAGCTCTATTATTCTTAATCCTTTCCCAAAACTGTTTTCCTTTCTGTACCAAATTGTTAGAAATGTTGGATATCTTGTAAAACTCTTAGATTTAAAATATGCGATCTGTTTTAGTAGTCTCACACTCATATCCTTTAAAGCTTGCACCCTTTAAAGCCAAATTTATTCAAGACCAGGTTTTACTCTTTAAGGACTCTACAGATTTCAAGGTAGAGGTTTTAAATCTTACACCAAAAACTATTCCTTTATCAAAACGCCATAAGATTCAAAAAGGTGGTTTTAAAACAAATGGTGAAAGTGTCAAAAAGGAAATTTATCAATCATTCCCAAGGCGAAATTTCCCAAAAATAATTCAAACTAATATTTCCAACTCTTTAATTAATTATCTGAAGTGTTATAAATATGATTTGATTCACCTACATTGGTTATACCCAGCAGGGCTTTCAATAAGTAGATTAAAAAAAGAAGGTCAAAAAATTGTTTTAACAATTCATGGAAGTGATTGGTATCAGTCTGTCCAAAATCCAAAAGTGCGAAAATTAGTCATTGATGCATTAAATGATGTAGACTATATATTATTTTCAGGTCCCCAACTGAGAAATGATGTTTTAAACATGCTCCCTGATTTAGAACAAAAAACCAAACTAATCTATAATTTTATAGACTCAAACTTTTATACGCTCCCTTCAACCGATGAAAAATTAATAAATAAAAAGCTGCTTAATTTTGACTCAGAAAAGAATCATGCATTAACGATTGCAAGTTTACGTTACGAAAAAGGTGTAGATCTCTTAATAAAGGCGATCAAAGAAGCTCAACTTCAAACAACACACTTTCATATCGTAGGATTAATTGAAAAATCAGAATATGCAACAGCAGTGATTGCAGAGGTTAGAAAAGCTGGTTTTGAATCATTTATTACATTTCACGGACCTAAAACACCAAGCGAATTACTTAACTTTTATCATGCTTCTGATTATTACATTCTCCCAAGCCGAAGGGAGGGATTTAATCTTTCCATACTTGA
The DNA here is from genome assembly GCA_965249965.1 of Balneolaceae bacterium. GTDB lineage: Bacteria > Bacteroidota > Rhodothermia > Balneolales > Balneolaceae > HXMU1420-13. Next base: position 582,007 of record OZ252262.1, read on the forward strand.
ATCGACCTCAACTGGATTACCAGTTCTTTGTACAAACGTAGGAGGGAATAAAAATGTAATCGATGACAAAATGGGAATCGTAGTTGAACCTGAAAATATACCTGAACTTGCAAGAGGTATAGTACACATAACTAAGAATTTTAGAAATTTTGACTCTAAGTATATCTCTAAAAAAACGACTTCTTCCTACTCAGAAAAAATAATGAAAACCAGACTTAGTGATATTTATACTGAACTTATTTCTTCATAAAGCTTAATTAGCTTCTTCTCTTCTACCTGCCAATTGTATTTTTCTTTTACTGCTTTCATTCCATTCTCACCCATTTTCTTAGCCTCATCGGGGTTATCAAAAATCCATTTAATTGCTTCTGATATTTCTTTTGGATTTAACGGATCAACAAGGATCCCGCAATAATTTTCTTCAACAATATCTTTCCAAAGATCAAATCGAGATCCAACTATTGGCAAACCATACTGCATATATTCAAAGAGTTTATTGGGCTGTGCTTCAATGTGATTTGGAATCGGATGAAAAATCACAAGCCCTATTAATGAGGATTCAGCTATTTCTTTTAATTGTTCTCTATTAATTTGACCAAGAAATTGAGTTTTGTCCCATCCTCTATTCGATCTCACCTCATTTTTTAATTCTTGAGAAATAAAAGATCCTGCTAGCGTAAGCTGAATTGGTATTTCTTCATTTACCAACTCAATAGCATTTAACATCTCATAAATCCCACGAACCTGTGAAATACTTCCAACATAAAATAAATCTTTTCTTTTTCTATGATTAATCGATTCTGTTTGCCCATGATTTAGTATAGGATAATTTTGGACTAGTGTTACTTTTCTTGAAAATCTTCCACCTATTGCTTTTGTTACTACAATTGTTGCATCAAAATAAGTATTTCCAATGTATTCAAATGACGCTGAAATCAAAGCAGTTATTCTTCTTAGAGGCGTCCAAATCCAGTCCTTTTCTAAAATAGTTTTTGGGACATCTTCATGAACGTCATAAATAACTTTATAGCCCATTAATTTTAAAATAATACCAATCGGAATTAGTTCAGGGTCATGAAAATGAACTATAGTTCCTTTTTTATAAGAGAGCATCATTCTTAAAATGCTAGGAAGAAGAATTAAAACCCTATCCGACTTCTTCTTCGCAAATGGCAGTGCTTTTATTTGTAATCCATCAATAATTTGATCCTGCTCATGTTGGATAATTAGATCTACACTATAGCCATTATCTATTAATGATCTACAAATCTTGTAGTAAATCCTTGTATCTCTCGAATGATGAACAGATGATATTTGGACGACTTTTTTCATCATCAGATAATGGTTGTAATTATTTCCACTATTTTCTTTGATACATTTTCTCTTTATATCACTTTATGAACTCTAACTGGATTAAAATCTATTCTTAACTTTTTGGGTTTTGGTTATTGCTGATAATTTCATGAATTGTAGCCTAGTATCGGCGATTGATACAACTTTTTTTCAAATTATCCTTTGTTTTTTACAACTCACCAACTTCTTTTTATAGAAAAGCCACTCTTAAATAGCTGGAATAAAAACCCGAAATAGTGCCCGAATTGCATTAGCACTAATGAAATTACAGTAGCTAAAACGTTTGAAAATACTCCCGGTTGCCGAGTTTCTTCATTCCAGATTTCCTCTTTAAAACAGGTTCTTTTCGATAACACAATTCTAAAAGATTCAACAAATACAATGATTGCTAATACAACAAGTATTTCAAAGGCATGTAAATCTGTTGAAATGATTGTATCAAGTACACTGAATAGTGTTAGTAACAGCAAACTAAGAAAAGGGATCATCCCACGGATCGGGCTGCTTTTTGGATGCAACGTACGCGTTAAAAACCGACCTCGACCATATCGAAAGTATTGTTTAAACAACTTGAAGAATGTATTTCTTGGATAATACCAACTCTTAATCTCCGGGCTTATATACACCGTTGGTCCATATTTTTCAATCAGTCTTAAATTCAGTTCAGAGTCCTGATTGGTAACATTCTCGGTATTAAAACCACCGATTTCACGTAAATCAGCCGTGCGAAAACACCCTAAAAACACTGTATCGGCATAGCCAAGATATTGCTCATTCATGTACTTAGCACCGCCATTACCCAGAATACTTTTTACAGCTAGTGCTATACCTGCCTGCACCCTGTTCTTTGCCATATAACGTTGTGCACCTCCCACATTTCGGGCGCCTGTTTCGAGCATGACAGAAACACATTTTTCAACATAATCCGCTTTGTAATGACAATGCCCATCTGCTCGTAAAAATATCTCGCCTTCTGCAGCATCAATCATATGATTTAACCCATAAGATTGATACTTCTCCGGATTATCAATCAGCTTTACACGTGGATCTTCCTTAGATAGCTCAGCAATGATTTCTCGGGTTTGATCTGTGCTTCTACCGTCTGCAATTAAGATTTCTAACAGATTTGGATACTCTGTTGCAAGGAATCCTTCCACCACTCTGCGAATATGTTTTTCCTCATTATAAACGGGAATAGCTACAGTTACAGTAGGCAAGTCTTTTATTTTCGCCGAATCGGTAATAGATAATGTGGTTTGTTCAGATTCTATCAAATTAACAAAGCTGTAGTAAAGTTTTTATCTATACTTTAAAGAATTCCTAAATTCTCAATCCACCACTCAGGAGATAGAGCACCGCCATGCGAACTGCCACACCGTTGGTTACCTGATCTAAAATAACGGCTCTGTCACTATCAGCTACATCGCTTTCAAGTTCGACCCCTCGATTTATTGGTCCCGGATGCATGATCTTAAAATCCGGGTACTTTTCTAAATGACTCATTTTAATGCCAAATAAGTCGTGATATTCTCTTAGTGAAGGAAAAAGTTCCGGCGTGTTATCCTGGCGTTCCAGTTGAATACGAAGTGCCATCGCGATATCGCACCATGCAAGTGTTTCTTCAAGATTGTATGAAACCTCAACCCCCATTTGTTCAACAAATTTTGGCATAAATGTTTTTGGCCCGCAAATCACTACTTCGGCACCAACCCTTGTAAGGCCAATAATATTTGAACGAACCACACGGCTGTGCGAGATATCGCCAATGATAGCGACTTTTTTACCTGTAAGATTTAGATGGATTTGCTGCATGGTGAACATATCCAGCAACGCTTGAGTTGGGTGCTCATGAGCTCCATCTCCGGCATTTAGAATCGCGGCATCAATGCATTGGGTAAGAAAATGAGGTACGCCCGGACTTTCATGTCTGCAAACTACCATATCAATTTTCATCGAGCTGATATTGCGGATCGTGTCCTTCAGTGATTCTCCCTTTTTTGTGCTGGATGTGCTTGCAGAAAAGTTTACTACATCTGCCCCCATTCTTTTTTGAGCCAGTTCAAAAGATAGGCGAGTTCGGGTACTGTTCTCGTAAAATAGATTTACGATGGTTTTGTCGCGAAGTGTAGGAATTTTTGGAACCGGCCGGTCTAATATTTCGCGGAATGATTTAGCTTGTTCCAGCACAAATAGGATATCCTCTCGGCTGTAATCAGCCAAACCAAGCAAGTGCTTTTGATTGAATTCGTAGTTTTCAGGTACACTACTCATTCACTTCCTCCTTTACATCAACTAAATAAACAGCATCCTCGCCGTCAAGCTCATTTACCTTCACTCGAATTTCCTCACTGGAATGAGTTGGTACATATAATCCGGTGTAGTCCGGTGAGATGGGCAATTCACGGTGCCCCCGATCAACCATACAACAAAACTGAATTTTCCTTGGCCGACCATACGCCATTAACGCATCCATGGCAGATCGAACGGTTCTTCCGGTATAAAGCACGTCGTCAATCAAAATTACATCGCGATCATACAGATCAAATGGAATTTCAGTGACTTTTACTTCCGGCATTTTCAATTTCGTCCGAAAATCATCCCGATAAAAGGTTACGTCCAGTACTCCAAAATCGATATCAATACCAAATTCTTCTTTAATAGATTGGATGATACGTTTTCCTAAATAAACACCCCGTGTTTGCATCCCAATAATCGCTAGCCGGGATGGGTCATCGTACGTCTCCAAAAATTGATGAGCAAATCGCAGAAATGTGCGATTTAATTCTTCGGAGTTCATAATTTGAACTGTATTCAAGCTGTGAGTCCTCGTTTGCTGAATTCTGACAAATATAAGAGGATTTACTTAAATAATTACCGTGGATTTGAAAACTCAATAACTACGATCCATGCATGTTTTCTAAGAAAAGGCAGGGTACGAAAAATACCTGAATCTAAGCGATTTAATGCTGAGGATAATGGAGGAATAAACGAACCTAAAATTGCAGTTAGGTTAAAATATTTTGTTTGAACCTTCTCGAAATACTTTTCTGCCATGGTTAAGTCACTCATTAAAAGTGGGTGTTCATCGTCAGTACGCATCGAAGGCGTGAAATTACGATAGATGTTTATTATCGGATTATGCCCTAATGGCTCGAAGAACACTGATCTACCATCAGGCTTCAAAACCCGTTGAATCTCTTTATACGATCTCTCTAAATCTAAATGATGAAGGATTCCACTACCACATACTAAATCGAAGCTATCATTTTCAAACGATAGATTTTCAGCATCCATTACCGATGCTTCTATTCTAAGTCCTTCTTCGCTTGCTTTTTCTAAGGTCTGTCTAATTGCAACATCTGAGATGTCAATAGCATGAACTTTTGCACCTGCTTTAGCAAGATCATAAGCTGCACTTCCCGGGCCACAGCCATATTCAAGCGCCAACTTTTCTCTAGCATTTCTTAATATCAGATCCTTGTAATACTGTTTACTAAGATTTGCTGAACGATAATACTTTTTTGCCGCTTTTCGGGTATCTGAAGAAAAAGTCTCATTATGAAATTCTTTTTCGCGTTGTAGCCGTTCTTCTGTTGATTGCTGCATATGTTTTAGGTCAATAGCTGCTTTATAATTTTTTCAGATGCCTTTCCATCTCCAAAAGGATTTTCAGAATTACTCATTTCCTCGTAAGCTTCTGGCGAATTTAATAATCTATAGGTTTCAGCAATAATTTTTTGATTATCTGATCCCACCAATAGTGCAGTACCTGCTTCAACAGCTTCCATTCTTTCAGTAGTTGTGCGCATCACCAAAACCGGTGTATTCAAACTTGGTGCTTCTTCCTGAACCCCCCCACTATCGCTTAATATCAGATAGCATTTATCCATCAGCCACACAAATTCGGGGTATGAAAGCGGATCAATAAGGCGAATGTTTGGCAAATTGCCCAGAATCGAGTACACAGGTTCCTGTACTTTAGGATTTAAGTGTACGGGATAAATAATTTGAACGTCTTCTCGGGTGGCAATTTTTGCTAAAGCGAGACAAATCTGTTTAAACCCTTCGCCAAAATTTTCTCGTCGATGCCCGGTTACTAAAATCACTTTTTTAGATGGGTCAATGATGGATTTGAGTTCGTCTAACTTATCCGATTTATAGGTAGAGAGCTTTTCTTGTGCCATCAATAAGGCATCAACTACGGTATTTCCGGTCACCCAAATCCTATCCGGACTTATTCCTTCATCTAACAAATTATTCTTAGCAGCTATAGTTGGGGCAAAATGAACATCTGCAACTCGAGCGGTTATTTGGCGATTAATTTCCTCGGGATAGGGCGCATACCTATTTAAGGTTCGTAAACCCGCTTCGACATGATAAACCTGAATTCCAGCATAATATGCTGCTAAAGAAGCAATGGTCGAGGTTGTTGTGTCCCCTTGAACGATCACTAAATCCGGTAAAAATTCGGAAAAAACGGTTTCGAGTCCCTCAAAAATTGCGGCGGACAAAGAATTTAAGCTTTGCCCTTTTTTCATCACGTTTAAATCGAAATCGGCATCCAATCCAAAAAAATCCATCACCTGATCAAGCATCTCCCGATGTTGGGCCGTAACGCACACTTTATAATCAAAACTTGTTGAATGATTTTCAAATTCTTTGATCAGCGGTGCAAGCTTTATGGCTTCCGGTCTGGTTCCAAAAATTAAGAGTATTTTTTTAACACCTTTTTTGTTCATCCATTCAAGGTAAACATATATTTTGCAGTAGTAAATTGTGTTAAACCTACATTACCTAGCTATTCAAAATGAGAGCTGTACTATTAATTTTCCTTGGCTTTTTTCTCTTCCCTAATTGTGATTCCACCAACTCAAAAGTTGATGAGCCTGAATTTCGGATTTCAGGTATTCAATATTCTCTGGGTTTAACGCATAATTCCCATTTAAACAGAAGCTATTCTACTCCAGAATCTGCTTATAGTGCAACCATTACGTTCGAAGTGTATCTAACCGAAGAAACCGACTACACCCAAATACACCAGTTTGCAATTGTAGATGATGCGAATGAAGGCTGGGTTTTTGATGCTGCTGAAATTCAGGAGGCATACTCTTCTGATAATAACAGCCTGATATTTCCAGATCTTCAGCTCCGCATATTTGATTTTCTAAATGGAAAAATCGTTTCTGCTCGTTTTTTGGATGAAAACGGTGATATAATCCGGGAAAGAGCAGTAACCCTCGATAACGACTTCCCGCTTCCAGCCTTAACCGATATTGAGCAACAGGCTAATAATGATTTAGTGTTTACGGTAGACTTTTACAGCACCCCTTACGACGGAGGAAACCTGCCTTTTCCCGTAACTATTTATAATACTTTTTTCAGTAGTAACTCCTTCTCATTGGTTTGGGTGGACTCAAACAACGATGTCGTTCGTGAAGATTTTGTGGGTACTTCCAGCCTCAATGACGAAGGTAGCAATGTCTACACCTTGAACATTGCGGCAGATACGATTCCAGGAAATGCCACAAAGGTGTACTCTACTTTTCGAAGAGGCAGATTTACCCGCGGTGGGGTATTGTATACCCGGCTGATCCCCTTGCAGTAGAATCGTTAATGAGTTTAAAAACCAAGTTCGCTTTCTTTCTTTTCGTCTGCTTTCTCGGTATTATTGGCCTCCAATTTTAAGCCCTAAACGAACGCATTTTTAAGGTCCTTTTCCATGAAAATCCACGAATATCAAGCCAAAGAAATTTTAAAAAAATACGGCGTTGCCATTCCTGATGGAATTGCAGCAACTACCGTTGAAGAAGCTGTTGCAGCGGCAAATGAGTTAAAAGCCAATGGTGCAACTCTGTTTGTTGTAAAAGCTCAAATCCACGCCGGTGGTAGAGGAAAAGGACGTACGAAAAAAAGTAACTCTAAAGGGGTTATTCTCTGCAAAAGCATTGATGAAGTAAGAGCTGCGGCAGAGGGACTTTTAGGTGATGTGCTGGTTACAATCCAAACTGGAGAAGAAGGTCAGCTTGTTCAAAGACTATATGTTACCGATGGCGTTGATATTGCCAAAGAATTCTACCTGGGAATTTTGCTTGATCGTGCCGTATCTAAAAATGTAATTATGGTTTCAACAGAAGGTGGTGTTGAAATTGAGCAAGTTGCAGAAGAAACTCCTGAAAAAATTGTGAAAGCCTGGGTTGAGCCGGGAATGCCACTTCAGGTAAATCAGGCTCGAACATTGGCGTTTTCATTAGGTCTTGAAGGTGAAGCTCTTAAAAAGGGTATCAAATTCATTATGGCTATTTACAATGCGTACCTAGAAATCGATTCTGATATGTTTGAGATCAACCCGTTGATCTTAACTCCGGATAACGATGTAATGGCACTTGATGCAAAAGTAACCCTGGATGATAATGCGCTTTACCGCCATAAAGATTTAGCTGAACTTAAAGACGAATCAGAAGAAGATCCTTTTGAACTCCGAGCAGCTGAGTTCAACTTAAATTACATCAAACTAGATGGCAATGTGGGCTGCATGGTAAATGGTGCAGGTCTCGCGATGGCAACCATGGATATCATCAAGCTATCCGGTGGGGAACCAGCAAACTTCCTGGATGTAGGCGGTGGAGCAAATGTAGAGACCGTAAAAAATGGATTTCAGATTATTCTCGACGACCCTAACGTAAAAGCTATTTTAATAAATATTTTCGGTGGAATCGTACGATGTGATCGCGTGGCAAACGGAATTATCGAAGCGGTTAAAGATCCGGAAATCGCAAAAAAAGTAGAGAATGTGCCGATCATCGTTCGTTTGCAAGGTACCAATGCGGAGGAAGCCAAAGAAATAATTGATAATTCTGGCCTAAACGTGATTTCAGCTGTGTTGTTGAAAGAAGCCGCTGAAGAAGTATCTAAAGTACTCGCTTAAGAATTAACATCGTGAGATTTTGAAGGCACTTGGCTAAAAGCTGAGTGCCTTTTTTTGTGCATTTAAGTTGGGATTTATACAGCTACCAACCCAGCACTTACTTCTTCATAAAATCGTTCGTATTCGCCTACAACCTTATCCTGATTGAATAACTCGGCACGTTTGCGAGCATTCGTTGAAAGTCGGTTAAATAAAGCATCGTCGGTTAGAATATTTTTGGCATGCTCGGCCATACATTCTATATCATCCAAATCGCATAAGTAACCGGTTTCCCCTTCAACATTTACTTCAGGTAATCCACCGATATTCGAGGAAATTACAGGAACCGAACAACTCATTGCCTCTAAAGCGGCTAAACCAAACGTTTCTGAACCGGATGGAATCAAGAATAAATCTGCAATCGAAAGAACCTCTTCTACTTCATCAAGTTTGCCTAAAAATCTTGTATGACTGCAAATTCCTAAATCCCGGCATTGTTGTTCCGCTTTTTGTCGATCTGGTCCATCGCCTACAAGTAAAAGCTTAGCTTTGATGCCATGATCTAAAATTTTAGCAAAAACAGAAACAACTTCTGGTACACGCTTCACCTTTCTGAAATTTGAAACGTGGACTACTACTTTTTCTCCTTCCGGGCAAATCGCTTTCTTAAAATGGCTTTTGTTTGATTTTTTGAATCGATCAAGATCGATAAAATTTGGAATTACCCGGATATCCTGCTTGATATCAAAGTGAGAGTAGGTTTCTCTCTTCAAATAATCAGAAACAGCAGTAACTCCATCCGATTTATCGATCGAAAACTCGACCACGTGCTTATAACTTGGATCTCTACCAACTAAGGTGATATCCGTACCGTGTAAGGTGGTAATTACAGGAACTGATATTCCACGTTCTGCCATAATTTGCTTAGCAAGGTAGGCACTAGTGGCATGCGGTAATGCATAATGAACGTGCAATAAATCAAGATTCTCAAACTCGATAAGGTTTACCATTTGTGAAGCAAGCGCCAACGCATACGGTGGATATTCGAATAATGGATAAGAATTTATTGAGACTTCATGGTAAGATATATTCGTATCAAGAGTGTCGAGACGAGCTGGCCGCTGATAGCTTAAAACATGAATTCGATGACCTTTTGCAGCCAATACTTTAGCTAACTCGGTAGCCACAACACCACTCCCACCAAAGGTAGGGTAACAAACTATTCCAATATTCATACGCTAAGAAATTTTCATGGGTAAGGTACTTAACCTTTAAATAATACCTATGAATCAAAACAACCTTTAACACCTACCCATGCATCATATTATTTCGATGAACTATGCGTTTGTTTATATTCACAAGCTCAATCTGTCGACATGGTCGTTAATGATCGTTTTCGGAGCATCAGTTCCTGACTCACAGATTGAAAACGCACTTTATAACTAAAAACGTTCAGCAAAAGAATAATAACTTTATCAGGTACATGGATTTAGCTAAAGCTATATTGTATTAACGATGTATAAACTACTCAACATATTAGTATTAGCTTTCTTGCTTTTATTTGCAAACGATGATGCAAAGAAAGGGAATGAAGCATATGAAAATGCAGAGTATGAGCTGGCTGAAGAATTATACCGATCTGCAATTGATGCCGAACCGGAAAATGCTAAAATCTATTTCAATCTTGGCAATGCATTGGCAAAACAAGGTAAAGTAGAAGAAGCTATTCAAATGTATCTGCAGTATGGCTCTATGGTAGAAAGTGTGGAAGAAAAAGCACAAGCTGAGTACAACATTGGAACCGTATTATCGGAAAATGGGGAATGGAAGCCAGCAATCCAACACTTAAGAAGTGCACTCAAGTACAACCCCACCGACCTGGAAGCAAAACACAATCTGGAACGTGCTTTAGCTGAAGACAATAAGGAAGATGAGCAGCAACAACAGCAAGATCAAAATCAAGAGCAGGAACCACCAAGTGAATATGCTAAAGCAATGAAGAAACGTGCAGAAGATTTAGTACGTGAGCAGAAATACCAGGAAGCATTTGATTTGATGCAACAGGCCTTACAAGTTGATCAAACGGTTCAAAACTTTAATGATTTTATAAACAGAATAGGTGCGGTTAGTGAAATCGATTCATAATAAAATATCTCCGATTTTCTTTTTAGTGTTGATTTTGGTGGCACCATCCGCATTTGGCCAAACAGCAGACGATTATTTTCATGATGGTGCTCAAACCTACATCGGAGGGAATTTACCCGGGGCCATAAATTTAGTTCAGGATGGATTAATCCAATACCCGGAAGATCCCAAATTAAATGAACTGCTTAGAAAATTAGAAGAGGAAGAAGAACAGCAGCAGCAAAATCAGCAGCAACAACAAAACCAAAATCAGGAAAACGAAGAGCAGAATCAGGATCAGGAAAATCAGGAGCAGCAAGAGCAAGACCAAAATCAAGAAGAGCAACCTCAGGATGAGCAACAACAAAATGAGGATCAAGAAAATCAGGAAGAGCAACAAGCTCAGCCTCAGGATGCCAGAGAGATAAGCAAAGAAGAAGCAGAGAAAATTTTACAGGCTTTAGCGCAAAAAGAAAAAGAGTTGCTGAAAGAATTTAAAAAGCAAAAAAAGCAAGGTTCGGCCACGCATGATAAAGACTGGTAAAAGTATCGGCTTTATTTATTTGTTGTTTATTAGTGTTTTCTTGTCAGGGCAGGCTCATAGTCAAGATATATCTGTGAGCGCTTCACTCTCTGAAACCAATATTTTTTCTGGAGAATCGGTTCGGCTGGATGTCACCATTTCCGGTCAATCTTTGAATTCTATCGATCGCCCACAAATGCCTGCTGTTGAAGGGCTTCGTTGGCTTTCGGGCAGTACCAGCCAGTCTACCAATTATTCCTATGTAAATGGCCGGCCATCGGTAGCCTACACGTATGGGTATTCGTTTATTGCGCAAACTCCCGGCGACTATACCTTTCCTGCTTTATCCATACAGGTAAATGGAACTCAATATTCAACCAATCCAATATCCTTCAAAGTTCTGGATCCAGCAACTATAGAAGAAGGAAATGCAGCTCGCTCACCCGATATTTATGTACGATTGGAGCCAAGCACTTCGGAACCAGTTGTAGGCGAACAAGTGATTGCTGACATTGTGCTCTATTTTAAAAATGAGGTGGAGGTTTCTTCTTATCAACCATCACCAGGTTGGAAAGCTGAAGGTTTTTGGAAAGAGGATCTTGAAAACCGCCAACAAGCCAGAACATCGTCAACGTTGATAGGTGGTGTACGCTATCAACGTGCAGTGCTTTTACAAACGGCCATTTTCCCAACAAAATCCGGAGAGCTTACTCTGAGTCCGTTTGAAGTAGTAGTTCAGGTTCGAAATCGTAATCGCCGCCGCGACATATTCAGTTTTGGACTTGGCCAGGAACGTAAAGAACTACAAACCCTACCGGTAGCGGTTAATGTGCGCCCATTACCTGAGATCGAAAATGCGGTGTACTCAGGTGCGGTTGGGAAATTTGAAATCTCTCGAACCATCAATCCGAAAACAGCTTTTGTTGGCGAAAGTGTGGAAATAACAACCACAATTAACGGGCAGGGAAATATTCCATTGATCGTAAAACCCGAATACGAGTTTCCGGAAGCACTTGAATTATATGATCCTCAGGAAAGTTCAACCATAACTCGCAGCAACCAGCAAATTGGGGGTACAAAGACCTTTACTGATATTATCATTGCGAGAAATGAGGGTGAGTATGTTATCCCGGAACAGCAATTCGCTTATTACGATCCCGATCGAAGACGATACAATACCATCACATTACCGGCTTTAACTTTTACAGCAGAACGCGATCCCCGGCTTGTAAATACTACCGGGAGCGAGTACCGTTTTGATGTGCAACCAATTACAGGGCTTGCATCCTGGGAACCAGATAATTCAAAACCACTTCTTGAAAAAGGCTGGATATGGATTCTCTTGCTTTTCCCGGTCTTATCCCTGGGAATTGCATTTGGCATTAAAGCCAGAAATGATCGATTTAATACCGACACAGCCTTCGCCAGAGCACATAAAGCCAAAGAGCTGGCTTTAGAAGAGCTAACGCATGCTGAAGAAACCACAGACATTAAAAACGGATACCATTACATAGACAAAGCGTTGGTGCAATATGTATCCGACAAGCTTAATTTACCCAAAGCAGGGCTTTCAGCTGATGACTTATTCATCGCTTTAAAAGAGCGAACTAATGAAGAAACAGCTACTGAATTGAAGCGACTTCTTACAAAATGCGAAACTATAGCATACGCCCCGAATACAACTCAGGAAGGTCTGCAATCTGATATTGAACGAACTAAAGAGCTTATAAAAACTATAGGTCGTTTAGTATGAGAACATTTGGATTGATCTTACTTTTATCATTGGCTTTTGTGGATGTATCTGCCCGACAAAATGCTCAACTCATGTTCGATCAGGCCAACACCCTGCTAGAAGACAATGATTTTATGGGTGCCCTGGGTTCTTATCGAAATATTGAACGAATTGGTGAAGTATCAGGACCACTTTTTTTGAATATGGGCATAGCAGCCATGGAGATTGATTCGCTCGGTCTGGCAAAATATTATTTTCTAAAAGCCGCAAAGTTTTCAGCCACAGAAGTACAAGCCGATGAGGCACTGGAATATGTATCTTCCCAATTCAGCCGGCAATCGGCAATTCTACCAAAGTTACCTTGGGACCGCGCCGTTGATAATCTAAAAAATGGAATCGGCTCAACAGGAATTTTTATTCTCGGGTTTATCATGATCTCGATTTCAGTAATCATGATCATTTTTAATTGGTTTAATCCGATCCCAATCCCCAGAAAGAATACTATCATCGGAACAGCAACTTTATTAAGTGTCCTCACTGTAATCCTGGCTTTCTATGTGGATTATGTAGATCAACGATATAAAGATGGAGTGATAATTTCTAAAGAAATTCCAGTTACCACACAACCTCAGGATAATGCTGATTTAGTGAGCATTGCCTACGAAGGATATTCTATCACTATTGATACTTTTACTAGTGAAAATGCCGACGGATGGTATTACATTCGACTAGGAAATGGGCGTTACGGGTGGATACAAATCCCAGGATCGAAAATTTTATAAATGGAGCAAACAATGAGCAAATCGCAAGCCTACATCGACGCAAATCAACAAAAATTTTTAGATGAATTATTTGAGCTGCTTCGCATACCAAGTGTAAGTACAGATTCAACTAAGAAAGGAGACATTCAAAAGGCGGCTAACTTTTTGCTTCAACAGTTAGGCTCATTGAACCTTGAAAGAGTTGAGCTTTTTGAGACACCCGGCAATCCGATTGTTTATGGTGAACATTGTCCTCACTCAGACAAGCCAACAGTGTTAATTTACGGTCATTATGATGTTCAGCCATCAGATCCGGATGAACTCTGGGATACTCCGGCATTCGAACCAACAGTTAAAGATGGAAATATTTATGCGCGGGGTTCCAGCGATGATAAAGGGCAGGCATTTACGCATGTTAAAGCGTTAGAATCTTTTGTTAAGTCTGGCGAAGAAATTCCCGTGAATGTGAAAATCATTTTAGAAGGCGAGGAAGAAATCGGATCTCCGAACCTCGTTCCTTTCATTGAGTCGCATAAAGAAATGCTCTCGACCGACATGGTACTCATTTCCGACACGGCTATGTTTGGGAAAGATCAACCTTCTATTACGTATGGATTACGCGGACTTGCGTACATGGAAGTAGAAGTAGTTGGGCCAAACCGTGATTTACATTCGGGTGTGTACGGTGGTGCTGTTGAAAATCCTTTGAATGTGTTGTGTGAGATGATCGCCAAAATGAAAGATGAGGATGGCGTAATTCAAATCCCCGGTTTTTACGATACAGTAGTACCACTTACAAAAGCAGATCGGGAAGCTTCTGCCGCTTTACCTTTTGATGAAGAAGCGTACAAAAAATCACTCGATATCGACGCGGTTCATGGCGAAAAAGGATACACAACCTTAGAAAGAGCTTCTGCTCGACCAACTTTAGATGTGAACGGCATTTGGGGTGGTTACACAGGTGAAGGAGCTAAAACAGTTCTACCTTCCAAAGCAAATGCTAAAATAAGTATGCGCTTGGTGCCTGATCAAAGCCCCAATGAAATTGCAAAATTATTTACCGATTATTTTCATTCAATCGCGCCTGATACTGTAAAAGTAACCGTTACGGAACACCATGGCGGGTTCGCTTCTATTACAAATCTGGATTTTTATGGTCTCAAGGCTGCCGCAAAAGCGTTTGAAGATGTATTCGAAAAAGAGGTGTTATTCTCGAGAGAAGGTGGGTCGATTCCAATCGTTGCCGATTTTAAAAAGGTACTTGGTGTAGAATCCATTTTAATGGGATTTGGACTAACCAGCGATGCCATTCATTCACCTAATGAGAAATTCTCTATTCAGGATTTCCATCGTGGTATTAAAACTTCGGCACGCTTCTTTGAGTTGCTGCCTGATTATGTGGATTAGGACTATTCCATGGTATCTTTTTTGATAAGTACTTCACCAAAAGATATTTCTTGCGAGGCTAGTGCAAGAATTGTAGTCGGAAGTCCGTCAACTCGATTTTGAACTTGTTCATAATAGACTTCAAAGTTTTCATCAGGTTCTGCTAAGCCAAGGAATACTAAATCTGCATTGGAAGAATGTTTCTTAAGGACTACATCGAACGTTCGGTTTTTAGATGGGATAATATCAACAATTGCACGAATTCGAATTTCTTCCAACAAAGCCAGGATATTTTCTCGTGTTTGATCGACGGCGTCTTCGTCCTGTACCATCATTTTAATGTGAAGCTCTGCTTCGCGCCAGTCGAGGCTGGTGTTCATTAAATAGGCGAGGATCATCATCAGTCCGCCATTTCCTTTTAAACCACCCCACCATACATCAATTCGCTTTCGCTTTCTAAACGCTTTTTCACCTTCTCCTTTGTGTACAATCAACACATTTCTCTGAAATTCATGAAATTTTGAGATCATGTTGCAAAAATCACCTCTAAACTTCGGATCTTCGCTATCACCAAGAATAATCGTATTTGGCTCCAAAGCTCCCAAGCCAAAAGATTGAACCAGATTTACTACTCCTTGAGACCGATTTTCTGCGGCAATAACTTTTACCAGGCCTTGAATACCACGTTTGTTTAAAAACTCGCGAATATTCGCTGTCATATTCTGCTTTTGATCCATACTTCTTGCACCTTCCGGAATCAAGGAAGCAACACTTAATAAGCCCTTATTATGGGTAATCGTATTTGCAAAATCGATGAGATGCCATCGCTTAGTTGGCGATCCTGCCAGCACCAACGGATTTGGTCTCCAGTTTTTTGGATCGTGTTCTTCTTCCCGTATTTGCATTAACCCCGCACGAATTACAGCCATCCAAATTCCACGACCAATATCACCCCAAGCAGACTGCATTTCACGGCGCTTTAACCAGGTAAATATCACTCCTACAAAAATAAATGCTATTGCCGTTGCCAGTGCATTTATCAAAAACATTACTGCAATACATCCCAACGCTCCCAACAATGAAAAAAACCAATGCACACGAAAGGTTGGCCGAAAAGAAGGACTTCCAAGAAATCGCTCAGTTCCCGCGGCAACATTTAGTACGCCATAGGTTGTTAAGAAAAACATCGTAAGAATGGGTGCAATCAAATTTAAATCCCCAAACCAAACAGAAACTAGCGCAATCATCATGGTGAAAATTGTTCCAAGTCGGGGTATATCGTCCTCTCCTGAACCTAGACCAAGCCAACTAAGAAATGGTGGCAGAATTCGATCTTTTGCCAGTGCCTGCAGTACTCTTGGAGCCCCCAGAATACTTCCAACTGCACTGGAGAGAGTAGCTCCCCAAACACCAACGAGAATTGCATCACTCCAAAACGAAATGTTTCGCATTACCAAAGGGTCGTTTAATAGTGATGCCGTATCTGCCCTCGAGGCAAGTAAGAAAGGCAATCCCATGTATATTAAATATCCTACCCCGATGGCTGCAAACGTTCCGGTTGGGATGGATTTTTTGGGTTCTTGTAAATCGCCAGACATATTCACACCCGCCATAATTCCGGTAACGGCTGGGAAAAAAACTGCAAATACTACCCAAAAACTTTCAGGTTCTGCAGTACGGACGTTCCACATATCGATGGTTACGCCTTCGAGTGGGCTGCCAAATATTAAACTTAAAAGTGATAAAGCAATTCCCAACATAATTACATATTGGGCTCGAATTGCAGCTTTTGCTGATGCCAATGCTAATACAGAAACCAGAATGGTAGTTACGATTCCCACCACTTTTTCATTGAGCCCGGGGAAAACCCGGCCAAGACTTTCTGCAAAACCTACGGTATAGAGGGCTATTGAAAGAGCTTGAGCAAAGTATAAAGGAATGCCAATCGCACCACCAGATTCAATCCCCAACGATCGGCTAATCATATAATAAGCGCCACCAATCCGAACTCGTTGATCGGTTGCAATGGACGCAATAGATAACCCTGTTAGAAAAGTTATACTGGTAGAAAGAGTTACAATAACGAGAGTGCCAATCAAACCTACATTCCCAACAACCCAACCAAAGCGCAGGTACATAATGACCCCAAGAATGGTGAGTATAGAAGGCGTAAAAACCCCGCCAAATGTACCTAGCCCGTCTTCCTTCCCAGTTAGTACATGTTGTTTGTGGTTGAATTTAGCCAAACGAGATAATCTTTTACTCTTCGGCTAGCCCACTAACCAAATCAAAAGTAGTTGAAGGCTGAGAGTAATCCAGAATGGATTTAGGATCGTTGTTTTCGTCAACAACGACAGTTCTTGGTTTATAACTACGAGCTTCTTCAGGGGTCATATCTGCGTATGAAATCACAATAATTCGATCGCCTACCTGTGTCAACCGGGCAGCAGCGCCATTCATACAACAAACTCTGGAGCCTCTTTCGCCTGGAATTGTGTAGGTTTCTAATCGAGAGCCATTTGTAATATTCAGTACCTGAACTTTCTCGTAGGGTAATAATTTCGCTGCATCCAGCAGATCCTGATCAATAGTTATACTCCCTTCATATTGAAGGTTAGCTTCAGTAACCACCATCTGGTGCAGTTTAGATTTGAACATGGTAAGCTTCATCGCTCAACACTTAAAAATAATGTTATCAATTAATCGGGTTTTTCCCAGATATACAGCCGTTGCCAGCACGTAAGTCTCTCCTCTATTGAGTTTGGCTACCGGCTCCATCCTATCCATGGAGAAAACACTAAAATAGTCATTTTTGAAGCCTTTTGCTTCTAACTCATTCTGCTTCAACTCAAACAAAGAATTTGGCATTAACAATCCAGCCTGTATCTCATCAACGCATTGCTGCATTTTTTTATACAATAAGGGAGCTAAATCGCGCTCTTCTTTACTTAAATAGGTATTTCTGCTACTCAATGCCAATCCATCTTCAGCACGTTCAATGGGCGCCATCACTAATTCTAAATCGTGATTAAATTCTTTCGCCATTTGCTGAATAATCTGGAATTGCTGATAGTCTTTTTGTCCAAATACCGCAATATCAGGTTGTACAATGTTGAAGAGCTTGTTTACTACGAGCGCGATTCCCTGAAAATATCCGGGGCGACTACCTCCATCGAGATGCATATTTAACACCTTGATATCAATACTAAAAAACTTCTCTCCTACTCCATACATGATTTCATCGTTCGGTGTAAATACAGTGCTGACACCTTCTACGCGGCAGAATTCCAAATCGCGATGCAATGTGCGAGGATAATTTCCAAAATCTTCTGATGGCCCAAATTGCTCAGGGTTTACATAAATCGAAACAACCACATGTTCAGCCATCCTGCGAGCAATTCGTATCAGCGATAAATGGCCATCATGCAACGCACCCATCGTAGGAACAAATGCCACTTTTTTACCCTGAAGCTGATGCTGTTTTACAACTTCACGTATCTCTGGTATGGTTTCAATTACATTCATATATACAAAAAAAGAGACGCCAATCAGGCGCCTCATAAAGCTCTAATTTTGGAATTTTAAACCGCTCGATCAACGTCGAAATCTTCAAGCATTTCTTTCACACGGTTAACGAAAGCGCCGCCATGGGCACCATCAATAATGCGGTGATCGTAACTCATGCTTAAGAACATCATGTGTCGAATTGCAATAACATCTCCTTGCGGAGTTTCCATTACTACAGGGCGTTTAACAATCGCGCCCGTTCCAAGAATTGCCACTTGCGGCTGATTTATTATTGGAGTTCCCATCAAATTCCCAACACTTCCGTAGTTCGTTAAGGTAATGGTACCACCTACTAAATCGTCCGGGCTGAGTTTCTTACTTCTTGCCTTCGCAGCAACTTCATTCACAGATTCGGCTAGTCCAACCAGGTTTTTCTGTTGAGCTTTTTTCATCACCGGAACAATAAGACCGCCATCGCCGCCACTTCCCAGTGCAACAGCAATCCCGAAGTTGATGTCTTTTTTAATGTGGATTTCATCCCCCACTACCGAACTGTTAATCATCGGAAATTCCAACATGGATTTGATGATTGCTTCTACAAACAGCGGAGTAAAGGTTAACTTGATTCCTGTTTTCTTTTGGAACGCCACTTTGTTTGCATTCCTCCAGTTCACCATGTTCGTAACATCCACTTCAGCAAAGGTTGTAACATGCGCTGAGGTTTGCTTCGAATGAACCATGTGCTGAGCAATGAGCTTTCGCATGCGATCCATTTTCACGATTTCCACATCACCGGTTGGTTGTTTGCTTACATTTAATTCACCAGCAGAAATTGCCTCTTTCGATGGAGCAGGTTTACTTATTGTAGCTGCAGAAGAAGCAGATGGTTTAGGTGCTGTTAATACAGACCCAGACTTACGATTTTCCACGTAATTCAAAATATCTTTCTTGGAAACACGCCCACCCTGTCCGGTTCCTTCAATTTGCTCTAATTCCTGAGCGGAAATGCCTTCTTCTTTAGCAATTGAACGAACTAATGGGGAGAAAAACCGGCCGTCGCTGCTGGTTCTGGGAACAGAGCCCTCGCCATTTGGCGATCCGCTACCAATTGCGAGTAATTGTTCGGGGGTTAATTTGGCAATGTCTTCTTTTGTTAGTGCTTTTTTCTCTTCTTTTGTTGATTTGGTACTCGGAGCTTCTTTTGTTGGTGATGCAGATGGCGCAGAAGCACGTGCACCTTTACCGGTTGCTATAACCGCAATAACCTGACCAACCTCGATGGTTTCGTCTGCCTGTGCTCGAATTTCCACAAGAGTACCTGCTGCCGGCGATGGGACTTCGCTATCCACTTTATCGGTAGAGATTTCTAGCAAAGTTTCGTCTTCTTCAACTTCATCTCCCACCTGTTTACTCCACTCAATAACGGTGGCCTCAACCACCGACTCGCCCATTTGGGGCATTACCACTTCTATGGTTTCACCACTGGTATTTGTGGATTCCTCTTTTGCTGCCTGAACAGGCTCTGGTTCAGATTCTGGTTCTTGTACCGGAGCAGATTCTTCAACTTTCGGCTCTTCAGATTCAACAGGGGAATCTACGGTCTCAGCCGCATCGGCATCAGTCTCAATGATGGCAATTGCTTTACCAACCTCAATCGTATCGCCTTCTTCAACTAAAATTTCTACCAATACTCCGGCTTCCGGCGATGGTACTTCGCTATCCACTTTGTCGGTTGCAATTTCGAGGAGAGTTTCGTCCACCTCAACAGTATCGCCCACACTCTTCGACCACTCGATAACGGTGCCTTCCATTACCGACTCTCCCATTTGGGGCATTACCACTTCTACCTTTGCCATAAAAATGTTTGTTTTTGGTGCCTAAACGGCATTTTTCTTTCAAATAAACAGGGCTGTAAAGTTCAGGATAATTCTTGTTAGTTCAAAATCTGCATCCTATTGAAATTTATCAGAAAAGCGCTTTTTTGAACTCGGAAATTCTATTCCTTTTTGATCTGATTTTGAAAACTATTTACCTCTACCCTTCGTTAATTCGAGCATGAAAACCATTGCTTTAATTTTATTTCTTACTCTCACTACTATCACAGTTAATGCTCAATCCCAGATTTCAATCGAATCACAGGCCTATCCAGCAGGGATAGTTCCTGGTATTAGATTCGATTTTCCAATTAGTAGTGACGTTCAGATGTTTAGTCGGGTAGCTTATAATTTCACCAATCGTCGAGATTGGGGTGTTCAGGATAATGAAGAAGGCAGTGGCGTTGGATTTGGAATAGGTGTTGAGATTGGAAACTCACGATTTGAGAATCTTTTATTGAATGTGAGAACTGATCTTTGGTTTATGAATATCGACTATTACAACATCGAAACTATTTGCCCATTTGTTGCCCCGTGCATTGATCAAAGAATTGATGGCCGATCTGATGTAACTGTTCTTCAGCCTACGATAGGCTTTGGATATCAAATCCCGCTTTCTGACTCCTTCTTTCTAAAACCTTCCATTAATCTAGGCTATGAAATTAACATTCGTACACAAGGCCAGGAAGTTGGTGAAGGAGCTATTTTACTAGGTGGAATTCAGATTGGGTTTAGGATTTAACAAACCTGGCGCCTTTTAGTGGCAGTTCATGAACTGCCACTAAAAAATACATCTCTTTACTTCTGGCTTGCCAAATAATACAGCTGCATAATTCGTAATTCGTCGTAGCCAATTTGTTTTTTGCACTCATCGTATACTAAACGAAGCATTAAATGGCCTCGTTTTTTGAAGGCTTTTAGCACCTGATCGCGCTGCCGGTCGGATAGCGCAGATGCTTGTAATAATCCATCCAAACGTAACTCATTTCCTTCGTCCACAAACTTTTTAAGGTGACTAAGAATAGTTACTTCTTTCACACCGTGTTGTTCAGCCAAAATCTTGATGGATTTCCCATCATTGAAATCATTACCAACCTGCTCGTGTTTTTCGCCTTTTTTTACTTCCCGTGTTTTTTTAATCAGCGTTTTTTGGCGTTCCATGATATCGTGATCCTTCGAGAAAGTCTTGATCACACCAATGAAGGCATCGCCGAACTTCTCTTTTTTAACCTGTCCAACACCATAAATGGCTTCCAATGCATTTTTTGTTTGCGGAAAATAATACGCCATTTCGATGAGCGTGGTATCCGGGAAAATAGCGTATGGTGGCACATCATCCACATCGGCAAGCTCTTTTCGTTTTTCCCGAAGTAGCTCGAACAATTCCACATTGTATTGATTCTCGATCTCGCTGGAAGTACGAATAACATCTTCTTCGTCCATGGCTACATCGGTACGATCCAGAATTCCGTACACATTTTCTTTTCCGCTTAGCACAGGCATGGCTGTATCGGTAGTTTCAATAACACCAAAACTGCCACGTTTAATGAAATGCTGGCGCATCAGTAAGCGAGAAAGTTGCTCCCATTGCTTTTTCGACCACTCCAATCCCGTACCATAACTTTCCACTTTGTCGTGTTCGTTTTCAAGTACTTTTTGATTTTTTGAGCCGCGAAGCACGTCTATTACATGGCCGGCTCCAAACTCTTCATCCAAATCAAGCACACAATCGATGAATTTTTTGGCTTGATGCGTCAAATCTTCCACAGCTTCGTCTTGCGAAAGGTCGTTATCACACATGCCACATTCTTCCTGTTGATAGGTTTCCCCAAAGTATTCCATAAGTGGTTTACGGCGGCACGTTCGTTCTTCCAAAAATTTTAGAAGGGTTTCCAAATGCCGTTCAGCAACTATTTTTTCAGTGCCTTTTTTCTGATTGATGAAATACTTGATCTTTTGCGTATCGGCATAGCTGAATAAAAGCACACAATCCGAACGAAGTCCGTCGCGACCTGCCCGCCCGATTTGCTGATAATAGGACTCGATATTCTGAGGCATGTCGTAGTGCATCACAAAACGCACATTTGGCTTGTTTATCCCCATCCCAAAAGCGATGGTAGCCACGATTATGCGAACATCATCGCGAATAAATTCCTGCTGATTTATCGAGCGCTCGCGTGATGTTAGTCCGGCATGATATGGCTTAACAGAATAGCCCTCTTCATGTAGAATTTCGGATAGCTCGTCCACTTGCCTGCGAGAAAAACAGTAAATAATCCCCGATTGATTTTGACGTGTGTAAAGGAAATCAAGCAATTGATTTACCGGATCTTTCTTATCAACAATTTTTAGAAAGAGATTTGGTCGATCAAAACTTGAGATAAAGGATTGCGAATCATCGAAAGCCAAACTCTGCTTGATGTCTCGCTGAACCCGAGGTGTGGCTGTAGCCGTTAAAGCCATACAAACGGCGTCAGGATATTCCCTTCGAACCTGTGCTATTTGGCGATATTCTGGCCGGAAATCATGACCCCATTCCGAAATACAATGCGCCTCATCAATGGTTAAACAATCCACTTTGATGCCCTTGAGAATCTCTTTGGTTTTATCCATCAATAAGGTTTCGGGGGCAACATACAGCAGTTTTACTTCACCAGACTGTATTTTTTTAACGTTGTAATTATACGCCTCAGGCCGGAGCGAAGAATTCAAAAAAACCGATGGAATATCATATTCCTTCAACTGCCCAACCTGATCTTTCATCAAAGAAATTAAAGGGGAAACCACGATGGTCATCCCATCGAACATAAGCGCCGGGATTTGATAGCATAATGATTTTCCACCCCCGGTGGGCATGATAACCAGCGCATCTTTTTTATCTAAAACCTGTGTAATTGCTGCTTCTTGTTGCAGGCGAAAGTCGTCGTACCCAAAGGTGTCCTTCAGAATTTTTCTAGCTTGTTCAATCATAGAGTGGAAAATATCACTAATCTACCTAAGAAAGATAAAAATAAGATTTTGGTGATTTTAATTTTGATGATCAGTTGGTTTCAAATATACTCAGAATAATTGGGGTTCATTCTAATAAAGCAAAACGCTTTTAGGAAAATGAATAGTAACTGGGTTTATTAATTAAAAATTCTGGGTATATGTTTGGGATAGAAGCATTGAACATTGTAATAGGGATGATCTTCATTTATCTGCTTTTCAGCTTATTTGTGAGCATCATCAACGAAATAATTGGCAACATTTTTAATGCCAGAGGTAATAAGTTATTTGAATCGATCAAGGAATTAATCGGTGAAGAAGGGATTCAGGAAATAATGAAAGATCCCAGGATTAAAGTGCTTACCCGAAAAGCAAATGCTCTTACTTCCGCTAAAGCAGAAATCGAAGACCTTAAAAACACCCATTGGCCAGACCATATCCCGGAAAGTACCTTTGCTGATATTATTGCCGATTTGGATAACACCAAAATTGGTGGTGCTATTAGTGAATTAAAAGATGAGGTGAAAAATTCTGCCGAAAAGATGCAAGAAGTTTATGAAGCTGCATTGGCTCAAACTCGCCAAACCTACATCAGATATGCACGCAAACTTACACTGTTAGTGAGTATTATTGTTGTACTTCTCTTTAATGTCGACTCTATTTCTATTTTTAAGGATTTGGCCAGTAATCCCCAACAGGCTGCAGTTGTTGCTGAAATGGCGGAAAATTATATAGCAGCCAACGACACAAGTTCTTCTGCAGAAGTTCAAAAATCTGTTGCAGATTTGAAGCAGGAACTAGCAGAATTACATCGATCGCAATTTGAGGAACTTGATTCTACCCTGGGTTTTGGATGGACGAGTAAACAATTTTGGAAAGATTTTAAATGGCATAGCCTACCGGGATGGTTTATCACCATATTAGCCCTCTCCCTTGGTGCACCTTTCTGGTTCGATTTGCTAAAAAAAGTGGTGAATATTAAACGAGAACTAAAAGACTCAAAATCATAGAGGATTGAACATGGATGTTAAAGAAATCGATTTAGAACCTAATCCAAGAGAAGTTATATCAAAGGGTGAGAATGATGAAATTTACCTCTCGATAAAAATTGGTAATGGTCAAATTGGTGGTAATAATATCACTTCGAATGATACTCAGTTATGCAAAGGGAATTTAACAGAGCCAGCCCACCTTGGGAAAGCATCTGATTTAAAATTAAACTCAATTTCAGCAGTTACGAATGTATTAGATGTTAATTCAGCAACAAATAAATGTGTTATTACAACTACTTTTACAAATGGGCATAATGATATTCTTTATACCAAAATAGATAAAGGCGACGCTCCTGAAAACGGAGTAGCAAGTTTTAAAGGCGAGTATGTAATAAAGTATTTGGTCTCTATTATTGTGCTCTTCTTTTTAATACCATCAACACTTTTAGCTCAAGACTCTACCGAAGATCTAAAGTTTGATGATATTAAAACACCAGCTTCTCCAGGCTTCATTTTGCTCGATCAGACACCCTCATCAATTGAAAAGCCATCTACCCCAAAAGGGTTGGGATTAAGCTTATTAAGTTTACAAAATGAAAGTGTTGCTATTGAATTCGCTCCCTACTGGTTGAAAGATCACCCAAATCTTACTGCAAAGGACATTTATACAAATACCTCGCCAATTGCCTCCTCATTTGCTTTTTCAACAGCTTCAGTTATAACTGATTCAACAAGTTATTTAACTCTTGGGGCTAGAACCAGAATCTACCAGAAGTATAATTCTGAAATGACTAAAAAATTAGACTCCTTGACAATTGAAATAGAAGAAGCTCTTTCCTCTTCAAATTTTAATAAAGTAGCGGAAATTCGAAACGAGTACTTAGAAGCCATTGAGAAACCTGTATTTACTATTGACTTTGCTGCTGCTTTAGGAGCTGGCTCACAAACAAACTCTACCAGTGACTTTGAATTAAGTAGGTTAGCTGCCTGGTTTGCCCTGAACTGGCGGCCAAATGCGGATGATTTTTATTTTACAGTTCTAAGCAGATATATAAAAAATCAAGAATTTTCAACATATGAACCTGATTCAGACCTAATGGATCTGGGTATACGGTTTAACTATGATTTTGAAAATTTTTCAGCTTCAATGGAGTATTTGCAACGTCTAAATTTCAGCACAAATTTATATGATGATTACAAATTAGCTGCAATTGGAAGTTATAAAATTGATGAGAATATGTACCTAACAACAACTTTAGGTAAAAACTTCACAGATGTAAACAATATAATTGCACTAGCTGGAATCAATTTTGGGTTTTCAAAATCGAAAGTTAAAGCCTACTAGCCCTATTTACTCAAGTACAAGCTCTTAAACTCGAATGGTTTTCTAAAGTGTTCATCGTTGAAGTCTTTAGCGAAGTAGATGCTTTCACCCGTTGATTTCATTTCCGGGCCAAGTTCTTTCTTTACGCCTGGGAATTTGTCAAATGGGAAAACCGGCTCTTTAATCGCCCAGCATTTCAATTTTGATACGGTGTCAAATTCTTTGAGTTTGGCACCCAGCATCACTTTTACGCCGATTTTTGCCTCAGGAACTTCATTCGCTTTTGCAAGGAATGGCACTGTTCGGGTTGTTCGTGGATTTGCCTCAATCACGTACACCTTGTCATCTTTTACGGCATACTGCACGTTCAGAAACCCAATTACATTTAAAGCTTTTGCAATTCTGGTTTGATAATCCCGGATGGTCGCCTGAATTTCTTCACTCAATGAATATGGAGGAATTACAGCTGTTGAATCACCCGAATGCACACCCGCCGGCTCGATATGCTGCATGATTCCTGAAATGTGTAGCTCATCACCATCAAACACAGAATCTACATCAACCTCAATCGCGTGTTCCAAATATTTATCGATGAGGAAGGCATTTTCAGGATGTGTTTTCAGAATCCGATCCACATAACGCTCTAATTCCGACTGCTTCACGGCAATCCGCATTCCTTGTCCGCCCAACACATAACTTGGCCGGATCAAAACCGGGTATCCAATTCGGTCTGCAATTTCGAGTGCACCCGTTACTTCAGTGGCAGTTCCGTACGCTGGAAAAGGAATATCATTTTCTATCAACAGGTCTGAGAACTCTCCTCGATCTTCAGCCAGATTGATATTCGCGAAATCAGTTCCAAATATTTTGATTCCGGCTTTAACCAACCGCTTTCCAAGTTTAAGGGCAGTTTGACCACCAACCTGAATAATCACACCTTCTGGTTTTTCATGCTCGATGATGTCCAGAACTCGCTCCCAATAAACAGGCTCAAAATAAAGCTTATCAGCAAAATCGAAATCTGTTGAAACAGTTTCAGGATTACAGTTGATCATGATGGCTTCGTAGCCCATTTCCTTTGTTGCCAGCACCGCATGCACACAGGAATAATCGAACTCAATGCCCTGACCAATTCGATTCGGTCCACTTCCCAGAATAACTACTTTCTTTCGATCGGTGACGATACTTTCATTTTCTCCTTCGTAGGCTGAGTAGTAATAAGGAGTCTGCGCCGGGAATTCAGCAGCACAGGTATCCACAACTTTGAATGCAGGTTTTAGCCCAAGTTCTAATCTCCGAACTCGCACTTCATCATCAGTAACTGTTGAACCACCTTTACTACTTAACCAGGCAATTTGAGAATCAGAAAAACCAGCTTGTTTCAGCTCGAAAAATTCTTCTTTAGTAATTTCTTCCAGTGACTGACCTTCCGTTCTATTTTCGAGCGACACCATATATCTGATTTGCTGCAAAAACCATGGGTCGATTTTAGTTACATCTGCGATTTCTTCAACCGATGCACCCAATTTAAAAGCATTTCTAACTTGTAATGAGCGATCCCAATAAGGCTTCATCAAGCGTTCGCTTACTTCTTTTCGATTGATTTCTTCGTAACCATCAGCGCCAAGTCCTGATCGACCGATCTCCATACTTTGCCAGGCTTTATTCAATGCTTCCGGAAAATTCCGACCGATGCTCATCACCTCACCTACTGCTTTCATCTGCGTAGACAGCTCTTCATCTGCACCAGGGAATTTGTCGAAATTGAAACGAGGTACTTTACAAACCACGTAATCAATCGAGGGCTCAAAACAAGCTGATGTTGTCCCGGTAATCTGATTCTTGAGCTCATCCAGGGTATAGCCAACAGCTAGTTTGGTTGCCACTTTCGCAATGGGGTAACCTGTTGCCTTCGATGCCAAGGCTGAAGATCTACTTACGCGTGGATTGATCTCTATGGCTACAAAACGATCACTTCCCGGCTCCATGGCAAACTGCACATTGCATCCACCTGCAAAGGTCCCGATGGAACGCATCATTTTGATCGCAGCATCTCTTAAAATCTGATATTGCTTGTCCGTCAAAGTCTGAGTTGGGGCAACCGTCACTGAATCGCCTGTATGAACGCCCATTGGATCCATATTTTCGATTCCACAAATAATCACCACATTGTCATTTGCATCGCGAAGAAGCTCAAGCTCATATTCTTTCCATCCAAAAATGGATTCTTCAATCAGTACAGAGTGAACCGGGCTCATTTCCAATCCACGAAGAACCATTCGATCGAAATCCTCCTCTTCCCAAACGATACCGCCACCTGCGCCTCCCATCGTGAATGATGGCCGGATAACAATCGGAAGTCCACCGAGCTCTTCTTTGATTTCTTTCGCATCCAGAAGAGATTCTGCCTGACGGCTCCGACATTGTTCAATCCCAATTTCTTCCATGCAATCGCGGAATAGTTGGCGATCTTCAGTCAATTCAACCGCCGCAATATCCACCCCAATAATTTTGATGCCTTTCTCATCCCAATATCCTTGCTTCTCTAAATCGCGGCATAGATTCAAACCTGTCTGCCCACCCATCGTTGGCAAAACAGCATCCGGTTTTTCTTTTTCCACGATTTCCCGAATTGAATCCGTGGTCATTGGAAGCATGTAAATCGCATCTGCCATAATCGGATCTGTCATGATCGTGGCGGGATTCGAATTGATGAGCACAATTTCGTAGCCTTCTTCTTGCAGTGATCGGCAGGCTTGAGAGCCTGAGTAATCGAACTCACAGGCCTGACCAATTACAATTGGTCCTGATCCGATGATTAGAATTTTGTGTATGTCGTCGCGTCTTGGCATTGGGTGGTATTTTCGAATAATTTGGCTGTTAAAAGTCCCCTCTTGAGAGGGGATTTAGGGGTGTGTTCTTAACACCCCTCCTCCGCAGTCGCGGAGCGCTCCCCTTGAGGGGAGATAATTTCTAGGCTTCAACTCCTTTCTGTTCTTTCATCATGTCAATAAACTGATCAAAAAGGTATGCTGAGTCATGTGGTCCTGGTGATGCTTCCGGGTGATACTGCACAGAAAATCCAGGGAAGTTCTTAAACCTGAGTCCCTCGACCGTTTTATCGTTTAAGTTGATGTGCGTTATGCTAGCTACATCCTCTTTTACGCTTTCTTCGATAACTCCAAAACCGTGATTTTGAGTCGAAATTTCAACGAGTCCGGTTTCGAGATTTTTTACCGGGTGATTAGCTCCACGGTGACCTACAAACATTTTTCCAACTTCGATGCCTTCGCTCATGGCCATCAACTGATGCCCCAGACAAATTCCGAACATTGGCTTTCCGGTTGATTTCGCATACTTCACAACTTCGAGCGCATATTCTCCGGTTGGATTTGGGTCACCTGGTCCGTTTGAGAAGAAGAAACCATCAGCTTCCCACGCTTTCACTTCTTCAAGCGTTGTTTGGGCAGGAAAAACTCGCAATGAACAACCTCGAGCAACAAGGCTGTTTATGATGTTTTGCTTGATCCCATAATCAAAAGCAGCAACTTTGAATTCTGTTTCCGATTCAGGATGGTATGTCTGAGCTTCTTCTCTGGTTACTTTTGATGCGAGTTCCAGCCCTTTCATGTCTTCCCAATCCTTAGCCATTTGGACCAGTTTATCTTCATCCAATTCTGTGGATGAAATCACGGCATTCATCACTCCTTTTTCCCTTATATGGCGAACAAGAGCTCGGGTATCAACTCCGGAGATTCCTACAATTTCGTTTTCTTCCAGGTATTCATCCAAACTTCCATCTGCCATTGGATTGCTGTATTCCCAGGAATAGGCTCGAACGATAACTCCGGCAACCATCACCTTGCGATGTTCATCATCTCGAGCCATAGTACCGTAGTTTCCGATGTGCGGATAGGTCATCATCATTAATTGACCGTAATAACTTGGATCGGTAAAGATTTCCTGGTAGCCGGTCATACTGGTATTGAAACACAACTCCCCACCGGTTATTCCTTCGTGGCCAACTGCCCAACCGTGCGCTATCGTGCCATCACTCAGTGCGAGGATCGCTTTTTTCCTTGGTTGTAAAGACATTCGTTATGAATTAGGGTTCGTAGATTGTTGATCAAAAAAAATCCGACTACGAAACTCGCGTCGGATTTTGAAAATATTTTTAATAACCACTAATGGCATCAGCTTCCTTGCTGTTTGAAGGTTTTGAGTGCTGATGAATCAAAGCTTTTATGTGCTAACAATTGTATTCGTGTACAGCTTTGTTTGAGGTTCGCCCAAGATACAAAGCGGGAGGCAGGGATTCAATTTGTATCAGACTGAAATTGAGATTTTAATAAACTTCCCGTCATTGTTGCAAAGCCACTTACTAGCCCACCCAGCACTGCAGTTATCAATATAACAATCAACGGTGAACCAACTCCAAGCATTTCGGCGATTCGTGTTGATAGGATTCCATTATTTGCAATGTGAACGTAGAGCGCCTGACCTCCCCATAAAAGAAAGACTCCGAGAAATCCCCATAGGAAAGAAGGAAGTGGTTTTTCATTGAATTGAAATCCTATAATCAACCCTGGGATAGCGATACCCCACCATGGGAGAAAAATATTTAGTATTAAAGCACCGATTAAGACAAGTAAAGCAAGTAACATAAATTCAATAATTATGAATTTAAGATTATGAATAAAGGATTAGCTTAGTTGCAATCCATAATTCATAATCCATAATTTTTAATTTCCTTTTAGTGTGATTTCAAAAAGCGATTCTTCTGGCTTCTCTCGATAAAAATTGAGCTCAAAATGATTACCTGTTCGCCAGTTTTCAGTGAAGGCATTGTAATTTGGTGATCCTGGATTCCCTGAAATACCACCCGGATACACACCCCAAGCTTTCACTTCGGGACCTAATTCAACCACCATTCTCCAACTCGGTCCGTACCCAAATCGTGTGGCATTTATGGCTTCAAAAGATCCGCCTGTGTATACATCATTGGCTCCAAATCCCGGAATTTGACCAACATGATCAATATCATTGTTAATCACATATCCCCAATTCCAATTTTCGCCAACCGAGCCATTGTATCTGGCCATTACATTGTATGTGTACTTATAAGCTGCAGTAACAAGATGCTCTATCGTTTCTTTTTCTTCGGTTTCGATATTATCAATCAAAATAAAATCCGGTTCCAATTTCAGTACTTCCACTAAACGGTCCCGATCGGGATATCGAAGCGATACTCCTGCAGATTTCTGTTCATCCCGGAAAATCGAATAACTAAGTTCTCGCCACCAATAATAGAAGAAGCCCGGTTGTTTTAAATCTGCATTCATCTCATAATTCCAGCTATGCATTTCGCTAGAAAACTCAACTTCTTCCATGCTCAAACTGTCGATGATCAGCCATTCCAGCAGGTTTGGCACAATACTTTCTGCATGTAAGCTATAGTTATCCATTTGCATATCCATCATATCCTGCGGGGTGATATCATCCATTTCCCGCAATAAATCATTGATTCTACGCCCGCGCTCATAGGGTGCAAATTCATCAGCTAAATAGTATGGATAAGAATCATGTACGGATTCCTGATTTGCAGAGCTCACAAATCCTCTTGGCGGATTTTTCACATGTGGGTTATGCTGATGAGGAATCCATCCCTGCCAATCGTAAGCCGGATCTCTACCATCACTCACCGTTTGGCCCTGATAATCCCATTTGTTTGGAAATTGACCATTCACCCAAATTGCTACATCACCTTCGTTGGATGCAAACACAAAATTTTGAGCTGGAGCCACATAGTTTTCGAGGGCTGAAACGTATTCATCATAATTTCTGGCTTTATTCAATCCAATGAAAGTTGACAAACTATTTCCAGCTTCGTGGCCAATCCATCGCATAGCATGGTAGATAGGATCACCGACAGTGTCGTTCGGATTTGCAACCATTACCGGACCATGATGTGTAAAAACCAAGGTGTCGATTATGGTTTCGCCACCCCGAACTTTAATCTCTTCGATACGTTTTGTCGTCTCCCGCAATTCACCATCAAACCAATATTCATCTTTGGATGCATCTCTGAACTCGATTTCATACCAGTCCATTACATCTGATCCAGTATTTGTTTCAGAAAACGCTATGTGTTCATTGAACCCAATGAAAATACCTGGACTCCCCTGAAAAGTCACACCATATGCATTATATCCAGGAGCGTGTAATTGCATTTCTATCCAAATTGAAGGCAGCGATAAACTCAAATGTGGATCTCCTGCTAAAATTGGATATCCACTCGCTGTTTTTGATCCATGAACTGCCCAGTTATTTGATCCAACTCCGGCATTTGGTTCCCAAAACTGAATTCGTTCAGCTGTTTTTGGAATGAATTCAGACTCTGGCGCTTCAGGGCGCTCTGCTTCAAAATCCCAAACTCTTGATTCCGGAATAATAGCCTCCAACATTTGCGGGTCGGTATTAAAAAACTTGTCGATAAAATCCTGGCCAAAAAAAGCTTTTGTTCGTGATGTTCGGTCGTCACTGCTACCACCAGCCAAAGTTCTAAGCATATTCATATGAAGTAAGCTCGTTTTTAGCATGCTCCATTCTTCCGGAGCAGCATCCAACACTTTGTACTCAACAGGATAATCCTCAGGTTCTAAACTGTTGATATAGGCATTTACTCCTTTAGCATAGGCTGATACGATTGCAGCACTTGCGGAATCTTGTGAGACTACTTCTTGCTTTTTTTCAGCAGCCCAAAGCATGCCCCAGCGTCGGGTTGTTAAATCGCGTTGTTGCACTCTGGGATTTTCACCAATCAATTCAGAAAGTCGGCCACCCGCATCGTAAGTTTGTATTTCCATCTGGAATAGACGCTGTTGTGCTGTCACATACCCTTGTGCCAGAAAAAGATCGTGTTCATTTTCTGCAAAAATATGAGGGACACGACGCTCATCATATACGATGGAAACTTCACCGATTAATCCATCAATTTGCAGCTCCTCACTTTCCGGAATGGAAGTTTCAGCATTGGCCCAAAATCCGGCATCCGGATCAAAAAACTTTCCAAGAGGTGGTATAGAGCCGAATTTGGTATTGAGTGCGAATATGAGAATCAACAATGTGATTCCTGAGATAACTGACTTCATTTAATAATGTGCTGAGTTGAAGAACAGGTCGAATTTATAATTCCTAATTCTTAATTGATAATTCTTAATTGAATTACCAAAGCATCATTTTCATACAAAATACACTCCCACCGCTTTTCAGATATTCGTCGGTTGAAAATTCTTGTACAGAAAATCCGAGTTCTACGAGTTTTTGATTGACTTCTAAACAACCCTTTTGGATAAGTACATTTTTTCCATCTGGGCAGGTAGCATTACATGCAAATAAGTCTTCTGCTTCGTGTTGGTTTGCCTCAATTACCGTGTTGAATAAACTTCTAATTTTTTTTAGTCCGTCTTCCGTAAATGCTTTTGGATAAATAAGTGCTGTTTCTTCGTTTAATACGCACAAGCAGGTGTCGAGATGGTAAAATTTTTCATCGACCAGTTCAAGAGCAATTACCGGGGTATTAAATGTTTCAGCGACATGTGCGTACACATCCGAGGAAGACCTATATCCATAACCACCCCAAATAAGGCGCTTTTTAAAATGCCAGATTGCGTCACCCATACCCTCAAAATCTGCGAACTGACTTTCATCCAGATGAATCACATTGTATGAACTTTCTTCGTACACTTTTTCGATATGCGGCACTTCACCTTTGCGCTGTGGTGAGTGCATCACACTCATGATCACTTCTTTTGTGCCATCCAACTTAATATTCGGTAGACTTTGGTTCGCGCAAAATACCATGTCGGGATATTGTTCCTGAGCCGGTACTTCATGCACGTACAGCCCTAAATTTTTATATGCGGTTTTTAGCTTTTCCCACTCAGTATGTGCTTCATCAAAATTTATATCCCCGATATTCCCTTCCATATGTGGGTTAATGACGTATTTAACATCAAAGTATTGGGGGTTAACGACCATCACTTTTCCCGGCGCCGGCATATCTTCTAGGTCGGCCAGGGTAAAGTCCAGCTGGTCAGAATGTGTGATAACTTTGTTCATTCTGGTTTAAGAATCAATGATTTTGGTTGATATACTCCTTTTGGGGAGGGAACAATTCGAGAGTGAGACGATTGGACTCTTAGAATACGAAGAAAGGATCTTGAATTTCCATCGCAAATTGCCCCAAGAGAACCACAATCTCCCTATATTCCAAGATCGCTCAAATTATTGCAATCATTACGGATGTCTATTAAAAATCTGATTATCGCCTTTGGAGGCTCTTCTCCCGAACACGAAGTTTCGGTGCTTACCGCTATGCAAGTTTTTGCTGCTTTAAAAGAAAGCAGTTATGAATTAATCCCACTCTACATAACTAAGTCGGGTAAATGGCTAAGTGGCGATGCGCTTAAAGATTTAAGCAACTATAAAGATTTAAAAAGCCTTGAATCTGAATCTTACCCTGTTTCATTTTCAAAAGATGAAATGGGAACTACGCATCTAACAGAGCAAGGTAAATCCGGGCTATTTAAAAAGCCTATAGCAGTTCCGGTCTACGCAGTAGTTTGTGCATTTCATGGTAGTGAAGGTGAGAATGGATCTTTCCAGGGGGTGTGCGAACAATTCAATATCCCGTATACAGGAAGTGGTGTATTGGCCTCTTCGGTTGGTATGGATAAAATTAAAGCCAAGCAGTTATGCGAAGCTAATCACATTCCGGTTACATCAAGCCTCGATTTTTACGAAAGTGATTGGGAGCAACATCAGGAAACCATCCTCAATGAAGCTGAAATGCTTGGCTTTCCATTGGTGGTAAAACCAGCCAATCTGGGCAGCAGCATTGGCGTAAAGAAGGTTGAGAACAAAGAAGATTTAGTGGAAGCAGTCGAGGTGGCATTCCGTTACGACGCGCACCTACTTGTAGAAGTAGCCATCGAACCTTTGATGGAGATCAATTGCTCGGTACTTGGAACAGCAGAACATTGCAGGGCTTCGGTTTGTGAACGACCTTTGGGATTAACAGAAACCCTCTCTTTTGAAGATAAATATCAAAGTGGTTCGGGTGCTGAAAAAGGCATGGCTTCTGCAGATCGGGTTATCCCGGCAGATATTTCTTCTGAGTTAACCGATCAAATACGAACCATGGCGGTGCATATCTTTAAAACTTTTGATGCATCGGGCGTTGCTCGTCTTGATTTCCTTGTAAATGCCGACACGGAAGAAGTGTATTTCAATGAAATCAATACCATTCCCGGCTCATTTTCATTTTATCTGTGGGAAAAAT
Organism: Balneolaceae bacterium; assembly: GCA_965249965.1. GTDB lineage: Bacteria > Bacteroidota > Rhodothermia > Balneolales > Balneolaceae > HXMU1420-13. The sequence goes on from OZ252262.1 coordinate 616,818, forward strand.
CAGATCTTACATTTACACAATTGGTTGATGAACTTATTGAGATTGCACTGAAACGTCATCAAGCAAAAAATGGCCGGATTCGTAGTTATGAAACCAACTTGTTGAGTGAAAAAGCTGCAACAGGTATTAAAGGGCTTAAAGGGATCAAATGAACATCGGAGTAATCGCCAATCCTGATAAATACGAGGTGAAGTCGGTATTTGAAGCTGCAGTAAAATGGGCAGAATCCAAAAAGATTTCCCTCAATGTTTCAGAACAGATTTGTAAGCTCATTTTCGACAAACCGTCGGATGCAATTCACATCACAAAGAACGACGATCAAACCATTTTACAGTCTGACATTATTGTGGTGATGGGAGGCGATGGCACCATTTTATACACGGCCAGAATTGCAAAGGATAATCCCCGACCGGTATTGGGAGTAAATAGTGGTCGGTTGGGATTCATGACCAATACACAAAACGAAGATTTACTCGAAGCTTTAGAACATGTTCGAATGGGAAACTATACCCTCGATCGGCGCCATTATTTGAAAGCTACCACCAAATCAGGTGAAGAATTCTTTGCGTTGAATGAGTTTTTGTTCACACGTAATGATTCCACTTCCATGATTAATATTTCTGCAGAATTTGATGGCAATCCTATCAATACCTATTGGGCGGATGGTTTATTGGTGGCATCACCTACAGGTTCTACAGCCTATAATTTATCTTCAGGCGGACCGATTGCGGCACCTGGATCCGGGGTGATTTTGCTCACTCCTATTAACCCACATACGCTCACATCGCGGCCGTTGGTTGTAAGTGCAGATAAGTCGGTGATTATTAAAATAGATCCTCAACCCAGCAACATTCTGTTTTCGTATGACGGCATCCTTAAAGAAGTAGATTCTTTGCCATTCGAAGTTTCCATCCAACAATCGAAAATTGCTTTTCCACTCATTCAACTACCCGGGCAAAATTACTTTGATACGCTCCGCAAAAAACTAATGTGGGGGCAGGATTCGAGGAGAAAGTAGAATTAGTACAGAATTTGGCTATATGTTAAAACTGATCACATTCTGTTTGATCACATAAACACTTTAACATTCTTGGAAGCGATTCCTGTATATTCTCTATTCTCCATTCTTTATCTTCATAAAGGATACATAAAAGCAGAATAGCTTTAATCGAATTTCAAACTTAATAACACATTAAAACGACCATGAAAGTAACAGTAGTAGGTGCCGGAGGTAACGTAGGGTCAACCGTTGCGCTAAGCGTAGCACAAAGAGATTTCGCAAAAGAAGTAGTAGCTCTGGATTTAGAGCGAACAGTAGACGACAAAACATTCTATCCATCTAAAGGGCGTGCGTTAGATCAATGGCAAGTTTCCCCAATCGACTTGTTTGATACACGCGTTAAAGGAACCACTGATTATGCAGATACTGCCAACTCTGATGTTTGTGTAATCACTGCTGGTGTACCACGTAAGCCAGGAATGAGCCGTGACGATTTGCTTTCAATCAACTCCAATATTGTTGAAAGTGTAACTAAAGAATTAGTTAAATACTCTCCTGATACCATAATTATAGTCGTTTCAAATCCATTGGATGTAATGGTTCAGGTTGCTAAAGATGCTTCTGGACTTCCTTATGAAAAAGTGATGGGAATGGCCGGCATTCTCGATACTGCAAGATTCCGCGCATTTATTGCCGAAGAATTGGACGTATCACCAAAAGATATCCAAGCATTATTAATGGGTGGCCATGGCGATACTATGGTTCCACTTCCACGATTTACCACGTTATCAGGAATGCCAATTACACATTTCATTTCTGAAGAACGATTAGAAGAAATCGTAAACAGAGCGAAAAAAGGTGGTGGAGAGCTTGTTGGCTTAATGGGAACATCAGCATGGTATGCTCCCGGTACAGCGGCTGCTCAAATGGTGGAAGCAATCTTGTTAGACCAAAACCGAATTTTCCCTGTTTGTGCTCATATTGACGGCCAATACGGTATCGATGATTTATATATCGGTGTTCCGGTTAAATTGGGTAAAGGCGGTATTAAAGAAGTAATTGAAGTTGCATTAACCGACTCAGAACAAGAACTTCTAAACAATTCTGCGAACGCTGTTCGTGGAACATTGGATGCTTTTAAAGCTCTAATGAACAAATAAAAAGTAAACAACGAGGACTAAGGTCTTCACTACTTGCATTTTAATCCCTCGTATCTTTGATGCGGGGGATTTTTTTTGACTAAACTTCCCGATATCTGATACATTCCCTCTTCAAATCTAAAATGTTCTTCACATGAAATCATCTTTACACCGAATTCTACTTTCTTCTTTTTTAATGTTAATGTTGGCTCCAGTCACCAGCTATGCTCAGGCGGACATTCAAATCCCGGACATCGAGAATGGTTTGGCTCAGGTTGTTCCTGAACTTGAAAATCCAGAAAACTGGATTCGTGAAGATTTATGGGTAGAAACGGAGTTTGATACAGATCACGATGGAAGAATGGATCGCGTACATGTTGCGGTAACCAGACCAGCTCAAACTAACGATGGATTGAAACTCCCAGTCGTGTATGAAACCAGTCCATATTATGCGGGAACAGCACGTTTTGAGGATGGTCTTTTCTGGAATGTTCGTCATGAACTTGGCCCATTAAGTGATGAAAAGAAGCAGGAATTGGAAGATCAGAGAATTCATCCTGAAGTAGTTCGCAGAGGTGCGCGACCTGTAATCTCAAATTCTCAACTTAGAACCTGGATGCCTCGCGGTTATATTGTAGTGCATTCGTCATCGCCCGGAACAGGTTTATCCGATGGTTCACCAACAGTGGGTGGAGAGAACGAATCGCTTGCTCCAAAAGCCGTGATCGAGTGGTTGACCGGAAAAGACAATGGATTTACAACCCGAGAAGGTGACGAAAAAGTAGAAGCGTTTTGGTCGACAGGAAAAGTGGGGATGACAGGAACCTCATACAACGGAACATTGCCTCTGGCTGCTGCAACTACCGGTGTTGATGGTTTGGAAGTTATAATCCCGGTTGCTCCAAACACTTCCTACTATCACTATTATCGATCGCATGGATTGGTAAGACATCCGGGTGGCTATTTAGGCGAAGATATCGACGTGTTGTATGATTTCATCCACAGTGGAAAAGAAGAAAATCGAGCCGGAAATAATGAGCGAGTTCGAGATACTGAATATGCTGACAACATGGATCGCGAATCGGGTGATTATTCGGATTGGTGGGCAGATCGTGATTATCTAAATGAAATGGAGCCGATGAAAGCGGCTTTGTTGATGAGTCACGGTTTCAACGACTGGAATGTGATGCCCGAGCACAGCTATCGCATTTATGAACGTGCCAAAGAAATGGGACTGCACACTCAGATTTATTACCATCAATTTGGGCATGGTGGACCTCCACCAGTAGACATGATGAATCGCTGGTTCACTCATTATTTATTTGATGTAGATAATGGAATTGATGCTGAAACCGGAGCATGGATCGTTCGCGAATATGACGAACCATCCAACCCAACTTTTTATGCCGATTATCCGAACCCTGCCTCTCAGGATGTTACCTTTTATTTACAAGCAGGTGCGCCGGAAATTGGTAGTTTGCATTTAGAACAATCCTCCGATCAACCCGAAGAAACGTTAATTGATAATTTTTCTTTTGATGGCGAATCACTAGCCAGAGCCGAAGTCACGGATCATCGTTTAATATATGTGACTCCTGTTTTGCAAGATTCTTTACATATCTCTGGCTTAGCATCACTAAAAATCAGAGTAGCCAGTTCAAAACCAGCTGCTAATTTATCTGTGTGGCTGGTTTCGCTACCATGGACAGAACGACGAGAAGGTAGAATCACGGACAATATTATCACTCGAGGTTGGGCAGATATTCAAAATCATGAGAGCATTTGGGAAAGTGAGCCACTTGTACCGGGCGAATTTTATGAACTGGAATTTGAACTTCAACCCGATGATCAAATCATCCCCGCAGGACAACAAATTGGTTTGATGATTTTCTCAAGTGATAAGGAATACACCATCCATCCTGATCCGGGAACGGAACTTACTGTTGATTTGGATGGGACCCAGTTGATTCTGCCAATTGTTGGTGGGAAGGATATGGTTTCGAATAGTTTGATGGATTGGTAGACAAATCAAATTTTTATTGATGCGTTGGGCCAATTCAAGAATGGGCCTTACTGTAAATTTTTCATTGCGAGAAGGGTTTGCTAGTAGATGTACTTTTGGCTTGACCCAAAAAGTACCAAAAACTCAAGGCTACGAATTATTGATGCACCTCGACTCTATTCGCTAAATAACTTCGATGGTCCATCTTTAGGATGTCGGCATTGGTTGGGTGCAGGAATTGCAGTTAATCTTTCCAAGAATTCGAATACTAAAACCTGGTCGCGCAGTCGACCGATTGGTTTTAGGTAGAATTCAGAAGATTCACTGCCCGGAAGCCAACCCGCTGAGAGCTTTTGGTTCTTTTGTCGGCACAAAAGAACAGAATGACCTGCTTACTATATAAATGAGAAAATTAAATAAAGGAGTGCTTCTAACTCGATAAGATCCTTCTCCCGATGAATCGAGATCTGATTGACTTTATTATTAGATAGAGATCAATGCCCATTAACCAAAACGATATTCTCGGCTACAAAACCTTTGTCATTTTGGACTACATCAAACTCAAAAACCATATCACGGTTTGGAAGGTGATTCATTTCTAAGCCTTCCTCGAATTGTGAGATATGTGCAAAGACCGTTTTGAAGGGTGAGTCATCATCCCGGGAATCGGTAATCCACAACTGATCGCTAAAGTCAGTTACGAATCGCATGAAACCATATCCATCATGCGTAGAAAAATCATAACAAATCCCGCGTACTCTGGAACCGGGTTTTCCCCATGGATACGGAGAATCAACAGGTAACATACCCGGGATTAAATATCCGGAAACGTAAGAATCTGCCGCTTTCTTAAGCGAAATAGACACATGCTCAAATCCAACAACCTCTACCTTACACCCTTTATTTTGAAGTGCATTCACCACGCTGGTGTAACTTCCATTGCTGGTTAAAAGCACAATTTTATCCAGATAATCGGAGTGCACCATCATGTCTACCGCCATATCCATGTCGATGGTAGATTTGGTGATTTTCTCCCCCGTTTCATGGTTATTATAAGTGATGAGTGGTTTTTCCGTCACTTTGAATTCGAAATCCCGCAACATATCACAAAAACGTTGAGTCTTTTTTCGATAATCATGATCGTTTTGAAGACGATCATCATCGTAAGACAAATACACATTTAATCTAGAAGCAGCACCACCACAGCGGGTGGCAAATTTTCTGAGCACATCATAACGTAGTCCATAGCCGCCATTCATTGTTACGTTTACGGCATCCACATAAATCCCAATTCTACCCATAATAATAGCACCAATAATTTTGTTGATGGGGAGGTATCAAGCCTTACTAAATAATTCTCTTCGGCTTAATACGCTGATCAATAATAGAGACACAAATAATAATAGTATCGACGCTATAAGGTCTGAAAAAATTAACTCAGATAAAAAGGGTTTGAGGTATACAGCAATTCCCGTAATCAACAGCACAACAAACGCTTGAAGCATTTTATAGGGAACCGAAAACGCTCGTGTTGAATATCGATAGATGAGTAATGCCATTGCGAAATAGCTAATTGCTGTTGCAAAAGCTGAACCCATAATTCCATAGAATGGAATGAGTGATAAGTTGGCAACAACGGTAATTGCAGCCCCAATTAAGGTAATCTGAGCTAATCGTTTTGTTTTATTTTTTATGAATATTCCTGCTGAAAAATTCACGTACCATCCCTGGAACCAATATGCAAAAAGCAGAATTGGAACAACGGAAAGCCCTGCCCAGTATTCCTCACCAATGAGTGTGGCATTCGTGAAGGGAATTCGAATAGCAACGATTTGATCCACAAAAAGCGCTACAAAAAGTAAGATCCCTGCAGCTGCTACATTGAAAATCGAAAAAGTACGGGCAAATAAGTCCGGAGCATCTTGATCGTCTGATTTTCGCATGAAAAAAGGCTGCCAGGCCATCCTGAACATCTGTACAAGTAGCAGCATAAATACAGCAAGTTTGTAGCAGGCATTATAAATCCCAACTAAATATTCTGCATTTACGCCGGCTCCGTACACATTCGAAATTGCTGAAGGAGACATCCCCAAAATAAAAAACCGGTCCAGCATTTCGTTAATAACGTGGCCAATTCCAGCCGGGACAAAAGGCAACCCAAACTTGAGAGCTTTAGATAAAAACTCGCCGTTCCATGATCCCCGAAACTTTTTTATGGTTACTAACCAAATACAAGCTGCGGTTAATGCAGACGCCACAAAATTCGAAATGAAAACCGCCTCAATTCCGGCATCCAGAACCAGAATCAAATAAATATTCAACCCAAGATTAATGACCACGTTTCCAACTTTAAGAATTGCAAAAGTGACCGCTTTTCTGTCGAAACGAAGCTCAGCAAACGGAACAATGGCCATTGTATCAAAAAAGAGAATGGCCAACATTAATGTGTAAATCTGAGTGCTTGATCCGTCCCCTAAAAGTGGCGTTATGGTGGGCTCTAACAGCCAAAGCAAGGCAACAAAAATCAGGGAACTTCCAAGCAGAAAAAGTTGAAGTGTTTTAAATAAGCTCGGAGCTTCATCGCGATCTTTGGCATATCTGAGGTATGCCGACTCCATTCCCATTGTAAAAATTACATTCAAAAGAGCAATGGCAGCATACACTAAGCCAACAATCCCGTAAGCTTCCGGGTCGAACACGCCGGTATAAAGCGGAACCAGCAAATAATTTATGAATCGGGCAAATACACTACTGATGCCGTAAATCAGTGTGTCAGAAAATAACTCTCGTAATTTGCTCAAAAGATCAGATTAAGTGTTCTACAGCCTGCACTCCAAGTACATAACTATGTACTCCAAAACCTGTGATTATTCCGTTCATCACATTTCCGGTAATCGATTTTTCCCGGAATTCTTCTCTCGCATGGATATTGGAGATATGCACTTCAACTTTTGGGAATGTGATTGGTTCCAGAGCATCACGAAGAGCAACGGAAGTATGTGTATATCCTCCAAAATTTGCAATAATTGCTTGTGTTCCATTGTTCATGGATTCCTGAATTTTATCGATCAATTCACCTTCTACATTGCTTTGGAAGAAGCTGAACTCGTAGACTGGAAATCGCTGCACCAACATATTATTGACATCTTCCAGCGTAGTTAACCCATAAACCTCAGGGTCTCTGGTTCCAAGAAGGTTTAAATTCGGTCCGTTTAAAACAAGAATTTTCATAGTTCAACTGCCTCCCTAATCAGCTCTGCAACTTCTTGCATTCTCTCTTTACTGATTTCCGTTTTTCTGCCCAGGCTCATGGGTTGACCTTCGTAATAAATTGGAATCAGGTGAATATGAGCATGTGGTACTTCCATCCCTTCTACGATAATTCCAGTTCTTATAGTACCCAGTGCTTTATCAATTCCAAGAGCCACTTTTTTCGAAAAAGCAGTCAATCCGGCTAAGGATTCTTCATCTAAATCAAAAATATAATCCACTTCGATTTTGGGAACTACCAGCGTATGCCCCTCCGAGACGGGATTTATATCTAGAAATGAAAAATAGTGATCATCCTCAGCAATTTTGTAGCAAGGAATTTCGCCCCGGATTATTTTTGTGAAAATTGATGCCATCGAAGTTCGTTGTTAAATCCTATCTTGCGAAGATACTATGCCCTTGGCTCAAAAACTTCAAGTAATATGCCACGATTTTTCACTTTTACATTATTGATTCTTACACTTTCAACTTCATGGAGCCTTGCTCAAAACCAAGACTTGCTTGGGATAACTTCTGCAGATGAAATCAGGGCTGATTTTCGAGTTTTTGATATTTATGTAAATCGATATACCCCGGATTCCAGTGCGGTTGAATTTTTAAAGGCTTTCGATGCCTCTGTCGAAATTAAAATTTTCTTCGGCACATGGTGCCACGACAGTAAACGTGAGATTCCAGCTTTCATTAAAACAATGGAAAAAGCTAATAATCACAATTTTGATATTGAATATGTCGGTGTAAGTAGAAAAAAATCAGATCCTGAAGGAATCGCAGAATCATACAATTTGCAGTATACGCCAACTTTTATCATTTTTAGCGCTGAAAATGAAATTGGAAGGATAGTTGAGGAGTCGACTGAAAGTATTGAACTAGATTTAGTTCAGATTTTGAAATCCGGAGATTTCACAGATCATTGAAACTTTTGCCTATTTTTTTAATGTTCGAATTGAAAAGATGCCTTCAAAAGTCGTATCTTAGTGGTCTTTGAAAGAACCGGTAGCTCAGTTGGTAGAGCAACTGCCTTTTAAGCCGTGGGTCGAGGGTTCGAGTCCCTCCCGGTTCACGATATTATATCCCCTAAAGAGTTCATATTGACTCTCTCTTGACCAGCCCCGTTCGATTGATCTCGGATGGGGTTTTCTTTTGATCAATCATCAGGCAAACAAGTAATCCTACCCTCTTCTTGTCGGCAAAAATATATTTTTCTTAAGACATTTTTTATGCGTTTTTCTACTACATATATGCTTAGAAAGTCTCTGATAAAATTACATCTACTTAAAACTATAAAGTTACAACCGGGCGTAATCGTTGAAGACGGCGTTCACCTATTCCTTTAATCTCAAGTAATTGTTCCACGCGATCAAACCCCCCATTTTCTTCTCGAAAATCAATAATTCTCTGGGCATAGGTTTCACCAATGCCGGGTAAGAACTGTAGCGTAGCTAAATCAGCCGTGTTTATATTAATTGGAAAAACAACTTCAACAGCATCGCTTTTATTTATCTCTGAAGATCGTAATACTTTTGTCCCTACACGTGCAGGTCTGCGCCAAATAGCTTCTCTATTCTCTTTAGCCGTCTGCTCTAGCGCTCGAAATTTTACAACTGAATCGGGATGTTGAGCAAATGCGTTTGAAAAGGTTCCGAACCCTTTACTTAATAACGTAGCGTTTAGTGGAAGAATGTGGCCATCATAATGTACATCCACATAGGCAAAAAAAGCGCCATACCTTGAAACCGGAACATTCCCATCTGCGCCAGAAAGTCTAACTTTTCTACCTTCCAGCAGATTTCGCAGATATTCGGAGGATGCTCCTGCAAAATAATCGGAAGAATCAGAGCCGGCATAAATACTAGGAACTTGTACACCCAGTAGCCTTACCGGGTAACCAAATCCTGGTAGTACTTCAATTTCAAATTCCTTGCCATCACGAATAGCATAGATATTATACCAGGTATCTACATTAATCTCTGGTGCAGGTGCTTCCATCAATCTATTGGCCCGAGCGTACGCACCTCTAAAGTCTGCAAGATATTGCGCTGCGATATCATCAGAATGGATAATCAGAATATTTTCATCGTTATTAAACTCTGCATTATTTGAAAAATTATAAGATCCTGTTACAACCTGAGCTACATCACCCGGTGCTTGGTTTTCAGCATCTATCAACAGGATTTTATGATGTAGCTTTCTAGTTTCTTTTGCCGGAACAATCATTCTATTTTGGGCTTGTGCTTCAGAGCTTCCCCATATTTGTCCGGTATTTCTATATCTGCTATAAAATCCGGGATCTATAATTCCCTGAAGTGAAATATTTGGATTGCTGCTGGTTTCCCAAATTACTTCCGCCAATGGAATCGTTGGAGTGAAAGAAAAAGCCTGAAATTTTATATCTGTAGAACTCTCAGTACGAACTAATTCAACTAACCTGTCACTAATGCCAGGATTGGATTTATCTCGATTTTGGGGTGAAAAATAAAGCTCTACTTTAGTCCCGTTTACATCAAAAATATTTTCTTTAACCGGAGATTTATCCTTGTGAAATTTTGCATTGGCAGGATTAGGAACAATACCATTGCCGCCCCACATTTGTTCGAATTCCTGTGTGTACACCGCTGCTATGTCAGCATCTTTGATGATGAGGACGTTATTGGTGTTGTATGCACCGGTGAATGTTAAATTCGTTGAACCAGTCCAAACAATATCATCTTCCAGAGATTGTGACAAACCATCAATAACAGCAAATTTATTATGCATATCTGCGCTATTGTTCACTAAATCGGATTGGATAATTGATGTAGAACTTTGGAAGATATCACCATCATCATCTATTGATGAAATCCCTGCTGAGCCTAGCAAATCCCACATTTGTGCATCCAGCTCTCTTGAGTCGGTTCTGTTATGATCATCGGTAACCACACGAACTTGAACCCCACGTTCTTTTGCACGAACCAAAGCATAACCAATTCGTGGATGCTCTAAATCATAAATGCATAAGTCTATACTTGAGGATGCTGAGTCGATCAATGACTCTAATGTTCCAATAAGATCCCAATTATCATTCACCGGAACATTCATGCCTGAATCCACCAAAGCAGGCATATTAAAGTAAACTTTAATCCATTCTGATTGTTGGGCTGTTCCAAATTGAATCAACATAACATTCAGGAAAATAAGATAGATGACTCTCCTCATTCAGGCATAAGCTTTGATTGTCAATAATTCACAAATTACTGTATTTTCAATTACTGCAAAGTTAAAACTACCGATCATCTATGAAGCTTGATGCCCTAAACCCACTTCGTTGGAATAAAACCTTTCTGGTATCACTTTTAGTGGCATTTCTGGTAGTCTGGTTTTCATTTATTGATGTTTACAGCCTCAAAACCCGATGGGAATTAAGTCAACGTAAAAAAGAACTTATCGAACGAACGGAAACTTTACATATCAAAAGTGAGGATTTAAAGTCTAAATTGGCCTCGCTGGAAAATAATCAGGCCTTACTTGAGAAAATTGCGCGTGAACAATATGGCATGCGTAAACCCGGGGAAACGGTATACAAGATCAACATTAAAAAATGATCCCTATTACCTTGCACAATATTATTCATCGATTATACTAACTCGTTTTACTCATGAAAGCCATTGGAATTGACCTAGGCGGTACAAATATAAAAGTAGCTGTTGTTGATAAAAAGAAAGGCATTATAGAACAGACCAGCGTTCCAACCCATGCTGAATTAGGCCGTGAGCATCTTCTCGATAGAATCGCAGCTACCGTAAATTCGTTGACCTTAGCCAAAGGCTCCATTGGTATTGGCTTCGGTATTCCCGGGATGGTAAACCTGGAACAAACTACGGTTTTCAATCCGCCAAATTTACCTGGTTGGGAGGAAGTTAATGCCGCTGAAGAAATCACTAAGCGAACCAACATGCCATGCAGAATAGAAAATGATGCAAATGTTTCTGCTTTGGGATGTCTTCATTTTGGGAAAGGTAAAAAGTTCGACAGTTTTGTAATGCTTACACTGGGTACGGGTGTAGGTGGGGCAATTATTCACAATCGCCAATTATTTAAAGGTACACGAGGGATGGCCGGAGAACTCGGGCATGTGATTATCGACTATCATGGTCCTCTATCAAATAGTGTAACTCGTGGAACAATCGAAGCATATGTTGGGCAGCGTTTTTTAAGCCGATTTGCAACCGATATGATTAGCCAGCATCCTGACAATGATTTATATAAGCGATTCCAGGGGAATTTCGACAAACTAGAACCTGTAGATTTAACGCGCGAAGCTGATTCCGGAAATGAGTTGGCCATTGAAATTCTAATGAAAACCGGGTCGCGCTTGGGTTACGCAATAATTAATTACACCCACATTCTTGATATCCGGAAATATTTGTTGAGTGGTGGAGTTTCTAAAGCAGGAGCATGGATAACGGATCCTGCTCGCGAAATAGTAAAAAAACACATGATGGCTCCTTTTCAGGAGGGATTTGAGTTGTTAGTTGAAGACCTTGGAAACGATAGTGCTTTATTGGGAGCAGCTGGTCTGGCTTTCGATTCATTCGGCTAAATCAAACTTTACACTGGCAAAATTCTTTTCACATAGTTGCAGATGCATACTTGGCTTTTGCCTGGTTAGTGTATGTATATATGCAAATGCCCAGGCTCAGGTAGTTGCCGATTCGCTTTCCGGACCGGTTTTAATAGCAAATCCTGCTGATACATCTAAACTAAATGTAACTACAGCAAGTCAGGAATTTTCTCAATCTTCAAATGCTGAAAATTCTCAACCTGCGAATTCATCCAATAGAAGTAGCGCTGTACAGGATGCAGTGGAATTCCAATCTACCGATTCGCTTATCGTCGACTTTCGTAATGGTCGAAAAGCTACGCTTTATGGCTCGGCCAAAGTGAGCCATACTGCTGCTTCACTAAGCTCCGGAACTATAGACATGGATTTGGAAACGAGTACTGTTGAAGCAACTGCTTCAAGCACTCAAGATACATTAGCCATGCCCGTACTTACACGAGAAAGTGATGAGATTCGAAGTCGCCGTATTTTATTTAATTATAAAACCCAAAAAGGAAAGTTTGAAGAAGCTCAAATAAAAGTGGGCGAAGGCCAGCTTATTGGCTCTAAAGTTAAGAATGTGAACGAGACTGAAGTCTTTATTGAAGATGGAATTTATTCAACTTGTCCTCCAGAGTATTTGTACTACTACCTTAAAGCAGAACGAATGAAAGTGGTAGATCAGGATGAAATCTTCTTTACAAATGCACGGCTTTATATTTTGGATATCCCATATCCGCTGGTTTTTCCATTTGGATATGTTCCATCCGGCATAGAACAAAAACAATCCGGACTTCTTACACCAACGTATGTATTTGATGCAAAATCAACCCGTGGAGTTGGGCTAAATAATGTTGGTTGGTTCCAATATCTCAACGATTACGTAACAACAACTCTTAGTGGGGATGTGTACACCTCAGGTACATTTTTTCTGAATTCAACTACCCAATATCGCAATTCTGATATTTATAGTGGCTCGGTTTCTTTGGGATACTCAAAGTCTCAAGGTCTTGAACCTACCGATCCAAATTTTACCCGAACAGTAAATAGAAATATTGGGGTTCAGCATAATCAAACCATCTCTCCTTTTGCAAGTATTAATGCAAACATAAACATCCGAACAGCAGATTTCTTTACCGAAAATTCCTTGAATATCGATGATCGGGCACAAACGAATTCGCAATCAAGAATGGCGTTTAAGTACAATCATCCGGAGCGTTTATTCAACTTTTCAACCAATGCCAGCTTAAGTCAAGACTTTTCAAATAACCGAACTACCCTTCGTGGACCCAGTTCCAGCTTTTCTCTAAAATCACTTTCACCTCTGCAAAATCCTCGTAGTGGGTCAACTCCTAAATGGTATGAAAGCCTCACGATACAGTACAGTAACAAGCTGAACACAGAATTTGATTATGATCCGATTGACGAAGACACGGCGACTGTATCATTTTTAGATGCCCTAACTGATCGTTCTTTATACCGGGAGGCCACCGGTGATGATGATTATATTCGTTTAGGAGTGCAACATAGTACTTCGGCCAGTGTGAATGGTATTATTCCCAGTAATTTTATCAATACTTCTGCAAATATCAGTTCAACGGAATATTGGTACCCTTCTAGTATCAGAAAAGTATTTAACGAAGAAACGAATAGCGTTGAAACCGTTCGTGATAATGGATTTACTGCTGGTCGTACGTTTTCAACCGGGTTTTCATTTTCTAACACTGTTTACGGATTATCAACTGCAAAAGTCGGAAAACTGGAAGGTTTTCGACATACTTTCTCTCCAACCTTAGGTTTTTCTTTTCGCCCGGATTTCAGCAAAGAACGCTTCAATTACTATCGAACCGTACAAAGTGATACACTGGGTAATGAACAAACCTATAGCATTTTTGAGGACGGAATTTTTGGAGGGCCCGGTCGTGGTGAGTCGCGCTCGCTTACATTTAGCATAAAAAACGTATTTGAAACGAAGATCGTGGATCGGGATTCAACCGGTGAGGTAAATGAGCGCGTATTAAAATTGATCGACAACTTTCAGCTACGCTCGTCTTACAATTTTGCTGCTGATAGTTTGAATCTTGCTAACCTGAATGCAGAAATTTCCTCGAATGCATTTAAAGGACTGAACCTAAGAGCCAGAGCCGAATTCGATTTTTATCAGCGAAATGAAAGCGGAAGAAGAGTTGATCGCTTTTTGTATGAAGACGGAAGGATTGCACAAATGCAGCGCTTAACAATTTCTGCAAGTACATCTTTCAAAGGGGGGCGGAATGGAATTGAGCCATTTACTCCGATCTATAGAAAAGTGTATGATCCGCTTAATCAAGGCATATTTAGTGCCATCGATCCCGGTTATGGTTACGAGCCTGTAGCTCCGCTTAATTCGGCATGGAGCTTTGGATTAAACTTCAATTATTCTTGGAGGTATCGCCCAAAAACTAATCCAGATGGAGAAGATAGAATTGATCGTACTGCCACTATCAACGCGACAAATATTTCGTTTAACCTCACTCCAAAGTGGAGCTTTCAAACCAGAATTGGATACGATTTAATCGAAAAAGAACTTACTCCTTCGCAATTCAATTTAAATCGAAGTCTGGAATGCTGGAACCTGTCTTTTCAGATTAGCCCATTTGGGGAAAATCAATATTACTTTTTTAAACTAAGCGTGAACAGCCAGCAAATTCAAAGTTTATTCCAAAAACTCCCGGTACTACGGAACCTTGAGCGTGGATCTTCTCGAACAGGCACAACGCAATCTGGTTTTAGTAGATTTAACTAAAGTGAATCTTTACCTATTCCGGCCAGATATTTTACTACATACTTTCCAATGATATCGAATTCCAGATTTACCTTATCACCCACATTCTTGAATTGGAGATTGGTATAATCCCAGGTATAAGGGATTATAGCCATTGTAATTTGATTTCCTTCTTCTCGAGCAATGGTAAGACTTATTCCCTCAACGGTGATACTGCCTCTCCCCACAATCATATTTTTAAATTCATCCGGGTATTTAACAGTGATTAGCCAGCCAGTTTCTTCTTTTTCCATGGCAGTGATCTCACCGGTGGTATCAACATGTCCTTGCACTAAGTGACCCTCAATACCTTGTTGTAAAGTCATTGATCGTTCGAGGTTAACCTGCTTTCCTGCGTTAAGATCACCCATCGTAGTTTTACGCAATGTTTCTTCCACACTTTGTACGGTAAAAGTGTTTTCATCAAAAGCAGTAACCGTATGGCATGCCCCATTCACAGCTATACTTTCGTCGATGTGACAAGTATCAGCAAACGAACAAGAAATGGTAAATTCCATACCCCCGCCGTTTAAGCTTTTTGCGGATTTTATTTCTCCAGTTTCCTGTACAATTCCTGTAAACATTGATTTATAAATATGCGGTTAGTAAAAAATCATCGCCAACTTTTTGCCATTTAGGCTCTTTCAAATCGATGATATCTCTCATTTTGTTTATACCCAAATTCATGATGGATTTTGTGCCGCCGCCAAGAATCTTAGGTGCTATAAATAGTTCGATTTTATCAACCAGGCCAGCCTTTAATAATGCGGAAGAAAGATGTTGCCCACCTTCCACTAATACCGAATTAATGCCACGGTTTCCTAGTTCACCAAACATTTCTTTCAAATTAATATGGCCGTCTTTTTTTGAAACCTGAACTACTTCCCCTCTAAAGTAATTATGTTGCATCACGCGTAACATAGGGTCGGCATCGGTTGCTGAAGCCTTTTTGTTCCAGGTTACAATGATGGTTTTATCCTCGTGTTTATCAGAAAAGAGTTTTAGTTCACGAGGTAATTCGTATGGCCCGTCCATCACTATACGCTTAGGTTGCCGACCTTTTACATGACGAACCGTTAAACTTGGGTTGTCTGTCATAGCCGTTGTTCTGCCTATTAATACAGCATCCATTTCAGATCGCCAGCGGTGTACAAGTTCCCTCGACTTTTTCCCCGAAATCCACTGCGAATCGCCATCCGGTGCAGCTAAATACCCATCTACAGTTTGGGCAATTTTTAAAGTGATAAAGGGTCTGCCAAATGTTTGGTAGTGAATGAAATATTCATTCAATGCTTCACATTCTTTTTCCAGAACCCCAACTTCCACTTCAATGCCTTTTTCTCTCAATACACTGAGGCCGCTCCCATTCACTTTTGTGTTCGGATCTTTATGGCCGACAACTACTTTTTTTATAGGTAACTCCGCTAACATAGGAGCACAAGGCGGTGTTTTCCCAAAATGTGAACAAGGCTCTAAGGTAACATAAACAGTCGCGTTTTTTAATTTTCTCTTGTCGGAAACCGATGAAACTGCATTTACTTCTGCGTGAGCTTCGCCAATTTTCTGGTGAAATCCATCGCCAATTTTTTCTCCATTCGAATCGATGATAATGCATCCAACCATTGGATTTGGTGATACATACCCGGCTCCTTTTGCTGCCAGTGCAATTGCCTCATGCATCCAGTATTCATCGGTATGTAATGGATATGGGTTCATCTTCTTAATGTACTATTCATCGGATTTCCATAAAACAAAAAAGGGTGAAAACATCGTTCTCACCCTTCAAAAATCATTCCTGCTCAACTTATCGCAAAAGTCGATTTCTATTATCAATAATATCAGCTTCAGCTCGCAATTGGTCTAGCCAAACCGCCAAATATTTTTGATTGATTTGTTGCTCCAATTCAGATCTAAGCGTGCCTGTTGTTGCTTCATCTAAAGTGTTTGGCGCTGGTTCAGAGATTGAATTCACAAAAACTACGTAAGCACCTGTTGTTCCCTCAAGTGCCGGCGACATGGTGTTATCTGACATCGCAAATACGCTTCCAATAATTTTTGGCTCACGTCCACCACCTGTTAAAACTGTTGCATTTGCAGCAAGTCCATCCACATTTTGAATTTCTTTTCCAGAAGCTGCGCTTAGCGACTCTAAATCAGGGTTTGCAGCTAACATATCACTTACATTTTGCAGGGTTAGCTGTCTACGCTTTTGATTTTGAACCTGAGTCTCAATCTGAGGTCTAACTTCATCGATTGGGCGATATCCTTCTTCATTAACTTCTATAATTCGAATAACTACAAATTGTGAAGCTAATTCGATGGGATCAGAAACATCACCAATGCTTCCAGTTTCAAGGAAGTTAAGCACTTGTTGACTTGAGCCAATTCCGGATACAAATGTATTGCCTTCAGAGGCAAATGCTTCCTGAATTCTAACATTCGAACGTTCTGCTTCCTCTTCAAATGAACTTTCCTCTGTAGCGAAATACAAAAACTCATCAGCTGCTTCAAAAGCGGCGTCAACTGTAGCTGGCAAAGCTTCGTATGCAAGAGACATTACCGCAAACTGAAGTTCACTACCACGCTCATCAATTTTCTTAATTATAGCGGCACTGCTACCAAGGTTAATAACATCCGTTACAGCTCCTTCTGCAACATCAAGAACAGGAGCGTAGTCTTCTCTTAATTCGTCCTTTTCTACGTAAACACCATTGAAGCGCGTTGTAGATTGGTTTCTAATCAGGAATACAGAATCGTCCACGGCAGTAGCAAACGATGATCGTAAATCTGCAAGTTCTCTGTTGATGGTTGCCGTGTCTTCAGATGTTGGCAGCGTACTGAATGCTACAAACTGTGCGCGGTAATTTTCCTGGGTCTTGTACTGCTCTTTATTCTCGTTGTAGTAATTGCGTACATCCGAATCCGTTATTTCGATGTCTGCGTCATTCACTTCGTTGTATGGGAAACGAAGGTAACTTATATCAGCAAAAGAGTTTCTTTTTGTGAATTCATCCACAATCTGCTGATCGGTAACTTGTAACCCTGCGGTGATGAAATTGCTTAACTTTTCCTGACGGCGCTTTTGGCGAAGTTGGATTTCTATAGTTAGCGCTTCCTGAGAATAAGTTGGATCTGTTAGTACGTTTTCAACCACAAATCGATCGATAGTGCCGTCTTCGCGCTGGAAATACTGGCGAATTAACGGGTCAGGATCTTCCCCAAAAACCATATCCAATAACTCAGAATCTGTAACAGTGATCCCAAGATCATCCATTTTTTGCTCTAGTAACTTAGTACTAACCAGCTCATCCCAAACTTGAGATTCATAAATTGCACGGATTTCAGGAGTTATAGATGCTCCCGATTGGTTAGAGTATGCATTGGTGTAATACTGCACTCTGCTGTTATATTCTTCCAGGGTAATCGGCTCGCCGTTTACTTCCCCTAAGGCTCTTGGACCCATAGTTGCAACATTTGGATCGTATACATCCATGATTACCCAAAGTAATCCAAAAGAACCGATTAATATGTATAAGACAATCGCAGTGTTGTCTCTCATTTTAGTCATTACACCCATAACAGGTAGCCTCTAACTTGTATCTAAAATAGTTTGTGTTGTTGCTTGATTAACCGATCCACTTCAACCGATTAACGAGCCTGCAAATATACGCCTCTGAGCAAGTAATTGAAAGAGGTATAACAAGATTGAACATTCGGTGTCAATCAATCCTAATTAGTTCATTTGTTTTTATGTTTCGATGTATTATTTCATCTAAAAATCCGATGGATATCTGGTTTTGTACGTCTTCAACGAAGTGATCACTTAAAGGCCGTAAATCTTAGAAATAAATCGTTATTTCACTTGCTCCTCATTGAGAAATCTCCTTAGTTCGATACATCATTTTTTCGGGAAGTCACTAATACATACACATAATTTATGGACGCAAGCATTGAGATTGCTCAGAAAGCTGAGATGAAGCACATGCGGGAATTTATGGCCGCATTAAATCTGGATGAGGATAATTTCGAGTTTTACGGAAAATACACCGGTAAAATTCGATTAAACGTTCTAGAAAAATTCAAACATCACCCTGATGGAAAACTAATTTTAGTTACTGCCATGACACCAACTCCCACCGGTGAGGGTAAAACGCTCACATCAATTGGGTTGAGTCAGGGTATACAAAAATTAGGCAAGAAAGCTCTTGTTGCATTGCGAGAACCCTCACTAGGACCTGTTTTTGGAATTAAAGGTGGTGCTGCCGGGGGCGGTTATTCACAAGTAATCCCAATGGAACATATCAACCTGCACTTTAATGGTGATATTCATGCGATAGGTACCGCGCATAATTTGCTTGCCGCCATGCTGGATAATCATATTTTTAAAGGAAATGAGCTCGAAATTGATGTTACCAGTACCCTTTGGAATCGAGCTATGGATATGAACGATCGAGCCCTGCGCCAAATCGTTGTTGGTTTAGGTGGCCGGGTAAATGGCATCCCGAGGGAATCCGGATTTGTAATTACTGCTGCTTCAGAAATTATGGCCATTCTTGCTCTTGCCACTTCACGTTCAGATTTAAAAGAACGTCTGGGAAATATCATCGTGGGTTTTAATAAATATGGTGACGCTGTATTAGCAAAACAGTTAGGTGCGCACGAGGCCATGGCCGTTGTATTAAATGAAGCTATTATGCCGAACCTGGTTCAAACAATTGAGCATGTGCCAGCATTAGTACATGCCGGACCTTTTGCAAATATTGCCCATGGAACAAGTAGCATCCTTGCAAATAGAATTGGGCTCAAAGTAGCTGATTTTGTGATAACTGAAGCCGGCTTTGGGGCTGATCTTGGGGCGGAAAAGTTCTTCGATATTGTATGCCCAACTTCCGGAATCTGGCCTTCTGCGGTGGTACTGGTAGTAACCTGTAAAGCCTTGAAATATCATGGAGGATTAAGTCTCGAGGAAGCCACTCAAAATGGAAAACATAAAGAGGCTTTGCAAAAAGGTCTTGAGAATTTAGAGGTTCATATTCAGAATTTGCAAAAATACCGCACGCCAATTGTTGTAGCAATCAATCAATTTGAGCACGACTATGACATTGAAATTGAAGAGATCAAACATTTTTGTGCACAGCTTGGTGTAGACTGCGCATCTCATAAAGCTTTTGAGAAAGGCGGTGAAGGTGTCTTAGATCTTGCCGAAAAAACAATCCGACTTGCCGAGGAAAACAAAAACCCGGCTCAGGTTAGACTTTACAATTCTGATGATTCTATTCAGGATAAAGTGACTAAAATTGCCACAAATATTTACCGAGCTACAGAAGTTACGTTCGACAAAAAAGCGATGGGTAAAATAAAGCAATTTACACAGCTTGGGTATGCCCATCTTCCGGTTTGTATTGCTAAAACCCAATCCTCACTTTCAGATAATCCGGCACTGAGAGGGGCTCCCAAGGATCACATTTTAAATGTGACCGATGTAAACCTTGCTGCAGGTGCAGGATTCTTGGTTGTGATCTGCGGAAACATGATGCTGATGCCCGGTCTTCCAAAAGTCCCGGCGGCCGTAAATATGAGTGTGGACGAAGATGGAGTTATCTCGGGGTTGTTTTAGGAATCTTGAATGGGAGTTATGAGCTATAAATGGTATCCCTGTAGACATGCTGAACCATGTGCTGAACTTGATTCAGTATCCGGAATGACCACTATTTTTTTAGAAGCCGTAAAAAAGTAAACCAAATTCTGTTTACTTAGCACTAACACACCTTTCACCTAACTAATTAATTCTGTTAATTAAGGCAAGTAAACATCCAACGATGTTTATGCGAACACTTGTTCGCTCAATAATAAATTTGGTGTTCGGGTAGGAAATAATGATTATAGATTTAGCTTTAAATAAAAATATATGAAGGATGTACGTCGTTTGCCATATCGACCTGCGCCAGGGTTAATCCCACAAGAACTTATTAATAAATACTTTAATTGCCCCGAATGTGACTCAGAAGTAGAAGTTCCATGGCTAGAAAAAATGGAATTCCCAAAGCAGCCAATTCAACCAAATAGTGGTGATGGACACTGGGTTCCTGTGAGTATCCCACTAACATGTAATAGTTGCACACATACTTTTAACGCAAGAGTGACCATCTTAGAAAATGAAAGTAAATGGTTTCTTTATGGTGATGAGGCTGGTAGATACATTGCTAAACCTCACAAAAAATATTCTTCAACACCACTAAATTTCTTTTGCATTACACTGGTTGGAATACACAAAAGTAAAAAAAATGACCTCATAAAAAGACTAAAGAAAATAAAACAAAAAGTTGTTCCTGATTCTGCTCCAGATACATGGGAACATCATTTCACCAAAATTTGGTCATCAAGTCCAAACTCAAGTGAATATGCTTTAAGAAATAAAGAAGAGAAAATTAATCATGCCAAAGAGTTTGCTGAAATAATAAAGAAATCACGACCCGAGTTAGTTTCCTTTAATATTTCTGGTTGCTTGCATTCACCTAAAGCCAAAAAAGACAGGGCTGCTCATATTAATTATCAAAAACAGGAAATTTTTGCACAATCCATTCTGACTACTCTCAAGCAAATGAGAACATACAATAAAAGTGTTGAATGGGTATTTGATAATATCAAAGATACAACAGATGGAAAGAGAACAGAGGGATGGGCTGAAGAAGTTTTTTTAGGATTACAATATACACCTTTATTCACTTGGTTATCAGCAGGTGCAACAGTACAAAAGCCTTCATTTGTTAAACCTGGAAGTCATTACCTCTTAGAAATTGCAGATTTTATTAGTTACTGTATCGCTCGTGAATTTGAAAGATCCATTCTAGGGAAAAAAGTAGAATTCCCCAGCAGTCTCTTAGGTAAAGGCTTTTATCAGGGAACCATTGCAAATGGCGATGTTTTATATAGGTGGAACGACGGTCTTCCATTAAAAAAATTTTACGGAATCTAAATCACACCTAACAAGCGTTTCAAGCAGACACTAAATCAAGCGCAGTGCAAGTAATGGAATCAGACGATTGCAGGGTTACCCTGCCACTAAAAAATCTCGATCAATCGCATGTATTTCAGGTAGTCGCCGGGATTTTCCTGAATGCTTTTTATGAGATCGTTTAAATTGTAGGATAAGCTATCCAAATTGTTGTAGAGCGATGGGTCGTTTAGCATCAACCCAAGTGTTCCATCACCATTATCTACTTTATCAAGAATGCTGTTCAGAGAATTAGTGGATTCCTGAAGATTTTGGCTCAGTTGATCCAAATCCTTGCTGAATTGTTCAAGATTGGACACGAGTGATTCAAAATCTGTGCTGGAAGAATCAGAGAGCTCGCTTATATTTTGCAACGTGTTATTCGTGGCAACAATCAGAGAATCAATTTCAGATTTCCGGTTGGTAATAACATCGGCAACGGCATCCGTTACTTCTTTAAAATTATCTACAGTGGCCACAATCTGGCTGGATGTTCCGTCTTCAATTTCATTGATTCCACGCAGTAATTTATTCACTTGAGTTAGTGTAGCCTGTACGGTATCGGCCAAAGCAGCACCCTGATCAGAAAAAGAGCTAAGCAGACCAATGGTTTGTTCACCCCGAATGTATCCACCCCACTCTACAATTTCGCTATTGTTCGATTTTAGAATTTGGATGGAAGTTGCACCCAGTAAATCCGGCGCCGCAAGTTGTGCTATTGAACCCACAGGAATGGGAATGGGTTCGGTAATGCTAATTTCAACATGTACGCTGTCTTCTGCGGCTAAATATATTATCTCACGAACGCTGCCAATTTTAAATCCTTTCATGGTAACTGCGCTACCTTTCAACAGACCATCAATATTATCGAACTTGGTATTAAGCAAGTTTACGCTAGATAGGAGTGGTTCGTCGTTCATAAAGCGGAACCCAAAGAAGGATACAACCATCGCTGTTAATACAACCAAACCAATTTTTAATTCATTACTAATGCTCATGTAGCGTTTGCTCCTTGTGATGTACTAAAATAGCTAAATCTGATATTCACTTGCTGTTATAAAATCAACTAATGGTGGATGATCACTCTCTTTCATTGCCTCAAGCGAGCCATGCCAGCTAAGTTTTTGATCATCAATGAACGCAACTTTTTCAGCAATACGCAACACGCTGTGCATATCATGAGTAATTACAATCGATGTTATATCAAGTGAATTCGACATCTCTAAAATGAGTTCATTGATTTCATCCGAGGTTTTTGGGTCGAGTCCTGATGTCGGTTCATCGTATAATAAGTACTGAGGTTTCAAAATAATTGCACGGGCCAGACCTACCCGTTTTCGCATTCCACCAGATAATGCAGAGGTAGGTTTTGGACCTGCTGAATCCAGATTCACCATTTTTAGTGCTTCATTTACATTATGCCGGATTTCTTCCTCGGTTTGATTTGTGAAATAACGCAGTGGAAAAGCTACATTCTCAAACGTATTGATCGAATCGAACAACGCCCCGCCTTGAAATAATATCCCAAATCGTTGCCGGGTTTTTCTTAACTCAGAGTATGACAATTCAAACAAACATTGCCCGTCAATCAAAATATCTCCTGAATCGGGATAAAGCAGCGCGTTTAAATGTTTTAAGAGCACGGATTTCCCACTACCCGACTTCCCAATAATTGCAATGGTCTCGTTATCCTCGATCTTGAATGAAATATCACTCCAAATAAGGTTATCTCCGAAGCTTTTAGTAAGATTTCTAATTTCAATCATATCAAAGTAGTATGGCAGCCAGGATAAAGTCGGAAAGTAAAATGTAGATACAACTAAGTACCGTTGATTGTGTGGTTGCATTACCCACACCCTCTGCACCTCCAAAGGCATTATAGCCTTTAAAGCAAGAAATCGAAGTAATTACGAAGCCAAAAACCACCGACTTGATAACCCCAAAAACAACATCAGACTCAAAGAAAAAAGCTCTCGCCCCTTGAAGAAATTCAGCAGGTGGTAAAATTCCATCAATTGCTCCGGCCAATATCCCGCCTAATATCCCCATCGTAGCTGCCACGATATAAAGCACCGGAAACATGGCGATTCCTGCAAATATTCTGGGTACAACAAGAAATGTAACAGAATTGAATCCCATCGATTCTAATGCATCGATTTGCTCGCTCACCCGCATAGTGCCAAGCTCGGTTGAAATTCGAGCACCTACTTTCCCTGCGAGTACCAATCCGCCTATTACAGCTGCAAGCTCAATGATTATGGATTGACCAACTATAGAACCCACAATAGTAACCGAAAATAAATCTGTATCGAGTTGATAAGCCGTTTGCAAAGTTAGAACCGCACCTGTAAAAACTCCTGTGAGCATGATGATCGGGATAGATTCGTATCCGATTTTCACAAACTCTGAAAATAAATTCTTTCGGTATGTACTAAATTCTGTTACCGAGCGTAAAGCCTGATAAAGCAGTAGGGTATACTGTCCGAATTGTCTTATTGCTTCCATTCAACTAAAAGGGGTTCTATCAGTCTAAACTACGGATATTTCTTGCTTGCTCAATTCTTATATTACAAAACATTTACACGAATTGTGAGACAAACAGCCACAGTATTACGCATAAACCTGTCCGCTCTACTTTTGAGCTTATTTTTTGTTGCACCAGTTATTGGGCAAACTCAATTCAATGAAGTATATAGATTCTTAGAAGTTCCTTCATCGGCAAGAGTATCCGCGTTAGGAGGGAGTCAAGTTGGGATGTTTGATGGCAATTCTTCCATCATGCACATTAACCCTGCTTATTTGGATGAAGAATCTGCACAGACAGTTTCCGCAACATTTGTGAATTATTTAGCTGATGCCCGTTATGGTTTTGCAAACTACGCTTTGCATTTCCCCGACATTGGAACCATTGGATTTGGCATTAGATACGCAGGGTATGGTACCTTTACCGAGTTTGATGTTTCCGGTAGTGATCTTGGCGAGTTTAATGCCGGCGATCTCGCTTTCAACACTACTCTTTCTACTCAGCTATCCAATTACTTACGAGCCGGATTTGGCATAGACTATGTGCATTCTTCGTATGGCGATTTCAACTCATCAGCAATAATGGGTAGTGCCGGTTTGTTTTATCAGGATTTGGATGCCCGATTTAGTGCCGGTTTATCGATTAGAAATTTAGGGGATCAACTCACATATTTTAATGCCCAACGCGAAGAACTTCCATTGGATATCTCCCTCGGCTTTTCAAAGAAACCGGAGCGTTTTCCCTTTCAACTTTCAATTACACTCCGCCAATTAAACGATTGGGACTTACGTGTTCCCGGTGAAATTGAATCTCCCGACTTCAGCACTCAGTTGTTCCGGCATATTATTTTTGGTGGAGAAGCCGCACTCGGCTCGAATTTTGCTTTACGTTTAGGGTATAACAGATGGCAACATGATCAGGCCAAAGTAAATGAAAGTTTTGATTTTGCCGGAGCAAGTATGGGAGTTGGCATAAACTTGAAGAAAGTACAGATTGATATTAGCAGAAGTTCATTAAGTGAAACTGGCGGAATTGTTCAGATAAGTGTACGAACAAAAATACACTAGCGTTATGAAAAACCCACTTTACACATCCATTGTTGAAAATCAAGCGATTAGAAATATTGGCCTCGCAACTGTGGTAATGGTTATCATTTTTTTTGTTGGTACTACTGGATATCACTATTTAGAAGGAATGACATTTTTTGATGGGTTATATATGTCATTTATCACTATATCTACCATTGGTTTTAGTGAAGTAAGATCCCTTTCTATTGAAGGGCGTGTTTTTACAATGGGTTTATTTGTGACCGGAATTGGTGTAATTTCCTACATCGCTTCTCAAACCACACAACTACTATTTGAAAGCGAGCTATTTTTAAAAAGAGCTATGAGAAAAAAACTCGAAGAATTAGATAATCACTATATCGTTTGTGGATATGGACGGATAGGAAATAGAATTGCAAATGTACTTAAAGATGCTGACTTACCGGTTGTAGTTATCGAAAACAGCGGCTCGAGTATAGAGCGCGCAGAAAATGACAAAATTATATATGTAGAAGGTGATGCTCAGGAAGAAGAAGCTTTATTGGAAGCAGGAATCGAACGAGCTAAGGCACTGATTTGTACTTTGTCGAGCGACCGCGACAATGTATTTACAACACTACTTGCCAGAGATCTAAACAAAGATATTTATATCCTTGTTAGGTCTAATGAGAATACAAATCGTGCACGGATTCTTCGAGCAGGTGCAGATAAAGTAATTTCTCCCTATGATATCGGTGCAGAGCGAATGGCGAACGTAATTCTTCGACCGAAAGTGGAGCAGTTCATCGAGAAAATGACACGAGATGATGAACAGGATCATACTTTTGATGATGTATTAGTGAATGTAGGTTCACCCATGGCAGGAAAAAATTTATTAGAGGTAAATATTCGAACGAAATACGAGATTCTGGTTATTGCAGTTATTGCACCTGATGGAAGAATCGTATTTAATCCAAAAAGCACTAAAATTATTCATCCAGGAGAATCACTCGTTATATTAGGTGAACAGAAGACAATCAATCTTTTCAGAGAAGAAATGTGTAAAGACAAAAGAAGTCTAGCTGAACGAGCAGAAGAAACTGAAAAAGCAGAGTTAAATTAATGATTCGATACTTCACAGCCGGGGAGTCGCATGGTCCCGGGTTAACAGGAATAGTAGAAGGCGTTCCTGCGGGCATTCCAATCAATGAAGATGATATTGCTATCCATTTAGCACGGCGCCAAAAAGGATACGGCCGTGGTGGACGAATGGCATGGGAAAAAGACAGAGCCATAATAAGTTCTGGTGTTCGTTTTGGAAAGACCATGGCCGGCCCCATAGCACTCTATTTAGAGAATCGAGCCTTTGAAAAAGATGCTGCAAATTGGCCGGTAGTTATGAATAAAGAAGTGGAAGCTGAAGGCATCGAAAAAATTACATTACCACGACCCGGTCATGCAGATTTAGTAGGTGCTCAGAAATTTCGATTTGATGATATCCGCCCGGTTATCGAACGATCCAGTGCTCGTGAAACCGGAATGCGTGTTGCATGTTGTACCATTGCACGACAGTTTTTAAAACATTTTGGGATAGAAATCGGTGGTCATGTAATTCGCATTGGCGCAGCAGGATATAATTCCTGGGAAGACGCCCGGGCAAAAACCGATCATATGTTTGACCATGGTGCAGAATCAATTTATAAAAAGGCCGATGAATCAGAAGTTCGCTGTCTCGACGGTCAGCTATCTGAACAAATGGTTGATGAAATAAAAAGATATAGAAAGGAAGGTTCATCGCTAGGCGGCATCTATGAAATTATTGTGACTGGCGTGCCGGTCGGGCTTGGCAGCTATACCCATTGGGATCAAAAATTGGACGGTAAAATTGCTCAAGCCATACTTGGTACACAAGCTATGAAAGGGGTTGAAATTGGGCTCGGCTTTGAATCCGGCGCAAAACCGGGGCACGAGGTGCATGATGAGATTACCCATGATGGCACTAATTTTTCAAGAAAAACCAACCGTGCGGGTGGAATTGAAGGTGGCATGAGCACCGGCCAGCCAATTATTATTCGGGGTGCAATGAAACCCATCCCGACCATGTTAAATCCACTTAGTACAGTTGATATGCATAGTCTTGAGCCTCAGGAAACCCGATATGAACGCTCAGATGTGTGTGCTCTTCCAAGAGCAGTGGTAGTAGCGGAAAGTGCTATTGCGCCAGTTATTGCGAATGCTTTTTTAGAAAAATTTGGTGGAGATTCTGTCTCTGAAATAGAAGAACGTTACCAACGTTTTTTAAATGCATGACCAAAAGCGCCAACATACCAGTACTTGCAAAAAGAGTGCAGGAAAATCCTGAAGATTCGTTTTCAAAATTTGCTTTAGCTCTGGAACTTTTAAAAATCGGAAAGAGTGAGCAATGCATTCTACTTTTTGAGGATATCATTAATCGTGACCCGAATTATGTAGGCGTTTACTATCATCTTGGTGAGCAATATTTTCTACAAAACAAGAACAAAGAAGCACTTGCTACCTATAAGCAAGGAATTAAAGTTGCTGAAAATCAAAACGATCTACATGCCAAATCAGAACTTCAGGCTGCTTTGCTAAGCCTGGAATTAGAATTGGAAGGATAACCATGCATCGCATTTTATTAACCGCCCTATTTTTATTTATAAGCATTTCAATTGCTGCACAAAGCAGGCAAACACATGTGGTTTCTTCCGGTGAGACTTTGTTTTCAATTTCTCGAACACTTGAGGTTACAGTAGCTGAACTTCGATCATGGAATAATCTGGAAAGTGATGCCCTGGCTATCGGCCAGGAGTTGGTGTATTTCATAGCGGAAGAACCAGTATTGCCGCCTGCACCAACTACTGAAGAAGCAGGTGAGACGCTGATAAGTATCAGCATCCCTCAGGAGAATGAGTATTACACGGTAAAGTCTGGAGATAATTTGACGAATATTGCTCGCGCTCACGATATGACTCTTAACGAGCTAAGAGAATTGAATAACTTATCCAGTGATCTTTTAAGAATCGGGCAACGTCTGGCTGTACGAAAAGTGAGAGACAGTGTAGCTCCTTCCGCATCGGAGTTTTCTGATTCGCAAGCTCCACAAGGGAGTTTTGTAATATATACCGTGCAAGAAAATGAAGAACTAGATAGTATTCTTGCCAAGTTTGAAATGACAAACTCTGAACTTCAGCAATTAAATCCAGAAATTAATCTTGATGCGCTGGATAGAAACCAACGAATAACGGTACTCTTACCGCCCTCCAGTAATTTTAATAACCCTTATGCTGTAAAGGCTAATTTACTTGACCTCGGGCTTTTCCAGGCATCAGCGTACAGCACCTCAGAAATTGGAAATTCAACCACAAGTGGCGAGTTGTATAATCCCTCTGCTTTAACAGCTGCACATTCGAATATCACCATTGGCTCAATTTTATTTGTGGAAAATCCGGAAAGTGGCGTAGGGATTTATGTTAGGATAAATGACCGAATTACTGCATCAGGCTTGAAACTTTCTAATTCAGCTTTTCGAATATTAGGTCTGGCTGATTCAGCTAATCCACAAGTAACAATTTATTCAGAAAGCTAAGATGAATGCTGTAAAGCAATATTTTAAAGACACTCACACTCTGCTTTACAGTTTTCTATTTAGTTTACCACTATTCCTCATTTATGAGGGTTTGATCATCATTTCTCAACCTAATGCCGACCAACTGGTTCGAATTAGTGTCGACGTTTGGATGAAAGCAATTTTTACATCACTTGGCGTAAATGCTGTTTCGTTCTCATTATTCCTGATGCTGATTATTGGCATCTTCATACTTTATAAAGAACGCGAGCAACTAAAAGAACTCCATTTTCGATATTTCCCGGTTTTACTAATTGAAAGTACCCTTCTTGGGATTATCATTGCATTAATAACGAGTAGCCTAACTTCTGTTCTACTAAATTTCTCTGCGTCTGATCCGGTTTCCGAACTTTCATATCTCCAAAAATTAGCCCTCTCTTTGGGCGCAGGACTTTACGAAGAATTATTCTTTAGGGTGATCCTGGTATCCTTATTTATTTTCATATTTAACAAATTATTCAACAATAAAAGATGGGCTTCGGTAACTGCTGCTGTTGTATTGTCTGCTTTATTATTTAGTGCAGTACATTACACCGGTTCGATGGGCGATTTTTTTACGCTGAACTCATTTTTCTATCGATTTCTTTTCGGACTAATGCTAAATGGACTTTATGTAGCGAGAGGGTTTGGAGTAGCTGCATGGACCCACGCTTTGTATGACGTAATGGTGATTACTTTTTTTTAGAAAATATTTTTCCTTAATCGCTCATCAATACAATCTATTTACGTCTCTATCTCGTATATACTATTTTAATAAGTGTATTTACCCACTTTTAATTTTGTGCGTGAAGTTACATAAGTAATAAAAAATGCCTTAATTAGGGGGAGATTAATTTGAGGTACCGAGTGAGCAACAGCAACACTGTCTCCAGAAAGCAACTAGCATTTAATGATGAGATCATTCCTCATTTGGATTCGCTGTATAATTTTGCCTTGCGCCTGACTACAGATCCAAGTGATGCGGAAGACCTGGTACAAGATACCATTGTAAAAGCCTTTCGCTTTTTCGACAGTTATGAAAAGGGAACCAATGCTAAAGCATGGTTATTTAGAATTCTCAAAAATTCATTCATTAATAACTATCGAAAAAATCTAAAAAAACCTCAAAGCGTAGATTACGATGAAGTTTCATCTTACTACGAGTCAGTACGGGCTGAACGAACAGATACAACC
The DNA here is from genome assembly GCA_965249965.1 of Balneolaceae bacterium. GTDB lineage: Bacteria > Bacteroidota > Rhodothermia > Balneolales > Balneolaceae > HXMU1420-13. Next base: position 646,970 of record OZ252262.1, read on the forward strand.
GATTTAGAGAGTATCATGTTTCGTAATCTGATGGATGACAATTTTTCTAGCGCATTAGCTAAACTACCTGAAGACTTCAGAACAGTCGTACTTTTATGTGATGTAGATGGATTTACCTATGAAGAAATCTCGAATATGTTGGATGTTCCCATTGGAACCATTCGTTCCAGATTACATCGTGGTAGAAATCTCCTAAAAACTGAGTTGTACGAATACGCAAAGAAAAGAGGATATACTGACGACTAGTCATACTGAGGCCGGTAGTTGTATTCTCATCGTTGTCCCTTTTCCAAGCTCAGATTTATGAACAAATACCTTCCCTTTGTGGTAATCTTCAATAATTCGTTTAGTTAAACTCAACCCAAGTCCCCATCCTCGCTTTTTAGTACTAAAACCCGGGCGAAATACATTCTTGGTATTTTTAGCCTCAATACCTGCCCCGGAATCAGTTATGTCGATTATAACTTGAGTATTCAAATCATGAACCTCAATTTTAATCTTTTGTTCGGTCTTCGATTTTTTGAGTGCATCCATAGCATTTTTAACCAAGTTTTCAATCGCCCATTGAAGTAGCTCCGGGTTAAGCGCAACTTTACTTGCTGTTGAAATATTCTCCTCAACTTTTACACCCTTTCCAAGTTGCGGAACTCTTCGATTCAAATACGAAATTACATCCATTAAAATTGGCTTTATCTCTTGAGACACGAGCTCTGGAGAAGAGCCTATTTTACCAAATCGTTCGGCCACTCCTTTTAGTCGATGTACGTCGTTTTCAATCTCTATTATTAATTTTGAAGCATTTTCATCCTCTTGATAGTCCTCTTTAAACAACTCTATCCAGCCAAAAAGTGAAGATATTGGAGTGCCAAGCTGATGAGCAGCCTCTTTCGCCATTCCAACCCATAGATTTGATTGCTCGGTGTATTTTAAACTTCTATAGGTAGTATATCCTATTGCAAGTAGCAGCGCCATAATCCCAATCTGGAAATATGGAAAATAGCGTAGAAGTTGAACCGTCGGGCTTTCACCAAAGTACACAAATTGTGAAATCTGCGTGTTTTCATCGCCTATTACGATTTCAATAGCTGGATTGGTAGCTTTGAGTTTTTTAACGAGAGCCGTTCTTTTTTCGGGAGTATCTATATCAGAAAGTGGAACGTTTTTAAACCCATAATCAACCGTAGTAACTTGTTCACCTTTTTCATTTGTTGTGATATACGTGTATTCGAGCGGAATATCATTCTCATCAACCACCACAGCAGGAATTTCGAAATTCCTAGACTCATCCAGGATTAATTCATCAGTAACAAAATCACGTGAACTTCGAAGGCTTTCAATCTCAACTAATTTTTGAACCACACTGTCTGGCACGTTTTCTATTTGAGATAATTCTCCTGCCAGTGTCAATAATTGCGTACTTGCCTGTTGATGCACCGGAAGTGCATTGTACTCAATCGCTTTTGCCCAAAGCTCAACATTAATCCTTTCTTTATCTAAAATTTTACTTACCAGGTAATTATTATACACCAACGACCCGGCACCAAGAAGCACCAGAAATACGATGAGCATAATTTTTATCCAATCCGTTCGAGAAAAGAGATTCATACGAATTTTTTGAAGAATATAGGCAAGTAAAAAATATCCCCTAAATAAAAAACCCAGCACATGATTTATGAACTGGGTTAATTTCTTTAGCCGGTAGCTTTTTGCTTTTCGTAGACCGGGGGGGCCTTTTTCTCGATGGTATCTTTTGTGATGGTACATCGAGCTACATTTTTCATAGATGGAAGCGTGAACATAATATCTAACATCGCACCTTCCATAATAGACCGAAGACCACGAGCTCCGGTTTTACGCGCTTTCGCTTTCTGCACAATTGATATGAGTGCGTCTTCTTCGAATTCGAGTTCCACATTTTCCATCTTGAACAGCTTTTTATACTGTTTAGTAATGGCATTTTTGGGCGTTTGAAGAATATCAAGCATCGCATCATCAGAAAGCTCATGCAATCCACAAATTACTGGTAAACGACCAATTAATTCAGGAATCAGTCCGAATCGTTGAAGATCTTCCGGCTCAACATAGGTGAAAATCTCAGGATCTTCTTTATCGAACTTCACTTGCTCAAGCGTATGGAATCCCATGGCGCTGGTGGAAAGTCTGCGAGAAATAATTTCTTCCAAACCGGCAAAGGCTCCGCCACAGATAAAGAGAATATTTGAGGTATCCAATTGGATAAAGCTTTGCTCCGGATGCTTTCTTCCTCCTTTTGGTGGAATATTGGCAACGGTTCCTTCCAGAATTTTAAGCAGCGCCTGCTGAACTCCTTCGCCGCTAACATCGCGTGTGATGGATGGGTTATCAGATTTGCGAGCTACTTTATCTACCTCATCGATATACACAATGCCACGCTTAGCACGTTCAACATCGTAATCAGCGGCTTGAAGTAAATTGCTTAAAATACTTTCAACATCCTCACCTACATAACCGGCTTCTGTTAATACTGTTGCATCAGCAATAGTAAATGGCACATCGATAACTTTTGCCAATGTTCGCGCGAGTAATGTTTTACCAGAACCTGTTGGACCAAGCAAAGCTATATTACTTTTCTCGATCAAAGTATCATCCATTTCCAAGCTATCGTTTCCAATGCGCTTGTAATGATTGTAAACCGCTACCGACAACGTTTTCTTGGCCTGATCTTGCCCAATTACATATTCATCGAGCTTGGCTTTAATTTCGATTGGCTTTAAAAGTGGTTTGTAACTTTTTTCGCGTCGTCTGGCGAGAGAGGCTAAATCACTTTTAATAATACTAGAAGCATCCTCGACACAGCGATCGCATACATAAACGCCCGGTCCTGCAACCATGCTGTTTACTTCCAGGCTAGATCGCCCGCAAAAACTACAATTTACTATATCGCTATTTTTTTCCTGATCGCTCATGCTTCAATGTACAAAATCCTATTTAGTATCGGCACGACTGATCACATTATCAACCAGTCCGTAATTTTTTGCTTCATCTGCCGACATCCAGTTGTTACGATCGGAGTCGCGGATAATCTCTTCTAATGTCTTACCTGCATGATCTCCAATAATTTGACTCAATTCTTTTTTAATTCGAATAATCTCCTGAGCCTCAATTTCAATGTCGCTAGCCTGCCCCTGAACACCACCTAATGGTTGGTGAATCATTACGCGAGCATGAGGTAGGCAACTTCTTTTACCTGTTGTCCCGGCAGTAAGTAACACGGCACCCATACTCGCAGCCATACCCATACAAGTAGTGGCAACATCACACTTAATGTGCTGCATGGTATCATAAATAGCTAAGCCTGCAGAAACTACTCCACCTGGGCTGTTGATGTATAAATTGATGTCTTTTTCCGGATCTTCTGATTCAAGAAATAGCATTTGCGCTACAATTGAGCTTGCAACCACATCGTTAATTGGACTTCCTAAAATGATGATTCGGTCTTTTAGTAGACGCGAGTAAATATCATAAGCGCGTTCTCCTCGGCTCGTGGTTTCGATAACCATGGGCACCAAGTTACTCTCAATTTGCTGCGATGTCTCAAAAATTGGTTGTTCAAATAATGGTTGCTTTATCATAGTATTGGTAATAATTATTTCTTGGCGTTCGATTTCTTCTCTTGAGCTTTGCGATAAGCATCTTTGCCCATTTCTTTGATTTTTACCTCATCCTGAAGTTTGTCAAATACTTTATTCTCGCGAATACTACTTCTCAGTGATTCGAACATACTAGGGTTCTGAGCGTAATAACCTTTCAACTGGTCAACGGTAGCACCAAATCGTGCAGCTTCAAGTGAAAGAAACTCATCGATATCTTCGGGTTTTATTTCGATATCTTCAAATGTTTCTTGCAGATTTTGGCTGATAAAATACCATTTTGCTTCGCGTACTGCCTGCTCGCCCATTTCTTCTCGATAAGAAGCTTCATCAAATGCTTCTGGGAGATTTCCACCCATTTGCTGTGAAAGTTGGTTCACATAACCGCTTTTAACTTGTTCAACAAAAGCTTCAGGTACTTCAAAGTCATGTGCATCAACTAACGCAGTAACAACCTCGCTTCGGAAAAGGTCGTTGGCACTTTGGTCGTAATATTGCTGCATTTTGCTTTTCAAGTAGCTTCTAAATTCGTCTTCGTTAGTCGCTTCATTATTACTGTTTTTCTTGATGAATTCTTCGTTCATCTCAGCTTTGTGAAGTTTCTGTACCGTTTTAACTGTTACCCGGAAGTGATCTTTTTCTCCATCTTCTTCCAGTTTCATATCCACAACATCACCAGTTTTTTTGCCTTTCAAAGACTTTAAGAAATCTTTGGCTGCTTCCTGGCGCATGTCAATCGTCTGATCGTTATCGGCTTCAGATTCCACAACATTACCGTCATCATCCAAAGAAACAACGTCTGCAATTACCTTTGATTCTTTGTCGATTTTTGAGTCTACCTCTTCCCAATTCCCATCACGCTCGAGGCTTCGTTCCAATTCCTCCTCAACCTCTTCTTCTGTGACATCGTGAATCATTTTGTTCACTTTAATTTTTGAAAGCTCTGTGACTTCAAACTCTGGCTTGGCACCAATTTTGAAAACTACTTCTAACTCGTCGTTTTCCCACTGGAAGTCTAACATTTGAGCTTCGCCAACAGGGTTATGCTCTTCTACAACATCCTTTTCAAATACTTCCTGGACGTATTTGTTGATTTCTTCAATTTCGATATCGTTTCCAAAACGCTTTCTTACAAGGCTTAGAGGTACTCTACCAGGCCGGAAACCAGGGAGTGCAATTTGCCCCTGATATTTTTTTAACGCTTTATCGAATTTAGGTTGTAAATCTTCTCGGGTTGCTTTTAGAGTTACTTCTTTATCAACGGAAGTAAGGTCTTTAACAGAAATGTTCACGTATGCTCCGCTTTTGTATGTGAATTCAATAAGTAAATAAACAGGATAATTAGGAAGGAAAGTACGAGAGGGGGGACTCGAACCCCCACGCCGATTAAAGCACTAGATCCTAAATCTAGCGTGTCTACCAATTCCACCACTCTCGCAAAATTTCAGAGCTTGCAAAGATAGGGGGAATAGAAAATAAAATCCACTATTAACCTTAGTGAAAATTCAACAATTTACAATTCACTCAAACGCCGAAACTCGCTAATCATCAGAGCCATGTATAACAATCTTCGTCTAGTATACATTACCACGTCGAATGACCAAGAAGCCAAGAAAATAGGTCGCCATTTAGTTCAAGAAGAGCTAGCTGCATGTATAAATATTTTACCCGGTATGAGTTCTATCTATAGATGGAAGGGAGAAATTGTTGAAGAAACAGAATGTGTGCTTATTGCCAAAACGCATTATAGCAAAATGAAACAATTAACCCGGCGAGTAAAAGAATTACATGATTTTGACTGTCCCTGTGTAATCTCTATTACGCTCACAGAGAATGAAGGGAATCGTGACTATTTGGATTGGCTGCTAAAAGAATCTAAAAGTGAATTAAGCGTGTAACCCACACTCTGTTTTACCTGTTCCACTCCAACGGCCCGTACGGCCGTTCCCCTGTACGGTACAATGAGTGCAACCCAGCGAATCAAAGCCCATTTTTTCGAGTGGATGTCGTGGCAATGCAAAGTATTCGAAATAATCAATAACCTGCGCTTCGCTCCAATCGATAAATGGATAGAATCTATAAATGTCTGTTCGTTGTTGAAGTATGTCTAGCCCAGAACGATACCCATTTTGATACCCAAGCAATCCTGAAATCCAGACTTCATGATTCTTTTTCACGGTTTCCAATGGTGTAATTTTATTCACATTACAACAGGCATCGGGATCGGTTTCCCATAATCTTGACATGAGTGTCGCTTCATGCGCTTTCACTGCCGGTTTATGCGTGATGATATTTAAATCCAGCAGTCGTTCCAGTTCCTCTTTGTATGCAATAGTTTCATCAAACAAATATCCGGTATCAATAAAATGAACAGGGAAACCCGGGCGAACTCTACTTAAAAAATGTAGAAGCAATGCAGAGCTTGTTCCAAACGAAGTTGTTACTAACGCCTTTTTTTGAAACTTGTTTAATATATATGCCAATCTAGCATCCACTAAAGAGGCTGTGAGAGAACTATTTAGAGCTTTCAGGTCAGGTGATTTCATCTTCCAAAAGCTGATGAATTTATCAACATCAACCAAACGAAATTAAGGGTAAACCTAATATTCTAATGAAAGCGCTTTTTGTTATTTCACCAGAGTCATTTTTTTAATCTGATGCTCTCCATTCATACTCAATTTGTAGAAATAAACTCCACTTGAAAGCCCGGTAGCATTAAAATTTGCGTAGTACGTCCCTGGTGCTTTTGTTTCATTTAAAATCACACTGATTTGCTTTCCGGTAATATCAAAAACGGTTAGTGATACATTGGCACTTGATGATACTTTAAACTCAATATTCGTAGTTGGATTAAAAGGATTCGGGTAATTCTGACTTAATTCAAACGATGATGGTTGGCTTGATTCAGGTTCAAATGATGTTGAAAAATCGGTGGTTTCTACATATTCGCGAAGCCAGGTTAATGCAGACCTTTGTTCCCAGGAATTAGAAATTAACACAGCATCTTCAACCCATAGTCCCGGTCGCCAACCCCAAAGTGTGACCCCTAAAACGGATTCATGTTCCCAGATTGATGGAAATATTCGTTGATATTCTTGCCTTTGAGCAGCTTCAGAATTATTCGTTGTACTGCCATTTATATCAAACTCTGTTACCATTAAAGGCAACCCGGTTTCTGCAAGTGCGTCCATGTTGGATTTAATTGTTTGAATGGACGAATACTTCGTTGAAAAATGATGCCCTTGCACCCCAATCGCATCAATAAGATTTTGTTCTTTTAAAAGATTTATGATCTCTAAATATTCCTGAACATTACTAGAGTTTCCAAGAATATTGTAATCATTGATCATGAATTTCACAGAATCCGGAAAAACCTGACGTGCCAGATCAAACGCATTTATTACCCAATCCCAGCCCGTTTCGCCTGTACCGCCTAACGTTTCAATATAGCCGCCACTATTTGGATCGTTAGGATCATCAATTGGCGGATCGTGCAAAGGTTCATTCACAACTTCTAAATAGTCCATATCAGGATATCGTTCGGCAACGGCTGTCATCCACTCTAGAATCTCTTCCCCTTGCTCCTCTGTAGATAATGCCTTTAACCACTCCGGTTGTTGGTTTCCCCAAAACAAAACATGGAATCGAAATGGAAACCCATTTACTTTTGCCACATTATAAGCCGCATCCAACTGCGACCAATTCATTACATCGCGCTGAACCTCAACTGAACCCCATTTACCCGCGTTTTCCGGGGTAATCTGATTCCAAAACTCATCAAATCGAATTGATTGAGAACTCGAATAAATATTGCCTAAAAACTTAGGCTTGTTAATCGCAATTGGATCAAATTCTCGTTCAATTTCACCCAGTTGAATTACCTCTAAATTATCCATGTAAATAGTCGCCTGATCATTTGCCTCAAAATTTAATGCCACACCAAGTCGCATTCCTAACATTTGATCTTGAGTGTTTGGCACATAACTAATTTCATATTTAGCCCACTCGGTCGTTAAACTGAAGTCAGTTTGGTTATATCGTTCCCAATTTCCTGCTTCTGGCAGACCAAAATACAGCCGAGCAATTCGGGTATTTGAATCTGCTTTTAACCACACACTTGCTCGATGTTCGAGATTTGCTTCAACAGCAACGGGATCGTTTACTGCCTCAACATTCCAATCATCTGCCCCATTGAATGTGCCCAGTTCTACCTGTAATGCTTTTTCTCCATCCAGCGTATCGGTAACAATAGTAAATACTGCTTCTGCGGGGGGTGTGCCTTGAGTTATATTAAAAACCCAATTAAGAGAGTTTTGCGAAACTTCACCAAGAGCAAAATCTTCGAAACTTCCATTTATGCTTACAATTGTTGAATCCTGAGCTTGCATCAGTGATATACTCAACATGATTATTAAGAAAGTAAAAGTAGACTTCATAATTACTGATTTAAAAATTGTACTCTTATTCACTTCTTCGAAGTGTTAAATCGTTTTCGATTGATCTCATCATTTCATTCGTTAAGGGGTAAAAAAGCATAACGACAAATGCTAAAACTCCGAATACCGCCGGTATTACACTTACCAATAATAGAATACCCTGTAGAGTTTCTTCTGTTTGGATGGCATTTGGTTCAAATCCATAGCCACTTAAAACCCAACCGGTGATTGCGCCACCTAAGGCAACTCCTAATTTTAGCGCAAACAATGAAGCCGCCATTATTAGTCCGGTAGCTCTTCGGCCAAACTTCCATTCCCCATAATCTGCGGTATCAGTATACATTGCCCATTGTAGTACTGCTACTGGTCCAAGAAGGTATCCTGCAATAATATTTACTATGTAAATCAGTAGAATCTGATCTGGCGGAAGCACAAAGAATAGTATGCTGATCACCGCACCCAAACCAAGAAACCAGGCATAGGTTCGTTTCTTATCAAACAGTTTTATGATGTATTTAGTAGTGATTGCACCAACCAGCGTTGCAAGTGCGCCCGAGGTTAGAAAAGTTGACGTACTTAATGCAAACTCCGATTCCAGCAGAAAAATCGAATGATCCCCCAGATAATAATTCACATAGTAGGCAAAGGTACTACCTCGTATTACAAGAAAAGTAAGTTGAAAAACGGTAGCGATCGCAATAAGAACCCAGGGGCCATTTTTGAATAATTCTTTGCCATCTGCTTTAAAATCGATTTTCTGATTTTTGGGTGGTGCAACTCTTTCTTTGGTAGTGAAAAAAGTAATCATAAATAAGCCTGCTGCAATTGTACCATACAAACCCATGGTCCACATCCAACCGAGTTGACGATCACCTTCTCCAAAATATTCAACTAAAGGCTCGGTGAATCCTGTTACCATGAGCAACCCAATATATGCGGCAACAAATCGATAGGATGAAACTACCGTTCGGTCTTCTGAATTAGGGGTAATTACTCCCATTAACGCAGAATATGGCACGTTTATCGCTGTGTACATTATCATCATCAACGTGTAGGTGATGTAGGCATACACAAGCTTTCCGGTTGAACCAAAATCCGGAGTCATGAACATGAAAAATCCCAAAACGCCGAATGGAATAGCCAGCCAAAGTAAGTAAGGCCTAAATTTACCATACTTTGTCTCCGTTCTATCCGAAATCATGCCCATTACAGGGTCATTAACGGCATCAAAAATTCTAGTGACCAGGAACATCGTGCCTGCTGCCGCCGCTGAAATACCAAAAACATCGGTATAGAAGAAAAGCAGGTACACAATAAATGTCTGGAAAAATAGATTAGATGCTGCGTCACCAGCAGAATATCCTATTTTTTCAAAAACAGGGATTTTTTGAGTGCTCATTGCTGGTCCTTTACGGTTAAGGTGAGTGTGTGTAAGTCTTCGGATATTGAGGAATTTCCGACCATAATTTCGAAGTCACCCGGTTCCACAACATATTCCATTTCAATGTTATAGAAAGCCAGTGAATTTGGAGTGATCGGGATAGTAATTGATTTAGTTTCGCCAGAATTAAGCCAAACTTTTTTAAACCCTTTCAGCTCTTTTACAGGTCGGGTAACCGAACTCACCTTATCACGAATGTACATTTGCACAACTTCAGCGCCATTTTTTGTACCGATGTTTTTCACATCAAGTTGAAGAAAGGTAGATTCACCTCTGGAAATATGTGTCTTTTCCAGTCTCACGTTTGCTAGCTCGAATTTGGTATAACTCAACCCAAATCCAAAAGAGAAAAGCGGACTTACCTCGGCATTTAAATAACCACGCCGAGCAGATGGTTTATAATTGTAATACACTGGCAAATGCCCCGCTGACCGAGGTATCGAAATTGGCAATTTAGCGGATGGATTTACTTCTCCAAAAATCACATCAGCCAACGCATTTCCTGCTTCTTGACCACCATACCAGCATTCCAAAATTGCATCTGCTTTTTCAGCTACATTATTTACGCTCAACGGACGGCCATTATAAAGAGCTGCGATAATTGGAATATCTAACTCGGAAAGCTCATCCACTAACTGGTCTTGATATCCAAACAAATCTAAATTGGTGCGATCGCCCATATGATGTAACGACCATGCCTCTCTGGACGTTTGATCATTCCCGCCAATCGCCAGAATGATTACATCTGCAGATTTTGCTAACTCAACAGCCTCTGCGATGCTTCTCATTTCATCGGCTTCATTTGGCAGGATCACTTCATCTGCTTCCCAACGTCCGCCAACGGTGATCTTGCACCCCTGGTGATAAATTATTTCTACATCATCACCCAGCGCTGCTTTTATGCCATCCAGAACGGTTACATTCGTAGAAGGTGAACCACTGTAACCGCCAAGTAAAGGTACATCGGCATTAGGACCGATAACTGCTACCGATTTTAGGCTACTTCTCGATAATGGCAGAATATCATTTTGATTTTTTAGTAAGGTGATGGATTCTTGTGCAGCTTTCCGGGCTAGATTTTCATGTGCATCCTTATCTGTTTCTACTCTTTTTTCGATATAGGGCTCGTCAAATAAACCCAGTTTAAATTTCCATAAGAGCAAAGGCTCAACAAGTGCATCGATTTCAGATTCTTGAATGTGCCCTTCTGTTATTAGATCAGAAATGTGAGGATAACAATCCGGCTCGGGAAATTCCATATTTACACCTGCTTGTACTGCAAGCTTCGCCGCTTCTTTTTTATCAGAAGCCAGATGATGCCCATGCGTTGCTTCTCGATCGAATAGTTCAGTGATTGCATAATAATCAGACACTAAAAATCCTTTAAAGCCCCATTCTTCTCGCAACACTTTGTTGAGCAACCATTGGTTTGCATGGGATGGAATCCCATCAATTTCGTTATAAGATGGCATAATACTCACAACCCCCGCATCCTGAACTGCTTCTTTGAACGGTTTCAGAAATGTCTCACGTAAAACCCTCTCAGATACATTTACAGGTCCGCAATTCATCCCTGATTCGGGCTCGCCATGGGCAGCAAAGTGCTTTAAGGTTGCAATTACTTTGTCTTTGCCAGTGAAAGAAGCATCACCTTGAAATCCACGTACCGCAGCTTTTCCCATTTCTGATACTAAAAACGGGTCCTCCCCAAAAGTCTCTTCAACGCGGCCCCATCTTGGATCGCGTGCCACATCTACCACGGGAGTTAAGGCTTGATGCGCCCCCCGCTCTCTGGTTTCTTTCGCCGCGAGTGCATACAATTTCTCTATAAGTTCGGGATTGAACGTACCGCCGAGTGCAATGGGTTGCGGAAAACTAGTACCTCCTTTAGCTGCGAGCCCATGCAAACATTCTTCATGAAAAATTACCGGGATTCCCAATCTTGAATGTTCAATAAAGAATTTCTGAATTGCATTCGTGAGCTCAATGGTTTGTTCTGCATCAAATCCAGCGTCATGGCCAGACTGTTCATCTTTTCCTGCATCACTCGGTCTCCCAATTTGCCCGATTCCATTTCCATGGCTAAAAAACTTCTTTGCCTTTTTTTCATCGAAGAATCCATCTTCATCGACCAGCACTTCTTTTTTGTCATTCCAGATGCAGGTCATTTGAGCAACCTTCTCTTCCACGGTCATTCTGGAAATCAAATCCCGTACTCTAGTTTCAGCATTTAGAGTCGCATCTTTATAGGGCGCCGTTTCAAGCACATCCACCGATTTAATTTTATCCATGTTATTCCTCAACCAAACTGATTAGTTCACTAACTACTTTTTTGGCTGATCCTTCCCGATCGAAAAGTAATGGGTAATTCGTGCGGCCACCAACCGGCCATCCATTTTTCCAGGAATCTCCATCAGTAACACCCCACGTTGTAACCCGATTAATTTTATCAGAATACTTGATAAAAATTTCAATCAAAGCCTTATAAGTATCAATTTGTTGCTGTTCAATTTCCGGTGGCATTCCATCCGTGTAAGGATTTAATGAATCAGCTAACTCTGCCCGCATACTTATATCTGCACCCATATAATCCATGGCAGAGGGTAGTACATCAATATCCAGTTCGGTAATCGCAACAACGCCCAATTCAGAAAACTTGATAATACTCTCTTCTAAATCCTCTAGTGGTGGATAATCAAAGCCATAATGGCCTTGCATTCCAATACCGGTAACCTTTATTCCCTGTTCCTGAATGGACTTTACAAGTTGAATTACTCCGTCTGCCTTTTCCGCATTTGGGAGATTGTAATCATTGTAATAAAGCTCAGCTTCGGGGTCGGCTTCCTGTGCAAATTGAAATGCTTTTGCCACATAATCCGGGCCAATAATATTGTTCCACTTAGACTCTCGCATCGTACCGTCCTCGTTCAATGCCTCGTTAACCACATCCCAACCGTCAACCCGCCCTTTATATCGGGTTACTATTGTTTTGATATGATTTTCCATGCGTGCTAACAGCGCCTCTCGTGATAACGGCGTCCCATCTTCATGTTCAAAAACCCAATCGGGAGTTTGCGAATGCCAAATCAACGCATGAGAAATAATGTACATGTCGTTTGCTTCTCCAAAGGCTACAAATTCATCCGCATCATCAAAGAAAAATTCGCCGGGTTCAGGATGAATATTTTCCCATTTCATATCATTTTCGGGTGTGATTGAATTGAAATGGGTTTTTAAAATTGGAACTGCTTTTTCATCGGTTTGTTTATACTGCGCTGTATTTATTGCAGCACCTATATAAAAATGATCCGCGTAAGCATCAGACAAAGATTTTGACTTTTCATCCGCTCCTGTACAAGAAATGGAGATCGCCACTAAAGCGATAATACCTGGCATTGCTTTCATTAGAGATACCTGTTTACAAGGTTTTCAAATCTTTCTTGTTTGCCGCTTATTTGTTCTAATTCAGGATTATCACCGGCAATTTTATGTAAATCCTCAAGGCTGAGGTTGCCGTTTTCGAATTCTTGTCCTGCTCCAGCATCGAAAGATTGATAGCGTTCTTTTTTCAGCTTCTTGTATTCCGATTTTTCGAGAATTTCATCAGCAGCAAGTAAAGCCCGGGCAAAAACGTCCATCCCACCAATATGAGCGTGAAACAGATCTTCTAAATCGGTTGAATTTCGACGGGTTTTTGCATCAAAGTTTATTCCACCTCCTTGAAAACCACCCGCTTCAAGGATAATCATCATGGCTTGGGTGAGCTCATACACATCAACAGGAAATTGATCGGTATCCCAGCCATTTTGATAATCACCACGGTTTGCATCAATACTTCCGAGTAGCCCATTGTCCGCTGCCACCTGAAGCTCATGCTCGAATGTATGCCCGGCTAACGTTGCATGATTTACTTCGATATTTAGCTTAAAATCATCCATTAAATCGAACTTTTGCAGGAACCCAAGAACCGTAGCTGCATCAAAATCATACTGATGTTTGGATGGTTCCGCAGGTTTTGGCTCTATGAAAAATGTGCCTTTGAACCCATTTGCACGGGCATAATCTTTTGCCATGTGCAGGAATCGCGCAAAATGTTCTTGTTCGCGTTTCATATCCGTGTTTAAAAGACTCATGTAGCCTTCACGACCGCCCCAAAACACATAATTTTCTCCACTGAGTTTGATGGTGGCATCCAATGCATTTTTTAGTTGAGCACCTGCATGTGCAACAACATTAAAATCAGGATTTGTAGAAGCCCCATTCATGTACTTTGGATTCGAAAACAAATTGGCAGTTCCCCAAAGCAGTTTTACTCCCGATGCCTTCTGCTTTTCAAGCGCATAATCTGTAATGAAATTTAGCCGTTTTTCGGATTCAGCCAGCGAGTCTCCTTCATCAATTAAATCGAAATCGTGAAAACAATAGTATGGAACCCCCAGTTTGGTGATAAACTCGAACGCCGCATCCATTTTGTCTTTTGCATTTTGATAAGGATCGGCACTCGTTGCCCATGGAAATTCTTTTGTGCCTGGACCAAATGGATCACCACCCGTTCCGGTTAAGGTGTGCCAATAAGCAACCGCAAACCTAAAATGTTCTTTCATTGTTTTACCGGCAACTATCTTTGATTCGTCATAGAATCTAAAGGCCAATGGATTATCAGATTGCTTTCCTTCAAACCGAATGCTTCCGATTCCGGTGAAATATTCTTTATCTCCAATAAGTGGCTTCATTCTTTTGTATTTAAAATGCGTGTTTGTTGATTGATTCTTTCCATCGACCAAAATGCTCTTTGTATTCTGATTTTAGACTTTGACTTGGGCTTATTCTTTCAATTAGATCTAGATTCTTGAATGCCGCCTCAGGTGTTTCATAATATCCAACCCCCAATGCAGCACCTCGCGCAGCTCCGGCAGCACCATCTGTATCATATAACTCGAGTTCAGTGCCGGTTACATTCACAAATATTTCTCTGAAAGATTTACTTAAAAAAAGATTGGCATTTCCAGCCCGAATCGCTTTTTGAGGCACCCCAAGTTCTCCTAACATTTCGAAGCCCAGATTTAATGCGAAAGCTATTCCTTCTAGTGATGATCGTAGCAGATGGGCATTAGTGTGTCTGTTGAAATCCAGATGTAGAAAATGTGAACCAATAATTCGATTCTCAAAAATTCGTTCTGCCCCATTTCCAAATGGCAGGCATTGTAAACCATTTGCTCCAGGTTCAACCGATTCGACCATTACGTTCATTTGCTCATAGTTGATACTTTCTGTTCCCGAATTCAATAATTTCTTAAGCCAGCTGTATAGAATTCCGGTTCCATTTACACAAATGAGTACCCCATTCCTGGGATTTCTTTCCGTTGAGTTTACATGCATAAATGTATTTATGCGTGACTTTTTATCAAATACATTTTTATCTGTGACGGCGTATATCACTCCGGAAGTGCCCGCAGTAGCAGCAATTTCACCCGGATGTAGAACATTCAAAGAAAAGGCATTATTTGGTTGATCACCTGCCCGATAGGAAAGCTGAACACCCTTTTTCAAGCCTAATTCTTTTGCTACCTGATCGCTTAATGTAAGCTTCGATCCAATTGAGGGTTCAATCTCGGGAATGTGTCTCTTATCAAAATTATAAACATTTAGTACGTCGCTACTGATTTTCTTCTGTTCAAAATCCCAAAAAATACCCTCCGATAAGCCCGTTGCCGTTGTTGAGATTTCATTGGTTAGTTTCATCACCAAGAAATCACCGGGAAGCATTATTTTATGAATTCTTCGGTAAATATCCGGTTCATTTTCTTTTACCCAGGCAAGTTTTGAAGCCGTAAAATTTCCAGGTGAATTCAATATTTTTGGCAGAATTTGTTCACCGCCCATCGCCTGAAATGCATCTTCTCCAATCGCCACGGCTCGGCTATCACACCAAATAATAGATGGGCGCAAAACACGGTGTTGATCATCTACCAGCACCAAGCCATGCATTTGATAGGAAACTCCAATGGCTTCGATCTTTAACAGGTCTATACCTTTTTCCGCCAACCTCTGTACAGTAATTTTTAGATTCGACCACCACAATTCCGGGTCTTGTTCTGCCCAGCCTGCCACGGGAGATTGAATCTCCATCTCATTTTCCGGGTAGGTTGAAGAAGCAATTATCGCCCCTTCTTCTGCATCTAACACAGAAACTTTAATCGATGAGCTGCCTAAGTCTATTCCAAGAAAATACATATCGCGTGACCCTACTATTAATAGTAGTAGATTATATTTAAATCAGCGCTGAAATGAAACAAGATTGTGCAAATTTCTCACAATAATTGCGCAAATTTTGCTCAAACTAAACTTGAACCTCTTACTTCCAGCGACACAGGCACCATAGATACAATACCCCGATGCGGAACCGGTTCTTTCAATCTCTGAATAATCATATCGAAGGTATGCTCGGCTAATTCCACGTAATTCGTATTCACTGAACTAATCTGAGGAAAGTGAGTCTCACAGATTGGTAAATTATCATAACCCACAACTGCTACATCATCCGGAATTTTTAACCCATTTTTCCGTGCAGCCTCCATAAATCCAACTGCCATTGCATCATTGGCTACAAAAATTGCTTGAGGTAACTCTTTTGTTTTACCGAAATCTTCGAAAGCCTGAACCCCGGCTTCCAGGGTATAATCCCCTTGAGTACGCCATATAAGTTCGATGTCTGATTTGTACTTGATAAAATCAATAAATCCGTTGGTTCTAAAGCGAGATTCCGGCATAGATGATGGCCCTTCAATTAAGCCAACTTGTTTAAAACCAACTTGCTGGAAGTGCTTCGCAACTAACCCGGCTCCTTGATATGCATCGAACGTTACGGTATCTATGGGAGTGTCATCTACATTTGAACAGGATAGAATTGGGAAATCAATGGGTATAGTTTTTAGAATTTCGCGGTAATCGTCATCCGATAATTCCGGAATAAATAAGACGGCCCCTTTAAAACCCATACTACGCACTTCTTCAATAATTTTCTTTACCGATAGCTTATTCTCTGCGGTACTGAATAAAGACAGAGATAGTTCTTTATTGATGGCGCCTTCCTGAAATCCGACAAAAAAAGAAGCGAAAAATTCACCTGTTCTGAAACTGGTGATTAATGCAATATAGGTTGGGAAGTTTGAGGGCAGATTTCCTGAAAATTGTGAAAAATCAAATCCAAGTTCCCGTGCTGCTTCAATGATGAGCGAACGGTTTTTATCCGATATTCTACCTTCACCACGAATCGCTCTGGAAACTGTAGAAACGGAAAATCCGGTTTTATCGGCGATATGTTTAAGTCTGACTTTCAACTTTTTGCGCAAAATTTGCACAAATCTAAGCAAAAAAACACGCCTAAATCAGAATTACCTGCCAGCTACGCGTTTTCGCAATGTCATTTCAGCCTCATATTCGCTTCCATCTCGGAACAATCGGAGAGTCATTGTATCGCCCTCCTCAAATTCTCGCATCAATGCCCAGGCGTGCATTTCGCTGGTAACCCGCTCATTTCCGATCCGGGTTATAATGTCCCCAGGCATAATTCCGCTATCATAGGCCGGACCATCTTTGTTAATACTTAACACGAATAACCCTGCAACGGGGGGCAATCCATATTGATACACCAGTTGATTCGTCATTTGTGTGAATTCCATTCCCGGATCAAAATCCAGAGAAACTTCCCCGGAATCTTTAAGCTGACCAATAATTTTCTGAACACGATCACTTGGAATCGCAAACCCAAGCCCGACAAAACCGCTACTCGTGCCTCCTGTAAAAATAAAAGTGTTTACTCCAATTACCTCTCCTTCGCTATTTAAAAGTGGTCCACCGGAATTCCCTCGATTGATGGCTGCATCGGTTTGAATCATATCCATGTACACCCGTGGCTCCTGGGGATCGGGTCGAAAATCGCGATTTGTTCCACTAACTACTCCAACTGTTACCGTTGGCTGGCCATCAGCAAATAAACCAAACGGATTTCCCATTGCAATGGCCCATTCCCCTACCATCACAAGGTCAGAATCGGCAAATTCTACAAATGGAAATTTCTGATTGTCATCTTTTATTTTTAGCAGTGATAAATCGGCAAATTCATCGGCGCCCAATAGCTCAGCCTCATAGCTTTCGCCATTTGTTAGCGTAACCATGATCGTTTTTGCCTGCTTACTCGCTACATGTTCGTTGGTTACGATCAAGCCATCTTCACTGATAATAAATCCGGATCCCATGCTTTGTACTTCACGCTGAATGGGACGCTCGAAAAAACGGAAGAAAAACGAATCGAAATCCCGTGTGTATCCTCGCTGAAGTTCCGTTACGGTGATGCTTACTATTGCCGGCTCAGCCTTAGAAACAGCCTGAGTTATTGCATTGCTCCGACTTTGGTTTATAGCATCCGAACTTGTGCTTTGTGGTGTTTTTACAGCCAAATTATTGGAGGCAGAAGCTTCACCCGCACTTTTATTGCTTACCGGGATAATTGGTTCATTTTCCTGACTAGAATCTGTACAGGAAATCAAAAATATTAGTAGCGATAGAATAACAGTAGCCGTTTTTGTCATAGGCAGCGATTACTTCAATTGTTGTGTTCCGATTGCAATTACATCTTCCATGGCTTTTTCGATGGGTCCGGGATGCGAACCAGCGGCCGCTTTTTTATGCCCGCCACCATTAATTTGTCGAGCCCATTTATTTACGTCAATTTCACTACGGGATCTTAAGCTGATCTTAATTCGATCTTCATCCTCCCGGAATAAAATACAGGCCTTAACTCCTGAGATGCTCAGCGGGTAGCTCACAAATCCTTCGGTATCTTCTTTTTTGGTGTTAGTGGCTTCAAACATGGCTTTAGTAACGCAGATACTTGCAATTTGTTGGTCGGCATGTAGGGTAATTGTTTCAAGCGCTTTACTCAACAATTGTAGCTGATTCAGCTTTTTGGTTGAATACACTTTTTCAACTACGTCATTTGGTTTAAAACCCCCTCGTTCCAACAAATCGGCTCCTGCTCTCAGCGTATTTGGAGTTACACTATCGAATTGATATGAACCGGTGTCTGTTACAATTCCCACATACATTGCTTTTGCAGCTTTTGTATCAATTTGTGTGATATCGTGCTCAGCATATAATTCATACACCAATTCCGCCGTAGATGAATAATCCGTTCGTGAAACGGCCACTTCAAAAATATCGTCAGGTTGCGGGTGATGATCAATCATATAAATAGGTTTTCCAGAACTTGGAATAGATTCTGCAGTAGCCCCAAATCGATGGAGTGCATTTCCATCCAGAATTACAAAGGCATCATACGCTGACAATCTTCTGGAATCCGGTTGTTGAATAGGGAAAATATCGTTTAACCAGGCCAGATTATCTGCGGGACCATCTTGATTGTATGCGGTTGCGTCGATTCCATTTTTTTGTAGCCACAAACAAAAAGCTACTTGCGAACCCAGGCAATCGCCATCTGGTCGAATGTGTGAAAAAACAGCGATGCGTTTGTGTCGTTTAATTTTTTTGGTGAATTCTTTGTACATAAATCTCCTTTGCGTCGAAAATACTCAATCGTATTACAAAACCATTATCTTTTGCGACTAATCAAACTGAAATATGCGAGCATTAATTGTGTGCGGTGGAACCCCGCCGACTAAAAAGTTACTAGAATCGGAAATCAAGGCTGCAGATTTAACCATTGGCGCCGATAGCGGTGGATATGTATTTCTTGGTTTCAAGTATCTACCCGATGTTGTTATTGGAGATTTGGATAGCTTCAAGTACACCAATCATGAAGGCGTTAATGTTCTTCACGAACCAGATCAGGAAACCAATGATTTAGAAAAAGCCTTGAAATATGCGCTAAAGCAGGGGGCAACTTCATGTGTAGTGCTTGGCACCTTAGGAAAAAGAATAGACCACACCATTAAAAATCTATCGGTGCTCCTGCAATTTCAGCAGAAATTCGAGTCTGTAATTTTTCGGGATGATTATGGCGATATGCTGGTAGCTCAATCACCTTTTAAACCAAATCTTGATCCCGGCACCATCATATCTTTTTTCCCGATTGGCAAGCCAGTGACCGGATTTAGCTCAACCGGAGTGTTATATCCGCTAAAAAATTCTGCTATCGAAATGGGGGTGCAGGATGGCACTTCCAATGAGATAACCTCAAAAGATGCAACTATTACGTTCGATGATGGATACCTGGGCGTTTTTATTGGTACAGGTGAAAAGATTAAAAAACAGAAGCGCGACTAGTTCTATTTCATAAACTTTCTGAGATCCATGAACGGCTTCTCGATAAATACAAAGCTGAGATAACTTAACAGCATGGTTGTGAAATAGCTGAGCGCAATGGATAGTACGATTTCCTGCATCGTCAGGAATTCATCCGGCTCCCAAAAAATGAAATAAAACACAAAGAGACACATGGGGTGCCAGATATAATTTGAATAGGAAAGCTGTGCAAACGGATACCAGAATTTTTTCTCAAGAAAGCTTTTTAGCAGGACCACTTCTTTAGTTGATAGCAAATACATCAACACTAAAACGGCAATAAGTATCGAGAAAACCGTACGATGAGAAATAATAAAAAAGTGCCCAAACAGAGAGTCGACTTTAAAGGTTGCTGCCAAAATGATGAGCGTAAAAATTAATAGCGAAACTTCGATTAATGCCACTTTTTTACCAAGCTTCGCAATCCATTCGGTAATGACTTGCTTATGATATACGTATAAAAATGCAGCTATAATACCGCAAAGAATTGCCCCAAATCGTGCATACAGCTTATCGTATAAGCTGCTGAACATATTTTCGTTAAGATCCAGCAAATAAAATTCCTGAATGGATCCGCTTAACACTTCGGGGTTGAAAAGCATCCACCTTAATAGCAGGGAAAACACAAGTAGTGCACTTAAAATCGGAATTACTTTTGTTTTGAATTTCATCAGTGGCACAAAAAGGAAGGGAAACAACAGATAAAACTGTTCCTCAACGGCAAGCGACCACGACCAAAGCATGAACTGATCATTTAGCGGCAGGAAATTGTTGATGTATAACATGTTTGCCCAAATATTGGCGGTATTATCAGGCTGAACTTTTGTGAATTGTGGTACATAGCCAACATAAATGATGAGCATCGCGATATAGTAGACGGGCATCAGCCTTAAAAAACGGCGTTTATAAAATCGCGTGATATTGATGCTGTCTTTCTTCTGGTATTCGAGAATAAGCAGGTAGGCAATAAGAAATCCGCTGATCACGAAGAAAACATCAACGGCAAGGGTCCCTCTCCACAAAAATGCTACCGCAGAAGTTGACTCAAAATAAGCATCAACCTGATCCTCAGGAATAAAGAGCTTTAGCACATATAACACATGAAACCAAAACACCCAGTGAAATGAAATGGCACGCAAACTATCTATAAGGCGGATATGACCGTCAAACTCATTGGAAAGCAATGCTTTTGTATTTCGACGAACAGAAAAAAGACCCCTCAATTCTTTTGCTTTCATTTTTTATTGAAAATTTATGATTTCAGCCGTTCATTTTTCTTAATATTGCATCTGCAGTACGCTTTCGTCGAAGTATATTTTTATATTTACTCAGAGAAAAATAAGAGAACAAAGTTATTCATCAAAGGCAGTTTGATTTAAATGAAACTAAACAGAATTAAATATTTAGCCTGTTTAATCCCACATTATGGTGTGGGGCATGCCATTAGAGTAGAAGGTTGGGAAACCTGGCATAGTTTAATTTATCTATTATTACTTCTACCTGTCCTCGAAATCATTATTGGCAATAAGAAAGAGAATCTCTCCCAAGCACAAGGAATTGTTATCGGGAAAGACCGCTGGTACGATTATTTACTCTATGCTATGGTTTTTTTGAACTATGGCTTTCTGTTTGTTTGGTTGTACTACATTTCGAATTACGAGCTTGATACCGTCACACTTTGGGGAGGAATTGTTTCGTTCGGCATTCTCAATGGCTCCGTCGGGATTAATGTAGCCCATGAACTTGGTCACCGAAGTGGAAAGTTTGAACAAAACCTTGCAAAAGCCTTGCTGCTTACCACTTCTTATATGCATTTCTTCATCGAACATAATCGAGGCCACCACAAACTTGTAAGTACCGATGAAGACCCTGCATCAGCCCGTTATGGTGAAAATCTGTATTTCTTTTGGTTCCGTTCTGTGATCTTCAGCTACATTTCTGCGTGGAAACTTGAACACGAGCGTTTAACCAAACAAAAGAAACCGGTTCTTAGCTTTGAAAATGAAATGATTCAGTTTTCTCT
Source organism: Balneolaceae bacterium (assembly GCA_965249965.1). Classification (GTDB taxonomy): domain Bacteria; phylum Bacteroidota; class Rhodothermia; order Balneolales; family Balneolaceae; genus HXMU1420-13. The sequence continues at coordinate 668,801 of OZ252262.1, forward strand.
GATCCAGGTCGCTTTTATGCTTGCCATTTATTTGGTGTTTGGAGCAACTGCATTGTATGGATTTGTTTTTGCTTCGCTGATTGGCATCCTGTTACTCGAAACCGTGAATTATATTCAGCATTATGGGCTAACCCGTAATTTTGATGAAAATAAATCCAGATACGAAAAAGTTGGGTATCACCACTCCTGGGATTGCTCGTATCCACTTGGCAGAATTATGTTATTCGAGCTTAGCCGCCACTCCGACCATCATCACAAAGCCAGCAAAAAGTATCAAGTTTTAGATCATCACGAGGAAAGTCCACAGATGCCCACCGGTTATACCGGGATGATTACACTCGCGTTATTGCCGCCTTTATTCTTTTGGATAATGAACCCGCTCGTTAAAAAATATACTTCCTGATTATGGCGTGGGGCGTCTATAGTTGGCTGATAATACTTGGTATAACAGAGGGCGCCATTTCTTACTGGAAGCGATCCAAATCACAAAGCCGAAAAACTACGGCAGATCGCTTTTCCTTACTTGTTTTATGGATTACAGTGCCGACTTGTATTGGATTAAGCGTAATAATCACTGAACTAGCTGCAACGAAAGTACCCCTTAATGAGATTTTTTACATCGGATTAGCCCTTTCAATTATTGGGAGTGTAATCCGCTGGAGTGCCATTGCACAACTTAAGCAGGCATTTACGGTGGATGTAAGCATTGTATCAGATCATCAGCTTACAACAACCGGAGTATATACCTTATTACGGCATCCCAGCTATACCGGCTTGCTGTTGAATTATGTGGGAGCGTGGATTGCGCTGCAAAATATATATCTGCTTTTATGTTGCTCCATCGCCGTATTTATCGCGGTTAGCTATAGAATTTCCGTAGAAGAAAAAGTGCTGCTGTCGGAATTTGGCGCGGAGTATGAACATTTTATAAAAAGCACCAAGAAGCTCATTCCCTTCATTTATTGATTCTTTTTTTGTCCGTTCGATTTAGTTCGAAATTTGAGCTTCATTTCCCTATTCTTATCCAATAATCGACAAACTATTACGCAGAACTCATGCATCATTTACACCGCGAAAAACTATTCTCTTTATTCGATGACAATCAAAGTGGAGCTGTTTACATACAAGGCGCAGACACCATGTATCGATATGGGACCGATTATGAGTTCCCTTTTCGTCAGGAATCGAATTTTTGGTATCTCACGGGAGCAAATGAAGCTGAATGTGCACTAATCCTGGATTTAAAAACCGAGGAATATCATCTTTTTGTACCGGAGCGCGATGCACAATACGCAGTATGGCACGGTTATGTAAAAACCAGGGAGCAATATCAGGAAGAATACAAGCCTGACCATCTGCACTATTCGAATGAGATTTTAACCGTGTTGAAGTCGCTGAATCCCGAGACGGTGTATTGTTTAACGGAAGAACAAGCTGAGTTCCTCGAAGATTTGAGTCGAGATTTTAAAGTAGACACCGAAACACTTACCGATGCACTTACTTATTGCCGAGTGATAAAAACGGAATGGGAATTAGATCAAATGCGGGAAGCCTGCCGCGTGAATGACGAGGCGTATGTTGAGGTGATGAAGGCCATCAAACCGGGAATGTATGAGTATGAAGTAAAAGCCATTTTTAATCAGGTTCAGTTAAGAAATGGACTTCTACAGGATGCGTATAACGGAATTTTTGCGGGTGGAGTAAATGCATCCATCTTACACTACGTGGAAAACAAAGACCAGATTAACGATGGCGATTTATTTTTGATGGACGCCGGATTTGAGTGCAATGGGTACGCCGCTGATTATACCCGTACTTTTCCCGTAAACGGCAAATTCACACAAATTCAGGCCGATATTTACCAAACCGTCTTAAATGCACACACCGAGGTTATTGAATCGATTCGGCCGGGAGTTAAAATGGAAGATCTCCACCTGATGGCTGCCCGGATAATGATGGGAGGGCTAAAACATCTTGGAATCGTTAAGGGGACCATCGATGATATTATGGAAAACAATATTTTTGCCTTGTTTTTCCCGCATGGCCTTGGTCACTTTTTAGGGCTTGATACGCATGATGTGGGTGGATATCCAAAAGGAGTAGAACGCATTGATCGACCGGGGATTCAATTCTTACGAGCGAGAAGAGAACTTCAGCCGGGAATGGTGATCACCATTGAGCCGGGCATTTACTTTGTTCCCGCCGTGCTTGAACCTGCCATGGCGGATCCCGAGCAAGCAAAATTCTTGAATATCGAGAAAGTAACATCATTACTCGGTTTTGGTGGTGTTCGGATTGAGGATGACATCGCCGTTACTGAAACGGGTTTCGAAAATCTTACGAATGTCCCGAAAGAAATCAGTGAGATTGAAGCGTTGATGGCGGGGTAGTGACCCGTCTCTGTCTCTTTTCCTCGATCCAGCCGTGTTCTGACCCCTCTCTGTCTCTCCCCTGAGACCAGGGGAGAAGACGCTCTAAACCAATCCAAATCGATAACAAGGCGTCTCCCTCCCTAGACGTAGGGAGGGAACAAGGGTGGGTCAGAAATCCTAAAAAAAACCTGCTTCTCTCACCACTCTCTATCTCTTTTCCTCGATCCAGCAACAAGTTTTTTGTTCACATGTCGAAGAAGGTGCCTGAGCTTGTCGAAGGCCCGTCTTGATCTTGCTACATTGTTGAGGCTTTCCTTCCTTTTTTGTAATTCACGGGCTCCTCGCAATGACCGCCAGAAAAACCAAAGCCCGTCATCACGAGGAGGCTTGGTTCATGATTGGCAGTGTACGAACTCGACGACGTGATCTCCTCGTTCCAACCGCTTTCCCGAGATTGCCACGTCGATATTTTGCTTTCCCTTTTCATTGTTCACGGACTCCTCGCAATGACCGTTCTTATAAAGGTCGATAATTGTCCGGATATAAATCCTCAAACAAATCTCGCCATTCTGAATTAGTAGCATTTATCAGATCAATTTTTTTATTCCTTGAACCTGCCTTTATCTGCTTCTCTCGTTTTATTGCATAATCGATTATATGCGGACCTTCAAAATAGACCAACTTATCTACGTTATACTTTGTAGTAAAACCTTTGATCATCTTTTTTTTGTGTTGAATCATACGATTAATCAAATCAGTAGTAACCCCAGTATACAGCACATTATGGTGCTTATTTGTCAGGATATATACATATGCGTCTTTTGAGTTCATAAAAATGCTTTTTTTTTGAAGATTGCCATATTCACAAGATTGCCGCGTCGATATTTTGTTTGCCTCATCACTATTCAAAAGCTCCTCGCAATGACCACCAGAAAAACCAAAGCCCGTCATTACGAGGAGGCTTGGTTAATGATTGGTTTTTGTGCGAACTCGACGACGTGATCTCCTCGATCTAGCTATATTCACGATTTTGCCACATCGATTTTTTGCTTTCCCTTTTCATTGTTCTCGAGCTCCTCGCAATGACTGTATTGCGGTGAAACTTAGATCATGTCTACCGGTGATTTCAAATAATTACCCCCTTTGTTTATCACGTGTGTGTAGATCATGGTCGTTTTAAGGTTTTTGTGGCCAAGTAATTCCTGCACGGTTCTGATGTCGTAGCCTGAGATGAGTAGTTGTGTTGCAAAACTATGCCGAAAGGTATGGGCCGATACTTTTTTTACGATCCCGGCTTGCTGTGCGGCTTTTTTTATGGATTTGTTCACGAATCTATCCGAGAGATGATACCGGTGTTCCTTTCCTGACCTTGGATCGACGGATCGTTTCGTGGATGGAAATACATATTGCCATCTTAACTGTTTGTCTTCTTTGGGATATTTTTTGTGCAATGCTTTTGGTAGCAACGCAGCACCATGGCCATGTTGGCGATCACGTTGGTGAAGCAGGGTAACTTTCTGTATCTGATCCTTTAGTAACGGGATGCACTTTTTAGGCAATAACGTGACCCGATCTCTATTCCCTTTTCCGGATCGTACCCAAAGTTGTTCGAATTCGAAATCGACATCCTGAACTCGTAAGCGTAGACATTCCGAAATTCTCATCCCTGAACCGTACAGCAGTAACGCGATCAGCTTCGGAACACCTTCCAATGTGTTCAAAATACCCGAAGCCTCTTCATGGGAAAGAACCACCGGTAGGTGTGCTGGTTTTTTCGCACGTTGAAGGTTTTGCAGATGCAGGCTTTTAGAACCCAATACCTGTTTATATAAAAACACCAACGCGGAAAGGGCCTGATTTTGGGTAGATGCGGCCACGTTTTCACTATTCGCCAGATGATTCAAGAACTTTTCGATGTCTTTATCCCCAAGATCATCGGGGTGTATGGTGCCGTGAAATCTCACGTATCGAACAATCCAGCCTATATAAGATTGCTCGGTTCTGTAACTGTAATTTCTTCGCCTGATTTCCTGACGAACTCTTTCGAGCAGTGCAGATTTACCCATTAGTACTTGGTTTAATTATAACAATGTTTATTTTATATGACCACTGGGCGGGGAAGTCCTTACATTTTTTTTTGAGGTTATCGGAACCAAGTGCGTGAAATCTGTTCCGTTTACCTCCTGAGAAGTGGCTTTTTGGGCGAATAAAAGTGATTCAAGGATGTTATACGAACACCCTGCGTTTCCACCCGTTCGGATAATAATATGTTATACCTTTTAAAATTGGAACCAAGATCAAATAAAATAATTCTTACTGGTATCGGGTATCTATTTGGAATAGTTGGAACCATTGTATTACCCGCCATTCAGTTATACTTAGTCATGAATTATATGGAACAAAATATTGATCCTACTTTGGTTTTAGAAAAATTTGAGTTTTTAAAAAATGATTTATGGTTTGCTTTAACCATTTACCCAATATCTGCTTGTTTTGTAATTCTTGTTTTCTGGGTAAATACAAAAATAACCTTTAAGGTTGCCGACATACTGGATTCCATTTTCATTGATAGCAAAAAAACGTCAAATTAAAACAAGGTATAACAAGCGTTTCAAGTCGGACTCGTTTAGGGTTCGGAACTTTAATAATTAAAACCAGACTCGCCGCTTAAACGCCGGGTCGTTAGTGGGCTTAACCACATGAGAAAACTTCTTTCAATATCTTTCTTCTTTTTACTTTGCTCTTGTGGTACAATTTCTCTGGAAGAAGATCCAATTGTTAAGAAGCATTTTTCTGAATATGAAATAACTTATCTCGATTCTATTTTGACATTCTTTGATAATGAAGTAGTTAAACAGACTCCTAGTGCTGATTTTTTTTCCAGCTACGAAGAGCTATTTCTAAATATAAAGGAATCCCTAGATCGTGAGTACCCATCTTTTCCAATGGACATCGATAAGCAACGGTTAGACAATCTCTTTTCAACTATTCCTGAATCATTTCACGAAAAGTTGTGGTACACAAAATATTCCTACAATTCAGAAACCGAGGATTCAACTTATTTTAGAGGTTTGATTTCATCAGGCATATACTCTTCTTTTTTGAAAAGTGCTTCAGAAAAAAATTCTTTTTTGAATGAGTATCTTAGTGATTTAAGAGATGGAGCTTCAATTACTCCAAGTATGACGGCTCAAATGCTTCTATTTCCTGAAAAATTAAATATTAAGAAAGAACGAGAGCGATTAATATATGCTATACATTTTATCACATTATACAGGCCATCAGCCCACTAACAAGCGTTTCAAGCGGACTCGGACGGAGTCCCGAACTTTAATATTTAAAACTCGGCTCGCCGCTTAAACGCCGGGTCGTTATGTAGCCTCAAAATCGATAAGCTTAAATGGAAAACACTGTATCTGAAGAAGCAAAACCAAAAAGACATGGATGTTTAACTACTTTTCTTGTCTTTATGATTATTACAAATTCTGCTGTTGCAATACTTTATCTATTTAGCACAGAAAATGTTGCATCAAATTGGCCAAATGCTTCACCTGATACTTTCATCTTATTAGGGTTAGCTAGTCTTTTAAACATTGGATTTGCAATTGCCCTCTTAAACTGGAAAAGATGGGGATTTATTGGTTTTGCTATCAGTGCCATAATTATTTTTGGCATCAACATTTCAATCGGTGTTGGGTTAGGACAGGCTTTACTTGGATTAGCAGGCGTGGCAATTTTATATTGGACACTTCAGATGGGAAAGGATAGAAAAGCATGGCCTCATTTAGAGTAAATGGCTACATAACAAGCGTTTCAAGCGGACTCCCCGCCTGTCCACAGGTTTGTGGACGCGGGGCAGGCGAACTTGGCTTAAAGCTTTTAACTTAAATCAACTACGGCTCGCCGCTTAAACGCCGGGTCGTTATGCAAACAAAAGATCGGATGAAAAAACTACTGTTACATCTTCTTTTTCTTTTCTGCTTTAGTAGTTCGATCATTTTTGCCCAAGAAACCCATGTTTGGTACGACAAAGATTTTCAACTGATCGATAATTCTATTTTCGTTGGTAGTGATACTCTGATCACGCTTTATTTTTCAAATGGTTCCAAGAAAGCTCGTGGTAAATTTGCTTTAGATAAAGATCGCAAGTTATCTCCATTCAAAGTCGGTGAATGGTCTTATTACAATTCAAACGGTTCTTTACAATCTCAAGGTAATTACCAAATGAGTTCATTCATTGATTGCGGAACTGGTGGACCGCAACGTGCTTTTTACCAGTATAAAATTGGCTCTTGGTCTTTCTTTGATAAAAATGAGAATGTAATCGCAGAAGGAGATTTCAATGTTGAAGAATTTCCCGTTTCAACTCGTTGTGGTACTGAAAGAATGCTTTTTGGCATTACAGATTCCAGCTGGTCTTTTGCTCAATCAAATGACATTAGCATCAAAGAAATTGAAACAGTTGAAATTGATCATGAAAATTATTCAGAAAAAATATTTCTTGATAGAAAAGAAGAATGGATAAAAGTTGAATACGATTTTTCTCAATAAACTTGTTTGCATAACAAGCGTTTCAAGCGGACTCCCCGCCTGTCCACAGGTTTGTGGACGCGGGGCAGGCGAACTTGCCTCAAAGCTTTTAACTTAAATCAATCACGGCTCGCCGCTTAAACGCCGGGTCGTTATAGGGCTATTAAATTATTCGTCAAATATCTCCCCAAACTAAAACAATAATTAAAACCAGACTGAACAATACTAAACCAAACAACTGATAAAACATTATGTTCTTCATTAAATGCGTTTGGTTTTTCCAGTCCTTATATAATGCTCTATTCTTGAAAACGAAAAATGAGCAAATAATAATTATTGCTAAACAGAAGATGATTGGTTCCATATTTAAGGTTAGCTCAAATTTATCTAAAAAGGTATTTCATTCTCGCCCTATAACAAGCGTTTTAAGTCGGACGCAGGTAGGGTTCGCTGGAAAGCTTGTGAGCAATAAAATTAATTCGTTACTTCAACAAAAACCGAAGACCTGCGCCGCTTAAACGCGGGGTCGTTATGTGTTTTAAAGAATGAACCAAAAAACAAATATTACGAACGAAACCGCTTATACTAATCTCGGTATTATCAATATGGTTCTTGTTTTTGGTTTAGCTTTTCTTCTTTTCTTCTCGGCAAGAATATTTTTCAACCCTGAAATTTCAGTACTAAGTTTTAGTTCTCTCTCGATCCTAATTACTACATGTATTGTTTTCTTTCAAGCCTTAAAACAGGTCAAAAAATTAAGGGGAATAAAAAAAATCACTTATTCAGAAAGTGGAATTAAATGGTTATTTGGTGGCGTTTCTTGGGATTTTATATCCGAAATATCATTAGAAAAGAAAATGGGATTTTTTATGATCTGTTTTCACACAAATGAAGAAAAGGAAATCAAAACCACACTTTCTCTAAATAAAGAAAAAGCAGTGATTAGCTACCAAAATATTTGTAATATTTGGAAATCAAATACCAACACATAACAAGCGTTTCAAGCGGACTCGAACGCGGTTCGAGTCTTTAATTTTAATAACCAGACTCGCCGCTTAAACGCGGGGTCGTTATACAAACTTCGAAAATGGATCGGCTAACCTTTCAAGTAAAACACCGCAAAGGAAGTCACGATAAAACTTCAGTCGACTTCCTGGATTTTTGTATCAATGAAAAAAGCTTAATAGAAGAACTTCCAAATCAGGATGTAGTTGGAGTTATTGGAAGTTTTAAACCCGAATTTGATAAAGAGGCTGTGAACCAGCTTTTATTGAAAGAAAAATCTGAACTTAATTCCGGAAGAATACCAATTTATATCTGCCCTGAATGCGGTGATTTAGGATGTGGAGCAATTACCATTTCTATTGAAGAAAATGCCGAAACTTATACATGGAAAGATTTTGGCTTCGAAAATAATTATGCTGAAATGTTGTTAGCCGAATACAATGAAGTTGGTCCTTTTATATTTTCAAAAGAAGAATATGAATCAGCACTCAAAAAGTTTGTATAACAAGCGTTTCAAGCGGACTCGGACGAAGTGCGAGTCTTTAACTTTAAACTCCAGACTCGCCGCTTAAACGCTGGGTCGTTATACACTTATGATTCAAATCATAATTACTTCTAAGAAATATCCTACTAAAAATTTACTAGTTCATATGAGGGTATTTTTAAAAGAGAGAAGTAGTTATGGTAATATTTCAAATTTGAAAACTGATAAATTTGGTTCGATTATATTAACCAGGGAATTAATTGAAGAGAGTTTAGCATCAGCAGATATCAAAGATATAACTGGTTTTGGTCTCTCATTTCTTGACGTCAAAACCATTGAACAGCTTAAACAAACTTATAAGCGTTACGAAACAATTGATATCTCTGAAATTGAAAACGATCTTATCCAAAGGGGATTTAAGGTAAATGAGATCGAAAACATTGCAAGAACTACACTAGAAGATTTAAGAAAACAATCAAAACTGTTTTCATTTTATGACACCAATAATAATCACTTAATACCGAATATCAGTTTTGATAATGAGTTCAAATTTGATTTTACTAAGTCTAAAGTAATTATAAACCTATAAAGTGTATAACAAGCGTTTCAAGCGGACTCGAACGCGGTTCGGGTCTTTAATTTTAAACTCCAGACTCGCCGCTTAAACGCAGGGTCGTTAGGTAAATGACTTAAATGAATAATCAATTCAATAAATGGGTTAGAGCACTTTTACTCTGTTTAATTCCAGTTCATTTTCTAGGGTTTATCTATCAATTTATTTTTGGATTTGTGCTCTCGGGGCTAGCACTGACTTTAGATTCTAACTTCCCATCTTTTATCTATTTTCCAGTACTCTGTTCTCTATCACTGTTAAGTATCTATTTTTTATTTGCAATATTGAATTTCAAAAAATTTGGATTCTGGGGTTTTATATTAACACAAATGTTGATCTTACTTATAAGCGTGTTAATACGTGACTGGGCAATTTCAATTGCATGTGCGTTCTTTTTTGTCATTGCTCTATTTGCATTTCAAATTGAAAAAAAGAAAAATTATGGGCATAGTTAACACTTATTATTTACCTAACAAGCGTTTCAATGGGACGCAGACGGAGTGCGATCAATTACTTATGACCAATAAAATAAATAAGTTACTTCAACAAAAACTTAATCCCTGCGCCCATTAAACGCCGGGTCGTTATAGGCTTAGGAAATGAATACAACTGGTTTAAGAGCAATACGGAGGTCTAAAAAGTATTTCAGAAACTTTGGTATCGCACTACTTTTATTTTCGATACTCCTTTTGTTTTCAGTCTTAAATCAAGATTCATCACTAACTGTTAATGGAGTAGAAATAACAGACCCGATTCTTAGAAGAAGATTCTTACAAGTACCAATATCATTTTCAATAATAGCTTTAGGTCTTGTTTTATTTCCAAAAAGAATTTTCTTCAATCTTTCTATCTATTTAGCTAAGCTTGTTAAACCAGTACGCCTATAACAAGCGTTTCAAGCGGACTCGGTTAGGGTTCGAAAATTTAATAACTAAAACCAGACTCGCCGCTTAAACGCCGGGTCGTTAGGTTAACTCAACATGAGTCAAGAAAAGAAAATACTCAAAAAAAAATATAGAGAGTTTCATTCAACAGTTGAAGAAATTCTATTTAGACATGATCCTATAGGTATAAATTTTGATCACAATACTGATGAGTATTCTCCTGAAGTAGGAACAATAATTCCACGGTTAAAAAATGCTCATTCAGAATCAGATGTACTTGAAATTGTAATCGAAGAATTTAAAGTTTGGTTTGGCTATGGTGAACTAATAAGAAAGCAAGACCCAGTTTTCCAAATCATATCAAAAGAAATATGGAACGCTTGGAGAAATTTCAAGAAGTTAACCTAACAAGCGTTTCAAACGGACTCGAACGGGGTTCGGGTCTTTAATTTTAATAACCAGGCTCGCCGCTTAAACGCCGGGTCGTTATGCTTAACACCAAATGTCTGACTTGAAAATTACATCAATGTTTCCTCAAGAAAGAGACTTCTTTAGCAAAGTCAGAGACATTTATTTAGGTAGAGCTGAAAATCAAATTCCTGAAGAATTGTTAGTAGAAATAATTTCAAAAGTGACTGACAAGCTATTCGATGATTATGTTCGATTTTGGAATCAATATCCCAAATCACGAAAAAGATATTCTACCTTAAAAACTGAAGATATTGATCACCCTTTTGTGCAATATTTAGTAACTGATTTTATCAAAAAAGTTCATCCAAATAGATATCGTGAATATTCAAAGGTTTTACTACAAATGGATGACAAAGAATTTGAAGAGTATGAGAAAAGGAAACATTGGTATGAAACTAAGTAAAGTTAAGCATAACAAGCGTTTCAAACGGACTCGTTTAGGGTTCGGAACTTTAATAAATTAAACCAGGCTCGCCGCTTAAACGCCGGGTCGTTAGCTACACCTCTTAATTATGAAGTACCATCTGATAATTTTTGCGATTGCTATTCTTTGTATTTCCTGCAGCGATGAAAAGACACAAAAGGATACTTTTAAAAAAGCCACAGTTGAAGAGAATTCATCAAAAGAAGGTCTTGGTCAAATAAATTCTCAAAAATTTGAATATACTTCTTATATCCAAAATTTAGATGTAACAGACCTTGGGTCTATTGATAAAGCCCTTTTAAGATTGAAGGAGGAGAATATTGAGGAGCCTGAAAATATTAAAGACACTTTATATACTGTTTTTATCAATTTTTACGCAGATGTACTGGAATATCATGATGGGAGATACAAGGAGTTCTTAATTCAAGAAAGTACCCATTCATTGGATTCATTAGAAAATGCCATCATATCAACAGGTCTTATAATAGATGGTTGTGAGGGATTTAAATACATCAATGAAGATCCAAATTTTCTCTATAAAAATGCTGTTGGGTTTGTTTCTTCCTCAATAGAAGAGTACTTAAGTCTTCGTAAGAATGAGTTAACTGCTGGAATTTTTGGTTGTGAAGGTTGGCCGGAAATTGATTTTTTGGAAGCAGGAACTAGAACTCTTGAAATTGAAAAGTATCTGCTAAAATATCCTTATTCATCATACTATTCATCGGTTAAAAAAATGTACAATGATTATATATTCTTTTTAACAAATGATTTTATGACATTTCAACTGGATATGCACTGGAACAAAAATGATACACTTTATTTAGACGAAGAAATTTTGCAGACATTGGTGACACTCAAAGATTCAATTCAAATTGATTCGACAAAAAGCCAAATAGATTTATTGGTGACAAAATTGGATAAGAATAATTACGTGCTTTCAGGCGATTTATATAGAAATGTTTATTCAAAAAAATAGGGTGTAGCTAACAAGCGTTTCAAGCGGACTCGGACGAAGTGCGAGTCTTTAATTTTAACAACTCGGCTCGCCGCTTAAACGCGGGGTCGTTAGTAACACTTAAATTCTATCAATGAAAACTTTCTTTAAAATTATCGGGGTTCTTTTTGGTCTTCTTGTCTTAGGTATAATCATTTTCATTTTTATGGGTAGAAACTCACTTAAAGAATTAAATGAAATGCAGGCAATGACAGATGAAATTATGGAGAACTTAGACTCGGAATCTGTCTACGAATTATTTCCAGAAAAGTACTTTCCCAAGTCGGATTTATATCCAATAATTGGTGGTATTGCGCAAAATTGTGATTGGCAAAACAGAGATGGAAAATTTGTAGACTTTTTTAATCACAAAAAAATTGGCGGTGTTGACGAAGTCTCTTTTATCTATGAATATTACCTTAGTTGTGACAGTTTACGTTTTATTGTCACAGTAGCAAGACTTGAAGAGCCAGAAGTTATGGGGTTTCATCTAGAACCACTTGAAAATGAGAATCCGATGGTTTTGTTTCCCGAAAAACAACTTATAAATCGTTAATTATGTTACTAACAAGCGTTTCAATGGGACGCAGGTAGGGTTTGCACTTAGGCTTGTACCAATGAAAACAATTCAGTTACTTCAATTAAATACGAAAACCTGCGCCCATTAAACGCGGGGTCGTTAGTAACACTTAAATTCTATCAATGAAAACTTTCTTTAAAATTATCGGGGTTCTTTTTGGTCTTCTTGTCTTAGGTATAATCATTTTCATTTTTATGGGTAGAAACTCACTTAAAGAATTAAATGAAATGCAGGCAATGACAGATGAAATTATGGAGAACTTAGACTCGGAATCTGTCTACGAATTATTTCCAGAAAAGTACTTTCCCAAGTCGGATTTATATCCAATAATTGGTGGTATTGCGCAAAATTGTGATTGGCAAAACAGAGATGGAAAATTTGTAGACTTTTTTAATCACAAAAAAATTGGCGGTGTTGACGAAGTCTCTTTTATCTATGAATATTACCTTAGTTGTGACAGTTTACGTTTTATTGTCACAGTAGCAAGACTTGAAGAGCCAGAAGTTATGGGGTTTCATCTAGAACCACTTGAAAATGAGAATCCGATGGTTTTGTTTCCCGAAAAACAGCTTATAAATCGTTAATTATGTTACTAACAAGCGTTTCAATGGGACGCAGGTAGGGTTTGCACTTAGGCTTGTACCAATGAAAACAATTCAGTTACTTCAATTAAATACGAAAACCTGCGCCCATTAAACGCGGGGTCGTTATAGCGCTAATCATTAAGAATGAGATTTCCCACTTCATTAATACTTCTTCTTTTACTTCTGCTGTTGCCAGACTATTCATCGGCACAAACACGGACAAATTATGAGTCGATTGTTAAGGAAGTATTGAAGTTAAGTGCAGCAGAAAAAGCTGTCTCAGATTCTTTGCTAATTGCGTCTTACCCTAAAACTGTGGATGAGCATCAATTGCTTCATCAAATAGTAGAAAATGACTCTACTTCGGAAAAAATTTATTTACAGGGATTTCGAAATCGAGATTTACTTAATGAGAAGAGTGTAAGAAATGGGAACTTTGAATTGCTCAAAGCTCATTTCATTTTGTCTACATTTATTGAAGGAGATGAAGCAATGTGGTTTGTTGAAAACCTCGATGCTATGTTAGATGGTTCCGAAATCAGCAAAATCTGTTCGACAACCAAAGAAGTTGTAAATGAAGTAGGTAAATCAGAATTACATTTAATTTCAGGCTTAATTAAAAATTGTGAAACCGGAGCTTGGAGCAAATATTAAATCGCGCTATAACAAGCGTTTCAAACGGACTCGGTTAGGGTTCGAAACTTTATTAATTTTAACTCGACTCGCCGCTTAAACGCCGGGTCGTTAGGTGCATAGAAATAAATGTCCATTTTTGTAATCGAAGATCTTAGTCACGCAGAATGGTGCGGAGAATTTGCCTCCTTTTCTAAAGCGTTTGATGAACTTAAAGAAAGAGCAGAAATTCCCTGGAATTCTAAGCCAAATAAATGTCCCTGTACTAATTGGGAATCATGTAGCAGAGAATATCATATAGTTGAATTCGATAACAAAACTAAACCTTGGAAAGAAATTGGAAGAACTCCAGTTTTAGATGTTACTTCAAAAGGTTCGCTTTGGCAAAATGGCTAATGCACCTAACAAGCGTTTCAATGGGACGCAGACGGAGTGCGATCAATAACTTGTGAGCAAAAAATTAATTCCGTTACTTAAAGAAAAACTAAATCTCTGCGCCCATTAAACGCAGGGTCGTTAGCAAACTTAAAATTCCTCAATGAAAAATTTAACAGCTCTTGGACTTCGGCTATTTTCACTCTTTCTTTTGTTTCAAGCTTTTTCCTATATCCAAGTTGTCCCTTCGCTTCTATTTTATGAAACCGGTGAATTTAACAAGATGATTGGGTTTTCAAATTTACTAATCGTTGTTATATATCTGCTAGCTTTTCTAATCCTTTTCTTTGGAGCGAATACTATTTCAGAGTACGTTATGCCGAAAAATAAAAAGGAAGAATTAGTACTTGATGATTATCAAAAATTAGCAGCAGTCCTTTTCTCTACTGTCGGACTTTTAACAATAATTTGGGCAATAGAACTGATTACAAAAAGTGCTGGGAATATTATTCATTTTAATACATTTGAATCTGAATTCGTCGTTAATGATACCCGAAAAATGTACATACCTTTGTATCAAGGAATCGTTCAATTAGTAATTGGTTCAGTTCTTTTCATTGGAGGAAAGACTATTTCTAAATGGTGGAATGATTTTCGAAATTGGACCTAAAATCAGTTTGCTAACAAGCGTTTCAAGTCGGACGCAAGTAGGGTTCGCACTTAAGCTTGTAAGCAATAAAATTAATCCGTTACTTCATTTAAAAACGAAAACCTGCGCCGCTTAAACGCCGGGTCGTTATGTGTAAATCAAAATTTATGGCAGAAATAGATTCCAAGATTTCCAGTGAAGATTTAGCAGAACTTATCATTCATGCCTTAAAAACTGCCGGTTTGATTTCAGAAGGCTCTTACTCGGAAGCTGTGGAGATTGCCAAAGAAGAAATTAATGCAAGAAAAGCAGTTAAAGATTATTGGTGTTCAGAATGCCCAAACCTCAACAAGTAAATTTTACACATAACAAGCGTTTCAAGCGGACTCGGACTAAGTTCGGGTCTTTAATTTTAAAAACCAGACTCGCCGCTTAAACGCCGGGTCGTTATACGTTTTACTTGAATTCTAAATCACATAAGAAGCTTCCATTTGCAATTTGGATAATACTATTTACTATTGTTGTAATAGTACTTCCAATCTTTGAATTGAACTATTTGATGGCATATTTAGAACAAAGTGTTGATCCAAGTTTAGTAATCGAGAGATTTCCTTTTTTAGAAAATGAATTTTGGTTTGCATTAACTATCTATCCATCTGTCGCTATTTTTATTTTCTTTGTTTATTGGGTTCATATAAAATTTATTCAAAGAGTTGCAGACATTTTAGATACTATTATTGATAAAAATGGTAAGTCTCAAATTAGCTAAAAAAACGTATAACAAGCGTTTCAAGCGGACTCGGACGCGGTTCGGGTCTTTAATTTTAAACTCCAGACTCGCCGCTTAAACGCCGGGTCGTTAGGTGTACTAAATATTGAAACTAAAGCATTTCATACTCCTTTTTTTCTTATGCATTGGTTGCACTAGTAAAAACCCGCTTCCCGATAAGTATCAAATCTATAAATGGAAAGAGATTTCTAGATCCAATGAAGTAATTGGAAAAATGGAGACTACCTTTGTCTCAGATACCTTAATTGCTAAACGACCTACTAATTTAGATTCAACAGATCAACGATTCATGCTTTATTCCTTACGATCAGAACTTAGATCAATTGAAAGTACTGACACAATAATCACTACTTCGGGTGATGAATTGATTGCTTACCATAGTATGTTATCAGAGTCGTGGTATCATAATTCATATGGACTTGTCTGGTCTGTTTATCCTCATTCAAAACCACATCCTTTTGTATGGTCATATGAATTATCTGAAATAATTAGCATTGAAGATGGAAACAAAAAAGTAGTAAATACTGATAGTTTGATCATTTCAATTCAAAACTATAGATATAAAAAATTGGAAGAAATGGAAAAAGAACTTGAAAACTAAACGTACACCTAACAAGCGTTTCAAGCGGACTCGGACGAGGTGCGAGTCTTTAATTTTAATAACTCGGCTCGCCGCTTAAACGCAGGGTCGTTATACCCACAGAATACTTGAAAAGCCTTTTCCACATATTAATAGTTCTCTTTTTAATTTTTTCTTCATGTGCTAGCTCAGAGAATGGTTTTAAATCTAGTATGACACCATCTATTTTGTTTAATGGTAATGAGTATAATTCAGCTATCATAAACTATAAATCTGATTATGGGTATGATCGCTCTGATGGAGATGTTTTAATGGGAGAGTTTAAAATAGAAATTCAAGAATTAAACCAGTCTCAATCCGAGATTAATATTACTGGACAAGTTCGAGGAGTTTACTTGGATGAACCAGAAACTGTACTTTGGAATACTGACATTAAACTTTTGGATAAGAATCGTAATATTATGAAAGAGTTTCGTGCTGATACTAGCGGATTTTTTCAGATACAATTTGATAATTCAGAAGAACGTATTCTCGAATTCAATTTTATTGGCTGGCGAACTATATTCATTGATGTGAATAAACTCTTAACCATAATTAATTAATGGCTTGTGGGTATAACAAGCGTTTCAAGCGGACTCGTTTAGGGTTCGAACCTTTAATAACTAAAACTCGACTCGCCGCTTAAACGCAGGGTCGTTATACTGCTAAATAAGTCTGCTACATGTTTGAACTTATATTCGGTGTCATTCTTGTAATTGCTTGTCCAATCATTTTGGTCAAAACTTATATGAATTGGCGAAAACACAATGCAGGTTATCGAGAATCAAAAGAAGCTAGTCCAAATACCAATTATTACGACGTTGTTTCTCTTCGTGGTTTTCTCCTGGGTGGTCTTGGCTTTTTTATTGGGCTTTATTTTATTCTAAATTACTTCAACCTAAATTAATCTATGTCGCAGTATAACAAGCGTTTCAAGCGGACTCGAACGCGGTTCGGATCTTTAATTTTAATAACCAAGCTCGCCGCTTAAACGCCGGGTCGTTATACGCCATGAAATGAAATCATCTCTAGCCTTTTTATTCTTGGTTATTTTTGTGAGTGGATGCGATTCAAATCGTAGCCTCAAACAGTTGACTCATCCAAAAACTAATGAGGTACTTACATTGCTAATTCTTGGCGGTGTAAGTGATAACTATACTTATGTTATTCAAGGTGAATACAGAAGTAACGAAATACCAAAGAGTAATGTGTTTGCTGCTTTTAATGATTCATTTGGCATTTCATATAATGACACTTCTTGGGTGATATATCATTTAGGTGATATTGAAGATCAAAAGGATTTGAATCAATTGAATGTCAGTTTTCAAAGGCTTGACAAAGATGAATACGGAAACTTAATTGATAGTACAGATACAGATTTTGTTCATAGATACTACTTTTAAACTAAAAAAAACTTGGCGTATAACAAGCGTTTCAAGTCGGACTCGAATGCGGTTCGGGTCTTTAATTTAATAACCAGGCTCGCCGCTTAAACGCAGGGTCGTTATACAACAAAGGCAGTATCAATGAAAGTGATCGATGAAAATCGGAGAATGCTTTTAACCATGACTTCTTACATCATTGGTTTTGCTGTTCTAATTCCAAGTCTACTTATCTCATCATTCTTAGAAAGTGATGTACCACTTTTTATTGGGTTTTTATTTCTAATTGGTATTCAAGTTGTCACAGGTTATTCACCCCTAACCCATTTTGCTAGACTTACTCACAGAGAAGAGAAACCCAAGGTATATTGGTCTACAATCTTTTTCCAAATTGCATTGTTAATTTTTATCACTTTATATTCTTTAGAATTATTTTAAATTGTTGTATAACAAGCGTTTCAAGCGGACTCGGACGAAGTGCGAGTCTTTAATTTTAATAACTCGACTCGCCGCTTAAACGCGGGGTCGTTATGCAACAAACTAATTAATGAGTGATAGGTCAAATTTCTCTCAATCTGTTATAATTCAATTAGCAAGATTAAGTCATTCGATTATTATATCATATTTCGCATTTGTATTACTAAATGGATCTGGTAATTATTCCCTTTCTGAATTACATGAAAAGATTCTTTCAGTACTACTTTTTCATATTGCATTCCCTTTTTTTGGCTTATGTATTTTATACGAGTTATTAAATTTTCGAAGTTTCAATTTGACAAATGAGTACAAACCTTTAGGCTTGAAAACTACTTTCTATACTCTTTTTATTTTTAGCGCAATAGTTATCACATTTATTAACACTAAGTAATTATAGTTATTTAAGCCGTTTGTTTGCATAACAAGCGTTTCAAACGGACTCGGACAGGTTCTGGACCTTAATTTTAATAACCAGGCTCGCCGCTTAAACGCCGGGTCGTTATACGGTTTCCCAAAAATATTCTCCATGAAGCTTAAGCCACCACTTCTTAAATTACTGTTTCTGGTGGTAATCGTATCTAGCCTTTTCCAAACTTCTATTGCTCAGGATACTTCTGCAACGAAAACGCCAATGTATTATAAACTTGATAGTACAATAGATTCGATATCAGCAATTGGTGAAAGACCAGCAAGTGTACATCCTGATAGCGTCAAAGCTTTTGTTAATAATTCGTATTCAGTTTCTGCTCCTATCATAATTGCGCTTATTATTGGAGCTGTTCTCTCTGTGGCTTTTTCAAGTTTGGGTAAGAAAAAAGAGATTGAATTTAAGAAGTGGAATCTCGAAAATCGGGAGAAGCTTAAAAACAATAAAAAATAACCGTATAACAAGCGTTTCAAGTCGGACTCGAACACGGTTCGGGACTTTAATAATTAAAACTCGACTCGCCGCTTAAACGCCGGGTCGTTAGGCATCTAAGCATATGAGTAACGAAGAATTCGAAAAAGTTCATATTGATCTTCCCAATCACTGGGCGATAGGTGGAGAATCACTATATGCTACTCCTCTGGGAAATAATCTGTATCGAATCGAAAATGTCCCATTCTTTGCATATGGTCTCAATTATCTAGACGAGGTTTTAGCTACAGCTGATTCAGATGAACTTAAGCCAGAAATACGTAAAGTAGTGACTCCAAGTGGGCATAGGACTTATCGAGTCATTTTCATGAAAGAAACTAAGCGTGAAAAGCAAGTTGAGCTTCTGGAAACGATTGAGAAATATGAAGCTTCGTACGAAAGAGCTGATCTCATCAATGTCGCCATCGATATCAAACCCACTGGCGACCACATAGCTGTTTATGATCAACTAGATGAATACGAACAAGCAGGCTTTTTATCCTTTGAAACATGCGAAGCTAGAATCGAAGGTAGCTTTGATGATATACCATACGAAGAAGAAAATGCCTAACAAGCGTTTCAAGCGGACTCCCCGCCTGTCCACAGGTTTGTGGTCGCGGGGCAGGCGAACTCGCTCAAAGCTTTTAACTTAAATCAATCACGGCTCGCCGCTTAAACGCCGGGTCGTTATAGCGCTAATCATTAAGAATGAGATTTCCCACTTCATTAATACTTCTTCTTTTACTTCTGCTGTTGCCAGACTATTCATCGGCACAAACACGGACAAATTATGAGTCGATTGTTAAGGAAGTATTGAAGTTAAGTGCAGCAGAAAAAGCTGTCTCAGATTCTTTGCTAATTGCGTCTTACCCTAAAACTGTGGATGAGCATCAATTGCTTCATCAAATAGTAGAAAATGACTCTACTTCGGAAAAAATTTATTTACAGGGATTTCGAAATCGAGATTTACTTAATGAGAAGAGTGTAAGAAATGGGAACTTTGAATTGCTCAAAGCTCATTTCATTTTGTCTACATTTATTGAAGGAGATGAAGCAATGTGGTTTGTTGAAAACCTCGATGCTATGTTAGATGGTTCCGAAATCAGCAAAATCTGTTCGACAACCAAAGAAGTTGTAAATGAAGTAGGTAAATCAGAATTACATTTAATTTCAGGCTTAATTAAAAATTGTGAAACCGGAGCTTGGAGCAAATATTAAATCGCGCTATAACAAGCGTTTCAAACGGACTCGGTTAGGGTTCGAAACTTTATTAATTTTAACTCGACTCGCCGCTTAAACGCCGGGTCGTTATAAGTTGTACTAAGTGATCTCTAGAAATTTCATATTTACTATTCCTTTTATTCTCGCTCTCGTCGGGGGGGTATTAAGTATTTCGGAGAAAAATCCTTCAAATATAATTGGATGGTCCTGCTTTTTGGGCCTTACTGTATTCTTAGTTGTAAATCAAAAAAATGGACTTCTAGCGAAACTTTTATCGATTGCAGCTGGCTGGTTTATCTTTTTAGGAATAAGAACCATTGTATTAGGAATTAAAAGTCTATTTCTTTCTGACTATTCTGCAGAAATAGCGGGCTCTTTTGTTGCCGCTATGATTGGTGTTTCAATTCTTTCTACAGGGGTTGCTCTTTATATGAGAAAGAAAAAAGCACTCTTTTTTGCAAGCATAATTAGTGTCTTATTTTTTGCATCGGAGGTTAATGGTATAATTCAATCAGAAAACCAACTAACAGAATTACCCTTCAATGATATTTTAAGTTTAGTTATATGGATATTTATTATCAGTATTTTAAGTTTAAAAACAATTCGAAAAGAACCAAAACCCAACTTATAACAAGCGTTTCAAGCGGACTCCCCGCCTGTCCACAGGTTTGTGGACGCGGGGCAGGCGAACTTCGCTCAAAGCTTTTAACTTAAATCAACCACGGATCGCCGCTTAAACGCCGGGTCGTTATGCTTCTATGATGAAACGAAATTTGTTGGGCTTCAAAATTATTTTAGAATGGGTTCTTCCAGAAGAATGGAATTCACATATTCGAAAATCACAGCGCATTGAATGGTATGGAGCTTTAAAAAGTATCGGGCTTCTCTTCTTTTTAATCTTGATCATATTATTGCTCGAAGAAAGATTTATACAAAATTTTTTTTTAATTATTCTTTCTTCAATTAGTCTTGCACTTTTTTTTTATTTCCTTGAATACTATTTAACAAGATTTACGAGAAGTGTTTCATCACCAGAAGCAACTATATATAAATCGGTAATCCGAGTTAGATATTGGAGTAGCAGGGATGATATATTTATTAAAGATATTGTAAGCTATAAATTTAATCGTCTGAATATTAATTCTAGTGAAATATCAGTGCTAGTATTACAATTAAAAAAAGAACAAATCTTTGAAATTGGGTTACCAAATATTGAATTTGAAGAAGATATAACGAACGTCTTAACCCAAACATTTAATATTCCTTACTTTGGATAAATTAAATTGTAAGCATAACAAGCGTTTCAAGCGGACTCGGACGAGGTGCGGGTCTTTAATTTTAATAACTCGACTCGCCGCTTAAACGCCGGGTCGTTATACGGTTTCCCAAAAATATTCTCCATGAAGCTTAAGCCACCACTTCTTAAATTTCTGTTTCTGGTGGTAATCGTATCTAGCCTTTTCCAAACTTCTATTGCTCAGGATACTTCTGCAACGAAAACGCCAATGTATTATAAACTTGATAGTACAATAGATTCGATATCAGCAATTGGTGAAAGACCAGCAAGTGTACATCCTGATAGCGTCAAAGCTTTTGTTAATAATTCGTATTCAGTTTCTGCTCCTATCATAATTGCGCTTATGATTGGAGCTGTTCTCTCTGTGGCTTTTTCAAGTTTGGGTAAGAAAAAAGAGATTGAATTTAAGAAGTGGAATCTCGAAAATCGGGAGAAGCTTAAAAACAATAAAAAATAACCGTATAACAAGCGTTTCAAGCGGACTCGGACGAAGTCCCGAACTTTAATATTCAACCCCAGACTCGCCGCTTAAACGCAGGGTCGTTATAGGGCTTACTCAGAATTGAGAAATTTCATATTCATACTGTTTTTGTTTATTGCTTTTTCTCAAGCAGTTTTTGCTTGTTCTTGTGGTCCTTTGCCTTTCGATACAGCAGTAGAAAGTTCTGATGAAATTTTTATCGGGCGAATAATAGAAATGGACTTTGATCGTGATTTATTTCCTTCCAGAGTCTCAGAACATTTTCCACTAACACGTGAAGTATATTGGGTCGCAACTTTTGAGGTTTCAAAAAAGTGGAAAGGCTCTAGAAAAAGCAAAATTCGAGTTCGCCAAACTGGCAATAGCTGTGAGTTCGAATTCCAGTTTGGTGCAGAATATTTAGTTTTCGCAGAATCTGATGGAAGTATTGGTTGGAATGGCACAAAAAATTATACAACATGGCTTTGTGCAAGAACTATAAGCACAGTTTATTTTACTGAATGGGGAAAAGAAGACTGGACTTGGGATGACAGAGATAGATTGGATGAACAATTCCCAAATCCAGTTCAAACAGCTTCATTCTTTAACAACTGGCCAATTTGGTTGCTTTTATTTTTTGCATCAATTTGCTTTGGTAGTTTCTATTTCAGAAAAAGAAGCGCCCAATAACAAGCGTTTCAAACGGACTCCCCGCCTGTCCACAGGTTTGTGGACGCGGGGCAGGCGAACTTGGCTCAAAGCTTTTAACTTAAATCAATCACGGCTCGCCGCTTAAACGCAGGGTCGTTATGCTTAACACCAAATGTCTGACTTGAAAATCACATCAATGATTCCTCATAAAAGTGACTTCTTTAGCAAAGTCAGAGACATTTATTTCGGTAGAGCTGAAAATCAAATTCCTGAAAAATTGTTAGTAGAAATAATTTCAAAAGTTACTGACAAGCTATTCGATGATTATGTTCGATTTTGGAATCAATATCCCAAATCACGAAAAAGGTATTCTACTTTAAAAACTGAAGATGTTGATCACCCTTTTGTGCATTATTTAGTAACTGATTTTATCAAAAAAGTTCATCCAAATAGATATCGTGAATATTCTAAGGTTTTACTACAGAAGGATGACAAAGAATTTGAAGAGTATGAGAAAAGGAAACATTGGTATGAAACTAAGTAAAGTTAAGCATAACAAGCGTTTCAAGCGGACTCCCCGCCTGTCCACAGGTTTGTGGACGCGGGGCAGGCGAACTTCGCTCAAAGCTTTTAACTTAAATCAACCACGGATCGCCGCTTAAACGCCGGGTCGTTATAGCACTTCGACAAAAATCTTGTTCAAAAACACATTCTACATAAAAGCGGGAAAAGAACATTTTTACATACGTTCTTTGAAATCTAAAAATTGGATTAGATGTAATTCTACATTCGAGATTGATGAAAACCTACGAATTAAGAAAATCACCGGATTTGAGTCTAGCAATTCGAACGTAGAAAATAAATGGACCTCAAGTGGCACAATTACAAGGAATCCGTTTGGTCATCCACGTGTTGTAGTTAATGAATTTGAATATTTCATGCCTTTTGTAAAGACCTTGTTGAAGGAACTAAGGCAAAATGTATTTCAAAAGCCTCACGGTATAATATTTCACATTGATTACAATCCTATTGGAGGGCTATCAGATATCGAAATTCGTGAAATAAGACTATTTTTAGAACATTTAGGAGCAAAAGCAATTTACATTGTTAACCCAGAGAAAAGTGTTTCAGTTGAAGATGTTGAAAATTTTTATGGCTTATCAACCAAAAATAAAAGACAGAAAGACAATATATTTTGGCAATAGTGCTATAACAAGCGTTTCAAGCGGACTCGGACGGAGTGCGAGTCTTTAACTTTAATAACTTGGCTCGCCGCTTAAACGCCGGGTCGTTATGTGTATGAATCTGTTAAAACACTTACAATTAGAAAAGTCAGTCTTTGCTTTTGGTGTAACAGCAATCACAATTCAATTGCTATTTCTTGCATTCTTTATTTTTCAACAAACAGGAATAATAAAAATTCAATGGTTTACCGTAGCAATTGAGAAAAGTGATTTTGCACTATTAGCAACAATGGTTTTCTCCGAAGTTTTTGGCTTATTATTGATTGCCTATTCATTGTTTAATAAAGGTAAATATAATTTGAACAGCAGATTTTGGGTCAACGGAACTATTTTACTAATAATAGCTGGTTCGATGACATTTATTTGGTTTGGTTTCATCTATTTACTATTTAAAAATCCACTATAAAACATACACATAACAAGCGTTTCAAGCGGACTCGGACGCGTTTCGAGTCTTTAATTTTAATAACTCGACTCGCCGCTTAAACGCCGGGTCGTTATGCATTCTTTATGAAATTCATAAATGTTAAAAATTTCTGGGTTTTAAATTCACTGCTTTTGGGTTTCATTATTCTTCAAATTTTGGATTTCCCACAGCCGTTTAATTTTCCATGGATAATTAGTATTGGCAAGTTTCTATTGTTCATTTCAGTTCCTCTTTATGTTTTTCGTCTAGACAATAAACTGAAAACAAAGCTTACACTTTCACTGGTATATCTCATCTTAATTGCTTCAACTTATTCTATTCCTTTTTGGAAGATTAAAGCCAATTTTTATTTATCTAGTATTCAAAATGATTACTCTGAAGTCGAAGATATACTAAAAGAAAAAGGTTCATTTGGGCGAATTTTTTATAACCTAGAAGCAGATTCTTTGAGAATTATTTCCTCTAACGAAAATAATTTTTCAAAAAGTGAACTAAATACGATCAAGAGTTTCATGAAAGAAAACTGGTACATAGAAATCTGGAAAGAACGGTTTGGCGTTGCCTTAATTCATGATAGATTTTTAGATAACAGAAGAGGATTCATATTATGTGAGAACCAAAAATGTCGAGATGCTATGGATTCAAATGAACAGTCAAATGAATCATATCAACAATTCAATGACAATTGGTATTACTTCTCTTCAAGATGAATGCATAACAAGCGTTTCAAGTCGGACGCAGGAAGGGTTCGCTGGAAAGCTTGTCAGCAATAAAATTAATCCGTTACTTCAAAAAAAAACCAAGACCTGCGCCGCTTAAACGCAGGGTCGTTATGTAGCCTCAAAATCGATAAGCTTAAATGGAAAACACTGTATCTGAAGAAGCAAAACCAAAAAGACATGGATGTTTAACTACTTTTCTTGTCTTTTTGATTATTACAAATTCTGCTGTTGCAATACTTTATCTATTTAGCACAGAAAATGTTGCATCAAATTGGCCAAATGCTTCACCTGATACTTTCATCTTATTAGGGTTAGCTAGTCTTTTAAACATTGGATTTGCAATTGCCCTCTTAAACTGGAAAAGATGGGGATTTATTGGTTTTGCTATCAGTGCCATAATTATTTTTGGCATCAACATTTCAATCGGTGTTGGGTTAGGACAGGCTTTACTTGGATTAGCAGGCGTGGCAATTTTATATTGGACACTTCAGATGGGAAAGGATAGAAAAGCATGGCCTCATTTAGAGTAAATGGCTACATAACAAGCGTTTCAAGCGGACTCGGTTAGGGTTCGAAACTTTAATAATCAAACCCAGACTCGCCGCTTAAACGCCGGGTCGTTATGTTTCTTTTTTAAGTACAGGCGATAAATTTAAAGATGCCAACTCCTACTAGAAAATATGTCAAGCTAATCTTATTTCTCTGCTATGCTTTTTTCCTATACAGTATTGCTGGTTTCATAATTTTTGGATTCTACCAGAATGGAGGTGAAATAACTGTTAATAATGTTCAGCAACAAGTTGATCCATTAAAAGCTTCATTAATAGTAATTACTATAACTACAGTTTTACTATTACTTTTTACATGGTTGGGTTATCGTTTTTTGGTCTTTTATTACAACCTATTTCTTGAACTGCTAGTATGGTTAGGTGTAGAAAAAGCGAAAGAACATAAGATTATTAAATGAGGCACTTTAAAGGACTCCTTTCCCGAAGAAACATAACAAGCGTTTCAAGTCGGACGCAGGTAGGGTTCGCACTTAAGCTTGTAAGCAATAAAAATATTCAGTTACTTCAACAAAAACCGAGAACCTGCGCTGCTTAAACGCCGGGTCGTTAGCCACATGACAGTTACCTTTAATTCAATAGATAAAAAAGCTCTTGTTCTGTCCTCAATCTATGTTGGTATCGCCACCCTCTTTTTATTTAGTATTTATCCTTCAGATCCATTTTCGTTTGAGGGACTTTATGATTCAACACTTTATCACGTTTTGAACCTTTTATTTCTTCCGGGGCAAATTTTTAGCTTTGGAATACGGTTTGCCGAATCAGGCTTAACATTTATAGTAATCATCAGTCAGGTAGTTCACCTTGTTATTTGGTACTTCCTTTTTAAATTCATTCTCAGAAAGTTATTAAACTAAAACATATGGCTAACAAGCGTTTCAAGCGGACTCGAACGCGGTTCGGGCCTTAATTTTTAACCCCAGACTCGCCGCTTAAACGCCGGGTCGTTATACACTTATGATTCAAATCATAATTACTTCTGAGAAATACCCTGTTGAAAATTTACTAGTTCATATAAGAGTATTTTTTAAAGAGAATAGTAGTTATGGTAATATTTCAAATTTGAAAACTGATAATTATGGTTCGATTATTCTGACCAAGAAGTTAATTGAAGAGAGTTTAGTATCTGGAGATATCGAAGATATAACAGGTTTTGGTCTCTCATTTCTTAACCTCAAAATTATTGAACAGCTTAAACAAACTTATAAGCGTTTCGAAACAGTTGATATTTCCGAAATTGAGACTGAACTTGCTCAAAAGGGCTTTAAAGAAAGTGAACTAAAAACCATTGCGAGAAATACTTTATCAGAATTAAGAAAACAATCAGAGATGTATTCATTCTATGAAGCAAATAATAATCACTTGGTACCTAGTTTAGATTTTGAAAATGAGTTCAAGTTTGATTTTACTAAGTCAAAATTAATATTAAACCTAGAAAATGTATAACAAGCGTTTCAAACGGACTCCCCGCCTGTCCACAGGTTTGTGGACGCGGGGCAGGCGAACTTGGCTTAAAGCTTTTAACTTAAATCAACTACGGCTCGCCGCTTAAACGCCGGGTCGTTAGGTGTACTAAATATTGAAACTAAAGCATTTCATACTCCTTTTTTTCTTATGCATTGGTTGCACTAGTAAAAACCCGCTTCCCGATAAGTATCAAATCTATAAATGGAAAGAGATTTCTAGATCCAATGAAGTAATTGGAAAAATGGAGACTACCTTTGTCTCAGATACCTTAATTGCTAAACGACCTACTAATTTAGATTCAACAGATCAACGATTCATGCTTTATTCCTTACGATCAGAACTTAGATCAATTGAAAGTACTGACACAATAATCACTACTTCGGGTGATGAATTGATTGCTTACCATAGTATGTTATCAGAGTCGTGGTATCATAATTCATATGGACTTGTCTGGTCTGTTTATCCTCATTCAAAACCACATCCTTTTGTATGGTCATATGAATTATCTGAAATAATTAGCATTGAAGATGGAAACAAAAAAGTAGTAAATACTGATAGTTTGATCATTTCAATTCAAAACTATAGATATAAAAAATTGGAAGAAATGGAAAAAGAACTTGAAAACTAAACGTACACCTAACAAGCGTTTCAAGCGGACTCGGACGAGGTGCGAGTCTTTAATTTTAATAACTCGGCTCGCCGCTTAAACGCCGGGTCGTTAGGCAAACAAAAGATCGGATGAAAAAAGTACTGTTACATCTTCTTTTTCTTTTCTGCTTTTGTAGTTCGATCATTTTTGCCCAAGAAACCCATGTTTGGTACGACAAAGATTTTCAACTAACCGATAATTCTATATTCGTTGGTAGTGATACTCTAATCACTCTTTATTTTTCAGATGGTTCTAAGAAAGCTCGTGGTAAATTTGCATTAGATAAAGATCGTAAGATATCTCCATTCAAGGTTGGTGAATGGTCTTATTACAATTCAAACGGTTCTATACAATCTCAAGGTAATTACCAAATGAGTTCATTCATTGATTGCGGAACCGGCGGACCGCAACGTGCTTTTTACCACTATAAAATTGGCTCTTGGTCTTTCTTTGGTAATAATGAGAATGTAATCGCAGAAGGAGATTTCAAAGTTGAAGAATTTCCGGTTTCAACTCGTTGTGGTACTAAAAAAATGCTTTTTAGCATTACAGATTCCAGCTGGTCTTTTTCTCAATCAAATGACATTAGCATCAAAGAAATTGAGACCGTTAGAATTGACCACGAAAATTACTCAGAGAAAATCTTTTTTGATAGAAAAGAAGAATCGATAAAAATAGAATACGATCTTTCTCAATAAACTTGTTTGCCTAACAAGCGTTTCAAGCGGACTCGGACGATGTACGAGTCTTAAATTTTAATAACTCGGCTCGCCGCTTAAACGCAGGGTCGTTATGCATTCTTTATGAAATTCATAAATGTTAAAAATTTCTGGGTTTTAAATTCACTGCTTTTGGGTTTCATTATTCTTCAAATTTTGGATTTCCCACAGCCGTTTAATTTTCCATGGATAATTAGTATTGGCAAGATTCTATTGTTCATTTCAGTTCCTCTTTATGTTATTCGTCTAGACAATAAACTGAAAACAAAGCTTACACTTTCACTGGTATATCTCATCTTAATTGCTTCAACTTATTCTATTCCTTTTTGGAAGATTAAAGCCAATTTTTATTTATCTAGTATTCAAAATGATTACTCTGAAGTCGAAGATATACTAAAAGAAAAAGGTTCATTTGGGCGAATTTTTTATAACCTAGAAGCAGATTCTTTGGGAATTATTTCCTCTAACGAAAATAATTTTTCAAAAAGTGAACTAAATACGATCAAGAGTTTCATGAAAGAAAACTGGTACATAGAAATCTGGAAAGAACGGTTTGGCGTTGCCTTAATTCATGATAGATTTTTAGATAACAGAAGAGGATTCATATTATGTGAGAACCAAAAATGTCGAGATGCTATGGATTCAAATGAACAGTCAAATGAATCATATCAACAATTCAATGACAATTGGTATTACTTCTCTTCAAGATGAATGCATAACAAGCGTTTCAAGTCGGACTCAGGTAGGAATCGCACTTAAGCTTGTGAGCAATAAAATTAATCCGTTACTTCAAAAAAAAACCAAGACCTGCGCCGCTTAAACGCAGGGTCGTAATTTGCCTAATCTCCACTTCTGTATCTTCCTAAAACCACATTTCATTCCTCATTTGCAGATTATACGCCATTGACGTACTTTTGTAGAAAACATACCTTTATCAATTGGAATTTTTTGAAACATCCATTTTCACAAAACTGATTCAAAAACTTATTAGCGATAAAGAATATCACCTGCTTCAATTGCAGTTGTCAGTCCGTCCAGAGTCTGGTGACATTATTAAAGGAAGTGGTAGAATCCGAAAGATTAGATGGTCTGGATCAGGTCGTGGAAAACGAGGTGGTATCCGAGTGATTTATTACTATTTCACTGAGGATGAACAAATTTATATGCTTTATGCGTATCCGAAAAGCAATAAGGACGATCTCACTGCAGATCAATTAAAGCAACTGAAACAACTAGTTGAGGACCAGCTGTCATGAATGATGAAATGTTCAATGAATTACTTGAAAGCGTGAAGCAAGCCGGAGACATTCGGAATGGTAAACGTGAATCATCCAGATATTCAATAATTGAAGAACCTGATGTTGTTGCAATCCGGGAAAAATACGACATGACCCAGCAGGAGTTTTCTTCACTGCTTGGAATCAGTGTAGGTACCCTTCGAAACTGGGAACAAGGAAGGAGAAAGCCTCAGGGTCCGGCGAAAGTGCTTTTGAAGATTGCAGAAAAGAGACCCAAAGCAATTTTGGATTCTCTAGCGTAAACTAATCGTCAAATAACAAGCGTTTCAAGCGGAGTCCCCGCCTGTCCACAGGTTTGTTGACGCGGGGCAGGCGAACTTCGCTCAAAGCTTTTAACTTAAATCAATCTCGGCTCGCCGCTTAAACGCGGGGTCGTTAGTACGCTTCCAAAAATCGAGTTAGATAGAAAATGTATACAATCCTAGCCATACTTTTGAAATTCAGCCCTTTTATGTGGTTAGTAAGTATTTTTCTTCTTCATAAATGGGTTCACTTTTGGAAATTTGCGGCTGTCAATCTGGTTGTTCTGTTTTTATATGCATACATACTTTTGTTCACTAACCTCATTGATTTCGGACATGATGAATATGGGCTAGGTGGTATTGCTGCATTCTTAATTTCTATCTTAACTCACGTATTGATAGGTTTCGCTTTCTCAGGTATTTATAAATTCAATGAAAAACCGAAACTTAAAACACAGTCGTAACAGCGTACTAACAAGCGTTTCAATCTTCTTTGCCTTATAAATGGAAAAAGCTCTTCATTTTTGATTTGATGGTATTTACATCCGCTTTTTGAAGTTGCCCAATGGATTTTATGATCAGACTTTTATCAATTGTGGCGAATTTCATTCTGCAAATTGCGGGTTTAGGCAGCCCTGCTGCTTGCCAATTTGATATTAGATGATCCCCTATTTTTCGATCCGATTTCACATTACTTGTTACATACATAAGAACCACTTCCTGGCCTGAATGATAAGAATCGGATGAAATCACCACCGCCGGTCGTCTTTTTGTGGCATTTACATCCGTAAAAGGAAAGGGTATTAGTACAATATCCCAGGGCTTAAAGGTCATTGTACACCTCATCTTCGTCGTTATTCCACTCAGAAAATGCCGCCTCGCTCGCTTTCATTACGTCAATCATTTCCTGCCGGTCTTTTAATCTTTCCGAGGCTTCTGCAACGTATTGATCTATCAATTTACTCAATATATTCGACATCGATTTCCCCTCGATGGAGGCAATAGCTTTAAGCTTCTTTCTTTTGTCGTCAGGGATGCGAATGCTCATTACAGACATATAATCAATGTATAATTGTAGGTTACCCTACAAAGCTACACTAAATATTCATAGAATCAATATTAATGTATTGTCATTCCTGCGAAGGCAGGAATCTAGATCCCGGCATACGCCGCGAGATGACATTAATGTAGCTAACTCACTTTCTCAACATTGGCTAAGAGCGCTTCATCAAAATCTATACCCCGAATTGGGATCAATTCTTGTTTTTCCCGGTCCCAATCGATTCGTCGCCCTAATTTATAGGAAAGACCTGCCATGTGAGAAGTTATCGCTTCTTCAAATCCAGCTTTTATATCACAACTTGGCGTACCTCCATTTCGAATGCAGCTTAGCCATTCACGCAAATGCAGATGCGTTGAATCTACCCGTTTTCCATCCCGATAGGTCCAGAGCAGGCCTTTATCTGCAAAATACTGTGTGGTTGCAGAACTAATTCCATCAACCTGATTAGCTGTTGGGTCGTAACTGTAAATGGCACTACCTCCCTGCATTACCCCACTTTCTATTTCTTCTTTAAAGCGAGATGAGCCACGATCCGCATAAATGGTCAAACTATTGCCGAGTTCCATGGTTGCATCATGGCCCATTAATAAGGTTTTTCGCCCATAATTGTTGCCGAGCGTTGCGCTGTAAACCAGGCTCATCCCCAATTCTTTACCTTTTTCCTGACTTGCACCCGTTGAAAATTCCGGAAATTCCATATTAGCTTGAAAAACATCCGGTACATTTCTACCATCACGATGCGTATAAATACCACCTGAAGACATCACAGAAGTAGGTATTCCCATATTTAACACACAATTTATTCGGTCGTAGTCGTGGGAGAGTAAATCCCCGGATAAACCCGAACCATATGCCCACCACTTTCTCCATCGGAAGAAATGTTCCAGATTGAAATCAACATTTGGAGCATTTCCTATAAACTGATTCCAATCGATCGTTAATGGACTTGCATCCCGATGGATGCGATATTGCCAGGCACCGTTGTCGTCGTTTCGGTTTGTGTTTGCCTGGATCAATGAAACATGACCGAGTATATTCTTTTGCACTACATCTTGTGCAGTTAAAAAACTCTGGGTTTGGCGGTGCTGATGTCCCACCGCAAATACCGCATCCGTATTCTCAGCAGCTTCTTTTAAATCATAGGTTTCTTTGACGTTATGCGTCATTGGTTTTTCCACATACACATGCTTTCCAGCTTGCAATGCTGTAATAGCCATTGGTGCATGCCAATGATCGGGAGTTGCAATGATCACGGCGTCTACATCCGGCGATTCCATTAATTCTTGATAGGTGCGAAATCGCTGAACACTAATATCATCTGTGCTAAATGATTGCACGGCGTCCATAGCGTGTGCATCAAATACATCACAAACTGCTGTAATTTGCACGTTCAAATCTTCTTGCTCCAAAAAAGCTTTTAAGCGGGTATTATTAGCATCTTTTTGAGCCGCTTCTGCCTGATCTTTGATCCAGCTTGTTTGGGCAAACCCAATTGCCCGGCAAAGTTGAGGTCCCCGAATACCAAATCCGATAATCCCAATTCGAATGGGGTCGCCGACCATTGAACCGGATGGTGGAGGCGGCGCGGCCTCAATATTCAGCGCTTTTAAAATACTATCCCGCGATTGTGACTTTTGCTTAGATTTGATGGCTCCACCCCATAAAATCGCACCAACAATGGGCGCACCGGCAATACCTTTTAAAACTTCCCGTCGGGACCAACCCTTTTTAATATCTTCACTCATTGCACTGAAATGTTAAGTTTACTTTGGGGCTTTCTGAAAACCTCAAATCCGAAATAATTGCCCGTTGGGAGTTGGTAGAGCACAAAAAGAGCTGCTGCTTCAATCAGGTTTTTATTTACAATCCAATAGTTGCCTTCCGCGCCCAATTGGGCAGAACCCATAAATGCGGGATGTGCAAAGTAGTACATCACTAAAAGTGCGATGCCCAGCAGCGCTGCCGGCCGTTCAAATATGCCCAATACGAGAGCTAATCCTACAATGAATAAAATGGAAATATTGGCTGCATCTACAAAACCTATCAATGCATCGGTGGCCAACCATTGATAAAACCACGAAATCGTTTCAGCGGAGATGAGATAGCCTTTCGCCGACCATTCGGGATTAAATACTTTTAGCACCCCTTCGTATAGAAAATGCCAGCCAATCAATATTCTCAATAATGTCAGCGCCGGCAATGCTTTTTGTGGAGCCTCATTTAATTTAACAGTGCTCATTTGTGCAAAAATTAGTTTCTGTCCAGATTGTAGACGCTGTAATTTTTGCCTTTTAAGTGAATATTGTATGAAACAGCTGTTTCTGATTTTTAAACCGCTAGCAATTCAAATGAAATTTCTTCCAATCCTGTTAATCACGTAGTTTCAACCCCCAATTACTCACACTCAGAATGGTAAAATTTATGACATGGCTTCTTGGCGCCATCATCGCATTATTTTTAATTGCATTGCTGATAGGATACGCTGTTTCTGCCCCAGCCTATAAAGGACCTGCTTCGGATAATTTTGATGGATCTAAATTTTTAAACCGTCCCGGTTATGTGGAGAAAGGTTTTGGGGATTTGTTGAAATGGGGCTTAAATCGAAATCCTGGTCCATGGACAGAGCTCACAGAAAATGATGTAGAATTTGGTCCAAAACCGGCCGAACGCATTAACGATTCCACTCAGGTTATTACCTATGTAAACCATTCCACCTTTTTGATTCAAACCGATGGATTAAATATTCTGACCGACCCGGTTTGGAGTGAACGTGTTAGTCCTTTTAGTTTTACCGGACCAAAAAGAATGCGACCACCTGGAATACGTTTCGATGATTTACCAGACATCGATTACGTACTAATTAGCCACAATCATTACGATCATCTCGATATTTCAACGATTCTTGATCTGGAAGCAAAGCATCAACCAACTTTCATCGTACCGCTAGGAATTGATTTATATTTAGAAAAGAATGGTATTGAAAAAACGATCGCCCTTAATTGGTGGGAGGGAACTTCGTTATCAGATTCTGTTTCTGTGGATGCTGTGGAAGCTCAACATTTTTCATCACGGGGGATGTTTGATCGGGACAAAACATTATGGGCGGGATTTGTAATACAGTCACCCAATGGCAACATTTATTTTGCAGGAGATACCGGTTACAACGACTTTTTTACAGATATCGGAGAAAGATATGCGCCGATCAAAACGGCGATCATTCCAATTGGCGCATACATTCCCCGTTGGTTTATGGGTCCTGTACATGTAGATCCGGCACAGGCGGTACAAATCCATCATGATGTGAATGCCGAACTTAGTATTGGTATGCATTTTGGAACGTTTCCATTGGCCGATGATGGCAAACAACAACCCCTCAACGATCTGGAAATTGCACTCAACGGCGAGAATTTCATCGTGATCGAAGAAGGAAAAAGTATAACTATTGATTAGTAGATCAAATGACCAATCTACATTTTGATTTAAAGGTTCTTTCTTAGGATCAAATCTCTCTTTCCTGTTAGAATTCCGGTCATTAAATGCATTTTCATAACCCCCGTAAAACCTCCTCTAGGGTATGGATTTTGAATATGCTCTGTCTGAAGCTTTTCATCATCTGCGAACATGAAATCCTCCACATAATAATAGCTCCCATCAGGTTCCAATACTGTTAAATGAATATGCGCAGGCTCATTGCCATAAAAATGAGGTAATTGAGTGAAGAAGGTATATACTCCTTTTTCATTTGTTTTAGCCCAGCCGCGCAAATAACCGTGACGTCTTGCCCAGCCTATTTCATTTCCTTTTTTTGGATAAATGCCTGCTTCATTTGTTTGGTAAACATACAGAATCACACCCGGTGCGGGAGTTACGCCATCTTCATTATAAACTGTTCCTGTAATTTTAATTTGCACACCTCCCGAATAAAATTCAGGTAAAGTATCGACCGATGCTAAAGCTCGGTTTCCAAACTCAAAAACCGCTTCACAGCCCTCACAAGGCCCACCCAATAGCTGATATTGTGCATTTA
Organism: Balneolaceae bacterium; assembly: GCA_965249965.1. Classification (GTDB taxonomy): domain Bacteria; phylum Bacteroidota; class Rhodothermia; order Balneolales; family Balneolaceae; genus HXMU1420-13. The sequence goes on from OZ252262.1 coordinate 703,618, forward strand.
AAGAACTGCTATACAATATTGAAACTAGTGTTATGATGATGAGATATCTAGTCATAATTGTGCTTTTTTAGTTAATCCAGTAGCTAAGCTTAACCACCATTCCACGGTTTTGAATCTGGAAATCGTTGGTATCGTAATTATCGTTGTACACAATAAATATGTCCGACATTGGGGCGAATCTCCACTGAATGCGGCTATTTACGTTGAAATTCTGAGCCTGGGTGTTGTACTGAAGAAAAGTTGTCCAGTTTAGATCTCTAGAAAAACTCACTTCAGCCTGTGGCCCAATTAAATGTAACGTACGTTTCCCATAAATCTCAGGCAAATCAACTTTATTCATCACATAGCGGACACCAAAGTTGCCCCATGGTTGAGCTCTCAGATTTAACCGCCCACCTACGAATAAGCGTGTTCCGTTGTAAAATCCGCCATACGAGAAATCTGCGCCCCCGCTTATCATGCCTCGTTCATCAGAATTATATTCAAGATTAAAGTGATTATAATCATACATTTCAGCGGGCAGGAATTCATCTCCACCAATTAAATTGGTTTCGTACAATAGGCGAACTTTGTTGTTTCTTAAAGCGACTTCAAAAGATCCAAAATCTTTGGTTTGAATAAAGTAGTTCAAAGAACTTACCCGATCGATGAAATCTCCGTTTGTTTCGAAACTGGCAACAGTCCAAGTGGAAATTTCGTGACTGTTAATCCAACTATTCTCGGGTCGGAAAGTATAGCCAACCCAGGGATTTATGTAATTAAACCCAACTCGAACAAAAGTGTCGTTTGCGGCATCGTATTGGAAAGATCGTTGAGAAAAACCTAACTCATTAATGAAGTTATCGCCCAAACGATCAAATGTTAATCCAGAGAAAAAAGTACCATCGTTGTACATAAAAGTAGCACCGGCAAAAGAAGCATCACTCAATTTTTCCTCGGTTTGGCTCCAATGATACCGCACATTTCCTCTAAAACGGTTATTGGTTGAGATGAAATGATATTCTGCTCCAATTGTTCGATTGAAATCCTCACCCTCAAAGGAATTGTTGGTATATGCAGATCGATTGGTGACTAATGTTTTGAAACTTGAGCGCCCCCAAACGTTTTGCTGAGCCGCAAAAACCGTGTAGTTATTTGCTGATAAGTCATTCGCCGAACGAGTTTGCACATTCATGGCCCCAACCCGCAAATCTTCGGTTACATTACCGGTCATTCGTGTGCCAAATAGAATTGGTACAACTTCTCCGCCATTTAATCCAATTGTGCGTGAGAAAAATGGTTTTACGCCCCAAGTTCCAAAGCTGGAAAAGAGATCACTGTTTTCGAGAAAAAACTGACGACGTTCAGGAAATCGAATACTAAATCGCGTTAAATTTGTAACCTGTTGATCTACATCAACTGTTGAAAAATCCGGGTTGAGCGTTAAATCCACGTTGAATTTGTTTCCCACCGGTACTTTCGCTGATAAGCCAAATTCTAGATCACCGGTCAAATCTTCGTTATTGGCAAAATTTTGATTGCCGGATGTTAACATCGTTGGCTGGAGTACGATCCGTTGCTTTTTCTCTGGGAGCGTTTCACTCATTGTCATAGTACCAAGGTGACCTAAATCTATACCCGGGAATCCCTGCGGAACATGCGACCAGGTTGAATATTCATTTCTCTTCATGTCGTTACGCACAAAATTAATGCCCCATTCATCCACCTGGGGATCGAAATTGATGGATTTAAATGGAATGGCAAATTCAGCTATCCAATAATCTTCGTGCACTTCAACAGCGCTATGCCAGATATTATCCCAGTTTACATCCGGCCGGGTATTTGAATTCTCAAGGCTTACAACACCATCCATTTTTGCTCCGGCAGCATTTACACCAAAGATAAAGCCGTTGGTTTGCTTGTTGTATGGATCGATAACCACGCTAAACCCATCGCTACTCCAATGATAGCTAGGGTTATCTCGTTTTAGCGTTGCTATCACCAAATCATCTTTTTTCTGATAATTAATGGCAGCGATATATAAAAACTCGTCATCGTAGGTTATCATAGCCTGCGTTTGATTAATGGCATAACCCTCATCTCTCGGCCATTTATTTAAAAATTCTGAGGTAAATGCCGCCAATTCCCACGAAGGATCGTCTAGCTTACCATCGATCTTTATGGGCTCTGTTATTTTTGTGATGCCGAGATTAAAATCAGTATAAACAGGCTGTTCCTGACCTTTCACCGGAATGTAGAATACGATAAATGCAAAAAATAGAGAGATTCTCATGACAGTACCTTGATTTGATGTTGCATCCCAGATACTCAGATTCTTTCTTTTATATAGGCACCCCTCACATACACCCCGATTGTACTGCCGAATTACCGGATTTAGTCTCTCACTATCATTTGCAGTTTAAAAGAGCTCATTTGCAGCAAGTTTCATGTCGTCTGTCGAAGCATTACTTTTTTAGTATTAACCCGTTGGCAGTTCACGTATTTTATTGCTTCAGATGGTTCGAATTCTACAAAAATATCAAAGTACTCCACAACGAATAGGCTGGCATGCTCTGTTTTGGGTGAGTTATGCTTCGGCATATATTTTCATCTATGGCAGTTTCAGTGATACCTATTTACTTGAATTTCAATGGATGATTACATCTTTACCTATGAAGATGACCATCGTCTATTTCACGCTTTATTTCATAATTCCTCGTTTTTTTCTCGAGAAGAAATATGTAGCTGCTACCTTGATCTCAATCCTATCATTGTTCATAGTTTCCATCGTACAACGCGGGGTCGACTTCCACGTGTATTACCCACTTTTTAATCCCCGGGGCCTTGAAGATGCGTTTTTCTACATGCCCAAAATCTTCAAAATCATGTTGGGGATTTACCCTGTTGTAGCGTTGGCCTCATTCATTAAAATCACGAAGCATTTCTATAATGAGGAGAGCAAATCCCGCGAATATCAGCAGCAAAAACTGGAAGCAGAACTCAACTTTTTAAAAGGTCAGGTACATCCACATTTTTTGTTCAACACATTGAATAATTTGTACGCCCTAACCTTAAAAAAGTCCGACTCATCACCGGAAGTAGTCCTCAAACTATCGGAATTGCTCAGCTTTATGCTGTATGAAACCAATTCACCGACGGTTCCTCTAAGTAAAGAATTAAGCTTGATTGAGAACTATATTTCTCTTGAAAAAATCCGGTATGATGACAGACTTACTACCACATATGAAACATCTGGGGAAGTTGAAACGGGTCAAATTCCACCTATGCTGCTACTACCTTTTGTTGAAAATGCCTTCAAACATGGTACAAGTGATTCCCTTGATAAAGTTTGGGTGGAAATAAAAATCGCCGTTCGCAACAACCAACTACACTTGTCCGTCATGAACAGCAATGGTGTAGAAAAGAGTGACAACCATGAATTTGAATATCAACAAGGCATTGGTTTGAAGAACGTAAAGCGAAGACTTGAGCTTCTGTACGGAGAACATTACGAGCTGACCATCAGTGATAAAGACGAGATGTATGCTGTTCAACTTACTCTTCAAATGGATGAACTAAGGTCGAATGGGGATGCATGAACCTTACTTGCTACATAATTGATGATGAACCACTTGCCATCGAGGTAATTGAAAATCATGTCTCAAAAATTGAGGGACTTGAGGTTGTAGCTACGTTCCAAAATGCAGTTAAAGCTTTTCAAGCGTTAAGAGAAACTAAAGTGGATGTGCTTTTTCTGGATATTCAAATGCCTAGGCTCACCGGAATTGAGTTTTTAAAAACGCTTAAAAATCCACCTAAAGTAATTTTCACTACGGCTTATCGGGAATACGCACTGGAAGGATTTGAATTGGATGTAGTTGATTATTTACTCAAACCCATTTCCTTCGATCGCTTTTTAAAAGCTGTGGACAAAGTATTTGATTCACTGGATTCAGGAGTTCCAGCTTTCGAATTTATTCCCGAGTCTCCGGATACACCTCATTTTGTATTTGTTCCATCAGAAAAAAAGAACATCAAAGTATGCCTTGAGGAAATTGAGTTTATCGAAAGCAAAAGAGACTATATCCTGATTAAGACCTCAAAAAAGGAAGTGCTGACTCATCAGACGATTACGTACATGCAAGAACGGCTTCCTGAAGATCAATTCTTACGTGTACATCGCTCTTTTATCATCAACCTTAAAAAAATTGAAAGCTGGAACAACAACGAGGTTGAAGTTGGAAATCAGACTATTCCAATCGGTCGAACTTTTAAACAAAATGCAGTAAAAAAATTGAGTACTAATTCTGATCTTCTTTAGTTGGTTACTTAATTCTAAAAGTTGATCGTGTCTCGGTTCGTATTATTCCTACATTTAATTACGCTGCTCCATTTTTCGAATACTGTAGCGCAAGAAACCGTGCTATCGGGTATGGTTACCGATGCCGAAACGGGCGAACCTTTGACGGGTGTAAACATTTATATTTCCGGCACCACAATTGGAAGTAGCACCAATCAAATAGGTGAGTACAGCTTCAGTGTAGATTTAATTGGAAAATATGACCTGGTTGCCAGCTTTATTGGGTTTAAGACAAAAATTAAATCAATCGATCTAAGAAATCAGCGTTCAGCAGAATACAATTTCGAATTAGATCCAGATGTTCTTCAACTTAATGAAATCAACGTCACTGCCTCAAATGCGGAATTTCTCCGTCAGCTAGATCTCTTTAAAACATTTTTTATTGGTTTTGATGGCAACGCAGATCAAACAAATATCATCAATGCTGAAGTGTTGGAATTCGATGAACATGAAAGCAGCACACGTATTGATGTTACTGCTTCAGCACCACTCCTGATCTACAATAATGCTCTTGGTTACATTTATGAATTGGAATTGAGAAATGTATATTTCAATCCACGAGACAATACGGGGCTTTATAAAGTATATCCACGAGTTGAGGAAATGGAAGCGCCCAATAGACGAACACAACGCAGGTGGAATTCGAATCGCAAGAAAAGTTATGTTGGGTCGAGCCGGCATTTTTTCAAAAGCCTTATTGAAGACCGACTCTGGAGGAACCGATTTAGAACCTATCCAAGTGAGCGAAATCTTATCAATTACACTGACTCTTTAGATTATATTAAGCGCTGGTTTCCGAATAACTGGCAGAATATTTCCAAAAATTACGGGGTGTATTTATTGTCTGCAGATTTTATGCGCGTTGAGTTTGTTAAAGTTACCGGCCAAAGTAGTATGATGACAATCAGCCCGGAAAAAGTGAGCGGATTTGAAATTAAAGGCTTTCCGGAAATAGTAGTTGTTAACAAAGAAGGTGTGATTTTAAACTCCGACCAAATTGGATTATTTGGACATTGGAGTGATACCCGATTTTCCGATTTTCTGCCTTTAGATTATTCTGATTAAAACTCCGTTTTCCTTAAAGTATCCCCCATTTGTTTTACTGATTTTGTACATTCCAAAGTTAGCAAAAGCGATCGCCCCGAATGTCTGAAACCTACCGCGCTCTTACCCGAAAATATCGTCCAAATTCTTTCGAGGATATTGTCTCTCAAGACCATGTGAGCAATACCTTACTCAATGCGATCAAGCAAAACCGACTTTCACACGCTTACATGTTTTGCGGTCCACGTGGAGTAGGAAAAACCACGATGGCTCGGGTGCTGGCTCGCGTAATTAATGAGATAGATTCCAGTGTAGACGGTGAATCGCTGAATCAGACACTCAATATTATTGAGATGGATGCAGCATCGAACAACAAGGTTGAGGATGTGCATCATTTGCGGGAAAGTGTTCGAATTCCACCTCAAAATGGGCGCTATAAGGTGTTTATTGTGGATGAGGTGCACATGCTTTCGAAGGCAGCGTTTAATGCATTGTTAAAAACATTAGAAGAGCCGCCCGAACACGCGATTTTCATTTTTGCAACAACCGAACCACACAAGGTCCTTCCAACCATTTTATCCCGAGTTCAACGCTTCGATTTTAAGCGTATTTCGGTTGAAGAGATTGTTTCGAGGCTTCGAATAATTGCAACCGACGAAAAGATTCAAATTGATGATGAATCCCTGCACGTGATTGCAAAAAAGGCCGATGGTGCGCTTCGTGATGCGCTGGGTTTGATGGATCAGGCCATTGCTTTTTGCGGTGATAACATCACCCATGATGAACTGCTTAAAGCCCTAAATGTAGTTGGAACGGATCGTCTTTTTCAGTTTATGGATTGTGTTAAATCGAAAGATCCCGATTCTGGTTTGATACTCATCAATACGCTGTTACAAGAAGGGTATGACATTCAGGAATTTTTGATCGGACTAACCGAGCACCTTCGGAATCTATACATCGCGCATCACTCACCACAGATGTATTTGGTGGAAGCTTCGGAGGACACAAAGGCAAAATATCAGCAAACAGCACAAGATTTTTCGCGGGATGATTTGATGCGTATGCTTCATGTAGTCAGCGAAGCTCAAATCAAACTAAAGGATTCCAATCAGCCCCGAATTCAGTTTGAAATAACGTTGCTGAAGCTCATCCATATGGAAAAGAGCGAGAATCTTTCGAGGCTTTTAGAAGAAATCGATGCCTTAAAAAAAAACTCTGGGATTCAGGTAGTAACTGAGTTACCAAGTGATAAAGGTTTAGATTCAGGTTCAAAAAAAACTGAAGTTGAACAGGTAGAAAATACGACAACGCAAGAAATTCCGGCTTCTGAAGAAAGCTCAGAGCCACCTTCTAGTTCTACTCCAATTCCAGAAGAAACGGTTGATCACACTTCTCAGCAGAACGAACATTCACCACAACCTGACCCAATTGTTGATGAATTTGGTTTGGGTTCACCTGCGTTAATTACAGAAGTAACTCATCAGGCCCAGAAGATTCATTATTCAAATGGTAACAACGGAAAAACCACGGTTACCATCACTGAGTCGGTTGAAACCGAAGTACAATTAGTAGATAAAAAATTGTCTTTTGAAGAGGTCCATTCGAAGTGGACAGATTTTATTTCAGCTCTGGAAAACAGAGTTCCTAAAATTTTGGAGCTTCAGGTTCAGCGAGTGAAACCAACATCGTTGAAAGGCCTTGAACTGACGTTAGAATGTGACAACCCTCTTGCGCAACGTATGTTAACCGAGCAAGAAGTTGAGCTCGCTATTATCTTAAAGGAACACCTTGGGGTAAAACTGCGTTTTAATCCCGTAGTGGTTCAAGGTTTAGAATCGCAAAAGAAAGCGAAAAACCCGTACGAACGATTTAAAGAAATTCAGCAAAAAGACCCGATTCTCCGAGAATTGGTCGAGCGATTTGGTGCTGAACTAGAATATTAAAAAGGAAAAAACATGGATTTTAATATGGCCGACATGTTCGGCAAAATTCAGGAAATGCAAAGTAAAGTACAGGAAACACAAGCCCAGTTAGGTGAGATTATTGTGGAGGCGGAAACCGGCGGCGGCATGGTGAAAGTTAAAGCCAATGGCTTACGAAAAATTATTTCTATCACCGTGGATGAAGATGTGGTTGATCCATCCGACAAAGAAATGCTGGAAGATCTTGTGGTGGCAGCTGTAAATAAAGCGTTGGACCTCGCAGAACAAGAAGCCCAAAAGAAAATGCAGGAAGCCTACAAAGGTATGATGCCTGGGGGCGGACTTCCTGGTATGGATCTATCAAAATTTGGACTTTAAATAATTATAAATGTTAAGTGCAAAATGTTAAATGAATCCATCATTTAACATTCGAGCATTTAACACTTAACATTTTCAATGCAGCTAACCTCTGAATACTTAGAACGGGCAATCGAGCAACTTTCAAAATTGCCTGGAACCGGAAGAAAATCGGCCCAAAGAATTGCAATTCATCTACTCAAACAGAATGATGAATATGCCCTTAAACTGGCCAATGCCATCATCGACCTGAAACAAAAAGTGATTCGATGCTCCACTTGTGGAAATGTATCCGATTCTGACCCCTGCTCTATTTGTGATAATCCTAAGCGAGAGAATGGCAAAATTTGTGTGGTCGAGGAATTCAACGATGTGTATATCATCGAGAAGACCAATGAATTTCGCGGTCGCTACCATGTACTTGGTGGTGTTATTTCTCCAATGGATAACATTGGTCCCGATCAGCTTAAAATTCAGGATTTACTAAAACGTGTTGGTGGCCAAGAATATATTGATGAAGTGATTCTTGCGTTAAACCCAGATGCTGAGGGAGAGGCAACTTCGTATTACATCAATAAATTGCTTACTCCCTATGAAATAAAAGTAACTCGAATTGCTTACGGTATACCAATGGGCACAGAACTTGAGTTTATAGATGAAGCTACGCTTAGTCGTGCTTTCATGAGCCGCAGTGCTTTTTAATTCATTCGTCCCTTATCCCAGGGGAAGAACTCTATGATAATAATTTCATTTCGTTACTAAGTACTCTTGTTTTACCGAAGTACAGAACAAGGTTGGTATTATAAATCAATACGTAAATAATCTTTAAGCTTACCTCGTTCAATCATTTAAAAGTATATTTTAGAATAAACGAAAACTCCCCGCACGCTGCGAGCTTTGCGGAAAAAAAATTCATCATGAAAAAGCTTTTGTTCTTCCTATTTCTAGTAGGATTTATTTCAACTCTATCCCATGCGCAACAGCATTCCTACTGGCAACAAGCTGTAGATTATACCATGGAAATTGATGTAGATACCGAAACACATCGATTTACAGGATCACAGAAAATTGTATATACCAATAATTCTCCTGATGTATTAAATCGTGTGTATTACCATCTATACTTTAATGCCTTTCAACCGGGTAGTATGATGGATGTTCGTTCACGAACTATTCAAGATCCTGATGGAAGAGTCCGCGACCGAATATTATATCTGGAAGAAGATGACATTGGATATCACAACATTCTCTCTTTGAAACAAGATGGTAAAGATGTTGTGTTTACTGTTGAGGGAACCATTCTTGTAGTTGAGTTAAACGAAGCAATTCAGCCTGGCACCACTACCACATTTGACATGAAATTTGAGAGTCAAGTGCCTGAGCAAGTGCGTCGATCAGGAAAGCAAAATGCCGAAGGTGTGGAATTCTCGATGAGCCAATGGTACCCGAAATTAGCGGAATATGATTATCGGGGCTGGCACCCAAATCCTTATATCGGACGTGAATTCCATGGCGTGTTCGGAAATTTTGATGTAAAAATTACCATTGATAGCGACTATCTACTTGGAGCAACGGGGGTAATCCAAAACCCAAATGAAGTGGGTAATGGATATCAGGATGAAGGAGTTGAAGTAACTCATAATTCTGATCGAATTACTTACCACTTTATCGCTGAGGATGTACTCGATTTCTTCTGGGGCGCTGATCCTGATTTTGTTCACGCCACTGCACAAGTTCCAAATGGTCCAAAGCTTCACTTTTTCTATCAGGCTGATCAGATTAGTGTACGTGCTTCGGATGAAGAAAATGCCGAATATCTTTCTTACTGGGAACAGCTACCTGAGTACCTTGTAAGAGCTTTTGAATATGCCAATGAGCATTTTGGGGAGTATCCTTATCCACAGTACACAACTATTCAAGGTGGTGATGGTGGAATGGAATATCCGATGGGGACATTAATTACAGGCACTCGTTCGCTTGGCAGTTTAGTGGGTGTGAGCGTACACGAAATGTATCACAGCTGGTATCAAAATGTAATTGCAACCAACGAAGCATTGTATGCCTGGATTGATGAAGGGTTTACCAGTTATGCATCAGCCGAAACGATGAACCATCTTTTTGAGCGTGGATCTGAGTTTCCCTATTCAGGATCCTATCGTGGTTATGTGGCGTTGGCAACATCCGGAGTAGAAGAACCGATGTCAACACATGCTGATCATTACAACACAAATTTTGCATATGGTCGCGCGGCATATAGTAAAGGTGCGGTATATTTAGGTCAGCTGGATTACATCATTGGTCATGAGACATTCCGTAGAGCAATTAAAGAATTGCATAATCAGTGGAAGCTAAAACACCCAACCGATTTAGATGTGATTCGTTTGATGGAGAGAGAATCTGGCATGGTTCTCGATTGGTATCACGAATACTTTGTGAATACTACAAAAACTATAGACTACTCCATTAAAACCATGGAGGGTACTCTTGAGTCAGTGAATATCGAGCTTGAACGAATCGGGTTAATGCCAATGCCATTGGATGTTCATGTTGTGTATGAAGATGGAACTGAAGAGTTATTCTACATCCCGCTTCGCATTATGCGTGGTGAAAAACCAGCTGAAAATGAGATGAAAAGAACCGTGTTAGAAGATTGGCCGTGGGTAAATCCAACGTATTCTTTCGAGATTCCTGTTTCTGCAGATAAAATTACATCTATTGTGATCGACCCAAGCCAACGATTGGCAGACATCGATAAATCAAATAATGTATATCCTGTTGATCAAAATGAAGAGTAAATTGATTTGACTAAACTTAGGGCGCAAGGTTAACACTCTGCGCCTTTTTTATTTGAATAAATATCTAATAATGTCACTCAGAGTGAATCAACGAAGCACGGCGAAGTTGATGAAACGAAGAGCCCTCACAATAGTGAACTACCAATATGTAAGATGTGAAGATCCTTCTCCGCCAGCCGGCGGATCTGGATGACGAAAGAAAAAATTTTTGCTGGTTAAAAAAGACTCGTTTGTTCTTCGTCTTTCTTTTGAGCTTGTTCGATTCGGGGGGATTCAGGAGCAGGTTCATCTGAAAGCATCTCGGGTAGAAATCGCTTCTCATACATGCGGCGAGAAATACCATGAAGTGCTTTTTCTCCCCTAGGTGTGATTCTAAGAAAACCACTGTCATCTTCGGATAAAAACCCGAAAGTTCGTAAATCGTTGACAATCAAATAAGCTAGTTTTTCGGTAGTGCCGGCACTTTTCTCTATAAATTCACGATGAGGCGCCTCATCCTCCGACATATACACTTGGCCAAGTACATTCAAATCAATATTTGTGAGTGGATATCCTTCGCTGCCTTTAGTGAGCAAAGCATCCCAGGTAGTTTGTGAAAAATATAATCCAAACCACCACTTGGCTTCTTTCAACAATTCTTGAGAATAGGCGCATGCAAAATATTCGCCTGGAGGAGCTTTTCTTGGTTCGCCCCTACTTCGAAACATACTCACCATAGTAGCTAAATCCAGCTCGTGGATGTTGGGTGGGTATCTAAAATGAAAATTACTACGTTTTTGCATACTTGCCGATTCAAAGAGATTGCTTCGTCGGCATAATATAGTTTTTTAAAATTAAATAGCCTTCTCACAAAGGCGATCAATTTTTAAATCTAACATCTAGGTCAAAGGCTTAACCTTTTTCAGCAATGATCTCTACTGCTTTCTCAAGTGTAACATCCTCAGGAACGGTACCCTTTGGCAGGCCAATATTCTTTTTTCCATGCTTAATATAGGGCCCGTACCGTCCATCCATAACTTTTACCGGTTGCTCAGTATCAGGGTGTTTTCCTAAATCTTTTAATTCAGAGCTTTTTCTCGGTGCTGCTTTCATAGCCAACAATTCGATAGCACGAGCTAAATCAACCGTGAGCACATCATCAGTTTTAGGGATGGATTTGAATTTGCCATCATGCACCACAAAGGGGCCAAATCGACCAACACCAGCCTTTACGATTTTACCATCTTCCGGGTGTTCTCCCAGAGTTCTTGGCAATTCCAGCAATTTAACTGCCGTTTCAAAATCCATAGTTTCAGGTGTCATCCCTTTAAGCAGAGAAACTCGTTTCGGCTTTTTATTCTCTTCGGTAACTTCACCAAGCTGAACATATGGGCCATATCTGCCACTCAACATAAACACAGGTAATCCTTCTACCGGATGCACTCCTAATGGCTTGTCTTGCTCTTCAGATAGTTTGATAAGTTCTTCCAGTCTCGCCGGTGTGATATCACTCGGGTCCATATCCTGTGGAAGAGAAGTAGAAATTTCTTCATCTCCCTTTTTCATTTTAGCGTAGGGACCAAATCGACCTACAGCAACACTAATTCCTTCTAACCCATCGAGCGGAAGATCGAGTAGTTTTGCTTTCTGAGGATCAATTTTATCCTCTTGCTTGTCTACTTTTGCGCGTAATCCATTCTCCCCTTTATAATAGTCATCAAGATATTTTACAGGGTCTTCAGTACCATTAGCAACACCATCCAGTTTGTCTTCAAGATTGGAAGTAAAGCTGCTGTCTACTAAATCAGGGAAATGTTCCTCAAGAAGCGCGGTTACCGCAAACGCAGTAAATGTTGGGACTAATGCTTTGCCATCTAGTCGGGCGTATTTTCGATCTTGAATGGTGGAAATTACGGCAGCATAAGTACTTGGTCGACCAACGCCTGATTTCTCTAACTCCTTAACTAACGTAGCTTCTGTATAGCGTGCCGGTGGTTTCGTTTCGTGAATAATAGACTTTAGTTCTTGTAGATCGGTAGTGTCACCTTTGCTCATTGCCGGCAAAAACTTCTCCTGGTTTTCCAATGCTGATTCTGTGTCATCACTGCCTTCAACATAGGCGCGGAAAAAGCCTGGAAATAAAATCTTCTTACCACTTGATCTAAAATCCGCAGATGTCCCATTGTTTTTAGCCGTGATCGTCACATTGGTGAATTCCAACTCTGCTTCCGCCATTTGAGTAGCGATGGTTCGCTTCCAAATCAGATCATAGAGTTTAAATTCGCGATCTTTTAATCCGGATTTTTCCGGCAAAATAAAACTAGACCCTGATGGTCGAATAGCCTCGTGAGCTTCTTGTGCTGATTTTCCTTTGGCTGAAAAATTGCGCACCCGCTCAAATAAATAATCTTCGCCATACATGTCAACAATTCCATCTCTGGCTGCGTTAATTGCCTGGCCAGAAAGTCGGGTGGAATCAGTTCTCATATAGGTGATAAAACCTTTCTCATATAATTTTTGAGCCACGCTCATAGTATCACGCGCACTCATTCCAAACTTACGGTTGGCCTCCTGCTGCAAGGTGGAAGTAATAAAAGGTGGCGCCGGATTTCTTTTCTGAGTGCTAACCTCAACATTAGAAACTACCCATGTCGCTTTCTCTAAATCTTTTACTAAGGTACCAGCTGCAGCCTCATCCAGCAATACAACTGAATCTGGTTTTTTGAGCTTTCCGGTATTCTCATCGAAATCTTTACCGCTGGCTATTCGCTTACTGTTAAGGTGCGTCAGATCAGCTTTAAATTCATCATTCTCCCCTGACTTTTGAAGCACCGCTTGCAGATCATAATAGGTACCACTTCTGAACTTCATGCGCTCACGTTCGCGCTCAACTAAAAATCCAACTGCAACAGATTGTACCCGACCGGCTGACAAACCCGGAGAAATCTTTTTCCATAATAATGGGGAGACTGTATATCCTGCCAATCGATCTAAAATTCGGCGTGTTTCCTGAGCGAACACCAAATTCATATCAATATCTCGGGTATTCTCAAGAGCGTTTTGAACAGCTTCTTTTGTGATCTCACGAAAAACCATTCGCTTCACAGGCACTTTTGGCTTTAAAACCTCCAGTAAGTGCCACGAAATTGCTTCTCCTTCACGATCCTCATCCGTGGCAAGGATTAGCTCGTCTACTTCTTTCAGCTTTTTCTTAAGCCTGCTTACAATTTTCTTTTTATCCGGTGGAGTTACATAAATTGCGTAATATCGATCATCAGGATTGATACCCAATGTGGCCCACGACTCCTTTTTATACTTAGCCGGAATATTCTTTGCCGACGCCGGTAAGTCTCGGATATGCCCCATCGAGGAATCTACTTCATATCCTTTAGGCAGATATTTGGTGATGGTTTTTGTCTTTGTTGGAGACTCTACAATTACGAGACTTTTCATGTGCAAACAGGTTTTTTTATAACGAACTAACCAGTTCCTTTAACTCCTCGGCATGTGCTTTGGCGTCGATTTTTTCGATAGCTGCCAAAATAGTACCATCTTTATCAATAACAAAGGCCGATCGTGATGGACCTTCATAGACCTTGCCGTACATCTTTTTCTCAACGATAGAGTCAGTGGCCGCTGAAAACTTATAATCCGGATCAGATGCTATCATATAGCTGATTCCATGCTTGGATATATATCTTTTATGAGATCCGCAAGTATCTTTGCTCAACGTTAGAATGTTGTAACCGGCTTTATCGAACCAGTCTGCTTCTCCCGCTAACGAAACATTTTGCTTATCACAACTTGAAGTATTGTTCTTCATATACACCGAAACGATAGTCGGGCGTGATAAGATTTCAGAGAATGCCAATTCTTTTTCCTCTTCGCCCTGTACCACTTTTAGGGTAAAATTAACATCCATTTTGGCGCCTACTTCAATCATAGTCTTTAATCTCTTTTTAAGTTGTTGTTTCCCATTTCGTGACCGGTTCGTGCTTAATCGGAAAATTACACGAGTTGGCAATAAAGCATTTTAGATTTGCTCTCGAATGAATGGAATCTACTTTCTCTGCCATTCGTTCCTCTGAAACAGTCACTATTGGGCGAAGTGTTACGGATGTAAACTTGCCATGGCCATCTTTTTCTTCTTCCATGATACCCGCAGCATTACCTTCATATTCCACTACAATTATGCCTTCCACAGAACATAAATACAGAAACCAGAGCATATGACAGGATGAAATAGAGGCCAAAAAAAGCTCTTCGGGATTATGACATTCTGGGTTTCCCTGAAATGCAGGATCGGATGAAGTTTTAATTACCGGCTTATCGGCCACTTTTACATCGTGATCTCTTGAATAATTTTTATATCCGGAGGTACCGGATCCTTGATTTCCAGTCCATGTAATTTTAGCTTGATAAAAATGCTGTTTCACGTTTACTTATAATTGATTTACAACCGGCGGAAAAGTATGAAAGATCTCTCGAATTATAGCTACACCGAATTGATTGACATGATCAATCATATCAACGAATACAAATTTGAAGACCTCTTGGAAGAAGTTAGAAAAGAACTAGAGATTAGAAGACAGCAAGGCGAAATACCCACTGTATTGGTCCCAAAGCCTGATTGGAGTGCTTTTCGATTCCGAAGAAGAAAGAAAGAGGTTGAAGAGAACGTCTAACCCAAAAATTCTAAGAGCTTCACTTTTTAGTCATTTTCCCCTTCTTACCAAAAAACTGATCATTTTTCTTTATCAGACTTTTCGCATAAAAATGCCTTATTACAAATTTCGTAAGAAATTTGTTGAAGAGATGAGGCAGGACATGCATTGGGCGAAGAATATCTATAATTAGGACGATTCTTTCCTCAGTGGCTTCATTAATCACCTCATGTTCCCAGCTATCATCAAATAAAACACTTTCGCCTTCTTTCCATGTATAATAAGTGTCATGGATTCGAATCTGAGGCGGATTAACTTTTGGTATCTTCATGCCTATGTGATAGCGCAAGTACCCCATATAAGGCCCTTTATGCGCCGGAATTGAACGCCCTGGTTCCAATACAGAAAAAAATGCTTGAAACACATTGGGCACAGCATTTATCATTTCACAGGTTTTAGGACAAACTTCGAGAGCTGTTTCAGGCACATCTCCCATTAAATTAAGTACAAAAACTTTCCATTTTGATGTTGGCTTTGCCTCATCCGCCTGAAATTGGTCCAGTTCTTCGTAGGCGGGAATAGCCTGTAATTGTTCAACCTGTTCCAATTCTGATTTTATGGTGTCAAAGTTGTCACTAAAAGCTTTTAATTTGGGCGCTTCTGATTCCAAATCAAAGTAAATGGGTCTATTTTTACCACCAATAAACAAGCTGTAGTAGCCATTAACAGCTTTCATAGGCAGTGATAATAGAAATTGAGCGATATCCATCTGATACTATTTTATTTCTTTATACCCGGATTTTCTATCCCATAAAATTATGTGAATTTTTCAATAAAAACTTACCCACTGCAGCAACTACCAATGAATGATCAATATCACCCGAACTTACTAATTCCAAAAATTCTGAAACTGGTATGACATGAACATTAATACGTTCATTGCCGTCTAGTTTTTGCTCTCCGGTTTTGACACACCCTGTTGCCAAATAGGTATGAGTTCGGTTAGTCATCATGGCCGGATTTGAGCTTACAAATCCCAAACTGATCCACTCATCTGAGGAATAACCCGTTTCTTCCAACAATTCTCTTTTAGAAGTGATTAATGGTGTTTCTCCTGGATCGCAAACTCCCCCTGGCAATTCCAATGTGGGGGCTTCTGTTCCGTACCGATATTGTTCAACCAGTACAATATCGTTATCCGGTGTGAGTGCAATCACATTAATCCAATCAGGAGCTTCAAGAATCGAAAATGTAGCCTCATGATTTTCTGAAACAATCCGCATTTGGCGCCTTAACACCTTGAAGATATTCGTCGTATATTCGACGCTCTCTTTCGTGGTAACCCACGGCTCTATAGTAAAATTGATTTTAGGAGATTTCATATGCCCAATTCGATGCGTTTAAATCATGCAGATTTCACTTCTGAAAAACAGATCGCTGAAGCTACGGAAAAAGCCTGCGATTTGATGGAAGAAATGTATGCATCGGGTAAATATCCCCGTATGATTGTGCATCGTGAGTTCTCGGAACATAACCCTAGCATCAAAGGTGAGCTTGCGCAACCATCTGCATTTCGATGGTATTTATTGCGCGAAATGCGCCGACTTTTATCGAAAAGAGCGGATATTGAAATCATCGCAAAGCGAGACGCAATACCACTTAATGATCCGAACCTCTTGGATCATACCGATGAAGAAGAATGGGATTTCACGAAAAAGAAAATGTTCTTGTTCAGCCCTGAACGAACAGATATTTCACTCGATCGGCTCAATCATTACACAGGAACTAATCCACAGGATTTCCAGCGCTATATTTTGTTTACTAATTACTCCATGCACGTGGAAGTATTTCTGGAATTGTTTCCCGATTGTGTGAAACCAGCACGAGATGGTGTGCAAATGCCGGCGTATCATCATAAACTGCCAGATAATAAAGGCCTAACGTTAATCAATATTGGTGTGGGTCCATCTAACGCCAAAACCATTACCGATCACGTATGTGTACTCCGCCCGGACGCCATGATTATGGTTGGGCATTGTGGCGGGCTTCGAAATCACCAGGAAATTGGAGATTTTGTTTTAGCCAGCTCATACTTCCGCGATGATAAAGTACTGGATGAGTTATTTCCAATCGGAAATCCAGTAATCCCGAACTATTTGCTGAATTTATACCTCAAAGAAGTGTTGGATGAGAATGGATTAAAACATCGCATCGGCACAGTATTTACCACGGGCAACAGAAACTGGGAGTTTTCTGCAAAAGATACTGTTCAGAAAATCCATCAGTCACGCAGTTTAGCGATTGATATGGAATCGAGTACTGTTGCTACAAATGGATTTCGATATCGCGTCCCGCATGCCACATTACTTTGCGTAAGTGATAAACCATTGCATGGTAAGCCAAAACTCTCGGGTGCTGCTCAAGCATTTTATCAAAATTCGAAAGAAATGCATCTTAAGATTGTAATTGATGCTATTGAGAAGGTAAAAGCAAACTACCCGAACGGGCTACCTAATTCAAGCATCCGCGCCTTCAACGAGCCTTTAATGGGCAGCGGCGAGTAGTTGTTTCAATAAACAATACTCCACAACAAATAATCAGTGATCAAGTGAATTTCGTTATCCCTGCGAAGGCAGGAATCTGGGACAAGATACTTGCAATCAAGAGTATCCTGAAAGCAATACTCATTGAATGTTCCATGTTGATTATTGGATATTGAAAAAAGTTTGTAAGGACTTCCTTTGGGCATGGTCTAACATGTAAAAAACATGTGTAATTATGCTTACTAAAACCGAATCCTTTTCCCACGAAGACTTTTATAATAGAACCGTTAAAGAAATGCTCCCAGATGAGCAACCTCGCGAAAAACTATTAAACTACGGCGCCGGCTCTCTTTCCGATGCTGAATTACTTGCCATTCTATTGCGAACGGGCACACAAAGAATGAATGTGGTAGAAACATCAAGAGCTTTACTCACACACTTTGGTGGACTTCATAAATTAGTAAAAAGAGATTGGAAAGAACTGGGGGTAATTCCCGGAATTGCGAAAGTAAAAGCCATCACGCTGGAAGCTGCGTTTGAACTTGCCAGAAGAATTCAGGTTGCAGGATTGGGTGAAGAAATTCAGTTTACGTCACCAGAGTCAGTGAGTGCCTTTTTTGGCCCAAAATTACGCCATCTTGATCATGAAGTGTTCTATGTAGCTTTCCTGAATAATAAAAAAGTGCTTACAGCTTTCGAGCAAATCAGCTCTGGCGGAAGTAACGCCACTATTGTGGAACCTGCCGAAGTTTTACGCCAAGCGGTGCTTCATAAAGCAAATTCTATCATTCTGGTGCACAATCACCCATCGGGAGTTTGTAAAGCTTCAACTGCAGATATTACTCTTACAAAACGCATTGCTGAATCAGGAAAAATGCTAGGCATCCCGGTTGATGATCACATTATTATCGCCGGATATGAGTTTGTGAGCCTGCGCGCGGAACGCTTATTCAATTAAGAAATGATCAATTATCAATGAAAGAGAATATCATACTTAAAAAGACTTACGAATTTGCTATCAGAATAGTGAACCTTCATACTCATCTTTGTGAAAAAACAAAGAAGTTTGAAATTGCAAAACAACTACTTAGAAGTGGCACTTCAATTGGAGCAAATACAGAGGAAGCAATAGGGGCGGAATCAAAGAAAGATTTTATTCATAAAATAAGCATCGCTTATAAAGAAGCTCGTGAAACTAAATATTGGTTAAGACTGCTACGAGATACAAAAACGCTAGAACGAGATATTGCTCAATCGATGATCAATGACTGCGAACAAATCCTCGCGATTATTGGAAAAATCAAAATCACTTCAACTAAACATTCTTAATTGATTAATTCTTAATTCTTAATTGATTCAACCTTATCTTTGCTAAAATTTGAATCGATTATCGAATGAACGACTACTTAAAGGAAATCCTCCTAAACTCTCTCACCCAATTTGATTTAGAAGAAATCCCTGAAATCCAGCTGGAAGCCCCAAAAATGGCTTCTCACGGGGATGCATCTACCAATATAGCCATGATGTTGGCAAAACCACTGCGCAACAATCCACGAGCAATTGCTACTCAAATTGTTGATGGCTTGAACTACGAAGAAAGCAAAATCTCAGCGGTTGAGATTGCCGGACCCGGGTTCATCAATTTTCGGTTTGCAGAAGATTATCTTTTTGATGAATTAGCTGCCATAATACAGCAGGGTGAGGACTTCGGTAAAACTGATTCGAATGCTGGTCAAAAAGTACAGATCGAGTTTGTGAGCGCTAATCCCACAGGACCGTTAACTGTTGGTCATGGCCGAAATGCGGTGTTGGGGGATACAGTCGCTCGTTTAATGGAATGGACTGGTGCATCAGTAGATCGCGAATATTACTTCAATAATGCGGGTAGACAGATGCGCGTACTAGGGCAGTCGGTGCAAGCACGATATTTAGATGCACTTGGCAGAGAAACTGAGTTCCCTGAAGGTGGATACGAAGGCGAATACATTCGCGATATTGCCAAAGAAATGAAGGACGAAAATGGGGAAGGGCTCGCAGATTCAGATTGGAAACCTTTTAAAGAGAAAGCAGAAGCGGCCATTTTTAAAGACATCGATGGAACACTTAAGCGAATGAACATCCACATGGATAATCATTTCAACGAACACAGTTTGTATGAAAGTGGAGATATCGAGTCGGTAGTTTCACGATTACGTGAAAATGGCCTGGTGTACGATGCCGAAGGCGCAACATGGTTCAAAACAACAGACTTTGGAAAAGAAAAAGACACCGTGCTCATTAAAAGTTCAGGCGAACCAACCTATCGCCTGCCGGATATTGCCTATCATGCCAACAAACTAGATCGTGGCTATGATCTATGCATCGATGTGTTTGGTGCCGATCATATTGCAACCTATCCCGATGTACTTTCCGGAATTTCGGCATTAGGCTACAATAAAGACAAAATTGATGTCGTCATTTATCAATTTGTGACCATTGTAAAAGACGGAAAACCGTTCAAAATGAGTACACGAAAAGCCAATTTTGTGACTTTGGATGAACTCATGGACGAAGTGGGTGCCGATGTAACCCGTTTCTTCTTTTTGATGCGATCGCCAAATACCCATCTCGAGTTTGATATCGCTCAGGCGAAAGAGGCCGGAGAGAAAAACCCGGTATTCTATCTGCAGTATGCCCATGCCCGAATTTGCAGCATCCTTCGAAAAGCCGAAGAAGAATATGCTTTTGAAAAAGAAGTTGATCTCAACCTCCTTAAAGAAAATGCTGAGACAGCTTTGATCAAAACACTATTCAAGTTCCCTAAGGCAATTGCAGGGGCTGCGGAGGCTCGCGAACCGCATCGGTTGATTAATTATTTAAACGAAGTGGCTTCAGCCTTCACCACCTTTTACCACGATTGCCGAATAATTGGTGTGGATGCCGATTTAGCACAAGCCAGAATAGCCTTGGCAAAGTCTACGGCTCAGGCTTTAAAAAATGGGCTAACCATTTTGGGGATTACAGCACCAGAAAGAATGTGATGCTTCGATTCTTATTCATATCCCTTTTAGTAGCATCACTAAGTTGTGATCTATTTTTAAATGAACAGGAACTGTTTGTAGAAGAGGTCAACTGTGAGGAAATTGAATTCTTAGTCGTTGTTGAAAATATGCCTGTACTTCAAGGAGGGTTGACTGGGCTTTATAGTAGTTTAGTTTATCCAGAAGCTGCAAAGAGAGCGGGAATTGAAGGTAGAGTTACTGTTCAATTTATTGTTAATGAACAAGGACGAGTAGTCTGTCCAAAAGTGATTAGAGGGATCGGTGGCGGTTGCGACGAAGCAGCCATAGATGCTGTCTTACAAGCAAGATTTACACCTGGAATGAGTGGTGGTAGACCAGTACCAATACAATACTCATTGCCTATAGTTTTTAGATTGCCGAATTAACTTCATGTCATCATAATGAATACTGAATGAAGTTCAGCACAGGCTTGATTCAGCATCTGGTGAGTTTGATTCGTTGATCTGGAAATCAAATTAATCAAAGTAACACCCTTTACAGATCCCGGATCAAGTCCGGGATGACAACTGTTTGGTTTACTTAATTCGGCAATAACCTAGTAAAACACACAATTCCGCGAGTGATTTGCTTATCCACTTTAAAGCCACCTTGTTGGAAAAGTTCGTTGGATTCATCTTTAGTCCAGAATTTAATGCCACCCAAAGCAGCTGATTCCTGTAGCAATCGGCCATACCAAACATCACTCTTGATGAGATGCATCATAAAAAAACAACCATCTTTTTTGAGGACTCGATTCGCTTCATAAAGTACTTTTAAAGGATCGGAGAGTTCGTTCAGGGTGCCACCCATCACGATGCCATCGAAGGTTTTGCTAAAAAACGGCATATCCCGACCATCAGCTCGAACTAAAAACATGTCTGTTTCATCAGCTTCAGCCTTGATTCTGGCTTCCTCCAACATCTGCATAGAAAAATCGATGGCCACGATATTGGCTTCAGGTTGAGCTGCTTTTAATGCGCGGGCATACAAGGCTGTGGAAGCTCCTACGTCCAAATAAGCTCCGCCTGCTTTCGGCTCGGTCCACTCAATGAGTAACTCATGTTCCTTTTCGATTGGGAAATCTTCCCCGGAAAGCAGCGAAAGTGATCGTTTACGCCAAATATCCTCATAAATAGAAGCTGTTAACTTCCAGTGATTGGTACTAAGCGCAATACTGGAAAACTCCGGATCTTTTTCGAGCATATCGATGATGTTATTCTTCACGCGATATTCATCGCCATCTGTAGTAGCGAAGGATCCGTTAAAAGGAAGGGATAAATTCGAAACTTCATCGGGAATGTGAATTCCGATGCGTTCGTTGGCCGGCGACTTTAATTCAAGATTCATAGAGATCAATCAATTTTGGCTGCGTTACGCTGGTAATAACTTTGGGTTTCGGTTCTATTTTTGAAGCACCAACGATATCTGAGCACCTTTATCAACACCTAACATCTCTGCAGCATTTCCTTTATTAATGCCCACTTCCAACATTCCCGAACTCCCAATAAATGCAGCCGGCTCGCCGGGTTCCACATCACCAAAGGTATTTACCATATGATCGATGATTGTGTTGCCTACGTAGACCCGAACCTTTCGTCTACCGGCAGTATCTTCAAGCAATTGCTCCGAAATGTTGGTTATCAAATTTCCAAAACGATCAATATGAATCACCCAACCTTGCACTCCATCTTTATCACCAATTGGAACGGCCCAGTGATATGTAACCAGGTCTTTAATGGGATCGCCAAGTTCTTTTAAATCCACTCCTTCGCTTAAATGTGCAGCAATGGGGCTGAAAATATCACGTCCATGGAAAGTTCTGGATCGGTCTTTACGCCAAAATTCGGACTTACTCAATTTGTACGCTTTAAATTTGAACTCATTCGTGATTAAGCTAAAAATCCCATTATCCGGCCCGACGAAATACTGGTCTTTAACTTTAAGAGCAATCGGATTTCGATCTGTTCCCACACCTGGATCAACCACCACTAAATGAACACTTCCTTTCGGGAATTCAAAAGCGGCATTGCGGATTACCCATGCGCCGGCCATAATATCCTGTGCCGGAATATGATGAGATATATCGATGAGTTGAGCAGTGGGAGCGATGCCGAGCATCACCGCTTTCATGACGCTTACATAATGATCTTGAGTGCCAAAATCAGTAGTAAGAGTGATAATTTGGCTCATTAAGCATAGCTATTCAACATAACCGGCATAACCAGCATGAGAATATCTTCGTTTTCGTCTTCGGCTGTTGGTTTCACAATACCAGCTCTGTTCGGTGATGAAAACTCGAAGCTGACTTCTTCATCGTCGATATTACTCAAAACATCACCCAGATACTTTGCATTGAACCCAATTTCCATACCTTCGTTTGAATACTCACAGTCGATGGTTTCTTTGGCCTCACTACTCAAATCTAAATCTTCAGCCCGAATCGTTAATTTATCTGCATCCAACTGTAGCCTGATCTGACGAGTTGTGGAACTTGAGAAAATCGCAACCCTCTTTACCGTCGAGAGCATTTGATCTTTGCTGATTGTAAGGAATTTGTTGTTATCTCGAGGAATTACGGAGTCGTAATTTGGATACTGCTCGTTTATCAATCGCGTAATTAGAACCGTGTCTCCGCTATGGAAACGCGCGTGATCCTGAGTTACGGTGACTTCACACTCATCGCCACCCACCGTTTTTTGGATAAGGCTCAAAGCTTTGTCTGGAATAATAAAATTAACATCATTCGCAGCTTTAATTTCTTTGTTCGTGTATTTCACTAATCGGTGGCCATCAGTGGCTACGAACTTGCTTTCTTCTGTCCCAATTTGAAAATACACGCCCATCATTGCAGGGCGGAGGTCATCACTTGAAACAGCAAACAACGTTTTGTTGATTGCTTTGTGCACTAATTCTGTGGTGGTAGAAATCACAGTACCTTCATCCAGATTTGGAACCTCAGGAAACTCTTCCGCTTCATCTCCAACTAATTTGTAGGTCCCTTTATCTGTTCTAAAATTAATATTCTTGCGATCATCCACATCAAAAAACACAGTGATATTCGGTAGTTGTCGTAAAGTTTCCAAAAGTCTCCGAGCAGGAATCGCTACGGCGCCTTCTTCTTCAATTTCTGCTTCGATGCTCTGAACAATAGAAATTTCTAAGTCGGTAGCGGTAAGTTTTAGCTTTCCATTTTCGCTTTTAAACAGAATCGTTTCCAAAATTGGTAAGGTTGCCTTACTAGGTACAGCTCCGATAACCGAAGAAAGACCTTTATTAAGTTCGCTGCTTGAGACTGAAAATTTCATAAAAAATGTGTCAGAATTAGTTGTTTCGGGCAATATTTCCCCAATCTTGCCCTTTCAAAAAGATGTGCTTATACTAAGAAATCCTCGTTCCCGTTGCAATACAAACGGGCTCAAAATTAATACCTTCATTTAGTTCATTTCTATCGAAACAGCGCTACCATTTCAATAAGACTAATCACCAACATTGATGACTCGCTTCACGCTGGCGCTTTTATTTTTTTGTGGGATTTTTATCCCGATCCAGGCGCAGAATACGCTTTCTAAGTATGGAAACGATTTCTTATCCGTTGGGGCCGGTGCGCGTGCTTTAGGGATGGGAGGGGCACATACAGCGCTTGTAAATGACGTAACTGCCGGTTACTGGAATGTTGCGGGTCTTACCGACACCAAAAATGCTGAGTTTATTTATATGCATTCCGAGCGTTTTGGTGGAATTGTAGGCTACGATTATGGCGCGATCTCTTTTCCTTTAAAAACCCAAGACGGAGTTTTAGGAATCAGTTTTTTCAGGCAAGGGGTGGATAATATCGCAAACACGCTAAATGCCTGGGATGCAGATCGCGGTGAAAATGGTGGTCCCAAAGAAGATGCTGAGTCGTACATCACCCGTTTTTCTGCTGCTGATATTGCCATATTGATTTCGTACGCCAGGAAGTACAACGAGCGAATTTCGATAGGTGGTTCGGCTAAAATTATTAATCAGCGGTTAGGGCCATTTGCAAATGCCTGGGGCTATAGTTTGGATGTGGGCGTGATGTTAAAATCTGATGTTGTAGATTTCGGAGCCTCGATTCAGGATGTAACAACTATGCAGAAAATGTGGACGGTGAATGAAGGTGAATTTGAAGGTTTTCAGGAGGCTTTTGGAGATTCTATTCCATCCGGACAAAATGAATATGTGCTTCCTTCCATTCGGGTGGGTGCCGCAAAGCAGTTTTCCATTTCAGATTTTGATTTCGCTGCAGCCTTCGATTTAAATCTGCTTTTTGAAAATCGGCAATCGTATTATCTAAATATTGACAGGATGAGCATCGAACCACACTTGGGCGTTGAAACTACCTACAAAAACCGTTTATCCGTTCGTGCAGGTCTCACCGACTTTATAGATGATCCGGTTTCAGGCTTTTCGATTTCACCAACTTTAGGACTTGGACTCAAAGTCTCCGATTTCTTCCTCGATTATGGATTCGCCAGCTTTGCGGGAACCGCAAGTACTCTTGGCTACACCCATCGCATTTCCTTAAAGTTTGAGTTGAGGTAGGAGTAGTTTTTTCTATCCCCAAGTGAAGGACTTAAGTTCTTCACTGGATAAATCTTTTTATGAAACTGATTACCTTCAGAAAAAACAAAATGCGCATCATCATCCTTGGTCCAACGGCCTCCGGAAAAACGGAGCTTTCCCTTCAATTAGCTGAGGAATTAGGAACGTCCATCATTTCGGCTGATTCTCGCCAATGTTTTTCCATGATGGATATTGGGACAGCGAAGCCTACCAAAGATGAACTAGCTCGAGTTCCACATTTCAATATTTCGAATCTTTCCTTGGATGAAGAAGACAGTGCCATAAAGTTTAACCAAAGGGCAGAAACCTGGGAAAAAGCATTTTTATCGAAATCAGATCATGTGATTTATGTCGGGGGAAGCACCCTTCACCTCACTGGGTTAATCCAACCTTTCAGTGAAATTCCAGATTCTGATCCGAAAAATATTGCAACACTCAATCAACTAATAAAAGATGAGGGCATAGAATCGCTGTATAACCAGCTTAAAGAAGTTGATCCGAAGTATATCCCCAAAATGGATGGCATGAACCGCCATCGTATTATCCGAGCACTTGATGTTTGGATGCAAACAGGGAAGCCATTTAGTAGTTTTCATAATGATGAAGAACTATTACCTGACGAAAACACCTTGGTTTTCGGGCTTCGTCATCCTCGAGAAAAACTCTATGAGCGCATTAATCAACGGGTAGACCTGATGATTAAAACCGGGTTAATTGATGAAGTTAAAACGATTCTGGATTCAGGATTTTCAAAAGAACTTCAAGCTCTACATACGGTAGGTTACAGAGAAGTTATTTCGTACATAGAAGGTGAGATTGATCATCGGGCTATGATTGAAAAGATCAAAACTAATACACGTCGATACGCTAAGCGCCAGCTAACCTGGTTTCGTCGTTGGGACTTTATTCATTGGCTGGATGCGGATTCGCTGAGCCTTGAGAAGTTAAAACAGTTGGTACTGTTTAAATTGTAATTTGTAGTCATCACAAAAAAACATTCATCTCCTTAGCAGCTAACCGATTTAAGCCTTATTTTTAGCGCTCACTTTAAAGAAGCTCCACTATGTACAAAGCAAAAGTAAATGTAACTCTTCGACCTTCTATCTTAGATCCCAAAGGAAAAGCGGCACATCACGCGTTAGAAAATCTAGGGTTAAATCAGGTAGAAAAAGTTCGAATTGGTAAATTTATTGAATTAGATGTGATTGCAGATTCAGAAGAATCAGCAAAAACTATTGTGGAGCAAGCATGCAGTAAGTTGCTCGCAAACGAAGTGATGGAAGATTTCACCATCGAAATCGAAGCTTAAGATTAGTATCAAAGAAATGCACGCACTCGATGATCTTCTGATGCAGCTAGATCATGAAACTGATTCTGAAACAGAAGAGGTATTAGAGGAGCATATTGCTGCTCCCTGGCGAGTGATATTGTATAACGATGAGATTCACACTTTTGATGAAGTCATTGCCCAATTAATGAAAGCAACCGGGTGCGGCTTGGCAAAAGCTGAAGAAATTACCTGGCAAGTGCACAGCGAAGGTAAAGCTGTAGCCTTCGAAGGTGAATTTGAAGAATGCCTGATGGTAGACAGCGTATTAAAAGAAATTCAACTAGTTACAGAAATAAAAGGATAACATGGCAACTTTTGGAGTAATCGTATTTCCCGGTTCAAATTGCGACCACGATGCATATCATGCAATGAAACATGTTTTGGGGTGCGAAACTAAATTTCTGTGGCACAAAGACACGGATGTTTCAGATATTGATTTTTTGATTGTACCCGGCGGGTTTTCTTATGGTGATTACCTTCGATCTGGTGCAATTGCCCGATTCTCTCCAATCATGCAAGAAGTAATAAAGTTTGCCAATAATGGGGGGCCTGTGATGGGAATTTGTAATGGTTTTCAGATTTTGCTCGAAGCTGGGCTAATCCCAGGTGCTATGATGCACAACCACAAGCTTCGGTTTGTTTGTAAAAACGTGAATATCAGATGCGAAACTACCAATTCTTTATTCACTAGCAGTCTCCAGAAGGGTCAGGTTTTTGATATCCCGGTTTCTCATGGGGAAGGAAACTATTTCATCGATCAGGACGGATTAAAATCACTTCAGGATAACGATCAGGTGCTATTCAGATATACTGATGCCTTAGGAAATGCAACTGAAGAGGCTAATTTCAATGGGTCTATTGATAATATTGCGGGTATTACAAATGACGGTAGAAATGTTCTTGGTATGATGCCTCACCCTGAGCGGGCGATGGAGAAAATTTTGGGCTCGGAAGATGGAAAACCCATTTTTGAGTCGATTCTAAATTCCTTGTCAGTAGCCTAAGTTTTAGTACCTTAATTGGTATGGAAACACATACAGATACAGCACTTACCCTTCACAGCAAAGGTCTCGTTAAGAGGTATCGAAAACGAACCGTTGTAAACGATGTTTCTATTAATGTAAACCAAGGGGAGATTGTTGGATTGTTAGGTCCAAACGGAGCGGGTAAAACTACTACTTTCTACATGATGGTAGGCCTTGTTACTCCTAATGCCGGCGATATTTATCTCAACGAAACCCGACTTACCGACATGCCCATGTACAAACGGGCGCGCCTTGGTGTTGGCTATTTGGCCCAAGAAGCTTCTGTTTTCAGAAATCTAACTGTTCGCCAGAATCTGGAGTCGGTTCTTCAGTTCTTATCTTATGGGAAAAAGGAAATAAAAGAGCAATGTGACCGCTTAATTGAAGAATTTTCTCTGCAAAGGGTTGTGAACAGCAAGGGGTATAGTTTATCTGGTGGGGAGCGGCGCAGAACGGAGATTGCACGAGCATTGGTTACCAACCCCAAGTTCATATTATTGGACGAACCATTTGCTGGAGTTGATCCTATCGCGGTTGAAGATATCCAGGAAATTGTGTCGAAATTAAAGCATCAAAATATTGGCATTCTAATCACCGATCATAATGTGCATGAAACTCTGGCCATCACCAATCGGGCGTATTTAATGTTTGAGGGTAAAATATTGATGGAAGGTGATGCAGATACTTTGGCGAACGATGAAAATGCAAGAAAGCTTTATCTTGGCGAGACTTTTAAACTAGATCGATATACATCACTTTAATAACACGATGAAAGAAATTACTGTTCAGGAATTAAAAGATAAGAAAGATGCAGGAGAAGACTTTTTCCTGATAGACGTAAGAGAAGGCTGGGAATTTAATGTGTCCAATCTTGAGGGAACTCATATCCCACTTGGTGATTTGCCTAATCATCTTGTAGAATTCGAGGCTCAAAAAGACGCTGAATTTGTAATAATGTGTCGTTCTGGCGGGCGAAGCAGTAGAGCCTCTAAGTTTCTAGCTGCCCAAGGTTTCACAAACGTCAGCAATTTGAAGGGTGGGATTACCGCTTGGAGTAAAGAAATTGATCCGAGTGTTCCGGTTGCTTAAACCAGAGCAGCAATCTGATTCAAAAGCTCGTCATTACTTTCGGTGTTTTTAAGCACTTTAAGCAAGCCCAGCATCGATTCTCTTGGGGATTTCTTTAATAAGTAACGCCTTACCATATTTCGTTCTTCAAGGGAATCTGTGATGAATTTATCTTCATTTCGGGTTCCTGAAGCTGTAATATTTATAGCTGGGTAAATACGATCATTAGCAAGTTCACGATCTAGAACTAATTCCATATTCCCGGTTCCTTTGAATTCTTCAAAGATCAGGTCATCCATTCTGGAATTCGTTTCAACCAAACAAGTGGCAATAATAGTAAGAGAACCACCACCTTCAATTTTTCTGGCTGAACCGAAAATTTTCTTCGGTATCTCTAAAGCTCTGATATCTAAACCTCCGGAAAGCGTTCTACCACTGTTGGTTTGCACTGCATTATAAGCTCTGCCAAGTCGTGTAATTGAGTCAATCAGCAATACTGCATCCTCACCCATTTCGGCTTTTCTTTTAGCATAGCCAAGAGCCATTTCTGTAATACGAATATGGCTTTGTGTTTTCTTATCGTTTGAAGATGCAAAAACTTCCGCATCGGTTGAGCGAATGAAATCTGTTACTTCCTCGGGGCGTTCATCAACTAACAGTACGCTTAGATGAAGGTTGTTGTTGTTCTGGGAAATGGAGTTTGCAATCTGCTTTAAAAGAACTGTTTTACCGGTTCTTGGTGGCGCAACAATTAAAGCACGCTGTCCTTTACCGATGGGTGCTACCAGATCGATTACTCTCATTTCTGTGTCTTCCGATCTGTCTCCCAACCGAATCCAATCAACCGGCATAATTGGCACTTGCCGTTCAAACCGTGGGCATCTCGTCCAGGCTTCAAGAGGTTGCCTGTTTACCTTATCAATATTGAATACGTGTTTATTACCCTGGTGATCTTCTTCAAACTCACCTTCAAGAATCAAACCTTGACGTAATTCAAGGGCTTTAACTTCTTCGGGTTTTAAAAATGGATCTCTTGGATTGTAACTGAACTCGTAATCTAATTTCCGAATGAATCCCCAGCCTTTTTCATTGATTTCTAGAACCCCGGCATACCGCCCGGATACACCCTGATTATTGTTCCAATAAAACTTGGGTATAAAAACATTTCCGCCTTTTTTACGGTTTCTGTTCTTATTGTTGTTCCGGTTTTTCTTGTTACGATTCCGGTTTTTATTATTTCCGTAATTCTTTCTGTTATTTCTTGCCATGTACGGTTAAATCAGATTTCAAGTCTCCTAATTGGAAAAGCAGTATTTGACGGTACTTTGATTTTAAATAGGAGAGCGAAAAAAAGGGGTGCGCCTGAATTGCACACCCATTTTAGAAGATGAGAAAAGATACAAATGTTTTAGTTGATAGCAAATTATCTAACAGTAGTTGACTCATTAATCCAGCTGTAGCAGCCGTTGAGTGATGCATCTACTTTCACTGTTTGGCCATCCGTATAACCTAGATCAAAAAACTTATCCTGAGTTGATGGTTGTACAGCTTCGTACGACGGTAACTGCGAGTTAACTGTGTTAGTAACTGAAGCATCAACCGATTTAGCTTTATTCAGATAATCGATCACTACCCAGTAAACTACTCGGTCAAAAGGCTCAAGATCTCTGTCTGAAGTACAATTTGTGATAGCCTGAGAATAAATAGTAGCCATTTTGATATATGCCAACCCATAATTTGAATCAACGTTTAATGCAGCTTGGATATATCTTTTGGCAGCTTGTAGATTATCCATGCTTATATTTACATCAGCTAAATCAATATTGATTTCTTTTTTGTCTTGATCTGAAGGAGCTAATTCAAGGGCTTCAGTATAAAATTCTTCAGCAGCCGGGTAATGAGCACTCCCTTGCTCAACATCTGCCAATTTTAAAGCGCTGTCGAACGTAGGGTTTAAATCATGAATCTTACGGAGCGTTTCGATTAGCTCTGCTTGTCTGTCTAAGGCTTCATAAGCATCTGCCACACATTGCAGATCTGATAAGGAATTAGGATTCTCCTCTAGCTTAGCACCACAAAATTCCAAGCGCTCTTCTGGTGAATCGAACGCATCATTTAGTGTTTCGTCGAAGAAAGCCAAAATATCGGGATTAGCAAAAGGTGTAGCCTGATCGATCGTCTCAATCAATTCTGTTTTTCTGCTGTCATCACGAGACATGTTATCAACCATTACCCGGATGTAGTAACCATCTGCTAAAGTTGTTGTTTTCTCAGCATCCATTCCAAACATGGTTTCAAAATCCGCATATGCTTTTTGTAAACCATTTTCGATGTAATTATAATTTTCGAGAAAGAAACGACCTCTACGTTGCAGTGTTTCGTAAGGATCTACCTCTTCTTCAGAAAATTCTGTCAATAATTCATCAAAAAGAATTAGCGCCGTGTCCAAATACGCTTCCCGTTCACTTGGATCACTTTTAGTTAGCCCTACTTCAGTATACATACGGATAAATTTGTTGTACTGCGTTGCCAAACTAAATCTACCTGCAGGGATACCCTCTATTTCACTCGGTTTTTTGCAAAGCATCCATCGCCCGTAGCGAAGTGCAAATGGATAATCTCCATTTGAATAGTTTCCTTGAAAGATTGAGTATGCAGCTATTTCCTGCATTCCCTGTGGTGGATTTGGATTACAATCCTGAGCCTGCAAACCCGAAGCTCCAATTAACATAATCCCTAATATTGTAAATAGTACTTTCATTGCTATTTGTTTTGTTCGTTAGTTCAGTATATAAACTCTCTAGGTAATTCTAATATTATCTTAAAATTATCTGAGCTTTGGTCGCACAAACATCAACTCTGTCAAGTTTACCGAGACGCCAAACGACCAGATTTTTTCTTCAAACAGGTTATTATTGGTTGTACCTCGTATCCCGTATTGTACACTTAAATCAACAAAAGACGCTACTTTTGAAGGAATCCCAATTCCGGCATTAATCCAAAGTGTACTTATATCTTCGTTCTGGATGTTGAGGTGCCCCGTGTCATAAGATAGCCCTGCTGAGTATTTAAATCCTGATAAAAATGTATCTAAATTTCTTCTGTATGGGTGAAATTGACCGCCAACTCCAATTTTAATACGATCCTGCATCAAATTTTCTGTAGTTGGGTCAAGCTCATTTTCAAACCCCGACCAATTCTGCATCTGTGCCTCTACAGAAAAATTTGTGAAGGTGCTTGGAGCATAACCAAGTCCGAATGCGGCTTCAAACGGCATATTAATTTCGCCTTTTGTGTCCTCACCGGCATTTAATTTCACTTCCTGATCAAAGCCTTCTACATTTTTGATCGATGTAAATTCCTCACTTACATCCAGAGAATACGGCAAGTTTAAACTAGCGCCCAATGATAGTTTATCATTTTGTGATAAAACAGAACTGAATGTACCGGTAAGTCCAAATCGTTGAGCGAATGCAGCACCACTGTAATTTACTTCCTGACTGTGATCCAGAAACCCAATAACATTAAAATCCAATGCTTCTGAATTTTTCAACGTTAAGAATGCAACAGAAGGAGCGTAACCAATCGCAAAGTTTTTTGTAAGCTTGAATGCGAATCCGATCTCAAATTTATTTACGCCACCAAAGCTTTGAACTTCATTGGTATAATCGATGGCAGTTGTAGGAGTGCTCTGAAATGAATTCGAATTTACCGCCCGATAATTTGATCTGGTTACCGGATATAATCCAAACGAAAGACCAGCTTTACCAGGCTTAACCGGAAAGAGTACATGTAAATAACCGGTTTGTAAATTTATTGTAGATCCTTCAGTAGCAATGTTTTTTGCATTAGACCGAGTTAACTGAACTCCTGTTCCGGCTTGTGTATAAAAAGTCTCTGCCCATAATGCAGGATTTGCAAGTCCACTCGTCTCACGATTAACATTTGTGAGGCCCAAGATTCCCTGTGAAAGTAACCCCGCTGAAGTGTTATCCATTGGAAATCCTACTCCAATGGATGAATACACTGACCCACCTCGCGCTTCAGCCGAATTTCCTGTTTGTGCAATGCCTTGAAAAGATATTCCAATTGCTAAAAAAGATACCAGAACTATATGCTTTAAACTTTTCATTATTCTGTCTCCTCTAGATTATAAATCAGCACTTTGGGCACTGCAGACGGATCTGCATTAAATCCAAAAAATGTATTAAAACCTAGTATTCCCTGGTTCTGGCCTGCATATAAATAAATTTCTGATATTTCAGTTTCGCCAAATAAATAGGCATTGAACAAGCCTGTTATATCAAAGCGATAAATACCTTCTTCAATAGTTGCTCTTGAGTTTGTAGCATTAAATCCCAAATCATAGGCAATGTCATCTGACGGGCCTAGTTGAATCCTGAATGGAGGATTATCCGTTCTTTGTTGGATTTCAGTGAGTGAATTCTTTAGAGCTAACGAATCTGGTGTTAATACAAGTTCTGCTCGAACAAAATTATTATTCGTTATTTGATCTGCAATAGGAGCAAAATCGATCGTAAGAAACGGATTAAATGTATTTGCCAGAGATATATTGCCCACAGGGGTTGTACCTCCAGTGATATCAATATCATACCCCCAATCCAACATAATATTTGAAGTTGTGTCTGCTTCCTCAGGATTAATTAAAAGCAGTCTACTTGTACTAAATCTCGGATAGATAATTTTATCGACATCCGTTTCACCAATAAGTGCTAAACCGAAATCTTCAAATCGATATACTGAATCCCGATTCGCATCTGCGTTATTATAAAATTCGATAAAGTCGCGTTTCCAAGCTCCTTCTAACTGAACCTCAACAATTCCAGTAGTATCAATATCTGAATAAGTAAATTCACCAACTTCTGCCTCAATGGGGCCTCCGGCACCATCAATAATATCGATTTCATCACTAATTCTGATGGCAGAACCTCTCCAAAGTTCGTCAACTCTATACACCTTGTAATTTCCATCGGTAGTTTGGTTACCATAAATAGTATTCAAATCGATATTCAATCTAAGAATAGCTTCTGTATTAATGGGCAAATCGCCGATATCTCCTTTAATGATCGATGGTTTGAATAGAGCAACTGCTTCAATATCACCAAAAAGTGGATCGCTAAATTGACCAACCGGTGAATAGGTTAATTTACCGGTAAAAGCATCGGCAGTAGTTTGTGGTAATTCTGAGACACCAATGGTGTCTACAATTATGTCAGATTCACCTACGAATCCTGCGCCCACGGTACCGCTCTCTTTACACGATACAAAGGCAACTAATACCACTATAGAAAAGATAAGCCGTCCAATTCGGACAGCTTTAGTGTGTTTATGCATTAAGACAATCTTGATAGTTTTGTTTAGTCTGCAAGTACTCTGTAATAGTCGGCAAATTTACTTGAAACGTCTTCCGGAGAACCTTGAATTTGTTTTGGTTCGATGCCTAATTCCTTAAATAGATCATCAAACTCATCTCGTAAATAATTTCCGGTAACTACATGGTCGCTATACATGAGACCAAGTTTCAATAAATCAACCTTTCCATTTTCAGTTAATTTGTTAATGTCGATGTCATCGGGTAAACCAAGAAGCTCCAAAATTTTTGCGGTATCACCATGTCCTTCATTTTCCGGGTGATGCAAATTGTATACTATTTGCGTGTCTTTAAAAATTTCTTCGTCTTTGTACTTCGTTTTCACCAACATTGGTATTAAACCAGCCGGCCAATCATGGCAATGAATGATGTCTGGTTTCCAACCGAGTTTCATAACTGTTTCAAGCACCCCTTTATTGTAGAATGCTAAACGTTCTGCATTATCAGGGTAGAATTTTTCAGTTTTGGGATCGATGAACATCCCTTTGCGCTTGAAATAAGTGTCGTTATCTAAAAAATAAACCTGCAATTTTGCATTCGGAATACTTGCCACTTTAATACGCATACTTTCAGTAGTGTCTCCAACTTCCACCTCAATCCCAGATAACCGAATAACTTCGTGCAATCTGTTTCGGCGGTCGTTAATGGTGCCGTATTTTGGTAATAGTATCCGTATTTCAAAACCCTTGTCTTGAAGCGATGCAGGTAAAAATCGCAACAGATCGGCAGTGTAAGTCATTCTTGCAAATGGTGAGATTTCTGCCGCCGCGTATAAAATTTTCATAGATGATTTTTACTCTTCGTTTGAGATTGAATTCTCTTTAATAACTTGATCTAGTTCACTGTTGCCATCCAATGAATAAAAGTCCATAAGTGTGTCGCTGCGCAAACCAAGGCGTAAAGTTTCCAGCGGAATGACCTCTTCGGGCTGAATATTACCCAAGTTTACATTGCTTCCGTACTTTCTGATAAACCAAACCTGCTGCTCTTTCTTTGGGGCCTCAAAAATTAGCTTTTCAACCGGAATTTGATCGGTAATTTCTTCAATCAAACCGGATCTAACTTCACCATTTGGCCTAAATACACCAACTGTACCACTTTCCCTTGCCTCGCAAATAACCTTGTAAGCGCCGGCTTCTAATTCTTTTTCAATGATTTTTACCCATTTGTAAGGTGGGATAATCTCATTTGGATTCTTTGACCCTACTTCTGATAACACTTGAAAATCTTTACTTAAATCCCGAATGATTTGTTGCTTCTTCTCATCAGAGATCCAAATAGTTCCGTTTGAAACTTCTAAGCTGGTAATTTCATACCGCTCAAGTAATTTTATATATGCCCCAAGTTGATTTCTGAGCATATAAGCTTCAAATAATGTTCCACCAAAATAA
Source organism: Balneolaceae bacterium (assembly GCA_965249965.1). Taxonomy (GTDB): domain Bacteria; phylum Bacteroidota; class Rhodothermia; order Balneolales; family Balneolaceae; genus HXMU1420-13. Next base: position 739,095 of record OZ252262.1, read on the forward strand.
ACTGGAATTCCAGCATCTCGATAAATTTTGAGCTTGGCATCTAGATTTGGCGTCACATATGAAGTACCCCACCCGAGCTTAACAACGTCAATATACTCTGCGCAAACCTCACAAAAATCTTCTGTTTGGCGCACGCTATACCCCTTATCTAAAACAAGGGTGATGCCGTTTGCTCTTGGTTTCGCCGTTCTGTTTGGGAGATTGTTTAATGAAAAAGGCATAATTCTTTTAATTCAAAGCTTGGAATATACTCAAAAACGCAATTTTATTAAAGGATCAGCTTTTTTCAATTGCGGCACGATTTCCGAGGATAATTAAGTTGGAAATTTTGTGACGATCTACGTGGTTTAACATTTCCGAAGTATATCGCCAAAGCCAATTTCCTGAAGATGTTCCAGGAAAGTTCATTCGGTGTTCCCCATCTAAATTCATAAAGTCCTGCAATGGAAAAATTGCCTGATCGGCCACTGAAAGCATGCCTAAACGAACAAATTCCCAATTAATAGAGAAACCGTCGCTTCGCGTGTACGTTCGTACATTGTGTTTTTCTTTTTCCGGTGCAGCATTGTACCACCCAATTGAGGTATCATTATCATGGGTTCCGGAATAAGCCACTGAATTCTGTGGGTAATTATGTGGCAAGAAACTGTTTGTAGAATCTGAATCGAAGGCAAACTGGATAATTTTCATGCCTGGAAATGCATATTTATCGCGTAGTTTTTCAACTCCCTCTGTTACAAATCCCAAATCTTCTGCAATTATTGGTAGTTCACCACATTCTCTAAGTATAGTGTCAAAAAGTTTTTCGCCTGGCCCGTGAACCCATTTACCGTTGATAGCTGTTTTTTCTTTCGCATCAACTTGCCAGTATGCATCAAATCCTCGAAAGTGATCTACGCGTATAGCGTCGCATTGAGAAAACATATGCTTAAATCGAGCTACCCACCATGAAAATCCGTCTTTTTCCAACGCATCCCAATTATATTGTGGGTTACCCCAAAGTTGACCTGTTTCACTGAAATAGTCCGGCGGCACACCTGCAACAAGCGTTCTATTGCCATTCTTATCTACTGCGAAATACTTAGTATTTGCCCAAACATCTGCGCTATTATGATCAACAAATATTGGGATATCACCAACTACGCGAACTCGCCTGTCGTTAGCATATTTTTTTAAAGCATTCCATTGATTACTAAACTCATATTGTAACCAGTTGATCTTTCGAATGTCGTTAGCATATTTTTTCCGGTATTTTTTTAAAGCTGCCGGTTTTCTTTGTGCAATCTCAGGCTCCCAAGTATTCCAAGGTTGCATACCATGATGTTGCCCGCAAGCCATAAACAATGAATAATCTTCTAACCATTGCTTATTATCGTTTTTAAACAACTCAAACTTTTCTTCTTCTTCTTTATCCAAGTTTACATAAAATCGATCGCATGCAATTGAAAATAGTTTGTCTTTATTTTTAAATGCCGATTCATAGTCAACAGTTACGCCGGATTCTAAGTATGCAGCTGCGGCTTCTGATTTAGTTAAAAGTCCCTTTTCAATCAAAATATCCGGACTAATCAAATAAGCATTTCCTGCAAACGCAGAATAGCTGGCATATGGAGAATTTCCATAGCCGGTTGGTGTTAATGGCAGCACTTGCCAAATTGTTTGATTCGTCTGTTCTAAGAAATCAATGAATGTGCGCGCCTCATAACCGAAATCACCAATACCATACTTTCCGGGAAATGACGTTGGATGTACTAACGTACCACATGAGCGAGGAAATCTCATAAAAAGCTTATCTCTTTGGTTTAATGATAACTCCTGCAAGCGGAGGTATAGTTAATTGTAAACTTGCGGGTTGGTTTTGCCAATCGCCGGATGTTGCATGAAGGTTAACGTTTCCAACATTACTACCTCCATAAAATTCGGAATCACTATTCATAATTATTTCATACTCACCCGGTTCGGGTACTCCAATTTTATAATCGTGATGTACAGCTGGGGTAAAATTTAATACAACAACTAGAAAATCTGACGGATCTTTGGCTCTTCGGACGAAAGAAATTACACTTCTATCGGCATCGTTAAAATCAATCCATTCAAAGCCTCTCCAATCGAAATCATTTTGATGAAGAGCCTTCTCTTTTTTATTAACAGCGTTTAAGTCGCGAACTAGTTTTTGAACTCCCTGGTGATTTTCCCAATCAAGTAAATGCCAATCCAGTGATTTTGAATCGCTCCATTCAGCCCATTGCCCAAATTCACACCCCATAAATAAAAGTTTCTTTCCAGGGTGTGCATACATATATGTGTATAACAATCTTAGATTGGCAAATTTTTGCCAGTCATCGCCGGGCATCTTACTTAACATCGATTTTTTCATGTGAACAACTTCATCATGAGAAAATGGGAGGGTAAAATTTTCGCTAAAGGCGTAAATCAACGAAAAAGTAAGCTCTCCCTGATGATATTTTCTATAAATCGGATCTTTTTCTATGTAAGCCAGTGTATCGTTCATCCAGCCCATATTCCATTTATAGTCGAAACCTAGCCCACCGGTTTGAGTGGGTCGACTAACACCACCCCACGAAGTAGATTCCTCAGCAAAAGTTACTGTACCGGGAAAGTGCTCATGCACAGAATCGTTGAACTTTCTCAAAAATTCTATCGCTTCTATATTTTCTCTACCACCATATTGATTGGGTATCCATTCACCTTCTTCGCGAGAATAATCCAGATAAAGCATGGAGGCTACTGCATCTACACGCAAGCCATCAATATGAAACTTATCGCACCAATACAAGGCATTTGATATAAGGAAATTCTGCACTTCGGTTCGACCAAAATTAAATATACACGTCCCCCAATCTTTGTGTTCGCCTTGGCGCGCATCTTCGTGCTCGTATAAACCGGTACCGTCAAATCTTCGTAATCCATGTTCATCTTTAGCAAAATGCGCAGGAACCCAATCCACAATTACTCCGATGCCTGCTTTATGACATTCATCCACGAAATACATAAAATCATGAGGTGTTCCGAATCTGCTGGTTGGCGCAAAATATCCGGTAATCTGATATCCCCAGGAAGGATCGTACGGATGTTCTGCTATCGGTAGTAGTTCGATGTGTGTATATCCCAGGTCTTTCACATAGGGAACCAGCTGATCAGCTAGATCTTTGTAACTTAAATAATCAGGATTCTCACCTACATTCTTACGCCACGACCCTGCGTGTAGCTCATAAATTGCAATTGGTTGATCCATTGCCTGGATTTCATTTCTTCGCTCAACCCATTTTTTATCCGACCAATTATATCCCTCAATATCATACACTTTAGAGGCCGTTTCGGGGCGCATTTGAGCATAAAAGGCAAAAGGATCTGCTTTTAATAACGGCGACTCTTGTACTGGAGACTTAATTTCGTACTTATATTCATCACCTACGGTTACATGCGGAATGAATATCTCCCAAAGTCCCTGGTCGTGATATTTTCGCATGCGGTGAATTCTTCCATCCCAATTATTGAATGTTCCAACTACTGAAACCCGCGTTGCACTTGGTGCCGAAACTACAAAGTGAGTTCCTGATACAGGCCCTATTGTTTTGGGGTGTGCGCCCATAAATTCATAGGCTTTCTTGTGATTACCTTCGCCCCAAAGTTGTAAATCAAAATCCTCAATCATTTTACCATAAGCATAGGGGTCTTTGGTATCAAATTTATCACCAGAATGCGCCACAATTGAAAGTGTATAATCATCAATTTTTTTGCGCCGGGTAAACACGTGCTCAAACAGTCCTTCTTCCGTGGTTCGTTCTAACTCAACCGGTTTAGACTTACCAACTGTAACAGAAACTATTGCTGCATCCGGCCGATACACCCTCAGCACTAATTTTTCTGCTGATTTTGCTTTGACTTTATGTATCCCCAGTATGGAAAATGGATCCCCATGCGACCCATCCGATATTGATTTTATTTCTTCGGCAGTGAGTGTAGACGTCATGACTTAATTGGATTTGAAGGGGCAAAAAGATAATAAATTATCCACTAAACGTTTCACTGGTAATTTGATAGTGTTTGATGACCAATGAATCTCTATTTTTAAGCATGGATACATCCGGATTTATTGCACGCAGATATCTTTTTTCAAGAAAGCATATCTCGCTTATTTCTACGCTTACTTACATCAGCATTGCGGGTGTTACCATCGGTACTGCACTTCTAATTGTTGTTCTATCCGTTTTTAATGGTTTTTTTGATGTTGTTAAAACATTGCTCCTCTCCTTTGATCCAGACATTCGAATAGAAGCGGCAGAGGGTACCACCTTTATTTTTGATGAGTCTATGGAACAAAGTTTGCAGGATATTCCAGAGATTATAAACTACACCCCATTTGTAACGGGTAAAGCATTGCTTACCAGTAGCGATGAAGCGAGCAAGGTTGTTGAAGTAAAAGGCATCGAAAAAGAATCATTCCTTAAAATGGTGAACATTCAACAAGCCATAACCACAGGTGTGTTCGATCTTACCGTTCAAGGACGGAAACCCGGTATTATCATTCATGAACAGCTACGTGGCGAGTTGTTCCTTGCATTAAATGATGAAGTTGCTTTGCTAAGCGCAACAAGTATGAGAAAAGCTCTCACACAAATTACCGTTCCGCGCTCGTATCGTTTTGATGTTCGCGGCGCATATCTCGTTCAATCAGTGGCGTCATCACCTAGCGTATATGTAGAAATTGACGCTGCACGCCGGTTGTTTAACACAAGAAATGGTGTAACCGGTATCGACATAAAGCTTCAGGACAATCAAAATGCTGAAATTGTTAAGAAAGAACTGCAAGAACAGCTTGGTGAACGTGTTAAAATCTCAACCTGGTACGATCTTCAAAAACCATTATATGATGTTATGTATCTGGAAAAATGGGGAGCTTATGTGATTTTGATGATCATTGTAATTGTGGCAGTACTAAACATAATTGGCTCTTTAACCATGATCGTGATTCAGAAAAAGCGAGATATCGGAATTTTGATCGCAATGGGGTACACCAAAGATCATATTAAAACTATTTTTCAGAAACAGGGACTTTACATTGGTTTAATAGGCTGTGGTATTGGTGGAACTCTGGGATTTATGTTGTGCTGGTTACAACTGAAATTCGGATTGATCAAACTTTCTTCCGCCTTTATTATTGACGCATATCCAGTTGATATTCGTTTACTGGATGTCACCATCATTTTATTTGGCAGCTTGTTGCTATGCCTATTGGCAAGCTGGTTTCCATCCAATAGGGCTGCAGAAATTCAACCCGCTGAAGCAATTCGGTATGAGTAATCTTTAGTTTTCGTTGTACACGTCGGGTAGATCATTCTCATATAAAATCACATCACCTGATGCTGCCTTTTCTCTTACAATTTCGTTGGCCGCGAACAAACTATCTACTACTAAAACGTGGTTCGTTTCATCTTGTACGTTTTCAATTCCAGCTTTAATTGGCTTAGCGCGTTCTTTCCCAACCAAGATTACCACATCCAGATTTGCCTCTCCGATTGCTTCCCCAAATTTGAAGTTTTCTTCTTCTTCAATTTCACCTAATTCAATCATTCCTGGTGTAATAATAAATCGCTTTCGATCTTTGAATTGACCGAGAATTTCGACCGCATTTTTAGCCCCCACAGGATTTGAATTGAATGCATCATCAATAATAAAAAGTTCACCAGCTTTTTTTAACTCGAGGCGATGCTCAACCGGTTCAATAGTTTTAGCTGCAATGGCCATTGTTTTGGGTCGGATTCCAAAATGCAGTGCAACTCCAATTGCCAGCATCAGGTTTTGTACGTTATGCGCCCCAAGTAATTTTGTTCGAAATTCATGGGTTTCGCCATCAAAATTCACTTCAAAGCGTGTCCCTGTCGTATCGTAACTGATGTTCTCCCCGGTAATTTCACCATATTCTAGTCCAACCATTATGCGCGAAACCTCATCTCTTCCCCTACCCATTTCAGAAACCCGAGGATCATCGGCATTTAAAACCGCTATCCCTCCTGATCCCAGATTATCTACAATGGTACCTTTCTCTTTTGCAATAATATCTTGTGATCCAAATGTTTCTAAATGTGCCAACCCAACATTACTAACTACCGACACATCCGGTTGGGCGATATTACATAATTCCTGAATATTTCCTGCATATCGAGCCCCCATTTCAAGTACAAGAATTTGATGATGAGACTGTAAATCATTGTTGATGACTTTACAAATGCCCATTGGTGTATTAAAACTGCCCGGTGTAAAACAGACTGCAAATCGCTCTTTCAGCAAATCTTTGATCATAAACTTTACAGAGGTTTTTCCATAACTCCCCGTAATCGCGATCACTTTTAAATGCGGCATCGAAGCTAGCTTTGCCTTTGCCTGTTTTTTAAATCCGTTTTGAATACTTCTTTCAATAGGCTTCGTAATATTCCCGGAAATCAGCACGAAGAATGGTATGAGAATTGCAGATAAAACCCATCCAAAAATCAATAAAACTACATCAAAAGATAGGAAACCGGGATCGTAGGTTGGTGGTATTTGCCAAATTAATGGAATATAGCCGGTATACGCCCATATACTGAAAAAGGCCGGTAAAAAAGCAGCCGATATGAATAACGGAACCAGCAACCGTTTTACACGAGAGGTAACAACTAATGGTTTTTTAACCTTTTCCGACGTGTATCTTTTCACACTATAAAACCAATAAAAACCCCAAATAAATAGCGCCGTTGTAATGGCTGTATTTGTGATGTCTATTTCAAGCCAATCGAAGCCAATTACTAGCACAAAGAGTAAGATGTTGTAAAGCGCGAGGTCGCCAGGAATTACTTTTTGCTCCCAATGGCTTCTTAACCATTGCCAGTATTCATTATGCTTGTAACCCACCTGTTGATATACATGAACAAAAAAGCGTAGCCGAAACCAACTGTAGCGTAGCATCATTATTGAAAATAAAACCGAAAGAACATCAAGAATTTGGTAATACAAATGGCTAGTAATTAATTTTTGAATGTGTTTTTTTCATCGGCAAACTCCAGGCACTTTTTAGTGCCTGGAATCTTATATTTTGCTCGACCTATAAATCATTTTACAGCGCTAGCAAATATATGAAATTAATTATCCCTATGGCGGGCCGTGGAACCCGCGTTAGACCACATTCACATACAGTTCCAAAACCATTGTTACCGGTAGCAGGCTCAATGATCATAGAGCGTTTGATCGAAACGTTTATGCGAACCCTTGATCGTGAAATTACTGAGGTGGTGTATATTCTCGGCCCTGATTTTGGCCAGGGCATTAAAGATGATTTATTGGCAATGAGTTCCCGACACAATGTGAAAGCAACCTTTCGGGTACAGGAAGTGGCTAAGGGAACAGCGCATGCTGTGTATTGCGCAAAAGAAGATTTAGATGGGGAGGTAATTGTAGCTTTTGCCGACACCTTGTTCGACACTAAAGACAAATTCAATATTGATGAAGCCGATAGTGTAATTTGGCTTAAAAAAGTAGACGATCCGTCGCGGTTCGGGGTGGCCGTGTACGACGGTGACCGAATCACAGGATTTGTAGAGAAACCCAAAGAGTTTATATCTGATTTAGCAATTATAGGGGTGTATTACTTTAAAGATGGTCCCGGTTTGCTTGCCGAACTTCAGCGCATAATGGATGAAAATATTCAAGGACCTGGTGGTGAATATTTCCTTACAGAAGCACTAGACAATATGATCACTAATGGAAAAGTGTTTAAAACAGCTACTGTGGATGAATGGCTTGATTGCGGTACACTACCTGCCTGGTTAGAAACTACCGGGGAGATCCTGGAAAAAGAAAACCATTCGTTTGAAATCGATAAATACCCGAATTCAACCATCATTCCACCGGTGTTTATTGGGGAAGGTGTAGCCATTGAAGGTAGTAACATTGGACCAAAAGTGAGTATTGAGGCAGGAACAACAATTAAAAATTCAACGATCTCGAATACTATTATCCGTGAGAATTCTTCAATCTCTAATACTCAGGTTGAAGGATCCACTATTGGTGCTCATTCTTTAGTCGAAAATGTTTCTGGCTCAATTGATATAGGTGATCACTCTTCAATTGAGATAAAGTAAACTCTGTCTGACTTTTTGGTATAGGAACAAAAATCACCCAAATAGGGTATTACCACCTTTAGTTCCGGTTGTATATATTATACTTGGAAATGAAAAATCGGGGAAAGTTATGCGTATTACAGGAATACTTCTATTATTTGTTATTATTACAACAGATTATGCCTCTGCTCAAGAGACATATCAGGAATTTTTAGAAAGAAGGGAAAGAGAAAAAAGAGAGTATTTTGAAGAACTTAATCGGGATTCAATTATTGCTGCCCGAAAAGTTGAATATGAAGCCTTTAGAGAAGACTACCTCAAGGAATTTGAAGAGTTCAAAGCTGATATGATGGAAAAGTGGGGCGACTTCAAAGAACGCTCTACAACAGAATGGGTTGAATATATTGATGGTGGAAATACCCGCGTTGAGGTAGATTTTGAGGAAGATGAAGTTGTGATTGAAGTACTCGTTGAAAACCCTGAGGATGTAGAAGCTGTGATTGCTGATATGCCAGAAAAAGTCGTTGAATCGATCAATAATCAAGGATCTGAAATGGGTTTTGAATCAGAAGTAGCGGGTGACGAACCTGTTCTAGACGAACCTGTACTAGAAGATCAAATAGACAAAGAAACTGGTGAGTCTGATGAAGACTTTGCAGAAAGAGTGGTTGAGGAAAATCAGGTTGAAGTTCAACAAGTTGTAGGTGAAGATGGAGTAGAGCGAACACTTTTATCCATCAATTTTTCGCTGGCACCAAGTTCAATTCAAACCCGAGCTGAAAAAGTACAGGAGTATGTATACAACTTTTCTCAAGAGTATGAAATCGATCCACCTCTGGTATTCGCTATTATACACACTGAATCTTACTTCAACCCAATGGCTCAATCACCCGCTAATGCTTATGGGTTAATGCAATTAGTTCCAACAAGTGGCGGTGCTGATGCATATCGCAGCGTACATGATGAAGAAGATGGGTACCCATCCCCTGATTTTCTATTTATACCAGAGAATAATGTTGAGTTAGGATGTGCTTATGTTGACATTCTTCTTAACCGTTACCTTCGAGATGTTTCTAACGATCTTAGCAAGCAATATCTAGCCATTTCAGCCTACAATACCGGTACCGGTAATGTGTACAAAGCATACGATTCTGGTGGAAGCAAATCCCGGGCTATGACTCAGATCGAAGCAATGAGCCCCCAAGAAGTGTACGAGCATTTAATTATTAACCTTCCTTATGAGGAAACGCGAGACTATTTAAAAAAGGTTGTTGATCGTTCAAAGCTCTACGAATCGTGGAGCGATAACTAATAAATATCAACAAAATGCTCGCACTTGTTACTGGTGCCTATCGAGGGCTTGGGCTCGAAACCGTTAGGCAATTATCTGATCTTGGCTACTCTGTAATTCTAACTGGTAGAAACGATGAAAAGGGAAGGGCTGCGGCTGAACTCTTTAATCAAAATGGGAAAAACGTCATTTATCATCACCTGGATGTAAATGTTGCTTATAATATTGAAGACCTTGTGGGCTACATTCATAAACAGTTTGGTACTTTGGATGTCTTAGTAAACAATGCTGGCGTTCATTACGATACCGGAAATGATGTTACAAATCCCGATTGGAATATTGTCGAAGAAGCTACCAATACCAATTTCATTGCCGCATGGAAACTTTCGGTGGCAATACTACCCTTAATGCGCAAGAGTGCTCAGCCAAGAATAGTAAATGTATCGTCGGGCGCAGGATCTCTCAATGATATGTCGCCGGGAACACCGGCATACTCTGCATCAAAAGCGGCAATGAACGTGCTCACCATTCAGCTTTCTGCGGCTTTAAAAAATGATGGGTTTAAGGTTAATGCAGTTTGTCCCGGCTGGGTTCGCACTGATATGGGTGGGCAAGAAGCTCCGCGATCTGTAATTGAAGGAGCCAAAGGCATTGTTTGGGCTGCCACTTTAAATCAAGATGGACCAACTGGTGGATTTTTCAGAGATGGAAAGCCAATTAATTGGTAATACCCTTACTTAACAACAGTGATTGCACCATCAAAATTTGCAATGATATAATTACTCACTCCACCCGGTGTGTCGTCGTTGATGTCCCACTTAAAATCCGCTCCACCAATAAAAACCTGATCACAATCCAGATCTTTGGCAGTTTTCACAATAGTTTCACCGGGTGTGCCTATACGAACTTCAAGTTTTGGCTCCACGATTTTGTCGCCTTCTTCTTCAAATAGGAACTTAGCCATTTCAACAATGCCAAGGGCAGCTTCTTCATCATCGCTGGTGTTTGCCACTACCAATATGGTTACAATCGGTTTTTCTTTTAAAAATTTACTTAGCGCGCCCGCATGCTCAACAGCAATACTTGCATATTTAGTACCATTTGTTGCTATGAGCCATTTAGAAGGAAATTTCATGTCTGTATACCATTTTAATAGATCGATACTTGAAAATACAAATTCCAGAACAACACGATGAAACCGATTGTTATCATTCCTATCTTTATATGCTATGAATTTTATGCATCAGATTCCATCTTCTCATCTCACAGTATTTGAGACTATCACTAAAGCAGGGAAAATACTCAACCAGCCAGTATTTGTTGTTGGTGGATATGTACGGGATTATTATTTAGATCGTCTGAAAGAAGAATCTGATATTGATATTGTTACACTCGGCTCAGGAATTAAACTAGCTCAAAGGGTGCATGGTGCTCTAACCGGATCGCATTTGTCTGTATTCAAGCAATTTGGTACAGCTCAGGTAACGTATAAAGGCTTAGAATTAGAGTTTGTTGGAGCAAGAAAGGAGAGTTATCGGCGCGATTCCCGTAAACCAATTGTAGAAGACGGTACACTCAAAGACGATCAGGAGCGCAGAGACCTTACCATCAATGCAATGTCGTGGTCGTTAAATGATGACGATCTTGGGTTATTAAATGACCCGTTTGGTGGACTGGCTGATCTTAAAAACAAAGTTATCCGAACCCCCATTGATCCCGACAAAACATTCGATGATGATCCGCTACGTATGATGCGCGCCGTTCGTTTTGCCAGCCAATTAGGATTTTCAATTGCCGATGAGACATTTACGTCCATACAAAAGATGGCTCTCCGGCTTGAAATAATATCTAAAGAGCGAATTCTCGATGAACTCAATAAAATAGTTGCTTCAAAAAAACCCTCTATTGGGTTTGGCTTACTTTTTAACACCGGCTTACTCAACCAGTTTTTTCCTGAGATGCACAATCTTCATGGTGTGCAAAAGAAAAATGGACATCGCCATAAAGACAACTTCTGGCACACACTTGAAGTATTGGATAATGTGGCGGAGGTTAGCGAAAACCTTTGGCTACGTTGGGCCGCTATCATGCACGATATTGCTAAACCACCTACCCAACGCTTTGAGGAAGGAATCGGCTGGACTTTTCACGGGCACGACGCACTTGGTGCAAAATGGACTCCAAAAATATTCCGCCGGCTTGGACTTCCTATGGACGAGCGCATGAAATACGTTCGAAAACTAGTGCGCCTTCACCTTCGCCCGATTGCATTGGTCTCGGATATTGTAAGTGATAGTGCCATCCGTCGATTAATTTACGATGCAGGTGATGACATCGACGATTTGATGACATTATGCCGGGCAGATATTACCTCGAAAAACGAATTTAAAGTGAAGAAGTATCAAAACAACTTCACAAAAGTTGAGCAAAAAATTATTGAAGTCGAAAAGAAGGATCACATCCGTAATTGGAAAAACCCATTAAGCGGAGAAGAAATAATGACTGCATTAAATATTAAACCAAGCATTGTTGTTGGTAACATAAAAAAAGCAGTTAAAGAGGCTATTTTAAATGGTGAAATACCAAATGAACATGATGCTGCATTTAATTATATGATGGAACATAAAGATGGGTTTTTGAATGAGTGATTTGTGGGTTTCAAATTCGTATGCCAAAATTAATCTTGGGTTGAATGTGCTCCAACGATTACCTAACGGGTACCACACCATTGAAACAGGGTTTGTTTTTATCGAATGGAGCGATCGATTCGAAGTACGATTATCTGGAAATATGCAGTTAATGATGAGCGATGAACGTATTCCGGTTGATGACACAAACCTTATCGTAAAAGCTATCAAATTACTACAAGAGGAAGCAGGATTACGAGATAATTTCAGTATAAACGTTGACAAAAGAATTCCGGCAGGCGCAGGTCTGGGTGGAGGAAGTAGCAATGCGGCAACTATTTTGCGAATGATTAACAAGATTTCAAATCTTGGTCTTTCAATAAATGATATTGCTGAACTAGGAAAAAAACTGGGAGCTGATGTCCCTTTCTTTATCCATGGGAAACCCGGTTTTGGTACTGGTTTCGGTGATGAAATTGAGTATTTAGATATCCAACCAAATGCCCATATTATTACAGTTTTTCCGGATGTTTTCAGCTCCACTCCAGAAGCCTACCATCATTGCCTTCCAAATCCTGAACCTGATTTTTCACTACGTAATCTTTTAATTGAGCAAGATTTGGAAGAGTGGCATTATCTGCTTCAAAACGATTTAGAGACTGCTGTTTTCCCTCGTTTAGAACTAGTTGGCAACCTCAAAGATCTATTCTATGATTACGGCGCAACGTATGCCAGCATGAGTGGTAGCGGTTCCAGTGTTTTCGGTATTTTTTTACAGGATTTTGTTGCTATTGATGCCTACGAGTCGTTTCATAGCTTGAATTTCCCTGTAAACCTGACAAGGCCTGGTTTTATCCCCGATTTGGGGGTCTATAAAAAAGAAAATTAATCACTTAAAAGTTTACCAAAAAAGGTAAGCGCTTACAATAAATAGTTGAATTCGAAGTAGCATGGCAAAGAAAAAGAATTTATCTGAGGTAGAAGTTCGAACCGGACTTAACAAAGAATCCCTAAGAGAGGATATCAAACTTCATTTACGCCACACATTAGCGAAAGATGAGTTTTCAAAAACACCCTGGGACGAATATCGAAGTGTTGTTTTAACGTTAATTGATCGCTTGCATGATAAGTGGATAAAAACACAACAACATTATCATCACTCGGGTGTGAAACGAGTGTACTATTTGTCGATGGAATATTTAATCGGCAGGCTGCTTGATAACATGGTAGTAAATTTAGATGTGCAACAAGAAGTTGCGGATGCAGTTGCTGATTTAGGGTTAGACTATGACGTACTGAAGAACGCAGAATGGGACGCAGGGCTTGGAAATGGTGGACTTGGAAGATTAGCAGCTTGTTTCCTGGATTCGATGGCGACTTTAGGTGTCCCGGCTACAGGTTATGGTCTTAGATATGATTATGGAATTTTCTACCAGGAGATCCAAAATGGGTATCAGATTGAAAAACCAGATTTATGGTTGAGATATGGAAACCCTTGGGACATTGTTCGCCCTAAAATCCAGTATCCCGTTGAATTTTACGGTCATCAACACATGGCGCCAAAATCTGGTGGCGGAATTGACTATAAGTGGGATAATACAGAAAAAGTGCTGGCTGTAGCGTACGATACCATGATTCCCGGGTACGATAATAACATCGTCAACAATCTTCGCCTCTGGAAAGCAGAATCGGATACTGCACTGGATCTTCATAGTTTTAATCAAGGTCAATACATTGATGCTGTTCGTGAAAATCAGTTAGAACAGAACATCACGCGGGTGCTTTATCCAAATGATAAAGTGTTTGTTGGCCAGGAACTGCGGTTGAAACAAGAATATTTTCTGGTATCTGCATCCATGCAAGACATCATCCGAAGATTTAAAAATCAAACCGACGATTGGACTAAATTCCCAGAAAAAGTGGCCGTTCAGTGTAATGACACGCATCCAAATCTTGCCATTCCAGAACTAATGCGCGTTTTACTCGACGAAGTTGACATGGGTTGGGATCAGGCGTGGGACATTACCACAAAAACGATGGCCTATACAAACCACACCTTACTTCCAGAAGCTTTGGAAAAGTGGCCTGTCACTTTAATGAAGAACCTGTTACCGCGCCATTTAAACATCATCTACGAAATCAATCGCCGATTTATGGATGTGATTAAAGTGAAATTCGGGGATGATAAACAGAAAATGAGCCAGCTTAGTATTGTTGGTGAGGGCGAAAATCCTGTGGTTCATATGGCTCACCTGGGAATTGTTGGGTCCCATAAAGTAAATGGTGTTGCAGCGTTACATTCCAGATTGTTAGTGGAAAATATGTTCCATGATTTTAATGAGTTATACCCCGACAAATTTACCAACAAGACCAACGGAATTACCCCTCGACGATGGTTGAAGCAATGCAATGTGGAGCTTTCTGCTTTGATAAGTAAAAATATTGGGGAAGATTGGGTTACCGATCTGGATAAACTTCAGGATCTCGAACCTTTTGCAGAGGATAAAAAGTTCAGAAAAGAATTCGCAAAAATTAAGTTGGCAAATAAACAACGACTGGCCGATTACATTTTTGAAACGCAAGGAATAAAAGTTGATCCAAACTCGCTATTTGATATTCAAATTAAGCGAATTCATGAATACAAGCGCCAATTGATGGCAGCACTGCACGTTATTACACTGTACAATCGAATCAAAGAAAATCCAGATTTAGACATTGTACCAAGAACCGTAATTTTTGGTGGAAAAGCTGCTCCGGGGTATGCTATGGCTAAAATGCATATCAAATTAATAAATGCGATCGGTGATTTGGTGAATAACGATCCGGAAGTAAAGGATAAACTGAAGTGTATCTTCCTGGATAATTACCGAGTTACACTTGCTGAAATTATGATTCCGGCAGCAGATTTATCAGAACAAATCTCAACTGCAGGGATGGAAGCATCAGGAACCGGTAATATGAAATTCGCTCTTAATGGGGCTTTGACCATTGGTACTCTCGATGGTGCAAATGTAGAGATTAAAGAAGAAGTGGGTGATGATAACATTTTCATCTTCGGATTAACCGTAGAGGAAGTTGATGAGCTTCGCCGGTCAGGGTATGATTCGCAGGCTTACTATCATGGAAATGCAGAATTGAAGCGCGCTTTAGATCAAATCAAAAATGGCTTCTTCTCACCAGGTGATAAGCACCTTTTTGACCCAATTATTAATGCTTTATTGCACCAAAACGACTATTTCATGGTGCTTGCAGATTACGAATCGTATGTGAAGGAACAGGAAAAAGTTGAAAAATTATTCCGTAACCAGGAAGAATGGATGCGAAAAGCGGTAATCAATGTGGCGAAAGTTGGCAAGTTTTCCAGCGATAGAACCATTAAAGATTATAACGACGAAATTTGGCAATCAGATTATGTTGAATTACCCGTCTAATTAGTCTTAGAAATTAAAAAAGCCGGAATGGAAAGCATCTGTTTCGGCTTTTTTTATATTGAGCAATCAAAAATATTCTCATGAATCAAATTCCACAATCCCAGATAGATACCACAAGCACCCCAGCCGATAGTGCTATTTTTGAATCAGTACCGAATCTGGATATTCCTAATCCAACCGATTATACCATTGGTGAAATCTTCAATTATATCGGTGATTTCCTTCAAGTAACGTTATTCAAAATCCAGGATACACCCGTTACTTTTCTCTCTATCATTATTTTTATCCTTTTCATTATCGGCTTTACTTACCTGGGCTCATTTATGAAGCGGTTTTTAAAGGATAAGATTCTACCCCGCTTTATTAGTGATAGTGGCTTGCGATACACCCTTGCCCGAATGTCTCAATATGTGATTGTGATTATAGGGATATTTGTTTCCTTTCAGTTTTTAGGAATTGACCTTACAGGATTGGCTGTAATATTCGGTTTTCTTTCTGTAGGTATTGGTTTTGGCTTGCAAAATGTAACTTCAAATTTCATCTCAGGTTTAATTGTATTGTTCGAACGCCCCATTAGTGTGGGCGATCGTGTTGAAGTTAACGGTATTGAGGGGGATGTTGAAGAGATCAACATTCGATCAACCAAAGTGAAAACACTACAGAATATCTCTATCATTGTGCCCAACAGTGAATTTGTAAGTAAAGATGTAATCAACTACTCTCATGGCGATCCCTCTTATTTATTAGTTGTTGATGTTGGAGTTTCCTACGGTTCGGATTTAGATAAAGTATTAAAGGCACTTGATGAAGTAGCTGTTGAAAGCAAAAACGTACTCAAACGACCTAAACATCGAATCCACTTGCGAAGTTTTGGTGATTCTGCCTGGAATATGAAGCTACTGGTCATGATTCCTGAAGTTAGAAACCGATACAATGTATTGAATGAGCTTAATCAGGCGATCGTACATAAATTCCGAGAAAACGATATCGAGATTCCATTTCCGCAACGCGATATTAATTTCAGGAATGAGTTACAGAAGGGTGACTCTTAATATTCAGGTTAATCAGCAAATATCATTATTCCCAAACATAAATATTATTGTTCTATTGAATATTTAGATTGGTTTTTGCATTTTTTGAACTTACGGAATGTAAGATTAATAAAAATAACTGGGTATAAACATGTCACAACCAATTATCACAAATATTAGTAGCAATTCAAATTCAAGTGTCTTAATCCTTGAAGTTACAGGGGGTAAAAGTACAACTTCTCCAGACAACGTTGTTACGGGGTATACACTGCGAAATGGAGATTCAGCATCAGGTATTTCTTTACCTGTATATGGAAGATTTGACTATGCAATGCGTATGGTCCAAGTTTATGTAAATGGTGAACGAAATGTAATTTGGTATCATCCAGGACCAGCACCTGGTAACCCTGGTGAATTAGGTTACAGTATCTATATAGGTGCGGATAGCCGAACTCCTGCATGGAATGGACCGGCCGGTTCTAGTAAATTTAAATTAAATGTCACCGATCAGAATACCATCACAATCTCACCCGATTAGTTGTCTACTTCATCAGTAAATTAACTTAATAAAAAAAGCCACTTCCATTATTGAAAGTGGCTTTTTTGGTTACTGAGGTTGAAAAAGTTTGGGCTTCTTCCAACCTCAATCACTTTGAGACTATCTATTAATAGGTACTGCAGGGTTTTCGATTTCCTGGATTACCTGCTCATATTCTCCGTTCCAAATGGCTTCCAACTTTTCGAGCTGCACATCCACTTTAGCAGCCAAATCTTCAAATACTGCATATTGTTGAGCGGTTGGTCGGCCGAATCCTGTGGCAACCGTACTTTTCAAAGCAGCTAATTTGTTGTTCAATTTGATTGGGAAGTTCAGCACATCCTGAATAGCCTCAGCTTTGGTTTGAACCAATTCCATCTCAATTTCACCAATGGCTTTGGTAAGTTCTTTCACACGAGTGGTAAGCTCTTCATTGTCTGAAAATTCAGCCATCATGGTCGTGATTTCCTTTGTAACAGATCGAATTTCGTTAATTGCTTTATGAGTCGTATCTAACTTTGCATTAATGGTTTGAACCAACTCAAATTGTGCAATTAAATCGTCCTGACTTATATCCACCAACCTGGGATCTTTTTTCACTTCAAATTGCTGCTCACCTACCATATCATCACCAATATGCATGCGAACGGTATAGGTGCCCGGCACAGCTAATGGGCCGGAAGTGTTCCCCGCCCAAAGTATCTGACGGCCATCTAAATTTGTTACCCCAGGATATCGAAGATTCCAGACAAACTTATTCAAACCGGATTTGTTTGGAACAACCGTTGAGCGAGTTTGATCTTCTTCTTCATAAAATAATGGAGATTCTCTTACCTCTCGGCCTCTCGCGTCTTCCGTACTTGAAAAGGTTTGAATCGTATTGCCGCGCATATCAAGAAACTCAAGTTTAATTTCCTCCTCTTGTTTTTCATCCAATTTGAAAAATACTATTGCGCCATTTTCAGGGTTTTGTCCTACAAGTGGACCGCCATTAGATCCTCCGCCGCCAAATAAATATGGATCTTCGGGATCGAACAAATGGTGATCTGCTTTCGCAATATCTTCGGTCATTTGATGAAGTACCGGAAGGTGATCAAGCACCCAAAAAGAACGGCCTTGTGTTGCAACGATCAAGTCTTTGTCTCGTTTATGAACAGCTAAATCGGTTATAGGAGTAGCAGGGAGATTTAGTTGCAGAGGTTGCCAGTCGTCACCTGCATTAAAGGAAACATACACCCCGGTTTCGGTTCCTGCATAGAGTAAACCTGATACATTTGGATCTTCGCGAACCACTCTGGTGAAATCCAGTTCCGGAATACCATCAGTAATCTTATCCCAACTTCTGCCATAATTTGTTGTACGATAAATCATTGGTTGGAAGTCCCCAAATTTGTAACGGGTAGCCGCAAAATATGCTGTTCCTGAATCATGCTGAGATGCATCTAAGATACTGATCAGAGATTCAGGTAATCCTCGGGGAGTTACATTGTCCCAGGTTTCGCCGTTATCCCGGCTGATGTGAATCAAGCCATCATCAGAACCTGCCCACATTAACCCAGGCTCAATTGAAGATTCTACAAACGTAAAAATGGTATTGTAATATTCAACAGAAGTATCATCTTTTGTTATTGGTCCGCCAGACTCCCTTTGCTTTTCTTTGTCATTACGAGATAAGTCGGGGCTGATATCTTCCCAACTCATGCCTTCATCCGTAGATCTGTGTACATACTGAGACGTTGCATACAGTACATCAGGATTATGTGGGGAAACAATGATCGGGAACGTCCACTGGAATCTATATTTCAATTGATCGGCACCAGAACCCATAGGGTTATCCGGCCAGATATCGATACGATCATTTAGACGCAGGCTTGCATCATAACGAGATAGAGAGCCA
The DNA here is from genome assembly GCA_965249965.1 of Balneolaceae bacterium. Taxonomy (GTDB): domain Bacteria; phylum Bacteroidota; class Rhodothermia; order Balneolales; family Balneolaceae; genus HXMU1420-13. Next base: position 758,027 of record OZ252262.1, read on the forward strand.
CCGTAACAACCCCCATAAGTTACATCATGATTTTCCGGATCAACTGCGATGTAACCCGACTCGCACCCTGCAACTCTCCACCAATCATCTTCATCAATTCCGAAACCATTTGTTCGGCTCATTATCGCAAATGTAGAATTATCCTGCTGAGCGCCATAAATCATGTATGGGAATTGATTGTCGACCGCTACCTGATAGATTTGGGCCGTTGCTGATGTATGATATGAAGTCCAGCTTTGGCCACCATTGTAGGTTACCTGACCACCGCCATCATCGCCAATTACCATACGATCAGGATTGTTGGTTGCAATCCAAAGGTCGTGATGATCTCCATGTGGAGTGCGGATTCTGCTGAATGTTTTACCGCCGTCGATAGACTTCCAGAACCCAACATTCAATACATACAAAACGTCTTCATTTTGCGGATCGGTGATAACTTTTGAATAGTACCATGCACGTTGTCTCAAATTTCTATCGGCACTAACTCTGGTCCAAGAATCGCCCGCGTCTTCACTTCTAAAAAGTCCACCACCCCGGGCATTTTCAACAATCGCGAACACTCTGTCCGAATTCACCGGCGAAACCGATACTCCAATTTTTCCTATCATGCCTTTTGGCATTCCTGGGTTTCGGGTTATTTCCTTCCAACTTTCACCACCATCTGTACTTTTAAATAATCCAGATCCTTCTCCACCACTACTCATTTCATATTCGGTGCGATAAGCTTCCCACATAGCGGCGTACAAAATACGAGGGTTATTTGGATCAACAGCGATATCCACCGCGCCTGTTTTATCATCACGATAAAGCACTTTATTCCAGGTTTTTCCACCATCTGTAGTTTTATACACCCCGCGATCATTGCTTTCCATATTCCCGAAAAGTTTACCCATTGCTGCTATCCAAACTACATCCGGGTTGGTTGGGTGTATTTCGATATCACCAATAAATTGGGTATTTCCCAATCCCAAATACTCCCAGGTTTTTCCTGCATCGGTCGACCGATACATACCGTCACCCGCACTCATATTCCCGCGAATATCTGTTTCTCCCATGCCTACGTAAATTACATTTGGGTCAGAGTCAGCTACATCAATAGCGCCAACCGAGCCGGTTTTAAAATAACCATCGCTAATGTTTTCCCAGGTATTTCCGCCATCTATGGTTTTATAAACGCCGCCACCGGTAAACCCGACATAATAGATATAAGGTTGATCGTCGTGACCAGCAACTGCAACGGATCGACCACCTCGAAAAGGTCCTATTTCCCGATATTCCAAATCCTGAAACATCATAGCTTCATAGGTTGGATCGTTGGTTTCAGCGCCGTGGCCGAAAATTTGAGCTTGTATATCTGCCATCAAAAAAATACTGGCAACAAGCATGAGAATTGCACCTGAAAAACGCTTCATAAGAATCCCTTTTGTGATTTGTTAGTGTGAAGAGCGAATGAATTACCAAAAGTAGTTATTCAGAGTCAAGACTTCGGTAAAAAATTGTTAGCCATTTACTATAATTGTAGGCTGCATCTTTTGCACATATATATTACATTAGAGAATGAATAATAAATTTTATACAAATTTTAAACTAGGAGAGCTATTTTGCGGACCAGGCGGGATTGGGCTTGGTGCAAAATTAGCTTCTCTAGATCGTAATTTAAAAATTGAACATGCTTGGGCAACAGATTACGATAGTGACACATGCGAAACGTTTAGACACAATTTAACACCAGATAACCCTGATTCTGTTATTTGTGCAGATGTAAGAAAATTAGACTTTAAGAGATTGGAAAATATCTCTCCAGTTGATGGCCTAGCTTTCGGCTTCCCATGTAATGATTTCAGTATTGTCGGTGAACAAAAGGGGATTGATGGGGTTTATGGCCCATTATATAGTTATTGTGTCAAAGCTATTAACTACTTTAAACCAAAATGGTTTTTAGCAGAGAATGTTGGCGGATTACGAAACTCAAATGATGGAAATGCTTTTTTAAATATTTTAGATGAATTCAAAAGAGAAGGGTATAAACTTACACCGCACTTATACAAATTTGAGAAATACGGGATACCTCAAGCACGGCATAGAATAATTATTATTGGAATTAGAGAAGATTTGGATGTCACATTTAAAGTACCTTCACCAAATGAATATTTTCATATTGATAACACTGCAAAAACAGCGATTGAAGCCCCACCAATTGCACCTGGCACACCCAATAATGAGTTGACAAGTCACGCAAGGGCAGTAATTGAAAGATTAAAATATATCAAACCTGGTGAGAATGCATTCACGGCTGAGATTCCTGAGCATTTACAGTTAAATGTTAAAGGTGCTAAAATTAGCCAAATTTATAAACGTTTAGACCCAAATAAGCCATCATATACAGTTACTGGTAGTGGTGGTGGTGGAACCCATGTGTACCATTGGAGTGAGAATAGAGCGCTGACCAATCGAGAACGCGCTAGGTTACAAACCTTTCCAGATGATTACTTTTTTTGTGGATCAAAAGAAAGTGTTAGAAAACAAGTTGGTATGGCTGTACCTGCGAATGGAGCGAAAATAATTTTTGACGCATTATTAAATTCATTCTTAGGACTAGAATATCAATATGTAGAACCTAATATTAAACTTCAAAACAAATTATTATCACCTAAAATAGCTTATGATTACTGATAATTTATTTGATGAAGTGTTACTAATACCTGCAATCGAAGGTTGTGATAAACTTTGCATTATATCTGGTTATGCCACATCGGCAATGACTTTTCATCATATAAAAAACTTAATAGAAGACTTTGATTTAGACATTGAGTTAAATCTGATATTAGGAATGACATCATATGATGGGATTTCTATTGGAAACCATAAAGGATTTATCCAACTAGTTGAAAATGAATTTAAAGGTAGACTTACTTGTAATTATAACTTTAATAACCCGCCAGTTCATTCAAAGATATACACTTGGATTAAAGATGATATACCATGTTTAGGTTACTTAGGTTCTGCTAACTATTCTCAAAGAGCTTTTTTTGGTAAATCGCGAGAAGTTATGATTAAATGTGACCCAAGAGAAACCTTAAATTATTACAACCTAATTGAACCTAGTACAATCTCATGTACTCATAATGAAATTGAAGATAGCATCCTGATTTATAGGGAATCAAATGCGAATAGATCAAAGATAAAAGATCTTGATGATTTAGACTTTGGTTCTATCGATGGTTTAGAATCTGTTACTGTTTCATTTATAAATCGTTATGGTAAAATTTCAGAAAGATCTAGTTTAAATTGGGGTCAACGTCCTGATGTAGGTAGGGAGCCAAATCAAGCCTATATTCCTCTCAAGTCTGAAATTTATAAAACATCTTTTTTCCCAGAAGTTGGACGTCATTTCACTGTTACAACTGACGATGGTAAAGTACTTATTTGTTCCCGAGCTCAAGAAAACGGAAAAGCCATACATACACCTCACAATAATAGTTTAATTGGTGAGTATTTTAGAAATAGGCTTAATGTGCCAAATGGAGCACTTGTCACAATGGAAGATTTCAAGAGATATGGCAGATATGATGTAGAATTTCAAAAGATAGATGAAGAAAATTACTACATGAACTTTTCTGCAAATTAATTTGAATTATGCTTTGAAAACCTAATTCTTTATAAAGTAATCAATCAAAAACGAAGCGAAAGGTAATAGATCCCCATTGAATATCTTGCGGCACACCATTACCTAATCGAGTAAACCGCCAACTTCTTAGTGTACTTATAACTTCTCTTTCTAGATCAGGATCCATTTTTCTACTTGGAATAATCAACCCAACATTCCCGTCTGGTCGTACCTGAAATCTAACCGTAATTGTTGCCTCAACATTTGCAACATTTCTGGGTAATGGTTGTGACATGGGTGTTCTTTCTAGTCCGTTCTCCCAAACAAGCTCATACGGTGATGTTTTATCTTCATCATTACCAATTCCCTGATCAGAATCCGTATCGCCAGTGGCGCCGTCAACATCGCCGCTTTCCAATGCGCCTTCTTGAGTGTTGATATCTTCTTGAGCTACCGGAGCAATGTCGATTTCTTCTTCGGTATTTTCCTCGGCAACTTGGGTTGGGTCTATTTCTTCAGTCACCGGAGTTTCAATGGCCTCCTCGATTACTTCTTCCACTTCATCGGGTAAGTCAACGGGCTTTGTGTCTTCAACAGCAGATTCTTCAGGAACATCCTCTACTTCGGGTGTTTCTTCCGTTGGCTCTTCCGTTTCTACCTCCGACGGATTAGGTCTTGTGGCTACTTCCTCGTTCTCAACTTCTGAGAATTCCGTCATACTCCCGGTTTGAAATTCACCAAACTCAACCTCAATAAATGATGGTCGCATATTTCGACCCATATCGATGGTAAACCAAAGAGAAAAAGCCAGTAAGATACTGGCCACGCCAATAGTAGCGATTAATGCTCTTCCATCATCTTTGGTGAATTGTGGTTGCATACTAAAGCGATCCTTGTTCTGTGGCCATCACTAATCGAAGGTTTAATGCCTTTCCAATATTCAGTACCCGAACGGCATCATCTACAGTGGCATCTTTATCTGCTCGTAAAACGATCATTCCTTCTGGTTTGGTATTTCTGGCTTCACGAATAGCAGAAGCAAGAGATCCACGTGCGGTGAGTTCACCTTCTACATAAAACTCACCGTCGCTGGTAATAGCAACCGAAATGTATTCTGCCTCGGTCACGGCTCCACTTTCTGCTCGTGGTATATTCACCTGAATACCAAAATTGGTTACAAATGAAGAAGTGAGTAAGAAGAAAATCAGCAGAAGTAATACAATATCTGTTAACGATGATTGTGAAAACAACGTTAAAGGAGCCAATCTTTTGTCACCTCTACGAAAATCACGTGCCATTATGCTTGCCTTTTAGGTGCTGGTGATTGGAGTAAATCCAGGAAGTCGGCAGAAGCATTTTCCAATTCAAAAATGGAGCGATTAATTCTTCCAAGCAGGAAATTGTAGAATCCAAAAGCAATTAAACCAACAATCAGCCCGGCTGCAGTTGTAATCAATGCTTCCCAAATTCCACCTGCCAGAGCACTTGGATTCACATTTCCCTGAAGAGACTGTATATCCATGAAGGCTTCAATCATACCTGTTACGGTTCCGGTAAATCCGATTAATGGAGCTACACCAGCAATTGTTGCCAGCCAATTCATACGCTTTTCCAAAAAGAATATCTCTTTTTTACCAGCATTATCGATCGCGTCTTCAATGTCTCGGATAGGTCTGCCTAAGCGCTTAATTCCTGCCATGATAATTCTAGCCAAAGGTTTATCGTATTCCTCACAGTAGGTTAGTGCATCCGATTGCTTTCCGGACTTAAGCATTCCCTCGATACTAGAAAGAAATCGTTCGGTATCTGTATGAGATCTAGAAATGGCGCTCCATCGTTCAAAAATCACATAAAACGAAATCAGGAATAGCACAAAAATTGGAATCATCAGGATTCCACCTTCTACCATTAAATCAAAAAATGTGATGGTTTCTCCCTCTAAACTGGTTGCCAGCGAATCAATGGCTGTGGTTGACTGCTGCAAAATGAGAAGTATGTTGCTCATGTAGATGATTAATTAATTTTTTTGATGATATAATTTTCGGGTAATAAGTCTTCAATTTCTTCGGCAGCAACGGCTGCATCAAATAAGGTTCCAAACTGGCCAACACTTACTCGAAAGAGTGTTCCATATCGCTCGCTCGCTACTGGTGTTAAAAACCCTCGATATCCTGCATTCAACAGTTTCTGACGTTCGTTTATTGCATTCTGTTGATTGCTCAATGTGTATAAAATAATGGTATAGCCATCGTTACCATCTGCTGATAATGATCCGGTTAATCCATATTTATCTGCAGATGCAGAAACCTGATTATTTACAATCTGTGCCTGAGTTTGTGACTCTTGAACTGCCTCGCCGAGTGCTTGTTCCTGATCGGTCGTTTGCTGTTCATTTGGTTGAGTTGAGGTTACCTCTTGGGGGGGTGCTTCTTGCTGCGTGGTAGAGTTTTGAGCAGGTGGCGGAGGGGTAACATTAGACGACGTTTGCGGCGTAATAAATGGAATATTTAAAATGCTGAAGTAGCCTAGACCCACAACACTTCCACCCACAATTACTAACAGAAGTACTATCCAAAGCCAGGCAGGTGCCGGTGCTTTATCTTTAGGTTCTTTTTTGGGCTTTTCCTTCTTCTTTTTCTCTTTTTCTTTTTTAGCCTCTTCTTTCTTTGCTTTCTTACCGTCTTCCGGAACATCAGATGTAATATTCTTAATCACTGGAATGATTTCAGTATCATCGAATTCTTCCATACGAAGTACACTTTCGTCGATTTCACTTTCATCCATATCCATGAATGGATCATCGAACGTTTCTTCGCTTTCCAGCTCCGGAACATCCCCATCCTCAAGTTCATCTAAAAAGTCTTTTCCTTCTAACGCTTGCTCAAACTCATCTTCCTGTTCATCAGAGTTGTCCTGATCACTTTCGGGTGTTTCTAATACCGGAGTATCCATCTCATGAATGGGCGCTGATTCTTGCTCTTCGTCCGAGATTTCGAGGCTACTGTCCGTTAAATCTGATTCTAGTTCATCCTGAGCATCACCAATATCGAAAATCTCATCTTCCTCATCTTCAGCAAATATTTGATCCAGCAGATCATCCGTGTTTTCTTCTTCAGTTGCACCTTCATCAGTCATAAATGCCGCAACCTCAGACCCTAAATCTATGCTACTCTCATCGCTATCAGAATCTTCAAAAATATTGCTGAAATCTTCTTCTTCAGTGGCATCTGATGTATCAATTCCTTCTTTTTCCTCAAGAGGCTCTTCATAGTCTTGACCCATCAAACTGGCAAATAGGCGATCAGCACTTTTATCTTCTTTATGCGACTCAACGCCCCATGCCTCGGGACCCGGATTTTCACCGGGTTCTAATAACGGGTCACTAATATCTTCATCAATTAACCCCGCGAATCGTGAATCCGAAGATTTTGAAGAATCATCAGAATCTAAATCGCTAAAGGGGTTCTCTTCGGTCGGGGTAGGCTCATCTAGCTCGATGGGCTCCATCCCTACGTACTTAAAATTTACTTCGGTTTCTAGTTCTTTCGATGGTATGAACATCACACGGTTTCCCAAACTTGAAAAGATTCCAAAGCCCTCAATTTCGTAGGCTTCATCTTCTTTTAACGATTGTTTAATCTCCGCGATGAGCTCAGCTAATTGCTGTTCTGTTTTATCGGCATCTAATCCAGCTGCTTCAGCAACAAGTTCGAGGAATTGATTGTGTTCAATATGCATAATTAGTCCTCTTGCTCTGCTACGAATTCAATGGCATCCCGAGGTGGCATCATAATCGTGACCCCATCGGCGCGTGTTTCCTGTTGTTGGCTAAAATGTGTGGCCTTAAATGTTCCTAACCCCTTAACTTCGATCGAGTTTTTCATAATTACCTGATCTCTGATCACCAAACTAAATGCCTGTAAGAATTCTTTCGTCATAACTAGAACTTTAAAATTAACCCTCCGAAGACCTGAAACGGACGTTCTTCAAATCCATCCCATTGTTCATATTCTTGAGCAAGAATATTTAACACTTTCGCATAAACACCAAATTTGGATGTGAATTCATATTCGACTTTAACATTTGCTAGTGTAAATGCATCTAGACTCTCACCCGAAGCCGGCGCTTCTCTACTTCCAACAAAATCAATCCAACCTGAAAGCAATAATTCATTTGTAGTCTTAAAACTTACATTTGTTGTAGCCCCGATTCTTTCTTCAAATGGAATATCGCCACCGCTATCCAACGATGGTCGACGCGCATATACTCTTACGTCGAACCAAAACTGTTCGGGATTAATTTGCTGTGTTATCCCACCAAAAAGCTGGAATTCCGTCGCTTTATCGTAGTTTATCGAGTAAAAAAGTGGGTAATCAACCCCAATTCTGGTTTCAATTTCTCTATCGTAATTGGCATAATTTTTTGTGATGGCATACATCAAGCCCCCATACACGCTATTGCCTTCGAAAAGTTGAAGCCCAACTTCTGAATACACTTTCGATTCGTAACTATGCCGAAGAATATTGCCGGTATCTAAAAAGCGATTTATCTGGTGATGCTCTTGCTGCGATGGCAACTGAACGGATCCGGATAACCCCGCTTTAAGAGTTAACGCGTCTTTTAGATTGTAGGTAAATAGGGCATTCGGAGCAACGTAAACTCTGTTTGAGAAGCCATCGGATACATAGGCTAATCCTGCATTCGCTGAGACATGCATACTGAAGTTAAGGAGCTTTTTGTATCCTGCAGAAAGCGTAGTGTATAAAATTTTTGCTGTAGAATTATTATTCGAAAGTGCTGTTGATGAATTATCATACGTTCCCACCGTTAATAACCCGTCTACCGAAAATGTCTCATACAATCTATTTCCTGGCCAATACTTTTTAACCTGAACCGAAACCCTTTGCTCATTTGTTGTACCGCCCAGGTCAGTGCTTCCCGCCTCAATTTCGGTGTTGAAAGTTTGGAATTGTAAATCAGCTGTTAAGCCCTCTAATGAGTTTTTTACCTGCGTAAAAGATACTCCTGCATTAAATCCACCATAATTTTTTAATGCAGTCTCCCCAATCGCATCCTGGTAAATTGGAGCTAAATTGTATAGGCGGTTAAAGTCGTATAACCCACCAACATTTGCTTCTATACGATTCTGTCGACTCAATTTTGAACTGAATTGAAGATCCGCATCTAAAAACCGATAGCTACTTAATTGATTATCTAAATGTCCATCAGAGCTGCTGTAATTTACATTCCCCGACAGATTCAACTTTTCATTGAGCCCCTGATAAAAATATCCATTTACTTCAGGGGTTAAAAAATTTCCATATCCCGCTTTGATATATGCATTACCTCTTCTCGGGGCAGAAATTACCGATCTCGTTGGTGGGTCGGGACGATCTAGTTGAGTGATTGCTACTGAAGCAACGGCCTGATCACGTGTTTCCATAAAAGGCATTCTATTTGGATCAATAAGGAAAATGCGTGGTTTTGGGTTGAACCCTAAAATAGGCTGGCGTCGCAAGCCCGGGAAACGAGCCCGAAATTCACTCCTGATTTCAATGTCCTGGGGATTGATTTCCGGCAGAAGGGTATTTTGGGCATTTGCCGAACTTTGAGCATCGGCATCCCAAGAAATCAATAGTAATGCAAAAAGGAGTGTGCTTATTCGAAAAGCCATGGTAGATGAGTTTGTGGAATGTACAAATTTTTGAAGGAAGGAGTGAACCTCCCATTTGTGAAAAAAACTTACTGCAACAACCAGCAAGTTGTTCCTCTCTTTATGTATCTACCAAACAATATTTTCACTCAAAAAGTATCCGTTAATTTGTGTTGATTAACGCATTTAACAACTCTACGTCCCAAGTGCCATTCGCCGCATTGTAAATGCCAAATCCAGAAGCGAATTCCCAGTAGTGATAACTCATGTCATTCTCGAGGGCAAAGTGTACAATGGCCTCAGTCCAGCGAGCACGCGAAGGTGAATCAGCTTTGCTGTACGCACCAAATTCGCCAATATTTATGGGAACTCCCCGATCTTCTCCCCAGTCTACAATCTGCTGGAAATGATTTTCTATAGCTTGGACTTCGTTTGGTGTTCCATCCCAAGATGTTCCTAACCAAGGATTGGATCCATCCACCCATTCTGCCCCCTGGTGCGTAAATTGAAACGGTTCGTAGTAGTGAACGGTCACAATCAAATTTCCATCCTCGGGGATGTCTAACTTCAACAATCCTGGAATTCCTCCCCATTCAGCTGCACCAATAAAAACCGTTCGAAATGGATTTGTTTCGCGGATAATATCTAATACTGCAGGCAATAATTGATTCCAAAGTTCGGCCGTTAAATTATTGTGCGGTTCGTTCAGAACTTCAAAAAGTACTTCTTTGGGTTGATCTTGATAGCGCTCTGAAATTTGTGTCCAAATAGACAGAAACTTGTCGATTTCCTGTGTCGGATTTTCAAAAATCTCTTCGTAATGATGAATATTAATAATCACCATTAAATCGTGATCTAATGCTTGTTGAATGGCCCAATCTACTCGTTCAAAGAACTCTTCATCGATGGTATATGGATCATCTTCTGAAGTATGGGCACTCCAACGAATAGGAATACGAACACTTTCGAACCCGCTTTCGCGGATCAGTTCGAAAAATCGTTTCTGTAGCACTACTCCCCATTCCCCTTCATTTGGTGCTTCAAGCGCATTTCCAAGATTAATGCCTCGGCCAAGTGCCGCATTTTGCTCGAAGGGATCAAGTGGACCAGAAATTCCCGTTTCTGTAGGTGTATTAGAAGTAGAATCTTTACAAGCAGTGAATGATAATATCGTGCTTAGGAAAAGAATAAACAGACGCGCCATATCAATGAATAATCGTTAGATGATCCTTGATAGTAGGAAGAAGATTAACATAAATCCGTTAGAAAAAAATTCTCAACACCTAGGCTAATTGATCGACAAAATCCAGCTTTTCCCAAGGGAATTCGTCACGACCGAAATGACCGTACGCTGCAGTTGGGCGATAAATTGGTCGAAGTAGATCAAACCGCTCGATGATTCCTTTAGGCGTGCAATCAAAGGTTTTTGCTACTAAATCGGCAAGCTCAACATCAGATTTCTTCCCCGTTCCATACGTATTTACAGCAATAGAAACCGGCTCAACCACACCAATTGCATATGCTAGCTGAACGAGGCACTCATCGGCCAGCCCGGCAGCTACCAGGTTTTTCGCAATGTGTCGAGAAGCATACGCTGCACTTCTATCTACTTTTGAAGGGTCTTTTCCTGAAAAAGCTCCACCACCATGCGCCCCAAATCCGCCATAGGTATCTACAATAATTTTGCGCCCGGTTAAGCCTGTATCTCCATGCGGACCACCAATCACAAATTTGCCCGTCGGGTTGATGTGATACAAGGTTTCATCATCAATCAAATCCATAGGCATTACCTGAGGTATCAATAATTTCTTGATATCCGCATGAATTTGCGCTTGCTCAACACCATCATCATGTTGCGTTGAAAGTACAATCGTATGGATTCTTTTTGGTGAACCATCTTCGTTGTATTCGATCGTAACCTGGCTTTTAGAGTCGGGCCCGAGATAACTCATTTCGTTTCCGCCTTTTCGGATGGCCGCCAAATTCTTCAACAAATTGTGCGACAGTTGAAGCGGCATGGGCATTAGTTCAGGTGTGTCTTTCGTGGCATAGCCAAACATCATTCCTTGATCTCCGGCACCTTCTCGATCTACCCCCTGAGCTATGTCAGGACTTTGAGTATGAATTGTAGAAAGAACGCCGCAGCTTTCAGAATCAAACCGATACGAAGCTTTGGTGTACCCAATATCTTTAATCACTTCACGAACTATTTCCTGAACGTCTACATAGGCTTCGGTGGTAACTTCACCAGAAACTACGGCCAGACCTGTAGTTACCAGGGTTTCAACCGCTACTCTTGATTTGGGATCCTGGGCCAACATAGAATCTAAAATAGCATCTGAAATTTGATCGGCTACTTTATCCGGATGGCCTTCTGAAACTGACTCTGAGGTAAATAATTTCTTCATTCTTTAATAATTCGTGAGGTACTTTCGGTTACAAAAATGAGCGCAAAAGGTACGAAGTTATTTGAAGAAATTATCAGGAATTGAACAAATCCCCATCTTTTTCGCCTTTGTTTGCCCCTAGATATTGATAGGCTTTGGCTGTGGCAACGCGTCCTTTTGGAGTGCGCTGAAGAAATCCTTCTTTAATCAAGTAAGGCTCATACACTTCTTCAATAGTACCTTTGTCTTCACCAACGGCAACTCCTAGTGTATTTAAGCCTACCGGACCACCGCTGTAATTTTCGATGATAGCTCGAAGCATGCGCACATCCATTTCATCCAGACCGTTTGAATCAACGTCCAAGGCATTTAGGGCTTTGTCCGCTACTTGTTGGTTGATCGCATTTAATCCATCAACCTGTGCGAAATCACGGGTGCGTCGAAGCAGCTTATTTACGATTCTGGGGGTTCCACGACTACGGCCGGCAATTTCGTGGGCGCCGGCTTCATCAATCCCAAAATTCATGATATGTGCAGAACGAAGGGCAATTCTTTGCAGGAGTTCGACATCGTAATAATCCAGACGAATATCGATGCCAAAGCGTGCCCGAAGTGGTGCTGTAAGCATCCCTTTTCGTGTTGTTGCTCCAACCAGCGTAAAGTGGTTTAAATCAATTTGAATACTCCGGGCATTTGGACCAGAATCAATTACAATATCCAGCTTGAAATCTTCCATCGCCGAGTACAAATATTCCTCAATTACGGGATTTAGCCGATGGATTTCGTCGATAAACAGCACGTCCCCTTCTTCCAAATTAGTGAGCATTCCGGCAAGGTCTCCGGGTTTTTCCAATACTGGTCCGGTTGTTGGGCGAATGTTGCTCCCCATTTCTGTTGCTATAATATACGAGAGCGTTGTTTTTCCTAGTCCGGGAGGGCCGGATAAGATCACATGGTCGAGAGCATCGCTTCGTTGCTTCGCTGCTTTTATGAATACACCCAAATTTGTAATGGCCTTTTGTTGACCAATAAATTCTTCCAGACTCGATGGCCGTACGGTTTGCTCAAACGCATCTTCTTTTTGGAGTGGATTTAAGAGCGGATTTTGCACAGAAACTGTTATTTGTGATGTTTACTTTATACTGAATCGATTATACTTAGAAATTGTACGAATTGCCTACAGAAGTTTAACCAATACAGCATGGAAAAGCCTTCATTCTCACCAGACGCATTACCTTTCGACCCCATCGAAGAACAAAAGAAACGCCGTGGTGATAAAGTATCCAACCAAAAGAAAAATGAAATTTTAAAGGAAAAAGGATTGCACACAGATAAAAAGAAGAGTGAACTTAAAATTTTCGGGAATGAGTACTTTTTTAATTACGAATTAAGTTGGCTTAAATTTAACGAGCGGGTTCTGGCAGAGGCTAAAAATGAGAAAAATAAACTGCTCGAACGTGTAAAATTTATTGGGATAGTGTGCTCAAACCTGGATGAATATTTCCAGAAAAGAGTAGGCGGATTAAAGCGCCAGCTACATGCAAAAGTAAAAACACTGCCTGTAGATGGGATGTCGGTTCCCGATCAATTGAAGGAAATCAGAGAAGTGGTTCATCGTATGATAGAAGAATATCGAAGCTGCTTTTTTGACGATTTACTTCCCGCACTTGAAGAAATAGGGATCAGTATTAAATCTTACCATGAGTTAACCGAGCACCAAAAAGTGGTGAGTGACTCATACTTTAAAAAAGAAATTTACCCCATCATAACGCCACTAGCAGTAGATGAGTCTCATCCATTCCCGTTTATTTCTAATCACAGTTTATCGCTAGCGGTTGAGCTGCAACATCCGAAAAGTAAAGAAAAGTCGTTTGCCCGAATTAAAATCCCTTCTAACAGAAAGCGGTTTGTGGAGGTTTACAGAAAAGGAGAAAAAGTCACATTAGTTCCCATCGAGGACATTATTCGCCAGAAAGTGAACTCCTTTTTTCCAGGAATGAAAATCTTATCCGCACATCTTTTCCGGGTTACACGAAATGCCTCGCTCGAGAGAAACGAGGAGGAAGCCGATGATTTACTTGAAGTAATTGAAGATGAATTACGTGAACGCAAATTTGCTTCAATTGTTCGTTTAGAACTTGAAAAAAATATGCCGAAACAGATCAAAAATTATTTGATCAAAAACTTGAACATCAGCTGGAAAGATGTGTATGAAATGGAAGGTACCATTGGTCTGGTAAGCGCATTTGAAATTGCCGGCATTAAGGGGTTTTCAAGAGATAAAATTCGCAACTGGACTCCTGTTTTGCACCCGGCATTAACTCATCCTATTGATGAAGAGCCACCGAGTATGTTCGATGTTATACGGGAGAATGATTTCATGGTGCATCACCCTTATCATAGCTTTGAACTATCAACCCAGCGTTTTATTGAAGAGGCCGCCGCCGACCCAAAAGTACTGGCTATTAAGCAGACTTTGTATCGAACATCGTCTGATTCTCCATTGATGCATTCTTTAATGAAAGCTGCAGAGTTGGGTAAGCAAGTTGCTGTTTTGGTGGAGATTAAAGCCCGATTTGATGAAGAACAAAACATTCATTGGGCGCAACAGCTCGATAATTACGGCGTGCATGTTGCCTACGGAATACCCGGACTTAAAATTCACACCAAACTTACCATGGTAGTGCGGGAGGAAGAAGACGGATTAAAAACGTATTGCCATATAGGAACAGGGAATTATCACCCGGGAACAGCTCAGCTTTATGAAGATTTGGGACTATTTACGTGTGATGAAACTATTGCTTCAGATGTGACTGACGTATTTAATCTCTTAACAGGGTATGCGCCAGATCAAACATTCGAAAAGCTGTTAGTTGCACCGAAACATATGCGAAAGCAAATGCAAAGCTACATTCAGCATGAAATTGATGAGGCGAGTGCTGGGCGGCCTTCGCGCATTATCGCAAAGATGAACAGCCTCGAAGATCCGTTAATCATTCAACAATTGTATGAAGCGTCTGAAGCTGGAGTGCAGATAGATTTAATTGTACGTGGTGTTTGCCGATTAATTCCCGGGAAAGAAGGCTTGAGCGAAAACATTCGGGTTTATTCGGTAATTGGACGGTTTTTGGAACACTCACGAATTTTTTACTTCCATCATAGTGGAGAACATATTTATGCGCTTGGTTCAGCCGATTGGATGCATCGAAATCTTGATAACCGAGTGGAGGCCATTATCCTTATTGAAAAACCCGAACTTAAAGAGTATCTGCAATTTTTAGTGAATATCTATTTGCATGATAATCAACAACGATGGCAACTACATGCGGATGGTATATACACCAGAATTGAAAAACAGAATGGTCAGCGAAAAGTATCCACTCATAAAGTGTTAATGAATCATATGGACGATGGAGCAGAGCCTATTGCAATTGCTCCGGTTTAGTATTCGTTATTCGCCAACTGATTCAGCTTCGGTATAACCCAGATCATAATTTAATTTTTGAAGAAGTAAAAATGCCGGTTTTCTGAACACTCCGTCTAAGGTATATGCCTCAAAAACTGCACTTCGTGCTTCTTCCAACTTTCCAAGATTTGCAAGTGTATTGCCCAAATACCAATAAGCTTTTTCTTCAATCATTTTACTGTCGGTAACCCTATTGATTGATGCACTAAAAGCTACCAATGCAGAATCATAGCTTGACTCGTTGTAATACACTATCCCTTTATTTAAGTAGGCTTTGGATCCGTAGGGTTCGTAATCAAACTCACTTATAACTTCATTAAATAATGTGAGAGCCCGAGATACATTTCCATTTACAAATTCATTAAAGCCAAGATTGAGCATAGAATCTGCACGGTTGATAAACATGTCTTTAGCCCGAATTCCATCCGCTGTTTCTAGTTGGTCACCTTTAATAGAGCTAACTAAGAATTGATCTAGGTTTGACCTATTCGGTACCTGAAAAAATTGAATTCCAAGAACAATTAATAGAATCGCGGCTGCAGATGCGTGCCACATCCAATTTGATAGGTTTGTAATCTTTGCTCTTTTTTTACCTTGACCGATTTCTTTCTCAATGATTTCTTTTACGCCAACTTCAAGTTCCAGGTAATCGAGTAGTTCCGGGTTTTTTGCAAACTCCACCCAAAGATTTTCAATCTCTTGTTCGCTCAGCTTTCCTTTTATGTAAGCATCTATGCGTTTATAAAGTTCTGTATTTTTGTCACTCATAATATTAGTTATCCCTTCTTCAGAATGTGTCGTGTTACTCACATTCTGTTATGTAAGACCACTCCCAGAACAACTCCTTACATTATGCTGCTAATTTTTTTTCGCAGCACTCTTTTAATGTTTTAAGAATTCTGTGTTTTTTTGTCCATGCATTACTCACGCTTATTCCAAAATGATCGGCTACTACCGCGGCTTCGTCTCTGGGGTGATTAAACCAGTAGGTTATATACTCTCGTAAATTTGGTTTTAACAACTGCATACACAACTGCAGAATTCGTTGACGTTCTTCTTTCAAAAGCCTTTTTAATTGATCCCCTTCTCCAGAATGTGATTCCGGCACCTCCTCATAAGTTGGTTCTTTAGAGCGATTAATCAACTTGAAATATTCATTTTTGGCTGAGGTAAATAAGTAGTAAATCACAGAATCAGGGTTCTCTAATTGATCACTTTTTATCTTTTCAGTGACATTTATGAGCGCGTTTTGCGCACTATCTTCTGCATCGTGATGAGCCGCACCCACCCGAACTTTGAGGAATTTTATGAGCACACTCATAATAACAGGCACACATTCTTTGATCGTAGCCTGGTCTTCATCCCTAACTGCAAATACAAATTTTGAATAATCCATGAATTACTAATGTTCTCCCCGCTTAGGGCGAATAAAATAACATTCCGATTACTAAAGAAAATGCTGAATTTATCATAATATGCCATTAATTTGGAGTATGTATCGCGTTCAGTTAAACAACTTTGAAGGACCACTCGATTTACTGCTTTTTTTTATTAAGCGGGATGAACTCGATATTTACGATATCCCGATATCTTATATCACCGAACAGTTCCTGAGTTATATTTCCATGATGGAAGAACTCGACCTGGATGTAGCTTCTGAATTTGTTTACATGGCAAGTATGTTAATGTCGATTAAAGCAAAGATGATGCTACCTCGAGAAGATAATGAAGAGGCTGCCGAGCTGGATGAAAATGATCCTCGATACGAATTAGTTCAGCGGCTACTTGAGTACAAACGATATAAAGAAATGGCCGAAAAAATGGCCGATATTGATGAAGAAACCCGAAAAAAATATACTCGTGGGTTCTATGATGTTGATCAGGTAGATAAGAAAGCAACCGGTGAAGCTTTGAAAGATGTCACGGTATTTGATTTAATCGCCGCGTTCAGAAAAGTACTGGCAGATGTAGAGCGTAAAAATATCGTACATAAAGTTGAACGAGTTGAAACAACCATCGAGAAACAAAGCGAGTATGTGCTGTTCACTCTTCAGTCGAAAGGGCGACAAAGTTTTCTACAACTTTGCCACAACTTAAGCACTCGAGTTATCGTAGTAGTTACATTTTTGGCTGTTCTTGAGATGATTAAGGAACAACAAATCAATTTGTATCTAAAAGAAGATCCAACAGACTTTTATGTAGATCTGAAGCCTGTTCATGAAATCATCGGGGTCTCTTAAACCAAATACGGTAATGAATTTTAAAGTACTTTTATTTTTCGGGTTATCAGTTCTGGCATGTTCAAGTTCAGAAAAAACTGTAAATAAACCCTCAACAAACGTTTCCGATTATCAGAATACAATTACTGAGGAAGGTTTGTATTTGGATCTGGCTATTTTGGCTAGTGATAGCTTAGAAGGCCGGGCTACAGGTAGTGAGGGTGAACGAAAAGCTGCGGAATATCTCGCTAACAGATACAAAGAATTTGGGCTTTTGCCAGCTGGAGATAATTCTACTTATTTTCAAAACTATCAGCTTCAGCAAACTTCACTGGATAGCATACAATACACGGTGAAATTAGGTGACGCAGATGAGATTAAATCTACTCATTCAAACTATTCCATTGCTGACTTTAGCAAACTTCAGGGCGGGCCATCTGCATCTTCTGGTGACATAGTTTTTGTTGGATACGGGATATTAGATGAAGGAAATAGCGTAAACCATTTTTCAATAGATGTTGCTGGAAAATGGGTGCTCTCTTTTTATGACCCAAATATTTCAAGTTATGCCACCATTCAGCGCCTTATTCGTGAAGAAAATGCAGTAGGGGCCATTTTAATTTCCGGCACTGATGAAGATGATTTTCGAAATCAAGCGATTATAACGCAGGCTGAATTTGGTACGCTTTCTCGTTTGAAACTTCCTTATTTAGAAGATCAAGATACTGAAGGAACTTTTATTCGAATAAATCCAACATTCGCTTCGCAATTATTGGGGTTAAATAATGTTCAGGAATTGGCGGAGCTTGAGTCAACAATCAAAACTAACCCAACTGCCTTTTCTCCATTTGAGTTAACCGCGCATTTAACGCACACTCCTTTTGTTTCAACAACTATAACTGAGACAAGAAACGTTGTTGCATTACTTGAAGGAACTCATCCAGAATTAAAGGATGAAGTCGTTATTTTAACATCGCATTATGATCATTTGGGAATTGGTGGCGCTCCAAATTCAAATAGCGATACTATTTACAATGGCGCTGATGACGATGGGAGCGGAACAGTAGGGCTACTTCATACCGCACAAGCACTGGCGTTAGCTAAAAAAGCCGGCGCTAACATTCAAAGAAGTGTATTATTTGTAAATGTAACGGGTGAAGAACGTGGGTTACTTGGATCTCGGTTTTACTCAGACCACCCATATTTCCCAATTGAACAATCTGTCGCTAATCTAAACTTAGACATGATTGGTCGCCGCGACCAGCAAAACAGCGAAAATCCAGACTATATCTACATCATTGGCGGTAAAATTATCTCTTCAGGCCTGCAGGCCACTCTTGAGGAAGCCAATCAAAACAGTGTAAATATCGAACTCAGTGATCGTTATAACGACTTAAACGACCCTCAACAATTTTATCGGCGATCTGATCACTGGAATTTCGGCCGGCTTGGAATTCCTTTCATCTTCTTTTTTAACGGAACACATGCCGATTATCATCGACCATCCGACGAGGTAACCAAAATTGATTTTGAGGCTCTAAGAAAGAGAACGCAGCTCATTTTTATGACAACAGCATTGCTCGCTAATTCCGATGACCGCCCGCAAGTCGATAATGTTCAGTTTATAGAAAAAACCAAACAATAGAGATTATTTACCGGTTAGAATAAATGGAGCCCAATGAACAGGATGGCTGTAGTAGGGGTGGTTAATCATTTCGATTTTTGTTTGCTGAACAGCGAGCGTTTTGTAATCGATTATTTCGGGCTTATATAAATCGGCGAACATCATAATATTATCAAGAAAAGAAATCTGGTCAGCTTCAAAATTCAATATTTGATCGTATAATTTGTTCATAAATATTGGGGTACTTCGATCGAAGATATTCCAGAGACTCACTATTACAGAAGATGCTCCTGCAGCTAAAAAAGATCGCTGCAATCCCATTACTCCCTCTCCTGAAATCACTTTCCCGGTACCCGTATTGCATGCACTTAAAACAACTAATTCTGCCGGAATTTTTAGTTGAGTTATCTCGCGAGCATTCAAGTATCCATCTTCTCCAAATAGAGATTCCGTGCCAATTTTCTTTGATAAGATAATGCCACTTTGCTCTGGCAATCTTTCATCGATATTTCCATGTGCTGCAAGATGAATGAATCTATAATCGGAAAGTGTAAGGTTCTTGAATGAAAACTCTGTTACTTCTTCATTTTTAAGAATGGTTGATTGCGAGAAATACTGTTGTATTGAATCCACCTCTGCAATTGAGTATGGCAAGGTTGCAAATGCTCTTTGAGAACTCGAGCCAATAAATCCATCACCAGACTCAAAACCGGACCCCGCAACAGCTAATAGCTCTCTGTCAAATGATTTTCTCCCGGAAAATTCAATCACATCATACACCGAAAAAGAGGGTAAGTATTTAATTGAAAATTGCTCAATCAAAAACTCATCACCAATGGTGAGCGCGGCAAAAGGCAGTAAATGAAGTGGGCCATCCGGAGAAAGAATAAGATGTTTGAACCCTTCTAATTCATTAACAATAGGGTCTAATATATATTTACTTATCTCACTTGCCTTTTCATTGATTAACTCCATTTCCTCAACTTGAATAATGGCATCCCGAAAATTATTAACAAGTTCTGAGATTAACTTCTGAGCTTCCTCTTCAACTTTTACTGTTTTAAACACTTCCTTTTCTTTACCTATAAGAAATATATACAGATCATTTTCTCTGATTCCATAGCTTATGTAAGCAGCATCGTTGGGTAACAAGCCCTGAACTTTTTCAAGCTTTGTAACTTCAGGGTAATCGATATCGCGCCAGTCAGAATTCGAAGCCATCAAACCGTCAAGTTCTGTCTGGTATTCTAGTTCTAACTCAGAAAGCTCTAACCAGTTTATCTCATCTCGTTCGGTAATATCTATGCTGGCAAGCTGTCTGTACTTTTGGTCAATTCTTTTCTGTAGTTCTAAAATACGGTGACTTCCTGGTTGCTCGGGATTCAGGATTTCAGCTTTTCTATTATCGAATATTTGATCAAATAGTGTCCTTGATTTAGATAACTCGAAAAGCTCAAATGCCCGGCTATAATTTGAATTATATTTCACTTCCCAATCAGCTAATTGGTAATAAAATGATTGCCACCTGGCATTTAACTGGTTTTTAATCTTAGAAGAGGACGTGCTATATCTTCTTCTCTCAAGGTTTTCAAATGCCAGATAAGCGTATTTAAAAGCACTGTCCTGATTTATTGGCTCAAAAGCTTTTGCCAGATCCATTTCAGCGTTCATCAGGCTGAAATTATTTTTGGTTTGTTTAGCCACATATATGCTTTTTGCTAACTCCAATCTTTCCTCATCAGCTAGCGTAGGAATCATTAAATACGCATTATAGATATTGTATTTATAAGATTCTGTATCGAAATCTAATTCGGCAAGTCCAGAATCTAAATATGTACTGGCTTGTTGATAATTCTTTCTGGCTATTTCGTTTAGTGCAAGCACCTCATATACATAAATTTTCTGATATGAACTCACATTAGACGATAGAATCTCAATTAATATGTTCTCTGCAAGATCAAAATCTTGCTGTTGTGTAAATATGTTAGCTATCTGAATTTTTAGTGTATTTGCTAAGTTTTGATTCCCGTTTTGTTCATAAATTTTAACGGCTTCATTAAAATGGCCAATGGCTAACTCATATTCGTTTAAGCTGGCATAAATTCTGGCAAGGTTGTCTGTAAAACGGGCTACTAAAACAAAATCTCTAGTATCCTTTGCAAGCTGCAGCCCTTCATTTACATATGCTAACCCTTCTCTGTAATTATTCTGATTGATATAATAATGAGACAGATTGACTAACACGTTTAAATATCGATTTGAATTGTTCGACTGCTTTGCAAACTCATAGGCTCTTTTCAGATATTCGAACCCTAATTGATCTTCGTTTCGATAGTTATAGATATTGTAATATGTGAGGTTTAAAAAAGCCCGGTAAGAGGGGTCGTCTGTCTCGAATGCTGAGGCTTCATCGAGATTCTCCTCTGCTTCCTCATAATTTCCAAGATAAATATGAGCAATACTTCTGTTTATTAATGTTCTTCCATGTCTAGTCGAATCAATATTTTGGTAAGAATATGTTAGTGAAGTATCAAAAAAGCTGATTGCCTGTTCATAATTTGACATGGAACTCGAAATGAGGCCAAGTTGATTATACAATACTGCATTTTGATCTGCAGAAAACTCGTCACTATATGCATTAATCACATTACGTATGGATCGTTTTGCTTCATCTTGAAGAAGAAGTTTCTTTTGGGTGAGCACTACAGCAAAAGAACTCTCAAATATTTCATTTACCGATTCATTCTCAACCGCCAGATTGTAAGCTTCTTCAAAAGTTTCAAAAGCAGATTTAAAATCGAAGTTGTAGTAGTGTATATCCCCTTTTTTATATAAATCGTTAAACCGCTCATGCCATTCCTGGGCAAATATTTGGGAAGATAAAATCACACATAAAATAAGTGTGCTTAAAAGACGCATTGCCGGCGGAGTAATAATTATAGATTGTCCTTGAGTTTGATTCTAATATGCTGTTTTTTTTGATAACCTAAAATTATAAAGGACACCCCATGAATCCACTAAACCTACGAATGTTGCGTACCCCTGATGATGATGATCCACCGCCACCGCCACCGCCACCTGGTGGAAACCATGGTGATGATAATTAAACGATTTTAAGGCCTCTAGTTTTGGAGGCTTTTTTTATTCCCCAAATAATGCATTCACAAATGCTACTTTATCAAAAACCTGCAGGTCTTCAATCTTCTCTCCTAGTCCTATGTACTTCACTGGAACATTTAATTCGTTTGAAATACCTATAACTATACCCCCTTTTGCAGTTCCATCAAGCTTTGTAAGAGCCAAGCCGGTTATTTCTACAGCTTCTGTAAAGGCTTTTGCTTGCTGCATTGCGTTTTGTCCTGTCGAGGCATCTAAAACCAAAATTACTTCATGAGGGGCTCCATCCACTACCTTATCCATCACGCGTTTAATTTTTGACAACTCGTCCATTAACGCTTTTTTGTTGTGAAGTCGACCGGCTGTATCAATTAGTGCAATATCAGCACCCCGAGCTTTCGCAGCAGCAACTGTATCGTAAGCTACTGCAGCAGGGTCGGCATCCTGACCTTGTTCGATGATGGGTACATCAGCACGTTCGCTCCAAATTTTCAACTGATCAACTGCGGCGGCTCTAAATGTATCTGCAGCACCAAGAAGCACATTTTTACCTGCTGCTCTATACATAAAACTCAATTTTCCAATTGTGGTGGTTTTTCCTACACCATTAACGCCCACAATCAAAACCACATGGGGTGAGTTTGGTAATTCAGCATCAAACTCGGCCGGTTTATCAGCATCGTGTTCTTGAAGTAGTGCTATTATTTCCTCACGAAGAATAGCTTGTAATTCCGATTGAGTTACATATTTATCTCGCGCTACTCTAGATTCAATTCTCCCGATAATTTCTATTGTTGTTTTCACTCCAACATCAGAAGTAATCAAAATATCTTCTAATTCATCTAATGTGGCATCATCTACACGGTCTTTACCTGCCAGAGCTTTGCCAAGTTTGTCAAGAATGCCTGTTCTACTTTTTTCGACACCTTGTTCAAGCGTTTCTTTTTTCTTGAACCCAAGCTTATCAAATATTCCCATACTAGTTGAATTGTGCTCCGCTCATTATTTTGCGATAGCGATTGAAATAATCGAAGAATGAAATAGTCATAATTAGTACAGAAAGCCAAAGTAACACCTCGTGCACTATCGTTGCCTCACTAAAGAAAAAAACCGCAATCCAATATACAGAGATCACATTTACTGAAATTTTTCCGCTCATTGTACTCATGGCAACTTTGCCATACTTCACTTTTATGAAAGAGGATCCAATGAGTATTAATACATCTCGGATCACAAAAAAGATCAAAAACCAAACTGGCACCCATCCAATCCAAACTGTATAAATAAAAAGTGCCCCTGCACATAACTTATCTGAAATTGGGTCGATCATTTTGCCAACCTCAGAAATAGTATTCGTTTTTCGCGCTACTAATCCATCCAGATAATCTGAAATTATCGCATATGCAATAAGTACAATAATTTCAGTATTGTACATCAGGTTATTCCGATAGTGGATATACATGATTGGAAAAGCTATAAAAACCCTAGTAAAGGATATAAAATTGGATATCGTAAATACCCTGCCGGATACGGTAACTTTATTTCCGTCGATATTTTCGGTGATACCCAAAGATGAATAATTAATTGCGATATTAACGCTGAAAGTTAAAGCCATTATTTACATAAAACCACTATGAAACACAGCTCAGCTTTGGTAGAGCAAACAAGGTCAACGAAGAAAGTTTTTAGCGGTAAATTACTTCATGTTTATTACGATGAAGTGCTACTTCCGAAT
Source organism: Balneolaceae bacterium (assembly GCA_965249965.1). Lineage (GTDB taxonomy): Bacteria > Bacteroidota > Rhodothermia > Balneolales > Balneolaceae > HXMU1420-13. The sequence goes on from OZ252262.1 coordinate 781,835, forward strand.
GGTACTACAAGTAGCCGAGAATGGATAAAACACCCTGGAGCCTGCGCAATAGTGCCTATTTTTGATAACCACGATATCATGCTAATTAAGCAGTTTCGGTATCCAATGGGTCAGATATTTTACGAAGTTCCTGCAGGAAAAATTGACCCGAATGAAGCTCCCGATGATACAGCTCTGAGAGAATTAAAAGAAGAAGCGGGCTTACACTGTAATCAACTTCATTACATCGGGCATTTCTATCCTGCAATTGGCTATGCCGATGAGGTAATTCATATTTACGCCGGCTTAGACTTGAGGTACGTTCAAACCAAGATGGATGACGACGAATTTCTTATTAATTCTCGCATTTCATTCACAGAGGCCATGGATATGATTTCTTCCGGTGAAATTAACGATGGGAAAACAATCATTTGTTTAACGCGGGTTTGGCAATGGTTAAATCAGACGTTCTTGCCGAGCCAGCTGAAAAAGTGATCGATGTTTATCTTCATCGGTAATTGCACCACGTCGAATAAGCTCATTCATTTCATCCCCACTAAGCATTAACACACAGCCCATTTCACTTAGAACTGAATCAAACATTCGAGGATCGGAATTTGCAAGTCTCGAAATATCGATTCCATTTTCGTTGCGCACTAAATCGATCAACAGGTAATAGGTGTCTTCCGGTCTGTCGCCAAACTTGTATGATTCAAGTGCCGTTTCACTAAGTTTTCGCATATCTATCTAAAAATTCCCGAGCTTTTATAATTTCTGTTATTTCGCTGGTTTCTCGATCAATAATTTGAACTTGAAACAGACTTATGATGGCCTGCTCATTTAAAACCGTCAAAACATCTTCAACGGTATCACATTCTTCCGTTTCGCTAACTAAATCGTTAACTCCTTGAACTATATATCGGGGCCTAGCGTCTTTCTTCGTTACTTCCGTTGTTTCTGCCGGTTGATCAAAATATTCTTTAATCGCCTCTTCGGTAACATACCAACTTACACCAAGTTTTCGTCCGCGAATTTTTCCATTCCTGATATAACTACGAAGTGTTAATTTTGAAACCCCCAACATTTCGTGCAGATCATCGACAGAATAAAGCGTTAAACTTCCAATTTTCTTTGGCATTAATGTATTCTTTAACTTTTTTTTAGATATCGTAATTTACTAAATAAATATTATTAACCTGTTAATTATTATCATTAGTTATATATAATCAAATTCATTTGGTTCAGGGTACTACGCCGTCGTATATTAGTACTAGTTACTTAGAAATCAGGCCGGAAAACCACCGGCCTTTGTTGTATCTACACCAAAATAACTTTACACTCATCTCATCAAGTAACTCCCTAAGCTTTTCCTTGAAACGAATCTATTTACTTTTCTTTATAAGTATCATTATTCTTTCCTGTGGAACTACCGGGCTTTATATCGATCCTGATGCTCGAAATTGGGAAACTCAATCACCCCCTCAAATTAATAACGTGATTTTTGAGGCCTTCCTTATAGGAGATGCCGGGTCACCAGAATTACCGAACGATCCAACGCTTACGTTATTCAAAAAATTTCTCGACGATGCTGGTGACCAAAGTGCCGCTATTTTTCTAGGTGATAATATTTACAATTATGGCCTGCCTGACTCTACCCATACACAGTACCAATTTTATCAATCTAGAATAGATGCTCAGCTTGAAACCGTTCGAAACTTTAACGGCCGGATAGTTTTTGTGCCCGGCAATCATGATTGGGATGATGGGCGAGAAGATGGATGGAATGCTGTACAAAGGCAGGAAAAATATGTCGAGGAATATCTTGATCGAGGTAATACTTTTTTACCCGATAATGGCTTTCCCGGTCCCCACGAAATAAAACTGATGGACGAAGATGATCATCCTGATCTAAATCACGATATCAGGCTGGTTGCCTTAGATACCCATTGGTGGTTACATGAGCATATTAAACCATACGGCGATAATGGAGATTTCGAAATTAGTGATGCGGGAGATGTAATTAATGAATTGCAGGATATTGTTCGTGATCGTAAAAACGATTATCTGATTGTTGCTGCACATCACCCACTAATTTCAAACGAGTCGCACGGGGGATACTTTCCGCTTTCTACCCATTTTAAACCACCCATTTTTGGGTCGCTGTATGTGTTATACCGTCGAATATTTGGCTTGAAACAAGATATTCCCCACCATCGATATTCGGCCATGGCTCGTTCAATCCGCAGCACTTTTGCCGAAAAAGAAGATGTTATCTATGTATCCGGGCATGCACATTCTTTGCAATATCATAAACGAACCAGAGCAAAACGTTATAATTCGCACTTTATAGTTAGTGGATCTGGGTCAAAAACCGATTATGTAGCAAATGGGAAAGGAGCCAATTTTGCTTATGGAGGAACTGGCTTTATTGTATTAAAAGTGTATACCGATGGTTCTGTTTGGCTCGAGGCGTGGACGCCGTTAGGAGATGGAAGCGATGGTGAGTTACTGTACCGCACAATGGTACAGGAGCCAAAAGTTAGAATTGAAGCGGAAGAATTGGAAGAAGATCGTGATCAAATTCTAGCTGAAACTGAATCCTTTGTAGCAGCAAACTCTGAATATGATCGTGGGGGAATATTATTTCGCGGATTACTCGGTTCAAATCATAGAGAAAAGTGGTCGATTGAATCTGAATTTCCTGTATTTGACGTCAATACAATTAAAGGTGGGCTTGATCCTGTTCGCTTTGGCGGCCGAGGGCAATCAAACACCTTGCACCTGGATGGCGATGGCAACAGAGAGTATGTACTTCGATCAGTAGATAAACAAGCTGGTAAAGTTTGGGGTTCAGCACTACGCCAATCGTTTGCTTTGGATGCGGCACAAGATCAATTTTCGATGCTAAATCCATACGCGGCGTTGGTTGTATCAAAATTAGCTGCAAGTGCCGGAGTTTACCATACAAACCCGGAATATTTCGTAGTACCGGATGATCCATTACTTGGTGGTTATGGTGACTTAATGGCCGGCAGTCTTGCTCTATTTGAGCGAAAGCCTGATAATACTATGAGCGATGTAGCCTCTGTTGGAAATGCAGAAGAAGTTATTTCTCACCTTGATTTTATTAGAGAAGTAGATGGTGATATCGACCATCGGGTTGATCAACCATTATTTGCTCGTTCCAGGCTTTTTGATATGCTGATTGGTGATTGGGATCGACACTCCGATCAATGGCGGTGGGCAGCTGTAGAGCCGGAAGATGGCCAGGGTAAAATTTATCAACCTATTCCAAGAGACCGCGATGTTGCCATGATGCGACTAAATGGATTGATTCCCACACTCGCAAAACTAGGTCCTTTTGCTCAATACCAAAATTTCGACTATAGCTATGGGAATTTGAAAGGATTAAACAAAAACTCATTAGGATTAACCAGAAGATTCACCAATCAACTTACAAGGGATGACTGGATTGCGCTTGCCGAGGACATTAAAAATCGATTAACTGATGAGATACTTAAAGAGGCTGTAACAGCGTATCCTGATCCTGTTGAGCAAGAATTTGGGGTAGAAACCCTGGAGATATTAAAAGCAAGAAGAGATCAGCTTCCCGTAATTGCTGAAATATATGCATCGCAATTAGATCGAGTAGTCACCATTCCGGCTAGCCATAAAAGAGAACGAATTACCATTACTTACCTCGGTGAAAATCGTGTTCAGGTGCAGGTAAACAAGCTTTCCGGCAAAGGGAATTTACGAGAACAATATTACGATAAAGTTTTTGATGCAGAACGTACACAGGAAATCAGAATATTTGCTATGGGCGACAATGATGAAATCATCATTCGGGGTGATCAAACTTCGAAAATAGCTGTCCGAATTATTGGGGGTTCCGGAGAAGACACATTCATTGATGAAAGCCCCACTATAAGTAAGCCACTGGCTGTTTATGATACTGAGATAAGCAATCCTGAATCTTTCTCATCTACCGCAACATTACACTTATCGGATAACCCGGAAATAAATCGGTTCGATTATGAAAAAGACTATCAGTGGAATTCAACCTTGTTTGGCTTCTATTTTGCGTTTAATGATGATGACGGACTTTTCATAGGCGGTGGACCAAGAATTACTAACTATGGATTTCGGAAATTACCAGCTGCGACGCACTATCTAAGGGCAAATTTAGCACCTTTAACTGGAGCTGCGAATGTACGATATTCCGGCGATTGGTATAAATTCCGAGGTAATTGGGACGGAAACATTGAGGGCACAATTTTATTACCGGAAAGTTACCGGTACTTCTTTGGCCTGGGCAACGAAACTGTTCGACAAAACCAACTTAGTTCCGATTTTTACCGCGCTCGATTAGAACAATATCGGCTGGTTGGATCCACCAAAATCTTACTCGAAAACTTACTTACTTTTCACGCAGGTGCAGGGCTTCAATATACCGAAATTGATGATGTACAGGGAGAGCCCAGCATTTTGAATGACCCTCAAATAGGTATAAATCCAAACATTTTTTCCAGCCAATATTATGGCATTCTCTCAACTGGTTTCTCAATCAACGACGTAGATAATTCTGTTAACCCTCAATATGGATTTAAACTTGCGGTTTCATCAGAAGCCAACCTTGGGTTAAACGAAGCAAGCAGATCGCATTTAAATATTCGATCGAATTCTTCTTTTTATGCATCTGGTTTCGGGAAAAGACAATTCACTCTAGCAGGACGAATTGGCAGTGATCACATCGTTGGTAGCTTTCCGTTTTATCAGGCAAATACTTTGGGCGCACGCAAGAATCTGAGAGGATTCACAAATCAACGATTTACAGGTAGAACCACCGTTTACTCGAATACCGAACTACGGGTCGAACTCATTGATTTTTATCGATACCTACTGGGTGGAAAAGGAGGGATTCTAACATTTTTTGATGCCGGAAGAGTTTGGACAGATCGCGAGAAATCAAACATAATTCATTCAGGATATGGCGGCGGTATCTGGTTCAACTTTTTCGATCAGATGCTTATCAGCGCTACCTATGGAACCTCTGGTGATGAAAACAGCTTTGAAATAAAGGCAGGATTCTTTTTCTAGAAACTCACGGCACGATTATTGACAATAAATCCTAAAGTAATCACCTTTAATTAGTTCAACTCGCTCTATGGCCGAAACCCAAAATATCCGTTTACTGGCTGCTATCATGTTTGCAGATATGGTGGGTTATACCAAGTTAATGCAAGAAAATGAGCCACATGCCAAAAAATTAAGAGACCGGCAAAGAAATGTGGTAGATAATAAAATCCTGGATTATAGAGGTCAGGTTATGCAGTATTATGGCGATGGTACATTAAGTATGTTTGCCTCTGCTATTGACGCGGTAAATGCCGCTCGAGAAATTCAAATCGAACTTCAAAAAGACACTGAAGTACCAATGCGAATAGGTATACATCTTGGAGATGTTGTCTACGATGATGAAGGTATCTATGGGGATGCAGTTAACCTTGCAGCAAGAGTTCAGGCATTAGGAATACCTGGTTCAGTTATGGTTTCAGGAAAAGTGTTTGATGAAATAAAAAATCACCCGGGCATTAGAGTTGAAGCCTTTGGAGAGCATGAACTAAAAAATGTTTTTGCTATGACTAGCATATTTGCATTAGCTGATGATGGTCTAAAGATACCAGCCCAAAAACATATTCAAGAACAAACCGGGTCTTATCAGAACAGTGTTGCTGTTTTACCCTTCGCAAATTTTAGTGGCAATACCGAAGAGGATTATTTTAGCGATGGGATCACAGAAGAAATCATAAATGCCCTGGTAAAAGTAAACGACCTTTCTGTTGCTTCCAGAACTTCCGTGTTTGGCTATAAAGGAGATCATAGAGACATCCGAAAAATTGGAAAAGAATTAAATGTGGCTACGATATTAGAAGGAAGTGTACGAAAGGCCGGGGATCGAATTCGTTTTACTGCTCAGCTCATAAAGGCAGAAGATGGTTTTCATATTTGGTCGGAAAATTTTGATGGTGAAATGAAAGACATCTTTGAAGTTCAGGATGAGATTTCACAAAAAATTGTTGAGAAACTAGAGGCTGATTCCTACTTCGATAAATCAAGCAAACTTTATGAAGCGTCAACGGATAGTGTCGTTGCATATAATCATTATCTGGAAGGATTATTTTATTGGAATAAGAGAACCCCTGAGTCTGTTCGTAAAGCCATCACACTTTTTGAAAAAGCGGTGAACTATTGTACAACTTATACAAATGCATACTCAGCACTTGCAAATTGTTATACATTTCTAGGTGCAATGGGACAAATGCCATCGCAAGAAGCCTATGCTAATGCAGAAGAATTCGCAATTAAATCTGTCGAATTGAATAGTACAAGAGCTACCTCTTATGTTGCCTTAGGCTTCGTTAATCTATTCTCAAAATGGAATTTTGAATTAGCCGAAGCCAATTTTAGAAAAGCTATAACTTTGGAGCCTGATGATACGGGTGCGCGTACTGGTCTTGGCTACGTTTATAAATGCTTAGGTGAATATGATAGAATGATTCACCATACAAAAGCAGCAGCCAAAATAGAACCACTGTCTCTTCCTTTAAAAGCTGATCTTGCTCGAGCCTATATAACCAATCAAGAATATGAAAAAAGTTTAGAAATCCTGGATGAAATTCTTGAATTAGACCCTTTATTCAGAATGGCCTATGAAACAAAATCTATGACTTACCTTGAAATGGGTGATCTGGATAACGCATGGTTATTTGCTAACAAATACCTGGAATTAGTTAAAGATCCAAATTCCGGAGGTTCCTTTTTAGGATATATTTCTGCATTGAGAGGAGATAAAGCAGGAATAAACGAAAACCTTCAACGATTAAATAACCGCTCTAACGAGAATCCTGAGTTAGATCTTTCTATCGACTTTGCATGTGTTTACGCTGGATTGGGTGATTCTGACACTTCATTTAAATATTTGAATCAGGCTGTTGATAAACATCTTGGGGCAATGGTGTTCCTTGACGCCATGTTACCATTTAAAAATATGTCTGATGACACAAGATATCAGGAATTGCGGGATAAGATTGGTCTGCCGAAATTGAAAGTAACTGCTGCATGAGAAAAGAACTCGGGGTCTACATAGATCGGACCTACAAAGTGGTTCGGCAGGATTTACTAAATCGTTTTAAAAAAGCTTCCATCGATTTAACTCCAGAGCAATGGGTATTGTTAAGCAAATTAGATGGAAATACCTTAAGTCAGGCCGATTTGGCTAGCGAAAGTTTTAAAGACAAGCACACGGTTTCACGGATCATCGATCTGCTTCAAAAGAAAGGGTTTGTCACCCGATCTCAAGATCCGGACGATGGCCGACGATATTTGATCACGATGACAGATTTAGGAAAGTGGGTCACCGAGCAAGCCAAAGAACATGTGTATGCATCAAGAGAATTAGGCTGGGAAAATCTGTCGGATGAGGAGTATAAGCAGCTCAGACGATTACTTGATAAAGTGTTCACTAACTATACCAAATAAAAAAGGCGACCTGCCTAAACAGAATCGCCTTTAAAGGTGGATGTACAATTAAATTAGAGGGTACCTCTCATTTCTTGCTCTCGCTCAATGGCCTCGAATAATGCTTTGAAGTTTCCTTTCCCGAAAGAAGTTGCTCCTTTGCGTTGAATAATCTCGAAAAACATAGTAGGTCTGGCCTGTAACGTTCTTGTAAAGATTTGAAGCAAATAGCCTTCGTCATCGCGATCGACCAAAATTCCCAAGTCTTTTAACTTATCGATTGGTTCGTCGATTTTACCCACACGATCTTCTAAAACATCGTAATATGTGGTTGGTACGGTAATGAACTCAATTCCACGGTTGCGCAGCTCAGTTACCGTATGTACGATATCGTCGGTTGCAACCGCCACGTGCTGAACACCGGCACCTTCGTAAAAATCGATGTATTCATCAATTTGAGATTTCTTTAAACCTGCAGCGGGCTCGTTTATTGGAAACTTGATTCGACCATTTCCATTACTCATAACCTTGCTCATCAAGGCAGTATACTCGGTAGATATGTCTTTATCATCGAAAGACAAGATTTGCTTGAATCCAAGCACTTCCTCGTACCACTTTACCCATTTGTTCATAGCACCAAGTTCCACATTCCCCACCATATGATCTACATATTTTAAACCAATCGGCTCAGGGTTGTAATGTGATTTCCAAGCTCTGTAGCCTGGTAAGAACGCTCCGTCATAATCTTTGCGCTCCACAAAAATATGCACAGTATCGCCGTAGGTATGTATACCGGCACGAACTACCTTCCCATTCTTATCCGATTCTGTGACTGGCTCGAAATAAGATTTTGCTCCTCGTTTTACTGCTTCATTGTACGCATACGTTGCATCTTCTACCCAAAGTGCAATCACCTTTACGCCATCGCCATGCTGATCGATGTGCCTGCCCATTTCAGTGCCACTGTGAAGTGGAGAAGTAAGCACCAATCGAATTTTATCCTGTACCACTACATACGATTCGCGGTCTTGTAACCCGGTTTCCAGTCCGGCATATGCCAGCGTTTGAAATCCAAATGCTGAGCGATAAAAATGCGCTGCTTGTTTAGCGTTGCTAACATAAAACTCTACATAGTCGGTGCCGAGGATCGGCATAAAGTCTTGTTCTTGATCTAAAACTGGGTGTGCTAACGTTTCCATGGGCATCTCTTTTTAAAATTAGTTGCTATAACAACTAATTTACGGGTTCTTGAGTTCTCGGAAAAGCGCTTTTATGTTAAGATTTATTCCTAAAGTGGTCATTCCGGACATGATACGGAATCTGCAGGGAGTGATTTGTTGATTAAGCATGATTTAAAACAAAATTGTGACCTTAATCATATACTGAATCAAGTTCAGCGCATGGTTCAGGATGACGAATTGGAGATATCTTATTTCAATCCCCAACCATAAACTCAATCGCCTTATCAATCGATTTCAGAAAATCCTTCGAAGTATCAAAATAAGGCAAGTTGTGCTTTTCACAACCCTCTTTAATCATTTTACTGTAGCCGATCATATTGCCGATGTGATCTTTGATGTAGGCATCTGATTCACTGATTAACCAATCGTCGTCACGGTCGCAGAATTCTTTTACCAGTTTAACTTTTTCATGAACACTGATATCAGCATAACCAACAAAAACGACCTTAATTTTACCCGGATATTTCTTTAACAATTCAGCTACTAACTCTGGTAACATCGCTTCCCCTTCGATTACATAATCCATTCCATCGAAGATCATGTTATCGATCATTCCTTTTAAAAATGGCCACATTTTCTTGGCTATTTCGTTTGGCCAGAGTAGATGATGAATTCCATACTCCGGAATGCCATCGTTGAAACCCATCATCAACCAGTCTGTTGATAAATAAGGAATTTGATATTCCTTCATCAACTTTCTGGCGATCACAGTCTTACCTGATCTGGATGTACCGCTAACCAGATATAGCATTTACCCCCCTGCTTAACTCAAGAATTTGATCGTCGATATCATCGGTTTTTCCGGAAAACATCCACCCCAAATGACGATAAAACCCAAAAGCTCGTATTTCGGGGTCTGGAGAAGCTGCCAGCCAGAGTTTTTCAAAACCAGAATCAAAGAGCGCCTCTACCACTTTGCGAAGTAACTCTTTACCTACTCCCATCCCTTCAAATTCTGGTAAAACCGCTAACACCTGAACTTCACCTGTAGTAGTTATTCCTGTACAAAACCCGACAATTTCTCCTTTTGATTCAGCCACAAATCCCACCAGTGTTCCATCTTCAAAAAGCGGAGCTTGAGTCTCTGCCGTAATTCCTATGGAAGCCAGATATTCCGCTGAGGCAGGATTTTGACGTGTTTTTCCTCGGACTTCTGCACACTTTCCAAAGTCTGATTTTAAGGTTCTTCTATAAGTAATACCTGATGCATTCATGTTCTTTAGAAATTACTCAATCTCTGAAGTGATTGAAATAATCCAACCTGAAATATCAGCGAGAACTATCGGCGATATCGTTTCTTCTATTTGAGCATACTCACTCATTAAACAAGTACTGCATTCCTGAAATAGGTGATTCGTTCCGGAGTATTCTATCACTGTAATTAACTCTTTATCCGAAATAGCATCTTCAATTGCTTCAAGATTAGATGGCGGAACCTGGATATCTTTGTCCCCGCTAATAGCAAGAGTTGGGATGTTAACTTGAGACAGAAAATTAGTTGGCTCATGATCAATAAAGTACTTATACCAAGGCCTGTTTAACTCGGGAATCTGTCTCTGGATAAAATCCCCTTTGGTCATTCCCTGAACTTCTTCGACATCTCCAAGTCTTTCATCAAAATATGTTGTTAAAGATACTGCTAGCTCCTCGCCAATTTCATGTGTTCTAACAATCTCAGCAATTTCTTCAAGATTGCTTTTTTCGACTTCGATTAGCTCTGTAGTGAGTCCCATCAGTGGACCAAAACTTTCAACCTGCTGTTTTTGGATTTCCAGACCGTTTACACCAGGACCGGCAAGTAATATCATGAATGCTACATCGTCATTTCTTGATGCTACAATTGGTGCAATCAAACCGCCTTCACTATGACCAGCGAGACCTATTTGGTTTGGATTGATTTCTGATCTAGAAGATAAATATTCAACAGCTGCCTCAACATCTGTTGCAAAATCCAAGGACGTTGCTACTGCATGATCACCTTCTGATTCACCAAACCCTCGATCGTCGAATCTTAGTACGGCAATTCCATTTCTTGTTAGATGATCAGCTAAAACCAAAAATGGTTTGTGGGTCATAAAAGTCTCATCCCGGTCTTGCGGTCCGCTACCAGAAATTAAAATTACTGCTGGAAAACTTGATCCTGAATGTGGTAAAGTCAACGTTCCGGCCAAATCAATTTGATCTACAGAATTTGTAAATCGAACATCCTCTTCATTATAAGGATACGGTTTAGTTGGTTCCTGTGGTCGATTTGGTCCTACAATCTCAACTTTTTCTTTTGATAAGATCAACTCAAACTCACTTCCGGATTGCTTCCAAACTCCTGAGATTTTTTCATCAATTAATGAACCATCAAAAGAAGCACCCATGTTTTCCTGAATTACAGTTAGCTCTGTCTCTTCAACTTTCGTACTCGTAAACGGAATTCCAAAAGCCCCTTGAAGTGGGCTATCAAATGTAGCCGTGTAAACACCTGCCGTTTCTTCAATGTGGAATACGATTTCGAGTTGCATTCCCTGTACATCCATGGTTCCATACCAGTCACCAACAAAGTTTTGTGCTTTGATATTGGACATTCCTATTAATAGGCCACCTAGTACAGTGGCGATTATTTGTATTATAATTTTCATGATGATAGTCTTTAAATGTTACTCGTTCTCTTCTTGAAATATTTGCTCGATAGGCTGCTCAAAAACTCGGGCAATTTTAAATGCCAGCGGCAAACTCGGATCGTATTTCCCTTTCTCCAATGCATTTACTGTTTGGCGGGAAACGCCTAAAACGTCTGCCAATTCTCCCTGGGTCCAGTCTCGCTCGGCTCGTAATACCTTCAGTTTATTTTTCATCCCATTCTCCTCACACCTACTACTGTAGCAGTGATATATGTAAGTGCCATAATCACAACCATTACTGAGACTTCAGATCGCAAGAATATTACTTCGTTTGCAACCAGCGTGGAATAACTTAATCCACCTACTACCCCGATTCCTAGTGCAAGTCCCATAGCATCCAGTTGTATGCGTTGCATCATTTCATCCAGACTTTTCCAATACTTGATGTTAATCCAGATCATCATCAAACCAACCGAAAAGTTGATGATGACAACCGCCACAGTTATGGCAATGTTTTTATCCCAAATCAATTCGGGACCAAAAGATGATAATGCCATGGTGATCAGCCAGAGGAATGTCCACATGGCTAATTTGGGTAAATATTTTTTCGACTCTGTGTTCTCCATTTCTCTTTGATTAATTCTATTATGATAACTTTGCTTGACATAATGTAAAACTTACTTTACTTTTTGTCAAGGTCATAATATTAATTATTAAAATTTCTTAACTTTGATATCACTAGAAAGCCCCCAAAAAACAGCTCGACTTGCCGGGTTCTATTATGTGTTGGTTGTGATTGGAAGTGTTTTATACATGGAAGTTATCCCACGAAGCATATTCATTTGGGATGACCCAACTTCCACATTAGAAAATCTGTTATTCAACCAAACTCTATTTCGAATAGGAATTATTGTAGGAATTGGAGTGCATATCAGCTTCATTCTTCTACCTTTAACATTATACACGCTGTTAAACCCCGTAAATAAAAACCATGCTATTTTGATGGTGGTTTTTGCACTTATTAGTGTTCCAAACTCTTATACTCTTCTTTTAGACCAGGTAAACCTTTTAAAGATAATTCAAGAATATCCATTTAATAGTCCTGTAGAGGCAGAGAGGCTAGCTGATAGTGTGTCCTCTTTTTATACATCATTATATAATGGGTTTTTTCTCTCACAGGTTTTTTGGGGGTTATGGCTATTCCCCTTTGGGTTATTGGTTTACAAATCAGGGTTTTTACCTAAAGCTCTAGGCGTATTTTTAATGTTGGGGTGCTTGACCTATTTGATAGATGTAATTGGCGGTACGATCTTTGAAAATTATTATGATTATGTAAATACAAGTATTCTAATTATTCCAGCAGCAATTGGAGAAATCGGTATCTGTATCTGGCTCATAACAGTTGGAATAAAGCAAGAAAATCGTAGCTAAGAATTGAATTCCTTATAAGGATAGTAAGCTTTAATTAAACTGCTTCAAGCAATAGAAATAAATGAATTGGTGGACGTAGGATTTTTTCTCTTTCCCTAGCTCCTGCTTGGGAATGCAGTCCGGAAGCTCCAGCTTCAAACATTTCTCATAAACCAAGCCATTACATTGAGATCACTTCTCCCGACCAAAGTTGGGATCGTGAATGTTTTTTGAAAATAAAACTTAATCTAGATTCCTGCCTTCGCAGGAATGACTAATCGGAGAGAGCTCAAAAATACTTGTTAAAGCATCCGCTTCGAACTTGCCCATAACCAAACTGTGTAAACTCCACGGAGTGACTAAATCATAGAACTAAGTCAAGTAACTAGTCATCCAGAAGGAGGATTCGCCGGCTGGCGGAGACGACTGAAGGAACTTCAGATCCAGTTTCTAGAGCGATTCAATGTCGTGAAGACTCTTCTCCGCCAGCTGGCGGATCTGAGTGACTTTAATCAAAAACACCAACCATTATAAGCATTGCAAATTGGCTAAAGCTTCCCCGTCAACTCTACAAACACATCCATCGCCTGAGGATTGCGACTGGCATCTCGGTTCATATGTTTGGAAACATCGAGCCCCATCAGGGCTTTTTTAACCGGGACTTCCATTTTCTTCCCGCTGAGGGTGTATGGAATTTCAGCAACATTTATGATTTCATCTGGAACGTGACGAGGAGAGCATTCCTCTTTTAGCTTTTGCTTGATGGTTTCTGAAATGGACTCAAATATTGCCTTGTCTTCAATCACTACAAAAAGTGGCATAATATCTGACCCATCTTTCTTTTCCAGATTAACGATCAGGGAATCCGCTAATCCTGGAATTCGATCGAGTACCGAGTAAATCTCCGCCGTTCCAATTCGAATTCCTTTTCGGTTTAGTGTAGCATCCGACCGACCCATAATTTGGAGACTTCCATCTTCTTCGATCTGAATCCAGTCGCCATGGCACCATTTGCCTGGAAATTTCTCAAAATAACTGGATGAATATCGTTCGTTGTTTTCATCACCCCAGAAATAAATCGGCATAGAAGGCATCGGATTGGAAATCACCATTTCGCCCAATGAACCCGAAATCTCGTTTCCATCTTCATTAACACTCCTAAGATCGCATCCCAGCGCTCGACCTTGAATATTCCCCCGTCTTACAGGTTTGGATGGAATTCCACCCACAAAGGCGGTGCAAACGTCGGTTCCTCCACTCATGCTACAAAGCCATACATCTTTCTTCACCTGATCATACACCCAATCAAATGCTTCGGGTGGCAGAGGTGCGCCGGTCGAGCCAATGGATCTGAGGTTTGATAAATCGAAATCAGATCCTGGAGTTAACACCTTTTTCATGCATGCGGTCAAGAACGGAGCACTTGTTCCAAAATGATGAATCGGTAATTCTTCGGTGAGTTTCCAAAGTGCATTTAAATCTGGTTTACCGGGACTGCCATCAAACAAAACAGGAACAGCGCCAACCAGCATCGAAGCTTGAAGGAAATTCCACATCATCCAACCTGTGGTCGAAAACCAGAAAAAGTGTTCGCCCGGTTTTACATCATTATGAAAATGCATGTACTTGAGATGCTCGAGTAGAACTCCCCCGTGAGAATGGGTGATCGCTTTCGGTTTTCCGGTTGTCCCCGACGAATACAACACCCAAATCGGATGATTGAAATCTACGGCTTCGAACATAAGACCATTTGATTCGGTCGAAATCATCTCTGACCAGTTCATCGAATTCTCTAGAACAGAATTATCATTCAACGTTGGAATCAAAACGACGGTTTTGATGGATGAAATCGAGTTTGCAATTTGTTCTGCTTCTGCCAATCTATTGATTCTCTTTCCCCCATACTGATAGCCATCACAAGTAAAGAAGAGCTTAGGCTCTATTTGTGAAAAACGATCAATTACCGTGTTGATGCCAAAATCAGGTGAACAACACGACCAAACTGCACCCAATGAATTCACCGCAAGAAAACAGGCGATGGTTTCCGGAGTGTTCGGTAAATATCCCGCAACCCGATCTCCTTTTTGAATTCCTTTCGATCTCAAAAAGCGTTGAATCGAAGCAACCTGGCTTTCCAGTTCTTTCCAGGAAACTTCTCTTTTTTCACCAGCTTCATTAGCAAAAATCAGCGCCGGACGATCTTCTGATTTCTTTCTAAAAATGTGCTCTGCGTAATTCAGTGTGGCGCCATTGAACCATCGCACACCGGGCATTTCATAAGAATCAATTACTGATTCGTACTCAGAATGTGAAATGATTTCAAAATATTTCCAGAGCGATTCCCAGAAGTCTTCAAAGTGGTCATTAGACCATCGCCAAAACTCCTTGTAATCCTTAAACCGAAGATCAAATTCCCTATCAAGCCAGCGTTCATACTTTTTCAGTCCACTATTTTGAATGAACTCTTTAGAAGGTTGCCAAAGTATGTCGGATTGATCAGCCAATGATGGTACTTAAAATGGTTAATGCCTTTTCAGAATTTCCCAATTCCAGTTCAATTTTTGCCAGACGGTGAATTTCATTTATAAGCTCATCATTTTCGAACTGTGTAAAGGCTGCAGCTACTGTCTTAAAGTTTTTAGCTTCTGCAATTTCATCGTCCGAAGGATACTTTTCTACATTCCCAAGTCGCCCAATATTATTTGCAGATAAAATTTCACTCTCCTGAACATGTTTAGGTAACGAGTCAACCCCAATTCCTTTTGTTTGTAATGGTTTCGGAATTTCGAAAAGCGCCTCTCCATTCGCCCTGGTATACCAGTTAGCCCCCATTCGGCCAACTAAATCAAGCTTAGTATTATCCAGTTTACCGGCCTCATTTAAGTATTGAGTATCCAAATGAATTTTCTGGATTCTCGCCAACACTAAGTTTCCCGCACCGCCTTCGGTTCCCAATTCTATTACCTGATCAACGGTGCATTCGAAGGAAACCGGGCTTTCTTTTACTCTTGGTGGCTTGATGGTATCAGATGCAATCTCAGTAAAACCGGCCTTTTTAAATTCGTTCACCCCTTTCTCGTACTCCGTACTTGCCAGCGACATCTGCTCAACCATCGGGTAATTCACAATGTTGATACACACTTCGGGCACTTCCTTGATGTTTTCGTAGGTGTGCTTTGTGGTGTTATCCCGACCGCGACGTGAAGGCGAAAAAATCAACATCGGTGGATTGTTCGAAAACACATTGAAAAAGCTGTACGGACTTAAATTCACTTTCCCATCTTTATCTACCGTACTGGCAAAGCAAATTGGTCGTGGGCCGATTGCTGCCGTCAAAATTCCTTGACGTTCTGCAATGGAAAAATCATAAGGATCGTAAGATTTGATCTCGCTCATTTTGCCGGTAATAATTTTGATCTTACTTCACCGAAGCCTACACGAATTCCATCTTTTTCGCAATGTCCTTTCATAATTACCGTGTCGCCATCATTCAGAAATTTACGTTCTGATCCATCATTCAATTTAACAGGATTTTTCCCAGCCCAAGAAAGCTCCAGCATCGATCCGTAGGAATCCGGTGATTTGCCAGAAATAGTGCCTGAGGCCATCATATCACCCACATTTACGTTACAACCATTCACGGTATGATGAGCTAATTGCTGCGCCATATTCCAATACATATACTTGAAATTCGAGTTCGAAACCAAGGTTGGCTCACTGCTTTCAGGCTGTATTTCCACAGTCAGATTCAGGTCAAAATTCAAAGCTCCCTGTGATTTCAGATAATCCAAAACAGGGGGATCTTGAACAGGTCCGGCCACTTTAAATGGCTCGAGAGCTTCCAAAGTTACCACCCATGGCGAGACTGATGAAGCAAAGCTTTTTCCTAAAAACGGTCCAAGTGGAACATATTCCCATTTCTGAATATCTCGAGCCGACCAATCATTAAATAGCACCATTCCAAAAATGTGATCCATCGCATTTTCTGTGCCGATTTGTTCACCGAGTTCGGTGGGTTTGCCAACAATGAACGCCATTTCCAGCTCAAAATCCATGCGCTGTGATGGGCCGTACACTGGATCTCCCTCTGGTGGTTTGGTCTGTCCTTTCGGTCGATGAATATCCTCGCCAGAAACGATAATAGAAGAAGATCGCCCATGATATCCCACAGGTAAGTGCTTCCAGTTCGGGAGTAGCGCATTTTCTGGGTCACGGAACATTTTCCCAACATTAGTGGCGTGCTCAATGCTGGAATAAAAATCAGTATAGTCTCCAATTTGAACAGGAAGGTGCATTGAAACGTCAGCCATCGAAAACAATGCTGCTGAATCCTTTAACGGCGATGAATCATCACATAAATGTTGTTGCAGGGCCAGCCTCACATTGTTGGTAGTAGGTTTACCCAACGAGATGAAATCATTCAAAAATTCATTTTCTAAAACAAAGATTGGAAGTTGGAGATCACCAAAAATTCCTAAATCCTGCGCAAGAACCAGATCAACCACTGAGTCACCAATAGCGACACCTACTCGTCTTGGCCCATCATGTACAGAAAAAATTCCAAATGGCAGATTATGGATTGAAAAATCAGAATCGGGAGAAATAGTAAGCCAGGTGTTCATTTGTGAAATTTTAACGATTGGGCCGATTCATAAATCGGCCGTACGGTTTAATTATTTATAAATCTGTAAGAGCAATTCATGAATTGCTCCTGCGAATTGTGTGAATAATGCATTTGTTTAAAAATCGTCGCGGGTCAATTCATGAATCGACCGTACAGATCACTTGTCCAACCAAGATTGATAATACACACCATCATCAATGTCTAGCGCATTTTGTGTAACCTGCAATGGTTTGAAAGTATCCACCATAACAGCGTACTCTTCGGTTCCTTTTTTGCCGATACTCGCTTCATAAGCTCCCGGATGTGGTCCATGTGGAATTCCAGCCGGATGCAATGAAATGTATCCTTCTTCCACATGATTTCGACTCATGAAATCACCTTCTGCATAATAAATCACTTCATCCGAATCGATGTTCGAGTGATTGTACGGCGCCGGAATTGCTTTGGGGTGATAATCGTACAAGCGTGGAACAAACGAGCACACCACAAAAGCGGACGTCTCAAAAGTTTGGTGCACTGGTGGCGGTTGATGAACCCGGCCGGTAATCGGTTCGAAATTGTAAATCGAAAAACCATACGGGAAATTATACCCATCCCAACCAATCACATCAAATGGATGCGAAGCATAGGTTAGTTGATGAATCATTCCCTGCTTTTTGATTTTCATCAGGAACTCGCCTTTCTCGTCATAGGTCTCCAGTTCAGTCGGGAGCTTCAAATCGCGCTCACAATATGGAGAATGCTCCAAATATTGCCCAAACCAATTGCGATATCTCTTTGGAGAATAAATTGGCACAAAAGATTCAGTGATGAAATGGCGGTTGTTCTCATCATTAAAAGAAATTTGATAAATCATCCCACGAGGAATCAGCAGGTAATCGCCGGGCACGAATTCAATATTTCCAATAAAAGTTCTCAAAACTCCACTTCCTTTATGGATGTAAATCAGCTCATCCGCATCGGTATTTTTATAGAAGTATTCGGTAAGTGATTTTCTTGGGGCTGCTAAATGAAGGGTTACATCGCTGTTCGTTAAAATCGGCTCTCTCGACTCCAAATAATCATCTTTTGGAGCTATGTCGAGCCCTTTCAGCATCATCGATTTCATGTTATTTCCTATCGCCACTTTCGGCGATACATCGATTGCATCACCGACTTCTGCAACCATGGTCGGGCGATGTATGTGATACGAGAGTGTCGACATTCCATCAAAGCCGATGGTGCCAAACAGTTGCTCGTAGTATAAATTTCCATCCGGTTTGCGGAATTGGGTGTGCCGCTTGGGCGGGATTTTTCCTAGGCGATGGTAAATTGGCATAGATCTTCTCTTTGATTAGTTAGGCTACTGAATTATATCGAATTCAACACTTCGAGGCTGAAAAAAGTTGCTATAGCAACTAATTTTAAGTTGATAAGATTCTTTGCTAATTCTCTATATTCTATTCGGTTAAAATTAGTTATGGCAGAAGAGAACAAACCAAAAAAGAAAAAGTTAGGATCGGTAAAACGAGGCGTTTCGGATATGTTCCGGACTTCCTACCGTACACACATCGAGCTGAGTGCAATTGCTGATAATAAATCGAACATAATGATTTCGATAAACGGGATAATAATCTCCATCATCATTGCTTCAATTTCTCCAAAAATCGATTCTAATCCCTGGTTACTAATACCAACCGCTGTACTTTTGTTAACCTGCCTGGGATCGATGGTTTATGCTGTATTGTCTGCTCGTCCGCGAGTTAGTAAAGAGCCCGTAACATTAGACGATGTGAGGGATAACAAAGCTAATATTCTGTTTTTTGGAAATTTTCACACCATGGCTCGCGCCGATTATGTGGAAGGAATGGAAGAACTAATGCAGGATTCAACTCGACTATACGATAATATGGCACGAGACATTCATGGCTTGGGCGTTGTGCTGGCAAAAAAATACCGACTGCTTCGCATTTCCTATAATATTTTTATGGTGGGACTAATTCTCTCTGTCTTCAGCTTTATAGGAGTATTTGCGCTGGTTGTTTGATTGTTTTTTTCTTTACCAAGAGAGGGCTTAAACCCCTCTCTTGGTAAAATGAATCATTCCTCGTTACTAATATTCTTATACGCCTCTGTAATCCGTTGATTCATTAAACGGCGGTAGTTTTTAAACTCGTATTCGCTTACTGTGAATTCTGATTTGTATTCACCATCAAAACATTGGATGAGCAATTTATTCGGCCGATCTGCTTTTACAACGGTCACCTGAACTGCGCCTAATTTATACGATTCGATGGGGTCTGACATAAATTGTAAATGGATTGCGTTTAGAATTTCGAAAGATAGTATTTTAACCATCAACCAATGAGAAAGAGTTCAAATTCTCCATGAATAAAAAAGTATTTATTTTCATTGTTATTGCAGGCTTCATTGGGGTGTATTTTGTCTATGTCATGAAAAGTACAGCTCCGATAGAAATTGAAAATGCCCCCGATTGGATGACTCTTGCAGACGCCCAGGAAGAAGCACGTGCCTCTGATAAACTTATTCTCGTTGATGTATACGAAGTGGGTTGCAAGTACTGCCGTGCCATGGAGCGTGAAGTTTATCCCGATTCTACTGTTCGTGCAGTATTAGACGCGGGATACATTCCTGCAAAAGTGGATGGTAACTCTGAAGAACTGATTACATTTAATGGCGAAGAAATTATGTCGCGTCAATGGGCACAAAACTACGGGGTTTTTGTTTTTCCCGGCACGCTTATTATCGATGCTGATGGTGAGCTCTTAAAATCCAGAACCGGATTCATGAATGTGGATGAACTCCGCCGCTTTCTTTATTAATTCTTTATGTCATACTCCGACCACGCCATCTTACGAATTCACTGTGATGATCAGCCCGGTATTATTGCGGCTGTAACTCAGTTTGTTCACCGGCATGGTGGAAATATTGTGGATCTGGATCAGCATACTGATTCATCTCGCAGTAAATTTTACATGAGAATATCATGGGAAATGGAGCAGTTTGATTTAACGCATGAAGAAGTCCGGGCTCAGATTGAAACCTCCCTTGCCGTTCCTTTTAATTTCCATTGGAAACTGAATTTTACTTCACAACCAATGCGATTGGGTCTTTTTGTTTCCAGGCACCTTCATTGTTTGTACGATATTCTTGGAAGATGGCAAACCAAAGAGTGGGATGTTGACATACCACTTATAATCAGCAACCATGAAGATGCCCGCGATGTGGCTGAAAAATTTAATATCGAATTTCAGCACCTTCCTATCACCAAAGAAAATAAACTGGCACAAGAGAAGAAGCAGAGAGATTTACTTGAACTGCACAACATCGATTTAGTAATTTTAGCAAGATACATGCAGATACTTTCTGGTGATTTTATTGATGCCTGGCGAAACAACATCATAAATATTCACCATTCGTTTTTGCCTGCTTTCCCCGGAGCCAGGCCTTATCACTCTGCATTTGAACGCGGAGTTAAAATTATTGGAGCAACCAGCCATTATGTGACCGAAGATTTAGACGAAGGCCCAATTATTGAGCAAGACATCGTTCGGGTAACCCATCGTGATGATATTGACGATCTTGTAAGAAAAGGGCGCGACCTTGAAACGCTGGTACTGTCTCGCGCTGTTTGGACACACATACAACGCAAGACTTTGGTCACCGATAACAGAACCATCATCTTTAACTAAGATAATCACATGAAACCACTACAAACTATATTCTTATTCTTACTTGGACTGATGTTTATCACTCCGGTAAATGCCCAAAATTATGAAGCCGAACTCTACGTAGAAGGCATTGATGTTCCCTGGGGTATGGCATGGTTACCAAATGGCGATATGCTTGTAACAGAACGTGAAGGAGCACTTTACCATATTCGTGATGGCGAAATTGTAACCACCGTAGGTAATCTTCCTGATGATATTGATGCTAACGGTCAGGGCGGATTTCTGGATGTTGATGTTCACCCTAATTATGATGAAAATGGATGGATTTACTTTTCATATTCCTCTTCATCTGGCGAGGGAGAAGGTTCTAATACGGCAATTATTCGCGCCCAATTAGATAATGACGCTCTTTCAAACATCGAGACTCTATATAAGGCAACCCCTAATTCTCGAAGGGGACAGCACTATGGTTCGCGTATCGAGTTTGATAAGGACGGTTATCTGTTCTTCACGATTGGAGACCGAGGTAACCGAGACGTACTCCCTCAAGATTTATCGAAAGATGGTGGAAAAGTATATCGTATCCATGATGACGGAAATATCCCTGAAGACAATCCGTTTTATGGGCAGAACGACGCCCTTCCAGCAGTTTGGTCTTATGGACACCGTAACCAACAAGGCATGGCAATGAATCCGGTTACCGGAGTAATGTGGGCACACGAACATGGCCCGCGCGGTGGTGATGAAGTTAATATCATTAAGCCAGGCGCAAATTATGGCTGGCCGATTTTAAGCTTTGGTATTAATTATAGCGGCACTTCTTTTGCAGAAGGCACCTATCGTGAGGGGATGGAGCCCCCTGCAACTTACTGGGATCCATCCATTGCCCCTTCAGGTATGACATTTGTTACAAGTGATGTTTATCCAGATTGGAAAGGTCATTTATTAGTTGGATCACTAAAATTTGCTCAACTTCAATTACTAGAATTAGATGGCGATAATATTGTTAACCGCACAGAAAAACTCGGTGGGATTGGGCGAGTTCGCAGTCTCAAACAAGCTCCGGATGGTTACATTTATGTTGGAACTACCAGGGGTGGAATCCACCGGATTGTGCCAGCTGAATAACTATTATTCACGCTAACAGTTTTATAAGCTCGAATGATATTTCGGGCTTTTTTTATTTATAAATAACTTCGTAGTCATCACCCTTCCAGGCAGCCGTTCTTTTAATTAAAGGAATGAGTGGTATCCATATATAAATATAAAAGGTGTAGAAAAACGCGAGTGGTAATAGGCGTAAGTTTTTCTTTGCAGCCATTCTGTGTTTAAACGTTACAGACATTATAACCTCACTGAGCGACTTCAAAGTTAAGAATAGAAGCGCTAAAACGAAGTCAGTAGCAAAAAAGTAAATAAACCCAACTATCATCGGGAAAAAAATTATCTCAAGAATCAGAATTACTAAGAATAAGCCAACACCGGCTTTTTCCAAGCCACCTATTAACCAACGTACTTGCTGGCTTTGTAGTTGATCAAAATTAGCAACCGCTGTAGTTAAAACTCTGGTGTATTTATCGTAGTGATATGTAGTCTTAAAACCCTGATCGTGTGAGAGCCTAAAAAGTGCAATGTCTTCAGCTATTCGAAAATCTGCCTTTTCAAGTCCACCACCACTATCGTAAACTGATTTACGAATCGCCATATTTGGACCTAATGCATGAAACGCCATGCCAAATCCAGAAATCCCAAAGCCAAATAGCAATCTTCCACAACTGGCAATTCGTTCAAGCGAACCTATAAGATTATCATTTTTGGTGTCCATCGCACCGGTAATAATTCCGGTTTTTTCATCCACACCATCTAACATGTGCTTTAGCCATGTTGAGGGGACCTCGCAATCTGCATCGGTTATAAACAACCATTCGCCGGTAGCTTTTGATGCAGCAAAGGAAATTCCACGAGCCTTGGCTTCTAAATGTGTAGTTGGGAATTCGCTGCTAGAATAAAACTCAATATTTGAATGTTCAGTTGCAGCTTTTTTTAGGATGTCTGGAGTCGAATCAGTGGAAAGATCGTCAATAAGAATAATTTGCAGCTTCTCAGCGGGATAATCCAGCTCTGTAAGTGAACGTACACATGCTACAACATCTCTTTCTTCATTTCTACATGATACTAATACAGATACGGATGGGAGCTGTGATGTGATTGCTTTAGAAACCGGTAGGCGGTAAATGCCAATAGTGATTATAATCGCAAAAATGAGATAAATGCCAATAACACTGGCAAATAAGTAAATCACTTCTCTTTAATCTTCTCGTCGATAAGGTCAATTAAACTTTGTACCGTACCCAATTCCATGATCGCATCGTTGTCAATGGTTAACTCAAACTCATTTTCAATATCAATAACCATATCTATTACATAAAACGAGTCTAAGCCAAGGTCGTTGATTATATGAGCATCGGGCGACACATCTTGATTTAAATCGATTTCGTCTTCGTCAATGTAATTCTTAATGATGTCTTTTAGTTTTTCAACTATTTCTTCTTGGCTCATTCAGTCCATTTTTTAAAAATTAAACAGCTATTACTGTCGCCAAACGCTAGGTTTGCTTTGATCACATAGGTCATTTCTCGTTCAATTAACCGATCAGTAACCGCCTCTCTGCCGATCAATGATACAATTTCTGGGTGTAAAGATTCAATATTTATATTCGGATGAATAAACTGATGGTGTAATTGTAGCATAGTTGAAACCATCTCTATTGAGCCAGATGCCCCCAAGCAATGTCCTGTCATTGATTTTAATGTATTTATAATCGGAAAATTTTTCTTTGTTCTATCAAGTGCCTTCTTCCAAGTCGCAATTTCCCTCGGGTCACCAATCGTCGAAGTAAGGTGCCCACAAATCAAATCAATATCTTCTCCTCCTATCTTTGCCTCATCTAACGCTCGCCTGATAGCAATCTCAGTTGCTACCGGGTTTGCAGCTGTTATTGACCCACCGTTTCTCAATCCACCATTTGTAAGTTGACCTGCAACAATTTCACCGTATATCGTTGCACCTCTTGCTAAGGCAGTTTCTAGATCTTCAAGTACATAAGCACCTGAACCGGCTGCCGGAACCAAGCCTGCTGCGTCAGCTGCCATTGGTCGAGAGCCTCGTTCAGGCTGATCATTGAATTTTGTACACAGAATTCGCATCCCATCAAAAGCACCCCAAATAATCCAGCCTTCGCTTTCAGTACTACCGCACAACATTCTTTTTGCTTTACCTGATTTGATGCGCTCGTATCCCAGAATCGCTGCTTCCGTTCCTGTAGAACACGCATTTGAATTGGATGCAACAATATTTCCACAACCTATAATCTTATTGAGATAAGTCATCGCACCACTATTCATAGTTTGTTCAACCATTCTTGAACCAATTTTACGAGGTCCAAATTCGTATCCCTGATTTATTCGATCCCTAACAAATTCACCCATTGCAAGTGCGCCAACACCGAAAATCATTCCGGTATCCCAATCAGGATCAGAGTCAGCTGGCACAAACTCAAGCCCAGCATCTCTCCACGCTTCGGCACCAGCAACACAGGCATGTTTCATTGCTAGATTTTCCAGTTTTGAATACAAGGCCTTTGGAAGAAGTTCTGTTATTAAGGATTCGTCGTATTCCGGTCTTCCAGAAATTTGGCAATACATCTTCCGTTCATGCAAAATCTCATCGAAAGTAATACCTGATTTTCCCTCTCGTATAGCTTTCTCAAACTCCTCAAGTCCTGTACCATTTGGTGATACAACGCCCAGCCCGGTTATTACTACTCGTTTACTCAAATCTTAAAATCTTTATTTGTTAAAATTACGCCGCTCAATGACCCTGATGCACATAGCTTCTCATCACTGTTAAAGAGCTTAACTTTAGCCTTTAGACGGTTCATTCTGAAAAAAACTTTTTCTGCTTCTACAATGATCTTCGTCTCGGGATAAACCACATTCACGAACTTCACTTCAGAATTCGTAAAGATCGGTTTAAAATCCAGTTTTTTCATTTCAGAAGACTCTTTCGCCATATTCATGATTCCCAGAGGAATTAAGCCAATTTGTGCCATTGCTTCCACTAATATAACACTCGGTGTGATAGGAATATCGGGAAAATGACCTTTATAAAAGTATTCGTCTTTCTTAAAAAAGTAGCTTCCTTTTGATTTTTCTTCATCCGCGTATTCAATTTCATCAACAAACCGAAATGGTTCTTTTTGAGGAATTAAATCAAGCAAAGAAGAAGGGTTCAAACGATCCATTTATCTTGCTCCTTCACTATTTTTTAGCTGTTTGATGTAACATCTGCGCCTTTTCAATTTATCGTTATCATCAAATGAACTACCAAAAATTGACCCCCAATTTCCAAGTAGTTTACTGTGCTCTTCCAGTGCAGGATTAAATCGTAGAGTAGTTACTCCTTCTTTAATGAATTTCTCGGAAATATCCAGAAAAACCATCGCAGTAGCACCTTTCTCCTGATATTCGGGCAAAGCCCCAATTAAATAAAGATCCATATCTTTCACAGTTTTTATGGCCCATAAAACATGGATGAACCCAAATGGAAATAACTTACCATTTGCTTTCTGAAATGCTTTTGAAAGAGAGGGCATGGTAATGGCAAATGCTACTATGTCGCCTTTTTCATTTTTCACTCCGGATAAATACTTAAGAGAAAGAAACGTAAAGAATTTTTTCTTTAACCTGATCCCCTCTTTCTTAGTTAATTCATAGTATCCATAAAGTACTTTATAGCTTTCATTTACAGCATGAAAAAACTTGTCGAAAAGATTAAGCAGGTCTTTTTTCTTTTTCAGCTCTATAAGCTCTAGCCCGTACCGTTTCGAAACATATCCCGAAATTTTAATCAGCCTTTCGGGAATCTCATATTCTTTTTCAAAAGGATACTGAAACTCCAGCCAGTCTACCGCCTTGGTGTAACCTAACTTTTCAAGATGGTTCTTGTAATATGGATAATTATAGATGGTGGCGATAGTAGCAATGGAGTCGAAACCTTCTACCAGCATCCCTTCAAAATCAAAGTCGTTAAACCCCATAGGGCCATGAATAGCACCTGCGCCTAGCTCTTCTGCCCATTGTTCAACTTTATTCAAAAGTTTAGTTGAGACTTCTTCATTGTCTATGAAATCAATCCAACCAAAACGAACTTTCTTTTCATCAGCGAACTCAAGGTCATGTTTTATGGCTGCTATTCTACCTACAACTTCTCCATCTTGATATGCAAGCCATTGCCGCGATTGTGCATACTCGAATGCGGGATTAGACTTTGGGTTTAAATCATCGATCTCATCTGCTATGATAGGAGGCACCCAATATGGGTTACCTGCATACAGTTTGAATGGAAATTTTACAAAGGCCTTGAGATCCTTTTTATGACGAACTTCTTTTATAGTAATATCACCCATAAAAATTGACTAGAGAATCTTCCTTTTTGATACCTAAATGAATATAAAAGATATTCTTAGAATAAATCTTCAGAATTTTTGTAAGGAGTTCCTTTGGGCGTGGTCTAACATGTGTGAATAGTAAAGGAACATATCAATTTCCTTTCTCAAGATATCCGGCAGTACGTTTTATTTTATTGTTCATCTCGGGGGTTCTTTTAGGGGAGGCTTTTTCGGGGGGATTATTGCTTCCATTAGGAATCTTTGGGGTGCTACTACTGGGACAGGGGATTTTTAGGGTAATAAACCCACTGTCCCTAAATATTTCTTTTACTTTTTTATCTAGCGTTAGCTATTTATTGCTGATCGTTGTGTTTGGGTGGGTTAGAATTGAACTCCACGATGCAAATAATCCGAGAAACTATACTCTTGATCTAGTTAGTATCTCAGGTTGGGAGCAAGCTCAGATAACTGGAGTTATTGAGTCGCAATCTTTATCCGGATTGGGAAAACCGCGGCTTGATGTCGCTGTTTTGGAATCGGCCATTGGAAAAGCGCATTCAACAGAACCATTCAAAAGTCGAGTATTACTAGATCACTCCATTCAAGCCAATCTCGGAGATACGATCGTTTTCAAGGGTACGATAATTCCAATTTCTGATAAAAGAAACCCGCATGATTTTAACTATAAACAATTTCTGGCATCCAGAGATATTCATGTGCAATTATCACTTGATTCGCTGATCCATGTTTCAACAAACAATTCGCTGTTATCCTGGTCGTGGTGGCAAAATAAAGCCACTCAACAAATAAAAAGCACATTTTCTGATGAAACCGCCCCGTTGGCTAGCGCACTTTTACTTGGGCTTAAGCAAGATTTAGATCAATCTACAAAACAAGCATTTGCCAGATCGGGACTTTCCCATATTATGGCTGTATCTGGATTACATGTTGGTTTTATTCTGGCTCCTATTTGGTTTTTCTTGCCAAATTTTCGTCGAATTAAACGCGGCGAGTACATCGGACTGATATTAGTGACGGCTTTACTGTTTATTTATGCTGGAATAACCGGATTTTCAACATCCGTAATGCGCGCAAGTGTTACCGCTACGTTTTTAACGTTTGGTAAATTGTTTAATAAATCACCGAATTCAATAAACCTTACTGCCGCGGCTGCAATTGTTCTGTTGATGATCAATCCGGAAGATCTCTTTAATATTGGGTTTCAATTATCTTTTTCAGCCGTATTTCTCATTTTATTCGTTCTTCCTGTTCTCCAATCTAAGATTCCATATTGGATTCGGATTCGCTGGTACGGCAAACCCATAATGGTGATCTTAGTTTCCATAGTTGTCCAACTTGGATTGTATCCTATTCAGGCATTTTATTTCGGTGAAGTTTCCATTATAAGTCCGATAGCAAATGCTTTATTTGTGCCATTACTAGGTGTTTTTATTCCCATTGCTTTTCTTGGGATTTTAATCAGTCCCTTTTCTGGTGTACTTAATGATGTTTTATGTTTACCTCTGGAACTGTTCCTAGGATTAATGCATCAATTCGTCTTTTCCACAGCTAGCCAATCATGGGCATGGTTAACGGTCGATTCTCCAGACTGGCTTCTCTTTCCGATTTGGATCAGCATAGTTCTAGCTCTTTCAGCATTCAGAGAACCACAGCTAAGAAATAAACTCATCATTGTATGTATGGCGCTGGTAGTGTGTTATCAGTCTATTGGAATTCTTTCAAAATTATATCCTTCAGAATTAACTGTTACCTACTTCGATGTTGGGCAAGGTGATGCCGCTTTAATTCAAACTCCAAATGGGGCAAATGTTCTAATCGATACCGGAGTTTGGAGACCAGGTTATAATGCCGGTAAATCAATAATCCTGCCTCATCTTCAAGCTGAAGGAATCACAAAATTGGACGCAGTCATATTATCCCATCCTCATGCAGATCATATCGGTGGAATTCTAGAGTTAATGAGAAGCATGCCAATTGATGCGATTTACAATTCCGGGTTTGCTTACGATTCTCGTTTATATGAAAACTACCTAGAATTAGCTGATTCTTTAAAAATTCCGGTTAGCTCGGTAACTGCAGGAGATGTGCTTCCCATTGATGGTTCTGTACTATTTCTCGTATTAGGGCCGGAAGGAGGCCGCTTCAATGCAGACCCCAATCAACATTCTATCGTTTTGGAAGTGGTCTACAATTCTACTGAATTCCTTTTTACCGGTGATGCGGATGAGCATCAAGAGCAGAGATTACTCGATAACTATTCAGGTTTATTAGATACAGATGTTCTAAAAGTCGCACATCATGGTAGCCGAACTAGTTCAAGTGACGAGTTTATTTCAGTTTCAAGTCCAGAGATTTCTGTTATTTCCCTCGCTGCTCAAAATCGATTTAACCATCCACATCCCGAAGCAATACGGAGGATCAGAAGCTCGGAGACTCAACTACTCTTTACCAGTCGCGAAAAAGCCATTGTTATCAAGTCGGATGGAACCCGTATTTGGCAAGTGGATTGGAACTAAACCCGGCTAAAAACATTTACGCAAAAGTTATCGGGTGAAAGCCCATAATACCGTATATTTCAGGTTCTGAATTTTCCCGACTCTTGCATGGCCAACACAAAAACTGCTTCTGAAAAACGATTAAAATCAGCGGAAGAACGTCCGATTGTAATTAAGGGTGCGCGAACCCACAATCTTAAAAATATAGACGTTGAAATTCCTCGTAATAAACTCACAGTGGTTACTGGGGTATCGGGTTCAGGGAAATCCAGTTTAGCGTTTGATACGATCTATGCAGAAGGGCAACGACGATATGTAGAAAGCCTTTCAAGTTATGCGCGGCAATTTTTGGAGCGCATGGACAAACCGGATGTGGATTTCATGCAGGGTATCTCGCCCGCCATGGCCATCCAACAAAAAACAACGACCACTAATCCGCGGTCTACTGTCGGAACCACTACCGAGATTTACGATTACCTGAGACTTTTATTTGCCCGAATTGGTATCACTTATTCTCCAAAATCGGGCAATATTGTGAAGAAAGATTCACCAAGAACCGCCATTAAAGAACTGCAGGAAGGGTTTGAAGAAGGAACCAGGTTTTACGTGTTACATCCCATTCCACATCATCAAAAGAAGAAAATTGGTGATGAGCTTAAAGTTTTAAAAGAAAAGGGGCTGTCACGGTTGCTCAACATCAAGGACGAATCGATGGTAGATCTTACAACCGACGATATCGACCTAAAGAAATTTAAACCGGCAAATTATCGAGTGCTTATCGATCGATTGGTACTACAGGACGATGAAGCAGTGATTTCCCGAATTGCCGACTCGTTAGAAACAGCCTTTCGTGAAGGTGCCGGACGATGCTCCATTAAAATCAGAAATGGCGATGAGCTCTCTTTCTCCGAGCGTTTTGAAATGGATGGAATGGAATTTGTGGAGCCTACTCCTCAGATGTTTTCTTTCAACAATCCTTTTGGGGCATGCCCGAAGTGCGAGGGGTTTGGAAAAGTTACCGGCATCGATGAAGATTTGGTGATACCAAATCACGATTTAAGTATTCGAAATAACGCAATTGCTCCGTTCGATTCGCCAAAGTTCAGCACCAACTTAAAAGACTTGATCCGGGTTGCCGCACGTGAGAAAATTCCTATTGATGTTCCTTATCGAGACTTGTCTAAAGATGTGAAAAATATCATCTGGCGCGGAAAAGATGAATATATCGGAATCTGGAAGTTCTTCGACGAGGTAAAAGCACAGAATTACAAAGTGCATATGCGCGTATTGTATTCTCGATATCGCGGCTACAGCCGATGTCCGGAATGTGAGGGGTATCGGATTCGTAGAGACGCTCAAAATGTTCGGGTGGGAGAAATGCATGCCGGAGAAGTTTCTGAGTTAACCATAGGGCATGCCCGCGAATATTTCGATGATTTGAAACTTTCAGAATTTGAGCAGGAGGTTGCGGGTCAAATCTTGTTCGAAATTCAAAAGCGCTTGCGTTTTCTAGATGAAGTCGGTCTCGATTACCTTACCTTAGACCGGTTAGCAAATACATTAAGTGGTGGGGAGTCGCAGCGAATTAATCTGGCTAATGCATTGGGCAGCTCTTTGATTGGCAGCATGTATGTACTGGATGAACCAACCATTGGGTTGCATCCGCGAGATAACGATCGCTTGATCAAAATTTTGGAGTCTCTTCGGGATATTGGCAACACCGTGCTTGTAGTTGAGCATGATCCTGAAATGATGAAAGCAGCCGATAATATCCTTGATATTGGTCCTTTCGCAGGGGTTCATGGGGGCGAAATTGTATTTGCAGGAACATATGATGAAATATTAAAAGCAGATTCCTTAACGGGTAAATTTTTAAGTGGCCGCAAAGAAATCCCGATACCCGCTAAACGCAGAAAAGGAAACGGAAAAGTTGTTACCCTCGAGGGAGCCTGCGAACATAATCTCAAAAATGTAAATGTTGAGTTTCCCTTAGGAAAGTTAGTAGTAGTTACCGGGGTTTCCGGCTCAGGTAAATCTACATTAGTACACGACACTTTGTACGCTGGCATCAAAAAACATATCAGCTCTTACAATCAAAAAGTTGGGCGATTCACCGATTTATTTGGGCTCAGTTCGGTACACAATGTAGAGATGGTAGATCAAAGCCCGATTGGTAGATCAACGCGATCTAACCCAGCTACCTATACGAAAGCATTTGATGGAATTCGCGATGTATTTTCGAATACCCGACAGGCTAAAATAATGGGATACACCGCCGGGCATTTTTCTTTCAATGTGCCGGGCGGGCGATGCGAAACTTGCCAGGGCGAGGGCGTTCAGAAAATAGAAATGCAGTTCATGGCCGACATCGAGCTTACTTGCGAAGTGTGTAATGGCACGCGTTTCAGGAAAGATGTTTTGAATGTGAAATATCGTGGGCAAAACATTCACAATGTGCTTGAAATGCCAATATCTGAAGCCATTGAGTTTTTTGTGGATGAAAAGTCCATTGTAAATAAACTGCAGCCTCTCGAAGGTGTTGGGTTGGGATATTTAAAGCTGGGTCAATCTGCTACTACACTTTCAGGCGGGGAAGCACAGCGTGTAAAGCTTGCCCGGTTTTTAAGCAAAACATCCACTGAACACACGCTTTACTTTTTTGATGAACCAACAACCGGCCTTCATTTCGAAGACATTGCAAAATTATTGGATGCATTCAATGAGCTCGTAAATGCAGGACATTCGGTGATTATTATCGAGCACAATCTGGATGTGATAAAATGTGCTGACTGGATAATCGACGTTGGTCCGGAAGGTGGTTTTGGAGGCGGCCAGATTGTTACAACCGGCACTCCGGAAGAAATCATGAATGTAGAACAAAGCCACACAGGTAGATTTTTGAAAGAATATTTACCTAAACAGTAAGTTTTATACCTAATGTATTTTCGATTTCTGTTTCTATTGATATGCTTTGTTCTAAAAAGTACCACATTACATGCCCAATTTAATTTAGTTCTGGGGGGTAAGGCAGGCTTAAATATTTCAACTCTTGTTCATTCAGATGAAATTGATTATCAACCTAAAACAGGCCTAATTCTGGGTCCAACCATCGAACTAACGTCTCCTTACAGCCAGTTTAGTGTACAATCAGAGATCCTCTTTTTTCAGAATGGTGCAAGGTTCAAAGAATCAGGAACAGAACTTGAAATCAATTATTTGCAGGTTCCTTTATTGATTAAATACCGTTTGGACACCCCGTTATCAGATCGAAGTCCGGTGTTTATTTTTGGACCGTATTACAATTTTCATATCACAACCGAGGGTAGAATTCCAGGCTTTTTTGCTCCAGTTTCTCTTACCGATCTTACCAATACATCAGCCAAGGGAATTATTTTGGGGGCAGAAATTAGTTTCCCATCGGTGCATATTGGCCTGCAATCAAATATTGATATCAGTAACACGTATAAACAGCAATACTCGACCGGAGAAAGAAATTTTGGTATTGCGCTCGTTGCCGGCTTTACATTTTAATAAATCAATATGATTTGATTTGTAATTATTATAGCATTCTAAACTCATTGGATGATCAGAGAAAGTATTTTCCTTCATGTTTTCCAGACTACTAGTCCTTAATTGGCGCATTTTCTTATCAAACCTAAACCGATTTCAGTTTATGCTGATGATCGGCTACATCATGTTTTTGGGTGTGATGTTAGTAAATCTGATTGGTACCGCCATTGTGGTTGTACTGATGGACACCGATCCATGGATGTCAACCCAGTTGCCCTGGCTTACTCCAAAAGTGTATAGTTTTATTCTTCTGGTTTTTGCCAATACTTACTGGGTGATGCACTTTTCGTTTACCAATTTGCGGCTCTTAAATATTGAAGAGAACAGAAAGCTTTTAGGTTTTGGCTTCCCATTAAAACGCCTGGCCAGATATCTCATAATTATAAGTTTCTGCCACCCGGTTAATATTATTTATAACCTAACGTGGCTGGTTTTCTTGATGATCCAGGTAGATTACTGGTATCAAATTCCGGTTGGATTACTCGGGGTAATTTTAAACTATGTTCTGATTTACTCCATTAAGCATCGCTTTTTACAGATCGTTGAGCGCAGATTTATTGCCGTGGTTGTAGGATTTGTGATACTGGTATTCAGTTTGTTTCAATTGGTTCAAATGGTTTCAACAGAAAATATTCGAGTTTTCTACCAGATTATACCTCGCATCGAAACTATTAATGCATTTCTGGGTTGGTTACCGGGCGGCATGCTTACCAAGGCTGTTAATCTAGACTATGGCTTGCTCAACGCCCTTACGTATTCGGCAATGATGCTACTCTTCATTGGGTTAATTATTGTAGATCACTTCCGCAAAACGTGTGACGGCCTACACCGCCCGGCTCTAAAAAAAGTGGAAGAAGTTTCTAGTCAGCTCTGGAAAATATTAAGCCGAATTCTGGGTAAAAATGCAGGTAAATATTACTACTACGTAATGATCCATCCGTACAACAAGCTGCAATTACTAACACTGGCTATTATCCCCATAGTTTATGTTCCACTACTGTTAAATGTGAAGTATGAGATCGCCCAAACCATTGCTATTCCAACCATTCTAGCAGGAATACCTGTTGCCTTACTTGCTATGGGGATGGCCAATATGTATGGCTATGAAAACCGCGAATTTTTAATGCACTTACAATTTCCTATTAAACTGGAACAGCAACTTAAAGAGCGGTTTCTGGGAGTAATTATTTTGCCTCTTTTGGTTTTTTATGCAATCACAATTATGGAAATTCTTTTTATCCCTCAGATTGGCGATATCTTGAACATTTTTGTGGCCAACACTTTTGTTTTTCTTTGCTTTATGCTCTTGTTTATTTGGAGTTCCTATTACCAATATCAAAAAGCAGTGTATTCTTCGTTTAGTTATAAGCATCCAATAATTTCCCAAAAAGTAACTTTTGCAATCTCCTTCACCATATTTACTGTTGGTTATCTGGTGTTCGTACCTCTGGATGGACTCGAATGGTATCGCCTAACTATTATGGGGGTTGTTATCGTAATTATTGGAATTTATATCTGGGGCCATATGGATGTACTTGTTAATCTTTTCAAAAAAAGAATACTAATGCGTATCTGGAGTGAACTTTAATTCATACCTTCCGCTGAATTATTTGTAATCCTGTTTTATGTTACCAATCCATTTAGACCTCGGCTTTAACACCATTTACTTCTACGAGGGACTCTACTTCCTTATCTCCATCGCAATTGGTGTTTACCTTGCCTATTTACAAGTGAAAAAGAACGGTGGAAAAGTAGAACTTTTTGACGGCCTTGTTACTTGGTCAATTATTGGTGCATTAATCGGCGCTCGACTTTCACATTTCCTTTTTTGGAATCTGGACTTATTCCTCTCAAATCCATCCATCCTGTTTAGTTTATCAGGTGCAGGGAATAGCATTACCGGCGGGCTTGTAGGCGGAATGGTCGGTGGGCTTCTATTCGTGCGTCGTAAAAAGCTCAATTATTTCGAATACTTTTCGCTGATATCACCCGGCCTTTTGGTAGGGCAGGCGGTTGGCAGAATTGGCTGTTTCTTAAATGGTGATGCTCACGGAACTGCGACAAATTCTATATTTGGAATGGAGTTCCCTCGCTATGGAACTATGATACCAGGTTTCGAAACCGAATATGGCATCTCAAGTTCAGCGTGGCAATGGTCTTATGAAAATGGATTAGTTGATCAGGCATCTACCATGTCTGCAGCATTACACCCAACGCAGCTCTATGAGATGTTTGGAGATTTTCTTTTGCTCGGGATCATTCTATGGGTATTTAATAAAACCTGGAATACCGATAAAAAATCACCTCTTATCTTTTTTATCCACACCGGTGGATATGCATTATTAAGATTCTCGCTCGAATTCATCCGAGGTGATCGAGAATTTGTGACTTTTGCTAACATGTCGAATTTACAACTAGTGCTTTTAGCCTATGGTCTTTTCACCATTGGTTATGCCATTCGATATTATTCAAAGAGGAAAGCCAATGGCTAAAGCAATTAGCATCGTAGATCTCGAAAAACGTTATGAAGACAACGTTGTACTCAAAGAACTGAGCCTAGAGGTTCCCGAAGGTTCTATCTTTGGTTTAATAGGCCCAAATGGCGCAGGAAAGAGTACGTTGATTGGAGTGTTGACGGGCTTGCTTAGCTATGAAGGCGGCTCCATCGAAATAAATGGACTTGGACTGGTACCTGAGAATGAGTTGGCCATCAAGCGTCAGATTTCTTCTGTACTTCAACCGCCATTACTATTCGAACAGTTTACCAGTCTCGAATTTATAGAATATGTATGCGATATTTATGAAATCGATAAGGGAGGGTTAATTGAAAAAGCCTATTCCTTAATGGACTTTTTTGAAATCAAGGATTTCGCAAAAATTAAAGTGAACAAGCTTTCATCCGGCAGCCGAAAAAAACTTGCTTTCACAACCGCTGTATTAGTTGAACCTAAGGTGATGTTGTTGGATGAGCCTTTTGAGGCCGTTGATGTGATCTCCATCGACCGAATGAAAACGGTATTGCGGAAATTAAAAGCGCGTGGCGTTACCATTATCGTGACAAGTCATATTTTGGAAGTAGTTGAAAACCTATGTGATGATATCGCCATATTGCACAATGGTTTTATTACCGCCTATTTAGATGAAATTAGTCGGCGTGAACTTCAAAAAGATTCCAGCCTTCACGAAATCTTTGAGAAGTATGTAGAAGTTGAGCACAAAGATGATATCGTAGACTGGCTTTAATACGCTTCCATCATCCTGATTTCAGCGCCGGTTTTCTCCCGATATCCCAACACAATTAAATCTGCTGCACTTTGAAGGCTTAAAGTTCCTGTATTTAGTACAAGATCGTAAGCTGGAGCGTAGTCGATTTCCTTGTTAAAGTTTTTACGCGTAAATGTAGCGCGGTCTTCATCTTTCTTTAAAACTATAGCACGCGCCTCTTCTTTGCTAATGCCATCACTTTCAGAAATACGGTCTATGCGTGTTATAAGTGGAGCAACCACTCGCACATTAAATGTTCGTTTTTGATTACATACAAAATTTCCGCCTCTACCCACAATAATGGCACTCCCGTATTTCTCGATAGCTTCCAAAGCACGCACTAAATAAATCAGATAATTCAAATTGGTTCCCTTCTGATTGAGGAATCCAAAAATAGTATCCTGCACGGTGCTTTGCGTCTTTTCATCCAGTGATTTAATGAAATCAACATTACTGCCAAGTTTTTCACTGATTACTTCTAAGATTTCTTTATCCCACACTTTAAACCCGAGGCGCTTTTCTAAAATGGAGGCAATAGCAGCACCTTTTGCCCCAAACTCACGCGAAATGGTTATTACGGGCAGGTTTTGTCCGCGATGTTGCAACTTATGTTCAACCGGGTGGTTTAATCTCCAGAATTGAACTTGATCTTCAATCATTTGAGCTACTCTCTTTGCCATAACAACCTCCCAACTAGTGCTTTAATACAATTTCTTGTATCAATTACTTAGGTATTCTTTGTGAAGATCGTATGAAAGAGCGCTTTTGTTAGGTATGAGTGGTCCAGAGGCGACCTTCACCAGCTTGTTCAAAAGGTATGCAAGGATCGTATCTACCGGGAACCTGGATGTATTGGTGAACTTGTGTTATTCCAACTTCTGTACCCAAATACGAGTTTACAATACCTTCTTTCATCTGCCATATGAATGGTCGAGGAGCATCCCAATCTACCTCTCCACCAAAGGTTTCATCGTGAATTTTCTGAACGAAAGAAGTTTGATCTTCCGGGCTTGCCTTAACAAATTGAACTCCAAGCTCTTGTTCTGCCTGTTGTTCGAAATCGGCTAACTTTTCAAGAAAATCATTCACCGCTTCCTCACCATTGATGTTAAACAGAATGTCTTCCATTAATTGTACCGCACCAGCTTCGGTAGCACCGGGAGTATCTGTTTCGGGGATAATAATATCAGCTATAGCTTCGAGTGTTGCCCTTTCAGCATCCGAAAAACTATCTGCTGATGTTCGCGCAGGGCTACAGCCTTGCATTAACGTAAGTGCAACCGGGGTACTTAACACACCGCCAAATACAAAGGCAGCTTTTTTTATTGCTTCTCTTCTGGAAATTAAATTCTCTTCCTTTGCATCCATGGCTCTATAAATTTCCTTTTTTAAGTTCATTCACGGCAAAGTCAGCTGCACGTGCTGTAAATGCCATGTAAGTAAGTGATGGGTTTTGGCATCCCGCTGAGGTCATGAATGCACCATCCGTCATAAACACATTTTTAACTTCGTGTACCTGATTCCACTTATTCGTTACCGAAGTTTTCGGGTCTGCTCCCATTCGTGCCGTTCCCATTTCGTGAATCCCTTTGCCTAGTGCAATGCCATCGTCAAAAGTTCCGACATTTTTTAGCCCTGCAGCCTCTAACATTTCTGCACCTGCAATCTTAATGTCTTCACGCATCTTCATTTCATTTTCACCCGGACCAGCATCGAAAACAATCGTAGGCAAACCAAATTTGTCCAGTTTTTCGGTAGTGAGGTACATTTTATTCTCATGATATGGCAACCACTCACCGAAGCCACCAATACCGAATCTCCAGGGGCCCGGTTCGTTTACTTCGTCTTTCAGTGATGCCCCAATACTTAACTCGGCAATATTTTTCTTCCAGCCTGTTCTGCTAGCACCTCCCTGATAGCCATATCCACGAATGAAATCCATGTTATTCCCATTCAGATTTCGAAACCGAGGTATATAAATACCATTCGGCCGGCGGCCGTAGTAATACATATCTTCGAATCCCGGATAATCTCCGTAAGCCCCAAGGTTCAAATGATGGTCCATGATGTTTCTACCAAGTTCGCCAGATGCATTCCCCATACCATCGGGAAAATGCTCGGTTGAGTTCATCATGATATACGCCGATCCTATTGCGGAGGCACATAAGAACACAATCTTCGCATAGTACTCGCGATATTCTCTGGTTTCAGCATCAAGGATTCTTACACCTATAGCTTTTTGGGTTTCGGGATCGTACAAAACTTCTGTAACGATGGAATCGGGCCTCAAAGTTAAGTTTCCTGTTTCCATTGCAGCAGGCAGCGTAGAAGATTGCGTGCTAAAATAGGCTCCAAAAGGGCATCCGCGAATACACATATTTCGATATTGACAAGATGCTCGTCCATTATGAGCCCGAGTCAAATTTGCAGATCGCCCAATGGTCATCATCCGATCTGTAAATTTTTCTTCAATTCGCTTTTTTATTTCCTTTTCCACACAGTTCATTTCCATTGCTGGCAGAAACTCGCCATCCGGTAATTGAGGAAGTCCTTCTTTCTTCCCGTTTATTCCGGCGAATCTCTCTACATAAGCATACCAAGGGTCAATTTCTTCGTAGGTAACTGGCCAGGGTACCGCAATTCCTTCTTTTTCATTTGCCTCAAAATCCATTTTACTTAGCCGGTAAGACTGCCGTCCCCACATTAAAGACCGGCCACCTACATGATATCCACGCATCCAGTCGAATCGCTGAACTTCCGTGTATGGGTGTTCACTATCCTTTACCCACCAATGTTTATGACTCTGACGAATTGCATATCCTGTTCTGCTTTGCACATAATAATCTTTCTCGATTTCCTCTGGCGGTACGCGATTATTATAGGGTAATTCCCAGGGATTGGAAGTTGTAGTTGGATAATCCTCTATATGCCGAACTTGCCGGCCCCGTTCAAGCATGAGCGTTTTTAACCCTTTTTCGGTCAATTCTTTAGCAGCCCAACCTCCACTAATTCCGCTTCCTACAACAATAGCGTCATAGGTATTCTCCTGCTTGGCTTTTAGATTTAATCGCATAGTTTCTAGTGATGTTTCTTATGTGCAACTGTGATCAAAGTATAGTATTCTGTCGAGAGTATATCGAAACGCTTCCAATTTTAAAATCTGGGAGATGTAAAAAAGGTTGATATGAAAGTTTCCAGGCGAGATGCACTAAAAAAAATTGGGGGAGCATCACTAATAGGTTTAATGCCAATTTCTGGCAGTGTAGCCGCAAATGAAGATCTCTCCAACACCCAAAGAACATTCAGGCATTCGGTGTGTAGGTGGCCATATTCAGGGAAATCACTAGATGAATTATGTGAGGCTGCGGTCGAAATTGGCATTGAATCCATCGAACTGTTAAACCCTGAAGACTTCGACACTATAAAGAAGTATGGCCTTACTTGTGCTATGGCTAATTCGGTTCCTTTAAGTTTAACCGATGGATTTAATGATCCTAATCTGCATGAAAAGCTTAAAAAAGAGTATTTCGATTTAATTCCAATTGTTGCAGAAGCAGGTTTTGATAAGATTATCTGCTTCTCCGGAAATCGAAA
Source organism: Balneolaceae bacterium (assembly GCA_965249965.1). Classification (GTDB taxonomy): domain Bacteria; phylum Bacteroidota; class Rhodothermia; order Balneolales; family Balneolaceae; genus HXMU1420-13. The sequence continues at coordinate 821,286 of OZ252262.1, forward strand.
TGGAATGGATGATGAAACCGGAAAGGAAAACTGCGCCACAGGGCTGGCTCCAATCGTACAAAGAGCTGGTGAGTTTGATATTACTATTTGTATGGAGCTCTTAAACTCGAAAGTGGATCATGCCGATTATCAATGCGATCATACAGAATGGGGCGTAGCCCTCTGCGAAAAAGTTGGCGAGCCAAATTTTAAACTTTTGTACGATATTTATCACATGCAGATAATGGAGGGTGATATCATTGCGACCATTCGAAAATATCATTCCTATATCGCACATTATCATACCGGTGGGGTTCCCGGAAGAAACGAAATCGACGATACTCAGGAATTAAATTATGCCACTATTATGCGAGCAATCTCTGAAACTGGTTTTGATGGATTTGTAGCTCAGGAATTCATTCCAACTAATGACGATGTATTTGCCTCTTTACAGCAAGGTGTAGAAATTTGTAATGTATAACCTTATTCCTATGAAAAAGCTCTCTATTTCAACGATCTTAACACTTCTGGTAACCGGCGCAGTGTTTGCACAAAGCATGCCGGATCCTTTAGTACCACAAGGTGAAAACCTTCAAGTTCCCGAAGGCTGGGAAGTCCGACTTGATCGCCCCGATGACAGTGTAGAGATTGGAGCGTCAGAATCTGCCGATATTTTCTTCGTAAACATGACGCCTGGCTGGCACTTAACAACCGGACCGCGTGGTATATTTTATCATCCTGCGAACAGAGTACAGGGAGAGTTTTCTATTCATACCGATCTTCATTTGTTTAATCCAAATGGAAGAAACCGCGAAGGCTATGGTTTATTTTTTGGTGGCAACCGCCTTAAAGACGCAGATTACGAGTACATTTATTTCTTAATTCGTAATACCGGTGATTTCTTAGTAAAACATCGAAAGGGTGAAACTACTGAAGTTATTCTGGATTGGACATCAAGCGAAGCAATTGTTATTTATGATGATCCGGAGGTTTCATCCGTGCTTAATAATCTTCAGGTAGAGGTTACTTCAAGCCATGTAAATTTCCTGATAAATAGCACTCAAGTTGCTCAAATTAATGCCGATGACCTTAGTGTGGCGACTGACGGCATTTTTGGCCTTCGTGTTAACCACAGTGTAAATCTCCATGTAGAAGATTTAGGAATTGGTTCAGAATAAAAATAACTAACTATGCAAATTGAGAGACACGATAATGGAAATATCGAGGTTGAAATCTCCTTTGTGATGATGAGCTACCTCGCACTCTTTGGAGCCTTCTGCTGTTTAGGCGGCATTTTGTATTTCGCAATTGTTGAAGGCCTGCACATTTTCTCCATCCAAATTATTGGACTTGTTTTAGCCGGGGTGATTCTGGGAATTGCCGGTATAATTATTTATGAAAGTTCGCGATTTGTATTCGATAACGAACACGGTGAACTTCGCTGGCAGAAACGAAAGTATTTCAAAGCCAAAAAAGGTACGATCCCATTTTATGACATAACAGAAGTAAAAATCGAACGAGACCTCGCAAACGAAAAAGAAATGCTTATTAAAATTCTAACTGCGAAAGATGAGCTTAGCTTATCTGATTCATACATGATCAGTACTGATTATAATGTTGAGGAGCTGGTAGGTGATGTAAAATCTATAACAGGGCTTGGCATTGATGTTAGTCCCAAGAATAGGGCACAGATCCTGCTCGACCTGGGCCAAACAAAAGGTGCTATTGACATTATTCGGGAAGAAATGGATATGTCGTTAGAAGATGCGAAAGGCTATTTGGGTATTTAACCAGCAAACTAAAATTACGGGTATTCGCGGTTACATAATCATACTTATAGTGTGCATAGGGTGCTCATCCACACACCCCATCACAGAAGCCCCCTACATAAATCTAGAGCAGGGCGTAGATGGAGTTCGCTTAGATGATTTTCCCACTGCCATCGTAGACTCGTTAGGGTGGAATGATTTACCCTCAGCTAGCACCACTAAATTTGGTGAAGAGTTTCAGATTGCCATTCAATCGGATCAGAAACCGTATCATTTATTTAGAATTTCATCCGCGCGAAAAGATCCCGGACAAACTATTTTATTCTGGCCAAAGCCGGAAATGGATCAAGTAACAAGCCCCAATGAAAACATGAAGGATTTTCTACAGGGCATGTGTGAAGACTATTTAGAGGCAGGAAATTATGAATACTGTATTCCTCAATTCTCAAGAGATGTGAATTGGGGTACCTATTTTTCCAATATGGTAAATCAAAATATCTGGTCGATGGAAGATGAGGCTAGTTTTGAAATGAGCTCTGACTCTACGGTAAGTGATTGGAAAATGGTGTTTCAGATTAGGTCTGGCATGAATTTCAGAACTTTTCGGCATACAAATCCTGATGGTTATCAATATTCAGGGGAAAGCGTCAATGTATTGGCGATTGCAGCACAGCTTAGGCAAATAGCTAACAACTTTACCCCTGCAAAAAACTACGATGTTTATCGGGGTATAACCTCTGGAGAAAAAGGTTCTACGTTTCAGCCATGCGGATTAAACGAGCAATGGAGATTTGACGGAGAAATCTCAGCATTGATCACAGAATCAGGACTTCCAATTCAAGTTCAGGATCAGGAAAATTTACGCTTTCTTGTAAAAGTAGAAGGCAGCATTCGCGATGAATGGTACGCTCAAAGAAATTCAACGGGTGTAACTAAAATTATAACTCCTGTGCATGTAAATTCTATTTCTGTTACTTCTGCCCGAAGCTGTTCTAACTAATCGGTTATGGCATCATCATGTGAGATGGTTCTTTCCCATCTTTTAGTTATTCTGCAAAAAAACATCTCGAATATGATCCGTTTCCTTACTCTGGGCCTCCTATTTTTTGCCTCCTGCGATATCAACAGTACAACGTCTGAAACCATGGACAAGGTCAAAAATGCAAAATCTACCTGGAGTACTACAAACCCACAGAACTACACCTATCTGTTTCAGCGGGTTTGCTTTTGTTTTTTTACCGAAGAAGTTAAAATTGTAGTACAGGCAGACAGCGTTATTGCCGTTGAAGATCCAAATACAAACTTGCCAATTATGGTTGATTTCGGTGGAGAGCTTGTACCACTCTTAGATGTATCAAGAAGTGCTTACTTTACTATCAATAAGTTTTTTGAGCGCCTGGAGGTAGAAGTACCTGTTGCAGATGTTGCCACGGTTGAGTTCAACGGTTCAAATGGAATGCCTGTTGAAATCTATTTCGATTTTGATAAAAACGCCTCTGATGACGAAATATCCTACAGATTCAGAGAATTACAGATCAACTAGAGTGAAAATTCGGATTTAATCCTATCCAATTTTGCTTGCTCTGAGGTCGTAACTTTACCATCGCAATTCGCGATTGCATCCAGCAAATTATACACAAGATTTTTCCCCTCGTCGGTGAAATTTCCCTTTATATGAGCGATTGCCTCATCAACTAATCCAGTGATATTTTCGGAGCTCATACCGCCGATTGTGCTCATGGTTTGGTGGTAGGTACTCATGTCGTACTTCATGTTTTCAAGCACCCGCTTCACTGCCGCCTGTTCATCATATGAAATACTACCGTCTGCACTTTCAATCCAAAAGATTAATACATCAATTGAAGTTTCGTCGGTTAATAGTTGCTTACTCATTGATACCCCTTCTAATTTCAGATTAGATAAATTCTGCACTCAACATCTTGCACAACTTTTCAAGCGCTTCTGTTTGTTCTTTTGTGATGGAATTTTTGGTGTTCGAATCAATATCCAGTTGAGCCACAAATTTTCCATTCGCCATAATAGGCACTACAATTTCGGATTGTACATCCATACTGCATGCCAGATAATTATCTTCCGCCGAAACATCCTGAGAAACAAAGGTTTCGTGCGACAATGCAACCTGACCACATATTCCGGTTCCAAATGGAATTCGGTTATGATCGGTAGACTCGCCCACAAATGGTCCAAGTACTAATTCGTCTTCAGCATCCTCAGCAACTAAATAAAATCCAACCCAGTCGAAGGTTGGCACTTCGTCGGCTAGTAGTTCACAAACGGCAAATAATTTCTCGTTACGTGTAACTGCACGTTCTTGAATCTCTTTCGTATGGATGATTAGTTTATCTAACAGGCTAATTGTTTGTGTAGGTGTCATGGAAATGTTCAGTATTTGTTCTGAAAATAAAAGAAATCGTAGACTAGAAAAGTTAAGCTTTTAAATTTCAACGCGCGATAAAGTTGTTATCGTTCATTTCGCAAATTTTATAAGATTCGTAACAGGGTTAATCATAGGCTCATATTTTTTTATGGTGATACTTTGCGAAGTATCTGAATTAGTTTAAAAAGCACGTATCTTTCTAGAGTGGAAAACTTTATCAACGATATCTTTTCTTTTTCAACCGATTTTATGGGAACCGGCGCCTTACTTATCGCCAGTTTTACCTCTTTATTTTCGGTTGTAAACCCCCTGGCAGCCATGCCGGTTTTTTTAAGTTTAGTGGAAGGCCATCCTGTAGAAGATCAGGTTCGAACTGCCCGAAAATCTTCGATTTACATGTTTCTGGTTTTGGCCACATTCCTGTTTCTTGGCACCTACATTCTCTCCTTTTTTGGCATCAGCTTATCGGGAATTATGATTGCCGGTGGCTTTGTAATTATGCGCGCCGGTTTTTCGATGATGAACCCCGAAACCGGTGGACGAAAACTCACCAAAAAAGATACCGAAGCTGCGATGGAAAAAGAGGATGTATCTTTTAGTCCTATTGCAATGCCGCTGTTATCCGGTCCCGGAAGCATCGCGGTAGTGATTGGTTTTGGGTCGCAGGCCAGCGGATTAAACGACTACATCATTAATGTAATGGCTGTTTTGATGTGCGCGTTCGTAGCGTGGGGCATATTACGAGTAGCTCCCTGGTTAAATTCGGTAATTGGCCGTAGCGGAATGATGGTAATAACCCGCATGATGGGCTTTATTGCATTGGCGATTGGTGTACAATTTGTAATTAATGGAATCGGTTCGTTTTTTGGGTTGAAATAAAATCCTGATGCCATGTTTAACAAAAAGATTGAGTTTGATTTGTGGGCCAACCAGCTAATCTTCAAGTCCATCAAACAACTCCGCGACGAATCGGTTAAAGCTGAGTGTACACGATTGTTTGCCCACCTTTTTAAAGCTCAAATCATCTGGTTTAACCGAGTGAACCATATCGAAGAAAAAGTGCAGATTTGGGGCGAATATACTGTAGAAGAATGCAGTAGCCTGATGAACGACAGCCGATCTATGCTCGAGGGCATCGCAGAGAAATCGGACGAACGTATCCAATATCACGACACAAAAGGAAAACCGTACGAAAATTCCGTGCCAGATATTTTTGATCATGTGATCATTCACGGGCAACACCATCGTGCCCAAATTATGTGGTTATTGCGAAGCGCCGGCTTAACACCTCCACCCACCGATTACATCTATTTTCTAAGATCATTATAGACTGAGGGCAACTTTTAGTAGTTTTGCCCTGTTTGTACATCGAAATCATCACTAAATCGTCGAATTCTGGAAACTATAGATCGCGTTCTCGCCGCTTTTTCATCCTTTATGTGGGGAACACCACTTGTGGTATTATTGGTTGGAGGGGGATTATTCTTTCTTCTCTACTCTCGATTCACCCCGTATCGATATTTCTTTCACGCTATAGATATTCTTCGTGGTAAATTTGATGACCCCGACGATCCCGGCGACATCAATCACTTTGAGGCGCTGGCATCTGCGCTTGCTGCAACCGTTGGATTAGGAAACATCAGCGGGGTGGCTGTGGCAATTGCTGTTGGCGGTCCCGGAGCTGTATTCTGGATGTGGGTGAGTGCCGTTGTTGGAATGGCCACCAAATTTTTTACCTGTACGCTCTCCATCATGTATCGCGGAAAAGATTCCAATGGGGATATTCAAGGTGGAACCATGTATATGATTATGGAAGGTCTCGGAAAAAAGTGGAAACCACTTGCTGTTCTTTTTGCCGTTGCTGGGCTGTTCGGGCCACTTCCCATTTTTCAGGCAAATCAGGTAACGCAGATCGTGCGTGATTTCATTCTTGTACCAAACGGGATCACCGATCCTGCAAATACCTTCACCAGCGATTTAATTAGTGGTTTAGTGATTTTGGGCATTGTTTCGATTGTAATTTTTGGAGGTATTAAGCGCGTTGGAAAGGTGGCATCTAAAATGGTGCCTGCCATGGTGGTTATTTACGTGACTTGCGTGCTCGTGATTCTGGGAATCCACATAGATGTGCTTGGCAGTACCTTTGCTCTGATTTTTGTGGATGCGTTCACCGCGGAATCTGCGATGGGCGGTGCACTTGGGGCCTTAATTATAACGGGTGTACGAAGAGCTGCATTCTCGAACGAAGCCGGGATCGGGACCGCGACCTTAGCCCACGGTGCAGCTAAAACCAAAGAACCCGTTCGGGAAGGTTTGGTTGCCATGATGGGTCCTTTTATTGATACCATTGTGGTTTGTACGATGACCGCTCTTGCCATTCTAGTAACCGGAGTTTGGAAAACCGGCGAGGCAAACGGGATCACTTTAACGGCATCTGCTTTTCAGGAAGCCATTGGTCCATTTGGCGTGTATCTCCTCATTTTCTGTGTGTTGATTTTCGGCTTTAGCTCTCTGTTCACTTATTCGTATTACTCCACCAAATGTCTTGGCTTTTTGATTGGTGCCGACAAGCAGAAGTACTTCAATTATTTCTATGCGGCCGCCATTATTTTTGGCTCGGTGGCAACGATCAATGCGGTGCTGAATTTCACCGACGGTATGTTTGCGCTTATGGCCATCCCAACCATGACGTGTGCCATCATATTGTCGCCCAAAGTGATGGCAGCAGCAAAGGATTATTTTGCGAGGATGAAGAATCAGGGGTTACTTTAGTCTAGCAATTAATCCTCGAAGCAAAGATCCATGTTTGCATTGCACAGGTGACCTGCGCAACGAGATAATTATTTTTTGCTCCTAAACATATATATATATACTCCTAGCCATAATTAATACTGGGTTGATGAAATATATATTATTAGGGTTACTCTTTTTCACTTTGGGATGTGAAGTTTCAAACACTCCCAAACAACAAGTTGAAAATTCTCCAACTAATACTGCAAATACCCCCCTACCAAATTTAGAGGCAAACCAATATCGACATATAAATTTATCAAACATTCAAGATAGCGAATCACTAAATAGAAAGGCTTTTACCGGTTTTCAAATTAATTGGGATCTCTTAACACCAATTCTAGATGAGGCAAAATTAAATCAATCAAATGATTTGGTTGCTGTTTTTGGCGCAATAACTGATGAAGGATTCTATATTCACCATGAGCAAGTACTGGGTTTTTCACCCGCAGCGATGGAACAAGCCAATGGTAATACAAGAAAATTCTACTACGAGTTTGGTTTGTTAGATAGCGATTCGGTGTTTGTACAACGAGTAGCAATAGCCTATATACCTGATAGTGATTTAGCATACTCCGAACTATTTACATGGGTTCAACCAATTAAATCATCTGAAACAGACTCACTAAATTTAAAAATCACTACCGGACGATCCTGCTACTTGTATACAATGTGCAGATGGAGTCTTGCAAGAATTAAAGTTAGTCGCCCCATCATTATCAACCGATGATGATGTCTGTATGATTGTCTTTTGTGATGGTACTGAAGCAACGGTTACAGGAGAAGGTGCTTATTCTGTGAACATCGATTTTGATTGGATAATATCCGGCGGTGGAGGCTCCTCAAGCTCTGGCGGTGGTACTTCAGGTGACGGCAGTGGAAGTTCATCATGCCCACCACCATTTGTTTGTGGTAATCCAGGTCAGGCACCCGATCAAGGTGATTCACAAGAAGAAGAGGAGCAAAACCAAATTATACCACAACCTTGTGAAGGTGATCCAGTACCGAACCCTGAAATTGCACCTACCGGTCTTCAAGGTACGGATGGTGGTAGATTCGAAGCAGCAAGAGCAGACGGAACGCCACACCGTGGTTTGGATATAAAATCACCAATTGGCGCACCATTATTTTCAATGTTTGATGGTACAATCTATGCTTCAAACACAAATGGTACTGGTACATTTGGCAATTATATTATTGTTAATTCATTGGTAAATGGTGAAAGTATATTAGTTTTATATGCACATTTAAGCTCTGTTCAATCAACTAGCGGATCAGTTACTTCTGGGACAATAATTGGGAATACTGGAGATTCTGGAAATGCAAGTGGTACAGTACCACATGTTCACATTGAAGTAAAGAATAAAGCAGAAGTTGAATTACTTGGCTATAATGATGCTACCCCAAAAAACCCAGAAGATTACATGACAACTAAATTTGATGAAAATGGAAATCCTATTCAAAACTCCTGCTCAAGCTAAAATATTCATCTTACCAATTTTCATCCTTTCTATTTTAAGTTTTGGATGCTATGCACAAGAGAATAATACTCTATTAAAATCTGTCGAGATAAATGGGAGTCTAAGCAATATTGTTTCTGATGCTGCTATTATTGAGTCACCTACTTTAAGTTACTCCATTTATACCTTTTTGGAATTGAAAAATGAAAGTGACATTAAATCATTATTGGGCGAGCCACTACAAGAAAATGATCAAAATGACGAATCAAATACTGGAATCGTCTTATTTGAATTAAAGCAACTAATCTATGATGGTTTAATATTTAACTTAGAAAAATCTAGAGGCGTTTTTGAGATTATTAGTATAGAATTAATTGACAAGAATACAATTCTTTCCTTTAACTCTAACGTACTTAAAATTGGTGGAAGGATTATTCAATCTTCTAATAACTCAGAATCATCTAATTACAGAATAAATATTACCGACTCAATTGTATTTGAGCAGAGTAGAATCAAAAGTCTTTCAACAAATCAAATTAAAAACCAATATTTCAAATTAGGTTTAAATCGAGATGGTTTTATAGAGAGTATTACCTTAATTATCAAAACTATTTGAAAAAAACATAATGCGCCACCTAACGCAAGCGTCCGCTTGTGCGAAAGGAATAGCAAAGGGTTTGAAAAATGTAAAGGTCCAAGCGGACGCTTGAACCAGGTTTAGTACTTAACCTAGTTCTGTAGCTCTGCTGCAGGACTTTTTCTCAGGGAGCTCAGCCCCCATTCTTTGTTTACCATACCTATAGATTCTAAGCAGAGCTCCTATCATGCATTGTGCAGGAGACCCGCGAAACGAGGAAAACTAATAAAACTCCCGAATCATAAATACATTTCCTTCAGGATCGGTGGCATTGCATACATTGAAATGCGGTCCTCGATAAATCATTTGCTCAGCTGTTCCCCCTTGATCAAGTATCAATTTTTTAGCTGAGTTCATATTCTCTACCGTAAAAAATGGTTTGATTGCGCTTTCACGAAACCCAATTCTGTTATCCTCAGCAATTTGAACTCCCGGTTCGGGTTCGTGGATTACCAGTTGGCCATCAGGAATGCTAATCACCGCCATTTCATGATTAGAAAAGACAATGCGTGCATCTGACAGCACATCAGCATAAAATTTAGAAAGAGCGGAGACGTCAGTAGAATAAATAAACACGCCTGACTTTGCAGGTCCACTCATTTCAACTCCACCCAACCTGAATCCGGGTCGTTTCCAGCCATATCCAATCCCGCTCTAACGCGATATGTGTGGCGAGCAAACTTTCCTAGATAAATTGGTGGGGCAGTTTCGGGAATGGTGACTTCAATTTTCCAATCGTACGTCATGGATGCTACGAGATTCATTTGACCAGTCACATTCAGTTCATTCACGTAGGTCTCGAATGTACGATGTACATGTTCTACTCGTGAGCGTGTCTGGCCGGAACTGTTTTGGTGCGTATCCACATCGGCAACCTGTACTTCTTCCAGCCCAACCACATTCAAATACACACGATCAATATTAATGGGTTCGTCTTGAACAATCGCCTTAATACGAACCTCAAAAGGTTCCCCAAATTTGATGGGATCAGCCTCCACAAATACCTTTGCAGACCCTCCGGTTAGCTTTTTAGTAAATGATTTAACTTTATCAAATATGCCCACTTTCTTAACTCAGTTTTTAGTTTTGTCACTATATAATATGGTTAGATATAGTTGATATAACAAAAGAATAGTCATAATACCGAGCATCACAATAATTGGTGTAAGCCCAAGAAGTAATCCATATATAAAATAAAGTACATTTGTTAGAATAGTTAGAACGAGCATTCCAATCGACAAATCATTGGTCTGCTTAGTTTTTATTGTTTTCACGAGTTGAGGTAAGAATGAAATCATTGCAATAAAGCCCGCTAAATAACCAAGTAGTTCAATTAACGCTACATTAATATCCATTCAATGGCTCCCACTTTATTGCTGTAAAAAAATTTGATATAGACTCCTCTGTTCGATGCCGCTGTTTCAAGAAAATCATTTTGAGCCTTCCTACTCAATCTGTCAAGCACTGCAATTCTTTTTAGTTCGTAAAAGGCTGCTGCTTCCATCGCTTTTGCAATGTTATAATCATCAATTGTATTGCTACTTAGCTCAAATTCAGAAACATTTAAAAGCATGGGCAGCTTTCCATTTTCTGTCCATATCTTTTTTATCGTTCTGATAAACCCTGCGTTTTTTGATGCGCTAAGCTCTCCTTTGAAGGTTGCTTCAATATGTTTTTCTCTGCGTGAGTATTCGTAGGTCATCTCAATTCAATTATTCCAAATAATCCAGGAGTTGTGATCAAACGGTGGATCATCCATATCGCGCAATTCCTGAATTCTATATTGTAATTCTTTTCCACTTTTTGAACCAAGGCTTACTGCTATTTTTGCTCTCTTTTCAGCTTCATCATATTCCCCAAGTATGGCAAAAGCCAAAGCTAGGTTGCCGTGTGGTACATGATAGGATGGATCCAATTCGATAGCCTTGTTCAAACTTTCTACCGCTTTTTCAAGCTCATTCAGATAGATATAATTCGCCCCTAAATTCGTATGTATATCGGGGTACTCCGGGTTGATTCTAATGGCCTCCTCATAACATCTCACGGCCTCTTTAAAATTGCCATTTTTTCTTTGCACTACACCCAGCTCAGCCCATGTTTTATGGTTTTCAGGCTTTAGCTCAATCGATTTTTTGTATGCATCGATGGCTTTTTCGTACAAGACTATATTAAGATAACAGTTCCCAATCCGAGCGTATACATCGTACGCGTCGTAGATGCGCAGCGTCTTTTTTACTGCAAGATTGAATTTTCTGATTGCCCCCACATAGTTACCCACCTCCATTTTCATCACACCTTGATAGGCCAATACATCGCCGGTTCGTATAAATGAAAAAATCTCTTCGATCATTGTGTATGTGTAAAAACCTCAAATGCGCGTTTCAACTCTACTCAGAAACTGCGTTCTTTCTGCATCAACTTCAACTCTAACTGCGAATGATGAAGCGACTTAGCGTACTACTTATTGCTCTTTTTATCAGCACCAGCCTTTGGGCACAAACTCCATCCATTGCCGAAAAAACCGAAAATCTTACCAAAACCGAAGGGTTCTTCGATTATTATTTCGATGATGACCAAGCCAAACTCTGGCTGGTAGTCGATAAACTGAATTTCGAATTTCTTTATGCCAACTACTTAGCAGCAGGTGTTGGATCGAACGATATCGGGTTGGATCGAAGTCAACAGGGTGGAGAGCGAATTGTATATTTCGAAAAACGAGGCCCCAAACTGTTCCTCATCCAGCCCAATGTGAATTACATTGCTCGATCAGATAATGAGTTGGAAAAGAAATCAGTTCGAGAAGCTTTTGCCTCTTCGGTGTTAGCTGCGTTCAACATTGAAGCTGCAACCGATGGAACGTACCTCATCGATTTAACGCCCTACTTAATTCGGGACGCCCATGATGTTATTGGCCGACTTCGCGGCCGTGGTGAAGGATCTTATTCGCTGGATAAAAACCGGTCTACCCTGTACAAAGAAGGCACATTCAACTTCCCAAAAAATACGGAATTTGAAACCATGCTTACGTTCGCCGGTAACAACCCCGGCCGACAAGTACGCTCGGTAGTTCCATCCCCAACATCCATCACCGTACGGCAACATCATTCGTTTATAGAGCTGCCGGATGATGATTATGAGCCTCGAATGTATGATCCGCGTGGAGGATTCTATCCAACATCTTTTATGGATTATGCTTCCCCCATCGATGAGCCCATGATGATACAATTCATCAATCGCCATCGATTGGATAAGAAAGATCCTTCGGCTGAAGTAAGCGAGGCGGTAGAACCCATCGTTTATTATTTGGATAACGGAACTCCTGAACCGGTCCGGTCTGCCTTGCTAGATGGCGCTCGCTGGTGGAACGAAGCTTTCGAGGCAATTGGCTACAGAGATGCCTTTCAGGTGGAAGTTCTTCCGGACGACGCGCATCCGCTGGATATTCGATACAATGTGATTAATTGGGTGCATCGCTCAACACGCGGCTGGTCGTACGGAGGATCTGTGGTTGACCCACGTACCGGGGAAATCATCAAAGGAAATGTGCTACTTGGTTCACTTCGTGTTCGTCAGGATTATATGATTGCAACCGGGCTGTTAGCTCCATTTGAGGAAGGCGCAGAAGAAAGTCCGGAAATGATGGAAATGGCTTTAGCTCGCATTCGTCAACTTTCTGCCCATGAGATCGGTCATACTTTAGGGATTTACCACAACTTTGCAGCAAGTGTAAATGGGCGAGAATCTGTAATGGATTATCCTCATCCCAAAGTAGACATCAAAAATGGAGCGCTGGATTTAAGTGATGCATATGATACCGGAATGGGTGAGTGGGATAAAGTAACCATCGCATTCGGATATCAGGATTTCCCCGATGGAGTGGACGAAGCCGACGCGTTGAATGAAATTTTGGAAAACGCTCATGCCGATGGTTTGAAATATATTTCAGACAATGATGCTCGTCCGCAAGGTGGAGCTCATCCAACCGCGCACCTTTGGGACTACGGTACAGATGTGGAATCTCAACTATCGCACATTCTGGAAGTTCGAAAAATTGCTCTCGAAAACTTTGGTGAAGGCAATATTCCGGATGGTACGCCGATGACAAAGTTGCATGACGTTTTAGTTCCGATTTATTTGTTTCATCGCTATCAATTAGAGGGAACCGTGAAATTGATTGGCGGCCTGGATTATAGCTACAAAATCAAAGGTGATAATCAACCTACTCCGGAAATCGTTGACAAAAGAACGCAGGAAAGAGCATTAGCTGAGATGTTAAAAGCCATTGATCCCGAAGTGCTGGCTTTACCTGAAAATGTGCTTGAACTCATCCCAACCCGACCACCGGGCATGCCATCAACACGAGAATTATTCCGTGGAAATACTGGTCCGGCAATGGATGCACTGGGAATTGCACAAACTGCCGCTAATGTGCCTTTAAGTTTGATTTTACACCCAAATCGAGCTAACCGGCTTGTGGAATATCATGCCAGAGAGAATAATCTGAGCCTCGAAGAAGTGATTGATGAAATTATTACCCACACCTGGGAAGCTAGTTATGGGGATGATTATCACGATGCGATCCAAAAAGTGGTGAATCATTTGGTGGTAGTAAACTTGATCAAACTACACGCCTCTGATCAGACAAATCCATTAACAAAAGCCATTGTATTTGGAAAGTTGAGTGATTTAATGGAAGCACTTGAAGACAGAAATAATGATCCCGTTGCGCAACAAGCGGCGATGATGATCGACCGTTACTTAGATGACCCGGAAGAGTTTGAAGTTCCGGATTCGATGTCGCCTCCTCCCGGTTCGCCCATTGGTTCTGGGGAGTTTCATTTCTATTGTACTCATTGATTGCAGTTTTGAGAAATAAGGAGTGAGGGATGAATTATAGATAGTAGATTTGAGACATGAGAATTGAGAAATGAGAAAGTTCAAAGAGTTACAAATTTTGAAAAGATCAGTTGATTTAGCTTCAACTATCTATTCAATTACACAAAACTTTCCACCTACTGAGCGTTATGGATTAATTTCACAAATGCGTAGATGTTCTGTATCGATTTCTTCAAACATTGCTGAGGGTGCAGCAAGAACATCAAAGAAAGAATTCAAGCATTATCTGGATATATCTTATGGCTCTTTATATGAATTACATACTCAAGTAATTATTTCATCTAAACTTGGATTCATTGATCCAGAAGAACAGAACAAGTTAGAAACTGAAATTGAAGAAATTCAAAAGATGTTATACAGCTATGCACAGAAGCTGATTAATTGAAAATCTTAGGTGCTCAATTCTCAAAGCTCATGGCTCATGACTTATAACTATTCCACATGCAAATAATCCATCCAGAAACATTACTAGCCGCATATTCTCAGGGTATTTTTCCCATGGCGGAGTCTAGGGATTCGGATTTTGTAGATTGGTTTTCCGCCAACCACCGGGGAGTAATTCCCATCAATGCATTTCATGTTTCAAAAAATGTTCGCCGCATCATTCGTCAGCAAAAATTTCAGATCAAAATTGATACACAATTCCGGGAAGTGGTTGAGGGCTGTGCCCAACGATCAGATACCTGGATCAATGATTTGATCATAAATTCATACGATGTTCTGCATCAATATGGCCACGCTCATTCTGTAGAAGTGTACAGAAACGAACAGTTAGTAGGTGGACTGTATGGGGTTCACCTTAAGGCTGCTTTTTTTGGGGAAAGCATGTTTAAAATAGAATCAGAGGCTGATAAAGTAGCCCTCTATTATTGCCATCAGATTTTACAAAAGCATGGCTTTCTATTATGGGATACCCAGTTCTACACCGAGCACTTAGGGCGATTTGGGTGCCTCGAAATAAAAAAAGAGGAGTATGAACTACTCCTCCAAAAGGCCTTACAAAAAGATTGTGAATTCAGGCTATAAAAAGTACGGGCGTTTAATTAAACGCCCCAACAGTCCTACTAATACTCTGTAATTAGCACAGAATTAATCGCTTCATCTCTAGAGATTCTTCCGCGATCGAGATTTTCTAACACCGACTTCTTTATCTGAAGATCGATACGTTCAGGAATTTCATCAATACCGCCTGTAGAAATATTAACGCTTGTAAGAATAAATTGATCGGAATCTACAGAGCTAAGTGTTCGTCCATAATCGACCAGATATTCTGAAATACTGGTTTTTAGATTTCCAAAAGCTACGATCATTTCTTCCTTCAGCTGTTCTTGCCTTTGCTCGATGGCTACCGCTTCTTCTTCCAATCCTTCTACGCGGCGACCGGTTCTAATCTCCTGTTCCTGGATGATTCGAAGTCGACGCTGGGTTTCAGCTAACCGCCCGAAGAAAATATCACGACCCCCACCGTAACGGGCATCAAAATTGAAGATGGCGCCAAAATTATCAAGCATCATATACCCAATTCCGCCACTTATTCTAAATTCGTTTTCTCCTGCATCACGAAGCGCGGTTTCAAAAATATTTCCCAGCACTTTCAAGTCTAGGTATTCTTTATCCTCACTGGTTGCAAAGTTGATGCGTTGCTTCGCTTCTGCTGCATCAATGCGGCCGCTTCGATAGTCTTTTAAATCTTTCATTCTCGCGGTGGCAGAAATTACAGGCATGGCTTCTTGTTCGTATTCAGTGGTCTCGCCATTTACAGCTATTCGGTAATTCCAATACGTGCGCTGATTGGATGACGTAGAGCCATGAATCACCATAATAGTTTCATCGTCATCGAGTTGCCCAATAGTTGATGCATAATCCAATAAGAACTCTGAAATTCTTTCCTGAACCGCACCTTCATCCACTTCTCGTTTGGCGTTATCATCATCGTTGTTTGAATCCGTGCTGTAGTAAAACGAATACCCGTTGCCACCTGTAACGTGCATGCGCGGTGTAAATGGATCATTTGCCGGGATCATAAATATAATTCCAAAATCCTGAAGATAGGTTCCGCGAATATCACGCTGCCGTGTTCCACCATGATCGATGATTAAGGATGCGCCGGTTGCAACTTCTACCTGCGTTCGAAATAATTCGGCCAGTATATTTTCCATAATGCGGATGTCTCTGTTCATCCGGTTAGCATCGATATTTTGAGCGCTTATCATTGGGGTAAAAAGCATGCTCAATACGCCGATCAGTACTATGTGTTTGAGATGTTTCATTGTTTTATCTGTTTAAACTTACGGTTTCGATTATTTCGCCTAACACCTGATCGGTTTGAACAAAGCGATTGTAGGTAGTTTCTTCTAGGTTGGTTAAGCTGTAGTCTATCAGCTGAAGGTCGGAAGTGCGTTGCTCATCTAAATATTCAGCAAAACTTGCCAGCGTTAACTCAAATTGAGATTCTTGTTGTTCCTGAGCGGCCTCCACAATGCCGGCAACTAAGGCGGCATTTTCTGCCTGCACTTGATTAATCAGCATTTCAACCTGAGCTACTGAATAGCCTACGGGGGCTGTTGTTTGTTCACCAAAAGAGATGGAAAACTTGCCATCATCCATTTGCAGGTTCATGTCCGTTAAGCTGCCGGTTATGATGAACAAAAACACAAAACTTGCCATAGCTACGCCGAATCGACCAAAACCGGATCGTGGAGTGAGATAACTCAACACATTTTCCATCCAGTTTCGGAAGGAAGAATACGCCGAACTCGGCTCCATGATCACGATTTGCTCTTTGGGGTTTTCTACCGGCATTTGCTGTAACACCTGCCGGGTTTCCATCAGGCCATCTAATTCTTCTTTTAAATCGGGATGCTCCCCGACAAAAGCTTCTAATTTCTGTTGTGTGTCGATATCGAGCCCACCGTACATATAGTCGATAAAAAGCTCGCGTGCTTCGTCTTTAGTCATAGCTAAACACCTCTTTGTTGATATTCCACGAATCGAAAGTCTTCTTCAGCGCCCGAAGACCGTAATACAATCTCGATTTGATGGTATTCTCTGATTCGTCTAAAATTTCGGCAATTTCTCTAAAGGTCAGGCCTTCATATTCTTTCATAATAACCACCATGCGCTGCTCATTAGGTAGTTGAAGCAATGCTTTGTGTAAAAGCACAATGGCTTCATTTCTCATTAAAGAACTATCGGCAGCCCGCTCCATTTCTGATTGAGGAGCTGACTTCAAAGCTTCCAGCGATGTTGCACGTTTCCGGCCAACACGCTTAAGTTCATCAAGGCACAGGTTATTGGCTATGCGATATAACCAGGAACCAAATTTGGCTGCATCATCCAGCGTTTCCAGCTTTTGGTACGCTTTGATGAAGGTTTTCTGAGTTACTTCTGCGGCATCATCGTTATTGGCAAAGTAGCGATACGCAAAGTGATGAATGCGATCCTGCCATCTGCCAATCAGCTTGTTAAAAGCCTGATGATTGCCTCCCAAAAAATCCTGAACCAATTGTGCGTCTTCCATTCGTTCTTTTTCACTTTCAACGTCGAGAATCGTTTTCTCTTTTGTTGATTTCGGTTGTAAGACGAGTACCATTTCCCGATAGTTTTAAAAGTGTTCTATTTTTTTATTAAAAACACCTGAGATGTGATTTACCCCTAATCTATTAATTGCGTCATCCCCGACTTTATCCGGGATCTAGATTAATTTTAAAACTCCCATTTTTTTGAAAATCGAGATTCCTGCCTTCGCAGGAATGACAATCTTCAAGTCATTCTGATCCCGACAAGTCGGGAGAAGAATCTTATCGAATATCCCACGAGATCCTTCGGAAGTATTCTTAGGATGACATTCAAAGTTGAGCATTCTAAATTGACTGTTCATTATTCATCAAACCCCCAACTCTAGCTGCTCCCAATACTCTTTTTCGATCAGATTTAAATTTGAAAGGGAAATCCCCAATAGTCGTATCTCTCTTGTACCGGCCTCCGTTTGTTCCAATAACTGCTTGGCTACTTTCGCAATTTCATCCACATTATTTGTAAAATGAGCTATGGAATGACTTCGTGTAATCGTATCGAAATTTTTGTAGCGCACTTTTAGCGTGATGGTTTTCCCGGCCGTGGGGATTTTCCGCATCCCCTCAGAAATCTGTTTTGCCAGATCATCCAGAAAGTTATTCACCCAGTCTAAATCCCCCACATCTTCAGAGAAAGTTCGCTCTTTTCCATACGATTTTCGGGTTCGGTGCGGCTTCACTTCCCGGTTATCAATTCCCCGTGCAATTTTAAAATAATATCTCCCGGACTTTCCGAACGCTTTTACCAGATCAATCTCCGACCATTGCTTTAAATCTGCGCCGGTTTTTATCCCCAAAGCATGCATCTTTTTTTGCGTGGCTTTTCCAACTCCAAAAAACTTCTTGATGTCCAGCTGCTCTACAAATTCTTCTACTTTATCCGGAGTAATCACCGTTAAACCATTCGGTTTGTTGTAGTCGGAAGCAATCTTTGCCAGGAATTTATTGGGAGCTACACCGGCAGAGGCGGTTAGTTGAGTTTCTTCAAAAATCCGGCTTCTTATCTCCTCGGCAATCAACGTAGCGGATGGGTTCCCTTTATGATTTTCGGTCACATCCAGGTACGCCTCATCCATCGAAAGGGGCTCTACCAAATCGGTGTATTCGAAGAAGATATTTCGCACAACCTGTGAGGCTTCTTTATAGGCATCAAATCGTGCTTTTACAAAAATCCCATTCGGACATAAACGATAAGCTTCATTGGTTGGCATAGCAGATCGAACCCCAAATTTCCGTGCCTCGTAACTACACGTTGAGACCACGCCTCTGCCACCGGGTTTTCCACCAACAATTACCGGCTTGCCTCTTAATTCAGGGAAATCCCGCTGCTCCACTGCAGCGAAAAAAGCATCCATATCCACATGAATGATTTTCTTTATTTGCTCCCTGTCCTTCATGACATATATTATACATATATATGTCATCGGATAAAAGTGGGATTACATTTCCGCCTGAATTTGAGTTGCGATTTTTTCGACATCATCTAGCACACGTAGAAGATTGCCGCTCCAGAGCTTGGCAATTTCTTTTTCAGAATAGCCTCGGTTTACCAGTTCTGCAGTAACGTTTAGTGTTTCGGAAGCATCATTCCAACCACCTACGCCACCACCGCCATCAAAATCTGAACTAATTCCAACATGGTCTATTCCAATTAAATCAACCATGTAATCAATATGATCTACAAGATCTGCCACATTAACATCTGGTGCTGTAACCTCGCTTTCAATGCGCGGTTCAGCTTCCGCCTGTGCTTTTCGATAGGCGGCAATATATTCGTCTCGTGCAGCAGATTCCATTTCACGAACTTCTCCCCAGCTTTTTCGTTCGATGCCCATTTCTGCCATTACTTCGTTGAGGATTCCATCCACTTCTTCTTGTCGAGCCACATTTTTTTCGGGATTTAAATAGCTCCTGAATGCAACGGCCTGGACAACCCCTCCATTTTCTTTTAGTGCCAAAAGCTCTTCATCGCTTAGATTTCTGCTTACAGATGGCGCCAAAGCCCGCGCTGAGGAATGTGAGGCAATTACCGGTGCTCTGGATAACTCCATGGTTTGTAAATTTGCTTCTTTCGAGGGGTGCGATAAATCCAGCATGATACCCCATTTATTCATTTCAGCAATCACTTCTTTACCAAAATCACTAAGCCCATTATGTAGCCAAACGCTATCCCGGGTTCCTGTATTTGAGTCGCTTAACTGGCTGTGTCCGTTATGAGACAGAGAAATATATCGTGCGCCCAGATCATAAAATTCTTTAACTCTGGAAAGATCTGTGCCAATTGGGTATCCATTTTCAATGCCAATCATGGCTACTTTTTTCCCTGATTCAATAATTCTCCTTACATCATCTGAAGTAGTGGCAAGCTCGATTCGATCGGGTGCAATTTCTGTGGTAAGGCGATGAATAGCATCAAATTTTGAAATCGCGTTTTCATACGCTGCTTCATACCCCGCATCATCTAACTCACCCTGACCTGTGTACACAATAAACCAGGCTACGTCTAAACCACCTTCCTCCATCTTTGGCAGTGTTACCTGCGTGTTTAAGTTCATGGTATAATTTTGATCCGTTGTAAAATTCCGAACATTAATATCAGCATGGGTATCAAGTGTAATTACCCGCTCATGAATTGCTTTAATTTCCTCCACGCCAATTTCTTGTGTGCAGGAAAAAACCGTAACGCTAAGCGCAAGTGCTCCAATAAGATGTTTCATAATTGTTTTTAAAATGTTGATGGGCATGAGAGTATAATCATGCAGATTCAGTCATGTAATAAAAGCGTGTAAAAAGTATTCGATTGGGAACAAAAGTGGCAAAAAATCATACTCAAGAACTAGCATAACTTTTATCCCCTGAAAATCCAATGAACAAACACGACCACCGAATTCAGTTTTTCCTTCAACTATTTTTACTCCTCACCGGACTTTATATCGCCGGTTTCAATATTTGGAAGTTAACTTCCGATTATTGGGGGTCAGGAATATTCGAATTCCATCTGCAAGAGCTCCCCATTTTTCGCCTCGTTGCCGGACTTATTGTTGGATTTACTGGGATATTTGCTGCCCTCTTTTTGTGGATGCGAACTCCATGGGCATACAGCTTTTGTCTGCTTATTACCGGCTTATTGTTTACATACACCCTATTCGAATTAGGGACGGTTGTCTTTTGGATGCCCTATCATGCCATTCCGCTATCGATCATACTATTTGTTGTGATGCAAACCATTCCTTTCTTAATGCGTCGCACACAACGGCAGATTTAGCGAAACTCAAAGCATAGAATTTCGTTTAGGTTGGGCATGGAAAAAGTGTCCCAAAGCGATATCGACTGGTTATCCCAACCCAAAGAGAACTTTGATATGTTCTCAACCAAAAAAACGGTCGATTCAAAGCCTAAGACGAAGCCTACAAAAACTAAGAAAAAAAGAAGTGTTGGGTATTACATTTCCGGCTTTCTGTTTATGGTGGTAAGCCTTGTTGTACTTCCCTTTTTCATTTTAATCAGAACCGCGGTCTATTTAAATCTTGACCAAGACTGGAATTCATGGGTTTCCTTATTGGGTGGCATGGGAGCCACAACCATTTTCCTTTCATTGTTATTCTTTTTTGTATTTCGCAAGGTTAAGCGAAAAAAAGCCATGGCCAAACTCACCGTTAGTGCGGTTAGCATGTTGGTAGGTGGTTTTATTATTTATGGGCTTCTTTACCTCAATAGTGTAAACGCTAAATCTGAATCTGTTCAGGAAGTTTATAGCACCCTCCATCCAATATTAAGAGTAGCTGTAGCCAGCACAACTTTAGCGGAGAAAGATTTAGTAATAACGGATATCAGGCGCACACAAGAAGATTATCTTGCTATGGGATTAACCCCACGAGAAAGCTCCATGCACTACGAACAACCTACCGGATTCGTGCACGCTATCGACCTACGAACAATAGGGCATTCTGAATTACGCAATATTAGCTTAGAGTGGGGTTTAAAACTGATGGGTTTTCAGACGATAAGGCATGTAGGAACGGCCGATCATTTGCATGTAGCTCTTCCTTTGAGTGATTAATAAAAAAGCGCTTTTCTGTTGTTTATCAATTAGAATATTCCGACCATTGATTGCTCATTTTTATTAAAGTAATCAGTTCAGGTAAATGGGAAAATATAAATTCTTTGCACAGGTCAATCAGAACTTCGATAAGGCCGCAGCATATACCAAGTTTGATAAGGGGATACTCAATCAAATTAAAATGTGTAACACCGTGTATCAGGTGTCTTTTCCGCTCCGGAGGGATGATGGAACTGTTGAGGTAATCAAAGGATGGCGAGTAGAACATAGCCATCATAAAATGCCTACAAAAGGGGGTATTCGTTACAGCCATAAAGTTGATGCCGATGAAACAAAGGCCCTTGCTGCATTGATGAGCTACAAATGCGCCATTGTGGATGTCCCTTTTGGTGGTGCAAAAGGTGGCGTAAAAATTAGTACACGAGCATATTCTGTAACTGAGCTAGAACGAATTACCCGGCGCTATACTTTTGAGCTTGTTAAAAAAGGTTTTATTGGCCCGGGTGTTGATGTACCCGCACCAGATTATGGTACCGGCGCTCGAGAAATGGGCTGGATTTTAGATACCTACCGCCAAATGAGTGACGACTTAAACGCAGAAGCGTGTGTTACCGGAAAGCCAATCCCTCAAGGTGGGGTTCGCGGAAGAACAGAGGCAACAGGTCGCGGTGTATATTTTGGAATTCGGGAAGCTTTAAATGTGAAAAAAGACATGGATGCACTCGGTCTTGAAACCGGCGTTGAAGGAAAGACTTTTTGTGTTCAGGGATTGGGGAATGTGGGTTACCATGCTTCGAAATATATGACGGAAGCCGGAGCAAAATTGATTGGTGTAGCCGAATTGGAAGGCGCTATCTACGACCCGAAAGGCATGGATCTTGAAAAACTCATTGCTTTCCGTAAAGAAACTGGAAGCATTATAGGTTTTGGTAATTCCAAAGAACTTGCAAAAAACAGCGATATTTTTGAACAGGACTGTGACATTATGATACCCGCTGCACTGGAAAGCCAAATTACCGGAGATAACGTGGATAAAGTAAAGGCAAAAATTATAGCTGAAGCTGCCAACGGACCGGTTACCGCAGATGCCCATGAGATGCTTAAAGAACGTGGAGCACTTATCATCCCGGATACTTACTTAAATGCTGGCGGTGTGGTTGTTTCATATTTCGAGTGGCTCAAGAATATTCAGCATGTGCGTTATGGCCGCCTGAATAAGAAGTTTGATGAGGGTAGCTTAATGAAAATTGTTCGTGAACTTGAACAGATTTCAGGGAAAAAGTACAAAGCCAGTGATGTAGAACGCTTAACACATGGTGCTAATGAGGCCGATCTGGTAGATTCAGGATTGGAAGAGACCATGATCACCGCTTATAATCAGATTACCGAAATCAGAAATGAACATAATCTTGATGATTTACGAACTGCCGCCTTCGTAAGCGCAATTCGCAAAATTGGCACGATGTACGAGCAGATGGGTATTTTCCCGTAATCAGATTTTAGTTTAGTTAAAGTTACTCGTTGAAAATAGACTCGAGTAACTTTAACGTTCTTCCGAAATTAACTTGCCCCCTCGAACAGTAGCGCCAAGCGCTAGTGCTGAGCCAATTAATACTAGGTTTTTAACAATATATTGACCTTCAAGTGTCAGCCCATAAGGGAATGCCGTCCAAACGACTTCCGGTAGTATAAAAATTGGCATCGCTGTGCCGGGCATCTGCAAGAATAATAGTAGCAGAGTAACCCGCATCCACTTTCCCCAGATTAATCCAATACCAATAAGCACTTCCCAGGTTGCTAATACAGGAATAAATAAATCAGGGTCTACAAAATAAATTGTGTTTCTAACCAATTCTTCGGCCGGACTTAAACCCGGAAAATACTTGAGCGCTCCAAACCACAAAAAAATGATCCCTAATCCAACTCTCATTATTGTTAGGGCATGATTAGCCATCCAGCTTGTAAGTGCGCTATCTACTTTATCAAAGCGTTTCTCTAGAATCATAGTGATACCTCCTTAACCTTAAATCATCCAAAATTATGTGGCTTCTGTGAAGTTTATGTGAAGAACCCCTGATTTGACCGCGCTAAATTTTGAAGCTTGCATATTCTTTGAAACCATGTAGTATTGACTTAGTAAAGATTAAAGCACCAAAAACTTACAAAATGCGACTACTTCTTTATTTGATTCCTTTTCTCCTTCCATTTTCTGTAACTGCTCAATCTAACCCTTGTTTGTCGGGGCAAATAGCTCAGAATTATTCTTTTAAAGTAGACTCGATTACCATCCCCATTGATAACAGCCAGCTTTTTGCCTATTTGTATGTACCCACCAGTTCAGAAAAAATGCCCGCTGCAATCGTAATGCATGGTGGAGGTAACAATTATACAAGGCTGATGGATGTCCCCATTTACTTTGCCAGAAAAGCGGCAGCTTGCGGAATTGTAACCCTAATTTATGATAAACGCGGAACCGGCAGATCTACCATTTCATATCCAAAATCTGACTTTAACGACTTTGTACAAGATGCTTCCACTGCCATAGATTATTTAAACTCCCACCCAAAAGTTGATACCACTAAAATTGCCGCATTTGGCGTAAGTCAGGGGGGTAGACTAGTTGGAGTTCTGGCAGCAAGAAATCGAAAAGTAGACATGATTGCGAACGTTTCCGGCCCTATAAATTCCGTTGTGCAAACAAGAAAATTTTCAACATTAAATGGCATTCGGGGTTCAAACGCACCCCAGGAGTTAATCAATTCAATCATTACTTACTGGGAGCGACACTTCGATTTGCTCGAAGAAAATGATAGCGAAGGATTGACTATGCTGGACGAAGAAATAAGGGAGCTTCGAAATGAATATAACCCCAATTGGTTACCTCCTCTTTCTGAAGAACTGGGGAATCACCCCATCGAAAATTCATATGGTCTCAGTTTCTTTGACGAGTATGTCACCGTTGGCATTCCCTGGCTAAATCTTTATGGTGAGAATGATCAAGCTGTGGATGCTAAAACAAGCGCTCAAAACCTTAGGATGATCCAAGAGGCTTCAGGAAATGAGCTTATAGAAATTACCGTACTACCAAATAGTACGCATGGTCTGTACGATACCGTTCTGGAAAAACAGTTTCCATTCGAAGAGGAGGTCATCAAATGGATTCTTTCAATTTCGCCACGAAAATGATTACGACTTAAAGCTAATCTGCACTTTTGGTTTCGATTCAGCCGCCCGAAGTGCCAATTGTTGCTGCATATTTGAAGTTACTGTGAAGAACGCGTGTGAAGCGTCTGATTGCTCATCTGCTAATACAATGGGTTTTCCATTGTCGCCCGCTTCGCGAATGGGTTGTTCGATTGGGATTTCACCCAAAACCGGCACTCCTAATTCTTCTGCAAGTCGTGATGCCCCGCCTTCGCCAAAAATATGATATTTCTTTTCCGGCATATCCGGCGGGGTGAAATACGCCATGTTTTCGATCACTCCTAAAACTGGAACCTTCACTTTCTGGAACATCGCCACCCCTTTTCGCACATCATCCAAAGCTACTGTTTGTGGCGTTGATACAATCACGGCCCCACTTAATGGAATGGTTTGCACAATGGTTAATTGGATGTCGCCGGTTCCGGGGGGAAGATCCAACACCATGTAATCCAGTTCACCCCATTCTACATCTTTCATAAATTGCTGGATTGCACTCGTTGCCATCGGCCCCCGCCAAACCATAGCTTGATTTACATCCACCAAAAAACCCATGGAAACCATTTTAATGCCATATTTCTCAAGTGGAATCAATTTCTTTTGGGTGGTAATGTTCGGCCGATCAAATAAGTCGAACATGGTGGGAATACTTGGTCCGTAAATATCTGTATCCATCAAACCGACAGAAGCACCGGTTCGGGCCAACGCCGCAGCAATATTCACAGCAACAGTAGATTTACCAACGCCGCCCTTTCCTGAGGCTACGGCAATAATATTCTTCACTCCGGAAAGTGGTTGGGCGGGCGGAGGAGCTTGTTGCGGGGCTTTCGCCTTTTTAGAAACATTGATCCCAACCTGAATATCCACCACGGCATCCCGATCAATAAACTTGTGAACAGCTCCTTCACAACGTTGCTTTAGTTCCGTAGCCAGATTTTCGTTTTGTTCGGCCATTTCCAGGGTAAAGGAAACGTATTTATCCTGAACGATCAGGTCCTGGATCATATCCAGCGAAACTAAATCTTGTTTAATCTGTGGATGAAGAACGTGGGCTAACGCAGTTTTTACTTGCTCTTTGTTGATTGACATCGGTGTGGATGATCTAAATTAAATTTTGGGCCGAAGATACGGAGAAAGCTGAAATGAGACAGATTTTGCTTTACTTATCTTGAATCTTTTCTAGTATGCAAAACCATTTTATACCAATTTCTATTCCGTTTCGTTACTTTGGCATCAAGGTTATCTAAACCAATAAGTTATGTATCGGGGTTTGCTTTTTTTATGTGGGTTTTGGGCTTTACTTTGCAGCTGCAATGTATTTGAGGATGATTTAGAGCAACAGAATCTACTTATTGAGTTTAGTGCACGTGATGGTTGGGGGGCTTTTAATCAGGCGTTAAGGTTTAGTGAAGACGGCGTGGTGACTTTAACATCTACTTACCCGGAATTAACTTATCAGTTGTCCGATGAAGAATTCCACCGTTTAAAAGTCTTGTTCCATCGTTACCAAACTTGGGATTATGAACCCAGGTATTATTGCGCAGATAATGTCTATTTAACCATAAACATTACAGAAGGGAATAATTTCACACACCTTAATATTGACACCTGCATATTTACAGTTGAAAAAGAATGGAGTGAGTTGATCCAAAAATTCGATCTAATCTTTCAATTTATGCAAGAGATTTATGAAGATGTATATAGTACACAATCTCCTTGGTTGGATCTTCAAGTGGAATATTCGTTGAATAAAGCTACATACAATACCGGTGAAGAATTAGTTGCGAGCTATCAAATCCACAATCCTACATCAACAGACCGTGAACTTTGGTTTCAAAAAGGGTACCCGATTTATTTTTCTACTCAAAAAAGAATTGATGAGGCTCATCTGAATTTTCGCTACCCAATTAATTACAGGCAAATAGAAGATGATCCATTAATGATTTCACTTCAATCAGGAGAGACCAAAACATTTTCCTACACTTGGAATCAGGAATTTCCTAGCGGTGACTCAACAATAAGTGCAATTCCCGGTAATTATGTTATTTATACTTCTTTCTTATCAGCAGAATTACCCGGTGACAGAACAACCATCGAAATAGTAGCAAATGAATAGAATGCGGGTTTTTCTTATTGGCCTTCTTATAATTGTAGTTAGCTGCAATATATTTGAAGATGATTTAGAATCTCAAAATTTATTCGTTGAATTCTCGGTTTATCATTTCTCACTTGACAAATCATTAACAATTAATGAATACGGTTCGGTATCAATCACATCCACATTAACCGAACTAAATGCAGATTTATCCGAAGTTGATTTTAACCACTTGAAAAAGTTACTCCACAGGTTCCGTTATATTGACTATGAGTACACGTATTATTGTGACGATGGGCTTAGAATAAAAATTGACGTTACTGAAAATGGGAATACTCATACAATTGAAGTTGATGCATGTGCATTTGATTCCACCTCTGTAAGCCAAACAACCGAACTTGAACGATTGGATTCCATCATTTCAGAGTTAATCAAGATCTATGATAAAGTCTACAATTCAACCGCCCCCTGGCTTGGGCTAGAATATTCCGTATTTGTAGAAAAAGATACCTATTTGGTTGGCGAGCCAATCATCGTTGATTATTCCATTTCAAACCCTACAGAAAGTGTGCGAGAAGCATGGTTTTATCTGCCAGAAAAAATCCTTTTCGATATTACAGCGCTTAATACAAGTGATTATTTATCATTTCAATTTCCAGACAATTTTCCCAGCATTTTTTATGAACCAACTTCTTTAATAATACAGCCCGGTGAGATGATTGCTTTTCAATATGAATGGGATCAACAATTCGTAAAAGATGCAGAAATCATCACTGCAAAATCTGGTACTTACAGTATTTATGCTTCTGTTTTAGTACCTGATTATATCGGAGATTGGGCCTCTATTGAAATAATTGAACACTAATTCTCGAAAGATAAAATCGATTCAGCTGCCTTCCCGGGCTGCGCATAACTAAACCGATCCAAAATCTTGGGTAAAGCATATCCATCCAAACCAGTTGCAGCCACCGTTCCTGCTTTTTCCAAATTGATGAAGCCATCTTCACTTACGATTTCATCGGAAAGATAAATCTGTTCCATCGCCCCAATGATAAATCGACATTCATTTTCTTTGAGGAAATACTCGTTCACAAATCGGCAGCCAATTTTGATGCGGCTTTCTTCAACAAATGGAGCCTTGAATCCCTCTTTGAACTCTTCGGTCAATCCGGTTTCTCCAAACTCTGAAACTCCACCCGGATATTTCGCCGAACTTTGATGTGCCGGCTTTATCATATCCGCATTCACATGATTGACGGTGAATAATCCGGTTTCTTTGAGGTTTTCGAAGGTATTTCTCATCACCGTGTGTGGACGAAGAACAAAACCCAATAACGGGGGATTACTACCTAAATGAGTGACAGAACTGAAAATGGCCAGATTCGTTTTTCCATCACCAGAAATAGTGCCAATCAAATTGCAGGATTTAAAACCCGTTACCGAATTTATAAAGTGTGCCCGAGCTCGCGGTGGCATCTCGCTGAACTCTGTACTTAAATAGTTTTTCATAATTTCTACTTTGGCTGATAAAACCGAACTTAGGCACGATTAATTCTTTCCTTAATCATAAATTCACTAACTTCGCAACGCACTATCATCACATCGTTTAACAAGGTACATGCTTAAAAGAACGCCGTTCTTTACTATCCACAATCAAATGGGTGGTAAAATTGTAGAGTTTGCCGGATTTGAGATGCCGGTTCAGTACAAAGGGATTAAAATTGAACACGCTGCTGTGCGAGAAGCAGTGGGTGTTTTTGACGTCTCGCATATGGGTGAATTTTTTGTCTCCGGGGATAAAGCACTCGACCTGATCCAGAAAGTGAGCGTGAACGACGCTTCGAAATTATATCCAGGCAAAGCACAGTATTCGTGTATGTGTTACGAAGATGGCGGCATTGTGGATGATCTAATTATCTACATGCTCGCAGAAAACGAATATATGCTGGTGGTTAACGGGGCTAATATTGAAAAAGATTTTAAGTGGGTTTCTTCCCAAAACACCATGGGCGCAAAGCTGGTAAACCAGTCCGACGACTATGCGCTTCTTGCCGTTCAGGGACCCAAAGCTAAGGCAACACTCCAGAAACTTACAGATACCAATCTCGACGATATTGGGTTTTATTCTTTTAAAGAAGGCGAACTTGCCGGTGCCTCGATGATTATTTCAGCAACAGGTTATACCGGTGAATCGGGATTTGAGCTTTATTTCAAGCATGCCGATGTTGATGTAAATTCTGTTTGGAACGCCATATTTGAAGCGGGAGAAGAATTTGGTATTGAGCCTTGTGGGCTTGGAGCACGTGATACTTTACGGCTGGAAATGGGTTTTGCACTGTATGGAAACGACATCACCCAAAATACTCACCCGCTGGAATCTCGCCTGGGTTGGATTACCAAGTTTGATAAAGGCGAATTTGTAGCCAAAAACGTGTTGCTCGCAAAAAAAGAAGCCGGCCTTTCACGCCGAATGGTTGGATTTGTAATGAGCGATGAGCGGTCGATCCCAAGAAATAGCTACACAATATCAGATGCCGCTGGAAATGATATTGGGATTGTTACCAGCGGAACAATGTCCATCTCGCTAGGTAAGGGAATTGGTATGGGATTTGTTTCCACCGATTTTGCAAAAGACGGAACCGAGATTTTTATCAACATTCGAAAGAAGTCAGCACCGGCAACGGTTACTAAACCGCCGTTTATTAAGAAATAAGAGCATTATGCCAGAATCTAATTACATCGACGTATTTTTTTCGGTTCAGACCTTCCAGGAAGAGGATCTGAGGGGAAAAAGTGCGGTAATTATCGATATTCTTCGAGCCACATCATCCATCACTACAGCCATTGCAAATGGGGCAAAAAAAGTAATTCCCGTAGAAGATATGGGCGATGCCAGTAAAATTGCCCACACCATGGACTCCAACGATTATCTGCTTTGTGGTGAAAAAAACGGGGTGAAAATAGACGGCTATCATCTGGGAAATTCTCCTCTGGATTACACACCGGAAGCTATCGAAGATAAAACGCTTATTTTCAATACAACCAACGGGACCAAAGCCATCAAAAAGGCAGGTTTGGCTAATCGGATATATATCGGTTCTTTTTTAAACCAACAATCCATTCTAAATAAGCTAACAGAACACGACGATGAAGTTGTGTTAATCTGTGCTGGTTGGAGAGGCCGCCTTGCCCTGGAAGACACCTTATTTGCAGGTTCGCTCTTATATCATTTATTTGATGGACAATTACCTCAAAAAACGAAAGACGGTGCAAAAGTAGCATTCGGGTTGTACGAAAAATTTAAAGATCAATTAGAAGAAACCATAAAGGGAAGCGATCACGCATATCGTTTAAGTCAACTGGTTCCGGAAAATGATATTCCATTTTGCTGCCAGGTTAACAAGTTTGACGTATTACCCGGAATGCGCGATGGTCTTATCACCGATTTAAATGGCTAAGAAAAAACTAAATACTGCGAAGTCCTCCGGTCCGGTAGATTCCGGTCGAAAGCTGGAAATCATTGGTGTAATCACCATTGCCATTTCAATTCTGCTCACTCTAAGTATCGTTTCATATACCGCGGATGATTATCAGTATGCGCGTAGTTTAGCTTTCTCGGATCTATTCAATCCTGATGCCAGCTCCCGGCTTGTTCAAAACTGGTTGGGTCCGGTTGGCGCTTATCTGTCCCATTATTTAGTGTATTCACTGTTTGGATATACCAGCATCATCTTAGCGCTGATGATTGGGTATAACGGTTGGCACATATTTCGCAGGCGCCCATTTTCTGATAATGCGTGGCTTAATACGTTAACCATTTGGGGCATGGTGTTGCTGTCCACCTTTTTGGGCTGGCTTACCACCAATTTAGCTGTGCCCGAAGATCCGATTTGGGCAGGAGCTGCAGGGGTAGCAATATCCAGCATCTTACAAAATATCACCGGGCTAGGTTCATTTTTTATTCTAATTGTTTTGATGCTGGTCACTTTGCTGTTACTGTGGGAACGAGATCTGCAGAAAACCATCGATTCTATCAAAATCTGGTTGGATTCTTTGAAAGATAAAATGGAAGCTTCTAGAATTGAGCGGGAAGAAAAGAAAGCTTTAAAAGCAGCAGAACGGGAAGAACGAATTGCGCAACGAAAAGCAGAGCTCGAGTTAAAGAAAGAAGAAAAAGAGGCAGAAAAGGCTAAAAAGCAATCCGAAAAAGATCAAAAGAAAGCGGAACGGGCTGCAACAAAAACCAAAGCTGCTGAACCTGAAAAAGAAGCGCCAGCTCCATCCATCGATGAAATTGTAGAAAAATCGGAAGAAGAGGATCGCAAGCGCCTTGAAAAAGAGAAGGCGGAAGTGCAAGAACTGGACACCCGACCTCGCGCAATTATTGAGAAGAAGGAAGTCGAAAAGAAAGAGGAAAAAGACGAAGATGATTTAGAAGTTGCCATTTTTAAAGGGGAAGAAGAAGAGCAAGCCGGCGAAAAAGAGTTAGATAAACTAAATCGCGAGCAAGCAAAAGAAGTACCGGTTATTAAATATAAGTTCCCTACCGTTGACTTACTGAATAAGCCTCCCAACGAAGGTAATGAAGTTGATCTGGAAGAGATCAAAGAAAACAAGCGCATTATCCTGGATAAGCTAAAGCGCCATAAAATTGAGATTGTTGGAATTAACGCGATTGTTGGTCCAACTGTAACTTTGTATGAACTGGAGCCGGCGCCTGATGTAAAAATCAGCAAGATCGAGAGTTATTCAAACGATTTGAAGATGGCAACTGCATCGAAAGGCTTGCGAATGCTCACCCCCATTCCCGGTAAATCGGCGGTTGGAATCGAGGTGCCAAATAGCACGCGCGAGACGGTATATATCAAACAGGTTATCAATACAAAGAAGTTTGTTGAAACCGACATGACGCTCCCCGTAGCATTTGGTAAAACCATCGAAAATGAAGTGTTTATGATGGACCTTACCAAGATGCCTCACTTATTGGTGGCAGGGGCAACCGGTTCTGGTAAGTCGGTGGGGATAAACACCATTATCACCTGTCTTCTCTATAAATGCCACCCGGATAATTTGAAGTTTGTGATGGTTGATCCGAAGAAAATTGAGCTTTCTTTGTATCGCAATATTCAAAATCACTTTTTGGCGATGTTGCCAAATGCCGATGAGCCCATTATCACAGACACTTCCAAAGCGCTGGAAACCTTAAATAGCGTTTGTAAAGAAATGGACGATCGCTACGATTTGCTTAAAATGGCGCTCGTTCGTGATATAAAAGCGTATAACAAAAAATATAAAGACGGCGAGCTGGAAGAGGAATTAGGTCATCGACACTTACCATACATTGTTGTAATAATTGATGAGCTTGCCGATTTAATGATGACTGCCGGAAAGCAAATCGAAGAGCCAATAGCCCGAATTGCACAGTTAGCCCGGGCCGTGGGTATACATATGGTGGTTGCCACACAGCGACCTTCCGTAAATGTGATAACCGGAACCATCAAAGCAAACTTCCCGGCCAGAATTGCCTATCAGGTGGCTTCGAAAGTAGATTCCAGAACTATCTTAGATCAGGGGGGCGCCGATCAACTGATTGGAATGGGAGATATGCTGTATCATAATGGTGCCTCGATGACCCGTATCCAAAATGCCTTTGTTTCCACCGATGAGGTAGAACGCATTAACGCCTTTATTGGCGAGCAGGCCGGCTATCAACAGCCATTTCATTTACCTGTTATTGCCGAAGACAATTCAGGCATACCTGATCCGTTAGAAGATATAGATGATATGTTTGAGAGTGCCGCCAAGGTGGTTATTTTGCATCAGCAAGGTTCGGTTTCTCTCTTACAAAGAAAATTAAAAATCGGCTACAATCGCGCCGGTAGAATTATCGATCAATTATTCAATGCAGGGATTGTTGGACCATATCAGGGCAGTACAGCCCGCGACGTTCTTGTACAAGACGAGGACGAATTACAAGAGATTTTGGATGAAATCAAAAACAGGGATTAAACCTTTTCTACTACTTCTCATTGTTGGATTATTATCTGTCACTTCGGTTTCGGCACAATCTACATTTGAGCGGTTACGTGCAAAGTTTGATGATGGTCAGATATTTAAAGCGGATTTTCAACACACCTATTTAGATTCTTATACGCAGGAAAGCACCAATACTAACGGCGTTATTTGGATCGATTCCGTTGGCTATCGGCTGGAAAGTGAGCAGCAAACCATTGTTGTGGATGGAGCGCTTTCTCAGGTTTATGATGAAAATCGAAATCGGGTAATTATCAGCGAGTATGAGCCCGAAGAAGATGATTTTGCTCCTTCGAGAATGCTCAGCGGCATCGACGAAACCTACTCATCAACAGAGGCTGAGCTTGAAAACGGAAACATGCAAATTACCTTAGTGACAGACGATGATTTTGCAGCCTTTCTTGCCGTTGAAATTGAAGTTAATCGAGCACTTCAACCCATCAAAATTACAGCGTACGATATCGCAGACAACATCATAATCACCACCTTTAACAACGGCTCCTTTTTGGATGCCGATCCGTCCGTTTTTGAATTTACCTTCCCCGAGGATGCTGAAATCGTGGACATGAGATATTAATATGAACAACTACCTAAAAGTTGGAATAAGTCTTTTATTCGCCGCAGGATTTCTTTGGTTTGCCTTTAAAGACGTTGAATTTTCAGAAATTGTTGAGGCATCACGAGGGGCCAGTTGGGGTTGGTTTCTTCCATTCGCGGCTCTTACACTTTTCTCCCACTTTATTCGAGCAGAACGGTGGCGCATGCTATTCGAAGATAAACAAAACTTACCTCCCCGATCTACTTTGTTTACAGGCGTGATGTTCGGCTATCTCACAAACATCGCCTTCCCAAGACTCGGCGAGGTCACGCGACCCATTTATGTAGCACGCCAAATTGATGAAAGTAACACGAAACTCATTGGCACGGTTGTTCTTGAGCGAATAGTTGACGTTCTCAGTATGCTGATTATTCTGATATTAACAGGGATTTTCCTGATATCCGACCCGGAAGTTCTCTCAAATTTATTTGGTGCCGATGTCACCGATCCCGAAATCTATGTTGGCTTTCTAAAAGCCGTAGCATTATACGGGGGCGGACTTACTTTGGCCGGAGTTATCCTATTTGTTGTTCTCAATAAATTAAGCACCGCCGAAAGCAAACTTGGTCAGTTTTTTGCCAAGCTAAACGAGGGATTTCGAAATTTCGTGAAGGGTATAATGGCGATCCGTCAATTGGAGAACTGGCCGCTTTTTATTTTCCATACAGCGCTAATTTGGGTCTGCTACATCACCATGACCTACATCCCGTTTTATATGTTCGACATGACCACCGTTTTTGACCTTTCTTATGCTGATGCAATTGTGCTTACTATGGTATCAGCGGTTGGAATCTCAATTCCAACTCCGGGTGGAGTAGGCAGCTATCATATTTTCATCAAGCTGGCTCTGTTATATTTATACGCGGTTCCTGAAGTTACGGGGCTTGCTTATGCGACCATTGCCCACGCAGCTACTCTTGTAG
This sequence comes from Balneolaceae bacterium, assembly GCA_965249965.1. Lineage (GTDB taxonomy): Bacteria > Bacteroidota > Rhodothermia > Balneolales > Balneolaceae > HXMU1420-13. The sequence goes on from OZ252262.1 coordinate 855,700, forward strand.
TTGTGGTGATTACTTCCCCGATATTACTTGCTGTTGAAAAGAGGTTGGCTTTAAGCAGACAGCGGAAATAACACCTTCATGAAAAGAAAGCTATCAAAGGGATTCCAATACTTGTGTGTCTTGTCGGTAATGATAATGGGGTTTAATCAGGCGTTGATAACCCTGGTATTTGAAGAAACCTATCAATTACTAGATTTAATGACCGTTGGAACGGGTTTTTTTGTGCTTTTAATTGGTCTTGCAAATCTTATTCAAGTAAACAGCAAAAACAAAGAACTCTTAATCCTAACAATTATCTCCAACGTAATTGGTTTAGGGTTTACTGTACTTTTAAACGCTTCTATTCCCGGAATTAGTAGTTATGCCGCTGTATTACCATTCTCTTTTCTCTTGTTGTTCAACTTTTATGATTCCCATACTGACCCAAAGAAATAGATTATAAAGATATTTTTGCATTCGTCTATTCTACTGGCTGCTAATTCCAATAAACTCTATGTGATATCAAGATGACTACCTTGCTCTTTTTCCATACATTCAAAACAAAAAAATACAATGGAAAAAGTAATCTCCGGCATACAGCAAATTGGAATAGGTAACCCAAATGTTCTCGAGGCTACCGAATGGTATCGAAAATACTTTGGGATGGACATTAAAGTATTCGACGATGCTGCTATCGCCGACTTGATGCTCCCTTATACCGGCGGAGAGCCACACGAAAGACGTGCAATTTTAACCTTAAGCATGCGTGGCGGTGGTGGTTTTGAAATTTGGCAGTATACAAGCCGAACACCCGTTGCTGCAGACATTGAACTGCGCCTTGGTGATTACGGGATCAATTGTGCAAAGATAAAGTCGGTGGACGTTCAGGAAACCTACGAGCAATTTAACGGGGCTGGTTTAAACGTGATTTCATCCCTAAAAGAAAACCCTGCCGGAGATTTGAACTTTTTCGTTAAAGATCTAAATGGCAACATTTTCAATGTGGTAAAGGGGCTGGGTTGGTTTAAAAAGAAAGAGCGTAAAACAACCGGTGGCGTTTCGGGCACTGTCATGGGTGTTTCTGATATAGAAAAATCTCGCGCCCTTTATTCTGATATTTTGGGATATGATGCCGTTGTTTACGACGAGTCGGGTGTATTCGAAGATTTCCACGGACTACCGGGCGGAGATATGAAATACCGAAGAGTGTTATTGCGGGAAAACGAACCTCGTGATGGTGCTTTTGTGAAGCTATTTGGTCCCACAGAAATAGAGTTAATTCAATGTTTGGATGGTCGCCGAAAGCCAAAAAAGATCTTCGAAAATCGCTATTGGGGTGATCTGGGATTCATTCATCTGTGTTTTGATGTTCAGGGAATGGATGCTTTAAAAGAAGAGTGCGAAGCTGCGGGATTTCCATTTACAGTGGATAGCGCAGATTCGTTTGATATGGGCGAAGCTGCCGGGCGGTTTACCTACATCGACGATCCTGACGGAACATTGATTGAGTTTGTTGAAACACACAAGGTGCCAATTGCAAAAAAATTAGGCCTCTTTATCGATATGACGAAAAGAGACCCAAAGAAATCATTGCCAGGCTGGATGCTGCATGCATTTGCAGTAAACCGAATGAAAGGGTAGCAATTGGTTAAGCCTTCGTAAGGCCAATTCATGAATTGGCTTTACTGAATTGGCCCAACTATTCTACTTTATCAGCATCATCTTTTTAGTTTGAACCTGATTACCCGACACTAATCGGTAGATATATACCCCGCTTGATAGCCGACTTGCATCAAATCTAATGGTATGTGCCCCGGAAGCCATTCTTTGATTTACCAGGCTTGCGACTTCTTGCCCAAGCACGTTGTACACTTTCAAACTAACCGATCCTGATTCTGGTAACTCGAAGTTAATATTAGTCGAGGGATTGAAAGGGTTTGGGTAATTTTGACCTAAATCAAATGTATTTGGCAAACTCATCTCTTCGTTTTCTACAGTGAAGTTTTCATTGATAAATTCAACTTCAGCAGTAACTGATAAGTCACCTCTTCTAGCTGTGTATAACATTGGCCCAGGTGATTCTTCATCAACAACCCAAAATAATTTCCTGGTATTTGGATTAAATGTAGCCGTTGAAGGTAAGTTTGAGACTTCGATTTCCGGAATACTCATATCTGGATTTCTGGCACTGAGATATAGACTTAGCGTGTCACCTAAAGAGACATTTATTGGGCCATCATTAAATATTCCCGGATATGCATTATACCCATTCATTGATCTGTTGATTGCCTGAGATCCATCTGTGGGATTGAAAGATGAATACACAGTTTGATTGTACTTACTGCCATTATCTCCAGTTATTTGCCGATTATTAATTCTATAGCTTTTTAGAACAAGCTTTTGAAGGGTCCAGTCCCACTCAAACCGAACATCCGCTCTACTACCATCCGTTAATTCTTCATATTGAGTAATGTAGCCGTATGTAGTGTCTCCAGCTGCAGAAAATTGAAAATATGAATTCCCAACATACGTATCACCGTCGTAGTTATTCTCAGTGGCACCAGACAAATATAACATATCAGTAGTATGATCATAGTTGTATGTGTCCTGTTTTATCTGATTGTAATAGCCATTAATAAAGGCGAACTCGCGAATTGTTTTATTATGAATCTGAAGCGAATCATTAATAATTGAGTAATTAATTACCTCTACTTGATTCCCGTTTCCATCATAATTAAGAAGCGTTTTTATATATGGTGCACCTACTTCAGATTGCATTGTTTCAGGATTAAATTGCACCTCATATATAATAATGGAGTCTACTTGAAAACTGTTTTCAGAAATCTCTGTCTGAAAGCTCTTATAAAGCTCATTAAAAACCCAAAGTGAATCATCCCAATAGAAACTCTTGCTTTCAATTACTGTATTGTTATCGTAATAATAGAACTGAGTTGAGTCTACATCTTGGAGCATCATTGATTCGCTATCATATTCTTTGGTTACATAGTAGTCATATGCGCCATTCTCTAGCTTTTTTAAATATTCGTAACTCCAATCACTGATATTCTCTTCATGATCAAAATACTTGGTCTCACTAAGTTCAAATTCTGAAGTCACTTCCGAAATAGATAGCTGGGTCATAAACCCTCTATAAAAATATGAGTACTCATTAAAGTAATAATCTTCGTATGCGTCATAGCGATAACGGTAGCTCAACTGATATTCTTCCAGAACGCTATCATAACTGTATTCATATTTCAAAGTATCCCAACCTTTTTCATTTTGAAAGGAATATGACCATGTACTTGGCACCCAACCCACGTTAGGCTGGTAATAATCCCAAAATGTTTCAACGTCTGCATTATTTACAGGCTCTCTTGGATACCTAGCCCTATTTCCAGTATATGGCTCATCCTCGTACACTCTATAAAAATATGTGGTAACACTGTCATAATAATTCTCGTTTACAAAGCTGGTCTGTATACGAGTTGGTGACCAACGTAGGCTGTCGAGATACCACCCATATTGATTAAAATGAAGAATACTATTTGTAGTATCACCTGTCTGAAATGAGTGGGAATAGCTTTGAGGGGTAAACACACTATCATAAAACCCGATGGACTCGGCATATGACCAGCTAGTATCTGCATTAGCTGTTGTATACCGTTCCGGGTATTTATTTAACCCTTCTTCAAACTCAATCCTGTTCTGTATCAACTTCTCGTCTGCAATTTTGTTGATTGGAGACGCCATATAAAGGAACTGCTTATGTTTACTATTTACATATTGGTTATCAACTTGTTCTTGAATTGGTTTCGTTTGAGCATTTACGTTTGCTGTTATCAGTAAAACCAAGAGTCCGATATTGAATAGCTTTGTCATAGTATGCTTTATCTATTTTCAATTGAATAAAAGAGCTCGCTCTTTACTCAAAAATGCTACTTTGACTTTTCTTATTATATCCCCCAAAAGGGGTATTTTACGGCTATTTCTACACGATATTCCGTTTTAAGGCAAGCCGAACAGCCGCCGCACGAGAATTAACATGCATCTTTTTATAGATGTTCTTGATGTGGGTTTTCACCGTCCAGGGACTTAGAAAAACAGCTTCTGCAATTTCATTGTTCGTCTTACCATCAATGACCTGTTCCAGAATTTTTACTTCCGCCGGTGATAAGTCAAAAGGTGTTTCTGCATGGTCTGTTTTTTCCTTCTGATTGCGCATCATTTCGAACACTTTTCTGGCAATAGAAGGCGAGATAGGCGACCCACCCATTCGAATCTCTTTTATTGATTCTACCACCTGATCGATGGGGGTGTCTTTGAGTAAATATCCTGAGGCTCCCACATTTATGGAATCAAAAATGCGATCGTCATCCTCAAATACGGTGAACATAATGATATCACAGGCTTCGCTACGTCGTTTTAGCTCAAAAGTAGCCTCGATTCCATTCATGCCCGGTAATTCGATGTCCATTAATACAACATCCGGTTTCTCGTCATCACTAGCTTTCTCCATTTTCAGGAAGAAATCCTCCGAGGAATCGGCAACCAGAACAAGCTTCAGTTCTTTATAGAAATAGAGCAATTCACTCAGTCTTTTCCTGAAGATGTCGTGATCTTCAACGATGGCTACTTTGATTATTTCAACTGGTTCATCCATAACACTTTATTAATTACCCCGAACTTGATACAAATTTTTGTTATCACCAATCCCCCAAAGGTGGTATTTCGTTAACTAAATTGGAAGGCGAACTTTGATTTCCGTGCCATTGGACGTATCAACGCTAAACTGTGCATTAATTTCGTGCGCCCGTTTTTGCATATTCGTCATTCCATATCCTCCATTAAAATCGCTTCCCTTCTTGCGGAAAGTACCGTCATCCCGCACCAAAATTAAAACAGCTTTGTGTACCTGTTCTATTCTAATTTGCAAATTCTGCGCTTTTGCATACTTCAGTGTGTTTTGCGATGCTTCCTGAATGATCCTGAACAAATTCAACGCCTGTGTAGAAGATAGTGTAACCTCTGTATCCTCCTGTACCTCAACATGAACACGCAATGCAGAAGTAAGTGCACTTTGATTTTTAAGATAGCTTTTAAGGTGATCTGAGAATTCCTCTAACGTCAGTGCATTTTGATTGAGAGCCCAAATGGTTTCGCGAAGTTGGTTGATCGTAACTTCGGCATCTCCGCGAAGGGAATTCATTAAATCGCTGGACTTCTCTTTCTCACCAAACTCATTGTATTTATCCACCAAACTTAAGCCCGACATAATGTTAGCTAGCTGGGCACCAACGTGGTCATGTAAATCTCTGGAAATCCGCTCCCTTTCTCCCCGAAGCTTTTGTTCTATCTCCATTTTCCTGATCTGCACTTTTAGCTTTCGCTGAGAATAGTGCCGTATGATCAATCCAAATGCTGTGATTATAGATAATGCCGCCATTATTCTAAACCAAATTGTCTGCCACCATGGTGGATTAATGGTTAAGGACAGAGATACTCCTTCTTCATTCCAAAAACCATCACTATTGGCTGCTTTTACCTGAAGCAGATATTCTCCGGGTTCGAGGTTTGGGTAATCTGCAAAATTTCGATTACCTGAATACACCCACTCTTCATCCACGCCGGTTAATTTGTAAGCGAATTGCACAAACTGGGGTTGACTCAAGTCTAGTGCAGAAAACTCAAACGACAAAAAGTTTTGATCATAGGGTAGCGTTAGTTGTTGCCGAAATATTGCAGCAGTATCTGTCTTTAATGGTTCATTAAATACATTGATCTCGGAAATAAAAACCGGCGGCGTCTTTTCGTCGAGGGCTAGTTCCTCTGTATCAATAATATTAAAGCCTCCAACTCCACCAAAAACCAGTCGACCATCTTGCTTTTTCAAATAGGCGCCCGTGTTAAATTCATTATTCTGAAGTCCGTCTGCCGTGGTAAAATTAGTAAACCGAAGTGACTCTGTATCTAATCGTGATATGCCGTTATTGGTACTGATCCAGATAAATCGCTCGTTCTTATCCGCTAAAACCCCATATGTACTATTGTTAGCCAGACCGTCATTCGTGCGCAGATTCAGCAATGAATTTGAACTTGATCTCCATCGTGTGATTCCCCCACCGTAGGATGCAAACCAGAATGTTGAGTCGTTTTGCTGCAGGATGTTACGCCCATCAGGATGCGATAAGCCTTCATTAGAATCTGAATGATATTCAAAGGTTGTTATTTCTGAAACTGCCTGGTCATTAAACTTCACATAATTAAACCCGTTATCTGTGGTCGCAATCCAGATGTTTCCATCATTGTCTTCGTAAAACTTTCGAATACTCCGGCTGTTTATTGCGGGCTCAGGTGTTTCATCCGAAAGTAATTGCACATTTGCGGGAGCTCCATTCAACCATTCTTCCACATTTTTGATGATTTGCACTCCATTTCCCTGATAACCCAGCCATAACCATCCTCTGGAATCACGCAACACCTGATGAACATCTTCATATAAAATCAGGCTGTTATCCGGATTAAAATTTCTTGCAGTAAGGGTCCCAGATTCTATGGAATTGTTCGAAATAAAGTATAAACCACTAAATCGTGTTGAAATCCATAATCCCAGATCATCCCGCCATAACGACCAGATATTCACATTGTCCAATCCGGATTCATTACCATTATACGGTGTTATTCTTCCGTCTTCACCTAGAAATGCCAGCCCACCATTTGATCCAATCCAGGTACCGTTTGTGTCATCTGCAAATGCCAGCATGAAATCGAAGGGCAGTCCATTAGTTGAGTTATACAATTCGATGCCTTTCTTCTCTTCCAGAATAAACAGCCCGCCACCCCACGTCGCGAACCATATGTTTCCGTCATTATCCAGAAAAATTCTGGATGATCCCGTTATTTCTTTTTCAGATACGCGGATTCGTTGGCGATTATTCGTCACTTTATCAATGTATTCGATTGCTCCGCCGCCCGCTCCAAATAATAAATACGACTCCCGCTCGATAACAACATTATCCGAAGATGTTGATAGCACACCAGATTTGACGCTCAATTGAACGTGTTCAGGGAACCCTAATAACTCTACTTTTTCAAAACCAATACCAACCATTTCTCCCCAAAGAGCACCCTCATTATCTATGTAAAGCGCATTAGTCTCCGGAAAGGGATTTTTTTTTGAAAACAGAACTCGTTCTACTGTAATAGGTCCGGCTTTCGCTGGATTTTCCCTAAATCGAGCAATCTCTTCTTGCCGAATGTGAAATAAGCCTTCTAGACTAGATATCAGAAAGGAACCATCTGAAAACTCTAACACACTATTTACGGATGAAATTGGTCGTTCTGTTACTTCGAGCTCTAACGCTATTGGGATATATCGTTGGGTTGCATCGTCGAAAGTACCCATGGAGGAAGCAAAAAACCCAATCCAGAAAAACCCCTCAGAATCCTCGAACATTAAATTCGAGGGGCGGTTGGGAACGTTGAACTTATTGTCGTTGCGATATTCTATTCGTCGAATGTTGTTTGTCTTTGGGTCAAGGATGTTGAACCCACCATCACGTGTTCCAATCCATAACTTGCCGTCCGATCGTTCAAATATTCCATGAATGAAAGAGTCGCTGATGGTAGTGCTGTCCGCAGGATTATGCCGATATATTTCGAAATGTTGGCCGTCGAATCTGTTGAGTCCATCCATGGTTCCAATCCAAAGAAAGCCTCTTGAATCCTGAAAAACATTGAGTACCGTATTATGGGAAATTGAAGAGTTCTCAGTGGTATATCCGGTCGACTGGAAAGCAGGTAATTGCCCCATCAATGGACTCCATTGCAAGACCATGATCGCGACCAACCAAAAACCAAAATTAAACTTCCTAATCACCTTTCCTTCCCTTAATCTACTGCACTATACCAAAATTGTATTCTTTTTGCTTGGGAAAGTATTCAGCGTTTTATCGGTCACTATCTAATTCTAAGCAGCGCCTTATAAGATTATGCATAAGCAGTCATTTTCGGTGTTTAGTAAATTTAAAACTGCTTATACATAACTAAAGTGTCATCAATTAATCACTTAATTAGCATCATTCGCTTAGACTGTATGTTATCACCAAATTGGATTTGGTATAAGTACATACCACTAGAAAGTAAGGATGCATCAAAAACCAAGCTATGATATCCGGAACTCACACTACCTTCTAAAAGGGTGGCTACTTCCTGTCCTAAAAGGTTATAAACTTTCAAAGTCACAAAGCCCGCTTCTTTTATATTGAATGATATGTTCGTGGAAGGATTAAACGGATTTGGATAGTTTTGAGCCAGCACAAACTGCTCAATTCCGGTGTCATTATATTCGATCGAAGTGCCCATATTATCCGCGGTGTATCTGAATATGGGTGTATTCTTAAATCCCAATAGAAGCTCTTCGCCGGCAAATGCAAAATTTGGACTTATATAACCTTCTGCAACACCTACAACATCAATTACTTTTTCAAAATTGATCCCGTCTTCGCTTTTATAAATTTCTTTGGGATAGGAAAATACCCCGCCTTCGAAAACTGTTCGTGTGCCGTAAATATAGAGCGCATCTTGCGTAGAGAATAACTTTTCTAACGCCACTCCAGTTAAGCCTGACAAGTTTGTAGCTTTTGACCAGATTTTGCCTCCACTTGTGGATTTATAAATGTTATCCTCATTTGATGGCAAGCTATAGAATGCAGAGTCTAAAGAAACAACATCATAATAACCGCCGCCGAAAAGGCTCAAACCACTGTCTGCAACTGCAAAATGCCAATTCGCTCCATTATCTTGCGAACTTGCAATTAGAGCTGTATTTGAACCAATTACAATCCCATTTTCTCCTTCATGTATTTTTTCGAATACTGCGCCTATTCCCTGATAATGAACCTCCCAATTTGCACCGGAATCTATCGACGTCCAGACTCTTGAAAATCCGTCTCCTCCTGCCATGATCCAGGCATTATCGGTAAAGTGAATGTCACTGATATACCATTCTTCCGTTCCTTCAAGCACATTCCAAGTCGCTCCGCCATCTGAACTTATAAACAATCCGGCATAAGAACATGCATACAAATCTGTTCCATTTTTCCTGATGGTATAAAACGATCCGTTATGTGCTTCTCCCACGTTTATTGGAACTTCATCCCAGTTTTCTCCATTGTCGGATGATTTAAAAACTCCGCGCCCGAATTGACCGGTTCCCACTCCATCATTTGTGGTTACATAGATATCATCATCGATAGGGAAAATACCTCTGATCGCCTGATTTTTTAGTCCCGATGAACCAAGCTCGGTCCAGGTTAGGCCACCATCATCAGAAACAACCGGGTTACTTTTTTGAATCGCTGTTGCATAAAGTTTTCCACCCACAGCAACCACTTTATTATGATCTCCATATTGTGGCCGGGTTTCACTTTCGATTTCGATTTTAGTCCACGTTTTTCCAGTATCTGCACTTACATAAACATCTGCGGTAGAAACCACCTCGCCATCCACAACTACGGCGCTGCCATTTAAGCCGTATACATTTCCATCGATGTTTGCCAAAGAAGCAAAACTACCTGTTTCAGTGAAGGTTTTTTCCCATTCGTCGGATGAGTTTTTCGCCCAAACACCTTGATTTGTGGAGAAAACGATTTTATCCCCCATTTGAACCAGGGAAGTAAGAAGTTCGAAAGAAAGTTCAGGACCAAATGATTGAAATGTGATTCCGCCATCTTTTGAAACCTGAATTCCACTTAAGGTAGATGCAGTGTACACATTATCTCCCGCTCCAAACACCAGATCTCCAAATCCTACCGTTGCCACCACCGACCAACTACCTGCTCCATCTATCGATTTATACAAATTTGCACCGGCTACTGCATAGAGTGTGTCCTTCACGGTAGCGATCGTTGTTGGAAATTCAAATTGGCCAAAGCCCTCTGCGGAAGCAACGATTGTGGTATCGTCATAAATACTGGAAACCTTGGTAGCTGTTGAGGTAAAATGAATACCAAATGAGGTACTTTTTAAACTTCCTGGGGTAATATTTAATAAGGAATCGCCTCCAAATAACGACCAGTTGGCACCTCCATTTTCTGAAAAATAAACATTAGTTCCCGTTCGGCCATATAGCTTATTGCCGTGTTCAATCACTTCCAGAATGGCTCCACCTTCGGGTCCCCAAGTATTTACCCATTCCTGAGCTGAAGTGCTCATACTTATCATCATAACAAACACAACCAACAATATTCGTAGTATCAATTTCATTTGTACTCCTGATTAGTTATTGACTACCAGTCAATTACCACATTCAGCCCCTAATTTTCGATACCTTATTCGGGGTATTTTCAGCACCTATTATTTTTAATTTTATAAGACAGCTCTTTTTGTAATTTTCAGCAACTAATTAACATCTCTCGATTCGTACAGGCATCAAAAATTAAAGGGTAGCTTTCTTACCTTCGCTTAAAACCACTTTCTATGAAACAACTTACCTATACCAAAACCGGTGGATACGATGTGCTTCAAGTGCAGACAGTGCCTGATCTAACTCCGGCCCCGGATGAAGTGCTGATTGACGTAAAAGCTGCCGGACTCAACTTCGCCGACATCCTCGCCAGAAAAGGGCAATACCCCGACGGGCCTAAAACCCCGTGTGTGATGGGTTATGAAGTATCCGGGGTAGTAAAAGAAGTTGGGAAATCGGTTTCCAAAGAATGGGTTGGCAAAGAAGTAATTGCCATGTGCCGGTTCAAAGGGCAGGCGAGTCAGGTTACCGTGAAGGAAATGCAGGTGCACAAAAAACCGAACCGACTCACATTTGAAGAAGCAGCGGCCATTCCGGTTAACTATTTAACCGCCTGGGTGCTGATGGTCACGATGGGCAGTTTATCGAAAGACGAATCCATTCTGATCCACAATGCGGGTGGTGGTGTTGGCATCGCAGCGTTGGATATCGCAAAGCACATTGGGGCAACTACCTATGGAACTGCCAGCGAACGCAAGCATGAGTTTCTGGCCAAGCGCGGACTCGATCACGCCATCGATTACCGAAATAAGGATTGGTACGAGGAGTTGATGAAACTCACTAATAACAAAGGTGTGGACTTAATCATCGATCCATTAGGGGGCAAAGAGTGGAAGCGCAGCTACAATGCGCTACGTGCTACCGGCCGACTAGGGATGTTTGGAATATCGGTTGCCAGTACCAATACCACGGGCGGACTCGCCGCCAAACTAAGCCTCATAAAAACGGTACTTTCGATGCCAAAATTTGGTCCGCTTTCTATGCTGGACAAAAACCGCGGTGTGTTTGGAGTAAATCTCGGTCATTTATGGCACGAACCCGAAAAGGCCTCGTTGTGGGTGAAAGACATCCTGAAAGGCGTGGAAGATGGATGGGTGCAACCTTATGTGGATAAAACCTTTACCCTCGAAGAAGCCGAACAAGCTCATCGCTATTTAGAAGAACGCAAGAATATTGGGAAGGTTGTCTTTCGCCTTTAGGCGAAAGAATGACAAATGTTTGAGTGCTTAATGTTAAATGGAATCCTAATACGCGTTTTACGAGGTTCCTGAGCTTGTCGAAGGACCGAAGCAATCTCTTTTTTAATGATAAATGGTTAAATGCTAAATGTTGAATGAAGGGCTCTAAATCCCCATTTAACATTTAGCATTCATCATTATTCTTTTTTTGGAGGCTTCGAATTAATTACCTTCATCTAAGTTCAATAAAAAAGTACAGTCATGGATATTCAGTTAAGAGGAAAAGTTGTAGAGATCTTAAAAGAGCAGGGTGGTGAGGGGAAAAACGGTCCGTGGAGAAAGCGCGATTTCATCCTCGAGATTCCGGGCAAATATCCGAAGAAAGTATGCATCACGCAGTGGGGAGACAACATCGACCAACACGCTGTTTCGGAAGGGCTGGAAGTAACGGCCTCGGTAGATATTCAAAGTCGGGAATACAACGGCAACTGGTACACCGACGTGAAAGCTTGGAAGATAGAACAGGGAACCGGGCAACAAAACGCGCCGGGCGCCCCACCATCACCGCCGCCCCCAAGCACCGAAGGCTTCGAAATCGACACACAGGCTTTCGATGACATCGATGACGATTTGCCTTTTTAGGGGGTAATATTTGTACGATGCTTTAAAGAATATCAATCAGATTATTGAACGTGACAGCAAAGACACCACCTACAAATTTGCTTTGCTTCGGGCTACGATAGAAGTGATTCAGGAAAAGTCTCCATATCAGAAAATAAATGGAGATCGAGTAACTCTTCCTGTTGGGCTTTTGATTCTGAAATGGCTGGAATATTACTACCCGATCATAGAACAAAAACTTCCCCAGAGAAACGGCGATAATCTTGATTCATTTACGATTTCCTTCCGCTCGCTTTTCAAAAAAGTAACCGATTTTTATAAAATGAGAGGCGGACTTTCGGTTTTTTATTCTGAATTCATCCGGGGGAATCTGCCCGGTGAAATGGAAGACACCGTATTTCAGCTTTGCAAGAAACTCCGGGATACCATCAAAGATCAGCCTATGCGTTATATCGGGAAATCGGTGAACAGGACTGAGTACAGTATTTATCATCGGGAAGAATCCAGCATCAGGTTGATACAGCCTGATAAAATGGATGTGAACTTTTTGATCGAAAACTTTACCCGATTCTCTATTCCGATAGATTATTTTAAGGTGATGGAGTTGATGGGAAGTTTTGTCACCGGGATGAACTCTATCTTGATCAACTGGGCAGAATTTACAGTGGATAAAGACAAGGGCTTGAATTTGAACCAGGTGCTTGAAACAATGTTGAACTCGCCGCAGGAAGCAAGGAATGTTTCGTTATCCGAAAAGATCTTTAAGACACTTAAAGAAAAGAATGGCGGATTGGAATGCGTTTGGTCAGGTATCCGGATTACTGATGATTTGAATATGGATCACGTCCTACCGTTTTCGGTTTGGCGAAATAATGATCTATGGAATTTGTTACCGTCCAAAGCATCTGTGAATAACAGTAAACGAGACAAAATTCCTTCCCAGGAATTGCTGGACAACCGGAAACATCAGATCATTTCCTATTGGCAAATCATTCGAGAGGTGGAGCAAGTTGGGTTTGAAAAAGAGATGAATATAAATCTCATTACCCGAAAGTATTTTGAACTGAATAACTGGGAAAATCTGGCTTTCAATTCATTAAAAGAGAAAAGCCGATACCTAATCGAAACCCGTGGTTTCGAAGCATTCAATTTGTGATGAAAGGAAATCCAAATTCACATCTCACCGCCAAAGAACGGGATAAAGTTTCGTATCCTACCCGTAAGCTCTACAACATGGGATTGATTGAAGGTGAGGTTCTCGATTTCGGATCGGGTTTTGGAAAAGACGTGGAATTCCTGAATAAAAAAGAAATCAACTGCTCTGCTTATGATCCGCATCACTCACCCGAATATCCCGATAAGAAATTTGATACTATCATCTGCCAGTATGTGTTGAATGTTTTGCTTCCCGAGGAACAGGCTGAAGTTCTGATGTCGGTAAGTGAATTGCTAAAGCCATCGGGAAAAGCCTTCTTCACCGTCCGGCGCGATTTAAAAAGACAGGGCTACCGAACCCATTATGTTCACAAGGTGCCGACCTATCAATGCAATGTAAAATTGCCTTACAAATCCTTTTTCAAAAATGATTTTTGCGAAATTTACGAGTACCGGCATTTTACTCAGGTTGATAACGGAAAAGTGGATGTTTTTGAAAATCCGTCTTCGGATGCCAAACTCATTTCAGAATTGGCCACGGTGTACAGCATCTACGACAACTACCCAGTGAGCAAAGGTCACGCCCTGGTGATTCCTAAACGGAAATCGGTTCACTATTTTGAAATGACCGACAAAGAGAAAACCGCCTGCCAAATTATGGTGGAACGAGTGAAAGCAATTGTAGAAAAGAAATACCAACCCGATGGATTCAACATTGGTTTTAACATGAATGAAGCGGCTGGGCAAACGGTCTTTCACACTCATATTCATATTATCCCCCGCTACAAAGGAGATGTAGAAAATCCGCGTGGCGGGATTCGGAATGTAATTCCTGGGTCAGGTGATTATCGGTAAAGAACTCCAAATTGAACCGGTTGCTTCACCGAAAAATGGAGACATTGAGTATTGAAGGAATTCTAAAATGAAAAAATGACTATTTCCTGTTCACAAACCTCAATCTAGGCAAAACGATCTTGTATTCTTTCTCTTCGTCTTTATCATACCAATACACAAGATATTCTACCCTGGCTTTACTTAAGTGATATCCCCTAGTTTGAAATGGGTTGAGTTTTTTATTGATAAAATCTCTAGAAAATAGCAGAACATTTCCTGACCCATTTATTGCAAGTCCAGGCGCTTCTTGTTCACCAAATTTGACAGTGTCATTTATTAGAGCTTGACCGGTTCGCAAACTCTTTATAATCTTTTTAGCTGAATGATATTTTTGCGAACCTAAATTTACATCTTTAAGACTCAATATTAGATCATAATAAGCAGGGGGAGATGTAGGTTGGGAATAATGAAATGCTTTTTGATCCTCTACATTTATATTATCGAAAAAAGTAGTGTTGGTATGTACATGCAAAGATGCTTTAGCCCTGGAACACGCTACATAAACCAATCTTTTAGCAGCATCAGTTGAGAAATCATAATCCTCTAGAAGTAGCCACACATGATCGAATTCTTTTCCCTTTGCTTTATGCATTGTAGATACTACTATTGAAGAAGAATCGGCATCAATTGCATCTTCCATATTTATTTCACGAATGTATTCAAACCAATCAACGAGCAACTTCTTTTCTGTATATGCTTGGTCAAATTGGTTTATAATACTTGTGCAGGTAGAAAAGTGAAGAGTATCTTTATACGTTTTTTTAAACCGCTCAATGCTGCTGTGCCAATTTTCTTCGTAGATTAAGCCAGTATCGTCGACATTATTTTTTATTGCATTGGTAAAAGCTCTGATCTCATTTAACTGATTTAAACGAAATCCATCAAATCCAGCAAGTAATCTAGTTTTATGTCCACGCTTTTCTAGCAATGAACTTATAATCAAAGCTTCATAATTCGTTCGAACTAATACTGCTCTTGTTTGATCATTTTCAGCAGTTGAAATAGTATTAACTAACGGCTCAACCAAATACTTACTTGAATATTTTGTTAGACTTATATTTGCTCTATTTGTTTTCTTGGCAGGAATTAAATCATCCGACTTTAGACGGTTTGAGATACTTGACAGCAATTGATTATTAAATTGAATAATCCCGCCTCGACTACGATAATTCTTAATTAAATTGTATTGAACAGATTCATAAGTCTGTTGAAACTCATTCATGAATTTGTTGGAAGATCCTCTGAACTCATAAACATTCTGATCATCGTCGCCAACGGCAATGACCCGAATATTTCCAGCGATTTCAATGATTGTCTTGATTAAATTCCACTCTTCGTGATTGATATCCTGAAACTCATCAAGTAGTAGAACACTTTTATTTGAAATTATTGTGGTATCTATAGAACCATCTTTAATTCCATCTAGACATTCTGAAATAATATTTTGTGATTTTACTAAATCACCTAATTGACCCTTCAATTCGAAACAAAAGCCATGAAAAGTGGTGATTTTAATCAGGCCAGAAAATTCTGGTACTAGCTTTCTGGTCCTATGTCTGAATTCCATAGCAGCTGATTTTGAGAAAGTCAGCATTAAGAATTGTTCAGGCTTTATATCCTCTAATAGAAGCAAACTTGCAATCTTATGTACCAAAACTTTCGTTTTACCTGAACCCGGACCTGCAAGTACAAGAATATGATCTGATTTATTGTCGTTTAAAACCAGAGCCTGATCGGTGTCCAGGTCTTTTATTACTTCTTTAAATTTCTCCGGTGTAAGTGGCCGTCTGATTTCAGACTTCCTTCTTGGAAAGTATCGTGCTAAAAACTCTTCATACTCTAACGTGAAATAGTCGTTTACATACGAAAGTGCTGATTCATAATTCTCAACACATTTCTTAGCATATTCGCCAACAATATGGATTTGCTCCGTTTTGTGTTGATAATGCATATCCATTTTAGCATAGTCTTCTATCTTGAAGATTGGCTTTTCTTTTCCTTTGATATCTTCAATGTTCAGTCGATTATAGGAAACCATAAAACCACCTTCGAGTTTTATGGCATTTATTTGATTTAGGAACAACAATGTTTTTTCATATTGCCCGGTGCTTCCTTCAACAACCTTACCCATAAACTGATTATTATCTCTCAATTCAATTAACGAGAAACCAACAGGTACCTGATCCTTTTGTTTAATGGGCTTATTTTGAGCTATTGCGAAATCTGTTAAAACTTGAATGGTGGATCCCGTTAGCTTATGTCGCCAAACTATATCATTATCAAGTTCATCTTTGCTCTTTATCTCAATTTCATAAATCTCTTTTTCCCTATCTATTCTCTTTTTGGAAATGAATCTTCGAATCTCCCAATAAATCAATATTTTATGAATACAATCTATAGTAGAATCGAGCTTACCAGAGTCAATGATATGTTGATTTAATTGACGTAATGAGATTTTGATTCGAACTTTGTTATCTACCCATTGATGTAATTTCTTCTCAATTTCCAGATAATGCTTAACAATAAGTGCTGAACCATTTTTCGAATTGTTAAGATTTAGAAAGGCAGTTAAGTCTTTAGCATCACCAAGAATATTCAAATCACGCAATAATCGTATGCTATCCTGTACTCTTTCAATAGTTAATTGAATGCTATTTGCCAGATAGTCGAGCCGGGTCTCCTCATCTTTGATAATTCGTTGCAATACCCTCTCGCAATCTTGCTTTTCCCTATCTGTAAGTATCTCAGATTGCTGAATAAGAATTTGGCCTCTCATGAAATTCTTTACTAATAAACTATCAGCATAAACCATTGGGGAGTTTTGGTCTCGTCTAAGAAAACCACGATCCTCTAAACAGGAAATAGCCGTTTTGACTTTTGTTTCTAAATCTCTGAGTTCAATATCCCAACCTGCTGCCTTTGCAATCTCAAGAGCTGAATGACTTAACTTTGATCTGCGATTAGCCTGACTTTTTAGTGATTTCCATATTTCCTCAATTTCTTTCTTATTGAGTTTGGTTTGCTGAAGTAGGCTAAAGTGTTTGTTCAAATCCGATTCATTATAAAGGATATAACACTTTGCCTGTATGTTTTCATTTCTACCGGCACGACCAGCTTCCTGAATATAGTTTTCAAGAGAATCAGAAATATTGTAATGAATAACTGTCCGTACGTCCTCTTTATCCACGCCCATTCCAAATGCAGATGTGGCTACGATAATGGGTGACTTATCAGCCATAAAGTCTTCCATGTTTTTCTTTTTCACGTCCTTATCCAATTGGCCATGAAAATAAGTCGTCTTTAATCCTGCTTTAGTTAAATCATGCGCAACTTCTTCAACGGCCTTCGTTCTGGATGCGTAGATAATGGCTGGCTTTTGACAATTTCGTACTAAATCGAATAGTTGCTGTTTTTTGCTTTCAGGACTTTCAGCTTTTAAAACGTCAAAAGATAAATTTGTACGGCCTTTTTGAGTTACAAATTCTTTTAGTTCAAGCTCTAATCTCGCAAGGAAATATGATTTAATATCATTTATAACCTGTGGTTTCGCTGTAGCAGTAAAACACGAAATCGGAATTGGTTTATGGAAATTACGTGACTGAATTTTTTTAATAAACTCTGCTATATATAGATAATCTACTCTAAAGTCCTGTCCCCAACTTGAAAAACAATGTGCTTCATCGATAACAAAACGAGCAATTGATCGTGATGAGATTAACCGCAGAATACTCGGTGACCTTAGTGATTCTGGAGATAGATATAAAATATGTGCATTTCCCTTTTCAACACGTTCGAAAGCCTCATTCCGTTCTAAAGGGGATAAAAGGCCGTTTATTGCCACCGCCTTTGTAATTTGAAAACGATCCTGAAGGTTATCTACCTGATCTTTCATTAGAGACTGTAAAGGAGATATAACCACAGTCAGGTGTCTGGTACAATCGCCTCGAATAAGTGCCGGAATTTGAAAAGTGAGTGACTTTCCGCCACCCGTTGGGAATACAGCTACAAAGGAGTGTTCCTGTAAACCCGCACGTACTGTTTCTTCCTGGAGGCTGATGTGTCTAGATTGATCAAATTTTCGAAAATCAGGATATCCAAAGTATGATTTTAAGGCTTTTTTAGGATCTAATTTTGTAGTGCAATAATGGCAATTTATATCTGAACAAATAGAAAAGCGAAGTTGATCCATCACAAGATCGGTCTCGGGGAATTGCTGCCGTACCCAGAATGGTAAAATTGATTCGTTATTGTCTAAGCGAATAATAGAAAGTGAATAGGCCAACTCAACAGGCCGCTCACGAATTAATTGATCAAGATTAATTGAATGACAGAGTTTTCCATTCGCAAATTTATGAACAAGTTCGCTAGTAGCAGATTTAGAACTTAATGCTGAAGTTAGGTCAAGAAAGCTGTTAAATTCTTGTTTACCTGACAGTAGCAAAGAGAGGATTTTTAGGTAGTCATTTTCAAGTTTTTTAAAAGCGACGAGTTCGTCAAGTAAAAGATCTTTTGTTAATTTGCAGTCTGATAGTGGATTATTTACCTCAGAGTCATTGACAATTTTATAACCTTTCACCAAATGATGATAAGGGTTTTCCGAAAAAATAAGTGGTGACCAGAGCAGCGTGTCGATATACTTTTTTTCGCTAAAGAGCTCTCCAGCTAACACTTTTTTAAGTTCCGGAATATCATGCTTAATGATATTGTGGCCACAAATAGCATTGGCTTCTCTAATCCAATCGACGAGCCGTGTAGCATTCCGTTCGTGAAGCTCTTTACCATTAAATAGTGCCCCATAATCCTGGATTTTCCCCGATCGATCTGTTTCGATATCGATAAATAGGATATTCTTCATAATCTCTACTTCAAAGAGGTCTCATTTTTAACTCTTATGTAGTTAACAAAAGAATATGAAAATCACATAAAAGTTCTAGAAAATTAGGGTTGGTATTAGATCACCCTCCTTTGATTTTACCTCCCTCTACTCCTACCTTCACGCCCATAGTTTACGACTAATCAGCACATTCGAGTACGGCAATGAAATTATCTCTTCTAGTTTTTCTACTTCTCATCTCAACTTCGGTATTTGCACAGGATAGTGCGCCGGCAGAGCCGCCGCCTACAGAAGAAGCCGCTCCTAATCCGTGGACTAAATCCTGGGTACTTAGTTTAACGGGTAATCAGGCAGATTATAAAGACTGGAGCCGTGGTGGGGCGAATTCGTCGGCTTTTGTGGCGTCTTCACTCTTCCGAGCTAAATATACCGGCGCTAAATATTCGAATACCACGCGTGTAAATTTTAGGTTTGGTCAGGTGAATCAGGAAGGGCGGGGCATCGAAAAAACGGAAGACATGATTCGTATCGTTAACAAAACGGATTACTTTCTGCATACAGGAACCTGGAGTGCCTTCCTGGAAGTGGGATTTCGAACGCAATTCACGGAAGGTTTTGATGAAAGTACCGGCGACCTGATCTCCGATTTCCTGTCCCCGGGTTATTTCACAGAATCGATGGGTATGTCGTATCAGCCCCACGATAACTTCAATGCACAACTTGGTCTTGGTTTGAAACAAACCATTGTTGAGGCTGATGGACTTGATGATCTCTACGGGCTGAAGGAAGATCAGGATGTTCGTTCGGAGGGCGGGCTTACCTTTGCGCTGGAATACAAAAAAGAAATCTTCAAAAACTTCACCTACGAAACAGAGCTATCTACCTTTACGAACTTGTTAATCCCCTTGAAAAGTACCGATGTGATTATGACCAACATGTTTACCGGTACCATTAACTCATTCCTTACTTCCACCCTGGAATGGTCGTTTATTTACGACGATGATTTTGATACCATCCTGCAAAGCATGCGTGTGATTTCGCTTGGGATTAAGGTGAATGTGTTTTAGGGGTTTTGGATTTAATTCAAAAGTCAGAATTCAATAGTGTCATCGCGAGGAGGCTGTTCTTTTAGTTTCTGACCTTGGATTGCCATCGACGTGGCGATCTTACATGGAAGCGGGGGCTTCCTCAATGAACTACAAATTTGGTGTATAGAAACCTTAAGCATCAATTTATTACTCTGGCACTTTTGTGCGGACAAAAGTACCCAAAAGCCGCCGTAAGAAATGAATATTCACCCGCTAATAGCCTCTGATTTCTGTACCTGCTAACGATTCGAACTTCCTCCAGAGTGCTCCTACCGCATTTCTTCCGGAAGTTTGTTTTACCCTTAATCTGAAGCCTTGCAAGCGCCGCGCAATGACCGAAATGAAATGGTAGCTGGAGCTTCCTGAATGCATTACGAACGTGGA
Source organism: Balneolaceae bacterium (assembly GCA_965249965.1). Lineage (GTDB taxonomy): Bacteria > Bacteroidota > Rhodothermia > Balneolales > Balneolaceae > HXMU1420-13. The sequence goes on from OZ252262.1 coordinate 876,139, forward strand.
CGTTCGTAACGAGAGAAAATGAATTTTAACACGCCTAAATCACCATCCTGCTCATAGACCGGATCAAATCATAGCCATCCCAAATGAGTGAAAAATCCTGTGTTCGACCTATGGGTACAACCCGATCGATTCCGTGAGATGGATGTTCACGAAGTAGCTCATGTAGTTCTTCTTTTTCGAATCCGGCAAAGGCAAGTGTCTGATAATTTCGGGACAGTTTCGGCAATAATTCAGAAAGATCATTCAATTCAAGTTCTAAAAAGTAGCCGCTGTTACAACGGTGCGTTTCTAACTCCGGCTCATATTCATCCGCCTGCACTCGCCAAATATAATTCGATCGATGATCCTTTAGATTTAAACCTTCATCCATTTCAATGCTTTGTTGCATGAAGGTCGCAAGCTTGTCAACCCCGCTGATTTCGTTCAGGGTATATCGCTCCATGACCAGCTTTTCTAACTCGCCCCAAAATTCATGTTGTGCTATTTGAACTTCCGCATGTTCTCCAATCCAGGCCAACAGCCAGGGTGAAGTGCAGGCATTCTGATCATTCAAATAGGTATCGTTATAAAACGCCTGCGCGAGTCTGCCAACATTTTGTTCAGCAAGATTTGCCGCATTCATTACCGCCAAAGAAGTTCGGTCTGCAAAGGTGATATCAAAGGCATGCGCCGGAATGTTCGACTTTCTAATTTCCTCAATACTTTCATCCCCACCCCAAATTACACGAACATCGCATAGTGCCGATAGAATTCGGGTGTTTTCAACGAACTCGCGACTGTATCTTAAAATCTGAATATAGGGTTGTAATTCCTGATGTTCTGTTCGCAGTAACACGCTGTTCATGGCATCTAGTACGATGTCCACCTGCTCCACTTCTTTTGAGCTAATGCGTACGACATTGGCATTTCCGGCGAGCAATGCGGCAACCAAAGAGTAGGCAAAGTTCATCGGCACATTGGACGGCGTAATATGAAACACGCGACCGCGACCAAAACGATTTCCCAGTTCAGGCTGATACGGTGATTTTAGCTGAAGCATATTCGATCGACGGCAGAAAAAAGCGAAGGCGCTTATTTCCGGAAACACCCGTTTTTTGGGATGGTTTTTAAGTTCCTGATACAGGTCATCTAAATAATTAAGCACTGCTTCAGAAAATGGAGGTAATGGAGGCGGCTTCTTTTCCAGTAATTGAACCGCATATTCTTCACTGACTGGACTAAGCCAACGAGCGCCCTTTAAGTCAATCCCTTTTTTTGATATGGTTTCAGGAAATGACATTACTGCACCCCCTGATTTCCGCTTTTTTAAGTCTGCCCGCTATTTTAAAATACGTCCCTTTCCGACCACATTTACAGTCATCAACTCCGTACACCGTGCCCAGATCTTCGGTCAATAATGAGTGACCGGGATAACTTTTTGGCAACACCGAAAGCGTTTGAACGATGCCTTCTTCACCGTGATTTTTTTCCGAAAAATCGTAGGGATTCCGAATCACAATATCCGAAAAATTGGAGGTATGCAGATATCCGTATTCACATTCCAGATTAATAGATCCGGTTTGCTCCACCATCCCGTAATAATCGTGCACTGATTCAATTCCCGTTGCCCGGGTAATGAGCGATCTAAAATCATCGTTGGTTACCGCTTCGTTTACCAGCTTTTTCCATCCGCCTCCATGGACCAAAATTCCGCCGCTCAGATCAAGATTCTGTTGCTGATCCAGCAGGGCTTTTACGAAGTATTTATAAATCACATAGGTGAAACCGAACACAAATACCGGCTTGCCTTCATGGGTTTTCAGGAACTCCTGAATCGCTTCAATATTCAGATTCATCTGCTCATCTAGCGCGTAGATTTTCTTGGAGCCAAACATCGAAAAGCCAAGAATTCCGGCCCCACGAGCAGAAAACGAATTTCGATCCCGTAGAATGCCCGGCGAATCCACAATCAGCATGGGCAGCCTGTTTTTTCCAAGCACCGAAGACATGATTCGCACCAGTGCCTTCGTTTGATCGCGGGATGTTTCCTTATCCAGATGAATGCGCGACACACCCTGACCAGAAGTGCCCGAGGAGGTCATTTTCTTGATCAGTTTATCTGAATCCACACTATAAAAATCGTTGTCTTTAAATAATCGAACGGGCAAAAATGGAAGCTCTTTGTACGGCTTAGCTTCCACCGGATTTTGGTTCATCGCACATAAAATTGATCGATACGGTATGCATTGATCGAAGTGCATTTCGGTGAGTTGATGCAGATGCTCATTTAAAAAAGCGCCTTTCTTTTCGCTGGAAAGACTAAAAGGCTCAAGCTCGAAAAGTTCTTCGTAGGTCACGCGGCAGCCTCCTTACCAAGTTCGGCATACAGAATTTTTCCTGCGCTATTTTTTGGGATGTGATCCACGATTTCAATGCGAAATGCTGAGGGGTGCAATTGCACTTGTTCTGTCACCACTTTTTTGATTTGATCCTTTTTTTCAGAATCTGCTAAAAAGACAATGAGCCGATCATCGCGTCCGCCACAAGCTACCTCATGCGTGATGGTTTTAAACTCGGCCTCCACTTCATCCAGATTAACGCGGTTTCCGAAAATCTTGAGAAATCGCTTCTTTCGTCCTACGATGTAAACAAATCCATCGCTGTCTTTTCGGGCTAAATCACCGGTAAGTAGCCGACCTCCAAATTCATCTCCTTTGCATAAATCCTCGGCTTTCTCGGCATACCCCAGCGACACGTTTTCGCCGGTGTACACTAATTCGCCTACTTCGGTCGGAATTACTTCGTTGCCCTTTTCATTCAAAATCGAAATTTCACCCCCGGGGATTGCAACTCCCACACTGCCTTCTTTTGCAGGAAGTGATCCCGCGGGCAGGTACGAAATTCGCGCCGTTGCTTCGGTCTGACCATACATCACCACAAACTCCCTTTCTGTGGACGAACAAAACGCATCAAATTCTTTAATCAGTTGATTATTTAGTTTGCCGCCTGCCTGCGTAAAGGTTTTTAAGGATGAAAGTTCACGTTTAAAAATTCCAAGTCGCCGAAGCATTTGGTAGGTATATGGAACCCCGGAGAAACTGGTGGCTTTGGCTTCATCCAAAAAACTCCAGAACTCTTTTTCCATGATAGAATTTGGCGTGAGCAAAATAGTTGCGCCTTTTATCATATGGCTGTTGATCACCGACAGACCAAAGGAATAATGCATCGGCAACACCGTAATAGGGCGCTCCGATTTGGTGATGTTTAAATACTCTGCGATTGACCGGGCATTTGCCTCTAAATTTCGTTTCGTTAATCGCACAAACTTCGCACTTCCGGTGCTGCCTGAGGTTGGCAACAACAACGATAATTCCGGTGCCATTTTTGGAGGATTTTTTTCTTTGGTTGCGACAAGCTTAAATCCCTCCAGTGAAAATCGCGCTTTGCTATAGGCGTCTAAAACCTCGTGATTATCAGGTGCCCAGATATATTCCGGCCGGTACTTTTTGATGAGTTCCTTAAGCTGAGAAATCGGCATTTTTGCATCGATCATTACACCAACATGATTGCCCTGAATAATCGACAAATATCCAAGCAGCGAACCAACGGTGTTTGTACACAAGCAAAATACCAGTGCCCGATCGGGAATGTAATCATCAATCAGTTCTGCAGAACGGGATAAGCATTTGTAGCTGATTTTTTTCCCATCGTGCAGGCAAACCGCCGTCCGATTTTCAAAAAGTGCTATTTCGGTTCCCAGAAACATGACTACCCCAGAACCTCCGGTTGAAGCAAAATATCGGCCTCGATATCTTTTTTCACGGTCTTTCCAATCAGGGTGCTCAAAGCCTCTGGTTGCAATCCGGTTCCGGGTCGTTTCAGGGCCAAATCGCGCTCTTGAATAGTGTCCCCGCTATTGAGTTCACGTGCAGTAACTATGCTTCGGCGCATATTTTTTCTCTGGGCGATTTCCTGTTCGGTTAACTCTCTATCCGCGCTCCCCATGGCCTTCGACACATTATGGCAAAACTTTACCATCGTTTTAAAGTCCTCGGTTTCCATCGCCATTTGATTGTCCATCCCAATTTTAGACTGATCAAGCGTGAAATGCTTTTCTACTACCGCGGCACCAAGCGCCACAGAAGCTGACGCTAATTCCGGACCGATAGAATGGTCGGAAAAACCAATCACATGCTGCGGAAATTTCTTTTTCAGTGTCGTGATATTGTGCAGATTTGTGATTTCAGGTTCCGCCGGATAAACCGAAACGCAATGCAGAATAACAAGTTGATCGTTTCCTGTGGCCTCAATGGTTGCAACGGCACGTTCAATCTCATCCATGGTGCCCATGCCGGTACTTAAAATAATTGGCACTCCCCTATTCCCGATATATTTCAGAAATGGAAGGTTATTAAGTTCCATCGATGCAATTTTTATGAACGGGGCATCTGTTTTATCCGCTAAAAAATCTACTTCTGATTCGGAATAGGGCGTGGACGAAAAATCGATTCCGATTTCAGCACAATAGTTTACTACTTCGCTTAAAGCTTCCTCACTAAGCGCGTATCGCTTTACAAAACGTTGTGCGATGGGATTCGCTTCGTAATAACTTTTAGAATAGAGGGTGTCGTCGGTCCACGACTGAAATTTCACACAATCAGCACCAATCTCCCGGGCTCTGCAAATCATCTCTTTGGCAAGTTCTACCTTCCCAAAGTGACTTGTATTCAGCTCCGCGATAATGTATGGCGCTTCGCCATCACCAACTTTCTTTCCGTTTCTGAATGTTACTGTACGCATTGTTCTACAAATCTATGGGTTCTACAATCATCTCCCGAAGTAAAACTTCACGATCGAGGAAAGGCGACTGGTCTTCCAGTGGTCGCTGAACAAATCGTTTTTCTCTGGTTCTCGCGTGAGTCATGTGAATGTAATTTTGATCCGGTTTTCCCATGATCTCACATAACACCGGGCCTTCCATGTTTAACACCTCTTGCAAGCCGGAACTCAATTCGCTCAAGGAGTTAATACGTTTAAACGGGAGATCAAATCCTGCGGCGATGTTCTCAAACTCTGGTATTCCTACTCCTGTATTCGCATCCACACCAATGGTGCGATTTCGAAATAATTGAACCTGTCGTTTCCGGATAACCGCGTAGGCGTCGTTATTCACGACAATAATCTTTGCGGGAATATTCTGATGTCTGATAGTCGCTAATTCCTGTAAGTTCATCATGATGGAGCCATCACCAATTACCGTGATCACCTCTTTTGCACCACCAAAATGGGCACCAATTACCGCGGGTAGCGCATAGCCCATAGAGCCTTGTGAGGCCGGGTGAATACATCGCTGATTTGGCTTAAACGCGGTGTTTGTTGGAAGAATTAATTCAATAAGCCCCGAATCTGTGATAAGGGTCGCATCTTCAGCCATGGTAGCGCTCAATTCTCTGGAAAGATCGTAAAGATCAACCGGGCCTTCATCTCCTCCGATAATGCCTTCTCTTTCGAAGTATTCTTTCCAATAGGCCAGACGATCCAGCCACGTTTTGTTGGGCGTAACTGTATCCAATTCTAGTAATTGTTCAATAAAATATTTGGCATCACTTTGAATAAACTGGTCTATGCGAAGCTCATTTTTTTGATGCTCGTTTTCATCAATATCCACAACTATTCGCTTTGCATCGCGGGCAAATTTTTCGAGTTGCTCTCCGGTTGTCATGGTGGTGAGACGGTTGCCAATCACTAACAATAAATCGCTGTTTTGAAGCGCAAAATTTCCAGCCCTCGAACAACCCATAATTCCAACCGAACCAATTGAAAGTGGGTGGGTAGAACCAAAAGTATCCACAGCAGAACCAGAAAAAACGACCGGTAACTGATGTTTTTCTATAAGGCTGTGAAATTCTTCAATCCCTTCTGCTGAACTGATTCCGCTTCCAATTAAAACAAGTGGCCGCTCTGCTTTTTGAATGGCCTCGTGTACTCGTTTAATTTCTTCTGATGTAGCCTGGGGAAGCTCCTCGTGCTTACTTGAATGAGCTTGGCTTTCATCAGGTTCAATTCTCATGTTCTGCACATTCAGGGGAATGTCAATCCAAACCGGCCCTTTTCGTCCGGTTGTTGCCAGATGAATGGCTTCGTTAATTTGCTGGTCCACTTTTTCAGGGTCGGTGACCATCACAGCATATTTTGTAATGGATTTTACAATGGGGATGATATCGGCTTCCTGCTGACCGAACGTCCGGATATCTTTTCCGGTGAAATGGGTGGTTTCTTCTAATTTATTTTGTCCGGATACAAAAATGCAGGGGATTCCATCCTGCCAGGCATTTAATACTGCGGTAATAGCGTTCGTCATTGCGCACCCCGTTGAAACCATGCAAAATCCTAGATTTCTACATTTATCTGCATATGAAACCGCGGCAAAACCAGCTGTTTGTTCATGATGAACGGGGACAATATTTATCTCACCATGGCGGGCAAGGGCGTCGTTCAGAAAAAGAGCTCCCCGACCAGTTACCAGAAAGCAGGAATCAGCGCCGGCTTCATAAATTTTGTTTACGATATGATCTGCAACTCGAATAGCCATTACGATTTGGGTAAAAATTCATTCAGAACATCAGGAATAGCGACTTGCAGCTCGATGCTGCATGCTTCTTGTCCGTCTACATAACCAACAGATCGGCCCCTGGCCATGCCCCGGCGAAACGACTCCAGTTCGGCAACAATTTTCATGGTGTTCCCGGGAACCACTTTCTTGCGAAAACGAGCACTTTTGATAGAGATAAAACTGGTTTTCTTGCCTTTATGCTCATCATAGGTTAGAAAGGTCATCAGGAACATTTGCGTGAGTGACTCCACCAAAATAAACCCCGGCACATTGGGGTCGTCCGGATAGTGACTGGGGAAAAACCACTCATTAAAAGTGAATTGCTTGTAGCCTTTGGCAGAAACACCAACTTCAACCTCATCCACATAATCGATAAATAAAATGGGATGCCGGTTTTGTTGATACTCCTGTATCTCAACTACATTAATATCCTTGATGACCGTTGGCTCGCTCATGCCGCCAACTCAACTTCGTACTTGTTCAGAATCTCCAATCCTTTTTGAAAGGAGCTGAAGTCGACGATATCGTCCATATCCATCATGATATCGAATTCATCTTCCAATGAGGCCATCAAACCCATATGGCCGACGGAGTCCCATTCGGGGATGGAATTATATTCCAGATGGTTAATTTTTTCCGCTTCGGTGATGCCGAAGTTCTCTTCAAAGGCTTTTCTGTACTTCTCTAAATTGCTCATGGCACATCAATAGCTAGTTTATTTATTGATTTTTGGTTACACCCAATAGTTTTTACTTCTTATGGATGCAACTCTTGTGCCAAGGCTATTTTTTCTGTGTTAGCTCTCTTGCTTTTTGTGCCAGTGATAATCGATGTAGGTATTTCTTAATTCGAAATTAAGCGCCAGATATACTTTAAAAATGCCCGTGTTTGCAATGGAGACGTCCACGCCGTCGAGCACTTTCATTCCTCTCTCTTTGAAATAATCGATTACTGAACCAAAGAAATACGGCGTGATCATTCCGCGGCCATCTACACTCCCGCCTAATTTTAATGTTACTACCTGCTCTTTAATCTCATAAAATACAAAGGAAGTGAGGGCGCCTTTCATCCGATACACCAACAATGACTGTCCCTCTTCTGCCATTTGGCGCACCCAGTTTTGCATTCTTTGATCGGCTTTATCCTGATCAATAAATGGGTCTTCATGAAATCGTGAAAACTTGAACATGCCCGCAGAATGAGCAATAACGGCTGATCGATCTTCAGCATCGGCTTCATCTAAATCCAGTATGCGTTTTTGATGGGTTTCCGGAAGGGAGTAGCGTTCTAAAGAGGGAATAATTAGTGATGCCTGACTTTCAACCGGAAAGAAATCACTTTGAAGCATCACTTCTTTCATTTTGAAATCATCAGCATCAAAACGCCCATAACACAGTTCGGGCTGTTGTTCTTTCAATAATTTTCTGACGAGCACCCGACCATTTTTCTCTGAATCGAATCGGAGATCTGTAATCTCGATGGTTTTTACCTCAAATACTCGTTCGTCCCAGGGTGTGGGCCGAAATTCGAGCATATTTTCTTTATCCAGTTCGATGGTCATAAAACAATCTTATCCATTAATTGCCCACCAACACCAATTCTTGTTGGGGAGGAATTAAGTATTCAGCTCCTGTTTCCGTGATTACCGCCATTTCTTCCACACTGATAGTTTTGGTGCCGCCATCAGGTAACGTCCATGCATGAAATCCATCAAAAGCGAAAACCATACCGGGTTTTAAGCGAAGTTGTGCCGCGGGCCGTTGACCGGGCATATGCGAGCCTCCAAGATTCGGTCCGGCATCGTGGGCCACATACCCAACCGGGTGACCCGTACTCCACATTACATATTCGCTCTCGTTTTCTTGCATAAGTGTACGTTGTGCTGCATCTACATCCTCGCCCCGAACTCCGGGTTTCATTGCTGCAAAAGCTGCAAATCCTCCATCTCTGCCAGATTCCCAATAATATTGAATGTCTTCCGGCGCTTCTGTCTCTCCGGGTTTTAAAACGTATGCAAATCGTTGAATATCACTAACCCAACGATCATACAATCGAATCCCAAAATCAGTTTGAATTACATCCCCGGGCATAATTACTTTATCGGTTGCATGAGAATGACCGCGATCAGGTCCGGAATTAACGTTTGGATTTTGATCCGGACTCCATGCTTCACCTACCCCGTATTCTTTCATCTTAGCATCGAGGAATGCCGCAACTTCGGCATCTGTGGTAACTCCAGGCTCGATGGTCGCATAGGCTTCCAGTTGCCAGGCCGCAGTCAATTCAGCGGCTTTTCGCATGATTTCAACTTCTTCTGGTAGTTTTACACTCAGCCATTCATAAATCAGGTTTTCTGAGGAGACAAAATTCCGCGCAATTTGAACACCCGTTGCTTCCACCAACGCTAAATACTGTGAATGAGACAGGCCATCTGCTAGTTTGTTCTGACTTGAGGTATTGATCGCAATGCGGTCAAAGTTTCGGAACTGCAGGAATTCAGCAGCCTGATCAATAGCTGAATTTCCGCGTTCCACCGGAATTACTCGATCGTGAATATCAAGTTCATCGAGTGCGGTAGATTCCCCAATCGGTGAAAATACCATGGAATGGAAGCCGTCCTCATCGAAATAGAAAACAAATACGGCTGTTCCGCCTGCATTCTCCCCACCAATATGATCTGCCATTGGGTCGTTATCATTTTCGCGACAGATTACCAACCAGGCGTCCACTTCGGCAGCTTCCATCGCTTGCGGTAAAAGGGTTGCAATGCGTTCTTTTCGAATTTCGGGCCATGGACTTGGTCCCCATTCGTACATTTCAGTTTCTTGGCTGCCTGGGTTGCAGGCAATTAAAAGCAGGATTGGAATCAGTAATAGTTTTCTCATATCAAATAATTTGAATGAGAGTATATGTGGTTTGTGATGTTGAAGCAATAATTACAAACGAAAGGTGTGCACATATTTCACCAGAATGGCTCGGTTCTCCGATAATGGTAAGTTTGGAGTTATCGAATTTGGATTATTATTAATCACCTCGTTATACACTAAAAAGAAATCATTGCCATCAACCGGATTGTACCGCAGCCTAAAATTTAGTGCGCTTATTTCTGCCAATGAATTAACCTGCGCGATGGAAGACATGCTCCATTTAACGTTGAAGGACACGGTGGTTTTGAGGCGTGCAAGATGAGATACAAAGGTTTCGCCCAGGTCTTTGAATTCAATATTTGAATACTGATATGACCCTGCAAATTGTACATATTTTGAGGCTACAAATTCAGGCCCAAATGAAAAGCTCACCAAATTGCCACCGTAAAACTTTCCGGCCTGAGCGCTCATGTTTGCTAAAAGTAATCCAACCGGAGCTGTTGAATAGCTTATCACATATTCCGTGTTGATATATTCATCCTCTACAATTTCAATGTTGTCGGATAAATCAAACGCTTCGGGTACACGATCCAGTTCACGCTCGAATTCGAATTCAAGCGCATTGCCTCGATCCCAGCCCAGTGAAAGCCCAACCTCTATCTCATTTGTCTCTAGTTTATTGGTCGCGTTACTGGTAGAAAGAGATCCTTCGGTACCTATTTCAATAGTTCTTAAATTTCGCTCTTCGGCCAAAAACCAAATATATCCTACTTCAGCGCTGTATTGGCTAAAGTTGAATCTTCGCTCAAATCCCAACCCCGGATTGTATTCCTCCCCCACATTAGAGTAACTCATTGAATATCCAAAGCCTCTCGATTGCCGGTTTTCCCATCGAAGAAAAATTCGAGATCGGTCAATAGCGTCAAGGTTTGCCGGGTCTTCACTGTCCTGGGATTGTGCTACATTTATTTGCAGATAATCCTCTCCAAAAACGTTGATGATGCCATCAAATCCGTAGGCATAGTTATCCTCACCCTCTGAGTTTATTCGCGAGGTAACCATGGCGCCAACATACGATCGTTGATTCAAGACATTTCTTCGTAATCGAAGCACCCCAAAGTTTTCGGCCGCAATCGACCCTGTTTTTCTGGATTGTAAATTGATAAAGCCTACATCCCAATCACTTACTCTGCCCACAAGCCTGGCCCCGCCTAACATGGGCACCAATTCTCCATCATTTATCCCGATGCGACGCGAGTAAAACAAGTTGTTATTTCCATCGGCTTTAAAATCAAAAGTGCTGGCACGTTCCAGGAAAAAGCGTCTCTTTTCAGGAAAAAAGAGAGAAAATCGTGACAGATTTACGGCCTGATCGTCGGCTTCAACTTGTGCAAAATCGGTATTGAGGGTAAAATCGGCATTTAAATTATCACTAAAGGCGTGTTGTACATCCAGCCCAATTTGAATGTCATTATCATTTATTTTTTCGGGATTATCATTGTCATCATACTCATGATTGTGACCAATCCCACCTAATATGTATGGTGATGTGTACCACGGGCGTTTATTCTCAACATTTTCGAATTCGGTGGTTTGCATCATTGATGGTTTTGCAAAACTCCAAAAGCCCCAATCCGGTGGGATTTCGGGATACACCTGCATCTCTCTTTTTCTGGCGATATACCGATAGGCCCCAACACCCATTTGAACTTTGCCATCCACATCCTGGAAACGAAGACTACTAAAAGGAATCCTCATTTCTGCTTGCCACCCATTTTCCATGCGAGATACTTCTGCATCCCAATAGCTATTCCATGAAATGTTCCATGTATCGCCGCCTTGTGCATCGTTTTTTAAAGAAAAGTCGGCCCGGGCGCCGGTCGCTGTTACACTAAAAACCACCACATTTTCATTATCATCGTAGGGATCCAAAACAAATGCTATGGCATCTGCCTGTTCACTAATGGAATCTCGCTGGTAAGAAATTTCCTGAATTTTATCCGGCTCGGAGTCATAACAAATGGCCCCTATATAAATGTATTCGTCGTCATAGAATATTTTGATCTGTGTTTCTTCCGTCAACTCTCCATAGTAAGATGGCCAGTGCATCGTTAAAGGCAGGGCACTCAAAGAATTCCAAACCGGTTCGTTTACCCGCCCATCGAGATTAATCTGAGCATCCATTTTATTTGCACTTTCAATGCTGGCTAATTCCTGTGCCTTGGCATTTACAGAAACTAAACAGACCAAGAATCCAACATAAATCGCTTTCATTGACTCCCCGAAACTTCCGATTTTTAGATACAATGTATTCCAATCAGTGATTAAGTCAAAAATTCGAGGATTCGTTTTCATGTTATTCAGTTTTTCAAAGATTCTGTGTACACTAACTGTATGAAGCCCATCACGTTCAAATCATATTTAGAGGCGCCAAACAAAGTTGGTTATAGCCACATAACAGTTCCAAAGGAGATTGTAGCTCTTGTTGGTGGCTTCGGTACCCGCTTGCTATGCTCGATTAATGGAAACGAACAGATTCACTCTGGGTTGATGGGTAAAGGTGACGGACGGGGAATGCTCATCATCAACAAAAAGCTGCAAAAGAAATGGGGAATCACCTTCGAGGATGAGGTTACTGCTACTATTGAGTTAGACACCTCGAAATATGGAATGAAAATGCCCGAAGAGCTTGAGGCTCTGCTGGAGCAAGATAAAGTTGGATTGGAGAAATTCGAACATATTACCCCCGGTCAGCAGCGATTTATTATCAATTATGTGGATAGCGTTAAGTCGGTACAAAAGCGAATTGATCGGGCGATTATGATGATTGAAAATCTTAAAACAATGAAACCCGGTAAGTTTGACCATCGCCATATTCTAGGAATGGAACCAGAGGAGTAAATAAAAAAGCCCCACACATAAATTTTGTTCGGGGCTTTTTCAGGATCGGCCTCAACTTGTTCAGCCACCTTCCAGTTTCATGTTATTTATTAGTTTCCAGAATTTCCTCGAATATTAGGCCCAAAGAAAATGGCATTGGCAAATAGCTTATTGGTTCCATACCAGAACGCGCGGAAGTTTGGGTTATCCGTCATTGCAATAACTTTTCCGCCGCCGAATCTGCTAACCACAATTGCGGCTGTTCCAGCCAATGTTTCTTCATTTTCATCCGAAATATACCCACTTGCCAGCGGGTCATCGGTATAGTATAGCGGTGTTGAATATGGATTTTCACCTTTTTCGACAAAAATGGTGCTGTTTCGGAATACCGTGATGTCTTCATCATTGTACCCATAGCCCAGTGGATGTGTCAGATCTAGTTTCGCATTGAAAATTGATCCCCCAATAACCTGAGCTCCTCGATCTGCACCTTGCTTAACATACGGCCGCGTTTCTGTTTCCTCAGAATCATCCTCATCGCCATTTACAAATTCGATGTCTGCCAATTCTTGTCTGCTTGCCCATTGAACACCTTGCTTCATAGCAACTAAAACGCCGCCTTCGCTAACCCAATCTTTTATAGCATCCACTGTTCGGCTGGAAAGGTCGTTATAGTTATAACCCGTCATAATTAACACGGTATACCGATCAAGATCGGCGCCACTAACATCGCCCTTATCCAGTATGGTAAGTGGCATATGGTATCGCTGATCCATAAGGTGCCACATCTCGCCAATTTCGTACGAGTTAGTTCCATCCCCGCCAATTACAGCCACGCTTGGTTTTGTAATATTCGAAAAGTTATTCGATCCCAAATCAATTCCGCGAGTAGACAACCCGGTATTTAACGCATACACGTTGATGTTGTCTTCTTCGGCTATTTCAGCAATGATGTTGTGGATTTCCATCTCGTCATCCTGAATTCCCATTGGAATTAAAATGGTGCCATAATCGAAATTACGTTCACCCATATTTGTAACTCCTGAAAACTGCAGTTTTGCCACTTTTGCTTTTCCACCTGCTTCTAAAATTCGATACAAAGCTCTTGGGGCATAATACTCATCCCATTCAAAGGCATACGCATATCGGCTTCTTCCACCAATTACTTCACCCGTTGAATTCATGGTTCCATCAAATTGCTCTCCCAATATGTCGTCATTGAACGCTCGATTATTTAGTTCTGCGAATGGGAGATTAAATGCATAGGGCATTGTCCACGCAGAGACATCATAAAATAAACTATCGGTGAAGGTGTTTCTTCGCTCGAATAAAGCAGTTATGAGTTTGTATTGCGGCTGATCCGTTGGGACCACATAGGCACTTCCAGCCTGAAATTGTTCGCCATTTGCAGTAATCGATTCTGCCAGCTCATAGATTTCTATATTGTGCCGGTTAATCATCTCTGCTAAATGAAAGGTTCTGGCCTGGTCGGCAGTCTCGCCAAAAACATACGCTTTAATGGTTGAGCGGGAAGCTTCTCGAACAGCTTCTTTATAGAATAATCGGTAGTGTTCTAATAGCTCCACCCGTAAACCAACCGCCGCTTTTAAAGTAGATTGTGTTGCGGTGAACTGGTTCAAAATAGTAAATGGAAATTTCAAAACGCCATGAATAGTTTCCTGCGCATGCCCGCGTGAACTGGCTTGTTCAAACAAAATGCCGATGCTTCCCTGAACATCCGGATAGGTTGACCCTTTTCCATAATAATAGTCATCAAAACTTTCTTTGGTGTAGTACAGCGATTGAATTTTGTCTAATTCTTCAGCGTGATATTCTGCAATACTTCCAGTTAGTGCCTGATTTCTTTCGGGCGTAAGTGGATGAGTCCTGCTTGGAATTCCCGGCTGAAAGAAAAAGGTAGAATTTGAACCCATCTCGTGATGGTCGGTTAAAATATTTGGCTTCCACTCCTGAAATCTTGCAACTCGTGCTTCACTTTCAGGATGTTGAACCAACATCCAGTCACGGTTCAAATCAAACCAATAATGATTTGTTCGCCCACGTGGCCAAACTTCGTTGTACTCGCGGCTATCAGGGTCGGTAACTAAGGTATTTAAACTCTTGTGCATATTTGCCCAATGAGCAAACCGGGCAAGACCATCCGGATTTATGCTTGGGTCAACCAGAACAACGGCGTTATCCAGTAAATCTTCAATTTCTTCACCTTCAGCGGCCGCAAGATGATATGCTGTTAACAAAGATGAATTGGCCCCACTAGGCTCATTTCCATGTACACTGTAGCTTAGCTGAACTACAATGGGCATGTTATTTACATCCATGTCATCAGATCGATCGGGGTCACCTAATGCAAGATGGTTTTGTCTAATCTCTTCGAGGCGTGCGTGATTCTCAGGGGAGGTAAACACCAACGATAAAAGGGGACGGTTTTCATAGGTTCGACCAGTTTCCATAATGGTAACACGATCGGAGGCTTCAGCAACTGCATACATATACGTTACTAGTTGATCATGGCGGATATGCCACTCTCCAACTTCCTGATTAAGAACTTCCATTGGTGTAGGAATATCAGCGTTATATTCCACGCCGTCTGGCAGATAATAATCCAACGTTACTTGAGCTTGAACATTGATGAATAGAAAAAGAGCAATTATAAATGTGAGGGTCGATTTCATAGCAGGTGTTTTGATTAATCCCTTATTAAGCATGTTAGTGTACCGTTAGCAATTGAAAAATGCTGAAAAAAGCACTCGAGTAAAACCGCCCACAACTTCAATGATATCAATTAAAAATTGTTAACGGTCTTGTGAACAATAGATTACTATCATAACTACAAATAGTAATAAACATAAATTCTAATGGGACAACAACAATTACTTCTTGTAATCCTGGTTACGATTATTGTTGGAATTGCTACGACTGTGGCTATTACAACATTTAGTTCCGGTGCAGACGCTTCAAATGTTGATGCCGTTCGGCAAGATATGCTATCTATTGGGTCCACTTCTCAGGGGTTTTTAAGAAAACCCGCTGCATTTGGTGGGGGCGGAAACGACTTTACAAATATGTCTTTTATTGATATTCCTTTTGCAACCGATTCAATAAGCTCAGACGGTATGACGGCCTACAATAAAAATGGCACTTATACCCTAGAGTTCCTTTCAACAACATCGATTTGCTTAACTGCTACACCGGCCAGCGATGAAAGCAATGAACTGCATGTTGATATCTATCAGTCTGACATGGAGTGGTTTGATCTGGATTAACTTCAAGTGATCACTTTTATAAAAAGCTTCCCATCGGAGGCTTTTTTTGTATTTGCCACCTTCCTCTGTTATTGATTGCCTTAAAAAATTGTACCATCTTCGCTTGAATCAATTTCTATATGGGTAAGAATCAGTCTAAAACTAAATCAACACTAAAATATGCCTTCGGCCCAGGCTTGATCCTGGCTGCAGCTGCCATTGGTGTTTCCCATCTTGTTCAATCTACCAGAGCGGGGGCAGAATTTGGTTTTACTCTTATTTGGGCTGTTGCTCTGGCCAATATTTCTAAGTATCCATTTCTGGAGTTCGGGCCCCGGTACACCATCACAATGGGTGAAAGTATTATTGATGGATACCAAAAATTAGGGAAATGGGCACTTTGGACATTCACGGGTTTCACCATGCTCACCATGTGTGTAGTTCAGGCAGCCGTAACTATTGTAACCGCAAGTTTAGCTGCTGAGTTAACCGGAATTACCCTATCACCCCTGATTTGGTCAGCCATTATTCTCACTATCTGCATTTTGATATTGGAAGGAGGTCAATACTCAGCACTCGATAAAGCCATAAAGATCATCATTGTTGTTCTTTCGATCTCCACATTGATTGCCGTAATTGTAGCTTTTGCGAATACAGGCTCAGCCCCCCGGCCTGAAGCGCCAACCATATGGACTGTCGGCGGTGTTTCTTTTTTAATCGCATTAATGGGATGGATGCCCATATTAATTGATGCCTCCGCCTGGCATTCGCTATGGATTTTGGAACGCATCAAACAAACAAAAGTAACACCTACACTCAAAGAATCACTCACGGATTTTAACGTTGGCTTTATTGGTGCCGCATTTATGGCATTAGGGTTTTTAAGCCTTGGTGCGCTTATACTTTTTGGAACCGGCGAAGATTTTGCAATAAGTGGCTCTCAATTTGCAACAAAACTCATCAGTTTATATACAGATACCCTTGGCGATTGGGCCTATGTAATTATCGTGATCTGTGCTTTTACTGCCATGTTTAGTACCACATTAACGGTTACTGATGCGTATCCACGAACAATCTCGTACATCTTAAATCTAAATTACCCCAAAGATTCCAAACCTACTTTTACTAAAAGCTATCGTGGAACTTTAATCATTATTTCGGCTATTTCTGTATTGGTTCTTTATCTGGCGGGAAGTCAGTTTATATTTATGGTAGATTTGGCTACAACCATGTCATTTTTATCCGGTCCGGTATTCGCTTATATCAATTATAAGCTTATTTTTTCTGATCACTTTCCAGAAGATCAAAAACCTGCAACCTGGTTGAAATTATTAAGCTGGTTTGGCATGTTATTTATCACAGGTTTTGCGTTAGTCTTCCTGTATTGGAAGTTTTTCGTGACATAAAAAACAAATTAATCGAAGTGAAAAAATACCTGTTTCCTATAAGAGAGCCCTTTAATGCCTATTCGCATCTCGTTGGTGCGTTAGTTGCCATTGCCGGCACTATATTATTAATGTTCGATGCCAGTATCGATCCGGCATCATATAAACTTGCCTTTATTATTTACGGCATTACCGTTTTTTTGATGTTCGGTTCTTCCGCACTTTATCATACCGTTCAGGTTTCGCCTAAAACTGAAGAGCTATTCCGCAAGATTGATCATATCGCCATATATATTGTTATTGCTGGCTCTTATACGCCTATATGTGCCATTGCACTAGATGGAGAATGGCGACTAGGGATGTTACTTGGTATTTGGTTATTTGCTGTTGTTGGTATGCTTAAAAAAATATTGTGGATAAACGCTCCGCGCTGGTTTTCAACGGGTCTTTATCTTTTAATGGGCTGGGTAGCCGTAATCATCTTCCCACAAATATGGTCGGTCCTTCCTAAGGGTTTTTCTTATTGGATTATTTTAGGTGGGCTTTTCTATTCGATCGGTGCAGTGATTTATGCCTTCCAAAAACCTAATCCGGCGCCAAAATGGTTTGGTTATCATGGTATTTGGCATCTCTTTGTGTTAGGTGGGGCTTTCTCTCACTTCTGGGCAATATATTATTACTTACCAGGGTTTTAATGCCATCTATGCCGCGATTATTCCCTTTAGCCCTACTATTTTTATTTCTCTTAGGTGATGTTGGTTTCTCTCAACAAAACCCACTGTATTTCACGCAACACCGGCCAGCAGGAATTAACTGGAAAGAACTGAATAGTCCCCATTTCAGAATTATATTTGCGGAAGGCCACGAAGAAATTGCCAGACGATCGGCCCGTATTCTGGAAAGCCAATACGACCAAACGTATGAGTTAACCGGTGGGTCACTTAAAAATTTTCCGGTTGTACTATCACCATACAATGACGTGACCAATGGGTTTGTTTCCTCTACAAATTTCAGATCCGAAGTTGATTTATCGCCCTTTAAAGGAAAGTCGTTGAATCCACAATCCGGTTTATGGATGGAGACGGTACTACCTCATGAATTGCTTCATGCCAATCATGCAAATGTTACAAATAAAGCCTCGATTGCATCTGCCATTGGGTTACTTGGGCCTGATTTACGCCGTTCATTTAATATGTTTCCACCTTTGGGGGTGCATGAAGGATTAGCCGTGTATCATGAATCTGAACATGGAATCCGTGAATATTCGGGAAGATCTAATTACACCTATTTTCAAAATCAGTTTAATGCTAATCTTGCCGGACCGAACACCTGGAACATGGGTCAAAACCTCATCATTTCGGATTATTCTCAACCAGGAGATCGGCATTATATGGGCGGGGCAAATTTCACCAAGTGGCTGCATCAAACATACGGGGATGATATCAGCAAACGAGCAATCCGGGTTCACCAAAACTTATTTTTTCTTGGATATGGGTATGCATTAAAAAAAGTAACCGGTAAATGGCCTGGTGAGTTATATGATGAATATCAGGCATCATTAGAACATAGAGAAGATGAGCGTACCGAAGATCTTGGTGTTTCAACCGATGACGACCTTAGAGTAATCGAAAGCTCTTTAAATGGAGTTCGGCAGCAGCGCCCAATTTGGCTAAATGAACAGGAAATAGTTGTTCATTCTCGACAATACAATGCCCCTGGTGCTTTCTATCGGTATAATCTAGAGGATAACTCTTTTGAGAAAATAAGCGAACACTTTTTGGTTTCAGATTATTACATGGATTACGATGAAGAGACCAATCACCTTTTTATAGCAGAGAATTTTTCAATTAATCGGGTTTTTTCAAATTATCAAACCGATTTGGTTCGGCTCAATCTTACAACCGGATCGCAATTCAGGATCTCAACAGGTCAGCGATTATATGCCCCGGATAAAAGTTCAACTGCATTTTATGCACTTCAACCCGATGGTGATATTTCCAATATTGTAAAAGTTGAGTCAGATTCTATAGAGCCACTCACCAACTTTGTTGATAAGAGCGCAGTAGTAGTTAAGGCATCTCCACATAACCCGGGAGAATTAGCTGTAGTGTTAAATCAACGAGGCGTTCAGGCGCTCTGGATTGTAGATCATACTACCATTGATTCAGAATTAAATGGGCTTCCGGATTTGGCATTTAAAAATGGGTCAATTCATGATATAAGCTGGCATCCATCGAATAATAAGATTCTGTTTTCAATGGATGCATTTCCAGCAATGAATATTTATGAATATGACTTAGAATCCGGCTCCATTCAGCAAATCACAAATTCCCGATATAATGCAATGGAGGCAGATTACTCCCCGGATGGTTCATCCATTGCCTTGATTTCGCAGATTGGGAATGAACGTAAACTTGCGATTCTTCATCGCGATGATTTTTATAACAGAAGTGTAGAAACTGAAGAATTACTTGCCGGTTCAGCGCTTTCTGAGGCGCTGAGCATTCCTATTTTGGGTGATCATTTAATTGAGCAAAGTAGTTCTTGGGAGATTTCGGATTATGGGAAGGACTTTTCATGGCTAAAGCCCCGTGCTATTCTTCCTGTGGCAAAAGAAAAAAGTGGTGTTACAGAATGGGGTGCTGCACTATATAGCACCGATGTTCTTCAAAGCCAACTTTATTCCTTAGAAGTAACCAGCCTTCAGGATAGATTTTGGTATAACATTAACTACACAAACAAGACGTTTTATCCTGGTTTAAACTTAAGTACATACAGTACCCCTGAATTTGTTCGAATTCGAATATCTGAAACAGAAGCGCCACTATTCCTACAAGAAGAACAAGGGTTCAGTGTTGGTCTACCGCTCGAATATTACTTCAACAAAACAGATCGCTTTTCTTCTATTTTTGTGCGCCCATCCATTAATTGGGAAAAGCTTCGTTTTAATGACCTTAGCCCAACTCCCGTCAGCAATTTTTCTACGCAATGGAAAGCCACCTTATTTACACAGTTAAACATTCGTTTAATGCAACGTCCGCGAGATATTCAGCCGGCTTCAGGAGCGCAATTATTTGCTCAGATCGAAGACGTCCTAAACAACACTACCCAGCAGCTAACTTTTAACGGGCAAACTGGTGTAATTCCATTATCAAAGCGGCATGCGTATTTTTATGGCACTAACTTTTACATGGCTCCTCTCCCAAGAACCAATCAAACTCTTTTGCTTTCTGCTCAGTTTTTGAATCAATCTGATCGTCGTCTTTTTAGTAACAGCACGATCATACCTTTTGGTTTCGATGACGATATTTTCGCTACATCAAGTTCTATAGGCAGAGTTAGCAGTCGCTATACCATTCCTCTGGCCTACCCCGATAAAGGCGGAATGTTGGTTCCATTTTATGTGAGTAATGTTTTTATGAGTTTGTTTTCTCATACACTGCTCGATTTCGATAGCCAGGATGCAAACAATTCACCAACAACTTTGGTTGGGGCTGGACTTCATTTTCGGTTCAAAATTAGTAATTTAGCCCTTGATTTAGGGTTAGGGGTAACCTACGATCTCTCACGTAATCAAACTGATTTTATACTAGGGTCTTTCTAATGTCTCAACTTTCAAAATCCTGGGGAATACTTTTACTCAGCGTTTTTATTTTTTCACCCGGTTGTAAACAAGAACCCATGATTGAAACCAGCTATCAACCAGTTGGCAATCGAAAAAGCCCTATTTCGATTAGCAGTATAAAACATGAAGGAACGTATATAAAAGTGGTTTATGGTCAACCTTACCGCAACGGCCGCACTATTTTCGGGGATTGGGAACCTTATGGAAATATCTGGCGAACAGGGGCAAATGAAGCCACTGAAATTACGCTAACGAAACCTGTTTTTATGGCTGATTATGTTATTGATGCCGGGACGTACGCATTATTCACCATCCCCAAAGAAGAAACATGGACCATTATCTTAAATTCAGAGCTTGGGCAATGGGGTGCTTTTGAATACGACGAAAATCGCGATTATCAACGCTTTGAAGTGCCGGTTATGAATCTGGAAAACCCGGTTGAAGCTTTTACTATTTCATTCTCTGAAGTAGATTTCTCCGTTACTACCATGACGCTTTCCTGGGATCTGGTTCAGGTTGATATCCCAATACGTTTTTATGGAGAATAAATTAGTTCTCGACCAATTCAAGTAATTCCTGGGGGACATTGATATCCATACGAAGAACTTGTGAGGCGTGTGTTTTTCCTTGAGCATCAAGTTTAAGTGAAACTGTTCCACCACCGCCAAGGCTGTCGTGTAGAATAAAATTTAACGCACCAATATTTGGAAGCTCGTACCTGTCTACTTTGCCCTTGCACACATATTTCATGTGCTCTTTAATTACTTCAGGGGTTAGTTTCTCCTTTAAAAATGGATAAATATCCGGATGGCGAGCTATAATCCCAACATTACTGCCGTTTCCTTTATCGCCGCTACGGCCGTGGGCTATTTTGATAAGCTTTACTAGGGGCATGATTCCAACTTTTTCCCAAATCTACAAAACACTGCCCTTCAAAACGAGAAGCTATTCAATAAGAATTGAAAAGATTTCAGATATATCCTCATCCCAATAATACACAACAATGGGTTCAGGGTCCCCGGTATAGAATAATTCAATATCAATAGTAGCTATTTTACCCGGGTTAATACCATTCTCTTCATTCACGGTTGGAACCCAAAATATATAGGGCAAGGAAGATTGGGTAACCGCGAAATAATAAATATCAATTCCAGTGCCATTTCTTATTACTAACTCATCATTATCAATTGTAGCACTTATAATGGATTGATCGTTTTCATTTATAAACAGAGAACATGCACTCAACAATAACGTGCTCGTTATCCCAATCAATAAATTTTGCGATTTCTTTTTCATGGCAGTATTTCAACTCCATTCCAGTAATTTCGATTATTTCCCCAAATAAATACCACTACGGTTTTTTCGGGATCGTAACTTAAAATATCATCTGTAGAAAATACTCGTGCACGTTTCGCCCGAATTCTATTTTCTTCTGTTTCTATGGGAGCCCAATCAATCAAATATGATGTTTCCTGATCAACGGCGAAATAATAAATATCAAAATGCAGATTATTCTTTATTACCAAATCCTCTCCCTCGATTACTGCCGATATTTCTGGCAACGAATTTTCATTCAAAAAAATGCTCTCACATTGAACACAAAAAAGAAAGGTGATTATTAATGAAAATGCTGGTAATCTCATGCTAAAGTCGCTTTTGCTAACATAACTCTTTTTTCTAATTCTTATTTCACATGTTGATGTGATCCCATGTATGATTCTTCTTTTTTAATTCATTTAGTCCAAGCTCGTATGCCATTCGGTAAATATGAAGGTAGGTATGTTACCGACTTACCAGTGCATTATTTAGAATGGTTTAGCAGAGAAGGATTTCCTGCAGGGCAACTGGGGCAATATCTCTCCACGATGTACGAAATTAAGACCAATGGAATAGATGAGGTGCTAGAGCCCATAAAAAAAGAATTTAGAAGAAAACGATGTCTATGAAAAAAATTTATGACATAGTGTAACATTTATTTTACATTACGTAAGGTTCTTTTGACATCAAACAAATGGAGAATTAAATGTCACGATCTGAAATTTTATCCTGGACCTCACTTGCAACCTCAACTTCAGTGGTTGTTTTCTATCTGCTGATTGTATTTGGTTGGCCGGAAACCATCCCTGATTATTCTGCAAAATTTGTGAAGCTATTCTTCAATGTTTTTTGGATTGCTGTTATCGTTGAAATAATTGTTGAGATCAGTGAGGGCAAACAAAAAACTCAAAAAGACGAACGCGATTTAATGATTGAAGGTAAAGGTTTAAAGTTTGGGTACAGCATCTTAGTGTTTGGTGTTATGATTTCTCTTGTTCAACTTTTTCTGGCTGGTGCTGTTGGTGGAGAATTACAAAATCATATTGAGCTGGCAAAACCAACTTATGCGTTTCACTTTTTATTCCTAACGTTATTTGTAGCAAGTGCAACCAAAAGAATTACGATGATTTATAATTATCGCAAATCCTCATAATATGATTGAAGGAACCATCAATAATCAAATTCGCAAGCTACGTTTCATGCACGATGAAATGACTCAGCAAGAGTTAGCCGATAAAGTTGGGGTAACCAGGCAAACCATCAATGCAATTGAAGCAGCAAAGTATTCGCCCTCACTTGAAGTAGCATTTAAAATTGCAGCCGTTTTCGAAAAGAACATACAGGATGTATTCAGTTTTAAACTGAAATAGATTTTATCACAAGGTTTTGCGGATTAATTTCGCTTTACATACATTGCACACATATTCTTATCTAACCTGTTGTGTGCCATGCCTAAAATGAATGTTGTCCGATCTATTACCATCGATACAGATGCATCAACTGTATTCTCAAAACTAAATGATTTTAACCACTGGCCCACATGGTCGCCCTGGTTAATTATGGAACCCGGTGTTGATGTAACTGTTTCTGATGACGCAAAATATTACGAGTGGAAAGGTAATAGAGTAGGCGAAGGTAACATGAAGATTACTGGTGAGGTCGAGAACGAAAAGATTGATTACGATCTAACTTTCTTAAAACCATGGAAATCGGAAGCGAAAGTTTCTTTTCTGGTGAACGAATCTGGTGATGGAACCGAAGTTACATGGACCATGGATAGTTCTTTGTCGTTCTTCATGTTTTGGATGAAAAAGATGATGGAAGGATTTATTGGAATGGACTACGAACGAGGCCTGAACCTTCTTAAAGATTATGTGGAGAAAGGTGAAGTGGAATCCAAACTTGAATTTATGGGAGTTCAATCTTTCCCAGGAACCAAATATGTGGGAATTAAAACTACGTGCTCAATGGCAGAAATTGGTGAGAAAATGAGCGCAGATTTTGGGGCACTAGAACAACACTTAGAAACTCTTTCTGATGTTGAAATCACAGGCTCTTATTCTATTTATCATAAATGGGATGTAAAAAAGAAATTGGTGATTTATACTGCTTGCTTCGGTGTTAATAAACATCCGGATACCTTGCCAGCCGGAATGTTTAATAATGAAATTCCAGCCACTAACGTGCATGTAGTTCGCCATATTGGTAGATATGATCATTTAGGTGGAGCCTGGGGTGCCCAAATGAATATGCAGCGAGGCAAAGAATTTAAAATGAAACGCGGCATCGATCCTTTTGAACGCTATCACAATAAGCCTGGGAATGTTCCGGATAAAGAGTTAGTAGCCGATATCTGTTTTGCTGCGAAGTAGTTTTTAAGGGATTCTGAAATCAGGATCCCATTTTTTATCTGGTAATTCCTGATGGTTGACTATATTGAGCCAGACTCGACAAATAAACTCTATTCATGAAGTTTTTTACTTCTCAAATCACCTATTTCATCGCCAATAAGAAATCGAAAACCAATATTCAGCGATTGGTTCAGTTTCTTTTAATTCTTGTGGCTATGATCTCCATTTATGGCGTGTTGTTTCATGTAATTATGGAAATGGAAGGGCAAAAACACTCCTGGATGACAGGTTTTTATTGGACCCTGGTAACCATGAGTACCCTCGGTTTTGGGGATATTACCTTTACTTCAGATTTGGGCCGCCTTTTTTCTATGATTGTGTTGGGTTCGGGGATTGTAGTCTTACTAATCATGCTGCCGTTTACTTTTATAGAATTTTTCTATGCTCCCTGGATGGAGGCTCAATCACGCGCCAGAGCACCCCGACAACTTCCCTCCAGTTTTAAAAATCATATAATCATTACCAACTTCGATCCCGTCACTAAATCGTTGATTGAAAAGCTGAATCAGTATCATAAACAATACGTCCTATTGGTTTCTGAATTACAACGCGCTCTTGATTTGTATGATGATGGCTACACGGTGATGTTGGGAGATGCAGATAATCCTGAAACCTATCAAAAAATGCAGTTACAGAATGCTGAGATGGTGGTGGCAAGTGGATCGGACATGTTTAACACGAATGTGGCTCATACAATCCGGGAGTTTAATCAGGAAGTAAAAATTGTAACCACAGCTAATTTTCCAGATTCCATTGATATCATGAAATTAGCCGGTGCAGATCATGTACTGCACATGGGGAATTTATTAGGTCGCGCATTATCCAGAAGAACTCTTGGTCAGGATGCTCGGGTTCACACCGTTGGTAGATTGGGTGACATCATAATTGCAGAAGCAACTGCGCATCATACCCCATTAGTTGGTAAAACCTTGCGTGAATCACAAATTCGAGAGCGACTTGGTATTAACATTGTAGGGATTTGGGAACGCGGTAAATTTTTAGGTTCTCATCCGGACACAGTCGTTCACGATCATTCGGTATTAATGATGGCTGGTTCGATTGAACAATTACGAAAATATGATGAACTCTTCGGAATTTACGGGGTAAGTGATGAACCTGTAATTATAATTGGTGGCGGAAGAGTGGGTAGAGCTGCAGCCTATCACCTTAAACGAAGAAATATTCGATTTAAAATAATTGACAAAAATCCGGAGCGAATTCGAAATAAAGAGAACTTTATTTTAGGAGATGCTAATGATCTAAATACACTTAAAAAAGCAGGTATCGATACTGCGCACAGTGTGATCGTTTCAACAAACCAGGACGACATAAATATTTATCTCACAATCTACTGTCGTCACCTTCGCCCGGATATTCACATCGTAGCCAGATCAACTATTGAACGAAATGTGCATTCTCTTCACCGAGCCGGTGCCGATTTTGTAATGTCTTATGCGTCGATGGGAGCTAATGCGATGTACAATATTTATGAGGAAAACGACATTATTATGATCGCTGAAGGATTGAATGTATTTAGTCTTAAAACTCCTAAAAAGATTGCTGGTAAATCACTCATTGATGCAGATATTCGCCATAAAACCGGCTGTAATGTAGTGGCTTATTCTTGTAATGGAGAGCAGGTGATAAATCCAGATCCAAAAGAAGTAATCCCTGATAATTCTGATCTTATTTTAATTGGCGAAACAGAAGCTGAGCAGAAGTTTATAGAGCTTTTTGCAGGTAGTTGAACTTAGACTACCATCCCCACTTCAAAAACCTCTTCTCCTAACTCAGTAGCTTTTGCTTTTACTGCATCAACAGCATCAACGGAAACTACCGCAACTAATCCGATCCCTAGATTAAAGGTGGCCTGCATATCTTCTTCAGGTACGTTGCCAATTTCCTGAATCAATTTATAAACAGGTGGTCGTTCCCAGGCTTCCCAATGAATATCCAGAGCTAGTCCATCAGGTAAAATTCGTTTGGTATTTCCAACCATTCCACCACCGGTGATGTGTGAAAAACCGTGTACTCCATCCATAACTTTAAGGGCTGAAATAACTGGTAAATAAGATCTATGGACCTGAAGTAATTCCTCAGAAACTGTAGCTCCTAAGGCATCCACATAATCATCTACCTCATACTCACTAAATAAAACCTTACGAGCTAATGAGTAGCCATTGGTATGTAATCCGGAACTTTTAAATCCAATTAGAACATCACCTTTCTGAATATCAGCTCCATTTATAACCTGGTCTTCATCTACAATTCCAACAATGGTTCCGGCTAAATCAAATTCACCTTCCCCATAAATATCCGGCATCTCAGCGGTTTCACCACCAATAAGAGCAACTCCATTTTGTTTACATGCAGTTGCAAATCCCTTAATAACTTCAACTCCAACTCCTTGCTCTAATTTTCCGGTCGAAAAGTAGTCCAGAAAGAACAGGGGTGTGGCTCCACATACTGCAATATCATTGATACAATGATTTACCAAACATTGTC
Organism: Balneolaceae bacterium; assembly: GCA_965249965.1. Classification (GTDB taxonomy): domain Bacteria; phylum Bacteroidota; class Rhodothermia; order Balneolales; family Balneolaceae; genus HXMU1420-13. The sequence continues at coordinate 902,984 of OZ252262.1, forward strand.
CCACGGTATCATACTTGCCGGCTTTGAAAGCAACAATCAATTTGGTTCCAACTCCATCCACCGAACTCACAAACACTGGATTTTTAAATCCACTTAAATTGGGTTTAAAGAATCCCCCAAATCCCCCAATATTTGAAAGTACAGCGTCACTATGAGTTTCTTTTACCATCCCTTTGATGGAATTCACAAGTTCTTCACCGGCCTTAATATCAACACCGGCGTCTTTATAGGTAATTGGTTTCTTCGACATTATGATTGAGTAACTAGTTTAATGTGAGCTAAATGATGATTTCCATGCCAGGCATACAGCGCAACTACCCCAACGAGTGTATCAGGATATTTTTCATCTGCAGGGTGATGCAGTGTTCGACTTAATTCTTCCGTCGATAATCGTTTAAGTGTAGCCACCATTTTTTTATGTAGAATCTCGATAAACACCAATGCATCTTCAACAGATACATCTTCATAATCTCCGTGTTCGGCCCATAAATGTTCTGCATAAGGCTTGATGGTAGGATGATCTTCGGTTAAGGTATTTTTGATGCGAATAAAGGCGTTGAGATGGCTGTCGCAAATGTGATGCAATACTTTACGAACCGACCACCCACCTACCCGATAAGGTGTATTTAATAAGCGATCAGGAATTACTCCAACTTCTGCTTTTAGTTTTCCTGGTAAGGCTTCAATTTCTGCAATATATGTTGGTGCATCTTCTGGCTTATAATCTGCATCGTAATCGAAGTCACCAATGGGGAAGGAACGATTCATCATTTCTTTGCTTTGTTCGAAACAAATATACCACACTTTACATGCTTTGAGGATTGAATTTTCTAAATCTTTTCCACACCCTCTTAGACGAATAAAATTAAATTTATTTATTTAGTAATTAGTTGTAGGTAGTGTGGATTTGTGGATAACAAACTTTTCTTTTTTTTAAACAATGCTTGACCGTACTCTGTGGAAAGAAATGTTGAAAATATTTTATTTAAAAACAGATATTTACACTTCATATTATTCGATTATCCACACTAACACCATTATTGTACATAAAGTAGTTTGAAAATGATTTAACATGGAAAGTTATTCTTTATAGCTGTTGATTAGATTAAAACTTTGTGGAAACTTGTGTAGAACTTTTCAGATTTTGTGTTATCCCGATGTTATCAGAATACTTTCCACATATTAATCCACATTTTTTATATCCATGAAAGTTGTAGTTCAGCGCGTGAAAGAAGCAAAAGTATCAGTGGGTAGAGAAATTACTGGAGTAATTCATGAAGGGCTTTTATTGCTAGTTGGAATACATTCAGAGGACACTGAAAAAGAATTAGAATGGATGTGTGAGAAGATTCTTAAACTCCGTGTTTTCCCAGATGATGAGGGAAAAATGAACAGATCTGTAAGCGATATTAATGGAGGTATTTTAGTTGTTTCTCAGTTCACTTTATATGGTGACGCCAAAAAAGGCACTCGACCAAGTTATATTCAGGCCGCTCGCCCGGAACAAGCTGAACCTATGTATGAGCAAATGATCGAGTATTTTAAATCACACTCTAATCTGAATATTCAGGGTGGAAAATTTGGGGCGATGATGGAAGTAAGTTTAATTAACGATGGACCGGTTACTTTGATTTTGGAGAAATAAATTGGCTGTCATTTTTTTATTTATTGATGGCGTTGGGCTTGGAAATCGATCAGAGGAAAACCCATTTTTCAGTCAGACGTATGAAAGCTTTCAAATTCTTTCGGGCGAACATTTCTTTGATGATGCTGACTCTATTGAATCTTCGAATCATATCTTCAAACCCATTGATGCAAATCTGGGAGTTGAAGGATTACCCCAAAGTGGTACCGGACAGGCAAGTTTATTTTCCGGTAATAACGCCAGTAAAGTTATAGGTAAACATTTCGGACCGTATCCTCATTCGGGTATTCGGTATTTATTAGAAGAGCAGAGTCTTTTTCATGCTGTTCAGGAAGTCGGAAAATCACCCTATTTTATCAATGCGTACCCTCCTGTATTTATAGATTATTCAGAAAAAAGAAATCGCTGGAGTTGCAGTACATTGATGACCAGATCGGCAGGGCTTCCACTTAATTCGATACAAGAGATTGAAAACGAAACCGCATTAACAGCAGAAATTGTACAAAATGCATGGCGAGAACGATTGGAAATTGATATTCCAAAAATTACACCAACTGATGCAGCTAAGCGTTTACTACAAGTAGTTCCAGAGTACGATGTGTTGATGTACGAATATTACCTCACCGACAAGGCCGGACATAATAAATCTCATGAAGATGCAGCACGAGTGATGAATCCTTTGGATGAATTTTTATTACATATCCTTAAAAATAAAAGAAGTGAAGATGTCTTAGTAATCACAAGCGACCATGGAAATATGGAAGATTTATCTGTTCGCACACACACCAGAAATGCGGTTCCTTTAATGGTATATGGCGAAGGTGCAGATTCCTTTAATAGTGTTGAAAGCTTAGTAGATGTTAAGGGTGCTATACTAGATGCACTTTAGTTTTACAAAAATCTGATATTTATCCAAGTGAAGGGTTTAAACCCTTCATATGAGAAAGCTTCCAATACCAGACTTAGTTTGATTACCTTCACTCCATGAAAAAAATACTCCTTTATATGGTTGGTGCTCTGATTCTTATTTACGGAGTACTTCTCATCCCAAACTCTGATTCGATATACATAGCTACGAAAGGAAGTTCAATACCTTTTGAGTGGAATCAGGACGATCGATGGAATGAACTGGAAGAACAGTTTAAACAAGTAAGAGAGAATCCTGAATTTATAGATCAGGAAGATATAGAAAGCAAGATTGAGCGGATGAATGAAACTTTGGATGATTTGGAAAGTGCACCCTTCAATTCGGATGATGAGAGATTAGAGCGTCTTCTAAATAACTTTTTTGAAACAGCTCCTTTCATTGCAGCGCAGGAATATCAGGATCCTGAGTTTTTTGAAATGTATGATCGCACTCGAAGGATTGTAAAAAAAGCTTCAATAAATTGGGAGGTAGATAAGCTCGAAACCCGTACTTCAATTTATAAAATTTTATTTGGCATGCGCGCCACAGTGGAAGAAGTGCTGCTTCAATCAAAAGAAGAAATTGATCCTGTAATATTTGTGACGGATGAACCATCCGAAACCCCATCCACAGAGTTATTTGGAATAAAAGTGCACAGTGGAGATTTACTTGTTTCGAGAGGTGGAGCAGAAGTCTCGGCCTTGATTTCTAGAGGAAACGACTTTCCCGGTAATTTCTCACACGTGGCTTTAATTTATGTAGAAGAAGGATCGAACACCGCGTACTTAATTGAAGCACACATCGAACGCGGTGTAGCCATTGCATCAGCAGAAGAATATGTAAATGATGGAAAGCAGCGATTTATGGTGCTTCGTCCAAGGGCTGATTTACCTGAAATTATAGAAGATCCAATGCTTCCACATTTAGGTGCAAAAGATGTGTTCGATGAGGTGAATACCCGTCATATCCCATATGATTTTAAAATGGATTTTTACGACTCTGAGAAAATGTTTTGTTCTGAAGTTGGCTCTTATGCCTATAAAAATAGAGGAATTAAATTATGGGAGTCAGAGTCTACTATTTCTTCAAATGGTGTAGTTAAGCTTTTAAACACATTTGGTGTAGAAAATTTTGTTACACAAATGCCCTCCGATTTAGAATATGATCCAAAGTTATCAGTTGTTGCTGAATGGCGGGATACGGAAGCTTTATATGATGATCACTTATATAATGCGGTGATTGATGCAATGCTGGAGTGTGCAGAATTAGAGGTAGACATTGATGTGAATCATTGGATGCTGCCTGCAGTCCGAGTAGTGAAAGGGTATAGTTTAGTTCAAAATATGCTTGAATCTGAAGGTCCGGTACCGGAAGGTATGAATGCAACGCAAGCGCTAAAAAGTGATGCTTTTATACAAAGGCATGAATATTTAAAAGCAAAAACTAACGCTGATATTCAAGCGTTTAAAGTCGATGAAAATTATCTTCCACCATACTGGGAAATGTTTCGCATAGCCAGAGCAAATGCCGGGTGTATTAATTTAGAATAGTGTCATGAAGAAGATTCAACTTGTATTAGGTTCGGGTGGGGCAAGAGGGATTGCTCATATCGCAGTGATAGAACAGCTGATAGAAAAAGGCTATGAAATTACTGAAATTGTAGGGTGCTCGATGGGTGCCGTGATTGGTGGAATTTATGCTGCGGGGCATCTCCAAGAATACAAAGAATGGTTATTTTCGTTAGATAGAAATCAGGTTTTTGAGCTCACCGATTTTACCTTAAAAAAAGAGGGATTTGTTAAAGGAGAGAAGATATTTGCAAAGCATCGCGAAATGACCGGCGATTTAAATATCGAGGATTTATCCATTCCGTTCAGGGCCGTTTCTGTGGATGTGAAAAGTGGAAAGGAAGTGATTTTTAAAAATGGTGACATGTATAAAGCGCTGAGGGCGTCAGTTTCTATTCCTGGGGTGTTTGTACCGATTGAGGAGAATAATAAAATGTTGGTGGACGGCGGTGTGCTAAATCCGCTACCAATCAATCTCATCAAAAGAAAAGAAGACTCAATGATCGTTGCGGTTGACTTAAATGCAGCGGGCAAACCTTTGATTAAGGAAAAAGAAAAGGAAAAAGAGAAGACACCAAAATGGTATGAACAAGCAATCCCGGATAACATTCTTCAAAAGACCCGTTTTGATACCAAAAAAGATGATTCCATGTCTGTGTTTGAACTGATGGAAAGTACGTTTATGCTCACTCAAGATCGGTTAAAGGAGTTGATGATTGAGGTGTATAAACCGGATGTATTAATCAGTATACCGCGAAAAACATGCAGTACCTTCGAATTCTGGAAGGCAAAACATGTTTACGAAACAGGGCTCAAAGCATTCGAACAAACGATGCATTAATTACCAGTCATCTGTTCTGAATGGAATTACCGGCAATCCTTCCCGATTATATAATGATACTTTTGGATTATCTGCCCAGGCATACCTCACGGCAATAGGATTTGGTACCTGATCTGAAAAAACTCGAATCATATTCTTGTCTATCTCGGCAGTAGCCCAATGGAAAACGGAATCAGAACCAGAAATCGCGAAACCTTCAATTATATCAGAGTTCTTAATTTCCCAACCATTTTCAGCATATTCAAAAGTTATTTCGATGGCATTATCATTGATCTTGTGGTTCAGATACATGGGTCCCGAATGAACGATATCGTCCTTATAAGCCACTTTTTTTGCTGCCAGCCATAACCGTTTACCTACATCTTTTTTGTTTCTTGGGTGGATATCATCAGCATCACCAATATCAATAGTTACTGCCATTGCAGTATTTGGTAATTCAAGAGTTTCTGTTTGAGTTTCTCTAAGTCTTGCCCAATCCGAATCTGTTGGTTGTTCATGCCTTGGTAACCAGGCGGCCAATTGAACAAATAAAAACGGAAAATCTCCCTGTCCCCACTCAGCTCTCCATTCTTCAATCATTGCAGAGAATAAATCCTTATACCAATAGTATTGCCCTGCGTTACTTTCTCCCTGATACCAAATTACGCCCTTTATTTTGTATCCAATTAAAGGATGAATCATTGCATTGTATAAAAACCCCGGGTAATGTTCGTAAAGAATATAATCATCAAGTGGAGGTTCTATGGTATTGCTGAATTTCCAGGTTCCAGATAAATCAATTTTTTGGTCGTCTACAGAAATCCAAAATTCATCTTCACTGCCAATAAAAGCTCGGTTATCCCAATCCTCTACGGTACGGATTGCAAAGACATTTTCGCCTACTTTTAGCAAGGATTGATCTATGTTGATATGTCGCGGATCATCATTCCAGCCTTTTGAATAGATCTGTTCTCCATTTAAAAATACAATTGTAAACTTACCGGGATTTCCGAATGATAAAATGGCGTTATCTACTGCATCAATAGAAATGGTTTTTCTTAGCCAGATATAATCAGTGAAAGCTTCTTGATTGGGAAGTTCTACACGCGCCCAATCGGTATCATCGAACAGGATTTCATTCGCGCCATAACTTAAAATATCAGATTGACCATTAATGCGAGCCCAGCGTTTTTCATTTTCTACCTGTGCAAGCTCCAGCTTCTGTGCCCAATTCGGTTCTGATAGTACTTCAATTGCCTCTTGTTCATAGCCTGTTACCTTCTGTAATCTTTCGGCTGGTGTCCAGGCTTCAGCCGGTGTTCCCCCCCAGTTAGAATCAATGATCCCAACCGGAACGCTTTTTTCTACATGATTCAATTTTGCGAAATACCATGCAACTGCTGAGAATTCAGGACTATTTTCCGGGTTTGCAATTTTCCACTCGCCAGAATTTAACTGCATCTCTTTTTTATAAGAGAATGTATTTTCAACTTCGAAAAAGCGAATTTCTGGGTAGGCGGAATTAGCAACTTCATCTTCCCAGCTATCAACTACCCAGTTTAGCTTCCATTCCATATTAGATTGACCACCAGCAATCCAAACTTCACCAAAATAGACATCACTGATTGTTACCTTTTCGGAACCCTGAACTTCAATTTGAAAAGGGCCGCCTGCAGATTGTGAAGGTAAATAAAGTTGCCAGTAGCCGTCATTATTGGTAGTGGTAAACTCTTCTGATCCATTCAATGACACGGCCACGTTTTGTCCCGGCGAGTCCCATCCCCACATTTTAATAGGCTCGTTTCTTTGATAGACCATATGGTCGCTAAACATTCTGGGTAAAATTAATTTTTGAGCTTGAACGGATGAAGTAAAGATCATAAGTACAGCGAAAAGGAAAACTAGTTTTTTCATGAGATTAAGTAATTATAAAACGGAGAGATTAGTTGAGAATAACTTTTATTTGGAACATATTCAGACAGGAAAAAAAAGGAGTCATCAATGAGTAAAAAATATATTCTGGCTATCGATCAGGGAACTACCAGCTCAAGGGCTATTCTATTCGATCATTCCGGGGATATTCATGTGGTTGCACAAAAGGAATTCACGCAATATTTCCCTGCAGATGCCTGGGTAGAACATGATCCAAACGAAATTTGGGCATCTCAAAAGGCTGTAATTGATGAGGTTCTGCGAGGTCATAAAGACGAAGTGGCCGCCATCGGAATTACAAATCAGCGAGAGACCACAATAGTTTGGGATCGGGATACGGGCGAACCAATCCACAATGCGATAGTTTGGCAAGACCGACGAACATCAGATTATTGTGATTCTTTAAAAGCGGAAGGTTGGGCGTCTAAAATTGCTGATAAAACCGGGTTAGTGATTGATAGTTATTTTTCAGGCACAAAAGTTCGCTGGATATTAGAAAATGTTGATGGTGCCCGAGAAAAAGCTAATCAAGGTAAACTGGCTTTTGGAACCGTAGATAGCTGGTTAGTCTGGAAATTAACAGATGGTAAGGTTCACATCACAGACGTGACCAACGCCTCCAGAACCATGTTATACAATATTCGCGAACTTAACTGGGATGCAGAACTTTTAGAGCTCATGGGAATTCCGGCTTCTATGCTGCCTGAAGTTAAATCCTCAAGTGAAGTGTATGGAGAGTCAACCTATGGAATACCAATTGCAGGTATTGCCGGAGATCAGCAAGCCGCTATGTTTGGGCAAATGTGTATTCAACCAGGCATGTTGAAAAACACCTATGGAACAGGGTCATTTCTAATGTTCAATACCGGGGAAGAAGCTATTACATCCAACAATAATCTTCTTACAACCATAGGCTACGGTTTAGATGGAAAAGTTACCTACGCTTTAGAAGGATCGATCTTTATTGCCGGTGCAGTCGTTCAATGGCTGCGCGATGGTCTGGGAATCATTAAATCATCATCAGATGTAGAAGCTCTTGCAAACACGGTTGAAGATAATGGCGGAGTTTATCTTGTGCCGGCGTTCGCGGGTTTAGGGGCTCCACATTGGGACCAGAGAGCACGTGGAGCAATGTTTGGACTAACCAGAGCAAGTTCAGCGGGTCACATTGCACGGGCCGCGCTTGAAGGAATTGCCTTTCAAGTTAAAGATATACTTTCCGCCATGGAGGCGGATTCCGGTATCAAAATTAAAGAGCTTCGGGTAGATGGAGGAGCAACGGTAAATAACACGCTTATGCAATTTCAAGCTGATATTCTTCAAATTCCACTTGTTCGACCAAAAGTATTAGAAACAACAGCACTTGGCGCAGCTTATCTGGCAGGACTGGCAACCGGATTTTGGTCAAGTACCGATGAGGTAGGCAAGCAATGGCAGGAAGATCGCCGGTTTGAGCCACGTATGAGTGCAGAGAAGGCAGAGGCATTACTTCATAATTGGAATAATGCGGTAGAAAAAAGCAAAGACTGGGATGAATAATAGAACTGAGCTTTGAGAAGCGTGGCATGAACTAAAGAAACAGTATAGATAAATTCTAAAATGAACAGATCCGAGTTCCTAAAAACAATCCGTGAGAAAAATCAGTATTGGGATGTTATCATCATTGGTGGCGGTGCAACAGGGTTAGGCTGCGCTGTTGATGCTGCTTCCCGTGGGTATTCTACGGTTTTGCTTGATATGCATGATTTTTCGAAAGGTACTTCCAGCAGAAGTACAAAGTTAGTGCATGGCGGTGTTCGATATTTACAACAAGGAGATGTTTCACTGGTAATCGAAGCCTTGAAAGAGCGCGGCTTACTAATTCAAAATGCACCACATTTGGTTAGTCACCAGTCGTTTATTGTTCCAAGTTATAAATGGTGGAGCGGTCCATTTTATGGTGTGGGAATGAAAGTTTATGATGTATTGGCGGGAAAGCTCAACATCAAAAAATCAAAAAACTTATCCGTTGAAGAAACACTCGAAAAGATCCCAACATTAGAGACGGAAGGATTGCTGGGTGGTACAATGTACTACGATGGACAGTTTGATGATTCTCGTCTGGCTCTAAACCTGGCTCAAACGGCAGCTGATCATGGGGCGCTACCCATCAATTACATGAAAGTTACCGGGTTACTTAAGAATACTTCCGAGTTGGTAACCGGGGTAGAAGCGTTAGATATGATTGATGGCGAAAAATATACAATCAATGCGCGTGTAGTTGTTAACGCAACGGGTATTTTCACTGATTCCATTATGAAAATGGACGACGAATTCCATAAACCAATCATCCAGTGTGCTCAAGGAATTCATCTGGTTTTGGATAAAGAATTTTTACCCGGAGATGCAGCAATTATGGTACCTCATACCGATGATGGCCGTGTTCTTTTCGCTGTTCCCTGGCATGGAAAAGCATTGGTAGGAACTACGGATACTCCCATTAAAAAACCTGACCTTGAACCCCGGGCACTTGAGGAAGAAATTGAATTTGTTCTGCGACATGCGGCCAGATATTTGTCGAAAGACCCAACTAGAAAAGATGTAAAAAGTGTATTTGCGGGATTACGACCCCTCGTAAAACCAGAGGATGAAACATCTACTTCACAGATATCTAGAAGTCACCATTTGCAAGTTGCAGAATCTGGTTTGGTTACTATTACTGGCGGAAAATGGACTACCTACCGAAAAATGGCAGAAGATACCATAGATCAAGCGGTACTTGTCGCAGGACTTCAGGAATCAAAATGCATTACTGAAGGTTTGCGCATTCATGGTTGGTTAAAGAATGTAGATATGAATAATCACTTACATGTATATGGGTCAGATCGCGTTGGTATTGATAAGTTGGTAAAAAAACACCCCGAATTAGGTGAACTCATTCACCCAAAAATGCCATATTTAAAAGCTGAAGTAGTTTGGGCAGCGCGGAAAGAGATGGCAGTTACAATCGATGATGTGTTATCACGAAGAACACGAATGTTGTTATTAGACGCAGAGGCGGCATTAGAATCTGCAGAAGTAGTTGCACAACTTTTGGCTAATGAATTTGATAAAGACGAAGCCTGGATAAAACAGGAAGTCGCTGAATTCAAGGATATGGCAATTCATTATACTTTAACCTAAAAAATAATCTATGGAAGCGTATATCGGCGAGGTATTGGGCACATTTCTACTTATTTACCTTGGAAATGGAGTTGTAGCAAATGTGTTGTTGAAAGACACAAAAGGAAACGGAGCAGGCTGGGTTGTGATAACACTTGCCTGGGGTCTTGCAGTATTTGTGGGAGTGTTTGTGGTTGCAAGTATTAGTGGGGCTCATATAAACCCCGCGGTCACTATTGGACTAGCATTAGCCGGAAAATTCTCATGGGAGTTGGTATTTGGGTATATACTTGCTCAGATATTGGGAGCAATTCTTGGTGGGTCAGCTGTATGGTTGCATTATAAAGATCATTACGATCGAACAGAAGAGCAGGATTTAAAATTAGCAACATTTAGTACGGCGCCGGCAATTAGAAATACTGTTTCAAATTTGATTTCGGAGGTTTTAGGCACCTTTGTTTTGGTTTTGGGAGTTCTTTATATAGCAGCACCCGATGTTGGACTTGGAGCACTCGATGCCCTGCCAGTGGCTCTACTTGTAGTTGTAATCGGGATGTCGCTAGGAGGTACAACCGGATACGCCATTAATCCTGCTCGTGATCTCGGGCCCCGAATCGCTCACTTTATCCTTCCTATAAAAAACAAAGGAGGAAGTGATTGGTCCTATTCATGGATTCCGGTAGTTGGCCCGATTATTGGAGGTATACTTGCCGCTCTACTTTATTTGGAACTACCTTTTTAGAATGTATTTCTGACTCTACATGATCGACAATGTCACCGTGAATACTGTTAATATTCGCGGACCCGTCAACGTTATGAACAATTCCTTTTTTAGCATAAAACTGTAGTATGGGAGCAGTTTCTTTATGATAATGTTTTAAGCGATTTTCAATAGCCTTAACGGTATCAACCGTTCTGTATTTGTTACTTGCTAAAAAACGATTGATAATATTTTTATATGCTACTTCTAAAGAAATGACACAATCAATTTTGTCGTTCTTTTTTGCTAGCAGTTCATCGAGCATTTCCGCCTGATGAACAGTTCTTGGAAAGCCATCAAAAATTACCCCGCTTCTGTATCTGGGATAACTTATTTCTTCTGCAACTAACTTAATCGCCAATTCATCAGAAACTAATTCGCCATTCTTAAGCTTGGCTTCTACTTGTAATCCAAGCTCGGTTTTATGTTCAATGGCAGACCTAAAAATATTCCCGGTGGATAAATGTGGGATATGATACCTGAGGGCCAATAAATCACCTTGCGTGCCTTTTCCAGATCCTGGAGAGCCAAAAAGCATAATGTTCATAACAAGCCTTATCAATAGTTTTAAATTAACTTTGATAATGGTGTTATCGAACTACATCAGAAATACTTAAATAATTGATAACCAACCATTTAAGTAAATAATGCAAGTGAAGTAAATTTAGCTAGCTAGAACGTTAGAAATTCGGGCATGAATTTCTTCGACGCTGCCAATACCGTCAATTTCGAAGGCTTGGTCATGCGATTGATAATAAGCCTGAACAGGGGCTGTTTCATCATGATAGACCGTTAAACGATTTTTGATACCCTCTTCGGTATCGTCAGACCTGCCCTGGCCTCTTGATAAGATTCTTTTTACTAGTTCTTCCTCTGGTACTTCCAGAGAGATAAAGGCGTCCACTTTTTCTCCTTTCTCAGCCAGGATCAAATCTAATGCTTCGGCTTGAACAACTGTTCTTGGAAAACCATCGAAGATTGCTCCGTTAGAGTACTTTTCATCTTTTAGTTCTTCCGCAACCAGGTCAATAGTAAGCTGATCTGGAACCAATTCGCCTGCATCAAGAATGGCGGTTACCTTCTTTCCTAAAGGAGTTTGATTTTTAATGGCAGCCCGAAAAATATTGCCGGTGGAAAGGTGCGGTAACTTATACTTATTGATAATTAATTCAGCTTGAGTACCTTTTCCGGCGCCGGGGGGTCCGAATAATATGATATTCATAATCGTAAGTTTTTTCGAAGTGAGTGAGTAAACAGAATGCAAATAGCCCAAAGCCTGAATTCAAGCTTTGAGCTAAACATAACATTAAAATGTAACCGGGAGATTACTTCTTTTTGCCCTTGGTATCGCGCTCTTGAATACGTGCAGCTTTACCACGTAATTCTCGCAGATAAAACAGTTTTGCACGACGAACTTTACCACGGCGTTTAACCTCAATCTGAGCGATAAATGGAGAGTTTACCGGGAAGATCCGCTCTACCCCAATGTTTCCGCTCATTTTGCGAACGGTAAACGTACGATTCGGTCCGCTACCTCGCAATGAAATAACAACGCCCTGATATTGCTGGATTCTTTCTTTATCCCCTTCCTTTACGCGGTAGTGAATATTTACAGTGTCGCCGGCGATAAATTCAGGGATATCATCTGCTACAAGCGTTTGTTCAACTAATTTTAGCTTATCCATGTTTCTAAATATTAATCCCTTTGCAGGGATGGTATGTTAATTTTCTTTCTTAAACTGGTTATATAAATCCGGTCTTCGTTCTTTTGTTTTTTTTAGGGATTGTTCGCTTTGCCAGGCATCGATCAATTTTGGATTACCAGATCGAAGTACTTCCGGTACTTCCAGCCCTTTGAAATTAGCTGGTCGTGTATAAACCGGTGCTTCAAGTAATCCATCTTGAAACGAATCTTTCAGAGCACTCTCGGCATCGCCTATGGCGCCCGGAAGTAATCGTACTATAGCATCAGTGATTACCATTGCCGGTAATTCACCACCTGAAAGCACGACATCACCAATTGAATATTCTCTGGTGATGAGCTCATCCCTAACACGCTGATCAACACCTTTGTAATGGCCACATAAAATTAGGATGTTTTTTTTCAAAGAAAGCTCGTTGGCATCTCCCTGATTAAACACTTTTCCATCAGCAGCAGTAAAAATCAATTCATCGTAACTTCGCTGTGAAGTTAAATGTTCGATACAGCTGAAAATAGGTTGTGGTGTTAATACCATCCCGGCGTCTCCGCCATATGGATAGTCATCTACTTTTTTATGCTTGTCTTCGGTGAAATCTCTCAGATCATGAACATGTATATCAATAATCCCTTTTTCTCGTGCACGCTTTACAATGCTGTGATTTAAGGGGCCATCGAGTAATGCAGGAACGGCAGAAATGATATCAATACGCATATCAGCCCTCCAAAAGATCTAAGTTTTTGCAATGCACAACAGAATGTTCTTAATCAATGGATTCAACGAATTGATCAACCATCGGAATCATCAAAGAGCCTGATGTTGTAGCTACCACAATTACCAATTGAGCACCATTATCTATTTCGTCGATAATAAGCCCTTTATGGGTTTTGTGTTCATCAACAACTTCAAAGTCTATATACAATGCTTCAACTTCTTCGTCGATTGAGAAGCTATCTGCCTTCTCTGTTTCGATAAAGATGCTTTTTCCGCGAAGTGCTTCTGCTGCGTTTCGATCAGCGATGTGTTCAAAATGTACAAAGAACGAAAGTCGGTTCTCCTTGCCTTCAGTTCGAATCTTCTTAATTCGACAAGGAAAATAATCTCCACGACTATTTTGCATGTACACCAATTCAAGGTTCTGGACTGCTGTAGGAGAATTTGTTTCAAGTAGAAGTTTTAATTCTCCAGCAAGACCTTGTGACCGGGAAACCTGCCCAATCTTTGTGAATGGTGGTGTACTGGCTTTAGCCATGTGAGCCTGATTTAAGCTTTTTTAGCTTCCCAGGCTGCAAGAACGGTTTTACGTTCTTCTGCGTCGGTAACGAAACCTTCTAATTCAGCTAAATCGGTTGAAGAAATATGTTCTGCTGCTTCTTTAGCGGTCATATCAACAGAAGTCTTTTGAGCTTCGTCAGTGGTTTCTTCAGCTGTCGGCTCTTCTGCTGTTTGCTCTACAGCCTCTGCAGGTGTTTCTTCCACAGCTTCAACTTCTTCGGCCGGGGCTTCTTCCTCAGCTACAGGCTCTTCAACGGCTTCTTCTGTAGTTTCTTCAACCACTTCTTCAGCCGGCGCTTCCTCAGCAACAGGCGCCTCTTCTTCAGTAGCTTCTGCTTTTGTTTCAGTTACTTCCTCTACCGTTTCTTCAACAGCGGCTTCTTCTGCAACTTCTTCCACAGTTTCTTCAACTTCAGCGGCAGCTTCTTCTGTTGCTAATTCTTCAGCTGCTACAGCGGCCTTCTTAGTCACCTGTGTTTTGTATTCTTTTTCTTCAGCAGCTAAAGCAGCAGCAACCTGATCGCGGTGTGTTACTTCTTTTTCAACTTTAGAATCACGGTATGCTTTCCACTCGGTAAGTGCAGCTTCTATTTCTTCTTCGCTTTTCCCCCACATCATAAGATGGCGTTTATACAGGACACCTTCCTGACGTAAGATTTTGCGTACGGAGTCGGTTGGTTGAGCTCCGGTATCTAACCAGTACATGATACGATCTTCGTTCAGTATGGTCTCTTTCTTTTCGGTAACGCCATCATATCGTCCTACTTGCTCGATAATACGGCCATCTCTTGGTGAGCGGCTATCTGCAACTACAATATGATAAATAGGACGACGAATACGCCCTTTGCGTTGAAGTCTGATTTTAATCAATGGTTATCTCCAGTGAGTTATGTTGTTATCTATTCTTTTTGAGCTATCAATAATAATTAAGTCATCCAGAGACCCGAGTTAAAGGAGGGTCGAAGGATCTGCACATTTAAAAAATAAGTGTAGACTCTTCGCTCTGAGTGACATAATGCCTATGTCAAACTCACATTATTTCAAATCTATCGTCCCAGAGGAAGGTTTTTAAGACCCTGCATGGCTCTACCCATTTTGCCCATTTTGGACATGGTCTTCATCATTTTCTTCATCTGTTCAAACTGTTTAATGAGATCGTTGATCTCCTTAACAGTGGTGCCAGAACCGGCAGCAATTCGTCGCCTTCGACTTCCGTTTAATATGCCTGGGTTCTGACGCTCTTCCGGCGTCATAGAATAGATAATTGCTTCGATGGGCTTAAAAGCGTCATCACTGAGATCTGCATCTTCTATTGCTTTGCTGGCGCCGGGGATCATCGAGACGAGGTCGGTAAAGTTCCCCATCTTTTTGATCTTCTGAATTTGGTCTAAAAAGTCTTCGAGGTCGAATTTATCAGAGCTAATACGCTTTTGAAGGCGCTCAGCTTCTTTCTCGTCGAATTCTTTTTGAGCCTTCTCAACCAAAGAAACCACATCACCCATTCCCAGAATACGCTGAGCCATACGGTCAGGATAAAAAGGAGAAAGTGCATCCAACTTTTCACCGGTGCTAACAAATTTGATGGGTTTATCAACTACCGACTTGATGGAAAGCGCTGCACCACCACGGGTGTCGCCATCCAGCTTGGTTAAAACCACGCCGTTAAAGTTGATGCGATCGTTAAAGGCTTTTGCTGTGTTTACAGCATCCTGACCCGTCATTGAATCAACAACGAACAGGATTTCATGTGGATTGATTGCATCCTTGATGTTTGCAATTTCGTCCATCATTTCCTCGTCTACCGAAAGGCGGCCAGCGGTATCGATAATAACAGTATCCATGGCCAGGCTTTTTGCCATCGAAACGGCTTCTTTGGCAACCCGGATTGGATCTTTCTGTTCAATCGAATACACCGGCACATCAATGGAAGATGCGAGAGTTTTTAACTGGTTTACGGCAGCAGGGCGATAAACATCGGCGGCAGCAAGAAGAGGATTCCTTTTATGCTCCTGCTTTAGGTATCTGGCTAACTTACCCGTGAAGGTAGTTTTACCGGAACCTTGTAAACCTGCAATTAAAATGATTGTTGGCGGAACGTGTGCAGTTTCCAGGTCTGACTTTTCACCACCGAAAGTGTTAACCAGCTCGTCGTACACAATTTTAGTAAACTGCTGACCCGGATTAACGGAGGTGAGAACATCGGAACCAAGAACTTTTTCTTTTACGTCTGCCGTGAACTGACGAGCAACTTCCAAATTCACATCGGCATCCAACAGCGCACGGCGAATGTCACGCACCGTTTCGGCAATATTTACCTCGGTAATGCGCGCTTCGCCTTTAAGGCTTTGAAATGCTTTTTCTAAATTGGATGATAGATTCTCAAACATGAATCTTAATAAACAGGATTTTCGTCAGTTTTAGAGCCTGCAAAAATACGGTGAAAAGGTGGGCTTATCAACACCAATGTGGATAATTATTTATAAATATAATACTGTAACAAATCAGAGCTAAGCTTCTCCTAAATCAGTCTGGGTTATTTATTTTCTAACTATTTAGCTATGAGCAACAAATTAGTGTACTTGCTCCTTTTGGTATTTCCGTTGGTGGTTAATTATTTCGTGTTTGAGTTCAGCGGAAATGCGGTAGGGCTTCTCTTTCTTGCCTTTTACTTATTTGTGTATCGTCCGTTTGTAGACAGCTTTCGGCTTTTCGAATTAGGAAAAATCAGCGAAAAAGAAATGCAGGATTGGATTATCCCATTTGCTAAACCATTTTGGTATCCCTTTACGCATTTTAGGGTGCTATTTCTCTGATAAATTCTTTCCCTTTTTTTGAGCGATTGGATTAGTATTTTCTATACAGGGAACAATCCAAAATCCTTCGAGTTTTAGTTCAAATCATGAGGAAAAAAACCGCACTTTTATCAACCCTTTTGCTTCTTGCTACTACACTGGCATTTGCACAAACCGGATCGTCGGGCGTAAAAGATCGAGCCGATGACATGTTCAGAGAATTGAACAGTGGCCAATTAACGTTACGATTTATCAATGCGCTGAATGGCGAGTATGTTCAGAACGCCAGGGTTACCATTGGCGAAAAATCATTCACCACCGATTTTGAAGGCAAGGTACTTTTTGATACTGATATGGTTAACGGGCAAATTCCGGTCACATTTCGAAAGGATGGGTTTATATCCAGCGATTTTAATCTTGAGGTGATGGTCGGTTCTATTTTCCAAAATCAGGTTTCAGTATCACCTGAATTAGAGCCTCAACAAATTCGAATAGTTCTAGATTGGGCAGACCGGCCTCGCGACCTTGATGCCCACCTGATTAAAGAAGGCGGCTATCATATTTCCTATCGCGATACGCGCTCTTCAGACGACGGTACCGCCCAGCTTGATAGAGACGATACCAATGGGAACGGACCTGAGACGATCACAATAAATGAAATGAGTGTTAATGATTCCTACACCTATCTGGTTCACGATTACTCAAACGATGGGAGTCGGCGATCCCGCGCTTTATCTAATCAATCGAGAGCTGTTGTTCGGGTGTATGGCGATAACCGGTTAATGCACACGTACCGAGTCGATATTAACCAACGCGGAACAGAGTGGACGGTATTCCGAATCGAAAATGGCCGATTTATTCGTGTGGATGAAGTGAATTAAAAGCCTTTCTAGTCGATCGCATTTTAATATTGTCTTTTTATCGTAATAAGTAGGATTTTCACGCAGAATAAAATCAATCAAATTTCTATCGATGAGTGAAGGTTACGGATTATTAAAAGGTAAAAAAGGAATCATTTTTGGAGCGCTTGACGAGCGTAGCATTGCATGGAGAATTGCTCTTGCATGCCATCGCGAAGGCGCCGAGTTTGTACTTTCAAATGCCCCTATTGCATTACGTCTGGGTGTTTTAAATGGGCTGGGAGAAGAAACCGGCGCACCCATAATTCCTTGCGATGTAACCAATGGCGATCAGGTTGCGGAGCTTATGCAAAAGACCAAAGAGCATTTTGGTGGGGGTGTTGATTTCATCCTGCATGCAATTGGGATGTCTCATAACATTCGCAAAAAGAAGGAATACGAAAATTTAAATTATACCTGGTTCCAACAGTCGCTGGATATTTCGGCAATCTCTCTACACAGAATATTGAGTCATGCTGAAAAGGCCGAAATATTAAATGATGGCGGATCGGTTTTGGCACTATCATACATTGGCGCGCAACGTATTTTCAGCAAATATTCTGATATGAACGATGCGAAAGCACTTCTTGAAAGCATCGCAAGAAATTATGGCAGTAGATTGGCAAGTCGCGGAATTCGGGTAAATACCGTTTCACAAGCGCCTACCAAAACATCTGCGGGTTCGGGCATCAAAGGGTTTGATGGGATGTACACATTCGCTGAAAAACTTGCGCCACTTGGCAACCCCTCTGCGGATGAATGTGCCGATTATTGCGTAACATTATTTTCTGATCTCACCAGAAAAGTAACCATGCAAAACCTATTCCACGATGGTGGATTTGTGACAAGTGGTATTTCTGAGAAAATGATTGATGAACTTGCAAAAGTTTACGCCAACGAAGAATAAACCATAGTACACATGCCGGAAATAATCCTCGGTATTGATCCTGGATCAAGAGTTACTGGTTATGCAGTATTAACCGAGGAAAACGGCAAGTTAATTGCGTTAAGGTGTGATGTTCTCAAGATGGCTAACATCAAAGAACACTCCGATCGGCTGAATTATATTTTCGAGAATATTTCGGCGGTGATTAAATCCATCAAGCCAACACAATGTGCCGTTGAAACGCCCATTTATGGGGTTGACCCTCAGGCAATGTTGAAGCTTGGACGCGCACAGGCTGCGGCAATTTTAGCCATTAAACAATGTGGACTAGAGGCATTCGAGTATTTTCCAAAAGTGGTTAAAAAATCAATAACGGGAAATGGGAACGCAAGCAAAGAGCAGGTAGCCTTTATGCTCCAAAAGATGGTCCAATTACCTGATGAAAAGTTACCCAACGATGCAACCGATGCATTAGCTGTAGCCTGGTGCCAAATGATGAATAATAAACGTATTCCAAGTGGCTCTAAACAAACGCATCAGAATAATAAAAAAGGTGATTGGGCAAGCTTTATTGAACAAAACCCGGAAAGAGTAAGAAAACAATGATTGCATTTTTAAAAGGCCATATCGAAGAAAAATTATCAGGTGCAATTTTGCTGGATGTTCAGGGAGTTGGTTACAAAGTCGAGGTTTCGAGCCAAACAATTGATCAACTTGATAATGTTGGAAAGGATGTTAAAATATTGATTTATCATCATATCACAGATAGCGACCAACGATTATTCGGGTTTTTTTCTAAAGATGAAAAGAAGCTTTTTGAACAGCTTATTACCGTGAAAGGAGTTGGTCCAAAACTAGGATTAACTATTTTAAGTGGCCTGCCGGCAGCTAATTTAATTGCCGCAATCACAGGACGAGATGCGGTAGCCCTTTCCCGGGTTCCGGGAATTGGTAAGAAAACAGCTGAGCGAATTATTGTCGAGTTGGGAGAAAAACTAAAAAGCATGAGTACCGAAACGAATATTTCAGGAGGATATGTAACCTCCGGTGTAATAGAAGAGGCAATTCAGGCATTAGTGGCCTTAGGGTTTAAGCCAAAAGAATCTGAGCAAGCAGCAATTAAAGTGATGAATGAATCAGAGTTAAATGACTCATCAGCCGTGATACGTAAAGCACTTGGCATATTGAAGTCTTAATATCAGAGATGTAAAAGTAAATTCTGATAACAATTTCTTCATTATACATTGCATTGATTCATTAGTATTATTGAAAGTTGATACTTTGGAATTAAATACATGAACCTGTGGCAAAACAAACCATTCTTGTAGTCGATGACGAAAAAGATCTTCTTGATCTAATTGAGTACAACTTAAAAAAAGAAGGCTTCAAAGTTTTAAAAGCCGAAAATGGCGAAAAGGGAATAGAAGTTGCGAAAGAGCACAAACCTGATTTGGTGCTGCTTGATATCATGATGCCCAAAATGGATGGTTTAGAAGCGGTTGAAATTATGCGCAAAGACGATGCATTAAAACGAATTCCAATAATCTTTTTAACGGCTAGAAGTGATGAGAAAACAGAGATAGAGGGGTTGGATAAAGGCGGTGATGATTTCATTACAAAACCGATTAGCACAACCAAACTTGTATCCAGAATTAAAGCGGTACTACGTAGATTTGATGAGTCAGGCGCTGTGGTAAACAAACTAGAGGTGCACGATTTAGAAATCGACAAAGATCGATATATCGTAAAAAGAGAAGATCAGGAATTTCAGTTACCACGAAAAGAATTTGAATTACTTTTCTTTCTTGCAAGCCGGAAAGGGAAAGTATTAGATCGGCAAACATTGTTAAACAAAGTTTGGGGCGATAATATTTATGTTGTTGACAGAACAGTAGATGTTCATGTACGTAAAATCAGAGAAAAACTAGGTGATCACTATATCGAGACTGTAAAAGGAGTTGGATATAGATTTAAAGAATGAGTAGAAGAAGCCAGATTGTATATAAACTGGGATTAAGGATTGCGATATACACATCAGTAATATCGGCAATCATTACATTTGCACTAATCTATTTCTTTGATCATGGTACTCAGGAATCGTTTCAGCTTTCGGGGTTGGTGCTATTTAGTACCTTTATAACCAGTTACTTTGTGGGATATCGGCTTCAGTTTCGAAGAATAAAGGTACTCGAACGCGTATCTAAAAATATTTCAAAGAAAAGATTTGAAGAAATTGAAGATCTTAGAACAAACTATGAAGACGAGCTCGACTACATCATCAAGCACTTGATAAAATCGAGCCGAACAGTGGAAAGAGAGATACAGAGATTAAACCGGATTGAAAACTACAGAAAGGAGTTTATTGGTGATATCTCCCACGAATTAAAAACGCCCATTTTTGCAATTCAGGGATTTATTGAAACCTTGTTAAATGGTGCATTAGAAGATGAGGAAGTGAACAAAAAATTTCTCCAGAAAGCGATGAGAAATGTAAACCGATTAATTTTCCTCACCAAAGATTTGATGGAAATCTCCAGATTAGAAACAGGGGAACTCAAATCAGATATTGAAATTCTGAACCTCTGGGATTTAATAAACGAGGTTGTTGAAAGTTTAACATACAAAGCGGAAAAAGAAGAGGTGAATATCATCATTCATGAAATTGATAAGAACCTTCAAATTCGTGCGGATAAAAATCAGCTTCGGCAGGTCTTAATCAATATTGTTGAGAATGGCATCAAGTATAATATGAAGGGAGGAAAGGTAGAAATCGGGGTTAAGTATGCTGATAATCAGGAAAAAATTTACCTGTTTGTAAAAGATTCAGGAATCGGAATTGATGAAACGGATATTCCCCGAGTTACAGAAAGGTTTTTCCGGGTTGATAAATCAAGATCAAGAGAACGAGGAGGAACCGGGCTAGGCCTGGCGATTGTTAAACATATTATTGAAGCGCACGGAGAAACTCTTAGCATTAAAAGCGAGCCAAATAAAGGTTCGGTTTTCTCTATAAGTTTGTCTAAAATTGCATCCTGATTTAAATCGACTATTCAGAATTTAATTTTACGTTATGGTTTATGCGGTAATTATGGCCGGCGGTTCCGGCACACGGTTTTGGCCCAAAAGTACAAAAGCTCTTCCAAAGCAGTTTCTCAATCTCTTTGGTGAAGGCACAATGATTCAAAATACGGCTTCGCGGATTGAGACAGTAATTCCGCAAGAGCGCATTATGGTAGTTACGAATGAAAGCTATGTGTCTATCGTAAAAGAACAGCTTCCAAAAGTACCGGACGAAAATATAGTTGGAGAGCCTGTTGCAAAAAACACGGCCCCATGTGTGGCTATTGCTGCAGAGCTACTTTACAAAAAGGATCCGGATGCCACGATGGTAGTTCTGCCGGCAGACCACCACATCACTAAAGGAGAAAAGTTTATTGATATACTGAACTCTGCGGTTGCTAAGGCGGAGTCTGGTGCAAATTTGGTTACGATTGGCATTAAGCCGGATAAGCCCGAAACTGGTTTTGGGTACATTCATGCAGAATCAAAACAGGTAGAAAATTTCGAAGGAAATTCAGTGCATCCTGTGAAAGCATTTACAGAAAAACCGGACTTAACTACGGCAGAAAAGTTTGTGGAATCCGGTGAGTATTTTTGGAATAGCGGCATGTTTGTTTGGAAAGCCTCTTCGGTGTTAGGTGAAATAAGAGACCACCTTCCAGACATGTATGAAGAGTTGAAGAAAACATCCGACGAGCTTTATACGGATTATCATATTCCTTCAATTAAAGACTTTTACTATTCCTGTGAATCGATTTCCATCGATTACGGAATAATGGAAAGATCAGAATTAGTATTTGTAGTCCCAGGGGAATTTGGATGGAATGATGTGGGCAGTTGGTCTGCCGTTTTTGATTTGGCAGATAAAGATAGATTGGGCAATGCTGTACAAGCTATCAATGCTACATTTGCAGCCTCAGAACATAACCTGATTGTATCCAACTCTGATAAAATGATCTCATTGGTAGGTCTGGATAATGTAGCCGTTGTTGAAACAGAATCAGCGATACTTGTTTGTAATTTGAATACCGCGCAAGGCGTTAAGCAAATCGTGGATCAGCTCAAAGCTGCAGAGGACTTTAATAAATTTCTCTAGTCTATCTCGATGGTCTGCATATCAAAAGCGAGTTTGATATGGCCGGGCAACTTTTTATTAGTTGATTGATGATCCACATAACTGTTCATATGGATTAAATAGCCACGAGGAATTTCTAGCTCGTTAATTAAATCGACAGATTCAGGTATAGTTAGATGCGTTGGGTGTTCGGGCTCCCATCGTAACGCGCTTAAAATGATAGTCGAACATCCGTCAAGAAGTTGTTTAGTGGAGTCGGGAATGTGACTTACATCAGTTAAATAAGCAGTGTTATTAATTCTAAAACCAAGTATATCTAAATCCCCATGCTGAACAGGCAAAGGAACAATGGTAACATCACCCGGACTAAAAACACTATTGATGTGATGTAACTCCAGTGAAGTTGAGCCGGGATATTTGTTGTCCCCAAACATATAATCAAATCTAGACTCGATACTTTGAATGGCAGATTGAGTAGTGTAAACAGGAATGGGTCCCTTTACTTTATAATTATAGATGCGAAGCTCATCTAGTCCGCCAATATGATCCATATGCTCGTGAGTAACTAGCACAAAATCGATATGCTTTATTCCTGATCGAATGCTTTGAATCCGAAATTCCGGGCCTGTATCAATTATAAAAGATAGCTTTTCTGTTTGAATCCATACCGAGCACCGTGTTCGCTCATTTCTAGGATCATGATATAACTCGTCTCTCATAAAACCGCCGGCCACCGGAACCCCCATTGATGTTCCGGTTCCAAGAAAAGTCAGCTTCATTTATCCTAACTCCCAATCTTCATCATTTTGCACTGGTGTAACAGCCAGGCGATCCCACAACTTTTCGAGATCTTTTCTTACTGCGGGCTTTATATACTTTTCAGCCAAATCAACCTGCCCCAAGACTTTTGCAATGGTGCTAAGTTGAGCCTCAACTGGTTTATTTTTGTTTACGATTACAAGTTTATCCCCTTCAACAATACAATCTGCACCACGGAATGAACCCCTTTCTTTTCTCAAACGATATCCTGATTGTTCTAATAAATGTTCAAGCTCAAGTAATAATTTGTCTGCCTTCAAAAGGAAACTCCAATTGTTATTTGGTGCGCCGAAAGATCATAATCGTAAATCTCACTATCAATATCATATGATCGTAATACATAATCATAGCCGATACTTAAAGTTCGTTCATTTAGAAAGTTGAGGAGATTGACGCGTGAGCCCGCAGAAATATAATTCATAGTTCCGCCAAAAAAGCCACCATTAGAGTTACTAAACCCATACCCAATCAGACCCGAATTTTGCCATTGTAGTTTTCTTGTTGGATTGATATTGAAGAATAAGCCTGCTCCACCGGAAAAGTGTGACTGATTAAATCGATTTTCATTGAAATCATTATTAGAAGTAGTTAAACCGGTACTAAGTTGAATTGGAAAGCCAGCCTGAAGTTTTTGACGCCGAATAACATTGATATTATTTGTAAAACGAAGATTTAAATCGAAAAAAGAACCGTCATCAATTCCTGTAATGGAGTTCCCGATTTTCGCGTTTGCTGAAAGACCAAGGGTTTCGAAAGTTAAAGCAATGAGAGTATTGTCTACTTCTAAAAGTGAAGGTTCGTTGCCCGTTATCAAGCCTTGATAAGTAAAATCAGCTACTGCTACGCCAACACGAATTAAGGTAGTTGGGCGTGTAATTCTCTCTTGCCGATCGGCTACTGAAAACATCTGTGCTTCAATATCAACAGATACGAATACAAGCAGAATTAAAAAAAGTACAACTTTATGTGTTTGCATAGGGAATGAATATCAATCAGTTTAAATTTGTACGATAACGAAACATCTAAATAATTATGCGATGAAGTTTATACTAACGATTTTATTAACGTTTTTTTTATCAAACCAAACAATGACGACTAACGATTCCATTTATGATTTTCCATTGACTGATATCGACGGAAATGAAATGACTTTAGAAGCCTACAAAGGCAATGTGCTCTTAATTGTAAATGTAGCCTCAAAATGTGGATACACTCCTCAATATGAAGGGCTTCAGGCAATTTATGAAGATTATAAAGAGGAAGGGCTGGTTATTGTTGGCTTCCCTGCCAATAATTTTAATGGGCAAGAGCCAGGTACAAACGAAGACATCAAGCAGTTCTGCACGCTCAATTATGGCGTAGAATTCCCGATGGCTTCAAAAGTTTCTGTGAAAGGAGATGACCAGGCGCCGCTATTCTCTTATTTAACCAGCTTACCAAACGAAGATTTTGATGGTGACATTAAGTGGAATTTCGAAAAATTCCTCGTTGATAGAGAAGGTAACCTACAAAGAAGATTTAGAAGCTCTGTAAAACCGGAGAGTGAAGAACTAACATCTGCGATAAAAGCATTATTATAATTTTTATACTGAGGTGTTGACTTAGAATTCGATACCTCAGTATATTTGATGCTCTCAAAAGGTCCGGTAGTTCAGTTGGTTAGAACGCCTGCCTGTCACGCAGGAGGTCGAGGGTTCGAGTCCCTTCCGGATCGCAGAAAGCTCTGAATGATTAATTCGTTCAGAGCTTTTTTTATTTATCAGTTAAAGAAACCACTTTAACCCCGCCAGTTCCTGCTGCTACAACTAAGATTTTATTACGATAACCAACATGATTTACTGATTGGAGGTCGTCGAATTGAATTTTTCCAAGCATAGTTACATCAAAAGTCCCAGAAGTATAGTCTTCCAAATTTATTGATGCCTCCGCTACATATACTCCAGCCTCTCCATTTGAAATAAATATCTTATTCTCATCTACAGAAACCGAGTTAGTGGTAACTACAGAAGAGGGTAGTCCCAGCTCATCTGCTTCGGGAATACTAATAGTTGCTAATAATTGTCCCGTTCTTATATCCATAATATGGGTTCCTTCAAAACCTGCAGCAATAACGGCGAGATTCCCAGTGATTTCAAAAGAGTTTTTAGCCTCAGGTGTATAAGCGCCCAAAAAGCCAAATTCATTTGTCACTTGATAGTCTGTTTTATCGATTACAAGTATAGAGCCTTCGTTATCACCGTTGGAGTCACCAGCCAGAACAAAAATATTTGATTGATTTGCGTTTACCCACCTAGACTCTGAAATTTCTATAAAAGCTAGTTCATTTAAATCAGTATCAAATATGGTCAGTCCACCAGTGTTCCCGCTTGTTATAAAGATCAGTTCATCTATTGTATGAATTGAGTTAGCGGCAAAACTGGGAAGAGATCGGGTTTCTCCATCTTCTTCATTAATTAAAAATCCCGAAAGTCCCAACTGTTGAAGAGCGGAGCGCTCTCCATCATCGGTAATTTCCTGATTTGATGTGGATAATGCTCCGTATAAATTATTTGAATTGCCTGTTACTGCATTAACATCAGAATCAAGAAAGTTAACACTTGAACGAAGGGTGATATTCTTTCCATTACCGGTAACTTGTGCAATGTCAATACCCCCTAAATAGGTGGCACCTTGAACATTATAACTGATAAGCCATTTAGAATTCGCATTATCATAAGAAATCATATTGGCCTGTAAAGTGGTTCCACTTACTTCAGGAGATGAAAGTTCGGATTCTAGTTTTAAATCAAACTTTACTTTTTTGGATTTAAAACCGTTGGCCTCCGTTGTATCTATTGTTAATACCTTATCAGTTAGGTTATAACGAATGGACAGCTCTTCTTCATTGTTTGTGATTTCAATACGCCCATTATTTTCGTCTGCTTTATTTACCGAGCATGCACTAATGAGTATAAGTAGCGCGGATAGGTATGATATTTTTTTCATGAACTCCCTTTTTTTATATCTAATCATAGTTTGATAAAATACGTATCTTTTAAAGCTGTATTCATTATGAATCTTTTATATTTTTAAGTTAATAAAAAACAATGCGATCTCTCTATTCAACATATGATGTTATTGTGGTTGGTGCGGGCCATGCCGGTAGTGAAGCCGCCGCTGCTGCTGCGCGATTGGGCGCTCATACATTATTGATAACAATGAATTTAGAAGCTATTGCGAAAATGTCTTGCAACCCAGCAATGGGCGGGGTCGCAAAAGGCCAGCTTGTAAGAGAAATTGACGCTTTGGGTGGCTTGAGTGGTATTGTGAGTGATGAGTCATCGGTTCAATTTAGAATGCTTAATCGAAGCAAAGGACCTGCTATGTGGAGCCCAAGATGCCAAAGTGATCGCATGCTTTATGCGCAGAAAATGCGAGAGCGGCTTGAAGAAATTCCGTCACTTACGTTTCGTCAGGACAATGTTGTTGATCTTATTACCGAAAATGGAAAAGTTTCTGGGGTGGTTACTCAAACTGGTCAGCAGTTCCATGCGAAAGCAGTGGTCCTTACAAGCGGTACTTTTTTAAATGGATTAATTCATATTGGCGAGAACAATTACGGCGGTGGGAGATCTGGAGAAAGAGCATCAGTAGGAATTTCAGCTGCTCTTGAAAAACTTGGATTAGAAATTGGTCGCCTTAAAACAGGAACACCACCAAGGGTTGATGGCCGCTCAATAGATTACTCAAAACTTGAGATACAATATGGAGACGATGACGCCTCTCCTTTTTCTTTTTTAACGGAAGGGGCGTTACCAACAGCTAAAGACCAATTAACGTGTTGGATTGGCTATACAAATGATGAGGTACATGAAGTTCTTAGAACAGGGTTTGAGCGTAGCCCAATGTTTAATGGGAGAATAAAGTCCATTGGGCCACGCTATTGCCCGAGTATTGAAGATAAAATAAATCGGTTTGCTGATAAAGATCGGCATCAATTATTTCTAGAGCCGGAAGGCTGGAATACCTATGAGATGTATTTGAATGGATTTTCAACTTCATTGCCGGAAGAAACCCAATATGAAGCGTTAAGAACCATTCCTGGATTCGAAGAAGCGGTTATGATTCGGCCCGGATATGCTATTGAATACGACTATTTTCCTCCTCATCAAATAAAGAGAAGCTTAGAGACAAAGAATGTAGAAGGCTTATTTTTTGCAGGTCAGATTAATGGTACAACAGGGTATGAAGAAGCAGCGTGCCAGGGGTTAATGGCGGGTATAAACGCAGCGAAAAAAGTTCAGAATAAGGAGCCCTTTATTCTAAAAAGATCAGAAGCATATATTGGTGTTCTTATTGATGACCTAATAAATAAAGGGACAGAAGAGCCATATCGTATGTTTACCTCAAGAGCTGAGCACCGGATTTTATTAAGGCAGGATAATGCAGATCTCCGATTAACGGAATTAGGATATCAAATTGGATTAGCTACCGAAGAGCGATACCAAAAATACCTACAGAAAAAATCTGAAATAGACGAATTGTATACTTTGATTTCAAAATACACGGTACGGCCGGATAAAATGGACCCAATGCTAGCTAAAAGAGGAACATCCCTTTTATCCCAGCCCGTTAAAGCTCACACAGTACTAATGCGGCCGGAAGTACAGCTAGAACATATTATTAAGGCAGATGAAGAGTTAGGATCACAAGTCTCCGAAATCACAACAAATAAATATGCATTAGAACAAGTTGAGATACAGATCAAGTATTCTGGGTATATCCAAAAGGAATATGAAATGGTGGAGGAGCTTAGCAATAAAGAGAACTCTCCTATTCCTGAAAAGATTGACTATGCCAAGTTGAAAAGCCTTTCCACAGAAGGAATGCTGAAGTTATCTAAAATACGCCCCGAAACGATAGGCCAGGCATCGAGAATTAGCGGTGTATCAGCAAGTGATGTGGCTGTCCTTATGGTGTATTTAAAAAACTAGGTTTCATGTGAAACATAAAATCCACTATTCGATACTAACGGAAAAGCAATTTTTAAGCTGGAAAGAGCTAGTAGACTCGAACATCGAATCACTTTTGCTGTATTCGGACCAGTTACTTTGGTGGAATAAAAAGATTAACCTTGTAAGTAGAGATGTTTCACATGAAACAATTCTCGAACATATCAAACACTCACTTTTATTGGCGGTGACAGATGTGTTTATTAACGCAACTACCATAGTAGATACAGGTAGTGGTGGTGGGTTGCCGGGGATACCATTAGCGCTGTGTTTTTCAGATAAGCAGTTTTTACTAAATGACATTGTGTCTAAAAAAGTAATGGCGATGAAACAGATGGGGTTTAAACTAAGATTGCCAAATGTGACCACCTCAGCAGGATCAATTGCTAAACAGAGCATTACATCAGATCAGTTGATTATCACGAAGCACGCATTTAAGATAGATGAACTAGTTACTTTGCTCGGGGACTTACCGTGGAAAAATCTCTTATTTTTAAAGGGGGTAAATGAAGCTGAAATGGAAATTAGAAAATTGGATATTCCCGTATCATCAAATATTATTGAACTGGATGTAAGCGTTAAAGATCCATTTTATAAAGCAAAAGCCATTGTTGAAATAACCAGGATCAATGAAAAGCTCTGAACGCAGGTTAAAACTAATGCTGATGCTTCAGCAGCCCGGCGAAAAACTCACTGTAGAACAAATAGCGGATAAATTCGGGGTAAGTAGGCGAACTATATTCAGAGATTTCAATGTCTTACAGGAAATTAATGTGCCGGTAACCTGGGATAAATACGCCGGTTATGGCATGATGAAGGGGTACAAAATTCCACCTCTAATGTTTACCTCCAAAGAGCTGGCAACGGTTATGGTTGGACTTAATTTCGTTAAGTCACAAATAGACAACGGCTTAGTGGCTGACGCAGAGGGCGTTGAGCTTAAAATTAAAAACGTGCTTCCACTGGAGTTACGCGACTTTATGGATTCCCTTTCTGTACGAACAGTGGTTGATCCGTATCAAAAATACGGCGCTATAAAGAGAGATGGGGGAGATTGGTATCTCTTAAGTAGTGCAATTTCTCAAGAGCAACGGGTTGAATTTAAGTACGAATCGGCAAAGAGAGAAACAAAGATCCGAAAGGTGGACCCGTACATTTTGGTTTTTTTCGAGGATCACTGGAATATGATTGGAAAGTCTCACTTAAGGGGTGATACACGAAATTTTCGGTTAGACAGGATGAGTGATGTAAGAATTTTAGAAGAAAAAATCACAAAAAAAGAAAAAATTAACGTAGAGGCACTAATTTTTCGATCTGACGAACGCGAACAAAAAATAGTAGTTGTACTCGATGGTGCCACAGTTAATCGGTTTAAAGCAAATTTGCCGGCTAAAATATTTAGGCAGTCGCCTGAAAATTCTAAAAAAATTAGGGTCGAATTTTTCTTTGACAATTTAGACTTCATAAACGAATGGTTGCTTCAATTTGGAAATTCACTCATTGTTGAAGGGCCGGAAGAGTTAGCATTGAAAAGAAGAGAATTGTTGAAAGAAATGTTGAAGTGAAATTACTTTGGCTCCCGCTTAATCTTTTCAATCTTTTTTCCACGAGCTAGTTCGTCGATCACTTTATCCAGGTAGCGGCACTCCCGAGTAAGTTTGGTTTCAATGTCTTCCACTCGGTATCCACAAATAACACCCTTTATGAGTTCCGCATTTGGGTTTAAGGTTGCACGATCAAAGAATTCCTCAAAGGTTACTTTCTCATCAATCATTTGCTGAATCATAGCTTCATCAAATCCAGTAAGCCATTCGATTACTTCATGCAATTCTTCTTTGGTTCGGCCTTTCTTCTCCACCTTGGTTACGTAGTGCGGATACACGGAAAAGAATTTCATACTTGCTATGCGGGCGTCATGTTCTGGAGTGGTGGTGGGCATATTGGTATGGTTTGTTGACCTGTGCTTAATTAAACTAAAACATCAAATAAATAACAAAAAACCCCGACCAATTTCTTGATCAGGGTTTTAAAATCTAGACTATTAAAGAACTAAGCGAAGTTAAATCTCTTCGGCGTCTTCTTCGTCTTCGTTTACAACTCGGGTTACCGCAGCTATGGCTCCGTCTGAGTCGAGGCGCATAATGCGAACACCCTGCGTATTCCGGCCCATAGTCCGGATACCGGAACAACTCATACGAATCACTTTACCGCGCTCGGTGATGATCATCAAATCATCTTGATCAGTCACTTCTTTAAGGGCAATCAGGTTTCCGGTTTTAGGAGTCACCTTCATGGTAATAACTCCTTTCCCACCACGGCTTTGTTCTCGGTAATCATCCACTAATGAACGCTTACCATAGCCATTTTCAGAAATGGCAAGCACCGTGGCTTCATGAGAATTTTTAATCACCACCATATCAACAAGTTCATCACCGGAGTCAAGATTCATTCCGCGAACACCGGATGTATTTCGTCCCATTTCACGAACATCTGACTCGTGGAACCGAATAGCCCGACCATTTCTGTTTGCAAGAAGAATATTGCTATCACCATCAGTAAGGGCAGCACCAAGTAAAGCATCGCCATCTTTAATATTTATGGCAATAATTCCATCACGGCGCGGTCGACTGTAGGCTTCCAGTGAAGTCTTTTTGATTTGGCCTTCACGAGTACTCATCACAATAGATTGTGATTTTACGTATTCCTCATCATCCAATGTTTTAACCGGAACAAAGGCTTTAATAGCATCATCTTTGTCAATTTCGATGAGATTTACAATCGCACGACCTCTTGCAAGGCGACCACCTTCCGGAATCTCATACACCTTCAACCAATAACATTTTCCTTTCTCGGTAAAGAACAGGATGTAATTATGGTTAGTGGCCACGAATAAATGTTCTACATATTCCTCATCACGTGTAGTGGTTCCTTTCATTCCTTTTCCACCACGGCGTTGGCGACGGTATCCACTCACCGGCATCCGCTTGATGAAGCCTTTGTTAGAAATAGTAACTACCACATCCTCATCGGCAATCATATCTTCCACGTTGAAATCTTCTGCAGAATAAACGATTTGAGTGCGGCGCTCATCACCATAACGCGCTTTAAGATCTTCCAGCTCTTCAATCACGATATCGGTCTGACGGTTACGATCAGATAGAATTACGCGGAATTCTTCAATTTTATCTACGATTTCGCGGTACTCAGTATCAATTTTATCACGCTCGAGTCCGGTTAATTTTTGCAGACGCATTTCCAGGATTGCTTTTGCCTGGATGTCGGTTAGTGCAAACTTCTTGCGAAGCTCGACGTTAGCAATTTGCGGATTTTTTGCCGCACGAATGGTTTTTATAACTTCATCCAGATTGTCTAACGCAATCTTTAGGCCTTCTAAAATATGTGCGCGGGCTTCTGCTGCTTCCAGATCATAAATAGTACGGCGGATTATAATCTCAATGCGGTGCTCAACATAATGAAAGATTAGTTCCTTGAGCTGCATTACCTTAGGTCGACCCTGAACAAGCGCAAGGTTTATGATACCAAAGGTGGTTTGCATTTGTGTGTACTTATATAACTGATTTAGTACAACCCCTGCATTTGCAGATCTTTTGAGAATAATAACCAATCGCATTCCTTCACGATCTGATTCATCTCTAACTTCAGAGATTTCCGTAATTTTTTCATCTCGTACAAGTTCAGCAATTTTTTGAACGAGCGTGCTTTTGTTAACTTGATACGGAATTTCAGTAACTACAATTTGCTCACGACCACCACGTAATTCTTCTGTATTGGCTCGGGCACGAAGCGTAACTTTTCCTCGCCCCGTTTCATAAGCTTCTTTTACCCCTTCATAACCATAGATAATTCCACCTGTCGGGAAATCCGGAGCCGTAATATGCTCCATCAACTCTTTTGTTTCTATCTCTGGATTACGAACATATGCCACAATTCCATCAACAACTTCTGTTAGATTATGTGGGGCCATATTCGTGGCCATACCTACGGCGATTCCGGAAGAACCGTTTACTAATAAATTAGGAAGTGCCCCAGGTAAGACAACGGGTTCCTGCAGCGTGTCATCAAAGTTTGGCTGGTAATCAACGGTTTCTTTGTTGATATCTGTTAAAAGTTCTTCTGCGATACGATCCATTCGAACTTCGGTATAACGCATAGCAGCGGCTGAGTCACCATCCACAGAACCAAAGTTGCCTTGGCCATCAACC
The DNA here is from genome assembly GCA_965249965.1 of Balneolaceae bacterium. Lineage (GTDB taxonomy): Bacteria > Bacteroidota > Rhodothermia > Balneolales > Balneolaceae > HXMU1420-13. The sequence continues at coordinate 935,477 of OZ252262.1, forward strand.
AGAGGATACCGTAAAGAAAAGTCCTGCACCATTCGAACTATGGTGTCATAAACAGCAGAATCACCATGTGGGTGATACTTACCCAGAACCTCACCTACAATACGAGCACTCTTTTTGTAGCCTCGGTTATGAAGCATTCCCAATTCACTCATGCCATATAACGCGCGGCGGTGAACCGGCTTAAGACCATCGCGAACATCAGGTAACGCACGTGATACAATAACCGACATCGAATAATCGATGTAGGACGACTGCATTTCATCTTCAATGGTTATTGGTATAATTTTTTCTCTAGCCATAAAACTTATTTAGTAAATATGTAGAATGATTCGGGGGTTCGACAAGCTCACCCACCGATTTCTCATTAAAATTGTTAGATATCTAGTTTAGCGTACTTCGCATTCCGCTCGATGAACTCCCGACGAGGTTCAACATCGCCACCCATCAGGGTAGAGAACATTTTATCTGCTCCTGCAGCGCTCTCAATAGTGATTTGCTGAAGGGTTCGGGTTTCTGGATCCATTGTGGTTTCCCATAGCTGTTCGGGGTTCATTTCACCCAAGCCTTTATATCGTGAAACGTCGAATTTGCGACGACCTTTTTTAAACTCGCTGATGAGCTTGTCTCGAGTATCATCATCCCAGGCATAATCAATCTTTTTACCTGCGGTGATCCTATATAGTGGTGGCGTTGCAACATAAACAAAACCGGCTTCCACGAGAGGGCGCATATATCGATAGAAAAAAGTAAGTAACAATGTCCGAATATGGGAACCGTCCACATCAGCATCCGTCATGATGATGATTTTGTGATAACGTAATTTCTCAAGCTCGAACTCTTCTTCTGCATGACCCACTCCGGAACCGAGTGCGGTAATCATTGCCTGAATTTCTTTGTTCTCGAGAATTTTGTTGATTTTAGCTTTCTCAACATTCAAGATTTTACCGCGAAGAGGAAGAATAGCCTGAAAACTTCGGTTTCGACCCATTTTTGCCGAACCACCCGCAGAGTCACCCTCCACCAGATAAATTTCGCAGTGTTCAGGATCTTTGATGGAGCAATCTGCTAACTTACCAGGAAGCCCACCGCCGCTCATCACACTTTTTCGCTGCACCAATTGGCGGGCTTTTCGAGCTGCTTCACGGGCTTCGGCAGCAAGCACCACTTTCTCGATTACCTTCTTCGCAATTTTCGGGTTTTGCTCCAGATACTCATTTAACTGATCATAGACAGTGATCTCAACCGCGCTCTGAACTTCTGAGTTACCAAGCTTGGTTTTTGTCTGCCCTTCAAATTGAGGTTCAGCAACTTTTACAGAAAGAACAGCGGTTAACCCTTCGCGGAAATCCTCACCCGAAATGGAAACCTTGCTATTCGATTTGATGATATTATTCTTATCCGCATAATTCTTTAAAGAACGAGTAAGCGCCCTTCTAAAACCAGATACGTGAGTTCCACCTTCTCTGGTATTAATGTTATTTACATAAGAATGCACGTTTTCGGTGTAGGAAGAATTGTACTGCATAGCTAATGCAACAGGCACGCCTTCAAGTTCACCTTCTATATATATAGGGGTGGGCATACTTGTATCGCGCGCTTCATCCAGATATTTTACAAAATCTCGAAGCCCACCTTTGTACATATATACTTCTTTTTTTAGATCGGCATCTTCTTCACGATCATCAATAAGCTCAATGGTAACCTCAGGATTCAAGAACGCCAGTTCTCTCATTCGTTCAGCGATAATGTTGAATTTAAACTCAACAGTTTGCGTGAAAATAGATGGATCAGGTGTAAAGTGAATGATAGTTCCTGTTCGGTCAGTCTTGCCAGTTACACTAAGCTGATCTTTCGTGAGACCTTTTGAGAAACTAATATGATAAACTTTCCCGCCGCGGTGAATTTCTGCCACAAACTCTGTTGCAAGCGCATTCACACAAGAAACACCCACACCGTGCAGACCGCCGGATACTTTATAGGTGTCTTTATCGAATTTACCACCGGCGTGAAGTTTGGTTAGCACAACTTCAACGGCCGGAATTCCGAGCTTGGGATGTTTATCAACCGGAATACCCCGCCCATTATCTTCAATGGTCATAGAGCCATCTTTATTAATCTGAACGACGATGTGATCGCAATGCCCGGCAAGCGCTTCATCAATGGAATTATCTACAACTTCGTTGATTAAGTGGTGGAGACCACGTTGACCAGTATCCCCGATGTACATCGCTGGTCGTTTTCTAACTGCCTCAAGACCCTCCAAAACCTGTATATTCGACGCCTTGTAGTCAGTTTTTTTCTTTTCTGCCATAAAAGATGGGTGATAGCTTTAATAGATGAGGTTTTTAACGCCGGAAAATAGCGCTATTACGAGCAAAAACAAAAAGAGACAGCACCTATATCGAAAAAACTAAAGATTGAAAGGCACAGCTAAAATTTGATGAATTTTAAAACCATTTTTAATGTGGATAATTCTCTGTTTCGGTGGAAAACTCAAAATTTTAGAACATTTCGTTATACAAACGATTGAATTATGACTAAAAAGCCTTATCTTTGGCGTCTATCCGAAAATCGAAATGGAAGAACAATGTCGCGAAGAGACGATATTACGGGCAGAAAAGCGATGAATGGTTATCGCTCGTCAAAGTCCAACAATAAAACGAAACACAGGTTTCATCTTAATTTACAAAAGCGCCGCTTCTACGTCCCCGAAGAAGACAAGTGGATTACACTCAAAGTTTCTGCTAAAACTTTGAAGACCATCAATAAGAAAGGGATTACTGAGGTATTGAAAGAAGCTCGCAAGAAAGGAACCCTTTTAAAACAAGTATAAACCATGGCAAAAGGTAACAGAGTACAAGTGATTCTTGAGTGCACAGAGAAACCTGGTTCTTCCCGGTATGTGACTACGAAAAATCGCCGTACCCAGACAGACAGAATGGAATTGAAGAAGTACAATCCAGTTTTAAGAAAACACACTGTTCATAAAGAAATTAAATAAGTTGAGACATGGCTAAGAAACAAGTATTCGGTTCAGAAGCATTACAAGCAAAAGCATCCGCCAGAAGAATGGCAAAAGTTGTAATCTCAACTAAAAATGAGAGTGGTAAGTATTCTTATCAGGAAGCAATGGTTGATCAGGACAACGTGAAAGACTTTATTCAGAAGAATAAAACTTAAAGTAACTTTCCTGAAGATTTTTAAGGTTACACAAGTACATTGTGTAGCCTTTTTTTTTGCGTATTTTCCAACATCAAAAAAATGAGAACCATGTCAGTTAAGGACCAAATTTTTTCAGATCTGAAAATAGCCATGAAGGCCAAAGATCAGGATAAGCTAAGAGTGCTTAGATCGCTCAAAGCCAAATTAATGGAAGCCGAAATTTCTGAGCGTAAAGGTGGGGAAGCATCACTTTCTGATCAAAGTGCAATTCAGGTAATTACAAAAGCAGCCAAACAAAGAAAAGAATCCATCGATCAGTTTTTAAAAGGTGGACGCGAGGACTTGGTTGCCAACGAAAAAGTTGAACTGGAAATCATCGAGGATTATTTGCCAGAAATGATGAGCGAGGATGAAGTCCGCAAAATTGTACAGGAAAAAATTGCAGCCTCAGGTGCAACCGGACCACAAGATATGGGTAAAGTTATGGGGCCACTCATGGGCCAACTTCGTGGAAAAGCAGAAGGTTCTTTAGTAAGCCAATTAGTTAAAGAGGAACTTGCCGGATAATGCATATTCTTGATCTCATAATCGCAGTCCCGTTGTTGTATTTCATCTATAAAGGTGCAGTGAACGGAATTGTGAAAGAGATTTTGAATATAGTTGGTATAACCCTGGCGGTTTTTTTAACCTTCAATTATATGGATGCATTATCCATCATAATCGCGCCATTTTTTGAAGAGGATGCGTCGTCATACATTCCGTTTCTGTCTGCAGCGCTATTATTTATTGGTACGCTCACTATAGTTGCCATTATTGGATATTTGACAAAAGAGTTTTTAAAAGCGATCAAGCTGAGTACGGTTAATAGAGTTGCCGGAGCGCTTTTTGGATTGCTGAAGAGTGGTTTGATCGTAAGTACTGTGCTACTGTTGGCCGCCGGATTTAACATCCCAAAAGAAGAAGTAAGAAACGAATCTATTCTGTATCCATACATCATCTATATGGGGCCCTGGGCGTATGACGCAGTCGCATTTATCTACCCTGGTGCTGAAAATTATACAGAAACCATTCAAGAGAATTTGAGCAAATATAACCCCATCGAAAACTTACCAATCATTAACGATAATTAGCGAAAATGTCATTTCTGCCAGTTGAAGAGCAGCTTGAAATCATCAAAAGAGGAACCGTTGAAATTGTTCCTGAAAGCGAACTCGTTGAAAAACTATCAACGTCATATAAAGAGAATAAACCTCTGAAAATTAAACTGGGCGTGGATCCTACCCGGCCCGATCTGCATCTTGGGCATTCTGTAATTCTCAGAAAATTGCGTCAATTTCAGGATTTAGGTCACGAAGCAATTCTAATTATTGGTGGGTTTACCGCAATGATAGGCGATCCCACCGGCCAAAACACCACTCGCCCACCGTTGACGATTGAAGAAGTGGAAGAAAACGCAAAAACCTACATTGAACAGGCAGCAAAAATTCTTGATTCAGAAAAGCTCACTCTTGTTAATAATAACGATTGGTTAGGACCAATGAGCTTTATGGACGTCATTAAACTTACATCGAAAATGACGGTCGCTCGAATGATTGAAAGGGATGATTTTTCAAAGCGTTTTAGCAATAATGAATCCATTTCCTTGCATGAGTTTCTGTACCCACTGGCACAAGGTCAGGATTCGGTGTATTTAGAATCTGATGTGGAGCTGGGCGGGACCGATCAAAAGTTTAATCTGCTAGTTGGCCGACAATTACAAAAGGATGTTGAGCAAAGTCCACAGGTTGCATTGATGATGCCCCTACTTGTTGGAACAGATGGTTCAGCGAAAATGTCGAAGTCATATGATAATTATATCGGGATTGATGAAAACCCGAACGACATGTATGGTAAGTCGTTATCCATTCCCGATGAGTTGATATACACCTACTTTGAACTTGTGACAGACGTAGCGATTGCTGATTTATCTGCCATCGCTGAAAAGGCAAAGAATGATCCGCGTAATGCAAAACATGATTTAGCTTTTGCAATCACAAAACTATATCACGGAGAAGATGCAGCAAAAGAAGCGAAAAATCACTTTGAACAAACCGTGATTAACAAGCAGGTTCCTGATGACGCACCTGAGTTTATGATTAGTGATTCAAAACGAATTATGGACATAATTAGCGACTTAAAGTTCTCACCAAGTAACGGCGAAACGAAGCGATTGATTAAGCAAGGCGGCATAAGTATTGATGGCGATAAAGTGACTGATTTCGGGCTCGAAGTATTGGTTGAAGCAGGTGAAGAAAAAGTGCTAAAAGTGGGTAAGCGAAAGTATGCAATTCTGAAAGGAGCCTGATGCTAAAGATCAGTTCATACAATATAAACGGAATTCGTGCAGCTCACCGAAAAGGTCTTACAGATTGGGTAAGCCAATCAAATCCGGATATTATTTGTATTCAGGAGTTAAGAGCTGATGAAACTCAACTTCCTGATGAAATAAAAGAACTAAATTATCACCAATACATGGTATCCGCGGAAAAGAAAGGATACTCAGGAGTGGCAATTTTCAGCAAACATGAGGCGGCTAACATAATTCATGGAATGGGCGTTGATTGGATTGATTCAGAAGGCCGGGTAATTTCTGCAGAGTTTGATGCCTTTCGAATAATCTCAGCATATTTCCCGAGTGGGACAACCGGGGATATCCGCCAGGAGATGAAAATGAAGTTTTTAGGTAATTTCATTGAATGGAGTATGCAGTTTGTGGGTGATTCGAAGCCCACTATTATTTGTGGGGATTTCAATATCTGCCATTTAGATATCGATATTCACAATCCAGAAAAGCAGCACAAAACGTCCGGGTTTTTACCTGAAGAGCGCCAATGGGTAACCGATTTTCTTGCAACGGGTTATGAGGATGTATTTAGAAAAATCCATCCGGATAAAACGGATGTGTACAGTTGGTGGAGTTATCGTGCCGGCTCAAAAGGAAAGAACAAAGGTTGGAGAATAGATTATCAAATGGGAACTCCTGATATAGCGGTGAAAGCAACAGAAGCTATCATCGAAAAGGAGTGGGACATTTCTGATCATGCTCCTGTAACGATTACGTATGATATATGAACGTTGACAAACTGCTTTTTTGTTCGTTAAATATCGAAGTGAAATACTAACACCTTATGCCTACGCATTTTAATGGATCTGAGAAAGAAGTAAGGACGTTAAATACGTTCATTAAATTGATGCGTTCAACGGAAAGTTTAAATAACCGATTGAACATGCACCTTTCTGAAAATAATTTGACGGTTAGTCAATTTGGAGTACTCGAAGCATTGCTTCATGTGGGGCCACAAAACCAAAGAGAACTAGGGGCAAGACTCTTAAAAAGTGGTGGAAATATTACCATGGTGATCGATAACCTTTGTAAAAGCGGATGGGTAGAACGAACACCGGATCCAACCGACCGACGAGCAATGATTATCAGTCTTACAGACGCTGGAGAGACATTTATAAAAGACTTTTTCCCAAAGCATTTAGAACGAATAGTGGGTGAATTCGACATTCTTGACCCTGAGGAATTGGAGCAATTAGGGGTACTTGCAAAAAAAGTAGGTACTCAAACAAAATAAAAGTTCGTTACAACAGTTTTACCTTTGTATTTAAAACTCCATAAATCCCTCAGGGGGTAGGCTTGATCCGCTTACTCCCTCTTTTTTTATGCAGAAGTCTTGATCTACCTTCTTTTTTTTCTGTTACTACCCTGGTTGTTCTTGGCTTTCTTCTTATTTCGATTAGCAAAAAATTCTTGTCGACGACGTTGCCGTTCTTTTTCTGCCATCTTTTTTTCGGCGGACGTCATCGGATGATCTGTTTGAGGATAAGGATGGTCGGTTATCCGGTCTATTTTTTGCTGAGTGAGCTTCTCGATGTTTCTCAGGTAGATATTTTCTTCAGGCTCGCAGAAAGAAATGGCAACTCCTTCTTCCCCGGCGCGACCACAGCGTCCAATTCTGTGCACATACGTCTCCGGCTCATTCGGGATGTCATAATTTATCACATGCTTAAGTTTGTCGATGTCGATTCCCCTTGCGGCGATATCTGTGGCAACCAAAACGCGAATTGCTCCCGACTTAAAATCACCAAGTACTTTTTGCCGTTGATTTTGCGCTTTATTTCCATGAATAGCGGCAGACTCAATTCGTTTTTTCCGAAGGTTTTTAACAATTCGGTCTGCCCCATGCTTTGTTCTGGAAAACAGAAGTACTTGCTTGATATCTGGATCATCCAGCACATGAAGCAATAGTTTTCCCTTTAAGTTTTTATTCGTTGGATACACAAATTGCTGAATTGTTTCCGCCGTAGAGGAAACGGGATTTACGGCAACTTTTACGGGGTTAAAAAGAATCTTTCGGGAAAGATCTACAATGTTTTGCGGCATGGTTGCAGAGAAAAACAGCGACTGTCTTTTCTTCGGGAGCTGAGCAATAATCTTCTTAATGTCATTGATAAAACCCATATCCAACATTCGATCGGCTTCATCCAGCACAAAGTATTTGATGTCATTCAGCGTCAATATTCCCTGACTCAAGAGGTCTAATAAACGACCAGGTGTTGCCACCAGTACATCCACGCCGCTTCTAATCCGGTTCACTTGTCGGTTTTGCTTAACCCCACCAAATATCACGGTATTTTTTACATCGGTATATTTGCCATACGTCGAAAAGCTTTCCCCAATTTGAATAGCTAATTCCCGGGTTGGGGTTACTACCAAGGTGGTAATTTTTCGATTTGATACAGACCCATTCCGGTCGTTTGATAAATGTTGAATAATGGGAATGGCAAATGCGGCCGTTTTCCCTGTACCGGTTTGGGCGCTGCCCAACACATCTTTTCGATCTAAAATGAGCGGAATCGATTTTTCCTGGATGGATGTGGGGGTCGTGTAATTTTCATCATTCAAAGCTTTAAGAATGGTAGGAAGTAATTGTAAGTCTTTGAATGTCATTAAGTAAAAGTATAGAGAAGTGTTTGGCGGTTGATTTTATGAATAGAGCGCCAAAGCAAAAATTGAAATTCTGAATACAAGAATAAGGAGAGTAAGAGGTCAAATTATAAAATGCTCAACCAACGAATGATTGTATTCGTGCGGCCCTAAAGATACAAAGAAATAAGATGGGTTGTGAAGACGGAAAGTGAGCTAGAATATACTCTATTACAACGTTTGCGATATGTTGCGTAGCCGATCGAATGGAGGTTATGCAATATAGCGTGTGTTGTGCGTTCCGTTTTTATTCACATTATTACTTTGTAAGCCATTGCTTTGCATCTTCAACAGTATCAATAACGAATACAGATGCCCCCCTATTAATTGCTACGGTCTCAAGTAACTTATTTATATATTGGGAAGGAACAACAATAGCAATTTTTAATTTACCCCGTGTCTTCTCTGCTAGTTCTTCACCAAGAAAAAACCTGTTTAGGACAGATAATTTGAGATAATCAACACTCAAAGTGTCTACCAAAACTTTTTTCATTTCTAATTCCTGGCATTTGGTTAAAATAATTGTGGGAAAGGAATTAAAAACACTTTCATCAAACTCACCAGAGATTTTCATTTGCAAATGATCAGATTTCTTTTCGAATGTATATTTACTTTTCACATTTGTTAATTTTAGTATTAAAATGACGTACAACATCGGAATATGCTGCACTCTATTCATCTTATCCCAACTTCATCTTTAAGTTTTATTCACTTTATCCCTATGATTAACAGGAATATGATGAATTAACTAGAATATTTGTACATACACAATGCTCAATTTATGCCGATAGAGCTAGGGCAGAAATAAAAAAAGGTTTTACCAAAAGAAGGACTTCAGTCCTTCGATACAGCCGACATTGTACCACTAATAGCTACAGTTCCTTCTCCAGCTTATCAATCTGATCGCGGATTCTTGCGGCTTCTTCGAATTCCATGTTTTTGGCGGCATTCAACATCGTTTCACGCAGGTGACCAATAAGCTTGTCCTTGTTTTCAAAGGTAACCTCGTGCATGGCGGGTGAGGCCTTGTATTGTATTCCATCTTCGGCTACTTTAATAGATTCAAGATAATCCTGATGTGCCTGTTTTTCAGCTTCCGCGCTATAATCGAATTTGTCTTTCGATATCAGCGCCGGATCAACCAGCGGTTTTAACTCTTTCTGAATGGTCTTAGGCGTGATACCGTGTTCCTTGTTGTAGTCTTCCTGAATCTTTCGGCGGCGCTCCGTTTCGTCGATTACTTTTTTCATCGAATCGGTGATCTTATCCGCATACAAAATGGCTTTACCATCCACATTACGAGCAGCCCGACCCACAATCTGGAAAAGGGAAGTCGCAGAACGTAGAAACCCTTCTTTGTCTGCATCCATGATGGCCACCAGGCTCAACTCCGGAATATCGATTCCCTCTCTCAGAAGATTGATTCCAACCAACACATCGAAGTCACCACGACGATATTTAAAAAGCACTTCTATTCTTTCGAGCGCATCCAGCTCACTGTGCATATAAGCGGCGGAAATCCCAACATTTTTGAGATACTCACTAAGTTCTTCAGATAGTCGCTTTGTCAACGTGATGACCAAAACGCGTTCTTTTCTTTCAACGCGCTGGCGAATTTCTTCCATCAAGTCGTCGACCTGGTTCCCAAGGGGACGAACTTCGATTTGAGGCTCCATCAATCCGGTTGGACGGATAATTTGCTCGGCATAAACCCCGCCACTTTTCTCAAGCTCGTAATCTTTGGGTGTTGCACTCACAAAAATTGCCTGGTTTACGATTCCTTCCCATTCGTCAAAAGTTAGAGGGCGGTTATCCATTGCTGATGGGAGTCGGAACCCATGATCAACCAACTGCACTTTTCTGGATCGATCACCGCCATACATTGCCGAGATCTGTGGAATGGTTTGATGACTTTCATCAACCACTACTAAAAAGTCTTCCGGGAAGTAATCCATCAAACAATACGGGCGCTCACCCGGTTTACGGGCTGATAAATATCTACTGTAATTCTCAATACCCGAGCAATAGCCGATCTCCTGAATCATCTCCAGATCGAATAAAGTGCGTTGTTCAAGGCGCTTTGCTTCCAGAAATTTTTCTTCATCAATAAGAATTTTGGTACGCCATTGTAACTCATCTCGAATTTGTTGGATGGACTCCTCTAATCGGGACTTTGTGGTTACATAATGCGAGGCAGGATAAATTTTAAACTCCTGAACTTCTTCAATGATGTTCCCGGTATCGACATCAAATAGTTGAAGCCTTTCAATTTCATCACCCCATTGGGTAATACGCAATCCTTCATCAGAATAAGCCGGATAAACATCCACAACATCGCCGCGAACCCGAAAAACTCCCCGCTTGAAATCGTGATCATTCCGCGTGTAATGCAAATCCACCATATCGTAAAGCAATTTATTACGGGGGATATTCATGCCTGTGTTTAGACTAACAATCAGTTTGGCATATTCACTGGGCGAGCCAATCCCATAAATACAACTCACCGAAGAAACGATGATTACGTCCCGGCGCCCGGACAGCAACGAACTGGTTGCCCGCAATCTCAATCGTTGTATTTCTTCATTGATGGAAAGATCCTTTTCGATGTATTTGTCCTGAGCCGATAAATACGCCTCGGGTTGATAATAATCGTAATAGGAGATAAAAAACTCGACGCGATTATCCGGAAAAAAATCACTTAACTCTCGAAAAAGCTGAGCCGCCAAAGTTTTGTTGTGGCTCATCACTAAGGTAGGGCGTTGCACATTTTCGATTACGCTGGCAACAGTTCTGGTTTTGCCCGACCCGGTAATTCCAAGCAAGGTTTGAAAACGATCGCCGGCTTCCACCCCTTCGGTAAGGTCAGCAATGGCGGTAGGTTGATCTCCGGCAGGAGAAAAAGGAGAATGAAGTTTAAAATCGGACATGAATTCTTTCTTGATTTATTTGATCAACACCATCTTTTTGGTGATGATTTCATCGCCGGCCTGTAATCGGTAGATATATACACCGGAGGCAAAGGAAGTTGCATCGAAATAATGCGAAAATTGTCCGGCAGCGAAAGTTTTATCATCAAAAACAGTGGCAATTGTGCGACCTGATAAAGTATGAATTGTTAAGCTAATTCTCGCCGGTTTATCCAAAGAAAAAGCGATGTTGGTTCCCGGATTAAACGGATTCGGATAGTTTTGTTGTAGTTGAATTTGAGAAGGCGATTGGTGTGGGCTTTCTATAGATGTGAAAGTTTTGAAAACAAAATCAGCAACAACCGGAAGGTGATCAGAGGCACTGATAGAGTCGTTTTCTTCCAATCCATAATGCGCTAATGTATCGGCCGGAAGCGATGGAGTGAACAAGGAAAATGTATTAACGAGATCCAGTACCGACCCGCTGTAAACCATGTAATCTAAGCGCCCGGCGCTGAATGAACTGGAAGAGCTGTACCAGGTAAACGTAGTTGGTAAACCCGGGTTGCCAGGTTTGGCGTCATCAAAATCTGTTCCGTCCCAATCAGGTGAAAAATCCGGACCATGGGTTGCTTCATTGGTGATGTCTCCGGTAAGCAAGGTGCGCTGTTGTTGCGCCAACCCAACAAGATTCATATCACCCATAATTACAATCGGAGTATTTTCGGCAATATCGAAACGAGTGCCGGTTTTAGAATTTCGCACAAACGCCATCAAAGCATTTAATTCCCGTTGCCGACCCGCATCTCCGTTACTACAACATGGTGGATGTGCAACTAAGGTCATTAATTCTTTGTCTCCAAGATCGAGAAGATATGCGGCGTTGCCATCAACTGAAGCTTGTTGCAAAACCGGATATCGGCTAATAATAAGATTGTCGTTCCCTGTATCACCGGCATACCATTGTTCACCCTCGCCGGATGGCAGAAATTGTTCAATTAGTTGAGCGGTTTGTTCACCAGTGTTATCGTAGATTTCCTGAAAGCCAATGATGTCTGGGTTGATGGCTTGAATAAGGCGCTCAAAATGCGGCTGGTTTGCTGGATTAAACAAATCATCTCTCCGAACATTATAAGACAAGATTCGAAGATCGGTGTTATTTGGACGGACTATTTGATAAGGCGCAGATTGAAAACCCTGAGTTGTGTTTAGCTCATACCTTAGTATCTCATTATTCTCAGGAATTTGATCCCCAGAAGCACTTTTTATTACGATGCCTACTTTATTTCCACTAAAAAGTGGCGTTCCATTAATGGTGGCGTTGCGATCTATTTTGAATTCGAACCAGGTTGAAGTAACGGTTGGGGAAGAAGCGAGTCCAATGTTGTACGAATTGATCGTTGTACTCGAGCTCCGATGCACAGAGCCACGCCGTTGGCCAAGGTTATATTCTAAATCAGCACCAATTTCATCCACGGTGTTGCCCGTGTTGTCTTTATTATCAGTATCGAGATAAATTGTAACGTTGTTTGCGTCTTGCAGGTTGATTTCAGTTCCAACTTCCAAATAGAAGTACAAAAAACGGTCATCGTTCATCATTTTAAGCGTTCCGAAATTAACCGGGCTAAATGAGTCATCGGAATCTTCATATAGTGGCGCGATTTGCTGCCAATCATCCAGTTTCTCATCAATAAAAATGGCCTGACCAAATATTGCATGTGAAGCCATAAGTATGATCAGGATTGGAAAATAGTTTTTCAAGACGGTTGGGTAAAATGATTTGCTGAATAGCTTGTTTCAATTTAGGGCTTTTGTTGGATGGTTGTTTAAGGTTTTATTTTTACCGTGCCGTAAGCAAAACAGGCACTAGCAGGCAGCAATATCTGAATTGAAGGGATGACGTATATTATTTAGAATTTGAAAATTGATTATTCGTAGATTCACAGCCTCACTTAACATTGAATTCCAGCATGCCCCATCGCCATAAGGAGCTTCAAAACTCCCGAAAACGTATCGATGAAATTGATGAACAGATTTTAGATTTGCTGGCCGAACGTGCCAACATTGTGAAAGATGTGATCAAAACGAAAGTAGAAAATCAGCTTCCTGTTTTTGTGCCTATTCGTGAACAGGAAAAGGCGGAAGCATTCAAGGCGTTAGCTGCAGAACGGAGCATCAAACCTGAATGGGCAGAAGATTTTCTTCGCCTGATTATGAGCTCCTCCCGCGACAGCCAATCGCAATCAAAATTCCCTATCGCTACAGAAGAGCCCAAGCATATTTTGTACATCGGTGGCGAAGGCGGGATGGGGAAGTTATACAAACGTATCACGGAGCAAACCGGTCATCATGCGTATTCAATCGATAAAGGAAATTGGTTCGAATTAGAGGAGCTCTCGGAAAAACTGGACTTAGTAATCGTGACGGTTCCCATTAATGTAACAGAATCGGTGATTGAACGACTGAAGGGACGATTAACTGACTCAACCATTCTGGCAGATTTTACCTCCAACAAAACCAAGCCTATAAATGCGATGTTGGAAGCTCATGCGGGACCCGTGATCGGGCTCCATCCAATGCACGGCCCGGACGTAGCCAATCTTTCTAAGCAATTAATGGTGATATGCCCGGGACGAGAGGCCGAAAAAGCGGATTGGTTTGTGAAACAATGCGAACTGTGGGGAATGCGGATAATCCATGCAGATCAACATAAGCATGATCATGTAATGCATTTGGTTCAGGGGCTCAGACACTTTGTAGCACTGCTTCATGGTTCATTTATGAAGCAATACGATTTGAAACCGTCGGATATGGTGGAATATTCCTCCCCAATCTATCGAGCAGAGTTGATGATGACGGGGCGAATTTTTGCTCAGTCTGCAGAATTGTATGCCGATATCGTTTTTGCTGATGAAGAGCGGCGAGAGCTACTTTCGAACTTCTTTGATCATCACTTAAAATTAGCTGAATTAGTGAAAGCCAATGACCGCGAAGGGTTCATAAGGGAATTCGAAAGTGTCACCGATTTCTTCGGTAAGTTTGCTACACAAGCGCTTGAAGAATCAGGATATTTAATAAATCGATTGGCGGATCGATTTGCCTGAATTTGTAATCCCTTTTAAGAATTATTCTTGGTCTCCCATCTTTCTTATGTAACCTTATTTCCGGCAGTTTTTATAGTGCCCCTAGCAACATTAAATTGTAATTCAATACTGGTCCCAACCTCAGCAATTCTATTGATTTCCAGATTGCCCGAAACCTGATCGGCAAGACTTCGAATTATCGTAAACCCAAGTGAATTATAATGGTCCGGTTTATTGCTCAACCCAATACCATTATCTGCAATGCTGACATAAAATTGATCTGCGGCGGTTTGCTTAAGATTTACTTGAACGCTACCACATTCCCTTCCTTTAAAGGCATGTTTTAGGCAGTTAGTTAGAGCTTCATTTATAAAAAGGGCGACTGGAATACAATAGTTGATATTAATATTAATATCATCGATTTCGGTCTCGATATTTATCGAAGAATTTTCAGTATTAATGGTGTGAACTACATTATCGATTAGTTTTAGGAGATATGATTTAAAAGGAATTTCAATAAAAGATTCATGATCGTATAGTTGCTCATGAATAGTAGCAATTGTGTGAATGCGGAGTTGAGCTTCTTGAAGAATTATATCAGCAATATCATTTTCTATTTCAAGCCGTTGAAGTTCGATTAAACTAGTTATCAAAGCCATGTTGTTTTTAACTCTGTGATGAACTTCTGCCAGTAGAATATTTTTCTCTTCTATCATCTTAAGCAACCTATTTTTTGCCTTATGCTCTTCAGAGATATCAATTACAGTACCGAATAGAATGCGCTGCCCTGCAACAGTGATCGAAGTGGTGTAATATTCCAGCACAATAGGTCGCCCACCATAAGTACGCCCTCGATAGATGTGATGAGATTTTTGCAATTTCCCCGTGATAAGATCATGAATCGTCGCCATTAAGTGACCACGATCTTCTTCATGAATACAGCTATAATCAATTTCAGTACCGAGAATTTCCTGATTACTAGCACCAAAAATATTCTTGTACTTTTGATTCACGAATACATATTCATTTGGCATAAACATGAAAATTCCAACAGGTGAATTTTCTGACAAAGTTCTGAATCGCTGTTCGGAGCGCTGCATGGCATTGAACGCAAATTTCTTTTCAGAGACATCACGGAGTGATCCTAAAATTTGAGATTTTTGATGATAATTTTTCGAAACCAGAAAATTAGCTTCTACCCAACGCAGTCCCTCAGTATGTCGGTGTTGAATACGGAAACGAAAAGTAGTAGTGGTCTCATCATTTATCTCGTAGAATGAGTTAAAAACACTTTCCTTGTCATCGTTATATACAATCCCAAAGAAGCTTTTACCAATCATCTCAGTAGGTGATAAACCATTGATTTTTTCAATAGAATGCGAAATATAGGTAATGGAGCCACTTTTATCGATGCTGAGTACACACTCCGAAATATTATCAATTATGTTTTTATTCAGAGTTTCACTTCGTTGTAAAGCTTTTTCAGCAAGTTTGCGCTGAGTAATGTCTCGAAAAGTTCCAACAACAATGATTTCACCGGTCTTTGTTTTTTTTACCTGAGAGCTTGAGTTGACCCAAATAGCGCTACCGTTTTTATGCACTAGCGGAATAGTACCGCGGTCTTCAATATTTTTATTTATTCGATAATTAAGACGGTTGCTTAATTCCTTCGCATCTTTTTCTCGAACAAAAGGAGGCGGGCTAACATTAATATATTCCTCTGGTGTAAAACCGGTTATGGCCTCAACACGAGGCGATAGGTAACTGAAAACTCCATGGCTGTCGATTGTAAAAGTGCAGTCATGAATATTTGTTATCAGATACTGATACTTTTCTTCCAAAGTTAGTTTTTCTTTATGCTCAACTAACCATAGATCAGTTCTACGTTTTACTTCTCGCCGAAGGAAGTAAATCCAAAGCACCACAGTTAAAACGACGGCGGATAAAACTGCAATTATATACTTCAGGTAAGGAAATATGCGATCGAAGACGCTTAATTGAGGTTGAATTAAAAATTCATTTAAATCCGGAATTTCATCCATCAAATCGGCATTTATATAATATTCACCGATCTTTTGCCATCGCTCGTCGCTCATAAACCCTAATGGAATATGATCTGGAATAGCATAAGCCCAAATAACTTCTGCCTCGTACTCTAATTTTTCTTTTGTTAATCCACGCTCAATTACCCCTGGCAGAGTTAATGTATAGTCGATTATTTCAGATTCATGGTCTCTGGCATATTGCCAACCCTTTAGTGTTGAACGATTAAAGCGATCAACTATATCGTGATTGTTTTCTAAGTACTCTTGGCTTGTAAATAAAATATCTCCATAAAAATCGACGTTATACCGCCATGGATAAAAAATGTCAACGTCCAGGGGATTTTGTTCGATAGTAAGAATTGGATCGGAAACATAAGTGTGAATTACATCAATGCTTTCGTCTTCGAGAAACATATTGATGTCAAATGAAACAAAATCGATACTATCAGTACTAATTCCCTGCTCATTAAACCAAGCCGACATCTCTTCACTTGCGATTTTACTCCCGGCCATTATTTTAGCATTCGCCAGATCACTTAACTTCGTATATCCTCTATCAGCACGCGCAGCTAATATATATGGTGAATATTGATAGATTGCATTTATAGCCACAACATTCATTCCATTGTATGCCTCTATCATTAAGCCGGAATCGTAAATGGCAAATTCAACATCACCATTTACTACATTCTGAACTTGTTTACTTAATAAAGAACCGTTAATAATATTTACAAATAATCCCTCTTCCTCATAAAACCCTTGAGTTTGGGCTGCATAATAACCGGCGAATTGAAACGAATGATACCATTTCAACTCAACGGACACCGTGTCTTTTGGAGCGAACTCTTGAGCTTGAGCGGGATGGTAGACGATTACCATCGTTAAGATCAAAATTGAAACAAGTCCTTTCATTATGCTTCCCGAAACGTATTATTATTAATAAAGTAAATATATTTTTAAAATGTGATGTTCATTTAAAAAGATTTAGAGAAAGATGATTTAATTGTCTTTGTATTTACTGAGTAAAGAATCAGGTGAACCGGTATTTCTTTCGGCGGTTTTTGGGTACTGACGCCTGTCCTTCTATATTGCGGGATCAATACAAAAGTGCCATACATATAAGTTTACTTTGATTTAGAATTTGTTCGAATTCTTATAGACACTCACTTCAGATTCCGGATCAAGTCCGGAATGACAACACTAAGGAAAAGAAATGACAGAAAAACACTGGATCTACGACCACGACGAGCCTCTAGCTCGATATTCTTTGGGTCAGGATGGTTCAAATCCATTAGTTGGGATTGGCGTAAATCCAAGCACGGCAGTTCCTGGAAATCTAGACCCGACAGTGGCGGGAGTTGCTCGATTTGCAGCTGAAAAAGGGTATGACGGCTGGCTGATGTTCAATCTCTATCCTCAACGAGCTACGAACCCCAACAACATGCACAAGCGATTCCAAAAGAAGATTCATCAAAAAAATATGGATGCCATTGAGCAATTAGTCGGTCAGGATTCGTTAGATGTATGGTGTGCCTGGGGTACGCTCATCGAAAAGCGTGATTATTTATCTCGATGCATGTTAGAGATGTACGAGATTCTGGAATCTGCAAGCTGTAATTATTTCAAACGCGGGGCGATTTCAAAAGCAGGGCATCCGCATCATCCGCTGTATCTCAGAAAAACCGCTCCAATGGAGGTTTTTGATTTGAGGGGGTATGTGGAGGAATTGATCAGGTAATCAAGTTCCCATCTTCATCCCATTCGGCAGTTACATCCCGTTTTGATTGATCCACGCATTTAGCGACCCATTCAGGTTCATATTCTAGTCCATGCTCTTTAAGTACATCCTCAGGCACTCCATCCCAAACATTTGGGCGATTCCCAACATAACCAAGATCATCCCACCCCATTTGAGTGGTGTAATACCCCGTTAAAGTGAAATTTCGAATTTGATTGAAGAAATCTACAGCCGGCTGCGTTTCTTCCGTTGCTTGATCTGGATAAGCGATTTCATCTAGAATTTCGATCTGAGATTCACTTGTTGCAAAAATGAAATCTTTACCATTCTTAGATCGTGAATATTGATCCAACCATGCAATTCCCTCACGGAAGCCTTCTTGTTGATTGGCCCATTCTTTCACAGCAAAGTCGATGAACTCGGGAACAAAAGCTTCGGAAGCAGCTCCAGCAGAGGCATTCGACGGCAATATCAGATCACATAACTCGGCCACGGTTTCAAATTCATGATCTGTAAAAAAGTTATCGTTGAATAGTTTTTGATCACGCTCTTTTTCCTGGGGAGTTCTCCCGTAGGAACTGAAATCAAACACATCTTGTAATCTTCGCCGATTTGAACCATTCGGCGCACAGCCGTTTATAAGCACGCCCGAACCCAGGGCTCCAAGTAACATCGTTTTTATGGAATCTCTTCTATTCATCATCAGATATTTTGCTTTTTAAGTTCATCCACCAGGTATTCAGAGGCACGCATCGAAAGTGCTAAAATCGTCCACGTCGGGTTTTTGTCAGCTTGTGAAACAAAGGTGCCTGCATCCACCACAAATACATTTTCACAATCGTGAAGCTGAGACCATTTATTCGTAACGGAAGTTTTTGGATCATCTCCCATGCGAGTAGTGCCAACTTCATGTATGATTTGTCCGGGAGCGGTTAATCCGTAGCCTTCTTCCTCGCCCGGTTTTTCACCCATCATAATTCCACCTGCTTCGGTAAGAATTTCTTCCATTAAATCCTGTGCATGTTTCGTTTGCTTGTACTCGTAATCCGTCCATTTATAATTGAATTTTAAGACAGGAATACCCCACTTGTCTTTTTTATCCGGATCGATTTCGCAGAAGTTATCATATTGAGGGACGCTTTCTCCGCGCATAGAAATGCCTAAGGTGGCGCCATAGAATTTCTTCATGTCTTCGCGAAGTTTATCTCCATAACCGCCAACTTGTCCACCCACATATTTATTAAGATCAGAAACATTAAATCCGGTTCCATACGATGGTTGGCCAAGGCCACCCCATATTTCAAAATGATAGCCCCGTGGGAAATCCAGATTGGCCTCGTTCAGCCACCAAGGAGTATATACATGCAACCCACCCACGCCATCTTCATTGTAGGTTTTTCGGTTCATCAGATCGGGAATAAGCGCCATTCTACTTGCACCGGTGGAATCATGCAAATAACGCCCCATAACACCAGAGCTGTTACCCAGTCCATTTGGGTGTTGCCTGCTTTTTGAGTTTAACAGTATGCGAGCTGTTGAACAGGCGGAAGCGCCCATCACAACAACTTTTCCATTCAACACTTCTTCGGCGCCGGTTTCTTTGTTGATGTAGGCAACTCCGGTCGCTTTTCCTTCATCATTTGTGATGACTTCACGAGCCATCGAGTTTACAAATATGTCGATTCGACCTGTTC
Source organism: Balneolaceae bacterium (assembly GCA_965249965.1). Taxonomy (GTDB): domain Bacteria; phylum Bacteroidota; class Rhodothermia; order Balneolales; family Balneolaceae; genus HXMU1420-13. The sequence goes on from OZ252262.1 coordinate 955,134, forward strand.
CTTTTTGGGCTGGAAAAATCAAACAGGTTCCGGAAGAAAAATCGGCATAAATCTGGCAGGCTCTAAAACACTGATTGCAGTAAAAACAAACGCCTCGATCGTTATTCAATCGTTTGGTTAGGATGGAAAGGCGAGATGGAATTACAGGAATACCGGCTTTTCGAGCTCCTTTTATGTAATACAATTCATGAAGCCGGGGCTTGGGGGGCGGAAGAAAGAAGCCATCCGGCTCGTTGAAAATTCCTTCTTTGCTACCGAATACGCCAATTAATTTATCAACGCGATCATAATATGGTTTGATGTCATCGTAACTAATCGGCCAGTTATCGCCAAGGCCATCAAAATCTTTACGTTTAAAATCCAGCGGACCAAAACGCAGGGATATTCTACCCCAATGATTGGTTCGTCCACCCAGCATTCGCGATCTAAACCACCAAAAATCTGTTCCTTCTTCCTTGGTGTAAGGTTCGCCCTCAATGTCCCAACCTCCATATGCGGCGTCCCAGTCGCCAAAGTTTCTTAATGGTGTTGATGCTCCTCTTCTGGGAGACTCCCAGGCGGGTCGCAATTGACTACGATACTGATCCTGAGCAGGATCGAAAAAAGGCCCCGCCTCAATGATGGCAACATTCAAGCCTTGTTCCGATAAGACTTTTGCAGACATCCCGCCACCAGCGCCGGATCCGACAATTACCGCATCATATTCCTTTCTGGTTTTGATGATTTCCATCTATGTAAACTCCCGAATTAGTGACCCAATGACGAGGGGAATTTAGAAAATTATCGGCAGGATGAAAGCGTAATAAATAATATCAAACATGATCCGTAACAACATTTATCGCAATGCCATATTCTGCAAGAGCTTTTGCTGCTATGATCACTTGATTAAATCCGCCTGTAGAATCAAGCGCACGGTCTATGATCTCTTCATCCGAGCCGGAAAACCCGGTTTCTTCAAGTATTAATTTTGTATGACCTTGCTCTGTTTCTTTAAAGACCCAGTTAACTGTTGTGATCTTTCCTGGCTGATGTTCCCATTCAAGAACAATCTTATGTGCAATTTCAAGTTGCTTAACTTGTACAACAAAAGAAGGAGCGCTAGGCTTTTTATTCAGAAACCACGTACTTGGTTCGCCCTCTTTAAGAACACTGTCAGTTCTAAAAAACCAAAACTTACTCATCGATTCACCATCAATAAATAGATCATAAACCTCAGATGGAGGTTTGCGAATCAGAACTTTTGCTACGGCTGCATTAGTACGAATTGACATAATTGATACCCTCCCGGCATTCTAGACTGATTTATAGAATGGATTTCTATAACGTTAATCACTTATTGGTGTACTTCACTGCTGCACTCCATTTATAAAGACTTCCTGCACATTGGTGATATACTCAAAAGGATCGCCATCAAAAAGTACAATATCGGCATCTTTACCAGTTTCTATAGAGCCAACACGATCATCAATATCAAGTAATTCGGCCGCATTTATGGTTAAAGCTTTTAATGCTTCTTCATATGGAAGTCCATTAGCCATAGCTAGAGCGGCTTCGAAAAGTACAACGCGAGTTTTTGGAACGTATCCTTCATACCCACTTTGAAAAGCAAAAGGAATTTGAGCTTCAAACAGCTTTCCGGCGGTTTCCATATTTACATTTTTTGCATCGCCCCGAGCACGAACCATGGTTGGATGAACTATCACGGGGTGACCCGCTTCTTTTAATTCATCCAGCATCAGGTAGGCTTCTGCCGCACCGTCGATCATCATGGGGAAGCCAAATTCTTCTTGTAACCGTATGGCACTCATGATGTCGTTGGTTTTATGCACTGTTACTAATGCGGTAATTTTTCCTTCAAGAAGATCTGCGAGTGCTTCCAATCTTAGATTCTTTGCGGGAGGGTTCTCACCATTTCTTTTTTCCAGATAATCCTGAGCCTTAATGAGCTCTTGCCTCAACATCGCAACGCCTTTTGCTCGGGTACCCGGTTTTTTTATGGCACTACTAAGTCCATTCCCCATGGTAAAAGCCAACATTTTTGCGGGATGAAGAACCGCTTCATCTACAGTTTCGCCAGCAGTTTTTACAATCATGGTTTGACCGCTTATTAAAGCACCAGGTCCATGCCCGGTATGAATAGTGGTAATACCAAGACTTCTCAAATGGCCCACTAATGGTTCCTGAGCATTGTAAGCATCAATGGCTCGCAATTCCGGCTGTATTGCGTTTGAAGTTTCCAGTTGATCCTGGTCATCGCGCTGATTTAAGTATCCGGCGAAGCCCACAACGGTATGGGCATCAATGAGTCCGGGCGTGACCACTGCGGCCTCAAATACTTCGTAGCCATCAGGAATTGTAACTCGTTGTTCTGCACCAACCCGCTCAATTTTGCCATCTTTGATAAGTACGACACCATTTTCTATAGGATCTCCTGACATGGTATATACCATCTCTCCTTTTATGGCTATTTGGGCGAATGCCGTACTCGAAATAAATAATAAAGTGGCTATAAAACTAAATACTCTCATTGGTTCGCCTCCTCTGCATGGTGGTTATGAAATCCGTTTCTATAAATCTCATATCCACCCGTGTAATATTCTTGGTCGTCAGGATTTAGATGATCCCACACTTTCTGTCCTTCAATCCAGGTTTGCTCTACTTTGGTATATACGCTAAATGGCTCGCCTGATAAGATGATAAAATCAGCATGTTTTCCTTCTTCCAAACTTCCAATAAGCTCCTCTGCGTCTAACATGCGGGCGTTATTAATGGTTAATCCTTCAATAGCAGCTTGTCGGCTCATTCCTTCCCGCATTCCCATGGCTGCAGATCGTAGAAACAATCGAGAATCAGAAACGCCATCATCTGTGTGATATCCAAACCAGGCCCCCGCTTCTTCAAGTGCGACACCACTAACATTGCTGAAGTCCATGGCTTCCAATTTTCCACCAAATGAATCAAGCGCTATAATGGAGGCCGCTACACCAGATTCTGCAATCTCATCAGCAACTTTGTAGGCTTCACTAACATGCTGAAGCACAACCCGATATCCAAATTCTTGGGATAACCGAATAGCAGTTAGGATATCATCATGGCGGTGGGTATGATGATGGACCATTCGCTTACCCTCCAGTACTTCAACGAGTGTTTCCATGCCGATATCGCGAGAAGGTATTTTCGATTCATCGCCGTCAGCTTCAAGTATCTTTTGCTGATAGTTTTGAGCATTCACAAATAATTCGCGAATAATGGAAGCTGATTTTGCGCGAGTCCCAGAAAATGGTGGGTTGCCAAGTGGGTTGGTACCATTTGCCATCTTGAGTCCCCCATAAATATTATTCTCTTCATCCACTACGAGTAACATTTCTTCGATGGTGTTTACTTTCCTCAGTTTTAAATAAGCAGTTTGACCACTCATTAACCAACCGGATCCGGGCATTACGTTAATAGTGGTAACTCCACCAGAAAGTGCTTTTTTAAACGTATCACTTCTTGGATTTATAGAATCCATAATGCGTACGTCGGGGTGGGTTGTTCCGGATCGGTCACCACCATCGCCTTCCCCCAGATGAGAGTGTGGATCTACCAGTCCCGGCATAATTACTTTTCCCGTTACATCAATGCGTTCTGCTCGACGTGGAATTCTGGTGTTTTCATCCCCGACAGCAATAATTTCGCCACGATGGACAACAAGAACACCGTTTTCGATTTCATCACCTACAACTGGAATGATGTGCGCTCCCGTAAAAGCAATTGGATTTTCCTGCGCAAATATTTGCATAGAGGCGCCCAACAACATCACGCCCCCAAGCAATAATTTTAATAGTTTTTTCATAAATCAGGCTGGTTAAGTACGAGCCTGAAGTTAGAAAAAAATGTTTGTGAGGAAAGCGCTAATTATACAGTGCTTCAATTTCTGCTAATTTCTCATCGATGGTATCTCGTGAGAGCCATTGGCCATTTACCATTACTCCGGAGTGATCGCGGATATAGTCTAAATTGCGCAAAGGATTGCCATCCACCAAAATAAGGTCGGCGCGCATGCCGGCTTCTATGGTGCCGAATGTATCTTCATTAGCAAAATAAGCTCCAACAGCTTTTGTGCCCGAATAAAGAATCTCATAATTGCTCATACCGGCTTCTTTCATATATGGAAGTTCACGATGTATCGAAAACCCGGGCACGCTAAATAGTTGCGGTGCATCGGTTCCCATTAAAATTCTAACACCAGCCTCATTCATTTCACCCAATAAGCGCTGTCTTAATTCCGCGTGTTCTTTTGCGGCATCCATATCTAGGTCGGGATTGTTAAACACATTATTCTGTACAAAACTATTATAGTTATCGCGAACCCCCTTTGGGATGTATTTGAGCTCATCATAATCCATCATTTTCTCATAATCGCCGGCGCCAATTATGGTTTCCCAAAGTGCCTGCGTTGGAACCATCCAAACACCGGCTTCCGCTGATTTTTGAATTATCTCTGACATTTTCAAATCTATTTCAGCCCCTTCGAATGCCTGCAAATATGCTACATATCCATCTATATGGTCCATGGTTTCTTGTCCGGCCTCAATTGCTCGCTCAATTCCAACCGCCTCGGGGACATGCCCACCAAAACGAATGCCTAAATCATTAGCGGTTTCTGCCATGGCGTTATATTCATCCAGCGATAAGCCCGGGTGAATCTTCAATAAATCCCAACCTTCGTCTACTTGTTGTTTTACTTTTTCTCGTGCTTGATCAGGCGAACTCACAGAATTTCCATTAAAACTAGGTCCGGCGAGGTAAAGTGTTGGACCGATATATTCACCACTGGCTACTTTTTCCTTGAGCTCTAGTTGATGATCATACCCAAGCATTCCCCGAACGGTAGTAATGCCCGCCGAGACATAAAGAAAGAGGGTAGACTCAACATAATCGTCATTGAAATAAGCGGGGAAATTTTCCGGTGGATGTGTTGGGGGAACGTGCCCATGCATTTCTGCTAAGCCCGGGATTAAGTATTTATCCGTGCCATCGATGATTTGTGTATTTGGACCAAACTTGATTTTAGCATCATCCAAAATCGAAGAAATATGCCCATTTTCGATTAATACCGTCTTATTCTCTAGAATAAGGCCATCCTCAGTCATTGGAATCACGTTTACATTTGTGAATGCATGAGTAAGTTGATCGCCATCATATTCCCATTCGACCTCAGCAGGTTTTATCGAAAAGAAAATAATAACAGCAATTACAGGAAGAGAAAGAAGGAGAAGCGCTCGTTTCATGATTTGACGTTTTTATTTAAACCGAATGAATGAAATCTAGAGGGATCATTCAAGGCTACCCAAATCAATTGATGATTTTTTACTGGCCTAAATTATCGGCATTCTTAGAACCCAGTCTTTTAGGATGATTATCTGCCTCTTGTAATTCATTAAAAGCTTTTTGAAAGTTGTCCATCAGCTCCATGTATTCCTTTGATTCAACTACACGTTGCTCCAAGTTGCGCGATTTTAAGGTCTCATTACGTGCGTATTTAATGAACTTATAGAAGTGGAACTCAACAAGATCGCCATGTTCATCTGCCAGATAGATTTTTCCGTTTTCGTCTACTGACTTGTAGCTAAAAATATACTGCCCTGTAGCAGAGTTTGCCGAAGAATACTTTCGATACGTTGCCCAATCGAATTTTTCAGCTGATAATGCCTGAGCAATATTCCAGCAATTAACTCGATCGTCTTCTTTCCAGTGTAGGATTTCAGGGTACCATGTATGCGGTGGAACACCCTTTTTCTTATTTCTGAATAGTCCCATAAAATTTATTTAATGCCCTTAAATAGTAATGGTATTGCTTTACTAAAAGAAATGGAATTGGTTTCGGTGGTTTGGTCATAAATAGGAAGATTTAACACCGCACGATAAAAGAAATACATACTTATTGCCATGATCGTATGTGCAACATCTAAATGATTGAACCAAATGGAGGGAGATATTTCGGTGGTATAGAAAAAAGCAGCGAGTGTCGCAAAAAGGATCGATAAACAAATGATTCTACTTCCAGAATTTTGTGTTTGCCTAAAGATGTAGAAATGAATTGGCAGAACAACTAAGCCTAAACCGTAGGCCGAATGAACCTGAATAAAAAAGAAATTTACAGTCCCAAAGGTGAGTGCAGCAAAAAATAGTAATTCTACGATGTTCGCAAATTCCAGAAATCGGGCAAATCGCTGTTTGAGTAATGGAAAAGCATACATTATAGAGGCCCGTTCAATTGCTGAAACTGCCAACATACTGATTAACCAACCAGGTAATTTCCAGACTAATCCAACCTGTTCTTGAAGTGCGTGACCCAATAATCCGCCTAAAAATGTAGCGACTGCCATCAATAGAAAGTACCAACGCATATATTCATGCACCTTACCCGGTAAATTCTTCTTTCGCAGTTTGTAATAAGCAAATAAACAAACTGCCGTAATGATGAAGTCTGTTAGAGTGACGACCGGCTCCATTATGGTGATGCCAAAAAACTCTATGGAAGGCTGGCCGCTAGGTGATTGCATTTTGAATGATATTAGTTCAAAACAATGTATTCAATATCGGACAAAGCGTTAAGGTATTCTAAAAGGGAATATTAAATTTTAGAGTAGAACTTGCTTCCCATTTCTTTTCAATTACATTTAATACTAATAAAGGAATAAGGCTGTAACAAAATGTACAGCAGTTAGTTGGAGTCAGATTTGAGAGGTAGATCAATGAAGTATATCCGGAATCTATTTTTTTTAAGCCTGGGATTTTTTTGGGTGCTTTTTCTCATCAGTCCAGATCAAGTACATGCACAACAGGAAGCAATAGTATTTGAAGATTTTGAGCATGCCGATCCATTCAACAATGGGTGGTTTATTTTTTATGGGCCGAATGGTGTTGGTGAAGTAGGCATCAACCAAAATGGGAATAATTCGGTTCAACAAACAAGATGGGAGCCAACAACAGAAACAGGCTATATAGGTGGGTTTGGCAGATCAAATCCGATGAGCATAAAAAGCATGACTCATTTCTCATTCTGGATTAATCCGCTAAAAGGCTCAAATTATACGTTAGAAGTAAACCTCCAGGAAGACGACGATCTTGACGGAAAGGCTAATAAAGAGAGAGACGACGAATTTCAATTTGATGTTATCGTTAGCGATATAGGTCCCGGTGCAATAGCCACTTCTGGTTGGCAAAAAGTATCTATTCCATTGACCGATTTCTACGACGACAATTCCTATATGCAAAATGGGAATGGAGTGTTTGATGCTCTAGTTGGTGATAGAAAGCTGATCAATGTGGTTTTTGCGATCATAAATCATGCGGGGGATGAAATTGAATTCCAAACAGACAATTGGGAGTTTGTAAGTCTTCCAGTAAATCAAGACTCACGTTCAGCCAACCATAAGATTCTTTTTGTTGGTAATAGCTATACGTTTTATAACAATATGCCACAGTTATTTTTTAAGCTTGCTGAATCGGGAGGCAAAAACATACTGGTGGATCAGAGTACTTTCGCCGGATACTGGCTGGATAATCACCTTACGAACGATCATACGCTACATAAACTGCAGAAAGAGGAGTGGGATTTTGTGATTATTCAGGAGCAGAGTCAGGTACCAACGGTTAAGTATTGGCGTGAATCCTCGATGAAACCCGTAGCTGAAATTTTAAATACCATCATCAGAGAACGAGGGGCTGAAACGGTACTATTTATGACCTGGGGGCGGCAAAACGGAGGAGTTCAGATGCTATATGATTATTCCAGTTCAGATTTCCAAAACTATAACCATATGCAAGACTCTCTTGAAATGTCGTATCGAGAACTGGCAACCTATTTAGATGCTACATTGGCACCAGTAGGGCTGGCCTGGGAAAATGCATTAATCATTAATCCGGAACTTAAATTGTGGGATGAAGATCAAAGCCACCCGACCTACGAAGGTTCATATCTGACCGCATGCGTTTTTTATACGGTTCTTTTTAAAGAAAGTCCCGTTGGGTTGGAGTTTATAGGAAACCTAGAACCAGAAATGGCATGGTTTCTACAAAGTATGGCAAGTACAGCTTTGGTTACTTCTAAAATAAATTTATCAGTGAATAATTAGTTCAGTTGAACAACTGTACAACCAGCCCCACCAAAATCTTCGTTAGCCAGCTCAAAACTTTTCACTTCTGAACGGTCGCCTAAATATTTATGAATTTGCTCTTTAAGTACTCCGGTGCCTTTGCCGTGAATGATCTCTACTTGTTTAAGCCCTCTAAATACAGCCTTATCCAGGTATTGGGTAACATCGTCAATGGCCGCGTCAGTGCGCTTACCCCTTAAATCAAGACGCTGTGAAATGGAGTCTTTTAGCGAAGAATCAGATGAAATTACATTACTGCGAACTTTTCGCTGTTTTTGGGGCTTTGGAGGCTCTACCTTTACGAGATTTTTATATTTAGTCTTTAACCGAAGGCCATCAGCCTGTACGGTGGCATTTTTACCTTTCAATTCAATGAGTTCACCAGTTGTATTGCCATCCAAAAACCTAACATAATCTCCAATTGTTGGTGGCTGATTACTTTTCTTGAATTGCGCCTCTCTCTTTTCTTTAACCTCATCCAGAGAGCTTTCAATTTTATCTCTTTCCTGCTCAATCCCCTTACGGATATCTTTAAGGTCTTTTTTCTTCGTCTTTTTCTGTTCGATGATCTGCTCAACCGCACGTTCCACTTTTCGGTTTGCGGTATCCATAATGGATTTTGCCTCTTTTAACGCTTTTTCCCGAATCTTATCTCGTTCTCGGTGTAGCGATTCCAGCTTCTGTTTATATCGGTTTTCGTTAACCTGCGCCTTCTTTAAAATCTCTTGATTCTTTTGGCGTAGTTCTTCTGCCGATTGTGCTTTCGATTCGAGTTCGGCAATCAAGCCTTCCATCTTATTTTTTGATTCACCAAGTAATTCCCTCGATCGGGTGAGCAGTCGTTTATCCAAATTCATTCGTTCTGCGATTTCGAACGCATAACTACTTCCGGGCACACCTTTTTTAAATCGATAATTTGGTGAGAGCGAATTCTGATCAAATTCCATCGAGCCATTAACGGCATTGGGGTGCTCATGAGCAAATACTTTCAAAGCCCCATGGTGCGTGGTTACCAAAATTTTAGAATCGTATTTCAGTAAATACTCAATAAACGATTGAAATAAGGCCGACCCTTCATCCGGGTCGGTTCCCGCTGCAGCTTCATCAATCAAAATGAGGCTGTTTTCTTGCAATCGATCCTGAGTTTCGCGCATCCATTGAAGTCGGGATGAAAAAGTACTTAAATCATTTTCAATGGATTGGTCATCCCCTAGGTCCACAAAAATTCCATTAAAAACAGGAAGTTCTGAGGTTGGATCAACAGGAATGGCATACCCCGATTGATTCATAAGCGCACATATTCCAACCGTTTTCATGGCAACAGATTTACCGCCAGCATTTGGGCCGGTTATCATCAGGCAGTGTTCTTCCTCCGACATTTCAAGATCGAGTGGGATTATTTCCAGGCGATCCTCTTTTTTAAGCGAAAGGTTTTTGAGCCGAAGGTTTGGGTTAAATGCTTGCCTTAGTTTGGTGTAACCCGTATGAGAGATAGTTGGAATTTCGCCTTCTAATTCAATGGATACCTTTGCCTTAGCCGAAATAACATCAAGCTCTGCCAAAGACTCAATATTCTGTAGTAAAAACTCGCGGTTTTGCCGAACATGATTCGTTAGTTCCATCAAAATACGCTCAATTTCTTGCTGTTCTTCAGCTTCAAATTGACGAATCTCATTATTTAGGTGCAGTGCTTCTACGGGTTCCAGATACACCGTTTGTCCTGTAGAAGACACATCATGAATAAAGCCCTGAATTTGTCGCTTATATTCTGCCTGAATGGGAATAACCATGCGGCCATTTCTTATGGTAGCGCCCTCATCACTTGCCATGCCGTCTTTAACGGCGTTCCGCATCATTTTGTTGATGGTCGATCGTAGCTCATTTCGCTTTGAATTCAGTCGTTTTCTGATACTTTTTAGTTCCGGGCTTGCGTCATCTCGTAATTCCCCATTTTCAGTGACTTTTCCCTTGATGTATTTCTCAAGTTCCTTTAGAGGGATAAGATTTTCTGAAATTTTGGATAGGGTCTCAGCTCGTTCTTCAATGTTTATAATAAACTTCTTGGTTGATCGAGCTGCAACACAAATTTTTAGAATATCCCGAAAAGCATACAAAGGAATAATACTTCCATAAGCGCGGGCCGTATCCATATGAGAACGAATATCCGGCAACTCAGAGATCGGAAAAATCTCCGGGTCCTGTAAAATTGCAATCATCTCAGAAGTTTGGTCAAGTAGTTCTATTACCCTTCCTTTAAAGTTAGAAGGGCGAAGTTCGAGAATCATTTCCGCTGACCGCACGGATTGTGCTGCATTGAGCGTGGCTTCACGGACTTGCTCGAAACCTAGTTTTTCTAATACGTTTTGGGGGTAGAACTCCATCTAAGAATAATATTTACGATCAAAATGATGTAGATTGTGCGTAAAGATAAACCTAATTCTACGCCCATGAAATTCCCTATTTTTCAAGTTGATGCATTTACGGATTCGGTTTTCGGTGGAAATCCCGCGGCAGTTGTTCCATTTAACTCATGGTTGCCTCCAGAAACGATGCAACAAATTGCTATGGAAAACAATTTGTCTGAAACAGCATTTTATGTAGAGGAACATGAGGCATATGGGCTGAAATGGTTTACACCAGAAGTTGAAGTGGATTTATGTGGGCACGCAACTCTGGCAACGGCGCATGTTTTATTCAACGAATTGGGGTTCACGGGACATGAATTAAAATTTGATACCCTCAGTGGCCGCCTTACGGTTCGAAAAGAGGAAGATTGGTACATCATGAACTTTCCTACGGATGAAATGCCTCAAGTGGAAGCTCCCCCCATTCTATTCCAGGCGTTAGGAATTCCCCGAACACAAGAGGTTTTCAAAACCGACGATTACATGGTTGTGCTAGAATCTGAAGAAGAAATTGAACAACTATCCCCAAATTTCAAACTACTCAACGAAGTAGACGCACGAGGAGTAATAGTTACAGCGCCCGGTGATAATGTAGATTTTGTATCTCGGTTTTTTGCACCACAAGTAGGCATTGATGAAGACCCGGTTACGGGTTCAGCTCACACAAAATTAACGCCGTATTGGGCAAAACGACTTGGAAAAAAGGAGCTTAATGCACTTCAGATTTCCAAACGAGTGGGCACTTTACAACTGAATTATTTAGGTGACCGAGTTGAGATTAAGGGAAATGCAGTAACTTTTCTAAGAGGGGAAATCGAGATTTAGTGGAACCTTTTATATTGATAATTATTGGCATTTTGGGAGGATTAATCGCAGGGTCCATGGGAGTTGGTGGTGGAATCATATTTACTCCGGTGCTATACTTTCTATTCGATTCTGAAGGAATTGAAAATCCTGTTCAATGGTCTGTAGCAAGCGGACTGCTATGTACATTTGTGGCTGCATCAACAAGTACAATTCGACAAGCGCTGCACAATAATTTGTTTATAAAAGAGGGGATTATGTTAGGTGTTTTTGGGGCAGCAGGAATTACAGCGGGTAAATTCATCTTAACTTCAGGATTTTATCAACAAGAGCAATTTGCCGTTTTATTTAGTGCAGTACTTTTTTATGCCGCATTCATGATGTTTAAGCAAGTCAATAATCGCATTAAAGAGTCAACTATTGAAGATCACAAATCAACAAAAAAAGAAGCGGTAATCACCGGTGGCGTTGGTGGATTCATTGCCTCTTTGGCGGGCGTGGGCGGCGGCGGGATTATGGTTCCAATAATGAACCTGATCTATAAAGTGCCGTTTAAAAAAGCAGTTAGTGTTTCTCATTTGGGGATGACCATCTTGATCATTACCGGTGTTATACAACTCGCGCTCATAGATATTTCCAGTCCGGGAATCAGCCCATATACTTTCGGGTATGTTGATTTTGGAGCAGCGCTACCGCTAGCTTTTGGCGGTTTGATTGGGGCAAATTTCGGGACAATTTTAAATCATAAAATTAAAAGACAGTATTTGCAATGGGGCTTTGCAGTGTTAGTAACTGTGATGGCTGTTCGTCTACTTTGGGGGGTGTTTGGGTAGCTTGAGTTACTATAAATCAGCTAAAAACTCTCTAAACGATTTCGTGTTATAATTCGCCATACCTCTTTTTTCCGTAACGATGTAACCCCCTGGAGAAATCACATAGGTGGTTGGAACAACAGTGCTGTTGTACACCCCGGGTTGTCGGCCCAATAAAAAATAAACGGGCATGGTAAATGCTTTTCGGTCCATAAAAGTGCGGGCTTTTTCGGGGTCTTCATCTAAAGAAAGCATCACAAAAACAATATCATCGTTATCTTCGAAATCCTCGTATAGCTTTTGGATGTTCGGCATCTCAGCAATACAAGGCGGACACCAAGTTGCCCAGAAATTCAGGAAAATGGTTTTGCCTTCAAATTCACGAAGATTCGTTCGGTCGCCATTTAGAGTGATTAGCGGCATGTTGAATTCTGCTTTAACAAATTCAGATTCATCCACCGAAACATCGGGACGAAATATACCAGTTGCTAAAATACCTCGCTGAAGGGTGCCAATTACTTCAGTGTGCCAGCCTGTTACATAAAGTGTGGAACCTACCAAAATAATGACCATCCACTCGATAAATGATCGGTTTTTCCAAAATGGTTTTTTTGAGGGGGCGTTTTCTTCCATGCCCTAAAAATAGGAAATAAAAAAAGCCCAACCGATCAAAGTTGGGCTCATGGATTAATTTAGGGGTTTCTTCTAATAACCTAAGTTTAATTCAACTCTACGGTTGTTATTTCTTCCTTCTGCTGTTTCATTGGTATCTACCGGCTGAGTTTCGCCATAACCAATCGCAGTAATTCTATCTTCATTTATTCCTTTTTCAACAAGGAACATTTTTACTGCATCAGCACGAAGTTGAGAAAGTTGGAGATTGTATTCAGCGGCACCTCGAGAATCAGTGTGGCCTTCAATACTTAATTTTAGAGCCTCATCGCGAGCCATAATGTTATAGAGAATTTCCATGTCGTCGAGAGATTCCGCTACAATTTCAGAGCTATTATTACCGAACTGGAGATTTTCAAAAACGCGCAGTAATTCTTCCTGAACTTCTGCGCTAATACCTGGGCAACCGTTGTTTCCTGCCGCACCCATTTCATTTGGGCATTCATCATCTAAGTCAACAACACCGTCGCCATCTGTATCTGGGCAGCCGCCATTTTCTGAACTACCCTCTGCAGCTGGGCATCGATCTTCTGAATCAATGATGCCATCAGCATCAGCATCCGGGCAACCGCCTAGAGCTGGAACTCCTGCAACTTGCGGGCAATTATCTTCCGGGTCAGCAACCATGTCGCCATCAGAATCCGCACAGCCAGCAAATTGAGCATCGCCAGCGACTTGTGGGCAAGCATCTTCAGGGTCGGCAATACCATCAGCGTCGCTATCTGCACAACCATTAAACATACTGTCCCCAGCAATTTCCGGGCAGGCATCTTCAATGTCAGAAATGCCATCGGCATCAGTATCTGAACAACCAGAGAATTCGGCCAGACCAAAAGTATCGGGGCACATATCGTTGATATCAGCAACCATGTCGCCATCAGAATCTGCACAGCCATTGGTTTCAGCGGTTCCCATTTCTGTAGGACATTCATCGCGAGAATCTCGAACGCCATCCCCATCGGCATCTTTCGTTTTAAACAGGTTAACTTTTAATCCTAATGTGTGAAAGAAAAGATCGTCATGTTCACGATCGTCAGTAAACGCGCCTGAGTTACCATCAATTTTACGGCCATCTACATAATCATTGAAAGTGCGATTGTACGTAGACTGATATTTAAAGCTAATGTCGTCGTTGATCGGGATTTCAAATCCAAAACCTAATGGAATTTGAACAGTTACATTGTTCTCCATCTGATCCGGGGGAATGGATACTGAGCCATCGATAAAGGCATTTAAACCTAAACCGGCTGTTAAAAATGGCTGAATTTTGCTGTCAGTCTCTAAAATACTACCGTTAGCAAACTTAAATTTTGCCTGGAGATTATTATTTAGAGTAGTTGTCCAAAAGTGGGTTGGATTGTCATCATCCAGTGTTGCAAAATTAAATGTATAGTCTAAGTCGAAAGACTCGTTTAAGTAATGGTGAATCCCAAAGCCAAAGGTAAAATCTTTTACAAATTTAAAGCTGTAAAATTCATTTTCGAAGTCTCCACGGTACTCGTGAGCACCAATATGGAATGAAGCCCAAGTTTTATTGTCTTGATTTTGGGCCAACGTATTCATTGATAGCAGCAATAGAAATGCACCTGCTGCAAATAGTGATTTTTTCATTTTTGATGTATAGTTAGTTATCTGAACCTAATGCGCGGAAAAGGTCGGCAACTAATCTTTTTCATCGCGTTACATTGCATTAATGAAATAGAGAAAATGCGGTAAGAACATTAAGAAATTTACAAGTAGGTTAGAAGAACTAAAGAAAACTTGATATTTCGTTCAGTTTTTTCTTATTGATGTCAGGAACCTGAACCCCATCTTTAGGATAACCCACTACCAACAACAAAAAAGCTTTCTCATGAGATGGTCGTTGCATGATATCATTTAAAAATCCCATTGGACTTGGAGTGTGGGTTAACGTGGCAAGTCCAGCATTGTGGAGGGCAGTAATAAGTATGCCAGTTGCGATGCCTACCGATTCCTTAACATAATAATGCTTTTCTTTCTCGCCTTGCTCATTCAGATGATAGCTTTGCGAAAAGATGCCGATCAAAGCGGGCGCAGTTTCTAAAAAGGGTTTATGTTCATCGGTGCCAAATGGAACGAGATCTTCCAGCCAGTCTTCCGGCGCTCGACGTTGATAAAACTCTCTTTCTTCTTCCTCAGCAGCTTCACGGATTTTCTTTTTAATCTCCGGGTCTTGAATAACGGCAAAATGCCAAGGTTGTTTGTTGGCGCCATTTGGAGCAGTTCCGGCAGCAAGAATGCACTGTTCAAGAACACCTTCTGGGATAGGTCGATCGGAAAACTCACGAACTGTTCGTCGGGTTTTTATTTGTTGATAGAAGTCTTTCGCCCGTTGCTGCATCTCTTCGGGAGATAATTGGGTAAAATCGAGTGGGGTAAAAACCGCTTTAGCCATTTGGCGATACTAATTTGCTTTAAGGTAATTCAACCATTCTTGTTGTTCCTCTGTACGTTCTACAAATCGTAGCCGTAAATCGGTTGATTGAAGTAAAGATATCCATTCTTGCGCCAAATCGAAGTAGCCAGAATATGCCAGCTTATTGATAAGATCTTCTTGTGTTTCAAACCATCGCGGGTGAACCCGCTGTTCCTTCAGCGTTGTGGCGTAAACTTCCAGCTTCTCCCTTTGATTTGATGAAAGTGCACGATCAACAAGCAGCCATTGAAGTGGTTCGGGGTAAGCAATGAAAGTGCTGGAGTCTACCAATGAATTCCGATAACGAGCATTCACGAATCCAGCCCAGGTTGTAGAATCAGTCCGAACAAGAAAAGAGTCGTTAGTATTAAGGTCATTCACGTATAGCGTGTCAGAGTGGAGCTTATCCAAGATATCTGAAGAAATCGCGTAATTGTTGTTGATGAAAAAAGCATCTGCCCTCATTAATTGCATGGCTAAGGTAGAGTCAGACTCATATACATTATTGATAATCTCTAATTCCCCAGCATTGCGAAGCTGATAGGAAGCCCATAATTGTTTTACCAGGGGCATTTCAGAATACCCCGCATATAATTCATTGATTGTGGAAAGCGCGTTTACACTATCATCCAGCGATTCATGAAATCGTAATTGATCAAGTCCCTGAAGTATTGGGTGAATCTTGCGGGGACAATTCATTTGAAAAAGAGAGAGCTGAGAAAAAATCCGCTGCGAGACCTGCAGATCAACAGAATCTATTTCCTGAATGGGTAATTGAGCTTTCCAGCGGTTAACCAGAGTATCGAGAGGAAGTTGGTAGGCTTGTTCAAAATTGCTTGCCGGGTAAGCAGCCTTGAATTGTTCAACCGGGTAGTTTTGTAATAAATACCCTACAAAAGATCCCGTTGTGGTATAGCTGATCGAAGAAGCGGAAGCATAAAATCCCGATATAGTTAATGCTGTACGAATTTGGTCGGTGGTGGGTAGTGGGTTTTCTGAAGCAATAATCTGATCCAAAGTTGATACTCCAGAGGCATCCTTTGCGATTGCCTCTGCTACTCCCTCAATTAATCCAATACTCCAACTTGCGTTAAATAAATCGTTACCAAATTGTTTGGCGATTACATGAACAAGCTCATGTTTTAGTACACCGTCGAGATGTTCTTTGGCAATGTGCAATTGATCTTGTTCTAGCCAAACTGGGACATAACTTGTAAATTTTGCACCAACCAACTCTTTTTTCTGCCAGGCATTAGCATAGATGAATGATTCAATTTTACGCCCTTGTGGCCAATCAATTTTCAGGAGTTCAATAATTTGTTGAAAATGAAATTCATGCCGTTTTGCCCAGTAATCTCGCTCTTCAGCATTAAAATTCGATGTATCGAAGTATAAATTGAAATGCTCTGTGTTTTCTACAGCTGTTAATTCTGATTTTAAATATTCTCGAGGTGTAGATATTCCCAATTGAGGCTGAAAGAGTAAGGCGCTAAGTAATATAAATCCTACAAAAGCCACACCTATTTTTGATTTTAAGGATGTGGAAACAGATGGTAGCCACCACAGTAATAGCACCCAAAGTAGGGTTGATAATCTAAACCAAATCAAACCCGAAGTTATGCGAATTTCTTCGTCATAAATCGGACCGGGCCAGGCACCCCATACATGATTGAAATAATAAACCTGTGGTAATGTGAAGAATTCATAGATCCAGATTCCTAGTCCTACTAAAAGAATGATTAAAATCGTGAACAACTTAGCAGCCGGGAATTTTATCAAACGAAAAAATCGGCCAATGGAGACTCCAAACAATAAGCTGGGGATTGGAAGAAGAACCCAGAACCCGATGCCCGAAAGAGTTATACATTCTGCAATAAATCCATGAATTAGTAAGGGTATTGATATTAAGAGAATTTGAAAAGATCGACGACCGATAACTTTAACATCATTCCTGGTTCTTCGATGAACAGCCTGTATTGCACCAATAAAACAAAAGATGGTTGAAATAAGAATGGCTGATTCAATGTGAACATCTCGTAGCAAGGGCATGAACAGTAAAACTGTACCAAAACCTAATGGCCATAGAATAGAGAGAGCCCTTTTTTTCTTTCGCACTGATTTTCTATTGCGTGAACTAATATAGAGGAGAAATTACAGGATTGGAAAAGTCAACGCTGCCGCTTTATAAACCCAGTATATCAGCCAAAATTGAACAGGTAAACGCAGAAATAAGAGAAGAGTTAAGGCAATATGTTTCTTTTTTTTGATGGAATTGTAAAACATATCCCAATTCGCGGGGAATATTGCGAGCAATAAGGCAATAAGTCCCCAGGCGGCTGGCTCTTTAAGCATCGGAAGCATAATTCCAACTCCCCCTAGCAATTCTGCAACCCCACTCCAAAAAACCATCGCCTGTCGTTTGGGGATGTAGCTCGGCATTATCCGGATATATTGGCTCGGGTATACAAAATGAAGGATTCCCGCTATTACAAACATTCCACCTATCAAATAGCGATGGTTATCAATATCGGTGAAAAAATCCATGCTTATTTTTTAAACATGGTACTTAGTACAAACCAGATATTTTCTTTACGCTCCATTAACCTACGGCTGAAATAAGGAAACCAATCGGTACCGAAAGGCACATAAACCCGAGTGAGATAACCTAATGTCGTCAGATCAACCATTGTCTCCTCGCGTAGTCCATACAACATTTGAAACTCAAAGCGATCCTTTGAAATATTTTCTGCTGCCGAATATTCGCGGAGCCAGTTTACTAACTCATCGTCGTGAGTACCAAAACGTGGGCGCTCTGTTTTTTCAAGAAGTACCTCGCCGTACTGTTTATATGCATTTCTAATTTCGGGCATACTTTGGAGAGCAATATTACTCGGCTCACCATAAGCCCCTTTTACTAAGCGAATGTTAGCACCCATTCCGGCAAGTTCGTCAATATCATCTTTTGTTCGGTGTAACATAGCTTGAATTACCGTGCCTACGGTTTGCCCATATTTTTCGAAGGCATCTTTAAAAATATCGATCGTAACCTGGGTGTAATCGCTGCCCTCCATGTCAATATTTACAAACTGGTGATGCTGTTGCGCAACATCTAATAGTTTGTACAAATTCTCGACGCAATATTCTCTGTCTATATCCAAACCCATCATAGTTAGCTTAATTGAAATACTACTAATTAAGCCATGCTTTTTAATTCCGTGCAATAATTGGATGTATTCTTCAACGGTAGCATCCGCAGTTTTACGATCACTCACATTTTCACCCAACAAGTCGAGCGTGAGCTTTAGATTTTTATGATTTAAATATTTGGCTTTTGGGATGGATTCCTCAAAAGTCTCGCCAGCAACAAAGCGCTTTGCTAAAACAAATGGAAGTTTCATTCTTGGGATTAAAATAGGTTAGTTACCGAAGTTAGTAATTCCAGCAATTATCAACAGCACAAGAAAATAAGTAACCTTTTGGATTTTCAATCGTGTACTGGGGGCATGAATTTTAACACTTTCCGGGACGTGTTACGTTTCAAAACCAAAATGGGGAATCAAATGGATTCAATAGTTCTTAAAAAAAATTTAAAGGTAGTATACAGTTTTGCACTAATGATGACTGTTTTTACTATCACAGCAATTGCTCAAGAAGCATATCAAACCGAAAGTTTTGCGGTAAACGATGATGTTAGAATTGAAGTAGAAACATCTGGAGGTAGCATAGATGTAAGAGGCTCTAATACGGATGAAGTGAGAGTTGAAATGTATGTAAAGCGACGTGGAAGAGACATTGAAGCCGGCGCGGCTGATTTAGATAATTGGGATATTACCATCGAAAAAAGTGGAAATACGATCTACGCCAAAGCAAAAAACAGAAGTAGAAATAATTGGGGAAATAACAGCTATAGCATTTCATTTGTGGTTCTGGCTCCAACCCGTTCAATTGCTGATGTTCGTACATCAGGGGGTAGTATTACCCTTGAAAACTTAATTGGCGATCAAAATGCGAGAACCAGTGGTGGCAGTATAACAGCCGTTGAAATTGGCGGTGATATTGAGCTTAAAACTTCAGGTGGCAGCATTACTGTTGAAGAAGTAGAAGGTTATGTAGATGCGAACACTTCAGGTGGGCGTATTCGCGCTACCGATGTTACTGGCGGCATAATTGCCAAAACCAGTGGCGGAAGCATCACTCTGGATAACGTTTCTGGAAATGTAGAAGCGAGAACTTCAGGCGGATCTATAGATGCCGAGATAACAGACCCTCAGGATTATATCGAACTAAAAACCTCAGGCGGCAGCATTAGTATTTCTGTGCCCAAAGATGGTGGGTATGACCTTGAACTAGACGGAAACCGAGTTCGTGCAGATCTGGAGAATTTTCGCGGGGAATACGAAAGAGACGAAATTGAAGGAACATTGAACGGAGGTGGAACCCGAGTTAAAGCAAAAACTTCGGGCGGTTCGGTAACACTTCGCTATCTGTAGAAATTTGTACTATTAGTTACAAACCCTTCAAAAGGCTTGAGAGGAATCTCAGGCCTTTTTTCATTCCAATCCAAAAAACCCTCAACCTTCGTATATAATACCAATGTCAGGCGAGCTATTTCTTTAGCTCAGAAACCCGTAACTTTTAACTTTATTCCGAAAGGAATGTTATTCGATTAATTTTATTCATGGAAGAAAAGGAACGGCTGAGCTTCGAAGATGCGTTAAGAAAACTGGAATCTATTGTGGAACAATTGGAAAGCCAGGAGATTACACTTGAAGATTCTGTTCAGTTGTATGAAAAAGGCATGGAATTATCCAAGCTATGTAACAAAGTGCTTCATCAGGCAGAGTTAAAAATACAGCAAGTAAACGACCAACAAGATTAGGTATTACACATGGATTCTTTGGATAGCGCCCCTAAAGCCGGACCCCTTCTTTCTAAGATTGATTCACCCGATGATTTAAAAAAATTATCTCCAGATCAGTTAAGGCAAGTTTCTGATGAACTCCGAGAATTTATAATCGATATTGTTTCTGTATATGGTGGGCATTTTGGCGCTAGTCTAGGGGTAGTTGAGCTAACCACCGCACTTCATTATGTATACAATTCACCCCAAGATCGTATCATTTTCGATGTAGGCCATCAAGCGTATGGGCATAAAATACTAACAGGTCGCCGCGATAATTTTCACACCAATCGAAAGTATGGTGGGATTTCTGGTTTCCCGAAAAGAAGCGAGAATATCCACGATGCGTTCGGTGTAGGGCATTCTTCAACCTCTATTTCGGCAGCACTCGGAATGGCTGTAGCTAACGATTTGGATAAAAATGACGCGAAAGTTGTAGCAGTTATAGGCGATGGAGCTATGACAGGTGGTCAAGCATTTGAAGCCTTGAATAATGCCGGCGCAATGAACAGTGATGTATTGGTGGTTTTGAATGACAATAATATGTCGATAGATCCCAATGTTGGTGCCCTTAAAGAATATTTAGCAGAAGTAACTTCAAGTCGGCGTTTTAATAAATTGCGTGACGAAGTATACGATTTACTCGGCCACTTCAATAAGGCAGGAAACAAAATGCGAAAAGTGGCTTCAAGATTGGAGTCTGCAATGATGGCGGCGTTAACACCGGGCTCGTTGTTTCGCTCATTTGGATTTAAATACTACGGCCCAATTGATGGCCATGATGTAAATCTACTTCGCAAAACTTTGGAAGATCTTCGTGAGATTAAAGGTCCAAAATTGCTGCACATTGTCACGGTTAAAGGAAAAGGATTTGCTCCAGCAGAAAAAGAGCAAACCAAATGGCATGCTCAAAGCAGTCCATTTGATAAAATTACCGGCGATTCGTTGAAGCCAAAGTCGACAAAGAAAACCGCTCCAAAATATCAGGATGTATTTGGGGATGCTTTAGTTGAATTAGCTGCTGAAAACGAAAACATCGTGAGTATGACTCCCGCCATGCCGAGTGGATCAAGTTTGTGGCCGATGATGAACACATTTCCTGAACGAGCTTTTGATGTAGGGATTGCCGAGCAACATGCAGTCACTTTTGCGGCCGGACTTGCGGCACAAGGCAAAAAAGCATTTTGTGCAATTTACTCCACGTTCTTACAGCGTGGATTTGATCAATTTGTGCACGACGTAGCCATTCAAAACTTACCGGTTGTGTTCTGTATTGATCGAGCCGGAGTTGTTGGAGCCGATGGACCAACGCACCATGGAGCTTATGATATTTCGTATATGCGTTCGATTCCAAATGTAATTATTTCCTCCCCACTGAATGAGCAAGATCTTCGTGATATGATGTTCACTGCTAGTGAGTATGATGGAGCCAGTTGGGCGATTCGATATCCGCGTGGTGCTTCAACCGGAATGGAAGTCCGCGAGCATTTTGAGACGATGGAAATCGGAAAAGGAATTTGTATTCAGGAAGGCGAAGATGTTGCAGTACTTAGTTTTGGTCCGATCGGAAAATATGTGACAGAAGCCTCCGCTCATCTTGAACAAGAAGACATACATGTTGGTCACTTCGACATGCGTTTTGCTAAGCCGTTGGATACTGAATTACTTGATGAAATCTGCCGGAAATACCAGCACATTATCACACTAGAAGACGGAGCCAGACTCGGTGGGTTCGGAAGTGCCGTCGCTGAATATCTTGCCGAAAAAGCCGACAAGCCTACTCTTACCATTATGGGATTACCTGATCGAATCATCGAACATGGAACCCAGGAAGAACTTCATGCCGAAGTAGGTATTGATGCTAAGGCTTTGGTTGAAGTTGTGAAGCAAAAACTGGTTAATGCTTAAAATATTTGAGGTTTGAGTTACACCCTCTCCGACTTCGATTATCATCTACCGGATGAACTCATTGCTCAATCTCCGGCATCTCCGCGTGATCATGCGAAACTGCTGGTTTACAATCGGGAAACCGGTCAAATAATAGATGACGTTTTTTACAACCTGGGGGACCATCTGCCGGATAAATCAACACTTGTTGTAAACAACAGCAAGGTGGAAAAGTGCCGATTGATGTTCGAGGATGGAAAGAGAGAGCTTTTCGTTACGTCCGTTCGAAACAATAACACAATCGAAGCGCTGGTAAGGCCGGGAAAGAAATTTAGGCTCGGAAAAACAGTTAAATTGGTGGATGGAATTACTGCGGAAGTAACTCATGTTGCCGATGACGGCCTTCGAACCATGATTCTTTCCTGTGATCTGGATGATCCAAGATTAGAGCCGTATAAGTATACCCCCTTTCCGCCATATATCGCTCAGGATGAGTCGTTGGCCGGAGAATATCAAACGGTGTATGCAAAAGATTTAGGAAGTAAAGCGGCGCCCACAGCCGGACTTCATTTTACGGATGAATTACTCGAAACACTGAAAAATCAGGGCATCCAAAAAGAAGAAGTTACTCTTCATGTAGGATTAGGAACCTTTGCTCCGGTAAAAACGGAGGATATTCATGATCACGATATGCATAGCGAATGGTATCATCTTTCAGATGAGACTGCATCAACTCTAAATCAAAAGAAACACATTACTGCGGTCGGAACAACGTCGGTTCGAGTACTGGAATCTGTGTCGAATGAAGTAGGGGTACTTACTCCCGGAATTGGAGAAACAGATATTTACATCACCCCGGGATATCAGTACAAAAGAGTTGAAGCGTTGATTACAAACTTTCACTTACCAAAGAGCACCTTGCTCATGTTGGTGTCGGCTTTCATGGGTTTCGATGAAATGAAGCGACTTTATGAGCATGCGATAGAAAAAAAATATCGATTTTATTCCTTTGGCGATGCTATGCTAATCCTTTAAAAAATTGGGATAAGGAACTAACCCCGTTGAACTTATCCACATTGCTGTTGATAACCCAAGAAGCGCTTTTCAAAAAAGGGTGTAAATTTCATTTTAAAATGAAACGATAGAGTACCAAATCACCCGTTTTTTTTAGTATCTTTTGCGCCTTGAAAAGTTTCAGATCAATTGATATCGGGAGTTAATGAAATGATGACAATACCCGATAAAACTCCAAATTGAAAAATTTATACATGTCTGAAGTAATAAAAATCAAACGCGGTGTTGATATTAAGTTGGTTGGGGAAACCGACAAAGAATTTGCTCCAGAAATCCGCGTTGAAACTGTAGCCATAAAACCGGACGATTTTCACGGTGCCCGATTTAAACTAGCTGTAAAAGAAGGCGATGAAGTTAAAGCCGGATCTCCACTTCTGTATAGTAAAGATGATGAAGCTGTAAAGTTGACGTCACCAGTAAGTGGAGAAGTAGCGCAAATCGTGCGCGGAGCAAAACGTCGAATTCTTGAAGTACGGGTTTTAGCGGATAAGAAAATTACCTATGAAGATTTTGGTAAAGCGGATCCGATCGAATTAGAGCGAGACGCAATAGTGGAAAAACTTGCAAACTCCGGTTGCTTTGCATTTTTCAAACAACGCCCTTATAACGTGGTTGCTCAGACTTCCAAAACACCGAAAGCAATTTTTATTTCCGGATTTGATTCAGCCCCTCTTGCTCCAGACATGAGCTTGATTCTGGATGGAAACGAAAAAGAATTCCAAGCCGGTATCGATGCGTTAGCGAAACTTACAACTGGTAAAGTTCATTTAGGGCTCAATGCCGATGCTGCTTCCGGCCGTACGCTATCTAGCGTAAAAGGGGTAGAGATTTCGAAATATTCGGGTCCACATCCTGCAGGATTAGTTGGTGTTCAAATAGCCCAAAAAGATCCAATCAACAAAGGCGAAACGGTGTGGACCATCACTCCGGAGCATGTTGTTATTATCGGCCGGCTTTTCTTAACCGGCAATTTCGATGCACGCATCAATATTTCAGTTTCAGGCGCTGAAGCAAACGAACGAAAATATCATTCAACGTTTATTGGCGCTGCGGTAAAACCATTTGTTGAAGGAAATGTTTCAGATAAGGTGAATCGAATTATTACCGGAAATGTTCTAACGGGTAAGAAAATCGATAAAGACGGATATCTGAGTTTCTACGAAAGACAAATCACTGTAATTGAAGAAGGTCTTGATCCCGAGCTTTTCGGCTGGTTGATTCCAAAACCGGATAAGTTTAGCATTTCGCGTGCACTTCCTTCATTTTTTATGCGCCAGGCTGAGAAGTTTACAGGTCAGCAAGTGAAGTACGATTTGGATACCAATCTACACGGTGAAGAACGAGCCTTTGTAGTGAGTGGTCAATACGAAGAGGTATTTCCTTTCGATATTTTCCCGGTTCAATTAATTAAAGCCATCATGACCAATGATATTGAGTTGATGGAAAACTTAGGAATTTATGAAGTTGTAGAAGAAGACTTTGCTCTTTGTGAGGTTGTTTGTACTTCAAAAATTCCGGTACAGGAGACAGTTCGACAAGGACTTGATCTTATGAAAGAAGAATTAGGTTAGAGATTAATCAATACTTTTTATTTAAATGAAAGCTATACACGATTATTTAGAATCAAACATTAAGCCATACTTCGACAAAGGCTCGAAGTTCGAGAAATTTTGGCCGGTGTATGATGGATTCGCAACATTTTTATTTGTTCCAGGACACATTACCCACAGCGGTGCTCACATCCGTGACGGTATCGACCTGAAAAGAACCATGAATACAGTAATCATGGCGTTAGTGCCATGTTTATTATTCGGAATGTGGAATGTTGGATTTCATCACTACAACGCTCTGGGAATTGACGCCACATTCATCGATCAGTTTATTTTCGGTGCGATCAAAGTTATCCCAATGGTAATTGTATCCTACGGAGTTGGGCTCGGTCTTGAATTCCTGTTTTGCGTAATTAAAGGGCACCAAATCGAAGAAGGATACCTGGTAACCGGAATGTTAATTCCGCTTATTATGCCTGTGGATATTCCACTTTGGATGGTAGCAATTTCAGTGGCATTTGCCGTTGTTATAGGTAAAGAGGTTTTTGGTGGAACGGGGATGAATATTTTCAACCCGGCACTACTTGCCAGAGCGTTTGCTTTCTTTGCGTACCCAACGTACATGTCGGGCGATAAGGTTTGGATTAACACATCTGTTCAAGAAGGTCAGGCGGTTGTTGATGGGTGGTCTGGCGCAACTGTACTTGGTGAGCTAGCTACAACGGGAACGACCCAGTATTCAGCGTTTGATGCATTTTTAGGTTTAATTCCGGGTTCTATAGGTGAAACTTCAACATTGTTAGTTTTACTTGGCGCCGGACTTTTGATTTTCACAGGAATTGGTTCCTGGAGAATTATGCTTAGCGCATTGATCGGCGGTGCCGTGATGGGGCTTATCTTTAACGCTTTTGCACAATATGCAATCTCACCGGAGCAGCAGGCATTTATGGCAGTACCGTTTTGGCAACAATTGATTTTTGGTGGATTTGCATTTGGCGTAGTATTTATGGCAACTGATCCGGTTTCAGGTTCTCAAACCGAAATGGGTAAATATTATTACGGATTCTTTATCGGGTTCTTTGCCATCATGATTCGGGTATTCAACCCAGCCTATCCGGAAGGAATTATGTTAGCCATTTTATTTATGAATACGATGGCGCCACTGATAGACCACTATGTAGTTCAGGCAAATATCAAAAAACGCCAAAAACGTTTAGCTCTTAAAACAGCAGGTGCATAACATGGCATTTAATGTAAATAGTAACGCATATACTTTTGGCTTTGCCACTCTTATGGTTTTGGTGGTAGCAGCGGTCCTTTCCTTTGTTGCCACTAATCTAAAGCCCATGCAGGATGAAAACGTGGAAAAGGAAAAAATGCAGAATATTCTCAGCTCCATCCAAATAAATGTGGATAGAGAAGAGGCTGCTAACATTTACGGCGACTATGTTCTAGAAGAGCTCGTCGTCAGCGGTGGTCAAATTGTAAACGATGTTGACGCCTTTACCATAGATATGGTTAAGCAAGTTCGTTTAGAAAATAACGAAAGAAATGCACCGCTCTATGTTGCAGAAAAAGATGGCGAAACGTTTTACATCATCCCATTGCAGGGAACAGGCCTATGGGGACCAATATGGGGATATATTTCTCTGGAAGAAGATCTGAATACCATCTATGGAGCTGTATTTGATCATAAAGCAGAAACCCCGGGATTAGGTGCCGAAATCAAATATCCAATCTTTACAGAGCAATTCGTTGGGAAAAAAATTCTGGCTGATGACGGCAGTCTATTGGGTATTGACGTACGAAAAGGGGATTCTTCTACCGATTATCAGGTGGATGGTATCAGTGGTGGAACCATTACATCAGATGGTGTAGAGGTTATGATTCTGGATTGTCTGGAAGCGTACTTCCCCTTCCTAAAAGAATATGCTGGAACAACTGC
The DNA here is from genome assembly GCA_965249965.1 of Balneolaceae bacterium. Classification (GTDB taxonomy): domain Bacteria; phylum Bacteroidota; class Rhodothermia; order Balneolales; family Balneolaceae; genus HXMU1420-13. The sequence continues at coordinate 981,764 of OZ252262.1, forward strand.
CAGCGCACAACTCATCAACTAATCGCTGGCAAAACAACGTAAAACAATGGCAGAAGTATTAGAAAAAGAAGTAGTTGAAACGAAGCCGGTTGCAAAACCGAAAGAACCTCTTTTCAGCAAGAAAAATAAAAAATTATTAAGCGATCCGTTTAACGATAACAATCCAATAACCGTACAGGTATTGGGGATTTGTTCGGCACTAGCTATAACTGTAAAACTACAGCCTGCAATTGTTATGGCGTTATCGGTAGTGTTTGTTATGGCTGCTGGTAACATCATTGTTTCAATGCTAAGAAACTTTGTTCCAAACAGAATTAGAATCATCGTACAGTTGGTGGTCGTAGCCGCTTTGGTAGTATTGGTGGATCAGGTACTTAAAGCATTCGTTTATGATGTAAGTAAAGAACTGGCAGTATTTGTTGGTTTAATAATCACGAACTGTATCATCATGGGTCGACTTGAGGCATTTGCACTTGGTAATAACGTGTGGAGATCATTCCTGGATGGAATTGGAAATGCAATTGGTTATGGCGCCATCTTAATTGTTGTGGCATTCTTCAGAGAGCTTTTAGGATCTGGTCAATTAATGGGGTTCCAAATTATACCAGAAACATGGTACCTGGCAAATGGCGGGTTCTACAGCAACAATGGTTTCATGCTACTCCCCCCGATGGCTTTGATTACTGTGGGGATCATCATTTGGGTACAGCGTGCTCGTAACACTAAATTGATCGAGGACTAAAATCATGCAAGAGTTAGTAAACATTTTTGTTAAATCCATTTTTGTTGACAACATGGTATTTGCCTATTTCTTAGGCATGTGTTCATACCTTGCAGTATCAAAAAAGGTGTCGACGGCGGTTGGACTTGGAATTGCAGTAATCTTTGTACTTGTAGTTACGGTTCCAGCCAATTATTTACTCCAAAATTATGTTCTTGCAGAAGGAGCATTAAGTTGGATTAGTGAAGATTTCGCAACTGTGGATCTTAGTTTCCTATCGTTCATCTTATTCATCGCAATCATTGCATCAATGGTGCAGTTGGTTGAAATGTTGGTAGAAAAATTTTCGCCGGCATTGTATGGTGCATTAGGAATCTTCCTTCCATTAATTGCTGTGAATTGTGCAATTTTAGGTGGCTCGTTATTTATGCAAGAGCGTAATTATGCAAACATTACCGAGGCAACTGTTTTCGGTTTTGGTAGTGGAATTGGTTGGTTCTTAGCAATTGTTGCAATCGCAGCTATCCGTGAAAAAATTCAATATTCAAATGTACCTGCCCCACTCAAAGGATTAGGTATCACATTTATCGTAACCGGCTTGATGGGCATTGGCTTCATGTCGTTTATGGGAATCAAATTATAATTATCAGTTAGAGTTTAATATGATATTTGGAGCAACCACATTAATCGTAGTTACCAGCATTGTAATTTTCTTTGCGGTAATTATTCTACTGGTTTCCATCTTGTTAGGTGCGAAGGCAGTATTAACACCATCAGGCCCGGTTAAAATCACGATCAATGGAGAGAAAGTGATTGAAGTAGAGTCTGGTGGAACCCTATTAAGTACATTGGGTAATAATAAAATCTTTTTGCCATCCGCATGCGGTGGTGGAGGAACATGCGTTCAGTGCGAATGTCAGGTTCATTCTGGTGGTGGAGAGATTCTACCTACAGAAACCCCTCACTTTACAAGAAAAGAACAAGCGGAAAATTACCGTTTGGGCTGTCAGGTAAAAGTAAAAGAGGACATGGAAATCTCAATTCCGGAAGAAGTATTTGGTATAAAAAAATGGGAAGCAAAGGTTGTATCTAATTACAACGTAGCTTCTTTCATTAAAGAGTTTATTGTTGAGATTCCAGAGGATATGGATTACAAAGCTGGTGGTTACATCCAGATTGAGATTCCTGAATGCGAAATTTCATATAAAGACATCGATATTACCGCTCATCCGGATGATCATCCCGGTGAACCAGATAAATTTAAGATCGAGTGGGACAAGTTTGGTCTTTGGGATCTAAAAATGAAGAATGACGATGTAGTAGAGCGTGCGTATTCAATGGCTAGCTACCCTGCAGAAGGGCGCAAGATCATGTTGAATGTGCGTATTGCTACTCCACCTTGGGACAGAGCCAAAAATGGATGGATGGATGTCAATCCGGGGATTGCATCGTCTTATATTTTTGCTCAAAAACCCGGTGATACGGTTACGATTTCAGGGCCATACGGCGAATTCTTCATTAAAGAAGAGACAGAGTCAGAAATGCTCTATATTGGTGGTGGTGCCGGAATGGCTCCGATGCGATCACACTTGTATCATTTGTTCAAAACTCTAGAAACAGGTCGTAAGGTTACTTACTGGTATGGTGGTCGTTCAAGAAGGGAATTATTCTACCTTGAGCACTTTTACGAGCTTGAACGTAAGTTCCCGAACTTCAAATTTTACTTAGTGCTTTCTGAACCATTACCGGAAGATAACTGGGTAGAGAAGAAAGATATAAACGATGAAAAGGGTGATGGTTTCCTTGGATTCGTTCACCAGGCTGTGATTGATCAGTATTTGGTTAATCACCCTGAACCGGAAGAAATTGAGTTCTATTTCTGTGGACCTCCATTAATGAACCAGGCCGTACTTAAAATGTGCGACGACTGGGGAGTTCCTGAAGAAAATGTTGCCTTCGATGATTTTGGCGGATAACATATATAGATAACCTTTTACATCCCGTTCACATGTTGTGGGCGGGATTTTTTTATGTTTGAAATATGAGACACCTACCCCTATTAATTTGCTTGTTAATAATGTCTTGCTCTGAAAGAGAACCACGCTTGGTTGTTCATACCGGAAACGCTCAAGGCTCGACGTTTCAAATAAGATACATGACATCAAAAAACGCCAATCTGGATAAAGAAATTAAATCTGATATTGGTCGTATTTTTAAAGACATCGATAACTCCATGAGTACATGGGTTCCAACTTCGTTAATAACTCAGGTTAACGAGTCCGGGGATTGGATAGAGGTAGATACATATTTTCTGGAGGTTTTAGAGCGATCTATTGAAATAGCTAAAGAATCGGAAGGTGATTTTGATCCAACGGTAGGTCCACTTGTCCAACTTTGGGGGTTTTGGTTTGATGAGATACGTGGGCAGGTAAGCGATGAGCAAGTATCCAGAACCATGGATTTAGTAGGGTACGAGAAGATTGAATACAACGAGCAAAATGTTCGCATCCCCATAAATACCATCATTGATTTTAATGCAATTGCACAGGGTTACACAGTGGATGTTATAGCTGATTATTTGGAATACATGGGCATAAACCGATACATGGTGGAGGTAGGAGGTGAAGTTCGTACTTCAGGATTAAATGACAAAAATCAGGTTTGGTTGATCGGGGTAGATAAGCCCCAGGAAAATATTGATGTAGAAGATCGATTTCAGTTTATACTTAAACTGGAAAATGCGGCACTTGCCACTTCAGGAAATTACCGTAAGTTTTGGGTAGATGAAGAAACAGGACTTAAATATTCCCACACTATTGATCCTAAAACGGGATATCCGGCTAAAAATAATTTATTAAGTGCCTCAATTGTAGCACCAACCGCGATGGATGCAGATGCTTATGCTACCTTGTGTATGGTTCGGGGTTTAGAAGAGTGTAAAGAGTTTCTGACATCTAAACCCGAGCTCGAAGGATATTTAATCTATGCAGATTTGGGCGGTAACTGGCAAGAATACATCACAGAAGGATTCAAAAGTTATATCATCGAGTAATTATTGTCATTCTGAGGCTATCCCGAAGCTAATTCGGGAAAGAATCTGCACTTTTGAAACTTATCCTATTATCGATTGTGATGACTCTTAGCCGTTTGGCAAACGCTGGGCTCTAAGTGACAAATCTTAAAAATGGGATGAATTAAGAGGCCACAAACGGACTAAACTCTGTCTCGTCCTTTCTCTTCTGATCGTCACTTTTGCATTTTTCATCTGGTAAAGCACCACACATACTACAAGCTTCGCCTTCTTTATTTAGAAAAGGACTTTGGCTGGCACAAGTACCAGAAAACTCTCCGTTTTTCTTAACCAGAATCTTAATTGCTATACCAGCGAAACCAATTCCGATTAAAACAATAGCAAGACCTAAAGTGAGTAAAAAAGTATTCATGTTTTAATTTCTTATGAACTTTAAAGATCGTGATTTAATAAGGGAACCTCAATTATCGTCTTACAATTTCACATGCGTAAGAGTGCGAATGTATGTATATTTGCAGCCCTTTTAGTTTAAGTAGACAACTGAACTGAAATAAATTTATTGTAGGCGCCCGTAGCTCAATTGGATAGAGTACCAGGTTTCGGCCCTGGGGGTTGGGGGTTCGAACCCCTCCGGGCGTACAACTTGAAAAGCCACTTGTGAAAGCACGTGGCTTTTTTAATTCTTACCGAACAACCACTCTTTCCAGCTTAATTCTTTTCCGCCATAGGTTTCCTCGGGGAAGCGCGATTGTTTCGTTTGAGAGTAATTTAATATCGCAACCAGAAGTACCCCACCTACAGTATTTCCTATTATTACTGCTGAAAGGAAATATCCTAATTGAGATAAGGTAGCCATACCTTTAAATATCATAAATACCACTTCAGATGCACCGATAATACAATGAAACAAATCAGCAGATGGTATCAGATACATGAGCGCAAATACGGTTAAAAAACGGGTCGTGGAATCTCTGGCCGCATGTGTCAACCATACCATAGAGGCTACAATCCAGCCTGCTAAAACGGCTTTCCAAAATAAATCTACCCAGGGAACTTCGAGGGCATGTTCACCAAATTTTATAGCGGCATCGGTAGCAGCCGGAGTTAACACATTTGTAGAGGCTAAAATATAAGAAAGTGCTGCTGCACCTATTAAATTAGCTACTAGCACGGTTCCCCATATCCGAAGTAAATTGGGTATACTTGCTAATCTTGTTAGGATATGTGTAACGGGGGTTAGGGTATTTTCAGTGAAAAGCTGATACTTACCACCCACGATTAAGATAAAGCCAAGTGGATACAATAAATTTCCAATTAATCCACTTGTATCGTTCGGTACAGCACCAGAAAGTGCCGCTCGTGCAACAAAAGATAAACCTATGGAAAGCCCCGCAGCCAATCCACTTAAAAATAGCAACCGGGTAGGGTTTCTAAAATCTTCTTCTGCTGTGGCAACAATTCGGTGGAAAATTTCATCCGTCGAAAACATATCCCTAATTGCTTCACCAGCTGCAGGAGCTCCACTTTTCGATTTATCTGTTATGTTATGGTATTCTTCTTCCATTAATTAATCTATTATTTATTACCGTAACTGATTTTTAATGAATTAAGTTTGATAAATACGATATTAGCAGAACGTGCTGGGTACAGCGCATTTTATTTACACATTAATTTGAATTGCCGATGAATGAAATAATTGAGTCATACATCCCTGAAGAGTGGCAAATACTAGCTCTTGTAGTATTTATTATTTTAGGCACAATAGTTGTCGCCTCGGTTACGAACTTTTTGTTTACAAGGGCAATACGTCGCGCAGAAGACGAAAGCGGATCCGACCTTACTAATTTGAAGTTTTTGAAGAGAGGGGTAGGAGTAATAATCTACATTACAGGATTTGGTGTGGCAATTTATATGATTCCCCAATTGCGGGTATTGGCAACTACACTTTTCGCCGGAGCCGGAGTACTGGCAGTCGCCGTTGGTTTTGCTTCTCAACAAGCTTTATCAAATATTATTAGCGGAATTTTTATAGTGATATTTAAACCCTATAAAATTACCGATCGAATACAAATCAGAACAGATTTAACGGGGATCGTAGAAGACATTAATTTGCGTCATACGGTAATTCGGGATTTTCAGAACCGACGCATTATTGTGCCAAACTCTGTGATCAGTGATGAGATTCTGATCAATTCTAATTATGAGGACGACAAAATCACAAAATGGATTGATATGTCGATTAGTTACGATTCTGATATTGATTTAGCTCGATCAATCATGAAAGAAGAGGTAGAAAAACATCCCCTTTTTATCGATGGAAGAAATGAAGAGCAACTCGAGAATGGAGATCCTATAGTGCCGGTTCGCGTTCTTGCACTTGGCGATTCATCAGTTAATCTTAGAGCTTGGGCCACAACCAAAGATGCCGCAGATGCGTTTGTAATAGGCTGTGACTTGGTAGAGACTCTTAAAAAGAGATTTGACAAAGAAGGTATTGAGATCCCCTTTCCGCATAGAACGATTGTTCAAAAGAAATAAGGTGCCTTTTTGGTAAATAAACCCCTACACCTGGATTGTGTACTGAACAACCAATACGTTTAAATTGCACTTTTAATTAACTATGTGATAACACCGATAAGATTTTTCTATTGGTAGCGGAATGGTACAAATGATAAATTAGTTCAACATTAAACTATTCATTATTAATCTATATTATTATAAAAATGGAAACAGCAGTAAAATCACTTTGGAACATAGATACTATGCACTCAGAAATCACTTTTAAAGTGAAGCATCTGGTAATCTCAACTGTAACAGGAAAGTTCAACACATTCGATGCCAGCATGGAGGCTGAAAGTGAGGATTTTGATAATGCTTCAATATCATTCAGCGCTGATATCAATAGTATTGATACCGGGTTGGAAGACAGAGATAATCACTTAAAATCTGATGATTTCTTTAATGCTGAGCAATTCCCTAAAATGACTTTCAAATCTTCGTCATTTACAAAAACTGGTGAAGGAACATTCGAGTTAATCGGTGACTTAACTATCAGAGACATTACTAAAGAAGTTACACTAGATGTAGATCATGGTGGAGTTGTAGTTGATCCATATGGACAAACGAAGGCTGGTTTTGAAATCTCTGGAACCATTAACAGAAAAGAATTTGGTTTACAATGGAGCGCTGTTACCGAGGCAGGAAGTATTGTTGTTGGTGATAATGTAAAATTAATGATGAATGTTCAGGTTGTACGCCAATAATACATTCTCAAATAATTGTTTAAAAAGGGCACTTCGGTGTCCTTTTTTATTTATGTACATTATCGGGAATCTGAGCATAAAATTATTAGCATGAAAAGAATACTAGTACTTATTGTTTTTACAGCAATATCCTTCTCGATTTCAGCACAGGAATCAACACAAAAGGAGTGGGCAATTGCACTGCACGGTGGAGCCGGATACTATCCAAAAGATGCCCCTGCTGAACAAGTGGAACAATATTTGGCGTCTCTGGATGAAGCCCTGACGATCGGTACAGATATTTTAGCTAATGGTGGGTCAGCTTTGGATGCAGTTGAAGCCACAATCATGTACCTAGAGGACAATGAATTATTTAATGCTGGTCGTGGAGCTGTTTATACAGCTGAGGGAAAAAATGAACTAGATGCCGCGTTCATGCACGGAAATACATTAAATGCAGGCGCGATTACTGGAGTTACAACAGTAAAAAATCCAATTTCATTAGCTAGAATCGTAATGGAAGAATCCAATCATGTGTTTTTTGCAGGTGATGGTGCAGAAATATTTGCTGACGAAACAACCGTTGAGCGTGTAGATCCATTATATTTTAGAGTAGAAGAAAAATTTGAACGTTGGAAACGTCAAAATGCTGGCCAGGGATACAATGAAGAGACCATTGATAACGGGTGGAAGATGGGAACCGTTGGTGCTGTTGCTCTTGATAAAGATGGAAATATAGTAGCAGGAACATCTACAGGTGGCATGACCAATAAAAAGTTTGGTAGGGTTGGTGATGTGCCAATAATCGGATCAGGAACGTATGCAAACGATCTAGTTGGAGTATCAGCCACGGGTTGGGGTGAGCGAATCATGCTAAATGTATCAGCACACACGCTAGCTATGTATATGCAATACACAGAAGCCGATCTACAATCTGCAATGGATCATTTAGTTGACGAAGTACTAAATCCAAGAGAAGCCGGATTCATTGCTGTGGATCGCTTTGGAAACATCTCCATGAAAACAAACACAGGGTCCATGCATCGTGCAGCGGCAGATTCTGATGGTTTAAAAATGGTTAGAATCTGGGAGGACTAACCCATTTGGTTATAAAATCGGTCTCTTAATTCTTGCGTGTAAACACCAATATCATTACGAATTTCAAAAATTCGTTCATGAAAATCTGAATACACTTCTAAAGAGAAATATTCTTCACTGCGTTGCGCCTGGAGTAGTGCTAAACATAGGTTGGATGATTTAAGAGCTTTTTTTGTATAGGCGATATTAGCGCCTAGATAATCGGCTTCAAACCCAAAAGAATATCCACCAGCCAGCTTGGCTCCGATTTTAAGAATCTCGCCTACAAACTCCTGAAATGCTTTTGATTGTTGTTTAGCGGGCACGTTTTCTGCCCATTTCAATACATCAACAGCTAATTCTTTAGAGCGATTAAAAATCATCAAGTTATCGATGGAACCGTAATCAGAGATGGCAAATTCTTCACTTAAAGATTTCCATTCTTCGCCTTTATCAAAATCATCCGATTCTTCAAATTCGTCTAGTTCTTCGTTGGCACCGAACAGGAAGTCATCGTCGTCAAAATCATCGTCATCGTCATCCCAGTCTTCATCTTCGGGAAAATAGGCCTCATCAAGTAGGAGCTCTTCTTCTACATACGCCTCGAAGGCATCGTCTTCATCTTTGCTTTCTTTGAGCAGTGTTATCCATCTTGGAATATTTCCTTTTGGATCGGAGGAGATAAAGCGACGTAATTGTTCACTCTTCTTTTCAACTTCATCAAGATGAGATTCCCATTTAAATTCGTCCCAGAGCTCGTCGTCGAATCCATCAAAATTCATATATGCAGATACCTATATCGATGGTTGGTGGTTTACCATAGAAAAGCAATTCTACGGTAGATTGCAATATTGAGTGGAAAAATAACGCTTTTTGTGGAAAAATAGTTTTAAGATTACCTAAAGTCTTTCGAGTACTCCAACAATAACCTGTGTCATTTTTGGCTCAGCCAACCCGGCGGCCTCCAATACATCATCCAAACTAACTGCCTCAAGAGCATCGGGAAAACATTCATCGGTAATTACTGAAATACCAAGTACTTCAAGGCCCATATGAACGGCCGAAATTACCTCCGGTACAGTACTCATTCCTACAACATCTGCGCCTAATTGACGCATATATCTGTATTCAGCTTTGGTTTCAAGCATCGGTCCTGATACCGCGAGATATACACCCTCGTGCATCTTAATGGAAAGGTCGAGAGCAACACTTTCGGCGGTATCAATAAGTCGCTCGGTGTATGGCTCGCTCATGTCAGGGAATCTTGACCCCAATTCATCGTCATTTGGACCAATTAGCGGGTTGTCCCCAAGGAAATTAATATGGTCGTTAATGAGCATGATATCACCACGACTAAAATTCGGATTCAATCCACCACATGCATTACTTACAATTAACGTTTGCACGCCAAGTGATCGCGCCACTCGAACAGGAAATACAATTTCCTGCATGCTATAACCTTCGTAATAATGAAAACGCCCCTGCATTGCTACAATGGGTTTCCCCCCCAAGTGGCCGAATAAAAGCCTACCATGGTGACTTTCAACCGTTGAAACCGGAAAGTGGGGTATGTCATCATACTCGATGGCGATGGTTAAATCAACTTCTTCAGCGAGTTGACCAAGACCTGTACCTAGAATTACCAGGTATTCGGGACGGAAGTCTCCAATTTTTGATTCTAGAAACGAGACGGCTGCATCCCGTTTTGTTCTGAATTCTGCTATTGTATCCAATGTGTTAATCTATTTCGTCGAGTATGTCATCTAATCGGTCTGATCCGGGCGGATAAGAGTTATCGTTCTCTTCCTCAAGGAAAGAAGTATCAATTTCAGCTTCGTCATCAAACTTGAATCGTTTACCCGGAATGTCTTCTTCTTCAGTATTGGAAGTTTCAGGTTTCGGAGAAACAGGATCTGTTACATCGTCATCAAGAGTAAAAACCTTCATTTCATCGTTTTTAAACTTGCTGATCGTATTTGATGCTGATTCTAAATAAGAGGAAATACCCACTATAATTTCTTCTCTGCGATCTAATAATCGAAGGATACTTTGGCGAACTCTGGCTTTTTCATGATGAGCTTCTTTAACAACACTTTCAGCTTCTAAATGAGCTTTATCGATCATGTTTTTGGCCTCTAAACGGGCATTATCCATTTTTTGGGCAACCGATTCTTTGGTTGTCTGAAGCGTTTCATGCAGGGCTTCTTCAACACGTTCGTAGTGTTTTACACGATCGGATAATTTTTCGATCTGCTCTTCAAGCTCTTTATTTTTAGTAAGCAGGTTTTCGTATTCGTTCGATACTAAAGCTAAAAATTGTTGTACTTCAGCAACATCAAAGCCACGTAATGATTTTTCGAATTGTTGCTGCTTAATCTCAAGTGGAGTTATTTTCATAATCTGTAGAAATTTTCATGTCGATAAGCACCCCTAAAGTACTATTTATTCGTTTAACATGTTCCTGAGATTCCCATCATCAGTTTTTTGTGATGGTGCACGTTGTTCCTCTTCCTCTATTTCAATATCGCCGGTTGTTTCAGCGTTTTCTGGGATTCGAATTCTATCTTCTTCGATATCCGTAATTATTGCTTCTACATTATTTAGTCGGCGCTCGGTAGTTTTTTTAAAATCTGCTAGGGCACGAAAGAACTGTGGATCAATATTACCGGATGAAGATTGATTCTTCTTTTCGATAGCAGTTTTTATCAAACTGAAAATATTGTACATGATGAATCCAGCGAAGCCAACCCCAAAAACAATGGCTACTAAAGATAGTACAAATTCTTCTTCGGTCATTTTATCCTCTTACGCGCGATGAGTTTTTATTATCGTCGTCAAGATCATTTTTAATCTCAATATCATCAAGTGAAATTTCACCCTTTGGTTGTTCCAGATCAGTAACTATGGTTTCAAGATGTTCCACCCGAGATTTCAAATTGAAAATCATTTTTCTCAGTTCCTGAGACTCTTTTGAGCTTGTTAAACGCTTTTCTTCCAATTTCATTTCCCGATCGCGAATTCCCACATAAAAGGAACCCACAATTGCAACGATAGCAACAACAGCCCACCAAGGTAATCCAAATAACATAATGCCCTCTTTATCTATTTATGAGTGTATAATCTGCGCAGAGCTACGGAAATAATCAATCTTAGTTTCGTGCACCAAAAATTGAACTTCCAATTCTAACCATGGTGGAACCTTCTTCTATGGCAACAATAAAATCGTTACTCATTCCCATAGAAAGTTCTTTGAGTTGAATGTTACCCTGATTAAGGTGCAAATGTTCATCGAATGTTTTCTTAAGCAAGGCAAACTCTCCACGCACCTCTTCCGGATTAGAAACAAAACGCGCCATTCCCATCAATCCTTTAACTTCGATATTAGAATACTGTCTGGCACTTTCCAAAATGGCTTCAAGTTCATCAGGCTCACAACCACTTTTTTGATCTTCCCCACTGATATTTACCTGAATTAACACGTTAATAATTCGCGAATATTGTTGCGCGCGCTTGTCGATTTCTTTTAAATACTTGGCTTTTCCGACCGAATGAATCCAATTTACGCGCTCAGCAATGTATTTTATTTTATTGGATTGCATCGTTCCAATCATGTGCCATTGTATATCTTTTGATGGGATCTCTACCATTTTTGTTTGCAGCTCATGCATTCTGTTTTCGCCAAAATGTAGTTGACCAACATCTAAAGCTTCTAAAATGGCCTCATTAGGCTTTGTTTTCGATACCGCAATTAACTTGATATTTTCAGGGTCTCTCCCGGCTTTTTTAGCCGCGTCTTTAATTTGGTTATTTATTAAAAGTATGTTTTCTGCAATTGAACTCATTAGAATTTGGTCTATTCTTTAATTGTATGATTTTTAGCACACACTTGTGCTTTTAAAATTCACGTATTAGTCGTATTTTTCAAAGCTCAAGGAAATGTATAAACAGTCTAACTTCTTGGTACTGATTTTTAATTCCCACATAGGCTCTTCAATTAGCCACTCAACGCAACCAATCTTCAACGAGGATAGATAGAGTGGCAACCCAAATCCAGCATATATCCACCTTTCTAAATCAATGGGCGCCACCAAGCATAAAGATGGATTATGACAATGTTGGGTTACTAGTAGGCGACCCAAAGGCGGAGGTAAAATCCATACTTACTTGCCTGGATGTAACCGAAGAGGTAGTTGAAGAAGCAATTTCCAGAAAAGTACAGTTAATCGTAGCTCACCACCCCCTGATTTTCAATAAAATTGGAAGGATTAACCCAACCAATGAGCAAGGAAAGATTATTTATAAGCTCATCAAAAATGATATTGGGCTTCTGGTTGCGCATACGAATTTAGACGCAGCATTAGATGGAGTATCTTTCGTACTTGCAAATATTTTAGGGCTCGATAATCTTCGCTTTTTAGACAAACACTATGAGATTAGCCACAAAATACGTCTGGTTACCTCACACGATAACCCGGAAGCCGTTTTAAAGTTGCTGAATTACTACTCTGCAGAAGAGGCTCATTATTTCTCGGTTGATAACAGAGAGCACAATTTGGTTTGTTTTGAAGCAATCATCGATCAACATCACCTATCTACCCTACGCAAAGGATTAAAACAAGAAGGGTTACTTAAATCAGGGAAATTTCAAGTAACCCAGCTGTCTTCTACTTCGAAAAATTTTGGGATGGGTGTTATGGGAGAATATCCTGAAGACGGTGTCGGACAAAATGAATTTTTGCACCTTGTATCCAAGGCGCTGAATGTTAAATCTGTAAGGTTTTCTGGCAATGTAGATCGAATTAAGATAGTAGCCGTTTGTGGGGGAGCCGGAATATCCCTGAAGAAAAATGCTATGAATGCCGGTGCTCAGGCATTTATTACTTCGGATGTTAAATACCATGATTTTTTTATCGAGCACGACAATTTTCTACTGGTTGATGTAGGGCATTACGAAAGTGAATTTCCAATAGTAGAAGAGCTAAAAAGTGAACTTAGCGATGCTTTCGAAGAACTTAACGTGTTTGCGACCTCAACGGTTACAAATCCCATGAAAATATATATATCCGATACGGAACCTCAATCCATTCATCAAAGCTGAATAACTCAATGAAAGAAATACTGCAACAACTCGCTAATCTTCAGTATATCGATAGTAGAATCGATGAGATCAAGCAACTTAGGGGAGATTTACCAGAAGAGATTCTTGATATAGAGACTGATATTGCTCGTAGCGAAGCAAAATTACATCGTCTTCAAGAGGAGGAAAAAAACCTTATGGTTGAGGCCGATAATCTTCGGCTTGAAATTGCTTCGTCAGAAGAGAAAGTGAAGAAATACGAAGATCAACAACTTACAGTTCGAAATAATCGCGAGTACGATGCTCTAACCAAGGAAATTGAAGCTCAAAAGCAGATTATTGAAAATGGTAAAGCCAGACTGGAAGAAATCGATAAAAGAAACGAGTCGATTGGACCAGAGCTTGAAGTTGCTGAATCTGGTTTAGCAGAAATCAAAACTTTGTATGAGGCGAAGCAAAACAGCCTGGATAAAGTGATGAAATCTACAAAAGAAGAAGAGCAGGTACTTGAAGACAAACGCGATGAAGTTGAAAAAGAAATTGATGAACGATACATCCGAAACTATAAGCGTTTAAGAAATGGACTCCAGAATGGTATAGCGGTAGTGGCTATGGACCGTGGAGCTGCTTTTGGAATGGTGCTTCCGCCACAAACTCAGGTTGAAGTTCGGCGAATGAATAAAATCATTTTCGACGAAAACAGCGGGCGCATAGTTGTTGATCAATCGTTTTTTGATAATGCGAAAAAGAACTTGAGCATTTAGGGGCTTGTGATCAGTACGTTGATTGCAAAGGGAAGCTGACTAGCTTCCCTTTTTTATTTGTATCTTGTTTCAGGCAAAGCCGGGCAATCGCTCCACGCTAGCGTGGGGAGGAAAGTCCGGACACCAACAAGCACCACGCTCAGCGATCCTTCGGGCGTAGCTGAGGCTCGTTTCCGGCGACGGATTCGAGATAGAAAGTGCAACAGAAAATAAACCGCCATGCTATAGGCGTGGTAAGGGTGAAAAGGTGAGGTAAGAGCTCACCGTGCAACACCGTGAGGTGGGCAGCTAGGTAAACCTCGTGGGGTGCAAGTTCATGTAGGGCAGTATTCGCCGCTTGTCGAGACGCTGTCGGGTAGAATGCACTAGATAAATGATTGCCACTTCAACGTAATGTTGGAGTACAGAATTCGGCTTACAGGCTTTGCCACTGAATATCAAAACCCCGCCCGAAAGGTTGGGGTTTTGTCTTTAGTTAAAGTTTGATTTTCCCGCTTTTTATCGCTCTGTCCATATCGCGCTTGGTATCAGATGCTTTGATACTCTCTCTTTTATCAAAACGCTTCTTACCTTTCGCAAGACCAATCTGAACTTTAACAAACCCGTTTTTGAAAAAGATCTTTAGCGGGACGATGGTGTTTCCTTTCTGCTGCGTAGCCTTTTCAAGTTCTCGAATCTCTCTTTTATTTAGCAGCAGCTTTCGCTCTCTTCGAGGTTCGTGATTATGATACGAACCATGCTCGAATGGCTTAATATAAAACTCTTTCAGCCACACCTCTCCATCTTTAATGAAGGCAAAAGAATCTGTAAAACTAGCATTGCCAAGACGAATGGATTTTACCTCGGTCCCGTGCAGAGCAATCCCGGCTTCGAAGGTATCTTCGATGGTAAAATCGTGAAAAGCTTTTCTATTTTTAATAGTTGGACTGCTCATAATTCGACGAATGACCAAAAACTATGATGGTCAAATATCAACCGTTTGGCGTTATTTAGAATCCTAATTCTTCTAGTTCAGCCATAATATCAGGATCTGGCGAACGGTCCGGAAACGTGGAGTAAATTCCCAGAATTTGCTCGATTTCTGTGATTGCCTTTTCGTTATCCGGGTTAATTCTTAGCACCTGAATATACTGACGAAGTGCACCATTCATTTTGTCGCGCATGTTGGTCACGTTAGAGTCGCGATATTCCAAATATAGCCCAAAATTGAGGTACGTTTTTTCCCGGAGTAATAGAACTTCTTCCGAATCTTCCTCATTCTTTAAGATTTCAACCGCCTCAATATACTGGTCATTATCCAGAAGCACGTCAATTCTCTCTGTTAATGAAGCCGATTCAGCAATTTCAGTATTCGATTGAGATTCTTCACTTTGTGAACATGCGGTAAAACTTACAATAAGGGCAAGAATAAATAACTTTTTCATTGAAATGGTTTAGGTAAATGATAGTGGATTAAAACTGATACAGAGTACAAATATAAGCATACTTAACCAGCCTAACACTTTTCGTGTTGGGGTTAGTTCGCGTTCAATAATTACTGGCGGGTGTTCAACCCGTACAAAAAATGTGATAAAGAAAATCCAGAATAACCAGATTAGTGAAGAACTTGTGCCATCATCTTGGGCAAATAAGATCATGTATCCAGCTGAAAGAACAATCGAAGCTGTTAAACCGGCAGGAACCCAAATAGGATCACGCCGGAAGGCTCGTTGAAACATTAAAAAAAGGAACCCGGTCCAGATTGTCCAGGAAAGTAATTGCAGGCTTCCTTCGAAATTACTTACAAACCCATGGATGATGGGAATAGCCTCAAAACTGGCAAAAATGGTTATTAAAATAAAAAACAACCGGGCGACGATCCGGTGCCTTTTAAAACCGATAAGAGAATATAAAATATGACCACCATCAAGTTGACCAACCGGCATTAAATTTAGTGCGGTAAAGAATAACCCAAACCAACCAGCCAGCAAAAATGGATAATGCATGATTTCCCATAATGGCGGGGCATCGCCAAATAAGGAAGAAAGCCCATTATAAAGTGGCGTACCCCCAAAGTAGAAAGCAATTTGACCCTCTGCTAACGCCGGACCATCAGGGTATTCTCCATTTTGTTGATAGTATTCAATTACATAATTATGATCCCCAAACTCGTTCAAGTAGTTCACATCCGGAAGTGTAAAAAAACCAATAAATAAGATGAATATGGAAACAATGAACCCGGCAATGGGACCCGCAGCTCCGACATCGAACATTTTGTTCGTCTCATGAATTTGTTCTCTTATACGTATTACGGCGCCAAGTGTACCGATTCCCAAAGGAATGGGAATATAATACGGTAACGAAACAGCTATTTTGTGATAAACAGCCGCAAAATAATGGCCAAATTCGTGAGCGGTTAAAAACGTTAATAACAGCGTGGCAAATAACACACCGCGCAACAAGTCTTCTTCGGTTGGATATGGGACTAGAACGCCCCACAGCTCTGTAACTTGAAGCTGCTTTCCTACCAACAAAATGCTAACAAGCGACACAGAAATAAATGTTAGTACGAAAAGCAGCCCATGTTTGAGCAGAGTTTTTCCTGAAGGTTTATTTTTACCGTTTAGGGGTAGGAAATCCTTGAACTGAAATGATCTTTTTTTAGATATGTCGCCAAATTCTACGTTTGGCGGTATGGGCTCTAAATCCAATTGCGATTACTTAAGAGGTTCTCTTGATATTGGCATGGTCATACATCGCGCACCACCACGCCCGCGGCACAATTCATGCCCTTGGAATCCAACGGCAATCTTTGTTTCATCATTCACAATTAATTCATTGTTTTGATATTCCTCAACAAACTCGAACTGGGTCATATAAGAATAACCGTGATCAACCAGTGTATTAAATGTTTTTGTGTTTCGATCATAGCCAACGGCAACGCCTGGTGCCAGAGCAAACATATTTGCGCCGTCGGTCCATTGCTCGCGATACTGACTTGTTCGGTCTTCTCCACCACATTTTATAAAGGTATAATCAATTCCGGAAAATTCTTTTAATGCAGATTGAAGGTCTGAGCGCTGTTCTGCGGCAATTCGGTCGCCAACTTTTTGAAGCGCAACAATATTGTCTTTCTGATCCATAATAGCAGGCGGAAAAGCAACACATTCATTCTCAGAAATAAATGTAAACACCGTATCCAGGTGCATACTGGCACGTTGTTTAGGTATATCAACGGCAAGCACAGTTTCAACACCGTGATTAAATAATCCATCAGCGGCTTTCATTAAACCGGTAAATGAGGTGCGCTCACTCATCCCAATTAAAACCAATTTTTCCGATTGAACGAGAACATCACCACCCTCGATGCTTTGGTGGCCAGAAATACGAATGGCACTTTTCTTTATCCCGCTAAACATTGGGTGATATTTAACGATGGTTTCCATCATCAACGATTCCCGTAATCGAGTATGGGTTGCAGCTCGGGACATTAAAATGGAATCGCCACATACCGCAGCCAGGTCGCGCGTAAAAAGAAGATTCGGCGATGGGAGCAAATTGAAATCTGTAGATGCATGTAACACACCCTGAATGCTAAACTTTAACAGGGCTGCTGGGGTTAGGCCGAGCAACTCGTTTTCAATAACCTGAAGGTTTTCCTCCGGAAATTCTTTGATAAGCTGTTCTACAAAATAAGGGGAAGAATCGTCGATTTTAAGTGTTTCGAGGAATAAATCGGCAATTTCGAGAACCTGGCCATCACTTTTCATTGCTGCCTTGAAAACATCTAACATATCAAGGTGTTCGCCGCGAGCATCATCCTCAAAAATGATATCATCAAATAAAAGCTCATCGGCAATTTCCGGGTTTACCAAAGATACTTCATGCCCGGGTGTGTGAACGATAACCCCATTTAAATGTCCAATTTCGGAAGAAACGTTTATTTTCATAGCTATGAACTTTTCGAACTAATATAGGGAGACGGCGAACCATTTTTTAAGGATTTGTGCTTGTGTTTAGGTATTTTCAAATCTGGTTAAAGAGTTAGGATGACAAGTAAATCAGAAATAGAATCGCTACTACAACTACTAGAGGATCCAGATCCTTTTATTCAGGAGAGTGTGCAAAATAGATTTACGGAATTAGGTGAAAATGCCGTTCCATTATTGGATGAATACCGCATTGAGACGCAGGATAAAGAAGAGAAATCGAAAGTCAGGTCGATTATTCACCAATTAACGTTTCCGACATTAAAAACCGATTTTCATGAATTACTTGAGAAAGGAATTCGGAACCGTAAGACGCTGGAAGTAGCTGTATTTACCCTTTCAAGGTTTGGGAACCCAACATTGCGCATTCAGGATTTTCAAAAACAGCTCGATCATTTCGCAGAAATGGTGGAACCCACTATTCGATACCGGTTAGACGAACGCCGAAAAATGAAACAGCTTATTAAGTTTGTATTCGATGATTTGAACTTTTCAGGGGATACCGACGATTATCATAACCCAGCAAATTGTTTCATTGATCAGGTAATTCGCCGCCGGCGCGGACTTCCAATCACCTTAAGCATGGTTGTGATGTTTCTTGCACGGCGTCTGGATATGCCATTTTATGGCGTGAATATGCCCATTCATTTTATGCTTAATTATGTAAGCGAAAAAGAAGAAGTACTCATCGACCCGTACGACAATGGCGCGATTGTCTCCTATGATCAGTGCTATTTTTTTCTTAAAAAGAACAATATTGAGCCGAAACCCGATCATTTTAATATCGCCACAGATATAGAAATTCTTATTCGGTGTATTCGAAATCTGATCCATAGCTACGAGCGATTAGAACAACCAGATAGGATTGAAGATTTAAAGGAATTGCTCGCCCTTACCGAATTGTACGAATGATGGCCGGATATTCAGGGACCCCACTTTATAAAAAACTTGGGTATAAAGTGGGACAGGATGTTTGCCTGTTAAACGAGCCAGAAGACTATAAAACATGGCTTCATGATCCCCCTTTTGAGATTAACTTTAGAGATTTGGAAGATTGTGCGAGCGTAGATTTGATCCACATCTTTTGTAATAATGAAGCTGATTTGCATAATCTACTCCCCGTTGTAAAACCCAAAATGGACATGAATGGCATGATTTGGGTTTCCTGGATTAAGAAAGCTTCGAAGAATTTTAAATGGACCATCACTGATATGGATGTTCGAAATTTTGGACTCAGTATTGGTTTGGTGGATGTGAAAGTTTGTGCCATTAGTGAGGATTGGAGTGCCTTAAAATTCATGTATAGAAAAGAAGATCGTAAGTAGGTACATAATCAGAGATTGTAAATCGTTGCAACGCAATGAGCTAAATAATTGCATTTTTTATGGATTCTGATAGATTGTTTGTGAACCAATCTCATCACTATGAAAACACTTCTCATTACGCTGTTCACATTTGTATTTGGTATAGGGTATATCAATGTTTCTGAACCTTTGCCGGAGTACACCAAAACAAATAGTGCACAAGTGGATACTTCCGGGTTTGATCAGGCGGAAGCTATAGCGGCTATCAAAGAGGCAATTGCCGGAAAGGAAGAAATGCCTGCGAAAGATGTATTTGAGAACCTTGAATTAATGGGAGAATTCCCTGCGGGACGAATTACCGCAATTATGGAATTCGGCTTTTCCAATTCGTTAGGAGTTACCTGTACGCATTGTCATAATCCGGATGATTGGAGTAGTGACGAAAAAATTGAAAAACAAATTACCCGGGAAATGTGGAAGTTGACTGGGCGATTAAATTCTGAAATTTTGCCGGGAATTGAGGAATTAGGGGATCGCACAGCAACGGTAAATTGCACCACCTGCCACCGTGGAGACATAAAGCCGGCCACTAGAATGCAGTGATAATTTAACCATTGAAATTTTTACTTGGGTTTTTAGATTACAGCTAGAAACCCATTTTTTTTACAATTAAAAGCGCAAGTAAATATCACCTTGGATTAACTGGTTGGAGTTTACCAAACTGGGTGGGTTCATTTTATAAAAAAGAGAGTAACCCGGATAGCTTCTTAAACCAGTACTCCAGCGTTTTTAATACAGTAGAAGGCAATACTACATTCTACAGTGTTCCATCAGCAGAATTAGTAAACAAGTGGAATGACAAAACCCCAGAAGGATTTAAGTTCTGTTTTAAACTTCCAAGAGAAATCACACACATAAAGCGACTATCTAACATTGATCGCGAAATAGATGATTTTCTTGGTCGATTCGAAGGAATGCGTACAAAACTTGGCCCATTTATGATTCAGCTACCTGAATCGTTTAGCCCGGAGGAGCTTTATAAGCTGGAAGGATTATTCAGTTATTTGCCCAAAATATTTCATTACGGGATAGAAGTGCGCCATGCTGATTTTTTTAATCAAGGGAGAGAAGAGCATACGTTCGAATCCTTGCTGGAAAGCTACGGAATAGAGCGAATCATATTTGATACTAGAAAGCTGCATTCGATGAAAAGCGAAGACCCTAGTATTATCGAAGCGCAACGAAAAAAACCGAAAGCTCCGGTTCGATTTAAACTGCCGGGGAGCCGACCCATGGTCCGTTATGTGGGTAGCAACGATATTTTAAATAACGAAGCCTATTTAAAAGAATGGGCTATAGTGGTTGCAAACTGGATTCGTGAAGGGAAACACCCCTACGTGTTTATTCATACTCCGGATGTTGTCTCTCAGCCCATAGTTGCCAGCCATTTTCACAAATTACTTTCTGAATTGATTGAGCTTCCACCTTTGCCGGTATGGCCGGCAAATCAGGAACAACAACTGGGCTTATTTTAATTAGTCAACAATCACCCCAATCAATGCAGTGTACTCAACAAAAGGAAGTTGTTCGATTTCTAGCATCACATCTTTTTCAGATCCTGGTTCTACTAGAATGTTCACGGTTCGGGGAAAGTCCGATATAATTTCGTAGGCAACCGATCGAAATCCAGTCATGAAGTTAATAACGGCTCGCTCATTCATTGCATATTTAAATCGAATGAACAATCGCTCTCTACTTTGGCTTTTAATAATTCGATCAAGAGCAACCTCATAAGATTCTTCGGAAAGATCCTGAGTAATTAATAAATCCTGAAAGTAAGAAGTGTCTACCGGCTCCGGCTCATATTGGTGTGTTAGAATTTCGGGCTGGCTTGTTAGGTCGCCAAGTACTGATTCTGCCGGTTGGTTTACAATAGCAATGGTAAAAGGCTGGATGTCCACATATCCGAGCTCATAACCAAGTTTTTCAAGTTGATATGTTACGAATTCAGGGGATACCGTATCTGCTAAATAAGCAATGAATTCACCTTCTAAGGTAGTTGTCTGACCTTGTTCTAGCTTTCTTAGGGCATCATCACCAATTATTTGGGCGTGAAGAAAATCTGATGTTATCAGAAGGGAAAAAATGAGAAGAGAAATTCGAATCATAGTTGAAGGTACAGAAGTTTAAATCAGTGAAACCACCAATCACGCAAAAGAGTTTAAATCGTCGTATTTTTGTCGGCTTTCAATCTTATATAATTCATCACTCCATGGCTGACGCGGTTACCGCAGATAACGAAATTTTAAAAGAAGCGAAAAAGAGACGCACCTTTGCCATCATCTCTCACCCGGATGCCGGCAAAACAACACTCACTGAAAAACTGTTGCTATATGGCGGCGCAATTCATGAAGCGGGCTCTGTGCGTGCACGAAAAGCAGCTCATCACGCAGCTTCCGACTGGATGGCGATTGAGAAAGAACGCGGTATTTCAGTAACCTCGTCCGTAATGCGCTTCGAGAAAGATGGCATTAAATATAATTTACTGGATACCCCGGGTCACAAGGATTTTTCTGAAGATACCCTGCGTACGCTGGTTGCTGCCGATTCAGGACTGATGGTAATTGACGTTGCAAAAGGCGTGGAGGAACAAACAGAGAAACTCTTCGAAGTTTGTAAGTTGCGTCAGGTTCCTGTAATCACTTTTGTGAATAAATGCGATCGCCCGGGTATGGACCCGTTGGAGGTGCTAAGTAATGTTGAAAATAAACTCGGGATAGAAGCATTGCCTGCAAGTTGGCCACTTGGATATGGACAGAAATTTCAGGGAATTTATGATGTACTGGAAAAGAAAGTGCATGTGTATGAGAAGGCAGATCATGGGGCAAAAAAGGCAGTAACCGAAATTTTAACTGTTGATGACGCACTAGAGCAAAGCAATTTATCGGATGCAGAGAAAGAGGCTTTTCTTGAAGAATTGATGTTGATCGAAGACATGTATCCAAACATGGATAAAGAGTTGTATAACTCCGGGAAGGTGACGCCGGTTTTCTTTGGTTCGGCTTTGAACAATTTTGGCCTGGATGTTTTTCTAACCTATTTTCATAAACTCGCTCCTAGTCCTCAGGGCTATGAGCATTCTGAAGGTTCTGAACGAGATTTAGAGCAGGCATTTTCGGGGTTCATATTTAAAATGCAGGCGAATATGAATCCGGGTCACCGTGACTGCGCGGCATTTATCCGGGTAGCATCGGGGAGGTTCGAGCGTGGCCAGCAGGTTGTGATTTCACACACTGGAAAGAAAATCAAAATGGCTACGCCACATACATTGATGGGAGATGAGCGCCAATTAATGGAAGAAGCTTATCCGGGTGATATAGTTTCGATTTTCAATCCCGGGGAATTTCGAATTGGAACAACCATATTTGCAAAATCCCCGGTTCGGTTTGATGTAATTCCCTTATTTACCCCCGAGCATTTTCAAAAAGTAGCAACTAAAGATCCCTTTAAAAGAAAACAACTTCGCGAAGGTTTACGACAACTTTCTGAAGAAGGAGTCGTTCATGTGTTTGAAGTACCAAACGGGGTTGGAAATGAGCTTCTCCTTGGAACAGTGGGGGTACTTCAATTTGAGGTAGTTCACCATCGTATGAAAGAAGAATACGGCGTAGAATTAGTAATTACACCTGTAAGTTACCACACAGCCCGCTGGTTGTCTGAAAACGATGAAGTTATCGCAAAACTTGAAGCCAGTTATTCCACACATGTAACCAAAGATTTGGATGAAAATCCGATTGTGCTTTTCGACTCGATGTATGCACTTACTCAAGCCGAAGAGAAAGTGGGAGCCGAGAACCTATTCAAATTCAAGCAGGGCTAATAAAAACACATCACTTACCACCGTTTGATTTTAAATCCTGAATACAATTGTCGTCTAGTACAGGTGTTGAGCTACCTAATAAATTACCAAAGAACCCGGCTGATTGAACTGCAAAGTACATGAGACAGGCATTATTTGTGCAGTGAGCTCCATTAGATTCATCATGATGGTCAGCGATGGCAGGAGATCCATTATTAACAAGTCCAAGTAAGTGGCCGATTTCGTGGGTTAAAACAGACGATTCAACTAATGGCGTGGATGGTTCACCAATGCCACCGGAAATCTGACGAATACGCTCCTCCATAATTGCTACCGAAGTATTGAAATAGGCAAAGCCAAGTACATTTTCGTTAGTAAAAATACCATCGGTTACGAGCATATATGCTCCCAATTCCGATCCATTTGTAAAAGTACTTCGATATTGATTTTCAATATCAACTACATCTTGGACGGTAAGGGTGTCCTTTCCTGAAGATGGTATAGGTGCATTCTGGACTATACTAATCCCACCAGGTTTATTCAGATGATTTTCCAGAAATACTCTTAATTCAGAAATAGCCTGTTCACTTAATTGATAGCCTTCAACAAAATCAATTTCTAATGTAAGAGAATTGAAATCTTCAGCGGAGAGGAAATCACCTGCTGCAGTACCGGTTCCTTCTGTGTGCGAATAAGATTCTGGTGAATCGGGATTATTGGGATTTTCTGGATTAGAATTGCTAGTTGTAGGAGAATTCCCCGAACAGCTTAATCCAAAAACTATGCTTACAAGTACTGTATATCGCAAAAGTTTCATAACAGCTTTATAAAAAGAAAAATTGGCAAGTGTGTTTAAAAAGAAGGATCAGGGGTCATATCAAATTTTAAACAAGAGTAATCTGTGATTTGACTTTATTCTTCATCAGAATTTAATTGTAGTTAACAAAAATCTGGGGGAAGTATGAAACGAGTTAGCAAAATAATCATGATTGCTTCAATCATGATTATAGTATCAAGTTGTTACGAGAACACCGAAAGCGTGGTCTATATCGATGGAATAAAGGCAACCCACGATGTAGTTCTTGAAGAACGGGACGGTCTTTTTTATTTGATAAATGAAGACGAACCATATACAGGAATTCAAACCGCTTATTACGAAGATGGCACTAAAGTAATGGAATCTGAAATAATTGATGGCTTACCCCGCTTTGGGACCCATTATTATCTAGATGGTTCAGTTAAACTAAAAACAGAAAACAAATATCACGAAGATTCATTAAGTAAATGGTTGACCTTTTATCCTAATGGAATGCTTAAATCATCCTATGATTGGTTAGAAGATCCTGTAACTGGATTAAAAGAGCACAAGGAATGGTACTCAAATGGACAAATAAAATTTGAAGCCCCTATTGTGGGGACATCCTATCACGGTATACTAAAATATTATGATGAATCCGGCACCTTGGTTTCTGAAACATTGTATGAAAATGGAAAACCCGTTGATGGTTGAATAAGGGTTTATTAAAGTCTCTTAAGGTCTGTTACTTTTCACTAATTTAGTTGAAAATTATTGCCGTGATGATGTTCTTTGAAATAAAAAACACGGTTATGCAATCAAAATACGTAGTTCTGGCCTGTGTCCTGTTTGTAGTATCAAATTGTGAAGTCGAGCAACAACCATCTTTTGTATTAGGTGATAAAGTGCTTGTTTATGAGGAGGCTTCTCAACCTTCTGAATTCGAGGATGGTTTAAAAGTGGATTTCTATGCTCGAGGGTATGAAATGCAATTTTTCGATCCTATTTCAAAAGAGCCATTTTCTGGTACCATTGTTGATGATCACTCTCTTTATCGGGGCAGATATTCTATTCAAGATGGCTTTATGCAAGAATTGATTACCTATTTTGAAGATGGGAGTCCTTCCTATTTCGCACTCTATGAAAATGGCGAGATAATTAAGATGAAAAGTTGGTATAGAGATGGTCGACTGAAATCCAAACTAGAAGGTGGTGAAAATTTCGTGTATTCCTATTTTGATAAGAGTGGAATCCAGTCTTTGCACATCGAAAACAATCTGCAAACAGAATATTACGAAAACGGCAAAATAAAGAACCAGATTCCCTTTGATAGTTCAAATTTATATCACGGTACGGCAAAAGTGTATGACAATGATGGAAGTATAAGAGCCGAACTGGAATATAAATCTGGAAAATTGGTTTCATCTACCGAAATCAGCTCTGCTCCCTAGTTTTCCACTGTATTTCAAAGAAGGTTATAACAAGCCTTTACGGAATCCGGATATAAATCGCCGTAGCTTTAATAACGAACGAATTATTAATGCAAATCAAATAAAGTGAATATCGACGTCGAGCAGAAAGTTGAGGTGATAAAGGCTGACCTAAACAATTCAAAACATGCGAGGGACATTGTCAGGATCATTGATCTTTTTGCCAGAGATCCTATGGGTCAGGATGAGCCACTGGAAAGTGAAGTCAGAGCGGATATGATTGATGAGATGAAGAAGATCCCAACGACAATGACGTACATCGCGTACGCACATGAAAAAGCCCTGGGAATTGTTACCTGTTTCATGGGATTCTCAACTTTTACGGCAAGTAAGACTTTCAAAATTCACGATGTAGCCGTTCATCCTGATGCTAGAGGAATGGGTGTTGGAACTAAACTTCTTGAATATGTAAAGGCAGAAGCAGATGAAATGGGCTGCTCTAAAATTACTTTAGAAGTTCGTGAAGACAATCCTGCAAAAAGACTTTATGAACGCGAAGGGTTCGAATTTGGTGATCCCCGTTGGTACTTTATGTCAGCCGAGCTTAATTAATTATAGCCTCTGCGTCATCTGCCAAAGCTAAAACTGCTTGTTGATACATTGAGCTTGGGTTGTATCGTAATACTGACTTTTCCAGACTTCCGGTCACATTTCTATAGTGTGCCAGATAATTCGCCACAGAATTGATGTTATCCGGCATGTGATAAAGCTCGGAACCAACCCAAAATCTATTTAAAGACCATGGAATAAACTGAGCATAGCTCATGGCACCGGCATAACTGGATTTCATCTCGTGAATATCTAACTCTTTTTTCTCAGCAAATTTGATGAGTTCTTCAAGTTGGGCCAAAGTCCAGTTGGTTCGATACTCTTCAACATACATGCTCACATAGGCATTGAAAGGGTTGTAGCTTCCTTTGTATCTGCCAAACTCAGATTCTACAGCCAGAATCCCAATAATCACTTCTTTCGGAATTCCATATTCCGCTTCGGCTGACTTCAATTCCTGATGATATTCTGAATAGAAAAATGAAATCTTATCCTTCTTTCGATCATAATTGATGGCTTTCTGATAATCCTCAAAGGTCTCAATCTTGATTTCAACAGCGCGAGTGAATTTGCTGGTGATGTCCTCAACCAAAACAAAGCGCTCATCATCCAATAAAGGTTTTATATCGATTCCTTTTTCCTCGAAATGCTCAACAAGGTGGTTTAGGCGAACTTCTTCGTTAGATTCAGTGAAATCTGAAGTGGACGAAAAAAGAGTAATAGAGATGATGAGTGCGATGATTTTCATGAGCCAAGCGTAATTCTGAAACCGTATTTAATGCTAAAGAACGACTATTTAATGGTTTCAATCAAGATTCCATCCTCATAACGTTCTTGTTTCAATAAATTGCCTTCTTGATCGTATTTATATGCCATTCCATCAACCCGATTAACTATTGTATTATAATTGTATTGATATTTGAGTTGTCCATTGAGGTAATATTCTTTAACTGTATGTGAATTATCATTCCATATAAGATCGAATGCCAAAAAGATTGAATCATTTTCAGTTTTCTGAAAGTGTTCTAAATATTTGATTCCATTTTCGTCTTCAGATATTTCGTTTTTACTAAACCAAACCCAATTACCTTCTTTATCATAAATATCAACACGGATTTGTTTTCCATTATCATAGAATTCTTTTCTGGCCAGCTCATCGTTTATTTTAAAATACCAGTTTACTTCACCAGTATAAGGGTCGCCATTAGAATCAAAATACGTTCCCCAATGGGAGCCTCTAGGTGATTTATTTTCAGCGATGAAGGATAGGTACTCATTCTCAGTATAAATCTCAATTGGATGACCAGCGTTATTAGTACAACTGTTTAAAAGTATTAGCCCGAAGAAAAAAAAATAAGGTCTCATTATACAGATAGCATTCATTTAGTCGATTTAGAATAATATTGAATCAATAAATACACAACTAAGTTACTGATATAATTGAAATGTAATAATTCTGATGAGTACTTGAGGAGCACTCGAACTTCATCCACAAAACTCTTACCTTATCGAGCCTTCAAAATCCAAGAGTTTCCTGTTTCTGATTTAGAGGAAGGCAAGCGAACTACAAACTATTATCAATAAGAAATCATGGCTAAAGAATTTGATGTATGTGTGATTGGCTCCGGTCCCGGCGGTTATGTTGCGGCGATCCGAGCTTCTCAACTGGGTTTTAAAACTGCAATTGTAGAGAAGAGACATTTAGGCGGTGTATGTTTGAATATTGGCTGTATTCCGACAAAAGCGTTGTTGCGGTCAGCTGAAGTATTGGAATCGATTCAGCATGCCGACGATTATGGTATTTCTGTTGGCGATGTGAAGCCTGATTTTGATGGTATCGTGAAAAGAAGTCGCGGTGTTGCGAACAAGATGAGCAAAGGTGTTCAATTCTTGATGAAAGCAAACAAGATTGACGTGTTCATGGGAGCTGGCTCATTCAAATCAAAAACAGAATTGGCTGTTAAGGATGATTCCGGCAAGGAAATTGATAGCATCAAATCGAAGTATTTCATCATCGCGACAGGTGCTCGTCCACGGGAACTTCCAAGCTTAAAGATTGATGGCGAAATGATCATCGATTCTGAAAGAGCGATGACCATGGAAAAGCAGCCAAAGAAAATGGTGATTGTTGGTGCCGGCGCTATCGGTGTTGAATTTGCTTATTTCTATAACACACTTGGAACAGAAGTGGTATTGGTTGAGCTGCAAAAAACATTGGTTCCAATCGAGGACAAAGATGTTGGCCGCGAGCTTGGAAAGATTTACAAGAAAAAAGGAATGACCATCCTTACCGAAAGCACAGTTGAGAAAGTTGCTAAGAAAGGAAAAGGTGTTGAAGTAACCGTTAAAACTAAGAAAGGCGAAGAGAAAATCGATGCTGATGTAGTTCTTTCTGCAGTTGGTGTTACCGGAAATGTTGAAGGAATTGGCCTAGAAGATATCGGAGTGAAAATCGAGCGTGGTGCGATTGTGGTTGATAAGTCGACCTATTCAACAGGTGTGGAAGGTATTTACGCTATCGGTGATATCATCGGAGCTCCATGGTTGGCGCATAAAGCATCTCACGAAGCTACAGTTTTAGCTGAGCAATTAGCGGGCTTGTCACCAAAGCCAATAAATTATGAGAACATCCCAGGATGTACTTATTGTGAGCCTCAAGTTGCATCTGTTGGATTAACTGAAGAAGCAGCCAAAGAAGCCGGTTATGATGTGAAAGTTGGGAAGTTCCCGCTTTCTGCTAGCGGAAAAGCTACAGCTCTTGGTCACGAAGAAGGATTTGTGAAGGTAGTGTTTGATGCAAAATATGGCGAATGGTTAGGCTGCCACATGATCGGGTTTGGTGTAACAGAAATGATCGCTGAAGCAGTGGTTGCGCGTGATCTTGAAACGACCGGTCATGAAATTATCAGTGCCGTTCACCCTCACCCGACTCTTTCAGAGGCCGTGATGGAAGCAGTTGCCGAAGCATACAACGAAGGTGTTCACTTAGGAACACCGGTTAAGAAATAACGAAGCATAGTCATCCCGGACTTGATCCGGGATCTGTGATTGGTACAGATGCTGAATCAAGTTCAGCATGACAACTATTTTATGTGGCTCCCAAATTGGGAGCCATTTTTGTCTGATGAACAATAAAACTGTCCAACTTTACGATTTAGAAAACGGCTCGTACCAACCAGTTTGGGATTTGCAGCGGACTGTTCAGGAAAAGCTGATTGAAGAGAAAAGAGCGGAATCGAAAGGGGAGTTTGAAGGTATTAGAAAAGATGATGCACTTTTGCTTGTGGAACATCCCCATGTGTACACATTAGGCAAAAGTGGCGCAGAAGAAAACATGCTTCGTTCAATGCTCGAGCTTCAAAGGCTTTCTGCTGAGTTTGTGAAAATCGATCGAGGTGGTGATATCACCTATCATGGACCGGGACAAATTGTGGGTTACCCTATTCTGGATTTAGATCGTCATTTCACAGATATCCACAAATACCTTCGTTTTCTTGAAGAGATTCTGATCAAAGTTTGTGCCGATTATGGACTTGAAGCCGGTCGAATTGAAGGCTTAACCGGTGTATGGATTGGCGAAGAAAAGATTGCCGCTCTCGGGATCCGATCATCACGATGGGTAACCATGCATGGGTTCGCGTTTAACGTAAATACAGATTTGAGCTATTTTGAACACATTGTTCCATGTGGAATTTCAGACAAAGCAGTGACAAGTTTGAAGGCACAATTGGGTAAAGAGATTGATCAAAACGAAGTAAAGGAAAGAATCGTTACTCACTTCGAAGAGGTATTCGATGTTGCCATAAAACCCTCCGGTGGCTGGCAAGAACTAGAGCAATATTTTTCGTAATTTTTAAAGTCATTCAGAGTCCTGATTTATCAGGGCGAAGAATCTGCACAATGAATTGTAACTCATGAAAGCGACTTGTAGATCCATCGCTTTCGCTTTGGATGACAAGAGATAAAAACATGATTAAAGAACTTCAAATAGTAGAGAAAAAGTCGAAGCAACGTCGGCCGGATTGGCTACGTGTGAAGCTTCCATCAGGAGAGAAATTCAAGGAAGTACTCGACACGATTAATGAGAATAAACTAAACACAGTTTGTTCTGAAGCGAGATGCCCAAATATGGGAGAATGTTGGGGCGCTGGTACAGCAACCTTCATGCTCCTCGGCGATGTTTGTACAAGATCGTGTGCATTTTGCGCCGTTAAAACGGGTCGACCACCAGCCGATTTGGATTGGGATGAACCACGACGTGTTGCGGATGCAGCCGCTAAGATGAAATTGAAACATGTGGTACTAACTTCCATCAATCGAGATGATAGAAAAGATGGCGGAGCACCAATTTTTGCTGCAACTCATACTGCACTTAGAGAAGCTATACCGGGAGTAACCATAGAATCTTTGATTCCGGATTTTAAAGGAGATTGGGATACGTTACAAATAGTGTTGGACACTCCTCCTGAAGTGTTGAGTCATAATTTAGAGACTGTTCCAAATAAATATCGTCGAGTTCGTCCACAGGCACGATATGAGCGCTCACTTGAATTATTACTTCGCACTAAAGAAGCAGGAGTTAAATCGAAAACCGGAATCATGGTTGGCTTAGGTGAAACCCGGGAAGAAGTGATTGAATTAATGCAGGATTGTGTGGATCATAAAGTTGACGTGCTCACTATAGGGCAATACATGCAGCCTACAAAAATGCATCACCCGGTGCTAGATTGGGTTCACCCTGATCAATTTGCGGAATACAAAGAAATTGGAGAAAAACTAGGAATTGGCCATGTAGAAAGTGGCCCGTTGGTGCGTTCATCATATCATGCAGAACGCCACGTTTAAGCTCTGCTAAACGTAAATATTGAAAATTTAACATCATGCTATCTACGCTAACCGTACTGCTTATCAGTTATGTGCTTGGTTCTATTCCATCAGCCATTTGGGTTGGTAAAGCATACAAAGGCATTGATGTACGTGAGCACGGTAGTGGAAATGCAGGAACTACAAATACCTTTCGGGTTTTAGGGGTTCCGGCTGGTATAACCGTTTTTTCCATGGATTTTATGAAGGGATTTATTCCTTCGTTTTGGTTGAGCGTTATGGCATTCGACTTGTTTTCCGGACCACTTGCTCCCCCGGCCTGGGATGTTGAAGCATTTCTAAAAATTGCATGTGGTTTATTTGCAGTAATCGGTCACATGTATCCAATCTTTGCAAAGTTCAAAGGGGGTAAAGGAGCTGCAACTGCCTGCGGCATGCTTTTTGGGGTTGAGCCCGTTTCCATAGCTATTTCTTTCGTGATGTTTGGACTAATTATTTTTATAACTAAATATGTTTCTCTTGCATCAATAACGGCAACCTTGTTGTATCCGATTAACTTGTTGGTGATGCGATATGCTCTTGATATCGAAATAGATGGTAGTATTATTGTTTTTGCCATAATTGTAGCTGCTGGTATTATTTATCGCCATCGCTCAAATATCCAGCGTTTGAAAGATGGCACAGAAAGCCAGGTTGGAAAAAGCAAGCCTAAACCAGATGCTGATCAGGAAATTCAGACCGAAAAGGTACAGATATGAGGAATGTAACAATCGTGGGTGCAGGAAGTTTTGGAACGGCACTTGCAACCGTATTAGATACAGCGGGTAATAATGTGCAAATTTGGGCCAGAGAGCCTGAAGTAGTAGAATCAATCAATTCGAAGCATAAAAATCCGGCATACCTAACAGATCTTGAATTACCCGAATCGATAAAAGCATATAATGATCTTGAACAGTGTTTGCGATCACAGGATATAATCGTTTTTGCAACTCCATCTCACACTCTTAGAGAAATTGCTGCACGAATCAAGCCATGTTTAGATGGACATGAAATTCTCGTCACGGTTTCTAAAGGCATCGAAAATGATACATTTAAAACGATGTCTCAGATTTTGGTAGAAGTGATGGAAGGCGTAACCTACGAAGACAATATCGGGGTACTTTATGGTCCATCGCATGCCGAAGAAGTAGCGATGCTTCGTCCCACAACAGTGGTAGCTGCCGCATATTCTAGCCGCACAACTCGAGTAATTCAGGAAGCATTTTTAACCCCAATGTTCCGTGTTTATGCAAATAATGACGTTATTGGGGTAGAAATTGGCGGTTCTGTAAAAAATATCATGGCAATTGCAGCGGGTGTTATTGATGGTGCCCAATTAGGCGATAATGCAAAAGCAGCTTTGATTACAAGAGGACTGCATGAGATGAAGAGAATGGGAAGTATGATGGGGGCTCATCCTGATACTTTTTCCGGATTAACCGGTATGGGTGATTTGATTGTAACCTGTACATCGGCTCACAGCCGAAACAGATATGTTGGCCAACAAATTGGGAAGGGTCAAAAGCTGGATGAAATTATCAAGAGTATGAATATGGTTGCAGAAGGTATCAAGACAACCAAATCAGTTCATGATTGGGCAGTGAAAAATCAAGTTGAAATGCCTATAACCGAAGCGGTGTACCATGTGCTATTTGATGGCGAAGATCCCGCGGACGCCCTACAACGTTTAATGAATAGAGATCCAAAGGACGAAATTATCATCTAACCGGCTAGTTGATAGAGAAAGTGTATGAAAGACGAAATGAGTTTTTATCTGCAGCATACGGGAAATATGCCCCTGAGCACTATGGGAAAACAAGACTTGAAAAACCTGATTGCAACGGGTGAAAGTTCATTTCTTGAGTTTAAACATAAAGTTGCTTCACCTGAAAAAATTGCCCGTGAAATAGCAGCTTTTGCAAACGCCCATGGAGGTACAATTTTAATTGGCGTTGCAGACAATGGCGAAATTGTTGGCACTGAAAGTTACATGGAAGAAGAATTCTGGCTAAATCAAGCTGCTGAGTTGTGTATACCGGAGATTGAAATGCATATGGAATTATTGAATGTGGGTAACAAAGACGTAATTGTTATTGAAGTGCCTGAAGCAGAAATAAAACCCATTTATGTGAAAGGAAATAACCGCCGTAAAGTTTTTATCCGGCAAGAAGACGAAAGCCAATTAGCCAGCGAAGATTTGATTGAAGTATTAAAAAAAGGAGCAGAAGAAGAAGGTGTTACTTTTGAATTTGGAGAAAATGAACGTCTCTTATTTAGATTTTTAAACGAATACAGCGACATCACAGTAGAGCGCTTCAGTACGATTATCAATACTACTACCTACACAGCAGCTAAGATTTTAGTAAATCTGGTAAGTGTAGGTGTGTTAGATTTATTTGAAAAGGATGGGGTTGCCCATTATACTTTATCCAAGAAAAGTGCGTAATATTGGTTGATATGAGAGATCAAGAAGAAAATTTAGACGATGTAATTTCTTCCTTATTGGATGATTTCGTTGATGAAGAATCAATCGAGGAAGAAGTGCATGAATTAACTGGGGAGCCAGTTACACTTACCGAAAGAGCGGCAAAGCAAGTTCAAAAGATTAAAGCCGACCATAAAGAGCACTCGAATTTGTATTTACGCGTGGCTGTAGAAGGTGGCGGCTGTTCAGGTTTAAGCTACAAGCTGGGTTTAGATCATCGAACAGATGAAGATGTGATTTTCGAGAATTTTGGAGTCGAGCTCATTGTTGACGAAAAGCATCTGATGTACTTAGAAGGTATTCAGATTGATTATCCGGATGGGCTAGATGCACGCGGGTTTACTTTCGACAATCCAAATGCTGCAGATAACTGTGGCTGTGGAACCAGCTTTTCAATTTAGAATCTACTCTTCTATTTCTTTGTGCGCAATTAGCCGTACGCCACGTTTAAAGGTGATATAATGCCAAATCCATTCGGCAAATACTCGAAAACGATTGCGGAATCCTATCAAAAAAAAGACATGAATTACTCCCCAAATCATCCAGGCAACAAAACCGGTTAACTTGAACCCCTTGATGTCGGCTACTGCTTTAGCTCGCCCAATGGTAGCCATAATTCCTTTATCGGTATAAGAAAAGTTTTTCCGAGGGATGCCTTTTAATTCATTTTTAAGAAGTTTACCCAAAAATTTACCTTGTTGCATGGCCACCGGTGCTACCCCAACAAGTGGTTTTCCATCTTTATCTTTGGAATGGGCTGCATCACCGATAACAAACATATTTGGTTGTCCAGGGAGTGATAAATCTGGACCAACTTTTATTCTTCCTATCCGATCTTTGTCGTCTTCCAGCGAATCTGTAAGGGAAGTGCCGGAGATCCCGGCTGCCCACATAACATTTGGGGTTTCAATAAACTGGTTCTTTAATTTTACTCCTTCTTTGGTGATTTCCTGAACAGGCGAGTTCAAGATTACTTGCACACCCATTTTAGTTAAGGTATCCAGCGCGTTTTGTGACAGACTTTCAGGATAGCCATTTAATACACCGCCGGCAGCCTCGATAAGATATACGGTTGTTTCATTTTTATGAAAGTTGCGATATTCACGCATCATGTTTCTTTTGGCTATTTCCGCAATAGACCCGGCCATTTCAACACCCGTTGGTCCGCCACCAATTACTACAAAAGTCAGATAGGGTTTTCGGTCTTCCAGATCCGGAGTTTTTTCTGCTTTTTCCAAAGAAAGCAGAATTCTTTCCCGTATTCGAAGCGCGTCATCCAAAGATTTAAGACCGGGCGCAATAGGCTCCCAATCCTTATTGCCGAAATAATTGTATTGTGCACCGGTTGCTATCACCAAATAGTCGAAGGGAATAAGGTCACCTTCTGATAATTGAACAACCTGATCTTCTTTACTTACAGCAACAACTTCACCCAAAATTACCCGAACATTTTTCTGTTTAGAAAAAACGGATCGAATGGGTACGGCAATATCGCCTGGCGACAAAGCGGCGGTAGCCACTTGATACAACAAAGGCTGAAACAGGTGATGGTTCGATTTATCTATAATAGTGATTTGATAATCAGTGTTAGCTAACGATTTGGCTACATTCATCCCGCCAAATCCTCCCCCAATTATCACTAGTTTTTTTGGCATATCGCCTACTCTTTTACTCTCAATTCAGGTTTAATTTCTATCTCTTCTTCTTCACTTAAATGTTGAAAATCTTCTATATCAATGGAAACTTTCTCTTCTTTTAAGCGTCCTGAGCGGAATCTTCGTTCCATTATTTGTTGAAGAGTTTCTACCAGTTCAAGAAGTTTTTTCTTTTTTCTTCGTTTTAAGCTTCGCACAAATCGTGAAAAACCGAAACTGCCGGCTAGAAAAAATCCAGAAACTATCAGCATTGGTGGAGCTTCGTTACCTGCAACTTCTAACACAACTGCTGCAAAAAGCATAAATGCCCCAAAAGTAAATGCAATTGGTGGCAAATAAAGTTTGTTCAAAGTCTTTAAGCTTTGACGCATAGTTAACTTTACTCGCCCTTTTTGTTGGTGAATTTCTAGTTCCGGGGTTCTGGAAATATCCAATAACTTAAATGGAAACGAAGGCTTTGCTTTCCAATAAATCTTGCCTTTTCGTCGATTTAAAGTTCCAACAGTATTAAAGTGATATTCAATCTGGGCCCGGAGCTCATTCAGCAAACTTCCATCGATTGGACCGTTGGCGTATCCCTGAATTTCAACTTGTGAGCTACTATTATTGTCGATCATTATGGGATCTTCAATCGAAATTCCCTCGTATTCGAGCAGTGCTTCTTGAATAAAATGTCTTTTGATATTTAAAGAATCAGCAATCTCAAATATAGGATCATCATCTTCGGGTTGAAGAGTCTTGTATGAACCCAAAGACTGTTCATGAAACTTTTGTAAGATGGAAGCCCGTCGGACAATTTCTTTCATCTCATCGGTGGTAAGCTTCCCCATAGTATGCCCTTATTAGTTCAGTTTTGCTTGTGCCTCGTTAATTAATTTAGCGATTTCCTCTTTCGAAATTTCTTCTTTGTTGTTGCAGTAATGGCATACAATTTCCTGCGTCTCTCCCTCCATGTCTTTTAGATCGGCATAGCTCAACATCGACAATGCATCAAGAAAACGCTCTCGCGAGCATCGGCAAAAGAAGTCGACCGGTTGGCGTGCCAGTTCTTTTACTTGTATAGGAGAAACAGATTTTTCCATGATGATATCGATGTACTGTCCATCAATTAAAAGCTGATCTATCGGTGGGAAAGACCCGAGGCGTTCGTGAAGCATATCAATCTGACCTTCAGGAGCATCAGGTAGACGTTGTAATAAAAGCCCACCAGATTCAGTTAAGTTTCCGTCGTCATCAATGCCTACATCTAATAGTACGGCAGAAGGAATTTGTTCTGATTGAACCAAATAACGGGCAACATCAGCAGTTACATCACCACTAACAATTTCAATGGCGCTGGTTCTAGGTTCGGCTTCATTATAGAGGATTTTGGTGAGGCTCAATACGCCAATTCCAATTCCATCACCTAAAGTTACGCCTGCCTTTGAGTAATCAATTTCTGCATCTGGATTCCCTACATATCCACGAACTTCGCCCAGACTATTTGCTTCGGCTATCACGGAACCGAGAGGTCCATTTCCATCCATTCGTAATTGAATGCGTTCTTCTTTCTTTAGCTCAGATGCCAGTAACATGGTTGCCGTTAAGGCCTTACCTAAAATAACTTTAGCGAGCAACGAGAGTTCGTGCCTTTGAGCAGCCTCTTTAACAATATCTGTTGTTTTGACTACAGCAATTTTAAAGTTACCGTCGGCAGTAATTCCCTTGATTATTCTGTCTTTAAATTGAAACTCTTCAATATTCATTTGAGAAACCTCTATGCATAAAAAATCCCATTTGGTGCTTCCAGATGGGATTCAAAGATACGGAATAAATCTTTTTTTAACGATTATCGAGTCGGTACATCTCCCCCAATCTGCCGGATATTTTGCTGGAGGATGTGTACATACTTCTCAATCGAGCAACCTCGGCAATTCTTTTTTCAGCTAATTCATTAGAAGCTTTATGGGTAGGAATTCCATGCTCCTCAGAATAATTCAATACATTTAGGGTAGTATCATAGATTTTTTCTGTTTGATTGAGTGCTTGCTGTCGGTTGTAACCGGCTAATTCACTTGAAATATTGATAATACCACCAGCATTGATCACATAATCAGGGGCGTATAAAATGCCTTTTCCAAGCAATAATTGTCCATGGCGGTCTTCTTCGTCCAAAATGTTATTTGCTCCGCCAGCAATGATGTCACACTTAAGAAGATCGAGGGTATCATCATTCACAACACCACCTAAGGCACAAGGAGCAAAAATATCTACATCCAGATTGTATATTTCATCAGGTTCAACAAAAGTTGCCCCTATTTTCTCTGCTAATGATTTTGCTTTTTCATCATAAATATCAGTAACAAAAACTTTAGCACCTTCTTTTGCGCAATGCTCAGCAAAATAAGATGCAACATTCCCGGCGCCTTGAACTGAAATACGTTTTCCTTCTAATGAGTCGGATCCGTATGCTTTTTTAGCAGCAGCTTTTGCACCCATATACACCCCAAATGCAGTAACAGGGGATGGGTTTCCACTTCCGCCTAAAGATTCTGGAATACCGGTGACAAATTTAGTTTCAGAGTAGATCCACTCCATATTTTGCACGGTCATCCCGACGTCTTCCGCTGTGATATATCGACCACCTAAAGAATCAACAAATCGACCAAAAGAGCGAAAAAGAGACTCCGTTTTATCTGTGTGCGGGTCTCCAATAATTACCGCTTTGCCACCACCTAAATTCAGTCCCGAAATTGCAGCTTTGTAGGTCATCCCCCTGGAAAGCCGAAGTACATCTCGAAGAGCTTCCTGTTCATTTTTATACATCCACATGCGAGTGCCGCCAAGGGCAGGACCAAGTGCCGTATTATGTATGGCAATAATAGCTTTGAGTCCGGTATCAGGATTTGAACAGACTACAACTTGTTCGTGCCCCATATTTTCAAGTGCTCCAAAGATGCTCAGCTCAATCTTCTCATCCTTCATATTCTCTTTTTGTGCAGTTGGGGAATCAATCATGTTAACAGATATTTTTATTGGTTGGAACCGCTTCCAAAAATCTCGTTTTTAACCAAAAAAACCTAGTTAAAAGTTATTTTGGACGAATAGTTTTTTGACCATAAAAAAATATCGAATATCTGAAACAAGGGTGTAAGAAAGTTCAGACTTTTTATGGGTAAGTTTCGTTGGCTTAATGCAGAAAGTTATTGGCAAAATTGTATTTTAAAGAATCAATTATACCAAAGAATTCCACTTTGGTGTGGTGTCTCGGTTTGGTCGCCGGCTCGCCTCTTATGAATAGAAATAAAAATAAAGGAAAAATAAACTATGTCATTCCGCTGGGTGTACGCGCAGCCGGAACAGAAGGAACGTGTGTCCGAAATAAAGCAGGCACTCGGAGTTCCGGAAATTATAGCCCGTTTGTTGGCTATCCGTGGCATAAAAACTTACGATGATGCAAAATCTTTTTTCAGACCTACGATAGATTTATTGTTCGATCCTTTCTTAATGAAGGATATGGACGAAGGAGCAGAGCGTTTAGCTTATGCTATACGTAAAAGTGAAAAAGTATTGGTATACGGCGATTACGACGTAGATGGAACTACGGCGACAGCCAGTGTATACACCTTTTTGCAGGAATTTGGAGTTGATGCAGATTACTATATTCCGCACCGCTTTAAAGAGGGGTATGGAATAAATCCGGAAGGTATCCAATACGCAGATAGTATCAATGCCAATCTAATCGTATCCGTTGATTGTGGAATTACTGCTGTAGAAGAGGCCAAAGAGATTAAAGAAAAAGGGATGGACCTCATCATCTGCGATCATCACACCGTTGGTGGTGCAATTCCTGATGCAGTTGCAGTATTAGATCCAAAGCGTCCCGATTGTGATTATCCATTTGATGGGCTATCCGGTGCCGGTGTTGGATTTAAATTGATTCAAGGCACACTTAAAAAGTTAGGCCTGCCAGACGCTATTGCGTATAAATATCTTGATCTGATTGCTATATCTATTGCATCCGATATTGTTCCGATTATTAGTGAAAACAGAATATTGATGCGTGCCGGGCTTCAGATGCTCCAAAACAATCCGAGGGTGGGAATAAAAACTCTGATGGAACTAATTCGCATGCCAATGGAGGATATTTCGACCTCAAAAATTGTGTTTTCGATTGGGCCAAGGATCAATGCAGCAGGAAGGATGGGTGATGCCTCAACAGCTGTAAAGTTGATGATTGCAGAGACCTACAACGAAGCCAAATCTCTGGCTAAAGAATTGGAGTCTATCAACTTAAGGAGGCGAGATAAAGACACCAAAACCATGGAGGAGGCATTAGCACAGATTGATGACGAACTGGATATTGACGATGTCTCTAGCTTAGTATTGTACAATCCAGATTGGCACCTTGGTGTAATTGGTATTGTTGCTTCGCGATTGGTAGATATGTTTCATCGTCCGGCAATTATGCTTAGCAATGTAGAAGGAAAAATTAAAGGATCGGCCCGAAGTGTGCGAGGATTCAATATTTACGACGCAATGAAAGAGTGCGAAGATTTACTTGAACAATTTGGTGGTCATGAATTTGCAGCCGGATTAACACTTACCGAAAAAAATCTTAGCGAATTCCGCAGAAGGATGAACCAAATTGCGTACAACGGACTTTCAGGGGCAGCATTTGAACCGGAAATAATGGTAGATGCTATACTTAAGCTCACAGATATTGATATGAAATTCTGGAAGCTTCTGGCTCAATTCAAACCATTTGGCCCATACAACCTGCGCCCAGTTTTCGTAAGTGAAAATGTTCAGGTAGTCGGGATACCATCGGTCGTAGGAAATGGACATCTAAAAATGCGAATTAAGCAGGAAAATTCTGGCGTTTTCGACGCAATCGGCTTCAACATGCACGAGTATTTACCTGCTGTTCGAAATGGCGCCCCATTTAATGTTGCCTATGTATTGGAAGAAAACCACTGGAATGGTCGAAGATCACTTCAAATGCGCTTAAAAGACATCCATCTGCTAGATGGTGCAGAAACTTAAATTGTCTATTGTATCTGGGTATTAAAGGCGCTATTTTTTTCGTCCTCAAAAAGGGACTGTAGCTCAGTTGGTAGAGCAACGGACTGAAAATCCGTGTGTCGGCGGTTCAATTCCGCCCGGTCCCACTTTTTGAAACAAAAAACCCCATTCAGATTATTGATTGGGGTTTTTTTTGTTTAGAGAAAAAGATTATTTGATAATCATTACTGGTGGGGTACTTCCTTCTGCAAAGGTATCACCAACTTTTACATAAACGGAATACACGTATCTTCCTGCAGGGGCATCGCCTTTAACTTTAAGCTTCAGTTTTTTCCCACTTGCCACTTGAATAACATAAGCATCACCAACAGCAGAGCCATCCTCATTAGTAAATAAGGTGCTCATAGCAACCGGGAACTGAAAGGTCATATCAGAACCTTCGGCTGTCCACTCAATATCGTCATTCTTATCAGCCTCAATAGGTTTAGGATTATTCGTTTCGTCAACTACAAACCAAGTGGTATCGATAAGTTTAACGGAATATTTAATTTTCTTTGGTATAGATGTGTTTGCTACTGAAACAACCCCGAAAATCAGTATTGCGAACCATAGATAGGTTTTCTTATTCATTTTACCCGTATTTTGTGATTAGAGTTTAAAAAGTAGGTGTAGTTTTTTGACATTCCTAATAAATGTTAGTTGTCATCAAGAGCATTGAGAAAGTCCTGAAACTCAGCGTCATTGACTAAATCAGTCAATTCAGGTTGATTTAAAATATTCTCTATTGGGTATTCTTGTTCTATTGCCCGTTTCATTAACTCAATAGCTTCCGACCGGCTCCCAATTTTTTCGTAAACACTTGCCAGGCGAAACGAAACTTCAGGAATATTTGGGGCAAGATTTAAAGTTCTTTCAATGTAAATCTTTACGTTATCTACGTCGCCAACATCAGAATAATAGGCGGCCAACTGAGTATTCAGGGTTATATCATTTGGGTTGATTTGAAGCTGCCTTTCTGCCACTTCAATCGCTTTTAGATAGAATTTTGTTTCTTGATGAGTATTACCCAAAATTCCTTGAAGTGCAGCAAGATTACCCCAAACTGCATAATTATTCGGATTTATTTCTACCGCAATTTCATAAAAGGTTGACGCTTCTTCGTAATTGCCGAGTATATAGTGAACGGTGCCCAAGTTTGATGCCGCTGACTCTGTTGGCTTAATTTCCAGTGATCTTGTGAAATTGGCGATCGACTGCTCCCAGTCTGACAGATAATAGAATAAAACACCTAGATTCGAGTATCCGTCGTGATTGTCGGGAGTAAGTGCGATAACTTGTTGTAGTGGTGTAATTGCCTTTTGATACTCACCATTTTTAATGTAAAAATTACCGAGACTTTTATGACCAAGCCAATATTCGGGTTTTATCTCAATGGCTGCTAAATATGCCTCTTCTGCTTTTACTGGTTCACCCAGATTGTCGTACGCCTCTGCTAGACCTTTAAAAGCCGCTTCATTTTTAGAGTCAGACTCTATGACCCCGCTATAAACCTCAACAGCATCTTCATAATTACCGGTACCCAAATATAACAAGCCTTGCACTTGCTGAACTTCGAGAAGTTCTTCATTAATGGAAATTGCCCGATCAAGGAAAAACTGGGCAGAGTCGACTAATGAAATCACATTTGTTTGCTGATATTTTCGCCAGTACGCCTCCCCTAAAGAGGCATACGCTAATGCATACTCCGAATCTTCTTGCACTGCTTGCTTGAATAACCCGATTGCATTATCGAGGTAATCACTTTGAGTATAGCGATATAGATATCCTGCCCCACTTAAGTAAAATGCGGATGCATTGGCATTACTTGTTTCACCGGCAACAATGGTTTGATTGATTCGGTCGTTAGTTTCAATTTCCAGCATCTGAATCATCTTAATAACCGACTCCGATTGAAGACCTAACATGTTATCGCTATCCAGATCTATAACTCTGGATTTTAGTTGTCGTAAATCCTGAGCATCGATGAGATTAATGGTAAGCCGTTTGCTACCCGAAATATCCTGTAAACTACCTGTAATGGCTAAATTGATGCCAAATAAATTCCTTGCGTCAGTAATCGATTTAATATCGTTTGATAAAATTTCGCTGGAAGGAATTACCCAAAGCTTCTCTTCATAATTATCAATTTGAGAGAGTTTGCTAGTCATGGTCTCGAGAATACCATCCAGAAAAACCGCGTTTTCGGTGTTATCTCCTACATTTGTAAAAGGGATAATAGCCAAGCGTTTCGTTTCGGGTACGGATGAAAACAAGTCTAAATTCGAAATTACAAGTGCAACAATTAGTACACCGATCGAAGTAAAAATAATAGCCTTCTGTTTTATTGATACAGAAGCAGTAACGTTGGTTGGTTCGAGATTCGCTTCTTTTGAACGGTCTAGCTCTTCCAGGATTTCACTCAGCGATTCATACCTTTCGTCCCGATCTTTTTTTAGACATTTCGAGATTATGGTATCAAGTACTGCCGGAATATCCGGGACTAATTCTTTAATTGGGGTGGGCTCATCATGTAAAATGGAATACGAAATAGCTTGCTGATAATGTCCATCGAAAGGAAGCTTTTTCGAGAATAATTGGTACAAAACCACCCCGTATGCCCAAATTTCGGATTGAATATTTGCAGGCAGACCAACAAATAGTTCCGGCGCCATGTAAGGTGAAGTTCCAAGTTGCTC
The DNA here is from genome assembly GCA_965249965.1 of Balneolaceae bacterium. Classification (GTDB taxonomy): domain Bacteria; phylum Bacteroidota; class Rhodothermia; order Balneolales; family Balneolaceae; genus HXMU1420-13. The sequence continues at coordinate 1,024,384 of OZ252262.1, forward strand.
GGCTGTTTGCATTACATCATCTGCCTGCATGAGTCCGGCAATACCAAAGTCCAGGATTTTTACTTGGCCTTTAGATGTGATCATGATATTCCCGGCTTTAACATCCCGATGAATAATTCCCCGTTCATGCGCCGCTAATAATCCATCTGCTATGCTGTAGGCAATATTAAATTGATGCTCCGGTGTCAACTCATTGTTCTCGATGTAGTCCTGAAGTTCCTGGCCTTCGATAAATTGAAAAACGATGAACATGTGTCCTTTGTCTTCCTCAATTGCGTAAACCTGGGCTATATTTTGATGACTTAACGCAGCAGCATGTTTAGCTTCCTGCTCAAAGCGCTCGAGCGCAGCTTTATTTTTTGCAATGGCTGTGGACAGGAATTTAAGTGCTACTTCTCGGTTAAGCCTAATATCTTTTGCTAGATATACGGAGCCCATACCTCCTTCACCGAGCTTTTTTAGCACTATGTAATGAAGCAATTGCTTGCCTATCATCCCCTTAAATTATTTGATAGATTCAACCAGAAACCTGACTTTACAATATGATTTTTAGATAAGAAGTAATAATTATTTATCAATGCATTCTTGTACTTCCATTTATAAAGTTAATTATACAAAAAGTTGAAAGAATTAGAGCAGTTATCCAAAGAAAATAGAGAACTAAAATTGGCAGTAAATGAACTGTCGATTTTAAATGATATTGCAACTTCAATATCCACTACTCAACCAATTGAAAACATTATCGATACCATTGTATTGAAATGTGTGAAGTATCTTAAAACGGAAGAGGGAACAATCAGCTTATTAACCGAGGAAGATGACCAACAAAAGTTTCAAACCTTTATTCGCAAAAGTGATTTAACTCAAGCAAGGTTACCCATTCAGTTAGATGAGCAAATTACCGGATGGATGCTGAATAATAAGCAACCCATTTTAAGTAATGATTTAGTAGCTGATTCCAGATTCACATTACCTCAGTATATTGAAAATACTATTCAAAGCATGCTTTCAGCACCGCTTATAATTAAAGGTAAACTCATTGGGTATATTGCTGTTTTTAATAAAAAACATGGAGATGTTTTTAACGATAAAGATCAACGTTTATTAATTATTATTGCTTCACAGTCTGCGCAGCTAATCGAAAGCTCCAGATTATATAAAGAAGAAAAAGAACTTCTTTTAATGAAGGAAGAACTGAATGTGGCGAAGAGAATCCAGAATGGATTATTACCGGAAAAAAGTCCTTATGTGAAAGGGTATTTAATTGCAGGAAGTAATAGTTCTGCAAAAGAAGTTGGAGGCGACTATTTCGATTTCATCACGATTTCAGAACATAAATTCGGTTTTTGTATTGCAGACATTACCGGAAAAGGGATGCCTGCTGCATTGTTGATGTCAAACTTACAAGCCTTGTTAAGAAGTCAGGTGATGATAGAGGAAAACGTTGAAAAAGCAATTTCTAACGTAAATAATTTACTGTATCAGAGTACAGATTCTTCGAAGTTTGCAACGCTATTTTTTGCCGTATTAGATTCAGAAAATCACACTATTACGTACTGTAATGCAGGCCATGATGAAGCCTTGGTTTTTAGAAACGGAAAGCATGTCGAGTCACTCCAATCTACTGGTCTTCTTCTTGGAGTAATGCCCGATATGGGCTATTCAACAGGAACGGTTGAACTTCATCAGGGTGATAGTTTGGTTTGTTATACCGATGGAATAACCGAAGCCATGGATGAAAATGAAAATGAATTCGGCTTACAGAAAATGATTGATTGCATTGAGGGGATTTCTGAACCTTCTGCTTTAAAAATTGAGAAAACGCTTCTTTCTGAAGTAAAATCACACTCCAGAAATGTTTCTCAAAGTGACGATATCACTATTATTACAATTCATAGATCAGTTTAAGCCACATTTATTAATAGGCATAGTAGTTAAGTAGAGAGGGTGGCTAATCGTTTATGCGGCAATAAACTATATATTGCATATTTTGGTTAAAGGGAAATATAAGTATGAGTAAAGGTGATCTAAAGATTAGTGTTCTACAGTTTAAAATATGGTTGCCGATAAGTTCGAGAGCCTTCGCATTGAAATAATCCAAAGTGAGTAAAACAGAGTATATAAATAAACGGTTTCCACCGGCGATGTCCGGGTTCCTAATTGGTACATTTGTTCTAATAATCGCCCTGTTTTTGACTTACACTCAATATCAGGTTGAGATAAGGGATACTGAGGCAGAAACCAGGGAAGTACTCTCGGTTATAGATCAAAATTTCCAATATGCCATTCGCGAGATAAATTCAATTGCATTGCTGCTCTCTCAATCGGTTGAGGAAAACGGCGATGTTACCAGATTCGAAGAAATTTCCCAGGAATTAATCGAAGACTATCCCTCGATTAGTGTACTCGAGCTTATTTTGGATGGAATTGTAACTCATGTTTATCCCTTAGAAGGGTATGAAGAAATTTTGGGATATGATTTATATCAAAATGAAAGAATTAGAAGAGAGCTATTAAAAGCAGCAGCAAATGAGTCGATTTACTTCTCCGGGCCGAGCTTACTTCTTGAAGGCGAACTTGGCGTAGTGGGGCTTTTGCCATTTTCAATAAATGAAGTTGATATAAAGATTGCAGCGGTAGTTGTTTACCTGGAATCACTCTTGGAAGTATCGCAAATTTCAAAATACTCTGACCGTTATCATTTTCAATTGTCGAAGATTAATCTTGAGACCAACGAAGAAGAATTCTTTATTGATGCTGACCATAATCATGACATAACCTGGGGTGACGAACTATTCGTTGAAATTAAGGAGGGAGATTGGAAGCTGTATGCTCATAATATTTCAGCGCAGCATTTTCCAACCTATATTTTTATTCTTATTGTTGTTGGTTTTGCATTGGCAGGGATAATTGGGTTCCTCTCTTTTAAAATATTTCAAAAACCTTTTGAACTAGAATTATTATTACATCAGAAATCGACGGAGCTTTTAGTCAGCAGAGAGCAATTTAAAAAGAACTCTGAGTTGCTTTCATCAGTGCTCGAAAGCCCAGAAAACATTGTTATTTTTTCGTTAGACCAGAATTATAATTACATCGCATTTAATGATAATCACAGAAAATTAACGAAGCGCTTGTTTGGCGTTACCATAAAAGATGGGACCAATGTATTTGATGTGCTGCCTGAGAGTGCTAAAACCAGTGTAAAACTGTTTTATGACCGTACATTAAAAGGTGAGTCATTCGATTTTACTTCTGAATATGTAGATCCATCTTTTGGAATAAAACATTGGCAAAACTGGTTTTCGCCTATACGAGATAAAGATAATTCAATTATTGGATTAACTGTTTTTTCTATGGATATCACGAAGAGAATTCAGGCGGAAAAAGAAAAAACTACCCTGTTATCAGAAATTCACCATCGGGTAAAAAATAATTTAGCGATTGTTTCGGGGCTACTTGAACTGCAAAAAGTGGAAGTAAACGACGACGCACTCTCAGCCATATTTGATCAAAGTATAAATCGAATTATTTCGATAGCTATGGTACATGAATTGATGTATAACACCGAAGATTTATCATCAGTTGATGTAAATGCGTATTTGGAAAAGCTGATTCCTGCAATAAGTGCAACGATGCAAAACAAATCTCAAAATGTACATTTTCAAGTAGATATTGAAGAGTATCAGCTCAACATTAATGAAGCAATACCACTTGGACTGCTTTTAAATGAATTAATTACAAACTCTTTTAAATACGCCTTCAATGGGTCGCCAGACAATGCAATTGATGTAAAACTGACAACAGAAGAAGACAACATCAAAGTAATGTATTCTGATAATGGGCAGGGCTTCCCTGAAGATGTTGACTTTAAAAAGCCCAAGAATTTAGGATTGAACTTAATTCATGCACAACTTGCGCAACTTGATGCAACCTACCATGTTGACACGGATAATAAATTCAGGATTGAGTTCGTGTTTACTTCTCATGGTAAAGGATCGCATTCTAATTTTTAGATAATTGCGGGTTACATTAAGGTGAATATTTGTACCGTTCTTACATCTCAAATTCTACTCAAAAAGTATTTTCAAGCTCCTAAATCTGTTACGATTTTAGAACATTGAATAAAAGCATGTAATCATAATAAAAGGTCAGTATTTGAGATATTATATTCTTCAGTTCATATATATCTCGCCGATAATTCGAAAAAACTAATATAGCCGATAGATTGATCGAACCTAAAAATCGTATTAATAAATTTCCGCCAGCATTATCTGGGTGTTTAGTTGGAGTAATGGTATTTGCCCTTGGGTTAGTTATGGCTTATTCACAATATCAGGTTGAGCTAAATAACGATCAGGCAGAAACGCGTGAAGTACTGGTTTTTATTGAACAAAATATTCAGCGAACTATTGGCGAGGCTTACAGTGTCGCGTTGATACTTGCACAAACGGTACAGAATGATGGAACGGTTCGGAACTTTGAAGAAGTATCTGAACAATTATTGGAGAACCATGAAAGTATGGATGTTTTGCAGTTGGTGCCAAACGGGGTGATAGAGTATGTATATCCACTTGAGGGAAATGAAATAGTGCTTGGGTACAATATACTTGAAGATGAAAATGTGAACCGTGAAGTAATGCGCGCAGCGGAGCTGAATTCAATCTATTTTGCTGGGCCTCTTGATCTTAGACAAGGCGGGCAAGCCGTAATTGGAAGATTGCCAATCTTAAAAAATGACGCCTTATGGGGCTTTTCGGCCGTTCTGATTTATTTAGAGTCGCTAATTGAAGAATCTGGGGTTACTTCAATTTCTGATCGATATGATATCCAGCTTGCAAAAGTGAATCCAAATACCGGAATTAAGGAATTCTTTCTGGATACTTCTTTAGATATAGAATCTGGACAAATTCAGTCGGTTGAGTTTCCTGAAGGGGACTGGAATTTATATGGTTCGAAAATCGATAAAAGTGCTCCTATGCGAATATTTCTGTTGATCTCAGGATTTTCTCTTATTGGTGGGTTACTCTTTGGGTATATCATTTTCAATATCCTGCAGAAACCATTTATGCTCGAAAAGCTGCTACAGGAACAAGCCCAGGAGTTACTTACAAGCCAGGAGCAATTCCGAAAAAACTCTGAGTTATTAACATCGGTGTTTGAGAGCCCTCAGAACATTGTAATATTCTCATTAGACCGATCATATAATTACATCGCATATAATGAAAATTACAGGCAACTAACCGAAGAGCTATACGGGATACCAATTAAAGAAGGCATGAATGTGTTCGACGTGGTCCCAAAAAAGAATCGAGCTTTACTCATGGTTAATTATAATCGTGCGTTAAACGGAGAGTCGTTCGATTTCATACAGGAATTTACCGGGGCTAGTCGAGAAGTGAATTATTGGCAAAGCTGGTTTTCGCCTATTCGTGATAACGAACATAATATTATCGGCTTAACGGTATTTTCTGTAGATATCACCCAAAGAATTCGAGCAGAATTAGATTTGGAAAGAAATGAAGGTCGGCTAAGAACGCTCATTTCGAATTCCCCGTATTGCATTCATGAGCTGGATGTAGAAGGGAGGATCATTTCAATAAATGAAGCCGGTGTTGAGATGTTTCATCTTCAGAACCCGGAACAACTAATTGGGCGCTATTTTCCTGTGTTGATAGGTAAAAAGCATGCACACATGGTTGACGAACTGCTAGCGAAAACTCTGTTAGGAGTATCCACTGAATTTGAATTTAGTACCGGGGATAGCCAGTACCAATCATTAATGATACCCTTAAAAAATGAAGACGATGTAGTGGTTCGGGTAATGGGAATTACGCAAGACATCACCGAAAGAAAGAAATCAGAAGAGATTATAGAAAATTCTTTACGGGAGAAAACCACGTTACTTGCAGAAATTCACCATCGGGTAAAAAACAACCTTGCGATCGTATCGGGGCTACTAGAATTGCAAAAAGTAGAAACTGATGATGAGCGACTAACGGCAATTTTTGATCAAAGTATAAATCGGATTATTTCAATTGCCATGGTACATGAATTGATGTACAACACCGAAGACCTGTCGTCGGTAAATGTTCAGGCGTACTTAGATAAATTGATACCGGCCATTAGCGCCACTATGCAGCACAAAAAACAGTTTGTGAATTTCGATTTGGATATCGTCGATTATAAACTCAACATAAATCAGGCTATTCCTCTGGGCTTATTGTTGAACGAACTAATTACCAATTCATTTAAGTATGCCTTTGATGGTAGCGCAAATAATCAAATTTCTGTAAAAGTGGAGTCGGTGGGTGCTGGAATAAAAGTGAGGTACAAAGACAACGGTAGAGGGTTTCCTTCAGAAATTGATTTCGATAAACCTAAAAATCTTGGGTTAAATCTAATACACGCTCAACTGCAACAATTAGACGCTACATATAAAGTTGATACCAAGAATCAATTTTTGATGGATTTTGAATTCTTAGCACAACGAAAGGGGTCGCACTCTAATATTCATAGCCAAAAAACTCTGTCAACTACATAGTAAAAGAGGGTGACTTTTATAAATAATGGTTGTGAAAGGGGCTAAATTATCAGTTTATTTTAGAAAAGGAGGGGCGACAATATTTTTTGGAAGACAATTATAACATAAAAGATCGATGGCCCGCACTAATTGCGGGAGTTTCCACTGGCTTATTAATCGCATTATTAGGAATAGTTGTTGGTGTTTTACAATTCCGAACTATGCAAAAAGATGATGTTGTTGAAACAACTGAGGTATTAATTCTTATTCAGAAAAACCTTGAACATTCCTTCCGCGAATTAAACAGTATTGCTTTACTACTCGCTCAAACCATAGATGAAGATGGGAATGTAGTCAACTTCGAAGAAGTGTCTGAAAGTCTCATTGATAAATATCCTACAATAAATATGATGGAGGTTATTGTGGATAATGTAGTAACCAAGGTTTACCCTACCGCACCATACGAAGGAATTATCGGATATAACTTCGAATCGAACCAAGTTATTCTAAAGGAGCTGACCAATGCTTTTGATAAGGGCTCTCTATATCTGTCGGGTCCATTTATGTTGGTTGAGCAAAAGTTAGGGGTTGTGGGTATGCTGCCTGTACAAAGTAATGGTGGTAAAATTACGGCTACGGCTGTAATAGTTTATCTAGACACCATTTTGGAAGAAGCACAGATTTATAATTTCGATGAACGTTATGATTTTGTGCTTTCCAGATACAGCAACTCTATAGAAGGTCCGGAATATTTTCTAAGTGAGACTGAAGAAGTAGAATTAGATGAGTATGTATCCATTTTCATTGAAGAAGGCTATTGGACCTTATACGCCAAGAAGAGAGATCAATCTACAATTCTTCATGTATTATTTTTAGTGTTTTGCGTTACCATAGTTGCATCAATATTAAGTGGGTATTCTGTATATAAACTGGTAAGAAAGCCGGAAGAGCTGCAAGACTTGTTGCATGAAAAGTCTGAGGAATTACTGGCTAGTAGAATGGACTATAAATTGAGTTCAGAGTTATTGGATTCAATGCTTCAAAGTCCACAGGGGATGATGATTTACTCTATTGATAATGAGTACAATTATCTTTCATTCAACAACAATCAGGAAATATTCGCAAAAGAGCATTTCGGCGTTAAGATAAAACCTGGTAGTTCGGTTTTTGAATCGGTTGCCCCTGATAAATTGGTTTTTATTCAAGAACATTTAAACCGGGCTTTTCAAGGCGAATCATTTGAGTTTGTACAAGAAACATGCTGTAGAAATGGATTTACACAGTATTGGCAAAACTGGTATTCACCAATAAGAAATCGAAAAAATGAGATAAATGGAGTTACAATTTTTTCCATAGACATTACCGATAAAATTGAAGCTGAAAAAGAAATTGAACAAAAAGAATATCGTTTTAGAACACTTATTACCAGCTCACCTTTTTGCATTCATGAGCTTAATAAAAATGCTCAATTCATTTCAATGAACGAGGCAGGCTTAAACATGCTTGATCTGCAGTCTGAGAAACAGATTTTAGGGAAAGTGTATTATGATTTAATGCCAAATGACCGGTCGAGAATAAAAGAACTATTCGATAAAGCTTTAGAAGGCGAAGAAGGTACATTCGAATTTCAAATTGGTGATAAGCACTTTGTTTCAAATTTTATACCGATACAAAATGAAGAAGGCGAAATAGATCGCATTATGGGTATAACACTGGATGTATCAGAGCAAAAAAAATCAGATAAAATAATTGCTGATTCGTTGTTCGAAAAAACAATCTTGCTATCTGAAATTCATCATCGTGTTAAAAATAATCTGGCAATTGTTTCTGGGTTATTACAATTGCAAAAGAGTGAGGTGAACAATGAGGAATTATCAACGATTTTCGACCAAAGCATCAATAGAATCATATCCATTGCTATGGTTCACGAGTTGATGTATAAAACCGAAGATTTATCGTCGATAAATGTTAATGCATATATAGAAAAACTTATTCCTGCAATTAGTGCTACCATGCAAAATACGAATGATCAAGTTCGAATAGATTTAAACATTGTAGATTATAAGATCAATATAAATCAGGCAATACCACTTGGTTTGTTGTTTAATGAGCTCATTACCAACTCATTTAAATATGCCTTTAATGGAAGCGCTGAAAATGAAATTGCGATCAATGTAACTTCTAATGAAGATGAAATTATAGTTCACTACAGCGATAATGGAAAAGGTTATCCTGAGGATATAGATTTTAATGCGCCTACTAATCTGGGTCTAAACCTGATTCATGCCCAGCTACAGCAATTAGACGCTAAGTACAGTGCAGATACCCAAAACAAATTTACACTCGATTTTACATTTTTAGCTCAAAGGCAAGGATCACATTCTGGTATTAAAGCTTAGAAATAAATGCTAAAGCACTTTTTTAATTCATAATTGCTACATAAATAGTACTGATATTCAATTAGCGATTTGAAAAACTGCAACAAATGGAGAGGCCGATGAAAACTTTGCAACTAATCGTAATAGGATGCTTAGTATGGGGCGTAAATTGCTCTGAGAAGCAAGATAGTGAGGTGATGGAACAACCAGCTACAGATTTTGAATTAGCAGACGTTGTTACAGCAAAAGATAATATTGAAACGGTATGCGTAGTTTGCCATAGTCCTTCCGCCGACCCGGATGACCGACTAGCACCACCCTTAGAAATAGTGAAGCGCAATTATCTTGCAGAAACTTCGAGCAAAGAAGAATTCACAACTAAAATGGTGGATTTTATTCTTAGACCTACAGCTGAGCAATCGATGCTACATAGTGATGTAGAAGAATATGGTTTGATGGATCCTGTTGGGTTTTCTGAAGCGGATATCCGTGCTATCGTTGAATTTATTTACGAAAATGATTTAGAGAAACCAGATTGGTTGATAGATAACTAAATGATATCTACAAATTTGGAGTTGTGTAGCCGATTAACTTAATCAGGATCGGCTATACATGTTCAAAATTGCCTGGCACCCTACTTATGTACACCCTGTGCCCAAGAATCACCGGTTTCCCATGGAAAAATACGAGTTGTTGCCCCAACAACTTGTGCTGCGAGGTATAGTTAAAGAAGACTATTTTTTCGAACCCACAGCTGAATTAACCTACGATTTTAGTATTCACAGTCAAGAATACTTAGAGAAACTGTATAACCTTCGATTAACAAAAAAAGAAGAAAGAGCAAGTGGATTTAAACAATCGCGAGCATTAATTCAAAGAGAAATCAGAATTACGAATGGTACTATTGAAGGGGCCCTTTCATCTCAGAAGGATGGAGTCGCTTTTAATATAGCAGGGGGTACACATCATGCTTTTAAAGACCGGCCGGAGGGATTTAGCCTAATTAACGATCAGGTTGTAGCGGCGATGCATTTATTAAACAAAAATTTAGCATCCAAAATCCTGATAATTGATCTGGATGTGCACCAGGGTAACGGAACAGCGGCGATGCTACAGGATGAATCACGAGTCTTCACATTTAGCATGCATGGTGCAAAAAACTATCCGGCGCATAAACCAAAATCCGACTTAGATATTCCTCTGGATGATGGAACTGAAGACGCGGAATATTTGCGCATTTTGAGTTCAACCTTACCGGAGTTAATTGAGCGAGTTAAACCAGATTTTGCCTTTTTTTTGGCGGGTGTCGACATTCTTAAAGATGATAAACTGGGAAGATTGGCATGTACCTTAGACGGTTGCAAGCATCGAGATGAGTTTGTTTTCAAAACCTTGAAAGAACACAAAATTCCGGTTATGGTAACAATGGGTGGAGGGTATTCTCCAGATATCAAACTCATTCTTGAAGCACATTGCAATACCTTTGCAATGGCGGGAAATTTCTATCACTAGGATTTGTGAAAAATCAGCTACGGGATAGTATTCTGTTATCAAGGTGAATTTTTCTGAAAAAATAGTTTTGATTTATTAAAAACTTCTAATATATTAGTGTTAGATAATTTTAATAATTAGTAAAGAGAGAGACACAAAAATGAACACATCGTCGCAACAAGTTATGATTGTCGAGGATGATTTACTCCTATTAATGGTTGAGGAGAGGTTGGTAAATAACTTGGGATACCAGGTAGTGGCCAAAGCAAGTGAGGGACAGCATGCACTCCGACTATTCAGAGAAATTAATCCGGAGCTTTTGATTGTGGATATCAATTTAAAAGGAGAGTTAACAGGTATCGACATAGTAGAGCAATTGAAAAAAGAAGGATCCGACGTACCCGTAATTTTCTTATCGGGTGAACAGGATTCACATATGATTCAAAAGGCAAAAAGCCTGGGAATCGTCGACTATCTGTTGAAACCCATAACATCAGCAGGGCTGAAAAGATCGCTTGAAAAAGCATCAATTAGAAGAAAAGCCGCGGTACATGCAGCCTAATTACAATTAAGATTTTATTGATACCATAACCCTAATATGTTATAGTTTGATCGCTATATCATATATTCAAGAAAGGAGTGGGCGTTGCCGACTCCTTTTTTATTGATGAGAGATTACAATTCTACCAATTTGACCACCGGATAGAATTTTATCGATTTCAGTGTCTATTTTATCGAGTGTAACAATCTTGAAATAGTTTTCCGGTAGTTGTTTGAAGTCCAATTTAGCAGCCTGTTTCCAGATTTCTTCCCTGAGGGATCTTACACAAAAAGCGGAGTCAATACCCAATAGCGCGATTCCTCTTAGAATAAATGGAAGAACATTTGTTTTTAATTCGATGCCCATAACATTGCCGCAACAAGTAACAGCACCTTTTGGGTACGTTTGAGTTAAAACAGCATCTAATAGTTTTCCACCAACTGTTTCAATACAGCCAGCCCATTTACGTGGATGAAGAGGTCTGGTGTTTTCTGGGATTAAATCATTGGATGAAATTATTTCATGTGCTCCTAAATGTTCAAGAAATGTGTTAACCTCTGATTTTCGGGTTGAAGCAAATACATCATATCCTATTGAAGACAACGCAAAAACGGCAAAAGATCCAACCCCACCTGTTGATCCAGTAACAAGGATTGGACCAGAATCAGGTTGAATACCTTCCACTTTTAAACGGTGAATCCCATATAAAGCGGTAAATCCTGCGGTACCCATAACCATGCTTTCCACTGGGCTCATTGTTGTAGGTAATGGAACTAACCATTCAACAGGTACTTTTATTAAACCTCCAAATCCACCATAGGTGTTAGTACCTAAATCATTTCCTGTAACGATCACCCAGTCATTGATCTTGTACCTACCAGTTTTATCATCAAGAATTTTACCAACAGCATCTATTCCGGGAATATGTGGATAACACCGAGTAACGTTATTTAGTCCACGGGCAGAAAGCGCATCTTTATAATTTAAAGAAGAATAATGGACCTTGATCGTAACCACATGATCAGGTAAAGAATCAGTAGAAACCTGTTGAACAGAGGCTTGGTGATGATAATCAACGAAGTAAGCCGTAAATGAGTCAGGAATCATCTGAAAATCGTTTTAAGCCATTTAATCTTTCCATCATAAGGGGCATAACGTATCGGGATATCGACTAAAAAATTCTTTTTCATAATACTCTTCTGATGTGAGAAAGAGTCGAAACTAGCTTTGCCATGGTAAGAGCCAAATCCACTGGCACCAACGCCCCCAAAACTAAGGTGATGGTTACCAAACTGAGCTATCGTATCGTTAATCGCCCCTCCACCAAAAGGCACCCGCTCTAAAACCAGTCGCTCTGTGTCGGAATCGGAAGTAAAAACATACAAGGCGAGAGGTCGTGGAGTATTTAAGACTTGATGTATAGCGTCATTAATATCAGTAAAACTTAGTACAGGCAAAATTGGTCCAAAAATCTCATCTTGCATGATATCATCCTTCCAGGTTATATCACGCAGAATGGTTGGTGAGATATAAAGATCCTCTGAATTACTTAGTCCACCAGTAACAACTGTACCATTACTTAAAAAAGTTGTCAGTCTTTGAAAATGATCAGTATTTATAATTCGAGGATAATCATCAGATTGGGATGGATCATCCCCATATAATTCATGGATAGCCTTATCCAGTTCAATTAAAAAATCTTCTTTTATAGACTCCTGAACCATGAGATAATCCGGTGCCACACAAGTTTGACCTGCATTAACAAATTTTCCCCAAACTATTCGTTTAGCTGAAATTTGCAGATTTGCAGTTTCATCGACAATACAGGGTGATTTTCCGCCAAGTTCTAAGGTAACAGGAATTAACCTTTTGGCAGCAGATTGCATAATAATTTTTCCTACCCGGGTACTTCCAGTGAAGAAAATGTAATTGAAGTCTAGTTCAAGTAATGCGCTACTTGTTTCCACGCCACCTAGCACTGTTGTTACAACTTTAGTGTCGAAATATTTGGGAAGCAATTTTGCAATTATCTCAGATGTATGCGGAGTCAATTCCGATGGTTTAATTATAGCCGTATTTCCCGCCGCCAAAGCGCCAACTAAAGGAAGCAGGCATAATTGAATCGGATAATTCCATGGGGATATAATTAACACGTTGCCGTAAGGCTCTTTTAGGATATAATTTCTTGATGGGAAATTAACCATCGCTGTTGGGACCGTTTTGGGCTTTACCCAACGATAGATGTTCTTAAGGGCAAAATTAATTTCATTGATGATGAGTCCGATTTCAGTACCAAATGTTTCAAATGGTGATTTTCGGAAATCTTGAAATACGGCATTTATAAGCTCCTTTTCATTTTCCTTTAATAGTCGTTTTAGTGTTTTTAATTGTTTTATTCTAAAATCAATTGGCTTGGTATTTCCATCAAGAAAAAAACGACGTTGTTCTTCAAGTAATGATGAGTAATTATTCATTATTGTGCCCTTTAAACGTATCCATAGAAGAATAAACATGGAAAATCTTGTCAGCGGCCCAATCGTATAAAAACTGAGGTAAAAGTCCGCGAACCAATGTAGTAATCTTCACAAGATTGGGGGCTTTTAACGTGGTTTTATTCTTTTCAACAAATCGAATAATCTTATCAGTAATTTTATCGGGATCAAGCAATGGCATGAATCTGGGAGGAGTTACTCCTGAGAACATTTCAGTTCCAATGTATCCAGGCATTACATTTGTAAATTTAATTCCGGGATGAGTTCTTTTTAATTCGAGTCGTAAAGATTCTACCCAACCAACGGCCCCCCATTTACTCGAAACATATACTACCATACCAGGGTTTGGTGTTAATCCGGCTGAAGACGTTATGGCTATTATATGCCCGGAATTTGATGCCATCATTGGTCCAAGAAAAGCGTTAGTTACATACATTAATGCAAGCTGATTTACGCCAATGGTTCTGGTGATATCAGCACTTGAGTGTTCATGAAATGGTTTGCCAACAATGATTCCCGCGTTGTTAAAAAGTATATCTATTTGATTGTATGCTTGAATTACCTCTTTAGCTGCTTCATCAACTAGATCAGGATTTGACACATCTACTTTTTGAGTAGAAACACTGTACCCGAGACTCAAAAGTCTATCCGATGTGTTCTTCATCTGCTCAACGTTGATGTCCCAGATTATCAGATGACGGGCTCCCTTTATTAATGCTTTTTCTCCCATTAAAAGCCCAATTCCGCTAGCTCCACCAGTGACCAAAACAACTTTATCTTTAAACGAACTCATGTAACTCCTTTAATTTTAGGGAAGCTAATCATTTACAAATCATAAACTCAAAATGCTTTTCATTCGATATGGCACCTCTTATTTTAATTAGAAACACTATGAAAAAAATTGCTCTTCTTCTCACTTTAGTTTTCACAATTCAAAGCTGTAACGATTCTCAGGATGCATATGTAGGAGCTGACAGTATTTCTCAGGAAAAAATGATGGATCATATTATTGAATTATCATCTGATGAATACATGGGGCGTGGTACCGGAACGGAGGGTGAACAAATGTCGGTCGACTATATAGTGTCCGAGCTCAAAGAAATGGGGGCTACTTCAGAGGTAGAAGATGGAAGTTTTGTTCAGAAATTCCCGTTAGTTGGTCAGACAACTTCAAACCATCGATTTACAATTGGTGATAATACAGCTAGCTATTTTGACGATTTTGTTGCTTGGCCAGCCGATGAAGAATCAAATATAAACATCTCCAATGCAGAACTAGTGTATGTGGGCTATGGGATTCAAGCACCTGAAGAGGATTGGGATGATTTCAAAAATTTAGATGTAGAAGGAAAGGTTCTTATCATAAAAAATAACGATCCGGGTTACGATGAAGATCTATTCGGGGGTGCCGCGCGATTGTATTATGGCCGCTGGTCGTACAAATTCGAAAAAGCGAAAGAAATGGGGGCGCTCGGAGCCATCATTATACATACAACAGAAACGGCAGGATATGGGTGGAACGTTGTTTCGAATAGTTGGAGTAGAGAGCGCTTTAATGTGAAAACAGAAGCCTCAGCCACAGAGCTGAATGCATGGATAACCTACGACTTTGCTAAAGAAGTATTTGAAGATGCAGACCTGGATATTGATGAAATGTTGAATGCTGCTGATAGTCCAGAGTTTGAGCCAGTATCCTTAGGTAATGTAACTTTAAGTGCTGGTTTAGATGCCGAGTATCGTACAATTAATGCGCAAAACGTGTTGGGCGTTATTGAAGGATCTGATCCTGATTTAAAAGAAGAATTTCTAGTACTAACGGCTCATTTCGATCACCTGGGTGTTACAGTACCCGTTGATGGCGATGATATCAACAATGGCGCAGAAGATAATGCTGCCGGAGTAAGTGCACTTCTAGAAATGATGAGGGCTTACAAAGATCAGCAACCAAACATTAAACGCAGCGTTCTAGGGTTGATAGTATCAGCAGAAGAGGTTGGTTTACTAGGATCAAAATATTGGGCAGAAAATCCTACTATTGACCCAGGTAAAGTAAGTGGAAACATCAACCTGGATGGGATGAATGTGTACGGCCTCACCAATGAGCTTGTGGTAATTGGATATGGAAGAAATTCGATTGGAACCCTAGTTAAAAAACATGCTGAGTTAACCAACAGAAGAGTTATGGCAGACCCAAACCCAGAGCTGGGTTTATTTTATAGATCAGATCACTTTAGTTTAGCAAAAGTTGGAATCCCCGCTATTTTCCCGATTCCCGGGCGTGACTTTGTTGGAAAAGATGAGGCATTTTCTGCTTTGATAGACAGTGTATCTTCTGCAAATTATCACACCGTGAATGATGAAATTAATGAATATTGGGATTTTTCAGGAGCCACCGAAGATACCCGGCTATTATATAAAGTAGGAGTTGATATTCTTAATGCTTACGACTTACAAAAATGGGTGGCCGGTGACGAATTTGAAGCCGCCAGACTTGAATCTTTAAATTCAGAATTATGAGACTCACAATAATCGCTATTCTTTTATTAATCACGTCATGCACTTCCCCAGCCGATGATTACAATGGATTTGTAACTAGACTTGGAAATGATACGCTTGCGGTTGAAAACTTTAAACTTGATGGAAATCAATTTCATGCCGATGTAGTGGTTCGGTCCCCCATAACAATACTAACCAGATATGAGGCAACACTAAATGAAGCAGGTGGAGTAGATAGTTTAATTGAGTATCGGTTTGATCCAGAAGCTGGCTTTTCAGGATCCGGTTCTTTTGTACGGTCCATTAAAACCGAGGGTGACAGTTTAAATATTTCATTCCTAAGAAATGGGGAAACCCAAACGATTATGATTGAAAAAGAAGATGGAATCATTCCATTTATCGAGTATACGCACTGGCCATTTGAACTGGCTTTACTTCAGGCTATAGGCGAGGATAGTGTGATGGTTCCAATGCTTGCAGGAAGCCGTGCCAGAGGATTTTTAATTGCGAATCTTGGTGGAGAAGTAAGAACAGTTCGACACCCCTCCAGGGGAGTTATGGATGTAACTGTTAATGCGAATGGTGATCTTGAAACACTAGACGCTGCGCAAACTACAAGAAAACTAATTGTTCAAAGAACCGAAGGCGAAAACGTTGAACGAGCAGCGAAGCAGTTTGCAAGGGCAGAAGCCAACGGCCGAGGGTTTGGCGCTTTATCGGGCGCTATTATTGAAGATTTTGAAGTTCGTGGGGTAAGTTTCACGTTAGATTATGGGTCACCATCGAAAAGAGGTAGAGATCTCTTTGGCGGTATAGTGCCTTATGGCGAGCGTTGGAGAACAGGTGCAAATCGCGCGACACATATCAAGTTTGATCAGGAAATTTCTATAGGTGGATTGACTGCTCCAGCCGCAGAGTATACCCTATTTAGTATTCCGGAAGAAGATGGTGGAACGTTAATTGTAAATACACAAACCGGTCAAAACGGCCGTAGTTATAACGAGGAGTTAGATCTTGGCCGAATTGAACTTCAAAGAGAAGTAAATTCAGAATCGGTGGAAGCCTTCACAATTACGGTAACAGAAACAGAAGACGGCGGAAGATTAAATCTTATGTGGGGTACAACGATTTATTATGTTGATATTGAATTCTAAATCTTGATTCGATTAAGGAAAGGGTATGTGAACCGATAATCAGAAGTGAATAAGTGTCGCTATAATGGAAAATAAAACGCTCCTTTTTGAACGACTAATGGAGAATGTGACTGAAACCGTATTCTTCAAAGACTTAAATAGTCGTTTCATTGCAATAAATAAAAGTGGAGCACAGAAATTTGGTCTAAAAAAACCCGAAGAAGTTGTCGGTAAAACCGACTTTGATTTCTTTGCAATCGAGCATGCCCAAAAAGCGTTGGAAGATGAGCATAAAATTCTGCAAACACTCGAGCCAATTATAGATACTGTTGAACGAGAAGTATTTAATGATACTGAGAGAACAGTTCGGTGGACATCAACAAGTAAATTCCCTCTATTTGATGATGTAGGTACTCTTATTGGAACTTATGGGATTACAAAAGACATCACCACAGAAAGACAAAATTTTGAAGAGATTCATCATTTAAAGGAACAAATTGAGGCGCTTTTTAATGCTATTCCAAGCATGATCTTTGTGAAAGATGGAAAGGGAAAATATGTGATGGCAAATCAGGCAGCCAAAGATTTTTTCGATCCGGATGATGGAAAATTGATTGGTAAAACAGACGTAGATCTAGGGGTGCCTGCTGAACGAGCTGAAAAGTATCTGGAAATAGAACGGCAGGTTATAAAAACAAAAAAACCGGCATTCAATCGCGAAGAAAAAACCATTCAACATGATGGCACCGAGCAATGGCACCAGACTACAAAAGTACCATTCGCTAAAACCAAAGATGATGAAACAACGGTACTATCTTTAGTTACAGATGTAACAAAACGTGTAGAATATGAGGTTGAACTTGCAGAATCGCTTCAAACGATAAGTAAGCAAAATGAACGACTTTCGAACTTCGCCCATATCGTGTCACATAATTTAAGAAACCATGCCGGTGGCATTTCATTGTTGGTTGAACTTATAGAAGATGCGAACTCAGAAACCGAGAAAAAAGAGCTTCATGAGTTACTGGGAAAAGCATCCGAACGACTTAATGAAACGATTGCCGATTTAAATGACATAATAGATCGCCAGAGTAAGGTTGAGGCAGATTTAAAAAACATCGATTTCCGTGAAACTTTAAATGGAATTAAAGATGTGCTGAAGACTGAAATCAGACGCAATAATGTAATCATTGAAGAGGATATTGAAGATAATCTGATGTTCAAATACAGCCCGGCTTACTTAGAAAGTATTGTGCTGAATCTAATTTCAAATGCGATTAAATATCGATGTACCGATAAACGCCCGATTATAAAATTGAAAGCGTGGAAAGAAAATGGCCGGGCGCAGTTTGTGGTGCAAGACAATGGACGTGGAATTGATCTGGAAAAATATGGTGATAAGATTTTTGGGATGTATAAAACATTCCACAATAACGAGAACTCAAAAGGAATAGGGCTCTACATTACCAAAAACCAAATCGAAGCACTTGGTGGAAGTATTCACGTTGAAAGCACGCCAAATGTGGGGTCAACCTTTACGGTAGATTTTGGAAAACAGCATAGAAATCGAATGCTCGTTCCGGATTAATCAGAGTTGCAATTTTCCTTGAAAATATGTCTCTCTAAAGAGTATTATCGAGAAGAGAATTACCTCTCATTTTCTTCGAGATTAGGCACTTCATGAACCTAGACTTATTTGAATCAATTGCACTAACACAAAAAGAGCGTTTAAATGCTGCGCTCTTGGAAGTGCCCCCTCACCTACCCGGGGTTTATACCATGTACGATAAAAACGATAATGTGCTTTATGTGGGTAAAGCGAAGAATTTGTATAAACGCCTTACTTCTTATCGTTACTCGAAATCAAGAAAAGTTCAAAGGCTGATTGCCCATTTACACCGGGTTGGGGTTGAAATTTGTAAGTCGGAAACAGATGCTATTTTATTGGAAAATTTACTCATTCGTTCTCTTCGCCCGCCATTTAACGAAGCCAATAAAAAACCGGAAACCTACTATTTTATCTCAACCACAAGGCAAGGAAACAAGAGAGAATTTCGGCTATCCATGAGAACGCTAAACGACTATCCCAAAAAATATGGCTGTTTTAAGGGTCATCTCAGGGTTAGAAAAGGGCTAGGTGCATTGCTGAAGCTTTTATACGTGACGGATACTGAAATCGATTCGGCCTATTTTTTGCCCACTCAGTTATTAAAACGTATTACTCCGATGCGCTATGCCATCCCACTCAATGATCAACGTGGGGTACAGGTGCATCAATTTTTAAAGGGAACAAGTGCACATTTACTGGAGGAATTTGAGCAATTAGTTGAAGAAAACCCATTTCGGGATCGTTTTACCAACAAGTATTTTGCCAGCGAAGTAGAGCATCTTCGCCTTTTTTACGAGCTAGGTCCTGCACGAAATCAGCTGATGAAAAAAGAATTGAATCTAGAATCGGAATTGATTCTTCAAGATCAAATAGACGATTTGCAGGCACTACTAGCTGAGCGATTGAACTAGTTCGAGATCAAAGTTTGAAGTCTCTTATCATGTAGAGAATCAACAATCAAATCAGCAACAGACAAATCCTGATTCCCCGAGCCCTTGTTGATATAACCAACACAGGTCATTCCGGCAGCTTTAGCTGCAAGCACTCCATTTCGTGAATCTTCGATTACCAGACAGTTTTTTGGGTCAATTTGAAAATGAGCGGCGGCCAATAAAAAAATATCAGGAGCAGGCTTCCCATGTTTCGGCATTTCTCCACTTACGATATGATCGAAGTATTTTTGTGTTTCTAGTTTTTGAAGAATCAGTTGAATATTCTTCATCAATCCAGAGGATGCAATTGCCATTGGAATATTCCGGTTTTTGATGTTCTCTAGAAGTGCGATCAACCCGGGATTTGGTGTAAGGTTGCTGGTAGCAAGACCTTGATATTTCCGTTCTTTTTCATCTTGGCGAAGCTTGCTTACCGAGTGGGATAACTTCCCTTTTTCAGAAATATAACCCCACATTTTTTCACCGGAAATTCCAATAAATGATTGGTACTCTTCAGCTGTGATTTCAACTCCCAGTTCCGCGAAAAACTGGAAATTTATTTCCCGATAAAGCGATTCTGAATCGAGTAATACCCCATCCAAATCGAAAATCAAAAGGTTGATCATGTACTTAATAAAGTCCGAGACGGAAATTTAACCCGGTAACCACCATCGCTAATCCTAAAATACTGAGTATCAGAAAAAACTGTTTTGCATATGGCACGTTTACGTTTTCAGAATCGGTTAAGCCTTTTCTCTTACCAAGAATCATCCACGCAAAGAAAACTACCCAAAGTGCAATTTTAAGTACCACTGTTAGTGAAATAGAAGTGGAAAAAGAGAACCATTCGCTCATCGGTAAGTAAATCATAGCCAACCGAAAGCCAATTAAAAACTGGACGGCTAGCAATGCGTGCGACATTTTATAAAACGGACGAAAATAGTCTGCGATTACACCGGCATTGCCACTTTTAGCTGCCCAGGGCACTATAATAAATGAGCCCATCCATGCTGCGCCGATTAAGATTATTGCAAGGAGTACATGAAGGAGAACAAGAATTGAATATTCCATAATATTTTGAATTTGGTTGACAGAAAATAGCTGTATTTTTAGGATCGTAAAAGGCTAGACATCCGGGATTTTAACATTGACTATCGAACAAAAAGAACGGGCATTACTATTTAAAAAAGAAACCATAGCTATTTGTGTTACTTTTTTTCTGATAGGCGCTTGTTTTGCTACCTGGGCGAGCCGTATTCCTGCGGTTCGGGATTCTGCCATGCTTATTCCCGTTACCTTGGGATATGTACTTTTAGCGAGAGGCTTGGGTTCTGTCATCATGCTCCCAATTTCAGCCGTTTTCGTTCAAAAACTTGGTCCAAGAAAGATGGCGCTAATTTCCGGTTGGGTAGTAGCGGTTTCACTAATACCGGTTGGTCTGGCTCCCGGTTGGGGAGTTTTAAGCGCAATCATGTTTGTTGCTGGTGCAGCTTTTGCCGTCTTTAATTTGTCGATAAATGCACTGGCTTCTAATCTAGAATCTCGCCTAGGAACTTCGAAAATGTCCATGATTCATTCATGGTTTGGAGTTGGAAATTTATCCGGAGCCGGCTTGGGTGCGCTTGCCTCCACACAGTCAATTTCGATACTTACACATTTCATTTTCTTTGCAATTATTATGGGCGGAATGCTTGGGTACTTTTTTCGGCATATCCCAACCGAAGAGGTTAAAAAAGAGGCCGTAAAGAAGGGATTTTATATCCCTGAGTTTGCCATAATTTGGTTAGGCGCTATTCTCTTTTTTGCTGCAACTATCGAGGCTAGCACCATGAATTGGGTGGCATTATTTTATACTGATTTTCTAAATACACCCGAAAGTTTAGGGGCAGTAGGATATTTAGTATATGCCTCAGCGTTATTATTCATGCGATTTTTTGGTGATAGATTGAGAAATAGATTTGGTGCTGGGAGGGTCATTTTTGCAGGAAGTTTAATTGCAGCAACCGGTATCCTGATTTCTGTAAATGCCACTAACTTTATGATTTCAAGTATTGGATTTTTCTTGTTAGGTGGTGGGATTGCAACCGTATTTCCATTTGTATTTAGCGTAGCAGCAAAAAATAGCGCGCATGCATTAGCTGCAGTCATGATTTTTGGTGCTGTAGGAGAAATGCTTTCTCAGCCCGTAATGGGGTTTGTCGTCGACCGCTTTCAATTAGATGGCGGCTTTATTTTTATAGCAGTGGTAGTAGTATTAATGGGGACGCTGAGTTGGCGGGCGAAGTTGCTGAAAGAATAACAAACTTAGGTGGCTGAGCTTGTCGAAGCCACTTTGAAATGAAGGCCCTTCGACAGGCTCAGGAACCTTCATTTATATCTCAATTAATTACTCTAAATCCCAGATAGAGGTAGTCATGGCTGGTGCAATAAAATCAGCAGTTACATCAATCTTAGAGCCATCATGTACGCTGGTTCCGGTTGTAAAGTGATCCAGAATTTCCGCAAGAACATCGCGCGGAATAGTTACATCTTCCTGATTTTGATTCATGATCACCATCACGTTTTGCTCATCATGCAATCGGAAATAGGCATAAATTCCATTTCTTGGAACAAAGTGAACTAAGCTGCCTTCATGTATGGCGATAGCATCTTTTCTCCAGTGATTCAAGGTTTTAGTAAACTCAAAAATCTCATTTTCCTTATCGGTGCGACCTTCTTCAGTAAATACGGAGCGCTCATCTCCCGGCCAGCCGCCCGGCATATTTGGTCTGCGATGCTCATCATCTCCACCACGATATTCATGCCCCATCATTAACTCGTTGCCATAGTAAATTTGCGGGATTCCTCGCGTGGTTAACAAAAAACTGTAAGCCATTTTGAACTTATTTTCGTCTTTGCCAAGGCGTTCGAAAATGCGATCCATATCGTGGTTATCCATAAAAATTACATTCAGCATAGGATCGTCGTATAGGAAATCGTTGCCCAGTAAATTCCAGATTTGCGAGAGACCATTGTCCCAACCAAAATTCTCATTTAATGCACGGTCTATAGTTTGTGCTAAGGGGAAATCTGTAACACTTGGCAGATGAGATTGATAACCGTCTTCTTTGTTGCCCAAATCATATTGCCAAAAAGCTTCAGGTGCGGGATAGTTCAGCCAGGCCTCCCCCACAATATTAAAATTCGGGTATGCGGTAAGCACTTCATTAGCCCATCGTGCCATGTAATCTTTGTCGGGAAACACATAGGTGTCCATCCTGATACCATCAATCCCCGAGAATTCAATCCACCAAATGGTGTTCTGAATGAGGTAATCGGCAAGAATTGTATTGTTCTGATTTAAATCCGGCATCTCTTTTACAAACCATCCTTTTTCCAACTGATTGCTGTCGAATTCAGAGGCATATGGATCGGAAGCAACAGGACCGCGATAACTAGTCTGACCATATTCCTCCCAGCTGTGCACCCAATCAGAGGTAGGTAAGTCCTGCATCCACCAATGTTGATCTCCGATATGATTGTGAATCATGTCCATAATCACTTTCATACCTTCCGCATGAGCTGCATCCACCAGGTTTTTATATTCCTGATTGGTTCCAAGTCTGCGATCAACACGATACATATCGGTAGCAGCATAGCCATGATACCCACCGTATTCGGGTGTCATGTCATTTTCGAAAATTGGCATTAACCAAATGGCCGTCATGCCCTGTTCTTTGATATAATCCAGATGATCCATCACCCCTTGTAAATCACCACCTTGGCGGCGTTCAGGATTAGTAACGTCTGCAGATTCAAGCATTCCTTCTATGGAATCATTATCCGGATTTCCATTGGCAAATCGATCCGGCATCATCAGGTAAATCAAGTCAGAAGCATCAAAACCCATGTGCTTGCCTTCCGTTGAAGAACGTGGCATCAACTCAAATTCAACATTTATACGATCACGGCGGCCTTTCTGAAGCTCAATTTCCATTGTGCCCGGGGTAGCGTTTTCCGAAACGTTGAGGTAAAGAAAAAGATAATTCTTTGAGTCCACCGCAAGTTGTTGAGTGATTTCAACGCCGGGGTAATCCAGTGTAGCTCGGTATTCTCCAAGATTTTCCCCATATAATTGAATTTGTAACTCCTGAACGGGCATGTTGGTCCACCAGAATGGAGGTTCCATTATTTCTACCTGAGCGGTTACGTTCGTGATGAATAGAAAGGCAGCAATTACTGCCATAAATACGTTCTTCATGAGTGTTTGATTAGGCTAGAATTCATGTCCCAGATAATAACTATCCCATCAAACAGAATCTTATGTAAGTGCTTACATTTTACATCTGAATCAGAATGGGCGAAACTCTATTCTGCTACCGAGAACTCTAAAGTTTGCGCGTCGATACCAGAGTAACTCATGTTAAGGATAAAAGAGGGGCAATCTGAAGAGCCAAACTCCACAGAGCCATCCGCTAACATAGTGTAAGCGCCGGTTCTGTTTAAGGTAATATCAACCTCAAATTCATAGTTACCAGTTTCTGTATTGAATGGCATTTCAAACCAGGTGGAGTATTTACCCTGACTCCCTTTTTTGAAAGTCATTGTGTTATCCTGGAATAAATCGCCCTTTCCTTCCCAGGAAATTAACTGCAATAGCCCAGATTCATCCCCTGTTGATTCTAAAAAATTAACGGGCTCCCCGTAATATTCATTGGAAGCAGGAACAGTTACACGAACAGTTAGAATATCACCCGCTGTATATGAATCTTGAATGGGTGAGACAGAAATTAAAGGTACATAACTGTTTACTTCCCAGTTTTCCTGAACGGCACATTCATCTTCAAAGCATTGTGTGGCTAGTAAATACGGACAAAGAATGAGCAGTGATAATATTCGCTTCATGATGGATAGTTCCCAAAGATTTATAGTTCGGATAACATACGATCCAAAGATTTTAATATTGCGATGATCTTGCAATTTTTCATGATCAGGTACCATGGAAATAAATTTAGGCACCTCTAAAACATTTTAATAGATTTCCGTAACAGGTTTATGAACGAAAGTTTAAGGGCTTTTCTATTGATGGGCACAAATATCCAGGTACAATGAGTAACGATCGATTATATACAGAAAAAGAAATAAGTAAAATTTTAAAACGGGCTGGTGAAATCCAAGCTGCTGAAAGAGAGAAGGTCACCATTGGACTGTCGTTAGAAGAAATACAGCAACTAGCAGAGGAAGTTGGGCTTGAACCTGATATTATCGCATCCGTTGCCGAGTATATTGATGTGGAACCGGAAAAGGAAGAGACTGGTTTTTTTGCTTCTTTATTGATGCCTACAAAGATAGATGTTGAGCAGGTAATTCAAGGTGAAATTACAGAAGAAGACTGGCCCGAAATTGTTTCATTGATTGAACGTACCGCGGCTAAATCCGGAGCTTCATCTCAAATTGGTCGAATGCTTGAATGGACATCGGATTCCAAGCATTCTATACATAAATTATCGGTTATTCCCGGTGATAATCAGACCAAGGTTATTTTTCAGGGTACATTTACTCAACTAGCTTTAGCCTGGACGTTACCCATACTGATAAATGTTGGAGTATGGGCGTTTCTTCTCGGAATCATCAACTTGGGTATGGTGGGAATCCCAATTGGAATTGGGGTAGTATTTGCAACCTATCTTATCATATTAAGTGGGTTTAAAAACCATATGCGAAAGAAAAAGCAATCTATAAAGTCGATGTTTGCAAAGTTGAAAGGGGTGGTGACAGCAAATGGTTCAAAAAAAGGGCAGAAAACTAATCGGTCTACATCTGAACGCATTAACATTTCGGAGGCTATGGATGTACAAATTGAAACTAAATCCCCGGATCGTAAAAGGGTGCGATAGTGCGGTATGTTTTGAGAACAGGATTAGTAATGATGCGAATTGTTTTTAACGAGCCATTTGTACCATGTTGAACTGAATTTTATTCTTCATAGATGTCAAATTTGGCTGAAATCGATTTCATCAATTCAGCATTAGAAAAATCATCTTGTGTCATGGTAGAAAGCTGTTCTAAGAAAACATCAAATCGACCATCTTTGAAAATAGTAAGCATCTTACCACCATCTTCACATTTAGCTTCATGCCAAACATTTGGGGCTACCGTAATCGTGTCTCCTGGTTTTAACACAACCGTTTCATCATCAAAAATCAATTCCATTTCACCTTCAATCATATAAAACACTTCGGTCATTATTTTGTGATGATGTCTTTTTAAATGGAATCCGGGTTTAATGGTATCCTCTATGAGGCACAATTCTCCGTTTGTGTCTTTTGAAGAAACTTTGATAAAGCAATGATCCTGTGAGTAATTGTAATTTTCTCCTTGTCCACGAGCCACATATTTTTTTGATCTCATAACGTTTATTGAGTGTAAAAGTCTTAGAAAGTTACGGTAGGTGGGGTTCCAAACTACTAGTTCAGTTTACTTTGGCACTTGATTTATTCATTATCATTTGGACCAGCGTTTAAACGGTTAATTTTTTTGATAATTGAATTTAATTCTTTCTTGAAGCAGGATATCTGTTTTCTCCCATTATCCAATCCAGAGTTTCATATATGTTGTTTTCTTTGTTTTTGAATTCTAAAACAACCCAGCTCTGTATATAGAAGAATTTGTTACCACCTATTGGAATCAATTTGTCAAAACTGTTTCGTCCTGGTGCTCCATAACCCAAATAATCATCGATGACCTTTACTTCTCCTACAGGCCCAAATCCAAAATCATAAGTACCCGCATAATCTTTCAAATCCTCAACAGAAACTTTTATTTCCTGACTTAAATAGTTTTCCGGGACTTCATAACTTTCGCCTGAATAAATTTTATAAATATCATCAGCTATAGGCAACGCAATATTTGAATAATGATTCCCAAGAATTATAACTGTGATGTCTTGATTAATTCTATGTGTTATCTGGTGACAGAAACCCTGCACCCTTCCATTAGCAGTAAATAATCTTTCTCCTTCGATATCACCAAAATTAGGTAATTCATTTAAGGTTGATTTCAATACCTCACCATTTAATAGCTTTTGTATGAATCTGTTTAAATCCTCAGAAGTAGAATAAAGCGAGCCTCCACCAATTTTTATATCCATATTTACGTATTCAGCATTTATCAAATGCCCCAATTCATTGAACATGTAACCTTTGGCCCGATTTTCAATGATCTCTGTTTCATCGTCTATACCGGTATCATGTAAGTCTAATGGTTTAAATATCTCTTCATTTAGATAAGATTCATAAGTCAAACCACTAAGTTGTTCAATAATAAAAGCCAAAAGTACATATCCTGAGTTGCTGTATCTATATCGGAAGCCAGGTTCAAATTCTAAAGGTTTATTTTTGAACAAATCGATGACATCCTCGATTCGATAATCAAACTTTATAAGCTCATTATAATTTGGAAAGCTATTCAAGTGTGGTACTCCAGAACGGTGAGTTAATAGTTGCCTTACACTAATTTCATTCCCTCTTGGGTAGTCTGGAATGAAAGCGGTTAACTTATCTTCTAAAGAGAGTTGATTATTTTCGACAAGCTTTAAGATTGCGACTTCTGTAAAGACCTTTGAGATAGACGCGATTCGAAACTTAGTTTGTGCAGTATTCGGGGTTTCCCATTCCCTATCGGCATAGCCATATGATCTTTGAATAATGGGTTGGCCACTTTGATAAATCGAGATTACACCACTCCACGCATCCATTTCTAAATAAGGAATAACATATTCGTCAATTTTAGATTCTAATAAACCTATTTGCTGAGCAAAGCCAGATTGAAAAAAGAAAATTACAATTAATAAAGAGATTAATTTTTTCATTAAAACAGCTATTACTTATTTGGAATAATTAAACACAACATAAGAAAAAGGCGCACTCAGTTCATATTGTTCCTTACGTTTATACCACTATAAAGAGCAATATTATAAAAAAATGGAGTGGCATAATTCCATGTATACTCTACTAAATGCAGTAACTGTAGTTATGATTACAACTCTATTCGTTAATCTTTTGTCTCTAGTTCCTTCCACCAAAAGTCATTATTCACTTTATCACCAAAAGTGATGGTTTGTCCCAATTTCGGAGTCACATAATTGATGCCGGCATCTTCAGCATATTCAACGGTAAGATTGATAGGTTCAAACCAATCGTGATAGGAAAGCGCAAAGGTTCCCCAATGAATTGGAAATAATAACGCTGAATTAAGATCCTGAGCCGCTTTTATCGAATACTCGGTATGCATATGGATATCTCGCCAGCCGGCATCATCGCCGTAATCGCCCACTTTAATAAAAGCGATGTCAATTGAACCGAAACGTTCACCAATGTCCTTGAAATGTGGCGCATAGCCGGAATCACCAGAGTGGTAGATTTTATGATCCTGACTTTCAATTAACCAGGAAGTCCAAAGGGTGGAATTATTCATTCCTGTGCGACCCGAATAATGCCTCGCAGGCAAACAATGGATGGTGAAATCCTCAATTTCGACCGACTCATTCCAATCCATTTCAAATATTTGATCATCGGGAATTTCCCAACGTTGTAGATGTGCTTTGATTCCCAATCCAACAAAAAATCTAGTTCCATTTTTTGCTAACTCAACCACTGATTTCATGTCTAAATGATCGAAGTGATCGTGGGAGATGGTTACAAAATCAATAGATGGAAGTTCATTGGCTCGCAACGCAGGTGGATTGAAACGTTCTGGTGCCACCATTTTTACGGGAAAAGCAAGGTCGGAAAGCATGGGATCAGTCATTATTCGCTTTCCATCCATTTCAACATAAACGGCGGCATGACCAAACCAGGTTGCATTAAGTCCGGCGCCAACCGAATCAGCAATGATAGGTACATCCTGTGGAAAAAGAACCGGAGATTTCCTGATTTCATCGCCCCGCATTTCTTGAATGCTTGTCCAAATATTTCCCGGAATTTGAGGTGGGTCATTTTCAAAATGGTCGCCATTATACTGTGGTGATTGCAATGCTTTTTCCAAACTCTCCCCTTCAAGCTCTCCACCGAATTCAACATTGCTGAGAATAATTTTTACGGCGATAAATAAACTGATCCCAAGAACCAGGATCACAATAGATGAATATTTTAGGAAACGTCTCATTGTATATAATGATGAATTTTGAACAAAGATAAAATCTTATGCGACTTTTCCTCATCTTGCTGTGTCTTATGGTTGAATGCGCGCATAACCATGAATTCCAAACTTTGATGAGTTGACTAATTCTGATTTCACCCACTTACTTAAACCCCATTATAACGATGCTGTTAATTACTGCAGGGCGTTATGTGCAGGACAGGATCAAGTTGAGACGGAAGAAATCTTACAGCAATCGCTGCTTAAAGCTTTCGAGAAAGTTGATAGCCTGAAGAATCCTGAAGTATTTAAGAATTGGTTGTTTCAGATTATCACAAATAGCTTTTATAATGCTGTTCGACGACCATTTTGGAAACGGTTTGTATCGCAAAACAATGTAATTGAAGGCAAAGATTTCAACATCTATGCAGCTGATTATTTTGATGAAAACCAATTGTTGATAGCGGCTCTATCACGGTTAGAAGCTAAAGAGCGCTCGGCAATTCTTCTCTTCGAGATAGGAGGTTTTTCGATCAAAGAAATAACAAATATCCAACAGGAGAAAAGCGAGTCGGCCATTAAAAGCAGGTTGAGTAGAACACGATTAAAGTTGAAGGAAATCATGGAAAAACTTGAGGAGGAATTTCCTCATCAAACAAACATACAATCACTTAAAACGAGCGATCTGTACCATGAGACTTCTGAACTTATTAACCAATACAAATCGATGGGAGGATAGAGTTATGAACGAATCTGAAGCATTTAAATCTTTAAAAAATCATGACCATTCGACTTCGTTTGAAGGTTTGGGTCCCTGGTTAGATCAACAATCTAAAGGACCAAATCCTATGAATAATATCTATAAATTTGCCGCCTCGTTACTTATAACGGCGCTAGTGTTAGTGGCATGTACCATGCCAGTACAAACCGAAGAAGAAATCGGGTACATGATTCGTGGTTTAACGGAAGAAACTCCGGAAATGGGTAAAAGTAAGCTAGCCGGATTGTCGGGAATTGATTTAGCCGAGTTACAATTTATTTCAGTACTTCATGAGAAAATTCACGAAGATGGCTCACATTCAGAAGCTTTAGAAATGTCTGAAGTAGTGCTCATTTTGCCGGAATCAAATCATAATGCAGCCATACAGAAAGCGGAAGCACTACAAGCGGTTATTTCTTTTTCGCAGTTAGATATATTGCCTATCGAGGAAACGGTTGAGCGGACGTTTTTCGAAAGCACCTTAAAAAACACATTCGATGTAAAGATTGATCCTGATTTGAGCGAAGCGGAGATTGCTGCAAAGATTAATGTTTTTCTACATGAGAATTCCTCGATTACCGAAACCATAGAAATCAAAAAAGATCCAAATGGAAATAAACATGCTGTTTTCGTTTTTGAGATGGGAGAAGATGGAAAGTTCGAAGTAAAACGCGATATAGAGCAACTTTATAATGATCTGACTCCTGAAAATAATGAGTTTATCCTTGAAGAAGATGTTAAAGAAATGAAAGAAGAACGTCAGAAGAGAGACGATCAATAATATCTAAGAAGAGAAGGGCTTTATCCCTTCTCTTTATTAATCAATCCTAAATGTAGGGGTGGTTATTTCTTCAAGGCAAGCGGGCTGAGAAAGCTCAAAAGGTGCATTAAAGAACTGGTTTGCTGCAGTCATTGCACATTGATTGCCCCAATTAGTGGTGGGCGTATGTTTCCATCCTAAAAAAACCAAATGTTGGCTATTAGTAAAGTTATGGTGCATTTGTTTTGCCCATTTAACAGGGGTCTCATTATCGTATTCACCACTAATAAATAATACTGGGAGATTGCTTTTAAATGGTTTATTCTCGATCTCTGAAGCTTTTAACACATTCCAGGCAGTACAGACACTCTCACTAAATACTGCAGGCGAAAGTCCATTAACTTCCGGATAGTGAGCCGTTTCACTTTGTATAATTTCCTGATCATTAAAAGGAAACTCTTCCGCACACCAAACAGATAATCGCATTCCTATGCCTGCTCCATCTCCTGAGGGGTAGAATAAATAAGCTAGCTGTGCTTCGATAGAACTGAAGTCATTGTTAAGCATTTTATTCATCTCATAAGGAATGTTGGGAACATCAGAAGTTGATGCTAAGGTGAATACAGAAATCAAGTCTTTTCCACTTAAACGGAAAGTAACTGAATCAGCATTTTGAGGATGCTTAATGTTGATTTCTAAAGGAGTGATGGATTTATCCCTTAAAAACTCCAAAAAACGGGCCCTTAGATTGGGAAACGCTAAATTGCATGAAGTACTATTCCGGCAATCTTTAAATAAGAGATCAACCGATACTAGTAGATTCGAAACACTTTCTTGATCGTAATTAACTTCTAAAGGAAGTGGTGAATCCATAACAACACTTCGGATTAGAGCAGGGTGATCTCGGAGTAAAACCTGTGCTATTTTTGTGCTATATGAGATCGTTAATAAGTTCACTTGTTTATATTCCAGCACAGAAATTAAATCAACAATATCAGCTGCAATTTCAACGGTGTTGTATGAACTCAAATTGATGCCAAGATTCGAGAGTCTATCGCGACAAGTTTCGGCTGCTGATACGAACTGATTATGTGCATCAACATCGCTTAATAATTGCAGATTTAGTTCATGTTGAGCTTGAGCCCATTCCGGGCAATCTAAATGTGGTTTTGAGAATTTGGTGCCTCTTTGCTCTATGAGAATGAAATCACGGTCATCTAAATACTGATAATAATTCATGTATTGCGCAGAGGGCATGGTTGATGAACCTGGTCCACCAACAGTGTAAATAATTGGGTCTGATTTCGGATTCGAACTTCTGCTCTTAAAGATGTAAACAGGAAGTTCTATGGTCGAACTATTTGGGTCAGACCTATCTTCCAGAACCTCTAAATATCCGAAGATATAATCCTGATCCGCGGGTATGGAATGAGTTGTTTCCGTAGAGACTGTAAATGTTGGTTCGAATGAGGTATTGGTATGTATACCTTCTTTATTAGAATCAGTTTTGAATAAAGCTTTAGAAGAGATATTTATAATGAAAATTGCAAAAAGGAGTGCAATATTAAGAAAACGGTTAGGCATGAAGAGTATTTATTTCGTGTAAGACTTTGAATAAACTAGAAGGTTACTTACAAATACTCCTTCACATTTGTTAAGAAATCACTTAACCCTGTTTAATTCTACTCAAACTCTGTTCGGTAACCCCTAAATAGGAAGCGATATGTTTTTGTTGGAAGGATAAAAATAACTCCGGGTTCTGTTCTAACAATTCATCATATCGTTGTTTAAGAGGCTTGGTTTGTAAGCCTTCCAGGCGATCAACAGCAAATAAATAAGCTCGCTCTGCAATTATTCGCATGAGCTTTTCTAATACAGGAAACTCTTCAATTAATGTATCCAGCTCACTTTTATTAATTTCATAGTAAACGGAATCCGTAATGGTTTCTATGAATAATTCAGATTCTAGATCGGTTAAATAGCTTTTGAAATCGGTTACAAACCAATTGTCCGAGAAAAAAAAGTGGGTGTAATCCAAACCATCTACATACCGAAATGCTCGTAGTGCACCTTTTTCTAAGAAAAATAGCTTTTTGATTACCCTCCCGGGTTCAATCAAAGCGTGTTTCTTACTTACATCCTTTCTCTCAGCTATGTTTATGAAAGCCTGTTTTTCATTCGGATTAAGATTTAGGGTATTGGATAGTGTTTCTTCCATTTCAGTTATCGATATACTCGTACTAAATTCCCCAATTCCATTTCTTTTCCAGTGGTAGATTTTAACCCTAACGTAGTAGATTCATAATTTGTTGGAAATCCATCTATTGAGCTCAGTAAATCATTAAGCTTGTGAAGCTGTAACTGAGGGGAATAAGTGTTTAAGATGAGAAAATGATTCTGTGGATCTAAAATCTGAACAATGTTTTCCATTAGGGGTTGTAAATCAGAATTCAATTTCCAGTTTTTACCTCTCCGAACCATGCCGAAAATGGGTGGATCCAAGATTATCCCGTGATATTTCTCCTCTCTTTTAATGGATCGTTCTACGAATTTTCTGGCATCTTCTACAATCCAGCGTATGGATGAAATCTCATTTAGTTCGGCATTATCTCGAGCCCATTGAACCACTGATTTAGAGGAATCTACATGAGTAACTTCAGCGTCATATTG
Organism: Balneolaceae bacterium; assembly: GCA_965249965.1. Lineage (GTDB taxonomy): Bacteria > Bacteroidota > Rhodothermia > Balneolales > Balneolaceae > HXMU1420-13. The sequence goes on from OZ252262.1 coordinate 1,057,283, forward strand.
ATCTGCAACCAAAGAAGCAGCTCCCGTGTACGCGAATAGGTTTAGAACTTTTGGTTTAATGCCTATATGCTTAAATCGCTCGCAGTGTTTGGCAATAAATAGCCAGTTAACCGCTTGTTCGGGGAATATTCCGAGATGCTTAAAGGCTGTCTGTTTGAGTTGAAACTGTAATTCATTGTGATCTATCTGAAAATCGATAATACATGGAGGTATTTCTGAATCCCAGGCACCTTTTTGCCCCTTTTCTTCAGTGAATCGATGCGTTGCTTTTGCCCAAAGTGTTTCATCTCCCTTTTTTGATGTTGCCGATGGCTCCGGTCGATCTACTAACAAATCTCCAAAGCGTTCGAGTTTTCGTCCCGCGCCAATATCGAGAAGTTCGTAGGATTTCCAGTCAGATGGATATTTCATTAATCCAGAAAAATATCAGCCAACGCCCAGTGCAAACCATCAAAATCTACGCTTGAACGGTTGATGGTGTAAGCAATTACCATTCGGTGTTCTTTGTTTATCAGAAACATTGTGCTTCCACCTACTGATCCCCCGGAATGCCCAATCCATTTTTCGTTTTCATGAGACCACGTGCGCCAACCCATCCCATAATTGGTAGACTCTCCATTTTGCAGAGTAAGAGGAGTCATCAATTCTTCATGTGTTTCTTGCGACTGATATTCGGAACCTAAGTATGCGGCACCAAATCGAATTAAATCTTCTGTTGTTCCAACAAAGCCTCCGCCAGCCCATTTGTAAGAATTATCAACGAAAGGGGCTTGCTGATTTCCACCGCTCAATGGAACATAGAAGGAGGTAAGATTTGGGATTTCTTTATTCGACCATTCGGGTACTGTGTTATTCATCTCAAGTGGATCGAACACGTGCTGTTTCATATATCCAAGGAAGTCTTCTTCAGATGCTCCCTCAACAATTGCACTAATCAAATTCCATCCATAACTAGAGTAACTATATAGAGTGCCCGGTTCAAAAAGCAGGGGATCATCTTGAAAAATTGTGAGTCCTTCATCTACTGTAGCATACATTGTAGTGCTCATGAATTCTAAGCCCCGATAATGTCGAATTCCTGCTATGTGACCGGCTACCTGACGCACCGTTATCGGATATTCTTTTTCGGGAAAATGAGGAACATAGGTTTGAACTATGGTGTCGGGGTCGAGCATATCTTGCTCCATTAAAACGCCTAAGGCAGCGGCTGTTAATGTTTTGGATACACTACCAATTCGAAACTTTGTTTTTGATGGGTCTACCGGTATTTCATCATCAATATTAGCAAAGCCAAAGCCTTCACTCCAAATCATCTCGTCAGCTAAATAAACGGAAACCGCCATTCCGGGTAAATTTTGATTCTCGACAAATGCACGAACGATTGCTTCGGCTTCTGTAATTTTTGATTGTAGACCTTGTGCGGAAACAAAAAGCGGGGTAAATAAGAAAAGAAGCAGAAGTTTTTTCATTGGGATTTTCCGATTAGAATTCGTCCATTTGTGTGAGGCGATAAATCAACAAAGCAGCACGCTGGGTTAGCTTTTTATAGGAAGGAACATGCATGACTTCGCGCGGACTATGAGAGCCTCTACCAAACGCGCCTAAACCATCTAGTCCATGTACGTAATTAGCAACAAAGGAAATGTCGGCAGCTCCTCGCCTGCCCGGATCGTAAGCTTCAACCAGGCCAATTCCCATATCCACACTTACATCGCTTAGCACAGAAAGTACAGCCATATTTCCTTCACTTGGTGCCATAGGCGGATACCCAGGATTGAATGTAAACGTAGAGGTTGTTTGCGGAAGTGATTCTGCTACAATTTCTTTCATTTTTGCTACTACTCTTTCGCCTTGTTCTTCGGTTAAGTAGCGTAAATCACCATGAATGACAGTTCTTTTCGGAACAATGTTCGACTTTCCACTCATCGAACCGACCAGGTTTTCACCATCAAATTCTACCTCATTTCCACCAACCACCATGGCTGCATTATAGGTGAGATATTCCTCCTGAAGTTCTTCATAAAATCGATTCAGTATTCGCGCTGCCTCATACACCGATCCTGCGCCAACTCGTTCTGAGAAAACTCCTGACGAATGGGCCTGAACTCCTTCAATTTCAATGGTCCACGTATTTGATGATCTGCGCGCAACCGTTCCGTAATTCCAACCACTTGCAGTTTCAAAACCTAATGCAATGTCGGATTCTTTGGCTGCTTCAACCAGATGATAGCGGGATATTGAGGTAGGTTTGCCGGGTTTTTCTTCATCGCCTGTTAAAACGACGGTGATGGTTGCATCATCTAAGCCGCCAACTTCATCCAGCGCTTTCAAAGCATATAAAATCATCACATTCCCAGCTTTCATATCCGCAATTCCAGGACCAGCAAGGGTAGTGTCATTTACAAATGTTGCTTCTTGAAATGGACTATCTATTTCGAAAACGGTATCCAAATGACCGATTAATAAGAGTCGCTGACCGGAATTACCTTTTTTTCTGGCGATAAAGTGCCCACCTCTGTTTACCTCACTTTGGTCTACAAATTCAGTTTCGAAACCTAATTCCTGGTAGGCTTGCACATACCTCATTCCTAGTGCCCGGACCCCATCAGGATTCATAGAGCCGGAATTCATGTTCACATTTTCGATAAGGAATTCCATGGCAGTTTCATGGTTTCCATCAACTGCAGTTGTTATCGATTGTTCAATTTCAGTGAGCGCTTGCCCAAATACGAAAGTGGGAATCAGGGTAAATAAAGCGAGGACTTTCTTCATATTAGTTTCCGGCTGAGTTAAAATAATCGATGACTAGATTGGCCATTGCCCGAACACCTAATTTCAATCCGGCTTCATCGATGTAAAAATCTGGAGTGTGATGTCCGGCAGGGATTCCTCCGGGTGGTAATCCCCCAACAAAGAAATAAAGTCCTGGAACTTCTTCCTGAAAAAAGCTGAAATCCTCTGCTCCGGTAATCGCATTAATGTAGTTTACATTACTTGCTCCAGCAACTTCTTGTAAGGTTGGAAGCATTTGTGTGGTGAGGTCTGGGTCATTATATGTAATTGGATACCCTTCACGAATATTCAGAATTGCTTCTGCTCCGTTTGCTTCCGCAGTGTTGGTCACAATAGTTTCAAGGCGTTCAAATAGTTTCTCGCGCATTTCGGCATCTAACGTTCGGATGGTTCCTTCCATATACACTTCTTCTGGTATGATGTTAGATCGTACCCCGCCATGAATTTGACCGACTGTAACCACAGCTGCCTGCTTGGTAAGTTCAAGATTGCGGCTAACAATTGTTTGAATATTATTTACAATTTGAGAGGCTGTAACAATCGGATCAACTCCATTCCATGGAGTGGAACCATGTGCTTGTTTTCCTTTTACAGTGATTTCATAACTATTTACCGCAGCCATTATTCCACGATCTCGATAATTGATTTGGCCAACCGGTGTTGCATCAGAAATATGCAGGCCAAAGATTACGTCAACATCTGGGTTTTGAAGCACCCCTTCTTCCACCATCAATTTTGCGCCGCCTTCTTCTCCAATTGGGGCGCCTTCTTCAGCCGGCTGGAATATAAATTTTACGGTGCCGGCTAAATCATCCTTCATTTCAGTCAGAATTTGAGCCACACCCATTAAAATGGCAATGTGCGTATCATGGCCGCATGCGTGCATCACGCCAACTTCGCGCCCTTGATAAGTGCTTTTTATGAGTGATTTAAAAGGAACATCTGTTCGTTCAATTACAGGCAACGCATCCATATCGGCACGCAGAGCAACTACAGGACCAGGCTTGCCACCTTGAAGAATTGCAACTACTCCGGTTACCGCTACTTCGGTTTGTACTTCCAAACCAAGAGATTCCAGGTGCTCTGCAACTACTTTGGCAGTATTGAATTCTCGATTGGAAAGTTCAGGGTTTTCATGAAAATATCGCCGCCATTCGATTACCTGATTTTCGAGCTCATCAGCTCTTTGGTCGATTAGGGCTTTTAAATTGGAAGACTGTGCAGATATATCTCCGCAAAGGAATAGCAACGCTATTAAGACGAATAGTTTTTTCATTGAGCAATAGTTTTAAAATTGGCTCAAAAATGTAGAGTAAATGAAGTGGAGATACAATTTAATATGGATATAAACTTACCCGTGATGTGTAAAGTCTATTCAATAATTGTTATCTGATATTTTATGATTTCCTCTGAATCTGGCTTAAGGAATCTAAGTTTCTCTTTTTGTAGAAATTTACCATCAGAGAAAACATGATCAGTTATTCCATGCCAGGGCTCGATACAAACAAAAGGAGAACCTGGTTTCGCCCAAATTCCTAGATAGGGAAATTCTTGAAAATCGACCCGAAGAATATCGCCTGAAATGTCGCTTCTCAAAGTTGCGTGATGACTCTTTATTGAACGAAAAATCAACGCGTCATTATCAAAGAGAGTGGGGTTTAAACGTAATGATGGACTATTCTTCAGCATGTTAACCGACTGATCGGTCACCAACCCAAAGTTATCCAGCAGCCAGGAATCCAAATATTCAGGATGCTGAAATTGAATGGAATAATCGGAATACTGTTCATCTTCATGAACGGGACAATTAAATGCCGGGTGACCACCAACATTGTACGGCAACTCTTCTGATCCCAAATTTCGAATGGTGTGGGCAATGGTTAATTGTTTTTCTTTGAGTTGGAAATCGACTTCAAACTCAAATTTGAATGGATATACTGCCAGTGATTCTTCATCCCAACGTACCTGATATGTGATGGAATCAGCTGCTTTTTGAATAATTTTCGGCTTTTTAGAGTGGCGAATAATTCCATGTTTCGGAATTCTATAATCTGCACCGTTAATGTGAGTGGATCCGTTTTTTAAGCTCCCGATAATAGGAAATAGCACAGGTGCCTGACCCGACCAATATTCAGGATTACCTTGCCACATGTACTCGGTACCTGTTTTCTTATTTTTGATTGAGCTTAGCTCAATACCCTGTTGCCTGATCGATACTCTGAGTAATTTAGATTCAATTGACGAAATCATGCATCAAAATACAAAGAGCAAAGCATATAGAGATAAGGTAATTAGTCTAATAGCCCAAAAAGTTCGTCGCCTTCATAAATAATTTGCTCAGACGTTGAATTCATTACCTTTATCATTGCTCTTGCTACATCACGAACATGGATTGGTTTGTATTTTTGCAGCCCGGGAAGCTTCGTTGCAATTTTTAGCAATGGTTCTGAAAGTACTTCTCCAATGCGTTTATCCTTACGGTCACCTAACAACAAGGAAGGGCGTACAATCACCATTTTTTCAAAGCCAATTTTTTTGACCCTATTATCCAATTTTCCCTTCATATTCAGGTAAAAATTCTTGGTTGACTGTGTTGCTCCTAACGAAGAAACCAGCGCATAATTCCGAATTCCATTCTTAAACCCAAATTTTGCTACGTCCAGTTGGAATTCGAAATCAACTTCATATTGAGCTTCTTTTGATCCGGCTGCTTTCAACGTGGTTCCTAATGCAGAATAGAGCTCATCCCCGGTTATGAGGTGTTTCCAAATCCGCATTTCATAGAAATTAATAACCTGTTCGTCGAGTTTTGGATGTTCAATTCCAGTTGAACGACGATGAAATACTTTTACTTCAGAGTAACGATCGTCGTTTAAAAGTATGTTGAGAATTTGTGATCCAACAAGTCCGGTAGCACCCAGTACTACTGCTGTTTTTTGCGTACTACTCATCGCAATGGGTTAGTTAGGTTTGTGATAATATAACGGAAGTAGTGAATTATGCAATTATTCAATCGCTCCGATAACCCGTTTCACGATGCCTTCCATAGCAGATCGGTTAATCCATCGAGCTACAATTACCAGATTATTTTCGGGATCGCAATACACCATGTTTGTGCCGGCGCCAAGATGCCAAAATGCAGTTTCAGGAGCACTTGACATGGCTTCACGATTGGTATTTAGAAAGTAATTCATGTAGCCGTAGCCTGAGTTAGATTCAGTGGGTGTTTTGGAAATCTCAATCCATTCTTTGCTAATTATTTGCTCGCCATCCCAATTTCCATCGTTCAAAGTCAGCAATCCCAATCGCGCCTGATCGCGGGCAGAAACAAACATTCCACCACCCCAATGACCGCCCCCGCTTACACTTTGCATGAGTTGACCATCAATCACAACCCAACTCGTTTCGTAACCTTGCCAACGCCAGGTTGGTGATGCCCCAATTTTGTCCATCATGTGTTCTTTTAATACAACAGGCAGCGGCTCTCTGAGGACATTCATTGCTGCTAATGCGAGCAGATTAACGCGAACATCGTTGTATTCCCATTCGGTGCCGGGCTCAAATCGCTCGCGAGTTAACCAGGTTGTTCGATCTCGATCCGGTCGATCTGCCCAATCCGGTTTTCCGAACAAAGTGCCTTCCCAGTCTGAAGTTTGACGAAGCAGATGATCCCAGGTTATTCTTGAATTATATTCGGACTTAAATGGCTCTAAAATCTTCGGATTTCCAAAATCATCCGCTTTAAACTGATCACCATTAAAGCTGGCCATTAAAATAGGTGCCATATAAGGATCCACTTTATCATGGACATCCCGAATAAGTCCCATATCATAGGCAATACCAACCGTACTGCTGAGGAAAGTTTTGGTGACTGAATGCGTCATGTCCACTCGAAAAGGTTCGCCCCATTCTGCAACGATATATCCATCTTTAATGATTATGCCAGTTTGATCGCCCCGATCTTTAAATGGACCAACTCCATCACCGAAAGGTTCACGACCAAATGTTCCATAATGGTTTTCCTCCATACTTCGGGGATTGGTCGTTTCATTTGCCTGGGCGTATTCAATCACAGCAGCAATTGAATCTGCATTTAATCCCATTTCGGTTGGTGATCGAGTTTCCCATTCACCCCATGTTCCTGGGAAATATTGAGCGCTTAGAGATTGAAAACATAGAAGCGTAAAAAGTAAAAGAGTGGTTCTTTTCATGGGTTCAAATATGATGATTTAAGAAAACATACAGAAATCTCTTACTGAATTCACGCCAGGCATTTGATCATGCATAAAATTCGTATAAGTTTGTGACACTCTATTTCAAAAAATTTACTTTATTAAGTGTTCTTCAGGTTAGATTAAATCAAGTGAGAAAACTACTGCTTCAAATTTTATTGATAGGTATGCTGGCATCAACAGGATGTACAGTTAGTAATTCTGTGCCTGAAAACTCTTGCATACTCAGCGAGATTCAATTTGCTGAAACAAGCAGATTATTATTTACAACAGTTTCGGGTGGGCAGATTTACCAATTAAAGCAGGAGTTCATCCGGGAGGATGGAGAAGCTGTAACAGTAGCCGCATTTCAATTTCAATATTTTGCCGATTCCATGGTTGTGAGAAATATGCTCACAGAGGCACAAAAATTTCCATATATGACGGTTAAGTTTGATGGGGATCGCCCCCAGAGAGTAGAAAAGTATTTTGGGGGATCCGGAGTTCGTCTTATTCATCGGATGGATTATTCGGAAGAGGATCGCATTTTAGTCGATTTGTTTCGCGAAGCCAGCGACGGGCAAGTATTGTATGCAGGGTACTCCAATTATTTTACCGATTCTGATGGGAATATTACTCGAAACGAACGCTTTTTAGTGAGTCGTGACGATCCTGAAGTGTTTGAAAAGTTCGAGGATGTAAGTTTTGAATATGATTCAAACATAAGTCCACAGAAAAATCTTTTTCTTCCCTTCTTTACGGATACAAATTTCCCTGATGTTCGCTTTTTTTCACCGAATAATATACTGGCTATTCGTGGCGAAGAAGGGGTTGAAAATTATCAGTATGGGTACGATTCTTTCGGTAATATGACTTCTATGATACAACCTGATGGTGCACCTATTTATTTCAAGTATGTAGGGTGTGAGAACTAAGTTTTTTCCTGAACGAAGATAATCGCATGTCTTGATGGGCTGTACATCCCGAGCTCATGTGTATTCCAGGGTGTGTTAAAATGACGATTGTATTTCAAGGAGGCTGCACTGAGTTCGGTTTCGATTTCTTCTATCGAAGAAACCCAGATTTTAACCTGTTGGCCTTGATAAGAATCATCATCAAAAAGCTGAAGATGGATCGTCTGATTTTCTCTTATCAGGACTGAGTAATCAAGCTTATCGGAGTATTGAAGGGAGTCGTAAAGTGGCGAAAAGCCAAGTTTACTAAAAAATTCGATTTCTGCAGAAATATCAGCAACAAGTAACACCGGTGAGATGTTTAATAATATGCTCATAATTCAATCTGCATTCCTTCATAAGCAACCCTAAACCCTAATGATTCTACAAAATTTCTCTCTTCTGAATCCAGAATTAATGGGTTGGTATGATTAAAATGAATGAATGTGATTTTCTCTTTTTCCGAATCAGCTAAATCTTTGAACAATTCTAAACTCTCCTCGATAAATGGATGAGGAATATCCTCCATATTTCTACCTGGTAATTCATCAGAATCGTAAAAAGTACCATCGAGTAAGGCTATATCTACTTTTGAAATTTCCTCTATAATACTTCGCTTCCAAACGCCCCATTTATTAATGTCGGGGATGAAAAGCACTTTTTTGTTCTCAGATTCAATTCGATAACCCACCGTTTCCGAATATTCATCTCGATGTGGAACACGAAATGGCGTGACTCTCAAATTATTGGAGATTTGAATGGCAGAATCTGCAGTAAGTTCATTTAGTATGATGTTTTCGAAATCAACAAGTTGACCCCATGGGCCATTTGTTTCCAGAAAATTCTTCATTCTAGGCATTGCAAAAACAGGTGTTTCTTTTGCCCCCATCACTTCATGTCCCAAATGCATCAAACCAGTGTAATGACCAATGTGCGCATGCGTCAAAAAAATGCCCGATAAGTCACTTAGTGAGCTCTCTTCAAGCAAACTTTTATGCTGATGTTTGAAATCTGGAGTAGCTTCAAATAACCAAGCTTTTTTTTCTACTGCATCGACTAAACCTAAACTAGTTGCATATCTGGCTTCTTCTTGTCCTTCCCAAAAAAGCCGACAGTTTTCTTTTTCACACCCCGCCTGAGGATAGCCGGCATCCTGAGCAATTCCTAACACAGTAATGTATTGTGGTGATTCAGGCTCATTTTCTAATTCGATGTTTGAGCAATTTGAGATATGAATCGAGAAAACTAATAAAGTGAGACGCAGTAGTTTATTCATTCTAGAAAGAATGAAAAACCACTAAAGAAAAAAAGCCTTTAATAATTTATTAAAGGCTTAATACTTAATTCTTGTAAGTAAAGATTACCTGTACAAACTTGGCCTACCAACTTTATGTTGGACATTCATCTTATATTTGTAAGTTTTCAAACCTAGCGGGAAAAGTATAGGCCAAAAGAAAAAACCTCTTAGGAATGATATTATTCCTCTTCCAAACATTTTTAATCCGCCAATTCTTTGTTGATATCCTAATTGAGTAATAGAGAAGGTTCCCATTACAATTCCTAATGCAAAGAAAAGAGCTAAAGCTACTGTAGTCATAATATTTTTAATTTAATGTTAAACTATTTTGAATGTTTAACTTTCTTAGAAATAAGATCGTTCGTTTAATGCGAGACTATTTTTCTATATGAAACCTTTAGTACTGGCTAGCAAATTAGAGTGGAGAATAGAATTGAAATAAAGTTAACCCTCTCTAAGCGAGGGAAGAATTATGCAAAAATGAAAAAGTGTTACGTACTAGAAAAAAGAAATCAGGTCAATAAAAAAAGCAACGCTTTTAACCGTTGCTTTTACAGAAAAAATAAGTTGGATTTTCTTTATCCCATACCACGTGTATCATAATAAAAGCGGATGTGTGAGATTTTACCGTCTTTCCATGTTTGAACTTCCACTTCTTCCATTTTCATACGATTTCCATCCTGAAAAGTAATCTCAACCCAGGATTCAATAATCACTTTTCCATTGGTTGGATCTTCAGCAGCAGCAGTTACACCACTACCATGAAATTCTTTAATGCTGGATAACCATTCTTCGTGGAATTTTAAATTGGCTTCGAGTCCTTCCGTGATGTCACCGGTTCCTTCAACTTTCACTGAATCTTCGTGATAGTATGTTTTTAACGCTTCCATCATCTGGCCTTCAGCAGCCATTTTATTCATCGCGTGCGCGCGTTCTAAATTTGTCATAGTTTTTCCAGTTGGTTACAGTTAGTGATATCAATGTAATTGATTTTCACTTATAACAAATAAAGAAAGCATTAAGGGACAGAGCGAAAATTATCAACTCCGCTCCAACATCCTCTCTAGCGAAAGCACTGCATGTTTAGTTACAGTTTCGGGAACCGTGATTTGATTTACTACCTCGCCCTGCTCAAGTTTTTCGAGGCTCCAAAGCAGGTGTGGAAGATCAATTCGGTTCATTGTCAAACATGGACACATAAAAGGATTCAACGAAACGATTTCTTTATCCGGGTGCTCTTCGATGATGCGATTTACCAGGTTCATTTCAGTACCTATCGCCCACTTAGAACCAGTAGGAGCATCTTTAATCGTATTGATAATGTAGTTGGTAGAGCCGGCATAGTCAGAGGCTTGTACTACATCAAAGGTACATTCCGGGTGAACGATGATGTTGATCTCTGAATCTTTCTTTCGAAGATTCTCGATATGCTGAATATTAAACTTCTCATGCACTGAACAGTGACCTTTCCATAAAATCACTTTCACATCTTCCCATTCCCCTTCATATTCGAAGCTTTCTGTGAGTGGTGCATATACCGCCATTTGCTCGAGCGGGATTCCCAATTTGAAAGCCGTATTTCTTCCTAAATGTTGGTCAGGTAAAAACAGGATGCGTTCTTTTTGCTCAAATGCCCAGGTTAACATTTTCTCAACATTTCCCGAAGTCACACAAGCACCACCATGCTTACCAACAAAACCTTTAATCGCTGCGGTTGAATTCACATACGTAAGCGGCAAAATAGTATCACCCCAAATCTTTTGCATTTTCACCCAACCTGCTTCAGTTTGATCGATATCGGCCATGTCAGCCATTGAACATCCGGCACGTAAATCAGGAAGTATTACCTTTTGATTAGGCTTAGTGAGCATATCGGCAGTTTCTGCCATAAAATGGACGCCACAAAATACGATGAATTCAGCTTCTGGCATTTCCGCGCAAATTTGGGCAAGCTTTAAAGAATCACCGCGTGCATCAGCAAACTGAATTACTTCGTCTTTTTGGTAATGATGGCCCGGAATAAATAGGCGTTTACCAAAATGTGCTTTTATCTCTCGTACACGATTTTCCATTTCTTCCACTGACATCTCAGAATATCGCTTGGGAAGACTTACTTCGGATTCAATTTCTAGTAGCTCTAAAACGTCCATATCAACTTATTTGGGTAGCAATGATGAAACAGGGATAACAAAAATACAAAATTCTGTCGATTTTATGATAAAAGCAGAATGTTCAATTAGTTAGGTTAAAACTGATGTCGAGTGCTTTTACAGAATGAGTTATCCACCCTACTGAAATTATATCGGCTCCGCATCCTCGATATCGAGCAATATTTGAAGGGTTTATTCCTCCGGAAACTTCTGTAACAATATGATCCGGGATAATGCTTGTAAGCTCACGAATTTCTTCAGGACTTCGATTATCCAGCATAATTACATTAGCACCAGCTTCTATCGCTTCTAACACTTGCTCCTTATGTTCCGTTTCTACTTCTATGGAAACCATATGCCCCGCTTTCTGGCGTATTAATTCAACCGTTTTAGTGATAGAGCCCGCAGCTTTTATGTGATTATCTTTGATCATAGCACCATCATCTAATCGAAATCGATGGTTTTTACCGCCACCGCAGGTAACAGCATATTTCTGAAGTCCACGCAAACCGGGCAGGGTTTTCCGAGTATCTACTACATCAATTGAAGGGTCATTTAATAATGTAACGAGTTCATGTGTACTAGTAGCAATTCCACTTAAGTGTTGTATGATATTTAGAATCACTCGTTCGCCACTTAATAAGCCGTGTACGGGACCTTCAACTTTTGCAATGAATTCTTCTTTAACAACCGGGTCGCCATCTTTTTTGAGAAGCTCGATCTCGAAATCATCCCCAAAAAAATTATATACCAAAGCAATGGCATCCAGTCCGGATAAAATACCTGGCGCTTTTGCTAGAAATGAACCCTTTGCATAATCAAATTCTGAAAAAATTGAATTTGTGGTAATGTCTCCCATACCAAGGTCTTCGAGAAGAGCTTGCTGAATGATCTTATTGAATAGATGCTGTTGCACGAAATATCAGTTTTAGATGACTGGAAATGTTATTTTTGAGCCGCTAAAGATACGGATTTCATCCACAAGAACGAGCATAATGATCTATTTAGATTACGCAGCCACAACTCCAATTCATCCTGAGGTACTAAAAGTATACGAGCAAGTGGCCGTTCGATATTATGGAAATGCGAGTAGTTTGCACGATGGAGGTTCTTCTGCAAAACAAATTATCGAGGCATCGCAAAAAGTAATCGCTGATGTGCTAAATGGGTCCTCGAAAGGACTTTCGTTCACTTCGGGGGCAACAGAATCGAATTATTTGGCCATTCAGGCTCTGTTAGATGGTCGTGAAAATGATCGAAACGAAATCATCAGTTCCAGAATGGAGCACTCATCCGTAATTAATGTGCTAGAAAAATTATCGGGAGAAGGATTTAAAATTCACTGGGTACATGTTCTTGAAGATGGAAGAATTGATCTTGATCATTTCAATAGCTTGCTAAATGATCGCACTGCGTTAGTTACCATACAGCATGTCAACTCCGAGTTAGGCGTAATTCAGCCCATCGAAGAAATTGGAAAAACTTTAAAGAATACGCCGGCGCTTTTTCATTCTGATTGTGTTCAAAGTTTCGGAAAGATTCCCGTGGATGTAGCAGCCTTGAATGTAGATGCTGTCTCGATATCTGCTCATAAAATTTACGGACCAAAAGGTGTTGGCGCTGTTTGGATTAACCCTGATACTAACTGGAAGCCATTATTTACGGATACTACACAAAAGAAAACCATTCGATTTGGTACAGCAAATACACCGGGAATAGCTGGTTTTGCTGCTGCTGCAAAAATGATGGTAACTACCGAAAAAGCAGAACATGAGCGAATTTCACTTTTAAGGAAAAAAATTGGTCATCAATTAATAGCATTAGATTTTAACATCGAATTCGAAGGAAGTGAAGAATATCATTCACCGTATATTTTGGGGCTTCGATTTCCCGGATTAGAAGGCCAATTTTTAATGTTAGAATGCAGCCAATCGGGATTGGCAATTTCAACGGGCAGCGCTTGTCAGGTTGGTTCAGAACATCCTAACCGAAGTATGAAAGCTATTGGCAGATCTGATGAAGAAGCCAGAGAATTTGTTCGATTATCGTTTGGGCAGGATGTAAAAGAACATCACATCCCCGAGATAATTGAAAAAATAGACAGTATCTTAAAACGTCATTATAGTAAGGTCAACAGACCTTTTGAATCGAAATAATTTAATTCCATGAACAAGATTTTATTTTTTCTATTTGCCGGAATCTTACTCACGGCAGCTTGCAGCAACAGTGATCAACCTTCCACAGAAATGGCGGCAACCACCGAAACCGCAGCTTCTCCAACAGAAAACGTACAAGCAGTGCCCGCTAAAGTAGTCATCGAAAAGTTCAGTGATTACCAATGCCCGGCCTGTGCATTTTATCATTCGTTTTTGAAGCAACTCAAGCAAGATTTAGGCTCAGAAGTTCGTGTGGATATGAAGCATTTTCCGCTCAGTCAACACCCTTATGCTCAAGTTGCGGCACGTTCTGCAGAAGCAGCCAGAGTACAGGGTAAGTTTGACGAAATGCACGATCTAATTTTTGCCGGCCAACAACAGTGGGGACAAGGTAATGCAGAATCGATTTTTGTAGGATATGCAGAATCACTTGGCTTAGATATTGAAAAATTCAGAGCCGATATGAATTCAGCCGATATGAACAGAATTGTAATGGCCAATCGTAGAGAGGGCATAGAAATTGGACTTTCTTCTACACCAACCTTTGTAATTAACGGGGAGAAAATTGATAACAATCCAGGTACCTATCCTGAGTTTAAAGCACTCGTTGAGAGCTATATGGATTAATTTCCCAGTAACTTAAAATTGAAAGGTTTCGGTTGATTCAATCGAAACCTTTTTTATTTTCGGGTTATGAATGCATCAGAAAAAATCACCACACATGTTTGCCTTAATTGCGGGTCAACAAATGTGGAGACATACTGTGCAAACTGTGGACAAAAAGCACAGGCTACGCGTCAACCACTTCGGGTTTTTTTAAGCGATGCCGTAGAAACGCTCTTTAATATTGATTCTCGCTGGTTTATTACTGTTAAGCATTTATTTACTAAACCGGGAGTAGTTACTAGTGAATACATTGAAGGGAAGAGAGCGAGTTATCTACCACCGCTTCGAATTTATATCTCGATCAGTATCGTTTATTTCTTAATTGTTGAGCTGATTGATTCAAATCAAATTTTCTTTGTGAATTTTGGAGTTGATGACGGCTCGGCAGGAAATTTGGCTAAAGTGATACAATATGCATTGTTTTTTTTGGTGCCTGTATTAGCTGGATTATCAAAATTACTTTACCGGAAGAGAAAACAGTTTTATGTAGAGCATTTAATTTTCTCTTTTCATATTCATTCAATTTGGCTGGTTTTATTAATGTTTGAATTGTTCACCGTTTGGTTGAACAAAACATTTGAAATTGATTGGGTAACGATAGTTGCTGGAATATTGAGCTTTCCTGCGCAGTTAGGAACGTTTTTGTATGTAGTTCTTTATTTGAAGCGACTTTATAACCAAAGTTGGATAAAAACCATTTTAAAGACCATAATTTTAATGGTTTTATATATAGCAGCATTAGTTGCTGTAATATCAATTTATATCTTCATTTATTTAGATTTTTAGCAATGATACATGAGTTTCTCGGTAAGTCACCCAATATTCACCAAACCGCATTTGTTGTAGATAGCGCTGAAATAATTGGTGATGTAACCATGGGCGAAGAGAGTAGTGCATGGTTTAATGTTACTATTCGAGGTGATGTAAATTGGATAAAAGTAGGCAACCGTTCAAATGTGCAGGATAACGTTTGTATTCATGTGATGAATCAAACAGGTCCTACTTTAATTGGAGATGAAGTGACGATAGGACATGGGGCTGTCATTCATGGTTGCACAATTAAAGACCGGGTTTTAATAGGCATTAATGCAACGGTACTGGATAAAGCGGTAATTGAGTCAGACGTGATAGTGGCTGCAGGAACCTTAGTTCCACCCGGAAAAACACTTGAAAGCGGGTATCTTTATATGGGTTCACCGGCTAAAGCAGCAAGAAAATTAACTGTTGAAGAGATTGCTTCGATTCGAAAATACTCACAGAATTATGTGAAATATAGTCGGGCTTACACTGGGAAAGATGTATATACTTCTAATCCTTTCTACAATATAGAGGCTAAATAATTAGGAATTACGAATTAGGAATAAGCCCACAAGTATTTCTAATTAAGCTATTCCTAACCCCGAATCAATGAGTGGTATTTATCTTCATATTCCATTTTGTAAACAAGCCTGTTCCTATTGCGATTTCTATTTCGTTACGCGTCAACATCAGCAGCAGGAGTTTGTGGAGGCATTAATTCGGGAGATTAGGTCGTATAAAAACACTCGATTTACAGAAGAAACGGTTCAGACTATTTATTTTGGAGGTGGAACACCCTCATTGCTTAGCACCCATCAATTTGAACTAATTTTAGCAGCAATCGATGAAGTATTCGAGTTAAAATTGGAAGAGAGCACGGTAGAATTAAATCCAGATGACGTTACCCCGGATTTTTTGTCGGATTTAAAATCGTTAGGGATTAATCGGGCTAGTATGGGAGTGCAGTCATTTGATGAACAACTTCTGGCATCCATGCACCGTGCCCATAATAGCTCTGAAGCACTGCAATGCCTGGAATATTTGTCAAAATCTGGTTTCAATTCTTTCACGGTCGATTTGATTTATGGCAATCCAAATCAAACATTAAAAATGCTCGAAAACGATTTAAGAATATTAAGCAGGTTCGAGCCTCCACACGTTTCAGCTTATTCTCTTACTATCGAAGAGGGCACTCGACTTGGAAAACAAGTACAGCTTGGGCGCATTAATCCACCCGAAGATGAAGAAGTTGCCAACCACTTTGATTTAGTTAGAAGTAAACTAAATGAGATGGGTATCGAACAATATGAAGTGAGTAATTTTTCAAAGCCTGGAAAAGAAGCACTGCACAATTCGGCCTATTGGAGTCATGCCAATTATCTGGGTTTGGGACCATCTGCACATTCATTTTGGTGGGATGTGAGCAAACAATCAGCATCGAGATGGAGCAACAAGAGAGAGTTAACATCTTATCTAATAAATGAGTGGCAACATCAGGATTCCAAAGAAATCTTGAAGTTGAATCAACTGGCTGAAGAGCGCCTCATGCTAGCTCTCCGAACCAGAAAGGGAATCAGTTTGATGGAGTTAAAAGAAAAGTATGAATACACGCTTTCTCAAGCTCAGTTAGCCTATATCGCCAAAAAACAGAAAGAAGAGGTAATAGAAATAGATGGCAGTGTTATTAAACTTTCAAGGCAAGGTTTATTGATCGCTGATCTGATAATCCTTGATTTAATTACTGCATAGTTTCGTACCAGTTGGCAGCTTTTATATATGCCGCTGATTGAGCAGTATTCCCAGCATTTTCATAGGCTTGCGCCACATATCTGGCTGCTTCAGCAAGGCGTACATAATCTGCAGAAGAAGGATTATCTGCCGTACCTTCGAGTTGTGGCACATTGAGTTCCACATTGGGTAAAATTAAATCGGGATTATTTGCGAGCGTATAATTTGCCTGAAAAATTAATGGCCAAAGGCGCGTATTTCCATAAGTTTGGCGGGCGATCTCATAAATCCAAACACCAGCACTCACACTATAACTTATTCCGGTAAATCGCTCGTATTCAATTTGTGGTTCTTGATTTTCGATGGTCATCAGTTCGCCCTGGTTTTCAGTCACATCAACTTCTGGGGCGGCAAGTGGAATAATCTGAGATTCCATTGTTTGATCATTGGAGCTGGATTCCGATGAGGTGGCACTCGCATCATTCACTTCATTCAAAACCTGATCATTTTCAAATGCAGAAGGATCGTTTAAAATACTTTCACTTTCAGTAGATGCGGTCACAGGTGTAGAATCAGATCGAAAGAAAAAGAACCAAATAGCCAACATTGAAATTAGAAAAACTCCAAGAATTGATAATAAAACAGTAGGTGATAGTGCGTTTGAGTTCCGTTTAGGTAGCCCGGGCGTACGAATTGGGCGAGCAGACTTATTGGATTCTATCTCGTCCTCGACAGCAAAAGCATCCTCTTCATCTTCTTCAAAATCAGATTCTAGAACAAGCTCTGGAATTTCATCTTTTTCAGAATCAGTTTCTGGCTCAAGCTCTGGAATTACATCTTCTTCTTGGTGGTCGTCTTCCTCAAGAACTTCTTCTAGCGCAGACTCTATTTCATTAGACTCAGCATCATCTTGCTCTGCTTCCTCATCTTCAAAGTTAAATGGATCATCGTTGTATGATGCTCTCAAAGAAGGATCAATATCTTCATCAAGACCGCCGGTAAGTGCATCAAATAATCGTTCTGCTTCGGTTGATTCTTTTTCTTTTGGATCAAATTTCTTCGTAGGAGTTTCAACCACCTCTGCTTCAAGGTGATCATAATCGCGATTAACTCTTTTTTCAAGCGCTTTGTATGGCGTAAAAGAAATCCGTTTGTGTGCGGGTATTACTAATGGCTCTCCCGATTTAGGATTTACACCAATTCGCTCAGCAACATCAACAACGGTGAAGCTCCCAAAATTTGTTATTGCTGCTTTTCCTTTTTCATTAATTTCTTCCAGGGCATGTTCTAAAAATGCATTTATAAATTCCTGACTGCGCACCTTTGGAATTACCGCCTCGTCCGACAATTCTTCAACCAACTGATTTAAGGTTACCTTTTTACTCATCCCAAAAATTAATTCAATTCATCTTTTAGAGTAGAGCTTTGGCTATACTGCACCACTTTCTTCTTTGGAAGTTGGATCATACCCTTATAATGTGGATTGTAGGTTTTATAGCTATCGCGGATGCGCGTAGAAAAGCTACCTAGTTTAGGTAATGAAAAGCCTTCATCATGGGCGAGATGATCGGTTAGTATCTCAACGAATTTGTCGTAAATTCGCTCCGTTTCTTGTTGGGTCAGCCCAATATTTTCACTTAGTATTCGTACAGTTTCTGTTTTTCCCATGCCACTCGGAAATTGTTGTCATAATTAGCAACTTTCCTCCTTAAGAATCAATGAGGTCTTGCCGACGAATATAAGGTAAAAAAAACCACTTCCTATTTTATCAATCCAATTTGGATACGTATTATTGTCTTAATGCTAAAATCAATTCAGCAACTCTTTTCAGACTCGATTGATTATGCCGCGCTAAAGCCACCGGTACAGGCACCGTTGCGCGAAGCACTTCGTAACTATGCCGAATTAACGCAGGGTGAGTATAACTGGATTCTATCAAGATTTGTTATTCCATTCTCTCAAATCCCTGATTTGGCACAATATGCAGATCGTAGAGATCGTGTAAAAGGACCTCTCAACTTGTGTATTTTTGGGCCTATTGTTAACACGTTGCATGAATTTAAAAACACAGTTCTCAATATTGAGAAAGATATTTTATCTGCTCATTCGGGATTTCCAGGCGAAGTAAGAACCAATATTCTCGAACTAACTTTGCCCAGAGTAAGTGTAGAAAATTTTAATGCAGAAGAATTAGTGAAAGCAATTGAGGCTGTAGTTACTACTTCTGCAGACTCCAGACTTTTACCTCACCGGGTATATTTTGAGATTCCGGGCGATAATATTGAGATCGAAACAGCGAAAAAAATTATCAAAGTTATTGCGGTACACAATAAGTCGGTTCTAAAGCGCAAAATTGATAATTATTTATTCTCAGGATTGAAAATTAACTGTACTCCTGCGCCTACCCCACAATTTTTAGCCGAAGTTCTTTTGTATGCACGTGATGCCAACGTGGCTATCAAATTTGCAGGCCATAATATAAGTTCGTTCCCATCCTATGATTACGACACTAATTCGCGTGTGTTTGGGCTGGTAAATATAATGATGGCTGGTATTCTTGCCTATACTCAGGATTTAACTGTAGAAGAAACAGTTGAAGTATTAGAGGAAAAGAACTCTTCGAATTTTGTATTTAAGGATGGTTATCTGGCCTGGAGAGAATTAGCAGCGCCCATGATGGAAATAAAAATGCTTCGCATGCTTTCCATCACTTCTTTTAATCTAACGGATTTTGACCAACCACTGGATGGGCTAAAACAACGCTCTATTTTATAAGCGTCATCGCTTTGGTTTGTGTGCCAAATTCACTTTCTAAGCGATAGATATAAACTCCTGATGATAACGAGTTCGCGTTGAAGACAAAATCGCGGAACCCGGCCTCAACAGGCCCTTGATAAATTGTTTGAATGTGACGTCCCAAAATGTCATATACATTTAGAGTAACATTTTGATTTTCAGGAATGGAAAGGCGAATCACAGTCTCGGGGTTAAAAGGATTTGGAAAGTTTTGTGCCAGTCCGATTTCCTTAGCGATAAAATACTCTGTGAATTGAAAGGAATAAATACTGTTTGCGTCCGGATTGCCATTCATTACAACAAGGCCCACCTTGTCCACACTTTCCCATGCCCAATTAGTTTCAATTGAACCGGTAAGTCGGTTGTTATTTCCTAAAGCAACTTGTGTTTCGATAGAGCCATCTTGTTGATATCCTAAAAGTCCGATGTGTACCTCGTCAGAACCTACTTCATAATTAAGCTTCACAAAACCTGCCGTTGGTATGTCCAGATCTGCTGTATAGTATCGGGCAGAAAATGGGTTAAGTGATAATATATTAGTTAAATCGGGTTGCAACTCTAAGTAAGTTGCAGAAATTGCCGGATTTGGATATTCAGAACGTTCATCAAATCCGAAATTTGTACCGGAAAAATCATCCCCACTTGCATAATGCCACATATAAGATTCTAGAATGGCTGCTGAGTAAGATTCATCTCTGCTGATAAGTTCTGTTTCTATAGCTCCAACCAAAGAAATTTGGCTATTGAGTTCAATAATATCCCAAGTAAATGGCCAAAAATCTTCACCGAAACGCTCGTGAAAATAAAGTGCCCAGGTGATGTCTTCGTATGAACCGGCTGTGAGTGATGAAGTAGGACTATTGAATAGATCGGTAGCAAAGCCTGTAATGTAATTGTAGTAATCGTTTACATCGTCATACACCACTTCTTCCATTAATGTGGCATCCATTTCAGCCCAACGGTCAGAGTCGCCTCTCCAGTCGTTTTGGGCAAATTGAATAGCATGTTTGAATTCATGCGCCATGGTTACTTTTATCGATCCAATAATATCACCCTCAGGATCAGTATTTGGGGGATAGCCAACGAAATCATTTTCAATATAAATGCAGGTTTCAGGGCCGGTTATATTACATGGAAAACTACCACTCGTTCGATTATTTGTTAAACCATACGCCCCAAAATTTGAAAGATCCTGGATAAACACATCATAAACTTCTCCGTCGGCAATAGGGTCTGTAAAACCAAGGTTTAAAACTTCATGCCGATATGAAGAATCTGAAGCTTCAGCCACTTCTTCTACAAAATCCGGGATTCCATTTGAATTAAAATCATCTGTAGGAACTCGATCACCACCCAGAGTTTCGTAGTGTAGTCTGAATTTACCAGAAGGAGAAATGAACTCTGCCGCTGATTGAGTTGTGCGAGGTGCTGATGTAAGTAATTGTTTAATTACAGGGTGATCGTCTTCATACGTTTCGTTCTCAATTTGAATAATAAAAGGGGTAAGACACTTTGAAATATTTTGCAGCCCTTCTGACTGAGCAAACAGAGTAGGAGAAATGAATAAGATGGCAGGCAATGCCCATTTCATGCCGGACAAAACTGATAAGTAATTAAGCGTCTTTTTCAATGAATTTGCGTAATTTTCATGTTGCTAACGAACTAAGGGATCAACTCGTCTGCAAATATATAATATGATGTACGAAGTTATACTTTATTACAATTTTAACCCAATCGAAGAAGTGGAGCGTTTTTGCAAGCTGCATAAAAAATTCTGCCAGGAATTGGGACTAAAAGGTCGAATTTATATTTCTTCAGAAGGTATAAACGGAACCGCTGCCGGGACTAAAGAACAAATTGAAGCTTATAAAGAATATGTTTGGTCGTTACGGGGGTTTGAGAATACCGAATTCAAACAAGATCAATCAGAGTACATTCCTTTTGCTAAGTTGATTTGTAAAATCCGCGAAGAGATTGTTTCTCTGCATATGGATGGTGTGGATCCTAACGACGGAGGATATCACATGCCACCGGAAGAATGGCGAAAGGTGATTGAATCAGAAGAAGAGTATGTAATGATCGATGTGCGTAATAATTACGAATCAAAAGTTGGTCATTTTAAAGGTGCATTGACTCCCGATCTGGATAATTTCTATGATTTTCCACAATGGCTGGATGAGGTGAACATCCCGAAAGACAAAAAAGTACTGATGTATTGTACGGGCGGAATTCGATGTGAGAAGTTTTCTGTGCTAATGAAAGATAAAGGCTGGGAAGATGTGAACCAGTTGCATGGAGGAATCTTAAATTATGCCAAGAAAGAAGAGGGGAAACATTTTGAAGGCAAGTGCTTTGTTTTCGATGATCGCCTGATTGTTCCCGTAGACCCCAAAAATCTGGAACCAATTGCTACCTGCGAAATAACCGGAAAGCCGGCTGATACCTATGTAAACTGTGCAAATATGGAATGCAATAAACTCTTTATTTGCAGCGAAGAAGGCGCGCATATCATGGAAGGATGTTGCAGCGAAGAGTGCAAAGAAAGTGAGTACAAGCGCCCTTTTAATGCCGAAAATGCATTTAAGCCATTCCGCAAATGGTACAATTACTTTGGTGATGAGTTCAAACACCGTGAACTACAGTCCTGAGCAAAAAACGTCGAGAAAAGTTCGGATAGTTCAGCCCTATCCCATTACGCATCGGTTTAAGCCTAACCCGGAATTTGTTGGGAAAAGTCTGCTCGAAAAAATGTCGGCAAAGTTTCCATTTCAACCGGAAGAGGTGTGGAAACAACGTATTAAATCAGGTCGTGTTTATTTAGAAAACCGACACGCTTCTATTAATACAATTCTTCAAGAAAAAGATGAAATCCGACACCACAATCCTGCGGTAATCGAGCCAACCGTTCCAGATGAAGTAAGAATACTTGAAGAGAAGGAGGATTATGTATCCGTTTTTAAGCCGGCGCCGATGCCCATGCATCCGGGGGGGCGTTACTATAAAAATAGTCTCACAGTTATCCTCGAAGGAATGGGGTTTTCAGATTTAAGAATTACTCACCGACTAGATTCAGTTACTTCCGGAGTTGTACTATTTGCCAAGAATAAACCCTTTTCGATAAAAGTGATGGAAGCATTTACGTCAGGAAATGTGGAGAAAGAATATCACGCAATTGTAGCCGGGGTGCCGCGCGAAATAAAGAAAACGATACAATCGAAAATCCGAAGAAAACAGGGATTCGTTTTTGAAAGTGGGTCCGATTTAGATTCAGGTCAGCAAGGAATTACTGAATTTGAAGTAGTTGAGAAATATGAGGAGTCTTCCGTAATAAAATGTATACCCATTACCGGTCGAACCCATCAAATACGATTACATCTGGCAGAGTGGGGATATCCGATTATTGATGACCCAATCTATGGCCCGAATGGCGACACAAGCAGCAAAAGCACTCAGAACGTGGGGATTAGTTTGATTTCGACCTCACTTCAAATTCCAAACCTTTTGGTTAATGTTAAGTGCTAAATGTTAAATGTAGAATTCATTTAGCATTTAACATTATACATTAATCATTTTGAAGACGGTTCAAAAAAAGCTTTTGCAATAGCAGCGAATTGCTTTGGCTTATCCAGA
The DNA here is from genome assembly GCA_965249965.1 of Balneolaceae bacterium. GTDB lineage: Bacteria > Bacteroidota > Rhodothermia > Balneolales > Balneolaceae > HXMU1420-13. The sequence goes on from OZ252262.1 coordinate 1,080,461, forward strand.
AATGCATAATGACCCGCATCTTCAATCACTACAAGAGCTGAGTTTTTAATTCCTGCTTCTATTCGCTCTGCCTGATAGATTGGAGTAGCGTCATCATTGCGACCCCAAAGCAACAATATCTCATGTTCGATGGTCGGGAGTTCATCTTCTAAATGATTTGTTACTGTTTTAACAAAAGTTTCCCGCATTACTCCAGAAAGTTGAGAATAATCGGAAGACCCCAAATTTTTCCAAAGATTTGTTCCGCGAAGCCAATTCAGAGCCTTATCTCTCAAAGACCCGGGTAGAATCATAAAGGGCGCTTTTAGTGTTTTAGCGGTGTACTTTCGCACATAAAATTTCCAGGAACGCCGTGGTTTCATTCCGGCTCCACCTGTAATCAATACTTTTTGAATGATCTGCTTTCCTTTAGGTCGATTAAGAAGTTTCAGCATCACCCTTCCACCAAATGAATGAGCGAGTATATCTACATGATCATCTGGCAGCATTGAAATAAAAGCTTCGACCGCATCGGTATAATCATCAACGCTCCATGGTTTAGTTGGCTCTTCAGAATCGCCAAAACCTGGGAAATCAATTACATAACTGGCACGGATGTCCTCAAGTGATTTTGCGATGGGCATCATTACGCGTTTGCTACTTCCCCAACCATGAAGCATAACCAATGCTTTACCCTGACCGATTACTTCGTAGGCGATTTGTTGGTCTTTGTATGTGAAGTAGAACGTTTTACTCATTTGGAGTTCTTTGTGCAAACATCTCACTTCAGAGAATCCAATACAAGTTGACTTCAAAGAAATTCTTTGCCTTATTTAAGCTTGAAATCACACTGGTTATGGATAAACAACAAATTAAGCGAACACTTTTCTTTTGGGTTGATCGGCTACAAGTAACTCGAAAAGAGCGAATCACTTTCACCGTGTTACTCAGCCTTATTGTAGGATTGCTATTACTTGATCTACTTCTTACACCAGTGGTTGTTCCTCCACCTCAAAATCACGCAGAAATACTCGCAGAATTTGAAAATCGTAGCGCATTAATAGAAAGAGAAAGACTGGAACAAGAAGAACGATATGCCGGAATTGTTTCAAATGAAGGTGAAGATGAACTTGTTTTATCTGCAATGGAACCTTTAAGCATAAATAGTGCTACAGCGATAGAGTTAACAAGCCTACCCGGTATTGGTGAAACCTACGCCCAAAGAATTATTGAATATCGGGAAACTAATGGGGATTTTACTTCCGTTGATGATTTAGTAAAAGTAAGAGGGATCGGAGAGCGAACACTCGAAAAGATTAAACCCTACATTAAATTATAAATTGAATGAAGTATAAATTTTGAGCTGAAGTTTTAGAAATTCTAAGTCCAGTTTAATTTTTATTGATTCCACAGATAACTGTATGACCCATTGCTACCATTCGTAATTTATAATTATAACATTCATAAGTAACAGAAAATGCCAACTATACTTTGGGCGGATGATGAGATTGATCAGTTGCAATCACTCATTTTATTTTTAGAAAAAAAGGGATTTGAAATTGTGCCTGTGGCGAATGGACAGGATGCGGTTGAGAAAATCAAAGAGCAGAAATTTGATATTGTTTTTTTAGATGAACAGATGCCCGGGATGGGTGGACTCGAGGCGCTGGATGCCATCAAATCTGCACAGCCGTTGCTACCGGTGGTTATGATCACCAAAAGTGAAGAAGAATCGATTATGGAGGATGCGATCGGAGCTAAGATCAGTGATTATTTGATCAAGCCGGTGAATCCAAGCCAGATTTTATTGACCACCAAAAAACTACTGGAGACATCTCGTCTTCAAACAGAGAAATCTTCGCAATCTTATTTGAGACAATTTGGGGAATTTTCCTCGAGAATTCATCCCGGCACAACCTGGCAAGAATGGATAGAAATTTATCGCGAGCTAACGAAATGGCAAATGGAGTTGAGCGATGGAGATGAGGCACTAATTCAGGTGTTGGATGATCAATTCCGGGATGCAAATCGTGAATTTGGTCGATTTATCCAGAATAATTATGAAAACTGGTTAAACGAAGGTAAAGATGCTGCCCCTCTTTTTTCACCAGAAGTAATTTCAAAGTATGTGTTCCCTAAAGTGAAAGATGGGGAGAAGACCATGTTCTTTTTGGTGGATTGTATGCGTTATGATCAATGGCTGGTGTTTGAGCCTTATTTGGCCAAAATGTTTAATATCGAAACGGATTTCTACTACTCTATTTTACCAACTGCAACACCGTATTCTCGAAATGCCATTTTTGCCGGATTATCACCAATGGAAATAGAGCAGCTCTACCCGAGTTTATGGCAACAGGGTCAGGATGAATCTTCATTAAACCGACATGAAGAAGAACTTCTGGAAAAGCAGTTAAGTCGGGCAGGGTTTGATATAAATTTTAAGTACGAAAAAATATTAAGTGCCGAAGTTGGGAAACAAATTGCTTCTAAAATGAAGAATTTCGCTCAATCGAAGTTAGCAGCATTTGTGTTCAACTTTGTGGATACGCTGGTTCATTCCAGATCCGATTCTGATGTTATCAAAGAGCTTGCTCCGGATGAAGGAGCCTTTCGATCAATTACGGAAGCGTGGTTTCAGCACTCAACATTATTGCAAATGTTCAAAGAGCTGGCGGATGAAGATGTGACGATTGTTGTAACTGCAGATCATGGCTCAGTACGGGCAATGAGAGATACCAAAGTTTTTGGCGATCGTGATACCGCCACAAATCTTCGTTATAAATACGGTAAGAATTTAAACGCGGTTGATGATGGGGCCAGTTTGAAAATTTCAAACCCAGAACGTTTTAAGCTCCCTAAAATTTCAGTTTCTAACGAATATTTGATTGCTCTGGAAGATTATTACTTCGTATATCCAACCAACTATCATAAATTCCAAAATCGCTATCGCGATACCTTTCAACATGGCGGAGCATCGATGGAAGAAATGATTCTACCGGTCGCTACTTTGACACCAAAAAAATGACTTAGAACGAATGGGCAACAAAAATCTTATCAACGTAATGATATCTCCCTCCCAAGGGGGATCAATCATCTCAGGTATTCTGAGATGATTGTGGGGGATGTATGTTAAGTTCATCCATTGAAGAGACGATACTTTTTGGTAAGCAGTTTGCAGAACGATTACAACCCGGGGACGTGGTTTGCCTGGAGGGCGATTTAGGCGCTGGGAAAACGCACTTTGTTAAAGGAATAGCCTCCTATTTTGGGGTTGATCCAACAGAAGTAAGTTCACCAACCTTTACGCTGATCAATGAATATCACGGTAGTTCTCCGGTGTATCACTTTGACTGCTATCGAATTAAAAACGAGCAGGAAGCATTGGAAATTGGCACCGAGGAATATTTGTACGGAGATGGAATTTCAGTTGTAGAATGGCCAAAAAAAATCCGAAATTTATTGCCGCCCAAATCCGTTTGGGTAACCATAACCCACAAAGGGGAACACAAAAGAGAAATAATATTAGAAAGCGACTAACATGTCCCTGCTAGGGAAGCGAAGACTTTCATATCGATTAGACTTACTCCCGGTGATTTACCCATATCACAGGCGAGCGATGAATGAACTCAATCCGGGTGACTTAGTGTATTACGGTCCGAGTCCTGAATATTACGGGATTGGCGAAATCGTTCAAAAAGAAGAGAAAGTGTGTGTGGTTGATTTTCGAGGTACCGGATTATTGGGCATACACAAAGACGAGCTCCTTTCTTCTTATCTCATCCCAATTCATAAGCTCAACCTTACGAATTTGCTCAAGGGTAGATGAGCGAATTCATCTCAGCTTTTATAGAAGGTGTTTTAGCTACATCCACCTTAGAATGGATTGCCGTTGTTACCGGACTGATGAGTGTCTGGTTTTCGATGAAAGAGAATATACTGGTGTATCCATTCGGGATAGTCAGTGTGCTCATTTATGTGTACCTGGCCTTCAATTACAAGCTCTATGCCGATATGGGCGTGAATAGCTACTACTTTGTGATGAGCGTGTATGGCTGGTACCACTGGAAAGATACTAGTGGAGAACGGGATCAGATACCAGTATCAGTAAATGATGCTCATGAGTGGATAATAACAATTGCACTATTGATGGGTTCTTTTGGGATTTTTGTTTTTGTGCTGATGAATTTCACCGATAGCGACGTGCCGATCTGGGACGCCACAACTACTTGTTTTGCAATTACGGGCATGTGGCTTATGGCGCGAAAAAAGCTGGAGAACTGGATCGCGTGGATTATCACAGACATCATTTCTATTCCACTATATTTCTATAAAGGATTGGTTTTGACGAGCGTGCAGTTTTTCTTTTTTACTATCCTCGCATTCGCCGGGTATCTGGCCTGGAGGAAGTCGTTGGAGAAAGAGGCAGATCTCAATTGATAAGCTATCCTCAATATCAGGAACTAGTATGGCAAATTCATGAATTGGCCCAACGTTCAATAATTACGAAGCAATTAGGATCTAGAAAGTATTGAAACAAGTTCAGGATGATCTGGAGATCATTAAAGAAATTGGTTGAGCCAATTCTTTGATTGACTTCAAAAACTCGAAACCGGCCTCTTCCACCAAATCCACCATCTTGATTCCAGTCGCATTTTGGATCATGGTATTCTCCAGTTGATCAGAGGCGATAATATCCAGCGAAGCTGAAAGAAGCCCTACATTCTGGCCACCTTGATTTAAAATTGCGTTGAATTTTGTGGCTCCAAATGGGGTAGAAGTTAGTGCGACCGCAAGCCGAGTTTGCTCGTTGATCATCAACACCTGATAGAAATTCGGTAGTTGAAGATCAGGCTCGGTGCCATTAAAGTCGAAATAATGAGCCGGATTTGATGTTTCGATATACAGTTGGTTACAATTCTCAACAATCCATTTTTTAACAATCGGCTCATCGATAGTGCCGGCAAATCCACGATCCTGCCAATAACTGAACTCCTGATGGAGTTCAATGGAAGGTGAAAATGGTTCTGGAACTTCTTCCAGAAAAATGATTTCATCATTTCTTGATTCAAACCAAAAATCCCGGAGTCCATTGGTAACCATCAAGTACGGGGCTTCAACTTTAGTATTATATCGTGCAACCTGAACCGCTGTTTTTTCATCCAACTGAATGCCGGGAGCTTTGCATTCAACCAATAGCAGTGGCTTAAAATCATCATCAAAACAAATTATATCTGAACGGGAGGATGACTTATCCCGTGGTAGAGATACGGGGCTTTCGAAGGCAATACGATTTTTAGAAAAGCCAGCTTCAAGAATTAAGTACTCTACAAATTTTAAGCGAACCCGTTCCTCTGGTAAATGCTTGTAGCTTTTTTTTAGGACGGGATTCCAAAGCTGTTTTTCAGATTCGGTGAATCGAATCTGTGGAAAGTGATTTAAAGATATACTGATCAAACAAGTGGTAGTTCGTTAATCGCTATTCGTGAAAATGTACTACGAATAACGATTAACAGTGTACTAAAATGCACTTACGCTTTAGCTACAGCCGCCTGATGCGTGCTTCTATTGATGTACAATTGCTGAATAATTGATAACAAGTTGAAAATCAAATAATAGAGACTTAATCCGGATGCAAAGTTATTAAACACAAAAAGAAGCATTATTGGCAAGAAATACTGCATAATTTTCATTTGTTGTGCCATTGGGTTGTTTGCACCACCTGCAGAATTCGCAGCCGAAACCCTACTTTGAAAAACCATAGATAGCGTCATCAAGAGAACTAAGCCTGCAATTTGATCTCCAAGAAAAGGAATACTGAAGGGTAAACTTATTATATAATCCGGCGCTGATAAATCGCTCACCCAAAGAAACTCTTCCTGCCGAAGTAGAATCGAATTTTGAAAGAAACGCCATAGCGTGATAAGTATCGGAAACTGAAGAAGCATAGGTAAACAACCACCCAAGGGATTTACTTTGTTCTTACGATACAAATCCATGGTTGCTTTCTGTTGTTTCTGAGGATCGTTTTTATACTTCTCCTGAACTTCTTTCATTTGAGGTTGAAGCTCACGCATTGCCGCCATGCTCTTGTAGCTTTTTATTGTAAGCGGAGAAAGAATCAATTTTACCAATACTGCAAAAATAATTACTAGCACCCCATAGTTTGAGATAAATCCACTGAAAAAATTGAAAAATGGAATTACAGCGAATCGAACAAAGGGATCTGAAAACCAACGCAAAAACCCATAACTAACTTCAACCATATCAAAGGCATGTTCATCGAAGTCTTTTATATCGGTGTAACGCATTGGGCCAACATAAAGCGACATTGACAGAGTGCCACTAGAGGGAATATCGGCAGTAACAGTTGAGGTGTACAAATGGTCGGCAAAAGGATCGTCTACTTCACCTGTAATTTGACCCGTTAGATATGCACCATCCGTATCGGTGTTTGGCTTAATAATCTGGGAGAAGAATTTTGTTTTTGTTGCAACCCAGTCTACGTTGCCGTTTACATTAAATTCGTCGTATCCATCATTTTCGTCAAAATCGGTAACCTTAAGCTGTTCCAATTCACCACCTGCATAAAGATACGAAGTAGTCGCAAGAGCTTCCTGAACACGATCAAGCTCGGTAAATCGGAGTGGGGAGGTCCAACCGAAGTCTACAGCACGGCCAATGATATACTCTCGCACTCCAACAAACCGGATGTCGAGGTCAATTTCATATTTGCCTCCATAAAATGTATAGGTGTACACCAACTGCCTTCCATCGCCGAGGTCGAGTGAATAAGAGAGCTCTTCAATTTCTTCTTCTTCAAGGTTTGCGGAAGTTCCTAAGGTAATTTGTTGAAACAGCAAATTGTTGGTATCCACATTGTAGTTTTCTGTGGTTAGAAAACCCGTGTTATATGCTGATCTCGTGGTGTCACCAATCATTTGTATAGGCTGTCCTGCCCAGGTTTGGTGATCTTTCAAAGTGAACTTAGATGGACCGGCTCCCAGATTAGTAAAAACAGCCGTGTAACGAGGGGTTTCTACGATAAACTCGGTTTTGAGACTGTCTTGTCCTTCAGAAAACATACCAGAAGTAGCAGGCGCTGTTGCTTGAGTTGGGTCCTCAATCTCGGCGCGAATCATTGGATCTTCTACTTCAGCAAAAGCATCTTCTTCTAATTGTTCGATGGCGGCTAAGCTATCCTGAAGTGCTCTTTGACGTTGTTGTTCGGCAATTTCCTCTTCACTTGGCAGGGTGAAATAAAACCAACCAAGCATCAATATAAAAATGAGAGAAAATCCAATTACTGTATTCTTATCCAAGGATCTAATTTTTTAAAAGTGGGTGTTCGGTAACGCGAGTACGGAGATTGTGAAGCAGTGTTACTACCTCATCCTGAACCGTCTTAAAATCATGTCCTGAAGATCTAGCTATAAGCGCAACATGAATACTAAGCGGGGTTTCTAACAAAGAATCCACGATCTGTTGATTTAGACGATAGGCTTCGCGCATTAATCGCTTGCTTTTATTTCTCTTCACTGCTGTGCCAATTTTTTTTGGTGCAATGAAAGCGATTTTAAATTCTGAAGATTGCGCTTTCTCGATGCGATATCTGAGAAAAACGGATGTAGATGAGAGCGATTTAGAGTTAGTAAAAAAACTCTTAAAATTAGTTCTCCCACGCAGAATTCTTGATTTAGGAAGGGTAAGTCTGCGAGGAGACGGAGCAGTTAAATTACTTTGCTCCTTTTCTCTCATCGCTTACTGTTAGTTTATGGCGGCCTTTAGCACGACGGCCGGCAATAACATTTCGTCCATTTTTAGTGGACATGCGCTTACGGAAACCGTGCTTGTTCGTGCGCTTTTTGTTACTTGGTTGGAATGTTCGTTTCATGAATCAGGATGTTTGATGAATTTCGTAATTCAAAAAGATCACAAATATAAGCAGAAATTGGTTTGAATCGAAGAATAATTATTGAAAAATGCAGCTTATTTTTCCAGTGGTTGTTTAAAGAGATTTTTGAGTTTTTGACTCTCCTCAGATTTGAATTCCTTGAGTCCCAGCTGAATCTCTTCCAAATTCTTTCGTGTACGAAATGTGCTGAAAATGACATCCCAAAAAGAAAACAGGGAACCAAAATTTGAATCTGTTTCTGGTTGCCAGTCAGAATGGTGCACTTTATGCAACGAAGGCGTAATAATGATTCTTCGTAGCCAAGCATCGATGTTTTTTGGGATTTGAATGTTTGCGTGATGAAATTGAATCACCAATACCGCAATAATCTCATACACCAATAGCTCCCACAAGTGCATCCCCAGCAGAATTAATATGGGGACTCTAAGTGCAGATGATAGAATAATTTCTCCCATATGAAATCTTGTAGCAGTGGTCACATTCATGAAGGGATCGGAGTGATGCAGGCGATGAAAACGCCATAAAAATGGAATTGCATGATTAATTCTGTGCCAGCTATACATCCAAAAATCAAACAAGAGAAGTACCAGTGCTACCCGAAGAATGAGTGCATACTCCCCAAGGAATGGTTCAATCCAATGCAATAAGCCTATTGAATGTTCATCGGCCCAGAGAGTTGCCCAGAGCCATAAGCCCGAAAAAATAAGAGTGATTATCAGAGCATTAACTCCCCCAATAATCAGATTTTTAAGATAATGCCTGTTTCGGTCTTTGGTAGAATTCTTGAAAAAATCAAAAAATGGATGAAAAGACTCATACACACCTAGAATGATGAGCCCAAGAACTGCGAGTCCGGCCTGAGTACCAGATAATAAATTAATGATAGAATCCATGTCCGCGAAAAGATACAGGTTGAGCTTTCAAGGCAACAACATGTAATGATAAGTATAACCAATGTGGCTCATAGGAAGCACCAATATACAACGTGGAATGATATACTGTTAGATTACATTGATATTATTGAACTTGAATCGAAACACACATATTTCAATGAATAACGATAGAATTACTGAATACACAACAGATTTATATAATTTCAATAAGCATTTTTTAAATGTGGTACAATCGCAAAAGGAGTCAGGCAAAGTAGAGAGTAAAAGGGCAGCAGCATTATTAAACGACATTGACGTGATGTTAACGAATCAAATCAAAGAAATTGAGAACTTTGAGAGTTTAATTGATGAGAGTGGTTTCGAGAAAGTTAAAGAGACCTTTGCCTCAATTACTGGAACAATCGCGGGAAATTTAGATGCAATACGAAACGACACAGTATCTAAGATGATTCGCGATAATTATGCAGCATTAAGTATGCTTGCAAGTGGCTATACCATGTTGAATACATTAAGTATTGCCAGAAAAAATGATGCATTAGCTAATTTTGCAGCTGATAACCTTGAAAAATTGGCGGTCATGATTACCGAGACAAGCAAAATCTTACCGTTCGTTGTTGCTGATGAATTAGTAGAAGATTCTGATGAAGCTGAACGGATTGGAGAACAATCGATGAAAGAAACACAGCTTGCATGGAAGCCCGAACATTTATTTGTAGAAGAATAAGAATTGGCATTCAGCTCGACTAGCCCCGGTATATCCGGGGTTTTTTTATGCAAAATATTTTGACAGATTAAAGTAATTGGCTCAATATTTGTCAAAACACGTGTGAATAGTTGAACCACCAAGGATGAAAGGTTAACTTTCGATGTTTGAAAATTAAATATCCACTCCAAGCGAGACTATGCTAGATAAAGTAGGAAAGCTAATCACGAAAGTGTTTGGCTCTAAGAGCGAAAAAGATATCAAAGGTATCCAGCCCATTGTAGAGAAAATAAAGTCATATGGGCCAGAAATGGAGAAACTAAGCGATCGTGAGCTTCAAGAGAAAACGCAGGAATTCAGGAAGAGAATTCAGGATGCCACCGCAGAAACCGTAGCGGAAATTGAAGAAGTAAAATCGAAATTAGAAAATATTGAAGAGCTAAATCCAACGGAGAATCGAAAATTAGGAGAAGAGCTCGATCGGCTTGAGCAGCAAGAACTAGACATTATCGAAGATGTTCTTAATGACATATTGCCCGAGGCGTTTGCAGTTTTAAAAGATACCTGCCGTCGATTTGTCGGTAAAACATGGAAAGTAGCAGGTGATGAAATTACCTGGAATATGATTCCATATGATGTACAGTTAGTTGGTGCAATTGTACTTCATCAAGGTAAAATTGCTGAGATGAGAACGGGTGAAGGAAAAACGCTGGTAGCTATTTTCCCGGCTTACTTAAATGCATTAACAGGTAAAGGTGTACACGTAATTACCGTTAATAATTACCTTGCAAAACGAGATGCCGAGTGGAACGAGCCAATTTTCAATTTCCACGGACTCGAAGTTGCCTGTATTGATAATTATGAACCAAATACGGAGGCTCGCCGCCAGGCATATCGAAAAGATATTACGTACGGTACAAACAACGAATTTGGTTTCGATTATCTACGCGACAACATGGTGATTAACAAAGATCAATTGGTGCAGCGAGAGCATAATTACACCATTATTGATGAGGTTGATTCCATTCTTATTGATGAAGCCCGTACTCCTTTGATTATCTCCGGGCCGGTACCAAACGATAATAAATCAGACAAATATATTGATATGCAGCCTCGTATTGAGGCGCTTGTAAATGCCCAAAAGAAATTAGTTACCCAGCTAGTTGCTGATGCTCAGGCGAAGTTGAAAGATGGAGATGAAGAAGAAGCGGGCTTGGCCCTCTTCCGCGTTCAGCGAGGTTTCCCAAAGAATACACGATTCCGAAAAATGCTGCAGGAACCGTCGATGCAGAAACTAATTCAGAAAACAGAGGCCGTTTATTTGGCAGATAATGCCAAGAACATGCCTATTGTGGACGAGTATTTATACTATGCCGTAGATATGAAAATGAACTCCATCGAAATGACGGAGAAAGGGCGTGAATTTGTAACCAAAAAAGGTGAAGACCCCGACTTTTTCGTAATTCCAGATCTTGGTTCTGAAACGGCAGTTATCGAGCAGGAAATTGAGGAATTAGAGAAAGAAAAAATCACTGAGATTGAAAATAACGATGCTTTCAGTGATGAATATAAAGAGAAAAAATTAGCTGAAACTCGCCTTGAGGTGCAGCAAGAGCGGGAGAAAAGATTTAGCGAGCTACACCGCCTTTTTGCTGAGCGTGGAGACAGAATCCATACCGTAAATCAGCTGTTAAAAGCGTACACAAATTTTGCCAAAGAAGAAGAATACATCGTTCAGGAAGGTAAGGTTCAAATTGTAGATGAGCATACCGGGCGAGTTCTATCAGGTCGGCGATATTCAGATGGGTTGCATCAGGCTATTGAAGCAAAAGAAAACGTAAAGGTTGAAGCGTCCACTCAAACCTATGCGACTATCACTTTGCAGAACTATTTCCGGATGTACAATAAACTTTCGGGAATGACCGGTACTGCCGAAACGGAAGAAGGGGAATTCAATGAGATTTATGAATTAGACGTTGTTGTAATCCCAACAAATCGTCCTATTCAGCGAGATGACAAAGAAGATTTAGTCTTCAAGACGAAGCGTGAAAAGTTTAACGCGGCGATTCAAAAAATTCAGGAATATCACAAAAAAGGTCAGCCCGTGTTGGTTGGTACTACCAGTGTAGATGTATCTGAAACAATGAGCCGAATGCTGAAAAGAGCAGGAATTCCACACAATGTGTTGAATGCAAAACAACATGCCAGCGAAAGTGAAATTGTTAAACAAGCCGGCCAACCGGGTGCCGTAACGGTAGCAACGAACATGGCGGGTCGCGGTACCGATATTAAACTGGCTCCAGGTGTTTTAGAAAAAGGTGGATTGGCAATTCTTGGTACAGAACGCCACGAATCACGACGAATTGATTTACAGCTTCGCGGTCGTTCAGGTCGCCAAGGTGATCCGGGTGAATCGCAATTTTATGTTTCTTTGGAAGATAAACTGATGTCACTTTTCATGAGTGATCGTGTTGCCGGAGTTATGGACAAATTGAGCTTTGAAGAGGGCGAGGTGATCACGCATCCATGGATCACCAAGTCGTTGGAGAGAGCGCAATCGAAAGTTGAGCAGAACAATTTTAGCATCAGAAAGCGTCAGTTAGAGTATGATGATGTACTCAACAATCAAAGAAATGTGATTTATGCTCGTCGTAAGCATGCTTTGTTAGGCGACCAGCTTCGAACCGATATCCTGGGTATGCTCGAAGAATTGGTTGAATCTATTGTGGATGATTTTGTGATGGCAGGAGATTACGAAGGCTTGCACAAAGAAATCCTTCGTCAGCTTGCAGTGGATGTGGAATATGATGAAGATAACTGGAAAACGTTGGGGGAAGACGGTTTAACTGAACTAATCATAGACCGTGCACTCGAAGTTTATGCCAGAAAAGAAGAAGTAATGGCGAAGCCTCTGTACGAGGTAATGAAGCGAATTTCAGAAGCTGATCCTGAACGGCGACCAGATCGGGTTCAAATCGTATTCACCGACGGACTGCGAAGAATGCGTGTGGTTGTGGATGTTGAAGCTGCGCTCGAAAATGAAGGGCGAGAAGTAGCCCGGGCATTAGAACGAAGTTCGGTTCTTGCAGTAATCGATGACAAGTGGATGCAACATCTTCGTGAATTGGATTCTGTAAAGGAAGGGATCGGTCTTCGATCTTTTGCACAGAAAAATCCTCTGCTGGAATACAAGAAAGAAGCTTTTGAGATGTTCAAACAGTTACTGGACATGATCAATCAGGAAGCTATTTCTCAAATTTGGAAATCCTTCCCGGAAGCTCAGGCTAACGAAGGAAAACTGCAGAAGGCGCAGCAGCAAAAATCTCGTTTTGATACCTCAAGAATGAAAACCCAGCATGCAGATTCAACCGGTATGGGCCTTCAAACAACTGCGGGCCAACCACTTGAGGGTGGAAAGAAGCCGCCTATGGGTAATGTGAAGAGAAAGCCAGTTGCCGTGGCAGTTGAGCCGGGTAGAAACGACACGGTTACCGTTCAAAATATGAGTTCCGGCGAAACGCGAACCATCAAATGGAAGCACGCTAAGAAACTTGTGGATGAACAAGGTTGGGTGATGGTGGAAAGTTAGTAGATTATTTAGTTATCGAAGCTAAATATTGAAATGTCTAACCCAATTCCAAATTCAAAACCAGAGCTATAAATCTGTTCGTCTAAGGATACCTGAATAAGTCTTGGTGAACCATCGTTATAACGGGCGGTTACACCTGTTACAGTTTCGGTTTGCGTTCTAATGAAACGATAGCCTGAACTAACAAATAAACTTATCCTACGACTATAATTGAAGCTTAATTCAATAAAAGGATTGAAGGTTTCATGGAATTCATCTTCACGAATCTCGCCTACTTCATTGCCTCTTTCAAAATTTCCCATTTTAAGTCTACCTATCCCAAGACCGGTCTTGAGCCAATAATCATTTTTTGCAAAAAATATATATGATAAGCTGAGTCCATATGAATAATCCATGGATTCATTAGATCCGTTTGAAAAGTAAAACTTCAAAGAAGTTGGAATGGGACCTAAGTTATTGATAACTACTCTAAACTCTTCAATATCTGATTGATCATATCTTTCAGAATTGAGGGTATAGCTCGATAAAAACTTTTTTTCTAGTCCAAAATCTAAAGTGCTATACTTTTGTGCTATTAAATCAACCTGATTAGAAAGAAGAATCAAACACAGATAAAAGGCCTTTTTAATATTCAAAATATAGCCAATCATAACAGGCAAGAATTTTTGGGGAGTTATTCGTAATTGAGATAAAACATTCAGAAATTTGTTCGCTTTAAAAAACTAAATAGAATCGTATAACCCTAAAAGGGTGATAGGTAAAGCAAATAATCGAGTTGTTTTCATGATGTTCCTCATTTCTCTCTAACTCGTTCAGAAATAAGATGTATCAATATGTTATTTTTTACAAATAAGATTCTGTTTTCTTTTTTTTTGAGGGGATAAAATTGGTTAAGAATTCTATTGAGTTGAAACACTAACTGGAATTATGATTTCCGATAAAGTCGAAATAGTTAGGGTCAATTCCTTCTAGTGCCGTTGGGCCAATTCATGAATTGGCCGTACTGATTTCAGTAATTGTTAATGTGGGTCTATTTATGAATTGATATTACACTTCTTTGATACAGATTTAACATTGGTTTTAAGGTTTCATTTCTTATGTTTGTAGCCCATATTAAGATAATGTTAAGGCCAAAGAGTGCAGATATTAGGCATCGTTATTGATGGCGAGAGCGTAAAGGGTGCGATTGTTGACACTGATACCGGAGAGATTCTATCAGAAAAACGATCTATTGATGCTATTGAAGATACCCGACCTCATAAACTCATCTCAAAAATGCACAAGGTTGTTAAAAAACTGGATTGGGATGGTCCCATTGGTGTGGCATTGCCAGCAGCCGTTCGGAAAGGCCGAATTCTATCTACCCAGGTATTAGATGAAGCGTGGATTGACGCGGACGCTGATCATCTTTTTTCAGAGATTACAGGATGTGATGTTCAAGTGGTAAGTGCACCGGATGCAGCTGGTTTAGCAGAAATAAATTTGGGCAAAGGAAAAGGTGTGCGAGGGACGGTAATCATGTTAACCGTTGGCGATACAATAGGCTCCAGCATGTTTGCTGATGGTAATTTAGTTGCAAATACCAGTCTTAGCGAAATTGAATTTAATGGTATATCTGTAGAGAAAAGGGCGTCAAACAAAGCTCGCAAAGAAGAAGGAATAGGGCGAAAAACTTGGGCAAAACGGTTACAGTCTACTTTGAAACAATTTGAAAAGCTTTTCTACCCAGAGTTATTCATTATTGGTGGGCAGATAAGTTCAAAGTCAGACAAAACGTTGCCATACATCAAAATAAATACCAGACTTAAACCTGCAGAATTCAAAAATGACGCGGCACTTGTAGGAGCGGCATTGTTCATGAAAAAAAGAATTCTGAAAATGAATAAAACCGCTGCTAACAAAGAGGGCTAAATTAGCGCTAACAATTTTTGTAATAGCGGATTGTGATGATCTTTTTTCCAAATAGCGGAAAGCGTGGTTCTTTGCTGTATAGTTGTTAATTCAATGCTTTTAATATTTAACGAATAGCCTTGAGTTAATGAGCTTGGAACTATTCCAATTCCTAAATTTTGCTCAACTAACCGGAAGATGGTGTTTGCATGTACAGATTCGTGCGCAACTTTAGGTGTGAAATGCTCATCTTCAAAAATGCTCATAATCTTTTCAAAGTAGCCATGGCTATATTGGCTTGAGAAGAGGATAAAATTTTCGTCCTTTAGCTGGCTCACTGACTTAAAGTTGGTTTGATCCAATTCGTGAACAGCAGGCAATACAAGACTAAATGTTTCTTCCAAAACATCTTTTTTTTCTAGCCCTTCGGGAAGCCTCATCGTTCGAATGAAGCCAATGTCAATCTGGTCATTTCTGATACGATCAATTTGTTCCTGATTTGGCAGCTCAGTTAGTGCTGTATGCAAGCCGGGTGTCATTTTCTGAATTTCTGATATCAAGTTTGGGATGATACTATTCATTGCAGAACCCACAAATCCGATTCTAATCTCGCCAACGTCGCCATGCTCTATGTGACGGATATTTTTCCTTACAAAATCCAGATGATTGAATAAAAACTGAGCTTCTTCCTGTAGATATTCGCCTGTCTCGGTTAATGCGACATTTCTTTTGTCTCGCGAAAATAATGAAGTATTTAGTATGTCTTCAAGCTGTTGAATTTGCCTGCTTAAGGCTGGTTGTGTGATGTATAACTTGACTGCAGCCTTCCCAAAATGCAGCTCTTCGCTGAGTACTTTGAAATATTTTAAATGCCGATATTCTATTTCATTACTCATAGTAATTATTCAATACTAACTAAGTATTACAATGTATGAAAGGAATAAGCTAGATTTAAATTAAAAATGAAAAGGTTTAATATCGGTTCGAATACGCTGGCAATATCCGATGTACTTAACATTTGCGAGCATAATTATCGGGTAAATTTATCAAGAGAAACCCTTCAAAAGGTTCGGCAAAGTGCTGAAAACGTTGCATCGATGATCGAAAAAGGGGATGTGGTGTACGGCATAAACACCGGGTTTGGTCCATTATGCAGCACGGTAATTTCGAAAGTGGATACCAACCAACTCCAGGATAATATTCTTCGCAGCCATAGTGTGGGAGTGGGTAAACCTATTAGTCCATTACTTTCAAAAATGATGATGGTACTAAAGCTGCAATCGCTAAGTCTTGGATACTCAGGTATCCAACCGGATACGCTTGAACGGATCCAGTTTTTTATCAATCAAAATATAATTCCGGTTGTGCCTGAGCAGGGTTCGGTTGGTGCCTCGGGTGATTTGGCTCCACTTGCCCATTTATTTTTACCACTAATCGGACTAGGTGACGTGTACCTGGACGGTGAGAAAATGCCCTCAGCATTAATGCACCAAGTATCTGGGATCGAACCTCTCAATTTGAAAGCAAAAGAAGGTTTGGCGTTAATAAATGGCACTCAGTTTATCGCAGCTCATACCGCGTTAGGGGTTGCCAGAATGCATAAACTATTAAATGTAGCTGATATTATTGGTGCGATGAGTTTGGAAGGAGTACTTGGAAGCGCCAGCCCTTTTGTTGATACGTTGCATGAAATCCGACCTTTTAAAGGATCGATATTAGTAGCACACCGCATGCGAAATCTTCTTCAAAAATCTGAGATGATACAATCACATGCAGATTGTGGAAGGGTGCAAGATCCGTATTCAATTAGGTGCATTCCGCAGGTTCATGGAAGTTCCAGAAATGCCTGGCTACATGTAAAAGAACTTACAGATATCGAGATTAACTCAGTGACTGATAACCCAATAATTTTATCGGAAAACATTGCCATAAGTGGTGGAAATTTTCATGGGCAGCCCTTGGCAATGGCGGCAGATTATTTAACGCTAGCCGCTCATGAAATCGGTAATATATCTGATCGTCGCATTTATCTGTTATTGGAAGGTGGACACGAAGGCCTGCCAAAGTTATTAATGAATGACATTGGTTTAAACTCAGGATTCATGATCCCCCAATATACTTCCGCAGCTTTAGTGAGTGAAAATAAGGCGCTTTGTTTTCCTGCATCAGCCGATAGTATTCCTACTTCTCTTGGGCAAGAAGATCATGTTAGCATGGGAAGTATATCATCCAGAAAATTGAATCAGGTGCTGGATAATCTCGAGCAAATTCTGGCCATCGAGTTAGTTACCGCTGCTCAGGCATTTGATTTTCGCCGACCGCTGAAGTCAGGCCCGATATTGGAAGCCTGTCATCAATATGTTAGAACTAAGATTGATCATGCGGATAAAGACCGAATTTTCGGAAAAGATATTGCCAAAGCACACCTGATTATCAAAGAAAATAAACTGAACGAGATAGCACGAGAGATTGCAAACAAAGAAAATATCGACTTAAATGGATCGTACCATGGATTATTCAACATTTCTTAAATATTACGCATCACATCCAAAGTATCATGCACCAACCGGGCCAAATCTGCATGCTAAAAACTGGCAAACTGAAGCTGCCATTAGAATGTTACTTAACAATTTAGATGAAGAAGTAGCAGAAAATCCGGATGAATTCATTGTGTATGGCGGAAATGGTCAGGCAGTGAGAAACAGGGCAGCACTTGAAAAAATCATTGAAGTGTTACTCAATTTAGAGGAAGACCAAAGTCTTTTGGTTCAATCCGGAAAACCGGTAGGAATCGTAAGAACACATCCAGAGGCTCCCCGAGTTTTGATAGCCAATTCAAACCTCGTTCCGGAATGGGCAAATTGGAATCATTTTAACGAATTAAAAGAACGTGGATTGATGATGTACGGTCAAATGACCGCCGGTTCCTGGATTTATATTGGAACGCAGGGCATTTTACAAGGAACCTACGAGACTTTCGTTGCCTGTAGTAAAAAGCATTTTAAGGGTGATCTTCGAGGAAAATTATTGGTGACCGGTGGATTGGGAGGCATGGGGGGAGCTCAGCCTTTAGCGGCAACCATGGCAGGCGCGACTTTTTTAGGTGTGGATGTAGATCCAGCTCGCATCGAAAAGAGAATGAAGACTAAATATATCGATCGAATGACGGATTCTTATGAAGAAGCTATTCGTTGGGTGATGAAGGCAAAATCAAACAACGAAAATATATCTGTGGGGTTGGTCGGAAATATTGTTGATGTACTTGCCCGATTAATAGAAGATGAAATCACACCTGAGATACTGACAGATCAAACATCTGCGCATGACCCATTAAACGGATATGTACCAACTGGTTTAAGTCTTCAGGAAGCAATGGAACTGAGAAAATCAGATCCGAAAGCGTATGAAAAACGTTCTATCGATACAATGGCAGAACATGTCCGGCATATGTTGACCTTGCAGGATCGGGGTTCTATTACGTTTGATTATGGGAATAATCTGCGAGCCTATGCTCAGCAAGGTGGCGTTGAAAACGCTTTCGATTTTCCAGGATTTGTACCTGCGTATATTCGACCACTATTTTGCGAAGGAAAAGGGCCATTTAGGTGGGCGGCTTTATCAGGCGACCCGGATGATATCCATGTAACAGACCAGGCATTAATGGATGCATTTCCTGAAAATAAACCATTGATCAATTGGTTAAAACAAGCGCAAGAAAAAGTGGCTTTTCAAGGATTGCCTTGTAGAATTTGCTGGCTTGGTTTAGGTGAAAGAGAGAAGGCCGGGAAAATATTTAACGATCTGGTAAAGGAAGGCAAAGTAAAAGCCCCGATTGTAATCGGGCGCGATCATCTGGATTGTGGATCTGTTGCATCGCCAAACAGAGAAACAGAAGGTATGTTGGATGGTACCGATGCTGTAAGTGATTGGCCTTTGCTGAATCTATTGTCGAATGCCAGTGGTGGAGCAACCTGGGTAAGTTTTCATCATGGAGGTGGAGTTGGTATGGGGTATAGCCAACATGCCGGAATGGTAGTAGTTGCTGATGGTACAGATCGTGCTGAAAAATGCCTGCAGCGAGTATTGCATAACGATCCCGCAATGGGAATTTATCGTCATCATGATGCAGGGTATGAAATTGCCACAGAAGTTGGAAAAGATCATGATATTCTGATATGAACAGTTCAGCAAAGTTATACGGACCATTTCATCAAAT
The DNA here is from genome assembly GCA_965249965.1 of Balneolaceae bacterium. Taxonomy (GTDB): domain Bacteria; phylum Bacteroidota; class Rhodothermia; order Balneolales; family Balneolaceae; genus HXMU1420-13. Next base: position 1,099,643 of record OZ252262.1, read on the forward strand.
AATCACAATGCAAGGAGTGCCAACTCATGGTCCAATAGCAGATGAGCAGCTGGAAATCAATGAACAATCAGGAATTATTGTAGATGGCGGCATCATCATCGAAATCGGTGATTACAATGAATTAGACTACAAATATGAACGTATAGTCAGAATCAAGCCTGACAATGAAACGTGGGTAGCACTTCCATCATTTGTTGATTGTCATACCCATATTTGCTGGGGAGGAACTCGGGTTGAAGATTACGCTGCACGGGTGGCCGGGAAATCCTATTTAGAAATCGCAGAATCAGGTGGTGGTATAATGACTACCGTTAGAGCTACACGCGAAGCCACGGAAGAGAAACTGGTTGATGGAATATTAGCCAGAGTTGACCAGCATTTGAAACGTGGAATTACAACGATAGAAGTAAAATCAGGATATGGATTAACGGCAAGCGATGAACTAAAAATGCTCAGAGCAATCAAAGCTGCAAATGCACAAACTAAGGCTAGTATGATTCCTACTTTTTTGGGAGCTCATATCAAGCCGAAGGATTTTGAAGGGACAAATCGAGCGTATTTGCACATGTTGTTGGATGAAGTTATTCCGATAATTCGAAATGAAGATCTTGCGAATCGAGCAGATATTTTCGTTGAAGAAGGAGCGTTCACCATCGGGGAAGCGAAATGGTATGCTGGAACTCTCAAGGAATCTGGTTTTGAATTAACTATGCATGTAGACCAGTTTCATGCCGGTGGCTCGGTTTTAGCCAATGAATTAGAATGTGTTTCTGCCGATCATCTAGAATTTACCGATGAAGTAGGCATCAAAGCTTTCTCCAACTCGAAGACAATAGCCGTTGCTTTACCGGGTGCATCGTTAGGTTTAGGGATGCAATTCACACCCGCTAGAGAATTGCTGGATGCCAACGCCAGCGTAGCCATTGCAACCGACTGGAATCCCGGCTCGGCACCCATGGGCGATTTAGTTACACAAGCATCAATTTTGGGAGCTTCACAGAAAATGACTATAGCAGAAACTCTTGCAGGAATTACAACACGAGCAGCATTAGCTTTACGAATTGATAAGGGAGTTATACGTGAAGAATCGGAAGCTCATTTCAATATTTTCGCTACTGATGATTACAGAAATATCTTTTACGAACAAGGGCAATTGCGACCTTCGGGGACAGTGATCGGAAATTTATATATGAACCATGAATAAGACGGGGTATACTTTACCTAAAACGGAATTGTGGTCAGGCCGAGTTGACTCACATACCGAAGAATCAGGTTTTCGATGGCATCAAGTAGTTCGTTGTGAGAACCTCCGGAACATCAGTGAAAATGAAGAAGTTGCGCTTTTAGGCTTTGCTTGTGATGTAGGTGTTGCCAGAAATAATGGGAGAATTGGGGCAGCAAAAGGTCCGGATCATTTCAGGGAAACGGTCGGGAATTTGTGTTGGCATGGGCAAACCAAAGGATTTTTAGATGTTGGCACCATCAAACCCATTGAAGAGAATCTCGAACTTGGTCAGAAAGTACTTGGGGAGAGTATTCTTCAACTTCTCAAACAACAAAAATTACCGTGTGTAATCGGAGGTGGCCATGAAACAGCTTTCGGGCATTATTTAGGAATAGCCTCTTTTTTAAAAAACACAGCGCCAGCTGCAAAGTTGGGGATACTAAATATCGATGCCCATTTTGATTTGAGGCCATTTGATCGGGGAGCTCATTCGGGTTCTCCTTTCTTACAAGCACTTGATGATGCTGAACAAAATGAACTTGATGTAGCATATTTTGTGCATGGAATTAATCCACATAATAATACCCGTTCTTTATTTGAGACAGTCGAAAAGCGAAACGTTGGATTTAATACCAACGAAGAGGTGATTCGTAGTAATAAATCAGCAAAAAAGAAGCTGCAACGATTTCTTGATAGCCGAACTCATATTTATTTAACTATTTGTTTAGATGTGTTCGCTGCATCGATTGCACCGGGAGTGAGTGCTCCTGCATGGAATGGAATTCAACTTCAACATGCACTTGAAGTAATCAAGTTGGTGAAATCATACAATAAGCTTCTAAGTATGGACATCTGCGAGCTAAACCCGAACTACGATGTTCAAAATCAAACAGCGAAAACTGCGGGAATGTTATTTGCTGAACTAGTTCAGGGCGGCTAGAGCGTTTTTGGCTTCATCAAATTCGCTATCAAATTTAAGCGCCTGTTGATAGGATGCTTTTGCTTGCTCAATATTATTTTCATGTTCCTCGATACTGCCCTGTCGATAATATGCCCAGGCTAACCAGGAGTCACCAACTTCATCCCCCAAGGCGATAAACTTATTGATGTATTCTTTTCCGGAATCTAAATGCATTCCTGAAACGGCTGCTAATCGCCCGATCTGATAAAACGTAATGTTGAAATTTTCATCAATTTCCAGGGCTTTCTTGTAATTTTCCATTGCCTGATCGTATAATTCATATCGCTGCTGGGCATTCCCAAGGTTGTAATAAATTGTTGCTGTAGTATCGTTCACTTGCAGTTGTTGGATGGCCATATCTGCTGCTTTTGGAAATTCCCCTCTATTGAAATAGAAGTTAAAAAGCTGATAATATGCACCCATGAATTTAGGATGCTGTTCAATCGCGTTTTTATAATGATATTCTGCAAACTCAACTTCATCGTAGTAGGTGTAAATTCTTCCCCATGCAATAATTCCTGCTTCTTTGTCTATGTTGTCGATTTCATTGGCTTGAGCTTCGGCTTTATCTCTTCCCCCACCAACAAATCGAGGGGCCTGCAGGTAATATTCCATAGCGCTTTCGCGAGCCTCAATATTTGCGGGATCTAGTTCAATCGCTTTTTCATAGTTTCTTCGGCTTTTGCGGGCATACCCTGCTTGCCGAAGTACAGAAGCATTTTGTGCGGAACGCCCAAAAGCATGTCCAAGCCACATGTAATAATGGGAGTTACCGGAATCTAAATCTGCTGCTTTTTCAAAATGTTCAACAGCTTCTGCAAAGTTCTCCAGTTCAAATTCAATTCGACCCAAATAATAAATTATCTTCGGATCGTTGCCATTGGTAGGTAATAACGCATTGAAAGTCTGTTGAGCAGCGCTAAGATTGTTCTTTTCAAATTGCTCAACTCCTAATTCAAATGATTGCGCATTTCCTGTTAGTGATGCACAAATTGTTAAACAAACGATTGCTGAAATTTTTTTCATGCCATTCCCCTTTTGATGTTGGAGAACAACTACGGAATCATCGAATTGTTGTTTCGGAGTACTTAATTCTGTGAATGAAGTGCGACTCTGTTTCCTTCAGAATCCGTGAATACAGCCATATACCCGTGGTCCGGTGAAATCTGGCGTTTAGATATGGATACGGTCCCACCAGCAGCGGCGATTCTGTCCTGAATTATTTGCAGATCAGGATTCGCATTCAGATAAATAAGTGGACCATGAGTGTCGCTCGGCCGATAGAAACTTTCATTATAAATGAGTGCTCCCGAAACGCTTTCCATATCACCGGGGAAAACTGCCATTTTAAAATCGTCGCCTAAATTCATGAAGCTTAATTCAACTTCGAAGATAGTTTCATAAAATGTTTTCGCTCGTTGAATATCACTAACTGGAATTTCAAACCAACTGATGAAATGCTTTGCTGTACTCATAATGCAAGGATTAGTTAAGATACAGCAACCTAATTCTCTGGCGTAATATTATCAACCTCGTAATTTTTCCAGCAATTCGCTTAATTGAGTTGCTTCATCAGGGGTGAGATTATTCATCCTGGCGTCCAGATTTTTGATCTTTGTATCAATGGTGGATAGTAAATACTCGCCTTCATCGGTTATAAAAACCTGAATTTTACGACGATCATCTGGGCATGGATTTTTTCGTGCCAATCCTTTTGCGATTAGGCGGTCTACGATTCGGGAAGCATCCGACATCTTGTCGATCATTCGGTCACTTAAATCATTGGTAGAAAGAGGGTTTCCGTTTGCTCCCCTAAGAATACGAAGGATATTGAACTGCTGTTGAGTCACCTCAAATTGATCCATGAAATTCTTGATTTCATTTTTTAACCAACCATTAGTAATCAATAAATTTACACGCAGCTTATGCCATTCACTTTGGAATGCTTTCTGTTGGTGGATTTCTTCTTGAGCTGTAGTCATGGGGTTAAATATATAAATGTAAATTCAATCTTTCTAAAATTGCTATATGTTACAACATTAATGTTATAACTTATAAATACGATCAATGAAGAGCCTTCCCAGTATTAGGAACAATTTTTGGTTTGTACAGAGCAATTAAATTACCGATCAGAATTAATGCCGCGCCAGAGAGGCTAATAACGGTCCAATTATAATTTTCAAGAAGTGTGGAAATGATAAGGGCGATAACAGGAGCAATTAAACTAACGTATGCTGCTTTTCCGGCACCAATATTTCCAACTAAAGTAAGGTAAGCACCAAAGGCTATTACTGAACCAAATATTGCGAGATATAATAGTGAGGCAATGTACTGTGTGGAAACTATAAAAGAGAGCTCTTTGCCGGATAGTAAGGCAATTAACATCATAGCTCCACCACCATATGTCATTCCAAATGCATTACTGGATATCACTGGAATGCCAGATTTGGTATTTCTTGCAGAAGTAATATTTCCGAGACTAGCTATGAAAGTTCCACCAATGGCGAGTGTCATCCCGAGTAGTTTGCCATCTTCGAAGGAAAAGACTTTAAGGTCATCCCAGAAAATTAGGGCTGTTCCAAATAATCCCAGAAACCCACCTAGAATAACTTTTAATTCAAGTTTGGTTTTAAGAAATATGCGGGCATTTATGATGTTGAAAAATACTAAAAACGAAAATATCAGCCCCACAAGACCGCTTGTTAAATAAAGCTCCGACATGTAAATGAGCCAATAATTAAATCCAAAAATGAACAACCCCTGAAGCAGAATAAACGCATGTTCATTTCGAGTGAAGGCTAATTTAAGCTTTAGAATGCGGGCAGAAGCTAACAAGATAACACCAGCCAGTAAAAAGCGATAAGCTACAGAGAACATGGGGTCGACATCCCCAACCTGAAATTTAATTACATACCATGTACTACCCCAAATAAGTGTAGGAGTAATAAACAGAAGTATGTTTTTCATGGGTTAAACTATACGAAGATGTGCGTTTTTTGCCGCCAAAGCAGCACCGATAATTCCGGCATGATTTCGATTCTTAGCAGGAACAACGGGAGTATCCAAGTCTAAATATTGTTCAAATTGGTCGAATTTTTTACTGATACCTCCACCAATAATGATAAGATTAGGATAGAACAATTTTTCAAGGTGCGACAAATACATATGAACGCGCTTTCCCCAAGTCTCAAAATCCAGATCATTTTTTTCCCGTACTGAATGAGCTGCAAAATCCTCGCCCTTTATATTATTTTCCAGATAAACGTGGCCAAGTTCTGTATTTGGGAGTAATTTTTTTTCGTTGAAGATGGCAGTTCCGATTCCGGTGCCAAATGCAGCAATTAGAACGACGCCTTTTTCTTTCATGCCTGCACCAAATTTCATTTCCGCAAAACCGGCAGCGTCCACATCATTTACAAGATGGGTTGGGCAACCTGTAACTTTTTCAATTTTATATGCTGCGTTTACACCAATCCAGGAGTCATCAATATTTGAGGCAGTACGAACAACTTCATCAACAACAGCAGCCGGGAAGCCTACGCCAACCTGACCATGCCAATCAAAATGCTTAATCAGTTTCGTGATTGTTTGAATAACTGCGTTAGGAGTGGCAGGCTGTGGCGTCGGAATTCGATGACGCTCGGTAATTAACACTCCTTTTTTTGTGTCTACAATTGCTCCTTTTATGCCGGAGCCTCCAACATCAATTCCTAGTATTTTCATGGTGCAAATCTATCAAAGAAAATTATCAATCAAAATCTTATTGCTCGGTGGCGACAATGTCAACGATCATTGGCAAATGATCGGCTACAAAGTCCATAGAATCTGGTGAAAATGGGGTAAAGATCTGAACAGAATTTAAGACAATTTCCGGAAGCATAAATTCATTGGGGATGATATGATCGATTCTCCAGAATTCAGAATCAGCAGGATGAGAAAACTCACCTGAACCGGCAAGTGGATCTATAAATTTAAGATCAGTGGAATCGCCCAAAAAGATTGAAATTCCCAACTATCCGGAGTGGCATTAAAATCACCTACCACTAATAAATTCTGATCATGATCAAGTTGCATAAATTTTGTGAACTGATTTCTAAGAACATTTATCATTCCAAGGCGCCAGTTTTCGTTACGCTCTCCTCGACCAGCTTTAAGGTGAACACCGGTTAGATTAAAATCATAATTTTCATTTACGAGAACATCAACGCTCCACATGCGATTGTTTATGAACGTTTGCGAAGCATCGGTACCATCATCATTTAAATGATCAATGATGGGAGAATTTGAGTTTGCATAACTGTAAAAGGTGCCAAGTGGAACACGGCTTAAAAGCACCACATTCATGTACCAGTCGTCGCTTTCCAGACCACCATATACCTGATAACCTAATTTCGGGAAATATTCATCCGCAAGTGTTTTAGCATAGGTGCTGCTTTCAAATTCCTGAAATACGATAATATCGGCATCAATCATTTTGATAATTTCAGCGAGTCGTTTGCGCCGCTCAGCCATATTTTCAGAAGGTTCGTTTTCTCTGCGATTATTGATGTAGGGGTTATCAAAATCGTCTACAAAATGTTCCACATTCCAACTTAAAACACGAACCGTATCGAGAGGGGAATACCAACTAGGCCAGGCCAAATCGGACTTAGTGGTATTATCGTTTGGATTGGGAGAAGGTTGGGTACAGGTAACAAAAACGAGTAATAAAAAGAGAGTGAAATTGCGCATAGAAGTTTGGTTTTAGATCATGATAAGATAACTATGTTATCCTGATATAATCATCCAACACATTCTACGCATCGTGTGGTATGGGGCATGTATTCTAATCGACCGAAAGGGATTTCTTTTCCACATTTTTGGCATACCCCGAAGTCTTTCTCATTCAATCGATCCAGGGTTCTCTCCAGTCTTTTTATGAGTTTCTTCTTAACCCGAAGTGCAGCCTCATTTATGGATTTATTATTGATAGCATCCATCCGGGAAATTCTACCTATAGATGCATCCAGTGGAATTGGTTTAGTAAGCTCTTCAAGTTCAGATATTTCCGTTGAGAGATATTCAAGGTTTTGATGAATGATTTCTTCAATCTTCTCAATCTGATTATGGGTCATATTGAAACCATTTAATTATGGTGAAAGTAAGGAGAAGACGCAGTAATAAGAAAAAAGGGCATTTGTTAGTTTGAATATTGAGCTTATAACTAAGAAAAAAGCTTTTTTTTTCCGTTATTGGTATGGGTTAGTTTTTGGGGAATACAATGAAAATTCAGCAATTTATTACGGAGTTAAAAAGGCGAAATGTATTTCGCGTGGCAACTGCCTATGCAGTCTCGGCTTGGCTGATCATCCAAATTGTGGCAACAACATTTCCTTATTTAAATCTACCCGACTGGCTAATTACAGCTGTTATCATACTTTTCATTGTCGGTTTTCCTATAGCAATTGTTGTTGCCTGGGTATTCGAATTGACTTCAGAAGGAATTCAAAAGTCGGATGATGTTGAAATTACCGATTCAGTAACAGCAGCTACCAGTAAAAAGCTAAACCGAATTATCATCTCGGTTCTTTCCATAGCTCTGGTTTTCCTTTTAACAGAGCGGATATTTTTTGCTGAATCTACACTCATCGAAAATAATGATGTGGAATTTGCTTCGGTTGCCGTTTTACCGTTTGTAAATATGAGTGAGGATGAAAATAACGAGTACTTCTCGGATGGATTATCCGAAGAACTTCTAAATGTTCTGGCTAAGGTTGACGACCTGAATGTTGCCGGTCGAACCTCTTCGTTTAAATTCAAAGGTCAGAATGAAAACTTATCCTTGATCGGTGAAGAACTAAAAGTAAATCACATTATTGAAGGCAGTGTTCGTAAATCAGGTAACCGAATCAGAATTACGGCTCAACTAGTCAAAGTGGATGATGGCTACCATGTGTGGTCAGAAACTTACGATCGCGAATTAACCACTGAGAATATTTTTGATATTCAGGATGAGATTTCGAATGCGGTTTTGGGAGAACTCAAAGTCCGATTACTCGGTGAAGAAGTGATCACCACCATAGAATACACACAGGATATTGAAGCCTATAATTTATATCTGGCGGCTACACAATTAGAAAAAAATAGGGATATAGATGAATTAGAGGCAGCATTAAAAAATTACAAAGCAGCCATCCGTCTTGATCCAGGTTTTGCTCTTGCTTATGCACGATTAGCCTGGGTGTATTATCTGGTTCACGAATATGGAAATCTTTCACTGGATGAATTACTTCCACTAATGAGAGAGAATATTGATAAAGCTTATGCAATTGACCCAAATTTAGGGAAAGCTGTACTAGCTGAGGCAGTATACTATCGCTATACACGAGAACCCGAGAAAGGATTACAAGCCAGCGATCGTGCTATTGAGTTAATACCAAATGATCCTGAGACCTGGATTGTTCGTAGAAATGCCATCTTTTTTTCTTCGATTGGTGATCGAAACCGAGAAGATTGGATAGCAATGGGTGAGGCAACCAAAAGAGCCTATGAACTAGACGAAAATAACCCTGCCTATGCTAATATGTATGCGCGGAACCTTCCAGAGCGCGGTGAGCATGAAGAAGCATTAGAAATTTTAAACAGGATTAATCGATTATACCCAGAATTCGGTCCTGCATTTGCAACCAAAGCCAGAATTTATTCTTACCCACCATATGGTGAATTGGATAAGGCATTCATTACCGTTTTTGAACAGTACCGAAATGACCCAGAAGACTTAACGAATTTGACTTCCATGCTTGATGCGGCTATGAATATTGATTTTCGTGGCATGGAAGATTTTCTGGTCCAACAAATTCAATTATTATACCCCGGAAACCCAAATGTGATGCCTCCGATAGCAGAATATTATACTAAAAATGAACGGGTTACAGAGCTACTTGATCAGCTTGGTACAATGAAGGATAATGGTGTTTTGGTACCTAACGCCTTTGTTGATGGATTAACAGCTGTTAAGGCATTTAAAGATGATGATTATGAAACAGCATATCATCTATTCACAAAAGACGACCCCGATTTAAAAAATGGAACCTTTGAAGCTTCTGATAAATCATTAAGAGATTTATTCGGATATGGGTATTTGAATGAAAAGCTTGGAAATGATTCTATTGCAGTAGCCATGGAGAAGGTTGTTTGCGAACAAGTGGAACTGAGAAGAACCGATCAGGAGACTGAAATAGATAAAGTTCAATTAAATCTATATTGCGAGATGGCTCGGGGCAATTTTGCTCAGGCAATAGAGCTAATGAACACGCTGTATTTTGAGCATAAATTTAAATACAAAATGTTGGTGGACCTTGAATTTTCACCAATTATGTTAGTTTTGCAAAAAGATCCAGGATTCAGCGAATTCGAGAATTCTATACGAGAAGATGTCTGGAAGATGAGAGAACATGTTATTGCTTATCTTAAAGAAGAAGGTGAATGGCGGGAAGAGTGGAAGGTTGAAATGAATTAAGGCATGAAAATTCAAAATTTCCTACAAGAACTAAAACGCAGAAACGTATTTCGCGTGGCAACTGCCTATGCCATTGCCGGATGGTTGATTATTCAGGTGTTCGCAACCATTGCTCCACAGCTGGGTTTCCCGGATTGGATCGCACCATTAGTAACTACCTTGGTTCTGATTGGATTTCCCATAGTGCTCATTATTGCCTGGGCGTTTGAGTTGACTCCTGAAGGCATCAAAAAATCCGAGGATGTAAAAATCACGGAATCGTTGACACGAAACACCGGAAAGAAATTGAATGGACTCATTATTGGGGTACTTTCCGTAACGGTTGTATTTCTTTTGGTAGATAAAATCTTTTTTCAATCCACGATTCAAGATCTGCCGAATGAGCTGGTTAATAATGTTTCGAGCCAATCGGTAGCGGTACTCCCTTTCGCTGATTTATCAGAGAATAAAGATCAGGACTGGTTTAGCGATGGACTTACCGAAGAAATTCTGAATTCACTAGCTCAACTACCGGAGTTACAGGTTACTTCCAGAACATCTGCCTTTCAGTTTAAAGGCAAAGACATCGACATCAGTTTGATTGCAGATACACTGGGTGTTGCTCATGTTGTGGAAGGTTCAGTTCGTCGAATTGGAGATCAATTACGTATTACCGCACAGCTCATTCGAGCTGAAGATGGTTTCCATCTTTGGTCGGAAACCTATGATAGCAATACTGATCGTTTATTTGATGTGCAAACCGACATTGCAGAGGAGATTGCAACAACACTTGACGTATTCTTAAATGATGAACGTCGTGAACGGATGTTTGCCACCGGAACACGAAATGTGTTGGCATTTCAAGAGTATCTAAAGGGCATGGATATGTATAGAAAAGCCCATAACACCACTCAAATTGATAGGCTTTGGGAGGCTAACGAATTATTTGATCGGGCATTAGAGTTAGACCCAAATTTTGGACAAGCATCAGTCATAAAGATGGATGCATATGCTCATATGATTACCGACCCGGGAACATCTAGTTTGATAATGTCCTACGATGATGCCCGAAATGGTCTTATCGAATCTTTGGAATACGGAGCAGAGCGAATTGAAGATCCTGCCCTTAATAATGCGGCGTTATTAAATGCTGTTTTTTTTAGTGATTCCTGGTATCAGCTTCCAGATTTAAAACAAGACGTTATGGTGGCAATGGGTGATCAAAAGAGGTTTCCTGTAGGTGGTATCTGGGAAACTGAAATATTTACCATGCTTGGTGAACACGAAATTGTGCTAATGGATGTTCAGGAAACGGTACACTTGGATCCATTAAGCCTTAGCTCCTGGATGTATCGCTGTATGGTAGCAATGAAAGAAGGTGGTTCCTCAGAACTTTTGAAAATCGTGGATCAAAGTAAAAGTTCGATTGGGAATAATGATTTTCTAAATGCTTTTGCCCATACGATGATTGGAATAAATCAGGAAAAAGAATTATTACGCTCGATTTATCCAAATGGTATTGAAAATTGGAATGCACAAGATGTGTGGACGCTTCAGTTTAATTCCTTCCTGGCTGCTGCACTAGGTCAGGATGAACTGGCCGAAGAAATTTTTGAAGTGTATAAAGAAAAAGCAGCCTTTATCGATGATTTTGCAGCGTTAACTTTATTTGAATTGGGGAAAACAGAAGAAGCAAGAGCAGCCATTAGATACATTGATAGCTTACCTGGTGGTTCAGCTAACTTGGTAATTGGGATTGTTACTTTCGGTAATCGCTTATTCTTTGATTTAGAAGATGCACCAAATTTGGCGAAAAGGTTTGAAGAGGCCAATGTTGATATCTCGCAAATGAAAATTGTGACCTGGAATAATTAATTGCATTCAGGCTAAAACATGACCGGCAAAGAACTACTTCACTATAAGATTCTGAAAAAGCTGGGTGCCGGCGGAATGGGTACGGTGTATCTTGCAGAGGATTCCAAGCTAGAAAGGAAAGTAGCTCTCAAGTTTCTTTCATCTGCAATTGCCGAAAATGAGGAAGCACTAGAACGATTTTCTAAAGAGGCAAAAATAGCAGCCTCAATCAGCCACCCGAATATTGCACAGGTCCATGCCATTGAAGAAAGTGGAGAAGGTACCTTTATTGTTTTCCAATACATCGAAGGGCAAGAACTGCAAGATTATATTGAAGACAACGAACTTACCGAAGAACAACAGTTCGATATTTCTCGAAGCATCGCTGACGGATTATTAGCAGCCCATGAAGAAGGCATCATTCATCGTGATGTGAAGGCAGGAAATATCATGATTTCTACCAAAGGGCATGTAAAGATTTTAGATTTTGGTATCGCCGGATTATTGGAAGCGGCCGATTTTCATAATACCACAGAGCAAGTTGGTACAGCCAGCTATATGGCACCGGAATTATTTGTAGGATTGCCCGCAACCTATCAGTCGGAAATATGGGCATATGGTGTTTTACTCTATCAAATGTATAGCAAAAAACTCCCGTTTGATGGGGTATATCAGCAAGCCATTTCTTATTCGATCATGCATGAAGAAGCTCAACCAATCAGAGAGCTTGTCCCTGATATTCCGGAGGCCATTGAGGCAGTTATCACAAAATGTCTCAAAAAAGATCGAGAAGAGAGATACGCCTCCTTTAGTGAAATATTACAGGTGTTGGATGATTACAAGAATGAAACAAAGACCATTGTCACTGAGGTTAAGACAGGAATATCGACTAAGCAAAAAATAGGCATAGTTTCACTAGTTGGAATTCTTTCTGTGGCGATGATCTATATGATTGTAGAGAGAGTGTTTTTTCCGGAAAATATCATTGAGCATCGCGGACTGTCCGTTCAAACAGCATCTATTGCAGTACTTCCATTTGTCGATTTAAGCCAGGAACAAGATCAAGAGTATTTCACAGATGGATTAACCGAGGAGCTGCTGAATGTACTTGCTAAAGTTGATGAACTACAAGTTGCAGGTCGAACTTCATCTTTTCAATATAAAGGCCAAAATCTTGATTTAAGAAAGATTGGGGATGATCTGGGCGTTGAGCATGTGCTTGAAGGAAGTATCAGAAAATTTGGTGATCAAATTCGAATTACCGCTCAGTTGATAAAAGCGGATGATGGGTTTCATATCTGGTCGGAGACGTATGATCGTACCTATTCAGCGAGTGAGTTATTTCAAATTCAGGATGAGATTTCACAGAAAGTTCTTCAGGAATTAGAAATCCGTTTGCTACCGGAGAAACAAGATCAGTTATCCAAAGATTTGACCTCAAATACGGAGGCGTACGATTTATATCTGAAAGCGAATCAATTGCTTGTGAACCGAAAGGCGGTTGAAATAGAAGAAGCGATTGAATTATATAGCCAGGCCATTGAGCTAGACTCACAATTTGCAGCTGCTTTCGCAAGGCGAGCTATTGCCTATGATCTGTTAGACACTTATGGAAATATTGAACGTCAGGAAATGCTGGATAACATGAGGCGAAATATTGATCGGGCATTACTAATTGATTCTGAATTAGTTTGGGCTTATGCAGCCTTAGGCATCTATCATATAAATAATGATAATCACGAAGAAGCCCATATTGCTTTACATAAAGCCTATGAATTAGCTCCCGGCGACCCGGAAATACTGATATGGTATTCTTGGGTTGTTCATGAATGGGACGATACGATAGAATTAGTTGAAAGGGCTTATGAAATAGATCCATTTAATGCGTTAGTGATTTACAATAAAGCATGGTACCACTACGATAACGATGAATTTGATGAAGCGTTTGAATTGATGGAGAAAAACATCGAGTTGAATCCTGAAAACTCATTAGCGCTTAGTTTAAAAGGTCAATTTATGAAAGATCAGCCGTTTGGTAGGCTGGACGAAGCTTTCATTTTAGCCTACCAGGCTTATGAAATAGAGCCGGGCAATCTTACTTATAAATTTGAGCTAGCTGAAATATCTTTTGATTTGGGCTTCTTTTTTCTGGTAGAAAAGATGCACAATGAAATAGAGATGATATATCCGGAGAATATCAGCTTGTTAGATTTAAAGTTTGATCAATTCCTTTACACCGAAAATTATGACAGTGCGCGTGTGCTATTAGAAAATGCTATTGAAATAATGGATATGGATCGTTCTAGCTATGATGTAATCGAGGCCATGCTAAATCTATACGTTAATGCAGGTTGGTATGAAGAAGCTGAGACATATTTAAATGAATATGTTCCCGACATCCCTGCTCTAGAAAACCTGAAAGATTACTATACCGAAGACTTGGCTATAAGTAGTGTGTTATATGACAAATTAGGAAATGAGCAGGTATCGCAATCACTAGCCAATGCTACTTGTGAAGAAGTGATGTCTAATATGGAGTATGAAGGGGATATCGAAAAAGAAATCATTCAGAATTTGATGGATTACATGGATTGTGTTGCCGTAAAAAAAGACAAGGATTTATTGCTCGATATACTTGAAGAAATACACTTTGGTAGATACTCAAAGGCAAATATTTATACTTTTCTGGATATTAATCCAACCTTAGATTTTATTCGCGAAGATCGTGAATACCGCGAGCTTCGGGATCGAATGGAAGTGGATATTGCTTCCATGAGAAACAATGCTGTTTCATGGCTACAAACAAACGGCCATTGGCAAGCGGGTTGGGAAATTTATATTCCTAATTATTAGGCGAGATTGTAAATCTGGAAATAGCCAATAATCCTAAGACTGGCCCAATGAACATTACCAGAAAAACCAGTGGATTTGAAGTTGAAGACCACAGCAAATTCACAATTTGAATGCTCACAATGGTTAAAGCAAAACCGAGACTATTCACGATGGTAAGTCCGGTAGCTACGTAGGAAGATGTTGAAGATTGAGCTACCAAGGTTGAGAATTGCGGACTATCGGGAATCACAAAAATCCCCCAAATCAGCATCAACAAAAGAAAAAGAGCCAGTGGGACTGAAAATGAAAATGGGATGAGCAAACAACAAAGCCCGGATATGAGAAGGCTAATCATCGCGACTTGTTTACTTCGATTGCCGAGCGATAAATGTCCACCGATGGCGCATCCGACCCCTCCAATTCCGATAATCACAAATGACCAAAAAGAAACATCAATGGATTCAATAGTATTGGTTGTGAGGTAATAGGTCAGCATCACCGGGACGAATGCCCAGAAGGTGTATAACTCCCACATATGACCAAAATACCCAAAAGCTGCCGATCGAAAGTTTGGGATTTTAAAAAGGTCGATGATTGCACCAAGTTCAATTTTTGAAGCAGTATTTTTTTTATGATGTGGACCATCTTTGACCGTCAAAAAGAGTAGAATTCCACCGAGTGAAGCTAATGCTGAAGTCCCGATAATCACCGAATGCCAGGAAAAGGAGCTGCCTGTGAATTTCAGAAAATGGGGGAAGGCGGTACCAAGAACGAGCGCCCCAACTAAATAACCGAGGGCTTTTCCCAGTCCCTCTTTATGCCAATCGGAGGCGATCTTCATCCCCACCGGATAAATCCCCGCCAGAAAGAATCCCGTTGCTACGCGAGCAAGCATAATCTCCGTAAAATTTGTACTCCATATTGCAGTGAGATTTGCCAATGAACCGGCAAGGCTGCAAATCAGAAAAACTTTCACCGGCGAAAAGCGATCTGCCAGATTTATAAAGGCAAAAACCAGCGTTCCGATGATGAAACCCGATTGAACTGCCATGGTAATAAAACCAACAAACATTTCAAGGAGATTTAACTCATAAATTAAGTCATCGACCACCGCATTGCCGGCAAACCAAAGGGAGGTTCCGGTAAATTGGGCAAATACAATGACGGGCAGAATATGTCTTGGGACGTTAGGCACTCGCCAAAGAAACAAAACAATTACAAAAATTCCCCGTACGGATTTTCATTGATATAATTTTAGGGCTCAGGGCAGCCAACCAAAAATGGAAACCTTTACAATTGTCACCGTAATTGCGGTAATCTTGTTTGCAAGATTGGGGATAAGATTGTTATTTGGTTGGATCGAGGCAAAAAAGAAAAACGGGGCAGATAAAGGGGAATGAAGGTACTTATCAAATTTCCACATTGGTCATTTCTGCGCAGGCAGGAATCTGAATCTATAAAACAGTCATTGCGAGAGAATCAGCGAAGCAATTCTCGCGGCAATCTCTCGGAGATTGCTTCGTCGTTTAAAGTTCTTTCGATGATGAATGTTCACGGCTCCTCGCAAAGACCCTTTAGTCGGGTGGTGTTATAATGCTCCGATTGTTTCGCCATAGATTTGCTAAACGTTCGAAGTCATTCCTGCGATGGCAGGAATCCAGATATTATTTTCTAAGAAGTTTGCCTAATCCAGATCCCCTGCATGCGCGTGGTGATGACTATACTTGGAGGTGCAGATTATGCTAAGATTCTTTCGCCAAATACGTAAAACGCTTATGGAACAAAATAAAGTTCGTACCTATCTCCTCTATGCTTTTGGGGAGATCTTATTGGTAATGATAGGAATTCTCCTCGCGCTTCAGGTAAATAACTGGAATGAGGAAAGAAATAAAGAAGCCAGAGCAAGTCAGTTAGCCACCTCTCTTATTTCAGAATTCAATGATAACCTTAATCAATTAGATAACCTTTTTGATATCCATAATACGACTCAGAATGCATCTATGTATTTATTAGGTGTAAGGGAGAGAAATGAGAATATTTCGTTTGATGAGTCCAAATTGAATAATAGATGGAGTAAAAACTATTTAAATGCAGAGTATGTGGAAAAAGCCGTCATAGATACGTTATGGAGGACGGGTTTTATGTGGACTTATGACCCGGTAAATGGGGCGCTTAGATCAGGGATATCATCCGGAGATATTAATTTATTCAAGAACGACTCTTTAAAAGCTAAACTTTTTGCCTGGGAAGATTTAGTAAAAGATCTGGATGAGGAGGAAACACGATTGATTAATCAAGAAATTGAAATCACTCCTTTCAAAGATAGGTTTATTCCAATGATGTATATGATTCACATTATTTCCAATGGTCAGGTTCCACCATCAAATTTTCAGCCTGAAATTATAGAACTGCTTCACCATCCTGATTTTGAAAATTACCTTATGGGGAAATTATCAGAGATCTTAAATATTAAGGCCGAGATGCGGGTGTTAGAAGACGAGGCAAAGCAGATTATAAATTTACTCCAAGAGGAATTAGACTAATGCTCAGATTCTTCCAGAAAATCCAACTTCAGTCATTCCTGCGCAGGCAGGAATCCAGATCAGAATTAAAGGCTTTTTGTAAAAATCCAGATCCCCGCCTGCGCGGGGATAACCAAAGAGGAGAGCAGATATGCTAAGATTCTTCCGCCACATCCTAAAATATAGACCGTCATTGCGAGGCATTCAGCGAAACAAATGCCGTGGCAATCTCGCGTTTAGTGATCCTATTTCAGAGATTGCTTCGTCGATTAAAATTGCCAACTTCATTTTAAAACTAGCCTCCTCGCAAAGACCTTTATTATTAATAAAAGGGGCAATTTAATATGCTAAGATTCTTCCGTACGCTCCGTCGCAAACTTCTTGAAGAGGATAAAGTCCGCACCTATTTCTGGTATGCTATTGGAGAAGTGTTTTTAGTGGTGATTGGGATCTTGATTGCCCTGCAAATCAATAATATGAACATCGAACGGCAGACACGTGAGGATGAGAAAACCTATCTACAGAATCTGAAACGTGATCTTCAGATAAATATCCGTTTGTTGGATGAAATCATTAAATACAATGAAGAAAATCTAGTTTCAACTTCGATGGTAGCTGCCATGTCTGAACAAGGTAAGATTGAAGACATCTATGCATTCATTGAAAATATTCAAATCACATTGATGGGTGGTAACCTTACTCCAAATCAAAATACCTTTGAGGAGATGAAAAGTGCTGGTAAACTTAGTCTGATTACCAATGATTATATCAAGCAACGATTGTTAGTGCTTGACGAGCAATTTATTCGGATTGAAGGAGGGGAAAAGCATGTACAAAGGGAATACGAGCAGTATATCTGGGATGAACTAGTAAATGTTATTAGCTATAGAGAATATTCCGTAATGTCTGAATTACGTGAAGATCTCATGTTTGTCACCGACACAGCATACATCGAACGAAATAAGGCTCGAATGATTCGAGAAGGGGAAGAAATTCTGGCAAATACCCGATTTCAAAATGGATTGTATCTTTATGAAATGAATTACATCTACCTGAATTCGGTGTTCAAAGAAACCAAAACAATGGTCACTGAGCTAATCACTTTAATCGACTGGGAACTTGCAAAATAATGCTACGCTTTTTCCGTCAAATCCGCCAGAAACTCATCGAACAGGAAAATATGCGCAAATATATATGGTACGCTTTAGGGGAAATTCTTTTAGTTATGTTAGGGATTTTGCTGGCTCTGCAGGTGAATAACTGGAATGAGCAGCGGAAAGAGTCAAATCTTGAAATAGAGTTATTGAAAGAAATCCGGAGCGACCTTAAGGTAGACAGTATCAGATTCTCAGGTACCATCGAGTTTATGGAAGGACAAAATAAAAATGCAGATGTGATCAGAGATCATATGGAAAATGACCTTCCCTACCATGATAGTCTTGACATTTACTTTTCCGCGGTTTCTTTCATGATTGGTTCAGCCGCGGAAACGGCAGGATTCGAAAGTTTAAATAATGCAGGAATTCTTACCGTCAGATCGGATTCCTTGCGGAAAGATATTTTGAATTACTATGAATATGCTTTGTTTGTAGAATCTGTAACCGGTCAGTTTGATCTCGCCGTTTTTTTCAGAGAGAGAATTTACCCTTCATATTTTAAATCTTTCTCTTGGGGTAATAGCGGTGCTAAGCCATCCGACTATGAGGCACTAAAGAAAAGCAACGAATTTAATATTGCTTTAGATTATGTACGAAATGACTCAGGGTATTATAAACGTCAATATGAATTGCTGCTAACTGCATGTATCGACTTATTAAACAGGATTAACAACGAGTTGAGCAGGTGACTTTATGCTAAGATTTTTCCGAAATATCCGCCAAAAGCTTCTCGATAATGGGAATATTCGCAAATACTTCTGGTATGCTTTGGGTGAAATATTGCTGGTGATGATTGGGATTTTATTGGCCCTGCAGGTGAACAACTGGAATGAAACTAAAAAAGCTGCTGCATTTGAAAGAACAACACTTAATCAGCTGAAGAGTGCTATAGAAGAGGATATTCAGTTTCTGGATGGACATTTAATAGGTAATCGAAATAATAGGAAACGTGAAGCTCATCAATATTTTGATAGAATCCTTATGGGAAAATCTGTAGATAAGGATTCCTTGGTAGCTCATTTTAATTGGTTAAGATTTACTTCTCAATTTCAATATAACCCGGGCCCTTATGAAAGCATTAAATCTGCCGGTTTGGAAAGGATTAAAAACGACTCTTTACGAAGTAAGATTTCAAATTTATATGATTTCCATTTGCCTAGAACAGAAGCTCTCATCGACTGGGCATTTATGGAACAGACAAAAGCAGTTGAATTACATTATCCAGAGTTAGTTAATCAACCTGCAATATTTGTTGAAGAAGGCGAGGTACATATTTATAAAAGCTTGAAAAACATTGATTTCAAAACAAATCCTCATTTCCTGGAATTACTGGATAAGTCAATATTTGCAACTGAATGGGTTCGTCAAGGATATGAAGATGTGAGTTCAAAATTTCATGAACTCGAGCAGTTAATTGAATCTGAATTAGAGGGTTCTTAAATGCTCCGATTCTTCCGACAAATCCGAAAAACGCTTATGGAACAGAATAAAGTTCGCAAATACCTCGTGTATGCTTTAGGGGAAATATTTCTAGTTGTAATTGGGATTCTGATCGCGCTACAAATCAACAATTGGAATGAGGAGAGAAAACAGGAAGAGGAAGCTGTTAAAGTGCTCAAGGACTTTCAGCAATCTATACAGAGTAATCTTTCTATCGATTTCCATCTCATGCCCATGATTCAACTGGATTCTGTGCACTACCATATTTTCAATAAAAGCCTGGAAGTAGATTTATTAGATAAATCGAGAATGATCCGTCCCAGAGATTTAATCATAGACCCAATGACTACTTTTGCAAGAACTACAGGGTATTTAGAAAATCAAAATGTAAGTACCATTTTAGAAAATGAGCGCATATTCCCTGAACGCTTTTCACGATCCTTGTTTTTGGTTCGCAGATTAAACGCGGCATTTCAAACCATGAAAAGTGAGGGGGAAGAAATGCAGGAATTACAGCAGGAAAATCTCTTATATATGAGTTCCAAGGAATGGATGTACAATTCAGATGACGAAAGTATGAGGAAACGTATCGAGTTTTATCATACGGATACGTTTTTCCGAAATCGACTCAAACATTTCAATGAGTTGAATTCCAGGATTTCTTTACAATATGATATCTGGACAAAATATCAGCTACTGTTTTGGCTGGAATTTCAAATGGTAGTAGACGGAAAAGAATTTATAGACTTGATTGAACCTGTAAAAACATTAGGGTATAAAATTGCCGAGGTTGTGCCATGTAATAATGAGGCCATTGAAAACCCTTTTCATTCTTTTGACTACTGGATTCCGATATATAACAGTACGTCGGAACCAGTAGAAATTTATTGGCGTAATCCGGATACGGGCGAGCAGAATATATTCGGTATACTCCAACCCGGCGCATTAACTGCAAGTTATACACGAAACGATTTCCCTTTCATTCAGGTGGGAAGTAATAATACTTGCCAGCAGCAATACGCAACAAGCTGGACAGACTTTATTGTAATTAAGGATTGAGGCCAATGTTGAGATTTTTCCGCCAAATCCGCCAAAAACTTATCGAGAAAGAAAATATGCGCAAATATATCTGGTACGCGTTAGGGGAAATACTGTTGGTGATGGTCGGGATTTTACTCGCGCTACAGGTAAATAACTGGAATGAGCAAAGGAAAAACAGAGCATCAGCTGAATTAATTTTGGCAGGAGTAAGTGCTGATTTATTGAACGACGTTCGAGAAGCACAGCTCGTACTAAACCGAATTGACCGAATCACAGATTATGCAAACAAATTTCAAAAGGATTCAATATCCAATGAAGATATCTGGTATTTGTACCGATTAGGAATGGAATGGAATGCGTTTGTTATGAATAAGGAGTCTTACTTAACTCTTAACGATAACAAGGATAAAATTCCGGACAAGTATCAAGAAGTTACCGCTGGTTTAAACGAGTATTACACACGATCGGAGACCGGTATAAATGCCAAACAGGCACATATTGAACAGCATATACTGGATTACAACAAATATCTCGCCAATAATAAAGAATGGTATATCGATTTTGCTACTGGTAATTATACCACTGAAGTGGCTGATTATTTTAGTACTTCTGAATTACATAAACAAAATGTTGCACTGTACACTAAGCTATTGAAAGATGTGACTACGCAACTTACTGAGGTTCGCAATAGAGCTCGATTCTTCTATCTGATTTTACAAAACCTATTATATGATGAGGTAAATTATTCACCGTACATCGAGTTATCTGATTTGGAAATTGACAAAGAAAAAGCCGCCGGATTGTCTGGAACTTATCGAGTTAATAATACAACCGACTTTGAAATTAACATTGAAAACGTAAATCAGGTTTATACCATAGTTTTTAATGGCTCAAACCTTATCGATGTAGCACCTTTTATACTCAAAGATATGCCTGGTGATACTTTGGGGTCTATGGTGGATGGTGATGTGCTGGTAATAAAAAGAGATTCTGATAATAAAATAAATAGCTTAGTTATGATTCAGGAAACTGGTGTCTCATTTGAACTTTTAAGAATCGATAATTGAATCAGATTAATGCTTAAATTTTTCCGTCAAATCCGCCGCAAACTCATCAAACAGGAAAATATGCGCAAATATATCTGGTACGCCTTAGGAGAAATTCTGTTGGTGATGATTGGGATTTTGTTGGCTTTACAAGTGAATAATTGGAATGAGGGAAATAAAGTCAGGGCGCAGGAGAAAATTCTTAAAGAAAACCTGATAGAATCTGTACAATGCGCAGGTGAGGATGCAGACATCTTTATTGAGGCGGAGGAATCAAATATTATAGTATTGGAACAAATACTAAAGAACTGGGAGAACTTATCGTATGATGATATTGAAAATCAATTCCGTCCTTTTCAGGATAACAATTTTTCACCATTGTATAATATATCTGGTTACTCACAATTCTACGATCCCGAGACAGATATATATAATACCGCAGTGAGTGATGGGTCCATTTCAATTATACAAGACAAAGATTTACTTCAGTTATTGCATAGGTTATATAACTATGTGGTGCCCAGAGTTAATGAGCTTATGGAAGAAGAATACACTCTAAGCCGTAGTATAAATGATCACATTGCGATACGGTATGAATCCCTATTTCTGAAAAGTTCAATTGCAGATTCAACCATTATCAGACCACGCCTGTGGACGGAAGATACTTATCAAAAACTTTTCACAGAAATGAGTAATGATGGAGTTTTGAAATATAAACTGTCACAAAGAATTGAATTTAAAAGATCTAGGTTGTTAATAATGAGACAGGCAAAAAGAATTATCGAATTAATTACTACTCCATAAATTATGCTCCGCTTCTTCCGCCAAATACGAAAAAAACTTATGGAACAGAATAAAGTCCGAACGTACCTGCTGTATGCTACCGGAGAGATCGCACTTGTGGTCATTGGGATATTGATTGCACTACAAATCAACAACTGGAATGAACAACGAAAACAGCTACATCTCGCAGATCAATATCTGGAAGAGATCGTCTTTAACTTGGAAAAAGACATTGATCTTATTGATTCTGTGATTGTATTCAACACCATAAAAATTGGTAGGCTGTCCAAATCAATTGACCACTATTTTAAATGGGAAGAAGATGAGCGTTTCAGAGATAGTTTAGCGGTTAAGGTAAGTGATGGATTTATAGCAAACACCCAATTATTCAGAGCAAACAGAACAGCTCTTGAGGCAATTTTAGGGTCCGGAAATTTAAATATTCTACCTAAAGATATAAGAATAAAAATTACTGAATATTATGATGCTGCCACTTTGAGTGAAGAAGAAAATGAGCGGGCACTTATGCTAACCCGCGACGCTCTTCAGGATAAGCTTCTTAAGAGTGTGATCACTCGTGAGGTAATAGCGCAGTCAATGAATTTATCTATCTCTACAGGTGAGGTTGAGGAAGAGCCATTTAAAGCAGACTTATCAATCGTTATTGACATGGGCTTTTTATCTTTTATTGAAGCTGAAAGAGTTACAAATCTTGAGATCTTAAAACTCAAAGCAAAAGAGCTCATCTCATTAATTGAAAAATAATATGCTCCGCTTCTTCCGCCGTATCCGCCAAAAACTTATGGAACAAAACAAAGTTCGAACTTACCTCCTTTATGCAATCGGTGAAATTCTATTGGTGGTGATTGGAATCCTGCTGGCTTTGCAGGTTAATAACTGGAATGAATCAAGAATTGAGAATAACCAGTTACAGAACTACTATTCAAAAATTATTGAAGAAATTGATTCATCTATTCTCCAGATAAATGCAGGTATTAAGAGCAGCGAATATATTCTTGAGACAAACAAAAGAAGCCTTCAGCTTATTTCCTCCGGACATCCCGATTCGACAGCTGAATTGTCGAATACCTTGGGTGCACTGGGAACAGCCTGGTTTACTATTCTGTCATTTCCGGTAATTGACGAATTTCAGCGAACCGGATATTTGTCTAAAGTACAAGATGATTCATTGAAAATATTGTTTCAGAAATTTTCTGAGCGTTATAAAGATTTTGAGTCTTTAAACGAGTATCTGGACAGGCAATATCAAAACACGATAGAACCCTACTTAATTAATAATCTGAATTATTCTGAAGTGGCCTTACCAGTATATAAAGCTATGGTCGTTGAGGGAGGTCCTCAGACAAATTACCAACATCTGGCAAAGGATTTAGCTACCTGGAATATAATCACGCTAAAACTTGAATTGACTACATTGTATCTGGAAAGGCAAATCCGGTTTAAAGAACTCATGAACAATTTGATTTTACAATTAGATAAAACCACTACTTGAAAGTAACAGAAATGCTCCGCTTTTTCCACAAATCAAGTTTTGAACCGCAGATTAAACGGATGTATGGATTAGCACAGAAATTGTCATGTCGAGCTACGCCGAGACTTCTGCAAAGTGCCATTGAAGATTTAGATTATATAGATTTCTCCCCTTCGACGAGCTCAGGGATCGAAGTGACAAGCCACGGCTCATCGCCATCCCTCAATCCCATTAATTCGCGGTTCTAATGCTAAGATTCTTCCCAAAGCCTCCCAAGCAAACCCATAAAATGATAACTATGAAAATTAAACATCTGGTTCAACTCACCCTTGCTATACTAATTCTTGGTTGCCAAAGTCAGCAAGATGAAATATCTGAATCTGCAGTGATGGAAAATACAACCGGACAAATAGTCCATCACGTATTCTTCTGGTTGAATAACCCGGAATCAGAAGCCGACAAACAGCAATTAATTGAAGG
Organism: Balneolaceae bacterium; assembly: GCA_965249965.1. GTDB lineage: Bacteria > Bacteroidota > Rhodothermia > Balneolales > Balneolaceae > HXMU1420-13. The sequence goes on from OZ252262.1 coordinate 1,123,953, forward strand.
TCTGAACACCTTGAGAGAAATCGAAGAAGTAAAAGAGTTATTAATTGGAACACCCGCTTCAATCTTAGAAAGAGAAGTGGTAGATAACAGTTTTCATGTTTCTGAGCTAATGATGTTCGAGAATGTGGAGGCTCAAGACGCCTATCAGGTGCATCCAATTCATGAAGAGTTTGTGCAAAACTACAGCCACCTTTGGGAACGCGTAGTTGTGTATGACATGATTGTTCAATGAGATAAACACAATGGGTACATCAAAGAAACTATCTAAACAGCAGCAACAAGTAGCCGGCGTAGTTTTTGTGTTAGCGGGAGTTTCAATTTTCCTGATTGGTTTTGGTTGGGGACCCGTTCAACTTCAGGAAAATGAAGCGCCGGGTTGGGTTGTTTCTATTGTAGGAGTTGTTTTTGCTTTAGCTGGTGTGATGATTTTGATTGGTGAAAAATCAAAATACAATCATGTTATGGCCGGAATATTAATTGCCCTAATGGGCACCGTTGGCGCTTGGGTAGCAATTTTCGGTGCAGACGAAAATATCTCCGGTGGGTTTAGCTTTGCATCTGCCGAAACCAATTTTACCTTTGCCCGCATTCTTTTTGGTGTTGGGGCCATTCTCTGTTTTGCCATTTCAGCACATGCTTTTCGATTGCATTTTAAAAATCGAAATACCACATAAACGAGTGGTTTTTAAACCGCAATTTATTTCGTATATCTAATCTACATTTTGGGTTAATGCATAAAAGCGGATTAAGGGGAACAAAGCTACAATAGCATAAAATTGCAAAATGGGGTGTCTACTACCTTCTTATAGTAGATTAAATTAATCGGGAATAAATACACAGAATACAATGAAGTACTATGATAAAATCACAGGTGGAATACGACTATCTATTCTACCCGCTCTACTTATAACCGGAATTCTTTTTATGGCATGTACAGATAGTTCAATGCCATTAAGTTCAAACGATAATGTAGTTGAAGAAGATGGATTACGAGCGAAGAAAACACCACCAAATTTAGTCTTTAACGAGTTTAATGGGAATTACTATGAGGCAGTTGAGGCTGTAGGTATTACGTGGGACGAGGCATCTGCTGCAACCGAAGGTTTGAAGTTCAATAAATGCGTTGGACATTTAGCTACCATAACGTCACAAAATGAAAATGACTGGATTGTAAGTACATTTCCACAAGCCGCTGAATTTGGCTACTGGTTGGGTGGCAAGCAAGCCTTAGATGCTACCGATCCCGCAGAAGGTTGGTCATGGATAACTGGTGAGAACTGGATATATACAAACTGGACAAATGATGAACCTAACGACTTTAATGGGGATGTGGAAGAATCATTGCACTTCTCACCAACATTTTTTGGAGCAGGCGGTGGAACCTGGAATGATCAACGCGCGGATAACATCGGTTTCATTGATGAAAATGGCCGACTTGTAAGCTTTGTTGATGGGTATGTAGTAGAATACGATTGCGGACAAAAAGTAACAGGGCATGGTAATCGGGATGGCGATCTTCCTCAAATTTCTATGGTTGCAAATAAAGGAACAGATACTTCCGTAAAAGGGCAGGTTGAGGTAAAGTATCCAAAAGAAAGAGGAAGTTTTCATGCAGAAGTTAGTTGCCTGTCTGTTTGGGGTAACGAAGCATGGATTGGTGCAACCGTTACTCGTTCAACATTCGATCCATTCCCGGTTGGTCAGGAAATTCTTTGGAAAGTAGTTGATGGCGGGGAAGGAAATGGAAGTACTGACGATTCCGGTTTCTACTACTACAACCCAGATGGTTCCCCACTTGCAAATGAATGCGCTTTAAATTACGAAGGGTTGTGGACAGCAGAATCAACCCAAGGAAATATTCAGATTCACTAAATAACAGTTTTACTGTTCCCATAAAACTTTCAAGAAAGGCGTACCTAGTTGGTGCGCCTTTTTTTGTTTTAGAGATGTAAATGATGTCTGTCTTCAAGAAAATTTCACAAACAATTCCTACGTTTAAGGATGTGAATTTTTTCAATAATCAATCAAAATAAAGTTCTATGAAAATCATGAAGTTATTTAGAGGAAGTATGAGCGCACTTTTGCTACTTCTGATGGCGAGTTCTGTCTTAGCACAAAATGTAATGACGCCCATGCATGTTGCCAAAACCCAACAAGTGGGTTCAGTGTATATGTCTGAGGATGGAGAATCTGCAGCTTACACCTTAATTGTCCCTGCTGATCCATTTAAAGAAAATGTTACGGCATCCTCTCACCTGTATTTATTGGATATGGAGACCATGGAGTCGCGACCGTTTGTAACAGGTATGAGTGTTAGCGGGGTAGCTTTCCGACCCGGACATAATAGCATCACTTTTTTAGCTCGTAAAGATGGCGATGCAACCAGATCCATTTATGAAATTTCATTGAATGGCGGTGAAGCTCAAAAGTTGTATGCCTTCGAGCGAAATATCAGTTCCTACGAATGGGGTAGCGATGGCGACCACATTGTATTCAGAGCTATCGAACCTGCCGAAAAGAGCGATAATCCGCTTCCATATCAACCGGTGGTGTACGAAGAAGGCCTGCGAAATACATGGGCATATATGCAAAATGTTAGCCAGGAAGGACACATGCCGCATCGCATTGAAATTGAAGGGAGTGTATCGCAGGTTCATTGGAGTCCGGATTTAAGCAAAGTAGTTGTTGCACTTTCACCCACTTCTTTAGTTGACGATACCTTCATGGCTCAGGAAATATTTGTGGTTGATCACGAAACCAGAGAAATCATTGCACAGGTTGATCATGAAGGTAAACTTGGGGCAATTAGTTGGAGCCCGGATAGTAAACGATTAGCTATGATTGCTGCAGCAAATATCAACGATCCTATCGACGGTCGATTGAAAATAGTGGATGCTATGACCGGCGAATCAACGATGCATTTCGAAGATTTTGAAGGAAAATTTGAGCAATTAAAATGGAAAGACAACAACTCATTATATTACTTGGTAAGTAAAGGGGTTTGGTCAGAACTTGGAACTTTACGTGCAGATGGCTCAAAAATGGATGTGATGATCCCAACCGGCGGCACCATGATGAACGCCTTTGTGGAAGCTAATAACACCTTCTTATTTGATGCTGAAAATCCGACACATCCGGACGAAGTTTACATCAAAAAACGTCGGGATCGTGAGATTTCAAGAGTTACCAATTCAAATCCCTGGTTGGATGACGTAGAACTTGGCCTACAGGAAGTAGTAACGTTTACTACTAATGATGGCATGGACATCGAGGGTTTGCTGATTTATCCTGTGGGTTACCAAGAAGGTACTAGGTATCCGTTAATAAATGTCATTCACGGTGGACCGGAAGCACATTACGATAACGGCTGGCTCACTGCGTATTCTATGGCCGGGCAAGTTGCTGCTGGTGATGGCTTTGCTGTATTCTATCCAAATTACCGTGGTTCTACAGGTCGCGGTTTAGAGTTTGCGATGAGTTCCCAAGGCGATTTAGCCGGCGCAGAATTTGATGATATCGTGGAAGGCGTGGATCACTTAATTGAGCTGGGAATTGCCGACGGCGATAAAGTTGGAGTTACCGGCGGTTCGTATGGCGGATATGCGACTGCATGGATGAGCACCCGATATAGCGACCGTTTTGCGGCAGGTGTGATGTTTGTTGGAATCAGTAATAATCTCTCGAAATGGGGAACCAGTGATATTCCCGAAGAATTATATCTCGTCCATTCAAGAAAAAGACTTTGGGATGATTATCAAGGATATTTAGAACGAAGCCCGGTCTATCATGTTGATAACGCCAAAACTCCATTGCTGATCATGCATGGTGAAGAAGACACCCGCGTAGATCCGGGTCAATCGTATGAATTATATCGCCACATTAAAACTCGTACAGATACGCCGGTTCGATTGGTGCTGTATCCGGGTGAAGGTCATGGTAATCGACGGGCTACTGCTCAATTTGATTACAACCTTCGCGCGATGCGATGGTTCAATGAATATTTAAAAGGCGATGCTGAACAACCGGATCGCGAATTAGAAATTGAAACCATGTCGCTAGATAATTAAAAAACTTTGGGTATCTCGCATAAACTGCGCGACCTGAATTTGTAAGTAACAAAGCCCCGATGCTCCAGTGTCGGGGCTTTTTTTATGAATATGATAATATTCTGAACTTTAAATCATTAATACCTATAGTTCGGTAACTAATTCTCGGGTATGAAAAACAGAAATTGGAAAGTAATAGGGGGCATTGCAGCTCTGCTGATTTTTGGCTGGTATATTCATACTGGCCCACAAGCTCATCAAAATCAAACCCCAGAAATTGAAGATGCGCTGTTCACCGGTGCAAAAAACTCGTTGACCTACATCAGTTCCGCGCGGTCATATCCTGAAGAAGATATTCCACCGATCGGTTTTTCAATGGCATTTGATGAACTTCAAATCCAAAAAAGGAAAAGTACCATCAACCCGGTCTGGGAAGCCATGGGACCGGAAAACGTTGGCGGGCGAACACTAGCGCTCGCCATTCACCCGGAAGACCCCGATGTACTTTTTGCTGGTTCAGCCAGTGGAGGACTATGGAAAAGTACGTCGGGCGGAACCGGATTGAACGCCTGGGAATACGTGCGAACCGGGCACCCGGTGCTTGGTGTTGCCGCAATTGATATCGACCCAAATAACCCCGACGTAATGTACATCGGAACCGGAGAATCCTATGGATCTCAGGAAAACTATCCGGGAATCGGCCCAATTAGAACTACCCGGGGCAGCTATGGAATCGGAATTTTGAAAAGTGAAGACGGCGGCACAACCTGGGAAAAGAGCCTCGATTGGTCGATCGATCAGCGACGAGCAGTTCAAAAAATTCAAATCAACCCACTTCGGCCAGAAACTATTTGGGCAGCTACCACGGTTGGAATTTATCGCTCACAAGATGGCGGAGTGAGCTGGCAAAATATACATTCGGTACCCATGGCAACAGACATTGTCATTAATCCGGTGGATACAAATATCGTAGTTGTTGCACATGGTGGAATGGGAACCTTCAATCATGGAATTTATCGAACTACGGATGGCGGTAACACCTTTGAAAAAGCGAATTTATTGATAGGCGGAGGTCCATTTCAGTTTCTGGGAAAGGCAGTATTGGCAATTTCTCCATCCAATCCGGATATCATTTTGGCTAGTATTGGCAACTCTAACGGTGATATAAACGGATCGGAAGACGATAACAAAACCTGGTTAATGAGAAGTGAAGATGCCGGGGAAAATTGGAACCTTGTGTTCAGCGACAATGAGTTTTATGCTACTTTTCAAGGATGGTATTCCCATGCCATAGCCATTCACCCAGAAAACCCAGACGTTGTTTGGGCAGCGGGACAACCTTTTTCTTTATACAAATCTACACTAGGCGGAGCCGGACTTGCACAGGTTAACCCAACAAATGCATTAAACGTGGTACCCGGAGAAAACGAAGCGGTATATCCATATTTAATTGGCTGGGCGGATCATCATGATATTATATATCACCCAACCATGCCCGACACTATCTATTTTGTAAATGATGGTGGGATTTTCAAAACAACAGACAGTGGGGTAACTATCGAGAATTGTAATTCGGGCTATCAGATTGTCCAGTTTTATAACGGAGTTTCAAACTCTAATACTAATCCGGATCTATTTCTCGGAGGCTTACAGGATAATAACAGCATTATTTTCGAAGGAAATAAAAACTGGCGCCGAGCATATGGAGGCGATGGTTCCTGGACGGCACTCAATCAGGAAAATAATCAAATTGCGTACTTATCGGCACAGTTTGCCCAAGCTGTTGGAACCTTCGATTTATTCACCGGAGAAAGCGGACCTGATTTTGGTCTTCGTCCGGATTTTAACTCCTTTCCCATTCAGGAATCGAATTTTATAGCACCTTTTGTGTTAAGTCCGGCGGATAATGCCACAATTTACATGGGTGGTGAAAAGATTTATAAAACTACGAATAACGGACAGACCTGGACGGTTACTAACGACGGGTTTAAACTCGATGGCAATGCGATGTCGGTATTGGCGGCTTCGGAACAAAGTGCTGAGGTTGTGTATGCAGCATCAAGCCCAAAAGCAGTGCGACCTCATGTTTATAAAACATCCAATGGGGGTGATACCTGGCGTCAAATCACGCAAGATTTACCCGATCGTTTCCCTACAGATATTGCCGTTGACCCAAATAATGACGCGATAGCGTACATCACATTTGGCGGATTTGGCACGTCTCATGTTTACAAAACAGTAGACGGCGGCGATAGCTGGCAAGATATTGGAATTGGATTGCCTGATGTTCCAGCCTGGTCGGTTACGGTTGATCCAGAAAATAGATTTCATGTATTTGTAGGAAATGAACTTGGCGTGTATCAATCGTTAGATGGGGGTCAATCGTGGGCCAATATTAATGGTAATTTACCGGATGCGGTTTTTGCTATGGATTTAGTGATCTCGAGATCGAATAGGAAATTGCGTTTAGCAACGCATGGAAACGGAGCCTATGAAATTGACCTTGCACAACTCAGTTCAACGGATGAGAATGGAAATATAATCGAAGGTTTTCGATTAGAACAGAATTACCCAAATCCGTTTAATCCAGGCACAACAATTCAATATCAGGTGGATGCATCCAACGAAATTCTACTACAGGTGTTTGATATTCAAGGCCGATTGGTGGAAACACTAGAACAAGGAGTTAAAGCTCCAGGGTTGTATCAAGTTCAATTCGATGGTTCCAATTTGGCAAGTGGCACGTATCTCTACCGATTATCTATCGGAGATCAGGTACTTTCTAAAAAAATGCAGCTGCTGAAGTAAGTTAAAAAACAGCCCGGAAATACATCACGGCGAACATCGCAGCAACAATGGTTTTAATCATGGTGCCGGTGAGGAACCCAAGAAAAGAACCCCAGGCAGATTTTAAAGCTACGTTTACATCTTGCTTAAATAGCATTTCTCCTACAAAAGCACCGACAAGAGTGCCAAGAAAAAAACCAAGAGGAGGGAAGAAAAGCATTCCTAAAATCATTCCGATTAAACTTCCGGTGGAGCCATAGGTTGTGCCACCAAACTTCTTAGTAGTGTAAGCTGGCAATGCATTTTCAAGGACAAGAATCAAGACAATAACGATAGCCCAAATAACTAGGAAAGTAGTTGAAAAGTTAGCCACACCACTGAATTGCAATATCAATAAACCCAGATAAGAAAACGGGAGTCCGGGAAGGATGGGCAAGAAAGCTCCAATCAGTCCAATGATGATGCACAAAGCACCTAGTATAATCCAGATAAGTTCCATAAGTAATTAATTAGCTAATGGAACTTATCACGGATTAGTGACAAGGATGTTTCGTTTCGTTAAATTTTTAAATCTTCGGTATCGAACGAAGACTCGATGTATTCGCCAATTGACATATTCGCCCATTTATCACTCGATTTCTTTTTGATGAAGTCGAGATCATGAGTGCCATCATCAGCATTTCTAAAAAACAGCGCACTTAAGTGATCCATGTCTTGCTTACAATATTCGTACAAACGATGATTTGTAACCGAAACGCGCGATCCACCCAGAATATCAGAAGCAATATTATAAGCCACAGTTTTAGCCATGATGTCTGTACAATATCTGGTTCTTGGAACTCCACACGGAACAGCAGTTTCATCTTCCTGTGCGATGTAAACAGAACCACCGGCACCGTAGATATTTGGATACTTCGTATGCTGAAATTCGTTATTCACTTTAATCAATCCTGCGAAATTGGCCATGTTATGTGTTGTACGTACAGCATCAATGCCAATAAATTGCGGGATGATCATGGTGAATTTAGAGTCAATTTCCAGGCCATTTTCAAGGATAACCTTGCCTTTTTTAAGCTCATGGATTTCAGCATTAGTGTGCCAATTAATTCCGTAGCGATCGAATAAATGTTCGCAAGCTTCTACATCTTCATGAATTCCGCCAATTCCAAAATGTGTGAGGTACGGTTCGGCAGTTACAAAATGAATTGGAACCTGGTCCATGATATCATTGGCTTTAAGATGGTAAAGCACATTAAGTAGAAATTCATAGGCGGCAAAGAAATATCCTGACCATTGCCCTGCACCAATCACAATGGGTCCTGGATCTTCTAAAAAATTCTTCCATGCAATTCTTGTGCGCTCAGCTTCTTGCATGGTGCAAATAGAGTAGACATGATTTTCAGGGAAAAACCCTTTGATACTACCATAATTTGGCTTGGTACCGGTAGCCAGCACTAAATAATCGTAAGCAACATCCTCGCTGGAGGTATGGACCACTTGCTCATCTAAATCAAAGCCATATACAGTCTCTTGTATGAATTCAATATTGTGATCCTTATAAATAGGCCGGGTATCAAATGAAATATCATCCGAATTTCGATATCCAAATGGATGCCACACTAAAGAGGGCAAGAAAGTGAACTCCGGTGATTTATCAATTACGGTAATATCGTGCTGTCCATGGAACAACTTTGCCAGGCTTAATGCAGTAGAATATCCTGCAAAACTTGATCCAATTATTACAACTCGCTTTTTCATTGGTACCTCCCCTTTTAATTGTCGCTTGGAATACGTTAGTTCCCAAAGTTGAAGATATTATGAATCTAACAGAAAAAAGCGCTTTTCATAATACCTTCACACTCACCACTTACTCTTTGCAAAACTCATAGGAGGAAAATGTCTAAAAAAGCAAAATATAAAGGTACCATTGGAATTTTAACCGGAGGTGGCGATGTGCCCGGACTTAACCCGGCAATTAGAGGCGTCACCATCCGCGCATTAAGAGAAGGATATCGAGTTATCGGTTTCCGCAGAGGTTGGGCCGGACTTATCGATATCATTAGAGATACGAAAGCTGACAACTCGAACAATTTGATCGATCTAACGGAAGAAATTGTAAATAAAGCCGGGCGTACAGGCGGTACATTTCTGCATACTTCCAGAACCCGGCCGAGCCATGTTGTTAAAGGTGCAGTTCCGGAGCATTTAAAAGATGTTTATTCGGAAGACGTTAATGACCTTACTCCTGAAGTTCTGAAAAATCTGGAATGGGCTGGAGTAGATTATCTAATTCCAATCGGCGGTGATGACACCCTCAGTTATGGGGTACGTCTTTATACAGAAGGGGTTAAAGTAGTTGCCCTCCCAAAAACGATGGATAATGATGTGCCGGGTACTGATTACTGTATTGGATTTAGTACATGTATCACCCGAACCATCCAACTGGCAAACACGCTAAGAACTTCTGCCGGATCACACGAACGATTTTTGGTAATGGAAGTATTCGGGCGTTATGCAGGGTATACCGCCATGTTACCGACCATGGCCGGTGCAGCGAGCAGGTGTGTTATTCCTGAATACAAGTTTGATATTGAGCAATTAGCAGAACTCATGAATTATGATCGGAAGAAGAATCCAAGCCGATATTCTATGTTGCTGGTTTCTGAGGGCGCAATGTTTACTGGTGGGGAAATGGTCTTCCAGGATGGCACTACTGATGCCTACGGCCATAAAAAATTGGGTGGTATAGGTGATTTAGTATCTGATGAGCTCAAAAAGCTATCCCCAAAATATAATAATGGGAAAACGGTAAACATCATCAATCAGAAGCTTGGATATATGGTGCGCGGTGGTGATCCCGATGCGATAGATTCTATTGCTCCCATGGCATACGGTAACCTAGCGTTGGATTTAATATTACAAGGTATCCACGGTAGATTGGTTGTTCTAAAGAACGGCCGCTACGATAATGTTCCTATCGACATAGTTACAAGTAAGAAAAAAATTGTAAATGTGAGCAGGCACTATGATACTGATCGACTTCGTCCGTTCTATAAGAGCTTTGAGATGCAACCGTTATTTATAATGACGAGCGAATACTAAAGCGTTAGTTTGAGAAACTATTAAAAAACCCCGGCGCTTATCGAGTGTCGGGGTTTTATTTTTTACGTGATAGGACAAGCAATTTCCAACCAAACTGAAATACTTATAGAAAATATTACAGTTGTAGAGCTTGTAAGAACAGAATAGAAAGTATTTAGCAACTATGAAGATCAAGTGAAGACAAAACCGCTTTTCCGTATAAATGCTTGCGGTCGAATGCTTGAATAGGTATCATCGTCAGATTTTATGATTCAAAACACTAAGAGTTCTTTTCAATGAGTACAAAAACCTTTTTTGGGCATCCTAGAGGTCTAGCCACCCTTTTCTTTACCGAAATGTGGGAGCGATTCAGCTACTATGGCATGCGTGCCCTCTTGATTCTCTTCATGACAACTCCGGCACTTTCGGGTGGCCTTGAATTCGATGATGTAACCTCCGGCGCTATTTACGGCCTTTATACGATGGGCGTTTATCTCTTTGCACTACCGGGAGGTTGGCTCGCCGATCACATTATTGGTCTTAAAAAATCTGTGTGGTATGGCGGTATAGTCATCACCATAGGCCACTTTACAATGGCCATACCGGGCATAGTAGCCTTATTTACAGGTGGTGGTCATGGAGGTGAAGTATCAGGATTAGATACATATTCGTTCTTTTTAGGACTCGTGTTTATTGTGATTGGTACGGGGATGCTTAAGCCAAATGTGAGTAGTATTGTTGGTGAGCTTTACGGGGGCGCCGAAGATAAGGATAGCGCGAAACGTGATGCCGGTTTCTCCATATTCTACATGGGAATTAACATCGGGGCATTAATTGCGCCACTTGTGTGTAGTTTCTTAGCAGCAGAAGTTAACTGGCACCTTGGGTTTGGTGCTGCCGGTATTGGTATGTTATTTGGATTAATACAATACAAAACTACGGCGTCAAATTTAGATGGCTACGGCGATGCTCCGGTTTATGAGACAGCGGAAGAACAAGCGAAAGCTGCAAAAACTGCGAATATTGCAAAAATTGTAGGAGCTGCAATGTTGGTAATTTTTGCACTCTTCTTCTTTCAGGTTATTTCGATAGATGCGGTTAGTATTGCAAATGCTTCCAAATATATAATTGCCACTGCAGCTGTTTTATTTTTCGCCTATGTAATTCTTCTAGGCGGACTAAATACCGAAGAGAAAAAGAAAGTGGGTGTTATCGGGCTTTTGCTGATTTTCAGTGCCTTGTTTTGGTCAGGGTTTGAGCAAGCAGGTTCTACCTTAAACCTTTTCGCCGAGCGATTTACTGATCGTACCGTTCTGGGATGGGAAATTCCTGCCGGAATGTTCCAATCTATCAATTCGATGTTTATAATCATTTTTGCGCCAATATTTGGTGCGATGTGGGTGTGGTTGGCAAAGAAAAATTTGGAGCCTAGTTCGCCACTTAAATTCGCTTTTGGTTTAATTTTACTGGGCGTTGGGTTTATGGTGATGTATTTCGCAGCAGAAATCGCAGCATCTGGCGATCTTGCAGCACCTACCTGGTTAATATTTACTTATCTGTTCCACACGTTTGGGGAATTGAGTTTAAGTCCGGTAGGATTGAGTTTGGTAACAAAGCTCTCACCACACCGCTATGCAGGGCAAATGATGGGAATGTGGTTCTTATCAGTGGCTATGGGAAATCTGTTTGCAGGATTAATTGCCGGATCATTAAGTGGCGGAACAGAAGATACATTAGCTTCTATGCCAGACCAGTACATGGTTATTGTTTATACTACCGTAGGCGCAGGCGTTTTACTTCTGTTGATTTCTAAACCAGTTAGAAAACTGATGGGTAACGTCCATTAATTGAAAAGGTTTGCTTATTAAAAAAGCCTCCACTTGGAGGCTTTTTTTATTTAGTCATTTGTCATCGCGGACTTGATCCGCGATCTGGATTTTAATTGAATCAAGATTCCTGTCTTCGCAGGTATGACGGTTTAAGGAAATAAGTCAGAGTTATTGCTCAAAATCTAATGGCGGTGGACCCGGGGGTATCATCCCCTCATACTCATAATCTCCTTTGCGTTCTAAGAATTCTGCTTTCACATCGTCAATAAGCTCAGGGTTTTGATACAAATCGATCATCGTCATCGAAAGTGCTTTGGTAGCATATAACATTCCTTTGTGTCCAATCGACATGCCACCCGTGGCAACCACTGCCCACGAATGCCATGGAGTTCCCTTTGGAGCTGTGGTAACACCCAATCGAATGGTAGGAACAACAAAGCTCACATCACCCACATCCGTAGAACCGCCCATTGGATGTTCTGCTGTTTCTTTTAAAGGGTTAATCTGCATATCGATACCAACCTGATCTTTACCCGTGGCTTCCTGAATCGCTTTTGCAAATTCTTCTTCCTCTTCCGTGTATTCAATTACACCCAGGGTTTCGAGATTGGCCTGTAACGCCGCTCCCCCCGCTCGGTTAGGTAACACTTCATGAATTCCGGAAATAAGCGAAACCGAGTGATCTACATTCGCCATAATAGCTGCACCTTCAGACATGGCCATCACGCGCTCATACACTTCCTGCATACCTGCTCGCTTTGTGTCGCGTACACGCACCCAGATTTTCGAGTAATCTGGAACCACATTTACCACTTTCCCGGCATCCTGAATGTGATAATGAATGCGAACCGTTGGTTTGATGTGCTCGCGATACATGTTGATGCCATCGGTGTACAATTCCAGAGCATCTCCGGCACTGCGTCCATTCCATGGATCTCCCGAAGCATGTGCGGCCTGACCGTAGAACTCAACTAAAAAATCCACTAGTGCCAAACTCGATTGCACATTAGCCTGTGTTTCGTAGCTTGGATGCCAGTCCATCATTACATCCACATCATCGAATAAACCGGCGCGAATCATCCACAACTTCCCGAAAAATTTCTCTTCGGCGGGTGTTCCATAAAAGCGAATGGTTCCCTCGAGTTCACCCGATTCAATCAACTCTTTGATGGTGATTGCCGCACCTAGGGAAGCAACCCCAAATAAATTATGCCCACAGCCGTGTCCTGGAGCGCTTTCTACCAATGGCGATTTAAAGGGGACTGTTTCCTGTGAAAGTCCCGGAAGTGCATCAAATTCGCCCATAATTCCAATAATGGGTCCATCGCCGTTTGAATATTCCGCGGTAAAAGCCGTTGGGATTTCACCCACACCGCGATTTACGGTAAACCCGTGCATTTCCGCAAAATCAGCGAGAGCAGCTGCAGATTGATTTTCTAAAAAGGCGATTTCGGCAAATTCCCAGATCGAATCGCTAAGTTTGGTAAGGTCGCCAGCATGGTTCTCCACACTTTCGATGACCATTGATTTCAGTTCGTCGGTAGTTTGTGCGTTAACTTGAGTCGAAATCAACACAAAGAAGAGCAGTAGTAGTTTTTTCATTGGTAAGGTATCAGAATCTAGTTGCAACCCCGATCTTTAAGAAAGTGTCAGACTCCTCATCAAAAACAAGGCCGAGGTCGATTTGTGAGTTTGAATGTATCAAATATGAGACACCCATTTCATAATTTTTATTATCAAAGAATTCCGTCTCGACAAACGAGAATCCAACGTATGCAGAGGTCGACGAGTTGATGGCAAAGCCGGGATTTAAGGTGAAGTAGTAGGTTGGTATATCGAAATCACTAAAAATATAATTTCCATATCCTACATTGGTATTCATGGAAAGTTGGTCGGTTAGAGAAATGTCACCCAATAGAATGAGTTGAGTGAAAGTTTCGCTAAAGTCGGTATTCAGAAATGGGAGAATGGTTCTGCTTAATAAAGTTATTCTAAGATCATTAGAAGCATTCGAAAATAGATTGTACTTCACTATACCAAATTGGGCGGAGCGAAATGAATCACCGCCATCGGGAAAGAAAATGGATCCTGCTTCAAATTGAATTTCCAATTTATCCATCAAGCCAGCTCGGATGAATAATTCTCCAACATTAGTACCAAACTCGGAGGTGGTTACACCTGCTTCAATTCCATACATCCCAACAGGAGTTATAGAAGTGCTAAAACCAAATCCCGGTCGATCTGCTTGCACATTTTGCTGCGCGAATACTGATCCTGAAATACACAAAATTGTTATAATCAGCGATGTAATTTTCATGTTAGGCTAAGTTGATTGTTAGGGTTATTTTTGGATTTCGAACTTGATACCATGATTTTGCATTGTACCTATAACTATGTCTCAAAGCAATAAACAGTTAGCACATATTGATCAAAAACCATCGATCGCAGCAATTGCTACTCCGGTTGGAGAAGGTGGAATAGCTGTGATTCGGGTATCAGGAAAGGATGCATTTGAAAAAGTGAAAATTGCTTTTTCAGGGAAAGATTTATTGAAGGTTGATTCGCATACCGTGCATTTTGGGAAAATTGTGGATCGGGATAAACTACCTGTTGATGAAGTATTGGTAACAGTGTTCAAATCCCCAAGGAGTTATACCGGGGAAGATACGGTCGAGATTTCCTGCCATGGTGGAGTGTTGGTGACGCAAAAAGTATTGGAAACCATTTTAGCAACCGGAGTAAAAGCTGCGGAAGCGGGTGAATTTACCCAGCGTGCTTTTTTAAATGGGAAAATGGATCTGGACCAGGCGGAAGCTGTAGCAGATATCATCCATGCAAAGAGTGTGAAAGCCGTGGATGCCGCTCATCAACAATTGGAAGGAAGGCTAGGGGAGCACATCAAAAAATTTCGCCAACAAATTATCGATGCTACGGCAATGGTTGAGCTCGAACTGGATTTTATTGAAGAAGATGTGGAGTTCGCAAATAAAGACCAGCTAATGAAATTACTGGTGGATGTTTCCTCAGAAATAGAAAATTTATTAGATACGTATGAAACGGGGAGACTCGTAAAAGATGGCGTCAAAACGGTACTCATTGGACGACCAAATGCTGGTAAGTCTACTTTGCTAAATACCCTGGTTGGTACAGATCGAGCTATTGTGACGGACATTGCCGGAACCACGCGAGATACCATTGATGTAGATTGGAATTACGAGGGATTACTTTTCAAGCTCATCGATACAGCAGGGTTACGAAATACTGAAGATGTGGTGGAAGCGGAAGGTGTTAAACGATCTCAGAAAGCATTTGAACAAGCCGATTTAGTGATTTATTTAAAGGACTTGTCTCATCCATTTACTCCAGAAGAGAAAGAAGAGGTTGCCGGGTATCAGAAAAGAGCCGGAGAAACACCTTTTATTTTGATAGGCACTAAAGCTGATATCGAACTGGATTATGGCTGGCGAACTGAGTTTGATATCAAAATATCTGCAAAAATTGGTGAGCAAATAGAAGTGCTAAAAGCTTTACTAAAAGAGCGGGCACTCGAGAACAAACACTACGATGCCTCCAGTTTATTAGTCACCTCTACGCGCCATCGAGATGCCTTGAAGAAAGCAAATGAGCAAGTGCAGGCTGCGATTAATAGCTTAAAATTAGGCATGACCGGAGATTTCCTTTCGATAGATTTAAGGGCGGCGCTCAACGAGTTGGGAACCATCACCGGTGAAATCACAAACGAGCATATTTTAGACTCGATTTTTTCCCGCTTTTGTATCGGAAAATAAAAAAAGCCCCCACTCAACGAGTAGGGGCTTTGAATAGATTAAGCGCGCTGATTATTCGTCGCTATCAGCGTTTTCCTGCATTTCCATAATGATGTCGCCATTTGGGCTAACATCCACTACTTCGTAGCCGAGCGCTTGCAGTTTTTCTCTGTGTGAGGCTGCATCACCTACTACCAGGATGTACGCATTTTCAAGTTGCAGATGCTTTGCGGCTAGCGCATCGATTTCTTCCTTTGTAATTGTGCGAATGATTTCTGATTGGGTATCCACAAAATCACCAGGCAAATCATATCGAACAATCTGCCCTAAAAATCCTGCTTTTTGGAAGGGTGCTTCGTAGCGAAGCGCATCCCGTTGGCCGATTGAATTTCTCATGAAAGAAAGTTCATCTTCAGAAATTCCACCTTCTCTGAAATCGTTGATTTCTTTTAGAAACTCAACCACTGAACTGTCGGTAGCATCGGCTCTTACACCAGCTGTGGAAGTAAATACACCGTTATCGGTATCAGAGCTGAAGAAGGAACGAGCGCCGTAGGTCCACCCCTTGTCTTCTCTAAGATTTAGATTAATTCGGCTGTTAAAAGCACCGCCTAGTGTATAGTTCATTAAGGTGGTTTTATAATACTCACCGGTTGCATCGTACGTTAAGCCTGTCATGTAACCCACTCGAATTTCAGATTGTGGTGCACCAGCTTTATCCACTAAATATACTTTGGTATAATCGGTTTGTGTGGGCTCAGGAAGTTCCGGGAGTTCAGCACCTGTCTGCTGCCAAGCATTTAAGAAGCTTAGTTTTTCCATCACTTCATCACGCGATACATCGCCAACAATAACTACTTCTGTTAACTCCGGCGCATAGTAGTCATCATAAAAAGCTTGTGCATCTTCAACGGTGATTCTGGACACAGTTTCTTCGATACCGCTACCAGGTACGGAAAGAATATGCTCATCACCGTATAAAAGGCGATCATAAACTAAACTCGCTATAGAAGCAGGATTCTCGTACGTGCTTTTAATTCCTTCGATTTGCTGCTGTTTGATGCGAGCAAAATCAGTCTCAATAAATGCTGGTCGATATAGCATTTCTTCAGCTAGTTCCAGCGTACGATCCAGATTCTTTTTCAACGTACCGATATTCATAATGGTACTGTTATTGCTGGTTGAAAAACTGATGGAGCTGGCTATCATTCTCAATTCTTCAGCGATTTCTTCAGAAGTGTAATTTTCTGTTGACTCCGTCATCATTGAGGCCGTGAGTGAGGCAAGTCCCGCTTTCTCAGCATGATATGCATCCATTTTGTGCCCGCCTCTAATTCGAAGCTGAATATTAACAGTTGGAATCTCGTCGCTGTTTGTTCCAATAAACTTAATGCCATTTGCTGCTTCAGTTCTCCAGAATGTTGGAACCGGAACCAACGGAGCAGGGCCCGGAGTTGGTCGAACACTTCGGTCAAAAGTGTCGCCGGTTGGGCGGTTGTAGCTAAGGCCTGAATAATCGGTAGTTGGGAATGGGTTCTCACCTTCTCGCTGAACTACAAAATTATCCGGTTGGGTTGGCTGCGTTGCCCCGCCATCATTTGGAAGCACACTTAAAATTACGGCAGGTTTGTTGTAGATATACTCGTTAAATACACGCATTATATCGTCTTTAGTCACAGCGTTATAACGATCTATATCTTTCTTGATGTAGTCCGGATCACTGGCAAAAGTCTCATATGCGGCTAGCTGGGCAACCTTACCACCAAAACCACCAACCGTTTGTAAGCCATTAATAAATCCAGACTCGAACGACGCTTTGATTTTAGTCATGTCAGCGTCAGAAACGCCTTCCTGAGCAAATTCATCAAGGATTGTTCTCATTTCTGTTTCGAATTCAGTGAGAGTTCGTCCAGGGAAAGGAAGAACAAGAAGCTGGAATTCGCCGGCTAATTCAGACGCAGGATGAAAAACCGCAGTTTGAATGGCTTTCTGAGTCTCCACAAACTTTTTATAGAAATATGAACTACGGCCAGTTCCTAAAATTTGTGCAAGATAGTCGAGTGGTGCTTCATCAGGATGAAATCTTGGTACAGTTGGATACACAAAATTTACCATCGGGAAACGAATATTATTATCAACATAGGATACATATCGATCTTGATCGAGTTCCACTGGCTCAAGTACCATGTCTTCAACTTCAGGACCTCTTGGGATAACTCCAAAATACTTTTCAACCAAGGTAACAACTTCGTCGGTATCCACATTACCACCTACGGTAAGAACAGCATTATTTGGGCCATACCAACGTAAAAAGAAGTTTTTGAGGTCATCTAATTCTACACGGTCAAGATCTTCCAGGCGCCCGATGGTTAACCAGGAATAGGGGTGGCCAAATGGGTAAAGAGCTTCTGCCAAAATTTCAAATCGCTTACCGTAGGCACGATTATCATAATTTTGCCCTTTTTCATTTTTTACTGTTGAGCGCTGAATTTCGAATTTTTCTTGCGTAACGGCATCTAAGAAAAAGCCCATTCTGTCTGCTTCTAACCAAAGTGCCGTTTCCAATTGATTGGATGGTACAGTTTCGAAATAATTTGTTCGATCGCGATTGGTAGTTCCATTTAAAGTTCCACCTGCATCACTTACAATTTTAAAATGCTCTTCATCAGCAACATTTTCGGATCCTTGAAACATCATGTGCTCAAAGAAATGGGCGAAACCAGATTTATTTAACTCTTCGCGAGCTGAACCCACATGATAGGTTACATCAACATGAACGAGTGGATCTGAGTGATCTTCGTGAACAATCAGAGTAAGTCCGTTATCGAGAATAAATTTTTTGTATGGGATTACAATTTCATCTCCATCTTTCGAAACCTCTTCAACGAGTTGAGTTTGAGCAAATATTGCGGTTGACGAGATTCCTGCAATCAGAAATGCCAGAAGTAATTTTTTCATGAGAAATAGTTGATTTTTATTCATTGAATAGCAGCCTGAAATTAATAATAGAACCAATGTACTACAACTAATAAGGCCTGGTAATTAATGCATTAAACAGAACTTGAATTACGTCTAGTAATCCAAAATGTTTTGCATAAAAAAAGCCCTCATAATTAAGAGGGCTTTATAAAAATTCTAGAAGATGGGATTAATTTTCTTCGTTAGATCCATCGTCTTCAGTAGCTGCAGGTGGCGGAGTTTGAATTGGAACCGCACTTTGCGTGTTAGAAGGCGCGCTGATATCACTTGGGGCTGCACCTTGCTGTAAAATTGAGCTGGCTTGTTCTTGTCTATCAATTGCGAAATTTGCTAATACACAAAGAGCAAGAAACGCAGCACCTAAAATGGTTGTAGACTTAGATAAAAGATCAGCGGTACGGCGAGCTCCCAGCCCTCCGGCGCCTGCATCGAGGCCACCACCGCCTCCAATTCCGGATAAACCCTGACCTTGTCCGTTTTGTAAAAGCACTACCAATGTTAAGAGTGAACAAATGATGGCAATAACTACAATAATTATGTTGTAAAGCATTTTATAATGAACTAAACTTTTGAAAGACTTAAAAGATACCCAAATTTGAAAATGATGCCAAGCAAAAGCTTTAAGGATAATTAAATGGGTGAAACGATTAGCGATGTACGGGATTTTGTAATTCGTTTATTTCAGAACTCGCCTGATTTAACGATAAAGATTATCGAAACCATAGCCATTTTTGTGCTCTTAGGTTTAATTCGATTGATCATTCTTAGGGTGGTATTGCGTAACACCGAGAATAAACGCATTCAATATAAATGGCGTAAAAACCTCTCTTATATCAGTTTTTTTATAGGTTTTTTGGCTGTTATTCAAATTTGGTTTACGGGAATTGAGTCTATTGCAACATTTTTGGGACTGCTTAGTGCAGGTATTGCAATAGCGTTGAGAGACCCGGTTACAGATTTGGCAGCATTCTTATTCATCTACTGGAGAAAGCCATTTGATGTAGGCGATAGAATTGAGTTGGATAGTATAAAAGGTGACGTGATCGATATACGGCCTTTTAAATTTACCGTTCTTGAGATTGGAAATTGGGTAGATGCAGATCAAAGCACCGGACGAGTGATCCATGTCCCGAATCATAAAGTATTCACACATCAGTTGGCGAATTATACCGCAGACTTCGAATTCATCTGGAATGAAATTCAAGTGCTCGTAACATTCGAAAGTGACTGGAAGATGGCGAAGAAGATATTATCTGAGGTTGTTTCTGAGGTATCCAAAGAATTCATCGAGAATGCGAAGAAACAAATAGCCAAAGCATCGAAGTCATATCTCATTGAATTTAGATATCTAACCCCCATTGTTTACACCGATGTAAAAGATAGCGGGATAAATCTTACAGTGCGTTATTTAACAAATCCAAGACGCCGTCGGGGTACTTCTCAAAATATTTGGGAGACAATTCTTGATGAATTTGAAAAGCATGATAACATTGATTTTGCGTATCCAACGGTTAGATATTATAATAATTTGGGAGAGGGTAAGCCGGGTACAAAACCAGAAAACTAACTTTCGTCTCTCAATTTTGGGATAGGTTGTATTAATTCAGGCGAGTTATTTGATAACTCATTTACCAAATTTGGAACACGAAATACCGTCATATCCGGGATTAATACATCTTGGGCAAATCCAGTGTTCGCTAATTCAATTGTTTTGTCACCTAACCAATCATCAAATTGATTCGGCTCCAACAAACAGGGCATGTAGGCATCTAATGGTTGCAGCAATACATTAGCTGTACAGGTTAAAACCGTAAACTTATTTCTGCTTTTGGCTTTACCGGAAAAATAACCGGGAACACCTAATATTTTTTGGGAGTGGATGCGTACATAAAATGGTAGTGGATCATTTACAGTTTGCTTCCACAAATAAAAACCACTAATTGGGACTATACAAGCAGCCTTTCGAAGGGCGGCCAAAGTGCCGGAATTGTTTAAGGCATCAAAAATAGATTGGGATGGAAGTTCATTATTCCAGATACAGGAATCGATGTGTGCAGCACCATGTTTAAAAGTGATAACCGGTAAAACATGGCCTGGGGCAGCATTGAAAGTTTGCTCTATTTGACTTTCGGATGTAACCATAACCCCAAAAACCTGCTCAAATTCCTGAGCACTATTTTGTAAAACATATCGCTCCATAATTCCTTTGATTTTAGCAAATTGTAGATACGTTCTCGGTTAACTGATAAAAAGTAAGTTTTAGTATGAATCCATTCTTCAATACATCTGAAGGAAGACTTCGAGCTGGATTTAGAATCCCGATTTATATTGTAATCGTCTTCATTTTAATGGGCCTCGGGCACTCCATTCCACTCGACGGCTGGCAATATATAATCACAACTTTGTTGAGCTTTGGGTTTTTTTGGATGACTTTTCGGTTTGTTGATAACCGTGCTAGTATAACTCTGGCGGGTATTAAACCTGAAAACATCTGGTGGAAAGAATTTGGAATTGGAAGTGGGATTGCAGCACTTGTAATGACGCTCATATTTGTAATTCAAACAGTTACAGGTACAATCGAGTTTTTGGGATTTAGCTGGGAATTGCCCGGCTCATCAAGTTGGATATACCCGGTAATTGTATTTTTTGTACAAATGCTTTGTGTGGGCTTTTACGAAGAAATCATGAGCCGCTCTTATTTGATACCTAACTTCAAGGAAGGTGTCACGTTCTGGCGTATTGATCCAAAAAAAGCAACCCTATTGGCTATAATATTTAGTTCATCCTTCTTTGGAATTGCACATGCATTAAACCCGAATGCTACCATATTTGCACTGTTAAATATCTTTATGGCTGGTGTGATGCTGGCAATTCCATATGTAATTACAGGTAGATTAGCATTCTCGGTTGGGATCCATTTTGCATGGAATTTTTTTCAGGGAGGTGTTTTTGGGTTCCGAGTAAGTGGGCAGGCAATCAATGGATCGCTCATTCAAATTCAACAAGGTGGCGAGCAAATTTGGACGGGCAGTTCTTTTGGTCCCGAAGGCGGACTTATTGGAACCTTTGGAATTGTAATCGTTACAGCGTTATCTCTTATCACAATAAAACTGAGGGGCGAGCCGCTACAATTGCACCAAAATTTTACTAAATCTTACCTCGAATTTGAAAACGAGGAAAAGAAAAAAACTGAGCTTGATTAAGTTCTTTCGTATATTTGGCGTGTTCTGAAAGCAGAACATAGATCTTTGAAAATTGAAAAAATAAGCCAAAAGAAAAGAGGTGTAACATTGTCTTTTGAAAAATTTGGCCTGAGCCCTGAACTTTTAAGTGGGCTGGCCGATGTACGAATTGAAAAACCAACACCTCTCCAAGAAAAAGTGCTCCCTTTGGTATTAGAAGGGAAACATGTTTTAGTAGAAACGCATGCTAATGATGATCTCGCGTTTCTGATTCCGGCACTTCAAAAAATTACGGAAATAGGAGAGGCTAACGGCACACAAGTATTAATTTTAACACCATCCATTGAGCGGGCAGAAAAAATAGATGAACAAATCTGGGCGCTCGGCTATCATGCACAAATTAATAGTGCATTAATGGCATTAAAAGGTGATAAGGCGGAACAAGAAGAAGCTTTACTTGATGGTGCTCCGGTGATTGTGGCAAATCCCGGTCGATGTATTGAAATACTGGATAAGAACAATTTCAGGCTAAAAGACATCAAACTTATAGTTATTGATGAAGCCCATGAAATGCAGCAGTACAACCTTGTTAACAGGGTTAAGGATATTCTGCGTTTTGTAGATTGTGAACCACAAATCGTGATTTTATCACGCCAGCAGAACTCCGCAACTAAACAATTAGCAGAGCTTGCGCTAAAGAACCCCGAATTGATCGGTTTCGAAGCACAAGAAGCTTCCGAAAGCGATAATTCTGAGGTGGAAACATCAACCGAAGAAGTAGAAATAGATCTTGATCACGCAGAAAAGAAACTTGAAAAAGCTTCAATATCTGTGGTGCTGAAAAAAGATTTGTCTGAAACTTCTATTGAACAGTCAGAGGAAGAAGAGACTGCTCCTGACCCCCTTCCAAAAAATCTGGAACAAGGCTATATCAAAGTGCCACCGCGAATGAAAATTTCTACGCTGATGGCTCACTTGGAGCAATCGAGTGCTAAGAAAGTGGTTGTATTTTCAGCTTCGAGCCGCACTTCCGATCGTTTGTTTAGAATCATCAAAAAGAAGAGCTGGGGCGTTGTTAGCCTTGGAGATGATCTGGATGAAGCTGCATATAAAGAACGATATGAGCGATTTAAAAAATACGAAATGCGCGTTCTTTTGATTGGTGGTTTATCTGCTAATTCTGTTGAGTTAGAAGCTTTTGACGAAGTAATCAATTATGATGTGCCAAGTGAACTGGATGAGTATCGTTTCAGGGCAGAACTAATTGGTAATGGTAAAGCCACGCAGATGATCTCATTGGTTTCTAAAATGGATCAGGACGACATCGAGCGAATTTCTAAAGAAGCTGGATATCCACCGGTGGAGCTTCCATTTCCGGAAGAAATAGTTGAAAAGAAAAAAAAGACCAACGCTCCAAAGCAGGCACGACCTCCTCGTAAGAAGTCAAGCGGGAGATCATCAAATCCTCGGAATGCCAAACGAGCGCCTAAGAAAATCAAAAAGAAAGAGTCGTCTCCTTCTTTACCTCGTCCTACTTATGATGGACTATCTGGTGGAAGAGATGGGAATGAGTCGTCGGGTAGCGGTGTGATAGGCTGGGTGAAAAAGCTCTTCAGCTAGTCGCTAAAAATCATGTTAACAGAAAGCCGAAACGAGTAATCATTTTGGCTTTTTTTATGAACATATGTTAGGAGCACCTTTGTCTTTTAGTAATAATTTCGGTTCTTACATATTGAAATTGAACCATGTGGGGGTGACTATGAATAAATTATTTTTACTAACTAGTGTCGGAATACTTTTTTGTACACTGAACGCATCTGCATTTCAAAGTGCACCCGATTTTTTTCTGAATCCTCCTGCTGACACAGATAATGAAATATTTGGTACTGGAGATGGCCTATCCGAAGAGGCGGCATTCGCAATCGCAATGGCTAATCTTGCTGAAAAAGTTAAACAACTCAGAGCAGATGAAGTGGAGAATTTCTCAGCGATAAGTAATTCCACAGATGAATCTACTACAACAACTTCCAGGCAAATTGTAAATCAGGATGTATTTCGGTTTCAGGTTCAAAGTTTGAACGAAATGTTTATGGACGAGAACAACTCAGGTGAATTTATTGCTGAAAATTATGAACTGGCTATCAGAGTTTATTATAAGGCAGATGAGGAATGTTCTTATCTGATTGAACACTTCTATGAATATTCGAATGAAGCTGGAAATGAAGATGATAACACAAAAAGCTCAATTGCCTGGAATAACTGTTCATTCGATCACAGTAAAAGGTATATAGAAGAAAATCCAGAGATCTCTTATACATTAGATGAAGTCTCGGGAACTTATTATGCAATGGTATTACTAAAGACCTCAGCAATTCATGATGAAGAGTAGCCTCATCTTATTTTTGTTTTTATTTATAATCTGTGAAGTCGCAATTGCTCAGTATTCTGCCATGACGTATAATATCCGATATGCTACCGAAAGAGATGGCATAAATAGTTGGGAAAACAGAAAAGAGTGGGTAGCCGATTTAATTGATTATTATGAGCCGGAAATTTTTGGCATTCAGGAAGGTTTGAAGCATCAGGTCGCGTTTTTAGACAGTTCTTTAACTGAATATTCATTTGAAGGAAACGGGCGTGATGATGGAAAGGATGATGGGGAATTTGCAGCTATATTTTACAATAATTCAAAATTAGAGGTTGTGGATTCAGGGACTTTTTGGCTGTCTCCGACGCCAGGCACTCCATCGTATGGTTGGGGCGCGAATTATCGAAGAATATGCACGTGGGTAGTGTTTAAAGTGAGGAATTCAGATCAACAATTCTATGTATTCAATGCCCATTTTGATCATGAATCAAAGGAGGCAAGGATTGAATCAGCAAAATTAATTCATGAGAAAGTCGAAGAGTTTAATGCAGGGAGTTTACCTGTAATTTTAATGGGAGATTTTAATGCGGTACCTGAATCCGAGCCGATTATGTTTTTCAATGAGAATTACGATGATTCGAAAATCGTGTCAGATAAAAAGCCTTTTGGCCCAACAGGTACCTACAATGGTTTTGATACCTCACATCCTCTTGACGTAAGAATTGATTACATCTTCACAAGTAGGAATATCAGAATTGAAAAATATGCTGTTTTGTCAAATTCCCGAATGAACAGAACCCCATCCGATCATTTACCAGTTTTTATAAATTTCAGCTTTAAATAAAAAAAGCCTTCCCGGATTTCGGAAAGGCTTTTTCATAGATGACCGCAAATTCTAAGCAGCTATGCAGATTGCTTATTCGCTGCCGACAACACAAAATCCTTAATTGCTGCGAAAGCGTCAAGTGTTTTTTCAATATGCTCGTCGTTATGTGCAGCGGTAGGTATCAATCGAATTAACACAATACCACGTGGCACAACCGGGTAAGCAACACCACTTACAAAAATACCATGTTCCTCACGCATTTTTCGCATAATAGCCTGGCAAAGATCGGTACTTCCTTGAGTAAGAACAGGCGTAACCGGGCTTTCAGATGGGAGCACGTTGTAGCCAATTTTTTGTAACCCTTCGCGGAGTTTTAATGTATTGCTCCATAGCTTTTCTCTCCATTCAGGGTGTTGACGAATTAGTTTTAATCGTTCACGCGCTGTTGCAACTATAGGTAGTGGCAGAGATTTTGCAAAAATCTGGCTGCGAGCATTTGCTTTCAAAAACTGAATCACTCGCGGTTCTGAAGCTACAAACGCTCCGATCAGTGCCCCTGCTTTTGCAAATGTACCAAAGTAAATATCAATTCCGTCCTGGCAACCTAATTGAGTACCGGTACCAGATCCGTCATGACCTAATGTTCCAAATCCATGAGCATCATCAACCAATAGTCTGAAAGGTACTTCTTTTTTAAGCTCAATAATTTCATTTAAGATCCCGAGGTCACCAGTCATCCCAAATACACCTTCAGTAACTACAAGGATGGAAGAGTTATCTTTTTTCTTAGAAGCTGCTCGGTATAATTGCTTCTTAAAGCTTTCAATATCGTTGTGCTTGAAAACTGATTTCTCAGCCATAGCTAACTGCTTTCCATCAACGATACAAGCGTGACTTAGCTCATCGTATATTAAAAAATCGTTTCGATCTACAAGGGCATGAATGGTACTCATTATGCCTTGATAGCCAAAATTTAGAAGTTGAGCTGCCGGTTTGTGGATAAATTCAGCCAATTCTTTTTCAAGGGCTTCATGCTCATCAGAGTTTCCGGTCATTAAACGAGCACCCATTGGTGCACTAAGTGAATACTTTGCAGTTGCCTCAGTATCTACTTTTTTAATGTCTTCGTTACTCCCTATGCCCAGATAATCATTGATACTCCAAACAACTACATCTTTGCCATTAAATTTCATTTCCGGGCCTAATGGGCCTTCTAATTTTGGGAAAGTAATGTAACCGTATCCTTCTGAGGTAAATGGGCCAAGTGGACTTGGGCGTCCTTCTAACTTGTCAAATAAATCCATGTAAGTTGGTAAGTGAAAAGATTTATGCTAACTGAATTTTAAAGCGTGTAAAGTTAAGCAAAAGTGCATTGAAGTTAAAAAGAAAGGCCATTTTAAATTAAAACGTAAAATCTAGTAATCGATTGGTTTAAATAGTTAGATTACAAAAACTTCGAATTCCAGTAGAATTAGGAATATCGATCTTTCAAATGTTATTGAAATTATATTTTAGTTGATTCCTGGCTTTTAGAGCTTAATCTGATAGATGTGGTTGTAGAATAAAAAGCCCGTCGTTGATGTCACTAACCACTAAAACACCGCTTTCGAAAAACGGATAGTTACTCCAGGTACCTGAATAGTTCTTTGTTTCATCGGTAGGTTGTGTATCAAAAAAGCCAATCGGATCTAATTCTAGATTCTGCAAATTTTCAGTTCGAAATACTCTCAATCCAGCTGTGTAATTCGATTGGTAAACTACATCGTCCTTGATATATAAATTGTGATCGATGGTCGGGGTTTCATGTGTGTAATAGCCTAGAAATTCGGGATTATCAAGATCGACCAAATCCCATATGTACGTACGCGTATTTCTTCCAAGTCGGGTTTCGTCCAACTCATCATTCATCAAAAAGTAGCGTTGATCTTCGGTTAACCAACCTTGATGCGAGTATTGCATGCCGGTTACACCGCTAAATCCAATGGTGGTTGGGTTTGATTTATCAGATACATTCGTAATAACCACACTACCTTCTGCTGAACTAACGCACACTTCTTTTCCTTGATGATCATTATCAGGCCCTTCATAATTTAGGCATTGGGTATCGTGGATATATCCAATTCCAGCAGATAAACTTCCTTCGATTTCAGTTTCCGGGTCGATAAAACAGCCGGCAAATGTTGGATTCTTGGGAGAGTTTATGTCGATAATATGTAATCCTGTACCGTTACGTGATCCACAAACCTCAGCGCTTGTAACACCAACGGCATATGCATAACCGGTAGCTTCGTTTATAGCGATATTATGTGCATTATCAAATTCATCGTAGAATGCGTCCTCCTCAAAGACTAAAGTAGTTCCGTCATAATCTCGTAAACGTGTTAAATCGAAGACTTGCATACCATGTAACTGACCATCACTCACAACATAGGCGTGATTTTGGTAGACTTTAACATCGCGCCATGTTGATCCCTGTACTACATTTTTAGCAGCAGGTGAGTCACCGATTCCAAAGGTACAGGCAGGAAAAGCTTCCTCTGCATCCGGACCTATCAATTTTGTGGCTACGGATGATTCATTCAATTTGCCTACCACAATCGGGTTGTTAGGGTCACTAATATCAACAAAAGAAACGCCATCAAATAGCCCAACTAAGGCATATTCTATGCCTGTTTGACGGTCCGTCCATCCCCAGATATCATTTACTCGATTTCCGCCCAATTCCTCAACGGTTAAATGCGCAAATAGTCCAACATTCTCACATGGATAAATACCATTTGCCAAGCCATCTTCACACGGAAAGGCTTCAGTAAAAACAGCAGCTTTTTGTGAAAGTGAATTGTCTTTGCAGCTCACAAAAACAAAGAAAAAAATTAAATAGAAGGCGGGAAAGTGTACTCTCATAAGCAGATTATCTATGTTACTAAACTACTTTTTATAGCCTTTTATTACAACTTTGATAACGGAATTGCTTGTAATAGGAAATTTTAACGCAATGGAAACAATCAACCATACCTTTTTTGATAAACTAAGTGCATATTTAAAAGTTTAGTGCAGGGTTAAACGAGTAAAGGTATCATGCTGTTAATTCTTAAATACATTGCCAAATTATTAAAGGCACTTTCATCAGAAGCCTCACCGGGACAAATTGCCGGAGGATTCGTTCTTGGGATGATTATAGGGTTAACTCCCTTCTTTTCGTTTCATAATCTCATCATTGCTGTGATGATAATTATATTAAAAGTGAATATTGGAATGGCCATTTTAGCCATCATTATCTTCAGCGGAATAGCATATTTGGCAGACCCGGCATTTCATAATTTTGGGATCTGGATTCTCGAAAATGAAGGCATGCAGTCGCTTTGGATAAGCATGTATGACAACGAGTGGTGGGCGATGACACGATTTTATAACACGGTGGTTATTGGTAGTTTTATTGCAGCACTTATTTTAAGCGTTCCAATGTTTCCGGGAGTTATTGTATTCGTTAAACAATACCGGAAACATATCCATGAAAAAGTACAGAAATGGAAAGTGGTTAAAGCACTAAAAGGATCGAAATTGTATTCTATTTATTCCACTATTAGCAGGGTGAGAGGGTAAAATGAGAGTAAAGGGACTAATTTTTGTATTACTATTAGCAGCTATAGTTGCAGCAGGATATTTCTTGATCACAGATGAAATGATCGAAGAACAAATTGAACAACAGTTGAGCATTGCCAATGGCGCTTTAGTGGAAATTGATGATCTCGAGTTTAATCCAACCCAGTTAAATATTGCATGGAGCAGATTGCAGGTAACCGATCCTGATAACACCATGCAAAATTTGTTTGAAACCGGCCAAACTGAATTTGATGTTCAATTCTGGCCTCTGCTATGGGAAAAGGTGATTATCGAAAATGTGAAGATGACCGGTTTTGCTATGCAAACCGAACGAGCTACGGACGGTTACTTCGAAATCCCACCTGAAGATATCGATGCGTTAGATGATGAAGTTGAGGAAGATGCAGGTTTCTTTACAAGTGTAACAGGCGAAGTAAGCTCGAATATATCGCAAAATGCTAACATGGAATTCACCGATGTAAAGGACGACATCAATGTGGATAGCTTGATGGCTATTGTAGATTTACAATCCATCGACAGAATGGATTCCCTGCAGCGTAGCCTGGAAAATAATTATACTGAGTGGGATTCTACCATCACAAATAATTCGGTGGAACAAAATGTGAACGACATTAAAACACTGGTTGATGGAATTAAAATAGATGACCTAAATGATGTGCCAGCAGCTGTGGCTGCTATCGAAAATATCCAAAAAGTGGTGAAAGAAGCAGATTCGATTAAAACCGAAATCACCACGTTAAAGAATGATTTTCAATCAGATTTAGAATCTTCTAGAAACAGCATTGGTAATATTGATAACTGGATTCGCGAGGATATTGATCGAGCTGAAAATGTAGCGAAATTGCCAGAAATTAATGCCCAAAGTATTGGTACAGCGTTATTTGGTGAAAGTCTACTGGCTGATTTAAACAAATATTTAGGCTACCTGGCAACCGGGCGAGAATATGGTCAACGATTCATTGGAGCAGAAGAAGAGGAAGAAGACAGGCCGGATCGGTATGAAGGTAGAAACTATGAATTCACAGAAAAGTATGATTTACCGAGTCTTTGGGTAAAGAATATTGAGTTGAGCGGCGTGACGAATAATAATATTTCGCTCGCCGGAGTGGTTCAACATGTGTCGAATGATCAGAATAAAACAGGTGAACCAATTACGATCAATCTTTCCGGAAGTAATGAATCCAGTACACAATTAGTGGTTAATGGCCTGTTGGATTATACTACGGAAGAGAAAGAAGAAGCTCTAAATATTACATATTCAGGGTTTTCGTTAGCGAATTCTACATTATCACCGTCCGAGTTGTTACCCTATGAATTGAATTCCGGTGTAGGTTCACTATCGATGGCTTTAAATGTCATCGACAGAAGAATTGAAAGCCGGGTAGAATATGTTGCAGCAGGATTGGATTTTGATTTTGAAAGTGCCGGTGAACAAACAGGAACAGTTGAACGATTGATTAGAAATGCTATTTCTGATACCGATCAAATCAACGCCACGGCACTAATCGATAATACAGATGGACCACTTAATGCCCGAGTTCGATCGAACATTGACGATCTATTTTTAAACACGCTTCGTAACACAGTACAGGCGGAGGTTGATGCTGCAAAACGCCAAATTCAGAATGAAGTTGAAGGTCGAGTAAACGAAAAGAAGCAGGAAGTTTTGGCACTGGTTGATGAGCAAGAGGCAATGTTACGCGGGAAATACGACGAGTTTGAGTCTCGCATTAATGAGCAGCTTGCCGTTGTTGATCAGAAAAAAGAAGAGCTGGAAAAAAAGAAAAAAGAGCTAGAAGACGCTATTAAAGATGGCGCCGTTGACGCCATCCGAAAAAAGATCGGGTTTTAATTACTCATCATACCGAATAAACTGCGCATTGATTTGAGTTTCGTCTGTTGTGGTGTGTTCACCGGTACTAATAGTGTCTTTACCCAAGCCTGTAATTATAATAGCATGGGCTCCTTTTTTTCTTGCAGTTTGAATAAGCTTATCCTGAATTTTAGAGTTTGATACTCCCCAGGCACCAGATCCAATGGCGTGACCGATAATGGTATACTCTCTCTCAATTAATTTTTCATCGAAGAAGATTTCTACTTCCTCTGTAGGTTGATATGACTGCCCAACATAATTGACTTCCGCGCAGCTTGAAATAATAATTAGCAGCCCAAATAGTAAGAATGAAGATCTCTTTTTCATGATAATCCCGATTTAATTACGATCGCAGTTTACGTATAAATTCGAAGGAGTTTCATTAGCATTTAAATGTTAGAAATAAAAAAGGCCCCAAGAAGGAGCCTTTTTTTAAATCGGAATAAATAGCATTATTTGGTCAGCAACATCTTCTTAGTAAAGACATTCCCCGCTGCTTCCATGCGATAGATATAGATTCCGGTTGATAGATTTCGGGCATCAAACTGTACTGTATGTCGACCGGCTGATCTGAACCCATCAAGTAAAGTGGTTACTTCCTGTCCAAGCAGATTATAAACAGATATCCGAACCTGTGCATCTTCATTCAACTCAAAATCTATATTTGTACTTGGGTTGAATGGATTCGGGTAGTTTTGCAATAAGCTTATCGACTCTGGAAGGTCTTCAACAAAGTCATCAATAGTAGCCACTTGTTTAGCTGGCGGAGTATCTCCAAATACAACATAGGCAACTTGCTCGGTAGTATGTCTACGCTCTGAATTAGAAATCTGATCTTCATCATAAGCAATTTGAAGCGTTGAATTACTTATAGGATTTGATCCATAAAGTAATGGCCAGCCACCATCTCCACCATCCATTGCAGCAGAACTCAGAATGGCAGTACTAGCCGTTCCAACTGATGTAAATGAATAATTATATGGCGGAGCATTCGTAACCGAGCGAACTATATCTGAACCAACACCTGCAGTAAATGCAGTGGTTTCGATAGTCCCGGAACCTGAGTCGAATACGATATATCCGATGGTTTCATTTGCTCTGGTTTTTCTGCTGTCTTCGCCAACATGTTTTCCCATGCGTAAATTGCTGGCATTTGGAACACTGGTTCTGGATGATCCATAGGCCCAGAATACCGACCAATCAGCATCATTTTCTGTCATAACCTGACCTAGCACAACCGGAGTTGAATAGCTGTTAGTATATGACCTGGTTTCACCAGTCCAGGCATTTTTAGCATTGGTTACGGTTGATGTGAATTTAACCGCTTCCATTTTGATACCATCAGCTACATCGGTGTAAACACCTTCTTCAACCACCATGTACTGAACCGGATAGTTAGTTAGTGAAGCATCACTTGGGTTCTGAACTTTGATTTCAAAGCTCGAACCGGTCGCATTTCTAATACGAGTTACTGCCGGTAAATCACCGTTGGAATAAATCGGAGTGGCCACAACAACCATCGAATTATAAGTGAATGGTAAATTTACCGTTTGCCAATTTGAGCTGGCAACAACTTCGCCACTTGCAAATTGAATCGATGAAGAAGTTACAACAGGATCGATGGTTGCAGTTGTTTGAACGGCGTTAGTTGCACCATCATTATCCGTAACCGTTAATGTAATTGTGTAAGAACCATCTGTTGAAAAGATATAACTTGGATTTGCAGCTGTTGAACTACCACCATCCCCAAAGTCCCACGAATAGGAAGCAATAGTTCCATCAGGGTCCGTTGAGCCAGCACTGCTAAAAGTTACGGCTGTTCCTTCAACTCCGGTGTAAGGACCATTTGCAACTGCAATTGGATCTTGATTTGCGGACGGTTGAGTTTGGGGATTTCCATTTCCAGATGCAGAGACCCAATCACTAAAGGAGTCGGTATCTGATGTTATATCAGATCTAACAATTGAACTACCTGTACCTGCAGATGGTGCAGACGTACTTCCCCAGCCTGTTGGAATACCTGATGAAGCTCCACCTTCCCAGGCAACTGCATCAACGGTTTCACCTGAACCGTTTTTGAGAAGAAGAGCATCGCCTGTGTTATTTAATGCGGGGATGCCACCGTAAATATCAGCATCAAAACTATACAGAGCATTGAAGCCTGTAGTATTTATAGCAATGGTCAAATATGTGGCATTTAGAATAGTGGTACCATTTGGAATAATGAATGTACTTCCGGTTCCATTATTATCAGTGATTGTCCAACCTGAAATGTCAGCATCGGCGCCGGTGTTATTATAGATTTCAATCCACTCTTCCTGAGAATCTGTACCGGGGGTGTCATAAAATACTTCGCTGATTATGATTCCGGTTCCCGTAATATCAGTTACAGTAACACTTGCCGAAGCATTTCCAGTTGCACCAAGGTTATCAGTCACGGTTAACTGAGCGGTAAATGAACCAGCTGCTGCATAAGCATGACTTGGGTTTGCAGATGTGGAGGTATTTCCATCACCAAAGTTCCATAAATAAGAAGCGATAGTTCCGTCAGGGTCGGTTGACCCAACACTACTAAATGAAATAGCTACACCAGTATTCCCGGAATACGGTCCATTTGCAACAGCCACAGGTGAAGCGTTAGTAGGTTGAACATCAGGACTCCCATTTCCGGTTAATGTAGACCAATCTGAAAAGGAATCTGTATCTGTAGAAAGATTGGTTCTAACAATTGAATTGCCTGTAGCTGCGCTAGGTTGTGAAGTACTTCCCCAGCCAGCCGGAGTACCGGAAGAAGCTCCGCCTTCCCAGGCAACGGCGTCGATAAGCGTACTAGTATTATCTCTTAATAGGAGAGCATCTCCACTGTTATTTAGCGCTGGTATTGAGCCGTAAACATCAGCATCAAATCCGTAAAGTGCATTGAATCCTGTTGCATTCGAGGCAATAGTGATGTGCGAGGATGGTGCTAATGTAGTGCCACCCGGAATGGTGAATGTTGACCCTGTTCCATTATTGTCGGTGACTGTCCATCCCGAAACATCGGCAGTTGAAGAAGTTCCATTATAGATTTCTATCCACTCTTCTTGGGAATCAGTACCCGGTGTATCGTAGAAGATTTCACTGAAAACAACAGCGCCACTACCGCCACCACCAGTTGAAATTGTAACACTGGCAAAATCAGAATTTGTAGCTCCGTTATTATCGGTTACTGTTAGCGTGGCTACATAGCTTCCATCAGCAGAATACGTATATGATGGATTTGCAACTGTTGAACTGCCACCATCCCCAAAATCCCATGAATAATTTGAAATAGTGCCATCAGAATCGAAAGAACCTGTACTACTGAAAGAAACTGGTCCGGTTGAAGTTCCATTATACGGCCCATTTGCTTCTGCTACAGGAGGATTGTTTCCAGTTCCGCCAGAACTTAAACTTACAAAATCAGCATAAACAGGAAGGTGATCTGAGGCATCATGCAATGCTTGTGCAACTGCTGCAGAAACTACTGAATTGGGACCATCCAAAAGAGAAGTATCGAAGTGATTACCATCATTTCCAAAAGCGGTGTACGTACCTGGAATTAATTCTACTTCGGAATTATCGTTGATACCAAATGAGGTGAGTATGAAATCGAAACGATCATCCAAGCCACCATTTGCTCCACCTCCAAATTGAGTGGTTCGTGGGCTTTGAGTATGAAATTGAGCAAAGGCAGCATTTATATGCCAATCTCCCACACCGCCTTCTACAAGTAGAGGGTCTTCTGCGCGGCCGTCGTTATCAGCTTCATTGGCTATAAATTTTTGATAGGCCGGTTCATTGCTATCATACATGTTAAAGTCGCCAACGATTACAAACTCAGTTCCGGCTGGCAAATTATTCAAATAATTTCTCAGAATGGTCACCTCGTCAAGGCGCTTTTGCTCATTCGCTGAACCAGAACTTGCTTTAAGGTGAGCCGAGTAAAATCGAATCTGATTGTCTCCAATCTGCATCACATATTCAGATATTTGACGCAATGCGGTTGGAATTTCACTTTGTGACACTAAGGAACCAATTGATGTGCGATAAAAGAGCATATTATCGGTATCGGTACCATTTACAAAAGTAGCACGCTGATATTGGGTGCCGGAGGCATTCAACGCATTTAAAATTAGATCTGCTCCAGAAGCATCCACGATTTCCTGCATCAATAAGATATCCGGATCGGATTCTTGAAGAACAGTTTGAAATGCAGCTTGCCGATCTGTGTCGGTTCCATCGAGTTTTAGACCATTGTAAGTCATTACTCTAAAATTGACGTCTTGAGCTATAGTAAATGAAGAGAGTAGAAATACAAATGCGAGTGCACGAAACATTGCATTCCTACACAAACGAGTGGGTATAGACATATGTCCTCCAGTAGATGATTTTAGATTTCCCTAAGTAGACCCGGAAGTGGTGACAGCCAATTAAGGGTGGCTGGTGGAGGCTCCTTGACCCTGTACTCAAGGATTACACTAAGAAAGGTCAGACGAATGTATTTGCTGGAATGGTTTTATCAAACTAATCGAACAAGATACTTTTCCACGGATTTATCCACATTCAAAATTAATTGATTGAAAGGCAGTGGATTACAGGGATGATCTGAAATATTAGAATTTCAGATATTGGAGTCTGCTAAATACTCGTGCACATATTTTATACTCATTGCACCTTCCCCAACTGCAGAAGCAACCCGATTCATAGCACCGGCGCGGACATCACCGGCAGCAAAAATTCCGGGATTGCAGGTTTCGAGCATATATGGTTGACGGTCTAATTTCCAGATTTTAGTGAAATTATCGTATTTGTTGAGTTCTTTTCCTGTCTCGATGAAGCCTTTATCATTTTTAATGACATTTTCGGTTACCCAATCGGTGTAAGGTCGGGCTCCGATAAAGATGAAAAGCCCATCCGCGTCCACATCTTTGATTGACTCATCATTCTTATTTCGAAGTACTAACTTTTGTAGTTGGCCATTTCCGCAGGCTTCAATTACTTCAGTAAATGGAACAAGCTCGATATTCTCTGTTCCATTAATCTGATCGATTAAATATGCCGACATAGTTGCAGCAAGCGACTCGCGACGTATTAAGATTTGGACTTTTTTGGCAAAAGTAGAAAGATACATGGCAGCCTGGCCGGCAGAATTACCGCCACCAACAATAAATACTTTCTTGTCTTTGAACGCATGAGCTTCGGTCATTGCAGCGCCATAGTAAACGCCCGCTCCTGTAAAATCACTCAACCCCTTACTTTCCAACATGCGATAATTAACACCAGTTGTAATAACCACCGCTTTTGCATTCACACAATTTCCATCCGCCAACGATATTTTCTTGTATTGATCAACAGTTTCGATACTTACCACTTCTTGTGGGGATAAGAATTCAACACCAAAACGCGTGGCTTGAGTAATAGCTCTTCTGGCAAGATCAGATCCGCTTAACCCTTTAGGGAAACCTAGATAATTCTCGATGCGCGAGCTGGTTCCAGCCTGACCGCCCGGTGCGCGCTTTTCGATAAGTAATGTTTTCAATCCTTCCGAACCTCCATAAACTGCAGCAGCCAGCCCTGCAGGTCCGGCGCCTATAATTACCACATCATAAACTTCATGATCCGCTGAAGGACTTCTTCCTAGTTTCTCGGCAATTTGAACGGGTGTTGGATTTAATAAATGACTGCCATCTTCAAAAAATACAGCCGGTAACTTAGATGATTCGATTCCATTCAGGTCACATAGTTCTGTGGCTTTTTCAGAGCTTTCAATGTCCAGCCAGCGATAGGGAATTAGATTACCTGAAAGAAAATCTTTAATGGTATGCGATTTAGGTGAATACTGATAACCCACCACTTTAATTCCTTGAAAGTCGGGTTTAAAGTTTGCTTGCCACTCATCCAGTAAATCATCGAGAATAGGATATAAACGTTCTTCAGGAGGATCCCATGGCTTTAGTAAGTAGTAATCAAGTTGAACTTCATTGATGGCTTTAATAGCGGCATCCGTATCAGAATAGGCTGTTAGTAGAACCCGTTTTGCGTTTGGGAAATGTGATTTTGCTTGTTCTAATAAATCAACACCAATCATTTCAGGCATGCGTTGATCGGACAAAAAGAGTGCAATGTTTTCCCCTTGAATTTTTAATTCGGGAAGGGATTCTAAGGCCTCTTTTGGTGAATTAGTACTTAGGATTCGAAACTCAGATCGATATTTTTTTCGTAAATCTCTTGTGACTGCTCTAAGCACCTGAGGATCGTCATCAACAGCAAAAATAATCGGCTTTTTCATAAATCAAATTTGAATGCTCAATGCTCAATGTTAAATGCCAGATTCATGTAACATTTAGCATGTAAAATTTATCATTTTAATGGAAAAGTCAGTTTGAACTCAGTGTTTCCGGGCGAAGATTCCACTTCAATTCTACCTTCGTGTTTATCAATAATTTTTCGAACTACATCGAGACCAAGTCCAGTACCTTGTCCTACATCTTTTGTAGTAAAAAACGGATCAAAAATATTGTTTTTAACATCATCCGGAATGCCTGAACCGTTATCCCTGAAAATCATAGTTAGATCGCCATTACTACTTTTTGCTTCAATCTCAATTTTACCACCCACTTCAACTGCATCGATGGCATTATCAAGTAAGTTGGTCCATACCTGATTTAGTTCGCTCACATATCCACAAAATTCCGGCATATTTTCCTGAATATTCATGTCTACAAGAATACTCTTTTGCTTGGTCTTATGGTTCAACATGGTGATGGTACTCTTGAGCAGCTTTTTGAGTTCAACCGTTTCTTTATCGGTGCCTTTGTCCATGTGAGAGTAGGTTTTTACGGAAGAAACTAACTCAGAAATTCTACGTGAGGCATCTTCAATCTCTTCTACCATTTTCTCGGTTGTTAGCACATCTTCGACCCATCCTAGTACAGATGGCAAAGCTTCCGGTGTAAGGTGCGTTTTTATAAACTCAAGATCGTCCACATCGAAACAGTATTCTGCGAAAGTGGATGCATATTCAAACCCTTCCTCAATGTTGTGATCGTCCATCCAATCGGTAAGTTCATCTTCAAGAGCCGTTCTCTCCATTAACGACTGAGTGTTTGTTGATCCTTTTCCGGCTTTTCGAAATACGAGCTCATTAACAGCATCTACCTGCTCATCGGTAAGTTTGATGTGCATAACCGCTTTAAATTTTTCCGGCTTGGCGCGCATATTATCGCGTAATGCAGTGGCAGAACGTACCATCGCAGAAGCAGGATTATTCAGCTCGTGGGCGAGCCCTGCAGAAAGTTTTCCAAGGGCCATTAACTTTTCGTTTTGTTGTTGGCTGGTAGTAAAGTTTCTGATACGATCAGACATTATATGAACGAAAGCTTCGATCAATTCATAGTGTTTTGCAATTTCAGGGAATAAACTTTCATGCGTTTCAAGTACCGTGCATTCTTCAATAACTGTTAAGTAGCCAACCGAAGATTGCATTCTTGAAAAAGGGAGTTTACCGGATATGTCGGCTTTTTTAAACACCCCAAGTTCTCGCAATTGATTGCCGGTTTTTATAACAATTTTAACCTGTCCGTCAAGAAAAATGAGCATTCGATCAATTTCATCTCCTGGAACAGAAAGCTGTTCATCCGGTTGATAGGTGCAAAGCTTGGAATGTTCAACTAGCCATCTAATTTGATCCTCAGGCACATTCTGAAATTGATCGAAGGATTTTAAAAATTCAACAACATGGTCGTTCATAACTTCAACATTTTATCATCCACATAGCAATACCGCCAGGATTCTCCCGGTTCAACCGATCGAATAATTGGATGTTCATTTCGGAAATAGTGTTTTCGTGTATGTTTGTTCTTCGATGAGTCGCAACATCCAATGTAACCACAAGTCATGCACATTCTGAGATGCACCCAGGAATCTCCCGATAGCACACAATCGTGGCATTCAATTGAACCTGTTGGTTCGGTAATCTCAATCATTTCTTTATGCGTACAACTCATGATTCATCCATTAATAAATTCAGCGACATTGAGCCTTCAATTTCATCGCTTAAACTTAATTCTGCCAATTTGCGTCCAGCCTGTTTCATTGGTAAACATACGGCATTTGCACCGGCTTCAGCTAAACCAGCATGCTCTTCATCTCTGATAGTTAATGCATAAATATCATTCGAATAGTTATTCTCACGCAGCATTTTAGTGGCTTGAATCTTCGTAGTAGGATTGCTCATAGATAAAATCACTGATGTTACTTCGGATAAATCAATGTTTTGCCAAAGTTCCGGATCGTAGGCATCCCCATAAACAACCCGCCTGCGTTCTTTAATATTCTTTTCGATGCGAGCAGGATCACTATCCATTCCTGTAACTCGATAATCTCGCTCTTTTAAATAATCGTAAGCGGCTGCACCGGCTTGGCCCATGCCAACTATTAAATAATGCGCGCCCCCTAAATTCACAACCTGATGGCCTGGGTGCTTCACATCTCGCTCGAATGGAATAAGTTTAAATTCAAATTTATTCCAAAGTCTGTTTGCATTGGATGAGATAGGAGCATTAATGGCATAACTCGCGGCAGTTATCAGCGCCATAGCAATTAATGCCGATTCGGGAATAAAGCCTGAACTCATTGCAACTGCTCCAGCGATTAAGGTAAACTCGCTGTAAGAAGTGAGAGTGGTTGTTACCATAAACGCATTTCTAGATCGTAGCTTAAATCCGATTAAGAAGAAGAAAAACATGAGTGATTTTATCGGAAGAACCACTAATACAACGAGCGCAAAAATCATGGAACTCATGTCTGGTAACCCGGCTAAACCAACTTCTAAAAAGAAACCAACCAGAAAAGCCTCTTTGAGTCCCCATAGTTTTTCTGCAAGTTCATCGGCTTGTGCATGACCGGATAGAAGTGCGCCAGCTGCAAGTGCACCAAGTTCGGATGAAAGGCCAAGAACTTCAAATAATCCACCTGTTCCAACGGCCAAAATCAAACCAAAAAGAAGCTGTAGTTCTTCGTGACCACTGGCAACAAATAGTTTAAGGATGAGCGGACGTAAAATGGGTAAAATCAGCAAACCGACGCTCCAGATTGATGGAAGCCCACCACCAGTTAATGCCAAAATTACGATAGCCACCAAATCCTGAAGAATCAAAATGCCGATTGCAACACGGGCATGATATGCTCCTAATTCGCCACGAGCTTCTAATGCTTTCGCTGCAAGTACGGTACTTGAAAACCCTAACAACACTCCAATGATTATGGCCGCTGTAAGATCGTATCCAAAGAAACTAGCGATACCGGTGAAAATTCCGGCACTTATCAGAAGGTGTAATCCACCGGCGCCAAACACTTCAGGTTGAACTATGTTTTTCAGACGTAAGTGAAGGCCAACAGTAAAAAGTAATAAGAGAACCCCTAAGTGACCAATTTCATGGATTACAT
Source organism: Balneolaceae bacterium (assembly GCA_965249965.1). Lineage (GTDB taxonomy): Bacteria > Bacteroidota > Rhodothermia > Balneolales > Balneolaceae > HXMU1420-13. Next base: position 1,163,783 of record OZ252262.1, read on the forward strand.
AGGTATTTATCTCAAGCCCCGTAAGTGAGAGAATAATACCCGCCGCCAAATAACCAATTAGCGGTGGGAGTCGAATTGCCTGAACAAACATCCCAAGTACATATGCCAGTGCCAGCCAAAGAATTTCCATTTGAGTGAGTTTTTATTTTGGCAGAAGATGTATCAAAATTCAATACAAGTAAAGCGAGTACTAATAAAGTTAGTACAAACAATTTACTTCTCAACATAACCACACGGCAAGAAGTCTAGATTCTGGAATTTATAATATTGTTCATATGATCAATTTCATCTGCATTGATTGTGTGGCCCATATTTGGGTAAATCTTCTTTACCACATTTCCATTAATTGTTGATAATATGGTTTCACTATCATGAACACGTTCAACTGGAATATGAAAATCAACATCGCTGCAGCCAAGAAATACCGGCGTTTGATTCAGATCACCTGAGTAAAGTCCAGCGTCCAACGAATCACCAATAAGTCCACCAGAAAATGCGAACAAACCAGCATATGAATGCGGGTGCCGTGCAACATATTCAGATGCCAGGCAAGCTCCTTGCGAGAATCCCAGTATAAAAATCTTGTCTTTCGAAAAACCAAGTTCTTCAGCTTTTTCCATAGCATCCGCAACTGCTTGTAGACCAGAATTAAGACCGGGTTGGTTTTGCTCTTTGGGCATTAAAAATGAAAATGGATACCAGGTTGAACCCTGCGCCTGAGGTGCCAGAAAGGTAATTTCTTCATTTTTCTCGATTTCTGAAGCCAATGATAAAATGCTTTGCGCAGAAGCTCCTCTACCGTGGACCATAATCATGGCAGCTTTTGCTTTCGATGGATCAGCACCAGCCTGATACATGGGTTGTCCTTGGTGGGGACCCTGAATTCTTTGATTTGGATCAACTCTGAATAATGACATACGATAATTTTTTAAATAATTTGATAAAAACAGGGGGTATTTAAACCCCTTTCATCGGTGTCTAGTCTAAATTAGGAAGTGTTCGTTCGATGAGTTCCCTGCGTGGTTCAAGCCAGGGTGTTAGAATTAATTTTTCTCCTAAATGCTCAAAATTCTCATCCACGGTGTAGCCAGGATCATCGGTTGCAACTTCGAAAAGAACACCTCCCGGTTCTCTGAAATATATACTTCTGAACCAATGCCGATCGATTACTTGTGTTGGTTGTAAACCTTTACGAATTACTTCATCTCGGATCTTCTGAAGTTCGTTAAGATTCTCGGCTCTAAATGCCACATGGTGCACAATTCCTCGACCTCCACGACCATGTTCCTGCTCAGCGGTTTCAATGATAACAGAAGATCCAATTTGTGCATCCGTTTCTAGTAAAGTTAGATTTCCATCAGATTTCGTTTCCGAGAATCCTAAAATATCTGTAAGGATGTCCACGGTTCCATCAGCATGAGACAGTTTTAATCGGGTAGACTCAAAACCCTGAATAGATTGATCATGAGGAACAGGACTTTCGTAGGAACTCTTTTTTTCTTTCGCATCTCCATCAAAAATAAGATCTAGCTCTAATCCATCGGGATCGGTAAACCGAATGCCTTGCTTTCCAAACATATCGAAATATTCAGAATGCGATAATCCCAAATAGTTCAATCGCTCTAGCCAATAATCTTGAGAGCCTTTTGGCACGCGAAAGGCTACATTTACAGCCTCTCCAGTTCCAATGGTTCCTTTATGAGCTCTTGGCCAAGGGAAAAAAGTTAAACTTGAGCCCGGAACTGCAGCCTCGTTTCCATAAAATAAATGATAGGTGCCGGGGTCGTCCTGATTAACAGATTTTTTAACCATTCGCATACCCAATGCCTTCGTATAAAAATCTGAATTCTCTTTTGGTCCACCGGCTAAAACTGTGATGTGATGTAATCCTTTATTGTGTTTCATAATAATATCTGTTTGATAAGCGACTAAAGGTAATAAATAGTTTAATGTTAAACTATTTGATGTTTTCTATAGTTCCAATTGTTGCAACCGATTGAAGAATGATCTCCCTGATTGTTTCCCGATTCGCTATTTTCTGGCAAACATTCAGCAAAAGATTTAAATGAATACGATTTCTATAATAATTTTGGTGGCACTATTAACGGATTATGCCATTGGGTTAGTTACAAATGTTCTAAATCTTAAATCTCTGTCGAAAGATGTTCCGGAAGAGTTTGAGGCCGTGTATGATGCAGAAACCTATGCCAAATCGCAGCAATACACGAAGGTTAGAACTCAATTCGGCTTTATAACCGGCAGCTTCGACTTATTTATTTTACTGGTATTCTGGTTTTCTGGTGGCTTTAACATGCTAGACAACTGGATTCGCGGTTTCCCATTTAATGATCTTGTTTCAGGAATTATTTTTATTGTGATGCTGATGATTGCAAAGTCGATTCTTTCTCTTCCATTCTCTATTTATTCCACGTTTGTGATTGAAGAAAAATTCGGATTTAATAAGACCACTGTTAAAACATTCTTCCTCGATTTAATTAAAGGAATTGCTTTGGGTGCTTTAATTGGGATCCCACTGCTTACCGGGATACTGGCATTTTTCATTTACGGTGGTGATTGGGCCTGGCTATTTGCATGGTTGGCAGTTACCGCATTCACATTATTGATGCAATACATAGCACCGACATGGATAATGCCATTGTTCAATAAATTTACTCCAATAGAAGAGGGAGAATTAAAGAATGAAATTGAAGAGTACACCCAAAAAGTAAAGTTTCCTTTAAAAGGATTATATGTCATCGATGGTTCAAAAAGATCAAGTAAATCGAATGCCTTCTTTACGGGATTTGGGAAAAATAAGCGAGTAGCCTTGTATGATACCTTAATTGAAAATCACACCATCCAGGAACTTGTTGCTGTATTAGCTCATGAAATTGGGCACTACAAGAAAAAGCATATCCTTAAAGGGATGATTATCAGTATCGCACATTCAGCCGTATTATTTTTCTTGTTGTCTATATTCCTAAAAGAACAGGCACTCTTCGATGCGTTTTACATGGATAGAATGACCGTGTATTCCGGGCTGATATTCTTTGGACTGCTATACTCACCAATCGAGATGATTTTATCCGTAATCATGTCTATGTCGTCCAGAAAGCACGAATTTGAAGCAGACGAGTTTGCTGTAACAACTACAGGGAATAAGCAGGATATGATTTCAACATTGAAGAAACTGTCTAAAGACAATTTATCCAATCTAACCCCGCATCCCTGGTATGTTTTTCTAAATTATTCGCATCCACCTGTTCTTGAGCGGATCTATGCAATTCGGAGGATTAAAGTATGAGTACATCAAATAACATTGAAACTATAGCAATTCACTCGGGTGCCGAACATTGGTCGGGTAGTAAGGCAATCGCTGCGCCCATGGAGCCTTCCACCACGTACGAACACGATGTAAAAGGCCACCAAGAGGGTGATTTTATTTACTCAAGAGATAGAAATCCGAACAGATTACAGCTAGAAAAATTATTGGCTGATCTAGAAGGAGGTATGGCCTGCGCAGCATTTTCATCGGGTGTTGCTGCGATTACCGCAATGTTTATGAGTGTGCCAAACGGATCGCATATCATCATTCCAAATGATTTGTATCATGGTTCACGTGTAATTCTCCAAAATTTTTCAGAAAGATGGGGCATTGAATATTCAATCGTGGATACTACAGATTTAGAGATATTTGCGGATTCAATTCGCGAAAATACTAAACTGGCATTCATTGAGACTCCGTCGAATCCATTGCTGTTAGTAACTGATTTAGAAAAAACCATTCATGTAGCAAAACAGCGTGGGCTAATGGTGTGCGTAGATAACACGTTCGCTACACCTTATAACACCAATCCCATAAATTATGGCGCTGATTTTGTAATGCATTCTACCAGTAAATTTCTTGGTGGTCATTCTGATATAATTGGTGGTGCTATTATTGCTGCCGAAGATGATGAGAATTTTAAAGCAATTCGAAAAATCCAACAGAAATTAGGTTCGGTTCCTTCGCCTTTTGATTGTTGGTTACTGGCAAGAAGTATTAGAAGTTTCCCCCACCGAATGCGTATGCATAATCAAAATGCCTGGGAAGTTGCCCAATATTTGAGCTCCAATCATAATATTAAAGATGTTTTTTACCCGGGATTACCCAACCATGCCGACCATGAAATTGCGGCCGCACAGATGCGAGGTTTTGGAGGAATGATTTCATTTCTAATCGATGGAGATTATAACAAGGCGATAGAAATCGTGGGAAAAACGAAGGTGATTCGAAGAGCTACAAGTTTGGGAGGCATCGAGAGTTTATGGGAACATCGCAGATCGAGTGAAAGCGCCACATCTACAACACCCGAAAACCTGATTCGTTTTAGTGTTGGGTTAGAACACATCGACGATTTGATTGAGGATTTAGAGCAAGCACTTAGCTAGCATTCTTTTACCGGTAGAATAATCTGGAAAGTGGCGCCACCGGCTTCATTATTAAATGCTTTAATAAATCCCCCATGTTGGCGTATGATTTCATTGGATATGGCAAGGCCTAATCCCAGTCCAAATTTAGCCCCTTGATTTTTCGTAGTAAAATTTGGCTCAAAGATTTTAGGCAGAACATCTTCAGGAATTCCCGGGCCATTATCGCTGATTTCTACAACAATTTTAAAATCACCTTCTGCCCATGTTTTAATTTTTAAATTGCCTTTCTCCGTTAAAACATCACAAGCGTTCACTAAAATATTAGTCCAAACCTGATTAAGTTCTCCCATCTTTCCACAAGTTTGAGGGATATCTAGCAGATCAAGTTCCACGTTCAAATACTTCAATCGATTCGATAGAATTAAGATCGTGTCATAAATACCTTCTCGGATATCGATCATATCAAACTGATTCCTATCCTGCCGACTGTAGCTTTTTAAACTTTTCACCAAATTTACAATGCGTTCGCTGGCCACCTGAATATTGTGGATGAACTTTCCTGCATCAAATTGCTGAACTAAAACTTCTACAGGAATTTTCTTCTTCTTTTTTTTGACGATTTGCAAAGCCTCATCAGGCATTTGGGCGAGCTTTCTAATTAATGACCGTTCTTTCACCCATGGAAATTCTTTCTGAATCGAAAGCATTTTAGCGCGTACATCCGAACTACTTAAGGGTTTTGAATGTAAGCCAAGATTGAAAATCTCAGTTTTAGCAGAAGTATTCTGAGAATCCAAAAAATTCTCTTTCAGCTTTTCTGAAGATCGGAGTAAAGCAGCGGCAGGGTTATTTACTTCATGAGCGAAGCCCGCTACTAGTTCACCTAACGTAGCCATTTTTTCCTGAGCCACTAACTTTTGGTGTGAATTTTCAAGATCTATGAAAGCTTTTTTAAGTTGAGTTCTTTCTTGCTCGAGATTTAGGTTTAGTGCATTCAATTTTGATTCCAGCTTAAGATTTTTATCAAATCTTTCAGCCATATTATTAAGCATCAGCTGTTCAATTTGGCGTCTCAATTCTGGATATTTATCCATGTAATGAGTGAATTCAGCCTGTCGAACACGAAATATTTTGCTGTCTTCGGTTGCGATACATTTGGTAAGTGTGGCATTCCCGGTAGTATAGGATACAAGTCCGGCAAAGTGACCTGGGGCTAAAGAAATAAGCTCAAGTGATATGCCATCATCTCGCTGATGATTCAACGTAACGGAACCTTCGAGCACGAGATATAAATGTGTAATCACCCTTCCCTGAGGAAACAGCATGTCGCCCGCTGAATACGAGCGTACGAGTTTAGATAGCTCTTCCGATTTAAGAATTACATGCTTGATGTATCCAAGAAGCTCTTCTTTTCTATTGACCTTTTTCTTCATCAAGACTGATTAATGATCGGTTATTTGATGAGTTCTCATGTATTCTGCAAGTCGAACACTATCTAAAATCATCATGAATTGCATAGGATTGTAGCGCTGTTCCATCACATAATTTGTTAACTGACTGATTACCACTTCTTCAAGCTGTTCTTTTGTCCACGGTTTGGCAATGTAGTGATCAAGATGCGCATTGTTGATAGCCTGTATAGTATCATCAAGCCCTGCCTGACCGGTCACTAATACTTTTTTGGCCGTTTTCTTTTCCATTTGTGATTGTAATTCAATTAGAAAATCGACCCCATTTTTCCCTGGCATAACATGGTCGCAAAGAATAAGACCAACTTCATTTCCGGCAGCATAAATATCCTCCACTACCGATTGTGCTTCTTCAGCAGAATTGGCTGATTCCACCGGAAAATGTTCCTCAAAATGCTCGAGGTCATTCACAAGTGCATCCATTACTTCTAATTCATCTTCAACTACCAGTATATAAATTTGACGTTCCATAATGAGTTAATTTAAAATGAATGGCCAATAGAACAAGGCATAAAGAATCACTAATCCGATTCCAAAAATACCAATCGAAATCCCGGCCTTTGCCATATTTCCAGTTTCGATGGTTCCGGTACTCATAGCAATGGCATTTGGCGGAGTAGAAATAGGTAGCATCATAGCCATACTTGCACTTACCCCAATCACCAGACTCACTATAATTAAATTAAAGCCTTCGCCGGCAATGCCAGAAGTAGACAAGCTTACAGCGAGCGGAATGAGTAACGTAGCAGTTACAGTATTAGATAGGAAATTAGACATCAACACAGCGACGGCAGCAAAAACAATAAGCAAACTAATAGTTCCAAAACTACTCCATTCTATACTGCCAACAATCCATTCTGCCAGTCCGGTACTTTTCATGGAGATACCCAACGAAATACCACCGGCGACTAACCAAAGTACTTCCCAGGGCAGTTTTCTGATATCATCTTTTGTAACAACCCCCGTAAGTGTTAAGAATACAACCGGAATAAGTGCAATAATGGCACTTTTAACACCATGAAAACTTTCAGTAACCCAGAATAAAACTGTGAAGCCAAATGCGAAATACAGTATGATGGCATTCTGTGATTTATTAAACGTACCAGACATATCGATTTCAATTGAAGAGGCATCTGGTTTGAACATTTTTAAAAGCAAAAACCAGGCAAATATTAAAGCAATAACTACAAGTGGGGTAGAAAGAATCATCCACTCTCCAAAAGGAATGTTAATTCCCTGCTGAGAAAGGGCGCCTATCACAACCGCGTTTGGGGGAGTTCCAATTGGTGTTGTAATACCACCAATATTTGCCGCAAATGGAATGCTAAGAGCTAAACCAATACGTAAGGGATCGGTTTTACCAAGTCTGGCCATAATTGGTAAGATCACTGTCATCATCATAGCTGTAGTAGCCGTGTTACTCATAAAGGCAGAAAGCAATGCTGTAACAACCATCAAGCCAAGGAGGATCATCCCCGGTTTTTCACCAAACGGTGAAAGTAAAATTCGGGTGAGGTTTCGATCGAGATTATATTTAACAGCGGCGTCTGCCAAGACAAATCCACCTAAAAAGAGGATGATGATGGGGCTGGCAAGCGTACCAATAAATTCGGTGTACGCATTAGGCACATATAATGCCGTTTCTTGCTGAAACAAAAAACCCTCTTTACTGAGGAGAATTACCTGTAGAAAAATTACCAGAACAGAAGTAGCATAAATTGGAAAAGGCTCCAGCATCCAAAATGCAGCAGCTAAGAAGAAGATTCCAAGCGCTACATGTCCGGCTTCAGAAAGACCATCAATGCTTAGATAAAATGGAATGATCAACCCAAGAATGCCAACGAGTAGGCCGATGAGTTGTTTCCTGTCGAGTTTCATAATGTTATACAGTGAGCGTTAAAAACTGATGGTAAATTGAGTGAGAAATTCGAAATAGTTGCAGGTTTTAATGCGGGCAAATTCTTCGGTTACATACCCAAGTTGCGATTGAAGCTTTAAAGAGTGACCAAGGAAAAAGTAATTAATTCCAGCCGCAATTTTAGATTGTTTTGTAAACTTTGAAAGATAAGTATGATGAATGTCATCTGGATTTAGATGCGAAAATCGACTGGTTAGCTCAAGGTTTTTGCCTACAAATTTTCCTGTTTGGAGATAGAATCCATCGCCACTAATCTTATCAGCAGAATATAACTCACCATCAATCAGTAATAATTCGTTATCCACTGAACGGTGAATGTATTCAGCCAACAAAGAAAACCCCTGATATTTAAAAATCACATCTGCATAACGATCGAAAATATCGTCATCCTGACCATCCCAGAGAACATCTCCATATTTTGTGTATGCATCGTGATTTAGGTAAAATCCAGCGCCAATAGAAAGTTTAGGTGATTGTTCTCTGAACACGTCTCCTTCGATATAATCACCACCTCGAAGAAATGAGCCAAATGGTAACACTTCAATTCTGCCCATGTATGCCCAGCCACCAGGTGCGGTTGCCAGGTTTTTCCCCTCTCCGTGAGTTAGTGCTCCCGATACTTTAACTTGAAATGCATCAGCAACAGGGAGCGTTCTTCGAATCCGAATCCCCAAGTCATAATCTGTAAAGAAAAAACGGGAAACATTTGAACGATCAACCATTTGAAGGTTTTGAGAAATGGTCTGAAATTGTCGAAATGTTGGAGGAAAAAACTGGCCAAAAGATATCTGGGTGAGTTCGTCAGGTTTCCAGCGATATTCAGCATTAAGCAAAGTAACCCGACCGCCATCCATTCCAAGTTGAACTAAGTAGTCGAGCTTGTTGTGGAAAAGGTAGCCCCGAAATAAGGCTCGTTCGCGACGGATCAGGTATTCGCCTTGTAGTGCGTCCTGTTCACTAACTATTTGGGTTATTGCAACCTGTTGTTGCAACCGAAATCCCATGCGGAATTCCATGAATCCATCAGGACTAATAAAGTGAACACCTTTTTCCGGACTAACTGTTACCCGGATATTCTCTTGACCAGTTGTCTGTGAGTGTGTGAGGAAAGGAAAGACAACAAAAAGTGTTAAAAAAGTAGCCTTCAAAAGCCAGGATTTCATATCGTACCTCTTATCATTCTTCTTGATCTAAACAGGATTGATAATTTCAAACCAAGATTACGGGCGGAATAAGAATATTATGTGAAGGAATTTCATGGTTTTACGCTCGAAGCGCTTCCATTTGAAAATAATTTAGATTACTCGAAAATTGTAGTACCATTCATGATGATTTTACGACCCGAAATACTCTCAAAGCTTGCTTCTCTGGAATTGCGGGCAAAAAAAATTGTCGAAGGTTTTATATCCGGACTACATCGATCTCCATACCACGGTTTTTCGGTTGAATTTGCTGAACACCGGCCTTACAACCCGGGAGATGATTTCAAACATATCGATTGGAAAGCGTACGGGAAAAAAGAACGATTTTATGTGAAGCAATATGAGGAGGAGACCAATCTTCGATGCTATGTGATGTTGGATACTTCGTCTTCGATGCTTTTGAAACATTTCGGAGAGTGGTCGAAATTGCGATATGGCATTCATTATGCCGCTTCGCTCATGTATTTAATGCACCGGCAGCGTGATGCCTGCGGGTTGATCCCTTTCAATTCAGAAATAGAGACGTTTATTCCTGCTAAAAGCACCTATGCGCATCTACGCCAATTATACATTCAGCTGGAAAAAGAACTTATTAATGAAGAATCTGCGAATAAAGAAAAGCGCAGAACCGCATCAGCTAAAGCCATTCATGAAGTGGCAAAGCGACTGAATCATCGGAGTTTAGTGGTGATTATCTCCGATTTATTCGAAAATGTGGATGAACAAGACGCTCTGATCTCAGCCCTTAAGCATCTTCGACATCGAAAACATGAAGTACTACTTTTTAATGTGCTGGAGCACCGCAGTGAACGGGAACTTGCTTTCACTAGTGATCGGGTGGTGTTTGAGGATCTTGAAACGGGAGCTGAAATTGAAGTGCTCCCATCACAAGTACGTGACGATTATAAAGCCACCGTTGAAGAATACACCCACAATTTTCAAATGGCCTGCAGCGAATTCGAAATCGACTTTGAACAAATTGACACAGAAGGTCAGTTTGATGTGGCCTTATTGGCTTATTTGAACAAGCGAAGACGATTGGGCTAATATTGATACTTACCTGTAAGGGCTTTTAGTAATCAAACATTTTAGGGCCTATTGGGATTCCAAACCCGAAAGTAGGTATAATTTTATCGTCGTTTAAATCTTTAAACAGCCCTATTCTAAGCTGAAACATTAATGTAAACTCTGCTTGTAGTCCGAGTAATTCGGAACCTTTTCTAACTCGTGCAATAGAATTATTGTTTAAATAGCTAAGGTTTAGGCTGTAGCCTATATATCCAATATAGCTTTCATATTTATAGTAGCCGACTGTATATCGATATCCGCCACGGTAAATTCCACCTCCAATTCTGATGCCTGTATATGTGCTAGAGTACTTTCCAAGGTATTCAGAATCTTCGGTAAACTTTCCAAAATACATGAATCCTTCAATACCGTATTTTTGTGGTGAATTGAATCCTATCCAGCTAGCAGGTTTAATTTTAAACTTTGGAACAGTATCTAATTGAGCCCGGTACTCTTGATACATTTCATATTCTACCGCTTGTATAGAGTCTTGCATTGCTTTCATACGTTCATAGTAAGCTGCTTCTGTACTATCAGCATATTGAGCAAAGCTTGGTGTCTGTACGAAAGCGAATAGAATTATGATTGTGCTTAAATACCTCATTAAATAACCTTACTTCGCTTTAAAATCTGATTCAACAAACGAGGTGAAATCCGTTTAACGAGCAGCGCGAGCCGTTCTTTAGGGCTGGATATATAAATCTCCTCTTTTCGGGCTGTGATTTTACTCCAAATCCGGTGAACCATTTCATCGGCATCCATAGCAGAGTTGTGCAGGTTCCCCATTTTTCCAAACGAACTGCCATCTGCAGTTAAAGAATTCTGGGTAATGTTGGTTTTTATAGGACCCGGACAAACCATAGTAACGTCTACATTATACTCATACATTTCCTGCCTGATACAATCAAAAATACCTTGCAAGGCATGTTTGCTGGCAGCATATCCTGATCTGAATTTAGTACCAAATTTACCTGCCACACTACTAGTAACAATAATATGTCCCGATTTTTTTTCCATCATATGAGGAAGCACAAATCGTGTGAGTGCAACCGAACCAAAAAAATTGATCTCCATCAATCGGCGAATAGTGTCCATTTCTGTTTCTGCAAATAACGAGCGTTGGCTGATCCCTCCATTATTTACCAGTACATCTATTCCATCAAAAAAAGCCAATGCTTCATCGGTTTTAGACTCAAGAGTGGAGGCATCTGCAAGATCAAGTGTCAATATTTTTATGTTATCGCCACCTCCAAGATCAGATTTAACACGCTCCAATTCTTCCATTCTACGGGAAGAGAGGATGATACGGGCACCTTCTTTATGAAAAACCTTGGCAAAAGCTTCGCCAATTCCGGATGATGCACCAGTTATCCAAATCGTTTTATTTTTATAGCTCATTCTGATAAATTTTGGCAGAACATAATCATTTTTACAGACGTGAACACTCAACATACTATTTTACTGCTAGAGGACGAAGTAGAGGCCGGAGAAATGCTCACCAATTTCCTGGAAATTAACGGATATATTGTACACTGGGCAAAAGACGGAAAAGAGGCAATTGAGGTAATAGATAACCATGCAAATGAAATTGAGATTGCAATTCTTGATATCATGGTGCCTCATATTGATGGTAAAGAGGTGTGCGTACAAATTCGTAAGCACCCGGTAGCAAACGAAATTCCAGTACTTTTTCTAACGGCTCGTGATGAGGAAAAAGATGAAATCGAAGGCCTGGAACTTGGTGGTGATGATTACATCAAAAAACCCGCCAGCTTAAACCTCATTAAAGCTCATGTCGAAAGCAGATTACGCCGCCAAAATCCCGAAAAAACGCAATGGCTACGCTACGAACATGTTTATTTAGATACCGATGCTAAGGTGATGTACATCCATGATCAACAAGTAGATCTTACGCATACCGAGTATATCATAGCTGAGCTATTTTTTAAGCATCCAAAATTAGTGTATGGCAGGCAAGAGATTTTGGAACACATAACTGATGAAGACAAATACATTTTTGATCGTACGGTGGATGTTCACATTAAAAACCTACGAATTAAAATGAAAGACTCTGGTAAGTTGATAAAAACCTACCGGGGCGTTGGTTATGGATTTAATCGCGAATACATCAATTTGTGAATATTCAGGCTAAACTTGCGGTCACTTACATTACATTACTCTCAATTGGAGTGATTGTAATAAGTGCCTATGCCATTTTAAGCATTCGAACTTTTTTACTTGATGAGGCCATTGCAAAATTCGAGCTTGATGCCCGAACCTTTGCAGAATCACTGCAAAATCAGGACGACTTTGCTGAGTTATTTTTGCGTACAACATTTGCTGCCGATTTAACCGGGTATCAAATTGCTTTGTTTGATTCATCCGGTACGGTATTAATTAATGTACCGGCAGATGCGGATGAGTTTTTAGACTCAAGAGCTTTCCTTAATGAAGATCTGCAAAATGAATTGATGACCGCTCAACAAGTAATCGTTAATGAGAATGATTTAGAAGAAGTATTTTCTTTTCATCGCATTGAGCGAGACATCACCGAGGTAAGGTATCTTCGAATTGCTAAGAATAAAGTTGAGTTGTATGCAGCGGCTAATTCCATCCGACATTTAATTTACGGAGCAATGATCGGTTCTATTATAGTAGTGATAGTAGTGAGCTTTATTTTTGCCCGTTATTTAGGGAAACCGATTAAACAACTTCAAGAAGCTGCCCTGGATATTGCGGGAGGCAACCTGGATCGCCAAATTGATTTATTGCGGAAAGATGAGTTTGGCTCATTGGCAAAATCGCTTAACGATATGGCCGAAAAATTAAAAGATGATTACGAGAAGCTGAAGACACTTAACGAAAAACAGAATCAGTTTTTTGCAGACATTGCCCATGAAGTTCGAAATCCTCTTCATACCATTTCCGGTGCCATGGAAATGCTCCAACTTGAAGGATTAAGCGATGAAAAGAAAGCTCAGTATTTACATACAGCTCAAAAACAAATTGATCGGGTAGTTCGCTTATTTCAGGATATTAAATCGTTGCAGCGTTATGATATGGATGAAAGCTATATCAGAAAAACTGAGTTTTTGTTTGCAGATATGGTCGCAGATGTAGTTAAAACATATTCACCAATTGCGGAAGAAAAAGGGATCAAATTATCGCTAACTACCGATATAGAAGGCAAAGTATTGGGAGATGAAGACAAGCTCGAGCAGGTGATGGATAATCTTGTTTCCAATGCCATTAAATATACTAATGAAGGCGAAATTCACGTCCGGTTGGAAAAGGATAAAAAGAGTATGTTAGTATCAGTTGAGGATAGTGGAATCGGAATTAGCAAAGAACATCTCGATCGATTATTCGACCGATTTTATCGAACCGACAAAGCACGATCCAGAGATAAAGGCGGAACTGGCTTGGGGCTGGCAGTTGTAAAAGGAATTTTAGCTGCTCATCAGGTTCAAATTAACGTTGAAAGCACCCCGGGTAAAGGATCAAAGTTTTACTTTGCGCTTCCCGTTATAGATCGCTAATCGCGGGAGCTAAAACTTAAAAGAGCAGCAAGAGAAGCCCCAGCTATCGGGCCTACAGTATACAGTGGAATGTGAGTGAATGAGTTTCCTCGGATTGCTAAGAAATCAACAATAGAAGATCCAATTGATAGTGCAGGGTTTAGAAACGAACCGGAAACATCTCGCCCGATAAATACACACGCAGTTAAGGTTAACCCGATGGCTAGCCCGTAAAGTTTGTTACGGTCCTCTGATTTACTGCTCAATAAGTTCAAATAAGAAAATACCAACAGAAAGCTTAGAAATATCTCGAAAGAAATTTGCTGTGAAAAAATGGAAGCTGTAGAAGGTTCAGCAAAAAAAACGGTATTTGTGAGCATCAACAATATACCAGAAGCTGCAAATGCACCCAATATTTGACTTATAGAATAGCCAATAAATAATTTAAATGAGAGGTCGCGTTTTATAAAGTAAGCGAAAGAAACAGCAGGGTTGAAATGTGCTCCGGATACATTCATACCCCCATAGATTAAAGCGGCCAGAACTAATCCAAGCGCCAGAGGTTCGCTGGTTAAGCCATACGCTAGAACCAACATCAAAGTACCAACTGCTTCCAGTAAATATTTTCGCATTCTTAACTGCCAGAGTGTAACGACTATCCTTCCAAAACTCAGAGAAACTAATCGCAACGATTTGTAATTGCAACCTAACTCAACAATCTTCTTTAATAGTGCTTATATTACTAACTATAAGCAATTGTGATCACTTGAGCTAAATAAATCAATTTTTCAATCTTTAATAACTCATCTCCCTTACCTTGCTCGAAAAACTAAAAGAACGTTGGAATATAGAATCAAACGTCCAAATTGTTATAATTTTTATAGTCTTTGCTATAACAGGGTTCTCGGTACTATATGCTAAAAAGTTAATTTATGGCATACTTGGAGTATCACCCGAATGGGCCTGGTATGTTCGAATTCCAATTTGGTTGGTAACTATTTTACCGACGTATTATGTGTTACTTCTTTTTTTCGGGTCAGTTTTTGGCCAAAAAAAGTTTTTCTTTTGGTTTGCAAAAAAGTCATTCTCCAGATTAAGAAGAAGTTCTAACGATCGGCATTTGGAGACTTGAGTTCATTGATTTGAGCCTGAACTTTCTTTGGTAAACTGGACACCACCAGTTTATAGGAATGGATAATTAATTCTTTAATGAACTCATCTTCGAGCTGCCCGTTCACATAAACAGAGTTCCATAATCGTTTATGCATGTGATATCCGGGTTTGATTTCATCAAATTCTTCTCGTAGTAAAATCGCGCGATCAGGATCACATTTTAAATTGATATACTCATACTCTTCGACATCTGTTAAAGCAAACATTTTATTGGCCACTTTAAACACCAATACTTTTTCATCGAATGGAAAACTCTCGGTTACCATTGGAAAAGAAAGGCAAAAATCGCGGTATTCTTCAATATTCATTAGATCAGTGAATTACTTATGCTGGTAATAAAGTAACCCGCCACTTCGATTTCCAATTAAAAGTTCGTCTAAACCATCTTTGTTTAGATCAACAGTTAGTGGATTACTCATAGGTGCTGTAGCAACTTTAAATGGTAGTGGTGTTGCGACAAAATGTGCTACTTCTGCAGAACCAACATTTTCGAAAAAGAGGATGCCTTCAACTTTACTCCCGACCATCAAATCGTAGTCACCATCTTCATCAACATCTGTAAAAGTTGGGGCGCTCCTGTGTTTTGATTTTATGCCTTCGAAAGCATTATCAATGAGTTCAAATTTTGGGGTGTTTTTCGAACCGATATTTTCGAACAGATATAAACTTCCACCTGATGAACCAAGTACTAAATCGAAATCGCCGTCAGCATCAATATCAACAGCTCGAGGGGTAGCATAACTACCTCTAGGCAATTCCACCAAATTTTCTTCTGCAACTCCAAATTCGCATCCAGTATTTGTATAGTAAGCAACCTCACCTTGCCAATTTCCAAGAAGTAAATCATCAAGACCATCGTTGTTTAAGTCAACCAATTCCGGAGCATAATGGAAGGCCCTTGGCAGATTCATGATTCCACTCAGATGAAATTCGGGGTTTGTTGGAGTTCCACGATTTTCGTACTGATAAACGGCCGATGTTTTTAAATCATTGGCATCAATTTTATTGGCTAGGAGTAAATCCAGATCTCCATCTCCATCCAGGTCTCCAACCGCGGGAATACTTTCCTCTCCTACATCAATCGTGTTTAAGAATTGGCGGGTTGCTAAATGAAAATCACCATCTTCCTGTTCATAAAAATAGAAATTGGCTGCAGTAGTAAGGTTGGCATTGTATGCACCACCCAAAACACCCAGGAAAAGATCAGCATCGCCATCTTTTCCCCAATCTACAAGGGTAGGTGCATTATACCCACTGCTTTGAACTGGATCATTTGGCGGGAAAGCTTGAGGCTCTACTCGAAAATTAGGACTCCTGGAAGTCCCTTTATTTTCAATTAATAGAATGCCTGGTTCAAAAAAATCACCCCAAAAAATGTCTTCGTCGCCATCCGAATCAATATCCATAAAAGTCATAGTATTTGCTCCATGGAGTGTTCCAAATTGCGTGACGATTTCAATATCCTCAAATCGATTGGTGACTAACTTAAATTGAGGGATACCTTTTTCATCGCTACCTGCAGACTCATAACGAGTAATGGTGCCTTCCAGACTACCAATGAACAAATCGGGAAAACCATCTGAATCGATATCGGTTACATTCGGTATGTTTTGACGGTCGGAGTATATTGGTTTTCCATCTACATCTTTTAAAGAATCAGCAGCTAAGAAAAAAGACGGATTTTCGACAGTTCCGACATTTTGATAGTAGCTGATAAAACTGAATGGTTGCTCGGTTAGTAAATCAAAATCACCATCCTGATCCATATCTACAAAACGAAACCATTCTCCAACACTAATATTTAGAAAAGTATCAGTAATCCATTGAAGAGAAGATTTGCCGTCGACCAGGGTGTGCTCGTAGTACATTAATTCGTCGGTATGCTCCTGAACAAACAAGTCAGGGTCATTATCGCCATCGATATCCACAAACTGTGGGCGTGGAGTGTTTAATCCACCTAAAAATGGATGTTCAATTTGCTGATTCCGATCACTATACACAGGAAATGGATATATAGCGCGTTCATAGATGCCAACACTTGGTGATTCAGTTTTTTTAGTTAAGAAAGAATTACACCCTAAAGCCGAAATTAAAAGGAGAGTTACGAATAGCCTTACTTTAATATGATAATTGTACCCCATTTCGTTAATTATCGGCCACCAATTCCGGTTGGATTCATTCCTACTTCAATCATTTTAACTATCTCGAAACTTTCTGTATCGATTACAGCAACGTTACCTTTTTTCATCATTTCAGCATTCATCTGGCCCATTTTCATATTGTTGTTTGTAACAAACAGGTATTTATTATTGCTGCTTAATACAGCTCCATGAGGCTGGGCAAGCCCATTACCTTCAATTACGGACGCAACGGTAAGAGATTCCATATTGATTGCTGTTATCGAATTGGCTTCCTTATTACCGAAATACACATAATTGCCATCGTTCGAAAATACAGGATGCCATGGTTGCGCATTTACATCCAGCGTGTTCGTTAACTCAATGTTGAGAGGATCTGAGATATCAAAAACCATCATTTTACCCGTCATTTGGGTGGTGCCTACCATTTTTGAGTTGTCAGGTGAAATAGCAAAATTGATAAACATGTGATTCATTCCATCCATTGAAATCAATTCAGCATCACCATTTTTAGTGTTCATGGTTAGAATCTGATTGGATGATAAACTTGCAACAAACACATGTTCATCCTCTAATAAGCTTGCGATTGCATGAGGCCTTGAAAACAGAAGGTCTACTTCTTCTTTAAGTTCAAAATTTGATCTGGTTATGACGCCGAAACTTTGAGGTGGATTTACTGCACTCATTGAACGGCCAACAAACATTACATCATTAGTTTGATGAAGAGAAATGAGCCCGGGTACTTCCATTTCAACTTGAGCTACAAGTTCATTTGAGGCATTAAATTTTAGTACCCGATTTTCACCAATCAGAGTTACATACCAAAAAGAACCATCCGGTTCTACAGCTGCATGATGTGGTTTAGCGTTGGATGAAAATCCCAGCTGTTGTAAATCAATAGTTTCATCAACTTCCAAAGTTTCAACATTTATTACCGAAATGGATGCGGAATTCTGATTGCAAACATAGACAAATTCCTGACCGAATGAAGACGAGGAGTTAAAGAGTAAAAGCACACAGAAAACAGTTAAAAACTGAAATAATCTCATGACAATATTAATTAGGGTATGGAAGAACAATGCAGCATTTCTCCGTTTATTAGAAGAAATGCTGCACATAAATTCTATCGATTAATAACTTCTGGGCTCGCCTGAAGAACAAAAAACCCTTCGAAACCGCTGGTCATGATTACCATTCCACTTTCGAAGTATGGATAGTTACTCCAGGTTCCACTAAAGCCTGCAGCATCCTTAGTAAATGGGAACGTATCAAAGTATCCAACTCTTTGTGGATTGGCCGGGTCGGAAACATCAATTACCTGCAAACCACTCACATAATTTGACTGATACATCAAGTTGTCTTTGATATACAGGTTATGATCGGAAGATGCATTATCGTTAAAGTATTGAGTTAACACTTGTGGATCATCCAGATCAGATAAATCCCAAACAATGGTTCTTGTTTCTTCAACTGTTCCCATTAATTCGTCCAATTCGTCATTCTGATAGAAATAGGTATGATCCTCATCAAACCAACCTTGATGCACATAACCATAATCAGGATAAGAACCTGTTGATAGAGCAATCGGGTTTTCTTTATCAGTTACGTCTGCAATACTAATAGCTGTTTCGTTTGCACCTACACAAATTTCTTTTCCTTTATGCTCTTCATCAGGACCATCATAAATTACACATTGTGCATCGTGCGAATATCCTGTTCCACTTCTTCCTGTTGATGGGTCTGCAAAGCATCCCACAAACGTTGGATTTTTAGGATCGTTGATATCTACCATGTGTAAACCGCCGCCGCAGCTCATTCCACCGCCACTCGCACCTACGATGTATGCAAACCCGGTTTCTTCGTTAATAACCACATTGTGTGCACTATGAATATTCGGATAATGTGCGTCTTCGTCGAGTAGGATTGGTTCGCCATCAAATTCACGAAGGCGTGTTAAATCTACCACCTGCATGCCATGTTCGCCGGAATTATCCGCGACAATAAAAGCATGATTTTCATAAACTTTGATGTCTCGCCATACATTTGCTCGAGCGCCTTCAGTCATCGGTAAGTTTGCAACATATACAGGCTTAGAAGGGTTGCTCAAATCGATAAATGAAGTTCCTTCTGAACGCCCAACAAGGGCATATTCTTTGCCGGTTTCGGGATCAGTCCAACCCCAAATATCATTTAACATAACACCACGTTCTGCACCAACTTCACTCATGGGAAGGAATGAAATCAAGTTTACTTTGTCGCAGCCAAACAAACTGGCATTGCCACCTTCGCAATCAATTCTGCCATCTGTAATTGGTTGCAGCAACTCTACATTATCACCAATTACGATATTACTGGCTGACCAACTACCGTCATCGTCTTTAGAAAGAATTGCTGCAGTTCCAGCCCCATAATCCGCACCAGTCATTCCTGATACAGCAACGCCACCATCTACAGCAATAGATCCTCCAAAGTAATCACCGGGAGATTGGCCAATATCAGCAATCTTTGATGATGAACTCCATGAGCCATCTTCATTCATAAAAAACCGATAAATAGCTCCTTTGCCACCATGTGCGTTGATTGCACCTACCCAAACTTCTTCTTCAGCTAGTGTTAGAGAGTATCCAAATGTGTGGAATCTGTCGCCATCAAATGGATTTAACCGGCCAGAACGCATCCAGCCATCTTCGGTGTTTTCATAGAGGAACACTGAACCCACATTATCTTGACCATGTGCTGCTACAAAAGCCTTATCTCCATGGATGGCTACCCTACGGCCAAAGTAGGCTCGTTCGGTTAGATTGTCGTTTGAAAGTTCGCCTTTCATTACCCATTCATCGTTTTCTTTTGCATATACAAAGGCAGTACTTGCCCCGGCATTGTACGTCCCAACAATTAGATTTGAATTATCGAAATCCATTGAATTTCCAAAGGCAGATTCAGCAGTATCCGGATTCATAATCATTGTCTCCTGAACCCATGAATCGTTTTCTTTTTTAAAAACAGCAACTGCACCATTCCCAAAATCCGGTATTCCAACGAATGCATAATCTTCCCCTAGCGCAATTCCTTGTCCGATTGAAGTTAGTGACGAATCACTCATTACAGAAAGCATTGCCTGTTGAGACCACGTGCCGTCTTCGGATTCTTCAAAGATATAGGCACTACCTTCTCCTTCGTTTTTATTTGGAGCACCAACCATTAACAGGTTACCATGTGCAGAAAGTCGGGCACCGAAACTGTCACCTACTTCGCCGTCTTCAGCTTTTATGACGAATTTTTGCACCCATTCGCCTTCTTCGTTGTTAAAAATATACACGGCGCCGGGTATCTGTACGTTTGAGGGCTCACCGATGAAAATATTCCCATTTGAGATTTCAACAGTTTGGCCAAAACCCTGCATTTGGGTGATAGAACCCGTCGGCATAGTTTGTGCTATCGCTGATTGTGCGATCAAAGCCACAACTAAAGTGTTCAATATTATTGAGATGCGTTTCATAGAGTAGTTTAGTTATTTAGATAGTTTAACTGAATATAAAGCTAGGACAGGACAATCCAAGCAGTTGGGCTACTACGTAACAATTCTTTAAAAGTTGAAGACTATATAGCAGCTGCAGATAATACGTGAACTTCAGTTCATTCGTATGAATTCTTCTTTAAAAATGTTGCTGTAATAAACTGCTTGTTCACTAATATTGGTAAGCAAGTCTTCTGAGACAATACCGACCTGACCTTTATTCCAGGTAGATGCCATACTTTGTAGGTCTCTGTTTAGCACTAGTTTCACAGGTTGATAAAAGTTCATTTCAATGGCGTAGGGATAGGTGCCGTTTGAAGCTTTCATCACATTGATATGGATATGAAGAATTGGGAATTGATCAGATTCTCGCAGTATTTTATCTGCTAATATGCGGATGGGAATATCATTCAAATTCTCGATAATCCCTTTTCTAATAAAAGCCGGATTTAGATTTTCGGCTTCAACGGAAGCCGGTTTTTCGATATTCACGATTACTCCAAATTCTGAAATACCAGACAACGAGCTGAGCTCCCGAAGAACTTCATTTTGAGCAATGGCATTCGTACAAATGCCAAGTAGAAAAGTAAAGATTATAAGCTTTCGCATTAAACCTCGATTATTACACTCAAACTATTAAATGATTAAAGCTTTTTCTACCTAATTCTTTTGATGAACTATTTTTAAATATCATTTGAAATGAGTGCAAAAAAAAAGCCCAACTCTTGGGAGTCGGGCTTAAAAAAGTACTTCGATAATTAGTCGATCACTTCGTATTTAAACGTGAAGTATCCTGACGCAGGTCGAGTTCTGAAATCAGCAAACTCTGGAGTTGAAGTATCAGGATTACCTTGATAGTAATTCATGATTTCAATTTTTGAGTAGCTGTCTCCATCTGCATTTCTAACCAAAATTGTATGTGGAGTTTTTGGAAGCACTGCATGATTCGGTTCCATCGCTTCAGCCGTATAAATCCACCAGCCGCCCGGGGCAGGATTAATAGAATAGCTTGTTTCGTTTTCTACCGTGAAATCCTCATCAGCAGGAACTTCAGTAACAGCATCGAAAGCTACATCTAGTAAAATTCCGCCGCCTTCGCCAGGTCCGCGAGTTCCACTATTTGTGATAATGAAGATTTCAAATCCGGCATTAAGAAAACCAATATCCCAGCTTGTAGAGTTGGAATCGGCCACTGTTTCGCCTGTTCGTAGATTATAAAAAGTAAAGCCATTTTCACCAGCAAGTATATCGGTAGCGGTAGCGATTTCGCCGGTGAAAGTATCCGGACCATCGTTGTTGTTGCTATCTTTACATGCCGTAAAAATGAAAGTTGAGCTAAGAATGAATAGTAATAGTTTATTTCTCATTGCTAGTTGTGATGTTATGTTTTAGAGTTCGATAAATAGTCTGCTGTAAAAGGTAGCACCTGGTTGTGCTGGTAAATATTCAGCATCGATGTGGTTGAATAGGTTATTCACACCGATTTGTAGCCGAAATCTTTTGTCAAGTCTCTTGGTGATTGCCAAATTCCAAATTGAATGAGCATCAACGAAGTCATCGTCTTCGGTATTTGCCCTTCCGTCGCCATTGTTATCGTTAAAGAAATATTGGCCTCTCAAAATACCCCGGAGTGATATTTCTGAATCAAGAATTGGTTCTTTGTAGAACAATTTCACATTACCGGAGTGTTTTGGGCGTTTTGGTAAAGGCACTTCGATTTCGAAATCTTTCGTAACCACACGTCCATTTTCAATCACTGTTCTCTCTTCAGTGATAAGTTCAACGGCATCTAAATATTGGTACCCAAGGCTTGCGGTAAGTCGAGAAAATGGTGAATAAGTTGTTTCAAATTCAATGCCTTGCGTTCTGGCTTTGTTGATGTTCAAATAACCAAATATGGTGCTACCATCGGTTAATTCAAATACTTCGCGGGCATCAATTAAATTCTGCGCATCATTACGGAAGAAGTTCAAGGTCCATGAAACAGCATGTTCTTCATATCTAATATTTACGCCAAGATTATAAGCCGTTGAATATTCCGGTTCCAGCTCGCCAAGTGAAGCAACATCAATAAGATTTCTGAATACTAAGCCTAGCTGATTGAAATCGTCGATTTCGGCAAGGATATTTTGAGCTCCAAAAATACGGTAGCCACTACCTGCATTATCAAAGTTTAGATAGAGTGTTCTGAAATCCGGAGCTTTAAAACCTTGCCCCACGGAAGCTCGTACGTTTATCTCGTTTGTTAACGAATATCTTGCAGCAAGTTTTGGGCTTAGGTAACTGGCATAAGATGAATGATTATCTAATCTAGCCCCGGCTATAAAGTAAAGTTTCTCTCCAACAAAAAGCTGATGTTGCAAGAAGGCAAAATTACCACTTTGCGTTCTTTCACCCTGATATCGTTCTGCTTTTACATACTCCCAGGATGAACCTCCACCAAAAGAAGTAATATTTGAGGCATTCCATGAATAATCATTTTGCAATTCAAACTTATCTAATCCTTGTTGATTGTTCAGTCGAATATCTTCTTCAGTCGGATCTTCAAAAAAGGTATCTGACTGATCTTCATATCGCGTTAAATACCCAATTAGTGTGGTTGTAAAATTTGAAAACGGAGAGCTCTCGATCCGAGCCTGAAGGGAGGCGTCATCCTGCCATCCCATTTCATCAATTTCGATTACCTCATTTTGTACGGTTGCTAGAGTTGCTCCGCTAAAACTATTTCTAAAATAACGTCCGCTTAAAGTCAGGGTTGTTAAATCGCTAAAATGATAATCGAACTTTGAGTTTAACGTTAGCGCATCAAACGGATTTTGATTGTTTCCAAATTGTGTATCACTTAAGTCGAAGCCATCAGAGCCATTTGCTGAAAACCCAACAGAACCGGAGAGCTTTTTTCTTAAAAATGAAAGTGAACTCCCTGTATCATACGAATTACGGCTACCGTACTGTACATACGTAGAAAGGCTTAAAGGCTCCGTACTTTTTTTAGTGATTATATTAATTACCCCGGCCAAAGCGTCGCTACCCCAAAGTGCTGATGAAGGTCCTTTTACAACTTCAACTTGCTGGATATTGGATACGTTAATTCGGCTTAAATCCAAGGCGCCACGTGTTCGCCCTATCACCGGCTGACCATCAATTAAAATTAGCGTATAATCACTTTCGAATCCTTGAATTTGGATAGCATTTTCTTCGTTTGGTGCTAAAGTTATTCCTGGTTGTTCAAGTAAAATATCTTTTAAAGTAGTTGCGCCGGATAATTCAATTTCTTGCTCAGAAATTACATCCACCGGAGCCGGAACATCCTCCAGATCTTGCGCTGTTCGTGAGGCAGTAACAATCGCTTGAATGTCACCATAAACTTTATCCTCGAGGATGATTTCAAATTCCTGCTTTGGAGAATTTATTTCGATTTCCAGTTCTTTTGGTGCATAACCAATTCTAGAAGTTTTTAACAGATACGTACCATATGGAATCTCTGCTATGTGAAATAATCCAGCTTCATCGGATATTGCCCATTTCGTGTTCGTAACAAAAATTGACACATCAGATACAGGCATTCCATTATCAGATAAAATCGTACCTGAAATAGTTCCGGTTTGGGCAAATGTGCTTGTACTACATACAAAAAAAAGACTCCACAGAATGGAGTTCTTTAAAAGTCTAAACAAGGTTGTGATGAATTTTATTTAGAATAAATCCAAAGAAAAGGGAGAAATATGAAGATTATGTGAAGATGAAATATTAAACCCACTATACGGTAGCGTATGAGGGTTCAATTATGAAGATTGTGTGAATTTAGCGTTCTATTTGAACGCCTTTCCAAAATGCTACGCGGCCTTCTATGGGTTTTGCGGCTGCGGATGCATCAGGGTAGAACCATGCAGCATTTTCATTTAGTTTGCCATCTACATCAAGCGAATAATAGCTTGCAACACCCTTCCAAGGGCATGTGGTCTTCAACTGAGATTCTTTTAGAAATTCTTCTTTTATCGAATCTATCGGGAAATAATGATTATTCTCAACGATTACGGTGTCGTCACTTTCTGCGATTATCTTTCCATTCCAAATAGCTTTCATAATTTTTAGCGATGTTTATTAATTGCACCTTTTCTAATCATTAAAATTCCAAAATCGATCCATGCAGCAATAAGGAAAAGTCCCCCGATAGGGGTTATGGCACCGAACAAACCAATATCAGTAAGGCAGAGTACATACAAGCTACCTGAGAATATGAAGATTCCGAGAAAGAGAAGGTCTGTTACTCTTCTGAGTCTAATTTCGTAGACCATTGAAACCAAACCGATTAATATCACACCCAAAGAATTCCAGGTGTGATAAAAAACAGCCGTTTCCCAGGTTTGCATTCTTTCCGGGGTGAGCATTTCTTCCAATGCATGTGCTCCAAAAGCCCCCAAGCCAACAGCAGATGCTAAAAAAAATCCAGCAATAGAAATGCGAGTATGCACCTTCATTAATTACTGTTTAGTGAAGGTAGTTTTAGTATCCGTTCGAATGGTCATTGGAATCTGCATACCAGCAGCAGAAGCATTTCCGGTAATATCGTTTACACTATCAAAATTTGTTGGGAATCCGGTAATTTCATTCAAGGTATACGTTGCATTTTGTGTGCCGGTTAAGTCGAGCTCTACATTTGTTCCCATTTGAACGGTAGTTGCATCAATGGTGATATCACTGTCTGCGCTGATGGTGAAATCATTATCGTAGGCGTAATTAGTAGCCATTTCAATGGGCATGTTATTCATGGTCATCGTTTTATTTTCCGACCATTCGGTATCCCCGGCATTTGGGAAAAATGAGAATCGCAGTTCAAGCGTAGATCGAATTAAATCCTCATCAAAGAGAGCTTCAATTTGTGCAGCGGATTGAGGATTGCCTGAAAGTTTTTCATTTAAAGATGCTTTCACCTCGTCTAAACCCATAATGTTTTTGATCTCTCCAGCCTTTGTCATTTCAAACTGATAGGAAGAATTTTTTAAGGCCACATATAACCCACTTCCCATATCAGGATTTTCTGAATCTTCCACCATCGACATCATGGGTGAAGCCACCACAGTTTTTTGACTCAGAACTGTTAAACGGAGCGTATAATCTCCCACAGCGTTAATATTTTCAACTTCAAGTAATTCCAAACTCGCGTTTTCTGTGGTAATGGTATTAGGGGCACCCATGATTATTTGGGAAATCTCCTGACTTTGATCTACTTCAATGTGATAAGAGCTTCCAACTTCGAGGTTATAACTATTAACTTGAAAAGCTGCTAGAGAGATGGAAGTGATCGCAATTATAAATGTTGTTGATAAAAACTTTCGCATAAAACTTGATTGATGAATTTGATTGGAATGAAAGTAATAAATGTAAATGGTTTTATCTTTAATTTGGTTTGTTATGATTGAAACAAAAAGGTTCAGTACCTTTCAGTAAACTATTTTAAAATCTTATTTACCATGACTAACGGAAAAATTTTAGCCTTTGGTGGCATATTTACAATCGCATTTGCCTCATTTTTATTTTGGCCTGCACAGGAACAGATGCCAGTATCAGAAAATGAAGTTACAGATAAAATCGAGGTTGTAATGTTTAAGAACGCAACTTGTATGTGTTGCGCAAAGTGGGCTGATCATATGGAAACTGCAGAATTTACCGTTGAGCAAGTTGTGCCAGAAAGCCTGTATGATGTTAAAGTTGAAGCCGGAATTACTCAGGAATTATCGAGCTGCCATACAGCCAAGGTTGGCGGATATGTAGTTGAAGGCCATGTTCCATTAGAAGATGTGCGAAGACTTCTAGAAGAGAAACCTGATGCTATTGGAATAACTGTTCCAGGCATGCCAACTGGTTCACCAGGAATGGAAATAGAAGGGAGACCAGCAGATAATTACGATGTGTTATTAATTCACAACGACGGCACCACGAGTATTTGGGCATCTCACTAAAAGAATTTGATCCAAGTATTTAAAGGCTCCTGATTGGAGCCTTTTTTGTTTAATCAATTTTCTGAAAGCTGAACAGGAAGACGAATATATAGACTTCCTAACTTGGAGAATTGCAGCACAAAATCAACACTATCACCTTCGGTAATATCATTCTGTGGTCGAATAACCATGATATGAATTCCACCAGGTTTCAGCACTGCGTTAGAATTTGCTTCAATAGGAACCATGCCAATTTCCCGCATCCCCATTATACCATCCTCACCAGCAAAGGATTCATGAATTTGCGCATCTATGGCACTTTGTGTTGAGACGCTTAGTAAGGTATCTGCTACCGAATAGTTATTATGAATAGTAAAATATGCTGCGGTCATCATTCCAGCGTTGGCAGGCCTAAGCCATCCGTTCGAGATATAAAATTCTTCAACGTTCGGGCTATTATCAGAGGGTGCTTCATTTTGATTGCAGCCGTTAATCAAAAAAAAGAGTGCAAAAATTATGAGAAAATTTTTCATCGTATGTTTTGAAAGTCTTCGATTATTAGTGATGGCACCATGGGTTGGCTTCCACCATATTCAATAATTACTCTTGATTGCGGATCGAGCACCATGATTTTGTCAGAGTGATTTAAAAAATACAGTTCTTCTCCGGCTTCGGTTGTGGTAGTAAATGAAACCTGAGTTCGTACGCGCAAGCTGTCCATTAGCGCAGAAATTGTGGTCGAATCGCCGGTAATGAAGTCAAAGTTTTTATCCAGATTGAAAGCGTCTTTATACTTTCTCAATGTTGATGGAGTATATCTTTTTGGATCGAAAGTAAATCCTAGAAATTGAACATCGTCGGGATCGCCAAGCTCATCTTGAATCTTGATAAGATTCTGAGTGATGAGCGGACAAATATCCGGGCAGTTCGTGTAAACAAATCCCATAACTACATATTTGCCTTTATAATCGTCTGGGAATGTAACGGTGGTACTATCTTGTGTGAGAAGCTCGAAGGAAGCGTCGTTCAAGTCGTCTATGATAACCGTTCGCTGGCATGCGAAAGCCAAAAATAAAAAGGAGAGAATGAATAGTTTTTTCATGAAATACTTTAAATCAAAGAAGTATCAAAAATATGAAAACTAAATGAACAGAATGTAGTTATTGATGCAGATGTTCTAATTCGTGACTGTGTGCAGAACATGGCTCGAACTCAAACTCAAGAGTAGAATGCGTGATATGAAATTCATCGTGTAGTAGCTTCTTCAGTGTAGATTTTATCTCCTCCATTTGCATCACATCTTCCTTTTCGATAACAACATGGCACTCCAGTAACACCTGTTGTTCATCAAGTCGCCATACATGCAGGTGATGAATACCGCAAACCTCATTTACCGATTTCATTTTTTCTTCCAATTTAATGAGATCAAGATTATCCGGTTTCGATTCCATCAAAATGTCTATCGTTTCTCTAAGCATATGATACGAGTGCCACAAAATGTATACACCGATCAAAAGTGTGAGAATGGTATCAACAATGTACCATTGATATTGCATGATGAGCCATCCACCTACAATCACCCCAACCGAGGAGAAGGCATCTGATAAAATATGGATGTAAGCACTTTTTAAATTTAGGTTCTCTTTGGAATCTTTGAAGAGAAGTACAGCGGTTATCACATTGCCTGCAAGCCCGATAATTGCAACCCAAAACATTGTAAAACCGTCGATCGGCTGTGGATCGAAAAAGCGCTCAAATCCTTCTTTGATCAAAAATAAGGCTACAATAACCAGCGTAATCAAGTTGATAAAAGCTCCGATTATCTCTGCACGTTTGTAGCCAAATGTCTTACGGTGATTTACTCCTTTTTTTGAGATTTTTCGTGCTACAAGGCTAATCCCCAGCGACGCTGTATCATTTAAATTATGCACGGCATCAGAAAGAAGTGCCAGGCTGTTCGAAATCAGTCCACCAATAAACTGAGCAATCGTAATCGTGAGGTTCAGCAGGATGGAAATCCAAAGTTTACCAATGGATGCATCCTCGAAATTATGATGATGGTGGTGATGATGTTTATGATCGTGAGACATCCCTAAAGGTATGATTTTTTAGGATGGCGGTCACCCCATTGCATACCAAATGCCAAAACTTACAACAAATGATATCAACATGAGTACATAAGCTTGTTTAACAGGTTTGTCTGGGAGTAATGTTTCAATGGGATGAGTTTCTATGTACTGAATAAGTTCCTTCTTTATTTGAAGCTCTTTTTCAGTTAGTACTTCTTCTTTTACAGCCAGGACTTCTGCTTTATTATTGAAAGCTTCAACTTGTTGGTTGAGGAAGGCAGCAATTGTTTTTTCATCAATCTTAGCCAAGCCGCTAATAATGAGGTAGGCTGGAATCCCCACCATAAAAATGGCAATGGCAACCAGCGATCGGTCATACACAGACAGCTCAATAAAGACCCCAAGAATCATGCTGATCATAGCCCCTAAACCCATGATGCATAAAAGGGCGCTTAGAATAAGTCGCAGTTTCCAGTTATTGAGTGCTTTAGTTAGAATCAATGGTGATTAATTTGGGTTAGCATTTTGCCATTCTTCAAGAAGAAGTTCCATCAGTGAATTTGCTGAATTTACACCAAGTTTTCTTATTTCATCAAGCGCTAATTCATCATGAACTTCAAAAGTTAGAGCATCGCTTCCAAAGGTTCGATAAAACCAGTTTTTCGATATTGGTGAGCTAGTGTCAAATTCTTCAGATACAAAATTTAACTCAGGATGATCACTGTCAACCCGTTGAAACCAGCGTTGGGTTAAATTATCGGGTGATGTTTCAATCTCTTCTAATATTGGGTAAAAGATATTTTCGTTTGTGGAATGAAAATCAATTCCATAATAAATACGAGCATTTGATTCGTTTTGCATATCCAAAAGAGCATCCCTGACTGCTTGTGTTTCAGGTTGATTAAAATTTTGCCAATCCCGATTCAAATCAACACCTGCTCCATTGTGGCGCCAGTGCCCATTTACTACTCCATCAGGATTGATTATTGGGAATGCTTTAATGATGAATTTAGATCTGAACTCTCGGGCGAGTTCGGAATTCGAAATCAGCGTTTCAAAAAAGTGTTGATAGGTGCGATATCCGGATACTTCTGGGGGGTGTTGCCTGCTAAGCAGTACTAAAACCCCCTTCTCTTTTTCAGTATTAGATTCATCAACAGTCAAGGCAATTACCGGGCGATTTTCATTAGAAAATCCGGCGGTATCAATGTCTACATTGGCAGATTCAAGAACAGAAAATGTATTAATTAAATCAGTAAAACGAATATTATCGAATAAATGTGCCGATACTCGTTGGGCCTGTTCTTCGAGATGAATGCCAAACGTTGTTGTACCGGTAGTGCTATCAAAATCGGCGTTTTCAACAATATGAGAATAGGACAAAACACCCATTGAGCGTTCAATCTTTGGTTGATAACGGTGCTGACCTTCTTTGTAAGCGATTCGCAAATTAATTGCACGAGCTTCTTCCGCCCAAATATAGAAACTAAACCATGGGCTGTTATTGATGGGATAATTTTCAGGCTCAATGAGTACTTCGAAAGTGTTTCCATTAATTTGATAAAAGTCGGACGCTCTCGCACCTTCAAATTCGTTACTTACCCAAACTTTTGGATTGCCTGCACCAATTATTCGGCGATTCTGCTCTTTGATTTCTCTTCCTGTTGTATTTGTTACGCCGGGTGGATCGTACGAAAAGCCTGTAAACTCTGAAGTTGACTTACAGGAAAACAAGAGTAGCGAAAGAACTAGGATAGATTTCGGATGTATCAAATTTTGCCCTTTTCTTTTAAAATAGGAACCAAAGCGCTGGTTTTAAACTCAAAAGCATAATTTTAAATAATAAAACTTCGGGTTATACTTTCTCAGCTACATTTAATCGGCCTTGCAAATAAAAAATCATCCACATACCGCCTGTATACTACTTCTTCTTATTGCAGCGGTGTTCCCCAATTCTCTGATTTTTGCACAAAATTCCAACACTGATGGTAGAATATGGGATGTAGAAATTGAAGGCAATGAGCGTTTCGAAGACCTGGTTATCAAAAGGTATATTGCAAACCAGAGGCCTTCTTTTTGGCAAAGAATTTCCGGAACTGTTGAAGCGGGAATGGTGATTGACCCTTTTGAAATTCGAAGAGATGCCATCAGAATTGAGCGTTTTTATCAACGGCGAGGTTTCCCGAAAGCCACAGTAAAATATGAATTACGCGAAGGTTCATCAGACAATCGAAAAATTCTTGTGTTTTTGGTGGAGGAAAATGATCCATTAAGAATTGGTACCGTTGATTTCGAAATGTTCACAGATGAGAAAGACCGTTTAATCATCGAAGATAATAGAGATTACCAACGGGCAATTGCCAGACTCCCTTTTCGGGAGGGGCGTCGGTTTCAAAGTATCGAAGAAGCTGAAGTTATTGGTACACTGCGGCAGGTAATGGCAAATATTGGATATTTTTATGCCGTAATTGAAGTTGATTTCGAAATTGATACTCTTTCAAGTAGAGCAGATATCACGATCAAAAATACACCGGGACCGCGGACTACAATAAATTCCATTAGTGTGGTAGGCGCCGAGACTTTAAGTGATCGATTAATAATCCGTGAAACTGGTTTAAATGTTGGCGGCTTATACTCCGAAGAGAATATGCGCGAAGCACAAAGGGAAGTGTTTAAGCATCATCTATTCCGGCTGGCATTGGTCTCGTATCCGGATCAACCCAAAGATTCTACACTGGATGTACAACTTAGGGTGAAAGAATTACCCTTGAGATCCTTTAGAGTTCGAGCCGGGGCTGGCGACTTTGATCGGTTGGATGAAAAATTGGCCTTCGATAATTTTTGGAAACTATTTCGTGTACAATCAACCTGGGTGTATCGAAATCTGGGCGGATCGGGAACACAATTTAGTTCCAGAATTAAACTCTCGTTCTATGAAACTATACTAAGTTCCGAGTTTCTATTCCCTTACGTTTTTAATACAAAAAGCAGCTTCACGGTAAGTCCATTTATTGAAAATAGAATTGAGCCGGCGTACTCCATTACAACAGGTGGTTTGATAAACTCGCTTGGGTATGAATACAATAGAAATCTTACCGGTACTTTTTCGTACGAGTTCGCACTTAACAATGAGTACGACATCGCTAATGAAAGAAATTTAGAGGTCACCGAAATTTTACCAGATAGTGTTTTAAGCTATAATATTTCCAGTTTTTCGGTTAATCTATATTATGCAAATGGATTAAGCAGGGGGCGGCGCGGGTGGATTGTACAACCCTATTTGGAACTTTCTGGCTTATTCGGCGAATCCAGTTTTTCTTTTCAAAAAGCAGCCTTTGATGTAAGAAAATACACCGAAATATCTCGAAAATTGGTGCTGGCTACGCGCGTTCAGGCTGGTGCAATTTATTATGCCAAACAAGATTCGCTACCTGCGGATATTGAGTTTTATGCGGGAGGAACAAATTCGGTGCGTGGATATTCCAGAAACGATCTGGGACCTAAACGAGCTTTTATCGTTCAAAGTGAAGAACCTAATGTGGAAGATAGAGTGAACTTTGTTCCGATAGGTGGAAAAGCATTTTTCACTTTCAATCTGGAATTACGCCAACGATTGGATAAACTTATTAAGGGATTTGGGATTGCAGCATTTTTAGATGGAGGTCAGGTTTGGAGTAGTACAAAAACAATTGATGAAAGAGAGATACAGTATAGTACCGGTGCAGGATTGCGCTATCAAACACCAATTGGTCCTATTCGGATTGATTTCGGTTATAAGTTAAATCCCTCTGATTTTGATTTAGAATTGTTACCAGGGTTTACTACCGAACCTGCCCGGCGTTGGCGGATTCATTTTAGTATAGGGCAGGCATTTTAATGGAAAATCAAGGGTCAAATATCGCCAAGTGGCTGAAAATGGTTCTCTGGAGCATTGTTGCGATTGCAATGTTGGGAGTGACTCT
Source organism: Balneolaceae bacterium (assembly GCA_965249965.1). Classification (GTDB taxonomy): domain Bacteria; phylum Bacteroidota; class Rhodothermia; order Balneolales; family Balneolaceae; genus HXMU1420-13. The sequence continues at coordinate 1,196,172 of OZ252262.1, forward strand.
CCGATTTTCACTGAAAACTCAACTCGTATTAGAGTTCATTGCATCTAACATCGAAACCACAGCCTCAGATGAACCAGGTTTTGATCTTCAAATTGGAGGTATTTCGGGAGACGCATGGAATATGCTGGAACTAGATGACGTAGAAATTTCTTCTGATTTTTATAACGTTCAACTCGATGAAATCAGCATGAAATATGCTTTAAGAGAGGTAATTTTCAGCAATGTATTTAAGGAAATATCTCTGGATGGGTCCAGATCAACAATCTGGCTGGATTCCCTTATGGCCGACTTTGAACAGAAATCTGAAGAAGACTTTACTGAAGAAGAAGTTCAATTCAGAATCGAATCATTAGTAGTAACAAATTCCAATTTCACCATACAATCTGGTAATTACTTGCCTGACTCTACAGCTTCAATAAAAAGTCTGACATTGTTGGGGGCTATATCGAATGAAACTGTTAGCTCAATTACTATCAAAAAATTGGATTTTGAAATAGAAACGGAAAGCATTCCAGAAGAAATATCTGTACAACTTGGTGGTGCACTATCAGATAATCAGGTTGATTTGAGCGAAATAATTATAGGAGTAGGTTCGTCGTTAATAACCGGATCTTTCAGTGTGAACACCGAAGATCAAACGATTGGCGCCGAACTTGAATCACCGAATACGAAACCTGTTGATCTTGGATTAAATGAGAAAATGTTTGAGATAGAACCTATCGATGCTTCTTTAACAATCGAGGGAAGCTTCGGGGATTTCAGCCTTTCCCTAAATTTGGATAGTCCCCAGCTACACAATGGAAACGTATCTGTAGATATACAGTACAGCGATGAGTTTTCGATTAAGTCATTGGAGGTATCAGCAGATTACATTAATACGTTCGATATGTTTGATTCACTCCAAATTGTTGGTGGACCAATTTCATTTGAAAGCTCGGGTTTGATTGTTGGTTTTGATGAAGAAAACGCGTTTGATTTTAAGGGAGGATTATCAAATCTGGAAATCAATGAACTTGGCTTAGAAAATATGATGTTTTCCGGTTCACAGACGCAAAATCAACTGGAAAGTCAGGTTCAACTAAAAGGTGTTAACGGCGAAACCATAGAAGCCAAATTTGACGCCGATTCACTTTTTGCTGAACACCCAAATTGGGAAATGGAATATTTTATTCAACGGTTCGATCCGAGCATGTTTTATGGGCAAGCTCTTACATCAGACATTACTGCTTCTGGTAAAATTGAGAGTTCCTCTTTTTCAATTCCTGATTCGGCGGTACATATCACGATTAAAAATATAAATCCGAATACAGGCGAAAGCATCCCGTGGATTGTTGATGAACAGCAAATTGATAAGGTTGAAGGATCTTTCGAAGTAAGTTTAGATCGGTTTTTAGCCGAATCTACTGTTAAAATTGCCTCTGGTTCCATTGATGTACATATACAGGCATTTAATCCATTTGATGAAACGCTTGAATACACGTATCAACTGAATGTAGACGAGTTTGATGCGGGTGCCATTGTTATGTTTGCAGGAAATAATACCAGGTTAAACGGTGAGTTTTATGGAATTGGAAAAGGGGTAGATCCCACCACAGCAAATCTTTTTGGCACAATGATGTTTGAGGAAAGCGCAATTAATGGAGCTAACATTGAGTCATTCAAGGCTTCGGTGCTTTATGACTCCGGTATTATCAACATCCGCGAGGGAAATTTACAAAGTGAAATTGCAGCTGGATCAATCTCTGGGCAACGAGATATTTTTGATATTACAAATCCTGAAAATCAGTTTAACCTCGATCTCCAAATTAAAAATCTGGCCCCATTAGCTGGATTTTTCGGGCTGTCGTATTTATCTGCAAACGGGTCGCTAAAGGGGGCTGTATCCCAAAATACAGATGGCGATTTAATTGGGAATTTTGATCTGAATCTGGAAAAAGTTCAAGTTGATTCTTCCTTCGAAGCAAAATCTGTGGTTGGGTTTTCTGCGTTAGAAATAGCTGATAGAAAGGTGTTTAATGCAAATATTGGGATCGTGGAGCCAATAATTTCCGGAATTACATTTCAGGATATCCTCATGCAAACAAATGGATTTGTTTCAGAGGATTCTTTGGCAGCTTTATTCGATCTCACCGTGATAGGAAGCGAGCGAGGCAGATTAATTCAGAGAGGATCTGTGCACAAAGATTTTGAGGCAGAATTGACAGACATACAATTTCAACAATTTGATTTCGAATCAACAGATTCTGATTTAAGGTTGCAACAGCCGTTTAATGTCAGGGTTTTTAAGGATGCATTTGGTACAGATACGTTGAGACTTTCAGCCGAAGATGGTGCTTTTCTTGAGTTCTCGATTCCTTTTGCTGGAGAAACTGAGCAGATGGCATTTATACTTGGCGAAGAATTCAACACGGGCTTGATTCAGGAAATAATTTTTGGTGAGCGTTATTTCGATGGTATTGCCTCCGGTGAGATTTTTTATCACCAAACACCAGGGGATGTAATTGGTAGTGGAAGCGCAAAACTTGATGAAATTTATTATATGGGCGCCTCTGCAGATAGTCTTTTATTTGGTTTTGATATCATCAACGAGCGATTGAGTATGGCCGGAAATCTATACTGGGATGGTATACCTTCAATTACTGGGTGGGCAGATTTCCCGTTTGTGATACATAAGGAAGAATTTGACGAAGAATTTTTTAACCGACCGGTGCGCGGAGAATTGGAAATGAGATCTACCAATTTAGCACAATTTGATAGTTTATTGGCAAATCTGGGATATGAAAATACAAGTGGGATTGTGCATCTTTCTGGTACAATGTCAGGACAAGCGGGCACGCCTTCATTTACGGGCTTAGTTGAAATTGATGACCCTATTTTATCAGGAATTCCGGTCGACCGCCTCTCGGCAGAGTTTAATTACAGTAATCCCGATAAAGAGATTGTGCTACAGAGTGAGATATATGCTCAAAACACGAGTGTTGCTGAGTTAAATATCGAATACCCATTCAATTTAGACTTCAGGACGTTCGAATTAATCCTCCCTGATGAGCAGGATATTATTGAAATTAGTGCCATAACCAACGACCTCAATCTTGCAATATTTAATGATTTTGTAGATCCCCTATATATGAAATCGATGCGTGGCAGGTTGAATGTCAATCTGGATTTTAATGGACCGTTAGGAAACATAAAACCCTATGGTTATTTCAATTTACGGGGTGGTTATTTGGAAGTACCCATTTTAGGAATTCAGCTCAAAAATATGGCCATGCAACTGGATGTAAACGAGAACGAGCTAACGGTTAGCAGAGTGTATGCAGAAAGTGGACGGGGAAGAGTAAATGCAACCGGGACCTCAACTTTAAATGGGATAATTCCAGACGAAATTGATCTCAAAGTTGATTCAAGGTTGTTTCAAATTGCCAATAACAGAGATATGCGAATGACTGTGGATGTAAATGCGGCGATGAATGGAACTGCAAAACAACCTAATATTTTGGGCGATATTCTCGTAAATAGTGGATTTTATATGGTGCCAAATTTTGGGGAAGAAGCCATTGAAGAAATTGTACTAGAAGATGAATGGGTAAATAATTTTGTTCCTTTCGATTCCTTAAAAATTGATATGAGCCTTGAGCTAAAACGGGACTTTTATATCAGAAGCAGAGATTTTCTGGACATGGAATTTGAACCTAAGGGCATACTAGAAATATCAAAAGAACGCTCTGAAGATGCTTTGCTGTTTGGAAGCCTAAACGTATCTGATGGTTATATTCGACCTCTTGGAAAACGCTTTACGGTAGAAGAAGGAACCCTTTCTTTTATTGGGGATTATGAAAACCCCGAACTGGATATACGCAGCGCATATATTCCTCAAACGCGCCAAAAAGGGGAGTCTGTAGTTCTTTACTATTTAATTACGGGCACCAGGTACGATCCGGAATTTTCTTTTGAAAGCGATCCATTTATGGAACAAGAAAATGTGATTTGTTATGTGTTATTCAATCAGCCTTGCTATGCCCTAGATTCTTGGCAAAGTGTATTTACAAAGGGCAATGATACTCAGGCATTTCAGGCATTAACCGATGTGTTAATCGACGAAATTGAAACCATCGCTACTCGCGAATTAGGGGTGGATATTGTACAAATCGACAATTCTGGTCAAAATGGAGCTACGGCTATACGCACCGGGTGGTACTTAAATGAACGGACGTTTTTTACTATAGTAAACGAACTTACAAGCTCCACTCCAAAAACACTTTTTATACTGGAGTATCTGTTAAGCGAGAATTGGGATTTAATAATAACTCAGGGAGATGATGCACGTCAGGGAATTGATGTGCGATATCAATTCGATTATTGATTAGTCAATTCATCGTAAGCGGTGTTCGTTTGAAAATCGAGCCCTAAGAACCAGCCTTCGAAAGCAAATTCTTCAAAACCCGGAAGTACCTCTGTAGTAGCAATTTCTTCCTTCGATTTGCCTTCGTCGATGCCTTTTTGCACAAAGCTCAAAAGTTCTTCAAGAAAGTTACTCATTACCAGTACATCGCCTTTTGAACCGGTAACGCCAAATTTTGGATTTCCGTGACCGAAGATATAGATAGCATCGTTAGGTAAATCGTCAGCAGTTGAGCGAAGTACATTCACCCAATTTCTGATATTTGCACCTGCACCCGGATCAATGAACGGATATGCCCGATTAAAAACTAAATCGCCCATGTGTGCTACATTCGCATTCTCAAAATAAGTAACAGTGTCACCACCAGTATGCGCATTTCCGTAATACGTTAAATGTACTTTTTCATTTCCAACATCCTGGCTCCATTTGTCGGAATAGGTCATATCTGCATAAACCTGAGCATCAACAGTCTCCTGTCCACGTCGTTCAGCAGCAGCTTTCTGATACCCCGGAACATTTTCATGAGCCACTATATGAGTTGCAAAATCTTTAAAGGCGGTATTGCCCGCAGTGTGATCGCCATGGTGATGAGAATTGATTAAATAATCCATGCCCCGACTAGACATCTCTTTCATTCCTGCAACAAAATTTGCGGCAGTTTCCGGATACTGTGAATCTACAGCTACTAAAGCGTCGTTGTTCATCATCCAGCCAATAGTGCCTCCACGTTCGGTGTACATTCCAACTCCTCTTCGAATTTCGGTAAAGTTTGAACGTCGGAAAGAGTATGCAAAAGCGTTTATTGGTAAAATGGTTGCTGCGCCAAGTAGAGCAGAATTGCGAAGAAAATCAGATCGTTTCATATTGCCTAAGATTTAGAGTATTAATCAAGTGATGCCAAATAGCGACCCTTAACAAAGTTAATAGCTAACAAAAGATTTGTACATACAGCTGCTATTAATGAATAAAAGATCGACCAAATATCCACAACAAAAAATGCACAAATAATAATAGCAGAATCTACAACCATTTGGAATCGTCCAGCGTTTACATCATGGTATTTTTGAAGATATAGAGATACAATATTTACACCACCGAGGCTGGCTTTGTGCCTGAACAACATTAAAACGCCGGTTCCAATAACCAACCCGCCAAATATTGCACCAAAGAGTGGGTTGATTTTACCGAACTCAAAACCATGAGGAATTAACTCTGTAAATGCCGACAATAGAAAAACGGCAAAAAATGTTTTTAAGGTAAACGGTAACCCCAATCGCCATAAGGCAAGGGTATAAAAGGGAATATTTAGAACGAAAAAAACTTCGCCAAAACTAAATGAGGTGTAATACGAGATCAAGAAAGCAAAACCAGCAGTACCACCGGTAAGAAGTTTCAGCTCTGTAAATATGGTAACGCCAAATGCTACTAACAACGATCCAATTAAAAGAGCTTGAATATCTTCGACAGGTGTGTGTTTTGTTAGTTTAGAATCAACTTCGATGGTTTTAATTCGAGCCATTAACTTTCTAGATCATCTCTGATCAATAACAGAATAGCAGAATGAGGAACAATCAGGTATTTTTCATCTTCAAACTCAATCTCATGTGCTCTGCTCTTTAGAAAAATTGCTAAGTCACCCTCAGTAGCTTGCATGCCGATGTACTTGGTATCCTCATGACTTTTCCACTCTTCTTCCACTTCCATATTGGGGATAGGGTATCCCGGACCGGTTTTTAAAATATACCCGCTTTGGATTTCTTCCTTTTCTTTTACAGAGGCAGGAAGTACTAATCCGCTTCGTGTATGAGTTTCCATATCACGAGGTTTAATAAGTACGCGATCGCCTACAACAATAAATTTTTCAATCGAATTTAAATATTCTTGAATCATTGTGTTCTTTTCTTCGAAAATAGGAAATTAAATAGTTCAAAAATGCGTCTGATAAACTGCAATCTTAAAGCCATCATTCTATCATGAAAAATAAATTATGCATAATTACAGGGGCCAATGCAGGAATTGGTTTAGAAACAGCTAAAGAACTAGCTCATCAGGGTGCATTTATTGTGATGGTCTGCCGAAATGAGGATAAAGCAATCGCCGCGAAAAAAGCCATTCAGCAAGAAACACCGAGTGCCGGCATTGATATCATCCTGTGCGATTTTTCTAGTCAGGATGAGATTAGAAAAGCAGCTTCAGATATTTTATCCAAATATGAGAAGATTGACATTTTGATCAATAATCATGGCTTTATTACCAATACTTTTGAAGAAACTGTAGATGGATATGAATCGATTTTTGCAGTAAATCACCTGGGATATTTCCTCTTCACGAATTTACTACTGCCAACCATGTTAAATTCCGGCGCGGCACGAATAATTAATGTCGCATCCGAAGCGCATCGAAATGGAAAATTTGATCCGGAAAATCTTCAGCTTCGAAATAATTTTAACTCCTGGCAGGCCTATGGAAATTCAAAGTTATTCAATATTCTGTTCACTATTGAGTTAGCAAACCGGCTAAAGGAAACCTCAGTTACAGCCAATTGTTTACATCCGGGAGTAGTACGCACCAAATTTGGCGAAGGCATGAATCCTTTGTTCGCCCTTTTTTGGAAGCTAGGTTCTCCGTTTATGAAATCACATCGGGATGGTGCAGAAACCACGATCTATTTGGCTACCTCAGAAGAAGTAGCTGAAGTTAACGGCGCCTATTTCTCAGATTCGAAAGTCAAAACTCCAAAAAGTCAGGCACTTGACCCCGAAGCAGCACGTGAACTTTGGAAAATAAGTGAAGAGTTGTGTGATTTAAAGCCTGAGACATTACTATGAAAGGCAACATCTCTCACTTCGCAGCGATATTCCCATCCAAAGATCCAGAATTATTGGCAAGCTGGTATGCTGAAAAATTGGGACTTGAAATCACGTTTAAATGGGGCGAACCGGTAAATTATATTGTAACGAACCGAGAACACGCGGTGTCGATCCATTTTGTAAAATCAGAGGCTGAGACTATTCAACTGCGACAATTATATGTGTTTTGTTATGATGTAGATGCCATCCATGCGGAGTTTAAATCAAAGGGAGTCGAATCCATGACAAGTCCCGAAGATGCCGATTATAAAATGCGGGATTTTGATCTGACCGATCCCGATGGAAATCAACTTACTTTTGGTAAAGCTCTCGAATAATCAATCTTCAATATGCCGGGTAAGCACTTCACTCATATAATTGAGGAAAGGCCGAATTCCGATGAATGCTTTTATAATTTCAAAAGGGAAGTATTTCGACAAAGCCTCTTTGTCAGAAAACGATTTTGTAAAGATGAAGGCTTTGTGTCGAATCAAATCAATATTTGGATGATCTTTTGAAAACCCTTTTGGTGCGGTTTTTACTTTTTCTCCTTCTATTTCTCCCCAAATAGATCGGAAGTCTGCATCATTTAGAATCTGCCTTAATGGTTCTGCGTCATGCGCTAATTCTTCACGGATAATTTTTAAATCCGCTGACTCAGGTTGCCAAAACCCAACCGCTAAAAAAATGTTACCCGGTTCTAGATGCACATAATAACCACCTCTTAACCATTTAGTTGCTCGTTTTAGAGCTCCGGATAAACTCGTTTTATAGGGTGCTTTATTCTTGCTGAATCGAACATCTCTATAAATGCGAAATAAGGCCTTTTTCCCAGACTCTGTCTCAATATTGTCCACTTTATTCATTTCAGCAATTAATGCATCCATAAACTCAATTACATTTTGATGTGCCGCCTGATATCGTGGTTTATGTTCTGTAAACCAATCTCGATTGTTGTTCTCTTTTAAATCTTTAAGAAATTGAAAGGTTTCTGATGATAACATAATTGAAGACTTAGGGATTATAATATATAATAGACGGGTTAATAAGAGAACCGAAGACTATCTGTCGGTTCAATTCGCATCATTCTGGAAAATGGGAATCCATTACACCCTGTTTTTGGCGACTCTGGATTTATTTTAGCTGATGCCACTGCTTCATCAGCACTTTCTGCATCATACACGCTTAAACAAAACGCCCATGTAAAGTCCCCCATATTTTCAAGCTCAATCCAATCAATTCGCGACCATAAACCAGGGTCATAAGCATTTAAACTATCATTCTGTGCGATAAGAAATTGTTCTTGCAGGCTCCATTTTTTTATGTGATAAATCGAACTGGGAAGTAAGATAAATGCAGAGTCTGAAACTGCATATCGGATACTATAATCATCTTCAAAATGACCTATCAAAAAAGCAGGTACGTCTTTAATTTTCTCTTTAGTCGCCGGTTCAATACTGGAGTCGCATTGAATCAATAAAAACCAAAGCAATGCTATTGTTGAGTGGACCCTGCTCATTTATTCTTCTTTTGCTGTGTAAGAAGTTCGATCGTTCTTTTAACTCTACGATCACGCGTTTCATGTTTCTTAGCATCAAACAACCAGGCTATGTATTCTCGTTTATGGCTAAAGGCTAGTTCCTCAAAAAACGCAGCAGCATCAGGATTTTCATTCAAAGCTTTTTGAAGATCTTCAGGTGGAATAACTGTTTTTGAAACGCGATCTACACCGGGTGGATCTTGTCCTAACCTTGAAGCCTTTTTACGATCTGCTTTTTTAACCAGACGCATACTCGACCAATCGTCATCCAGGGAGACAAGACGAACTGGCTCCATTCCAAATTCTTTGACCACATTCCAGGTTATGTCGCGATTTAAAGGTGTTGGAATACTGCCAGATTTCTTTGGATAGGATAGCCAAAGCAACCCTTTTGGTTTCAGGCTAGAGTCTGCTTTTGGGAGAAACCTTCCAATCTCTTCCTCATTCTGTGCGAACATAATAACCGAATCGAATCCACGATTCTCTGTAGCCGAATATTCAAATCGAATCCCATCAAATAATGGATGCACATTCGGATTTGAATTGAGAAGTAATACCGAATACTCCTCTTTTAGCAGCATTTTTTTTGCAATTGCGGAAACCATAACGCTTTTTTGATACTCTGTAAGGTGCAAAAAAATCTAACCAAATGAATGTTGATCAAATATTACGTTAAAAAACATAAGTGAAAGCGTTTTTTTTTGGAATCGAAGGAATATGCAGTAGATTTTGCGCACTTCGTGATTACCACTAATCCAAATGATGACTATGAATAACACGACTGCTCGATTAAGCCTTATGATGTTTCTTCAATTCTTTATCTGGGGCGCTTTTTTTGTAACAATGGGGGCATATTTGCTGGAAGTATTTGACGGAGAAGAAGGCTTAAATTCAATTATCGGATCGGCGTACGCCACTCATAACTGGGCGGGGTTGTTGGCGCCTGTTTTTGTTGGTTTGATCGCCGATCGGTTTTTTAATGCCGAAAAAGTAAATGCGATTTCACATTTAATTGGCGGCGCGCTTCTGTGGTATGCATCTACTATTACGGATCCAGGGACCTTCATTTGGGTGATGTTAGCCTATTTCATGTTATATATGCCAACATTAGCTCTGGTAAACGCAATTGCATTTGCAAATATCACCGATCCAGGCAGCGAGTTCCCAAAAATTAGGGTATGGGGAACCATTGGTTGGATTGTAGCTGGATTTGTAGTCGCTCAAACCGTACTTGGTTTTTTTGATATTCCATTATTAGGCTGGCTAACCGGTGTAGAAAGCAATATTCAATCAACCGACATACCTCTTAAACTAAGCGCCGTAGTTTCGGTAATTTATGGGGTATATAGCTTTACACTACCAAAGTGCCCGCCATCGGCAAAAGGTGAAAAATTCGATCTTAAACAAGCTCTTGGTTTGGACGCAATCAAACTATTAACTGATAAAAGCTTTGCCGTTTTCTCATTCTCTTGCTTTGCAATTAGTATTCCCCTGGCATTTTATTATGCCCGAACAAATGACTTCATTGCGGCAGTTGCATTCGGTTCATCTTCGCCATCGTTTATGGCAATTGGCCAAATGAGCGAGGTGTTATTTATGCTGGCAATTCCATTTTTCCTTTCCCGTTTAGGCGTTAAATGGATGCTGTTAGTTGGGATGTTGGCGTGGACTGCCCGTTATTTATTATTCGGATTATTCCCAAGCAGCACAGCGTTAGTAATTCTGGGAATTGCATTACACGGTATTTGCTATGATTTCTTTTTTGTAACCGGCCAATTGTATGTAGATAAAAAAGCACCCAAACATTTGAGGGCGAGCGCTCAGGGATTCTTCAATTTACTAACTTATGGTGCAGGTATGTTAATCGGTAATTACGTACTTGGATGGTGGGGAGATAACATTCAATTAGATGGTTCAACAGCTGAAGGGTGGTTAGCAGGTGCACAAGCATTTTGGGTAATGCCAGCAGTTGTTGCCCTTGGAGTGGCAATATTTTTCTTTGTTACCTTCTGGGACAAAGAAGCAGACGACAGTATCGAATCATCCAGTGAACTACAAAATGCATAAGTATGAGTTTGAAGAATAGGAAAGTCAAAATGGGGATGGTCGGTGGTGGAGTTGGAGCATTTATCGGTGCTGTACATCGCCTTGCTGCAAATTTAGATGGACAAATTGAACTGGTTTGTGGTGCTTTCAGTAGTAGTCCGGAAAAGTCCAAAATGACGGGTGAAGAACTGTTCCTAGATCCTGCAAGAGTGTATGGATCTTATAAAGAAATGATTGAAACGGAGGCTACCCTTCCCAAAGACGAACGTATGGATTTTGTTTCCATAGTTACTCCAAATCATGTACATGCTGGTCCGGCTATGTTAGCTTTAGAGCATGGTTTTTCGGTTATGATTGATAAGCCGCTTTGCTTCAATATGGACGAAGCCCGTCAAATTGAACAGAAAGTGAAAGAAACCGGATTGCTTCTTGGTCTAACACATACTTATACCGGATATCCCATGGTAAAAGAAGCTCGCCAGATTGTAAAAAGTGGCAAGTTGGGTAAAGTGAGGAAAGTAATGATGGAATATCCGCAAGGCTGGTTATCAGAAAAATTAGAAGACACGGATCAAAAACAAGCGGCCTGGCGTACAGACCCGACTAGATCGGGGAAAAGTGGAGCTTATGGCGATATTGGCACACATGCGGCAAACATGGGTGAATATGTTTCGGGCTTAAAAATCACAAAGGTTCAATCTCAGTTAAGTAAAGTAGTGCCCGGCAGGTTGCTAGATGATGATGCCAATGCTCTCATTGAGTTTGAAGAAGGAATCCCGGGTGTATTATCAGTTTCTCAGGTTTCAGCTGGTGAGGAAAACGCTATTAAAGTGCGTGTTTATGGCGATAAAGGAGGGGTGGTATGGACTCAACGCGACCCTAATACGCTGCTTGTTACTTGGAATAATAAGCCGGATGAAGTGTACAGAACAGGTACTGGCTATGTGTCTGAGGCAGCCCAGGCAAATTCTAGAACACCAGCTGGTCACCCCGAAGGATACCTTGAAGCTTTTGCCAATATTTATCGAAATTTTGTGATGCATCTTCGGTCAAAATCAGAAGGAGAAACCCATAACATGGAGATTTATGATTATCCAGGCATAGATGATGGTGTGCACGGAATGCGGTTAGTTGACGCTATGGTAGAGTCAACTGAAAAAGGAAATACTTGGATTACAGTTTAATCAACACAGGGAATAAAATGAAAACACTAAAAGGGCCAGCAATATTTTTAGCACAATTTATTGATGATAAACCACCTTTCAACAGTCTCGATGGCCTTTGTAAATGGGCGGCTGATCTTGGATATGAGGGAATCCAAATTCCAACACTGGATAAATGGTTATTCGATCTAGATAAAGCTGCAGAAAGTGATACCTATTGTGACGAATTAAAGGGTAAAGTCAACGATTATGGACTGGAAATAACGGAACTGTCTACACATCTACAGGGCCAATTGGTGGCGGTACATCCTGCCTATGATCTCATGTTTGATAATTTTGCCCCCGATGCAGTAAAAAATAATCCGAATGCCCGTACAGAATGGGCAACTGATCAGATGAAAAAAGCGGCTATTGCAAGTCGGAAGTTGGGACTAAAGGCGCATGCTACTTTTTCAGGCTCACTACTTTGGCCATATTGGCATCCATGGCCGCAACAACCTGACGGTTTAGTAGACCTCGGCTTCAAAGAATTGGCAAAACGGTGGGTTCCGATTTTGGATGTTTTTGATGAAAATGGTGTGAATGCTTGTTACGAAATTCATCCGGGCGAAGACTTACATGATGGGGTTACTTTTGAACGGTTTTTGGAAGCGACAGGAAATCATAAGCGAGCAAATATCTTATACGATCCGAGTCATTTCGTACTTCAACAATTAGATTACATAGCTTACATAGATCATTATCATGAGTTCATAAAGGCATTTCATGTGAAAGATTCAGAGTTTATTCCTTCAGGGAAAAAAGGTGCTTTTGGCGGATTTGGAAACTGGAGAGATCGTGCGGGCAGGTATCGATCTCCGGGTGATGGGCAGATCGATTTCAAAACCATTTTCACTAAGCTAACAGAATATGGCTGTGACGTATGGGCTGTGATGGAATGGGAATGTTGCATTAAGAGCCCAGAACAAGGGGCCCGTGAGGGTGCTGGATTTATTCAAGACCACATTATTGAAGCGACAGAAAAAGCATTTGATGATTTTGCCGGTGGTGAAATCGATGAGGCTACGAATCGAAAAATACTGGGACTTTAAAACGCAATGGATGGGAAGTTGCCAAAAGTTATACCGGCAAAGGCTGGGTAATCATAACTGGCATTAATCCAAAATCCCATTTTGATGTTATTGAAAGGCAATTTCATGAAGCCCGGGTAAATTTCGAGCTTAAAATTTTCGTGGAAATCCGCCCCATGAGTGTATACAAAAGAGGCTAATAAAGAATTATTTCGATCTTTAAAAAAACCGATAGAAGGGCGGGTGGTAATTGTCTCCTGATTGGTTTGGGTATTGTAAATATACACTTTGTGGGTTCTGAATCCCGCACCTATAGAGATCGTTTCGTTATTTTTGGTATGCCCGCCACCTAAGAGAAAACCCGCACCCATATGAGTAAAAACCGAGTAATTATTCATGAACTCAGGTTGCCATTTAATCGAGTAATATTGCCCAATATTTCTGATTGAATTATCCCGAATTGAATACGCGGTTTGACTAAGCCAACTGCGAAGTTCTACTTCTTCGGCAAAAAAGCGTTGAATTGGTTCAAAACTGAATCCAATAATCCCAAGCGTATTGAAAACATAAAGATCAGCAACTGCGCCATAACTATTCACATTCCATCCTGCAGTTTCAACCGCTTCATTGAGTAAATGCTCGGCGGTAGAAGTTGCCGCTGCCCAAATTCTTGGATACTTAAATCCATGAAGGTTATAGTAATCTGCTAATCGGGCGTATTCCATACCCCCACCAAGCATATGGAGGGTGTAATTTGGGAGCCACTGTCCATTTTTAAATGAAATGAGTATTTCAGATCTGAGAAAAGTGTTCCAGCCAATACAACAATCAATGGCTTCTCTCGGGTCTCTGATAGAATTAAATACTTTTCTAAAACCACTTGGCAGGCGAAGACTATCGATTTTAGAACTTTGCCTGGAAATATAAATCATATCAAAGCCACCGGCGATTATTTGGTTAGCCGGATTATATATGGCCTCCGATCCATAGTCTTTGCCAGTATAATAATATCCATATTGAGCATGTAGAATAGGAGATGAAATCAACCACACAAAAAGTGAAAACAGGCTAATTTTTGTCCATTGCTTAAAAGCTTTTTTTACAGATTGGCTTACAAAAAAAGTATGCAATGGTGATCTATGTAGGATAGCTGAATTCATACTCTAGAATCCAATTGATGGAAAGTTGCCAATGGTTATTCCAACATAAGAGTTGTAATCGAAACTAACATTCACCCAAAATCCAAGCTTAATGTGATTAAATGAAGTTGGTATTAAACCTGGAAATATTTCAAGTTTGATATTCTCATTGTAATCTGTTGAATGCGTGTACGTGAGTGATCCTAACAAGGAACTTTCTTTATCAATAAAAATACCTGCAGAAGGTCTGGCAATCACAGTTTCTAAAAAGGATTCTTCGTCATATCCGAAAACTCCAATCGATTTAAATCCGGCGCCAAAAGAAATGGTTTTATCTTTAATGTCTTTTCCAACTCCAACAAGCGCACCAAGACCAAAATAGGTGAACAGAGAATATTCATTCATGAATTCTGGTTGCCATTTTAGGGAGTAGTTTTGCCCAACATTTCTAACCGAATGGTCTCGAATCGAGTAGGCAGTTTGACTTAACCAACTTCTAAGTTGAACCGTCTCTGAGAAAAATTGTTGTATGGGCTCGAAACTAAAAGCAATCATTCCCAAATTATTGAAAACATATAAATCAGCTATAGTGGCATGACTTAACCAATCACGTTCGATATTTTCAACCATTTCATTTAAAACGTGCTCGGTAGTAGCGGTAAGGAAAGCAAAAAATCTAGGATAACTAATGTTATGATAGGCGTAATAATCAGCTAGTCGGGCATATTCCATTCCACCACCAAGCAAGTGCAACGAGTAATTTGGAATCCACTGCACATAATTAGGGGAGATTAGGAGTTCTGATTTTAAGAATGTCTCCCACCCAATACCTTCTTCGATACTTTGGATTGGAAATCTTAAAGACCTAGATAATTCTGAAAATTTAGTTTGAACGTCAAAATTGCGAAGTCTTGAAGACTCATTAAGCACAAAAACCATATCAAACCCACCAGAAATAACTTGGTTTACCGGATTGAAAAACGCTTCCGAACCGTAATCTTTCCCTGTATAAAAGTAGCCGTATTGAGCAATTACGCTCGTTGAAAAATAACCGCTTAAACAAACAATAAGAACTAGAAACTTGCCTCTATACACTTCAAATCATCGATGAATAGGAAATAAGATACCCAGAATGAATTGCAGTTCCTATGCTCAAAAAGCTGGTTTGTAATGATTGAGCTGAGTCTAGTCCTCTTCCGGTTCTTCTGGGATGGGCCATAGTAGGCCTTGGTTACCAAATGGATCTTCGATTACAACCTGAGTTGCAAGTTGAATAAAACGGGTTAAGCTAAAAGTTAGCTCTTCGCTCACTGCCATTTCACAGTCTTCATCTGGTGTAGCTTTATAAAGCCAAATAGCCATATTAGGGGTGAATGCACCAGGCCGTTGCAGACTAAAAGCGTGGCCACCATCGCACCCTGAATAATTTACAATCACCGTAATTTCATCATCAATAGCATATGGTAACGAGTCATTTACAGTGATGCTATATTCATACCCAAACCGATTGTATTCCGCATCAGCAACAATTGGAACTGAACTGAATTGAGTAATCCAAAGCGGTTCAAAATCAAGTGGAACATTAACTATGTATCCGGTACCAAGTTTTCTTTTAATGGACAAATCAAAATCATCAACCTCAAAATCATCGATAACTAGTTGCAAATCATCTCGTTCAAACCCCGGTAGCAACCGTACAAATACTTCCCCGGGAATAGTCTCAAAAGGAAGTTCTGTGATCTGATCATTTTTTGAGAAGCATCCAAATCCGCTTAGAAGGAAAGCTAAAAATATAACCGAGAAGAATAATTTATTTTGCATGTCACTTACTTATACAAAAAATTGAACGGTATCGATCTCTCATTGTTGTGCTAATTTATAAAAAAGGACCACATACAACAGCTTTATTTACCCCCGGCGCTATTTTTGATAAGCCTTCAATCAGCCGATCTTCGCCTAAGAGTATTTCAGTAATTTGACCGCTATACTTTATGGCGGTTTCGCGCATAAAACCCATCATTGGCCATCCCCAAAGGGCAGAAAACAAAACACCATCTTCCACAAAGAAAGGATTGGTCATATAAGTACATTCGATCACATTCTCCACAGCGCTTCTATTTGTTGCTGAGCCACCAATCAAATCTATAACAACACTACCTGTTTGAATTACATTTTTGGCGTGATCTCGGGTTAGTAAAAAATTAACTCCCCGTAATTGTTTTGGTTGTTCTGCTCCATTAATAATTACATCTGCATCTTTAATAAAGTGTTCTATGTGATCTTTTTGTGTTTGATGTTTCCCTAAAACACGAATAGATCGTGCGCCCGCACGATAACACTCATCAATGGCGCCCATCCCAACATTTCCATATCCAAGTACTGTTACAATTGCACGCTCAGGTGGGAGCTTTTTAGAACTTTCATTTTCAAGCAGATTAAGTCCATAACGCGCTCCTGCACGGCCTGTCTCATGAAGAGCTTCAATTTTTCTTTTCCCAAACTTTGGGGCGGGATTAACATGGCGATAATACGAAAGTGCTTCTTTGCCATGATGCACCACGAACTCATTTACATCATAATAACGAATGTCATGCGCTGCTAACTTTTTAATTAGTGCAGGTGCGTCACTAATAGTAGATGAATCGAAAATGACTCTGATTTTATCATGAAGCTGACCTAAATCTTCAATGCTGCCATCCACATGATGAAGAACAAGGCTTTTTGGGCTGTGATTCATAATTCGACGAATCGCACCAGACATTCGAGTAGAATATCCGATCACGTGAAACTCATCTTCGTCAATTCCCGCTATTCTAAGATCGGCTTCCAGACAATTATCCGCCGCCATTAAGCCAAGTACTAATTCACGAGGTAATTTTTCTGGTGACTGGACAACATTCTCCATTGCAATAACATTGATCTTGTGCTTCTCCAATAATTCTGCACGTTCAGGGAAAGAATGGAAATGAGCCATACAGAACATGGTGGTTCCTTCTCTCATCAATGGAATACTCTCTATTGCCGGACCTTTAAATTTTACGATAAGGTCTTTATCAGCATAAAGCGTGTTGTGGTCAACAATTGTGGCACCAACCTGGGCATATTCTTCATCACTGAAACCAACCCGTAAACCGGCTCCTTCTTCAACTTCACAACTTGCCCCAGTTTCGATTAGTTTTTGAATATCTGAAGGAATTAACGCAACTCTTTCTTCCAGAGCACCGGGGTTTTCTGGAGATTCGACTTCTTTTGCGAGTCCGATTTTTTTGAACATCCTGTTGTTGGATAGAATTTAATATTTTGATTTGTACATGTTAAGAAAATGTGCGCTGGAATTGAATCCTCATCACGTCAAAATCAACATTGAATTATTCAATGAATTCGCCACGATAAACACCGAAATTTGTAGCGATTAGGATTCCTAGCTCAGGAGAGAAATCAACAGCATAAACTTCAAGATTTAAATTTGGCAAATATATAGAAGCCCAACTGGATCCAGTGTCTTCAGAATAATAAAGTCCACTTCCCAAAATACTCATATACAAATCACCAGCCTGATTCGAAACAAAATCAGTAACCATATTTCCCGGAATTAATTCCGGCCATGTCTCATCCCACGATTCTCCACCATTTGTCGAGATAAATGCTTTAGAATTTCTTGTGCCAATTATGATCTGGCCATTTGTAAATTCGATCGCTTTAGTTACCGTATTCACAGGGATATTAGAATTAGAAAGTCCCATTGTGGGTTTGGAAACGTCCAAAATTTGAAGTTGTGAATCCAATTTTAAGAAAAAGGTCGATCCGGCATGAGTAGCAACCCTTAAACTTTTAGAAACAGAAAGTAAGGTATCTAAAGTCTCGGTTTCAACATCATAGCTAAGAAATTGATTTGATGTATCAGCATAAAAAAGCTTGCCTTCCCAAAATTCAATATTCCCTGAAGCTGGTGGAATGTGCAGCGTATCAAAGGTGGTGTATTCGGGAGATGAAGCCAACCATGTTGAGTCTTCAATCGAATAAACCTGATGTGACTCGTCGTTTATTTCGAAGCCTGTTCTGTTTCTGAAAAAGTCCAGCTCAAAATGTGATTGGAGATTTCCGTACATAACTTCTAACCCGGTAAAAGCTATATAAGAATCTTCATTTATCGCACGAACATCCAACACTAAGGTGTCTGGTAAAGATAGAAGGGTCCAACTAAAATTTCGGTGGTTACCTGGAATCTCGAGATCTGGTGATGTGGAGCCATCACCACATTGTAGCAACCAAAAGCTGATTATTAATAATAGAAGTAGATTTTTATTCATGTTGAAAAATAAGCAAATGCAGTTATGAATCAGAGCCACTTACTTATTTCTATCATTAAAATATAAATCAAAAAAAAGCCTCAACGGTGTCATCCAATTGAGGCATAGGGTACAGAATAAAATGGTTTAAAAATAAGCGATAGTGGTGGTTAGGTTTCCTTGATATTGTCCTCTTAAGTCTTGCTGGGTGTCAGATAATTTGGTTCCAATATTTACTGAACGAATATCATTTTGATCTTGAATATGGTCATCCGCTTCCATGGTTATGCTTTCGCCATATTGGTTAGTAACTGTAAATGTTGATGCACTTGCTACATAAGTATCTACATGATTAGAGGTATTGAACGAGAAGTTTGCAGATTGTACTTCCTGTGCATCAAAATTGATTTCTAATCCTTGCACTTCACTGATCGTTGCCCCACTAACTACAGTTACTGAAACATTCATCACTGCCGTTGCCGACTTCTGAGCAAAAACTCCGCTACTCACGGTTAACAGTATGAAGAATGTCCAGTAAATGTATATTGCTCTCATGACTACTTATTTATGTTCTCTTGACCTTGTTTCTCTCTTGACTGGTACTAATATATTAAAATTCTCTAACATTAAAAAATTATAATAAATATATTTTTCCTCTCCATCTTTTCTCACATAGAATAAGTCATTTATTATCAGCCGATTAGTGTTGGAATAATTTTTTTAGATTTTTTCTTCACGTTGATTGCTCGTCCAGGAAAGGGCAGCAAATCGATATCATGCAATAATTTGGAATCAAAACGTTTGCAGAACTGTACTTACATCTCAATAAAAGAAATGCATGAATACTGATAGAAAGGATTTTTTAAAGAAAGCAGGATCGGTTGCGCTTTTTGCTGCTCTAGGTTTAAATGTAGCATCCTGCTCAAGTTCAACAAGTTCAGATCCTGAAGAGGAAGATAACAACGCGGACGCTATCAAAATTGATGGCAATGTGGTAACAATAGATATATCGAGTTCCTTTTTTAATAATCTTCAGACCGCTGGAGGGATGATTGTGTCTGTGTCTGGTGGTTTTCTCGCTGTAAATATTGATGGTACCGTAATTAGAGCATTCAGTAATGTATGCACACATGCTAGTTGTACTAATAATTGGCAATTACCTGGCGATAAATTTGTGTGTACCTGTCATAATTCTGTATTCAATTTAAGTGGTGTGCCTATAAGCGGTCCAGCTCAAAGAGACCTTCCTGAGTTTAACGTATCCAGATCTGGAAATACTGTTGTAATCACTAAATAGGGTGCAACTTTGCCAGAAAATCTGGCACCAATAAAAAAAGAGGAAACACTGATTTATTTTGTGATGTGAAAGTTGTTTTTACTAGCTTATTAACAACTAATAAGTCAGAGTTTCAGCATGAGTAAAAACGGGGTGGGGTATAGATTTTTACTATCTGTTCTCCTAGTATTTTTATCCACTCTTTCATTCGCCCAAACTTTTGTGGTGCAACCAGCAAAGGTAGAAGATCCGGAAGGCGATTTTGTAACAAGGTTATTGCTTCCAAGAGATAATGCATTTCGATTAGATTGGACACAATTTGACGGAACCGCATTAAACTTGAATAGTGCAAATGCTAAGTTGATAATCGGGCGCACTCCTAACACGTACGATTTTGTAACACAGAATGTATCGGGTTTGAGAGCAGAATTTGTGCCAGACAATATTGGTTTGAGTCCGGGGAGATATTATGCGCGTGTAACGAATTCAAGTGCGACAACAAGCTCCGGGATTCAGGATGATTTTGAAAATGACCCAACTATTCTATTCTCAAATGAAATTCAGTTAATTGTTGAAGCCAATGAGGCGCCTTCAATTATTGCACCCCGTGGAACAATAGAAGATCCGGCTCCAACATTTCAGTGGAGTGCCGTATCAGGGGTTCCATCGTATTGGTTAATTGTTTCTAGCACACCCTTCGATATTGTTGAAGATGAGAATGGCGAAATTTCCATTGAAGGCGCAACCATTGTATGGCAATATATCACAAATACAACGACTGCAGTTTATGGTGATATAAATGCTCAATCTCCATTTGAAGACATAGCACCGCCTTTAAATTCAGGTCAGGAATACAGCTATACGGTGTTGAATGTGTATGAAGAGAATAATCCGACTTTTACAAGTGCAGTATTTGGTGGGATCGTTCCTTTTGTATATAACGATCCAAACGCGATTCCAGCCACAACACTGATATCTCCACCTAATAATGAGACCTATTTTGCTGAAGAAATAATCACATTTGAATGGGAAGAAGTATCAAGTGCAAATAATTATACAGTCAATTTATTTCAGGTAATTCGTCAACAGGGAATTGATGTAACCATTCCAATTTGGATAAGCACAACAACAAATACAATAATAGAATATCCTGCACTTGAAAATCTAAAAAATGGCAGGTATGAATGGAATGTAATTGCTAATAATAGCACCGGAGGTGGATCAACCAGTAGCAGTAGATATTTTAGCTATGAAATTGAAACCGGTGAATTCGGAGCCAGAATTCGATCCAGTGTTGATGATTCTGAATTACTTGGAGCCGAATTGAATGTAAAAGCAATTTCAGGTGGTGTTACACCCGTCATTCCATTTTTTGTGCAATCAGAAACACATTACGATAGCCTAGTTGCAGGTACTTACGAGTTTACCGTTTCAAAAGATGGATATGAATCGGCTACCACCGAGCAAACCATAAGAGACGATGCGACTACGGTATTTACGATGCAAATGACTCCACTACCGTCAAGTATCGAAGGTATAGTGGTAGATGAAAATAACGAGTTCATACAGGATGCACAGGTTATACTGGAAGAAGTATCAGGTGATACTGAAGAACTCGCGAATACCGATGGAAGCGGAAATTTTAGTTTCTCGTTAAATGAAGGCACCTATGAAATCACTGTATCGAAAACAGGTTTTATTAGTGCAGAATCGCAGACTATAACTGTTGGGATAAATGAGCAATCTGTAATTGATGATGAGTTTATACTTACCAATGATGAGGCCACCATTTCAGGATATGTATATAATGATCAGGGAGAGCCCATTCAAAGAGCTGGTGTATCAATTACCGATGGGGTAAATACCTACGAGGATAACACAAATGGAGAAGGCTTATATCAGTTTATTGTATCTAGTGGAAGTTGGACATTATCAGCTGAAAAAATAGGTTTCGTTAAACCATCAGACCAAACCGTTTCGTTATCTACCGGCGATTTAATTCAAAATCAAAATTTTACATTAACCGGTAATGCCAATCAAATAACCGGATTTGTACGGGAAAGAACTACAAACGAAGATGGGTCTACCGGTACGTCCATTTTTGCTGATGTAGAAGTCAAAGCTATTCCTTCTGTTGGAGAAGTAATTTCTACACGAAGTGGGCAAAACGGGCAGTACACATTATCACTTAGAAGTGGATCCTATACTATCGAGGCAGTTGAAGATAATTATACTTCCAGCGAATCAAGAGAACTTGTAATTGGAATTGCTGTAGGTGAAACTATTTCGGGTATGGATTTTGAACTGATCCCAAATCCAAGTTCAATTTCAGGTACAGTAACTTTGCCAAATGGAAATGGAGTGGCGGATGCAACTGTAAGTATCCTGAATGGGGGCACAACCACCACATCCGGTAGCGGATATTATGAATTAAGTGTGCCTGAAGGTACTCACAGAATATCTGTAACTAAGAGCGGCTTAGTTTCGCCAGATGCAAAAAATGTATCAGTTTCGGTTGGACAAGAATTATCTGGCGTAGATTTTCAAATGACACCAAATGCAGGGTCTGTAACTGGAAAAATAACCTCCGGAGGAGAATCACTTTCGAACACACAGTTATTAGCGATAAATAACTCAAATGGTACAAGATCAGAATTAACAAATAATCTGGATGGTACCTATACCTTTAACCTTAGTTCAGGTGATTGGTATATAAAAGCGGAAAAAGCTGGATTTATTTCTGATTCTACAGATGTATTAAGTGTTGGGCCAGGCCAGCAATTGATCAATCAAAACCTGAGTTTAGTTGAAAATCTAACAACAGTTAGAGGGACAATTACGGATGGGGAGAATGCCCTTCGAAATGCAACAATTTTGGTAACAAAGCCAAATAATTCAAATTTCGAACAAAGTACCATCACTCAGATAAATGGAACCTATGCCTTTTCATTACCTGCCGGAGAAGTTTACCAACTACGAGCGAGTAAGAATGGGTATCGTTCAACATCCATTACAACCAATGAATTAGTAGCCGGAAATGAAGTAGTTCAGGATTTTGAGCTTGCTGCAAATCCAAGTTCAGTTGCCGGCATTATTTCTACAGATAATGATCAGGTAGTTTCTAATGCAGTAATAATTGCAAGTAATGAAGCCGGGACACCGATTGATAGTGTGAATTCTGGGACAAACGGAAGCTACTTGTTAGGTCTGGAACCAGGAACCTATACAATAAAAGCTAGAAAAGCCGGATACACTACAAATAGTACAAATACAACCCTTAATATTGGTGAAACGTTAAATGGCATCAATCTACGAATTGATGAAAATTTTGCACTTATAAGTGGAGTAATTACGGATACGGATGACAATGCTCTGGAGCAAGTATTTATAAATCTCACAAAGAGTAATGGTAGCGGTGCTAGTACCGTTACAGATCAGGAAGGGAATTTTAATATCTCAGGCCTTACATCGGGTTCTTTCACACTTGAATTATCTAAAACGGGGTATATTTCTACCTCAGAAGTGCTGGAAATTTCGGATGGAGATTTTGTTAATTACCCAAAAGTTCTTGTACCCAAAAATGGGAGTATAACCGGCCTTATTACCGATGAAAATGCATTAACCCTTTCAGATGCAACCGTCATTGCCACAAATACAGAAGGTGTCTCATATACTGCAGTTTCAAGTGCAAATGGAACATATACTATAACCGGAGTTGAACCTTCAAATTATTCTGTAAATGCTTCTAAAACCGGTTATACAAGTGATGCTGCAACTTCAGTTGAAGTTTCAATTGATGACCTGAATGTAACAGGGATTGATGTTTTAAATTTGATCCCAAATAATGGAGTAATCACCGGCACGATAACCAATCAGTTTACAGGCGATCCAATCTTAAATGTGGAAGTTTCTGCAATAGGTAATCGTGGTTCAGGTTTGGCAATTACTTCGTCGGATGGAACATTCGAGATTTCAAACTTGATTCCGGCAGAGTATTTAGTGATCTCGCAAAAGGAAGGATTCAAATCTGATACCGTTTCTATTTCTATTGATCCGGCAAGTCCAACAGCATCAACCAATAGAACTTTACTCCAAAATAATGGAACCATAAATGGTCAGGTTTTAGACGAAAATGGTGGAACTCTTCCATTTCGGGTATCCGTACTTGCTTCAAGTGAGTCGCAATCGCTTACCACTCAAACCGATGCCGAAGGATTATTCTCTTTCGAAGGAATAGAGACTGGGGTTATCTATGCACTAATCACCGACATTTATCGGGAAGGGTATGAAAACACCGAGGCAGATTTAAATGTACCCTTGGGAGCTGATGAAGTACAATTAGAAGATCCACTTAGTGTAATAGTACGTCAGGGTAAAATCAGCGGTAACGTTGGGATAAGTGGTGCTAGCGTTAAATTATTGCGAGCCGGAAGTGAAGAAATCATAGAATTGGCAACTTCAAATTCTTCAGGGAATTACACGTTCGATTTTCTTGAATCAGGCGATTATCAGGTTTCTGTAAGCAGATCTGGATTCGAATTCACTCCAGCCATTTCTAATACTATCCAACTTTCCTCAACGGAAGAAGTCACACAGAATTTTAGTGCGGTTGCAAACATTGGGACAATTACGGTAGTTGTTTCGAATGTTGGAAATCCTCAATCAAATGTTAATGTCACTATAATTTCTGCGGATACATCGGTAGTTCGATCTAAAAAAACTTCTCCATTAGGCCGAGCTATTTTTACTGATATAAAGGCAAGTACGGAATACACAATTCGTGCTTCATTTGCAGGCTATTCAACAAATCCCGAAGCCAGAGAAGTTATGCTAAGCTCCGGAGATTCTACCTCAACCAGCTTTGAGTTGATTGCAAACTCATCTTCAATTAATGGTATTGTAAAACAAGTTTCAGAAAGTGATACCACAACGCTTAGAAATGCTGATATCGCATTAGTTTCTAAGGTTACCGGTCAAAAGAAAGAGACGAGTTCAAATAGTAGTGGTTCTTATGAGTTCGCAAATCTTTCAGTTGGTGACTATTTAGTAATTGCTACAGGAAGTGGATTTACCCCTGATACCGTTGAAGTTTCCGTATCTGCAGGTTCATCCCAAGCAGTTGATGACTTGGTTCTGAATAAAGCATCTGTTAACGCAAATGGTTTTGTACTATTTAAAGATAGTGGTGTACAAAATGTTAAAGTTGAAGCAATTTCAACGAATACCACAAGAACACTTACAAACACTTCCGGACGCTACACCTTTGGTAGTCTGCCCGTTAAAACAGGAGCAACAGACACTACGGTGTATCAAATAAAAATTACATCTGGTCTCTTTACAAAAAGCTATCTACTCTCTTTTACAACTGATGATATTGGAACCGTAAATAGACTTCCAAATACATACCTGCCTAGTGGCCAAATAAACTTAACGGTTACTGATGGCGTGAATCCGCTTCAGGGAGCTACCCTCGAGTTTGGGCTTTCAGGTGGTGAATCACGGCGCATTGTAACTGGTACTTCAGGTGCATTTCAATCAGAAGAAAGTCTAAGAAAGGCAACATATGTAGTTTCTGTTTCAAAAGAAGGGTTGCTCGCGCCTCAAAATACCATTCGTATTCAATTACCAACAGATACAACTATTGTAAGCGAAGAAATAGTAATACCCTACCGGCAGTTGTCGGTTAGCGAAATCCTGGCTGATGAGCTTACCAAAGTAACCGTAGTTAACGCGAGTGGTTATGACAATAGCTCTGCAGCGGGAATTTTATACTATAAAAAAGCTTCTCAAAATCAGTTTAGGGCTGTTGTTATGACTACATCCGGCGATTCGCTTACAGCAGATATTCCGGCTACAAATTCTACCGAGCTGGTTACCTTCTACACTTCCGTCGATGATTCAACAGCAAACAACGTGTTTGTTAGCAGAGAGCGTAGTGTTAAACCACTTGCAAGTGGAATACTTACAAACATCCGGGTTACACCCACCATCAATAATCAAACACTTAGAGTGGGCGAGATTTATGAGCTTCAACTATTTGTTCGCGATGGGGTAAATAAATCACTCGAGGATGACTTTACCGGAGATTCTCCAAGTGGACAGGTTAGTTGGACAAATTTAAGCGATACAACAGGAGTATCGCTCACTAATCAGGTGGGGACAAGCATTCAGCTACAGGCGATAAAAGCCGGAACCTATTCAGTGCGAGTAGCGGCAAATCTAGCAGGAAGTATTGTAACTACTACGCTTAATTTCACTGTGCGGGATATTCCCCTTGATCGTATTTCGGTGAGTAGTCCCGGGAAGCAACTTGATAACTCAACGAGCCACATCTTTTCATATGCAGCTTTTGATACTTCAGGAAATGCCGTGTTGTTGGGAAGTAGTTTGGCATGGGAAATTAGTCCGCCAACTTTTGGTAGTATAGACCAACGAGGAGTTTTTACTCCTTCAGGTGAAAATCTTTTAGGTCTGTTTAATATCACTGTGACCGATACACTATCAAAACTTTCGGGCAATACCGATGGTATCGAATTAGTAGCAAGAATACAGCCAGATGAAGAATATTTGTTTAATAATGGTGATGGACTAATTTTAGACTTGCCAACTGGATCAGTAGATATTCCATCGTTCATCGCATTAACTGAAACCCAACCGGCGCCTTCGAAAAAGTTTGTGTTTGCACAAGGTACCGACCAAAGCTATACCGTTGGTGATCGGATTTACATTCTATCGTTATCAGGTAGCGAATTGAAGTCAACTGCACGAATTACTCTGCCAGAAGATACCACCTTCTTTAGGTTAGATACCGGAGAGAGACAAGTTGGAAAATTCAATTTTACAACCTTACAATGGGAGTTATTCGAAACTACAACCACGAAATCAATCAACGCTCAAACTGTAGGAACCGTCGCTACAGATGAATTGGGACAATTTGCGGTATTATCGCAAAATCAACCATTGGGAATAAGAGACGCCGCTGTATTGCCAAGTCCGTTTTCACCAGATATCGCACCTGTAAAAATTGGGTACTGGCTGGATACAGCCTTCCCACCTGCGAGAGTATCTATCAACATATACAATATGCGTGGTGAATTAGTGAAAACAATTCTGGATGATGCTCTCCAGCAAGCTGGTAGATATGGATCAAGATCCAGTTCACTGGAAATTTCCTGGGATGGCCGCACGGATGATGGTCGAATGGCGAGAAATGGGCGATATATAATCCAAATTAAAGCTAAAGATCAGCTGGGCGAGAAAGTGAAACTATTACAAGTAATTTTAATCAAGTAGTGCCATGAAAAGATTACTAACACTCATAGTTCTGTTACTGGTGCTAGATTCACCATCATTATTGGCACAGAAACTTTCAGATATTCCAGGCTCATTTGTAGATGTGGGTTTTGGAACCCGCCCGGTTGGTATGGGTTTTGCATTTGTTGGCCTTGCTGACGACGAGAACGCTACTTACTGGAACCCGGCGGGATTAAGTCAGGTAGATAGTTATAACGTAGGTTTCTCACAGGGAGAGCAATTTGGCCTCATTGCCTATAATTTTGCAAGTGCAACCATCCCATTACCTGGAAATAGCCACGCTATTGGCTTGAGTTTTATTTCATCAGGAGATGAAGCCCTTGAAGAACTATCCATTCATGCAGCCTATGGTATTAGATGGAATATTGTGAGCTTAGGTGTAGCGTTAAAATACAGGAACGCATCTTTTGGAAATAATACACTCAATCGCGATGACTATCTCGTTTTTGATGACTCAGAAATTGATGAAGGTTTTGGGCAACAGATTTTTGGGGATGCTAATGGGTTGGGTTTAGACCTCGCTATGTTATTTCACCCATCAGAGGACGTCCAATTTGGGCTGATGATTCGAGACGCCTATGCGCCAATGAGCTGGCAAAGCGAAGCTCGAAGTGTGGAATATCAGGCAAGAGGAGAGTACGATGAAGATTTGCCGTATGAAATTATTATCGGGAGTTCCTTCAGGTTCTCTGACAACTTTTTAGGAGTTGTTGATTTTCAGCCCGCGACAAGCAGCGAACGAACCGATTGGATTCGGGTGGGCATTGAAGGCCGATTAGTAAAGGTGTTAATGATTCGTGCAGGTACTGAACAAGGTATTAACGATCTAGATGACGAAAAATTCACACTAGGTACAGGCATAGATTTAAGATTTGGAGAGCGACTACGGCTACAATCAGGGTTTTCCTACATCATAGATCCGATTCAAAATTCAGAGCGCATAAGTGTAACACTCAGTTTTTAAGGGCAAGAACATGATGAAAAATCTAAAATACATACTGATTCTTGGTCTCTTTCTGGCACCACTTGATACATTTGCTCAAGAGGAAGAAACCGAACCGAGCGAGCTTCATCTGTTTCGAGGTGGATTTATGGATGTGAATTTCGGGATGAATTTTAATACCGTTGGCAGCAGTTTGGGATCTGGTGGAATGGGCGGATTAATAACTTCGCGAGTTGATAATGGTGCTTTGAGCGTAAATTTAAATCCGGCGCATTTAACAGGTTTAAAAAAAGCATACATCGCAATTGATAGCAGAGTAGGCGTTGGTACAAATTTCATTTCCAGTGTTAACGACGAAATTCTTTCTACCATAAACGATGAGCTTGATACCGCTGTAAATGATGAATTCTCGGATCCTGAATCATGGACTCAATTTCCGGAAACACTAATTCGCCCAACAGTGATGCGAAATCTGGATGTGGGTTTCAATGATGAAATTGCAGCCATTGCATTTGCAGCTCCAATATCTGATAAATTTACCCTTGCAGGTTCGTATTCCTATCCGGTTTCGATAAATATGGATGTAGGTATAACGGGGCTATCAACAAAACTTGCGCAAGAACAAGGTTCTGAGGATGTATCTATTCGGTTTGATGTATTGATGAACATTTCTTTACTCACACAAATGGATTTTCGGATGTCCAGATTATCGATTGGTGGAGCAACTCCAATCATCGAAGATTACCGAAAGAAACTAAGCGTGGGATTAACGCTAACTCGATACAATCTCACAAACACGCGAAATATTCAGGCTGATTTATCTGGTTTGGTTGTAGTAGGTGGGGCCGATGAACGATATTTCAACAATCCGGATGACCCAAACCTGAATGCTGATATTGGTGATTCAAACGAGTTCTTTATGAATGCATATGGCGAGTTTGAAGCAAGTGGTACTGGAATAAGAGCAGGCTTGCATTACACCTTGGATAATGAAGTAAACCTGTCTTTGGTTTACAACCAGATGCCTGAATTCAAATTAGAAGGCAAAAACAAGGTGTCAAGTGCTTTTCTGCCAGTTTTTATGGTTGGAACCGGCGATGATATTATCAGTGGTGATATTGAAGTTGCCCTGGATAGTTTACAAGCCAATAAGCCCAATCTAACAACCGAACGAAATATCTCAGATTTAGTGAATGATGGTGCTTTAAGTCTGCCATCTTCTTTGATTGTTGGTTTAGATTTCAAAATGGGTAAGCATACAGGCGTATTTAACTATACCAGATATTACGGCGACTTAGCCTTCGAACATGGTGGGAATACTATCGGAAAAGCAACTACTCATGGGTTAGGGCTTGGTTTTGATTTTAGAATGAGAGACCGATTTAATTCATTTGGGCAGGTATTTACATTACCAATACGGTTGCTATTCCTGGATATAGATGGCTTAATTTTTCAAAGTCTTGGCCGGATTACTAAGTATAAGAATGCTCACTATCGATTTGGTGCCAATGTGGTGCTAGGTGAAGGGATCGTTACCGTTGATAATGACGGACTCAGAGAAAGCCTTGGTAACCCTTTGCCAAAATCATTTTCGCTAGGCCGGCAATACACCATATTCGAGAATATCGATGTGGGCGTGACAGTACTTGCTGTACCTGATCTATTTCTAAAATATTCTGTAGGAATTCGTTTCTAGTAAACAAGCAATTTTACCGAATTGTTATTACAACAAAATAATTTAGTTTTTCCATCGGGATAACTAGATTATATGAAGTGAAAAGGCAAAAAGGACTGGTTAATTGGCTTCCGACATCAATCTATATAACTTCGCAAAGCGGCATTATCGGGTATTTATTGCAACGATAATCGGCATCTTTCTGCTTAACGAAGCCATCCTTTTCAGAGCATATCAACAGCAAACAGTTACAACGAATATAATTAATCAAGCTGGTCGCCAGCGGATGTACAGCCAGAAAATTGCCAAGCTAACGCAATACTACCAAGCCGGAGATGTATCCTCCATTTTTGCAATGCAAGATGCAGTGGATCGGTGGAGTATCACACATCAGAGTTTTAAAGATCAAAATTCACCTCTAAGTAAATTCTATTTCAGTAATGCGTTGATCAAAAAAAATTATGATGATTTGAGTGAAACTCAGCTAGCGATTGAGGAAGCAGTAAACCAAATAATCGCCTATCCGGAAGCAGATAATAGTCTTCAAATTGAGGTAATAAAATCACAAGAAGGTAGGTATCTCGCTTTGATGGACATTATTGTAAACCAAATGGAAGCAGAAGCAGATGAAATCTATTTTAGATCCACTTTTCTGGAAATTACAATTGGAGTACTTACGTTTGTTGGGCTCACAGGACTGATTTTCTTTTTGATGGTTCCTATGATTACCGACTTAAGATCGAGAGAAAAAATTCTGCTTGAGACGATTTCTGAAAAAAACTCACTACTGTCGGAAGTGCATCATAGGATTAAAAATAATCTTGCCAATTTATCGGGGCTGTTTCAATTGCAACTAATGAAAAAAGAGTACAATCATTCAACCTTTGAAAACGCAATGAATCGGGTTCAATCTATTGCCGGCTTGCATGAGTTCTTGTACAAAAAGAATGAGTATAGCACCGTAAGTATCGATGAACACATTAATGCATTGATTAAAAAACTGTCGGAAACGTACTCACAGTTAGGAAGTGAAATTAAGGTGCATGTAGTTGCAGATCCGATTGAATTCCCGATGGAGAAAGCCGTTCCTTTTGCACTTTTACTAAATGAATTGGTCACAAATTCCATTAAACATGCGTTCAAAGAAGGAGATCTTGGCAAGATCGATATTGTACTCACTATAAACGATCAACGAGGTATATATTTCAGCTATGAAGATAATGGTAGCGGGCTGATTGTATCGACTAAAAAACATGAAGGAATTGGTTCGCAGCTAATAAGCTCGCTTACTGCTCAGTTAGAAAGTGAATATGTGATTTCATATATCCCAAGCTTCAGTTTTAGTATGATTTTTGACATGGATTAGGAATCAATGTTCTTTTTTTGACTTCTGAACTCTTATCTTCAGAATATTCGAGGCGTGGCGTAGTCCGGTAGCGTCACGCGAAGCGCGTGAGGGGCCGAGTTAGAGCAGTGTATTTTACTTACATAATTTATAGTCTTGAGAAGCATCGGTTTTACACTGGATATTCTGATGATCCAGCTCGTAGACTAGGTGAACATAATGCCGGCAAAACCCCATCTACTAAGTATGGTATTCCTTGGAAATTAGCCTGGATTTCTGATCATTTAACCAAAAAAGAAGCCATTAAGCTTGAAAAGAGAATTAAGAAAAGAGGTGCGAAGAGGTTTTTGAGAGATCATAATCTTTACATTGAATTTTGACAAACTGAACCTTTATCTTCAGAATATTCGAGGCGTGGCGTAGTCCGGTAGCGTCACGCGAAGCGCGTGAGGGGCCGAGATAGAGCAGTGTATTTTACTTATATAATTTATAGCCTTAAGAAGCACCGGTTTTACACTGGATATTCTGATGATCCAGCTCGTAGACTAGATGAACATAATACCGGCAAAACCCCATCTACTAAATATGGTATTCCTTGGAAATTAGCTTGGATTTCTGATCATATAATCAAAACAGAAGCCATTAAACTTGAAAAGAGAATTAAGAAAAGAGGTGCGAAGAGGTTTTTGAGAGATCATAATCTTTACATTGAATTTTGACAAACTGAACCTTTATCTTCAGAATATTCGAGGCGTGGCGTAGTCCGGTAGCGCACTCGGCTGGGGGCCGAGGGGTCGCAGGTTCAAATCCTGTCGCCTCGACTTTAAATTTTTTTATTGGCATTTCCTGATCCGGTAGCGTCACGCGAAGCGCGTGAGGGGCCGAGGGGTCGCAGGTTTCCTGCATGGCGGGATCGATTTGATTAATCAACAACCTGTGAAGAAATTTTATCTATTCAGGTTTTTTGGTCCAGCAACCCATCTTTTTTTTAATTGGAGGATACCTATCTTCTGCGCGGCAATGATTTATCTGAAAATTAAATAAGTAGGTTAAAATGGAAACGTTGAATAAAAATTGGTTTGCCTTTACTCTATGTGCAGTTGTATTTGGTTTGCTTGGCTTCTTGCTAGGTCAGCAAAATGCGCATTCAAATATGATGAATTCTGGTCCTCATATGATGAGCTCAGGTGAAAACGAATTTATCTGGAAAGATAAAGAAGGTATGCAACATGGCGAGATGATTTTTTTCAGTGATGAAGATATGGATGCTGACAACATGACTATGGATGTGCAGACGGATACCACAGAAGACGGCCAAATTCGTGTTACTGTGCGCAAAATGAAAATAGACGAAGACTAATTTAAAATTCCGTCTTGCCTTCCATTTCTATTGGCTGGAAGAGTTTCTCATTCTTATCACGGTACACATTCATATTCGATAAAATATCACTTAACAAAGTGATCGCTTGATGGATATACGGACCTTTATTAAGCATAACACAATCTGCTTTAAGTCCGCTTGCTACATCGGTTAATTCAGAGCGAGATGGAATTCCTTTTTTAGCGAGATTCTCAAGCACTTGAGTGGCCCATATCGTTGGGATATACGCAGAGTTACATAACAGAATAATTTCCTGTTGGATTCGGGCCATATGTTCCCACCCAGTCTCAATTGCTAAATCACCTCGTGCAATCATCACTCCCAAAGGATATTTGTGCATTCCGGCCAGAAGAATCTCAAACAGATTATGATAAGCACGGTGTGTCTCTATTTTTAGGATTACGCCCATTGTTGGTTCGGCACCTAATCGATCAAGTTCTTTATACAAACGAGTAATGTCTTCAGCTGAATTCACAAAAGAAACATTTACAGCATCGGCATGAGCAACCACGAACTTTAAATCCTTCTTGTCTTTGGCGGTTAATCCGGTTAATTGAAGATTTGAGTCGGGAAAATTAACTCCTTTATCCGCACGTAATCTTGATCCTTTAAATTTAGCTTTAGTGATCTCAACTACAATTTCCGATTCGGTTACTTTTTTCACCGTCCCCTCAATCTTACCTTCGTTAAACATACAACGGTCATTGTGAGAAACATTTGTGAAAGCTACATCTGAACTGATTGAAACAAAAGCGTCGGAAACGATATCACCATGTTTATTCAATGCGGCAGGTTCGCCTGCAACAGCATTTTGGAGTAGCCGAATTCGATGCCCAACTTTTAAAAGTATGGGATCTTCCAATGCAGGCAAGGCACCAACAAAAGTGGAGTCGAGCGCAGAAACCGTTGTTAGTTTAGTGCCTTCGTTGATATAGCTTGTTTTCCGGCAAGTGGCTACTACATGATTCTCATGCACCCTTGTTACAAGAAGTTTTCTCGATTTATTTCTGGTATCTTTAAACTTAATCGAATCTCCTATCTTGAGTGAAGCGAGCCAAGCTGATTCAACTGGAAGTTCATTTTTGGCTGTTGGATTGAGTTCAGAAACCAGTTCAATCTGTGCCGGATTAATTACGTCACCATTTTTATTTCGTACTGGCCTGAATGTTCGAACTTTTGGACCATCTTTTAATCTACCTGTTCTGATTTTTGGCCCAGCTAAATCCATAAAAACTTTGCAATTCTTGCCAAGCTCGGCTTTGGCCAGATTCAGATTTCTGATCATTTTAGTCCAAACTTCAGCGTTGTCGTGCGCACAATTAATTCGTGCCGTATTCATGCCGGAAGCCAATAAATTGTACATCAACTCATAGTTATAAGCTGCTTTTGTTGGCAGTGTAACCATGATGCGTACTCGGCGACCTCTCGACCGATATCCAAAAAGATCCTTGGCATGTTTTCTTTGTCTTTTTCGAGAACTTTTGATAGAAGGCCCGTGATGAAGGATTTCGGTAGATGATTGCCCAATTAATGATAGGAGAATTTGCTTACAGGTTGATAAACTGTACAAAATATGCGACTCTGAACTACCCAAAATAGTTAGCCCGTAATTAGACAATCTCTTTTGAAGCTTGGACAAATCCAGAGATCGAAAGGCGGTATAGTGAACCAAATTCCTAGCACCATTCCTATGCATTTTATGCACAGCCAGGATGCCCTGTTTATGAGTACGTTCAGCCTGATGCAAAACCTCTAATACCTGATCGATATCAGAAATTAGTGCATTGAATTTTTTGGGATTGATTTTCATGATTGTACCATCACTTTGTAATGCATCACACCTACAAATAACAACATCAGAAAGAATATTTTATGAAGGTTTAGGATTTGATAGTAATTGAAAGTCATCACTCCATTTATTCACTTATATTCTCCAAGAATTCTAAGCAAAAGCCTACTCAATGCATCGTTTTTTACTCACTCTCATTACTGTGTTTTCCTTGTATTCCTGTGCAAATTATGCCGATCGAGATTTTGTAGATTTCACAGATAATGGAACCTTTTTTGAAGTAGAGGCAAGCGATGGTAAGTACGTTTTTCAATACTACAATCCGGAAATTTTAGAAGTGCATTTTGTACCGGAAGGGGAAGAATTAATCGACTCATCTTACGCTATTGTTTTGGACGTTTCAGAAGAGCAGATTGCCACGGTAAGCGAATCTTTTCGCCAAATTACGATCGATACGGAAGGGATTGATATCACCATAAAAAAATGGCCGTTCAAGGTTGAATATTCTAAAGATGGCGAGCCAATTATCGCAGAAAGAGCAGGATATGCGTTTGATTCACTGGAAACCATCGAATTTCAGATAACCGAAGAAGAAGCTTTGTATGGAGCCGGTTCCAGAGCGCTGGGGATGGATCGACGTGGACACCGTTTGCCTCTCTATAATAAGGCTCAGTATGGGTACAGTACGTATAGCGAACAGCTTAATTACTCCATTCCTATCGTTATGTCATCCAATCAGTATTTACTGCATTTTGATAATGCACCCATCGGCTTTTTAGACTTAGACAGCCAGCAAAACAATACGCTGAAATACGAGACCATTTCAGGGCGGAAAACCTACCAATTGGTGGTGGGCGATGATTGGTTAGACATCATGGATAACTACACAGAGCTTACCGGACGGCATGCCATGCTTCCGCGGTGGGTGCTTGGTAATTTCTCAAGCCGATTTGGCTATCGCACACAAGATGAGGTGGTCGAAACCATCGAAAAGTTCAAAGAAGATGAAATTCCCGTTGATGCGATCATCATCGATTTGTTCTGGTTTGGAAAAGAGATTCAATACACACTTGGAAACTTTGAGTTTTATGCCGATTCCTTTCCAAATCCGAATCGCATGATTCGTGAATTGCGGGAGATGGATGTCGAGACCATTCTTATCACCGAACCTTTTGTGCTAAAAACCTCCAAACGATGGGAAGAAGCATTAGAGAAAGAAGTGTTAGCAGTTGATTCAACCGGTAAAGCGGCAACTTTCGAATTTTATTTTGGAGATGGAGGGATCATCGACGTATATGATGAAAAAGGCTACAATTGGTTTGCAGACATCAATCGAGAGTTAATGGAGCGCGGTGTAACTGGAATCTGGGGGGATTTAGGCGAACCGGAGGCTCATCCATCGTATGTAATTCATGCTACAGGAACGGCGGATGAAGTCCATAACACCTATGGCCATGATTGGGCTCGCTTGGTGTATAACACGTTTCGTGAGTTTGATCCTGAGATCCGTCCATTTGTGTTGATGAGAGCAGGAGCAGCGGGTTCTCAACGCTACGGACTTATTCCATGGTCGGGGGATGTGAGCCGATCCTGGGATGGATTTAGCCGTCAGGTTGAAATTGCTATTCAAATGGGAATGCAGGGGCTGGCTTATATGCATAGCGACTTAGGCGGATTTACACCGGGTGATCGAGATTCGGAATTATATACGCGTTGGATGCAATACGGGGTTTTTCAACCCATTTATAGACCACATGCTGAAAAATCGATTCCAAGTGAGCCTGTTTTTTGGGATGATGAAACCAAGGTATTGGCAAAAGCAGCCATCGAATTACGCTACAAAATGCTGCCTTATAATTACAATCTGGCGATGAGAAATCATCAAACCGGAGCACCCTTAATGAGACCATTATTTTTTGAAGAACCGGATAATTCAGCATTGTATGATTATGATGAAGCGTATTTGTGGGGGAATAGTTTTTTGGTTGCTCCGATTATGAATCCGGGTGTGACTACAAAAGATGTGTACTTGCCTAACACCTCCGATTGGTTTGATTTTAACACGGGCGAGCGTTACGAAGGTGGTCAAACCATTCAGGTTGATGTGAACATGGAAACAATTCCAACTTTTGTGAGAGCCGGCGCATTGATTCCGATGGCTAAACCCATGCAATCCACTAAAGAGTATGATGGGAATACACTGGAGATCCATTATTACTACGACGGGTCTGATGATGAAGGCGTTTTAAGTGTATATAATGATGATGGTCTGACTTACAATGCCTTTGAAAAGGAAGAGCATGAACTGATGGTATTCAACATTGCGAATACAGAAACAGAAATTGGGATCGTACTTTCAAACTTTGTGTTTCCAAATTTTGAACATACCGAGAAAAACATCGAACTGATCATTCATAACATGGAAGGAGCCACTTTTCAGGTTGAAGCACCGGGTGATGAAATATCTGTTACAGTAGATTCGAAGAACCGAACAATCACTATTCCATTTATTTGGGATACACGAGAAACAGAAACAGTAAAAGTCAGTTTTTAGAAGCCATATCTATGGCGGCCATAGCATAGCCGCCGTCGTCGCCATCCACAAAATGGAAATGCGTTCCAGAATATTCCTTGATCATACAAGTAACGATTGCAGCATTTGAAATGTGGATGCCATAGCTGAATTCGCCTTCTTTTTCGAGAACATCCAGATATTTTTTTAACGCCTCGGTTTCTTCCTTGGTACAGGATAAAACAACTCGAAGCATGTCATCGAATTTCTTGTAATCCGAATTTTGAATGAGTTCTGGTTTGTATTCACCCCAATTAAATTCACCGGTCTTGATGTTAAAGCGCATCAAAATCTTCCCGATGATAATCCGATAATATAAATCGAAGATGTAAGCCAGTTTCTGGAATATGTTTTTCAGATAGGTACGTGTCCGAATTTCATTCTTCAACCATCGTGGATTAAAAGAAAATTTCAAAGATTGTTGAGTAATTGGATGTTCCGAATGAATTAATTCTTCGATCTGTTGAATGATTTGATCAAAACCCTGTACAGAATCCATCGTCTCACTATTTGATTTAACAAGGAGTGAGATTACTTGTTTACCGGTTTGTTCAACTCTATCCCAGCGGCATTCAAGTCCGGTAAAGTCGGCTGCAATTTTCTTGTCCTGTGAATCAATCAGATAGGGGGAATCTTCCTTTTTAAGCATTTTATCCGCCATCACCATACCACCACCGGTAAACACCGCCTGATGGTACACGTCTGATACTTTTACTTTTGCTACCTGAATGGTTCCACCATCAGCAAAAACATCTTTTACCGGGATAGCCCCAATTCTTAGGTCAAGACTAAATGCCACGCTGGCCATATTTTTTGCACCGATTAGTGCTACAATCGACCGTTCCAGATATTCAGGAGGCACACAAATGCTTGCACCATCACCCCCAAAAACGTAAGGCAATTCTGTAGTGTCAAGCTCATTTAAAACGGCCACAATGCAAGAGGCTCCAATGGTATTCACTTCCTTGTATTTTCCATCTTGAATGGCTTTTCTGGAACCGATTACATCCGATACTAACACAAACCAATCATCAGGAATTGGAGTATAAATAGAGGGATTAGTGATCTCGTTGAACGATTCTAACGCAGACAGATTCTGGTAGAAATTAGTGTTCATTGCTTAAAGCCAGTTTTTATGTTTAAAATAAGCCACCAGACCTAACCCTGTTGTCAACATTACACCAATTAATGTTGGGTATGCCCACTTAATACTTAGTTCGGGCATATATTCAAAATTCATCCCATAAATTCCGGCTAAAAAAGTAAGTGGGATAAAAATAGCAGCGACAATCGTAAGCACCTTCATTATTTGGTTCATATCGTTACTTAGTAACGATATGTGTAAGTCGGTTAACGATTTAAGAGCATCACGTTGATCACTTAGATGAATTACAATTTGATTGAGGTGATTCTTCAAATCTTCATAGAAATGGGAAATCTCTTCAGATACAAAATTTGATTCGAACTTCGTGAGATTTTGAATAGCCAGATCAAAAGGAATAATAAATTTTCGTAATCGAATCTGCTCTTTTTTAAGATCGTTTACCACACTCAGTATATGTCGCGGATTTTCCTCGATGATAAGTTGTTCAAGCTCATCTATTTTGGTAGTAAGTGCATCTAACACTAAAAAGTAATTATCTACTATGGTATCTAGTAGGGCATATAACAAATAATCATTACCTCTAGATCGGATTTTCCCATGCTGAACTCGAATTCTATTTCTTACTCCTTCAAATACATCGCCGGGTTTTTCCTGTAAACTGATTATAAAATGATTACCCAAAATCATACTTACATGTTCTTCTTCGAATGTATCGTCTTTAATTTGAAGCATCTTGATTGCCACAAAAAGATGATCATCGAATTCCTCAGCTTTTGGTAGTTCAGATGTGTTCATTGCGTCTTCAAGTGCAAGCGGGTGGATATTAAAATCCTGTCCAAGCTTAGCAACTAGTTCATGGTTATGGAGACCAACCAAGTTTAACCAGTTTACTTTGGAATGGTTTATATCAAAATTTGAACGTTCGTATTTATCGAAGGATTGTTCTACTAAGCCGTCTGTGCTGTACTGAATCCATTCACTTCGAATATTCTCTGAAGTATGATTACCAGTATAAATTAAGGTGCCGGGTGCAAGTCCTACTTTTTCAATCATGCTAGAAAATGGTGCTTGAATTCAAGAAAACCAATTATAAAATAAAAAAGGCTGCCGATTGATCCCTCGGCAGCCCCTATCTCTATTGCTAACTCGTTAGTTAGTCAACTTGGTAGTTTGTTTTCGAACTATTTTAAAAAGAGTGATTAATACTCTTCTTCTTCATCGTTTTCACCTTCTTCATCTTCTGATTCTGCACCTACTTCTTCTGGTTGGCCATTAGCAGAGCCGCTATATGTAGTTCTGGTGTATGAGTAATTAGTGCTTGAGTAAGAAGAAAATGATGTAGTTACATCAAGTGAACCTGATAGAGTGTGTCCATCCACTAAAAGATCAAATGAGATATCATCACCAATAATGAAATCTCCTCCAAATTCGAATTCAGAATAAAAGTTTCCTTCGAAATCATTGTATCCATAGTAGATAGTCTTGTATCTATATACTGATAATTGAGCTTGAAGAGTATTTCCATATGAATATGCGGTAACTCTAAGAGGTATTTGCCAACCACCTATTGCAGATTCTCTGTACTCATAAAAATTGATACCCATAAAGTTGAACAAGAAGTTCAAAGTATAGTCCCCTTCAACGATTGTTTCTCCACCGGATGTTACTAAAGCACTTGCGTCATATGAAGGATCGGAAAGACCAGTTTCCACAGTTTTATTACCATAAACTGAGAAGTTGAATTCTCTGTACTCGTTTGTATAAGTGCTATTTGGTCCATAGAACCAGTTCAAATAGGTTGTAACATCATCACGCCCATTGAAGTTTGCCGACCAGTTAAATGAGTTTGTACCAAAACCAGTTGAAGGTTCAGTAACATTTATAGTAGTGTAGGCACTGTTATTTGAAGTATCATAATCACCAGGAATTACATCTTCGGCTGCAATCACAATGTTCTTTTCACCTACTTCAGTAAAACTGGTAGTGAATTGGCAACCCACAATATCTCCTGCATCCACCCAAACATCATTGGCTCTATCAGTTTCTTCGCCATCAACATAGAGTACACAAGATGTCGAAGCTCCTAAATCACCATTTAGTTCTGAAAGTGCAGCTGTAATAGTTACAGGTTGTGCGACTATTGCTTCATTTTCTGCATTTAGTGAGGTAACCGATATATCTGGACGAGC
The DNA here is from genome assembly GCA_965249965.1 of Balneolaceae bacterium. GTDB lineage: Bacteria > Bacteroidota > Rhodothermia > Balneolales > Balneolaceae > HXMU1420-13. The sequence goes on from OZ252262.1 coordinate 1,236,259, forward strand.
TTTAATAATCTCATCAACAAAAACAACCGCTGTTCCCCGGATAATACCTTTCACATTGGTATGTAGGGCTAATTGTTGACCTCGTTCTAGTCCAGTGTAACTTGCTGTGAAATAACCACCATTTCTTAAACGGTTGTAGTTTTCTACCCAAACCGGATTGTCAGAGTCGGGATTTTCTACATCCAATGCTTTAACTTGCTGTTTTGTGATAGTTCCCGGTGCGCGATTGTCACCATCAAGAGCTGCTGTTGTTACTTCAAGAGTGGTGTTACCATCCACATCAATCATAGCTCTTGCAGTTACTGTTACCTCACCATCTCTTCCACTTGCCGATGGCATACTGCTATCGTTGTAGCGTTGTGAATTAGGGATCATTCCTGCAGGAACTCCGCCCTTTTTTGCTCTTACATCAGAAACAATTGTTTCTGTTTCATCTCCGATAGGAGCTAGATTGCTATCATCACAGTTTGTGAATACCAACCCTATTACCAAAAGTAACGATACCATTACCTTTGTACTGATTTGAGTTTTACTAGTCATATTTGTCAACGTATTTATTGTTTTAAGCTGTGCGCAATTTTATGAAGGAATTGTGAATAGAAAAATGTAGGATCAATTCTATTTCGTGTAATATTGATTCAATTTTTGATTCAAAGATCAATCCAAGATGTAATATTAATTCAATTGAATTTTAGCAGATACTTGTTATTACAACTTAAATCATTGATTTTTAATTGTATTTAAATAGATATGTACATGTAAAATCAATCCAATGATAATATTAGGGTATATTAAAGCGGGTTTTTGGATTTTTTTTTGGATTTTTAAAAAAGAAAAAAGGACAAAAAGGTAATCTCAGCGGAGTACTTAAGGTTGGCGCTAATTTTTAAATGTAAAATCAATTCATTCCGGGTTTTTTATGTAAAAAGTACAGATGTACTTTTTAGAATAACTCTGATTATATCAGTAGTTATACTTTCTACATGGAGTGCAAACGCCTTTCAGGAAATAGAGCTCAAAGACGATTTTATCATTAAGAATTTTAATCGTAGTGAGTTTCTGCCATCTAATACAGTTTCCGATATCCACAGTGCAAGAAATGGCTTTCTCTATACCGCAAGTAATAATGGTCTTATTGTGTCAGATGGTTTGAATTGGGATGTTATTGATGTGCACACCTCGCCCGAACTGAGAACTAACAGGATTTTAAAAGTATTCGAAACTGATGATGGTCAAATCATAATTCAGGATCAGCAAAACTATCTGTATAAAATAACCCCTGAAAGAAAACTAAGTTTGATTTCTAGAAATGAAGAGGGGGAACCCGTTTCCATCGATGCCGTTTCCTGGGACTCATCAACAATCTATTTTATCTCCAATTCGAGCTTGAACGTGCTTTATCAGGAAGGTTATTCTACTACCATTACATTTGAAGAGATAGGTAAGGTTTGGGATGTGATGTTTCAAGGTGGCCGTACATTTATTCTGGCAACAAATGGTCTTTATGAACTTGACATAGAAAGTGGAGATTTAACAGGTATCGAAATTAATATTAATACTGAATTCTTTGCTCAATTCGAACAAATAAATAACAGTCTCTTTGTGATCGGAAAAGGTGGGGCAGATTGTATTATTGACGAATACGATTCTGATTGTTCTCGCAATTTCATCGCTTTAGCGGAAAATGTTGAAGTTAAGAATGTGAGAGAAAACCAAATTGATGGGAGTCTGATTTTTGGTACAGATCAAGGTATGTATCAATACAAGAATGCTATGCTTCAGCGAATTAATGCATTAGGAATTGCGATACAATTCGAAAGTTATTTCGAGATTAATTCTACACAGTTTTTAGTTACTACTAATGGGGTTTGGGCAAATGGTGATTTAATATTTGAGCCAAGTATCGAGATTGTAGATGCTACAACTGATGGGCAATCTTTATGGATTACTGCTGATCAAGAAGGGATTTTTAAGATCAAGAAGAATAGGTTTACTCAATGGTCAGGAATTCCTTTCACTAATAATTATGCACTTATTGCCAAAGGGGATCTTGTATTAGCCGGAAGCTTTGAGTACGGTGTTTCTTTGATATCTGATCAACTAATCCAATCTATCACTTCGTATAATAGCGACCTACCAAATAACACCGTTCGAATGATTGCTCCTTTAAATGATGGGAGTAGTATTATTTCAACCTGGGGAGCTCCTCCACTAAGACTTTTCGAAAATATTATTCAACCAATACCAGAACTGGATACTCTTGATTGGCCAATCACGAATGTTGCTGAAGGATTTTATGAATTTGATGATGGCACCTGGCTTATCGGGACATTGGATAATCTCTTAAAGGTTGATAACGAATCTGTAGACGAAATAAGGTTTGATGATGGTGACCCAATTAGGGGTGTTTCTAGAATAGTTGAAAATCCATTTAACAACGAGCTGTTTCTGGCCTCACAATTCAATGGATTATCCTTGTATCGAAATAATCAGATTGCTCGAATTTCGGATAACGAAGTTCCCTCAGATCAACAAGTAAGAGATGTATTTGTTCAATCTAAGGATACCATTTGGGTAGCAACCTACAATTCCGGACTTCACAGATATATTCTTGATGAGGTATCACGTGAGCCGATCGAACGCACAAAACTAGGTGAAAATAGCGGTTTACCAGAATCAGGATTACACAATTTGAATATTGATGAACATAACCGACTCTGGATATCAAGTAACAATGGCTTATTCACCGCTCCACTTTATGAATTTATTCGCAGTGCTGATGAACTTAAACCGGTTGCAAAGTTGAGAGTATTCTCTCAACAGGACGGGTTGATTAATCCCGAGTTTAACGGGGGTAGCCAAAACACAACACTTCAGGTTGCAAATCATCTTTGGTTTGCAAATCAAGCAGGAATCGTTCGAATTAATACGGATGATTTCGAATATGAACCCCTTGATCCACAACAGTTTTATATTCGAACAATCTCTGGAGAAGTAACAGATATTAATTATCCGGAAAATGATACAGTTACCCTTTCCCATAAAGATAAATTTCTGGAGTTAGATTTTGCACTTAGTTCTACGCTTGAAAATCAAACGCCACTGATCTGGATTAAAGAAGGTAATAATGAGTGGGTGAAGCCTGAAGAAACAGGAAGATTTAGTACAGAAAGAATACGTGGCTCAACCGAAACGATTCGATTTGCACTTTCTCCGGAAGATGAGGTCATATATACGCTTACAATCCAAAGAAAAGTCCCTTTTTATGCAAAGCCCTGGTTTTATGGGGTGCTTTTATTCGGAATAGCTTTTATCGGCTATAGACTTATGACAGCGTATCAAAAGAAAAAATATTCTACAGCACAAAATGAAACAATTGAAGGCCAAGAAGACGCTGAAGAAGACTTTAGCACGGTAGAAAGAATCATAGCCTCCATCGAAGAGAATTATTCTGATCCTGACTTTAATTTGGATAAGCTTTCTGCCAGCATAAAAATGAGTAAATCGAAGGTGTACAGAGATTGGTCTGCTGAGATGGACGAATCACTAAATGAGTATCTGCTAACTGTTCGAATGAATAAGGCTAAATCCTATCTAGACGGACAATTACATTCCATAACTGAAGTTGCAGAATTAAGTGGATTTAAAACACAATCGTATTTCTCGAAAGTATTTAAAAAATACTTTGGGTTGTCACCTTCAGCATATGTTAAATCTCTGCCCGAGCAAGTGTAGCTTACTTTTTTGATTGACAAAGCTCCACCAATACACCGGCATTATCTTTAGGATGAACAAAAGCTACGAGCTTGTTATCCGCACCGTCTTTGGGTTGTTCGTTCAATATTGTGAACCCATCATTTCTAAGGCGATCTAGTTCTGCATGAATATCAGATACTTCAAAAGCAACATGATGTAAACCCTGACCTTTTTTGGCTATGTATTTAGCTATTACTGAATCTTCTGAAGTTGCGCCAAGCAATTCTACTTTCGATTCACCGGTTTGAAAAAACGCTGTTTCCACTTTTTCCGATTCTACAACTTCTCGTTTCGAGCATGTTGTATTTAATATAGTCTCGTATGTTTTAACGGCAGCTTCCAGATCGGCAACCGCAACGCCAATGTGATCGATATGCATGGTATTTGTGAATAAAGGTTTCTTGTTTCTTTCGTATGTTAAGCCTCGCAAAATTACATGAAATTTAAATGAACCCTTAGATGAAAAAATACCTACTTCTCTCATTATTCGTAATGCTATTCATTTCTTGTAACAGAGAGCAAGACGCAACAAAAACCGACGATATCGCGATTATTTCTACAGAATTCGGCGAAATACACGTGGTTCTTTATGATGAAACTCCTCAACACAAAGAGAATTTTTTAAAACTCGCTCGCGAAGGATTTTACGATAGTACAACCTTTCACCGAGTGATGGAAGGATTCATGATTCAAGGTGGTGACCCGAACTCTAAAGACGAGAACACCATGAACGATGGACAGGGTGGACCCGGCTACACGATTGAGGCGGAGTTCAATAACAATTATGTGCATACAAAAGGTGCACTCGCAGCAGCTCGCCTTGGCGATCAGGCAAATCCGGAAAAAAGAAGCAGCGGCTCGCAATTTTATATTGTGCAAGGCCGCCCGGTTCAAAGCATCGAACTTGATCAAATGCAAGCTCAGAGAAACGAGTTCGCCCGACAGGATATGATTCGAAAATACATTCAATCACCAGAACAGGCAGAGTTATTGGAAAAACTTCGTGGTTACATGCAATTACAACAAGTTGATAGTGTTGAGGCAGAAATTGCTAAGATTGAACCAATTGCTTTGGAAGGATTTATTCCTGCTACATATAATGAAGAGCAGCGGGCAGCATATGCTGAAATTGGTGGCGCTCCATTTTTGGATGGTAATTATACAGTGTTTGGTGAAGTCGTTCGTGGCTTAGAGATCATTGATTCGGTAGTTGCACAGGAAACAGACGAGCGAGATCGCCCATTAGCTGATATTCTTATGACAGTAACTGTCGAAACTATGGATAAATCAGAGATCGAAGCAGAATACGGGTTTACCTATAACTAACTGTGCATAGATTTTCGATTTACATTTTTATTTCATTGATCGGGTTTTCTTGTGTTCATCAGGTAGAACCCGATCATTATTTTTTAGATGGGTATCCCGACTTAATCTTTAGAACGGTGCAAGGGGATCCGGTTCCTACGAAGTTCTTCATCACCAATGAAACGGATAACGGGTCAAATATTTATCGAATAATCGACGAATCTCTTATCCTCACCTATCGGAAAGATGCCACGCCTTATTCGGGCTTTATTCGCACGTTTCATTGGGGCATTTACAACATCGAAGCCATCTTTAAGGATGGCGAAATCCAACGAATGCGTTATTGGCATCCGAATCGAATTTTAGGTATGGATGCAAATTACTTAGAGAAATCCGGCCAGGTTTGGAACTCTGATGGAGCCCGATCAATCGCATGGAATGCAAATCAACATGTCCATTTTAATCCCGCAACTCAAAAACCGCGGGAAATTCAAGAAGATAGTTTAACAACCTATTTTAATACCTCCGGAGAGATCGACTCCTATACCATTCGATCCGATTCTATGAGCTATTCCTACTATCCGGATGGTACGCCAAGATTTTTCCGTCCGGTTGGATTAAATGGAAATGGAGAAGTGAAAAGATGGCATCCTAATGGACAACTTCGTGCAATTGGCACGTTCCAAAACTGGGAAGAATCGGGTACTTGGATTGAATATGATTCTCTTGGAAACGAAATCGATCGCGTAGAATATAACTGATAAGCTTTCAGCTTGAATTCGTCCAATACTCTGCTAACTTATTGCAGGGTAATCAAATAATTGTTATGAACTTCTCCTTCCCAACACTATCAGTAATCGGTCAATCCATTCTAGCAACCTTTAAACGCTTTCCATTTGTATTGATAAGTGCCATTGTGGGCACTTTTGCCGTCATTTGGCTCATTAATCAAGACGGAGCAACTTCATTATTGGAGGGTAAAATGATTGCCCTTTGCTTTGTGGGATTTTTAGGCATTTCGTTGATGTACTCTGTAACCGTATTAACGGAACAGATTAGCATTTCGGAGGGGATACGATGGGGTGTTTTTGCAGTCTTAACCATCGGTTTAGCAGGATATTATTTATATCTGGATACATTGTTGATGGAAGCCCCGGCTCAGGTTTGGTTTCAAATCGTTTTATTCTATCTGGCATCCCATTTATTCGCGGCATTTGCACCTTTTATTCACACCGATAAAGTGAATCAGTTCTGGGAATACAACAAAGCTTTGTTTTTTAGAATTCTGATATCTGCCATTTACTCGGCAGCTCTTTTTGTGGGATTGAGCATCGCTATTTTAGCATTAGATGTGCTTCTGGGTTTCGATGTGGATGATGAATTCTATCTCACTCTTTTTGTATTTATAGTTGGGATTTTTAACACATGGTTTTTTCTATCCGGCATCCCAAATAACCATGAAATTGAGTCAAATGAGATTGATTATCCCAAAGGACTTAAAGTGTTCGTACAGTATGTACTCATACCGTTGGTAACCGTGTACATTGTAATTTTATACGCATATCTGGGAAAAATCATACTTCAATGGGAATTGCCTACAGGTTGGGTTGCCAATCTGGTTCTCAGTTTTTCAATTGCGGGAATCTTATCGCTTCTGCTCCTTTACCCCATACGAAATAACGAAGAAAATGCCTGGATTAAATTATACTCAACCTGGTACTATCGGGCGCTCATCCCATTAGTATTATTACTTTTTGTTTCGATTTGGGTTCGAATATCGGAATACGGTGTAACCATTAATCGCTTTTTTGTAGCCACATTAGGAGTTTGGTTAACCGGCATGGTGATTTACTTCATCGTTTCGAAAACCAAGTCCATAAAGGTAATTCCAATAAGCCTTGCGGTTGTTGTGTTATTCTCTGCAATAGGCCCATTTAGTGCGTTCTCGGTGTCGGAAAGAAGCCAATTGGGTAGAATATTGGAATTCACAAATTCAGAGAATCAAATCCCTTCATTGGCAGAGATCGAAACAATGGAGCTCTCGGAAGAAGCTGTTTTTCAAATTAATTCCGCAGTTTTTTATATCGTAGAAAACCATGGGGTAGAAGCTTTTTCTAAAATACTGGATGAAGACCGTGCATCGATGATTTCTGATTCCTCTAATTCGGCCGTGATGTCGAATAGTCAGTTTATAGTGGAAGAACTTTTTGGATTAACATGGAGAAATCCAAGATATGGGATGGTTGAAGACGACGTCCAAAATTATACGTATCGTTTAACATCGAATTCGCCTCTAAATATTGAATCTTACTCTACGTACTTAGGTAGCTTTAATTTTTATTCACCATCTACCGTTCATCGGTTTAAGGTTGATGAAAACGATTTTACAATTGGCTTCGATCAAATTGAATTAGAATTCGAAGTAAGTAGTAATCAAGGTGAAATTGAAGTTCCAGTAGTAGATTTAATTGGATCGCTTCATCAGAGAAATAACTATGATTGGTATGGAAGCGAGTGGTCTGCGCAAGACCTTCAGATTGTAGTAGATACCGAAATCATAAATGCGCTATTATTGATTACAAATATTAGTGGAAATACAGGCGATGAAGAAAATATCAACAACATTACCATACAGCTATTTCTGAAATAAGCTGAGAATTTTTTTCATAAAAATTATGATACATTCCCATCTAGTAACATCATTAAGAGGATATTATGGGAAAGAAAAGACTAGTGCTTGTTCTCGTTTTTGTATTCAGTTCAACTGCCGTTTTTAGCCAATCATCAACCGAGGTCCCATTTTCGAAAGGGGTAAATGTAACGAATTGGTTTCAGGTAGGTTCCGCCGGTGAAATCGATTTTGCAAAATATACCTTCGAGGATTTTGTAGATATAAAATCGCTGGGTGTGGATGTCATTCGATTACCCATCAACCTGCATTCAATGACCCAAGGAGCTCCAAATTATGAGCTTGATCCATTGTTTGTATTCTTCCTTGATCAGGTGGTCGATTGGGCAGAAGAATTGGAAATATATCTGATTCTCGATAATCACACCTTCAATCCCAGTGTAAGTACAGATCCAAATATTGGCGATATTTTAAATCCGGTTTGGTTAAATATGGCCAATCACTTTAAAGACAGATCTGAATATGTGCTGTATGAAGTTTTAAATGAGCCGCATGGTATTTCGAATTCACTCTGGGGTTCTATTCAAGGCGAAGTAATTGAAACCATTCGTACCGTAGATTCCACGCACACAATTATTGTGGGAGCTTCAGATTACAATAGTTTTCGCAGCCTGCAGTTCATCCCCGAATATGCCGATACCAACCTTATCTACACCTTCCATTTTTACGATCCTTTTGTGGTTACTCATCAGGGAGCAAGTTGGACAGATCCATCTCTGGCAAATTTGAGCGGCATACCGTTTCCTTATGATGCTGAAAATATGCCTGAAATTCCTCGAGAATTGGTAGGCACCTGGGTTCAGGGAGCGTTCAACAATTATTCAAATGAAGGAAATATTACATGGGTTGAAAATGCCCTGGATATTGCTATTGATTTTTCTGAGACCAGAGGAGTTCCCATTTTTTGTGGAGAATTTGGAGTGTATAATATCAACAGCACCAATGAAACCCGAGTGAACTGGTACGATGTAGTGGCATCTTATCTTACTGAAAATAATGTGAGTTGGACTATCTGGGATTATCGAGGTGGATTTGGCGTGTATGAAGCAAACAGTAACGAATTATTCGATCATGATTTGAACGTGCCTCTACTTGAAGTGTTAGGATTCAATGTTCCGGAACAAACTGACTTTGAAGTGCAGGCAGATTCAACTGAACTTAATATTTACGCTGATTTTCTAGCATCCGGAGTTCGAGGCGCGAGTGCATCAGGCCCTGCTGAAGTTGAACTCTACAATACCAATCATGTATACGACGGTGAGTACAGCATTCGCTGGGGTAAAGCCGGGCAATATCAGCATCTTGGATTTGATTTCGCACCGGACAGAGATTTGTCGCGATTGGTCGAAGACGGATATGAGCTTTCAATCTATACACGAGGGGTAGACCCGATTCCTTTTGATATTCGTTTTATCGACACGAAAACAGGAGAGGAGGGTGATCGACCCTGGCGGATGAACGTTAAGATTTCAACGAACGACCTTCTGTGGGACGGTAACTGGGAAGAAATCCGAATTCCACTTTCACAATTTACTGAAATGGGAAGTTGGGACGAAAATACCTGGTTCGACCCTCAAGGTGACTACGATTGGTCGGCGGTAGATGTATTCCAATTTGTTTCAGAAGACGGTGCGATGGGAAGTGCAGAAATCTGGTTTGATAAAATTCAGATCGTTGAAGCCGGTACAAACACGGTATTTGCTGAACCAACTTATGAAGTCAGAGACTTTAGGTTGATGCAGAATTACCCAAATCCGTTTAATCCCAGTACTCACATTAGCTATCAATTGTCGGAGAATAGTTTTGTTCAACTTGAGGTTTTCGATTTGTCAGGCCGAAGCGTTGCCGTGCTAGTATCCAAGAATCAAACAGCAGGTAGCCATAATGTAGCATTTAATGCGAAGGGACTAGCTTCAGGGGTGTACTTCTATAAGTTAAGTACGTCAACTGGAACTGCAATCAAGAAGATGGTATTATTGAAATAACGAAGAATTGTGCAATCTGATGTAGGCTAAATTTCTATGAAACACCATCCACTCAAACAACCAGTCATTTATCCATATTGGTTTAAAGCAACGATTACCCTTTTTGGGTTGATTATGCTTTTCGTAGTGATGAGCTATGCGAAATTTATATTGATGCCGCTAGCCTTCGCCGGCTTTTTGTCGATGTTGCTGAGTCCCGTTGTAAGTAAATTCGAAAGCTGGAAAATGGGAAAAGCATTCAGCATTATACTCACCATTATTTTAGTGCTCATAATTTTCGCTGGGATCATATCTCTGATTTCCGCACAATTTGTTCAATTCGCCGAACGAGTGCCGGAAGTAACGGAGCGCCTCAAAACGGTGGCAAACGATGGAATCGGGTTTTTAGAAGAAACCGTAGGATTATCACAAGAGCAACAAACCGATTATTTACAACAGGGTATCACGAACATCATTGACAGAAGTGGTCAATTTGTAAGTGGATTTTTAGGTGCTACATCAAGTGCTGTTACTTTGATGACCCTCTTACCGATTTTTGTGTTTTTTATGCTGTATTACCGGGAAATGTATCAAAACTTTTTTCACGCAATCTTCTCTAAAGGCGAAGGGCGAAATAACATCGACGAAGTATTGGATAACGTGCAGGATGTTACCCAAAATTACCTAGTCGGCCTTTTAACAGTGATAGGAATTCTTGCTGTGTTAAATACTACGGGATTGATGATTATTGGATTGGAACACGCCATTTTCTTTGGGGTTTTTGCTTCACTAATGGCGGTAATTCCCTACATTGGCATCATAATTGGCGCGTTACCTCCCTTATTGTTTGCACTCCTTCTTGGTGACTCCATCATCACTCCGCTATTGGTATTAGCCGTTTTTGGGTCGGTTCAATTTTTAGAAGGTAATTTCATTTCACCGCGCATTGTAGGTTCCAAAGTAGCCATCAATCCTTTTATGGCTATGCTTGCCTTAATCGTGGGCGGCGAAATCTGGGGAATTTCCGGGATGATTCTTTTCGTGCCTTTTATTGGGATTCTTCGCGTGATTTTTGAGGAAATTCCTGAACTAAAACCCTATGGGTATTTACTGGGTAATAAGATTGAGTACGGGGATGAGAATTCTTAATCAAGATTAATCATCATTTGCTTTTGCTTCCTGCAAACGAGCTAATCGCGATTGAAACCATTGATCGTCCGGGAATTCATCAATAAAATCGTTGGTAACTGAAATTGCTCGGTCAAAGTCTTCGCGGTCCTCGATCGAAACCACGATATAATATCCGGGAAGTGCCTTTTCAAAATCATCCGCTGCTTTTGATTTAAAAAATTGTGCGAGTGTTTCCAGTTCTTCAAAGTGTTCACTGTCGCGAAGATCACCGTAAAACGATTGAAGTAGCGTTAAATCTGCATGATAATCATCCGCTGATTCTGTACTCATAATTTCGTTATAAGTTTGAATCACTCCTTCAGTTCCGGATTCTTCAAACACCAAACTTAACGTATCTCCGAGTACTTTTTTTGGTTCAGAGACGGATACAATTTCATATCGATCGTACACCAGGGTTGCAAAAGGCGGGATATCATCACCAGCACCTTCTTCCCCGTAAGCGATATCATATGGCAAAGTTGCAACCACATTATCCCCTTCCCGCATCAAGAAAACCATTTCCTCGAAACCATCAATTACTCCAGAAACTCCAGCAATAAAAGTGAATAAAGAATCCTCCGCTTCGTACGAGGTCCAAATTAATTCATCCTCAACTAGCAGACTCAATTTGGTATCAACGATAGAACCCTTTTCTACCATGGGACCATCCCCTTTTTTCAAATAATAGTATTGAAGTCCGCTTTCGGTGGTAATGGTGTGTTCCGGGCCTAAGCCATCGTTATTATTTGGCGTGCAGCCGATGATTAAAGCAAAGATTAAAAGAAACGAGAGTCTCATGGGAAATAATTTAAGTTGAAAGAATATAGAGGATTGAAATGGGATTGCCATCCGGAATCATTTAATCCCTTTTAGAATATTTGAAAGGGCGCAAGTCCGGAGTAATCTCTGGCATTTGGCCGAATCATGGAGATCACATCGTGGAGCATAATCTAATCCGATAATCATTCAAAACTCCTCGAGATGACGGGCTTTAATATTATGATTCTATGAAAATAGCGAGGAGGCCATGCATCTTTAAACGATCACAAAAACAAACTCCGGAAGAAATGCGGCAGGGATTATATTGGAGGGAGATCGAAACGTTAGCTGGTAATTAAAATCAGCGACGATTAGCGGGTGAATCTACATTTCTTACGGTGGCTTTTGGTACTTTTGTCCATACAAAAGTACATACAAAACACTCGCTAATTGCTAGAACTATGAAGGTTTTGAAATAGAGGTACTCTCCTGAATGTGGCAAGTTTGTTGAGATCACATCGTCAAGTTTAAACTAATCTATTCATACAAAAAACCTCGTGATGACGGGCTTTGTTGCTCTAATGTATTGGTCATTGCGAGGAGGCAGTAAATGCAGAACAAGATTAGTCAAGTATCGACGCCGCAATCTTATAAAAGAAGGTTGTTCAATGAGATCTTTTCGTTCTACTCGTAAAAGGTGTAATCGAGAAAATTCACTTCGCCTTAAAAAACGCCAACACTTCTTCAGCTGATTTTGTATTCAAAACGCGTTCTTTCTCGTACTTCCCTTTACGGGCAATGCGAACTCCATATTTCATCACATCGATGCCATCAATGCTGTGAGCATCCGGGTTGATGGAGGTCATCATGCCAACTTCTTTGGCTTTATTTCCGAAACTCCAGTCCAGATCCAGGCGCCATGGACTTGCATTAATTTCAATCGCAGTGTTGTGTTCAGCGGCAAGCGCAACCAGTTCGTTCAGGTCGATGTCGCTGCCATTTCGCTTAAGGAGTAAACGTCCCGTTGGGTGTCCTAAAATTCGTGTGTATGGATTTTTGATCGCATTTCGGAACCGCTCCATCATTTTTTTTCGTGGCATGTCGAGCGTTTGATGCACGGACGAAACGATGAAGTCGAATCCTTCCAGAATTTCTTCCGGATAATCGAGACTTCCATCCGCCAGAATATCCGATTCGATTCCTTTGAAAATCACAAAATTGATTCCTGCGCTTTTATACTCTTCGTTTAGCTGATCAATTTCTTCCCATTGAGCTTTCACCTGATCGATGGTTAAACCACCTGCATAAGCTGCAGTTTTAGAATGATCGGTGATTCCCAAATATTCATAGCCACGTTCAATACAGGCATCGGCCATTTCTTTGATGGAGAACTTACCATCGCTCCAGGTGCTGTGGGCATGAATCACACCACGAATGTCTTCATCAGAAACTAGAGGAAGATTGTCGTGCTCTTCAAAAATGTCAAATTCCCCACGATCTTCACGGAGTTCTGGTGGAACCCAATTCAGTCCCAGCATTTTGTAGATGTCGGCCTCGGATTCAAATGGTTGATTGGCCTCCCAATTGGTTTCGCCTTTCTCATCCAGTTTGTATAAACCATATTCGTTTAAGCTCATTCCTCGCTCGCGAGCTCTTGACCGCATCACCACATTATGTTCCTTACTTCCGGTAAAGTACATCAAAGCTGCTGCAAAGTGTTCAGGCTTCACGATCCGTAAATCTACCTGTCGACCTTCCAGCGTTCTTACGGAACTTTTAGTATCACCTTTACCCAATACCTCAGTGACTCGTTCATGTGTGGTGAATACATCAAATAGTCCGGGAATGAAGTCTTCATCTGCGGCAATTAAAATATCTATATCGCCAATAGTTTCTTTTGCACGTCGAAGTGATCCCGCCACTTCAATTTGTTGAACGCCTTCGAGGTCTTTCAAACTTTCATAAATGGACTCGGCAATAACGGTAGCTTCATCAATTTTGCATCGTTCGCCAAACTTCTCCAACCATTCAATTGACTTTGCGATCTTTTCAGCGGACTTCCCACCTAGTCCTGGAAGTTTTGCTAGCTCACCATTGTCAATCAGTTCCTTCAACTCCGAAATCTCAGTGATACCAAACTGCTGATGAATCTTCAGGATATTTTTTGGTCCCAATCCAGAAATATCCAGCCACTTGATCAAACCAACGGGAACCTTTTCCTGTAAAGCATCCAACACCGGCATAGCACCTGTTTCCGCATAGGTATAAATATCCTGAGCTATGGATTTCCCAATTCCTTTGATATCCGTCAAATTCTTGTTTTCGATGTAGGTGTTGATGTCATCACTTAAACCTTTAATTGTTTGTGAGGCTTTATCGAATGCGATGGCTTTAAATCGGTTTTCACCGGCAAGTTGCATCAACTGAAATACCAGGTTTAGTTTATCGGCTACATCTTGATTGGTTGGCATGAAAATCAAATATAATAGTTGTTTGTTATGGGCTATTATAAACAAAAAAGGCAGTTGAATCGATCAACTGCCTTTTAAAATTTCAGTAAGAACTTAATAAGTAATTAGTTCTTGCCTTTTCCTCCTTTACCCGGATTTCCACCACCCTGGTCATGAGGAACAGACGCTTCCACAGTTTGTGCTCGTTGAACATTGCCTGCAGCGTCTATACTAGTCATGCTGATGGTATACGTTCTACCATCGCCGTTACCTGAGCGTTCTGCGCGTAAGTAAACATCGTAAGAGCCATCTGGATTATTATGAATTTCATAATCATCATCGGTGTTACCGTCACCATTTCCGTTGTCGTCTTCACTACTTGTTACGGTGATGTCTACTTCAACAATACCATCCACGATATCTACGGACTGAACTCCGCTTAATACTAATACCATTTTATGATTTGGTGGCCACAAGTTGGTGGTCTCTGTACTGAAAGTTAATTCGGGTGCAGTTGTATCAGTTATAGTTACGGTTACTTCATCGGAATGTGAAGCACCTTGGCCATCTGAAACGGTAAGCGTAAATGTATGTGAACCTACACCGAGGTCAACATCGGTAGTTGCATCTGCACTTCCATTCGACCAACTGTATGTGAGGGCGTCGCCATCAGCATCCGTTCCTGAACCGTTTAATGTTACTGGAGTAGAAGAGCCGGTTGCTTCTAAAGTGATATCAGCGCCTGCATCAGCAACGGGGACCGTATTTAATACTGTTACTGTAACTTCATCAGAATCTGATTCTTCACCATCCGAAACGGTAAGGGTAAAGGTGTAACTGCCATCAGCCAGATCGGTTGAGAATGAAGCGTCCGTGGATACTTCATTACCATCAAGGGTCCAGCTGTAGGTAAGAGCGTCGCCATCGGCATCGCTTGAACCGGAACCATCAAGGGTTACAGGAGTAGTCTGGCCGGTAGCATCCATGGTTTGATCTGCGCCTGCATCTGCTACAGGTGCTTCATTAGTTTGACCAGAGCCACCAGAGGCATCACCATTCCAAATTACAGCTACATTGTACCCATTTTCATTATAACTGTAACCAACAACTTCTGCGTCATCATTAATATCGTAGGCTAAAGTGTAAGAGTAATAGTAGTTATAATTAGCATCCAAGTGACCTAAGTCTTGAATACCATTTTGTTCATCCCATTGGAACGCAGAATAATTGTAATAATAATAGTAATTGGTATAGTCATAAAAGTAACCTACAACTATCCCATTATTATTTAATGCTTGAGCGTAATAATAAGTATTGTAATCACCATCATTATCAAGACTAGTATATCCTGTATTTGGATCATAAAAGAATGCACCATCATCATGATTTGTAAACCCATACCCATCACCAACAATTTGACCATTATTGTTAATGTCTCGGGGATAGACTGAGTAGTAGCCATTATTAGGTTCGCCAAAAGAACCAAGATCAGTAAATCCATTCGAAGCATCCCAGGTAAATGCACCACTACCATTATTGTCGTAGTAATAGCCAACAACAACGCCACTGTCATTAATGGCTTGAGGATAAATGGAATATGCGGTTCCGAAAGTACCCATATCAACCATGCCATTTGTTGCGTCCCAAATAAATCCTCGTTCACCATTAGAAGATGAAGAGTAACCCGTTACCTGTCCACTATTATTAATACCAGATGCATAACTGTAATAACCACCAGGTAATGTTCCCAGATCAACTACGGTACCATCTGCTTCCCATAGTACAGCATGATAGTAGTAGTAGTAATAAGTATTGTCTGTGTAACTGTATCCAACAGCCTGCCCTAGGTCATTTACATCATCTGCCCAAGCATAGTCATAATAGTTATTAGGTAAAAATTGAAGTGTTGTAACCTGTCCATTCTCCCAAGCAACTGCAGAGTATAAATTGCCTGTATAACCGTATCCAACAATTTTCCCAGTATTATTAATGCCATGTGCCTGACTGTAAGGATTGTTTGAGTCTACATAAGGCAATTCATTAATTTCAAAACCAGTTGAAGATGTTTTTTCTTTTATTCCGGATGTTTCAACACGAAATTTTTCGATATCGATTTCATCTTCATCGAAATAACGTGGATCAATCCCCATAGGATCCATGATATTTTTTGGACTTATTGCTTCAATTTCTTCTGGTGTTAATTCCGGAATATCCGGTGCATCAGAAACTGATGTAGCTGATTGTTTACTACAAGACATCATAACGAAACCAAGTAGCAGTATTATAGATAGAGTTTTTGAAACCCCTGAAAAAGTGGACATAGTTACCTCCTAAGCCAACATGTTATTTATTTAAAGTACCCGACAGATGAGTATGCAACCTATATACATTCCCTAAGAATGGTTGATGATCATAGAACCCTTAAGCGTATTTTAGTTGTACCCGAAACCGTTTAACATTGTACGGAATTAACTTTATTAAAAAAAATTAATAAAACTTTTAAATGAATTGGTTGGAAGTAATAAACCACTTGTGCCTTGTATATCATACTAGTACACTTACGAAATTTCAATATATTTAGATTAGATATTTATGAAGAGAAATGCCTTTCTACTACTACTATTACCATTGTTGTTTAGCAGTTTAGTAAATGCTCAACTTCAGTCGCCTGCTGAATTCCTAGGATATGAGCTTGGTGAACAATGGACACCACACTACAAAGTGTACAATTACTTTAATCACGTTGCGGCAAATTCTGATATGGTTTTCATTGAAGATTATGGCACTACCTATCAGGGACGTGAGCTTACACATGTGGTGGTAACCTCAGCCGAAAATATAGCCAACCTCGAAGAAATCAGAACGAATAATTTAAAGCTGGTTGGATTTGAATCGGGTGAACCAACCGTAAATACCAAGCCGATTGTTTGGTTAAGTTATAACGTACATGGAAACGAAACTTCATCCAGCGAAGCTGCTTTATATACGATTTATGAATTGGTGACAAACAAAACAGCCTGGTTAAATGATGTTGTGGTAATTATGGACCCAATGATCAATCCGGATGGGCGCGATCGTTACGTGTATTGGAATAAAAATGTAACCGGCGCTTTTCAGAATGTTCGGCCAGAATCACGAGAACACAGCGAACCTTGGCCGGGTGGCAGAACCAATCATTATCATTTCGATTTGAACCGTGATTGGGCCTGGCAAACACAAAAAGAGTCCCAGCAACGAATTAAGGCCTACCTAAAATGGATGCCCCACGTTCATGTTGATTTCCACGAGCAAGGCTACAATTCGCCGTACTATTTTGCTCCTGCTGCAAAACCATATCACAAAGTTATTACCGATTGGCAAGGTGAATTTCAGGATATGATTGGCCGAAATAACGCCAAGTATTTTGATGCCGAAGGCTGGATGTATTTTACAAAAGAGCGATTCGATTTATTCTACCCAAGTTATGGGGATACCTGGCCAACATTTAATGGAGCCATCGGGATGACGTACGAGCAAGCCGGCCATAGCCGTGCAGGTTTAGGCATCGAAACCGCAGAAGGAGACACCCTTACTTTGTTCGATCGTTTAATACATCATTCCACCACCGGACTTTCAACCGTTGAAATCACGGCTATGAATGCTGATCGAGTAGTGGATGAATTTGGAAGCTATTTTTCAGAAGTGCGTTCGAATGGTAGTGGCGAGTACAAAACATTTGTTGTAAAGCGCAGCTCAAATCCCGATAAAACATCGATGATGATGCGCTATTTAGTAGATCAAAATATTCAGGTTATGGAAGCTGCTTCTGATGCACGCGCAAATGGTTTCGATTACTCTACAGGGACAACGGGTCGGGTAAATATTGAAGAAGGTGATTTTGTGATTTCAACAAAACAGCCTCAGGGAAATTTGGTGCGCGTATTATTCGAGCCAGATCCCGAATTAGAAGATTCTGTGACTTATGATATCACTGCATGGGAAATGCATTATGCATATGGCGTAGAAGGTTTCGCATTATCCGGTGATCTGGTAACTCGGGCGGTCTCTATGGAAAATACACCAATGGATAATAATATGATGGAACGGCCTTATGCGTACATCGCCAAGTGGAATTCGATGGACGATATGAAGTTTTTATCTACGCTGTTACAAGAAGGTGTGCGACCACGATTTGCTGAAAAAGCATTCACCATCAATGGACAAAGCTATGCTGCTGGCTCATTGGTGATAACCCGAAATGGAAATCATACCATGGGCAGCGAATTCGATGAAATCGTGAAAACAGTGGCCGATGCTCATAATAGAGAACTACAGGCGGTAGCTACCGGATATGTAGATTCGGGACTCGACTTCGGCTCTTCTTCAGTGCGCTTGATCGATGCTCCTCATGTTGGATTGATTGCCGGCGAAAATACAAGTGGCAATATGGTAGGTCATATTTGGCATTTCTTTGATCAACAAATTAAGTACCCGGTAACCATGCTTAATATGGATGAGCTTGGGTACATCAATTGGAGCGAATACGATGTGATGATTATGCCATCCGGCTATTATGGCGACACGTTTGATGAATCAGGCATGGCTGATCTCATGAGCTGGGTGCGAGATGGTGGTGTGCTGATTGGCGTGGAAGGAGCAAATCGCTTTTTAGCTAACCAGGATGGAATTGCACTTACTCGAAAATCAGGTAATGGCGAGGAAAGTGATGACCCGGAAGACAAATTACGAGTGTACGGAAATGCGGAACGGGATTTCATCTCAAACTTCAATGCGGGCTCAATTTATGAGCTTACCATGGATAACAGTCATCCACTTGCATTCGGATATAATGAGACCTACATGTCGCTAAAATTGGGCAGTACGGCCTACGAGTATCTCGATAATGGCTGGAATGTGGCAGTTGCAAAAAGTGGAAGCCCAAGAAGTGGTTTTGTAGGCGCTAATGTGCAGGATAATCTGGAGCATTCACTCAGTTTTGGCGTTCAGGAAATGGGAGCCGGATCTATCGTATTTATGGTCGATGATCCGTTTTTCCGAGGATTCTGGCACAATGGAAAATTGATGATTGGCAACGCCGTATTCTTCCTTTCTAATTTTTGATAAAAACTCAATTGAATTTAAAGGCAGCCTTAAAAGGTTGCCTTTTTTTATGGGTAGTATTTTGAAAGAGACTCAAATATTTTGATGGTAGATCTGTTTCATGTTTATGCGTTCATACACTCTAAGTTTAATCTTATTCTCTTTATTGCTTGCTTGTAGTAAAGCTCCCTCGGCATGCGAAGAATGTGAAGACGAACCAACGAATATCCCATGTGTCGAAGATCACAGGCAATTCCAGCAAGGCGTGTTTGTTGATTTGCAAAGTGGGGAAGTCGAATTATTTGATCTTTTCGGGATCGATCAGTTTTACGAAGTTTTTTTGATTGAAGCTGACCTTAATAAAATGAGTGAAGACTTAATTTTAATTTCTTCAGAGCATGGAAATTACATCTTCGATAGTACAGATCGGTCTATAACCAGTATCTCTGATGCCAATGATCCTGTATTTGCGTTGTCAGGTGCTTCTCACCTATACTTCCAAAATGTTGAACAGGGATCGGTGATTATCAATGATTCAACGAGTGTAGAAAATGTGCAAACTCAAGCTAGATTGATTAGAAATCCGATCTCCCTCGAGAATTCAGAAACGGTTATTACACTCAAAAGTGAATTTTCGACACCGGATACGCTGGATATTCCTTCTATTTATTTTCCGATTCAAATGCCCGGTCAGTCAGGGTTCATTGGTTTATATGAAATTGAAAAAAACTATGTGTCGGTAAGTTCTACAACGAATCGAGTTCGAAAAGTGCGGGAGTACAGCGAACGAGCATGGGCGCGATTTGATGAAGCTGGTGAACTGTTAGAATTTCTAACTACTCCTATAAAAGTTGAGTCAAATGATAAGCCGGAGCGATTTGCAGTGTCCGGAAACCCTCTCATGGTGGCGTATCAAACGGGAAGTAGCGTTTGGTTTTCGAATTTAGCAACTGGATCAACCCAATTGATTGAAGATGCAAGATCCCCGCAATTATCTGAAGATGGAAAATATCTTTCGACCACAAATTTCAATGAGATTGAGGTTCATGCCCTCGAATCCGGAAACCGATTCATGATCTCAGATCAAAGTGATTATGTGTATTACAACCCTTCTACGTTTTTAGAAAGCAGGGAAGCGGCCATCTTTATGCAAAAAGAGAACATAAATGGATCCAGAAATGATGCGGTTGTAAAGCGAGCCTTGCTTACAGAAAATGGAGTTAATGCCGTTGGTGATGTTTTTAATCTAACGGATCATATTGAACCTGATAATCTCGATTTTCTAATTACTCGGGGTAGTCAGCCGGTGGTGTTAGAAAACGATGTGATCTTCTTTCTGCTTTTTCAGCATCATGTGGAACTTTGTGATTAAAGCTGGAAAGTAAGTAAAGGACTATCTTGAGGGTTTCCCGGCTATCTCCACTTCACTTGCGATATACCCGAAAGCAGCCCAGTTATCTGCATCGTACACATTCTTCCAAAGCTGATGGGCGCGTTCGTGCCTCCCGTTTATATCATGCCAAAAACCGATTCCGTAGCCAACGGTTGCATTCGAAAGAGCATCCGCATCTTCGCCAAGTAACATTTCAGGTTCAAATTCGCCTTTAAAAACCAGCAATAGTTTCTGGTAGCTATCATTTTCGATTACGTTCATGTCTGCTGAAATTTTATCCAACACATTACCGGCTTCTTCATCCCTACCAAGTTTTCTCAAGCTCATATACTTCCAATAAAGTGCAGCTACGCGCATGTCGTCGTTGGTTGAAGCTAAGTAACACTGTTCATAGGAACGAACTGCTCCTTCAAAATCTCCAGTCAAATAATAGGCTAGACCAAGGTGATACCACACATTGGTGTATAAACTACTTAACGGAATATTTTGAGCATTTGGAAGTCCATCTTCTTCTACTCGATCTTCGGATTCATTCATCAGCATTGCAGCGGTTGTAAAATCGGTAATGGCAAGGTCAAACTCTCGTAAAGTAATGTATCGATGACCACGATGGCGCAGAAAGCGTGCCATCTCCTGGCTCGTATAATCCGGCTTGATATTATCTGTGAGTGTAGCAATCGTCTCTTTATAATTGCCATTATATGCTGATAGTCGGGCACTCCAAATAGTTGCCGAGGCAATATCACCGGTAGAAGCATTGGCTTCAATCAAAGAATCAATTCTGAAAGTGAGGGTTTCCGGTAGTTGAGCATTCGATCGAAGAGAATCCCCCAATAATGAAATGGCCTGGACATCTTCCGGTAAGTCCACAAAGTGCGGCCGGGGGTTGGTGCAGTTAATACTAAGTGTTATAAATCCGACCAGTACAAAAGTATTTAAAATCTTCATGTTTCACATTCCTTGAATTCTATAATTAACGGTCATCGTCTGCTTGGAAGCTACTGGAACTTTATTACAAAATGCAGGGATGTAATTTGTACGTCTTAGAACTTTTCTAACCTCATTGTTTAGTCGTCTATCTGTATTTGAAACGAAATTAAGTCCGGTTACAGATCCATGTTCATCAATAAGTATTCTAGCTTTTACATTGCCTTGAATTCGTTCTCTTCGTAATTCTACAGGATAGTCGATTTTTTGAAACAGATTTCTAATACCAATTTCAGGCATTGCAAAAGTGCTTTTGTCTATTTCGCATTCCTGACTAGTTACCCACTCATGATTTTCAATTGGATTTTGATCCAATGATTCGATTTGAGATAGATTCTTAGCCTTAGCTTCTTCGAAAGTCCAGTCTTTTTTTACAGATTCTTTTGAACCTGAACAAGATACCCCGACTATGATAAGAATAATTAAAACCGGTCTTATCAAAGCTGTAACTCAAGCGTCATTTCTTCGCCATCCCTTAAAATGGTGATGGTGGTTAACTGACCTTTTTCGAGGGTGTTTAATGCACCCATATAGCCGTAAATGTCTTCCAATTCTACACCACCTAACCCGATAATCACATCGCCGGAAACGAGGCCTGCATTTGCTGCAGGTTGGCCAGGATTAGTCCCGGTAATTTTCATCCCTTTTCCATCATAGCCGTAATCCGGTAAAACGCCCAAGGTTGGACCTTCCAAACGCATACTTTGGCGTTGTTCGCCCGGCGCTTCGATAAACGCCATTTGCTCTTTATCTATCGAATCAAGGTATTGAACCACACGAGTTAAATGATTCATAGCAGCTGCAATTCCTTCATAATTTATATAATCCACATCATCAGAAGGGCGGTGATAATCAGAGTGAGTATCGGTGAAATAGTGCAATACCGGAATATTTTTATAATAAAATGAAGTGTGATCTGATGCTCCGGTTCCGTCTTCCACTAAATCAAGATTTAACGAATCGGTGTTCGCTACCAATAGAATATCTTCCCAATCGGCAGAGGTTCCCGTACCGAAAATAATCAGTTTTTCATTTTCCATTCGCCCAATCATATCCAAATTGATCATGGCAACTGCATTCTCTAGTTCAACTGTAGGTTTATCCACATAATGCGCTGAACCAAGAAGTCCCATTTCCTCACCAGAAAACGCCAAAAACAACATATCGGTGGTTGGTCGATACTCACTAAAATACTCTGCAAGTTCAATTAACCCGGCAGTTCCGGACGCATTATCATCAGCACCGTTGTGGATTCGTGGAGTTTCACCGCGGTACAAAGAACCAAACTCGCCATAGCCAAGATGGTCATAATGTGCTCCAACGATGATCAGCTCATTAGAGTCGCCGGTTCCCTGAAGCAACCCGGCAACATTTTTAGAAAGTCTCTTTTCTCCGGATGAATCTGTTGCATGGGGATTGTTCAGAATCGCAGTATTGATGGTGAATTCCTGAAAAAATGTTTGATCATCGCCGGCTGGTTCCAGACCATAATCACGGAATAAATCAGCGATATAATTGGCGGCTTTGGCTTCATCAGCCGTTCCGGCTTCTCGGCCGTTTAATTCATCGGCAGCCAAAAACTCAATGTGTGTTTTAATGTCTTCAGCATTAATATCACTGTTAGAATTTGTACTTGATTGAGGTGAGCAAGCAATTATTAATAGTACAGCAATGGTCGAAAAACTAGAGAGAACTTTCATGTGCGAATAGGATTTTAATTCAGCCTGAAAGGTACGGTTGTTTTATGAATATTTTTGGAAGTGTAAATAGATTTTCAACTCTTGATAATTGTTAAGAAACCTCACTAACTTAGCGTATCGGTTGGGGGTGTCACGCCACGGCGTGACTGAGATTATACCCTACGAACCTGATCCGGATAATACCGGCGGAGGGAAACCAGATTGCCAATCACGCATTCGTTTGCCTCCTCCATTAATCAACTAATTATTAATTGGAGGAATATGTTAACCAACATGTTATCCCGACTTTCAGTAGTCGTTATTTTATCATTTCTATTCATCATCAGTGCAGAAGCACAAACTATTCGAGGCGTTGTATTAGATGCCGAAACGCAAGAACCACTTGCAGGAGCAAATGTAGTTTTAGTGAGCTCACAAAGTGGAACTGCCACGGGATTTAATGGCTCTTTTGAACTCCGTGCCAGAATCGGAGACGAACTACAAGTGAGTTTTGTGGGATATCAAACACAAAGTCTTACCGCTTCTAATGACATGGAAATACAATTGGTGTCTACGATTAGTCTAGAACAGATGATTATTTCAGCTGTTCGGGCAAAAGCCATCGACCCGGTTACTCAAAGCACGATTTCTAAACGAGAAATTCAACGGGAGTACCAGGGTGAACAACCTATTTTCTACCTCGAACGACTAACGCCTTCGATCACTTCTTTCTCAGAATCCGGAACTCGATCGTTTAATGGCGGTCAAATGAGGCTTCGTGGAATTGGCCAGGAGCGGATCAATATCACCTTAAATGGTGTTCCCTTAAACGATATGATCGATCATGGGGTGTTCTTTTCAAACTTCACGGATATAAGTGGCAGTTTTGAATCGGTACAGGTTCAACGAGGGGTTGGAACCAGCACTAACGGAGTGGCTTCTTATGCCGGTTCAGTGAATTTCGAATCGGTGAATTTAGAAACTCAAAAAAGAGGAGGAAGCGTCCAAACCGGGATTGGATCCTTCGCCACATCCCGCTTAAACGCTCAGGTAGCTTCTGGGTTAGTAGACGATAAATGGGCATTTTTCAGCAATTTTAGTAAGATTCAATCAGATGGGTACCGCGATAATACATCAACCGATGGGTATTCCTTCTTTTTCTCGGGAGGATATTTTGGGGAAAAAGATCTGATCAAAATTAATTCGTTTGATGCAAGATCTAAAAACGGGTTAGGGTATTTAGCAGTAGCAGAGGCGGATTTAGAAATTGATCAAACAATCAATTATCTGAATGAAAATGACAAAGACGATTTTGGTCAGCGTTTTGTGCAAATCCAGCATACACGACTATTCTCTGAGGATTTTTCAACCACTAGCTCGTTGTATTATGGTGGAGCATCAGGTGATTATTTTTATACCTATCCTGACGGTGTCGGAGGATTTGATCAAATCAACTATCCACTTAGAAACGACCATTATGGATTGATGATTAATGCCGATTATTCTGCTAATGATAACCTGGATCTGACAACTGGTATTCATTTATACCAATTTGATCGTACAAATGAAGAGTCGATCACTCCGGATTTTGAAAATCCATATTACAAAGAGACATCATCCAAAAATGAAATTAGTTGGTTTGGTCGGGCAGATTGGTCGAAGGATAAATTATTAGTGACTGCTGATGTTCAGTTCAGAACGATGGAGTTAAGTATCCAACCGGATTACAATTTCATTGGTATTGCACCAGAGGGTGATATTGTGAAAAACTGGACCTTCATCAATCCGAGATTAGGTGTTACTTATCGAATGAGCGATGCAACTTCGGTGTATGCTTCTGTTGGTAGAACCGGCCGCGAACCAACCAAAATTGACATTTTTGGTGGATTTAATTTAGGAGCTGCAAATTACGATGAAGCTCGTTCTGATGGATTTGATCCCGAATATGTAACCGATATAGAAGCAGGTTTAAAAGCGAATTTCCAAAAATTAGCAATAGCTGCAAACCTCTTCTATATGGATTTTACTGACGAAATAGCTCCAATTGGTGAGGTGCTGGCTTTTGGCGTTCAGCGAAGGGAAAACATTGAAAGTAGCTACCGGGCAGGCATAGAGTTGGAGTGGGCGTACTTGCCTATTGGAGAATTAACTCTTACGGGTAATGCGACCTTTATGCAATCAGAAATTGAATCGTTTACCGATGGATCAGGTTCAATTTTCGAGAATGTGCAGCCTGTGTTAACGCCAGAATTCATATTCAATCAAAATGCTGAATATGTAATCGGAAATGGATTAGTTGTTGGTTTAACCGCTCAATATGTAGGGGAATCCTATTTGGCCTTAGACAATCAACCCGATGATATTTTACCATCGGCCTTTGTAATGGATAGTTTCCTTTCATTCGGATACAAAAATGCGGAGCTGAAGCTTCAGATTAATAATCTACTAGATGAAACGTACTATTCAAGCGGCGTTCCTGTGGATGTTGATTTTGATGGAACCAACGACGATCAGGGATATTTTGTAAATGCAGGCCGTAACTTCTTTTTGAACCTGACCCTGAATTTCTAGCCTCTTATTTCAAGGATGAAGCGCTTTGTCCCTGCATAAAGCGTTTCGTCCCATCTTTTTGCAGCTCGTCACAAACTAAGGTTCCGCATTTCTTCGTTACTCATATTGTACAATAAAACGAAGGTTTTGCGGAGGTTCACCGACTACATAATTCTGATTGCCACGGCAGTCATCTTCACGCTCTATCATGCAGTGTTAACTTCGTTGGTCATTTCAGCCTCCGAAGAACTGGAATTAAGGTTCAGCTACATTTTTGGGGTCGAGTTGCTGGCCTTTCTTCCAGTGGCTTTAGCGATGTTAATCATCATCTGGGTGAGTAAAATTTCACCTCGATTATTTTCAAGCTTTAGCGCTCCAGTGGTTTCGTTTCACATAATAATGGCTACCGGATTATTCGTAATTCATGCTATTTGGCAGTCCTTCATAAATGCCTCTTTCTTTGGTTCGCCTTTTAATGCCCAGGAAATTATCGACGATTTTATGGGTTTTTTGGTGATGCGTTTTTTCCTTTACATCATCATAGTAGGATTGGTTAGTGGGATCGTAAAATTGAGAGAAAACAGACGAGCGGCATCTAAGAGCTCAAGGCTTCAGATGGAATTGCAAAAGGCAAAAATGAAGGAACTGGAGCTTAAAATGAACCCTGAAATCATCTATCCAAACTTAGGGTATATCAAAATGAATGCCGAACACAGTCCGGAATCTGCCTCTCAAATGGTGATTTTAATGGCGGGTTTACTCAGAAAATTGGTAGATAATCTCGATTCAGAAAAAATAAAGTTAGGCGACGATGTTCAGTTTTTTCGGATGTATATCAATATGGTTAACCTGAGACTTAAACGAGTGATTGAGACTTCGGTAGATATTCAGGGGATTCATACCCAAGCCAGGGTGCCTTCTATGGTGTTAATGGTTCCTTTTCTAGAAGAATTGTTCTTTGGCAAATATAGCACCTACTTAGATTCAGTAAACAAGATAACCTATCAGGTTTCTAGAATAGATCGCACAAAAACAAACATATCACTTCTTTTTCAGCCGCTGAACAGTCTGGAAGGTCTTCAGGATGCATTCGAAAATGAAACCATGATCAAGCTCATAAATCAACAGCTGGATCAGTTTACATCGAATAAATTTCATTTCGATGTATCCATTCTGCATGGAAAGCTGGTTTTACACATGAGTATTTTTTCATCGTCTAAAGTTGGAGAAATGCATGGTTAAGAAGTTGCTATATATAAAAGGGTCGCGCGCATTTCTAATAACGGTAGCTGTACTTTATTTCATGGTTCTATTCTCTGCGGATTTATATTTCATGGAATTGTACCTAACAAGTTCGCTGGTCACCATTTTTCTGTATACGGGACTATATTTCATTATTCCACTTGGGCTGATGCCATTCGTAATCTGGTTTTCACTCCAAAACCCATTATTTAAATCGTGGACTCATCTGCTAACACATATAATCGTTAGCCTGATATATGTGGGGTTGTTTATTCTGTTGGCACAGTTTTTCAGAATGGCTATTGATGGATATTT
The DNA here is from genome assembly GCA_965249965.1 of Balneolaceae bacterium. GTDB lineage: Bacteria > Bacteroidota > Rhodothermia > Balneolales > Balneolaceae > HXMU1420-13. The sequence continues at coordinate 1,263,597 of OZ252262.1, forward strand.
CATGTTCAATGAATCCTGGGAATACATCATCTCATCATTAAGTCGACAGTTCCTGGTTTCCGGTTCAATGGCTTTTCTATCGTATTGGGGAATTGTAGTGCTTTCAGGACTTCAGGTATATTTTGCTGAAGTAGCAGAAATAACTAACCGGGCTAATCAACTAGAGGAAAAACTTTCATTGGCAACTCTTTCTGCATTAAAAGCCCAATTGAAACCTCATTTCTTGTTTAATACGCTAAATATGGTGGATTTCTTAATCCATACAAATCATAAGAAAGCGATTGAAACCCTTGAAAAACTTGAAGACTTAATAAAATCTACGTTCGATGAACATCAGCCGAATACTTGTACACTAAGTGAGGAACTGGATTTTTTAAATAAATATCTGGAAATAGAAAAAGCCCGGTTCAAACACCGCTTAGAAATTGAGCTCGATATCGATCCCAACACCGAGAATTTGAAAATCCCTTGCTATTTAGTTCAGCCATTGGTTGAAAATTCGATTAAACATGCGGTGGGCAAGATGCTTACAAAGTGTACCATCAAAATTAAATCTGCCTTACAAAATGATCGGTTATTGGTGGATATCCTTGATACCGGGACTTCAACTTTGCCAAAAAAATCGACTCTAACATGGGGCGTTGGATTAAAAAATATCGACGAGCGTTTAAAACTATTTTATGGCCCAGACGCGGTCTTGCAGATTGGATATCGGCAAGAAGGTGGCTTTAAATCATCCATAATCATCCCAAAAAAATACCTACTATGATTAAAACAATTTTGGTAGATGATGAAGATCATGCCTTAAATCGACTTAATTATATGCTACAGGATCAGCCTAATATCGACGTAATAGCACGTTGTAATAATGGCATTCGAGCGATCGAGGAAATCAAGAAGCATGAACCGGATTTGGTATTTCTAGATATTGAAATGCCAGAAGTAAATGGATTTGATGTTATCAGCAACATGGAGGTAGAGAATCCGCCGATCATAATTTTCGTGACTGCATTTAGCGAATATGCAGTAAAAGCATTTGAAGTAAACGCTTTGGATTACGTTCACAAACCATTCGATATGGATCGACTTCGAACCGCCATAGGCAAAGCAGAAAAGCAGCTTAAAAATTACAATTCCGATGAGGTGAGAAGACAAATTGAAGCATTGCTGGATTCGAAAGATGAGAAATCTTCTGCGTTGGATAGATTTGTTTTGAAGAGCAATGGCAATATTTACATAGTAAAAGTACAAGATGTAATGTGGATTGAAGCTTCCGGCAATTACATTAACATTGTTACCGAAAGAAAAAAGTATCTGTTACGTAGCACATTGGCATCTGCAAAAGAGAAACTAGACAGTGAAAAATTCTATCAAATCCACCGTTCTACGATCGTAAATCTAGATTACGTTGCAAGGATTGAGGAAGGAATTTACGGTGATTTTTTGGTGGTCATGCAAAATGAGCATGAATTAAAAATGAGCCGGAATTATAAAGACCTACTAGATAACTTTAAAATGCACTTCAAGTAGGTAATAGAACATCACCTTCATTCTATTTTAACAGTGTCATTTTTTGAGTTAGAATATTTCCCTCTGCGGTCTCTAGTTTGTAGAAATAAATTCCGGATGCAAACGAGCTTGCATCAAAATTTATCTGATGAATACCTGCCGGAAAAGAACCATCAGCAATTGTTTGTATTTCCCTTCCAGCAATCGAATACACTTTTAGTGAAATTCTTTGTGTTTCTGCTAGCGAAAATGAAATGGTGGTACTTGGATTAAAAGGGTTTGGATAATTTTGATACAACTGAATTTTCTTGGGGTGATCTAGATCTGACTCAACTGAGGTATCTGTCCCATTTGGAGTTCCGGGAGTTGGATTTGGAAATGACACAAATGTTGAGCTTCCATCAGTTTGCCGGCCGAAGGAAACATCAGTGATTTGCTCGCTATAAGAGAAGGCGTCAATAGATTCAGTTGTGCTGCCATTATTAAAGAATAAGCCAATATCTTCACCGGATTTGCTAAGGCGAAAATTCGTATGAAGAGGTCCTTCTTCTTCATCATTATCGGTCCAAACTAGCAGGTGATTTTGAGCCGGAATTACGACGTCAGGAAACGCCCATTTTGTTGGGTCAGACTGATCATCAGTGAGGTAATATCCACTTAAATTAATCTCATTTTCTGTTGGATTGAATAACTCCACCCAATCTTCAAATGCTCCGCTTTCATCAGCGATAGTGCTATTATTAGAGGCCATGAATTCGTTAATCATCACGTTATTGGATGAATTCCCGACTTCGACAGTAATATAATTAGCAGGATTAAATGGGTATCGTTCGGTTTGTTGATTTGAGTCTGTTGCTTCAATTGAAATAGAAATTGTTCCCGCGATGTCACCTAAAATCACCTCAGCGCGATAAATATCTTCAGCCGGCTGAAATATTAATGGAACCACTTGAGTACCATTTAAGGTGGCAGTGAGTTCGATCGTATCATCATCAAATGCTTTTGCTTCGATGTGTAAAATTGCCCCATCTGCACCGTACGTTATTCTGGTTTCCACAGACTCAATTACTGGAACAATATTATTCAGATTTAGCTGATTTTGCGCTGTGATATTTCGCGTACTGATATATCCTTTAATCCCTTCCTTAACATGCGCACCCAGGCTAAACTCATAAGAACGATTAAAATCATCTATCGTAAATCCATAATCTAATGTTCTGAAAGAGTCGGCTTCAGCGGCATCCTGTATCATCGCTTTCAATCTATCAATCTCGGGATTCATCAAGGAGGTATTAAAATATTCGTTCAACATTTTGTTGATATAAAAATGCAGGCGGTCCCGATATTTTTGAATAGCAAAAATTCGATCAGTAAGGGGTCTGCTTTCGTTGCTTCCCCAATTATTGATATCGCGAACATCCCAGTCTACGCCAAACCAATCGATACCAAAGGTATTGTCATAATCGTACGGAATGAACTCAAATCTTTCGGATTTAGGATTATGATACAGGTAGAAGTTATTCTTGTTAAACATATAATCATCCCACATGCCGGTTAAGATATCTACCGCCATCACACGAATAACCCCATCTACATTTATATAATCCCGAATTTGGTTTTCAAATTCCTGAGTTCCGGCATTCCGCATAAAAATGATGAAGTTTGCAAGATCGGTGTAATCGTCTTCCTCTTCATTGGTTTTTAACTCATAGATTCGTCGCCCACCGGAAGACCGCTTGTAATCTTCGGGACTATTTCCAAGATAAGTTAGATCAGAAGGGTATAAGGCTTTGTATAAATTTCCTGCATCGCTACCAAAACGATCTTCAACAAATTCATTGTCGATATGCTCAACGTTGATATAAAGACCGTAGTAATCACTATTTATGAATAGTTGCACATGATTCGATCGTGGTGCTTTCACATCCAACGCTGCGAATACATCCCAACTTAACTTAGACCGAATAATGGATGGATCGTTATGCTCTCCGTTTATATTCATTTTATCCAACCCAAAATATTCGCGGCCATCTTCGAAGGTATCGAAAGAAACCTTAAACGACTTTTTTTTAGATGCTCTTGAAGTATTTCCTCTGATTCTGAATCCAACATTCAGGACGGTATCAGCAATACCATCACGAATAAATATAAAATCAGCCGGATATTCTGTATCGCTGTAGATATTAGTTAGAATTCGATTTAGATCACCGGGATCAATCGAAATATGAATTTCTGGCAGGCTGTTATCGTCAAATAGCCAGTCAGCTTCCTGGGATTGGCCAAAGATTGAAGCAGAAAAAATGAATTGAGAAAAGAAAAAAAAGGGGATTGTCTTCATAGATGTAAAGTAAATAAAAAAGGACGGTTGAACCGCCCTCTTTTAAAGATCTTTACCTTAATCTATGGTAATTGGGATAGCAGTTTTAGTAGTTCCCCAATGCAAGTTTAAATGCGCTTTATTGTCAGTCAAAGTATCGAAATAAATTGCAAAGCGTTCCATCGAAGGTGCGTCATTAACAGTGACTGCTGCTTCAACACGAACTTGATCCATACTATCATCATAGCCGTAAGAACCCCAGGCAGGACGATCATCGCCATCTCCGCGTGTAAGTTTATTATTTAGGATGAAGGTCCAGTTATCCCCAGGAATAGTGTATAACACATACGTTCCTGCAGGTACACTTTCACCACCAACGTTTACATCTGTAGAAAAAGTAATAGTTGTAGCTTCGTTTGCACCGGTTCTCCAAACCTGATCAGCAGGTGCTAAGCTTGATAATTCACGACCTTTAAGGCCTGGTCTTCCATACGTTACGGTAATCGTAGTTTTATTGAAGATGGTTTGGCTAACCATAGCATCGGGGCTTAACCCGTTTCCGCCGCTTCTTTCCTGAGCAACAGCTGAACTGCTGGATAACGCAAACCCTAATGCGAAAACAGCTGCAAATTTTAAGAGAGATTTCATTGTAGTCTTATTTTATTTAATCGTTGGGAAATAAAGATTTATCGATGCCAGGAATAATTTTCAAGGCATTTTTATAATACACCTTTCTAAGCACTTCATCGGGTAAATTCATTCCATACATTTTCCAAAAAGCGTGGCGTTTTCTGAAATAATCAAAATATTCGTCGTCACTTTCTAAAACCCTGAAGTAGGTGTGAAATTCATGAGGGCGGTAGGTGTCTTTACCAAACAGAATCCTATCCTGATATTTAATGAAGAATTCTCTCGCAAATCGAGGCTGACGACCCAATTCTGCAATAATTGCTGCCGTTTCTGTGTAAACATTAGGGTATTTATCCAGATGTTCGCCAAGTCGCTGTAAGTCATTGGCCATCCAACCGAAGTGTGCATTTATAAAAATTGTATTTGGATGATTTTCGAACACATTCCATTGTTCTTGCATTACAATCTCCCAGCTAGGAAATCTTGTAGTATCGCCCCGGTGCCGGTTTGGGAATTGCTTCATTTCAAGCCAACGTTCGTTGTTCTCATCAATTGGATCCCAAAAAACAGCAGGTTCGCCAGTATGAATTAACACAGGGATTCCCAGTTCGCCACATAAATCCCAAATTGGAGCAATTCGAGGGTCATCTGTCCGAATTCTATTTTCGTCAGAATCTGTTACAGTAAGCCCAAGATTTTTGAAGATTTTTAAACCTCGAGCTCCATTTTCATAGTCTTTTTGAAGTTGGGCAACAGCGTTTTCAGTCCAATCAGGATCGTCTATTCCATTGAAATCAACATTCGCAAAAATAACAAATCGGTTAGGAGCTCCATTTTCAACAGCATCGCTCATTGCAGCTAAAGTCTCACCAGATCGTCCACTTAAATTAACCAGAACCATCATGTTCAGGCTATCCATTTCACGGGTTGTTCTCTCAAGATCCATAGTTGCCATGCGCCATAAATGACTATGTACATCGATAAACGGAAATTTTGCATTAGTGATTTCTTCGCCCGGCACAACCAACGTAGAGGTAGGATTATACTCCTCAAAACTCATTTGCAGTTCATCTTGTTGCGCTTTTAGAGGAATCGAGAACAATAGTATAGAAAGGAGGGATAAGTACTTCATTTTGTAGATAAAATTAGTCTGTAAATATTCCAATTAATGGTAAGATACCGGGGAAAGAATTGAATTCTATACCAAGGTAAAATCCATCTGTGTCGCTAAGTTGAAGTCCTTTTTCCATTATGCGTTTTTCGATTGTTCCAAAAAACCGAACTCCTCTAAAAGGTTCAATTTCGAACTGAACACGTAATTCATTCCATTCATGGACATCACCGGCAAAAAGTCGTACAGTATCAGTTCTATCTTGACCTACAAAAAGGTCACCACCTACATCTTGAATCAAATTTCCGTTTTCATCAATTTCGTTAAGTCCTTTCTTAATCAGGCTAATGCCAACGTCTACAAAACTTCGCCAGGGCAGCCATTGTCGAATGGAAATATAATATTGTCTTGAATTTGGTCCGATTGAAGCACCTAATGGAGAGCCTAGTTCGTCGTAAGTATTAAATAATTGCCAATGGGTGTAGAAATAAGGGTCAAACTGTATTATTTCTGCATTTATTAAAGTTGAAGTAGGTAAAGAATAATTAAAGCCAGCCTGATAGCTAACTACAGCATCCTCAGATTTACGTTCGCCAGTAGGTTTTATGATATCTGAAAAGTTTAAAAGATCATCGATACCAATGGTTGCATAAAGTTCTAAATTACGGACCGGCCTAAGAGTACCATCGAAAAACCAAATAGGGTTATCTTTATCTAGTGTCTCATATTCCCCAAATCGAAGTGGAAGTAAAGGATTTGCATACGCAAGTTCTATGGGCCTATTAGAGTAGGTTAGAGTTTCAGTGAATGCCATTGATATCCAGTTAGCCGGAGTAATTTGAAATCTTCTTAATGCAAACCATCGGTCTGGCGAAATTCTACTTCTTACTCCTGGGAATCCTTCAACATTAACAGTAACTGTTTCAGTTTTTAATGCACCATGAATAAAGGTATACTGAAGGAATTTGGTATCGAAATTGAATCGAACCCAATCAAAGTTTCCTGCTTCTTGGCGCAGAATTTGTGCTTCACTACCCTTTGTGCCATATTTTAAATCGCCATTGCCAATATGTATTCCAAGTTGTTTGTATTGGATTGTTGCATAGGCTTCTGCGTATAAAGTTGATTTCTCTCTAGGTCTCCTACCATCATAGGTCTGACCCCATTCGGGGTGGTATCTTAAAATTCCTGTTTCATCAACTTTGGGGTTATAAACTTCAATATGCCCGCCAATTATATCATAAATAGTACCATAGGTACGGATAGCAGGATAAATTACCGGAGATGTAGCATCCAATCCTAAACTAGGATCATTTGCTTTCATCATTCCAACATAATTAAAAAAGTCGACCGCCCACTGTATGCTGTCAGAATCAAATACAAAGTAGTGAGGTTCTTTATCGGAAAAGAGCATATCAACTTTCTCTTTTGCAAAGTCACCAAAGGGTCGGTTAAGACCAGTTAACCACGTTAACTCAGCATCTGCTGATAATTGTTGTTGCGAAAATTCCTGTATGTACCATTTCAGTAGCTGGGTATCTGTTGAATTGAGGTTTGTGTTCTCTTCTAATTGCTCCAGATAATTATTGATTTGCTTTCTAGTTAGCGGTAATGTTTCGTAGCTATAATTCGTAATATTTCCCTTCACTCTCTGTAAATGAAGCCATTCATACACCTGATGGCTGGCAGGTACAATTGATACCTGAGCTTTGGAAGCAACAGTTCCAAGAAGTATTAAAATAAATGTGAAAAGTAAAATTCTGGAGAAAGCGAAAACAGAAGTTCCAGATTTCAATTTGATGAAAATCATTTGATGCGCCATGTTTAAATAACGGTTTAACTATTTACCGATTGTGAGTCCAAATTCTAGAATAAACAGATCTTTTAGTTGATTCCCTTTTGTTATGTTTCGATGGCTTAGTTCCCCTGAAAATATAAATCCTCGCCATGGTTCATAGACGAATTCTGCATTAATGGAGTTCCAAGTATGCACATCACCCTCAAGGAAATTTGTAGCTTTTACTAAACGTCCGGTTGTCGGATCGTTATAATAGCTCTCGTTAATATCACCACCTGCATCTACAAAATTACCGTTGCTGTCGAAGTAGTTTAAACCATGTCTATTAAAGGAATATCCGACACTAATTCTTGACCTGCTCGAAAACCATTGATCAATATTAAAAGATAATTCGTCTCCATTTGGCCCAACCTGACTGCCTAATCCAAACCCGGCTTCTGAATGTGCATTCAAGTCAAATCGATGAGCGTACACTGAAGGGTCAATTCTTTGGTAGTTTATATTAAATACCTGCCCGGTTTTCAAGGCATAGGATATGCCCAAATGTCTTGCTAAAGTTGTTTTAAAATCGTCTTCGTCTCCATCTCTTCCAACCAATCGGAATAAATCAACGGGTGTGCGGATATCGTCCACTAATGTCTCAGCATAAATTTCTAAACCTTTGATCGGGCGAAGGCTTCCATTTATACCCACAAAGCCATTGTCCTGATCGTCTTGCTCAAATTCCATAAGAGCTAATCGCGTGACCGGATTCAAGTAGGTTAGTTCGAATTCGCGATTACTATAATTCACCATTTCGTAATATCCAACGCTTATCCAAGGTGCTGGCTTAACCTGAAACTGGTGCATCACAGTATATCTACTTGGCGAGGTTCTCGAACTTAGATTATTAAAACCGGGAATTTGAATAATTTCAGGGTCCCAGGATAGAAAACCAGTTACCGATGTATAATCGAAATAGGTGCTGTTGATTGTAAATCGGATCCAATCGAATGGAATGCCTTCTCTGGAAAATACAAGATTGTCTTTTTTGCCAACCCCTTGTTTTAAAGTTCCACGGCCGATAAAGAGTGCCCAGGAGTTTTTATGGATACCAGCATATGCTTCAAAATGACCCATATTCTCTCCATCGCGAAGGTATTTTGCCGTTCTGCCAAAAAACGGACGATAGGCAAAAGTTCGTTTATCGCTAACATTACTTAAAGCAAACTGTTCAATATGAAAACCAACGGTGCCTTCATACGTACCGTAGGTTCTTAGGAGGTAATAATGATACAATGGAGTGCTTCTGTCTTTACTATCATCAGTAACTAAAGTAGAAGTTGGGTTGAGAGCTACATCAAAAACAGCGTTTGTATTTTCTTTATCCCAAACATAAATATGGGGTTCTTCATCCGAAAATATTCCTTCCAGCGATCGGCTGATAAAACTGCCTTCACCTTTGAACATCGCATAATTTTTATATTGAATAAGGCTGTCTTTCGAAAATTCTCTCAAATAACTTGTTCTAGTTCTCGCGTCCGAATAGGATAAATTATCTTCCTCAATTTGATTGAGTAGTGCTGTGATTTGCCCTCTTGTTAACGGTAAAGACTCATAATTGTATTGAGGGATAGATCCCAAAACCCTTTGATAATGCAACCAATCATACACTTCATGATATACAGGTACCATTGAAGCTTGCGCTTTTAGCTGAACGGGAGTCAAAAATAAAAAAACAGCAATTACTACAAGTTGGCTGAGTTTCATACCATGAATTAATTGGAAACCAATAATACCCAAACCTCAGCTTTAAGTCATAAAAAAAGCCCGATTAAGTCGGGCTTTAAATGTGTTCTAAAACGCTGGATTTTCTTTTAATAAATGGGCAAAGTCTTTTTTGAACTTCCTGATTTTCGGAGCAATCACGAATGAACAATATCCCGCATTAGGATTGTTTTCAAAATAATTTTGGTGATAGTTCTCAGCCACATAATAATTAGTTAGTGGCTCAATTGTGGTTACGATAGGATCATCCCATAAATCTGAAGCATCTGTTCGATTTAGCGACTCTTCAGCAATGGCTTTTTGTTCTTCATTGTGAAAAAAGATTACAGAGCGATACATCGGCCCAACATCATTGCCTTGCCGATTAAGGGTAGTCGGATCATGGGTATGCCACAATACTTCTAACAATTCTTTATAACTGATTATTTCAGGGTCGAAGTGAAGGCGTGCAACTTCTACATGGCCGGTTCTGCCCGTAGTTACCTGGCGATACGAAGGATTTTCGACATTGCCTCCAGAATAGCCGGATTCAACATGAACAACTCCCTCTACCAATTCATAAACGGCCTCCACGCACCAGAAGCATCCGGCGCCGAATGTGGCTTTTTCTATTTTTCTATCAGTATTAGTTTCCATTTCTTGTGCTTGGGTAAATGATGATGCCATAAATATTAAAAAAATGGCAAGTGCTAAAATTCTCTTCATAATGTTTCGTTTAGTCATTGAAACTGTTAACGATGAAGATACCATTCCCATTCTATCGATTTTATAACATTTGAATCACATTTTTAGAAACTAAAAAGCCAAGTAGCTGTAATCAGTTCAAAAATTTTTAAATCATTTATTGAATTAACATTAAGTTGAAGTTATTATTTGTATTGGGTATTTAATAACTCGTGATTATGGGAAAAGGGTTTCAACTATTTGTTTTATTACTTCTACCAGTGCTTTCTTTTGCACAGCTCCAAGAGCTGGAAGCTGTTCCAATTGAAAGCCCAGATCGCGCCATCCCAGTTTTCTCTAACTATCCAGATGAAGCAGCAATTATAGTCACTTCATCAATCCCAAACCTTCAATTTGATTCTAATATTGGCTTAGTTGCTGATCTTAGCGAGCCAGGAGGTGGGGAATATCGATTAATTGTTCAACCAATGAGGCAAACAGTAACTGTAAGTGCACCTGGATTCATTCAGCTTCGATTTAATGTTAGTATTGCAGAAGCCCGACAAGTAGTTTACTATGAAGTTGAAAAAGTGGTAAATGAAGTACCAGTATTATTCCGAATTGAACCACCGGATGCTACACTTTATCTAAACGATACAATAGTTGAGATTCAGAACTCTCAACAACCTATTCAAATTGATAGCTACAACCTTCGAATAGAAAAAAGTTGATATCAAACCATTTCAGAGAGTGTAGATATCAATTCTGATAACACATTCTTCGAATACAGCTTAGATAGAATCGATCCTGTAATATTAACTGTATCAACTGATCCAGTTGGGGCTACAATTCTGCTTGATGGGGTTGAAATAGGGCAAACAGCTAACAATGGAGTCTTACAAGTCTTCCGGTTTCCAGCGGTGCATGAGTTGGAGGTAATGATGAATGGCTATTTATCCCAATCTCGGCAGATAGAAATTACTGAAGACGGTGAGAATACGTTTGAATTTGATTTAGTCCGAAATGCAGGATCACTTAGTTTGGAGGTCACTCCAACAGATGCCGTAGTAATGTTAAACAGGCAGCAAATTGTGCATGAACGAAGACAAGAACTTGCTCCTGGTATGTATAGGGTTGAAATCTCAAATGAAGGTTATGAGTCTATCACGGATGATATTCAAATAGAACGAGGAATAAATAAAGAGCGGATATATAACTTAGAAGCTCATACTGGTCGACTAGAATTTTCGGTGAACCCAAATAATGCATCTACGACTTTGTTAGACATTAATGGAACTGAAATTGATAGTTGGTCGGGCTTGAAGATGTTAGATGATGTGAAGGTAGGAAGTTATACTATTCAAGTTGCAGCCGAAGGATATCGAGGCACTGAATTGCAAATCCAAGTTCTAAGGGACGAATTATTACCTATCTCGATCATTCTTGTGGAGGGGTCCAATGGAGTAGTAGATATTGATGGTAATGAGTATGAAATAGTTCAGATAGGTAATCAATTTTGGATGGCAGAAAACCTTAAGACAACCAAATATAGAGACGGTAGTCTCATAACTAATCTTATAAATAGCTCCTATTGGTTGGATACTAAGCAAGGTGCATGGGTTAATTATAATAACAGTGATTATTATGATGAAGAATTTGGAAAATTATATAATTGGTACGCAGTTAAGGATTCTAAAAAGCTTTGTCCTACTGGTTGGCATATTCCTACTACCGATGAATGGGCATCGCTATTTAGTTATATAAGTGATCGCAATGAGCTTAATGATATTGGTTTTAATATAATCTACAGTGGTGAAAGAGATTTTAACTTTAAAGGACAACACACAATTGGAATATGGTGGACATCAACTGAAGATCAACTAGTTAATTCTCAAGCATTGAGTTGGGAATTTAGGCTTATAAGAAATGAGCCTGCTAATTTATATCGTTCAAAATCAAACGGGTTTTCAGTTCGATGCATAAGAGATTAGCGGCTTAGTTCCACCAATGTTCTATAAGTGTATAAATTAAAAAAGCCAAGTAACTAATTAAATAGAACTTGGCTTAAATTAAATGTGCTCACGAATGGAGTCGAACCATCACGGGATTTCTCCCACACGCCCCTCAAGCGTGCGCGTCTACCAATTCCGCCACGTGAGCTAGGAAGACGACAAAGATAGAGCTTTTGCTCTTCAAAATTCAACGAAAATAAAAAACCCGAACTCAATTTGAGTCGGGTTTACCTTCACTTATTTCCATCCTCGGAATAAGCTTTCAGGCGTTGGCGAATGTCGTATTGTATGGCTTCTTTCTTATCTAAATAAACCGCGTATTGGTCTTTGGTTAGAATCTCATGAATAGCTTGTTGATGTTCATTCCGAAGATCTTCTGCAGCGAGTCTTTTCCTTCGGGGCATCATAGGTTCTTCTCTTAAAGCAGCACCTTTTTCAGCAAATTCCTGATCTATCGCTTGAATTTGGCTTTTCTGGGAATCTGAGAGGTTAAGATACTCATCAAATACGGCTATATGAGCTTCAGAACGAATTTCTGGTGGGATATTTCGCATTTCCTGCATTTGTTCGCGATCACCACCTCGTTGACCTCTTTGAGGTTGAGCAACTACAGGAATGACCACTGCAGCAATCAAAAGGGTAAGGAAAAAAGTTGTTATTGGGCGTTTCATTGTCTTTGGGTTTTTATGATTTGCGACCAAGCATTTCAATTCGACCTAAAGACGAGCCAATACACGTAATAGTTTTAATGATTCTATTTTAAAACAAGATTCCCGCTTTCGCGGAATGACCTTAGTGTAATATTAAAACTAGTAAGCAGTAGTGAAGCTAAACTAGCTTTCTTCTAATTGACGCATTGCGTATTCGTTGCCCGGATCAATTTTCAAAGCTTGCTCATAGTAAGTGCGAGCTTTGTCATCCTGACCACCACGCTTGATCATATCACCCATCAAAATCCAGTTTTCTGCATCATGTGGATCTGCTTTGATTCTCCCAATTAAATATGGAAAAGCTTCTTGTCCACGATCGGTCATGAGCATCAGCATTACTTTATTTCGATGAGCATTAGGAAGGTCACCATCAGCAATTGCTTTGTCGAAATCAGACTCTGCTTCTGCGAGTTTTTCCAGTTGCATGAACAAGTTGCCACGCATGTTCATATATGATGGCTTTTCACCGGCTAGTTCAATCGCCGTATTGATTGCTTTTTCACTCATTTCCAATTGATTGAGTTGTTGGAAAATGAGAGCCTCTAAATAGTAAGGCTCATGAGCTTCGGGATTTTCTTTCTGTAATTCTCTTGCAGTATCTAAACTGTGATCAATGTCTTTATCCTGGAGTAATTCGAATCCGTGATTCAATTTTTCTTCGAAATTCATACAATTATTTATTTTTATCTGAGATGTCTTCGAAATCGGCTTCTTCTATTTGATCAATATGTCGGCGTCTACGCCTTGATCGTTTGCCGTAATTGTTAAAGTGCTTTTTTTGACCTGGGGAAGGTAAGAACATTCGACGTATATATCTCGATATCAGATAAAACAGTACGATAAAAAAAAGAAATTTTAACATAACTAAGGAGCTATATGAATATGAGTGTTCGAATGAATTGGTCGCTCGAAAATGTGTTCCTCGATGTACGCTAAATGATCTGGATTGTTTACGAAATCTATTTCAGTGGTGTTTAAAAAGATAACGGGCGTTCGATTGTAATGATAAAAGAAATGATTGTATGCATTGTTCAAATCCTTTAAATATTCCGGAGTAATATGCTGCTCATAATCTCTACCACGGTTTTCGATGTTTTGCATTAAACGATCAACCGAAGATTGTATAAATACAATCAAATTTGGTTGGGCAGCAATTCCCGTCATTATGTTAAAAATCGAATCATACAAAGCGAGTTCATCCTGATCCAGATTTAATCGGGCAAAAATTCGATCCTTATCGAATATATAGTCAGAAATGGTAAGCTGATGGAATAAATCCTTAGTCATCATATTCTGCTGTTGCTTAAATCTACTGGCGAGAAAAGCTAACTGTGTTTGAAAAGCATATCGAGCTCTGTCTTCATAAAATCGTGGCAGAAATGGATTATCCTCGAATTCTTCTAAAACTAATCGCGCTTGTCTTCTTTCTGCCAATAAGGTAGCTAGCGAAGTTTTACCAGCGCCAATAACTCCTTCAATGGCAATAAAATCAAACTGATTCAACATTTCTACCAACCTAAGTTCGATTTGTGTATGATCATGTTCGGCGCTTCTTCTATGAGTTCTTTAATGCTTTTTCTCGATTCCGGATCAACCCAGTCAGGTAACACGTCCTGGAGGGGTAATAATACAAATAATCGTTGACTGTATTGAAGGTGTGGGATCGTTAATTCATCGGTTTTTAAGATTTTATCATCATAGCTGATGATATCCATATCTATGGAGCGAGCAGTCCATTTTGGGTATCTTGATGGACGCCCTTGGCGCGTTTCCTGTTCTTTTAATTGCCGAAATAACGTATCAACTGCTAACTTACTTTCAATCAAGATCACAGCGTTCAGAAAATTAAATTCTGATGGGCCGATAGGTTCAGATTCGTAAATATTTGAATATTCGATGGTTGACTCGGAAATCCGTTCAAGAAATGATTTAGCGGATAATAACTGCTTGTGGGGATTATCTAAATTCGACCCAAGTGCAATGGCTATCTTGGCCATGACATAGTGACTTCAGACGATTGAATGATTCCGGGCAAAGGGGGAGATAGCTTTTTTACAGTTACTGAAAACTTGGTATTTACCGAAGTTAGCTCAACAACGCGTTCACCGATCAAGAAGGCGAGATGTTCGATTAATTGTTTCGAAGGGCCTTCCATTACTGATTTAACAGCCTCAAATACCCCTTGATAATCTATCGTTTTCTCTAAATCATCCGAAATTGCAGCTTCCTGAAGAGAAGCCTGGATAATGATATCAATTTCGAAGTCATTTCCGGAGATTCTTTCTTCCTCAAAAACACCATGTAGGCCACGAAACTTGAGGCCATTCAACCTCAATGTATCCATACTAGAGGCTGGCTACTTCTATGCGTTGATGAAGCTCTTCAAGGATTCGTTTGTGCTTCGGGCTGGTCAGCATTCGTTCTTCAACCGTTGATATTGCATGAATTACCGTTGAATGATCTCTACCACCAAAATGCAGTCCAATGGTTTTTAAACTGGATTTTGTAAATCGCTTAGAGAGGTACATCGCAATTTGGCGGGCTTCAACGATTTCTTGTTTTCTAGTTTTTTCACGCACTTTGTTGGTGTCGATACCAAAATAATCGCACACATAGTTTTGTATCGACTCGATGGAAATTTGAGTATGCGATTCTTTCACCATGTCTTTCAACACGCGCTTCGCCATTACTAGATCTATATCATCGATATTCTGAAGGGAAGCATGAGCAAGGAGTTTAATAATTGCTCCTTCAAGATCGCGCACATTAGATTTGAAATTATGAGCAATAAATTCAACGATATCAGGCTCAATTTCAATGCCATTATCATTAGCCTTGCGCTCTAAAATGGCATAACGTGTTTCATATTCCGGCATTTGTAAATCGGCACTTAATCCCCAGCTGAACCTTGAGATAAGACGTTCTTCGATATCGGGCACATCTTTAGGTGCACGATCGCTACTCAAGACAATTTGCTTGCCTTCTTGATGCAAGGCGTTGAAGATATGAAAGAACTCTTCCTGAGTTTTTTCTTTACCGCTAAAAAATTGAATATCATCAACAAGTAATACGTCGATATTACGGTAGAACATGGAAAACTCGCTTGCACGGTTATTCCGAATTGCATGAACAAACTCGTTTGTAAATGCTTCTGAAGAGATGTAAAGAACTGACTTTTCATCCCCAAACTTTTGCTTTACACGGTTACCAATACTCTGAATTAAATGTGTTTTACCAAGTCCGGTTGGACCATAAATGAAAAATGGATTAAAGGAATTGCTACCGGGATTATCAGCAATTGCCATGGCGGCAGATCGAGCTAAGCGGTTGCAATCTCCTTCAATATATCTTTCAAATACATAGGAGGTATTTAAGTTGGAATCGATTTTTGTTTTACGGATTCCAGGGATCACAAAAGGGTTTTCAATTACATCAGGTGAATAGTCTGGGTAACCGTTCATTTGCTGAGGCTGAACAGGGGGCATTGGGCGTTGAGGTAGCCGAACTGCACGGTTATTTTCAAACTGATCAGACTTCTCCATTAAGATGGAATATTCCAACT
Organism: Balneolaceae bacterium; assembly: GCA_965249965.1. GTDB lineage: Bacteria > Bacteroidota > Rhodothermia > Balneolales > Balneolaceae > HXMU1420-13. The sequence continues at coordinate 1,279,676 of OZ252262.1, forward strand.
TTCCATCAGGGCCTAACACTTTGGCCAAAGTAGATCGTAACATGGTGTAATAATGCTCTTCCAGCCACTCATACCAAAACTGGCTGGGTACCTGAACAGTAAGTGTATTTTCGATCAAACTAACCGGTTTAATGGGCTCAAACCAGGATTTAAATTTCTGATAGCTAATATTGTCTTTTATAATGTCGAGGCAGTTGTCCCATGCCACCTCCGCTGAAACCATTTGCAATGCTTTCGTTACCTCCGATGTTCTAAATCAGTTCACTAAGTATGTCAGTTATCCACAGCTGATTTTCAAAAAATCTGCCATTCCTTGAACTGAAAATGATGAATTCCATCAAGCTTGTCAAACTGGGAAGTCAATGATTTTTGAAAGTTATCCACAATAAATGAATCGCCGTAAACAACTGCAGCACATTGATTAAAGTGAGATATAGTATAATTGTGAATTTTCCATGAATCGCCCATAACATTGCCTTAATACGCGAAAATAAATAGTAGTTGAGAAATTCAGAGTGAGAGAAGTTTTTTTCCACAAGTTTTCCACAATTTGACTCATGAAGTTTTTGCTAAAAAACAAAATTAGAATTTCGAAGATTTCAACTTTTTTGCAAGTACAATTCGGTCTTTTCCTGAGTAGTCTTTTTGTATTGATGTATCCCATTTTGCAGCAGGAAATAGCCGCTGAGTTTCTTCTCCAAGCCGCTCATTAATTTCCATGGCTAAAAATCCATTATCAGAGAGCGTGTTGAAAGAAAATGTTTCTAACGAAGAATAGATTTTTTCGAGCGAGTGTGTAAACAATGCCAGGTTCGGTTCGAAGTTTTTTACCTCATCATCTATGGAAGATTTTTCAGACTCTAATATGTAAGGTGGATTGGATACAATCACATCAAATGGTCCTTTAGAAATTGAGAAGGTCGGTGATTCTAAATCATCCTCGAATAATTCTATGTTCAAATTATTTCGAGTGGCATTTTCGCGTGCTGTGTTTAATGCTTCTTCTGAAATGTCCATCCCAAATATATTCCAATCAGATTGTCTGGATTTAAGCGCCAGTGCAATGCAACCCGACCCGGTACCCACATCAAGTATATTCAAATCATTTGCTCCCTTACATTCTTCTAAAACAAGCTCTACAAGCTGCTCAGTTTCTTGTCTGGGTATTAACACAGATGGATTTACTTTAATTGGAAGGCCAAAAAAATCAGTTTCGCCGGTAATATATTGCAGAGGTTCGTGATTAGCTCTACGAACTACTAATGGGCGAATAGCGTCAAGCTCAGTTGGGTGGAGTGGTTTATCAAAAATGAGATACAGATCTAACCTTTTTCGATCTAGAACATGGGCAAGGAGCCACTCTATACTTAAACGTGGGTTTCTAACTCCTTTTTCAGCAAAATAATCCGTTGCCCATTCGAGCATGGACAGCACCGTCCAATCGGTGCGTGGATTCGCCATAAATTACTCTTCTTCTTTAACGTCAGATACTTGCTCTTCCTGAATAGTTAGCCCAAATCTTTTTGCAAAATCGAAAATAAACGCATTTACCGACTCTTCCATACTCTGTTGGTCGCTCAATGAACTACCTCTAAAACCCATTCTGCCACCGGTTTTTTTGAGAATGATTTTGTTATGCTGAGCAGATGTTTCGAAGATACAGGTAAGAGTAATACTGGAGTTTATCTGTTTATTAAACTCCTCGTACACAGCAACTTCAAATTTAGTTTGCAGTGTTTCGAAGTTTCGTGTGTGCAAAAATTTCGGTGGATGCTCAGTAAACATTTTATCGCCCATGCGTTTAAGAGTAGCAGAAGGACCGAAGACTAAGTACGTAGTATGTGAGTTCATACGATGAAAAATATTAAAAATTGCTGAAACCTGAATTTTCAGTGCGGAAAATAACAGGTTATCACTTTAAGACAATAAGAAAATGGAGTTTTTTTCGTTGGATGTTTGTTAATTTGTTAATTCCCATGCCACAACTAACCCGTTATGTCTAGATTTATAATTGTACTAAGCGTCTTTGCGATCTTTTCGGCACCGAAGATATCTGCTCAGGTGCTGTTTGGCGAGCCAGAAATTCAAGAGATTATTCAACCTAAGAATCTTTACGATGAAGGGTATAAAAGGGGGTTTGGCTTTTCGTTTGCACTAAATGATTTTGGCTTCGGCGCAGGAATGCAATATAGAATTGGGTTAGGCGCGTACACCGAAGGGTTAATTAATTTCAAAATTGCCGGTCTTAGAGATCCAAGTGAGCAAACGCACATTGATATATACTTTGGGAATAGAACCATTGCAAGTAAATATCAGCGGATAATTACATTTCCTACAACTATAGGTATCAAGCGTAGATTATTTGCCGCTCAAATATCTGATAACTTTCGTGTGCACACGGCAATGAGTCTTGGTCCAAGTTTTGCAGTACGCATTCCATATTTTGATGATTTTAATAATAATGGGTATCGCGAAGATGACTATAATCGGTATGGATTAGGTGGAGTTGAGCCAATCAACGATATATTTCAGGGTTGGGATGAAGCCGAAACGGAGCTAGGCTGGAATGGTGAAGTTGTTCTTGGAATCGACTTTGGAGATAATTTCGGGCGACTGCAGACGCTTCAATTTGGATATAGTTTTTATTATTTCGATCAAGGTTTACAAATTCTTGAACCTAATGCCCCCATCATTAACCCAAATGGTAGTTTGATAGATAATAACCTCGATGGTTATGCAGATTTTCCCAATGGTTTCCGTTCAGCAAACGATCCGGTCAAGTTTTTTGGGTCAGCGCAGATTACATTTATAATCGGTTGGATGTATAATTAAACGGGTTGGCTCACTAATTCCTCGAACCAAAATTGTGGGTTTTGAAGCGAATCTATGATTAAATCAGGATGGTGTATCTCAAGTTGTTCTCTGTTAAAATAACCAGTTGTTACTGCAACACTTTTCATGCCATTTGATTTCGCACATTCAATATCGCGGGGTGTGTCACCGATTATTACAAATCTTTGAGGATCTGCATCTACATCTAACAATTGTTCAGCTTTATCTAATGCTAGTTGCGGCAACATATTTCGATCTTTATGGAAATCTCCAAACGCACCTATTTTATAATTTAGGTCGATAGAAACCGTACTTAATTTTACTTCTGCTGCAATTGGAAAATTGCCAGTTAGTAAACCAGGTATAAATCCATCCTGTGAAAAATATTCAATCGCTTCATCTACATGCGAATGTTTACGTATATGACTGGCAGTAATCTCGGAACTAAGCCGGTTTAAATAAACACTTTTTAGTTTCTGGTATAGGTTTTGATCATACCCATGGTTTTCTAAAAAGGAAGTCAGGATATCATGATCGGTTCGACCAGCAAATGAATCGGATTCTAAACCATCATAATCTATTCCAACTTGGCTGATAATGCTTCTTAAGAGTGGTCGATTAAAACTACTTTCTACCGTTAATAGGGTACCATCGATATCGAAAAGAATTACCCAGGGGTGTTTCATACAGTATGCTTTTTTTTGAGTGATGTCAGAAGATAAATGATGTTTAGTCAGGTAATTTAAATAGGTTGTTAAATTTATAGGTTAAGCTTTGTATCTCAAGGTGCTTATTAACAAGAGATAAAGTCATCAAAGAAAAAATTGGGTTTCTATTTGTGATTGTTTTCTTTTTGTGGGGATGCGTTGAAACGCCAACAAATAATGGAGAGGAATTTGAAGAACCAATTTCCACTTTAAAAGAAATTAATCACAGCTTTTTTACCGTTGATAAAGGTCCAATGAGTGCCCGCGGGAAAGGTGAATTTACAATCAAGAGTGAATTTGAATACCAAAGCCATTTTGGGGAATCTAGTAATGGGTTTGATTTTGGGGAAGAAATGATAGTGGCAATTTATAAAGGGGAGGCACCGCTGAGTGAACACAGTTATGTGGTTATAAAAATCATCGAAAGAGAAAATGATGTATAGGTAACTATGACATTTGAGTCTTGCTCGGAATGTAAAACCACACCAAGCGCACCTTTTCATGTAGTAGGCATGGACAGAACCAATAAACGATTTGTATTTGAAGAGGAACCAAATAATTGAGGGTTCTTGAATTAGTTGAAGATTTTGGATAATTAGTTTCATCTTAATCTGCTGTCAACTAATCGAATTTTAATGAAGCATCTTATAAATTCAATGAGACCTTGTGTTATAGGTATAATAGTATTATCAGGTCTATTCTTTACTGCTTGCCCACCGACTAATGTATTTACAGTTAGAGAACTATCCTTTTATACTCTATTTAAAGGGCAAAATGGGCCAACAGAGGAAGTGTATTTTACTATTAAATCTGAAGATCAATATCAGCAAGTTTACGGACAGCCTAGTAGCGGGTTCGATTTTGCAAATGATATGATCATTGCTGTTTATAAAGGAAAATTGTTTAATGGCGGCTACGGCTATGATATTGTTCAAATACTGGAAGAAGAGTCGAGAATAATTGTTTCGATTCAGTTTACTCCATGTTCACCTTGCACCAGAAATCTGTCATCACCCTATCATATAGTCGGTATTGAGCAAAATGATAAGCCGGTAGAATTTGAAGAAATGTCTGGAGACGGATCTGGTTTTAATGAACGAAAACTGACATTTAGACCATATCAAGACTTAAATATTCAAGTTGAGGAAACCTCCTATTTTGTGATTAAAACCGAAGATGAATTTATCAATCTTACAGGTGACTCAAGTGGTGGATTTGATTTTAATAGCGAGATGCTCATTGCAGCTTATTTGGGGCCATTGCCAAATGGTGGGCATGGGTGGGAAATAACCAATATTGTAGAGGTATTAAATGAAATTATTGTTGAGGTACAATACACTTCATGCGGATCAAGATGTACAAGAGTGTCATCATATGAAGTTGATGTTGTTGCAACTGAGAATGTCGACAAGGACGTTTATTTCGTTAGATTAAATGATGAATAACATTTTGTGCATCTTCAAATAAAATTCATTACAAAAACTTAGTATCCTTTCGCTTTACGTACATTAATAATAGGTGTACCTTACCGAACTTACTTATTGAACAAAAAAACGGAGTAAAAATGAGCTTTATAGAAGATATTACCGCGCGTCAGGTTATTGATTCGCGGGGTAATCCAACAGTAGAGGTAGATGTAGTACTTGATAGTGGTGCATTTGGCCGCGCAGCTGTACCCTCTGGTGCTTCAACAGGAGAATTTGAAGCAGTTGAATTAAGAGACGGAGACAAAGATGTTTATCTGGGAAAAGGGGTAACAAAAGCCGTTGAAAATGTAAATGAAATTATTGCAAATGAATTTCTAGGGTTACCAGTTTTCAATCAAACCGAGCTAGATGCTTTATTACTGGAGCTAGATGGTACACCTAACAAAGCTAAACTAGGTGCAAATGCAATTCTTGGTGTTTCATTGGCGATTGCTAAAGCCGCAGCCAGCGATTTAGGTATGCCTCTTTGGAGATATGTTGGTGGTGTAAACGCAAAAGTACTGCCACTACCTATGATGAATATCATCAACGGAGGTTCGCACGCTGATAATAGTGTGGATTTACAGGAGTTTATGATCATGCCTTCGGGAGCAGAATCTTTTAGTCATGCACTTCAAATGGGTGCAGAAATATTCCATACTCTAAAGAAAGTTTTAGGTGGTAAAGGCTATAGTACGGCTGTAGGTGACGAAGGTGGATTTGCACCAAACTTGAAGTCCAACGAAGAAGCACTTGAAGTTATAATGGAAGCCATCGAAAAGGCTGGCTACATACCAAAAGATGATGTGCTAATCGCACTTGATCCTGCTACTTCAGAATTCTATAACTCGGAAACTGGACTTTACGAATTCAAGTGGAGTGATGGCTCTAAAAAGGACACCGATGACATGGTTGATTTCTGGAGTGGTTGGGTTGATAAATATCCAATTATTTCCATCGAAGATGGTATGTACGAAGATGATTGGGACGCATGGCAAAAATTGACAAATGCAATTGGCGATAAAGTTCAATTGGTTGGGGATGATTTATTTGTTACCAATACAGAACGTCTTGCTAAAGGCATTGAAATGGGTGTTGCTAACTCTATTCTTATCAAGGTAAACCAGATTGGTACACTCACAGAAACCTTAGATGCTATTGAAATGGCACATAAGAACAGTTACACATCCGTGATTTCTCATCGTTCTGGTGAAACTGAGGATACAACTATTGCCGATTTAGCTGTGGCAACAAATGCAGGTCAGATTAAAACCGGCTCTATGAGTAGAACAGATCGTATTGCTAAATACAATCAATTACTTCGCATCGAAGAAGAGTTAGGCGATGCAGCTATATTCCTCGGCAAAGACGCCTTTGGTTTGTAAGAAATACCTATTCAAAGTACTAAGCCCCGACTTGTATTCAAGCCGGGGTTTTTTGTATTAGAGAATTTTTCTCAACTATATATTAATAAATAGATACGCTAAATTTAATATCCGCTAGATTTTGAGCAGTACGGAAGAATATGTTGTCTAAGTATATTTATGTTTACACCTTTGTAATTGTTGTTGGATGCTTATTAAGCCCGCAACAGTCAGTTGCCCAGCTAATTATCAATGAAATTAGCGCAAGCAATGCATCTACACTTTTCGATGAGGATGGTGATTCCCCCGATTGGATAGAATTGTATAATTCATCAAGCTCTGCTATTTCACTAGCCGATTATTATATCAGCGATGATAATGACGAACCTTTCAAGTTCAGGTTACCGGAAATCACGTTAGAGGCGGGTAACTATATGCTGCTTTTTGCCTCTGATAAAAACAGGGAAGGTGGAGAGTTTTACTGGAATACGGTGATCAGAAGTGGCGATGGAACAAAATATTTCATTCCAAATTCTTCTGTTTCCGATTCATGGATTAATCATGAATTCGACGATTCAGCCTGGCAAACAGGTACTTTCGGAATAGGTTATGGTGACAATGACGATTCAACTCAGGTTCCATCGGGAACAATATCCGTTTTTACCCGATCAACATTTCAAATAGAGGATATATCAAATCTTGAGCGAATGATGCTCCACATCGATTTTGATGATGCTTATATCGCTTATATAAACGGTGTTGAAGTAAGTCGGGAAAATATCAGTGGTGATGCACCGGTACCATACAATCAACAAGCTGATAATTATACGGAACCTAAATTAGCATTTGGCACTCCGCTACCTGCATTAGATTTGGGGGAACATATCCACTTATTAAACGAAGGTGAAAATACTCTAGCTATTCAACTTCACAATTTCAATGCATCGAGCTCTGATTTAACGTTGATTCCATTTCTAAGTATTGGATACTCCAGTGATCCAATGAATTCAATAGGAGTTGCTGAAGAAACCGGATTAGTTGAAAGCGTAATCAATAATCCGCATACAAATTTTAAACTGAGCTCAAGTGGTGAAACTGTTTACCTATACAACTCATTACCAATTTTAATCGACTCGCTGAAATTTCCGGAATTGCGCGCAGATGAGTCCTTTGGAAGGTACTCTGGCGACAATGAGCTGTACATATTTACAATTACCACCCCTGGAAGAGCTAATAATATTGAAGGGTATACAACGAGATCTTCCGCACCGGTTTTAAGTCAAACAGGTGGTTTTTATGAGAATGATGTCAGAATCTCTTTACAAGATCCGAGTTTAGGCGATATCACATATTTTACTACTGATGGCAGAATTCCAACTACTACTGATGTAGTTTTTGGGTCCGGAAATCAGCTAATTACTTCTACGCGAACATTAAAACTTAGAACCTTTGAGCCTGGCGGAATTCCAAGTGAAGTAATTGTTGAGACCTATTTTATAGACGAAAATCATGACTTGCCAGTAGTTACGGTATCAACTCATCCTGATAATCTCTGGAGTGATGAAAGTGGTATTTATGTGATTGGTACAAATGGGATTCCTGGTTGGGGGGTATACGAAAATGGTGGAGCTAATTGGAATCAAGATTGGGAAATACCTATTCACTTTGAGTTATTTGAAGAAGATGGAAGTAAGGCTTTTGGGGTTGGTGCAGGGGCAAAAATCGCAGGTGCATGGAGTCGATCGAATCCGGCAAAATCATTAAAAATATATTTTAGAAGTGAATATGGTACACGGTCTCTGGATTATAAGATGTTCGATAGCAAGGAGATTTATAGTTTTCAAACCATAGCACTTCGAAATTCCGGAAATGATTTCACATCTCAAGGGCATTCGATGTTTAGAGATGGTTTGATGACCATATTAGTAGATGATACTGAGAATGATATGCAGGCGTTTCGACCTGCTGTACTTTATTTGAACGGTGAATATTGGGGGATTCATAACATCCGGGAGAAAATTAATGAGCATTTCGTAGAATCTAACAGTTCTGCCAGTTCAGATAATATTGATCTTCTACAAGGTGGTGGGGAAATGGATTTCCCAAGTAGTATTGGAGCTATTCATGGAACTACGGAGAACTATGATGAGATGATGTCTTATATAGTATCTTCTGACTTACGTGACCCTGAATTGTTTGCCCTGGTTGAAGAAATGATCGATATGGATAATTATATCGATTATATGGCAGCACAAATTTACTATGCAAACACCGATTGGCCGGGTAATAATGTAAAACTTTGGCGTAGCCGTACAGCAGAAGGTAAGTGGCGATGGATTTTGTACGATACCGACTTTGGTTTTGCATTGTCATATGGTGGGCAATATTGGCATAATACCCTAAGTTTTGCCCTTGAAGAAAACGGCTCTGGTTGGCCTAATCCACAGTGGTCAACCGAACTATTTCGAGAACTTGTTGAGAGTAAAATATTTCGGGATAAATTTGCCAACCGAATGGCAGGTTTAATGAATGCTAACTATAAGCCATCAAATGTGTACGCGGTAATTGATTCTTTAGCAGGCTTGATCGAATCAGAAATCCCAAGACACATGAGTAATGAAACAAGAAGTGGTTATTGGGGAGGCTCTGTAAACGAGTGGAATAATCAAATTTCAATTATGAAAGAGTTCGCGGTTCAGCGTCCTGGTTATATTGAAAGCTTCTTTACACAATCAACAGGTGCGGGTGGAAAATTTGCCACTCAATCTTTAAGCATGTTGAATCTAAACGTGACCAATCAGTTGCATGGCACAGTGAAAGTGAATCGATTGAAAATCAATCAATTTCCATGGCAAGGTGAGTATTTCGGAGGAATCGATATACCAATTGTTGCGATTCCTAAAGCTGGTTTTGAGTTTACGGGTTGGACTGGTGACATAGTATCCGATGAAATAGAAATCTTAGCCAGAGCAGGCCAAAGTTTAACAGCCACATTTAGAGTAGCTAGTAACGAGGCAAATGTGGTGATTAACGAAATCATGTATAATGCAAGTGATGAGTACGAATCCGGAGATTGGATTGAACTTTACAATGCAGGGACAGCATCCGTAAACCTAGCAGGTTGGATAATAAAAGATGAAGATGACAATCATGAATTTGTTATTCCGGAAGGCATAGTACTTTCTGCAGATGCGTATTTAGTTTTGGCTCAGGATTTATCAAAATTCGAGGAAATTTATCCACAAATTGAAAATGTAATCGGAAATACAGGGTTTGGATTGTCAGGTAATTCCGATGCAGTTCGCCTGTACTCCCAAAATTCGATGTTGATGGATTCTCTAATTTATGATGATGAATCCCCATGGCCGGTGGATGCCGATGGAACAGGGCACAGTTTGGAGCTTATAGACGCATCCACGGACAATGAACTCGCAGAGAATTGGAGAGCCTCAAGTTTTGAACTTGGAAGTCCGGGAATGGAAAATGGCAGTTCTGTTTCAACTTCTGAGGAAAATGAAAGCCCAAAAGAGATCGAATTATTACAGAATTATCCAAACCCTTTTAATCCATCAACAACCATTACTTATAGCGTACCTACATCTTCACAGGTACGATTAGAAGTTTATTCGGTTTCTGGTCAACGAGTTGCAACCTTAATTGACGAATTTATTCAATCAGGAAGATATTCTACAAAATGGGATGCGTCGAAGCAGGCAAGCGGAGTGTATTTTTATACTTTAACTTTGGGCACAGAAAGCTTCTCAAAAAAAATGGTTTTGATAAAATAATGTGGGCCAGATGGTGCCATTTGGGTTGAGATCATTGTATAATTATCCAAAAATTCACAAATGCGACGTTTCCTTTTTCTTTTTCTCGGCTCACTGATTTTCTCACCGATTTTTGCACAAACTGATTTTATCGAACCTACGCTAACTGGGTCAGATTTAATTTCATATCTGGAGAACAATTATTATGTGACAAATGCACAAAGCTATAGTGGTGCCCGCGATGCCATGTTTGAAAATATTGATGGTCCCGAAGGCATGATAACGTGTGTATACACGGGCTTTACAATTTCGTTTACCGATCGCCAGGATGCACAAGGGAATCAATCAGCCGATGATTTTAATACAGAGCATATTTGGCCACAAAGTTTTTTTTCCAGTGACTTGCCCATGCGTAGTGATATCCACCATCTGTATCCAACAAGAGTAGATGTTAATGGGGCAAGAAGTAATTTTCCTTTTGCAGAAATTAATGATCAACAAACGAGTACCTGGTATCGCGAAGGTTCAAAAATGTCATCTATTCCTGGTTCTAATATTGATGAATACAGTGAGTTACTTTCTGGCACCTCTTTTGAACCACGGGAAGATCACAAAGGAAATGTGGCAAGAGCGATTTTTTATTTTTGGACCATTTATCAAAATAATTCTGCGATAATTAATGATGAAACGGATAATGAAGCATTTTTTAATGGTATGAAAGATGTGCTTCTCGAGTGGCATGATGCAGATCCCGTTGACTCGTCTGAAGTTGTGCGCAGTATTTTAATTGAAGGTGTTCAGGGTAATAGAAACCCATTTATCCATGATACTACGCTAGTTCGTCGTGCCTTTTTTGGTGGGTTACCTGTATCTAATGAAATTGAGTCTCACGAAAAGATTTCAGGGTTTAAAATTCATCAGAATTATCCAAATCCATTCAACCCTAGTACAAACCTATCATTTGAGCTGGAAGAAGCTTCTTATGTAAAGTTAGATATTTATAACGCCATAGGATCTTTCGTTCAAAACCTTATAAGTGACAGTTATTCAGCAGGTTATCATAATATTAGTTTTAACGCAGAGGGGTTGCCGGCTGGAACCTATTTTTATCGATTTAGTGTTGATGGCGTAACAGAATTAAAGAAAATGTCTTTGATAAAATAATTCTTAAAGTACACTACTTATTCTGTTTAAATATCTTTACATTTTTTGTACTTGTTAGCTTTAGGATAGGGTTTATTATATGCGAGGTATTCAGCACACGGTTGACACAAAAAGACAGTCTACCAATACAACAAAAGGAGTATGGGAAGTAATTCTTACCGACCCAAGCTTAAATAAATTTACGTTCGGACCAACTTTGATTAGCCGTTATGTGATGACGGACATTATTTCTCCTTACGGTCAGAAATCAATTTTATACACTACAATTCCATCAAAAAAGGAAAATGAGTTAACCGTTTCCCTAAACTTTGAGAATATAGATGATGGAAATATATCGGATATCTTAATTCGTGCCTCGAAACCATTTTATAAAAAATGGAATGTAGTTTTAGTAGATACACGCACGAATATGGAGACTGTAATTAACGAAGATGATGAGTACTTGGTTGAGCCACCAATCAATTACAATAAAATATTTTCAATGGGGTTCATTCAAGAGAATGAAAAAAACGGCGATAGTTTCTTTCACTTAAAATTGCGCTTAAAGTAAATCACTTTATAGTTGATTTAAGAATACTCCCAGGTTTACACTTTTAGGCAATTCTAGTTTTTTTCTAAGCCTGTATCTACTTTGATCAACACTTTTTGGGGAGATGTTTAATATACCTGCTATCTCTTTTGAGGTTAGATTTAAACGGAGTAGTGCTGCAAGCCGGCGCTCTTGATTTGTAAGGGAAGGATATTTCTGTTCAAGAGCTTTAAAAAAACCTTCGCATGCCTGTTCAACCTGAATTTCAAATTCTTCCCGGTCTTTATTAAGCATCAGGTTTTGATAAATTTTGGATCCTAATCGATTGATTTGTTTTACTGCTTCCTGATTTTTTACATCAGATCGGATCCCAGACATCTCGGATTTCACTTCCTCCAAAAAATCATTCTTTTCAACAATATGAAGGGCATAATTAGTTAATTCTTTTTGCAGATTTTCTTCTCGGAGCTGGGCATTAGCCAATTCTTCTTCAGCAATTTTTTTCTTCGAATCAGCTATAATTTTATTCTTTTCAAGTAGCTCAATTTCTTTTTTCTTTCTCGATGCATAGTTGAAGCTAATAAACATCACTACAATAAGAACTGAAGTTAACGAGAGTGAAATAGCTAATAATCGGGCAGACTTTATTTCATTTTCTTTTTCAAGTAGTAAGATTTCCTGTTCTTTTTTCTCAGCTCCATATTCTTCTCGCAACTCAACCAGTCTAATTCTTGATTGCTGATTGTTTAATGTGTCATTGAAAGCCTTATGCTGAACATAAGTTTCATAGGCCTTCTTAAAGTTGCCCATTTCCAAATAAATCTCAGACAGATTCAGATATGAATCCTTTTGTTCGTACACAATTTCAAGAGAATCGGCGATTTCAATACTCCGTTCATACGAGGCAATTGCTTTATCGAATTCATTATTGTTAAAATACTCGGTGCCTAAAATGCGAACAGCATACGATTCCATAATTAGTGCATGTTCTGCTCGTGCAGTTTCCAGGCTTTTATTTGCATGAAAAATTGCAACATCATGATTTTCGAGGTTCTGATTTAGAATGGCCAAATTAATATGAGTTGCTGCAGCACCCATGATGTCGCCATTTGCCACATTTATAGAAAGTGATTTTTGATAGTATTCTTCCGCCAGATCTAACTTATCCGTTTCCAGATAAGCACTGGCCATATTATCAAAGAGTTTGGCTATGGAAGATGAATCAGCAAATTCTAAATAAATGGGTACAACTTCATTGTAATAATCCAACGCTATTTCTTGTTCGAATTGAATGAAATTAATATTGCCAATTCCACGCAGTGCATGTCCTCTATATAGCTCCAAATTATTGGAGTCATTTTCTTCTATCAAACTTAACATCTCCTGGTATACTTCTATCGAACTATCATATGAACCGGAACGCAGGAAGCCTCGACCATTTTGTTGTGCAGATTGTAGCATTAGCTCAATATCAAAAATTTCTTCAGCTAAATTATATGCCCTTTCTGATAATACAATAACGGTATCCGGATTAGTTTGAACATATAACTCTGAAATTTCCAGTAACAGATTAATTCTGCTTTGAACATCAGAACTTTGATTTAATAGCGAAGTAAGTGAGTCTGCTTTAATCTGATTAGACTGAGCTGTCGAGAATGTTGTTAAGCACACCAATATCGAAATTACTGTTATTAGCTTTTTCCCCATGATAATTGAATACTTGTATAGAATTATGATTGATATCATACCAAAAAAAGCTCTAAGAATTCGAGTGAAATTTCTCGACATGTTCTCTACAATTTGCTATTAAAAAGTAGAATTGGAGATTCTTTGGGTTGGTTGCTGCGCGGGATTACTCATCATAAAACCTCAAGTACCAGAAATTGACAACCAACCAATTTACCTGATGGGATTTAGTGGTCAATTTAATCTCTACAAAGTCTCTACGGGCTAAGATTAAGTATAGTCACCTTAATTAGATTCCTTGAAAAAGAGCATATGGATTTTGGGTTAGAAAAAAAGTTCACTTCAACAGACTTGAACCATCTTTTATGGGAAGTTGAAATCTCCGATTTAGGTGCGTGTAAACCATTTTTAGGGTTTTCTCTAACGAATCAATATATACTTATCGGGATCACAAGTCCTGATTCACAAAATGAAGTGACCATATCAACACTACCGGAATCACTTGCTGAATCTGTGATTATCCCCCTAAATTTTGGAAAGTTTGAGTTTCCTAAATCGGGTAAACTCGTTTTTAAAGGAATTCAAAGGTTGAAAGATAAATGGAATATTAAGCTTGTAAACTCCCAAACCATGCGTGCGTTTTCCATATCCTCAAAGTCTAGTATTTCGCTTCAAAGTATCCAAGAAAAAGCCGCATTTGGATCAAACTGGAAAAGCGGACTTTCTCTACAATTAGTACTCTCACGAAAATAGCCTGTAGCTTTTGCACTTGTTGAAAATTTGACCCGGCGAATAGAGTCACATTAGCAAAGCTGCAGGCTCCTTTTTTTACGCAAAACGTATGGTTTTTACGTACCATTGGGTATGCAAATAACTATGTTAGATGTCAGGAATTTTAGGAATCATATCGAATCAGTTTTACACTGTACACCCCATCTTAATGTAATAACCGGTCCAAATGGAGCGGGGAAAACAAGTCTGATAGATGCGATTCATTATCTTTGTATGTCGCGAAGTTTTGTTTCTAGCTCTGATCAATATGTGATTCATCAGGGTGAAACCTATTTTATGCTAAAAGGTAGTTTTGAAGGGAATATTCGATCTGAATTCGAAGTGGCATGTAGCTATTCCAGGGGGGAAGGAAAAAAGATTTTTGTAAATGATGGTCCTCTGGATCGATTATCTGATTTAATTGGCATGGTGCCAGTGGTTGTGCTTTCCCCGGATGACAAAAAGCTTACCAGGGAAGGTCCCGCCGAAAGGCGATCATTTCTGGATTCGTTTATTAGTCAGCTTTCGAAAGAATATCTTAGAAACTTACTCGAGTATCGTAAAATCAGAAAGCAGAGAAATAGTCTTCTTCAACAATACAGCGGAGCACCACATATTTTAGAAATGTACCTTGAACCCTGGAACAAGCAGTTGGTTGAAAAGGGGAGTAAGATTGTGGCGAAACGGTATGAGATTCTACAGCGATTCAAAGAATACCTGGCCAAAGATTACGCCATGATTTCAGGTATGAATCTAACCACAAATCTGGAGTATAAAACTTTTTGTAATGCTACAGTTAGCGAAGAAGAAATTCAAGAACAGTACTTTCAATTGCTTATAGATGCACAACCCAAAGAATTTGAAAGGGAACAGACATTAGTTGGTCCGCATCGGGATGAGATCACCTTTTATCTGGGAGATCGAGAACTCCGGCAATATGGCTCGCAAGGGCAACATCGACTGTTCGCACTTTCTTTAAAATTAGCACAGCTTCATTTTTACTCTGATGAACTTGAAGATTTACCCATCTTTATGTTGGATGATGTTTTTGGAGATTTGGACCCCAGAAAAACAGAGATTCTGTTAAAGGCACTTCAAAATCATCCTGGACAAACATTTATCACTTCCGCGAACTCGGTACCATTTGAGGAATTTATTAATTTTGACGGGGTTCGAAATCAATTGTTGAAAATTGATGACTCCAGGATTACTATACAAAATGCAACTAAATAAGAACCAAATTGAGATTCGATAAGCCCAAAAAATTAGGATCAGAATTACAGAGCTTTTTAGACCGTTTTCCGAATAAAAAGAAATTGAGACAGGGTATGGTGCTTTCTGTTTGGGAAGAAGTGGTTGGGGAAAGAATTGCACAGCACACAGAGGACTTACATTTTGAGGGAGACAAACTCGCTTGCACGGTTCGAAATCAGGTTTGGAGACATGAAATTCACGCCAATCGATTTAATATCGCAAAACGCCTGAATCAGAGATTAAAGAGTCAGATTGTAGCTGATATAATCGTACGCAGTTAGTTGTTTAAACCAATAGCCCACTCTATATTCAATTTTGATGGCAGCTGACGAAAAAAATATCATCTTAGAGCGAATAAAACGTGTGTTTACACTGGGCACCCCGTTACCCGACCATGACTTTCGGGCCAAGAGAAGGGAGCGCATTGCCGTATTTATTATTGCCTACATAATGGCACTAAGCTTATGGTTTATTGTAAACTTGAGTGGCGATTATAGAATTACATTAAATATTCCTGTTGAGCCAGGTGATATACCGCAGGATATGGCCCTGGTTGACGGGCTACCAGAATTTCTACAAGTAGAAGTAAGTGGTGATGGATGGAGATTAGTGAACTTATACAGTAATCCACCGGAAATCCCCATCGACGTAGTAGAAGGTGAAGTAAATCTTTTCGATCAGGTGCGCCAGCGATTTAATATCGAGCAAGATGTAAGCGTGTTGAAAGTTCAACCGTTGCTAATTAATATTGGACTGGAACCAAGAATCTCTAAGAAAGTGCCAATAGAATTGGTCACAAATCTAAATTTTGAAAACCGATATGGACTCGTGAGTGATCCATATTTCGAGCCGGATAGCATCACAATTACGGGAGCAGAATCTCATATCGAAGATATTGATCGATGGTTGCTTCCCGATACGTTATCGCTGGCTGCAATCCGAGAAGATATTTCGCAAGTGATCTCAATTTCTGAAACAGATCCGTTAATCGATCTAGATGTAACAGAAATCACCTATCATGCAGACGTAAGTGAATTCACAGAGGGTGAAGTGAGTGTCTACATTCGAACCCGTGATATACCACGTGGTAGTATTATTAATTACAATCCGTCTACGGTAACCATCCGCTTTGATGTACCTATAGAGCAATACACCGAAGTCCAAAATCAACGGCCGTACGAAGTGTATGTACCGTATGAGGAGATTCTGGAGGACTCAACCGGGTTTGTAACTCCCGATATTGAGTTAGTTGCAACCCAATATCAGATCAAACTCCGATCATTTCAGCCTAAAGCCGTGGCCTATTTTAGTGTGTTGGATGATTAGCGAAGGGGGCAATCACGTCATCCACAGCCTTTGCATTTTCAAAAAACGAAAGCACTTTCAGCATCACTTCGTCCACTAGCACATCAGGACAAGAAGCACCCGAAGTAATGGCAATTTTTAAAGGTCGATCGGAAGGCAACCAATCATTGGTCACTAACACTTCTTTTTTCCATTGATTAAAGTGATGGATCTCGGAATTTGACTTAAACTCAGAGGCATCCCGCACATGGTAGGTTGGGAAAGAATGCTCCAAAATTTCAACCAGATGCATGGTGTTTGACGAATTATAGCCTCCTACTACAAAAGCGAGATCAGCATCTAATTCAGCTAATGCTAATGTTGCTGATTGATTTTCATTGGTGGCGTAACAAAGGGTATCTGAGGTATCAGCAAAATGATCGAGAATGTCTGCCTCACCAAAACGCGCTACGGTTGCCGCTTTCAGAATATCCATCACTTCCTGTGTTTCCGTAGCCAACATGGTGGTTTGATTAATCACGCCAAAACGCTTTAAATCTTCCAGGGGATTGAATCCCGGTGTGGCTTTATGACCAAAATATTTCTCGAAATCAGAAAGTGGTCGCTTTTCCGTCATAATATCAGCAAGAATGTGTGCTTCCTCAGGGTTAAGCACAACAACCACCGCAGAATGATCGGCACTCTGCGAAAATGTAGCACGTGTTTCTTCATGCTGATGTTTCCCATGAACAACCAATGCATATTCCTTTTTTCCAAGCTGTTTTCCGCGTTTCCAAACTTTCTCAACAAAAGGACAGGTAGTATTAAACTCGTAGGGATTGATCCCTTTTTCCTTGAGCTCAGCCTCGATTTCCAACGTAGTACCAAAGGCGGGTACAATCACGATATCATCGGAGTTTAAACTGGAAATCGGGATAATTTCACTGCCATCGGTATGATGCAGAAACTTTACACCACGGCGTAATAAATCTTCATTCACTGTTGGGTTGTGAATCATCTCACTTAGCAGATAGATATTCTTATCCGGATTTTCTTCCACTGCCCGATAGGCAATATCGATCGCATTTTCTACCCCATAACAGAAACCAAAAAAACGTGGAACCAAAAACTGAACGGGTCCAAAATCCAATACCGTAGGTGTGAGATCCTTTTTCATAGGATCGGTAATTTTTGTCGCTTCTTTCACCAATCTAATGATCGGTGATTTGTACATATCTGGTATTTGAAATTCTTTTCTTGGCAAAGTTCGTTTTTGTTGATTAGTCTCAGCTTTTGGAAGATATAAACCAATCTGATTAACATCAGCAAGATTAATTGAATTCCCGAACGAGTTACCTTCTAAAGTTTTTATGCGGGCAGTAAAAGATCTTCAAGAAAAAATGCTGATAATTCGGATCTTCCCGAAAGTCCTGATTTTGAATAAATAGAATTAGCTTGAGTCCTTGCAGTTTTAACACTAGTACTTCGTACCTGAGCAACTTCTTTTAAACTGAGCCCTTTAAGTAATAAGAAAGCCACATCCTTTTCAGCAATTGTTAGTTCCCAGCTGCTTAATTGTTTGTCGATTTCCTGACTCAATCCTTCCAGATAACTTCTGGACACTTTTTTCCATTTACGGGCTTCGTTTTCAAGCTCAGCATTGAACTCCTGTTCCTTTTCTAAAGTGCGTTTCAATCTGATTTGCCCCCGAAGAAGATAATAGACTCCCGAAAGTGCAAAAAGAGCAATAATTCCCTCTATGATTATGTGCCACCATGCAACTCCATTAAAATAATCGGTATAGATATCGATAGATGTTAATACTGCGATAGATATCAGTATTAAGGAAATGGCTATACTTTCGTTTGCTCTCATATGGTCTCAGTCATCATCGTCTTCTTCTTGCTCTCCGTACTGAAGATAAGAACCTCTCTCATGTTCAGCACCTTCATTTTCACCTAACTGAAGTTCATTCCCAAATAAATCGAGCGTCCCGGCATTTTGATCATAATTGGAATATATATATCCCATCCAGGAAAGACTCAGAATTAAGAACATGAATCCTATGAGTGGGCGACTAGATGAGATTCCAATCTCACCAGAGATCGATTCCTTCTTACCATCAATCATGCTAGACCATAATGAATCACTGTGGGAGAAATGGTGGTACAAAATACCAACAATATGAGCGACAAGTGTAAATACGAATAGGTTAGCCATCACCTCATGAACTTCCTCAAAGAACTCGGACTCGTTACCCATTGCCATATTGATTCCTGTAAAACCTAACCCAATTGTAAGAGCAAACATGAATAAAGCAGCATAACTGGAAGCCGGATTATGACTGAGATATCTGCTGGTTTTACCCACAAGCACATTCTTAAAGTAATCTAAAAGCTCAGAAGGTTTTAGTTTGAATGAGCTGAAACGAGCAAATGTAGTTCCGGTGATGCCCCAAATAAGTCGGAGAAAGAGGATAAAAAGGAGGGAAAGGCCCGCAAGCATATGATAACTAAATAGAGAACTGTCGTCATCAAGGGTTTTTGCGATTGCAAAGGCAACCACAAATAAAGCGGCAAAAAGCCAGTGAAATATCCGGGTTGGGTAATCGTAAGTAGATGTCTTTTCCATAATAATTTCGGTGATTAAGTTTCACTGAAACTGGTAAATATCCACTAATTACGCATCGGTCATATGGTGTATAATTGGTTAAAGGAGTTTAAAAACTCTTAGAAAAAGTTTTCTAATCTAACTTTAGAATACTCGAACTGCACCTAAGCCGCGTCCCCAATATCATCCATTTTCACACCAACCAATCGACTGACACCCGTTTCGGGCATGGTAACACCGTACATCATTTCGGCTTTACTCATCGTTTTTTTGTTGTGGGTAATGATGATGAACTGCGTGTCGTTGCTAAAGTTTTTGATCATCTTTGCAAAGCGCTCGATGTTGGCGTCATCGAGAGGAGCGTCCACCTCATCCAACACACAAAACGGAGAAGGTTTTACCAGGTAGATGGCAAATAGAAGAGCGATGGCAGTGAGTGTTTTTTCACCACCGGAAAGCTGATTGATTCCACTCGGTCGTTTCCCTCTTGGCTGCGCTTTTATCTCGATGCGGGCTTCGAGCGGATCTTCTTCATTTTCCTCGATCAGAAGATCGCAATAATCATCCTCGAAAAAGAGCGTCTTAAACACTTTCTGGAAATTTGTTCTTATTTCCTCGAAGGTTTTGTTGAAACGTTCTGTTGCCGTTTCGTTGATTTCAGCAATGGTCTCTAAAAGCTGACCTTCTGCTTTATTAAGGTCTTCGATTTGCTCTTCGTAAAAGTCGAGGCGCTCCTTTTCTTCCTTGTATTCATCGATCGCCAGTGGATTCACATCACCGATAGAATTCAGCTTTTGGCGTAACCACCCAATGCGCTGCTTCACCTCGTCCGGAGTTTTATCCACGGGCATTTCCACCTCGCCAATTTGCTTCATCAAAATGCCGTACGTTTCCCAAATATGATCAGAGAGCCCCTGAATTTGTATCTCCATTTTTTCCTTAGCCATTGCCAGGTGATGCACTAATTCCATGTTCACTTCCTTCTGCCGACGAACTTCCTTCAGGCTTTTTTCAAGTTCATTTATGGCGCCACGTTGCTTTGCTGCATCTTCTTCTGCTTGCTTTAACGCAGCATCTGCTTCAATTTTTTCTTGTTGATGTTTTGCAAGTGCCACTTCTTCCTGCGCTACGTAAATCGTGTACTCCTGAATATTCTTTTTCGACTGACCGGTTAAACGATTGCGGTTTTCGATACGTAATTGAACACTTTCAATCCCGGTTTCTGCTCTACGAACATCTCGCTCGTGATTTTCCACCTTATTGCGTAAATCCTGATGCATGAGCTGCGCATCGTTATAACGACTTTGAGCAATCGAGCGCTGCTCTTCCAGTGATTCTAACAAATCTTTTTTTGAACCCTGTTTTTCGTCTAATTCTGCTCTTTTCTTTTCAAGCTCGCTCTGTCTTGGTAGAATGGTTTCAAGCTCCTGTTGTGCAGTTCCCTCATTGCTTTTTAAACTGTCTTTTCTATTTACCAGCTCGGTAATATTTTTTTGATATACCTGAACCTTCGAGCTTAAACTGTGCTGCTGTTGTTCAAGTCGGCGAACTTCCTGCTCTTTCTGTTTAAGGGTATTACTGATGCCGCTAATGTCGATCGCAGCATGTTTTTCAACAATCTGATTTAAATAGCTGGTGAGCTTATCAATTTCTTTAAGTGTTGAAGCTTTTTCTTTTTCAAGGCGGGTAATTTTATCCTTTAAACCAACCCGCACACCCGTGTTTTTGCTTTTGCTCCCACTTTTGTAGAAACCGGTTCTGGTGATTACTTCCCCATCGTACGTAACCCCCATTGCACGACTTTCTTTCTTCAGCGATTTGTAGCCTTCTTCCACTGTATCGAAAACGAGAACAGTTCCTAAAAGAAGTTGTTTTAAGGCAGAATATTGAGGTTTAGTTTTCACATAATCGAAGAGAGAGCCTTCGATCACTTCATATTTTGCACGAAGTTTGTCGAGCGGAATAAACGTTGCTTTCCCTTTCCGTTGATCTTTAAGGATTTGTGCAGCACGTTTGGCTTCAGCCAGAGTTGGCACGATGATATTATTCAAGGTACCGCCAAGCAAAGATTCAAGAGCAACGGCATGCTTCTCATCAGTCTCAAAAACCTCCGAAACCGTAAACATCTCTTTGAAATCAAATCGATGATTTTCGAGCAGAAACTTCACACTATTTGGAAAAGCTTCGTTCGAATTAGCCAGGTCGTTCATCAACCTCAGTTCATTCATTAAACTCGAATGTTCACTATGCTGTGTGCGAAGTTCGTCTTTAATTTCGTTTTGTTTTCCGGCAAATCCATCTTTTTTAGAGCGAGCTTCTTCAAGTTCTTTCTCCAGTTCATCGCGTTCACCAACCAGCGATTCTAACGCCTTCTCCGTCGATTTTTGCTCCGAATTCAATGAGTCGATTTCATCATTCAGGTCTACAATTTCCTGATTGATACGCTCAAGGTCGCCCTCGGTATTTTCAAGCCGTGACTCAATCTTGATTTGCTTGGTTTGTAATTGAGTCAGTTCATTATTGGTTTCCGAGAACTGAACCTCAATATCATACAACTCATTGCGCTCTTTGTTGTACTGCTGTTGAATTTGCGTGTATTGCTTTTTGGATTCATCCAACGTTTTCTCAGACTTGTCCAATTCTGAGTCAAATCCTTCCAGTTTTGAGCGACTATTCGTGAGCAAATCCATCAACTCTTTTAAATCACGCTCGCCTTGTTCAATATCTTTGGAATATTCCCCAATAACTTTTTTCTCGTTATCAATTTTCTCTTTTGTAATGCGGATGTTCGTTTCCGATTCGCGCACTGCATTAATTAACTGATTTACGAGACGTTGAGCGTCCGCCTGGTTACGTTCTTTTTGAGTGAGTTGGCCACGTGCTTTTTCTTCTTCAGCTTCAGATTTTTCAGCATTTAGCGTGATTTCCTGCTTCTCCTTTTCTGCGTTTTTAATCCGATCGGAGAGAGGAATCAATTCTTCTTCAATCTTTTTAAGATCGTGTAAAGTGAGCGCTTTATCAAGTTGCTCAAGCTCATCTTTGTACTTCTTAGCCTTTTCTGCTTTTTCTGCCTGAATTTCTAGAGACCGCGCTTTCTTTCGAAGTTCGATGAGTAAATCATCAACGCGCTGTAAATCTTTGCGGGTTTCATCGAGCTTACGGAGAGTTTTTTTCCGCTGATCTTTATAACGGGTTACGCCGGCTGCTTCCTCGAATAAACGCCGCCGGTCGTTATTTTTATCATTCAGAATCTCTTCAACCATTTTCAACTCAATAACCGAGTAGGCATCCGACCCCATCCCGGTATCCATGAACAATTCCATAATGTCCTTGAGTCGACATGCCGTGTTGTTGATGAGATATTCAGAATCCCCGGAACGGAACAAACGGCGCGTAATGGTAACCTCGCTATACTCGATGGGTAGAATTCCCTTATCGTTCACAAACGTGAGGGAAACCTCAGCCATACCCAGTGCTTTCTTCTTTGCAGTACCATTAAAGATCACATTGCTCATAGCAGATGAGCGTAATAAAGAAGGGCGTTGTTCTCCTAAAACCCAACGTAATGCATCCACAATATTGGATTTCCCGCACCCATTGGGCCCTACAATGGAGGTGATCCCACTATCGAAGTTTACTTTCGTTTTATGGGCAAAACTTTTAAATCCGTGAAGGTTCAGTTCGGATATATACACGTATTACTGTTAACCTTACACCGTCATAATTTCAGATTCTTTGTGATTGAAAAGGTCTTCAACAGTTTTAGTATGATTATCCGTTACGTTCTGTACGTTTTCTTCCGCTTCGTACTTCGAATCTTCCGGAAATGAATGTTCCTCTACTGCTTTTTTAATTTGGTCGTTGGCTTCACGGCGTGAGTTTCTTATGCTGATTCTTGCTTGTTCGGTCTTATCCTTGGCAACTTTTACTAACTCTTTTCTTCGTTCTTCGGTTAGAATGGGAAGTGGAATTCGGATAAGTTCGCCATCGTTCATTGGGTTAAGCCCAAGACCTGATGCCATGATCGCTTTTTCGATGTCGTGCATCACACTTTTATCGTAGGGTTGAACCATTAACATTCTAGCTTCAGGCGCTGAAATATTTGCTAATTGTTGAAGCGGAGTTTGGGCTCCATAATATTCCACATTTATAGAAGAAATAAGAGCAGGATTAGCTTTACCAGCTCGTATATGTGAAAATTCCTTTTTTAGATATTGGATGGCGTCATCCATTTTCATGTCTGCTTCGTCGATAATATCTTGTAGTTCTTCAGCGATCATAGCTAATCAATTTTGTTAACTCCATGGCTTTAGGCCAATTTGTAGTGGGTGAATTTACTAAAAGTGAACATCAATTTTATAGCGAAATCTGGGCATTAAAATCATATTAATTACTTTTTGGTGATATAAATTTGCCTACAATTAAGGGTATCGCAAATCAGTTGTGTATTCATACAGAATACTAATTAACATGCCATCTATGAAAAAGCTATTACCTCTCGTTCTCGTCGCGGGTTTACTCGTCCATTGTCAATCCAATAATTCAGAAGCCGAGGAGGTTGTAGCTGTTGATATAACCGATGCTATTTTTACCGAAATAGCTACTGATTGTTCAAATTATGCTGATTTTTATACCTCAACTGTTACAGATATAAAAGAAAATGTACGATTCACAGGAAATGTAAACGTCGTCACGTTCAATGAAAATTGTCAGATTTCTGTGAATGGAATTCCAAACCACGATTTTAATGATCAATCTGCAAGCTTTGCAACTGACGTGAGCGAAAATCAACGGATTTTCACGGTTCCGAGAAATCCTGAAAAAGCGGCAACTCCGAACTCGTTATCGCAAACATATTTTGATGCAGTAATGTTAAACGGGGTAGTAGTGGATATGCTTTCGGCTGGATGTTACCGACCAAACGATAACATGGCAGATGCTGATGGAAATGTGCCCATTGGTTGTACACCCAACGATCCCTGGTTAGTAGATCCACTTGGAACTGAATCGAAATTTGGAGCTGACGCCAATAACGCGCACACCCAACCCGATGGCACCTATCATTATCATGGAAATCCAAATGCTATGTTCGATGACAATCCCGGACCAAATGGGTCGCCGGTTATTGGCTTTGCTGCCGATGGATTCCCGATTTATGGTAGCTACTTCCTTGATCCACAAACTAACGAAGTTCGTAAAGCCATTTCCGGGTACACCTTAATTAATGGTGCACGACCCGGTCCAGATGACAATAACCCGGGTGGAAGCTATAACGGTTTGTACGTGGATGATTACGAATTCACGAACTCTGGTGATTTAGACGAATGTAATGGAATGACGATAAATGGCAGTTACGGATATTACGTAACAGACGCTTATCCATGGATTTTAGCCTGCCATTCAGGAACTTTAAATGAGTCGTTCAGCAAAGGTGGCGGAATGAAAGTGACCACCAACGCTTGGCAGCATTCGCATTAATCCCAAACTACCGTCGTACCTAAATCCTCTCCGTCACACACTACTTTCTTTAACGCTCCAGATTCATTCATGTTGAAAACGATAATTGGAGTTTCGTTTTCGCGGCATAATGTAAAGGCGGTTAAATCCATCACAGAAAGCCGGCGTTTAAGCACTTCATCACCGGTGATGGTATCAAATTTAACGGCATCTGGATTTTTCTCGGGATCAGCATCGTAGATTCCATCCACCCGGGTGCCTTTTAAGATTACATCGGCTTCCACTTCTATAGCTCGAAGGGCACCGGCTGTATCTGTAGTGAAATAAGGGTTCCCGGTTCCGGCACCAAATATTACAACCCGGCCTTTTTCCAAATGGCGAACTGCTCGTCGGCGGATATAGGGCTCGGCGATGGCTTCCATTCGAATTGCAGAGAGTAATCTTGTTTTAACTTCCTGTCGCTCAAGTGCATCTTGTAATGCCATGGCGTTAATCATCGTAGCCAGCATTCCCATGTAATCACCTTGAACTCGGTCCATGCCTTCGGTAGCCCCTTTAACTCCGCGAAAGATATTCCCGCCACCAATTACGATGGAAACTTCAACACCTTCGCGTTGTACGGCTTTTATTTCATCGGCATATTGGGTTAGAATATCACCATCTATTCCGTGACCTTGTTCCCCTAAAAGAGCTTCGCCACTAAGTTTTAAAAGAATGCGTTTGTACTTATTTGCCACAGTTTTGTACGATCAGATTAATTTACAGGCCAAAAAAAAGGCTGTTCCGAAATTCGAAACAGCCTAAGGTAATCAAAAATGATTTAAGCCTCTTCCCCTAATTGAATTCGGTAGAAGGCTTTTGCTAATGGGGTGTTGTTTTGCTCAAGATATTGCTTCACATTCACACCATTGTCTTTTACAAACTTCTGATTTAGAAGTACACGCTCTTCGTAGAAACGACGAAGTTTACCTTTAGCCGCTTTTTCAGCGATTTCAGCTGGCTTCCCTTCATTGATTAATTGCTCTTTGGCAATTTCTAGCTCTTTTTCTACAACAGAAGCGTCAACTTCGTCTTGCGTAACAGCGATTGGCTTCATCGCAGCAATTTGCATTGCTACATCTTTCGCTACTTCAGCGTTATCAACAGCGCCATCGAACTCAACCAACACACCAAGCTGGTTGCCCGGATGAATGTAATCGATCAACGTGCCTTCTGTTTCAACCAATACAACTTTACTAATTTGGATTTTCTCACCAATTGTACCAGTCATGTTCTGTAAATGATCAGCAATAGTTTCGCCATCAACTTCAACAGCCATGAGAGCTTCTAAGTTGTCGATATTGCCATCATATGCAGCGTTTAAAAACGATTCAGCTTTGGCTTGAAAATCTTCGTTGCGTGCTACGAAATCAGTTTCGCAGTTAATTTCAATTGCAGCAGCTTTTTTGCCATCATCGCTAATTCGGGTAATTACTAAACCTTCTTTAGCGTCACGATCAGCGCGCTTGTCAGCTACTTTTTGACCTTTTTTGCGAAGGATTTCAACAGCTGTTTCGAAATCACCTTCAGCTTCAGTAAGTGCCTTTTTGCTGTCCATCATGCCGGCACCGGTCATGTCTCTTAATTTCTTTACGTCAGCAGCAGTAATGCTCATTTCTTTCTGATTTTAGTCGGTTTATAAATTATTTTTTTTCCTCAGTTGCTTTTTCAGCAGCGGGCTCTTCAGCCGGAGTTTCATCAGCCGGCTCTAAAGTAGGCTCAGCTTTTTTCTTTTTGCGAGAACGAAGTTTGGTTTTTGTTTCTGCAACTTCTTCATCGCTTACATCTTTCGCTTCAATTGCTGCGGCTTCCATCAATTCTTCTTCTGCATGTGCTTCACGCTCTGCAGAACCTTCAACAATTGCATCAGCCACTTGTGAGGCAATTAACTGGATGGTACGAGCAGAATCATCATTACATGGGATAATGTAATCTGGTACATCCGGATCACTGTTTGTATCAACCATCGCAATAATTGGTATGTGAAGTTTAATTGCTTCACTTACAGCAAGGTGCTCTTTGATGATATCAACCACAAAAATTGCACCAGGCAGACGCCCCATATTTGCGATACCGCCCAGAGTGTCTTCCAATTTCTGCTGCTCACGAGAAAGCATTAAACCCTCTTTTTTAGTGAGTTCAGCCATTGTGCCATCTGTTTTCATACGCTCGATCTCTTCCATACGAGAGATACTTTTTCGAACGGTAGAAAAGTTGGTTAACATACCACCTAACCAACGGTGAGTTACGTAAGGCATTCCTGCACGTACGGCTTCCGTTTTAATGATTTCGGTAGATTGC
This sequence comes from Balneolaceae bacterium, assembly GCA_965249965.1. Taxonomy (GTDB): domain Bacteria; phylum Bacteroidota; class Rhodothermia; order Balneolales; family Balneolaceae; genus HXMU1420-13. The sequence goes on from OZ252262.1 coordinate 1,306,907, forward strand.
TTTTTTGTACCTACAAAAAGGATGGTTTTTCCAGCTCTTGATAGTTGTTGAATCTGATCAAGGGCTTCTTGCAGGTATTTTTGTGTTTTCTTGAGGTCGATGATATGGATCCCGTTTCTTTGCATAAAGATGAATTCTTTCATCTTAGGGTTCCAACGACGGGTTAGGTGGCCAAAATGCGCACCTGATTTTAATAGTTCTTCTAGAGAAGCTGCTTTAGGCATGTTTAGTAAGTATTAGGTTTGTCCTCTATGCAGGTCAACCTCATCAACCAATCCCGACAAATGTCAGAACACCTGGCGATGAGTCGCCACATATGTGTGTTAAAAAAAAATCTTTGGAGCGTATTAACGCTTGCTGAACTGGAATTTCTTTCGAGCCTTAGGCTGTCCAGGTTTCTTACGCTCTACCATACGGTCGTCGCGGGTAAGAAGTCCGTGTTCTTTCAAAATAGTATGTGATTCTTCCGTCTCACCATCAACAGCGCGAGCAAGAGCGTGCTGAATTGCACCTGCTTGTCCTGCTTTTCCACCACCGCGAACGGTTACTTTGATGTCGAATTTACCTTCAGATTCGGTAACTGACATTGGTAGAAGTGCAATATTTTGGATTGCTTTTTCAGGAAGGTACTCTTCGATTGGAGTGCCATTCACTACAAAAGATCCGGTTCCTGGCTTGATGTACAAGCGAGCAGTTGATGTTTTTCGTCTTCCGATGTAATTAGCTTGTGCCATGTATAAAATCGATTAAAGCTCGATGATTTCAGGTTTCTGTGCTGTTTGCTCATGAACCGGACCTGCGTAAACGCGAAGGTTGGTGAGCAATTTGCGTCCAAGTCTGTTCTTAGGCAACATGCCTTTTACAGCTTTCATCACGAGAGAAGTTGGGTCTTTGGCCAACATGTCTTCTGCGCTGGTAAAGCGCTCGCCACCTGGATAAAAGGTGTGACGGAAGTACATTTTATCCGTCATTTTTTTACCGGTCAATTTCACTTTTTCTGCATTGATAACGATTACGTTATCTCCGGTGTCCATATGTGGAGTAAAAGTGGGCTTATTCTTGCCTCTCAGGATAGATGCTACAACAGTACTCAAACGCCCTAAAGGAACGTCTTCGGCGTCAACCATTACCCATTTCTTATCGATATCGCTGGGCTTAGCTGAGTATGTTTTAAAACTTAAAGTATCCACGATTGTGTGTATTTTTACTTTTTGGGAAAGACTTCAAAATTACGGCAAATTATTGAGGTTATCAACATCTGGATATAAAAAAGAATTGGGGAAATTTGACTGAAGATGAAAGACGGATGACAGACAGTTTTACTTTTAGTAATAATTTAATTGTTCGCCCTCTGTCTTTAATCTTTATCAATTAATCCCCAAGAAAAAACTCCTTAGAATTTGTATTTTCCCACCCCTCAAAATCCAAAATAAAGCGAGTCTATGAGCGAAGCATTTAAAAACACACGCACAGCATTTGAAACAGGGTCAGGTACAGCCTATTTATATAGTCTAGAGAAATTGAAAGAAATGGGATATGGAAACATTGATAAGCTTCCATTTTCTATCAAGATTTTATTAGAAGCAGTGCTTCGTAATTACGATGATTATGTAGTTACCAAAAGCGACATCGAAGCATTGGCAAATTACGATGCGAAAAGTCCGCAAGGGGAGATTCCATTTAATCCATCGCGTGTAGTACTGCAGGATTTTACCGGTGTGCCGGCCGTAGTAGATTTGGCCGCTCTTCGTTCTGCGATGAAAAGAATGGGGGGCAATCCAAATGATATCAACCCTCAGGTACCTGTAGATTTGGTAATTGACCACTCCGTGCAGGTTGATATGTTTGGTAGTGAAGCTGCATTGTTTTTTAACGTGGAAAAAGAAATGGAGCGTAATAATGAGCGTTACCAGTTCTTAAAGTGGGGAAAAGAAGCATTTGATAATTTCCGCGTGGTTCCTCCGGGACGGGGAATTGTTCACCAGGTAAATTTGGAATATTTAGCTCGTGGTGTGTTCAAGAAAACGGAGGATGATGGAACAGAGACTGCTTATCCGGATACATTGGTTGGAACAGATTCGCACACAACTATGATTAACGGCTTGGGGATTCTAGGCTGGGGTGTTGGCGGAATTGAGGCAGAAGCTGCAATGCTTGGTCAGGCAATTTCGATGTTAGTTCCTGATGTAGTTGGAATGAAGTTAACCGGCGCTCTTAAAGAAGGAGTTACTGCAACCGATTTAACTCTGACGGTTACCCAGATGCTACGCCAACATAATGTAGTTGGTAAATTTGTAGAGTTTTATGGTGATGGTATCAGCAACATGAGTTTACCGGATCGGGCTACCATCGCAAACATGGCACCGGAATATGGAGCAACCATGGGTTTCTTCCCAATCGATGCAGAATCTCTAAGATATATGAGCAGAACCGGGCGTGATGAAAATCTGGTTAAGTTGGTCGAGAATTATTGCAAAGCTCAGGGATTGTTCAGAACGGATGCTACTCCGGATCCGGAATTTACATCAACGCTACATTTAGATTTGAGTACAGTTGAGACTTCTCTTGCCGGACCAAAGCTCCCGCATGATCGCATCGTGTTAAAGAACATGAAGTCAACATTTGCTTCTTCGCTGACAAGCGATAATCCTACAATGGGCTTCAACCTTGATGAAAAAAGATTATCAAGCAAGGGATTGTATAAAAACGGAACTGAGCTGGAAATGACGCATGGTGATGTTGTAATTGCAGCAATCACTTCTTGTACAAATACATCAAACCCGAGTGTGATGTTGGGTGCCGGTATTGTTGCGAAAAAAGCGGTTGAAAAGGGATTGACGGTTCCACCATATGTAAAAACTTCACTGGCCCCTGGTTCTCGCGTAGTTACAGAATATCTAGCGGAAGCCGGATTAACGGAATACATGGACAAGCTTGGATTCAACTTAGTTGGATACGGTTGTACTACTTGTATTGGTAACTCCGGTCCGCTACCTGAACCTGTTGAAACCGCTATAAAAGAAGGTGACTTAATTGCTGCCGGTGTGCTTTCAGGAAACAGAAACTTCGAAGGTAGAATCCACCCTTGGGTTAAGGCAAACTTCCTGGCTTCACCACCATTGGTTGTGGCTTACGCTCTTGCCGGTACTGTTGATATTGATTTATCCACCGAGCCACTTGGTAAGGATAAAGAAGGCAATGACGTTTATTTAAGAGACATCTGGCCAACAACCGAAGAAATTGCTGCAGAACTAGATAATGCGATCCGCCCAGATCTATTTAATGAAATGTACAGCGATATTTTTGACTCACCGGCCTGGGAAGAAATTCCAGTAAAAGGAGGCGATTTATTCGCTTGGGATGAGAAATCAACGTACATCCAGGAACCGCCCTTCTTCATGAACATGAGCGAAGATGGTTCTACTATTAAGCCGATTACAGGAGCCCGGACATTAGTTAAAGTGGGAGATTCAATTACAACGGATCACATTTCACCAGCTGGTAATATCAAAGAAGATGCCCCTGCAGGATTATTCCTAAAAGAGAATGGCGTAGAAAAGAAAGATTTCAATTCTTACGGCTCTCGCCGCGGAAATGACCGAATTATGACACGTGGTACTTTTGCAAATGTTCGATTCAAAAATCAATTGGCTCCGGGTACCGAAGGTGGGTTTACGAAATATCATCCAACCGATGAAGTGATGACTATTTTTGATGCTTCACTTAAATACAAAGAAAGTGGAACCCCACTTGTAGCTCTTGCCGGTCAACAATATGGGACAGGATCTTCAAGAGACTGGGCTGCAAAAGGAACGAACTTATTAGGTGTGAAATGTGTGATCGCAGTTTCTTACGAGCGTATTCACCGATCAAACTTAATCCAAATGGGAGTACTACCTCTTCAGTTTAAAGACGGGGACAGCGCCGATGCACTAGGATTAGACGGTTCTGAAACTTTTGATATCCATGTAGATGACAACGTAAAAGCTCGTGGCGAAATAAAAGTTACGGCTACAAAATCGGATGGTTCGGTTACCGAATTTATGACTCATTGCAGAATTGATACCCCAGTGGAAGTAGATTACTATAGAAACGGCGGAATTTTGCATACGGTATTACTCGATTATCTTAAAAAGAGTAAACACTAAAATTTGCAAATCCCTGCTGAAACAGGCAGGGATTTTTTGTTTTTATCGATGAGTTGAAGCATCTTATCGCTCGCATTATTCAAGCTTAGGTTTCAGGCATGGCGGAAAATTTTAAACATATGCAGCTTCTCTTACACGCGATTGAAGGAATCAATCGTACAATGGAGCTGAAATCACTTTTACTTAAATGTATGAACTCTGCCAGCCAGGTGATGGAAGCAGAGGCAAGTTCGCTTATGTTGCTCGATGAAGTTTCAGGTGAATTACACGTAAGTATCCCAACAGGGCCAATCAAAGATAAAATCACCGGAATGAGTATTCCCCGTGATAAAGGTGTTGCCGGTTGGGTACTAAAAAACAAAAAGCCTTATCTCTCTAACTCCGTCAAAGATGACGACATATTTTGGGAAGAATTGAGTACAGAATTTCAAACCCGTAATATTTTGTGTGTGCCCCTAATCGATTCAAAGGGCGAAGCGATTGGGGTTATTCAAGTATTGAACAAAGTAGATAATCGGGATTTTAGTGAAAGTGAGATTCCCGTATTTGAGTCACTTGCCGGGCATATGGCTTTATCCATAGAAAAAGTGCGGGAAGTTGACGAGTTAAAGAAAAGTGTTACCGCTAAAGAAGACCGCCTGAAAGAAGTTCATCAAAGTATGAAGGGAAATTTAGCGGCGATCAATGCGCTGATACAACTTGAAGTTCCGGAAATCGAGGATTTACAAGCCCAGTTTATTCTAAAAGCAACCGGAAGCCGAATAGAAACGATATCCAATGCTCATCATATTCTGTACAACCAGGATGAATTTGAATATTTAGACTTAGGGATTTATCTAGGTCGACTTACATCTACGGTATCGGAGATTTTTGAGGAAGAGGGTAAAGATATAAGTCTCTTAGTGGATATGGACAAAATATCACTCAAGGCAAGCGTTGCACTCACCGTTGGACTTATTGTCAATGAGATTCTTGTCCATACCTATCGCGATGCATTCGAATTAGCGGAGGTAGGTAAAATAAGCCTGGCCGTCAAAAAGGATGAAAGTAATTGTGTTTTGATCACCATTTCTGATGATGGCAAAGGGTTAAATGATTTACTCGATGGCAGTGTAGAAGACTCACTGGGTTCTGTAATCATTAAAACTCTTGCACAAAAACTTGGTGCAAATCTTACACAAAGAGAAAATGATAAAGGCGGCACTACTTTTTCTATCATCTTTTATATCTAGGTAGATATAATTTTATCATTTCGATTCATTCTATTATTATCCTTATCTATTGATGGAATGAATGTATGCAACTAACCCTATTTGGTATTTTACTTCTATTTCAGGTGTTTCAATCAAAACCCGAGCACTCAATTTTAAATAGAGATGGGCAAAACTTTGATAGTTATTTTTTTGGGGCAAGCATTTCAAAGATAATTCAGGATCAAGATGGATTAATTTGGCTGGGTACAAATAATGGAGTAATCTCATATGATGGCTATGAATCAAATCATTATACAGAAAGCCTCTTAGATACAGCCAGTCAAGGATTTCAAGGTGATTACGTCAACGCACTTTTTGAAGATTCACATGGGAATATTTGGGTCGCTACAGCTTATGGAACATTCAATGTACTTCCAGAAAATTCTACTTCATTTATAAATGCACTTGCAACACATGAGGAACCAATTAACAGTATTCGTTCGATTACTGAGCTAGAAAATGGGGATATCTTAAGTGTTTCAAATATCGGATTTCACTTATCGAATTATGATCCAGTATCAAATTCGATAACTCACAAAATTATAAAGTATGAATCTGTGGGAATTGAAGACCCGATCAATAATGCACATCTGACTAGCAAAGGTGAGATTCTATTGTTGAATGACGGTCTTTATAAAGCAACCATCTCAAATGACTTTGAGATACAAATAGAGCAGTTAGTTGAAGGTGAGAATATTTGGCATATCATAGATTTAGAACCGGATATTCACTTGTATCATGATAAAGAGGATTTATTTGTTCGGTTAAGTGATGGAAAGATAATTGAACTAGATGTAGGCATACGTTCTGGAAATCGGGTTCTGGCAATCCATAAGGATTCAAAGGGTAAAGTTTGGGTGGGAACAGATAAACTATTAATCAGTTTTCAACTTTCATCTGATTATCAAGTTCAGGAATTAAGAATATTTCAGATTCGAAACACGAGAAGTATCCTAGAGGATCAATCCGGGAATCTATTCTTTGGGAATCAATTCGGAGTTATCAAATTAAACTGGAATTACACCGATTATTCCTACATAGATTTACCGGAGAAATATGGGAATACGTATACCTATAAATTTCATACTGATATTGATGGTAATTATTGGGTCGGCCATGCGAATGGTTTCTTAAAGTATATTACTGCTACGGGTGAGTTTATTGAAATTCTAGGAAATAGTGTCCATTCAATTAATGAAGATCAGGATTATAATATTTGGGCCGCTGATAGGGAAGGCATTAAGATCTATAACCCATCAACTAATGAGCTAATCAAAGACTTTCAAAATGGACATAGCTATTCCATTCGTTTTCAAGAAAATGGAGATGCATGGTTCGTAAGTAAAGGTTCAATAAAACGCATCAGATATGGAGTAAATAAAATTGAGGAAGTCCCAATTGAAGCGAATATTCGTGGGTTTTATATCAATGGGAATGATCTCTGGCTACACGCAGATGAATTCAATCTGCGGAAATATCAGATAGCAGATACAGGTTTAGTGAAAATACAGGAATATCTAACGGATAAACCTGAATATCGTTTTAATTGGATAGAAGACGACCTGCAGGGAAATTTATGGATGAGTTCTAATAATGGAGTGCTGATTGTAAACAAAGAATCAGGTAAGATTGTATCGATTTTAAACAGAGAGAATAAGTTAAATGCGGATGCAGTATTTGAAATTATTAGAGACCAAAGTGGAATAATCTGGGTAAAGACTTCCTCTTTTGGTTCAACAGCAATTGATCCAAAAACTTTCGAAGCAGTTTCATTTACACCTAGTTGGCTAACACAGCCAAATAGTAGAGGGTATTACTGTGTAAATGCTGTTGGTAGAAATGGGGAGTTATTTACAGATGGTCGAGGTGGTTTCTTCGTATTTCATCCAGAAAGTATTAAAAAAAGCGAGATCACTCCAACTATTTCACTTCTCAATACCCGAGTAAACGACTTGGATTTTGAGCCAAATTTGTCTTCACTTAAACATTTTCAAAACGACATAGACTTTGAGTTTACTGGGATTCAATTCAATAATTCTGACAGAAATGAATTTGCTTACTATTTAGATGGCTATGATGAAAGCTGGAATTATGTGGGTAATCAGAGATCAGCTCAATATTTAAGTCTACCGCCTGGCAACTATACCTATTTTGTAAAGGCGTCGAACAGTGACTTGGTCTGGTCTGAGCCAGTAGCATTGGCAAGTTTTAGAATCTTACCGGCATGGTGGGCGAACCCAATCGCTTATTTTTTATACATAGTTGTAATTGGTTTTATTGGGTTCAGGTTTTATAAAGTCCAGCTGAATAAGAAAGTTGCAGAGTCTGAGGCGAATCGATTAAAAGAGGTGGATGAATTTAAAACCCGGTTCTTTACCAACATTAGTCATGAATTCAGAACTCCATTAACAGTAATCATGGGATTGGCGGATAGAATTCAGCATGAATCAACCCCCATCATAAAGAGAAATGCTTCAAAGCTCCTTGAGCTTATAAATCAGATTCTGGAGTTGTCAAAAGTGGAAGCAAATCAGGCTAGTTTGAAATTGGAGCAATTTGACTTCATACGCTATGTCAATTACTCAGTGGAGTCACTATCAACATTAGCCAATGAACGAGGGATTGGGTTAACCGTAAAAACCGAATTCGATGAATTGTTTGTGGAATTGGACCAGCAAAAAGTGGATTTAATCCTCCACAATTTGTTATCAAATGCCTTGAAATTTACAGAGAGAGAGGGTCAGGTAGTTGTGAGGGTCAAAAAGGAATCTGAGAAATTGGTTTTTAGTGTATCCGACACCGGTATTGGGATTAAGAAAGAAGCATTAGCGCATATTTTTAACCGATTCTTTCAAACAGATTTAGACAATCACAGGTACGAAGGAACAGGTATTGGATTAGCATTAACGAATGAGCTTGTACATTTGATGGGAGGAAGCATCATCGTAGAAAGTGAATTTGGTATTGGTTCAACATTCGCGGTTACGATCCCCTGTACATTTGTGGAAGCGCAGGACGTAGTTGATCAAAAGACAGATAAACTGATTAAAACCGCTCAAAAAATTACAAGCTCAGAGGATGCAGAAGTTATTCTATTGGTAGAAGACAACTATGATGTTCGAAGTTTCATCAGACAAGTTCTTGCTGATGAATACAAAGTTATGGTGGCTCACAATGGAGAAGAAGGAATAAAGCAGGCAACAGAAGAAATTCCCGATATCATTTTGACGGATGTAATGATGCCCTATAAAGATGGGTTCGAACTCACAGAAGAATTAAAAGAAGACGTTCGAACCAGTCATATTCCAATCATCATGTTGACCGCTAAAGCAGATGTTGAGTCTAGAATATCTGGACTAAAAACCGGCGCCGATGTCTATCTTGGAAAACCTTTCAATGAAGATGAACTAAAAGTTCATATCCAAAATCTGATATCACTTCGCAACTCAATCCAGAAGAGATTTGGGGGTGAGATAAATATCCGGGAATTAGGTGAATCTCAGGAAGATGAATTTGTGAAAAAGATTCATTCCATAATTCTGGAAAACCTGGATGATGACACTTTTGGGATCGAAGAGGTGTGCAAAGCATTAGCCGTTAGCCGAACTCAACTGCACAGAAAATTAAAAGCACTTACGGGAAAATCTACGTCCATTTTTATTCGCGATATTCGTTTGGTAGAAGCAAAGAAAATGCTTCTATCCACTAAGCTTACTATAAGTGAAATAGCTTATTCTGTTGGTTTTAATGACCCCAATTACTTCACTAAACTTTATTCCGAAAAATTCTCGCATTCACCCACCAAAGAACGAGAAATGGTCTCCTGAACCAATATTTCTACCTTTTGAAACAATGTTCCATGAGTCTGGAACAATGGTAAAGCAAGGTATTGTCACGATTATACACTTTTGAGTGTATCAAAAATTCAAATGATAATGCTATGAAAACGTTTACAAAAACATTTCTAATTCTGGGATTCCTCGCTCTTTCTTCAACTCAGACTTTCGCCCAAAGCCAAGAGGATTTTGAGTATTATGAGCTAGAAATAATCGAGCAGCTTGATAATCTACTTTCTTCATCTGATGCTCGGGGAGTTACTGCGACTATATATTTCGACGGAGAATATCGGTCAATAACAAGGGGAACAAAAAAAGCAGATATACCCACTGAAATTAATGCCAAGTATCATTTTCGGTCAGTTACTAAAACATTGGTAAGCACTATAATTCTACAACTTCAGGAGGAAGGGTTATTAGATATTGATGACCCACTTGGTGATTACATTACTGACGTAAATAAGGTTGATATGACCATTACATTAAGAGAATTACTAGCAATGCGGGCGAATGTATGTGATTTCATAACAAACTCATTCAATTTCCTGGCTACACAGAATCCAACATCGATATTTGATACCAGAGAACACTTGAATGATCAAATTCCTTCAGGAAGTTGTAATAGCTCAAAAAACTTTGAATACAACGATACAAACTTTCAGTTACTGGGATTAGTAATTGAGGAAGTAACTCAAAAAGAAGGCGAAGATGTTTTTAAAGAAAGGTTATTCGATATGTTCGATAACTCTTCTTTGGCACTTTCACCCATTGATGAACTGGAAGATAACTTCAACGGTGTATGGACAAACGTAGGAAACGGGCCTGTTTACCATGGAGCCTTCTCAAAAAATTCTGTATTCAGTGCCCAAAAGTATAATGCCGGATTAGCGGGTAATACAAAAGAAGTGCTGGAGCTGATAATCAGAATCCTGGAAGGTGAATACTTATCTGAATCCAGTTTGAATGCCATGATGGGCACCGGAGATTACGGATTAGGGTTAATGAAAAGAACCCTCCAAAATGGAGATATCCTATTCGGGCATGGTGGAGGAGGAATGAACGCGTCTCGAACCTTTTACAATATTGATCAGAAAATCGGAGTTTCAGTTGCATCAAACATGTCGCATAACATGCGTAGTAAAATCGAAGAGCTAATGCAGAGTGTGTATGCAATAGTTGTCTCTTGTGTTGAAAATGGGGGTTGCCAGTCCACAGAAGATTCAGTTCCCGGTGAATTGACTGAATTCAATTTTGAGCATGAAAATGTGAATAGAAGCTATTTCATGTATGTTCCTGAGTCATATCAGTCAGATATGGGATGGCCGGTGATTGTAAATTTTCACGGATATACAGGGGATGTACCGGATCATATTGATCGAACACAAATGCATGAGCTTGCAGATCAAAAGGGTTACTTAATCGCCTATCCTGTTGGTCTTACTATCACCCGTGATCCGAATATCCTGCCTTCTTTTGTTCCAGGTTCTGGTAACGGGTGGAGTGTTCCGGGATTTTCAACAGAAAGAAATGAAATCCTCTTCATGGAAGCACTATTGGATGATATAGAAAATCAGTTTTCCGTCGATGAACATAGAATTCACACTACCGGACTTTCTTTAGGTGGATATATGGCAGCTTATATCGGCACTCAAATGCCGGAAAGAATAGCTTCATTTGCTTCCGTTGCTGGGCATATGACCGATGAAGTCTTTGAATTGTTAGATGATAACACTCAAAAGTCGGCACTATTGATTCACGGGACACAGGATATTATTACCGATTACAATGGACTAAGCAATGAATATCAATCTGTGGAAGCAGTTGCAAATAAATTAGCCTTGAATAATAACTGTAGCGTTGATCCTACCCGGACAGCTATTGATGATATTGATACAAGTGACAACACAACGGTTACCTTATTTACCTATTCAGATTGTGATGTTGTTAATGAGACAGGATTAAATGTCAGACTTTATCGAGTTAATGAGGGTGGGCATCGATGGCCAGGTTCAGGAGTAACAGAGCCTGCAGGATTGGGATTTAATAGTAAAGATATAAGCTCCAGTGAAGTCATTTTCGAGTTCTTCGAAGAGAATCCATATGCTGGAATTATTGATTCAAAAGAAGAATTTTCTGATCCGGTTGCTTTCCAGTTATCCCAAAACTACCCAAACCCATTCAACCCAAGCACCAATATTTCTTTTGAGCTACCACAATCTGAATTAGTGCAACTGAAGGTCTATAATATGTTGGGGCAAGAAGTTGCGAATCTTGTAGATGGACGAATGAATTCAGGAAATCACACAGTGAATTTTGATGCCAGCCAACTCTCTAGTGGGGTATATATTTATCGATTGGTAGCAGGGAACCAATCCATCACCAAAAAAATGATGTTAATTAAATAGGAGGTTCGTTATGAAAAAAGTAATTACCTATTTCTTCATTATATCAGTAGGGTTCTTTTGGGGTTGTTTAGATTTCGATCGAATCATTGATTACCGAGAGACAATTTATGGTGACGGTAGTGAATTTGGGAAGGAAGTTGAATTATCAAGAGTTGCCAAGACAGGTGATGGGAATAGTTCATTTGAAAAGAACTCACTATTCATACAAAGCGCTAATGATTTCTTTATGTACCAGAATCCGAACTCGTATTGGGATCATACATTTACCTTTTCTGAGGAAGGTTTAACAGGTGATTTTGATGTGTCTCCAAATGGGGAAATTATTGCAGTTGCTGTAGAGCCGAAAGATTCATCGGACACGTCTGTTGAATTCTATATTCAAAACACTGGTCAGATTTTTAAGCTTGATAGAGATCTGAATTTTGGCCATACAACTTCAACTGAATATCTTCAGGAATTTCAATTGATGGATGAGAACCATATATCTTTTTTATTTCGAGATGATTCACTTGAGGTAAATCGTTTTAAAATTTTCAGGTATGATACTGAACTAAGTGAATGGTCAAACACTACAAATTATTCAAACGCTCTAGTTGATTTAATTGATGAAAACCCAAATAGAGTTGAAAAATTTTATTCGTTATTCGATTCTTCATGGGATAATTACTATTACATAATTACGATAGATGAAGAGTATAAATTTAATTTTTATATGGAGGATAGTTTTGGTACAGGATGGTGGCAACCTCGTTATTACGGTGGTAATGGTGAAACTATTAACGTCGATAGTACATTTTATGCATACTCAGCAGATTTTGATGGTAATGATTTAGTATTGAGTAGGATCAAAAATGATAGTACCTATTTAGAACACTACGCATATGATTTGTACCGTCCTAATTTTTACCGTACCAATGATATTGTACAAGATACGATTGGGTTTTTAGCCAATAATTCATCAATACAAATTGTTCAATACGATAATAGAAATTATGTTCTAGTTGGTAATACAGCTGATTCTGCAAGTGGACTCAATGCAGCTATTCGACTATTCCAAGTAGAATCAGATTACGAGTATGGTGAAGGATCTTGGCAATTTATTGAAGAAATAAATGGAGTAGATCAGTTCGCTTCTAGTTTCGATGTTTCTATTGAAGCTAGCACTTTAGTTATTGGTGAACCCTCCAATGATTTTATATCAAACAATGCTGGGGCGGTGCATGTGTATGATATAAGTTTGAATGAAAACCAGATTGAATTAGATCGGGAAGTAAATGTCCAGGCAACTGGTGATTACAGGGATAGAGTACATTTGGAGTGGGCTGATATTGGATATACTGATGGTTTCATTTTTGAAAGAGATCCAATTGGGTATAAAGTACTAAGGAAAATTTGGGAATCAGGAAGCAATCCAATTCAAATAGCAGATATAGACTCAATCGGCAATAATACCAACGTAAGTTTTATTGACACTTCTGCCTCGCTTGATACTAATTACGTGTACACTATTCTTCCATATAATGTTACCACCAATAAAGAAGGTGATGTATACTATCACATCGTTGAAAGTTCTGCTATTGCAAGACCCATACGTACTGAGATTAATCCTGAATTCAATATACCATTTGCGGATTCAGAGCCCATATTAGATGCTCATTTAACAGAGCCAGTGTGGGAAGATGCAGCCATATTAGTTAATAAATCTCATCCAAAAGACACTGTAAAAATCTTAGAATCTATTAGTGGCATTTATATTGGTGTAAAAAGTAGTACACCTGAAGATTTTCGTAGGGCCATACTTTCAGTTTCAATTGATACTGACAAGAATCTGGATTGGACTTCGGAAAATGAAGGCATTATTAATTTTGAGCATTCATTAAATGAAAATGAAGGATTAGTTACCTCGATCTACTCAAATCACTATCAAGGAACGTATCCTGATATAGTAAACTCTAATAATGTCAATTTAAGTACCCTATGGTCTACTGATTATCTCTCTTCAGTTAGAATCGATACAGGAAGATTGTTCCAGGAAATCTTTATCCCATTCTCTGAGATTTTATTTGGTTTAGATCAGTATGAATCGATTTTTTTGCAGGTTGGATTAAATTATACACCTTGGTTAGATTCATTTTCTGGTATCTCATATCCAATACAATCCCACCCTTTAGTACAAGAGACATTTTATAAAGCGAATCTATCAACAAGTTCTGTGAACAATGAAATAGCAGATAGTAAAACTGAGTCGTTCGAATTAAATCAAAACTACCCGAATCCGTTTAACCCAAGTACCAATATTTCATTCGATTTACCGCAATCGGAGTTAGTGCAGTTGAAAGTCTACAATATGTTAGGCCAAGAAGTAGCCAGTTTGGTAGATGGTAGATTGAATTCGGGAAATCACATGGTGAACTTCGATGCCAGCCAGCTTTCAAGTGGGGTATACATTTATCGATTGGTAGCAGGGAACCATTCCATCACCAAAAAAATGATGTTGATTAAATAGAGCTTTTTCGGGGTACAATTATTTGACGCATAGAAATAAGAATGTCCTTCTCTTTAACTCGGGCTGCCTGATCGCAGTCCGTATTTATTTAATCCTCTGAACTAAATCCTGCCGCTTTATGCGAACCGTCGCAGAATGGTTTATTCTGTGAAGCCCCGCATCGGCAGAAACTCATTTTCTTTTCAGTGGAGATTGTTTGATCTGCCCCCTGTAATGTATATTTCCCCTCAATAAACAAGGCAGAATTTGGTCTGATTTTTATCGACAACTCGCCTCCATTTTCATCGGTTTCCTCAAGGAGTAGACGTTCGGGGTTGTAGTCTGTATTCGCTGAAAACTCACCTTGAATATGGGAATTATCGCAGTAGGGTTTGTTTTTTGATAATCCACAACGGCACATGGCAACTCGAGTTTCCGCTGCAATAATATCACCATCTGCATTTTTTTAAATTGATGTCGCCTTCGATATAAATTGGGCCATTTTTGACAAGAGCTATCGTATTCTTTTTAGGTGCTTCTTCGTTTTTACTTTCATCATTTCTCGAATATTGTAAAGCTCCTGTTGGGCAGCGTTCAATAACCCTTGCAACTTCATCAGCTGAACCCTGTGAAGGTTGAATCCATGGCTTTTTGTTGATATCAAATACACCGGGAAGTCCATGTACACATTCTTTGGCGTGAATACACTTCTTTAAATCCCAGGTTACTGTTATTTCATCCGACTCGTAGGTGTAGATTTTTTCAGGCATGTTTTTCTTTTGTTGATGAATACTGCGATCAATTAAATGTTAAATCCACCAAGTCTCAAGCCCACGCATGGTAAAAAACTCGGCTACTTTATTTTGAAGAGGTGAGTTTGCAAGTGTTTTTACAAAAAAATGCTTCATTCCTGGTAAAGATGTGGATCGCCCCATTTTCATATTCATTTCGGCACGTTTTGCCACCTTTTTTGCCATGGGTTTTTGTTTGGTTTCGTACACAAACATATCTGCAATAGGCAAATCTTTTGAAATTCCTCTACAAAAAGACATCACATTAGCTAAATGCCAGGCATCAATCCAGCCTAGATTCATTCCTTGTCCACCAATGGGGCTAATAATATGAGCAGCATCGCCGGCCAGTAACACACGGTCAACGATAAACCGATCTGCAACGTAATGCTGAACCCCAAAGCTGCTATGAGATTCACATGTTTTTGGGTCCAGTAGAATTCCAATTCTTTGATCTATGAGTTTTGAAATTAATTCCGGACTAGATTCATCAATAAATCCTTCTGTTTTAACTACCCAGCGCCGCATTTTATTTGGAAGTGGGAAGCATTCGATCAATCCGTCTTTAGGAAGATACACAACTGCGTCATTTTCAAAACTGGTTGTGTCTTGAAAATCACCCATGATGTAGGTATCGGGGTATTTCTCACCTTTAAACTGTATACCCAACGTCTGACGAACAAAACTTTTTTTTCCATCACATCCTACTAAATATCCCGTTTCAAATGCGAGTGTTTCTCCATTTTTTTTTATATCGATGCGAACGAAATCATCCTCCTGGTCAATCGAAACTACTTCAGCTCCCTCAATAAGAGAGTCCGGCGTAACTTCTAGAATTCGTTCTTTTAAAATGCGCTCTGATTCACTTTGGGCAAGTAGCAGGATATAATTGTACGGCTTAGGACAAGACTCAAAATCAATAGTGCCCAATATTTCCTTACCGGAATGCGCAAACCCACGCTGAACTTTTATCCCGGCTGATACAAATTCCTCAACGATACCCAACTCGGAAAATAGTTCTAAGGAAACAGGGTGAATTCCAAGTGATCTTGAGCCGCTAATTATTTCAGTTCTTTTCTCAATAATCGTAAATGGGATTCCTCTATGATGAAGGCATAAGCCAAGAAATAAGCCAACAGGTCCACCACCAACAATTACAACATCTTCAATTTTCATGTTTTATCCTGGGTTAGTAAAAGTCGGAATAAGGGCATTTGATCGAGCTTCCATTTTTTTGGGATCATGGCACGTAACTCCTCGAAGGTAAAACTTCGACGGATAGAAATCAGCCCGTCGTAAGTGATAAACGAATTTCTAAAAAGAAGAGGAGTAATCAGTTTAAATAAAGCATAACCAATTGTATTGCGCTCAATATCACTAAATAACACTCTTTTTACGGCGAGTTGTTCAGCGTCCTTTAAAAATGTAGTAAGCTCCAAATCGCTAAGGTGATGCAGCACATGATTGGAGATTACAAAATCAAAAGATGTGCCTGCGTCAATCAATTCTTGTGAATGCATTTTTTTGAAGGTCACATTTGCCGGAGCATCCAGTTTTTCAGCAAATTCTATAGCTCTGTCGTCCAATTCGATGGCAAGAATCTCCAGGTTAATGTGATCCTTTTTCGACCATTCAGCAATTTTTATAGGGATGTCTCCACCACCAAACCCAATGTCTAAGAGCGTGTAAACTTGCTTGGAATCAACACACAAAGGACGAATTCTTGTTTTGTAAATCCGGCGCCAACCAGATAACAGTGAATTTATAGAGGTGAAATGTTGATAGGTGTTTTCAAGTAAAATTGGATCACAATCAACGCGATCCATGAGCTCAACTAAATCAGGATCTCGGTGTTTAAGAAATCTCCACATCAATTTTTTATGAAGGTAAAGATACCGGTTTCGATAGTCAGACCAGGTCCAAAAGCAATGGGAAGTACTTTAGAATGAGAATTAAGCGATGATCTTCGGATTTCATCGAGTACAAAAAGTATGGTGGCACTGCTCATATTTCCATAATTGGCAAGTACCGTTCGCGATGGGATCACTTTATCGGAATCTACCTTCATCCCTTGCTCTACTTTATCAATGATTGCACGTCCACCGGGATGAACGGCCCACATGTCAATATCTTGTTTCGTGATTTCAAGCGACTCGAACATGGGTTGCATGATGTCATCAATATTGGCCTCAATAATTGAGGGGATATAACTCGAAAGCACCATTTTAAAGCCTGTATCACTAATAGTCCAGGCCATATCTTTTTCGCCTTCATAGGCTAAAGCCGAAGAAAATTCGTCTAAACGATAGCCAGATTTTTCTGGCTCTTTGGTTGAAACTAAAACACCGGCAGCGCCATCAGCAAATACAGATGCTGCTAATATTTGATCAATGTCATCATCAATTTGAAGATGTAACGAGCATAGTTCACATGTTATAACCAATACTACTGCATCCGGATCTGCCGTGCAAAAAGAGTGCGCCATTTTTAATGCCGGGAATGCGGCATAGCATCCCATAAACCCAATATGAAAACGTTGTGTGGAAGGGGATAAGCCAAGGTGACGGACTACTTCAAAATCTGGACCGGGAGCATAAAATCCGGTACATGAGACAGTGATTACGTGCGTTATGGACTTTCGATCAAGGTTGGGATTTTGTTCCACTAATTGATCGGCAACCTGAAGAAATAATTTCTTCGATTCTCGCTCATAAATGGCATTTCTCTCTCCAGTTGAAGGTGCCGGTTGGTTCTTAAAAATTCGTTCAAAAAATCCATTTCCGGATACTGATTCAAAATCATAATTAGCGGCATGGCGTTTTTCGATGCCAGATTGAGAATAAATGCGATGTATGATGGAACGTGTTTTTCGATCGCCAGGAACATTCTCTTTCATGATTTCCCGAACAGTTTGTTGGTGTTCGAAAGTATCAGGAACCGCTGTGGCAATATCGTTGATGTAAACTGGCATAAGTGAGGATACTGTTTTTATTAGTGCTTCAAAAACGGTTATTTATGGAAATAAAGTTCATTATAAACGAAGTTTTTTATCTCGTTGCAACAGGTTCATGCAATTAGCGTGTAAGCTGTTGAATAAAAATCAATCAGTCATGTATTCCAATCAATTTTTTAAAGAAGGTTTTGAGTCAGCCAAAAATGAATTAAATCAAATTCTAGAAGAGGTTGATGAAAAGTTATTTGTAAGCTCACCTGCCGATGGCGGTTGGTGCGTTGGTGAGGTTGTAAGTCATATAAACAAAACAACGGATCTATATCTCGGACAGATGGAGCCTGGTTTGGATAAGCCTTTGGACGAACTTCCGAAAGGTACAGGGTCATACAATCTTCCCTGGAGTATGCGGATGTTTGTGAAAGTGGTAAGCCCGGACTATAAACCGAGGGTAAAAACATTCCCGGTATTTTCTCCAGAGAAACAAGCTGATTTAGATCGTGCCAACCTGGTGGAGCACTACAATCAAAATATGGATCGATTTATCGCCATTGCAGAACGCGCCGAAGCCGACGATTTAAATTTGGACAAAATTAAAGTGCGCAATCCGGTAGTTAAGTTTTTAAAAATGAGCTTAAGCGCATGCCTGGCTATTCATGAAGCTCACACTCGCCGCCATTTAGAGCAAATAAAGCGGTTGATGCCTGAGAAAGATTAGTCATGTTTTTGAATAATATTTCTAAATAAATCCTTCCACTCATGAAAAATCATGTTTGTTAGGCTGCGATCATCTGGATTGTTAACTAGCCCATAAATTGGCTGAGTAGATTCCTCTGTAAATGTTCCAAAAAGTTTGTCATAAATAATTAGCACATTCCCGAAATTTTTATTCAAATATTCAGGGTTCGATGCATGATGAACCCGATGGTGACTCGGAGTATTTAAGAACCGCTCCAAAATACCGAGCTTTGGGATGATGGTTGTATGTTGGATAAATGCAAAGAAGAAACTAAACGTCTCCACCGCCAAAATATCAATGGGATGAAAGCCTAATAAGGGAAGAGGAATCCAAAAAATCACATGATAAACTGCGTTTAGAAACGGTGTGCGAGCGGCAACCGCAAAATTCATTTTCATGGAAGAATGATGATTGACATGTGTTGCCCATAAAAATGGAACATTATGGCTCCATCTATGAAACCAATAATAAATGAATTCATTTAATAGAAATAGAACAAAAAGCGACCAAAAAGCTGTTTCAATTTTTAATGGTGTGATCGAATACAAGTAAAACCAGATCGCCAGGCTAACTCCTTTTAATCCAACTCTAGTCAGAACTCCCATTATCCCAAGAGAAATACTTACAAAAGTGTCATGCTTATCGTATAATTTTTTATTCTTTTTGAAACTGTAGATAGCTTCTCCAGCAATAAATAATATGACGACACCAATAAAATAAGGTGTAAGCTTTTCAAGCATTATTTTTACAGCAGTTAAAAGGTTTATCTATCATAGCATAGTCCCTTTTGCTTATTAAATCAAACTAACGCGGTTTGGTCATCAAATGAAATCGCGTATTGTGCAACACAGCTGCAACGGTGAGTCCTGAAATCAACCCCATCCAAAGTCCGCCGGGACCAAAATCGCTTACGATTCCGAGATAGTAACCAACGGTAAAACCAACCACCCAGTACGAGATAAAATTAAAAACCATAGGCATTCTGGTGTCTTTTAAGCCACGTAAAGCTCCAAATCCACCCACCTGTAACCCATCCGAAATCTGGAATAATCCGGCGTAAAAAATTAGAGAAACAGCCACCGCCATTACTTCCGGATCATTGGAATAAATACTTACGATAGCCTCGGGAAAAGTGAAAATCAGCATCGCAGTAACAATCATAATTGCTGTGCAAACGCCTGTTCCTAAAAATCCACGGAACCGGGCATTTTCCATTGATCCCTGGCCAACAGCTAATCCAACCCTTTGCGAAATAGCCATAGATAAGCCAAGTGGTATCATAAAAACAGTGGCGGCGATACTAAGTGCCACTTGATGAGATGCAGAAGCTGTAACTGATAAAGTTCCCATCAACACACTAACAGCAGCAAATAATAAAATTTCCAGTGTTGAGCTAACTCCATTCGGTAATCCAACACGTAGTAATTCCTTAATGGATGCCCATTCAGGTCCTTTGGTTTTGGCAAAAATATGGAATCGTTTGAAAGGTTTGAATTTTCCTGTGAAGATAATCATTGATATGCCACCTGCTGTTTGCACGATGGTTGTTGCATACCCGGTGCCTTTTGCTCCCATGGGTTCAAATCCCAATTTCCCGTACATTAAAATATAATCAGCCGGTATATTGATGAGCAGCATAATAAAAGCCATGTACATAGCGGGTTTTGTAATGGCTAAACCTTCACAGAAATAGCGTAATCCGGCAAATACAAACAATCCCGGAACACCCCAAGAGATAGCCTTTAAATACTCAGACGACTTAGGGATAATTTCTGGATCAACATTTGCCCACACTAATATGACATCCAGGTTTCGAAGAAGTAAAAAAGCAGGAATAGTTAAAAATCCGATTAACCAAAGAGTTTGGCGTGCTGATTTTCCGATTTCATCAAATTTTCTGCCACCCAGATATTGAGATGCAATAGGGTTTATAGCGACAAGAATTGCCATTCCAAAAAGTGTAACCGGGTGATAAAGGGCATTTCCAACGGCCACACCTGCCAGATCAGCTGCTGATAAATTTCCAGCCATGATTGTATCGGTAACATTTAAACCCATGCCTAAAAGTTGAGTACCAACAATTGGTAATCCAATTTTTAAAAGAGTGGAAACCTCGGTTTTTATGTCTGAGAAAGAGTGTTTCAATGCTTGAAAAGAATGAGCCCATATGGTACGGAAATTCAATTCAAGATTTGTGAGGTGTTAGCTTGTTTTTAGCGGTAATGAAATAGTAAAGGTAGTGCCTTTTGTTGGTTCACTTTCAAAAGTAATCACACCGTTATGCTCTTCAATAATTTTTTTAGTGATGGCTAATCCTAATCCCGTTCCGGATGTTTTAGTAGAGAAATTTGGCAGAAAAATATTTGCAGCTTCGTCTTGAGAGATGCCAATACCATCATCAATTATTTTAATTTCAACGGCCTTTTTACCAGTATTCCAAAACGTATTAATTTGAATTTTACCCTCACTCTGAATGGCTTCCGCAGCGTTTTTTATCAAATTAACGAATACACGGCGAAGCTCGTCAGGTACGCCTGAAACAATGAATTCACGAGAATCAAAATGAGTAGAGATTTGAAGTTGATCTTTCGGGTACATTGCAACAACAGAGGCAATTAACTCATTCACTTTTACTTCAACAAACTGGTTTGACGTTGGCCTCGCAAACTTTGAAAAATCAGAAGCAATTTTATTCAATGCCTCGATTTGCTCGATCATACTATTGGTAATAGCTGATATTTTTGGCTTATCCAGACTGAGTTCTTCACCCGTTTGATGTAGCTGCCGTTCTAGATGTTGAAGGTTTAACTTCATCGGCGTGAGCGGATTCTTAATCTCATGAGCAACTTGCTGGGCCATTTCTTTCCATGCAGCTTCACGCTCAGTTTGAGCGAGTTCCTCCTGCAGCTTTTTCAGTCTGCCGACCATTTCGTTATAAGCCTGAGATAGCATTCCAATCTCATCATTTGAGGTTATGTTTATGCGACTGTTTAAATCGCCGGAAGAGATTTTTTCAAGCCCTTTTTCTAATAATTCTAAAGGTGCTGTGATGCGAGCGCTAATTATTCCAATACTAAGAATCAGTATCCCAAATATGATAGAATAAAAGGCTAGCAAATAACTTGTAGTTGAAAGCAGACGACTGTAATAATCCGGTGTTTTTAGAAATGTAGGGATGGCTACGATACCTGCAATCTCATTTTCAGCATTGAAAAAAGGCTGATATCCTACCATTAAATCCTGATCACCAATTCTTAAAATGTCGATGGCCAATTGAGCTCCTTCATTTCCAATTTGGTGGTAAATCGTCCATGGTATGGATGCCGGAATCAGATTTTGATTATAAATGGATGGAGTGGTAGAGTTAGAAAGCCGGCCATTCACGTATACTGATGCATCGACACCTAAAACTGCGGTGATGTTTTCCAGAAAATCGAGGGAGGTTTGCTCGTTTGATGTAGCCTCAGTTAAAGTCTCTGTGAGCGTAATAAGTTGATCTCGTAACGTTGTTTGTACCTCAGTTTCATTTTGATTGTCCAGAATGATGGAAGTGGCACCGATTAGTAGAAAGAGACAAAAAATACTGGCAATGATTGATCGGTCCATTAATCGATCTCGAATTCTCCGCGACTCTGAAAATCTGTTGCTAAAGGGGCTGCCAAACAGAATGGTAAGTAGTAGAATAAGTGGAATTGCGATAGTAAAGAAAATGCGCAAGAACAGATATAAAACCTGAGCATTTGAAATTTTGATATGCGCTGCTCGGATCACCGTTCCATTTTTAGAAAGTGTAAACAGTTCTCTAACAGCAAGATTTTGAAGGTTTGAAACCCGTTCAACTGCAAATTGATCGGTAACCTGTGTAATTAATGATTTTGGTAAAACTCCGTAGTCGGGAATAGTTGTTAAAGTACCGCTAACCACTGTTCTGGATGGAACACCATCCGCATATTCGGTAAAGGAAAACGCAATTTCTTCGGGAGATTGTATGGTACCATTTACCACCGATCTGAATGGTCGGTTTAATTCCGGGATTTCCTGGTATAAACTGGCCAAAATCCAGCCACCAATCCGGTCATTAAATCGATTCTGATATACCGGAATCCAACCTCGCATGAAGTATGAATACTCTGCATTAACAGTGTTTATCGGCTGATTACGTAAAATAGGTCGCAGATTATCCCGCCGTATCCTTTCTTCTTCATACGGAATAATCAATTCATCTATGCGATAATCAGTAGTCCATTGTGGTACGGAAAGATCGGTGTTAAATGCAGAAAGAGGGGTGCCTTCACTGTCTATTAACTGTAGCGAGAATGAATATTTTAGCCATTCTTCCTGAATTAGATTCTCTACAATTTCTTCAAAATTATAAACGCTAAATAATGAAATCACTCTAATTTCATCATAGGCGGCATTTAGAAGATTTGTAATTACCTCCCTAACCCTACCCTGAGTATCTGCTTCAAACTCTTGAGATTGTATTTTTAGTTTTTCGAATAATGTGTCGTCAAAGGCTGTGTAAATGGTAGCAGTTGAAGCTGCACTTATAATTACAACCAGCATTAACAAACTTCTTAAGAGTGAAATCTGATATTTAAACAGGCTAAGTTGAACTTGAAAAAGTACCAATACAAGTAAAGATCCAATCCCTAAAGTCGCTGCATTTATAACAATTTGTTGAATGCCAAATTGATCACCAAGAAAAAGGATTAATAATAGCGGTGCCGAAACTCCTAAGACTATCGCTAATATAGCCATCCAGTTAGTGCCAGAACTAGTTGAGGATAACTTTGAAATGAGATGAACAAATAAACCGGAAACCACAAGTAAAACACCGCCTACTGCCATCAACCAAATAGTAGATTCATAGGAATCATTTAGCACCTGATTGAACAGATTAAGTTGAGTAGTGAGAATTCCATCGTAAATTTGAGACAATAGAAAGAGCCAGCTCAATACAGTAAAAACACCCAAGAAAAAGCTAAGAATGATATTTTCTGAAAGCGATTTTGAAGTCTGAAGGGCACGCGATTTGAGTAAATAAAAAAGAGCCAGAAAGGCCAATACTAAAAATATGCTTTGGTAGATGTCGGTAACGAAAATGCCATCAATAAATCGTAAAAGAAGAGGTTGAGAGATAAAATAAATTATAAAAATAAGTGCCATATGGATGGAAAACCTTAAATAGGAATTCAGCCTTCTGCTTATACACATTGATAAAATTGCAAAACCCAGTAGAATTGATAAAATGAAAAAACTTCGTTGTACCCGAATTTTATCCTGAACTCTCAACAGATATCTATCTATATCTGCTTCAATGGCATAAACAGTGCCAATATAATCCCCAGAGACTGAGGTAAATTCTCGTGCATGAATTATCGAATCAGGTGTGGTACGGGTAATCGCAAATTCAATCGGGAACTCAAAATCTGAAAAAATTTGGGCGCTAATACCTTCATTTTTCATGTTCCCCACCTTTCCAAATATATCCTGTTCTAGAAGAAATCTGGTGTAAACCTGATAGAGCGTAGTGTCTTGAATTTCTTCGATAACCAAGGGAATAATAGATTCGATATATCGAACATTTCCCTGCCTAACCCTTCGAATTTTTACTTCGGTATTTGCCGCGGATAATGAATCTAAATATGCTGTACTTGAATATCCAGACCAGTAAACAGGTTCATCTTTTTTGTAAACGGTAGTACCCCAAAAATCAGAATCGTATGAGGAAAGTGTGGAAAAACTGGAGTCTTCATTTAATGCAGATTCAAATTGATCTGCAAAAGCGGTAGAACTTGAACTGAAATCAAAAACTTGATTTTGAAATTGATCAAATGCTGCATCGACATTATTCGTTGCTTTTTCAACGGCATATGTTTCGTTGTAATTAGTTTGTAACTGAAGCCACTCAAATATCAGGAACAGACATGCAGTAATTGTGAGCAGCCCGAATAAAACATTGGTTATATGTGATTTTTTTAACCCCATGAAGCAGTAACGATAAGAAGGTAGGAATTATATCAATTAAGATATGAGATTCGAAATTTCCGAATCTTGTTCCCCTGAAAGTACTTTTTTTATAGCTTCTGCTGCCAGCATCCCAATAGCTTCTCGGGTTTCAAATGTTGCACTGGCAATATGCGGTAGCATCGTACAATTTGGAGCGGTTAATAAATCAGGATGCACTTCTGGTTCTTTCTCAAAAACATCAAGTCCGGCGGCCCAAATAGAACGATCATGTAATGCTTTTGCCAAAGCTTGTTCATCCACAACGGGACCACGTGCTATATTAATTAGGATTGAATGAGAGGGCATTAGATACAGAAGGCGGGAATTAACCAGATGATGAGTCTCTGGCGTTAGTGGGCAATTTACACTCAAAACATCTGATGTTGAAGCTAACATAGAAAGGTCAGGCACATATTCTGCACTCAATGTATTCTCTGTTTCTTTGGATAACCGATTTCGATTGTAGTATTGAATGCGCATTCCAAAAGCCAATGCCCTATGCGCAAAAGCCTGGCCAATTCTGCCCATACCGATAATTCCGAGGGTTTTGCCTCTTAATTCAGGTCCTAAGAAACCCATAGGTTCCCAGCCTTTGAACTCTCCCTCTCTTAAATATTTCTCAGCCGGATAAAAACTTCTGCTGGTAGCCATTAACAATGCCATAGCGAAATCCCCGCAAGCTTCGGTGAGTACATCCGGTGTATTTGCGACTTTTATGCCCAATCGCCGTGCTGAATCCACATCAATGTTGTTATACCCAACAGCAAAATTTGCTACGATTTTTAACTTTTTGGCAGCATTAAGCACGTTTTCTGTAATAGGATTTGAAAGCATTGACAACAATGCCGAATAGGGCTCAATATCTGATATTAAATGCTTTTCAACCTGATATTGTCCTATCTCCCCAATTTGAATATCACCAAAACTCTTAAGGAAGGTAATTACCGAATCAGGAATAGGCTCAGTAACTAGTATTTTTGGTTTTTCAGCCACACTTACTCGTTATCGATATAGGTAACCCGTGCATCGTTCCAAACTCGTTCTATGCTGTAGAATTCGCGCTTTTCCTTGCTCATTACATGAACAACGATGTTAATGAAATCCAGAATGATCCAGTTTCTCGCTTGTATGCCTTCCTTCTTCCAGGGTTTTTCCCCGGTTAGTTTCAAAACCTGCTCTTCAACGGAGTCTGCTATAGCTTTAATTTGGGTGTCTGAAGATCCACTACAAATCACAAAATAATCGGTCAATGTAGTTAAGTCAGAGACGTCCATAACAGTAATATCAAGAGCTTTTTTCTCTTTCATGCCCTCAATGACCAACTCAACTAAATTCTTAGAGTCAGGTTTTGTTTGAAATTGATCGTTAGCTGGTTTTTTAATTTCTACCATTAATCTGTATTAAGCTGTTCAAAATCGTGGCCAATTACCACGGTTACGTCTAAAAAGTAGTCGGGAGATTCCTCCCTCAATATATTCATTTCACTCACACCAAGTGCACTTGCAACTTGTCTGGCATTCTCCATAACTCCGCTTCGGGAAATTATAATGGTTTCTTCGAGATTGAAATGATCAAAGTTGCCTGTTTCAACTACGTCAAAACCATTTTTGCGAAGTACACCTGTGTATCTATTGGCAACACCGGATATCCCACAACCATTCAAAACTTCGATTTGAATAATTTCACTGATTAGCTGCGAATTGGCTTCTGCACGAGTATTTAATAATCTGGGATAAATTACTCGGGTTGCTAATGCGAAAAGTAGTGCAATAAGTAGAACACTCAGAAAGCCAATAGCTGCATTTAGAAAAAGATTTTTTACCGTAGATTCGGAGCTTTCGGGTGATGTTTCTGCCATCCGTTGGAGTTTAGTACCACATCCAATTATTTCTGTATCTGTTGAAGCTATTATATCCATAGGGATTATAACCATATCCAAATCCAGACGGTAATTGCTGATATTGTACTCTTATAAATGCATTGTCACTTAATTTATAATTCAATTCAGCATTTCTGATGATTACCTGATTTTGAAAGTTACTGGAACCGGCAAAATTCTGATTTCCACCAAAAGGTGAATGTAAGAATGAAACATCAACACGCCCATTCATGCGGTCACTAAATTGGAACTGCATAGTATTGGTATATGCATTCACATTTTGATAGTTGCCGCCGAAGGAATTAAAAGACATACTATACGAATGCGACATTTTTACATTACTGAAAAAACGATCCAAGCCTGTTTGAACAGTCGGTGCGCGTTCGTTTACTAAGGGCCCGGTGAAGTCAAAGTAACCTGGTAAATCGGCTCTGAACTGGGCATTTGCTACCGTTGATGCGATAAAAATAAAAAATAGAAAAAAAGTAGTTGTTCTCATTGGTGTAATAGTTTCCATTCAAACGACTGAATGCACCTGCTATTATAACGATTTGCTAAGTTGAAGTAAAATATTGCAAGTTCGATTATTGATTGCTGAAGTGCTGAAAAAGGGGTATATTTGCCCTCTTTTGAAATTTTTACAACAACTACGAAATATAGGAAAATCCGAGAGATGAAACTCACCGATTTTAGATACGAGATTGAAGGATTAAATATTCCAGACACCCCCCTTAAACAACGAGATGAAGCCCGACTAATGGTGCTAAATCGAGCAGAGCAGACCATTGAGCATAGAAAGTTTTCTGACATTCATGAGTATTTAAATGAGGGTGATGTTGTTGTTTACAATAACACAAAGGTATTTCCGGCCCGTTTAAATGGTAAAAAAGAAAAAACTGAGGCTGATATAGAGGTGTTTCTATTGAGAGAGCTTCAGCCTGAAAACATGCTTTGGGATGTACTGGTAGAGCCTGCTAGAAAAATCAGAATAGGGAACAAACTCTACTTCGGTGAAGGGGATAATGAATTAATGGCTGAGGTAGTTGATAACACTACCTCAAGAGGAAGAACAGTTCGTTTCTTATTTGATGGACCGAATGAAGAACTATACGCAAAATTAGATGTACTCGGTAAAATGCCACTTCCTCCGTATATAGAGCGGGAGCCAACAGATGAGGATAAAGAACGATATCAAACTATTTTTGCAACGGAAAGAGGTGCTGTTGCTGCACCAACAGCAGGCTTACACTTTACCGAAGAATTGGTAGAAAAAATTAAGGCCAAAGGCGTAGAGTTTTTACCGGTCACGCTTCATATTGGTTGGGGAACATTCCGATCTGTAGAAGTTGAAGATTTGACGAAACATAGAATGGATTCCGAGAATTACTTCATTTCGAAGGACACCTCTGATAAAATCAATGACACGTTAAAGAAAAAGCGAAATAAAGTAGTTGCTGTTAGCGCAAGTGTGGTTCGAGCTATTGAAACAAGTGTGATGGCTAGCGGGATGTCGAAAATGGGTACAGGTTGGACAGACAAGTTCATTTATCCTCCATACAAATTTAAAATCACGGAATGTTTGATCACAAACTTCCAGCGTCCAGAATCCACTCTATTAATGATGGGAGCAGCATTCGCAGGGTATGACTTCCTTATGAAGGCGTATGAAGAAGCAAAAAAAGAGAATTATCGCTTGTTTTCATTTGGCGATGCAATCATAATCGTCTAACAAATGGCGAAGCTGGCGGTTATCATACCGGCGGCAGGTTCTGGCTCAAGAATGGGTGCGGCAACGCCAAAACCTTTTCTAGAGCTTGGTAACAAACCTATTCTCTGGCACACTCTCACTGCATTTTGTGCTGTAAATGAGGTAGTACAAATTATTGTGCCCACTTCAGAGGATAGGATGATTTCAGTTGAGAAAATTTTTGACTCGATCGATCGAGATGATGTGCTACTTCAAACTGTCAGAGGTGGGAAAGAGCGCCAGTTCTCCATTCAAAACGCACTCGATTTAGTATTGGATGATGTCGAATTAGTTGCTGTACACGATGCGGTTCGCCCTTTTATCAGTACCTATTTAATTACCAAAACTGCTAATGCTGCAAAAGAGCATGGTGGCGCAATTGTAGCAGTTCCGGCAAAAGACACCATTAAAAAAGTTGATTCAGAGCAAATTATACTCGAAACGCCTGATCGTCAATTTTTGTGGCAAGCTCAGACACCTCAGATTTTTCAAAAAAACTTGTTAATTGATGCGTACAATAGCGCAATTGAAAGTAAGTTTTTAGGCACAGACGATTCATCACTTGTTGAAAGAATTGGTGGTAAGGTTATAATGGTAGAAGGTGATCGCGAAAATCTTAAAATTACTTATCCAGTTGATTTACAAATTGCTGAGCTAATTCTAAAAAGCGGTGATAGGAAATGAGAATAGGTTATGGTTTCGATACACATAAATTGGTTAGGGGCAGAAAGTTAATCCTTGGAGGTGTTGAGATTCCATTTGAGCTAGGATTATTAGGTCATTCGGATGCTGATGTTTTACTCCACGCAATAACGGATGCATTATTAGGCGCAGTAGCACTTGGTGATATTGGGCAGCATTTCCCCGATAATGATCCTGAGTTTAAAGATGCTGATAGTCGTAAGCTTTTAATTCATTGCTACGAATTAGTAAAAAAAGAGGGTTTTGTAATTGGTAATCTCGATGCAACCGTGATTGCCGAGCGTCCAAAATTGATGCCATATATGGATCAAATTCGTAAAACCATTTCTGAAGATCTTAACCTGGAAATGAATCAGGTTTCTGTAAAAGCAACAACCTCTGAAAAAATGGGTTTTATCGGGCGGGAAGAAGGTATAACAGCGTCAGCTGTTGCGTTGCTAATTAAGAGGTAAGATGGTAGATCAGGTAATTCAATCTGTTGTTGATTGGGTGGCAATGGTTGGCCCCATGGGAGTGTATCTAGTATTTACATTAATAGCTTATGCTGAGAATATTCTGCCACCAGTTCCTGGAGATGTACTTGTAGCATTTAGTGGGTACCTGGCAGCTGAAGGATTGGTCGGTTTATTTCCTATCTGGATTCTGACCGTTTTAGCATCCGTTATTGGTTTCATGAACATGTACTGGATTGGGCAAAAATTAGAGACGCAAATCTCAGCAAATCGCCATGATCACATTTTTTTAAAGTTTATTAACTATAAATATTTCAGAAAAGGTCGGGTTTGGATGAGTAAATATGGTCAATGGGTGATCATTTCTAATCGATTTTTAGCAGGTACTCGTTCGGTAATTTCGCTCACAGCTGGAATGTCCCGCTTAAAGATATTACCAACTATAGTCAGTTCTCTAATTAGTTCAATGCTTTGGAATGCCCTCTTAATAGGTGCTGGATGGCTTGTAAAGGAGAACTGGAAAATAATTGGAGAATACCTTTCAGCATATGGAAAGGTGATATTGGTTGGTATCACAGTAGCAATTTTAGCTCGATATTTATGGGTGAAATGGCATCGTAAAAAACCTCAGGAAAAAAGTTAACAGATTTAGAATTTTTTGTACTCTCAGATGTTGACAATTTTTGATGGGATGGGTATTTTTTAAGTCTTTCGCAAAAAGCCAGTGTAGCTCAGTTGGTAGAGCAACGGTTTTGTAAACCGTCGGTCATCGGTTCGAATCCGGTCACTGGCTCGACTTGTGGAAAGGGGAGATACCAAAGCGGCCAACTGGGGCAGACTGTAAATCTGTTGTCTTACGACTTCGTAGGTTCGAATCCTGCTCTCCCCACAAACTAAGCGAGCGTAACTCAATTGGTAGAGTGTCAGCCTTCCAAGCTGAATGTTGCCGGTTCGATCCCGGTCGCTCGCTCAACCAAGCCGATATAGCTCAGCGGTAGAGCACTTCCATGGTAAGGAAGGGGTCGTCGGTTCAAGTCCGACTATCGGCTCTGCGGTACGAATTTATAAACTTTACTTTTAACATACATTTTAAACAATGGCAAAAGAGACCTTTCAACGCACCAAGCCCCACGTGAATGTGGGAACCATTGGTCACGTAGATCACGGAAAGACTACTTTAACAGCAGCGATTACCACCGTTATGGCGAAGACCTGGGGTGGAGAAGCTCAAGCGTTTGATCAGATTGACAACGCCCCGGAAGAGCGCGAGCGTGGAATTACCATCGCTACGGCGCACGTAGAGTATGAGTCAGAGACTCGCCACTACGCGCACGTAGATTGTCCTGGTCACGCCGATTATGTGAAGAACATGGTAACGGGAGCCGCGCAAATGGATGGCGCGATTGTAGTAGTAGCCGCCACGGATGGTCCTATGCCGCAAACGCGCGAGCATATCCTGCTTGCTCGTCAGGTTGGAGTACCTCAGATTGTGGTATTTATGAATAAGGTAGACCTGGTAGACGACGAGGAGTTGCTAGAGTTGGTAGAACTGGAAGTGCGCGAGTTGTTGTCGATGTATGAGTTTGATGGCGACAATATTCCTGTGGTTCAAGGTTCTGCTCTTGGCGCTCTGAACGGGGAAGCGCAGTGGGAAGAGAAAATAGTTGAGCTGATCGCCGCTGTGGATGAGACGATCCCAACGCCAGAGCGTGATGTAGACAAGCCGTTCCTAATGCCGGTGGAGGATGTATTCTCTATCACGGGTCGTGGAACTGTGGCTACAGGCCGTATCGAGCGTGGTGTGATCAAGATCAATGAGGAAGTGGAGATTGTTGGAATCATCGAAGAGCCAATGAAGAGTGTGGTAACAGGCATTGAGATGTTTCGCCGGTTGCTTGATCAGGGCGAGGCGGGTGATAACGCGGGTATTTTGCTGCGTGGTATTGCCAAAGAAGACATCCAGCGTGGGATGGTACTATGTAAGCCGGGCTCGATTACTCCACATAAGAAATTTGAGTGCGAAGTGTACGTGCTGAGCAAAGACGAAGGCGGGCGACACACCCCGTTCTTCAAAGGCTACCGCCCGCAGTTCTATTTCCGTACCACGGATGTGACGGGAGCCTGTGAGCTGCCAAGTGGAGTGGAGATGGTAATGCCAGGGGACAACGTGAAGTTGGATGTGGAACTCATTCAGCCGGTAGCGATGGAAGAAGGGCTACGATTTGCGATCCGCGAGGGTGGACGTACCGTAGGTGCTGGCGTGGTAACTAAAATCTTAGATTAGTCTAAGATCAAACAAGCGTTTATTTGCATATAGAGTAGGTAGCATTGCTGCCTACTCTTGTGTGTATAAACGGGCGTAGCTCAGTTGGTAGAGCACTGGTCTCCAAAACCAGGTGTCGGGAGTTCGAGTCTCTCCGCCCGTGCAAACAAAAATTGAATATGGAAAAGCTTACTAATTTTTTCGAGAGCGTGGTTGCTGAATTCAAGAAAGTCAGTTGGCCAACACAACAAGAGTTGATTGATAACACCATCATTGTGGTTGTGTTCTCGATTATACTGTCTGCATTTATATTTGGCGTAGACCAAGTATATAGCACGGTACTCGAAGCTATTTATAAATAATGAGTAAAGAATTAGAACATGGTTGGTATGTAGTACGCTGCTTTTCCAGCCATGAGAAAAAAGTAAAAGAATTCCTCGATAGAGAAATCGAGGAGCAAGATCTCGGCGATAAAATTCTGGATGTTTTGGTTCCAACCGAAACAGTTGTAGAAATTCGTGGAGGTAAAAAACGTACGAGGGAGAAAAATTTCTTCCCAGGGTATATTTTACTTAATACTCATTATGATGAAGAGGTTAATAACCTTATACAAAGTGCACCATCTTGCCTTGGTTTCCTAAAAGTAGGAAAAGAGCAATTAGTGCCAACGCCACTTAAAAAGCACGAAGTCAAACGCATCATTGGAAGAGTGCAGGAAGCTGGCGATGAAATCCGGAATGTTGATATACCTTACACCGAAGGCGACCTTGTGAAAGTGATTTCAGGTCCGTTTAAAGACTTCGATGGAACGGTACAAGAAGTGAACGCTGACAAACTAAAGCTACGTGTTTTGGTAAGTATTTTTGGGCGTAGAACTCCGGTAGAGGTGGATGTCAACCAAGTTGAACCCACTGCATAAAAGAACCTAGTTGATGCAAACTAGCTATTACGCGATAAAAACTGAAGTTATAAAACAACAATAGGATCCTGAGAATTAATGGCTAAAAAAGTTGAAAGAATCCTGAAACTCCAAATTGTGGGTGGTCAGGCTAATCCCGCACCTCCTGTAGGTCCGGCGTTAGGCCAGGCTGGTATCAATATTATGGAGTTCTGTAAAGCCTTTAATGCTAAGACTCAGGAAAAGACCGGAACTGTAATTCCTGTGGAAATTACGGTGTATGCGGATAAGTCTTTTACATTTAAGACTAAAACACCGCCAGCGCCAGTACTTCTGAAGCAAGCAGCGAAAATCAAATCCGGTTCGGGTGAACCAAATCGAGCGAAAGTTGGAACGGTAACCTGGAGCCAGTGCAAAGATATTGCGCAGGAAAAAATGGAGGACTTAAACGCGTTCGACATTGAAGCTGCTGCAGAAATGATTGCCGGTACGGCTCGTAGTATGGGTCTTAGAGTAAATCGCGACAAGTAAAGGAAATTATACCTATGGCGAAAAAAGGAAAGAAATATCAAGCAGCTGTGGCTATGATTAATCCAGAAATGGAATACTCACTGGAAGAAGCTTGTGATCTTGTAAAGAAAACCTCAAATACTACTTTTGATGCATCTGTTGATGTGGATATCCGATTGGGTGTCGACCCTCGACATGCAGATCAGATGGTGCGTGGTACAGTAAGTTTACCGCACGGAACTGGAAAAGAAGTAAAGGTTTTAGCTCTTGTTAACGAGAGCAAACAAGCAGAAGCAACAGAAGCCGGAGCAGATCATGTAGGGCTTGATGATTACATTGCACAAATTGAAAGCGGATGGGCAGATATTGATGTTATTATTGCCACTCCGGATGTGATGGGAAAACTCGGTAAACTAGGACGTTTTCTAGGGCCCCGAGGATTAATGCCGAACCCAAAAAGTGGAACTGTTACCATGGATGTGGCAGCAGCTGTTAAACAAGTTAAAGCAGGGCAAATTGATTTCCGGGTTGACAAAGCCGGAATTTTGCACACTGCGATTGGAAAAGTAAGTTTTACTTCGTCCGACTTGAAAGAAAATGCGGAAGCATTTTTCCAAACAGTAATGCGATTAAGGCCTGCATCCGCAAAAGGTATTTACGTTAAGAGCGTATATCTGAGTTCAACTATGGGACCGAGCATTCCTGTAAGCAGATCCGCAATAACATCCCTTAATTAGGAGGAATTGAAATTATGCCTACAGCAGAAAAGCGAGCAGTTTTAGACGAAATCACCGAGAATCTTAAGAATTCCAATGCTATTTACATAGCAAACTATTCAGGAATGTCGGTTGACGAGGCTAATGCACTGCGAGGAGCGTTCCGTAAGGGAAATGTTTTCTTCAAAGTATATAAAAATAAATTGATGAAGCTTGCTATGGAAGAGGTTGGGGGATATGATGATATCCTTTCATCGCTTACCGAGCAAAATGGCTTTGCATTTGTTGAAGAAGAATTATCTGCACCAGCAAAAGTACTTAAAGACTTTATCAAGGATAACAAAAAACCAGAATTCAAAGCTGCATTAGTAGATGGTGAATTTTATGGTGGAGATAAACTTGATGCGCTAGCAGCAATGAAGTCTAAGAATGAAATCATTGGAGATATTCTTGGCTTATTGATGGCTCCGATCACAAATGTGGTTGGTGCACTTAATGCGCAAGGTTCAAACATAGTTGGTGCTGTGAAGACCATCGCCGAAAAAGGCGAAAACTAACCCTTATTTAATCAAAGAAATTACTTACAAAACAACTGGAGATATAAAAATGGCTGACGTTAAAGAATTAGCAGAACAGCTTGTTAATCTAACAATCAAAGAAGCAAACGAACTTGCAAAAGTTCTAGAAGAAGAATACGACATCAAGCCTGCAGCTGCAGCAGTTGCAGTTGCTGGTCCTGCCGGTGGTGGTGACGCTGGTGGAGCTGCTGAAGAGCAGACTGAATTTGATGTAGTTCTTACTTCTGCAGGCGCTAAGAAAATCGCTGTTATTAAAGAAGTTCGCGCAATTACTGGTCTTGGCTTGAAAGAAGCTAAAGAATTAGTAGACGGTGCGCCTAATGCAGTAAAAGAAGCAGCGTCTAAAGATGAAGCTGAAGAGATTAAGAACAAGCTTGAAGAAGCTGGAGCTACAGTAGAGCTCAAGTAATCTTTTCGTTAAGAAATCGCTGGAAGCCAATATCGTGAAAACGGTATTGGCTATTGGCGTCTATGTACCCTTGCCCTGAAACGGGCTTTTTCACCATTTACCCTTCAAACTAAAAGGAGAGGTCCTTTTGAGCCAGAAGATGCAAATCATTCCAAATACTTCGCGCCAATCATTTGGCCGCACAAAGCAAGTACTAGAGTACCCAGATTTTCTAGACATTCAATTAGAATCGTTTGAAAAATTTGTTCAACTCGATATTGCTCCAAACGAAAGAATAAATCAAGGATTGCAACGCATATTCCTTGAGAATTTCCCCATTCAAGATACTCGTGAAACACACATTCTTGAGTTTCTTTATTACAACGTGGATGTGCCTCGGTACACCATAAAAGAATGTCAAGATCGTGGGTTAACATATTCTGTTCCATTAAAAGCGAAACTTCGGTTGTCTTCTGTTGATGACAGCGACGAAGCCAGTGAAACAATCGAGCAAGAGGTGTTCTTGGGTGATTTGCCTTGGATGACCGATCGAGGAACATTTATCATTAATGGAGCTGAGCGAGTTATCGTAAGTCAGCTTCACCGTTCTCCGGGCGTGTTCTTTGGCCAATCTGTACACCCTAATGGCACTCAACTTTATTCTGCACGAGTAATTCCGTTTAAAGGAAGCTGGATAGAATTTACAACAGATATTCGCGACGTATTATGGGCATATATCGATCGTAAGAAGAAAATCCCTGCTACTACTCTATTGAGAGCACTTGGGTATTCTACCGATCTGGATCTTCTGAATCTTTTCGAATTATCTGAAGAAGCTAAATTTGGAACCAAACCTACTTATCTGAAGAACCTTGTTGGAAAGCGCTTAGCTGAGAACATCGTTGTAGAAGAGATGGAAGAAGTGGTTGATGAAGAAACAGGTGAAGTTAGTGAAGCACTGAATCGAAAAATCATCTTTGAACGTGATCATGAATTAACAGAAGATGATTATGGCATGCTAAAAGACGCAGAGCTAAAAACGGTACTTGTTCAGAAAATTACTGAAGAAGAATCTTCTCGATCAGTAGTAATGAATACACTTCGAAAAGATCCAACCTATGACGAGACTTCGGCACTTGGTGAAGTTTACCAGCAAATTAGATCTGGTGAAATGCCTGATCCTGAGACATCAAGAGCCATTCTGGAACGATTATTCTTCAGTGATAAGAAATACGATCTTGGTGAAGTTGGTAGATACCGATTAAATAAGCGTCTGCATCAGGATAGAACAGACGTTCAGTATCTTACTAAAGAAGATATAGTCGCAATTATCACAGAGGTAATTCGACTTAAGAATATGAAATCTCAGGTTGATGACATTGATCACCTGAGTAACAGACGTGTACGTACCGTAGGCGAGCAACTAGGTCAGCAATTTGCGATTGGTCTTGCTCGTATGGCGCGCACAATTAAAGAAAGAATGAACTCTCGGGATGCCGAGCAGCTTACACCTCAAGATTTGGTAAATGCTCGTACTATCTCTAGTGTAATTAACACATTCTTTGGAACCAATCAGCTTTCTCAGTTTATGGATCAAACAAATCCATTAGCTGAATTGACCCATAAAAGACGTATGTCTGCACTTGGGCCTGGTGGATTAACACGAGAGCGAGCTGGTTTTGAGGTACGTGATGTTCACTACACTCACTACGGCCGTCTTTGCCCAATTGAAACGCCGGAAGGACCAAACATTGGTTTGATTTCTTCTTTATGTGTACATGCTAAGGTGAATGACTTTGGATTTATTGAAACACCATATCGTAAAGTAAAAGAAGGGAAAGTTTCTAATAATGTTGATTATCTAGCTGCAGAACAGGAAGATGAGACTGTAATTGCGCAAGCGAACGCCGAGCTTGATGAGAAAAACTTATTTAAAAATGAGACCGTTTTCTCGCGAATGCGTGAAGGTAATTATTCGCAAGCTCGCATCGATGAAATCGAATACATGGATGTTGCTACAAATCAGATTACATCTTTAGCTGCAGCATTAATTCCATTTATTGAACATGATGATGCAAACCGTGCATTGATGGGATCAAACATGCAGCGCCAAGCGGTTCCATTATTAAGACCGGAAGCTCCGGTTGTTGGAACGGGTCTTGAGCATCGTGCAGCACGGGACTCGAGAGCGATTATTACCGCAGAAGCAAATGGAAAAGTTGTATACGTTAGTGCAACGGAAGTGCGAGTGCAGTACGAGAGAACAGAATTGCAACAGCATTGCTATTTCGACGGTGGAATTAAATCATACAAACTTGAAAAATTCACTAGAACTAACCAGGATACTGCTACAAATCAGCGTCCAATTGTGAAGGTTGGTGATAAGGTGAAGAAAGGTCAGGCTATTGTAGATGGATGCTCTACCGACGGCGGTGAACTGGCATTAGGTCGTAACCTATTAGTGGCATTTATGCCTTGGAGAGGATACAACTTTGAGGATGCGATTGTAATTAGTGAGCGCATTGTACAGGAAGATATTTATACCTCAATCCACATTACTGAGTTCGAACAACAGGTTCGAGATACCAAGCGCGGTGAAGAAGAACTGACACGCGAGATCCCGAACGTGAGTGAGGAAGCCACGCGTAATCTGAACGAAAGAGGGATGATTCGCGTAGGTGCAAAAATTGGACCTGGTGATATTTTAGTAGGTAAGATTACACCTAAAGGTGAAACGGATCCTACTCCTGAAGAGAAACTATTACGTGCAATTTTTGGTGATAAAGCCGGTGATGTAAAAGATGCATCTCTGAAAACACCTCCTGGTGTATCAGGAACGGTAATAAACACCAAGCTTTTCAGTAGAAAAAGAGATGAGCTTGTCTCTAGAAAAGAAGAGAAAAAGCGTGTTGAACAAGAACATGAGCGTCATGCACAGTTACTTGCTGATCTAAACCAGCAATGGGCAGACAAAATGTACTCTCTACTTCGTGATAAAACATCTCCTGGTGTTAAAAACTACAGCGGTGTAGAATTAATCCCGAAAGGCGAGAAGTACAAGAAATCAGTGTTCGAAGAAATCGATCCAGTAAACATCAACGAAAACATTGATTGGGCAACTGATCAGGAGTTGGTGAAGCATGTTCGATTGTTGTTCCATAACTACCGTGAATTACGACGTGAAATTGACAGCGAAGCTAAACGAAGAACATTCGCTATTCAAGTAGGAGACGAGTTACCTCCTGGAATCATCCAAAAAGCGAAAGTTTATGTTGCTAAGAAACGTAAGCTTCAAGTAGGTGATAAAATGGCCGGTCGTCATGGTAACAAAGGTGTTGTAGCCAAAATTGTACCGGTAGAAGACATGCCGTTTATGGAAGATGGAACTCCTGTTGATATCTGTCTAAACCCACTGGGTGTACCATCACGTATGAACCTTGGTCAGATTTATGAAACCATTTTAGGCTGGGCTGCCAAGAAATTAGGAGTAACCTTTGCGTCTCCAATTTTCGATGGTGCAACTATGGACGATGTTAAAGCAAAACTTGCAGAAGCTGACTTACCACAAGACGGTAGAGTGAACTTAATTGACGGGCGCTCTGGAGAGTTATTCTCGCAGAAAACCACCGTTGGTTATATCTATATGATTAAACTGAACCACTTAGTTCAGGATAAGATGCACTCACGTTCTATCGGGCCATACTCATTAATTACACAGCAACCATTGGGTGGTAAAGCTCAATTTGGTGGCCAACGACTTGGTGAGATGGAAGTTTGGGCATTGTATGCATACGGTGCTTCCAGCATCCTGAAAGAAATGCTTACTGTTAAGAGCGATGATGTTAAAGGTCGCTCGAAAGTTTATGAAGCCATCGTGAAAGGTGAAAACCTTCCTGATGGAGACGTACCAGAATCATTTAAGGTATTACTACGAGAGCTTATGGGTCTCGGCCTTGAAATTCACTTGAATTAATCACTGTTAATACAGAATCGGAGGAAAACCCTTGCCAATTACAAAAACATTAGCAGTAACAAATGACTTCAACAGTATCGGCATATCGCTAGCTTCTGCTGAAACCATTTTATCGCGTTCACATGGGGAAGTATTAACCCCAGAAACAATCAACTATCGTACGTTCAAACCAGAAATGGATGGTCTCTTCTGTGAGAAGATCTTTGGACCGGTAAAAGATTACGAGTGCCATTGTGGAAAGTATAAACGAATACGCTACAAAGGCATTATTTGTGATCGATGTGGTGTTGAAGTAACTAGAAAAGCGGTACGTCGAGAGCGAATGGGGCATATTACCCTAACCGTTCCAACGGTACATATTTGGTATTTCAAATCTCTTCCAAACAAGATTGCATACTTGTTAGGACTATCATCTAAAAACCTCGACAGAATTGTGTATTACGAGACTTTCGTAATTATCAATCCAGGTTTAGCGCGTGATTTAGGATACGCTAAAGGTGATCTGATCTCAGAAGAAGAGAAATACGATATTTTTGATCAACTTCCAGAAGATAATTTTGATCTGGATGATGACGAAGAGGATAAATTCATAGTTAAGGAAGGTGCAGATGCTCTCGAAGCTATGCTGGCTGACCTTGAATTAGATGATTTAGCTTACCAATTACGTTATGAAGTGAAAAACGAAACTTCACAGATGCGTAAGAAAAAGAAGCTTAAGCGTCTTCAGGTAATTGAATCTTTCCGTGCAGCTGCTCAACATACAGAAAACCGCCCAGAATGGATGGTGCAGCAGGTAATTCCAGTAATTCCACCAGAATTACGGCCACTTGTACCACTCGAAGGTGGTAGATTTGCAACCTCAGATCTTAACGATTTATATCGTCGAGTAATCATCAGAAATAACCGTCTGAAAAGATTGATCGATATTAAAGCTCCTGATGTAATTCTCAGAAACGAGAAACGCATGCTTCAGGAAGCAGTTGATTCATTGTATGACAACTCTCGTAAGTCAAACGCGGTTCGAAATAACAATCGTCCATTAAAATCCCTCAGCGACATGCTGAAAGGAAAGAGTGGTCGTTTCCGTCAAAACCTTCTGGGTAAGCGTGTTGATTATTCTGGTCGTTCTGTAATTGTGGTAGGTCCGGAGTTGAAGATGCACGAATGTGGTCTTCCAAAAGAGATGGCAGTTGAACTTTACAAGCCGTTCATTATCCGCCGACTGATTGAGCGTGGATATGTTAAAACGGTAAAATCAGCAAAGAAAGTTGTTGATCGAAGAGACGCTGTTGTTTGGGAGGTTTTAGAAAACGTAATTACTGGGCATCCGGTGATGTTAAACCGTGCTCCAACTCTTCACCGTTTAGGGATTCAAGCATTCCAACCGGTACTTATCGAAGAGAAAGCAATTCGTTTACACCCACTGGCGTGTACAGCATTTAATGCCGATTTCGATGGTGACCAAATGGCGGTACACTTACCATTAAGCCATGATGCGATTCTTGAAGCATCGGTATTGATGTTAGGTTCTCACAATATTATGAGTCCTGCTTCAGGTGGTCCAATTGCTGTTCCATCTCAGGATATGATTTTAGGTCTTTATTTTCTCACAAAGCCAAGAGGCGGACAAATGGGTGAGGGAAAAACATTTGCTTCTCCTGAAGAAGTAATTGTGGCCTTCGATCAAGGAAAAATTGATTTGCACGCTAAAATTAATGTGCGAATCAACACTGTAAATGTAGATGGCGAAACTGTTACTGAAGTTGTTAAAACCTCGACAGGTCGAGTACTCTTTAACGAGATTGTACCTGAAGAAATGGGTTATATCAACAAAACATTAGGTAAAAAAGAACTTCGCGTGTTGATTGGAGAGATTCACTCAACAACGGGTACTGCGAAAACAGCTGCATTCCTTGATAACATGAAATCACTCGGGTATGAAAATGCAACCCGTGGTGGATTATCATTTAGTTTAGAAGATATCATCATCCCTGATGCCAAAGCACAGCTTATTGATGGAGCCAAAGATGAAGTGACCGATATACAAGGTCGCTACGAAATGGGTTTCATAACCGATAATGAGCGCTATAATCAGGTAATTGATAAGTGGACAAGTACCACAAACCGAGTTTCTGAGACGCTATTCAAGGCACTTGCTGAAGATAGAGAAGGATTCAACCCTGTGTATATGATGGCTGATTCCGGTGCGCGTGGTTCAAAAGAACAGATTCGCCAGTTAGGCGGTATGCGTGGTTTAATGGCTAAGCCTCAAAAATCAGGCTTACAACAAGGAAATGAAGTAATTGAAAATCCTATTCTTTCTTCTTTCAAAGAAGGATTGAGCGTACTCGAATACTTTATCTCTACTCACGGTGCGCGTAAAGGTCTTGCGGATACTGCACTTAAAACTGCCGATGCCGGTTATTTAACGCGTCGATTGGTGGATGTATCGCAGGATGTGATTATCACTGAAGATGATTGCGGTACACTACGTGGTATTAAGATGGAAGCGCTGAAAGATAACGAAGATGTTATCGAGCGTCTTGAAGATCGAATCATCGGACGTTTTTCATTGCATGACATTTATGATCCGATTTCAGATGAGCTCATTTGCGAAGCGAATCAAATGATCGATGAGAATGTAGCAAAGAAAATTGCAGAGACCTCAATCGAACAAGTTGAAATCCGTTCGGTACTTACGTGTGAAACAGGACGCGGTGTATGTGCGAAATGTTACGGACGTGATCTTGCTCGCGGTACGGTAGTTGAAAAAGGGGAAGCAGTAGGTGTAATTGCCGCTCAATCTATTGGTGAGCCAGGTACACAGCTTACTCTACGTACTTTCCACGTGGGTGGTACAGCGTCTCGTTTGGAAGCAGATTCTCAACACAAAGCTAAATTCAACGGAAAAGTTGAGTTTGAAAATATACGTGTTGTTGTTTACGACGATGGCGAAGAAGAACATAATGTAGTTCTTAGTCGTGCTGGTGAACTAAAAATTGTTGATGATGAAGACAAAGTGCTTATCAGCTACAATATCCCTTATGGATCTGAAATGATGGTTGAAGAAGGCGATATGGTTCCTAAAGGGGCACAATTGTGTAAATGGGATCCTTATAATGCACTTCTTTACTCTGAAATTGATGGTACAGTTCAGTACAAAGATATCCTTGAAGGATTGACATTTACTGAAGATACAGATGCACAGACAGGTCACCGAGAAAAGGTAATCATCGATTCGAAAGATCGTTCACTTGTGCCGACTCTATCCATCCGTGGAGAAGGTGATATCCTGCGCGAGAGTACACTTCCAGTGGAAACTCATATCGTGATTGAAGACGGAGAAAAAGTTAGTGCAGGTCAGGTGATTGCTAAGATCCCACGAGCTACTTCAAAGTCGAAAGATATTACCGCTGGTTTACCACGTGTGACTGAACTTTTTGAAGCTCGTTCACCAAGTGATCCGGCAACTGTATCCGAGATTGATGGTATAGTTGAAATGGGTGGCCGTAAGCGTGGTTCGCAAGAGGTGATTGTTAAATCTAAAGATGGTACAGAAGAGAAAAAGTATCTCATTTCATTAAGCAAGCACATCTTAGTACAGTCGAACGACTTTGTGAAAGCAGGCCAATCGTTATCTGATGGTACTATTCCGGCTCAAGATATTCTAAATATTCTTGGACCATACGCTGTACAGTCTTACTTAGTAAATGAAATTCAGGAAGTTTATCGCCTACAGGGGGTGAAAATCAACGATAAGCACATCGAGGTGATTGTGTCTACGATGATGCAGAAAGTTGAGATTACCGATCCGGGTGATACTATGTTCCTGGAAGGCGATAAAGTTGATCGTTACGAAGTAAACAAGCGCAACGATGAACTGATTGGTAAGTTTGTGATTTCAGACGAAGGTGGTAGTGAACTCAAAAAAGGTACTATCCTCGATCGTCGCGAAGTTCGTGATATTAACAACCAACTTATTAAAGAAGATAAAGCTGAACTAGAAACTCGTGAAGCAGAACCAGCAATTTCTAAACCGATCTTGCTAGGTATCACGAGAGCAGCACTTTCTACCGAAAGCTGGCTATCAGCAGCATCTTTCCAGGAAACAACTAAAGTTCTAACACAGGCATCTATCGAGGCGAAAAAAGACTTCTTACGTGGACTAAAAGAAAACGTAGTTGTTGGCCACAAGGTACCGGCTGGTACTGGCCTTGACGATTACAATGATATTATCGTTGGATCGAAAAGTGATATGGAAGCTGGTGAAGCTGAAGTTGCTCAGGTTTTCGAAGCACTTGGGGGTGAAGGAGAGGATCCTTTAGCGCCTGCTGAATAACCTGACTAATAAATATTTCAAAAGCCCCTCATTTCAGAGGGGCTTTTTTTATGCACTGAAGATTCTGTTCTCTATATTTCCCCGCATCTTACCATTTCTAGGTATTCAGAAAAATGAATAACAAATTAAAAACCTTTCTCTTTTGGATAATCACAATTTCTTTTCCAATAATTGTTTTTGGAATAATTGAAATTGGACTTCGCATAGGAGGGTATAATAGTAATGCTCAGGAGTTATTTATTGAAGCTCCTAACGACCCAGGGTTCTTAGTTTCAAACGTAGATTTTATTGAGCGATATTTTCCTTCATTTGTTCCGAATATAGCTCCTAATGCATTTCGAAAGAACAAAAGACCCAATGCGTTTCGGGTATTTGTTTTTGGAGGGTCTTCGACACAAGGGTTTCCATACAACTTTTACTATAGCTTCGCAGAACAGCTAGAACAAAAATTATTACTCGAAACGGAGGGGGTAAATGTAGAAGTAATTAATCTGGGGATGACCGCGGTTAACAGTTATGTGATTCATGATTTATCAAAAAGAGTATTGAAATATGAACCGGATGCGATTCTGATTTATGCCGGACATAATGAATACTACGGCTCGTTTGGTGTTGGCTCAACCCAATTTGGATTTAGTAACAGCATATTCATCAAACGGCTCATATTATGGGTGAAAGATTTTAGATTGTATCAATTCTTGGAAGACAGCTTTGCACGAGAACCTCAAGATACTGGCGATCAAAGAACAATGATGGCGAAAGTAATTCAAAACTCTGATATAGAGCTGGAAGAAGAAATATATTTGGCGGGGTTAGATCAGTTCGAGGAGAATATCTCAGATGTTATCGAACGTTTTACTAACCATGAAATTCCAGTTTATATCGGCACAGTTGCTTCAAATTTAAAAGATCAGCCACCACTTACAGACGATTTAGTCGCAGCAGATAGTTACAATAGGGCAAAAGAATCCTTCGAAGCAGGTGATAAAGAGTTAGCATTTGAGCATTTTTTAACCGCAAAAGAACTGGATGGAATAAGGTTTAGAGCACCTGAAAAGATTAATGAAATAATCAAAGCCTTAGCTGATGAATATGATGCTACACTTATAGACGTACAAAAACTTCTTCGAGAACAATCTGAATCGGGAATAGAGGACAATTCATTATTTATTGATCATCTCCATCCAAATTATTTGGGGCACAGATTAATCGCAGAGGAATTGTTCAAAGAACTTTCTCGAATATCATTTATAAAAAATCATATGAATGAGAATATCTTTGATCTTCCAAATTCTATAAGTCGGTTCGAAAGTACATATGCAGAAGTAAGTATTGCGCGTTTGTTGGTTGGGTACCCTTTTCAAAAAGGAATAACAGTAGAGGAAGAACTCCAAAACTTTCAACAAATATTTGATGAATATACGGCAAGATCATTTACAGACTCTTTAGCTGCAGATGCATCAAAAACATTAAAACATACACCACAGGTTCTGGCAGATGTAATAAATCAAGCAGAAAATGAAGCTGATTCTTTGGCGGTGATGGAGCATTATTACGAGTTAATGAAGTGGCAGCTAAATTCAGTAAGTTTGATTGAAAGGGGAATTGAATTCGCAATAAATAACAGAGCAACTGATGAATATCTGGCAAATATTATACTCCAGATATTAAATGATGGAAGCTATGATCCAAGATATATAGATGTGTTGGCATCGTTATATCTACTTAGAAATAACACCGTTAATGCTGAATATTGGTTGGCAGAAAGTGAACGACTTAATCCGAACTCGGCAAGAATGCTCTACAATTATGGTCGTTTTCATTTGCTCAAAG
This sequence comes from Balneolaceae bacterium, assembly GCA_965249965.1. GTDB lineage: Bacteria > Bacteroidota > Rhodothermia > Balneolales > Balneolaceae > HXMU1420-13. The sequence goes on from OZ252262.1 coordinate 1,351,804, forward strand.
GTGATACACTTCAGAGTCAGCGTTACTACCAACGCTTTTTACAGGTTCAGCAGGGAAGGTAAATTTAAGTTGATTCCCTTTTCGATATCGAAACAGGAATTAAACTTTGAATGCCCGTATGAGGATCCTTTTGGGTAAGCTTAGCCTTCAAAATATCTAACGCTTTACTTCCAAGCAGAGAATGGTCTGTTTTAACGGAAGTGATGGCAGGGTTCACGTACCTGCACATTGGTAAATCATCAAAGCCAGCTAATGCAAGATCAGTGGGAATGGAAACACCATGTTCTGTTGCCCGCGATAAGAAACTCACGCACATCACATCATTAGCACAGAAGATAGCCCTGGGTTTATTTGGGGAACTCAAATACTTTGAAAAAGCTGAAAATCCATCCATGTATTCGAAATCACCATTGTATACCCAAACTAAACTCATATCTTTATGTTTGGCGATATAGTCTTGAAAACCGTTGCGCCGCAACAGAGACTCTTGTCTGTTAAAAGGGCCATTCACTATTCCTACATCTAAATATCCTTTTTGATGGAAATGCTGTGCGACTAAATATCCGCCACCATAAGAATCAAAAGTGATGGTATCTACCGCAGGGTTTTGTATTGGTAAAATTGAGATGAAAGCAAAATTAGCCGGGAGCTTATCAACCAGCTGCTGATAACTGGACTCGCTTAATTCCGGAAGAAAGAGAATTACACCCTCAATGCTCCTGGATATTAGACTTTTAATGAACTCAAAAAGATCTGTTTTCTCTGGAGCGTAGTGGTGAACAGATAAATCTGTATGTGTATCATCCGCAGCATCATACAATCCGGCAATAAAGGCCGCATAAAATTCACTGGGAAAAATTGTGGTGACTAATGCAATTCTAGTCTTCGTCTTAAACTGATATTTCCCTTTTAAAAATCCAACATTTAAGGGATAGTTGAGCTTAATGGCTGCATCAATAGTGGTCTTTACATTTGTATTATTTAGCCCAGACTCTCCACGTAAAATCCTTGAAACTGTTGAGACAGAAAGACCTGTATACTCCGAAATATCTTGTAGTGTTGTTTTTTTCATTAACCGAAACAATTAACAAAATATATGAAAAAAATTCCTAATGCTATGGGAAAAATTATCAATTTTTCTTGCATAAAATCTTAAAATAACTATTTATATGAAGGAAATGTGAAAAATCAGCCTCTATTACCTGAAAATTATTATTTCTATTCTCAAAAGATTGAGAAAAAATCTCATTTTTAATTGTTTCTTTGGAAGCTTTTCTCTACACTTAATGATTAATTTGAATTATTGTGTATTGCATAAACCAATGCGTACATAATTACGAATTTTCTAACCTTAAAAAACAAATAGTAAACATGATCAAAGCTACAATAAAATATATAGCATCATCAATGTTTTTGATGCTGTTAGCTATGAGTTTTATTACAAATTCATACGCTCAGAATGCTTTTTATGGTCCAAACCTAATTGAAAATGGCGATTTTGCGGCAGACACATTAGGTCCATGGGTTGATGAAGTGACTGGTAAAGGAACTCTAACTGTTGCTAATGGTGAAGTAGCGATTACTGGCCTTTCAGAGCAAGCCAATATTTATGACGCTCAATTTAATCAAGCTTTGTCTGCTGAAGACATTGCAGCATTAGCTGCAGGTGGCACATACGAATTATCGTTTGATGCACGTGCTAGCACTGAAGCTAAAGATATACACGTATTTCTTGGTGAAGTAGGTGGTGGATGGGCTAGATACTGGCAGAATCCAGGTGATGGACTTCTTACCATTGGTAATGAAATGCAAACCTATACTCTTACTACATTCGTGCTCGAAACATGGGATGCTATGAGATTGGGTTTTGAAATTTCTTCAGATACAGCAAGCATCTGGTTTGATAATATCAAGCTCCGTAAAGTTGACGAAAACATTGTAATTAATGGTGATTTTTCAGCCGATTCGGCATGGGGTTTAACATCAGGTGGAGAAATTATCGATGGTGAATTAGCATTCATTGGACTAACTGGTGAAGGTAATTCATATGATGCGCAATCAATGCAGACTTTTAATCAGGAGCAAAAGGATTCTATCTATACCGGCCCTTATCAGATATCTTTTGATGCTAGAACTGCAGAAGGAACCCACGATATTCACTTATATATTGGTGAAATTGGCGGCGGTTGGGCTAGATATCTTTCCGAATCAGGTGAAGGTCGTATTACCATTGATACTGAAATGAAAACCTATACTAAAGAATTTGCTATTGAAGAAACTTGGGCAGATATGCAGATAGGCTTTGAAGTAAATTATGGTCCGGGCGACGTCTATATTGACAACGTATTATTCACTCGTGTTCAAGATGTTATTCCAAATGCCCCAACAGTAAACTTAAGTACAGACGCCGGTGTTGTAACTATTGCAGTAACAGATAATGGCGCTGCTTCCTATGATGTATTCTTTGCTGACTCTGCATTTACAGATGGAACAGGTGGAACCTTTGTTGGTACAATCGATCCTGCAAAAGGATTGTCCATTACTCATACAACGAAAGCTCCTCATCCAACGTTAGTATCAAGCTTTGATGCTCATTATGGAGTAATTGCTCGTTCTGAAAAAGGTTCCGGTAGTGAATTGACTGCGGCAACTATCAACACTTCAATGACAGTTGCAGATAACTACATTGTTGAATTAAGTGAGGCTGCAGTTGAGGCTGTTTCCAGCGCACTCGAAAGTGGAGAATTCCCTGCAGCATCTGCATTAGCTTCATTCTTCCCAGCTGATTATAAGCCATTTACAATTGATACTACTAGTCTTAGAGTTGAAGGTAGTGGTGCAGAAACGAATGAAGATTTATCAGCTAAGTTTTGGGTAGGATTCGAGAATATTACTGGTAGTGACTTATTTATTATCTATGCTGAGATTACAGATGATGTAATCAGCCCTGCTGCAAACGCTGCTAATGGTGGTGGTGGTTGGAACTTCGATAGTTGGGAAGGTGGATTTGGGACGTATGAGCCTCAGTCTATTATTACCGGTTCTGATCACAGTGCTTTTGAATCAGGTGATGAACCTGATTATCAGTTACGAGCAGGATTCATGGACGGAGCAGACCCATACATTCATGGTTGGGATGGTGATTCCGGAGATCCTGGTTTCAATCAATTGATTGGTAACTCACAAACTCTTGGTGATAGCTCTCAGGCTGGTATGTACAGATTACTAACTGTAATTAGTACACTAGAATTTAGTGGCGTTAATACCGGTGCTAAAAACTTCGATTATCCAACGGGTACTGGAGTTACAACAATTCCATTCCAGTTAGCGGTTAATGATAACGATGGTACTGCTAGAGATGCTCAAAGAGCTTGGTCTTCAAAAAGTACAAGTGCTTGGTGGAATACTCCTTCTGATTGGGAAGTTGTTGCACTAGTTGGTGCTGATGCAATCCCAGTTTCAAATGAAGAAGTAGCTGGAACCCCAGCTCGTTTCACGTTAGAGCAAAACTATCCAAATCCATTTAACCCAAGTACTAACATCCAATTTAATCTTCCTGCTTCTTCTGAAGTAACATTGGAAGTATTCAATATGTTAGGCCAAAAGGTTGCAACCATTCTTAATGGTGAAAAATTGAATGCGGGTAGTCATACACAGAAGTTTGACGCTTCTAGCTTAGCTTCTGGTATGTATGTGTACAGAATTAGCGCTGCTAATTTCGTACAATCCAGAAAAATGATGCTCATTAAATAAGCATAGCCATTCTTTTAAATTATGGGTGCGGTATTTAACCGCACCCTCTTTAATCTATTTAATCATGAAGATACGTTTGTCAATCAAGGTCGGGCTAACATTGTTATTGGCCGCTCTTACATCATCTCTAACTTATGCGAGCTCAGATGGAGAGTTTTTTGGCACAAAAGGTAAGATTGCAGGCACCGTTATAGATGATTTCGGTGAAACACTTATAGGTGTACAAGTATTTATTGAAGGAACTACGCGAGGAGCATTAACGGATGTCGACGGTCGCTATTCCATTGTAAATTTAGATCCCGGTACATATACAGTAGTATTCTCTTATATAGGTTTTGCTACCGTTAAAGTTGAAGAAGTTGAAGTAATTGTAGATAAGACTACTACCGTGGATATGACGCTTCAAGAAGAGGTTATTGAAGGTCAGGAAATTATTGTAACGGCTGAAAGGCCCATAGTAGAGAAGGATAGAACTACAACAACAGCATATATAAGTTCAGAACAACTTGAAGCACTGCCACTGGTAAGTATTAATGAAGCTATTAACCAACAGGCTGGTGTTGTAGATGGTCACTTTCGCGGGGGTAGAACGGGAGAAGTTTCATACTTAGTTAATGGTGTTCCAATAAATAATGCTTTTAATAATGGAGCTTCATTTGATGTAGAACAAAATATGGTTTCCAGCCTTGAAGTTATTAGTGGTGTATTTAACGCCGAATATGGTCAAGCATTAAGTGGTGTAGTTAATATCGTAACAAAAGGTGTTTCTAACGAATGGTCAGGAAATTTCCTAGGATACGCTGGAAGAATTGTAAGTAACAGAAAGTTAGAATTTGTGACTCGCACCACCGACCAAACTACTTTTTTAGGAGCAGACGACTTTACAAACAAAACATTTACTTATTCTCAAGCAGCGCCCGCAATTGGCGATCAGGATTATCAGGTATCACTTGGTGGTCCAATCATTAATAATAAACTTAGCTTTCAAAGTACTTTACGATATGTGAAGTTTGATGGTCATCTAATCGGTAGAGACTTATTTAGACCAAGTGATGTTCAAAGCGCAAACATACGAACTGGTGATAATCCAAATTTATGGTTAATTCAAGCTTCCGGAGATGGTGAATTTGAATCATTAAATAGACAAGAGCGATTATCAATTAATACGTCAATTGTTTATGAGTTTAGTAGTCGTTTAAAATTAGATTATAATTTATTCTATCAGTTTGGCGATGGTAAGAATTACGATCATGCTTTTAAGTATAACCCTGCAGGTATCAACCCTTATGAATTCTCAAACCAAACACATATTGTTGGATTGAGATATTCCATTGGCGATAATTCTTTTGCAAACTTGTCATACAGTTATCTGGATGATCAAAGTGACAGTTATTTATACGATGATGTTTCTGCAACGGGTGATTTAGATCAACGGTATGTGGAAGCAGCATTTTCATCTCAACAAGGTGCAAATGCATTTGCAATGGGTGGTAACTATTTATCATCCAGCCAGGAAATAACACAGTCTCATACGATTGTCGCTGATTATACATCTCAAGTTAATAACACTGTTTTATGGAAATCAGGAGCTTCGGCGAGATTCCATAATTTAGATAATGAATCATTTGGTATTAGTGTAAATCAAGCAACAAACAGAGCATTTCGTTCTACTGATCCAGGTGCTAATAATAGTTTAGAAGTTCAACCCTGGGAAGCAGCAGCATATTCACAGGTTAAGCTGGAGTTTGATAATTTAATCGTTAATGCTGGTTTAAGGTTTGATTATTTCGAGCCAGATTTTGTAGTGCCTTTAGACTATACACTATTTCAAGAGGAAAATATTACAAACCCAGATAATCCAAATGAAACTATATCAAATAGGGTGTCAGCGGACCCAACCTATCAATTCAGCCCAAGATTTGGTGTTGCATTTCCGATTTCTGAAACTGGTGTGATGAGGTTCTCTGCTGGTCTATTCTTCCAAACTCCACAGTTAAACTTGCTATATGTAAATAACGAGTTTGATCGTAATCAGGGATCATCAGCTTACACTTTAGGTAATGCAAATCTAGAGCCTGAAAGAACACTTCAATTCGAAGTTGGTTTACAACAAGGTATAACGGAATCTATGGGACTAGACTTAACAGTATTCTCTAAGGATATTAGAGAATTAGCTGGCCAAACTGTTGTACGTGGTAATATCGGTGTACCTGTAGGTAGATTAGAGAATATTGATTATGGAACCGTTAAAGGATTTACCTTATCACTTTATGAACGAGGTAGAGGTCAACTATCATGGACCATTGACTATACTTTACAATTTGCCAGCGGTTCGGCTTCTGATCCAGGAGAGCGCTTCAATAGATTTGTATCAAACGCAGAAGATATTATTCGTATTAACAGATTAAACTGGGATAAACGAAACGTATTAAACAATTCTGTTACCTGGACTAGTAAATTTGGTTTAACTCTTTCAGCGATTAACACACTCCAGTCTGGAAGTCCATATACTACCGTTCGTGATGATATAAATTCTCTAATACCGAATAATGAAGATTCTCCTGCTTTCTTCAATTCAGATATTAGAGCTTATTATAAGCCACCATCGTTTAAGCATAATGCTGAATTTTTTGTCCAGATTGATAATGTTCTAGACTCAGCTCCTCATTTTGGAATATATAACGATACAGGGTTGGCAAATGAGTCCCAAGAATTATATAGGCTTACAAATAGTGTAGGATCTCAGCCTGGTGGTTTAAATTCATATCAAGAATGGTTTTTGAATCAGCAGAGACGTGGCGCTCCTAGAAGCGTTAAACTTGGATTTAGTTATAATTTTTAATTAAGATGATAATGCATAATCGATTAATGAAATCGGCGGTACTAATTACATTTCTTACGTTGGTGTGGGTGCCTTCGATTGCTCAGCAAACCATACCAGATTCATTGGATGGAGTTGTGTATAGAGGTGAGTTTGATAATGTCGCTCGTGGTGTGATTGATGGAAATCTGATTGAGACGAACTTTAGAAATCACGGAGAATTATCTCGTTGGAATGATAGACCATGGGGCGTTTGGCCACGTGGAGTTGGTGGTAGACATATTGATGGTGTTGGTGTTGTAGTTTCGGCATATGTTGAAGCTGTGGCATCCGATAGAGTATCAACACTCCAGGATTACATTGATATTTCAACAGATGTTGATTTCAGACCGGATACACTATTAAACCCTGTGCTTATAAATTACAGGGAGGCAGGGGCAAGAAATAGCCCTTATTCTGGCGATTTGTGGGGCTGGTTACCATTACCCGGATTTAATAACCCAAATAGGATTGATCCATTAACTTTAGGAGCATCTCCCGTACCTGCTCTTTCAAATGATGATACAAGTTGGCCTGAGTTTTGGCCGGATCGATTAAGTGAAGCTGAGCCAGGCTGGCCGGGAACATGGAATGGTAGAGATGGCAGATTCGCCAGTGCGGATTTGGAATCTTATTATGTAATGGATGACTTTTCTGATTATGAATATGCAGTTGGCCTAGAAACAGATGGGCCTCATAGTAATCTTGGAGTTTATTTCCCTAGTCCGTTAGAGGATCCAACTATTGGCGGACTTGGATTGCAAACTCAAATCAGATTGTTTCAGTGGGCAAATATCCTGGCAGAGGATACGATGTTTATCATTTATAGAATCACAAACAAAAGTGAAAATGATCAAACCAGATTATTCTTCTCACAGATTGTGGATTATGGTTTAGGTCAAGATGAGGATGATGATAATGCAACATATGATCCTCTACTGGATTTAGTTTATGGATGGGATTCTAACGGTATTGGTCGCCCTACCTCAGCTGGTGAGGATGAGTATGAGCTAGGATATACAGGTTTCGCATTCTTAGAGTCGCCTGCAAATGATGTAAATGGTGCTGATGACGATCAGGATGGAATAACTGATGAATCTAGATTCGATGAGAACTATTTGCTGTTAACGTCACAATCAGAAATTGATAGCTATGTAGCTGCAAATTATAATGCTGCTCAGTTCGAGACATTTTATGGCGAATCGTACCAAGAACGTGATGCATATAAAGGCGAACGTTGGTTTACAACCGATGAAAATCTGGATTGGGTTGGCTTTAATGATGCTAACGATAATGGTGTTTTTGATATCGGTGAAACTCTAAATAACGATGTTGGTAGAGACGGATTGAGCCCATTTGACTTAAACTATCCTGGACCTGATGAAGGTGAAGGTGATGGTTTACCAACAAATGGTGAACCAAACTATAACGAATTAGATGTTGATGAATCTGATCAAATTGGTTTAACAGGTTTCGATTTAAATACTCGACCATTTTATGAAAGTGGTGATAACCTTCGAGATGATACATGGTTATTCACTCGTATTGCAGAGACGTTATTCTCAAATCCGGATTATGAAGAACCATCAACTGTTGTGGCTGATGAGCCTTTCATTTTGTTTACTTCGGGTGAGGTTGAGTTATTTTCAGAAAATGATCCAAACGCAAAATCTACCGATTTCTTCTCAACAGCATGGATTTTTGGTAATGATCAAGAAGATTTCTTTAAGAATAGAAGAACGGTGCAAAACATTTATAACTCAGATTATAATTTTGCACAGCCTCCAATTTCTCCAACTCTAACTGCGGTAACTGGAGATAAACAAGTAATTCTTTCCTGGGATACTACTTCGGTAGCAAGTTTCGATAGATTTTTGCAGGATTTCGATTTCGAAGGATATAAACTGTACAAAGGCACCGATAACTTGTTAAGCGATGCAAGAACTATAACTGATGTGAATGGTACTCCAACATTCTACCGCCCTATTGCTCAATGGGATTTAGATAACGATATCTCAGGTAATATAAATGTACTAGGTGGGGAAGCAGTTTATAGTATGGGTGATAATTCTGGTCTTCAATTCTACTATGTTGATAATGAAGTAACCAACGGTAAAATCTATTATTACGCATTAGTAGCTTATGATCGTGGCATTCCATCTTCAGGTGGTGATGATCCTGGTATAGATCCACAAGAAAATACTTTTAGAATTGCCCTCAGTGGAGCCGGTACAGTTGTTGGTACTTCAAGTAATGCAGCAGCTGTAATTCCTACTACAATGCCAGCTGGATTTGTACAAGGGGGTGCAACAACAGATTTGAGTAGTGTTACGACGGGTACTGGTACCGGTTATGCAGATGTAAACATTGTAGTCGACGCCTTAATTGACGAAACCAAACTATATGAAGTAACATTTACTGATAGTGCTGCGGACATAGGCGTGATGAGAAACACAGATACATATGCTGTACGTGAGTTAACTCAGGGAATAGATGTTATTAAATCTAGCCCCTATTCACCAACATCTTCAATTGTTGATGGATTTACGATCAATTTTACGAACAGTACCGGAGGATCAATTATACCAAATAGAACAGGGTGGATCTCTAATGAAGGTGAAGAAAATGAAATCTTTGGACTGGATGCAAGCGAACTTGATGGATTAAGCTCTGATTGGGAAGTTGCTATAACACCTGATAGAGATGGTGACATTACAGACTTTATCATTACAGACCATGATTATATTCTCGAGTTTGTTGATCCAGCCGACAGTACATATCGGCCTCCACTAAGGTTTGGTGGTGGGTATAGTAGATTCAACGCCCCTCTATTTGTTAAAAATCTAATGACAGGAGCACAGGCTGATTATTTTATCCTGGATAATGATGATGATGATATAATTGGCAGCGGCGATAATATTATAATTGCGGAAAGAGATGGAGTATTTAAATTTCGATTTATGGTTTCATTTTTTGCAGGGGATGAAAATATAGCGCCATCTCCGGGTGATAAAATTAGAATCTCAACAACGAGATCATTTGGTTCAGATGATACTTTCCAATTTGCCATGAGAGCTGGATCGCTGGATAACGATCTTGCACAAGAAGAATTGGATGATATCTATGTTGTACCAAATCCATATATCGGAGCTGCATCTTGGGAAAGATCAAGTGGAGCGATTGGTAGAGGTGAACGTAAAATTGAATTCTTTAATCTACCAAGGAATTGTACCATTCGAATATTTAATGTGCGTGGTGAACTCATAAGAACTATAGTTCATGAAGGTGCATTTAATGATGGATCGGCATCATGGGATTTACGATCTAATGATAGTGAAGATATAGCATACGGAATCTACTTCTATCATGTTGAAGCACCTGGTGTTGGTGAATACATTGATAAATTTGCAGTAATTAAATAAGGCAAGTATTGGTGAATAAAATGACTAAAAAAATTATTCTAACTCAGTTAATAGTTGTACTTGCTTTTACATTAGTTCAAGCGCAATCGGGTAATGAAAGCAGAGTGGGTACAACTGCAGCTCCTTTTTTAACATTAGGTGTTGGAGCAAAAGGGGCGGCTCTTGGGCATGCAAACTCTGTATATGTTTCAGGTGCTGAAGCTCTGTTCTGGAATCCAGCTGGAATTTCAGTTGAAAATGATGGTGGTACGTATAGTTCAAGCTTTCTAAGTGTCAATCAATATTTTGTTGATGTTGATATTTATGGTGCTGGAATGGTAATCCCCATTGGTAAAAAACCGGGTAAGACCTTAGGGCTTGGTTTAAATTATGTTGATTATGGTCGAATGGATGTTCGCACGGTCGAAGATCCAGAAGGCATTGGAGCTACATTTGGTGCACATGATTTAAGCATCGGTATTGTTTATGCACAGAATTTAACTGAAGACTTCCATTTTGGCGGTGGTGTAAAATTCATTCAGCAAAAGATCTACGATATGGTTGCTGATGCTATAGCCATAGATATGGGGTTTTTATTAAAGACTGACTACATCAATGGGCTTACATTAGGTGCATCGATAACAAACTTTGGTAATGATATGCAGATGTCAGGAATTAACTCTGAAACTTTTGTTGATCTAGATAGCCAAAGTGAAGGTAATAATGAAGCTATCGTTGGTAATGTTAAATTGGATAGTTGGGAACTACCTTTATCGTTCAAGTTTGGTGTGATGGTACCCGCAATTCGACAAAAGAATCTAGAGTTACTATTGCTTAGTGAAGTTCAACAAACTAATGATAATAAGCTAAATGTAGATTCTGGTTCTGAATTAAGCTACTTATCAAATACGGTAAAATTTCATGTCAGAGCTGGTTATAAAGACATGTTCCTGGAAGATAATGTGGATTCACATTTTAGTTATGGAGCAGGTTTTACTTTAAAAACCGCATCTGGAATGGCTATTGGTGTTGATTTTGCTCAAGTTCCTTTCGAATATTTAGGGCAAACAACTATTGTAGATGTAAAACTCTATTTCTAAATGAACACTCTCTTTATCAGTTTATTTGGCTGCCTTCAAAAAAGGCAGCCTTTCTTTTTTGTACTCAGTCTAGTCCTATTAATTGGTTGTACTTCAGAGAAAGAGGAGTATCACCGTGATTACGAAATTCTATTTTCTGTAAATGGTATAGAACGAACTGTTTTCGATTTTGAAACTGATTATGTAGAATATTTGATAAAAACGGGTAGAAATGACACTAAAAATGAGCGCTACAAATATCTAAATGAGATCATTGACAAGCTACTTCTAGCACAAGCAGGAACTGAAGCCGGTTTATTAGATCACCCTACTTATTTAGGGGCTGTTTATTACCAAGAACGAAAATCGATGTTAGATTTTTATTTCATCGATGAGATGGGGGAATTACTTGATCCATTAACAGATGAAGAATTAAGATTGGCGTTCGCTAAACGTCAAAGAAAAGTCTATGTGAGACATTTGTATAGCCAGGATCCTTCCGATTTAGAAATTCCATATCAAAGATTACTTGATGGCGAAAATTTTATTGATGTTGCCAATGACTTCTATCAAACTGAAGTTTACGATTCCTTAGCTGGTTTTATTGGTCCTATAAGTTACTTTGGCGTTGATGACGCATTTGCTGATGCTGCGTATTCTACTAACCTAAATGAGTTTACAGAACCTATTCGCTCGCAACTTGGATATCATATTATATATGTGGAATACATTGAGTTTCCGGCAATGATAACTGAAGATGAATATCAGTATCGAAAAGAAGGGGTTCGTAGTCAATTACGATTAAGAAATCAGCAATTAGTTTCTAACGATTATGTTCAGACTCTCATGGAAGGGCTTAATGTAAATGCTAATGGTGAAAATATAAGCGAGTTAATGAATGTCATTGCTAACCTTGACGGTGATGCCATTATTAGTACAGAAGCAAATCAGGAGGATATGGCAGTTGCCAACTGGACAGACGAAAGAATAGAGCAACTTAAAGCTGCATATGACCCAGAAGCTATTTTAGCGTCTTTTGATGATAATGGTGTGCAAAAAGTATTTACTTTTGCAGATTATTTAAATTGGTTGCCTTATCTGTCATTTCAAGAGTCTAAAGTAAGAACAGGAGCATCAGTTGGTCGGGCATTGAGGAATGAAGTAATATATCAATTTGCTGCTCAAGAGAATTATTCTGAAGATGATCGCGTAATTCAAGATGTAAAGAAGAGAGGGTATGATATCCTTGCTGAATTACATCAATATAATTTATTTAAAAAAGCGATTGCTGACACAACAAAAATAGAAGTTCCAAATAGTTATCGCGATCGATTGATAAGAAATCGATATGTATTATTGAAGGCAGATTATTGGAAAATTGCAGCGAATGATCTCGAAGAAGCTGAGAATATTAAGAAAAAAATAGAAGAAGGAACGTTACCTATTAGCTACGATTCATACCAAGAATTTCAGTTTTCAACAGTTGAACCATCGAATAGTGATTTTAGGGTGATCAGACAAGCATTAGAAAACAGACCATTAATTGGCTATTCAGCTGAAAATGGTTGGTTTGTTCTTAATCTAAATAGAAGAGAAATTACAGAAGTCTCAAACTCGACTGAATCTGCCGATATTGAAATGCGCTATAAAGTTTTTAGCACTATAAATAGCGAGATAGAACAATTGCGACAACAAGCTGATATACAAATTAATACGGAATTATTTGATGAGATCTACGAAGTTTGGCGAACAAAAAATGAGGTTTTATCCGAGAATTAGAAAAGGAGTCACAAGCTTATTTAGCGGCGATTACTTTTATCTCAACAAGTGCATCTAATGGAATTCTGCTCACCTCTACCACAGCTCTTGTTGGTGGATCAGTCGGAAAATATTCGACATAAATCTTATTAAAGGCAGCGTAATTATTCATATCGCTAATAAACACATTGGCACTAACAACATCTTGTAACGAATAACCGACTGCTGCTAAAACCGCTTCAATATTTTTTATGGTCTGCCGGGTTTGAGATTCCAAATCTTCACCTGCGAGCTCTCTTGTCTCAGGAATCAGCCCAATCTGCCCCGAAACATATACGGTGTTCCCAACTTGAATTCCTTGTGAATACACTCCAATTGCTACAGGTGCAGATTCGGTAGAGATTATTTTCTTCTGTTGTTCGTATTGACCATTTGTACAGCCAAAAATAAACAGACAGAAAACTATTATTACAGATTTAAACACTGGCTATTTCCTCCTTGATGGCATCGGTAAATCGGCCAATTTCCTCGATGGTTGTGTACACATTTGGCGTAACCCGAACACCTTTAAACTGGGTATGATTAATTGGTGTTACAATGATTCTGTGTTTAGCCCACATTCTTCTGGAAAGTTCGTTTGGTTCGATTCCTTTTATCTCAACCGTTGCAATACCACAGGCATATTTAGGATTTCTACTCGTATGGAGGGAAACCCGCTCGTCTTCGATTATCTCATCAATCCAAAGATCATTAAGATATTTAAGTCGCGCTTCTTTTCTATGGTCACCGATTCCTTCATGAAAGGTGATTGCCTCACCAATTGCCAAATAGTTTGCTGCCGGATGCGTGCCAATCTCCTCAAACTTTCGAATATCCTCGTCTTGTGATTCAGCCGCTGCCATCAATGGCCAAAGGTCTTTAATTTTGTTTTTCCTCACATATAGCAAACCTGTTCCATGTGGTGCAAACAACCATTTATGTAAACTGGAGGTATAATAGTCGCAGTCTAAATCAGCATGCTTAAAACTGAAATGAGCGAAAGCATGAGCCCCATCAACAACAACAGGAATATCGTACTCTCGTGCCATCTGTACCACTTTCTTTACCGGTAAGATTTGTCCGGTGATATTTATGATGTGGCACATCAAAATCATTTTCGTTTTTGGAGTGATGTTTTGTCGGAATAATTCTACAATTTCTTCATCATCTTCTGCCGGGATGGGAATACTAAACTGTTTCAAAACGATGCCTTCGCGACGTTCACGTTGTTTAAATGTGGTAATCATCCGCCCATAATCTTGGTCGGTTGTAAGCACTTCGTCGCCTTCGTTCAGATCAATCCCCAATTGGCATATTTGCAAACTTTCTGATGCATTTCGTGTGAGGGCGATTTCTTCAGAATCAACACCGAACATTCTTCCAAGACGTTGGCGTACACCTTCTCTTCGTGGTTCTAAAATGCGCCACATATTGTAAACCGGAGCTTGATTGGAGAAATCAAGATGGGTTTTCATCGCTTGTTGAACATAGTCCGGAGATGGACTAACGCCGCCATTATTTAAATTTATCAGACTTCGGTCTACAGTAAAGGCTTGCTGAACCCTGTACCAGAATTCTTCATTTTGTGCAATTTCTGAAGGGAGCCCTTCAAATTTTTTAAGATCGTGGCTAATTTCAGAAGCAGATAATGGATTAAAATATGATCCAAGTGTAACGGTGGCAGCACCGGCACCGAGTTTTTGAAGAAATTGTTTTCTTGTAGACATGAGCACACATTTATTGAGAGTCTACAATGATTTACGAATCGAAGGGGATATATGCAAGAAACGCCATTGAGATGTTCCCAATAGCGTTTGATAAAGTAGTTTTATACCGATTTTATTCGGCCTTATCAATGGAATGAAGGAGATCTTCGGCTTCTTTGATAAGGTTATCAGCTTTTTGTTTTGCTTCTGATACTACAGCCTCACCTTTTTCTTTAGCCTCGGAGATTAGCTTTTGCTTTTCCTTTCTCAATTCGGCAATTAAATCGGTTAATTCATCCCGATAAGTACTTAGCCGATAAGAAAGTCGATCTCTTGTATTCTTTCCAGTATCCGGGGCATAAAGTAGTGCAAGCACGGTTCCTGCCATAGCGCCCGTCAATAATCCCGCTATAAAATTTCCTGTTTTACTCATTCTGAACTCCTTTCGTATTTATTTCTCTTAGAATATTAAAAACGCCTTCCAATGTAAATTAGCGTATTCAAATATCTGCTACTTTAACAGCAACTTTTTTTCTCCTGAGTTTCCCAAAAAGTGCACCGATCCATGCCATTAATTGTTTTAGACCAAGCGATAGTGCCGGTGTCACAAACAGGGTGAAAATTACGCCAAAACTCAATCCGTAGATCACCGTTTTTGCTAATGGGGACCAAATCTCTGCGCCGGCTCCTAATTCAAGTGATAGAGGTATCATCGAACATACAGTAGTAATTGCTGTTAACAATACCGGTCGCATTCTGCGTTTACACGCATCAATAATGTTCTGCATAAATTCTGAATCCCGGTCAAGGTTGAAGTCCATATTCCTGGTACGCAAATGCATATAATCCACCAATACAATGCCATTATTCAGGATAATACCTACCAGCATGAATAAACCAATATTACCAGTAACACTAAGTGGAGAACCAGATAACATTAATCCTGCAAGCGCACCGAATAATGCCATCGGTATACAGAACCAGATTACAAATGGATCGCGGAAATTCTCGAATAAAGAAGCCATGATCATAAACATCAAGATTATTGCTGCTATACCTGCCCATAAGAATTGATTACTGGAACGTGCGGTTTCGGCACTCGCTCCGGTGAATTCATAGCGATATCCTTCAGGTAACACTATTTCTTCGTTAATAAAATTAGTGATTAAAGCCCTGTATTCGTTCGCATCCCCGTTAAATTGAATATTCACATCCAACAGGATTTCGCGGTCTCGTTTTCGATAAGAATCTACGCCCTTGGTCTCCACAAATTCACCCACAGCAACCACGGGAATTCTTTGATCTTCATATTGCAGGATTTCCAGATCGAATAAATCTTCTCTGGATGTCAGCGCATCTTTTGAAGTTCGAACTTCAATCGGGATTTCCCGACCTTCGGTTCTGTAAAAACCTGCTTGATTCCCTAAAGTTTGTGTCCTAAGATTTCCAGCCACATTCGCAATTCCTGAATTCAGAAGCCCAACCCGGTTCCTATCAACAATAAACTGAAGTTCAGGTGTTGGGTCGGTTCTTCCATTATCAACAGAGATAATATTCGGGTCATCCAGTAATCGTTCTTCAATTTGATTGGAAACTTTTAGCAGCTCTTCCATTTCAGGGCCTACAATGGTAAGTCTTAATGAATTTCCACCAAAACTAAAACCACGCCCCCCAAAACGTAAACCTCCACCTTCTACACTGGCTCTAACAGTTACACCCGGTGAAACCAATTCTTGACGAAGGGCTGCAGCTAGTTCATTACTTGAAATATCTCGATCTTCTAATGGTACAAGTTTAAGTGAAAAGCTTCCGGCATTGCTTTGTTCGATCCATCGGCTTCGGCCTATATTTGTAACCATAGTTTCAATTTCTGGTTTTGCAAGAAGTTGTTGTTCAAACTGCTGCATTACTTCCACAGTTTTTACCAGTTTGGTTCCTTCTTGTAAACGAATACTAACGTCGATTTCACCAGAATCTGTTTCAGGAAATCCTTCTTTCTCAATATTGGTAAAGAGATAAAACGTACCATATAAGACACCAATCAGCATAAGCGTTGGGATCCATTTGTGATGCATGATCCAGTTTAAGATGAATCCATACCCACCTTCCAATTTGTGGATGGCTTTAAAAATAAATCCGCCTTTACCGAATTGCTTCACGTCTAAAGTGAGTACAGCTACAACCGGCACTAAAATGATAGAAGTAATAAATGATATTCCGATCGCAAAACTGATGGTGAGTGCAAACTCACGAACTAATGCGCCCTGGATTCCTGTAATTAAAGTGATAGGAATAAACACCCCAAGCGTGGTTAGTGTAGATCCAAGTAGGGGACCAACAACTTCATTCGTTCCGGACAATGCAGCTTCGTACTTGCTGAGTCCGTCTTCTAACTTTCGCGCAATACTTTCTGACACTACGATGGCATTATCTACTAACAACCCTATTGCCAATGCCAAAGCAGAAATCGTAAAAATATTAAGTGTTAATCCAGCCGCGTACATTGCAGCGAAACACGCCGAGATTGACACGGGAATAGAAATCGCTACAACCATAGAGATCCGCCAACCTCCCATGAAAACCAAAATAATGAGCACAACAACCAGTAAGGCGATCAAAGAGGATTGAGCTAAATTATTAATAGAATCATCAATGGCCTGCCCTTCATCACTTAAAATTCGAAGCTCGACTCCGGGAGGTAATTTCTCATTTATTGAAGGAACAACTTGCTTAACTGCATTTACAACATCGAGCGTATTTGCATCCGAGTTTTTTTGAACTTCGACAGATACACTGTTATTTCCATTTACATTGACCAAGCTGGTAACTTCTGTAAATCCATCAGAAACATCGGCCACATCCTGTACTCGAATGGGAACCCCATTCTCAGAAATTTTAATGATTGTATTTCTAATCTCTTCTACATTGGTGTACATCGATTCTGCTCTCAATGAATACGAAATTGATTGAGACAGGATATTCCCCATTGGGATAAGAGTATTATTTGAAGAAATAGCACTTTCAATTTCTTGTGGCACTATATTGTATTGAGCAAGACTCATTGGGGACACATCCACATAAATACGGCGTTCTAATCCACCCCTTGTATCAGCTGAAGCTAGCCCAACTATGCGTTCCAAACTTGGCTCAACAACTTCCTGAGCTAAATTTCGAAGTTCATCAAGGCCTTTGAGCGAAGAGTTAATACTTAACTGCATGATCGGCCTGTTTTCAGGATCGAACTGGAAGATGATAGGTTCTCTGGCCTGTACAGGAAGTTCATCCCGAATTTGATCCAGTGCTTTCTGCAGCTTAAGTTCAGTTTTCCGTATATCAGTTCCATCATACAAATTCATTCGTATGAAAGCATTTCCCCGGCTGATGTTCGATTCTAATTCTTCAATTCCCTCAATAGCTGAAACTGCACCTTCGATGGGGGTTACTAATAATCGGTCGATATCTTCCGGGGCTACATTTTGGTAGCCCGTTGAAATGGCAAGTATGGGAATATTTAGACTTGGAAATAGCGTAACTCTCAAATTAGTTAGCGAAAATATTCCGAATCCAACTACAATTAATGTAGTCATGATTACAGAAATAGGACGATTTAGAATTCCGCCGGTTAAATTGAATTTCTTCATGCTAATACCTCTTCTTCTTCAGCAAGTGGATCAATTTTATGGATTGCATCAAATCCTAGTTTACTAACACCAAGGTTAATAATGTTGTAAATATTTGGGACAACAAACAGCATCAGGAAAGTAGACATGGTCAAACCACCAATCACGGTTCGTGCCATTGGGCTCCAGGTTTCAGATCCTGATCCAATTTCCAGAGCTAACGGTACCATCGATAAAATGGTAGTCAACGCAGTCATCAAAATAGGTCGTAATCTTCGGGTAGCACCCTCAACAATCGCCTGGTGACGTTCTAGTCCGCGTGCTTGTAAGATTTTGATGTAATCGATCATCACGATTCCATTATTTACCACAATACCGGATAGTAAAATCAACCCAACCATGGATGTGACACTTATGGGAGTATTCGTTAATCCAAGCATTATTAAAACGCCGGAAAGTGCAAGTGGAATAGTGAAGATGATGATAAACGGTTCAATCAAACTTTCGAATTGGGAAGCCATCACCATATAGGTAAGAATTCCAGCAATGGCGAACGCAATCAACAAGAAATTGAAGGATTCAGATTGTTCTTCTGCAGACCCGGCAAGGGCGTATCGATAACCATCGGGCCATTGTATTTCATCAAGCAGTACACGTGCTTCTGTTGACGCAGTTTTGAGATCCACGTCATCCAATTCGGTGTAAATTTCGATTACCCGTTCCTGATCTATTCGTGTGACATTAGTTGGACCTGTGTATCGATCAATTCGGGCAAGGTTGCTCAATGGCATCCATTGTCCTGCCGGTGTTTGAATTTGGATATTCTCAAGATCTGAGGAGGCAGCTTTTTGTCGAGGATCGAGCTCAACAAGTACTTCAAACTCAACGCCTTCATCCACAAAACTTGTAGCAATACTTCCTTGTACAGCATCACTCACTGCGCTTGCAACCTGATTCGTGTTCATACCAACCAAAGAGATGCGCTCTCTATCCATTATCAGGCGAAGTTCTGGGCGCCCCTGATCTGCCGTACTATAAGCACTTACAACGCCTGGGATATTAGCCAAACGTTCTTTCACACCATCAGATAAATTCTTTTTGATGTCGGGATCGTAGCCATACACCTGAACGATCAATCCATTTTCGCCGTCCGGACTTAGAGGATCGATAACAATTTCCTGAACATCTACACCAGGCACTATTTGAAGATCGGTTAATACCTGATTGACTATGTCAAATTGAGTTCGTTCTCTTTCTTTCTGTCCTACAAGCTCAACGCGAACCGTACCTGTAAATCCACCCGGATTATCTGCACCTTCGATACCTTCTTTATCGCCATAATCGGATACAATGATTCGAGCTTCTGGCACAGACTGTCGAAGTACGCTTTCTACTTGTTTGATGGATCGCTCTAATTCGAGTAAACTAACGCCAGGTTCGCGACTTACTTCCAGCGTAAAGGCGTTTTCATCTACTCTTGGGAAGAACTCGCCGCCTAAGGAATTGAATATTGGTAAGGTTATCACAAAGAATAATACCGATGTTGCAATAACTAAGCCTGAGCGGTTTAGGGTAGCGTCTAATTGGCGACTGTACATATTTTCCAGACGTTCCAGTAGGTTACTGAAAAACGTAGCCAGCTTACCATCCGACTGAAACTTTGATTCTCCATCTTTGAAAAACTGCGAGGTCATCATTGGAATCAGCGTTAAGGCTACTAAAGATGATACAGTTAATGAGAATGAAATTGTTAAGGCCAAATCACGAAATAAGAATCCGGCAATTCCCGGTACAAAAAGGATAGGAAGAAAAACTACAAGCGTTGTTAAGGTTGAAATTACAACCGGAACAGCCACTTCCTTAGCTCCCATCACAGCGGCTTCACGCCGATTGTGCCCTTCTTCTCTGAATCGGAATATGTTTTCTAAAACTACAACAGCATCATCTACCACCAGTCCAACAGCAAGGGTTAATCCGGATAATGAGATGATATTTAAACTTAAATTCGCAAAATCCATTACCGCAAAAGTGGTAATGATGGAAACAGGAATTGAGATGGCGATGATAAGTGCGGATCGCCCACTGCGTAAAAATGCAAGGAGAATCAGAACTACTAAAATGATGGCTTGAAGACCGGTAATCAGTAGATTTTGAATCGACATTTTGATGAACTCAGCCTTATTTGTGAGCACCTCAATTTCAATGTCATCCGGTAAACTTGTTTTGATTACATCCAGATTTTCAATCACTTCATCGGCGGCAACTACAACATTTGCATCACTCTGACGATAGATATTCAAAATGATACCGTCATCGCCGTTTACCTGAACGTTGCCAATTGGCTGAGCAATTCCATCTTGTACCAGGGCCACATCGCGCAAATAGATGGTTTGACCATCACGAACTTCAACCACCGTATTCATAATTTGTTCAACGGTTTTCAGTTCTCCCATAGTTCTGAGAGAATATACCGTGTTACCTTCAATGAGCTGACCGGCTGGAACCTGAATATTTTCGGAAGCCAAGCGATTCGAAATATCAGAGATAGTGACGTTGTACAAACGCATTTTCTCACTATCGATGGTTACATTAATTTGCCGTTCTAATCCACCGGAAGTTTCTGCAGATGCAATTCCATTGATCCGTTCCACGCGCTGTTCAAGCACTTGTGTGGCATAAGTGCGTAAATCTCTTGCAGATCGAACATCTGAAGTTACAGCAAGAACTACAATTGGTTCCTGATTTGGATCATAGCTAAAAACCAGGGGGGTTTCCGCTTCATTGGGGATGGTTCGGTTTAGAAACCCAAGCTGTTTACGAACGTCGTTTTCTGCTTCATATAAATCCGTTCCCCAATTAAAATTAAGTTTTACGACCGAAGCACCTTGACTCGAAAGTGAGCGTACTCTACGAATACCGCTAATACTTCCTACCTGCTCTTCGATTGGGCGCGTTACAAGCGCTTCGATATCTTCCGGAGCTACGCCTTCATAACCGGTATAAATGGTGATAGTTGGGAAACTAACATCGGGGTAAAGATTTAATCGAAGTTGAGTAACACCAAATATTCCAAACCCGATTAAAATCAGGCTGGTCATTAAAAATGTAATCGGCCGTTGTACAGCCAGTTTTGATAAACCACCCATATTAATTGCCCGCAGCGTTTGCTGTTCGCAGGCTATCCATTAAGGCACGGCGTTCTTCCTGGCTCATATTCTGCATTCTCTCACGCATTTTTTGTCGATCTTCATCGCTCATATTAGCAAATGCAGCTCCTGGACCACCTGCTTGTCTAGCTCTGGTTGTAGTTTGATCACCAGAACTTTCTGATGAAGTATTTGACGAAGCATCCCATCCAGTAGATCCACCACTGGCTACTTGTTGTTCCGCTGGTGAGGAGAAATCCGAGCCGGTAGCAACTCTTATCTTTCCACCATCTTTTAAGCTTGCTTGTCCCGTTACGATGAAAGATTCACCGGGTCGTAACCCGTTTAGAACTTCAATACGATCGCCTTGCTCAATCCCTAATTCTAATTGGCGTAATTCTGCAACAGTGTCACCAACGGCTACAAATACAGAATATGTTCTTTCAAGTGTAATAGTATTTGATTCTGGTTCAACCACTGTTTCTACTTTTTCTACCAAAGCACCTCTGGGAACAACAACGGCTTGCGGCTTATAATCGATATCGATTACGTTTTCAGTTAATACTCCAGGATAAATGCTTGGTCCGCTGGTAGTGAGTGAGATAACAACTTCACCAAGTCCCGTTGTAGCATCTAATTGAGGGCTCTTTCTGCTTATCACTCCATTTGCGGATGTTTCCGCTTCATTTGAAACTCTTAGGTTAACTGGTTGCCCGATTTTTACAAATCTCCAATCCTGTACTGGTAAAAATACCCGCGTTTCGTATCCAACAAGATTCGCTATTTCGAAAATAGGTTGTGCAGATGATGCTACATCACCTTCTTCGCCCGTACGAGATAAAATTACACCACGAACCGGAGACCGTACTTCTGTAAAACTGAAATTCTCTTGAGCTTGTGTTAATGATGCTTTTGCTGATTCAAGCTGAGCAACAGAACTTTGATAGCTTGCTTCTGCAACTTCCACTTCTGCGTCACTGCCCAGGTCTCTGTCAGCCAACATTTTAGTTCGAAAGTAGGCAGAACTATCTCTGGTTACAGCAATTCGATTTTGAGTAACCTGTGCTTCTGCTTGAGCCAGTTGATCTCTGAAAGTTGCGTCGTTTATTTTTGCTAATAGTTGACCTGCTCTAACTGTATCACCTAAATCGACATAAAAACGGGTAATTCGATTACTGATTTGGGGAGTAACTGCAATCACATCCTGAGCTTTAACAGTTCCATACGAGCGAACCTGTTCAGCTATGGGTTGTAAATTTGCTTGTTGAGTTTCTACGCTAGTTGCGCGGTCACCACCGGATGCTCCCCAGCCACCCCAACCGCCACCGGATGAACTTGATGAATTTTCTTCAGAATCGCCGCCACCGCAGCCTAAGAATACAAATGAAATGATAAGTGCCGAAAAGTATATTTTTTTCACAGATTTGTGGGATAAATTTTATTTGTAGATAAGACCCTAAATTTCGCTAAATAGTTCAGTCTAAGTGAGTTTGAGCTTGTAAAAAAAAGCAATCGTTCATTTACAAATTGAAATGAAAGGCATCGACTGTTTCCTTACCTTTGTGCAAATTGTACACTTCAAAAAAAACATCCCCTATGAAATTTTTTATTGATACCGCAAATCTAGAAGAAATCCAGGAAGCGAATGATCTTGGTGTATTAGATGGCGTTACAACAAATCCGAGTTTATGTGCAAAAATTGGGGTGAGGGATTTTGAAGGTCATATCAAGAAAATTTGTAACATCGTAGAAGGGGATGTTTCCGCAGAGGTTGTTTCAACCACATATAACGAAATGGTGGAAGAAGGGCGTAAAATCGCTAAAATCGCCGATAATGTAGTGGTCAAGGTTCCGCTTATTAAAGATGGAATTAAAGCCATTAAAACATTTTCTGAAGAGGGGATTAAAACAAACTGCACCCTTTGTTTTTCTTCAACCCAAGCGTTAATTGCAGCAAAAGCAGGTGCAACTTATATCTCACCATTTATTGGTCGCCTCGATGACATCTCAAGCGATGGAATGACATTGATTCGTGACATTATCGAGATTTACCTGAATTATGGCTTCCCAACAGAAGTACTGGCAGCAAGTATTCGCCATCCTATGCATGTTGTGGAATGTGCTAAAGCCGGAGCAGATGTTGCCACTATGCCCTTAAGTGTTATCACCGGATTGTTGAAACATCCACTCACCGATAATGGGTTAGCTCGTTTCCTTAAAGACTGGGAAGATCTACAGGCAAGTATTAATAAATAGAGATGTAGTCGATCTCGAGCTCAAATTGCTCTTCCTTTTTATCGTCTGATATAAAACCCATTCGGAAGAATGAGCGAGATGATTCTTTGTCGAATGTACGACCGGTATAGTCAGACATTCTCGTTTCCTGAAGGCTCTCAACGGGTATGATTTTAGTTACCCATTGGCCGTCTGTGGTTTCAAGTGGATACGAATAATAAGGTTGCCAAAATCTTCGAGATTGTTCAAACATGAAAGAAAACTTAATCCCTTCAAGGCGATATTTAATTTCTATAAAATTAGCATCGCTTAAGTCGATCTGCATTCTGTTACTTCGAATAGAAGCAAAACCACCATTATTTTTGAATGATAATTGTCCAACAAATAGAAGGGAGTTGTCATCCAAGCCAGCCTGACCCAGCGACAAACCACCCATTACGCCATCGTTAATAATTTGCCAATTACGGCCGTCTTTTTCTGCCCCAAAATTGAATTCGAGTATCGGATTTGAGAATAACACTAACAGAATTATTGCGATCATGAAGTAATACTTAAGTTTGATCGTCTAAAGGTTGGAAATCAAAAAATCATTCCTTCAAATTTTTAAAATCAGGTGGTATTAAGTATAAGCATCCACAATAATACTGTATTTGCCTATCTCCAGCCGAATATCTCATGGAACGTATCTTTAGTAACAAATGTGAAAAGTACTATTCGATATTTCAATGAGACTTTTATGGAACCTGTCAAGAACATCGTAATTGGAACTACATTATATCTGATCCTCTACACTGTGCTATCCACTTTCCCGCAAATACCGGATCCGTTAATAATCGGGATGTTTAGTCTCAGCCCCTTAATTGTTATCTATATGGTATTTCGTGTGCTTACAGCAGGTGTAGCTTCTGACCTTACTTTTGAAGAAGCATTTTACGAAGATTCTGAATATGAGAGGAAAATCTAAGGTTTGTTTGTTGCAACAGCTATTCTTGAATCTGCTGTACCGTAATATAAAAACCAGGTGTCGTTGAAATACACAAGGCCCTCTACAAAGCACACTTCATTCACTTCACCAATTTTTTCATACTCTTTATCCGGGTAGATGAAGTAGCTGTTAGTTCTATCCAGAATTTTGAAGGGCTCATTCTTATCAAAAAGAGCTTGCCCGGCAGCGTAGGTAAAATTGGGCAGATCGGGATCGTTATTATTTGCTGCGTTACTTGCATTATATATCAGCAAAATGCCCTCATCCTTATATAATGCAAATGGCCCTGGTTCTACAAGCCGGCTATCAAAATATCCCGGCCGGGGATGAAGCACTGAAATTCGATTGTTTGATACTGAATTTTCGACAACTTCCCAGCTCATTAAATCTTCAGAAGTAGCCATGAACAGATTGGTATCCCCAAAATACATCCAGTACTTGCCATCAATTTTTTTGGCTACCATTCTAGAACCCATTTGTTCGGCAACTATCGCACCTGCTTTCGACCAGGTGTCTCTGTACTTTCCTTCACCCATCACTAAACCATGTTTGGTCCAGTTTTGGAGATCATTGGATGAGGCAATCGCAAGTCGGGCAGTTCTCCCTTCATAAGCCGTGTAGGTCATAAAATATCTGCCATCTTCACTTTCAACAATTCGCGGATCTTCAACTCCATCAAAATAACAAGAAACACAACGGGTTGGATCTATTTCATAACCATCAACCTTCTGATAATTCCATTCATAGGTTTTCATGCCATCATTTTCAGGATAAAAGACAGGGTTTGGCATTTTTTCGAACCGTAAACCATCATTACTTACTGCCATGCCAATACGTGAAGTGCCACTTTGATCCTGTGCGCGATACAGCATGTACACTTTATTATCACGAACTACTGCCGTTGGATTTAAGACATTCCGTTCTTCCCAATAAGCGATTGAGTTTGTTATCGGATCAACAAATTCCTGTCCCTGATCTGGAGTGAGGATTGGATTTAGGCTGTCCACTTTTGTGAAATAAGGAAAAGCCCAAGATTCATCGTTACCCTCATAATTTGAACACCCAACTCCCAGACACGTTACTATAATCGTTCTGATAAACAACTTCATTCTGCCCTTCCTTTTAATGCAATTAACGGCGAAGATTGATAAAGCTCAAGTATTTTACTAAGCGGGACCGATCAAATCCTGCGCAATAATGCTACTTGAAAGTACTCCGGGAAGTCCGGCACCCGGATGGGTTCCGGCTCCAACGAAATATAAATTCCCGACATCTTCAGATCGGTTATGTGGTCGGAACCAAGCTGACTGAGTTAGAATTGGTTCTACAGAAAATGCTGATCCTTTATAGGAGTTGAGTGTATTCTGAAAGTGTAATGGATCAATGTAATGCTCGGCAACTAGATTTTCTTTTAACCCAGGCAGATAATTTTCTTCCAGGAAATCCATGATGCGATCTTTATAAATCGGAGCAAATTCATTCCAATCGGTACCACTATCTAAATGCGGAACAGGTGATAAAACATAAAAACCTTCATGACCTTCCGGAGCAATGGAACTGTCGGTAATGGTAGGCATATGCAAATACAGGGAGAAATCTTCAGCAATATGTTTTTTGTGGAAGATGTCTTCTAACAAAGCTTTGTAACGCGGCCCGAGTATGATGTTGTGATGAGCCAGACCGGAATCTAAATATCGTTTTTTAGTACCGAAATAAATCACGAATAACGACATGCTGTATTTCGTGCGTTCAATTTTTCGGTCGGTATATTTTCGGCGATGCGTTGGATTGATCAGGTTCTTATAGGTGAAAGCGACATCAGCATTTGAAACAACAATATCTGCATCTAATATTTCACCATTTGGGAGGCGAACTCCAACGGCCTTTCCATTTTTTACGATTATTTCTTCTACCTCAGTATCGAGACGAATTTTCCCACCTTGCTCTGTGATCAACTTTTCGAATGCATTGACAATAGCGCCGGTACCGCCCATTGCATAATGTACGCCCCATTCTCTTTCTAGGTAATGGATCATCGCATAGATTGATGTAGTATCAAATGGATTTCCTCCGACAAGTAGCGGGTGAAAGGAAAAGCACATTCTCAAAAACTCATCTTTAATAAATTGCGCTACATAACTGTACACGTTTTTATAAGATTGCAGTTTGATGAGATCCGGCGCAACTTTCAGCATATCGGTAAATTTCAGAAATGGCTGATCGGCAAGCTCCGTAAATCCTTTGTCGAAAATGGCTTTTGTAGTACCTAAAAACTCTTCGTATCCGGCAACATCAGATGGATTTCTCTTTTCAATTTCTTTGATCGTGAATTCGTGATCGTTATTGTAATCGAATTTTACCCCATTATGATCAAAAATACGATAGAAAGGGTCGCATGGAACAAATTCTACATAGTCAGAGCGTTTTTTACCGGCGGCTTCCCAAATATCATCAAACATGAAAGGTGCGGTAATTACCGTCGGACCCCCATCAAATTTAAACCCATTCTGTTCGTACACATAAGCCCGGCCACCTAATTTATCTCTCTTTTCTAAGATAGTAACGTTGTGACCTGCGGAGAGAAGTCGAGAAGCGGCACCAAGTCCACCAAAGCCACTTCCAATAATGATAATTTCCTTTTTCATGAATGCATTTATTTCGATTACGGGGCTATAACCGAATTTCAACGCCCATCAATCCCGGAAAAATTATTAATCGTTTTCTACTTGTTTTACGAATCCATCATACCCTTGATTCTTCAAGGTTTCAAGATCAGATTCTGCGAGAGCAGGGTCTTGATAAAGCCCATAATACACCCGAAAAACGAGAGACCCATTAACAGTTAAACGTTCTACACGGCTTCCTTCTATCTGTGCTGATTTATTTTGAGCGGCCGTATCATCGGTGAAAGAAGCTAGTTGAATGGTGTAATTAGCAACTTTTAAATCGGTAACTCTAGAGTTTTCTAAATCACCTTTCACCAAATAAAGGCGAACGCGTGCTGTTCCGGGGCCAATCATGCCAATTTCCCGCGCGGCAGCTCTGGATAAATCAATTATTCGATCTTTTGCGAATGGCCCACGATCGTTAATACGAACTCTGGTGGTGTTGCCATTGTCTAGATTTTCGACCACAACTTCCGTATCGAATGGTAATGTTCTATGTGCGGCAGTCATGCCATCCATGTCGTAGGTTTCACCGTTTGCAGTTAGCTTACCATGGAAATTTGGACCATACCAGCTGGCTACGCCAGTTTCGATTGCATTTTTTGATCCTTTTGCCCCGGCAGCCATTCCTTTTGTTTTGGGAACAACCCCACAGTTGTATATGAAAAGTGATGAGAATATGAGAAAAACAAAGAGCCTTAACGTATTCATAAAGAATAATGTAGATGAGTTTGCTAAATATATCGTCAATTTGAATAATTAGAAATCGGGATTCTTAAATATTGCTAAAATTCTGGATCTAGTTAACGTAATCACTTTCAGAGCACATTATAACTAGTACTTTATCTAATAATTTCTTGGTATTTGACCACATGATTATGCGTTAGTGGCTTCTAATGTTTGATATTTTAAAATAAAAAAGATATCTACAAAAACTTTTTAACAAGCATATTATCACGTGAAAAAAACAGTTCTATTTTTACTGATATTTGTTGGTGTGACTATAACGGGTAAAGCTCAATCTCTTATTTCATCGGCTGGTGGACAATTGTTTTCAGAATCGGTGAATCTTAACTTTTCTGCCGGTGATGTTTTTACTGCTTCATTTTCAGGAAGTACAGTGAATTTATCCGGTGGATTTGTTCAAGTGAGTGATTTGATTCTGACCTCAAATGAACCGGTAAGTACAGATTTACCAACACGTTTTGAGATGAGTCAAAACTATCCAAATCCGTTTAACCCTTCCACAAATATTCAGTTTTCTCTACCAAAAACAACGAATGTAAAACTAGAGGTTTTTAACTCTATTGGAGTCTTGGTTGCCACCCTAATCGACGACCAAAAGCAAGCCGGATTTCACACGATACGGTTTGACGCATCACGCTATTCAAGCGGAATGTATTTCTATAGATTGATCGCAAACAATTCGGTTATTGCGACAAAGAAAATGATTTTAATTAAATAATTCTCAGGATTTAAAAATGAAAATAGTTACGAAAATTGTATCAAGTATTGTATTGATTTTTATAATGGTATCTACCGCGTATGCACAGGTGCCACAAGGATTTAATTTCCAGGCAGTAGCAACCGCTCCGGATGGTACGCCAATAAGCAACCAGGAAATTGGCGTGGAGATTGAAGTTGTAAAGGGCACAGAAGAAGGGGACATCGTGTATACCGAGACCCATGTTGTTACCACTAATTTAGCAGGACTTTTTCAAATTGTAATTGGTGAAGGAACACCCGCTGAAGCCAACGACTTTTCTGCAATAAATTGGGGAGATGATAATTACTTTGTTGGTTTTAGCATTGATCTGACAAATTCAGGGGCCTATGAAAGTTTAGGTAAAACGAGATTGCTTTCGGTTCCGTATGCATTGTTGGCTCAGGATGTGGTAAATGGTACAGGTGGTTCAGCGATTACAGAATATGAACTGGATGTTACGGCAGGTGATACTGCTTTTACGGTTTTCATGACAGGTGATGAAGGAGGAGCAATCAATCCTGCATTAAGTGGCTACGCAAATACCGTTGGATTTAACATTGGTGTTGATGGAATTAGCGAATCAGTTGCCGGGAACGAAACCTTTCAATATGGAGTGCGCGGTATTGCATTCGGAGAAGGTACTGGCCTTCACTACGGATTGCGCGGTGAAGCAAGGGCTGCAACCGCCTGGAATGTAGGTGTACGGGGTCAGTCAATTTGGGAGAATACACAAGAAAATTATGGAGGTTGGTTTTCTGGTAGAAATAGCAGTCTCAGAAACGTTGGGATTATCGCAGATGCCCGTGATTTTCAAGGATTAGGCGTTCAGTATAACACCGGAGTGGTAGCAATTGCATCCGGCCCGGGAAGTGGTGACGAAGAAAACGGATCATATAATACTGGTGTACGTGCCGAGGTTGACGGTAATACTATAGGTAATCATGCAATTTCTGCGGTTGCATTTGGCGAAGCTGGTGTTGATAATGCCGGAGTTTTTGCTGAAAGTAATGTAAACGACGGTACTACTGATATCGAAAATACGGGCGTAAAAGCCTTCGCAGGCGGACCAGGAAGAAATATTGGTTTGTATGGAAGTGCCTTCAATGGAGTTGAAAATTATGCCGGCTGGTTCGATGGCGAAGTAGTTATCAATGGTGATTTGACAGTGAATGGAGCCGTTAACGGTGAAGGTGGAGGAGCAAATGGATCTACCTTGGATTCCCTGTTTTTCTCTACCCTACCGGAAGCAGAATTTCAGAGAAGTTCATTCTTCTACCCCGGATACCAAAGATATGAAGATCAGGATGGACGTTTTGCAGTTCATAATAGAAATGTACTACAATATGGTCAGTATGAAGAAGGAGGGTCGTCTGTTTACAGCTGGTACAATCGCTTTGGAATGCAGGTTGCTAGAGATGGTTATGCAGCAGGAGAAAGAGCCACAGGCATGGCCGGTGGTTACTTCTACATGGACATTTTCAAAGATGGAAATTTCTATGCTCCATTTGAGTTTGGTATTGGGAATGCTGCTGAAGGCGGTAGACCATTCTTTTCGATGTCATCTTTAGATCGTAAAGAGAATGGTGACGGAGGTAGTTTTGTAAATATTAATGTTGTACAGGATCCAAATGGAAATGATCCAACCGGTGAAGCAGGTGAAATGTTCTTATGGGGTAAGTCAACACCTAACATCCAAATGGGTGGACAGCAATGGCAGGATACTGATCATGCATACATCCAGTTATTCGGAAGTACCGAAAATGGAAATGGGTGGTATCATAGCAATGTCTTTATGGGTGTTGGAGATAATGGAACCAAAGAATATGGATTTTTACAGTTCTTTAATACAGACTCAGAAAATCAATCGTCTGAAGAAACAATTAACATGAATGGTGAAACAGGGGATGTATTCATCAATAACCTTAATGTAAATAATAGAGCACTTCTTGCTGGTAACTTAAACGATACCGGCGCAGGCGGATTCGAGATTTTAGATGCAAATAATGCCCTTCGTTTGTTTGCCGATGCAAGTAATGGGTCTTTTCAAGTAAAAAGAGCGTCAGATTCTGGGACTATAATAAATATGACAGAATTTGCAGGTGGAGGGCAGTTGACGTTGGTCAATTCCTCAAATATAAATTTCTTTTCCGCAGACGCTAGCTCTAGTACTCTAGAACTTAAAGATGAGAATGGTAATACCACCATAAGTTTTGATGCAGCATTTGGTAATGGAACATTTTCAGGTTCTGTAAATCAATCTTCTGATCGTCGCCTTAAAACAAATATAACGGACCTCTCAAAAGCATTAGATAATACACTGGCTCTTCGAGGTGTGTCGTACACATGGATCGATGAGAATAAAACTCAGGATACACAAATTGGTGTGATTGCTCAGGAAGTAGAAGAGGTTTATCCAGAATTTGTTCGAACTGATGATGAAGGCATGAAATCAGTAAATTACTCTCAAATGGTTGCCGTTTTGATTGAAGCAGTGAAAGAGCTGAATAGTAAGATTGAAGTGCTTGAATCTGAAAATTCAGAATTAAGAGCGCAACTAGATGAAATCGATACAATGAAAGCTCAAATTAATACACTAATGACTCTTATTTCTGCTACTCCGGAAGTTGAAACAGTTACCGCTGATAAATAAAGTCATTTATTTCTAATTTATGGAACCCTAACGGTGAAACATCGTTAGGGTTTTTTTGTCTACCTAATCAAACATTCATCAATGAGTGCAACGCTGATTATTATAGGAATCACAGTAGCAATTTCAATTGCTGCTTTTAACATCCGCAAAATGATGGAAGTCGGGATGTTTATGCCCTATAGAGCAATACGAAAGAATACGTGGTATGAACTCATTACTTCTGGTTTCCTGCATGGCGGTTTTACTCACCTTGCATTTAATATGATTACTCTTCTGTTCTTTGGACCAGTTTTAGAGCGATCAATCGGCGAACTTCATTTTCTAATTCTTTATTTCACCGGACTTTTAGCATCGTCAATTCCTTCACTTATCAGGCATAAGGATAATCCTTCCTATGCTACAATCGGCGCTTCCGGGGCTGTAGAAGCCGTTCTATTCGCTTTTATAGTAATTTTTCCTTTCGAGAAGATCTACCTGTTCTTAATTCCCATTGGAATTCCGGCAATAGTATTCGGAGCTATTTTCGTGGCATATAGCATTTGGGCTAGCAAAAAAGAAGGAAAGATTAATCATGAAGCCCATGTTGGAGGCGCTGCCTGGGGAGTCATTTATATGTTCGCGTTTGTACCCAATACCATCGACCATTTTCTAACGGTTTTTGGGTTCTACGGATAATGTATGATATTGGATAAATTGTAGGTGTAATTCATGAATTACACCTACAATTTGAATCATTGATTTGATGCGCTAATTACTAGTTTTTCGCTCTAAATTCTTTCATGAATGCAACTAGCGCTTCCACACTTTCACGCGGACAAGCATTATAAATACTTGCGCGAATGCCACCAACACTTCGGTGACCTTTTAGCGCGTCTAGCTTGTGTGCTGATGCTTCTTCAATAAACTTGCCCTCCAGATTCTGATCAGCAAGGCGGAAGCAAACATTCATTTTTGAACGAGATTCAGTTTCGGCGGTACCATGGTAAAAGTCATCTGCATCAATCTCGTTGTATAGAATGGCGGCTTTTTCCTCATTAAAGGTTTTGAAGTAGCTCAGACCACCTTTTTCCTGAATCCAGTCTAAAACAAGTCCAACCATGTACACTGCAAAAGCAGGAGGTGTATTAAACATCTTGCCGGCATGTGTATTATAGTTCATCATTGTAGGGATGCCAGTTTTCCCGTTTGCAGAAAGAAATTCTTTATTCACGATTACTACAGTTACACCGGCAGGCCCTAAATTTTTCTGGGCACCTGCATAGATAACTCCGTATCGAGAAATATCTATTGGGCGGGAAAGAAAATCAGAGCTGGCATCACAAATTAAAGGAACCCTTTTAGTTTCAGGCTCGCTTGCAAACTGTGTTCCGAAGATGGTGTTGTTTGAGGTGAAGTGAACATATTTAGCATCTTTCGAGAGCGACAGTTCCTTATTTGTAGGAACTCGATTAAAATTACTTTCACTACTGCTAAAAGCTTCGTTTACAGTACCAAATAATTTTGCTTCTTTAATGGCTTTGGTACTCCAGGAACCTGTATTTATGTAATCTGCGGTTTCACCTTCTAAAAGGAAATTATACGGAGCCATCAAAAATTGAGTACTGGCTCCGCCTTGTAAAAACAGGACGTCATAATCATCGCCTAATCCCAATAAGTTTACTAATTGCTGGCGGGCGTGTGCATCAACAGCCACATAGTCGGTACCGCGGTGCGACTTTTCCATGATTGAGGTACCGGTACCCTTATAATCTACAAATTCTGCTTGTGCACGTTCTAGAACTTCGAGTGGTAATATGGCCGGGCCGGCGCTAAAATTATGAATTCTGTTCATTGAGATTTTCTTAATGAGGTGTGAGTTAAAAGGTATGAATGAGAATGCCTGATTTGAGTTTTGGTTCAAACCAGGTTGATTTTGGAGGCATTAGTTCACCGGCGTCAGAAACAGCAACAAGCTCTTCCATGCTTGTCGGGTAAAAACTGATTGCAAGATCTGCTTCGCCGGAATCAACGATTTCTTCAAGTTTCGTAATACTATCAGACCCACCAATAAATGAGATGTTTTTGTCTAGTCGTTGGTCTGTAATGCCTAAATAAGGTTCAAGAATAAACTCCTGAACTTTTGCAACGTCTAATCCGGCTGCTTGTTCAGTTTTAGAGGTTTCAGGTAACTGAAGTTTATACCACTTTGACTGATAATAAAAACAAACTACGCCGTGTTTTTCAGGTTTCGGGTTTTCAGTTTCTAATACATTGAAGGCCGAAGTAAACGATGGCCAGAAATCATCACTAATTTTGTAAATGAATCGGTTGTAAGCCAGAATATTCACTTCTTCCAATGGATATAAAACAGCAGGGAAAATCTTTGCTTCAGGATGTTTTTTAAGATCTACTTCTTTGGCGGCACGAGATGCACTCGCACAACGATGATGGCCATCAGCAATATAAATGGTTGGAATCTTAGAAAATTCAGATGAAAAAGACTCAGGGTTATTAACTTTCCAAATTAAATGCTCCACCGAATCATCCGCAATAAACTGATACAACGGTGAAGTACTAATCACATTTTCCATCAAATGTTGAAAGGTAGAATTAGACTGAAAAGTCATCATCACCGGTTCTGCGTGCGCTTTTTGGGTGATAATATGTTTGGTACGATCGTCTTCTTTATCGGGGCGGGTTAGTTCATGTTTTAAAATCAGATTCTGATCATAATCATCAACAGAAACGCACCCAAAGATTCCGGTTTTAGTGTTGCCATCCCACCGCATTTGATAGAGATAAATGGCAGGATCCAACTCTTGAAGAAATTGATTCGAGTTTAATAGATCCTCCAGATTAGCACGCCCCATTTTATAAACTTCCTCAGAATATAAGTCAATTCCTTCGTCTAGGCTCACTTCTGGTCGAATTACCTTGACAAAAGATTGAGGATTAGATTCAGCAATTTTTCGGGCTTCTGATGAATGTATCACATCATAAGGAACGGACGCGATCTGCGATACAAATTCCGGTTTTGGTCTCCAGGCTTTAAATGATTTTAACGTTGCCATACAAATGTTGAATTTCCGCAAGAAGGTAACGAAAAATGTTCTTTATTAAGTTTAAATCACCATAAATTTAGGGGATTGATAATCGCAACTAAAAGTCGGAAAAAATGAGTGAAGGATCTTTAAATCAGGATCAACAAGAACAATTATTATTTATGATGTTAATACAGCAACATCAGCAAATCGGGATGATGGGCCTTGGTAAGCTTAAAAATCCTGCTACTGATACCATAGAAAGAGATTTAGCTTCTGCGAAGTATGCAATTGATACACTCACCGTACTAGATAAGTACACTACTGGTAATCTACCGCAGGAATTAAAAGGGTATATCGATCAAGTACTCACAACTCTTCGTTTAAATTTTGCCGATGAAGCAGCAAAAGATGCTGATTCGGATTCAACAGATACAGGATCAGATTCTGACACCAAAGAAGATGCCTAAACCCATCACAGCTGCAGGCGGGGTAGTTTTTAAGTACATCAACAATTCGATTTGTGTACTATTAATTTACAGAAATGAATGTTGGGATCTTCCAAAAGGTAAACTTGAGCTAGATGAATCTATAGCTATGTGTGCGGTACGCGAAGTGGCAGAAGAAACGGGTACCGAGCTACCTTGCATCGTGTCTGATCTGGGAACAACCTATCATGAATACCAGCAAAAGGGAAAGGAATATGGAAAAACTACCTATTGGTATTCCATGATATTTCCTAAAGAAGGTACTCTTACCCCACAGGCAGAGGAAGGTATCGAAAAAATTGAATGGGCAGAGGTAAATGAGGCACACCAAAAAGTAGACTTCGAAAATCTTAAGTCTGTTCTACTTCGGTTTAAAAACGAAATGGCATAAAAAAACCCCTCACTTTACAGGAGGGGTTTAAAAATTAATTTGATGGGCTTAGTTCTGTAAACGGAATACAATAGGTAATGAGTATTGTACACGAACAGGACGTCCACGCTGCATACCAGGAGTGAATTTAGCTTGTTTTACAGCTTCAAGAGCAGCTTCATCACAACCACCGCCGATTCCACGAATTACCCGAGGATTTTCTACTTGTCCGCTTTCATTTACAATGAACTGAACAGTTACTCGACCTTCGATTCCAGCACGGCGTGCCATTTCTGGGTATTTAACCTTGCGCTGAAGCTCGGCTAATCCACCCTG
Organism: Balneolaceae bacterium; assembly: GCA_965249965.1. GTDB lineage: Bacteria > Bacteroidota > Rhodothermia > Balneolales > Balneolaceae > HXMU1420-13. The sequence goes on from OZ252262.1 coordinate 1,387,402, forward strand.
AAGTTCAGGCATATTTTCTACCACAACGAAGAAATCTTCTTCTTCATCTTCTTGTGGGGGAGGAGGTGGAGGTAAATCCATTGGTCCGTCTAGGTCAAATTCCAAATCTAAATCAACCACATCATCTTCGAGGATTTCATCGTTAGGAACTTCAACCGGAACCGGTGGGCGTGGAGGAGGAGGAGGAGTCTCAACTTGTTTAGTTTGAATAACTTCTTCCATCACCACTTCCTCTTGAATTTCAATTGGTGGTGGAGCTGGTGGCTCGCTGTATAAGTTAACGCGAACAACACCTATCATAAAAAGTAGTGCGGCAATAAGACCAACTTGAAGAGTGATATTATACGTTCTCTTCAAGTCTGCCTTCGCACTTTTGCGTTCGTTAGTCATATTCTAGTCTTGAGTTTATTTAGGGTCTAAAAAGAACGGGATTTTTTTATAAGCTCGCAAGTCTTTAATCCCATTAATACAAAAGTGTAACGAGTTCACTCTCTGTTTTTATATGTTTGCTAATTATTAAGCTCAAATCGTACTGATTGAGCCATTTTTACATTCACGATTCTGCCGTTTTGAACTCCCGGAGAAAACTTCATTAGTTTGATAACTCGAAGCACTTCTTCATCACAGCCGCCGCCTATACCACGTAGGATAGTGGGGTCTTCAACATCTCCTTCTTTATTAACTATAAATTGGATCGTAACTAATCCTTGAATTCCCGCTTTCCTCGCTACTTCCGGATATACAATATTTGCATATAGTTTCTGTAAACCACCCTGCATTTGTGGTAAAATTTCTACTCCAAAAGAATCAAAAATCTGATTTTCGTCATTATTATTTGATGGTTGAGCCGGTACCTCGTACAAAAATGAGTCTATTTCAAGATTTGGGATATCAACTTCAATTTCAATGGGGGTGTCGTTCGAAACCTCAGCCGGCATCCATGGTTTAATTGGGGCAGGAGGAGTTTTAGGTGGAATTTGGGGTGGCAATTCAATGCTTACATCTAGCTCATCGGGTTGGAACGTATAGCTCAAATCAGCATCTGAATTCAATTCCATTTTTGTAAGTGCCAGCAAGAATAGTAGCGATAAAATTAAACTAAATTGGAAAGTTAAAATATATCGCCGTTCAAGATCAGCTTTTGGATGTTTAAAGTTCATGTGCGCCCTCGTTTATCTTTTTAACGGTTCTAGTTTGAATAACACACTTTGAGACAACCTCACTTTTACATATCGACCGTTCAATATTGCAGGTGAGAAGCGAGTTCGTTTAAGTGCTCTGATAACTTCCTCATCACAGCCAGCTCCAATACCTTCAATAATTGAAATGTCTTCGACCATACCCAATTCATTAACGGTGAATTCCACGTTTACGACACCTTCAATTCCTCTTGCTTTTGCTCGCACAGGGTATTTGATATGAGCATATAGTGTGGGCAGTCCACCTATCATTTGGGGCATTAGAATTCGAGCATTACTTGTTTTCTCTTTTTCTGCTGATTGTATGTGATCATGTTCCGAGTTTTCACCAAAAAATAAACTCATAAGCGATTGGTCTGATGTATGTTTCACCAATTTTCTTTCAAGATATCGATACTCCGCTACCTTGATTATGCTTTGAAGAGGCTTTATTTGAGTATTTAGTGACTGATTTGCTGATTGGTATTGAAATCGTCGTGCTTCACTGGCTGAAGTGACATTCAAGGAAAGAAAAAGTAATAAAACAGCTGATCGTAATATTTGTGAATGCAGTTGTTGTTCTATCATAACTCAACCCGATTAATTTACTATCTGCAAAATAATCAGGTAACGATGAGCTAGTATCGCATATTGATGTGGGTATTAAGAATCACTGGGAGACTTGAAAACCCATTTCAAAGCAAGAACAGCAGAAAATGAGCCGAGTGCATCCGCAATAAAATCCCAGAGCTCAGGGCTACGGTTAGTAGGTAAAACGAATTGCAAAAACTCTACAAGTAAACCATAGGATAGTCCTAGAGTAAAAACAATCCATAAATTTGGAGCTCTTTTTTTCCTGATTGCTCGAACTAAGCCATATAAAAACGTCCAAATGGCAAATAAAATATAATGACCAATTTTGTCGTAGTCCCAAATGTTGATTGGAGCCAATTGATCCGATGGATATAACATACCCACGAAAATAGTTAGCGTAACTAATACAAAAAGGGCAATGAAAGCCCGCCGATATGAAAAGAGTAAATCTTTGATGCCTCGCCTATCTTAGTTAGATGATATCCATTGGTTCAGGTAAATTACCTGTTGTTTCAAACATAGTTCCGGCTTTTTTATATCCATCCAGAAGTGCTGAAACAATTCCAACTTTCGGATCTTTGGTTAATAACAAATAGCCTGCAATTTTACCCGCCAATACATCACCAAAGCCAGCCCTTGCAAATATTCTGGTATCATATGCAGTAGAAATTGTTTCACCATTTGGGGATGCTATGATGGTCGGCAGTCCTTTGGATACAACTTCAGCATTCAACTTGCCAGATATTTTTTTTGCTCTTTCTAAGCGATTTAATTCTTTAGTTGAATTAAAAAAGTTCAATTCTCCAACATGTGGGGTATAAATCCTTGTTGATTCAGTATTTTTAGACTCAAAATCTGATTTCGAAAATGCTAAAAGAGCATCTGCATCGATTACCATTTCTCCCTGAAATTGGTTGCCAATGGCTTCTGCAAATTGCATAGTTTGTGCTTCTCTACCCAGTCCAGGTCCTATTAACAAAACTCCGGGTTTCTCATTTAAAATTCTCATGACCTCATCTAAATGCTTTGTATCAAATTGAGTATCAGAATTATCACCAACAGGTTTTTTTATGATATGAACCAAATGTTCTTCATAGGCAGGTAAGAGTCCTTTAGGGGTGATTAATACAACGGCGCCAACTCCGGTATTCCATGCACTAAGTGATGCCAAAATAGCTGCGCCAGTTAATCCCTCCGAACCTGCTATTACATAAATTACTCCACCATCGTATTTGTGCAATCGAGGCTTTTTATCGATAGTAAGGTTATTTACCCAGTTCTCGTCCAGAAGAAAGTTTGAGCTATTCTTTAAGGTGGATGGAAATGGAAGCTCACAAAAGATTATATCCCCACAAACTTCGTATGCACTATTTTGATAGTACCCAAATTTGAGTGAGCCAAACGCCAGGGTGAAATCTGCTTGTACAGCAGTCCCCATAATTACTCCATTATCAGCATGTAATCCAGTTGGGATGTCCATTGCGAAAATGGTAGCGATTGACTCATTTATCGTTTCAATGACCTCTTTGTAAGGCGATTGTACATCCGAATTTAGACCCGTTCCAAGCATTCCATCAACAATAAAACTGTATTGATTGATGTCTTTTTGATCTAAGTGAATTTCTTGAATAAGCTCTGAGTAGAGCTTTTTAAGGAGCTGATAATTCTTTTCTGTGTCTGGTGATAAAGTTTCAACCCCATCTACCCAATATAGGTCGATATGCACACCGTGTTCCACCAAAATTCGAGCCACAACTAAAGCATCGCCGGTATTATTCCCTCGCCCGCAACAGATAAGCCCCTTGTCGCCTTTATCAATGTAAGTCAAAATGAAATCGGCAGCCCGTGTTCCGGCAATTTCCATCAATGTAAAGCCATCAATACCAAAATCTTGAATAGTTCGCCTATCCAATTCTCTGCTGCTTTCGGCGGTAAATAGCTGATATTGATGTGGAATTTTCACACCTGAATTTAATAGGCTTTAGCGAATAAAACTTTTTGTTTTGATGGATTTCCGGTCACCATACATTTACCAGGATTTCCTTCCTCTAATGGGATGAGGCGAATAGTGGCTTTTGTCTCATTTTTGATCCGCTCCTCAGTTTCTGCAGTTCCGTCCCAATGTGCATAAATGAATCCGCCTTTTTCTTCGAGAACGCTTTTGAATTCTTCATAAGTCTCAACTTCAGAAGTCATTTCATCACGACGAGATTTTGCAGTCTCAAACAAATCGGTTTGAATAGTATCCAGTAGAGTTTGGATGTGATTTCCAATGCCTTCGCGAGTAACAATCTCTTTATTTAAAGTATCACGGCGAGCCAATTCAACATTTCCATTTTGAACATCCCGCGGTCCGATAGCAATTCTTAAAGGAATGCCACGAGCTTCATGCTCTGCAAATTTGAAACCGGGTTTGAAGTTATCACGATCATCCAATTTTACCCGAATACCAAGCGCTTTTAGCTCATCATAAATGGCATCACCATATTCCAGCACTAATTCACGTTCCCCATCTTTTCTGTAAATAGGTACTATAACAACCTGTGTTGGAGCTAATTTAGGAGGAAGAACTAACCCCTGATCATCAGAATGAGTCATTATCAAGCCGCCGATTAAGCGAGTTGAAACTCCCCAACTGGTAGCCCATACGAGTTTATGATCACCGTCTTTATCCTGAAATTTCACATCAAAAGCCTTTGCAAAATTCTGTCCTAAAAAGTGTGAAGTTCCGGCCTGTAGTGCTTTTCCATCCTGCATCAACGCTTCGATACAGTACGTGTCTTCGGCACCAGCGAATCGTTCGCTTTCTGTTTTTACTCCGGTAATTACCGGCATGGCCATAAACTCCTCAGCGAAAGTTCTATATACTTCCAACATTTGAAGGGTTTCGTCAACTGCTTCTTGCTTGGTTGCGTGAGCAGTGTGACCTTCCTGCCATAGAAATTCCATCGTGCGAAGGAAAAGTCGGGTTCTCATTTCCCAACGGACCACATTTGCCCATTGATTTACCAAAATTGGAAGATCACGGTACGACTGAATCCAATTTCTATAAGTGTCCCAAATAATGGTCTCCGAAGTCGGGCGAACGATCAATTCTTCTTCAAGTTTAGAATCCGGATCTACTTCCACGCCTCCATCAACTGCTTTGAGTCGGGAATGAGTGACAACTGCACACTCTTTCGCAAAACCTTCCACATGTTGGGCTTCTTTCGATAAAAATGATTTTGGAATAAATAATGGGAAGTAGGCATTCTGGTGGCCCGTATCTTTGAACATCTGATCGAGACCTTGTTGCATGTTCTCCCAAAGCGCCATTCCGGTCGGCTTGATGACCATACACCCGCGAACCGGTGAGTGTTCAGCTAATTGTGCCTCTTTTACGATATCCAGATACCATTGTGAATAGTCTTTTTCGCGTGGAGTTATATTCTTCGCCATTCTGTATTTCCAACTTTAAAGTGAAGGAATGAAGGTAAGGAACTTCGGATTTAGAATTGCCCGAATAAGCCAAAAAAATGGCTAGACTTAATTTTAGAAACTCGTATCTTTAAATCTTATTGATTTTTTTGGCGTGGTAGCTCAGATGGTTAGAGCGCACGACTCATAATCGTGAGGTCGACGGTTCAATTCCGTCCCACGCTACATAAATTGAAAAGCCCAGCTTGGAACCGAGTTGGGCTTTGTTTTTTTGGAGACATAAAAAAAGCCGACCCCAAATCAATGTAGGTCGGCTAATATCATCTACAGACGGCTATTACCCCATTTGCACTAGCAAGCTAAGTGATTGGAACCGCTTGCTCAATAACTGCTTTTACGTAATTTTTATACGTATAAGTACGTAGTGGATCAGCGAATGAATCTCAGCTTAGATTCTTTTCATTTTCAATAGCATAGCGAACAAGGCCGGCTGTATTTTTTTGGCCTAATTTTTTAAGCAGATTTGTTCGGTGTTTATCTACTGTTCTGGGGCTAATAAATAGCTGTTCTGCAATTTCTGAGCTTGTAAAACCATCTACAAGTAATTTTAAAACCTCTCTTTCTCGCAAGGTAATATGTCGTTTCGATTTTTTAAGCTTTGCGAGACGAAGATATTCTCTGGTCATCATGTGTGAGAATTGTTTTCCAAGGAAATTATCTCCAGCGGCTACTTTTTCAGCGGCATCAATCAATTCAATGCGGTGAGCTGATTTTAGTAGCAAGCCTTGAGCCCCTGAATCCAGGAATTCGTTCAGAACGGCGTCGGAATTTGAATCAGTGAGCATTAAAATCCGGGCATCTGGGAATTTTGCAATAATCTTGTTTGCAAGTTGAATCCCATTAATCTCTGGCATTTCAAAAGAAAGAACGCATAAATCCGGTTGAACATGCTCAAATGCAGTTAAAATAAGAGCGCCATTATCCACCTCGCTGCAAATATCAAACTCTGCATCGCGTAAAATGGAACTAAGTCCATGCCGAAAAATTTCGTTGCCGTCCGCAACAATCGTTTTGATTGTGCCCATTTGAGACCTCCCCAGGCTCAAAATGTGTTACAATTTCCGTAGATGGACGATCAATGTAGCTAAAAAAAATCGAATGGCACAAAATTTAATTAAATGTAGAGGTAGGCTAAATCCATCAAATTGCTGAATTCAGATAAAAAAGGGACGCTTATTGCCATTGAATCAAGCGATTCGTTGAAGAGTTGCGTATTTTCGACGCCTTTCTACACAGAAAAATCACTCGACGATTCATCGAAAAAATATCATGACTTTTAGAAGAACACACACTTGCGGCGAATTAACTGCGAAAAACATCGGGGAAGAAATTGTATTAAATGGATGGGTTGGCCCACGTCGCGATCTTGGAGGCGTAATTTTTATTGATTTACGCGATCGCTATGGCGTTACCCAAATCTTATTCACCGAAACCGATGAACAACTTCATGCAAAGGCGGAAAAATTACGTGCAGAGTACGTGATCGGCATTAAAGGAAAAGTAATTCCGCGCGGAGATGAAAATATCAATCCAAATTTGAAAACGGGTGAGATTGAAATCGAAGTTACTGAACTAGAAATCTATTCAGAGGCGGATACTCCACCTTTTGAAATCAAAGATGGCATCACCACCAACGAAGAAACCCGACTTCGATATCGGTATTTAGATCTCCGCAGACCTGAAATGCAGGACAAGTTGATGCTTCGCTCCAAAACCTATCAGGCGGTGAGAGCGTTTTATCATTCTCAGGAATTTGCTGAAGTGGAAACACCCGTTTTGATGAAAAGTACCCCAGAGGGAGCTCGCGATTATTTGGTGCCAAGTAGAGTTAATCCGGGAAAATTCTTTGCTCTTCCACAATCACCACAAACATATAAACAGCTGTTGATGGTCTCTGGTTACGATAGATACTTCCAGATTACCAAATGTTTCCGTGATGAGGATTTACGTGCCGATCGCCAACCTGAGTTTACCCAGATTGACGTGGAGATGAGTTTCGTGGATGAAGATGCAATTTTTGAGATGCACGAAGGCTTGATGAAAAACATCTTCAAAGAAACTATCGGAGTAGAAATCCAAACACCTTTTCCTCGTATGAGTTACGACGACGCCATGAATACCTACGGTTCTGATAAACCGGATACTCGTTTTGGATTAGAGTTTGTGGATTTCTCAGAAATCGTGAAAGATGCTGAATTCAAAGTGTTTTCGGGTACCGTTGCGAAAGGTGGTGCTGTTGTCGGAATTACAATTCCGGGTCAGGGAGCTATGGGCCGTGGTGCCATCGATCGATGGACCGAACGCGTTAAAAAAGAAACGGGTGCAGGCGGTCTGATTTATATCAAAATGCAGGAAGATGGTCCACTTTGCTCTGTGGCAAAATTTCTGACAAAAGAGATCGTAGATGAAATGGTGGAAGCATCAGGTGCCAAAACCGGGGATCTTGTATTTATGCTGGCCGGACCAAAACCATCTGTGTTAGAACAACTTGGTGGACTTCGCCTTATGGTTGGCGAAGAATTTGATCTGATCAATAAAGAGGCATTCAATTTACTGTGGGTTACTGATTTTCCATTACTAGAATGGGATGAAGAAAGCAGACGATACCACGCAATGCACCATCCGTTTACTTCTCCAAAGGCAGAAGAAATGGATAAGCTGGAATCCGATCCCGGTTCAGTAAAAGCCCGTGCATACGATTTAGTGATGAACGGATCAGAAATTGGTGGGGGATCTATTCGAATCCACAGTAGAAAAGTGCAGGAGCAAATGTTCAAATTGCTTGGAATAGAGCAGGAAGAAGCAGAAGAGAAATTTGGCTTTTTATTGGATGCCTTTAAGTACGGAGCACCTCCACATGGTGGGATCGCTCTTGGTTTGGATCGAATTGTGATGCTACTTACCGGCGCAGGCAGTTTGCGGGATGTAATTGCATTTCCGAAAAATCAGCGGGCGCAAAGTATGATGGACAGTTCGCCGGCCGAAGTAGAACAAGATCAGCTGGACGAGCTTCACATCAGTCTTAAAAAAATAATTAAATAGTTTTTCCCTATAAATCTTGAGTTGTCATTTCGAACGAAGTGAGAAATCTAATTGGTTCTCTTACGAAAAGTAGTAGATTTCTTACCTCTTAAGTTGAGGTAAAACTGATCATTGATAAAGGAGATAAAGTGAAAACAGCGGGTATAGATGGTTGTAAACTTGGGTGGATTCTCATCACGTTTACCGAAGGTGAAGAAAAGTATCAGATCATCGAAAATAACGATGAATTAGCTACAGCATTCGAGTATTACGATCGGATTTTTATTGACATGCCCATTGGTTTAGAAGACGAGGAATACACGCGCGATTGTGATCGCCTGTTAAGAAAAGAACTAGGTGGCGAATATTCTTCATCCGTATTTAGTCCGCCAATACGACCTGCGCTTGATGCACCCAGTTATGCCGAAGCCAACATGACCAGCTTCGAATGGACGGAGAAAAAACTGTCGCTTCAAGCCTGGAATATTACACCAAAAATCAAACTCATCGACAAGCTACTTCGGGAAAATGAGCGCTTTAAAACCAAAGTGTTTGAAAGTCACCCGGAATTACTTTTTCAAAAGTTAAACGGAGGGATGATTTTCCAAAAGAAAAACCTTAAAAAAGGGATTCGCCACCGTTTGGAATTACTTCGCGCTGAAGAACCCATTGCGGATGATTTTTTCCGTGAGATTAAAGAAGAATACCGCCGCTCGGATGTTGGTGAAGATGATATTGTTGATGCAATGGCGCTGGCCTATTATGCTAAACAATCTATAGAAAAAGGAATTAAAACGATTCCTGAAGAAGTGGAGTACGATTCAGAGGGATTGCCGAAGGCTGTTCATTTTGTCTAGTTAAAAGCCTATACCTATTAACCACATAGAATCTTTGTATCGCTTTCGGAACGATTTTAATCGGTCTGATATTTATCTTACAAACAGATAAAACATTGCTATCCAACAGGCTGAGTCGAAGTTTAGACTCAATCATAATAAACTGGGGGATACTTCAACTAAAAAATTAAGAGACTAACATGGCTTATACATTACCAGATTTACCATACGCATACGATGCACTTGAGCCACATTTCGACGCTCGTACGATGGAGATTCACCACTCAAAGCACCATGCAGGATATACCGCAAAAGTTAATGCTGCTTTAGAAGGAACAGAATTCGCAGACAAAGAAATTGAAGATGTACTTTCAAATATTTCTGCACTACCAAGTGATAAAGTTCAGGCAGTAATTAACAATGGTGGCGGTTTCGCTAATCATTCGTTGTTCTGGACCGTACTTGCACCAAATGGTGGTGGAACTCCTGATGAAGATTTAGGTGCTGCAATCGATGCTGCTTTCGGAAGCTTCGATGCTTTCAAAACAGAATTCGCAAACGCTGCTGCTACTCGTTTTGGTTCAGGCTGGGCGTGGCTTTCTGTGGATGCAGATGGTGGATTAAAAGTACACTCAACAGCTAATCAGGATAGCCCAATCATGGATGGTTTAACTCCAATTCTTGGATTGGATGTTTGGGAGCATGCATATTACCTAAACTACCAGAACCGTCGTCCAGACTATATTTCCGCATTCTGGAGTGTGGTTAACTGGGCACAAGTTGCCGAATATTACGCTGCTGCAAAGTAAGTAACGACGATCTAGTTTTACACACCCCTAAATCCCTTCTCAAGAGGGGATTTTGAGGGTGGTTATTACTTTCAGCGCTAATTCGTATTTTTAGACATTATTATTTAATCAATTAAGAGCAATTATTATGCAATTTGGATTTGGAATGGGACCGGATACCTCATGGATGCGTGAGGAATTAACACAATTTGGCGTAGAGGAATTAAAAACACCAGCCGATGTGGATCGTGCTATGAAAGAATATAAAGGCACGATGCTGATGGCGATTAATTCGGTATGTGGATGCGCTGCCGGAAATGCTCGCCCAGGTTTAGGCATTGCCTTAGACCAATCTGATGCTAAACCGGATCACATGGTAACGGTATTTGCTGGTCAAGATAAAGAAGCTACCGCTCATGCGCGTGCGTACTTCAGTGAATTTCCACCATCATCACCTTCATTCGCATATTTTGTAGATGGTGAGATTAAAGCGATGATTCCACGCCATAGAATTGAAGGCCGAACAAGCCAGGATGTAGCGAACGACTTAAAAATGGTTTTCGAAGCTTTTGCCGGAAAGGAAGAAGAGAAATAATCTGTAAAGAACTTTACGAAAAGTCCTTAAAACCCGATAACTTAACTATCGGGTTTTTTTATATACAGAAATTTGGGGACTCGATGGAAATATCAAAAAAAGCATTAATTGTAGAGGATAATCTGATCCTTTCCGTTTTGTATGAAAACTATCTCAAACAAAAAGTATTCAAAACGGTGGGGGAAATTCGGGACGGAGAAACAGCCGTTAGTTTGGTAAAAAAGTACAATCCCGATATTGTGATCATGGATATTATGCTGGAAGGCCCCATGGATGGAGTTGAAGCCGCTTTGAGAATTCGCAGTTTTTCTGAAGTACCCATTCTGTTTATCACCGGTAATTCTGATCAGCGCTACCGAAATAAAGCATCTGTAGTTACAAACTCAGAATTTATGATTAAACCCATCAGCGAAGAAAAATTATCCGAGGCTGTTGATGCTATGCTTGCATCAAAATAAGCTACTTACCGGCACCAAAATCGATTTCTTTACCTTCTTTAAATATCCGCAACCCATCGGGCTTGCCCATTGTTCCACCCGGACCAAAAGCGGCAACGGATCCTGCAAGTTCATCTTCAGATTTAGAATTCCCAACTTCTCGTGGTTCATCCTGATATAAAGAATCTACATGTAAAGTTTGAGTTGGAAAGGCAAATTCTACGCCCACTTCTTTTGCCAGGCGGAGGACTTCAAGCAGGAAATTATGCCGCTGCTGTAACTCTGTGCTCCAATCCGGAACTTTAAAAAAGACATAAACCAACACATCCAAAGAGTGTGCGCCAAAAGAATTAAAGTGAACTTCATAAAAGTCTTGCCTAAAATGTTTATTCGCTTTAACGATGGCTTTAATCCCTTCCACAAATGCTTCCATTTGTTCAGGCGTAGTAGAATAGGTTAAGTTCAATACGGTTTTTAGTCGCCGATACTCTCGCATTCCGTAGTTATCGATATCAGCTGTTGAGACATTCGAATTCGGGACTGAAACCAAAGAATTATAAAACGTTCGAATTCTTGTTGACCGAAATCCCACTTCCTCAACCGTACCCTCTACGTTTCCTATTTTTATCCAGTCACCAATTCGAAAAGGGCGGTCCATAAAGATAGTTATCGATCCAAAGAAATTGGCCAGGGTATCGCGTGCAGCAAGGGCAACAGCCAATCCACCAATTCCAAGACCTGCAATAAGAGAGGCAACATTATATCCGTTATTTTGCAGGATTAAAATCACCCCCATGGTCACAACAAAAAAGCGAAGGCTCTTTCTAATAAGCGGGACTAACTGATCGTCCAGTTTATTTTCTGTTTTGCTGGTGATGACCGTTAAATACTTGGCAAAAACACCCGAGAGATTATAAAAAACCCAAACAACACCAAAGGAAATGGCTATTTCCAAAATTGTTGAGAGGTATAAATTTATGGTTACCGGTAAACGTAAATTCGTATAAGTAAGGGAGAAGAATACCATCAAAAAGATGAACCCAATAGGGCGCTCAACACCCTCAAGTAAGTCATCATCCCAGGTGAATTTTGTCTTTTTTGTGATACGGCGGATATAATTATCCAATACAAATTCGAATATTTTACGGAGCACAAATCCGACCAGAATCCAAAGAAAGATGGCCGCGTACTGCCAAACCGCAATACCCAGCCACTCGGTTTCGGTCCATGCAGGAAGCTGATCAAGTATGGCTTCAATAAACGATGAGAAAGTTGCGCGATATAAAGCTGGAATTTCATCGATGGTGGCTTTCGAAAAAACCCATTCATCACCCACTTTTGTAACGTATACTTCGGGTAATTGATCAAAAAGGATATACTGATTTAACCCACTTAGGCTATCAGCATAGTTCGAATTTTTAGGGATGCCCTCGTATTCAACAAGAAGCCCACGGGCATCTAGCACACGCTTTAACTGTTCAGCAAGTTCAATTTTTTCTTCTTTTGATGCGTCTGTTGCCTGCTTCATTGGCAAAACAACAAGGTCCAGATTCTTATGTCCGGTTTGTTGCCAATGCAAAAACGTATGAACTGCTCTTTGGGGATTGGAAAGATACTTTGTGGTGTTTGGTGCAGAATCTTGAAAAGAGTGAGCTTGTTGGGTGAACCCGAGTAGCAGAATCAGAACAAATAGGCTTCGAAAAAATCTCATAGTAATTGATTTACATGTTATCAGAAATTACGTAAACCTATTGCTTGGTTAAAGAAGGGATGTAAAATTGTTTAGCTGTCGGCTGAAGAGCTGTTTTCCAGGAATGGGATGATATAATCTTCCAACAAAACAAAAACAGGTCGTTTATAAGTACGTCGTCTGCTGGCGTTGGTCACAGAAGAAGTCATTACAACCACAGCATCCAGTTCAGGGATCATCATGATGTACTGCCCACCGTGACCCCAAGCAAAAAATGTGGTATACCCAGCCGTTTCTTTATTCCACCACTGATATCCGTACCCATATGGATTGTAGTTACTATATGTATATGTTTTGAATGAGTCGATAATCCAGTCTTTGGAAATTATCTGCTCGCCTTCCCAAACACCATCATCAATAAGCATTTGCCCGATTTTTAATAAATCGTCCGGTTTCATGGCCATATTATTTCCGCCCATGTAGTATCCTTGAGGATCACGATCCCATCCGCCAATAGTAATATCAAGTGTATCGAATAAATATTTTTCAGCAAATGATTTTGTACTCATTCCTGATGCTTTTGTGATAATTACCGAAAGTAAATGAGAGGTACCGGTTGAATAAACCATTCTTCCATCAATCTCCGTTACGAAATCCTGATCCAATGCATATTCCGCCCAATTATCAGAAATTACCCAAGCTCCATAATTCCCAGAACTTGTGGAACGAAGGCCGGTTTGCATACTTAGTAAATTTCGTATGGTGATGGATTCCTTTTTAGGATTCGGATTCTCATCAAAATACTCTGGGAAATAAGTGGAAATTGGCTCTTCAATAGATGGAATAAAGCCTTCTTCAATAGCTATTCCGGCCAGTAATCCGATGATGCTTTTAGATGCAGATTTTATATTAAACGTTCGGTTTGGTGATCGCCCCTTAAAATAGCGTTCTGATAGTCGGTCTCCATGTTGTTGAATTATCAAACTTCTAAGAGAATTTATCGACTCGGCTTTTTCGATAATCGTTGTTAGTTCACTTCGTGCTGGGGCATCAGTTTCCGGTGAAGGTTGAGCTTCAACCCAAAAAGGATTTGAAATAAGAAATAGTACAAGAAAGATAAATTGATTGTTAAAGCTCATGCCGAAAGTGTAGAATAATTACTTCTAGTGTTGAAATGCGATGTTACAGCGGTAAAGTTCCGGTTGTTTAATTCTTGGATTTCTATAAAAGTAGGAAATTATGATTGAATCAGAATTTTTGGATACAAATTTTAGTAACTAAAATTTGGTTTTGTCGTAGCTGAATCGGTATTTGAGACGAAATTTTTGGGCAAAAGTTCATGCAGAAGATCACAAAAATATTAATTGCAGTTGGTGTAATTGGGGTACTCACCTTCATTATGTTGCGTCCATATATTGATATGAATGCAGCGGGGGCTATTCAAAAAGATGCAACTACCGTTAAGAAAGAACTGAATGAAGTTGCAAAACAACTCGGTTTTTCCATTGATACGATGGCAGTTGCAACTTTGTATCAACAGCATGGCAGCTATTTGCAATTATTACGCGATTCGATCAACGCAGAGTTAACTCCCGCAGATTTAAACCAGCGTGAAGGGCACAGTCAAAGTTGGGTGAGTGTGATAGGAGCAAAAAATTCAATGTCTGGTATTATCATTACTCCGGATGGCGCATTTGATAACATGGGGAACTTGAAAGTTCGTACTTCAAATCAGGGTAAAGTAATTCGAATAGTTGAGAGCGAATCAAGAGCAAACCCTACGTTTATTCAAGGAGCTAATGCCGAAGTGGTAGCATCCAAATTGGCTAACGAAATTTTTGGCTATGATTTGTCTGAGTATTCTTCAAATAATGTTGTAAGCATATTAGAGTCAGACATAACTCCGGAGACCATAGTCACCGAAGATTCTACTTTTATGCTAAATGAGGCACCGGAATATTCAATCACCTGGACTAGAAAACCTGGTTTTAGTGGGCCGGAGACACTGTCACTTTCATTACGCCAAAAGGTGGTTGAGGTTGAATCAACAATCAATGGAGAAATTGTAACCCAATTTGGGTATGAGCTATCCAATTTTACTGCCAAAAACGAAATTGAACCCGAAGCACTTGGTCAGATTGATACAGATTTTAATTTATTTGGATATGTATTTATAGGTTCACTAATCATTTTGACCATCCTCGTATTTACGGTTGGAATTCGAAATATTTTCTTAGGCAAGGTTGAATGGATGCGGGCATTTGTAATATTGGCCGTTCTAGCAGTAGGATACCTGGGATGGAGAAGTATTTTTTATTGGTCGGTGTACGGCGATTTCATCAATTCAACGTCTGCAATCCAGATCAACCTAAATAACTTGCTAACTAGTTTATTAGTTGGTTTTTATGGAGCAATGGCATACATAAGTTGGGAGGCATTTGCGCGTTCTCAACGAAATGGACAGCTGGAACTGGTAGATACCATTTGGCAGAAACGCTTTTTCGTTAGGGAAAATGGTCTCGCCATTATACATGGCTTTGCCATTGGCGGATTATTACTCGGGGCATTTGCACTAATCATCTTTTTCCAAAATTCCTTTTTTGTACAATCGGATAGCCAATTTGGTACAGCAGAAGCAGCATTAAATGCCAAGCTGCTTACCATCAATATGTCGGCCTGGTCTACCACCTGGCTAATTGGTTTTGCACAAGTTGGCTTCGTTTATGGTTTTTGTAAGCACTGGATAAAACAACACTGGGGTAGCTTAGTTTTTGCCATCTTCTTTTCATCCATATTTTTAACTGTGCTTGGTAGACTTGTTGGAACACCAGGTACATTCTTTGATGATTATTTAATCTTTCTCGTATTAGGTGCCATTGTTGTACTGAGCTACCAACAATTTGGAATTATTACCTCAAACACAGCATGGTGGTTCTTTGTAACGGTGATTCTTGTAATGCCGTATTTAAACTCACCAAGTATAAGTTTAGCGCTCGTATCCTGGATTCAAGGAGGTGTGCATCTAGCCATCCTTTTCTTCGCGATTGTAGCCTATAAATATGGCATTTCTGTTTCTGAAGTAGGGAATTACATCCCTGAATATCAACTGCGACTGGCACAGCAAATGCGTGTGGAAAAGGAAATTGAAATAGCTCGTGAAAGCCAGTATCAATTGATGCCTATTCATCCTCCTACTGCGGAAGGATTGGATGTATATGGATTCTTTTTGCCTTCTTCGGAAGTTGGTGGTGATTATTTTGATTATGTACTAAGCAAAGATGATGACGGAAATGTGAATGCCCTGACTATGGTGGTTATTGATGTATCGGGCAAGGCAATGCGAGCTGCAATGCCTGCTGTTTTCACAAGTGGACTACTACTTGCAAAGATGAAAACCGAAATGCCTGATGAAATTCTGACGGATGTGGCAGAACCTATCTTTAACCGAACCGACAAACGGACATTCATAACTTGTGCCATAGCGCGATTTGAAATTGCAGAGAAACAATTGATTGTTGCCAATGCTGGCCATTGTAAACCAATATTGAAAAGAAACGGAGTCGCAGATTTTATTCAAACACCGGATCCAAAATTGCCGCTTGGCTTTAAACCCGATATACAATATGGCTCGCATACCTTTAAAGTGAAGAAAGGTGATGTATTTTTGTTGTATTCTGATGGGTTACCAGAAGCAGAAAATGAACAGGGCGAACGATTTGGGTTCGATGAAGTACCCAGGCTAATGGAAGAAATTGACACGGAAATATTAAGTGCACACGAGATTGCACAAGAAATTAAAAGAAGGGTTCAAACCTATAGCAGCTTTAAATTGGCCGATGACACCACCGTAATTTGCTTAAAAGTGTAAAGGAACTGCCAGTTTTGCACAAAGGGATTTATTTGGCTTGATCTTTGGGTTATCAAAGATCAAGCATTACTAATCAATAATTAAAACAATCAAATATGGCTCAAGAACCAAATTTCGAGTTCAAGCTGCCTCCGCAGTTTGAAAAGATTACACAAAATATCCGGCTGCTTATAATCGGATTTCTTGTGGTTGCAGCAGCCTTTTCGTCTGTCTTTACCGTAGAAACAGAAGAAGTAGGCGTAATTACACGTTTTGGGGAATATGTTAGCGAGGCTCGACCAGGTCTTAACTTCAAATTGCCGTTTATTGATCAGGTTCAATTTGTGCCTGTTCAACGTCAATTAAAGCAAGAATTCGGGTATCGAACCACCTCAGCCGGTGTAAACTCAACGTATAGAAAGGCAGGTTATGAAGATGAATCCCTTATGCTAACAGGTGATTTGAACCTTGCAGATGTTGAATGGGTAATTCAATACCGAATTGATGATCCGTATAACTACTTATTCAAAGTTAGAAACATAGAAGAAACACTGCGAGATATTTCGGAAGCAACTATGCGTCAAATAGTGGGTGATCGTACCGTTGACGAAGTGCTGACCGTTGGTCGTGCAGAAGTTGCCTCTGAAGTTGAAGTGATTCTGCAAATGATTAGCAATGAGTACGAGATGGGTATCAAAATCGAGCAGGTTGTACTACAAGATGCAAATCCACCAGATCCTGTAAAACCCTCTTATAATGGGGTTAATGAAGCTGAGCAGCAGCGTGAAACATTAATCAACCAGGCCCGAGCTGATTACAACCGGGTAATTCCACGCGCAGCAGGTGAAGCTGAACAAACCATTCAACAATCAGAAGGATATGCGTTGAATCGAGTGAATACTGCTCAAGGTGAGGTTTCCCGATTTAATGATTTGTATGAAGAGTACATTAAAGCTCCTGAAGTAACCAAGCGTCGTATTTTCCTTGAAACTATGGAGGAAATTCTTCCCAAAATGGGACAGAAAATCATTACCGATGAGCAAGGAAATTCTGTGATTCCTTTACTGCAATTGCAGATGAATGGTGCGCAACGAACCAACAGCAATAATTAATCAGGAGATAAGAAAATGAAAGAAGTTAAAGGAATCGTATTACTGGTTTTACTTGGCGCTGTAGCATTACTTGCCGGACAGGTTTTTTACGTTGTAAACGAACAAGAGCAAGTGATTATCACTCAATTTGGTGAACCACAAGGCGAAGCTATTACTGAGCCAGGTTTACATGCAAAAGTACCTTTCTTACAAAGGGCGAATTATTTCGAAAAGCGATATTTGGAATGGGATGGTGATCCCAATCAGGTACCTACCAAAGATAAAGTTTTCATCTTTGTGGATACTTATGCAAGATGGCAAATTACGGATCCGTTAAAGTATTTCGAGCGTTTAGGAAACGAACGTGGGGCTCAGTCAAGATTGGATGATATTCTTGATGGTGAAACCCGAAATGCGGTAGCCGGCCATGATTTAGTGGAATTGATCCGAAGTACCAATCGTGAAGCGAATCAAGAAGCAGTATTAGTTGATATTGCAGAGGATTCACTTCAAAATATTTCAATCGGCCGTGGAGCCATTCAGGACCAAATTGTACAGTTGGCCAACCAAAGAGCAGAAGATTTAGGAATTGAAATTCTTGATTTTCGATTTAAGCGAATCAATTACGCAGAAGAAGTACGACGTACCGTGTACGAGCGTATGATTTCTGAACGTAATAGAATTGCCGATAAATTCCGCTCTGAAGGTCAAGGTGAAGCTTCTCGTATTAATGGTGAGAAGGAACGTGAACTTTTGAGAATACAGTCGGAAGCATTCCGCGAGGCAGAAACCATTAAAGGTCGTGCCGATGCTGAAGCTGCAGCAATTTATAACTCAGCGTATAATCGTAATTCAGCCGCACGCGACTTGTATAGCTTTACTAAAAGTATGGAAGCATACACAAAGACTATTGACACAGAAACGTCGTTAATCATATCAACAGATAGCGAATTCTATAAATATTTGAATTCCATCGACGATTAAGTTGAAGTCAAAATAAAAAAGGCTCTTAGTTTTACTGAGAGCCTTTTTTTTGGTTTATCAAATACTGAAGGAAAACGGTATGTTTGTGATCTGATTATTGATAGCAGAACTAAACTCCTGCATGAAAAACGAAACATCTGAAGCCTCATTTATTCAAAAATATATACTCCCAAAGCTGAAGTTTGGCTTGGGTTCACTCATTTCTACTGGGGTAGATTATGGAATATTTTTTGGTCTGCTCTGGACCAACCTTGGGTTACATGTCTCCATTATTCAGGTTATTTCTCTATCAATTGGTATAACCACGAATTTTATCATCCAGAGAAACTTCATTTTCAGAAAAGAACGAAGCCTTATGGCATCGATGGGTTGGTCACTAAGTTTTTCAATTACTTCAGTGATTCTTTCCGGATTCCTGGTAAAGTGGTTGTATTCCTACCTGTTTTTTCAGGAGTATCCGCTGTTAATGAAGCTGCTTGTAACAGGGCTATTCTTCTTTTTTAATTATTATACCAAACAGTACTCTTTCGAAAAGAAGGTTTCTATTTAGAAGATTAAACTTCAACAGGTTCTTTAAACTGTTCAAACTCCATATCCAACAGCTCAGATAGTACGTCCTTTGCCCAGGAGGTATCGATCTGAGCACCCATTTTAATCAAAATGCTGTAAAGTCCTGTATGCACGCGACTGGTATAAAGAAAATGTTTCGATCCCCGAAGTTCATTGGATAGTGGGGCTTCTTTTGTAAAGTGTCGTATTTCTGCATCGTAAGCAGGATTATCAAAATTGAAGGTATCATATCGATAGGGCTTCGAAAACATGATGCCATAATTACGAGCAAAATGATAATACTCCTGTTCTATCTCCTGCACTTCGGCATCAGGATTGATCACGTCTAACTTAACATATAAATCACGAATCGCATCCTGATCATCAGCTAAGTGAGTTGGGAGAAGTTTTAAATAATTTCTAAAAAATACTTCAGGGAAAAGCTTTACACATCCGAAATCAATTACGCCAAGTTTACCATCGTAGGTAAACAGAAAATTGCCCGGATGTGTATCTGCGTGCACTGCGCCACCAACTCGAAGTTCCTCATGGAAGAAATTCCAAATCAATTGGCCAAAATGGTTTTTTTCATCTTGGGTAGGATTTTCTTTAAGAAAATCACTCATATGCCGGCCTTCGATAAACGTCATGGTAAGAACTTTTTCTGTACTAAACTCTTGAATCCACTCCGGAATTACGATGGTGTCAGAAGCAAAACGTTTTCTGAAGGCATCAATTTGAGCTCCTTCATTGATATAATCTGTTTCCTCCAGCAATGTGCTTCTGATCTCATTGAAATAAGGGTCAATATCCGAGCCTTTTTTAATCAATCGTTTTGCTAGTGATTTGGCAACGGCCATATCAGAATCAATAGTTTCTCTAACATTTGGATATTGAATTTTAACCGCCACTTTTCTGCCGTCTTTTAACTCAGCTTTGTGCACCTGACCAATAGATGCAGCAGCAAATGCTTCGGCATCAAATTTGGCGAAAATCTTTTCAGGATAGTCTCCTAACTCTCTCTTTATAATGGTGCGTACGAGCGCTTTATTAATGGGAGGAACCGAATACTGTGCCTGACTCATAACATCAGCAAATTCTTCTGGTAAAAAGCCATTATCCATGCTCATACCCTGAGCGATTTTTAAGGCTGTACCACGAAGTTTGGTAAATTCTTTGAACACCTCGTTGGCGTTCGATTTATGAAACTCCCGGGAGTCTTCGTTCTTACCTAAGACCTTTTTTTTAAGATATCGCTGGGCATAATTCGAACCCACTTTTAAGCCGGTTTTGGCGATTATTTTACTTCTTTCAAATTTTGATGATGGAAAATCACTCATGATCGCTCTCTTTGTGTTCCTCTGTATGTTCTTCTTTAGATTGATCGGATGTGCATGCCCCAATTTTTGGTAGCCAATCTTCAAAGCTATTATTCCCAAAAATAAATTTCACTAAGTCGAAACCTTTATCGATGGCTTTGTTATATACAATTTCCTCGAATAAGGAAGATAGCTTATCAGCTAATGCAAGAGTTCTCTCCTTATTATCAGAAGAATCATTCAGCCAGTATTTAATAAGAAATAGATATTGAGTGGTCAGCGTTTTGTAATAAAAATCGCCCATGAAAAATCCGGCGCTTACTGCAATATTACCGTCAGTGGTAAGAAACTCTTTAAACAACGAAGTGGCTTCTGCATGAAATTCTGAATTGCTTCCTTTTCTAAGAACATATTTGTCGAAGGTGTCTTCAACAAAAGACATTTTCTCACTCATCAGATCAAACATAGTGTAAATGAAATTCGAGAACTTCTCGCTTATTGCATAGTTTTCGAAATCCTCAATTTCATCGATCATTGCCCAGTATTGAAAAACCAATGCAGGGTAATAGTATTCCAAAATTGCTTTTTTGTTCGGGAATAAGTGATAGATCTCTGTAGCGGATATTTTGGTTTTGTTTACCAGGTCGGGTATTGAGACTCGCCCTTTGTTCTCATAAATTTCTACTGCCGCCCAGGTGATATCGATTTTTTTGTTGATTTGGTCTGCGTCCATAATTTGAAAAAATTGTGAATTGAACTAACGCCTCATTTTGTCAGTTCGTTCGACTGTTACAACCATATTTTGTTTCATTCTGTTCAATTTGTATTCTCGATTAAAATAAATTTATGAATCATAAACGCGACGCACTATTTCTGACACTTACCGGTGTTTTCTTAACCTCACTGGTTCTTGGTAATGTAATAGGTACAACAAAGTTTGTAACAATATTTACGATTGATTTACCAAATTGGCTTCAGGCCATCACCCCGGAACTTGTTAGAAACGATTCTATCTATACTTTGAGCGTTCCTGCTGGTGTGATTGCGTATCCGTTTACTTTTTTAGCCACAGATTTAATCTCCGAACTATTTGGGCGTAAAAAAGCACAGCTTGTGGTGTGGGTAGGCTTTGCAATGAATATTTTTATGCTTTTTTTGATGACCGTTAATCACTGGTTACCGAACTCAGCAGGTGTAAGTGGTGGGCTGGATCTTTTTGAAGGTGTTTACCAGTTTATGGTCGGTAATGTGCTCGCAAGCATGTTTGCCTATTTAGTAGCGCAAAGCGTAGATGTTCGTTTGTATCATTTTTGGAAAAGAAAGACTAAAGGCCGGTACTTATGGTTACGTAATAATGCCTCAACAACAGTGAGTCAATTGGTTGACTCAACTGCTATCCTTAGCATTCTTTATATAGCAGGAAATTTAGGCGAAGATATTAACACAGTTGGTGCTTTGATTATATTAATTATTAACTCCTATCTGTTCAAATTCGCTTTTGCTTTGATTGATACTCCGCTTATGTATTTGGGAGTCAGGCTATTCAAAGATTATGAAGAAGACCCTGATTCACGATCACAGTTCAATTTGGAATAAACTCGAAAAAAAAGTGAATTTTTTTGAAATAAAACTTGCCTTCAATCAGTAGATCGCCGTACCTTTATAATCCTTTCGCGGAAATGAAATGGCTGGTTAAAATCTTTAGATTTGATCGGCTTTTTTTATCTCTGGGAAATTAGTTATTTGAAATTTTGTAAGAATATAGAACAGATTGTTTGTGCGAGCTAGAGATAGCTTGGAAATTCTTTTGAATGGAAGAGAGCGTAGGGTCAGGCTCACAGAGTATATTTAATAAAAATTACAACGGAGAGTTTGATCCTGGCTCAGGACGAACGCTGGCGGCGGGCTTAACACATGCAAGTCGAAGGAGAAGGTGGTTGCTTGCAACTACTGGAGACTGGCGAACGGGTGAGTAACGCGTAGACAACCTGCCTTTAGCTGGGGGATAACACTGCGAAAGTGGTGCTAATACCGCGTAATGCAGCGGGGCCGCATGGCCACAGTTGTTAAAGCCTTCGGGCGGCTAAAGATGGGTCTGCGTGCTATTAGCTAGTTGGTGCGGTAACGGCGCACCAAGGCGATGATAGCTAGGGGGTCTGAGAGGATGATCCCCCACACTGGGACTGAGACACGGCCCAGACCTCTACGGAGGGCAGCAGTGAGGAATCTTGCGCAATGGGCGAAAGCCTGACGCAGCCACGCCGCGTGTCGGAAGACGGCCCTATGGGTTGTAAACGACTTTTGTCAGGGAAGAACGGGGAGGTTTTGATCTCCTGTGACGGTACCTGGTGAATAAGCACCGGCTAACTCCGTGCCAGCAGCCGCGGTAATACGGAGGGTGCAAGCGTTGTCCGGAATCATTGGGTGTAAAGGGTGCGTAGGCGGATGTTTAAGTCTGAGGTGAAATCTTGCCGCTTAACGGTAAAATGGCCTTGGATACTGGGCATCTTGAGTGCAGAAGAGGCAGGTGGAATTCGTAGTGTAGCGGTGAAATGCATAGATATTACGAAGAACATCAGTGGCGAAGGCGGCCTGCTGGTCTGCAACTGACGCTGAGGCACGAAAGCGTGGGGAGCGAACAGGATTAGATACCCTGGTAGTCCACGCCGTAAACGATGCATACTAGGTGTTGGCCCTGTTGGGTCAGTGCTGCAGTTAACGCATTAAGTATGCCACCTGGGGAGTACGTCGGCAACGATGAAACTCAAAGGAATTGACGGGGGCCCGCACAAGCGGTGGAGCATGTGGCTTAATTCGATGCAACGCGAGGAACCTTACCTGGGCTAAATCCACAGCGCTACCTCTGGAAACAGAGGGTTCCTTCGGGACGCTATGGAAGGTGCTGCATGGCTGTCGTCAGCTCGTGCCGTGAGGTGTTGGGTTAAGTCCCGCAACGAGCGCAACCCCTGTGGTTAGTTACCAGCACGTAATGGTGGGGACTCTAGCCAGACTGCCTACGCAAGTAGTGAGGAAGGTGGGGACGACGTCAAGTCATCATGGCCCTTACGTCCAGGGCTGCACACGTGCTACAATGGTTGGTACAATGGGTAGCCACCCAGCGATGGGGCGCAAATCCACAAAACCAATCTCAGTTCGGATTGGAGTCTGCAACTCGACTCCATGAAGTTGGAATCGCTAGTAATCGCGTATCAGCAATGACGCGGTGAATACGTTCCCGGGCCTTGTACACACCGCCCGTCAAGCGATGGAAGTCAGAAGTACCTGATGTCGGCGTGCTAACCTTCGGGAGGCAGCTGCCTAGGGTAAGTCTGGTAACTGGCGCTAAGTCGTAACAAGGTAGCCGTACCGGAAGGTGCGGCTGGATCACCTCCTTTCACGGAGAGCCTGTTGGTCGCGGCGGCAACGCCGAGGCAGCGACGAGATCTTACGCAGCTCGTTACAAGCAATCTGTTCTGTATTTTTACCTGTAAGCGGGCGTCCGCCAGGTCGCCTGAGCTGGTAACCCGAGCGGGGCTTGTAGCTCAGGTGGTTAGAGCGCACGCCTGATAAGCGTGAGGTCGGAGGTTCAAGTCCTCCCAAGCCCACTTAAGGCGCCGAGGGGCGTGCGAGAATGGGGGCTATAGCTCAGCTGGCTAGAGCACTGCCTTTGCAAGGCAGGGGTCCAGGGTTCGAATCCCTGTAGCTCCACAGATTTTTATTGAAGTAATGAATGGTGATTGAGTAGTGAGCGGAAGTAATTCCCGATGCTTAATCGAGAATATACCAGCCTGGGCTGGTAGCGCTGAGCGCGGTCGGTATGACTGGCACTCGCCCGGCGAGTTCTTTGACATGATGAAGAAGTAATGAGTAAAAAGTAGTTGGATGCAATGGAGACATTGTATTCACTCAATAGTGTCTTGAGCGCAAGCTTGAGATACGCCAAAGGTATCTGAGTGCGGTTCGTCCCACACTCAGACCACAAGAATAACCTTGAAGCTGCGCGCGGCTATCCCGAGAGGGACGGGCCGTGCAAGTTCTATAAACAAAGCGGATAAGGGCACACGGTGGATGCCTTGGCATGCAGAGGCGATGAAGGACGTGTAAAGCTGCGATAAGCTACGGGGAGCTGCAAAAGAGCTCAGATCCGTAGATTTCCGAATGGGGCAACCCGATAGAGCCACGCCGCAAGGCGTGGAGGCATACCTGGGGAACTGAAACATCTAAGTACCCAGAGGAAGAGAAAACAATAGTGATTCCCTAAGTAGTGGCGAGCGAACGGGGAGGAGCCCAAACCGGGCCCTACGGGGTTCGGGGTTGTAGGACCTGCGCAATTACGAGTATCAGAAATCGAAGCCGCCTGGAAAGCGGCCCCATAGGAGGTGAAAGGCCTGTAGGTGTAATGATACGAGTAAGGCGGGTATCCTGAGTAGCGCGAGGCCGGTGAAACCTTGCGTGAATCTGCCGGCACCATCCGGTAAGGCTAAATACATCTGCATGACCGATAGTGAACCAGTACCGTGAGGGAAAGGTGAAAAGAACGCCGAGAAGGCGAGTGAAATAGTACCTGAAACCGTGTGCTTACAAGCGGTCGGAGCGCGCAAGCGTGACGGCGTGCCTTTTGTATAATGAGCCTACGAGTTACTCCTGTTGTGCGAGGTTAAGCCCCTGGAGGGGTGGAGCCGTAGCGAAAGCG
>OZ252262.1:1415000-1562500 GCA_965249965.1 Balneolaceae bacterium
CGTTTAAGAATGCGTATAATTAACTAAACAAATCTTAGTGCATGCTTATAGCTACGAAAAGAAGATATACGTAGTTTATTGATGAATACTTTTAAACAAAACTGGATCCAAATAGTGATCTTGATTTTGCTTGTCTCAAATACATCGCAAGCACAAAATATTGGTGATTGGAGAGTTTATAGCTCTTTCACTACTATCAATAATATCGCAGTAAAGAATGCTGATAAATTTTACGCCGCAACGCAAGGTGGTTTGGTTTCTGTTGAAAATCAAATAATCCAAAATCGATATACAACTATAGAAGGGTTATATAGATTGGATGGAAAAAAATCTGTTTATGATGCTGAGAATAATCAGATAATTATTGCTTATCCAGATGGTGTGATCGATCTATTCAATGTAGAGAATGATAATGTTCAGCGAATAACTGACATTCAAAGAGTCACTGAATTTACGTCGAAATCGATTAATGACATAGAATTGTATAATGGCCTAGTTTATACAGCAACTGATTTTGGGATCGTTGTATTTAATGCAACAGATTTTTTTGTAGTAAATAGCTTTCTCAATTTAGGAGATTTTCCGAGAGGGACATCAGTAAATGGAATTTCAATAAGAGAAGATTCAATTTTTGTTGCTACTGAAAATGGAATAGCATTTGCATTCTTAGAAGATAATCTTGTTTCATCTGATAATTGGGATAATGCTTATCTGGATGGAACTTTAGATAACGAAGTCGATGATCTTGCAGCTACAACCAGAGGTATATTCGCGATTAAAAACGATAGTGCATTTTATAATGACCAAAACTCATGGATAGCCTTAAATTCATCGCTAGCTAGAAATGCAAATTCTATCAAAAGTGTAGGAAATGAAGTATTTGTAGCGACTTCTACTAGAATTATTAGTATTGATGAAAATTTAGATATTCAAGTACTTTTTGAACTGGCTAATTCTTCCATTTTAACATTTGAAATATTTGAAAATAAATTGTTTGTAGGAACTCGTGAGTTTGGGGTAATTGAAGTTGACCTTTCAACATTTGAAGAAGTCTATTATACACCATCTGGTCCCTATTTAAATTTTTTCAGCGAACTCGAATTTAGTGATGAAAGACTAATCGCGAGTGCTACAGATCAATTTCCATCTTCAGATCCATTTAATCCTATCCGTGGTTACTACATATATGAGAATAATGAATGGAAGAACTTCAATAGGAACACGAATTCGATATTGAAAGACTTCAATTATGCCACAGCTTATACGGTAGACGTTACAAATGATCAATTTTTTGTTGGAAGTTGGGGTGATGGAGTGGCAGTTCATAATAATGAAACTGACGAAATTGAAGTGTTTGATAACAGTAATTCAGGATTTTCGGGAATTTCAGCAAATAGAAGCTTTGTAGTAATCTCGGGTTTGGATTCAGATGCCAATAACAACACCTGGGCAATTAGCTTTATATCAAACCTTCCATTGAATGTGTATTCACCTGAAAATAATGAATGGTTTCATTTCGAATCCTTACCTATTCCTTCTGATGAGCTATATTTTCGATTATTTGCGGATTCAAAAAATAAACTATGGATCTCACTTATCGACATAGAAAATAATGGGGAAGGTTTATTAGTAATTGATACTGGAAATGATCCCTATTCTGATGCCGATGATACATTTAAAAAGTTAACTACAGGTGAAAACACGGGTAATCTTCCTGATAATAATGTTATTGCAATTGCAGAGGACAGAAATGGTGAGGTATGGATTGGTACAACCCGGGGAATAGCGCGCTTTATTTTTCCTGATTTTATTGTAGAATCGAACAATCCAAGTGAGTTTACCGCACAATGGTTAATAAATTCTGATACGTCGGCTACTTCTCGGTTTTTACTAAGAGATATTAATGTAAGCTCCATAGCAGTGAATAGTGCCAATCAAAAATGGATTGGTAGTACTAATCAGGGTTTATGGTTATTAAATGAAGATGGAAGTCAGATTTTGGAAAGGTTTACTGCAGAGAATAGTCCACTTCTTTCAAATAATATTCAGGATATAGCAATCAATGATGAAAGCGGAGAAGTTTTTGTTTCAACTAATTTAGGATTAGTGAGCTTCATAGAAACTTCAAAAGTATCAGCCACAAAATTGGATGACCTTAAAGTTTATCCAAATCCATTTATATATGATACTCACGATGAAATTATAATTGATGGTCTTACAGATGAAACTTCTGTTAAAATTCTAGGGGCAGATGGATCTGTTTTTAGTGATTTTAATACCCGAGGTGGTAGAGTAGTCTGGTCAGGTTTAGATGCATATGGGAATAAATTAGCATCAGGTGTATATTTTGTAGTAGCGATAGATGAAAACGGGTCGGAGAAAGGGATTGGCAAAGTCGTGATTATCAGGTAAATATATTGGGAAACTCGAAATTTGATATATCAGTTGTTATTGTTAATTATAAGGTTAAAGAGTATATATCTAATCTTTTAAGTTCACTAGAAAAAGCCAAAGGTGAATTATCGTTACAAATAATAGTTGTTGATAATAATTCGGGTGATGATTCAATTTCATACTTATCGAAGCGTTACCCAGAAGTTACTTATATAGAGAATCAAGAGAATCTAGGGTTTGGTAAGGCTAATAATCAAGCTTTGGATATTGCAGATGGGGAATATACCCTCATAATTAATCCTGATACACTTGTGAGTGAGGATACCTTACAAGTTTTGGTATCCCACATGAATGAAAATGATAGATGCGGAGCCTGTGGCTGCAAAATATTAAATCCAGATGGATCCTTTGCACCAGAATCGAAACGTTCAGTGCCAACTTTAAGAACAGCCATTTCAAAAGTACTTGGATTAAATTCGATCTTTCCAAAAAGTAAATTGTTTGGAAGCTATTATTTAGGTTGGATTGATCCAGATGAACCAGCCAAAATACCTGTTCTGTCCGGAAGTTTTATGTTTTGGAGAACCAATGTACTTAAATCACTTGGAGGATTTGATGAGCGTTTTTTCATGTATGGCGAAGATATTGATCTTTGCTATCGAATTCAGGATACCGGGTACCATATTGATTATGTTCCGGCTACATCTATCATCCACTATAAGGGCGAAAGTACTAGAAAAGGTGATCTAAAGTACGTACGGATTTTCAATAAAGCTCTGTTTCAGTTTTTTGACAAGCATCATAGTAAAAATTATAGTCAGCTATTTAAGGGATTAGTTTTTATAGCGATATGGGTTCGTATTTTCTTGTCGTTCATTTTAAACAACCTCCGAGCAGTTGGTGCACTTACTACCGATTTATTATTGCTCAATGTTTCTGTTCTAACAGGTTTTTTGATACGTTTTAATTTTAGTGTCGAGATTTTTACAAACATCCAAAGTTTAAAATACTTGTGGATTAACGTATTAGCTTCTGTGTTCTATGTCTCAATTGGTAGTTTATTTGATCTCTTTAAGAATAAACAAGCGTCTATTTCAAGTGCATTTAAAGCAGTAATTAGTACGTATGTTGGTATTGCAGTGCTCACCTTTTTTGTAAGAAATCTAGCTTTTTCTCGCTTAGCTCTCATTTATGGCTTGGCCATTGCGCTACTCATTTTTCTAATTCACAGACTGGTACATATTAATCTTTCAAAAACCGGCGAAAAAATAACCGGGAAGCTAAAAACGTCGAAAATATTATTGGTTGGTGATGAGGAAGACGCTATTCCAATTAGAGATCAAATTCATGCTCGGGCCGACTGGAATTATCAAATTATGGGTGTTGTAAGTACTGGAAATCGAGAAGGAGATTATATCGGTGAACTTCCACAGTTGAGAGATTTAATTCGTGCCTATAACATCGATCAGGTATTTTTTTTACTGCAATCAGTTTCCTATAAAACAATGCTCGATCATATCTCAAAATTACAGGATGAGCGAGTAATTTTAAAACTCATTCCAGATTCGATGGATTTTATACTAGGGAAGTCGAACGTTGAATATCTGGAACAAATACCTTTAGTAGATATAGCATTTTCCTTTAATAAAGGGGTGAACCGATGGATAAAACGAGTATCAGAACTGGTAATTGCTTTGCCAATTTGCACACTTTTAAGTCCTTTAATTCTAATCGCGAACTGGAAATTAAAGCACTCTTCAGTTGAAAAAAATCCATTGAGATTTATCCAACCGATCCTTGCTAACAAGTGGTTAAATACCGCTTTATTGTGCTGGTATGTATTAACCGGGAGGCTGCATTTAGTAGGTGGTACATTGAGTAATTCATCAAATCCACAATATGGCTTAAAACCGGGAATTGTTGGATATGCGCAAATTAATAGTCAACGACTTTCAAGCAAGGAAGACCTGGCAAACTACGAGCTTTATTATTTGCAAAATTATTCGATTTGGATGGACATAGATATACTACTAAAATCGTTTTTATCCGATTATTCCGCGATTAAGTCTCTGGCGGCTGAATTAGATTAAAGGCGATTTTCAAGTTGTTCAACCATGCCGGGATACCACTGAGCAAATGTATCATTTTTAAGGTGATTTCGAGTCTGATCCATCAACCAAAGGTAAAAAGTAAGATTGTGCAGTGAAGCTAAATTTAATCCAAAGATTTCATCATTCTTTAACAGGTGATGAATATATGCCATCGAATATTTAGAGCATAAATCACTTGGGAAATCCTTGTCTAATAACTGATGATGATTTTTCCATTTCGCATTTCGAATGTTCACTTTGCCAAGTCTGGTAAAAATCATCCCATTGCGAGCATTTCTTGTTGGCATTACACAATCAAACATATCGATTCCACGAGCAATACATTCCAACAAGTTAGCCGGGGTGCCTACTCCCATTAAATATCTTGCTTTATCTTCAGGCAGTACATCCGTATTGATATCCGTCATTTCATACATAAGTGGAATAGGTTCTCCAACACTCAGCCCGCCAATTGCTATTCCTTCAAAATCCTGTTCTGCCATAAATTCTGACGACTGCTTGCGTAAGTCCGGATAAGTACCCCCTTGTACAATACCAAATTGAAATTGTTGATGCTCGTAGTGAGATGTTGTTTCTAAGAAGTGTTTTCTTCCTCTTTTGGCCCATCTATGAGTGAGTTCCATAGAGTTTTTGGCATATTCATAACTCGAAGGATAGGGCGGACACTCATCCAAAATCATCATTATATCTGAGCCAAGAATTCTCTGCGTCTCAACAACATTTTCAGGAGTAAACCAATGGGATGAGCCATCAATATGACTTTTAAATTTAGCACCTTCTTCCTCGAGTTTACGATTACCCGCCAAAGAAAATATTTGATACCCACCTGAATCCGTGAGGATTGGCTTGTCCCAATTCATAAATCGGTGAAGACCACCTGCTTCACTCATGATGGTATTACCCGGTCTTAGATACAAGTGATAAGTATTCCCTAAAATAATTTGTGCCTTTATTTTTTCAATTAACTGATCTTGTGATACGGCTTTAACAGTTGCGAGTGTACCCACAGGCATAAAAATTGGGGTTTCGATTGTTCCGTGATCGGTTGTTAAAGTACCGAGCCTTGCTTTAGTAGAAGAGCTCTTTTTAGATAATGTATACAATTGAGGAACTTATTTGGTGGTTATGCTAGCAACTTAAAATTGCTTATTTTATCAAACTGAAAAATAAACATTCAGTAGGAATTTCTTGAGTAGTATTAAGCGATATCGGGAGGTAATATTTACCAGTATAATGGACTTTCTTTTAGTTCTTGCTGGTTGGTTTGTATTCCATTACCTCTATGCAGAATCTGTTAACATGCACTTGCGTTTTGTTAATCTCGATTTTGCTAGTACCGGTATTATACTAAGTATTTATTGGGTTTCGATATTTATCCTTTCCGGACTTTATAAAAAACTATATCTCACGTCTAGATTAGATGAGTTTTTTAAAGTGTTCAAGTCTATAGTCATTGGCGGACTTGTACTTTATTTTATTCTTGATTATCAGGAAAACGCCACTTTTCAAGTAGATAGTAAACTTATACTTACCTATTGTGGGTTTACATTATTGGTTACAGCAATTAACCGTTTTTTGATACGAACTGTACAGCGGTTCTACGCCAGAAGAGGGAAAGGATTACATCGAACCATAATTATTGGAACTGGGCACAATGCAAAAGTGGCTTATGATGATCTTATGAGAAATAAAACCCTTGGTATGGATGTAATGGGGTATGTACAGGTAAATGGGAAATTACCGGATCCGGAAGCAGGAATTGACGAAAATTTAATCATTGGTCATCTGGATAACATCGATGAAATCTTAACAAAAAATCAGATTCAAGACGTGCTGGTTGCTATAGAACCAGACCGAAGAAGGGATTTAGTTGAGGTAATCTCTAAAGTAGATAAACCGGAGGTAACACTAAAACTGCTACCAGATTTTTATCAGTTGGTTAGTGGGTTAAATAAAACAAATCAGATCTTCGGACTTCCTTTTATTGAAATATCACCACAACCCATGCCACTTTGGGAGCGTGGTGTAAAAAGATTGCTAGATGTTGTTGTGTGTTTAACAGTATTGATTGTTGGCCTTCCGATTTTTGCACTTCTGGCGATCATCATCAAATTAGACTCGAAAGGCCCAATAATTTATGCCCAACGCAGAGTAGGCAGAAAAGGCAAAATATTTACGATGTATAAATTCCGCACGATGAGGAATGATGCAGAAGCCTCATCTGGCCCAACATGGGCGGTAGAAAATGATCCAAGAGTAACAAAAATAGGATTTTGGTTACGTAAATTACGATTGGACGAATTGCCTCAGGTTATAAATGTTTTGAATGGCACCATGAGTTTAGTCGGGCCACGCCCTGAACGGCCACATTTTGTTGATCAGTTTAAAATTCAAATCCCATTATACACCAGAAGGTTGCGGGTTAGACCCGGAATAACCGGATGGGCACAAGTTAAATGGAAATACGATTCTTCTTTAGACGATGTGAAAGAGAAGACCAAGTACGATTTGTATTACGTTGAGAATATTTCACTTAAAATGGATATGAAAATTCTTATCGTAACCTTGCTAACTATGATAAAAGGAAAAGGCCAGTAATGATTGATAAAGCTCTGGTCATAATTCCTACCTATAATGAAGCGGATAATATTCAGCGAATAATCCACGCGTTAATTGGGCTTAAAGATCAGGTGGATGTTCTCGTTGTTGATGATGGATCACCCGATGGTACAGCACAAATTGTGAGCAACCAAAAAGTGATATATCCGGGGCGAATTCACTTGATTGTGAGAAGTGGAAAAATGGGGCTTGGTACAGCATATATCGAAGGATTTAAATATGCGCTTGAAAAAGGATATGAATATGTAGTAGAGATGGATGCTGATTTCTCGCACGACCCAAATGACGTCCCGAAATTGGTAAAAGAAGTCCGGAACGAGAATGCTGATCTGGCAATAGGCTCGCGCTATTGTGATGGAATTAGCATTATTAACTGGCCGCTCTCGCGATTGATTTTATCTTATGGTGCCAATATTTATGCCCGAACGATTACCGGCTTACCAATTTTTGATACAACCGCCGGGTTCAAATGTATCCATAGAAATGTAATAGAAAATATTTCGCTAGACCGGATACGGTCGAATGGATACGCATTTCAAATTGAACTACATTTCCGTGCGTGGAAAGCAGGTTTTAAACTAAAGGAAGTTTCTATCATATTTAGAGAACGCGAAGAAGGCGTTTCCAAAATGTCGAAACGTATAGTTCGTGAAGCTATTTGGCGCGTATGGGCACTCAAAATGAGAAGTATATTTGGGGCTTTGTAATCATATTAAATAATCAGATACTAACCATAGAAAAGTTCTGAAACGAGACATTATGAACACACACTATTTAGATTTTGAACAACCAATCGCAGATCTGGAGAAAAAAATCCAGGAACTTGAAGGTCTTTCATCTGCCAGTGATGGCGTTTTAAACAAAGAAGTTGAGAGTTTAAAAAAGAAGGTTGAAAAGTTACGAGTTAATATTTTCTCTAATCTTACGAGATGGCAACGCGTGCAACTTGCCAGGCATCCTGAACGACCATACACACTCGATTATATTGAACTGATATGCGAAGAGTTTGTTGAACTACATGGCGACAGGTATCATTCTGATGATAAAGCGTGTGTTGGAGGGCTAGCTAAAATCGACGGGCAAACCGTAATGATCATTGGCCAACAAAAAGGCAGAGACACCGCAAGCCGACAATTGCGAAATTTTGGGATGATGAACCCTGAAGGATATCGAAAGGCTTTTCGATTGATGAAGCTTGCAGAGAAATTTAATATCCCGGTTATCACCATGTTGGATACTCCGGGTGCATTTCCAGGGCTGGAAGCTGAAGAAAGAGGGCAGGCAGAAGCCATTGCAAAAAACCTAAAACTCATGGCAGTTCTTAAAGTACCAATGATCACTATTGTTATCGGTGAAGGTGCCAGTGGAGGTGCGTTAGGAATTGGGATGGGTAACGAAGTTTATATGATGGAAAATACATGGTACTCGGTGATTTCTCCTGAATCTTGCTCATCAATTTTATGGAAAACCTGGGATTACAAAGAACAGGCAGCAGCGGTACTAAAACTCACTGCACCTGATTTAGTGGAATTAAAAGTGATTGATGGTGTGATTAAAGAACCCATTGCAGGAGCACATCGTGATTATGAAGCAGCTGCTGCAGCTGTTAAAGATCAGATTTTAAAATCTCTCAAAAAACTCAAGAAAATGAAGCCGGAAAAACTCGTCGAGCAA
This sequence comes from Balneolaceae bacterium, assembly GCA_965249965.1. GTDB lineage: Bacteria > Bacteroidota > Rhodothermia > Balneolales > Balneolaceae > HXMU1420-13. Next base: position 1,423,799 of record OZ252262.1, read on the forward strand.
AGGATTGAGAAATATTCGGCCATGGGAGAGTTTGATAAAGTTTGATATGATCAAATTTCCAGAAAAGAAGCCATTAGTAAATTTTGAGTACGATTTAAGAAGTCGATATAGCGAAACTGATAAAATGGGTTTTGTGTATCACAGCACATTTCTGGAATATTTTGAAGTGGCAAGAGTAGAAATGATTCGAAGTTACGGCGTTAACTACAAAGCCATGGAAGATGCAGGAATCATGCTCCCAGTTAAAGATGCGAAAATGGAGTTTCGCCAACCTGTTTACTACGATGAACCCATCACTATTCGGGTTATGGTTTATGAGCAGCCAAGTATTCGGCTAAGTACCTTTTATAAAGTAATTGCAACAGAACGTGATGTCGTGTGTGTGTTAGGAGAGGTGACTCTCTTTTTCATGAGTGAGAAAGAACGAAAACCAATGCGTGCTCCTAAAGATTTTTTACACCAATTTGAATTAGCAATACAAGAAAATGCAGAGGCTTAATTTGATTCAGCTTCAAAATAAATTGTTATATGGTGCTCTTTTAATAATAGCTGGTAGTTTAGTAATAATTGGCTTAGGACCGGGGCTATTTTCTTATGCAGGGATAGATACATCATGGCAATACATTTTTTTTGAAAAATTGTGTCACCAAGATCCAATTCGGTCGTACAGCATTAACCAAATAAGTATGGCAGTTTGTGCCAGATGCTTGGGCATTTATGTAGCTTTTTTTGCAGGATTGATACTTTTACTATTTATAAATGTAATGCTAGGATTAAATAAAAAGTGGAAGACTTCATTCGTAATCTTAGCAATTGCATTGAATGGAGTAGATATAGGTGCTAATGCATTGCAATTTTGGCAAAACACAACTGAAAGTAGATTACTTCTGGGGATTGTCTTTGGTGTCTCAATTGCCGTGCTTATTGGAAATGAGTTTATAAAGAAAAACACTAAATCGGAGGATACATATGGAACAGAATTCGCAACCTAGTTATTGGCCATCGGTAATGGTCGGAGCCTTAGTTATTGGACTTATTTTGTCTGTCATGGGCATTATTAGCCAATACATGACAATTAACAGTGAGCCTGTTGGCTCTAGTTTCACTATGGCACAAGCTATAGGCACATTTGCTTGTTTATTTGGCGCAGTTGGTGGATTTATAGCAACCCGCCATTATGCAAAAGAACATGAAATCAAATTCCCAATTGGCAAAGGTGCTCTAATTGGATTTATGACAGGTGTTGTGGGAATATTGGTTAGTACAGTTGTAAGCCTTATCTGGCAATACGTTGTCGACCCAGAATTAAATCAGGCAGTATATGATTGGTCGATTCGTAATTTAGAAGCTCAAAACCTGCCAGCCGAGCAACTCGAAATGGCTATGAATTTTATCCCTGAACCGGGAGCAATGTCATCATTACTTTGGGGTGTTGGGATTGGAATTGTAGCACTTGGTGTTCTGAATCTGATTTCAGGAATCATTGGGGCGAAAGTTTTCGCTTCAGAAGAAGATTAATATCAGATAAATAAAGTCAGAATATGGAAGAGGTTACATCAGAAAATACATCGGAAATTAATATAAAAACTAGTACTCAACCTCTTCCATTTGTTGAAAAGAATGGGTTTTCACATGCTTTTATGGCCATTTTATGGGTCATAATTGCTTTTGTGGGCTTTAATGTAGTAGGAGCCATAGTCGGATTGGTTGGAGCGTTTGCTACAGCGCCAAATATCAACGATATAGAAGCCATTCTGTTATCGGTCTCAGAAAATTTTGATTTGTTATTTTGGGCAAATACCTCGGGTCAGGTGTTAGTGATGGCGCTTGGCACTTTACTGATAGTAAAGTTGAGTGCAGTAAAAGGGAAAAGAAACTCTTTTTTAAGATTGCAAACTTCCGAAAATGTTTGGAGAGTCACTGGCTTATCAGTAATTCTCACCATTGCTGTTTTCCCTACTGTAACCTTTTTAGGATGGCTTAATTCGTTTGTGCCTGCGCCTGCTTTTATGGTTGAAATGCAGGAGTCTATGATGCAATTAATTACAAAATTCCTGCAATCAGAAAATGCTTTGATGCTTGGAATTCTTCATATCGGCATTGTGCCTGCAGTTTGCGAAGAAATTATGTATCGAGGGTATGTGCAACGGTCACTTGAAAAAAGTGGTGGTGTTTGGATGGCCATTTTTGTCTCGGGTTTCATCTTTGGTGCCTATCATCTGCAAATAACAAATATTTTACCGCTGTCTTTTCTTGGCATAATGTTGGCGTATGTTACCTATATCTCAAACAGTTTAATTCCTGCAATGGTGGCTCATTTAGTAAATAATGGAGGGCAGGTAATCGCCAGTTCGTTTTACCCAGAAATGCTGGAAGAAACCATAACCCCGGAAACTGAGATGCCTTGGTTTCTGATACTTGTAAGTATTATTATATCGTCGGCCATTGTGTATATCATCCACAAGCAAAAATCTGAAGTTAGCCAATGAGTTTTTTCGATCACCCAAAACCTAATGAAATTGATAACTGGGTGTGTATTCTGGAAAGTGGGATAGAATACGAAGTCAATCTGGCCCGTAATTATCTCAGTAATTTAAAAATCCCAAGTAATATACTCTCTAAAAGGGATACCGCCTATAGTTTACAAATTGGGGATATGGCACTTATTTATTTATATGTGCCGATTGAGTTTGAAAAGAAAGCAAGAAAAGCTTTAAGTGAACTTGAAGACGCAGATATTGAACCGAAGGACGACGAAGAAGAGGGCAACGTTGACTAATCTGATTCAGCGCGTATTATTCGCCCTACCGGCAGCTGCCATTTTTATTTGGATGATGTGGTTAGGTGGTTGGTACTTCCAGGCCATGATCCTGATTATTGGCTTTTTCATCATTCAGGAAGTAAATCGAATACTAGAGCAATCTCATACGCCTACAGATTTATTATTTCCGTATACAATTGGTCTATGGGTAATGCTTTCGCATACATTACCACTCTCCTTTGAAATTGGAGTAGCTATTCTAGTGTTATTTTTTGCCATTCAAACATTCAATCAAACAGAAAATGCACACTATAACTTGTCCAGTACATTATTTGCTGGGCTATATGCACCACTGGGATTATTGTGCTTTGTATTGATCAATAAAATGGGCAGTACGACAGATGGATTTATTTTGAGTCTAATATTAGTTTTTATGGTTTGGGGAAGTGATGTGTTTGCCTATTTTGGTGGCAAGACATTCGGGAAACACGCATTAGCACCACACATCAGCCCAAATAAAACATGGGAAGGTTTTTTCTTCGGATATGTAGGGAGTTTCATTGGGGCAGCCTTGGTATTTTACCTGGTTCCGCTGCCTATGCCAATTGAACTAACCCAGATATTACCAATGGTATTATTAGTAGCCACTTTTGGCCCTATTGGTGATCTACTTGAAAGTAAGATGAAGCGCAAAGCCAAAGTAAAAGATTCATCTGGTCTGTTACCTGGCCATGGCGGTTTTTTCGATCGTTTTGACGCCCTTCTTCTCGCAGCACCAGTCGCTTATCTTTATCTTCATTTACTCAATTTAATTGGGATTATTTCCATTTAAGATGGAAATGTAACAGCTGATTTTTAGGTTCTCTGTAGTAAATAACGAGCTATGAAAAATATACTAATTACTGGTGGTACCGGATTTATCGGCAAAGAGTTAAGAAGAAAGTTACTCCAGGATGGAAAGTACTTAACCATTATAACTCGCAGCCCCAAAAAATATGCAGATGAAAAGGCGAAGAATCAGCAATTCATATCTTGGGATGATGATTTGGTCTCCGTAATGAATGCAATGGATGCTGTCATTCATTTAGCTGGTGAAAATGTATTTAGTCAACGATGGTCGGATGAGGTTAAAAAGAAAATTTATAACAGTAGAATAGATAGTACACGGGCATTGGTTGATGCTATGAGAGAAGCAGAATCTAAGCCTGAGGTGTTTATATCTGCATCGGGTTCAGGATATTATGGAAATGGCGGAGATGAAGTAAAGGTAGAATCGGGTGCTGTTGGGGATGATTTTCTTGCAGAAGTTTGCAAAGACTGGGAAGCAGAAGCTCAGAAAGCAACGGAATTTGGTGTTCGGGTAGCTAATCCCAGAATCGGGATCGTGTTAGAAAAAGATGGTGGTGCCATGGAGAAGATGGTTCCTCCTTTTCAATTCTTTGTTGGAGGTCCGGTTGGCAACGGTAAACAATATATGAGTTGGGTACATAGAGATGATATGGTTAGTGCGTTGATCCACCCAATCAAATATAAAGAGCTTTCAGGGCCTTATAATGTGTGCGCACCAACACCGGTAACCATGAATGCGTTTTCCAAAATTTTAGGATCGGTCATGAACAGGCCGGTGCTTTTTAGAGTGCCAAAATTTGCGTTAGAACTTATGTATGGCGAAGGAGCTAAACCAATCTTAGACAGCATTCGAATGCAGCCAAAAGTGTTGATGGAATCAGGATTTGAATTTAGATACGACGACCTGGAAGAAGCCTTAGCTGATATCCTAAATTAAATTAGTTTTCTTCTCTGTTAATCGTCCAACATCGCAGACCTTCTCGAGTTTGAGCAATCAGTTCGTACAATCCATCTCTGTTTATATCTGCAATAATCGGATATTCCATGCCCGATGTAGGGATACTGAATAATCGGCGACCACTCAATATTTCCCAGGCAAATAACCGGCCGAAATCTGCAAGTGCAATTACTTCAGCTCGATTATCACCATTAATATCCAAAATCACAGGAGCCATCGTGGTTGATGTGGGTTGGCCTAAATTTTGAGTGAGCTCCAGTTTACCGGAAGGATTAAACATCAAAATTGAACCATTGGAACTTTGTGCAACATACAGATCGGAACGATAAAAACCGGTACTGTCGCGCAGAAGAACGTTATCTTCAACGGTAATCTTATTCAGCTGGCTACTGGTTGCGTATAATGACTTGATGGAGACGGAATCCATTTGAATACTTATAGATAGTGAGTCGGCAAAACCGGGATCCTGACCAATGCTGTAAATGTAGCCATCGGATGCTGCACCTAAAATTTTATCCTCAAAAATTTGTGGCGTAGTATTAAAGCCAGCATTAATAAACGTTGGATATCCGGGTCGCACAGCACCACTTCGTTGCCAGCCATGCAGGATATTTTGGGATACAACCCATATGGAATATTCACCATCCACTTGAGTATGTTGGGGCGTATGCCTTACAACAGCACTTGTGAATTGCGGCCAACCACGTAGGTTTTGACCTCGCCCGTCAACAACGTGAATTTTACGATTTTCTGTGGGCACGATGATTTCTGGAATTCCATTTCTGGAAACATCTGATACTACAATTTGAGCACTGATTCTCTCACCAATTTCGATTGGGAATTGAGGCAAAAGTCTTCCACCTTCATTCCAGGCATAAATTTTTGATCCGGCAGCTTGAATTATTACGGGTTGCCCATTTCCGTACCAGTCGTAAAGAATTGGGCTACCAATAGGTACGTCACCATCGTTGGTTGATGCTTGCATTACAGAAGTTCCATCGAAAGCCAGTGCTTCAATCCTTCCGGAACTAGTTGAGAGAATAATTTCGTCGGATGAGCTTCCCACAATGTTGCCAAGTACGGGTGCAGCAGTTAACTCTTCGTTAGGTAAAGGAAGTACCCATAACTCGTCATAAGGTTGGGTTGAACCTTCTTCTACCACTGATTTAAAATTAAAAGTGAGCGAGTTGTTCGGGTTTTTCTCGAAACTCATCAACAATATATCATAAGTGCCAATCAATCCATCTAAGGTTGTATTTGGCATTAACATAGGGTCGAGAAATTTTAGAAATTCACTAGTTTTTGCCCACACAAAACCACTTACGCCATCACTTATATTTGATTTAATATTTCTAAAAGTTTCATCGTAATAAATAGTTCGCCGCCGGGTTCTGTCGGCATCTACACTTTCGGAAAGCCCCCTTCTTTTAGAGATCACTGCTACATCTTGTGAAAAGGCAAGATAAAAATCTGTAAATGGAGCCATTTCCGAACCAATTAGCTTTGCTAGTACAGTGCTTTTAACTGCAAATGAATTACCCTGACGAAGTACGAGCCCACTATCAGCAAAAACCTCCATCTGTCTCCGAAGTGAAACGGTACTCTCTAACGATCTTAGGAATAAAAATTCACCATTGGTTAATAACCCTGATTCAGGAAAAGCAACTATTCCAAGTTCTAAATCCAATGCAAGAGATAACTCACGATATAGTTCGGGATTATCGACTAATAAACTGTCTAAAGAAGATAAATTCCCTTCTGGAAATTCCGGCCGGATAGACGCCTGATGCCTGAATAAAGCAAAAGCTGCCGAATTTCCCGCAATGTACCGGTCTAACATTACGGGTCTATTTTCGGAAGATAAGGCGGAAACTAGCGTGGAAGTGGATGAATCGCTCACATCAAGGATGCCTTCAAGGTCAAACCCAGGGGCCTCGTCTTCGTTAGGTGTAAATCGTAACGAAGATGTGCTAAATCCTTCCGTTGAACCAATAATTTTTGGACGGTAGCCCACCGCAATAAACTGTTGCACCCAACGATCCAGCTCGGAAGCGTTGGCAATTAGTTGACCTGGAGCCGGTTCATTATTTAAGGAAATACTTTCTGATAACCCCAGATAAGATCGAAGTGCACTTTCCAAAGCCAGGCTTGATTCGGAAAAAATAAGCCAATCATGAACTTGAGCAGCAAAAATTAAATAATCGTTTAAATGCAGCTTATGTATGGTTAGCTGATTAAACGAATAGTAATTTTGTTCAAAAGCTTCATAAAAAGTGGGGGCAAAATCTTCGAGAAGAGCATCGGTTTCGGCAAGCCATATAAACTGTGATTGTGTTGAACTTGCCGGATAAAGTACTAACGCATTTAATTCAATATTCTGTAGTATAGAATCAGGTAAAGAAGCTAGTTGTTGAAGTGCGCTCGGAGTGAGATCATCTAATATTGAAGCGTACTTTGTTTCCCCTATATTGGTCAATTCAACATCAGCGTTGGGCACAATAACAAAACTTGCCTCAGCCGGAATTAAATTGATCCAATTTCGTTGTGGTATGTTAGAACACCCCCAAATAGTAACGATGCAAAAAAAAGTAATGAATAGGAAGTTGCTACGTTGCATTGATGGCATTAATGAGTGCTTTTTTAAATATTGTTGTTTGTGAGTAAGTCGTATTTTCAGGAAATGTTCCAGTCTAAAAAACGCGCTTAAAATAATACTTTTCTTGTTTAATGAGTTTTTTAAGTCCTCTATTTTTATTTGCTGTTATGGCAATTGGTTTACCTCTGATTATACATCTGTTAAACCTTAAACGCCCTGAAAAAGTAGCATTTTCTACACTCGCTTTTTTCAAAGAGTTACAGAAAACCACTATCCGAAAAATAAAGATTAAAAGATATCTTCTTCTTTTTGTTCGATTGTTAGCCATTGCATGTTTAGCACTGGTTCTTGCACGCCCATTTTTGCCACCGGGAATTAGCGGTGGTGATAATAAATCAGCTGCACTTAATGTAATACTTTTAGATAACAGCATAAGTATGTCGAGGATTGGTGAGAATGGACCGCTCTTTGAACAAGCAAAGGAAATAATCCGATCACTGGAAGCATCAGCAAAAGACATCGATCGATATATATTTCAAACAACAAATGGGGAAGAAGAATTTGCGACAGTTATAGGTTCCAGCCAATTGTTGCGGCGTGTTGAGAATGCAGAAATAAATAGTGGGGGAAACTACACAGAAACGCGCTTTCAAGGGGTGATAGGAATTTTAGAAGACTCCCCATTTGAGAATAAAAGAGTTTTTCTAATTTCAGATGGACAACTGAGTCAACTCAACGAATTACTTGAAACTGAACGTATTCCGCGCACTATTTCGACAACCTTTTTTAATTTAGGTGATGTCCCCGTGCAAAACACCATGATCACCTCGCTCGAAACTACCAGCGATATGATTGGCGCCGGATTACCTGTGATTTTAAGTGTGGAGATTAGCAACCAATCAGAAATTCCAATATCCAATCAATTTGTAACGCTTGAATACGAAAATGAGATTGTGGGACAATACTCTATCTCTCTGCTTGCAAACAGCAATCAAACATTTTCTTTTGAGGTAATCCCATCAAAAACAGGAACCTCAACTGGAAAGATATTGATTGAAGGGGATGAATTTGTGGAAGACAATACAAGATATATCACTATTCAAGTCCCAGAACGCCGCGATATACTTTGGGTTGCTGAAAATACAATTCCGGGGGAGCTTTCGTATACAGAGTTAGTACTAAACGCTAGCAATCAAAGTGATGCCCAACTTGGGTATCAAAGAGTAAATGCAGATGAATTTGGTTCCACTAATTTCGAATCGTTTGAAGCGATTATTTTTGATGGATTGAATCAGATCCCAGAATATGCGCATCAACGGCTTCAGAATTATGTGCAAAATGGCGGGGGTATCGTGATTTTTCCCTCCGAACAAAGTGATCTTCAGAATTATAACCGATTTTTTAATCTTTACAATGCAGGTAATTTTGTTGGTGTAGTAGGTGATTATGCATCATTCGATATTATTGCATCCGGAAATCAACTACAGGAAGATCATCCAATTTTTACAGCATTATTTGATGCAGAAGAGAATGAACAGATTCGGGTGACAAGTCCTGATATATTTTACTTCTACCGTTTTGAATCTTCCACATCCCCGGGTGGTTTTAATATTTTAAACTTGAATACCGGTGATCCTCTGTTTCGGGAGAAAAGATTTGGCGATGGAAAAATACTCATTTCGGCTATAGGTAATGACCCAGGATGGTCAAATTTTGGGGTTAAACCACTTTTCGCTCCGTTCTATTACCGCTCACTATTATACGTTTCATCGTCCGCACAAGGAGGCTTGTTGGAGCATATTCTTGGAGAGCCCTTTACATGGATTGGAGAATTAAATCCGGATGAATTAGTGATCAAAACCGATGAAGATGAAATTATACCAGAAATTCGGAATTCAGCTCGTGGGCTCGAGGTTAAGTACGATGCAACAAGCTGGGAACCGGGTTTTATAACACTATCGAATGAAGAAACTGAATTAGATATAGCGGTAAATATCCACCCGGAAGAATCAAATTTCGCTTCTATATCGAAGGCGATAATTGCACAAAATCTAGAAGCATTTCGTGTAGTAAATACGGCTGATATACCTGAAGAAGCGTTAGCAAACGAGATAATTGCTTCTGGTTTTGGCCGTGAAATTTGGCAATGGTTTATGTGGGCAGGATTGTTTTTCTTAGTGGTAGAGAGTTTGATATCCGCCTTTTATAAAACGGAATCCAAAACGTAATGAAAGAGATACTGTTATTATTTTTTCAGGGAGTGATGGTACTATTTACTGTTTCCTCCACATTACTGGCAGCCTATTCATTTCAGAATAAGCTGAGATTAAGAAATGTTCGTTTAAACTGGAGAGCCGGAAAATTAAAAGGATATCCACTATTTGCGAGTGTATTTCTTGCTTTAATTACTACACTCGGAATCGTAGTGTACTTAATCGACGACACCAAAAACTTTGGGTATTTTGCTGCCTATGTTTGGATTGGCGGGATGTGGTTTATTTCAAGTTATCTGGCATCAAAGCATTATATCACCGATCATGGAATAGTTAAAAACATTAACGAGCCTTCTCAGACCATCCCTTGGTTTCAGATTCTGGATTTTGTAGAAAAAGAATCACTCGAAGGGTCAGATTACACCTTCAATTATTCAGAAATGGATAAGTCTCTTACACAAGGGTATAAGCAAGTACGGTTATTCGTACCTGCATCAAAACGCAAAGCATTCCAAAAATTGGTATCTTTAAAGTTGAGGTCGCGCATAGAGAACGACGCTTTGCCCGACATTGATTTACGCAAAATTCAAGAAGATTAAACAAAGATTACTTGCTCGACGACGTTAAAAACACAGACATAGAACAAGAAAGAGTATTACTGGTTGGCTTGTATGGACATAAAGCCACTAAACGGCAAGCAGAAGAATACCTGGAAGAACTTGCAATGTTGACTAAAACTGCAGGTGGAAATCCAGTTGAAAAAGTGCTCCAAAACCGCTCTAAGCCAGATATTAGCACATATATTGGTAAAGGAAAGTTGCAAGAACTAAAGGGGCAAATGAAGGCGCTCAAAATCAAGACGATTATTTTTGATGATGACCTAGCCCCAACCCAGATTCGAAATATTGAAGCAGGTACCGACGCCAAAGTACTAGATAGAAGTGCTCTCATACTGGATATTTTTGCCTCGAGAGCGAAGACTGCTGCAGCAAAAACACAGGTTGAATTAGCTCAACTCCAGTATTTATTGCCACGCTTAACCAGATATTGGACGCATTTATCCAGACAAAGCGGTGGAATTGGAACTAAAGGTCCCGGTGAAACGCAAATTGAGACCGATCGCCGTATCATTGGGCAAAGAATTGCTGTCCTTAAATCAAAATTAGAGAAACTGGATAAGCAACGTACAACTCAACGTAAGGGTAGGGAAGGCATGAATCGTGTATCACTCGTTGGATACACAAATGCGGGCAAATCAACATTGATGAACGCACTTACAGAAACGGATGTGCTTGCTGAAGACAAACTTTTTGCCACGCTGGATTCCACCGTTCGCCGGCATGAACTATCCAATCATGAAATATTATTATCTGATACGGTTGGTTTCATAAGAAAACTGCCTCATAATTTAATAGAAAGCTTCAAATCAACCTTAGACGAGGTTCGAGAAGCTGATATTCTACTACACGTTGTTGATGGTTCTTCTGCAATGGCTCATGAATATATAGACGTTGTAGAAACCACTTTAAAAGAAATCAAGGCTACAAATAAACGTACCCTATTGATCCTAAATAAAGTGGACAAAATGGATCATGAGCAGGTAGTTATGCTCAAAGATGAATACCCTGATGCCATCTTTATTTCAGCTGAGCGAGGAATTGGTCTTTCAGAATTGGAACAAAAAATTGAAGACTTAATAGAAGACGAATACTTAAGCCAGTCAATTTCAATCCCGATAAGTAAATACAAGGCAATCGCTTTTATTCATGAGCATGCCAACGTAATTAACGAGAAATATGTTGGCAATAATGTGTTGGTTTCTTTTCGAATCGCGAAGAAAGATTTTAAGCAATTGTCACATTTGTTAGATACTATTGGGGACGAAAGTCAGGTTATATAATCATGCTTGTTCACGAAATCATAGATAAAAATATCGCTCCATTAAAGGTTACAGATTCTGTAGCACTTGCCTTAACAAAGCTGGATTTACTATATGTAACCCGGTTTCCTGTAGTTGATGATGGCGTAATGGTTGGTATGGTTTCTTTGGATACATTGATAGAAGTTATTGATGAGAACATCACTATAAGTGAGATTCAACTTCAAAACTCTATTTCGATTCCCGAAAGCCAGCATTTGTTTGAAGCCGCTCGCACTATGTTAGCTCATGAAATTTTCATTCTACCTGTAGTAGACAAGGCTCAAAATTTCTTAGGTGTCATCAAAAAAAGAGATGTGTTACAAGCACTAGGTGATGTCTTCAATCTCGAATCATTTGGTTCGGTGATTACAGTAGAAATGATGCCCTACGATTTCACTTTAACCGAAGTAATTCGATTAATCGAAACAGAAGCAGCGAAAGTGCTTGGTGTAGCAGTTGAGCAACCAAACGATGAAAACGGTTTTTATCGGGTATCCATAAAACTTAATCTGGAAGATTCGTCAACCGTATGCTCCACACTTCAGCGGTATGGATATGTCATCACATCGCAAGTAAGTAGCGCAAGTATGGAGAAGGATTTTAGTGACCGGGCAGACGAACTTATTCGTTATCTTGATATATAAGGTCTAACTAAATACAATCATCGCTGATGCGCTTCGTGCCTTTAAGAAGCAATTTTATATTTGTTGCGCTCCTATTTTTGCCGGGATTTGTTCTCGGGCAGGCAGTCCAGTCTCCCTCAACCAACCTGTATCAAGTTGGGATTGATTTATATGAAGAAGGTCATTTCGAAGAAGCGCAGATCGCTCTGGAAAATTTCAGAGATGATTATCCTCAACATGAACTGCGAATTTCAACCGATTTTTATCTCGCCCGCTCTAAAACAGGGGCAGATTCAGTAAATATTGAGGCGTACTATCAGGAATTTATACTAACCCACCCGGGAAGTGATTTGTCTGTAATTCTGCTAAAGGATTTGGGACATCGATTTACAGATAATCGCGAATATGATGCTGCTATCGCTTATTACAATCAAGCCATCGATTCGTGGATGGGAGATGATCGTGCTTCAGAAACTACCTATTGGGTTGCAGAAGCAGCAGCTGAAAAAAGAGACTTTGGAGAAGCGCGCAGCTATTTTTTAAAATTGGCAGATGATTATCCTGACTCAGAATGGGCGCCAGATGCGTTGTATGCGAGGGGTCGTTTATATTTAACCGAAAATGAATACGATTCTTCTGCAGTAGCTTTTGAATTACTGAAAGAACGGTATCCAAACGATCCCATAACGCGGCGAGTGGGCACTGCATTAGGGGAGTCTTATTATCAGCAAGCGAGATATGAGGAAGCCATTGAAGCTTTAGATGCTCAAATGATATTTTTGGATGACGAGTCAAAAATTAAGGCACTTTTTCTGATGGCGGAAGCACACAATTATTTAGACAATGTGGATGAAGCCACCAAAGATTATTTGCAATACATTCGATTAACCGAGGCAACTGAACGTGAGGCTCCGGCACATTATGGCTTAGGATGGCTATATAACCGACAAGGGATTTATCACTGGGCAGCTCAATCTTTTGAAAAAGCAATTATTGATGATACAGAGTTGTCCCGAAAAGCAATGTATTACGAAGCCATCAACCACAAATTGGGGGGTAATTATCAGCGTTCGATGGATACTTTCGCTGAATTTGGTGAGCGCTTTCGAAATGGACTTTGGGTGGAAGAAGCATATTACGAGTGGGGAATTTCTTCGTTTGAGGCAGGTGACTATGATGCAGCTATAGAAATTTTACTCGACTTGGTACGAAATCAGGATGAGCTGCAGGATCCGGGAAAAATCTACACGATGCTCGGTGAAGCCTACTTCGCGAATGGAGAATATACGCGCGCTTCACAGGCATTTGAAGAAGCTGAAAATGTAGCAGGTATAGATCCGGCTCTTCGACGTCAGGCTCGATTTCAAAAAGGGTGGATTTTATTCCGAAATCAAGCATATGAGCAAGCGCAGCCAATTTTTGAAGCGGTATATGCAGAAACACCTAATTCAGAACTTGGTGCCGAGGCATTGTTCTGGAGTGGGGATGCCTATTACAAACTGGATCAGTTTGGTGATGCCGCTAAACGATTTAAACTTTTTGTTGACAATTTTCCTGATCATGAGATGATTGGTGCTGCCAGATATTCATTGGGATGGAGCTATTTTAAAACCGGCGAATTTGATCTGGCCGTTGGTCCGCTGGAAGATTTTCTAAACAATTACAATCCTCCACCAATCGCATTATATCCTTACGATGTAGATACACAGCTCCGAATTGGGGATGCTTATTATGCATTGGGTGACTACAGGAATGCCATTCAGTTTTACAACAAAGCAATTGGTGCAGAACCCGGAGGCGATTATGCCATGTTCCAGGTGGCAAATTCGTACTATCGTTCAAACCGGACATTTGAAGCCGTTAGTAATTTCCGGCGCATGTTACGGATTTATCCATTCAGCCGATTGCGTGAACAAGCGCAGTACAATGTCGCTTATATTTACCTGAATACATCCAATTATTCGCAAGCTATCGAAGAATTCCAAACCGTGATTCGTCGCTATCCCGGAACTGATTGGGCGGCACGAGCTCAATATAATATTGGGGATGCATTTTATAACGCCGGTGAATACGATCGTGCTGTTGAAGCCTATACAATGGTGTTAGAAAATTATCCGAGATCTAGATATATCATCGAAGCCATAAATGGAATTCAATATGCTCAGTTATCTTCGGGAGGCCAGGATAGTAGTTCAGTAATTCTGGAAGAATTTTTGAGTGATAATCCACAATCCTCAACGGCTGACAGGTTGAGATTTCGTCAGGCAGAAACAGTGTTTCAAACCGGTGATTACGAAGGCGCAATCCGGGAATTCCGGCAGTATTTACGCGTTACAAATTCCGATGCACTTGCACCAGAAGCGTACATGAATCTGGGAGTAGCGTATCGCCAGGTTGGCAATGATGAACGTGCGATCGAATCATATCAAACTGTGTTAAACGACTATCCAAATGATGATCAGGTTCCAGCTGCTCTAACTTCACTTGGACTGCTTTACTATGAACTCGATGAATTCGAGACCTCACATGAATATTTTAGTCAGCTGCTCCAAAAGGAGCGCCGATTTGCACAGGAAGCTTACATAGGGATGGGAAATTCCAGCCTTGCACAAAATCAATATGAGATTGCAAGAAGCGAATATGAAGCAGCCCTGCAAATCAATCCGAATAATGAAGCTGCCAGCGTTGGGCTCGGAAAAGTTGCTATCGCTGAGCGAAAATATGAAGAAGCTCAATTGATCTTAAAACCAATTGCAGACCGAAATACGACACAGATAGGGGCAGAAGCACAATTTTTCTTAGGTAAATTGCAGCAAGATCAGGAAAACTACGAAGATGCGATAGCTGAATATGCCAGAGTTAAGATTCTCTTTGAAGCCTTCGATACCTGGGTTTCTTTGGGGATGTATTTCTCAGCGGAATCGAACATCCAGCTCGGAAACCGAGGAGATGCACTCGCTATTCTAAACGAGATCATTGAATTCTATCCCGGAACGGAAGCTGCAACCCTTGCTCAAGCTCTAATCGATCGAACGGGCGACTCTTAGTCGAAGAGAGAAAACCTTTGAAATCGTTCTTTGGAACAATTCGTTGAGGTAGCTGAAATATTGATTCAGCATCTGTAGAATTAAGAACGACGATCGACTCCCTACCAGTGCAAGCATGTAGATCAAGAAACTAAAACAGAAAACTACCGCCTAACCCCAAAGCGCCCTTTTTTGTTTAGGAGGAAGCCAGCTGCTCCACCACGGAATTATATTTACTTGGAAGGTTGGAGTAGTTAAAACAATTGGTTGAGCAGTGCCATCCGCTTCGTTGAAAACTTTTAATTCGTTCTTAGATACCAAACGCATATCTTTGTCATACTTGTATGACACGTAAATCAAATCCTTGAATCATGCCTATTACAGTACGTTTAGGAGAATCTGTAGAAAAGCGTTTGGATGAGTTGGCCAAGCTTACTGGACGCACAAAAACCTATTATATTCGCAAGGCCTTGGAAGAAAAACTGGACGAGCTGGAAGACTTGTATGTGACCGAGCAGCGCCTTGAACAGCCCGAAGGTACGCGATGGAGTCTGGAACAGTTAGAGCGTGGCGATGACCTGGAAAGTTGAATTTGATAACCGTGCCCGTAAAGAACTTCGAAAGCTCGACAAACAGGCTCAGGATCGTATTCTGAAGTGGTTGCGAGAAACCCTCGCAACCGAAGAAGACCCAAGAAGAACGGGGAAATCCCTGAGAGGTCGCATGAAAGGATTATGGAGATATCGAGTTGGGGATTACCGGATCATCAGCCAGATCCAGGACGAAAACATTTTAATCTTGGTGGTTCGTATTGGACACCGTCGGGATATTTACGAAGAAAAGTAGCCACAAAGTCGGTGTACTTCCACCCTTCGGTACATAAAGGGTAGGTATGGTATAGTTGGGAAAATATCGATCACCAAAATCCAAAAAAATCAGTCATTCTTTTTTTCCTGAAGTTTTTCCCCTCGTTATGAAGTTCCACTCCGTAATGCCTAGCAGTAACGCCGCTCCGATTTCGTCTCCCGACCGGCATCCTCGCATAAGGTTTCAATATTCTAGCGTGCTTCTCTGGCAAAACCAATAACGAATCACAAATACTGAAACAATAAATTCCCTACCTTCGTCTTTCCTTGTTTAAATTTCACTTCGATAGGGATGATCAAAAAAGTTGCTCCAGCATTTTCTTTAAACGGAACCATCACGCCACCGCCGGATAAATCTATATCTCAGCGAGCGGCAATTTTTGCGCTTTTGCATGATGGTCGTTCAGTGATCAAAAACTATTCGCCGGCCGAAGATCCGCAAAGCACACTAAATTGTGTGCAAATGTTGGGTGCCGATGTCATTCAAATTGATCAAATGGTTACGGTTGATAGCCCGGGAAGACATGGAGTTCGTGCGTTATCCGATGAACTAGATTGTGGTAATTCTGGTACCGCTATGCGGCTAATTTCCGGTGTATTAGTTGGTGCAGGAACTTCGGTGTATTTGATTGGCGATCCTTCGCTTTCTTCCCGAACGATGACACGCATTATTGAACCACTTGAACAAATGGGGGCACATATATTAGCAAGAAATAGCCAGTATGCGCCACTTTTTGTAACCCGTGAAGATCCGTTTATTCCTATGGAATACGAATTGCCAATCGCCAGTGCACAGCTAAAATCGTGTATTTTGTTAGCCGGCTTATTTGGTGAAAGGCCAACAAAAGTGATTGAAACCACACCAAGCCGGGATCACACCGAACGACTTCTGAACCTGAACGTTGAAGAAGTTGATGGAAAACGAATCATTTCAGCTTCTATTAACGATGAGATTCCGAATCAAAGCTATACGATTCCTGCTGATTTCTCTGCAGCAGCGTTTTGGTTAGTGGCAGGATCTATCATGCCGGATTCTGAAATCCGAATGAAGAATGTTGGGTTAAATCCTACGAGAACTGCCCTGTTGAATATTCTACTAAAAATGGGAGCAGATATCACCATCGAAAATGAACACGAGGAAGGAGCAGAACCATGTGGGGATATCATTGTACGGTCAGCTCAGCTTCGAAAGATTGACCTTGACCCAAAGCTCATCCCAAATTGTATTGATGAACTCCCCATTCTTTCGGTTGCATTGATGTATGCAGATGGAACTTCTATCATCTCCGGGGCCGAAGAACTTCGTCACAAAGAGACCGATCGCATTATGGCCATCACAAAATTATTAAATGCTGTTGGTGGTGTTTATGAAGAGATGGAAGATGGTTTAGTGATTCGTGGCAATCCCTATTTCAAGTTTGAATCCGGTAAGTTTCAAAGTTTCCATGATCATCGAATAGCCATGGCAGCGGCAATTTTATCGCTTAAAGGATCATCAGAATCCGAAATCGAAGACGCCGAAAGCGCGGCGGTTAGCTACCCAAGTTTTTGGAGTGATCTGGAGAGTTTATCTAACTCTTAGGTGTCATGCTGAACTTGATTCAGCATCTGTTCGGAGTGATTCGAAAAATCGATACTAACCGAGAGTAATATCTTCACAGATCCCGGATCAAGTCCGGGATGACAATATAAACACGTCATCCTGAGGCTATCGCCGAGGAATCAACCAATCTGAATTTCTAGCTAGATTAAAATATCGCAGATTCTGCTCCCGACAATCGTCGGGATCAGAATGACAGCGTAGCCTGAGAATTCAACATTCATAATTTTTCATTTTTAATTTCGCGTCAGGGACGCGGTGTCAATACGTCAGTTCGTGCCAAAACCAAATTCATTGGCATTGTGCTTGCTTACTACTTATCGAATATCAACGAAAGCGAGTGAGACATGGGAGATTTTACAGAATTCGGAATAGAGATAGAGAAACACCTTTCTAAACTAGGAAAGGATTTACAGGAATTTGTTGAGAAAGTGGTTCCACTGAATCACGAAGACAAAGACTTTGCCCCCGATTGTGATATTTTGGAAAGTGATTCAGAATATAAAGTGACGATCGATTTACCAGGGCTGGCCAAGAAAGAGATCGGTATATCATTAAAGAACCACGTGCTTACCATTAAAGGTGAGCGGGATATAATAGCAGGTGAGGGAGAAGAATTTAAGCGACAAGAGAGAAAGCGTGGCGCATTTGCCCGCTCATTTGCATTACCCGAAGATGTAAATACTGCTGAAATCAACGCAAGCTTTCGAAACGGAGTGTTAACGGTTACCATGCCAAAATCTGAGTCGCTAAAAGACCGCTCAAACATTCCGGTTAACTAAGAATATTAAACAGTAAAATTTAAAACAGACACTAGACGAATGGGAAAGATTATTGGAATCGACTTAGGTACTACCAACTCTTGCGTTTCTGTAATGGAAGGAAACGAGCCGGTAGTAATCCAAAACGCGGAGGGTGGCAGAACCACTCCTTCGGTAGTCGCATTTAGTAAAGATGGAGAGCGCTTAGTGGGCGCACCTGCTAAGCGTCAGGCAATTACCAATCCGGACAAAACAGTAGCATCCGTGAAGCGATTCATGGGACGAATGTTTAATGAGGTTGGCGACGAGACCAAGCAGGTAGCATACAAAGTGGTGAAAGGCGACGATGGAACCGCACGAGTTCAAATCGACGACCGTAAATACGCACCGCAAGAAATTTCAGCTATGGTACTTCAGAAAATGAAGCAAACTGCTGAAGAATATTTGGGCGAGAAAGTAACCGAAGCAGTAATTACAGTTCCGGCATACTTTAACGATGCTCAACGTAAAGCAACACAGGAAGCTGGAAAAATTTCCGGGCTTGATGTAAAGAGAATTATCAACGAGCCAACTGCCGCGGCGCTTGCCTACGGTTTGGATAAAAAAGACATCGATCAAACAATCGCGGTGTACGACCTTGGTGGTGGTACCTTCGATATCTCGATTCTTGAGCTTGGCGATGGCGTTTTCGAAGTAAAATCTACCAATGGTGATACGCACCTTGGTGGTGATGACTTCGATCAGCGAATCATCAATTTCTTAGCAGATGAATTCAAAGCATCTGAAGGTGTTGATCTTCGCAATGACCCAATGGCCATGCAACGTTTGAAAGATGCTGCTGAGAAAGCAAAAATTGAGCTTTCAGCATCACAAAAAACGAATGTAAACCTACCGTTTATTACGGCCACTCAGGATGGACCAAAGCACTTAAATGTCGATATCAGTCGCTCTAAATTTGAGCAATTGGTAGACGATTTAGTAAAGCGTTCAATCACTCCCTGCGAAAAAGCATTGAAAGATGCAGGAATGAGTAAATCCGAAATTGACCAGGTAATTTTGGTTGGTGGATCAACCCGTATTCCACGAATCGTAGAAGCAGTTAAAGAATTCTTTGGAAAAGACCCAAGCAAAGGCGTTAATCCTGATGAAGTAGTTGCCGTTGGTGCTGCAATTCAGGGTGGTGTACTTTCTGGTGATGTTGAAGATGTGGTTCTTTTAGATGTTACTCCGCTTACACTTGGTATCGAGACCTTAGGTGGTGTAATGACTCCTTTGATCGAGTCGAACAGCACAATCCCGACGAGCAAGTCACAAACATTCTCTACAGCTGCGGATAACCAAAGTTCGGTCGAAATTCACGTATTGCAAGGTGAGCGTGCACAAGCGGCAAATAACAGAACGCTAGGTCGTTTCCATCTGGATGGGATTCCACCTTCACCACGTGGCATGCCACAAATTGAAGTAACGTTCGATCTTGATGCCAACGGTGTGTTGAACATTGTTGCGAAAGACAAAGGAACGGGCAAAGAGCAAAGTATTCGAATTGAATCTTCATCCGGGTTAAGCGATGAGGAAATCGAAAAAATGAAGCAAGCTGCCAAAGATCACGAAGATGAAGACAAGAAAATTCGTGAGAAAGTTGAGAAATTAAATCAGGCTGATGGACTGATCTTTTCAACCAAAAAGCAGCTGGAAGAATACGGCGATAAAATCTCTGAAGACAATAAAACGGCTATTTCTGATGCGGTTGCGAAGCTCGAAGAAGCGCACAAAGCAGAAGATTTAGATGGTATTGATGCTGCTATGGAAGCTGTAAATACAGCCTGGACTGCTGCCTCTCAGGAAATCTATGCGGCGTCTCAAGCCGAAGCAGCTGCAGCTGGTGGTGACGCCGCCGGTGGTGAAGCTCCGGGAGCTGACGCAGGTTCAGATGAATCTGCTGACGAAGCAGAAGGCGCTGTAGATGCTGATTTCGAAGTTGTTGAAGACGACGACGATAAGAAGTAGACCAAGTTAGGTTTAGAAAATTAAAAGCCTTCACGTATAAAGCGTGGGGGCTTTTTTTATTGATAAAAATCATTAAGTTAGCTCATAACTTTCTGTGCTCATATGAAATCGAATAGATATATATATTTTCTATTACTACTATTTTTTTCCTGTGATAGTTTATTTCTAAATGAGCAGCCGCCGAAACCTCTGATCGAGCTATTATCTGATGAAGTAGATCTGAAAATGAGAAAAGCAGATCTGACAATAAGAGTTAAGATTCATGATGAAATTCCAAGTGGGTGGGCTCGATACGGCTCAATATTATATATCTCAACTGATCCGGTTCCAACGGAAGAAAATAGAGTTGGTTTTGATCAAATTGAAGAGATTGGCAATGTATACCTAGATTTAGAAACCAATGAAGGAATTTCCTGGAGATCTATAGTGGCATTAGAACCAAACACAACTTATTACTACGAACATATTGCCTTTTATGACAATATGCTGGATGATATTGAGAGGCAAAGAGTTTCTACAGGTATTAAGAGTTTTACAACAAAGGAAGAAATCTTAGAGTATGGTGGAATTGTATTTTACGATAAGGGAGTTACAACTGATGGTTGGCAATATTTAGTTGCAGCGCCGAAGGGATGGTATGAGGAAACTGCACTTAATGATCCGTGGTTATCATGGGGATGTGATACAACTTTTGTTGAAGGACTGGAAGATGGTTTAGGCATGGGTTTACTCAATACTCAAAAAATTGTTGATGAGAATTGTTCAACAGTAGGTGCTGCTCATTTTGTTTCTGATTTGGAATTGAATTCTTATGATGATTGGTATTTGCCGGCACCAGCTGAAGTTCGTTTAATTTTTAAAGATGTCGATATAAGCCATTGTTGTTATTCAATGACATCTATTAACACATCTAAGACTGATGTTTGGGTACAAGGGTATTATGTAGAATGGCCAGGGGGCAATGAACCAAAAACTGATCTATGGGGATTTAGGCCAATTCGAAGACAATAATTGAATATCTTTCTCGAATGAATATCCTCGGAATAGAATCCTCTTGCGACGACACTTCTGCCTCAGTTTTGACTGACGATGGTGTAATATCCAACATCATTGCATCGCAATCTATTCATGTTAAATTTGGGGGTGTGGTACCCGAATTGGCTTCGCGTGCACATCAGAAAACTATCAGCCAAACAGTGGATCAGGCATTAGAAGAAGCAGGAACATCCATCGGCGACATTGATTTAATTGCTGTGACTCAAGGCCCGGGTTTGATGGGTTCTTTGTTAGTTGGTTTGTGTTTTGCGAAAGGAGTTTCATTATCAAAGGATATTCCCATTGTTGGGGTTAATCACATGGACGCACACATTTACGCAAATTTTATCGATGAAAAACCTGAATTCCCGTTTGTTTGTCTAACCGTTTCTGGTGGGCACACGCAATTGGTTTTAGTGAAAGCACCTTTTGAGCATGAGATATTAGGTAAAACAAGAGATGATGCAGCCGGTGAAGCTTTTGATAAAATTGGTAAGATCATGGGACTCTCATATCCGGCCGGACCGGAAATGGATAGACTGTCGAAAGAGGGAAATCCCAAATTCCATAAATTCCCCCAAGCTCTGGTAAATGAAGGGCTCGATTTCAGTTTCTCCGGGCTCAAAACTAGTGCGTTATATTTCCTTCAGGATAAATCGGAAGAATGGATTAAAGAGCATTTGAATGATTTGTCGGCCAGTATTTCGGAAGCAATCACCGAAGTGCTCATCAAGAAACTGAAACGAGCTGTTAAACAAACCGGTGTAAAAACAATAGCAATTGCAGGCGGTGTTTCTGCTAATTCGATGTTAAGAGCAAAAGCAGCGAAAATGGCAGCTGAATTAGATCTTAATCTTCATATTCCTCACATTTCTTATTGCACCGACAATGCCGCAATGATTGCCATAACAGGTAAGATGATGGCTGAGCAAGGAACAATTGATGACTTGTCAATCAAACCATTTGCTTCAATTTAAATCAGTAATTATGGATTATGATTTTCGAATTAGATCGAAATCAATTCAAAATTCATAAATCAAAATCCCTACATTCAGCGCATGTCGGAATCCATTGATGCGTTAGAATTAAATCTGAATACGGGCGGTCTCATGATCATGAACGCCTCGTTGTTTTTCATCATGTTTGGAGTCGCTTTGGAGCTAACCATTCAGGATTTCAAAGATCTGGCAAAAAATCCCCGATCCACGCTAGGTGGCGTATTCTCTCAGTTTCTGTTTCTACCTGCCATCACGTTTATAATAATATATTTCCTGGAACCACATCCATCGCTAGCTTTGGGAATGATGATGGTAGCTGCCTGCCCGGGTGGAAATATTTCAAATTTTTTCTCTCAACTTGCCGGGGGAAATATCGCACTTTCCGTTACGATGACTGCCATTGCAACCTTAATGGCTATTTTCGCGACACCACTGAATTTTATGTTTTGGGCTAGTTTGTACGGCCCAACCAATGCCATTCTTCAAGAGATCAGTCTGGATATTTACGAAGTATTTAAAATTGTGGTCATTATTTTGGGGTTTCCTCTGGTGTTGGGCATGACCGTTCGCCACTTCAAAGAAAGGGTAGCATTAAAACTTACAAAGTGGATAAAAGGTTTTGGGGTGATCTTTTTTGCAGGGTTCATCCTGGTAGCCTTTGGTATGAATTTCGATAATTTTGTGAATAACGTGCATTATGTTGTTGGATATGTATTTGTACATAATGCGATCGCACTAACAGGCGGATTTGCTATCGGTTCTTTTCTGAAATTATCTGAAGAAGATCGTAAATCGATTTCCATCGAAACAGGAATACAAAATTCAGGGCTAGGTTTACTCCTGATCTTTAATTTTTTTGAAGGATTAGGAGGGATGGCATTAATTGCTGCCTGGTGGGGAATTTGGCATATAATAATGGGCTTCACTATCGGTTGGTATTGGTCGATTGGTAAAGCCAGCATACAAAAAGTGTTTTCAAATGCGTAAAAATTATTTGTGGTACAACTTCTGGAGGTACTGGGTAGTTAAAACCGGACTTTTATTCTTTTATAAGAAAATTGAGATCGTTGGTAAGGAAAACTATCCAAAAGGAAAACCAATTATAATTGCACCGAATCATCAAAATGCGTTAATCGATGCATTGCTGATTTCGTGTCATGTTCCGGGATATATGTTTGCTCTAACCCGGTCTGGGGTATTTTCGAATGCCTTTTCGAATTGGTTTTTAAGAAGTTTAAACATGCTACCGGTATATAGAGTGAGAGATGGCTTGAGTTCGGTTACAAAAAATAATGCCATTTTTGATACCTGTGTAATGGAATTGGGCAAAAAATCTTCTGTATTGATATTTCCGGAAGCAAATCATGATATAAGGCGTCGTGTTCGACCACTTAGTAAGGGTTTTACCAGAATTGCTTTCGATGCGGAAGTGAAAAATAATTGGGAGTTAGATCTCCAGATCTTACCTGTGGGGATTAACTATACCGAACATCGCCGATCGCGAAACAGAATTAAAATAGTTTATGGCAAACCTATCCCAGTAAAACAGTACAAAGACTTGCACAATGAAGATGAGCGAAAAGCTGCAAATCAATTAAAAAGTGATGTTTCTGATGGGATGAAAAAAACGGTGATGCATGTGCCAAATCTGGATCAATATCCGGCAATGCAGGTGATAATCACCGATCTTGAAAACGATTACGCAGAATACATTGATCCTGTTAAGGCGAATCAAAAAGTCGAAAAATTAAGTGCTCACTTAACTCCGGAATTAATCGAAACAGGGAAGAAGGTAGTCGATATCAGCAATGAATATGACCTCTCAATAAAAACTGTACATGGAAGAAAAAAACCATGGTTGTATTGGGTGTTTCTATTTCCACTGTACCTTTTTAGCTGGTTAAATAACATAATTCCCTATCAGCCCATTAAAAATATCTTGAAGAATAAAATAAAGGACCCTGCTTTTGATGCTACAGTTAAGTACATGCTGGCCCTTATTTTATTTCCAATATTCTGGCTTCTGATTTCAGGCATTCTCTGGATTAGCGGAGTCTCCGGCGCATATATACTGGGGTATTTAGGCTTGAGCATTTTTTCATCTATCTATTTTAAAAATGCCAATCTTTTATTTAGAGAAGGCAACATAAAAAAACGCCTAGAATCACTAAAAACTGCTAAACCCGAGGTTTATAAAACCTTTGTAGAAGGCATTGAAAAACTGAACGAATTGCGCCAAAAAGCACTTTGATGGAGTGAATATTTAAATTGATAATCATCATGAAACACGTCCCAGGAATTCTATCATTACTCATAATTTTTGCAAGCTGTAGCTCAAGTGAATCTCATGAGACGCCGTCATCCTCAACCATTGAAAATGCAGTTTCTGTAGTGCATGCAATAAATGGCAGCGAAGTTTCAGGCACCGTAACTTTTGAAAAAACCGAAAGTGGAGTGCGAGTTTCTGCTAGTTTATCCGGATTAACCGGCCAAAAACATGGATTTCATATCCATCAATTTGGAAATTGCACAGCAGCTGATGGTACTTCTGCAGGCGGACATTTTAATCCAGGCGATGCAGAGCATGCTGGTCCAGAAGCGATGAATCGACATATGGGCGATATGGGAAATATTACTGCCGATGAAGAAGGTAATGCCACCATGGAATATGTAGACAATACCATCGAAATGGAAGAAATCATCGGGAGAGGGATCATTGTTCATGGAGGTGAAGATGATTTACAATCTCAGCCATCTGGTGCAGCCGGGCCAAGAATAGGTTGTGGCGTGATTGGAATCGCAAATTAATACGTTCATTTTTTCTTTTTTCGGCTTAGTTTAGCCGGATGAATACCCATACGGTACAGAGACACTGGTTAGCTAAACTTGAGGCTCACCCAGTTATAACGGCTCTTTTTTTAGCAGTAGTAACACGCTCGCTGGTACTCATTCTAGGATTTCAGGATTTTTGGGGAGATTCGCATCACAATCTTATCATGAGCAGACTCACCCTCGTAAACGATTGGGCGTATTCGGATTTTAAAGACCGACACTTAACCTGGCTTCCAGCTATTCGTTATTGGGGTGCTATTGTTCAATGGGTTACGGGCACCTACTCGCTACAAGTAATGAATGTAGCTAATTCGATTTTGGGGATTGCCACAGTTGGAATCGGGGCGCATTTCGCGACCAAGCTGTTCGAGAATAAGTGGGCGCTTTATGCTGGTGTAATACTCGCGATCCAACCTTATTCTATCGTCTTCAGCTACATGAATATGGCCGAAGTTTTAGGGGCATTAGTTGTGTTAGGCTGGTTTTATGGCCTACATAAACAGATTCCATGGGTAATCCTCATTACAACATTTTTGGCTGTACTCACCCGAACGGAATTAATCTATTTAGTTGGAATAACCATCATTTATTTATTTGTGATTGGGGAGCGAAAACGAGCTTTTTGGTCTGCAATTGGTGCCGGTACAGGATTAATATTATGGTTTGCGTATTCGTGGTGGGCAACTGGAAATCCTTTAGGATGGATGCTTATCAGAATTGGGAGTACCACAAGTAGCACAGAATTTTATACTGAAGATGCGAATCTGATTATCAGATATGGATTACTGCCACTTTTTGCTTTACTACAAGCTTTTCCATTAATCGTGTTCTTTATTTGGTTGAAAAAAACAGCTATTACTTTCAATGAATATAGCATTCAAACGCTAATCGGCTTTTTCTTGCTCAATCACTTCATTTTTTTTCTGCTCGCCCAAACAACCATTATCTCCTATCCCGAAGCAAGATTCTTTGCCATTGTGTTGCCCATAGCTACTATTTGGTTTGTATGGTTGATGGCACATGGATATTTCAGAGCATTTGTCGATCAACGGAAAGTGATCGTGTTTCTTGGGTTTTGTTTGCTGCAATTGATAATTCCTTACTATCGGCAATATTCTCTTCAGCCAAGAAAAGAAATCGGATATTGGATGAAAGATAATCTCAGAGAAGACACCAAAATCTGGAGCGACCTTGCAGTACCAATTGTTGAAAGCGAAATAGATCCAAAGGCCTTTATTTCTTCATTTTATTTGCTCGATGAAACGCCCTATCAAGAAGGTGATGCTCAAAGAATCGCACGTGCACTAATTTCAAACGAAGTGGAATATGTGGCTTCCTATCCTGAAATATTCGATTATTCTACGTTTTTAATTCCGGATCTAAGAGAATTTGAACCTTTCGAATGGCAAGGAATCACATTTGTACCGGTGTATAAGTATGAACCTTACAGTATGCAAAAATCATCGGTACATGATTATCTTCGTTATAGATTTGAAGAATCAACCCAGCCAGCAAGCATCTGGAGAATTTATCCTAAATAAATTATGGAGTTAAACCTTACAACACCCGGTCTTTTATTTTCAGCAATTTCTTTGTTATTGCTAGCTTATACGAATCGCTTTTTGTCGCTGGCAAATTTGATTAGAACCTTGCATGGCAAGTACAAAGAAACAGGCGATAAAGGTGCAAAAGCCCAAATCGAAAACCTCCACAAACGCGTGGGTTTGATCAAAAATATGCAACTTCTTGGCATAGGATCACTTTTTCTATCCGTGTTTTGTATGGTTGCACTTTTTGCAGGTTGGGCTATGCTTGGCAAGGTCTTGTTCGGACTTAGTTTGATTCTTTTGCTCGTCTCACTTGGGATGATGATGATCGAAATTCAGATCAGCGTAAAAGCGCTCAACATCCAGCTCAAAGATCTCGACTAACAAAACCTTTTCTTGATTCTATCGTGAAGGATGGTATATTTAGACAGTTACCTAATTATCTAAATGAATTCACTTTTTAAAGCACTTAATGATCCAACACGGAGGCAAATTCTTGATTTGTTGAAGGTGAAAGATATGACAGCCGGAGAAATTGCTGAGGTTTTTGATATTTCAAAGCCAAGTATCTCTCATCATCTGGATATTTTGAAACAAGCGAAACTGGTATCAACAGAACGTGATGGTCAGTTTATTACTTATTCGCTGGATACAACCGTGCTTGAAGAGGCAACACAGTGGCTTTTTAACTTACTTAATTCAAACTAGAGCATCATGTTTATCGCAACTTTAAAAAAAGAATGGTATGTGGTTTTGTTGTTGATTCTCCCATTCATTGCTTCTGCATATTTATGGAATGATCTTCCCGATGAGGTGCCAACGCACTTTAATTTACAAGGAGAAGCCGACGATTGGGGACCAAAATGGGTAAATGCAATTATGATTCCGGGCATTGCTTTGGCCACCTATCTTTCACTCATTTTCATCCCATTTATCGATCCAAAGAAAAGAATCGAATCGCGACAGAAACCAATTGCTGCCATCCGGATAATATTAAGTCTGTTTTTTGTATTCATGTATGTGTTTGTGATGGCCGAATCATTAGGAACTGATATTAATTTCGGCATTTACCTACAGATCGGAATCGGCTTATTATTTTTAGCTCTGGGAAACTACATGCAATCAATAAAACAGAATTACTTTATCGGCGTGAAAACCCCGTGGACCTTAGAAAGTGAAGAGGTTTGGAAGCGCACTCATCGACTTACTGCTAAAGTTTGGACAGTTGGTGGATTGGTGATGATGATATCCCCATTGACAATTTCAAACCCCATTCTGTACTGGACGATATTTAGTGTTGTAGTATCAGTTTTGGTATTAGTGCCGGTAATTTATTCGTATGTAATTTTTCAAAAACTCGATACTCAATCATGAATAAACTCATTTCAATCTGTATAATTTCCGCGATAGTTAGTTTTCAGAGTAATGCTCAAAGTTTGATTATCCCGAATGGGGAACTTCAGATTGGGGGAACTCTGGAGGTTTCTGAATCTCATGAAAAAGGCACTCCACTCATTATTTTGATTACAGGAAGTGGTGCTCAAGACCGCGATGAAACCATTCTCGGATTTAAGCCATTTAAAATAATGGCAGACCATTTAATGGAACAGGGTATCGCTTCTTTTCGATATGATGATCGTCAAATTGGGGAATCTACAGGCGATTTTTCTGATGCAACGCTCGATGACCTGGCAAACGATGTAGTCTCAGTTATGAACTATTTTCAATATCAGGCAGATGTGATTTTTGATGATTTTATTCTATTGGGTCATAGTCAGGGTGGGGTAGTGTCAGCAAGAGTTGCAGCAAAAGATGATCGGGTTGCAGGTGTAATTTTGATGGCATCCACAACAGTTCCATTGAAAGAGGTGATCAATGAACAGGTTATTCTAATTCAGCAGGCATCCGGAAAATCGGAAGAAGACATAGAATATGTACTTTCCTTCCAGGAAAAAGCATATGAAACGGCCCGGAAAAATGAAGGTTGGGATGAGCTTAAAGTAGAATATCAAAAATTGATAGAACGAGAAGTTGGCAATTTACCCGAAGTTCAACGCCAGTACATTGTAGATGTGGAAGCTTTCGCCGAGGCACAATTCAATGCCGCGGTAACTCCATTACAGAGTCCGCAAATGCGATCGCTCTTACATTATGATCCTGCCAAGGATATGGGTGGTCTGGAAATGCCCATTCTTGCATTATTTGGCGGAAAAGATACTCAGGTTACTCCATCACAAAATGAAAGTGTACTCAATGAGCTGTGCCAAAATGATTTGATGAATTGCACGATCAGGAACTTAGCAGACGCAAACCACCTGTTTCAGAAAGCTAACACCGGGTTCATAAATGAATACGGTATGCTCCCAAAAGAATTCGTTGATGGATTTTTAGACTCGATTTCGGAGTGGGTACTTTCGCTTAACTAGGCGACCAATCCTTCATGCCATCTTTAATCGCAGCGGCTACATTTTCAATCGGGATTCTTTCCTGACTCATATCATCACGGTGACGTATAGTAACCATGTTGTCTTTCTCAATAGTGTCGAAATCAACGGTGATACAGAAAGGTGTACCAGCTTCATCGAGACGGCGATAACGCTTTCCAATTGAGCCTGCTTCGTCATATTGAACTGCAAAATCTTCGCGTAAGTCTGCTTCAATTTTTCTGGCAACTTCCTGTAAAGGTGCTTTCTTGATCAATGGAAAAATACCAACTTGAATTGGGGCTAATTCCGGATGCATTTTCAGTACCACACGTTTGTCGCCATCCACTTCTTCTTCACGATAAGCATCACAAAGAACCATTAAGGTACAGCGATCGAGTCCTATCGAAGTCTCAATCACATAAGGAACAAATCGCTTGTTATTCTTTTGATCGAAGTAATCCAACTTCTTACCGGAAAACTCCTGATGCTGAGTTAAATCAAAATCCGAACGGTTGTGGATTCCTTCCACTTCCTGCCAGCCAATCGGGAATTGATACTGGACATCCACAGCCGCCAAAGCATAGTGAGCTAGCTTATCTTGTGGATGGTCCATAAACCGGAGATTTTCTTCACGGATACCAATGCGTTTATGCCATGAAAGTCGTCGTGATTTCCATTCATCGTAGGATTCTGCATCGGTACCTGGCTCTACAAAATATTGCATTTCCATTTGTTCGAATTCACGCATACGGAATACGAACTGACGAGCAACTACTTCATTTCGGAAGGCTTTACCGGTTTGTGCGATTCCAAAAGGAACGGCAACCCTACTGGTATCAAGCACATTCTTGTAGTTAACGAATATTCCCTGCGCAGTTTCTGGACGTAGATACACTCCATCTTCTTCAGAGGAAGTTGCTCCAAAAGCCGTCTTGAACATCAAATTGAACTGACGAACTTCGGTCCAGTCGAATGCTCCTGAATCCGGCGATTTAATCTCATTCTCGATAATAATATCGTACAAATCTTCGGTCAGACTTTTTCGAGTTCCGGAGGTATCTAATAATTCCTGAAGCTCAGCAGCTTTCTCAGTTTTGCCATCTTTTTCTAATTTAAAGATGTACTGCTCGATCAGCATATCCGCGCGGTATCTCTTCTTAGACTGCTTGTCATCAATCATTGGATCGTTGAATCCACCAACGTGACCAGAAGCTTCCCACACTTTAGGATGCATGAAAATGGCGGCATCAATCCCTACAATATTGCTGTTGCGTTGGGTCATTTCTTTCCACCAGGCATTGCGAATATTTCGCTTCAATTCCACACCTAAAGGACCGTAATCGTACACGGCACTAAGTCCGCCATAAATTTCTGATGACTGAAAGATGAAGCCGCGTGCTTTGGCCAGGGAAACAATTTTATCTAAGCTGTCTAGATTCGACATGAAGAGTATACTACTTCGTTACTGAGTTTAAATGAGCGAAGAAGATAGTGAATTAGTGACAGAGGCACAGAGTAACAGAGTGATTTTTTATGATCTCACATCTAATCGATCGTACATCCATTTTTAAACAATTCCCCTCCCCTAATATTAGGAGAGGGTTAGGGTGGGGTGCGCAAAAGTGAAAAAAACTATGTGCCTCAGTGCCTTTGTCCCTATCTTCGCAATTCACTCATTATCAATATTACCTCTCAACATGAAAGTCGGCATTCTAGGCGCAACTGGCGCAGTTGGTCAAAAATTTATTCGTTTACTCCAAAACCATCCATGGTTTGAAATTGCAGCACTTGGAGCATCTTCACGATCTGCTGGAAAAAAATATAATGATGCAGCCAACTGGATCGAAGATGTTGAATTACCCGGTTACGTTGCAGAAATGGAAGTACATGCGTGCGACCCGGAAGCGATGAAGTCCGTTGATTTTGTTTTCTCCGGACTAGATTCATCCGTAGCTACCGAAATTGAAGGAGCTTTTGCTAAGGCAGGAATTCCGGTTATTTCGAACGCAAAAAACTATCGACAGCACCCAAATGTACCCTTGCTAGTACCCGAAGTTAATCCGGATCACATTGAGTTGATTAAAACTCAGACATTCACCGAAGACGGTTCCGGCTGGATTGTAACCAATCCAAATTGTGTGGCGGTTCCTTTATCGCTTGCCCTTCGTCCTATTTATGATGCTTTTGGAATCGAAGCGATGATTTTGACTACGATGCAGGCCATTTCTGGGGCCGGGT
Organism: Balneolaceae bacterium; assembly: GCA_965249965.1. Lineage (GTDB taxonomy): Bacteria > Bacteroidota > Rhodothermia > Balneolales > Balneolaceae > HXMU1420-13. The sequence continues at coordinate 1,455,056 of OZ252262.1, forward strand.
ATCCCGGTGTGGCGAGCTTAGATATTCTGGGCAACGTGGTTCCGTACATCTCCGGTGAAGAAGATAAAATTGCCCCCGAAACACAGAAATTATTGGGGAATCTGGTAGGTAGAGAAATTCAACGACCCGAATATCCGGTTCAAGCGACCTGTACTCGCGTTCCAACATTAAATGGTCACATGGCTGCTGTAACGGTTCAGCTAACCAATAAACCATCGTCCATCGAAGAGGTAAAAGAAGCAGTCTTAGGATTTAAAAACCCGATTGCTGAGTTGGGATTACCCTTTGCTCCAAAAGAGGTGATTGTGTTGCATGAAGAAGAGCGTTTCCCTCAACCACGCCTCCACGCTGATCATGAAAATGGGATGCAATTACATATGGGTAGACTTAGAGAAGCGGAAGTGTTTGATATAAGTTTCGTGTGCATGGCACATAACACCATCCGTGGTGCAGCAGGCGGTGCGATATTGAATGCGGAGCTTTTATTGAAAAAGGGATATTTGAGCTGATCACCCTTCTCTGTCTCTCCCCTAAGATTAGGGGAGAGGACTTTTCTTGTTTTGTCAGATTCTAATAATGAGTCTCCCTCCCTAGTCTTAGGGAGGGAATAAGGGTGGGTGAACATGAAGTATTTCTATTAACCAAGTCATCCTGATCCCGAGTTGTTGGGAGAAGGATCTGCAAATCTAAGAATTTGATAAGAAGTGTAGATTCTTTCCCGAATTCACTTCGGGATAGCCTCAGAATGACTCTATTATTATCGATAACTTGCTCACTGCTCACTTCGTCTCTTCAACGCCACATTTATCTGAGTACAAAAATCCTCAGCTTGTTTACGATGATCCCGATCAATCTGAAGATGAACTATTCCATTCGAACTACCCGGTAAAGGATCAAGAAATACAGGTTTTTCAGTTTCAATAATTACATAGGCACTAAACAGTGTTTTCTTGAAGCGAACTGATTTCAATAAATCAACATTGATGGCATACTTATTCAACACGCTGATGGAAGTTCGAGTTTGATCGTATAATTTGTACTCAAAAAGAAGTTCTTCACCATCTATGCTTAGCACGCCGTTGATGGTTTTGTACGTAATTTGCCCTTCGGTTTGTTGAACTTCGTAGCTATAAGCAAAGCTCATTCAGTTTCCTCGTCAAGTTCACGAAGTTTCTTTTCTGATAAAAAGAGATTCACATTCGAAGCCAGGTTTGCTGCAATTTCCCGATTCTTTCGCTTCACTTTAAGGGTGCGGGTTAAGAGCTCATTTCCAGGAAAGTCTTCAAACACGGTTGCTCGTTTGGCATGCAGGATCAGCCGGGCACCAAACAGTTTTTTCTTGTACTCAATCAGGTCGATGTCATTCAAGTCGATAGAAACTTCCTTCACTCCCGATTTCACCACTTCAATTACAGCGTCCTTTTTTTGATACTCGATATTGATTTTCCCCTTCTCCACGCGCAGAATTCCTTCCAGCATCATGAATCCGCCGTTCTGTTCATCATCGTAAAATGGAAGTGCACGCATGTGAAGTCCTGTTTTTTAGTGGGTTAGCATCGATCATATGAATCTGAAAAAAAGTACGAAAATTCTGTAAGGAGTTCTTCTGGAAATGGTCTCACTTAACAGCATAGAGACGACAATCATTGCCTTGGGAGAAGAGAAGCTCCCAATGTCCTTCCATGGGTGAAAGGTGGAATATCCTTTTACCCTTTTTTTATTTTAAGATTTCATTAAAGAAGTCATCAAGTCTTGCTAAGATGCAAGATTGCACCTATTCTAAATCATGGTACGTCTAGCTATCATTTTGATTCTACTGCTCGGGGGAACAGTACAGGCTCAGGTATTTGAGGATGATTTCTCTGATGGTGATTTTTCGAATAATCCTGCCTGGAGCGGGGCAGATTCTAATTTTGTCATTTTTGAGTTAGATGGAAATTCGGTGCTACGCCTTAACGACAACGAAGCTGCAACGAGTTATTTATCAACTCCATCTGTTGGAATAGAAGGCTTTTGGGAATTTTTTGTGCGTATAGATGGAACCGCACCTTCCGGTTCAAACAAAGCTGAAGTGATTTTGATCAGTGATCAGGAAGACCTATCGGGTAATTTCAATGGATACGGGGTACGAATTGGAGAAACCGGCGATGATTTAATTCGGCTCGTTCGCTACGATGGAGGAGATGAAGGAGCCGTGGTACTTTCTGATACGACGGTTTTTGAAGCAGGCGGTTCTTATCGAATTAAAGTAACCCAAAATGCTACCGGAAATTGGAGCCTAGAAGTTGGTGAAGGCTATAATGGAGAATTGAAAGATGCCGGAGATACAGGAATAGATAACACTTACACAGCCTCTGCCTTTCTGGGAGTGAAGGTCAGTTATACTTCGAGTAGAACGGATGATTTCTATTTCGATTTTAAAATTGATTCCATTCAAGTTGAGGAACCCGAGTTTGATGAGTTTGAAATTGGAGATGTTCTTATCAATGAGTTTTTGAAGGACCCACCCCCTGGTTCGGGCTTACCAGAGTACATCGAGGTTGTAAATCAAACGGATAAAATGCTCAATTTAAAAGACTGGAGCGTAGGTGATAATTCTACACTCACCATTATTTCTGATACAAATTTCGTTTTGCATCCTGATACTTTTCTGGTGTTAACTAACAATCCAGATGCGTTGAAATCTACTTTTGGAGATTTATTCACTCTCGATGTTTCGCTACCCGCCTTAAATAACACCAGCGATCAAATTCGAATCTATAATGCTTCGGGAGTTCTGGTCGATTCGCTAGCGTATAATCCGGATTGGGGCGGAGAAGATGTAGCCCTGGAGCGTCGATCATTAAATGTTTCTGCCACACTCCTGGCGAATTGGGGAAATTCGCCTAACGTAAATGGTGGGACTCCAGGGAAAGAAAATGACATCGAGCCCGATACGACACCGCCGGATTTGGCAGACTTTGAAATTCTAAACGATTCTACCTTTCAACTGATCTTTACCGAACAGATTAAACCGGGACCAGCTAGTAATCCGGATAATTATGAAATTGCAGTTCCTGTTTCGGCATCGATACAAAATACTTCCGGTGAAAATGATTTCGTACGAGCTACTTTCTTTGCTCCTAATACGGTCATACTTGAATTCAAGCAGCCGGTTTATAGTGGGAGTTTTGAGAATCAACTTTTGATCAAAAATCAGGAAGATGTGTTCGGTAATGTGGCAGAATTCATAGAACGATTTTATGAGTTAATTGCCACAGATAGCCCTTTGCCCGGAGATCTGGTGATTAATGAAATTATGTACGATCCACCGGATGAATTTTCAGAATTTGTGGAGATTAATCTTCACGTCGACAAAGTGTTTAACCTTAAAGGCTGGACAATCAGCGACAACTCTGGAGAAGATGTAATCATCACTGAGGAGGATTTTTTCATTGCCAGCTCGGGAATTTCGTTTCAACGTGGGCTTGCGTTTAATCAGCATACTATACTTGTACCCGACAATACCATCAATGAATCAGCAAACAGAAAAATCGTAATTGGTAGTCGATTTCCCACACTTAATAACTCCACAGATGCAATTGTTTTGAAAGACCCAAATGGGGTTGTGATCGATTCGCTCACTTATTTTTCATCATGGGGTGGAAATGAGGTTTCTCTGGAACGGCGCTCACCGGTACTGCCATCAAATTTGCGTGAAAACTGGGGAGATTCCCCGAGTGAAAATTTAGCAACACCCGCACAACAAAATACTCTCGGTACGGATGAAGATGCTCCCCAAATCCAGGAATATGAAACACTTTCTGATCAGAGCATCCAATTGGTTTTTAATGAAAGCATTCAGGATACATCCGCCACTAACTTTGAAAATTTTGGATTGACCAATCCGCTTTCAGCATCACCGATTTTGATTCGACCCGAAGCCGTATTTTTTTCTTCGCCGGATACCATTCGATTAACATTTCAGGAGCCTTTCTTCGAATTGAATCTTCTTGAGGTATTTAATCAGACTGATTTTTTTGGCAACAGAAATGAGCGAATCGCTATTGAATTCGAATATGTGATTACATCCCCTGCAGATGAAGGCGATGTGAAAATCACTGAATTTGCCTATGATGCCCCGGAGGGATTCTCAGAATTCGTAGAAATCTACAACCCAACGAATAAGAATTTTGATCTTCAAGGGTGGACGTTCAACGATAATTCCGGGAACAGAAAGCCAATCTCGAATAAGCAGGTTTTTTTGAAAGCTGGCGAATATATGGTTCTTGCACCTGATTCAAGCATCTATGATTTGTTCGGAGATATAGAACTTCTGGATGTCCCTGGATTTCCTGCACTCAATAACACAACCGACGATCTTGTCCTTCGTGACTCAAATGGATTGTTGATGGACTCCCTCTCATACTCGAAAGATTGGGGTGGTGAAGAAGTTGCCCTGGAACGACGGTCAGCTGAATTTTCAGGTATCTATCAAGAAAATTGGGGAGATAGTCCGGCCGACGAAGGGGGTACCCCGGGGCGGTTCAATGAAGTTCTCCCGGACATATCACCGCCTATTGTGATCGATGCAGGATTTCAATCATCTTCAGAAATCCGATTAATTTTTGATGAACGTTTGTTTGGAGAATCAGCAAGCAATCCGGAAAACTATTATGATCCTGAAGGCCCAAATCCATATCAGGTTAGTGTAATTGCAGATACCGTGATATTGTTTTTTGAAAACCAATTTCAAGACGGGGAGTCGATTTCGATTCAATTAAGAAATCTGACCGATCTTTTTGGGAATGTTCAGAATCAGCAGATTATTAATCTCACTTATGTTGAAGTAAGGGTTGCTGAACGGCAAAATGTGGTGATTAATGAAATTCTCTTTCGCCGGAAAGATGCTCTTTCACCGGAATTTGTGGAATTATTTAATCCAACCAATCAAAATTATGAGTTAACCGGGTGGACCTTTTCTGACGCAGGAACCACCATTGATTTACCAAACGGTGTCATTTTGAGCTCGGGGAAATATTTGGTGATTACTGATAAGGAAGATTTTGCAAGCGAACTAGAAAATGGATTATACCGTAGCAATTTTCCAAGTTTGAACGACAGTGGCGATGAGATTGTGATCAGGAATGCAGACGGAATTACCATCGACAGTTTGTTTTATGAATCAAGTTGGGGCGGAAATGAGCCTGGAATTTCTGTTGAGCGTAAAGATCCATTAGCGGCATCATCGGATGGTGCCAATTGGAGTAGTTCAAGGTCGCAATCCGGATATACGGCTGGGACTCTTAGTTCAGTTTTTGAGGAAGACATCACCCCACCTGACATTATATTTTCATCGGTAAATGACACCAGTTTGTTTATTGCATTTTCTGAAGTTGTTAGGATAAATAGTCAGACAGAAATTACGCTTGAAAATCTGGAAGTAACCTTAATTGATGTCGGGAATGTGGTTGCTTCAAACATTCGTTTAACCTTTGAGAATCCTGGTTTAAAAACGAAAAATTCATCTCAATCAGGTTCTGTAAGCATTGCAAATTTGAGTGATTATAAGGGCAATATCGCAGCATCTGTTACTAGTTTGATTGCAGAGCCGATGCGGTTGGGTGGGGTAATTATCAATGAAATTCTATACAACCCGCTGGCAGATAGTGACGATAATCTACCAGATCAAACTGAGTATGTTGAGATTTACAATCCAACTGGAAAAGCAATTTCTCTCGAGGGATTCTTCCTGCACGACTCCCCTGATGAAGACGATGAAATTAGAACAATTGAACCGGTTTCAACTCAGTTTAAGTGGCTAGCCCCCGATTCTTATGTGTTAATTTATTCGGAAAATGAGGTGAAAGATTTCGATCAAAGTAGGATAGCGCGTTATTTTGAGTTAGAAGGAACTTCCGCTGCTGAATTACTAAAAGTAGATCGATCAAGTTTGAGTCTGGCTTCAAGCGGTGATGCTATTTTTCTGGCTGATAGTACCGGAGTAACCATCGATTCTGTGTTTTTTGCTGAAAGCTGGCAAAACCCAAATGTGTTTGATACTCGTGGTGTAGCACTGGAGCGCATTGATCCAAACGGGCCGAGCAATGATGCCAGTAATTGGTCTTCATCCACACATGTGTCTGGCGGAACACCGTTGAGGGAAAATACCATTTTCCAGGAAGCAGGATCTGCACCGGATGGAAATGGAATTTCGTTTTCGCCAAATCCTTTCTCGCCGGATGATGACGGATTCGAAGACAATTTGTTCATCAATTATAACCTAGATGCTCCCGATTATCTTCTCCGAGTTAGAATCTTTGATCGCTATGGGAGAGAGGTTCGAGAGCTGGTAAATAACTACCAGGCTGGGTTTGAGGGCTCGCTAATTTGGGATGGCTTAACCGATGATCGAACCAGAAATAGAGTGGGGATTTATATTGTTTTATTCGAAGCCTTCGACTCTGCCTCAGGGAGGGACAAAACACTCAAAGAGACCGTAGTTTTGGCAAGGAAGTTTTAATCAATTAGGGATTAGGAATAGGAGAATTAGGAATAATGGCTTTAGAGTGTACTAAGATTACCCTATTCCTAATTCCCTATTGAATTTATTTGCCGAAAGTATAAGTAACGCCCACACAGAATAAGCTGGTGGTCATGCTGTAAGAAACATCACTTCCCGGAATTGCACCGTATGGTGGACTCATTCCGATAAACATAGGATTATAGATTTGTCCACTGGTTTCGCCGGCACTGGTGCCATAATGGTACAGGGCATCAATAGCGAAGCTTTCATTAAGTTCGAAAGTAGTTCCAACCTGGAATGCATGTGCAATAATAGCAGTAGCTGGTGTATTGAAGAATGCAACGTCACTCGAAATTGGATTTTCACTGAATGTGTAGCCCAATCGAATTGGGGCAAAATCGAATCCTTTGTATTGTACACCGGCAGAAATTACAGAAATGCTGCTCCAGCCAAATCCTTTTACAGAGGCGGTAGGATTCCAACCAGTGGCAGAAAAACCATCAGTGTTTTCATAATCGATATAGCGGTAATCGGTGGCTACATCAAATAAATCTGTTGAATAACCAACACCTAAAGAAAGTATAGCCGGATAATCCATAGTAAAGGAATTGGTGCCGGTGCCATTATCTAAAAAAGTGTTTTCAAATTCGAAATCACTGAACTCCTGAGCTGTTTTATAAGATGCTCCTAAACGAAGTCCATTTCCGGAATCAAAAAACAAACCGAATTGGGCTCCAAAGCCGGTGGCATTGGTCACGTCGGTAGAAGGGTATCCAGCAAGACTTGGATCAGAGGTTGGATTCGGTGCCAACTCAAGTGTTGCAAAATCAATCGTAGGTTCAATTCCTACAGAAAGTTGCTCGGTTAATTGATATGCATAACTTACGCCAACCTGAAGCAGTGTATAATTGGATTCAATTCTACCAAACCCACCCATGGCCTGTGGCATATTAATTGGATTGGTGGTGCTTTCGGGGAAGGTTACACCAAACCCGGAGATACCAAACGCAGAAAAACCAAAAGTATGTTTAGAATCAGGGTCAGCAAAAACTACTCCTAATGAAGGCATTGGTGAAACACCGCGATCATCTTTTGTGGTGCCCGAAACAAAGGCTCCGGTTGGGTTTCCAAGATTATCAAAAACAGGTACAGTTGATGATAATTCAGGCGATGAAAAGAAGATCCCGAGATCAAATTTTGCTTGTGTAGTTTCGAATGAAGATATCGATGCAGGATTCCATTGCAGTGCACCGGAAATATCAATTGGGTTCGCAGTTGCTGCACCACCCATCGACATGTTTGCTGCTCCAACTCCTTGCATTACGTGGCCAACTTGTGCGGCCGCTGTAAAGCTTGTTACAAATAAAATTAAAAAGAAAGCTAGTGTTTTCATGACATTTGTCATTTGTTAAGATTTAAGTCAAAATTCTTTGCGGAATAAAAAAAGCCCACTGCTCTTAACCGTGGGCTTCTTATTAATGAATAAGTTGTTATACACCTAGGTAAAGATGACTTCAGCTCCAGCAGATTTTTCGTAGAAATCGCCGACCGTAATCACTTCATCTACATATTCACAGAAGTCTTCTTTTTTAAGATGGAACATGTCTACTGTGGCTTTACATACATAGATTTCTGCCCCTGTGTCATGAATCATTTCCAGAAATTCTCGAACCGGAGGGATGTCCAGTTTTTCCATTTCTTCTTTCATTTTATGTGTGGCAAAAGAAGACATTCCCGGAAGGCCACCAATCATTGTTGGAATATGCATTGCCGGGTTTCCAACTGTTGCTACTTTCAAATTATCCATTCGCTTGTCGATAACAGCATCAAGACCGAAGAAAGTGAAAAATATAGTAGCTTCAATACCCTCCATTCGGGCGCCATTGGCCATAATCAGACCAGGATATACTCCTTCCAGAGAGCCTTTCGAAATAATAATTGATACCTTTTCAATAGGCTTTGGTGGAGTTTCTACAACATCAGAATTATAAGTTTCAGCATTTGTGCTCATGATAATCTCCTATTTAGATACATCCTTTTGGTTTCGGAAGACCAGCTATTTTTGCAGCTTTTTTTGCCGGTCCTTTTGGGAATAACTTGTACAGTTCTTTGGTTGACACACCACTTTGTTTTGTTAATTTACGGATGGATGGCGCATCTCCTTTTTTATCAAATTCGTCGCGCATGAAATTAATCACCAACCAATGGCGCTCGTTTAGGTCGCCTACTTCACATGAATAGGCTAGTTGCTGGGCCAAATCAACCGACCAATCTCCACGATTAGCTAAATGGCCATCTTTATCAAATTCAAATTTGCTAAGATCTACAGTTAAGGTTTCCATAGTTACCTCATTAATTTTTGATTTATGCTTTTCTGTTAAACTAGTTCTGGTTCTTTCAATTCAGGCACATATTTTCCTGTCATGGTCATATGTGGTTCCATTGGCATGTTTTTGCCTTTAATCAATATGTTCCAGTAGAACCATTTGAAGCCCATTTTACCCAGGTGATTCATCCGAGATTCTTTTAAAAGAGTAAAGGGACCTACTCCGGGAATAGGGAATTTGCCGGGTAGTGGCTCGGTCTCATAATTGAAGTCGATTAATAATCCTTTTCCATCTCCGGATTCTATAAAGCAATTTGCATGACCATCGAAGGAAGCTTCAAGTGGTTTTCCATCAATCGCTGAAAGTATATTCTCGAATAAAATATCTGCCTCGAAATGAGCAACAGAACCTGCTTTAGATGATGGTAAATTAGTTGCATCTCCAATCACAAACACATTTTCCCAATTGTCGGATTGCAGGGTATGTTTATTGGTAGGTATGAAGTTAAGTTCATCGCCCATTTCACTTCGCTCTATGGCTTCGATTCCCATATTTGTTGGGATACTCACTAAAAGGTCAAATTCTACTTCCTGCTCATCCCAGGAAACGATTTTTTTCTCCTCATTGTCCACGCTTCCAATGCTGAAATCAGTGACTATATTGATGCCTTTTTCTTCCATGAAATTCCCCAATTCATGAGCCGCAATTGGTTTTGTAAATGCGGCGTCAAGAGGAGTTGCCAGCGTAATGTCTACTTTGTCGCGCATATTGCGTTTTTTGAAGTAATCATCAGCAAGGAATAAAAACTCAAGAGGAGCTACCGGGCATTTGATTGGCATCTCAGCAATATTCAATACCAACTTTCCGCCTTTCCAGGTTTCAAGGTGTTTTGCAAGAGCAACAGCACCTTCTACGGTATAAAAGTCGAAGATATCTTTGTGCCATAATTCCTCATTTAACCCTTCCACTTCGTCAGGTCGAATTTCAGTACCGGTGGCAATAATCAAGAAATCGTAGTCCAGAACATCACCATTCTCGAGAATCACTTTATTATCATCAGGTTCAATGCGTTCAATCCCGGAAAAAATTGACTTGGCTTTTTTAGGGAAGTAATCTTTTTTGGGTTTGATAACATCTTGTTCACTATAAATGCCAAATGGGATAAATAGAAAACCCGGCTGGTAATAATGATTCTCATCTTTATCAACTATTACAAGCTCCCATTCTTTAGGATTTAAGGCCTTGGTGAGTTTATTTAGCATCATTGTTCCAGCTGTTCCGGCACCAAGAATTACGATTCGCTTCATGACTAATACCTCTACTGAATTTGGTTTATGAAGTATTTATATGAAGAATAGAGCGTGACTGTGAATATATTGTGAAGAGTCAAAAAAGCGCTTCCACGTAGAATTTCGATAGAATAAACGATACCAAGTTATTGGTATTAAATGACCTGGATAAATAGGGGTTTAAGCCAGATATAGGATAGATTTATGGGTGATTTGCAACTTTCAATGTTTAAACATAGATGCTCTGAGAGTGAAAGTGCAAAACTGAAAATGAAACTCGAGAATTAAGCGGCGAAAACCCTCGCTAATTTAGAATTATCTTCCAAGTTGGTAGCTAAGAGAAAGCGTTAAAAACCAGTTTCTTTCCGGAGCAGGTTGGAAGTAACGCCCGCCAAAAGCGTTGATGTCGAAACCGCGGCTATATTTTTCGTTTAACACGTTATCCAAACCGAATCCCAGATCGAAATTCAATGCATTGAAGAGTTCATTTTTCCAACCAATTTTGAATTGCATCAAATTGTAAGCTTCTGAATAGACCGAATTGTCGTCTTCTAATGGTATCTCATCATTATAGGTATGCGAAACGGTAGAATAGAGTCCATTTTTTTGATGGATGAGAAGCGTGTTAATTATTACATGTGGGGCTACTCCGGTCAAATCATTTCCGCTAAAATCTCCGTCGGATGTGAGGTATTCATCAAAAGAAAAGCTATTGAAGGTATAGGCAGTTTTAAGCTCAATATTTTGAAAGAAAGCCGATGGGTCATCCACTAAAATCAGGCTGGAATTAAATTCAATTCCAAATTGATTGGTACTACCGGCATTTCGAAATAAAGCAGTTCCTCGTTCAGATTGTTGTTGCACGATGCTGTCATTGAGGCGATAGAAAAACGTGGAAGCATCAAATCCCCATCGTCCCTGCCCGGTAAATCCTCTGATCCCAAGTTCAAGGTTGGTGCCAATTTCGGGTTGCAGGCCACGATTAATACTGCCTTCGTTTGTTCGGACTTCTTCGATGGTAGGTGGGGAGAATCCATATCCGAGCCCACCATAAGCAGTTACAGTTTGAGTGAGTTTCTTGGCGATTGAAAGACGGGGCACGATCTGAGGATCAAATTCGAGACCTACTTTTCCGGTTGCATCATTATCTATATTTGTAGCCAGCCTGTTAATCTCATAATTCACAAAATTAAGACTTACACCGGTATTAATGATCCAACCACCTGCAAGATCCACATTCAATGAAGCAAAAGTGGTAGAGTTTTGGACTTTCAGAATATCATCAAAATTTAGTGCACCGATTGCTGTAGTGTCGTTCTCAAAATTTCGAGAGGAATAGCTAGAGGCCTGATATTCAGTTCCGAAATTTAATTCAGCATCAGTATCACCTAGAAAGAAATCATATTTGTACAATGTGCGGAACCCGCCGCTTTTTCGACTATCTACCTTGTAATCGAAATTGAACGGGTTTTCAAAATCGCTGAATGAACCAAACGCGGAGGCTGAATTAAATAATCGATCGGTAATTTGATAATCGTGTGTAAGTCCCACAATAAGTGCCTCCTGTTTGATGCTTGAATTAGCATCTACACTACCTAACACAAAAGGATTACCCGGCCGGGCCTGAGTTGGATCATCGGCAAATTGATCAGCATTAAGTCCGCCGGGAATTCCGTAATTAAGTTCAGAAAAAAGTACACTCGCAGTAATAGAACGACCTTTTTGATATTCTACATCCCCGGATACTTCCAAAACCCTGCGATCTAAAAACGATTGCTCGCGATAGCCATCGGTATGTTGATTTGAGTATTTAAAAGATAGTGAGCCGTTTTCAATATGATCATTAAAAGCGAGTCGGGTTGAATAACTACCAAATGAACCAACTGAAAACGAAGATGTGAATTGATCAGATAAAAAGGGAGCAGTACTGGAAAGTTGAAGCACTCCGCCATTTCCCGCGCCGAACAAACTCCCTGCCGGGCCTTTAATGATTTCAGCAGATTGCATGTTGCTCACATCCAATAAATTTAAAAAAGTGCTGCCTGATGGCTCGGTTAAAGGAATTCCATTCCAATAGACTTTCACATTTCGAATGCCAAACGGGGATCGCAGCGAACTTCCTCGAACAGATATGCGGTAACTCCCGGGGGCTCTTTCTTCCATCCGCACTCCCGCAACCGAGTTCAACCCAAATAGTAAGCTGGATGCATCTAACCCCGATATTGATTGTGGATTTATCAAGCCAATGCTGATTGGTGTTTCTAAAATATTTCGATTCGTCTCATAACCAACCACGACCAATTCTTCAAGATTTGCTTCCAGCGTGTCTGGCTGAGTTTGAGCAAAAAGTGATGACGTTGCAAAAAATAAGAGGTACAATAAAAGTGAATACCGCATGCGGAACAAAAAGGGGTTAGGGAATTAAAATCACCTGATTAAATGTGTCGATGATTAAACGTAAGGAAATGAATACATTCATTAGCAAAAAATAGTTCTCATAAAAGTATTGAAAAATAAATCAGCACCTATTGGAATTTTTGATTCCGGAATTGGCGGACTTACTGTGGCAAAAGCAGTTATGGAAGCCTTGCCTAACGAAAATATCATTTACTTCGGGGATACAGCCCGTGTACCCTACGGTATTAAATCGGAAGCAACAGTTCGGAGCTACGCGCTGGAGATAACACGATTCTTACTTGAAAAGGGCGTAAAAATGATATTGATTGCCTGCAACACAGTATCTGCATCTGCAAAAAAAGAGATTATAGAATTAGCGAAAGATGTGCCCGTTTTAGATGTAATCACTACGGGTTCAGAGATGGCAGTTTCTTTTGCAGATCATAAAGAAGTAGCAGTTATTGGAACGCTCGCAACGGTTAATTCCGGGGCTTATAAAAAAGCCATCCATCTACTGGATGAACAAGTTTCTGTTAGGCAAAAAGCCTGCCCCATGCTCGTGCCACTTGCCGAAGAAGGGTGGACAGAGAATGAAATTGCCCGAAAAACGATAGCTACGTATCTAGCGGAGTTTGAAAACTCAGGGATCAATTCGTTGATTTTGGGATGTACACATTATCCGTTGTTTAAGCCGGCAATTGAAGCATTTCTGCATGATGAAAACATTCACATCATAGATTCGGCAGAATCCATCGCGCTATCTGCAAAACAGGACCTTGAATTAAGAAATTTATCGAATACAGCAGGTGGAAATTTTAAATGCTTTGTATCTGATCAACCTCAGCGCTTTCAGGAATTAGCCGAACGATTTTTAGGAAGAAAATTGGTGAATGTGGAGATTGTAACTCTTAGCTAGGAATTAAGGCACTAGATTAAAAAGCACAATTTGTTGAACAAATTTAAATTCTCGAATAAAATTTAATTCTTTGTCCTTACTTCTTAAATCGCTCTACAAAATTTCTCAAAATAATCTGTGGATATTTGATGTCTTCATCTTTAACAGATTCAATTAATGCGTCGGCATCCTCAGGTTTAAAGTAGCCGTGATTTCGATATAAATTAATTCGCAAGGCAATGCCATCGAAATCTAATTCGGGATGAAACTGAGTGGCATAAATGTTCTTTTTGTAACGAATCATATGAAAGGGACAGGTATCTGAAAAAGCCAAGACCACACACTCATCCGGCAGTTCCACACATGATTCTTTGTGACCAGCCATCGCTCTAAACGTATCAGGAATATTTTCAAGAATGGGATCATTTACGCCCTCGGTTAAATGAACGGTGACCGCGCCAACAGGTTCGCCATATTTTTCTTTGGATACTTTTCCATCCAAAAACCGCGTAACGGAACCCATTCCATAACACATGCCCAGGTATGGGAAGTCGTCCTCAAACACTTGTTGATACAAGGCATGTAATTCCGATTCAAATCGTAGTTGCGAAGGCTTTTTTTGGTCATCGGAATCGCTCACATTTGCCGGTCCGCCTCCCAAAATTATTCCACTATAATCCTTCAAATTAATTATACCGATCGGGTCTTTTTCAATGCGAATACGCGTTACCTGATTTTGGGAAAGTCCGGAATAAGTTAGCACGGCCTCATACTCATTATCTGAGGCTTCATCTAAATATCGATGCTGTAGTAATAGAAATGGTTTCATGCGGGAAGATAAAAGCAAAACACAGTTTAACGAACAAAATTTCTTTGTTGATGCTACGTATTCTATCTTCGTGGAGTTTTAAATAAAAATCATCGTAGAAATGAAAAGAATTACGTACTTGGCGCTATTTATCTTCTTGTTTACAAGTGGAGTTTCGGCACAATTAACTGGAATTGAGTTGTACAACGAAATGAATTCACAGGGATTTATTTCTTATGATGGCCAATCTGGGCTGCCATGGTTACCTGGTGATATGGGCTATCTGGAGGTTAAAGAGGAAAACGGGGCGATTGAATTTTATAAGGTACACCCTGAAACCGAGCGCGAAACCCGGTTATTCGATGGGAGAACAAAATTGGCGATGATCGATCAATACAACGAGCTGATGGATGCCGAGCTGTCGAATTATCCTTTTAATGATTTCGAATTTGTGATGGATGATGAGGCTATCTTTTTTACGGTTGAGGAAACTGATTTCATTTTTGAGTTGAACGAAGCACGATTGAGAAAACTCATCAAGCCGGAAGTTGAGCGAGCACAATATACCGATGAACTTATGCGAAATATGGAAGCGTCCCAGCTTTGGAATGGAACCTACTCGCACGATTACAGCAAATTTGCTCATGTTAAAGGCTACGATATTTATGTGGTAGACACCGCTACAGGAGAAGAGATCAGACTAACATATGGAAGCGAAGAACAAATGAATGGGCGACCAAGTTGGGTATACCCGGAAGAATTTGGAGAGCGTGAAGCCTATTGGTTTTCTCCGGATGATTCTAAAATCGCCTATCTGCAGTACAACGAAACCGAAGTTTTTCAATATCCGGTTATTCATGAGTTGGAGTTCGAAACCGGATTGGAATTGATGCGATACCCGAAAGCAGGCGAGGAAAACCCAACCCTCAAACTGTTTATTGTAGATATCGAGTCGGGAGAGATTGAGGAAGTTCCAACCAACAGCCATGCTGATAATTACATCGTTCGTCCCATCTGGAAAAATGATGGAACAGAACTCACTTTCCGCCGAATGAACCGGCAGCAAAATCACCTGGAGTTTCTATCTTATGATCTGGAAAACCAAACTGTCCGAACCATTTTTGAAGAGCGAGAAGATGCATATATCAGTTTGCACGACAATTTCATTCAGCTTGAAGATGGAGAAACCTTTATTTGGACTTCAGAGGTAAGTGGGTACAACCAAATCTACCATTACCACTTCGATGGAACCCGTATCAATCAGTTAACAACCGGCGAAAATCCAGTTGGGGGAATCGTAAATGTGGATGAAGAAAATGAAAAAGTGTACTACACGGCATACTCAAATATGGGCCTGGAAAGTCATTTCTATGTAGTTGACATGGATGGATCAAACCATAGGCAGCTTACTTCAAGACCGGGAAGGCATTCAGTAAGTATGAACGAATCTGCAGAATACTACACCAATTTATTTACGGGTTTTGATTTCCCTTATGAGGCGAAATTATACACAGCTAATGGTGCCGAACTCCGCGAGTTATTAAGCACAAACATAGAAAAAGTTGAAGCGAATAATCTGCAGAAGCCTGAAATCATGATGTTTAGATCAGCCGATGGGGCAGAAGATTTAGTAGCCACTATTTATAAACCGGTCGATTTCGATCCTACTAAGAGTTACCCGGTTGTTCTGCCTTTATATGGAGGGCCTGAATATCAGGATGTAACCAGTACCTACAAAAATGCCGATGGTTACCAACAATTGGCCCAACTTGGGTTCATCGTAGTTCGGGCAAATTATCGTGGATCTGGTAATCGGGGAAAAGAATTTGCTACCCTGCATTACAAAAAGCTGGGAACCTACGAAATTGATGATTATGCACAAGTGATCAAAGAAGTAACCAAACGTGATTATGCTGATGGGAATAGGGTAGGTGTGTTTGGTCATTCGTATGGTGGGTATGCAACTGCGTTGCTTATGCTTCGCTATCCTGATTTATTTCACGCTGGTGTTTCCGGTGCTCCTGTCTCCGATTGGAGAAGCTATGATACCATTTACACTGAGCGCTATATGGATACACCTCAGAGAAATAAGTCCGGATATGATGAAGGTTCAGCGATGACTTATGCCAACAATTTAAAGGGAAATCTGCTGATCATTCACGGAACCACAGATAATAATGTGCATCCTCAAAACTCTATCATGCTAATTAATTCTCTGATCTTAGCAGATAAAGATTTTGATGTGATGTTTTATCCCGGCAATCGTCATGGAATTCGTGGAGCTCATGGCCAGCATTATCGAAAATTAAGAACGCGCTATTTGGTGGAACACCTTCAACCGGAACAAGCAGATGATTACTTAGAGCAATACGCCTTTTCGAATTAAAAAGTCTAATAAAAAAGCTCCAATTGGAGCTTTTTTATTAATCCCATCTTTATTTACCGGGAGATAACTTTTTCACTGTTTCTGAGTACTAGTTCATCAAATGGCATCAAAAAAACACAAGATATTTCGGAGAATTTGGCTGGCTGTTGTACTCATTTTCATGACTTGGCAATGGCAAAGTTATCAGGCAAAAAGCCTCCCAAATAACGTCTTTGAAACTACATTAGAGATTTTCGTTAGTGAGGACTCAGACAAGATTTCATTCATACATAGAAAAGATTCGTCTGACACAGAAATCATTTTCTTTCAAGGTGGATTGGTTGACCCTAATGCTTACAGACCATTATGTCTGGGACTTGCAGAAAATGGATTCTCCTGTCACATTGTTAAATTGAGTTGGCGAATGCCTTTATGGGGATATGAAAGCATTAATCAACTTTTTGATCTGGGATCTGGAAACTATGTACTTGCCGGGCATTCACAGGGAGGTAAAATGGCGGCGCAATTCATTCATGAAAATCCCGGCCAAATGAAAGGATTAATCTTATTAGGAACTTCCCATCCCAGAGATTTTGACCTGAGTTATTCTACTATCCCTACACTCAAATTATATGCTGAATTTGATGGATTAGCCAGTGTTGATGAAGTACTAGAAAATCAACAAAAACTACCTGTGAATGCTCAAATTATTTTAATTGAAGGAGGAAATCACTCGCAATTCGGTTATATGGGGAAATTGTTGATGGATAGCTCTCCCACAATAAACTGCGAACAGCAGAAAATGAGGGTGCAAGAACATATGATTGACTTCTTACACGCACTCGATTAAAGCCCTACAGAAGCTTACTTGCTATGTTTGCCAACTCAGAGCGTTCCCCTTTTTCCAGATTTACATGCGCATAAATGGGATTGTCGTGTAATCGATCTACCAAATAGGATAGCCCATTACTTTCGGCATCTAAATACGGGGTATCGATTTGGAAGATATCCCCTGTAAAGATGATTTTCGTGTTTTCACCGGCGCGTGTGATAATGGTTTTAATCTCATGCGGAGTTAGGTTTTGGGCTTCATCCACAATAAAAATCACATTCGATAAACTACGTCCGCGGATATAAGCAAGTGGAACAATCCGAAGTTTCTCGGTTTGCACCATCTCATCAATTTTCTTGTGCTGCTTGCTAGTTTCCTTAAACTGATTTTTGATAAAACTCAGATTATCCCACAAAGGCTGCATGTAGGGATCTATCTTTTGATTAGCATCACCCGGTAAATATCCAATATCCCGATTACTAAGCGGTACAATAGGGCGAGCCAGATAGATTTGTTTGTAATCACTGCGTTGCTCTAATGCACTGGCTAATGCAAGCAATGTTTTACCCGTACCCGCTGCTCCGGTTACGGTGCATAGTTTTATATCGGGATTCATCAATGCGTGCAAAGCAAAATTTTGCTCAGCATTTCGGGGTACAATTCCGTAGGCATTCAGCGATTCAATGCCCTCGATATATTTCGTTTTAGCGTTGTAGGTACCTAAAGCCGATGCCCCGTGGCTTTTTATCAGGTAATAGTGATTACATGGAGGGGTATCCTCCATTAAATCTTTTGGGCGAATTCGATTCTTTTCATAGAACTTACTTACAATAGAAGGATCCTCAAGATTGAGTACTGTTTTCCCTTTGTACAGTTTTTCGATGTCTTTAACGCGAACGGTTTCATAATCCTCGGCTTCAATATTAAGCGCGCGGGCTTTGAGACGAAGATTTATGTCTTTCGAAACAAGGATTACCCGTTCATTTGGATGCTCATTTTTTAGTTGAAGTGCGGAGTTTAATATTTCATGATCATTTTTCTTTGATCCAAACACTTTATTGGCATCTACATGGTCGCCCCCATTATTGATCACTTTCAGCTTGCCATGGCTGCGCCCGTTTAAAGGAATCCAATCCTGCAATAAATTGGCATCAGAGATTCCATCCAGATATCGGATAAATTCGCGTGCATGAAGATTGGTAACAGTATTCCCTTTTTTAAAGGTATCGATCTCTTCTAAGACCGTGATAGGTATTGCAACGTCGTTTTTTTCAAAATTTCTTACTGCTTCATAATCATATAAAAGAACTGAGGTGTCGAGTACAAAGATTTTCTTCGATTTCTTTCTCGGCATGGGCAAATGGGTTTTGTAAAGCGTAACCGCCGGGTTTAGTGTAGATGATGTAAAAGAACGTACCTTGAATTAAATTAAAGCCTCACCCAGATGCAACGATTGTGGAAAACTATTCCCAGAATTTATATACCCTTAATCTTCTTGCAATAAATGGGTAGTTGTCCACTTAATTATTCACAATAGCCATTGCAATGCTTGCAGCCACACCTGCATTTAAGCTTTCCACGTACATTTGTGGCGAATGTGAAGGCAATAACACACGAGTATATTTCTGTGAGGTTAACTCTTCTGATAATCCATTGCCTTCATTTCCGATAACTAGCACTGTTTTGCTGGAAACTTTTTTCTTGTTGATGGGGATGGAGCCGGTATTTCCATCTAGTAACAAAATTTCCCAGCCCTTTAAAGAAAGTTCTTTTAGCAGTTCCGATAATTCGCCAGAAGAATAACTTAAAACACCGGTTGCACCTGCCGTACTACGTACAACTTTTTGATTGAAAATATCAACCGACCCTGTTCCCAGTAATAATGCCGAGCACCCATACCATACTGCCGATCGGATGATGGTACCCATGTTCCCGGGATCCTGAATAGAATCTGTGGCTACGATCATTCCGCTTCCGGCCGCAATATCATCCATCGATTTTGATTCTGGTATAGCACATAAAGCCAGGATTCCCTGGGGAGTTTCGGTATCAGAAAATTCCTTGATATGAGTGTGATCCATAAGGTGTAATTTCTCGTTATACCCTTTGTAATGGTCAAGTTGACTTGCGTTAATAAAGATCGCTTCAATATCCAAAATGCCATTTTTTAGTGCCTGATCAATAGCTCTTTGACCTTCCATGATGAACTTACCTTCCAGCATACGGTATTTTCGTTGCTTCAATTTTCTAAGAAGTGTGATTTGAGCCTGAGAGGTGTTTTTCATTCTACTTTGAATATTTCTTTGATATAAAAATGAACAAAACTATTACTGAAATAGCTATCTTCTTGCCGCAAAAGTACCAATCAATAAAAGAAACTGAATGGATTTTTTAAAGAAGCTTGGCATTGAAGGAGTAAATGCCGGCACAAGTACAGGGTTACAGAATTTTGAGAGCAAGGAAGTTATTCCGAGTTTTACTCCGGTTGATGGCAAAAAAATTGCGAATGTAAGCATCACCACCAAAGAACAATACGAGCAGGTTGTAGAAAAAGCTCAAGAAGCGTATCTGATCTGGAGAGCTATGCCGGCCCCACAACGTGGCGAAATTGTACGCCAGATTGGCCAGAAATTACGGGAATTTAAAGAGCCTCTTGGCAAATTGGTGACCTACGAGATGGGGAAAATCAATCAGGAAGGATTGGGTGAAGTTCAGGAAATGATTGATATCTGTGATTTCGCAGTTGGTTTAAGTCGACAATTGTACGGATTAACTATGCACAGCGAGCGTCCTGAGCACAGAATGTACGAGCAATGGCATCCGTTGGGAATAGTTGGCATTATTTCGGCCTTTAACTTTCCGGTTGCGGTATGGAGCTGGAACGCAATGATTGCCGCAGTATGTGGGGATGTGATGATCTGGAAAGGATCAGAAAAAACACCGCTATGTGGAGTGGCTATTCAAAAAATTGTAGCAAAAGTACTAAAAGAGAACAATCTCCCTGAAGGAATTTTTAATCTAGTTACCGGCAATCGTGAGTTGGGTGAATGGATGACTAATGATGAGCGGATTCCTTTAATTTCAGCTACCGGTTCCATTCGTATGGGTAAAGAAGTTGCCAAGACCGTTGGTTCCAGACTTGGAAAAACCATACTCGAGTTAGGCGGGAATAATGCCATCATTATTAGTGAACACGCTGATATCGAAATGAGTATTAGAGCCACCGTATTTGGTGCGGTTGGTACCTGTGGCCAGCGTTGCACATCTACAAGAAGGTTGATTATTCACGAATCAGTGTACGATCAGGTAAAAGATCGATTGATGAATATTTATGAGAAAATTACAATCGGTGATCCACTAAATCCAGATACACTTGTAGGTCCACTTATTGATGAATTAGCCGTAGATGCTATGCAAAAGGCACTCAAACAAATCGAAAAGGAAGGTGGTAAAGTTATTTTCGGTGGCGAAGTACTTGATCAGGATGGAAATTATGTTCGTCCAGCTCTCGCAGAAGTTGAAAACCACTATAATATTGTTCAGGAAGAAACTTTTGCTCCCATTCTTTATTTGATGAAATATTCTACCACCGAAGAAGCCATTGCTATGCAGAATGGAGTTAAGCAAGGATTGAGTTCTTCTATGTTTACCCTCAATATGAGAGAGGCGGAGAATTTCTTAAGTGCTCACGGCTCAGATTGTGGAATTGCAAACATTAATATTGGTACGAGTGGTGCTGAAATTGGTGGTGCTTTTGGTGGTGAAAAAGAAACAGGTGGTGGACGAGAATCCGGTTCTGATGCCTGGAAAGCATATATGCGTCGCCAGACAAATACCATCAACTGGGGGGCGGAATTACCGCTAGCTCAGGGTATCTCGTTTGATGTTTGATGTTTAAAATTTATGGTAGGGTCAATTCATGAATGGACCCTACCATAATGCATTCATCCAGTCACCAAAATCCAGCTGAGGGTAATCCAAAGCAGGAGGAATCTGTAAATCTGTAATATCGGTACAAACAATAGATTTAGCACCAGTACTTTCCATAGAACTGAAAACCATTTCTCTGCAAAAAATTTCTTGTACAAGAAGTAGCCATAAACGTTCAATATCGTAAAAATGAATATGGTAACATTCAGCTCTGTTCGAAAATCTTGCATGGAATCCGACTCAAGTAAAATTGCTATCAAATTATAAATAGCAGGAGCAATGCTAACACCTAATAGCAATAGAAATGAGTAAAACACTAAACTGTGATTCAAGTGATGTAATATCGGTTTTGATGCATTCTTTTTGCGATACAATAAAAAAGTAATCGTACCGAATATTAGTGGTTGAATAATCAAAAATAGTTTAGAAATTACCGCTGTTGAATCGTTATATAGCAATGCAAACTGTTGGGGAGTAAACCCAGAAAGTTGCTGGAATCGCAACAGAAACTCTTGTGTTAAGGAGCTGTAGGGAAGACCACCTAATTGAGTAGACCATGTAGTCTTAAAAGTATTGATAGCAGGAAAAAGGAAATACCAGGCGTTCGCAATCAGGAATAGTTTGATAGGAGAGATGTATTTTTTTCGGGCTCCATTGATGTACTCAGCAACATATTTTGCTGGTCGAATGAGAAAAGTTCGAAGGGTTCGCCAGAATTTATTTTCAATATTGAATACATCCACCACAAAATCATTTACCAAAGAAAAAGCTGAATAATCTTTATCAGTTAACCTACGCTCGCCACAATTAGGGCAAAATGAAGTTTCGAACTCGGTTGCACAAGTTGGGCAGTTAATACGTTCTATTTTCTGAAGCTCATCCGACATGCGGATTAGATAGCATTTTCAATTCTTTTGATCAACTCTGGAATAAAATCAGCATGCTCGGGTCGCATTAACACACTTCGCAAAATGGTCACTGTTTCTTGATCTGCTTCGAATTCCGGGTGAAGTCTGATGAAATCTGAAGCGGGAACTTTATAAAGTGACAGATAAAAGGTACGTTCATCCATACCCTTCTGGAATACTTTTTGGGATAACATAGAAATCTGAGATACAGATTTTGTTGATTCAATCGTTGGGAAATATGTGAGAATATCGAGTTCCGGTTTTTTGTATGGAATCAACGATTCACTTTCAACAATTAACGAATAACCTGTAAGTGCAGCATTTCTACATTTAGCCAGAATCGGACCAAAACCAGCTCTTTCTTCCAATGGGAAGCACTGCAAGGTTGCCCAGAAAGCAACAGCTGCTGCCCCGGCGCGGGAACATTCCAGGCTAATTTCTCCGAGATGTAGATCATCTGAAGTGAAATAAGTGTAGGGAGAATCGTGCTTATAAAATCTGCCAACGGTTGGATCTTTGAATAGAACAGCACCACAACCATAGGGCTGGAGACCATGTTTATGGGGATCAACAACAATGCTGTCTGCTTCGTGCATCAATTTCCAGGAAGCGCCATCGATTACATCCGAGTCTTTTAAGCAACGAAAAAAACCTCCATATGCAGAGTCGATGTGAATTCGAACGTCGTGTTCATTGGCCCATTTAAGAGCTTGATCCAATGGTTCCACTTCACCTAAGCCCGTAGTCCCGAGGGTTGCAACTAAAGTCCCAATTTGGGGTGCGTCTACATCAGAAAAAACAAAGGACCCATTATCATCGATAGGAATGATTATTGAATCCAAACCCAATACCTGGCACATTCGTGAATGGGTGTAATGTGCATTTTGAGAGAAAGCTATTTTCTTGGAAGGATGTGTTTCTCGTGCAACCCAGAGAGCCTCCAGATTTCCTATAGTGCCGCTTGACGTCAGATGTCCTAAATATTGATCGCCATAACCAAAGAATTGGGCAAGTATAGCCAGAACCTCTTTTTCCATTTCAGAAGATGGAGGACCGCCATCCAAAGCGTGATTATTTGGGTTGATAGCCATGGCAAGCGCATAGGCGGCCCATGCTACAGAGTGAGGCGTTTTTAGCATCTGACCGGCATAAACCGGGTGATGAAAAGGGAAATTCCCTTTCAGGCGTTGAACAAGTTCAGAAAGAACAGAAGCAAATTTCTGTTCCTCTAAAAGGAGGGTGTTATCCAAAGAAAAAGCTCCGAACGAATCCTTCCAATCTTGGAAGTCGTCCAGAGCTTTTGCTAACAATTTTTTTGAGATATGATCCATTAACGAAGATTTACTAACAAACCGGCAGCAAGAATTTGCTTGGTTTGTAGCTCATCTGCAACTACATCATCATCATAAATCATTTCAAATTGAAAAGAGGCAGTTAAATAATCATTAATTCTGCCTGTAATTTCATTTGCCCATGATACATCCGTACTTACAATACTTTTCTTGAAGTTGTTGAAAGTCTCAAATCTGCTCGAGTAATTCACATTAGTCATAATTTCTTTATTAAAACTAATACCGGTTTTCAATCCACCCTCGGATAAGAGATTGTCACCAGCTTTCACACCATAGCCCGGAACAAGAGCATCATCATTTACAAAGGTTTGTTTGAGTCCAAGACCTGCTTCAAAAGAAACGAAATCTCGTGGAGTATAGGCGTAACCAATACTTTGTGTGAAGTAACCTGGCGCCATAAAATCAGAAATCCGTACGCGAGCTGGTCCTGAGAAATCATACCCATCATAAAATTGTGTTATGAATGTTAGTTCAGCAAATGCGTTCATCGTATTTTCATCATTAAGGATGTATGCAGCACGATGTTTTGTAGCTAAGCGATCATCTGTTTTTCGGCTATCCTCACCTTCAATATTGGTAACACCATAACGAACATGAAAAACATATCCATAGGTGAAATTGCCTGTTCGGTAAGCGCCATGCAGTTTTGTAAATAGAGTGGCAGCCACATTGTTTTGTCCACCGGCAGCCCAATTATTAAAGGTTGATTGAGCACCATTTAATCCGGCTACCCATGTTGTCACCCATTCATTATCGAGGGTGTCGGGGATTATTACAGATTCCTGTGCAGAACTTTGTACAGCTATCCCTAGTAGTGCACATAGAATTACTATTCTTTTCATTGATATATATTGAGTTTTAAACTTTATGAATTTTTGAATAGTACCACTTCATTAAGTGTGCCATTATCAAGAATAATCTCAATGTGTTCGCCAAATTTAGTTGGAACCGATATTCCTGTAAGCTCACTTAAAATAGGATACCTTCGATGGCCACGATCAACAAGTGTAAGAATCTCGATCATGGAGGGCTCATTTGAGTAGCAAATAGTTGACAGAGCACTGAACATTGTTTTTCCGGAAAAAATTACGTCATCCACAATCAGAACTGCTTTTTCAGTACAATTTGGAACCGGATTCTTTTGGTTTGAATCCGCGATATCAAATCGATGGAGTTCGATATTTTGATCCGAAATAGGTTTTAAATACTCTACCAACTTAGTTGCAGTTGCAATGCCTCGATCGTTCAATCCAAAAACAACTATTTCATTGGCATCCCCCAATTGCTCCCAAACCTGGATAGCAAGCCGCTTGATAGTTCGCTGGATATGATTTTGATCCATTAATGTAATGTGTTGCATCGTAACCGTACTTTATTAGTGGCGTAAAGGTAAATTATTTATTGCACTAATTTGATTTTTAAGCATTAAATTAAAAGATTCAAACGTTACCTTAACAGTGTTAACCAAACGAGGAAAATCCATGAGTAAGACACTTGGAACCATTGTAACAGCACTGGCATCATTCTCAGCCGGGGTTGTTGTAGGATTATTAATAACCCCACAAAGTGGGCGAGACAACAGGCGTTGGATTACCGAACATTCCAGCGAAGCAAAAGACTGGTTGGAGGGAAAGAGCCATCAGTTGATCGAAGAAAGTGAGAAACGGCTTGAAAAGATTTCTGATGATATCAAAGGTTCTATCCCGGATTTGTATGAAGCCACTGAAAGTATTCCACTGGATGAATCGGATATAGCGGATGCCTCGTAATCGAGTGCTGAGGAATGAGAAGACATTGCAGGTGCTTTGGGCAAAAAATGTTTTTGCAGGTCAAGATTTACGCACTACTTCCGGAAAAAGGGTTCAGATATTTGATCCGGGTAAACTTAACCACTTAGATGGGCCAGATTTCAAAATGGCTAAAGTTAGAATTGGGGATCAGGTACATTTTGGCGCAGTTGAAATACATCTGGAAAACAACAACTGGTATAGTCATAAACACCACCTGGATCCAAATTACAATGCAGTTATTTTGCATGTTGTGGTTGAGGACACAGTTAGTAAAGAGGTGAAAACAGAAAATGAGGTATCTATCCCGACATTAAATGTGATGCCCTATTTAAATTCAGTATTACATTTGGAAGACGATTCGCCATTAAAAAGCGGATTAATCTGCTCAAGCTTGGTGCGTAGCTTATCTCCAATGGTATTTGCTCGTCAAATAGACAAGGCCCATCGCGAGTATCTAGAGGTAAAAGTTAATACGTTCTTTTCCTATTTCGATGCGCACGATACGCTATCCTGCGCCTGGAAGAATGCGCTATTTATTACACTTTGTGATGCTTTAGGAGTGCCGAATAATCGCGATCAAATGAAAACTCTTGCAGGTTGGATGATAAAGAGAAGGGAAATCCTAAAAGATTTAGAAGTGGATGATACAGCTTCATTGAATTCTCTAAAATCCAGATTAAACTGGAATTCAAAAGGTCAACGATGGCAAAATTCTCTCAAAAACCGAACAGGTCAGGCATTTAAATTATACTCGAGCATCCAGCAGAAATCTTTGGATTATTACTTGGAAACAAATGTTTATGATGTTTGGGAGCAACTACGCCAGGCTATTAATCTTCCAAATACCGAGCATAATCATCGTTTATTTGTGTCGTTTTTTCTTCCTGCTATCTATGGTTTAGGGAAATTATTTCATTCGGAAAAGATGATAGCACACCTTTACCAAATCTGGATGCGCGAAGAAGTTAAAATTCCAGCGTCCATCTTAAAGAAGTTTGGCATTTTCAACTCGCCAGAACAACTAAAAACAATGAAACGAATAGGTTTGGTTCATCAGTTTAACACGTATTGCAAAGCTCAGCATTGTAGCAGATGCGAGGTATTAAATAAAGCAATTTCATCTTGACTGCATTTTGAAGTGTTTTTATCTTAGGGGTCTGTCAACGATTTGAATTGCCCGGTCGTCTAATGGCAGGACACCTGGTTTTGGTCCAGTATGTGGGGGTTCGAATCCTCCCCGGGCAACTAACTCAGAAGGATGGTTAGGATTCCATCCTTTTGTTTTATGTAATCCTGAATCTTTCAGTGCTAGCAAATTTTGGAAAGTCCTCTCGCAATTTTCTCCGGTACCAGTAATCCGGCTTTGGCTCGCGCCATTGCTAAAGAATACGGTACGACCCTCGGTAAAATGACGCTCAAGCGTTTTTCCGATGGAGAACAGTATGTTAAATTCGAACAAAGCATACGTGGCGAAGATATCTTCATCGTTCAACCTACTCCTCCTCCGGGTGATAATATCATTGAGTTACTCCTTATGCTTGATGCAGCAAAACGCGCATCTGTGAAACGTGTAACTGCAGTTATCCCTTACTTTGGATATGCTCGACAAGATCGAAAAGATCAGCCCCGAGTTTCTATCGGTTCTAAATTGATGGCCAATTTATTAGTGGAAGCAGGCGCTGATCGTGTGTTGACCATGGATTTACACGCTGCTCAGATTCAAGGATTTTTTGACATCCCGCTTGACCATTTATATGCAAGCAGGGTGTTTATCGATCATCTTTCAAAAAACCCTATTGAAAACCTGGTGGTTGTGGCTCCTGATGTTGGGAGTTTGAAGATGTCGCGTTCTTACGCAAAGAAACTTGGAGCTTCCTTGGCATTTATTGACAAACGAAGACCAAAGCCCAATGAATCAGAAATCATGAATATCATTGGAGAAGTGGAAGGAAAGAATGTATTGATTGTAGACGATTTAATTGATACAGCCGGAACCCTTACAAATGCAGCTGCCGCTATGAAAAAGAGAGGTGCGCTAAGCATTATTGCTATGTGTACTCATCCGATTCTTTCCGGACCAGCATTCCAGCGTATAGAAGATTCCCCAATTGATGAATTATTAGTTACAGATACCATTCCGTTACGTCAACCTTCTGATAAAATTCAGGTCTTGAGCGTAGCAAATATTTTTGCAGAAGCAATTCAGCGTATCCACACTAATGACACCATCAGTGCATTGTTTGATAATTAACTACAAAAACTAAAATGTCATACCCTGAAATAGTAAAAATTGAAGGTACCCCGCGAGAGCCGAGTAAAAAGTCGAATCGCGAGTTGCGTGAAAACTTACGTGTACCTGCCGTATTGTACGGCCCAGAAGTAGAAGAGAATGTACATTTCTCTATAGACGAGCGAGAACTGGAAAAAATTCTTCGCAAACCACAAACAAAGCTTCAAGAGCTAACCGTTGATGGTAAAACATATAATACGCTTTTAAAAAGAACTGATTTTGATCCTGTAACAGATCGCCCAGTTCATGCAGATTTCTATGTGTTAGCTGATACTCACAAAGTTACTTTGCGAGTGCCTTTTAAGGTAGTTGGTGCCGCACGTGGAGTTGTAGAAGGTGGTGGGCGTCTATTCCAACCAATGAAATTTATGCGAATTCGGGTGTTACCGGCTCGTATTCCTGCTGAATTTGAAGTAGATATTTCTCAGTTAAATATTGGCCAGTCTGTTCACGTGGGCGACTTAGATCTTGATGGAATTATTCCACTTGATAGTCTCAGCAGAACTGTTGTTAACATTAGGCCTCCTAAAGGTGCATTAGTTACTGAGTTAGATGAAGAAGAGGTTGAAGGTGAAGAAGAAGCAGTTGCTGAAGAAGGCGCTGAGAACACTGAGGCAACTGAAGAGTAAATCATAGAAATCTATCAAACATGTCCATCATTGTAGGTTTAGGAAATGTAGGACAAGAATATGATGGTACACGCCATAATATTGGCTTTGGTGTAATTGATTTACTGGCTGAAACACTAAAAGTGTCTTTTAAACCTGGCGGTGGCCCTTTCGTGGTTGCAGAAACCAAGTATAAAGGCAGAAAGGTTGTGTTAATAAAGCCTACTACTTTTATGAATAGAAGTGGTACTGCAGTAAAAAAAGCACTCAACAAATATCATACTGACTTAGAAGATTGTTTAGTTGTTTATGATGATCTGAACCTACCGATAGGCGTAACACGCATAAAAGGAAAGGGGAGTGATGGCGGTCATAACGGCATTTTTGATATCAATGAGAAAATCGGAAAAGATTATCCCCGGTTACGAGTTGGTATCGGAAATAACTTTGCAAGGGGTAGACAAGTAGATTACGTGTTATCACCGTTTGCAAAGGATGAAATTGAGGAAGTGGAAATTTCCATCAAAAAAGCTCACGATGCAGCATTGGCATTTGTAACGCTGGGTATCGAAAGAGCAATGAATTTTTTTAACTAAAAGCTCTCTTTTGAGAGACAATCAAAACTAACCTTAATTATGCAGAACATAATTTATTTTATACCAGTGGCTGGGGTTGTAGCATTGCTATTTACCTACTTTAAGTCATCTTGGGTAACAAAACAAGAAGTCGGCACTGAAAGAATGGGGCGTATTGCAGAAAGTATTGCAAGTGGTGCTATGGCATTCCTAAAAGCAGAGTATCGAGTGCTTGCAATATTTGTGGTTGTAGTTGCAGCGATATTAGCATTTAGTGCTAATCCTGAAACTTCAAGTTGGATGGTAGCTATTTCATTTATCGTAGGTGCGATCTGTTCAGGCTTAGCCGGTTTCATTGGAATGAAAGTTGCGACTAAAGCAAATGTAAGAACTACGAATGCAGCACGTGAAAGTCTTGGCAAAGGCCTTGAAGTTGCGTTTGCCGGTGGTTCTGTAATGGGACTTGGTGTTGTAGGACTTGGTGTGTTAGGATTATCTGGACTGTTCATTTTATTCTCAAACATTTTTGGTATTGAAGGAGCAGACGCAGTTAATAAAGTATTAGCTGTGGTTACTGGTTTTTCATTCGGGGCATCATCAATTGCGCTATTCGCACGTGTGGGTGGCGGTATTTATACAAAGGCTGCTGATGTTGGAGCTGACCTTGTAGGTAAAGTTGAGGCTGGTATTCCGGAAGATCACCCTTTAAACCCAGCTACAATTGCAGATAATGTGGGCGACAACGTAGGTGACGTTGCCGGAATGGGAGCTGACCTTTTTGAATCATATGTTGGTTCAATTATTGGTACGATGGTTTTAGGTGCAGCGTTTATGACGATACCAAGCTGGTCGGATAATTTCGAAGGCCTATCTGCTGTATTATTACCACTAGTACTAGCTGGTACTGGTATTTTTACTTCGATTCTTGGAACATTTTTTGTACGAGTAAAAGAAGGTGGCGACCCTCAAAAAGCATTAAATCTTGGTGAGTTTCTATCTGCAGGTGTGATGCTTGTAGCTTCTTACTTCCTCATTACCTGGATGTTACCATCAGACTGGACCTTCAATGGTATAGAATACACAAGCACTGGAGTTTTCTGGGCAACTATTTTTGGCTTATCTGCAGGGTTATTGATCGGTTTAGTAACCGAGCATTATACAGGAACAGGTACAAAACCAGTTCTTTCGATTGTTAAGCAATCGGTAACAGGTTCTGCTACCAACATAATTGCTGGTTTAGGCGTTGGAATGATTTCAACAGCAATTCCTATCCTAATTATTGCTGTGGCCATTATCGGCGCGTACAGTTTTGCTGGTCTTTATGGTATCGCTATTGCAGCAGTTGGAATGCTAGCAAATACAGGTATCCAATTAGCCGTTGATGCGTATGGTCCTGTTTCAGATAACGCAGGTGGAATCGCAGAAATGGCTGAACTACCTGGCGAAGTTCGCGAAAGAACAGATAAGCTTGATGCTGTAGGTAACACTACTGCAGCAATCGGTAAAGGTTTTGCAATTGGTTCTGCTGCATTAACTGCATTAGCGCTTTTCGCAGCTTTCGTAACTGCTTATAACGCAACACACGAAGTTCCACTTCCAGGTATTGATGTAACAACTCCATCAGTAATGGCTGCATTATTCGTGGGTGCGATGCTTCCATTCTTATTCTCTGCATTATCAATGCAGGCGGTAGGGCGTGCAGCAATGAGTATGATCGAAGAAGTACGCCGTCAATTCAAGGATATTCCAGAATTACGCGCTGCACTCGATGTGATGAATACGAACGATGGCAAAGAATTCAGCGATTGGTCAAAAGAAGATCAGGTAACATTCGAAGCTGCAGACGGTAAAGCGGAATATGAAAAATGTGTGGAGATTTCAACACAAGCTTCTATCCGTGAAATGGTTCTTCCGGGCCTACTAGCTGTTGTAGTTCCAGTTCTTTTCGGATTTGTACCAGGGTTTATTTCTGATGATCCTACATTAGGCGCTCAGATGCTTGGTGGACTACTTGCAGGTGTTACCTCTGCAGGTGTATTAATGGCATTGTTCCAGTCTAATGCAGGTGGTGCATGGGATAACGCCAAAAAAATGATTGAAGAAGGTGTAACCATCGACGGTGTAGAGTATGGCAAAGGTACAGAGCCACACAAAGCCGCTGTTGTAGGTGATACAGTTGGTGATCCTTTCAAGGATACTTCTGGACCATCACTAAACATTCTTCTTAAGTTGATGAGTGTTGTGGCTCTTGTAATTGCAACAATGATCTAATCGACCCAAAGTTTTGTTAACTTAAATCCCGGTTGCACTTATTGTAGCCGGGATTTTTTATTTTTGAAATACTATGGCAGAAACAGAATTACTGAAATTTATTTTTCATCACGACCAAAGAATGGAGCATATAGCCCCTTCGGATGAGGATTCTTCCAACCCTCTTGCCAAGTTCACTGCTCCGGATCCTACTTTTTCTACCCTGTATTTCAGTGGAACACTACTTGATCCCATGCAATTTGGTGTAAATAACTTATCTCGATACGAGCAAATCGTAAGC
This sequence comes from Balneolaceae bacterium, assembly GCA_965249965.1. Lineage (GTDB taxonomy): Bacteria > Bacteroidota > Rhodothermia > Balneolales > Balneolaceae > HXMU1420-13. The sequence continues at coordinate 1,486,478 of OZ252262.1, forward strand.
CTTTTTGAAAATGCCTTTAATTTGGAAGGATTTACATGGCCAACCAACGATCAGTCAATAGTTAAGATAATTAACGGAATCAGTGATAATGAATCGATTTGTATTCACCCACCAACGAAACAACTCTATGTGAGTGAATTCACAAATTCTTCTAAATTTCGAAAAGCGCTCGAAGATGAGACAATTGTACTTTTTAAAAGGCCTTCTGAGCATGGGTTTGATATTCAATGTTACAGCAAAGACAACATCTACCTGTTGTTCTTTTATCATCTTCAGGCAATGTTAGAACCAGGGTTTCGAATTTTCAGTATCAATGGAAAGAGAGTGCACAATAAAGATTTCTTCTACTTCGAAACCACCAGGTTAGAAAAACCTCCCCATGGTTTTGAAGAAGTTTTTAAAGAATCTGTTTTATAGGAATTTTTACGCTTTCAGGATTCTATTTTCTTTAGACTATCCTTATCTTATTTAGACCACTTTTAAATAAGAAGAATTTGTATACACTAAATCATACAAAAGCAGGCGAAGAAGTAACTGTACATTGCATCAATTGTGATTGCGACAATGTGTGTCGATTAAATGAATTGGGCTGCTATGAAGGTGCGAAAGGTGTAATTATATCCAATCAGGAAAATGTGATTTTAAAAGTAGGTGAAACGCGATTGGCCATTGACAATGCCCTTGCAAAAACTATTTTAGTTACCCCTCGATAATCTATGGGCAAATTTCTCACTGAAATTCAGAAATCAGGCAGTTTTACAATTAAAACTCTCAATGGTGAAGACTCGACCCGCTTGATGGAGATGGGAGTTTTGCCCGGATTAACATTAGAAGTAGTAAGGCGCGCTCCGTTAGGTTACCCTATAGAAATTAAAGTTAGAGGAATGCTGCTGACTTTGCGTGAATCTGAGGCAGCTTGTATTGAGCTCATAGACTAATGGAACAAACTCCAAAAACCATAGCGCTGATAGGAAACCCCAATACTGGGAAATCGACAGTATTTAACGCTCTTACTGGTTTACGCCAAAAAATTGCAAACTACCCTGGTATCACCGTTGAAAGAAAAGTTGGTACCACTATAATTGGAGGGGTGTTGCATCAAGTGGTAGATTTACCTGGTGCGTATAGTCTCAATTATAAAAAATTGGATGAGCGTATTGCTTATCAAACCTTGATTGGGGATTACGAGCATGAAAAGCAGCCTGATTTAGTACTCGCAGTAGCCGATGCGACCAATCTCGATAGAAATCTATTCCTGGTCACACAAGTAATGGATTTAGAAATCCCAATTGTTCTTGTGTTGAACATGATGGACATTGCTGAACAAAAGCAGATTTCAATAAATATTGAGGCACTTTCAGAGAAATTAGGCATACCCGTTATCGCAATTTCAGCAAAGAAAAAAGAAGACATTGAGAAGCTGAAAGGAGCTCTGGCAGAAGTTGAAACAAAAAAAACCGTTCCATTAACCTGGTTGGAAAGTTTTCAATTACGACAAGCAATCGGTACAGTAAAGTCGGAATGGGTGGATTCGGATACAAAAATACCTGATTGTGCCAAAAATACTGAATCACTACGGCTTATTTCTGAAGGCTCTTTTGATCAGGTCTTCTACAACTATAAAAATCCTGAAAAAGGCCAGGAAGTCATAAAAAAAGCGCGCTCGATTTTAGAGCAATCCGGTGAAAATCCAATGGCTGCAGAAGTGTTGCAACGCTACGATTATATCGATTCTGTAACAAAAGGTGCGTTAAAAGAGAAGGGATCTACAGAGAAAACCCTCACAGATAAAATAGATGCGTTTGTAACTCACAAGGTTTTTGGTCCATTAATATTTGTGGGAATTTTGATGCTCATGTTTCAGGCTATTTTTAGCTGGGCAACTCCCTTCATGGACTTCATCGATTTGGTGTTTATTGAGACAGGAAATTGGCTGGCAAATGCAATGCCCAAAGGTATGCTCAATGATTTACTGGTAGAAGGAGTAATCGCTGGTCTCGGTGGAGTGGTGATATTTTTACCGCAAATCATATTTCTGTTCTTATTCATTTATGTATTGGAAGGAACGGGTTATATGGCTCGAGCCGCATTCGTTATGGATGGATTTATGACCAAAGTTGGGCTTCATGGACGATCTGTGGTTCCGTTAATGTCCGGCTTTGCATGCGCAATACCTGGAATTATGGCTGCAAGAACCATCGAAAATTGGCGCGATAGAATTATTACCATTATGGTTTTGCCATTCATGGCATGTTCTGCCAGACTACCAGTCTATGCGCTGTTGATTGCAGCGTTCATTCCTGCAACTACTGTTTTTGGGATTTTTACCTATCAGGGGTTAACCTTTTTTGGGCTGTACATTTTTGGAATATTGATGGCTATTTTTGCTGCGGCGGTGATGAAGAAGATATTCCCGTCAGGACAAAACACACCATTTATCATGGAGCTACCGGCCTACAAGCTGCCAAAGCTTGATATCGTTTTAAGAAACACGGCAGATCGTGGGTGGGTGTTTATTAAAGAAGCAGGAAAAATTATTGTCGCGATTTCTATTGTGCTTTGGTTCTTGGCTTCATTCCCCGGAGTTGATGAAAATGAGTATACCAGCAATGCCTATGATGGTGAGAGCATAGAATCTTTTCAATTGCGTAATAGCTTTGCCGGCAAATTTGGTCAGATTATTGAACCAACGATAGAACCACTTGGTTTTGATTGGAAAATCGGAATTGGATTAATTACATCATTCGCTGCTCGCGAGGTCATGGTGGGAACTCTGAATACCATTTATAGCATCGAAGGAGACGATGAAGACATTGTAACGTTAAAGCAAAAATTAATTGATGATGTAAATCCCGCAACCGGTGAACCAATTTATACGGTTGCCACAGCATTATCGCTAATGATCTTTTTTGCTCTGGCCATGCAATGCATGAGTACCATTGCCATTGTTCGACGGGAAACAAATTCATGGAAATGGCCAACAGCAATGTTTCTTTATATGAGTACATTGGCCTACATTTGTTCATTAATCACCTTTCAGATTGGTAGTTCACTCTAATGCTTTTTGATATACAAACCATCGTGGCTTTTTCGATGTTGGCGTTAGTAGTTGTGCATCTGTCGAATAAATATGTGGTTAAACCCATCAGAAAGAAAAAAACTGTTGATAGCGGATGCGGTCCCGATTGTACCTGCAATCATTAACTTTTCTCATAATGTTTAGTTGAGGAATCCTGATGGTATGTCTATTTTGATTTACTCAAACTATACTTTTAAATGACTTATCTCGAAAAGCTGGAAGCGGCGGTACAAAAAACAAATTCAACCCTATGTGTGGGGCTTGATCCTAATCTTAATTTACTACCGGATCAAATTCGAGCGAAAATTGGATCATCCAGCGAACTGGTGATAGAGTTTTGTACTAAAGTTGTAGATGTAACCAAAGATCATTGTGCGGCTTATAAACCCAACTTAGCGTTTTTCGAGTCGCTTGGTAAAAAGGGGCTTAAAGTTTTAAAAGAAGTCATCGATTATATCCCCAGCGATCATATCGTAATTTCCGATGCAAAAAGAGGAGATATCAGCACAACTGCAGAGCATTATAAAAAGGCTTTCTTCGAGAAGTTTGATGTGGATGCGATCACATTAAACCCCTTAATGGGCTTTGAAACATTAGATGCTTTTTCTGAAGACGAAACGAAAGGGATTTATGTTCTTGCACTAACTTCAAATCCCGGTGCCTCTGATTTTTTGAAAAAACCATTTGAAGGCTACGATATGATGGCTGAATATATTTCAGCTAATTTATTCGAACGCTCCATAACCACAGAGGCTCATTTAGGAATGGTAATTGGTGCAACTCAATCAAAAGAAGCCAGAGCAGTGATCGAACACCACTCAAAAGGGAGCTTACTAATCCCAGGCATTGGCGCCCAAGGCGGAAGCATCGACGAGTTAGCAATTACCTTAGCCGGGCACGAAGGAATCCCGTTAATAAATTCGAGTCGCGGAATTATCTACGCAGGATCGGAAGATGAAAATTGGCTCGAACAGGTTGAACAAGCAGCCATAATGATGAAAGAACAACTTTCGGTAATCACACAAAATTATGTCTGATAAACCGGAAGTAATTGTCTACACAGACGGAGCATGTTCAGGAAATCCAGGTCCGGGTGGATGGGGAGCTATCCTTATTTGGAATGGAAAAGAGAAAGAATTATCAGGTGGGGATCCACAAACCACCAATAATCGTATGGAAATGAAGGCGGTTATCGAAGCTTTAGTCGCATTAAAAAAGCCATGTACAGTTTCCATCCACAGCGATAGTGCGCTCATAATTAATGCCATGACTAAAGGCTGGATTGAAAATTGGCAAAAAAAGGGCTGGCGCAAAGCCGACAAAAAACCCGTGGAAAACAAAGAACTTTGGGAGCAGATGCTGAAAGCGATGAAGCCCCATGACGTTAAATGGGTGAAGGTTAAAGCCCACGTGGGAATCGAACTCAACGAACGTGTTGATCAGTTGGCTGTAGCAGAAAGCAAGAAATTTTTATAGCCTCCTCAGTCCTCAGTCCTCAGTCCTCAGTCCTCAGTCCTCAGTCCCTCCTAAATATATCGTTCTGCCCAGGTTCCTAGTACCATTCCAACATACACGCTATCCGCTTTCTCGCTGAGAAGATGATCGGCGTCATCCAGCGAAACGAAGCTTTTAGGGTGCTTTGCTGCAAAGAAAATTTTCTGCGCATTATTAATTCCCACCGTATTGTCGATGGGTGAATGAAAAATGATAAGGGCGCGACCGAGATTGTTGATGCAGGTTTTCATTGAAGTTTCGTCAAGATCATCCAGAAACTGCTTTTTGATTTTAAACGGTCGGCCAGCTAGTTGAAAGGTGGCTTCGCCTTTTTCCTCGATCTCATCAATTTTCATGCTGAAATTTTCGGTCACATGCTCAGGATCTGCCGGGGCTCCAATCACGGCTACGGCATCAACACTTTCGATTCGATGTGCGGCTTGAAGTACAGCTGCCCCTCCCAACGAATGCCCGATTAAGATAGCGGGTGACTCAAACTCATTTTCCATGAATTTGGCGGCAGCAACTAAATCATCCACATTGGAGCTAAAATTTGTATCAGCGAAGTCACCCGAGCTTTGTCCTAATCCGGTGAAATCAAACCGAAAAGTAGCGATTCCAATTTCGGCTAACGCATCAGTGATATTTCCAACGGCTTTTAAATCTTTTGAGCAGGTAAAACAATGAGCAAACAAAGCACATGCTTTTATTTCGTCATTTGGTAAATCCATTTTAGCGGCCAAAGTTTCGCCGAGAGCGCCTGTAAACTGTACTTTTTTTGAAGGCATGGGAATAGTATTATTGAGTTAGTAATCACTAAAATAAAGGAAAAAATGAGCGATACCATTCACCCATTTCATCTTGCCTTTCCAGTAATGGATCTGGAAGAAACTTATACATTTTATACAGAGATTTTAGGGTGCACCACAGGACGTACCTCCGATCACTGGATTGATTTCAATATGTGGGGACATCAGGTGGTGGCGCATTTAAGTCCGGAAGAAGCGGGAGTGTCTGCTAAAAACGCAGTGGATGAAAAAGCTGTGCCGGTCCGCCATTTTGGGGTAATTCTTGAGATGAATGAATGGGAAGCATTAGCTGAAAAAGTAAAAGCAGCGGGAATTGATTTCATCATTGAGCCGTACGTTCGGTTTAAAGGGGAGCCCGGTGAACAGGCCACCATGTTTTTCCTCGATCCTTCAGGGAATGCACTCGAATTCAAAGCTTTTGGAGATAAGAGCCAGATTTTTGCGAAATGATCCGCGAAGCGGAATGTTAAATGTTTGAATTATGAATTTTGAATTACATAATCGATTTCTTTTTCTATTCTTCCTTTGTATTACTTTGATTCCAATCAAATCTTTCAGTCAAGATCATCTTGAGCCAACTAATTATTTTCTTGGTGAATATGATTTTTATAGAACATACTATAACCAAGTGTATGAATATTATTTTGATGAATTTGTGGACAATCCAGAAATTCAAATTATTGTTATCCCCTCATTTTCATCAGAACGTCTTTTCCAAATAACGAGGAAGTCAGCACAGAATGGAGGTGGGCTAAAAGCAAAATATTTAATAGGTGAAAATAGCGTTTGGTATGATGTTTATTCAACAGAAAACCCGATATCTAAATCTGAGTTTAAGTTCAAGATATATGAATCTGAAATCACTCAAATAGATTTTGAATTATTGAGTCAACTTTTCAAAACCGTAATCAGAGATACAAAATATCAAGATAGCAATAATATGGGATTGGACGGAGTTACATATTATTTCACAGTTTCAGATTATGGTCTAAAGTCAGGTCAAATCTGGTCTCCAGATTCAGAATCAAGAATGGGAAAATTTATTGAGATAACTAATTTGATATTTGAAGGAATAAAATCGGAAGACTTTAAATTGGATCAAGTGTTAAAATCGAAAATACTGGAATTAGTACAATTGATTGATGCCGATCAATAATTCAAAATTCATAATTCAAACATTTAACATTCAAAATTCTTAATTCACAATTCTTCTTCCACTGCTTCAATTCTGGTCGAGTAATCTTCCCATTTGTACATGAGGTCCGTTAAGGCTTTTTTGATTTCTTCATATTCGAGCGAAGTGGCCTTTACTTTTTCATTGTCGTCATAGAAATCCGTTTGGGCCATCAATTCTTCGATCTCAGCCTTGCGAAGTTCATTCTTCTCGATGTCTTTTTCCACTTGTTCCAGCTTCCTTTTGATCGGTCGGATTTTCTTGTTTAGTTCATTCCGGCGCTCGGCTTCAAGTCTTCTCTGTTCCTTCCGCGAAATTTGTGTATCCTCGACCCTTTCGTCTTTGGTCATCCGGCGATCATTTTCTAAGGCAGCCGCCTCTTCTTTCTTCTTATCCAAATAGTAGGACACATTCCCCAGGTACGTTTTAATTTGACCGGGACGAATTTCAAGTACCTTGTTTACGATAGGATCCAAAAACGCTCTATCGTGAGATACAATCATGCAGGTTCCTTCATACTGCTGAAGGGCTTGTTGCAGGATATTTTTACTACTCATATCCAGGTGATTGGTCGGTTCATCAAAAATTAAAAAATTGGCAGGAGATAGGAGCATTTTTGCCAATGCGAGCCTGCTTTTTTCACCGCCGGATAGCACTTTCACTTTTTTGAATACGTCATCTCCGGTAAATAAAAAACATCCCAAAATATTTCGAAGCCGACTTTCCTTTTCGCCTGATCCTGCTGCCAGCATAATTTCTAATGGATCGCTTCTAAGGTCTAAATCCTCAGCCTGATGTTGCGCGAAATACGAATAGGTTACTTTATGGCCAATCTTTCGAGTCCCTGCTTGAATGGGTTCATTCCCCGAAAGGATTCTTATCAACGTGGATTTTCCTGCCCCATTGGGACCAACTACAGCAAATTTATCGCCACGTTCTATCTCGAAATCGAGGCCCTCAAAAACGGTGTTGTCCCCATAACGTTTGGTTACCCGATCCAGATTCATCACAACCTGTCCACTACGTTCGGGTTCCGGAAATCGAAACGAAACCGAAGCTAGATCATCTTCCACTTCAATCATTTCAATTTTTTCCAGCTGCTTTACACGGCTTTGAACCTGCCGGGCTTTTGTAGCTTTGTATCGAAAGCGCTCGATGAATTCCTGCGTATCTTTGAGCTGTTTTTCCTGATTCTTTTGAGCGTTGATCAACAATTCGCGTTCTTCGTTCCACTTCCTTTCATAAAAGGAGTAATTACCTGAATAGTCGGTCATTTTTCCTCGGCGAATGGCCAAAGTTCGGGTGGTAAGCATATCCAAAAATGCCCGATCATGCGACACCACAATCACTGCTCCTTCATACGATTTCAGGAAATTTTCCATCCATTGAAGCGACTCAATATCGAGGTGATTTGTCGGCTCATCTAATAATAAATAGGTTGGTTTACGAAGCAGTAGTTTTGCTAGGGCGATGCGCATCAACCAGCCACCACTAAATTCTGAAGTAGAGCGATTGAAGTCTTCTTCGGTAAAACCCAGCCCCATCAATACTTTCTCGATTTCTGAGCGAAGCGAATATAATCCGGAGGTTTCTAGCTGAGTTTGAAGTGCGCCATATCGTTCAAGAAGCTTGGTATATGCATCCGATTGATGATCAACATGAGCTAATTTTTTCTGAATGTCTTTGACCTCCATTTCCAGATCAAACAACTCAGCAAAAGCCGTTTCCACTTCTTCAATCACCGTGAGTGTATAATCCGGATCAACGCCATCTTGGGGTAGGTAACCCAAAGTTTCAGATCCTGTTAAAACTACCGATCCACCATCTGATTCTCTCAATTTCATGATGATTTTGAGAAGGGTTGATTTCCCAGCACCATTAGGTCCAACCAAGCCAATTCGCTCTCCGGGATTAATAATGGTACTTACTTTATCCAGTAAGACACGTTCCCCAAGATTCAGAGTAATTTGTTCGAGAGCGAGCATAGAGTTAACTCAAAGACTTTTTAAAAAATAGAAAGACAAAAGATAGCTCATACTGCCAAGAATTAGCAATCTAAAGTACGTAAAAACTGCAAATCCTCTTGCGTACAATTGACTAGGCTGTTACGTATAAATACGTAGAAAAAATACCCCGAATTAGGTATATCAATTTCGTATAATCAAAATTACAATTCAATATTACCTACAATACAACATTTCGGATTATGTACAGAATACTTGGTTTACTATCAGTTTTAATTATTGGTGCGTCAATCGCACAAGCACAAGAAACCCATATCGTTGATTTAGCTGGAACTGGGGATTTCGTAACTATTCATGATGCCGTTGAAGCTGCGGCTTCTGGTGATACTATTCGGGTTCAACCTGATCAATATGCATTTACTGCCGATCTAGGGCCAGTTAGTGTAGACAAAAGACTCTACATCATTGGTTCTGGATATATGCCGGTAGAAGATGGTGGCACTGAACTAATTGATATTCCAAATACTGGGTATTTTGATTTAACGGGTTCAGCAGATGGTACCGTAATCAAAGGTTTTAGAGTGAATGGTGCTGCTGAATTCCTTGACACGGAAAGTGGGACTTCTAATGTAACAATAGAAGAAAATTTATTTATCACAGGTACTAGGGTTTTGGATCTAGTTGGAAGTGCAGATACTGTTCGCAGTAATATCTTTTTGGGGACAGGTCATCTTGGTTTATATGCCCAAGGCACAAATACACAAATTACTAATAATGTATTTGCAAGAAATGTTGCGAGTTCGGTCAATCATACACCACTATACATACTAACAGGAACTGGTGTTGTGGTTGCATATAACTTGTTTGTAAACTCACAAAATGTTTATAGAGGAATATGGGTGCAAGCAGGTGGTGTTGAGATACATTCAAACGGTTTTGCAAACTATCCCGCAACTGGGAGTCTATTAGTAGATCAAGGAGGACTTGCATTTGCAACAAACAATGGGTTTTATCAAACCAATAACCAGTCTTTTGGGGAACAAATCGAAACTGGAAATCCAACTTTTGAAAATTATGACCCGGAAAATGAGGATTTTGATCTCGAGTTCATTGATGAAAATAGTTTCAATTTAAATTTAGCAACAGGCTCAGCTTGGATCGATGCTGGGAGAACTGGTACACCCTACCTAGACTTAGATGGCTCCAGAAGTGATATCGGCTTATATGCAGGTCCAACTTCATTCAGCGATGGTCGCGGGGCGCCATCAGTACCTGTTGTTATACAATTTCAAGTATCACCAACAACGGTTTCACCTTCGGGTACCATTACAATTACAGCTACAGGACGCATTGGCGACGGGAGCAATTAGTAGACAGTCATAACTCGACTTTTCTAATTCAAACTCCAAACAGGAATGCGTTGTGGAAGTATCAAAATTAAATAAAAAAATATGCGGGATAGGAGCAGTTTGGCTTTTGCTGCTCCTTGGATTTACGCACGTCTCGATGGCTCAAATAAGCGCTGCCGAATACTACGTAAATTCTGATCCGGGTGCTGGTTCAGCAACGGCGATTGCGAGTCCGGATGATGGAACCTTCGATGAGTCAAGCGAAGAAGTAACCATAAATCTGGATGTAACCGGATTAGCCGTAGGGCGTCATGTGGTGTATGTACGTTTTCAGGATGCTACTGGAAATTGGGGAATACCAAAAGGAACGGTATTTACTGTAAGTGATGCACAGGAAATCGTCTTTGAATTAACTGAAGCAGAATATTTCATCGATACTGATCCTGGTGAGGGAAATGGAACTGCATTTACAACTACTGCTGATGGCGGTTTCGGGGATTATCTTGAAACGGTAACTTCTGAAATAACTTTGCCGGCTTTGTCCGAAGGGCGACATGAGATTTTTGTTCGATTTAAGGATGTAAATGGTCGTTGGGGTTCTCCTCGGGGGCAATCATTCGTTGTGAGTAACCGGGCTGATATTAACTTTACTGTTGCGGCGGCGGAATATTTCATTGATACCGATCCGGGCAAAGGAAATGGAACACCCATTTCAGCTCCAGCAGATGGAACCTTCGACGAAAAAGTAGAAGAAATTGATCTGGATATTAACTTGCCAGGCCTTTCAGAAGGCCGACATACCATTTTTACCCGTTTCCAGAAATCCAATGGTACCTGGGGTGCAAAGCGTGGATTTACCTTCACTATACAGGATGGGGAAGAACAAGATCTGACTATCATTGGCGCTGAGTATTTCGTGAATACCGATCCGGGACCAGGAAATGGAACAGCATTACCAGCTCCAATTGATGGTACTTTTGATGAAGCGATTGAAGAATTGGAAGCATCCTTTAATGTGGATGGACTTGGCGTAGGCCGGCATTTTGCCTATTTCCGTGTACAGGGATCAAATGGACGCTGGGGCCTGGCACGCGGGGTTCCATTTCAAGTGGAGGACATCGTATTTATCGATCAGGCAGAATATTACTTCGATTCTGATCCAGGACAAGGTCAGGGAACGCCCATCACGGTATCTAAAGACGGAAATTTCGATTCTGATTTCGAGGAAATTGACCTGGACATCGACATGAGTACAACAGGACTGGAAGTTGGTTTACACACCATGTATATCCGTTTTAAAAACTCAAAAGGCGAATGGAGTAATCCAAGTTCTCGACAAATTACAGTTGAAACACGTCCATCCATAGCCGTTTCTGTCGATACACTTCAGTTCGATACAATTGTTGAAGGGGACAGTCTCACCCAAACATTTACTGTGATGAATGAAGGGGATGCTGAGCTAAATGTAACTAATATCACCTCAAACTTACCCGACTTCACCATTTCGCCAACAACCGGAAGTATTGATGCAAATTCCTCGGATCAACTTACTTTTACGGTGAAATACAAACCGTTGAGTGCAGGTTCTAAAAATGGAATCATAAGTATTCTGAATAACGACCGTACCGAGACCATTCGAGTTTTAGGAGATGCCATTGCAAGAGAACCTATCATGTCTATTGCCATCAACGAAGTTGATTTTGGTACAGTTCTGGTTGGTGATAGTGTCGCACAAGAATTCGCCATTTATAACACCGGTTATGATGTACTGAATTTGTCGAATATCTCAGTGAATAACGATGAGTTTCGAGTGAGTCCGAGTAGCGGTACCTTGAATCCTGGAGTGACTTTAACCGACAGTTTGGTGATAAATGTGGCGCTCGTTCCTACTTCAGCAGGAGCTAAAAGTGCGACATTATCTTTAGGGGGAAACGTGGCCACGCAGCAAATAAGCCTAAGTGGCGACGCCCAACTTAATCCGGAGCCAACCATTGCGTTCAACAGCGATAGTCTGGCATTTGGGTCTGTTGAAATTGATGAAAGCAAGCAATTAACACTTGAAATTCGAAATTTAGGGACCAACACGCTGAATGTGACCACTTTTAGTGTTTCGGGCTCAGCTTTTAGCAGCTCCTTATCTACCCCGGCAGCTATTGAGCGTGGAACCCCGCTACAGGTGCCAATTACGTTTACTCCTAAGTCAGCATCAGCCTTTACTGGAAGTGTTGAAATTGTGAGCAATGACGCAAATAACAGCACCACTACGGTAGTGTTTAGTGGGGAAGGTACTGTTGGCCCGCCAGAGAAAATTCTGGCAGTAAACCCGGATTCCCTTGATTTTGGGCTGGTAACTGTAAATGAATCAACGGAGCAAAGCATCACGCTTATAAATTCTGGAAATGCAACGCTTAAAGTTACCGGAATAAGTTCTGATAACAGCAGTTTCTTCATTTCGGATGCACCAACTGCCGAGAACCCGCTCTTTATTGAAGCAGAAAGTTCTGAAGATATCGACATAACGTTTGCACCAAGTCAGGGTGGGGAAACTCTTTTTACCGGTACGCTTGCAATAAGTAGTGATCGCACCGATAGCAGTGACCCTCTTACCATAAAAGTTCGCGGAACTGGGGTTGATCAACCTACCCCAAATGTACAGTTGAGCACCCGACAGCTAGATTTTGGTGAACTAAAATTAGGTGAAAGTGAGACCCTCACTTTTGAGATCACGAACGGCGGAAATGCTGATTTAAACGTGAGCGATATATTTACGAATGACTCAGATTTTGTGATTTTATCACCATCAAATCCCACATTTTTGCTTCAACCCTCGCAATCACGAGATGTGTTGGTCCAATTCGAGCCATCAGAAGTAAGAGTGTACACGAACCGATTGAGTATCACGAGTAACATTGCGACGGAGCAATTAGATTTGCTTGGTAGTGGTGTAACGCTCTCAACCGGTGTTGATAGTGTGGAAACCCGTACTGAAGATGTAGTAGTAAGTTCAGGTGCTGCAATTCCAATTACCATCAACCCAACTGGGCTTGGTAACTCAGGCAGTGTATTCGTTTACTATAAGTCTGGCGGTGGTGGTAGTGTAGCCAGCTATACAAAAGAAGCAATGTTAGCCGGTTCGGGAGGTGCCTATACACTTTCATTACCTGAAAATATAGCAACGGCAAATGGGGTATCGTATTGGTTCGAGGTATCAGATGGAATTACAACCGTGACATCGCCTGAAGTCACACCTCATTTAAATCCTTATACCATTAGTGTTTCTATTGATGAAGGAATTACCAGAACGGCACCGCAACCTGCCGGCACTGAGCAAAATTTCTATCGATTAATATCTGTTCCTTTAGTTGATGTTTCAAACTCAGTGAATACCGTACTTAGTAATTTTGGTGAAGCCGGAATTGATAACTGGAGGCTTTTCAGGTGGCAATCCGGTTCTTATGTAGAACATTCGGAAAGCGGCTTTGAAGGATTCGCTCCAGGTCGAGGATATTGGTTCATCACCTCAAGCGTTGGTTCAATCCAAACTGGCGCCGGTCAAAGTGCTGATACCGACGAAGCCTTCAGCATTTTTCTTCAACCGGGCTGGAATATGATTGGCTCGCCGTTTGTGTATGATACCGATTGGGCAAATGCAGAAATTCCTGCAACAGTCGACAATCTATGGGGCTATGATGGCTCCGGGTTTACAAACATTTCGGTACTTAAACCTTGGGAAGGATACTTTGTAAATAACAACTCCAATAATCCGGAAGAACTAAAACTTAGTCCTATTGTGTCAGGTGGAGGTTCAGCAAAAGAGCCACTAGCACATCCGTTTGATGTTGATGATGGATGGTCGATTCAGCTTAAATCGAGATCAGGACTGGTTGAAGACAATTACAACTTTGCTGGAGCCATGCAATCAGCAGATGATTTAAGTGACGAACATGATGTGGCAAATGCACCAAATCAACCCGGTGAATATTTAAGCCTAGGCTTGGTTAATGATCAGGTTTCAGGAACAAAACTTTCGATTGATGCTCGTTCACCAAATACCGATGGCCATGTCTGGGACTTTGAAATTCTATCGAATTCCAGCGATGAACACATTCAAATTGATGCGATCATTCAGGGTGAATTGCCTTCAAATTTCCACCTAGTTGTATTCGACAAAGATCAAAAAACGGTTTGGGCTTTGGATGAATATCAAACGAATAACCGTACGATTCGTAGTGGAATGGGAGCAGAAATTAAACGCTCGTTCCGTTTAGTTGCAGGAACTGAGGAATTTATCGCAGAACACAATTTGGGAATCAAGGATATTCCATCAGTTTTTGAATTGAAGAATAATTACCCAAATCCTTTTAATCCTTCTACAACTATCGTATTTGGTTTACCGGAAGCATCTGTGGTTACCATAGAAGTGTTTAACACACTTGGGCAAAAAGTTGCCACCTTAATTAACAACGAAATGGATGCGGGTTATCATGATTTCATTTGGGATGCATCTCGGGTTTCATCCGGTGTGTACTTTTATCGAATGAATGCAAAAGCACTCCATTCAGATGCCCAATTTACCAAACTCCAAAAAATGACATTGATCAAATAATCAGCAGTGAGGAAACACATGAAAATAAGAAATATATGTATGAAAACTTTGGTGCTGATGTTGCTCGTTGGGTTTGCATCTACAGAAATGTTAGCACAGGAAAGGTTAGCAGTTTTCGATTTTAACGTAACTTCTGGAATGACCGATGAAACGGCCATTACTTTAACCAATCGATTTCGAAATGAAATGGCAAAAGCCCCTCAATACACCATGGTTGAGCGATCTGCAATCGAGCAAGTGCTTCAAGAGCAGCGATTTTCGGTATCAGATATCGCTAACCCCGAAACAGCGATTCAATTGGGGGATCTTCTTTCCGCTGATAAAATTATTGTAGGCGACATCGGAAAAGTGGGTCAGACCTATTCCATATTTGTTCGCCTTATTGATGCTCAATCCGGTTCGATTGATAAATCAGAAACGCTGGAGTATCGCGGTGCCCAGGATGGATTACTTTCTGAGTTGGACGTTCTGGCCCAAAAACTTTCGGGCACGTATGTAAAAAAGAAAAAAAGAGGCTGGCTATACCTAACTGGTTTAGCTTTGGTAGGTGGTGCCGCTACCTATGTATTGACACAAAGTGATGGCGGGTCTGCCGGGCTACCATTGCCACCAGGCCCACCAGATAATTAATAAATAGGGGGAAGACAGGATGTTGATCAAACGCTTCACTGAATTTCTGTGCATCGTATTGTGGGTAACAATAACGGGCTGGATTGCTCCAACCGTGAACGCACAAGAGAAGCCGGTTTGGCTCAACGAGTATCCTGCCGACCCCCGTTATTATAATGGTGTTGGTAGCGCCATCAAAGCGGATGGTGGAAATTACCAACAAATTGCCAGAGAAAGCGCATTAGCCGAGCTAATATCACAAATAGAGGTTAATGTTTCCAGTACCATGCAATTAATGGAGCAAGAACAGGGAGGCAATTACGAGAGTTTTTTCGAAGCCTTCACTCAAACTCAAGCTCGAAAGACAATAGAAAATTTTGAGATCGTTGATTCTTTTGATGATGGTGAAGAATTCTGGATGTACATCCGACTTTCTAAAAGGGACTATGAGCGGCGTTTGCAGGAAAAAATGGAGATAGCGAAAAGTCAGGCTGCTACAGCATTAACATCAGGCAGAACAGCGTACAGCAATGGTGAGCTCGAAAAAGCTCTTTCAAGTTTTTCAAATGGATTGAACGATATAGCGCCTTATATCGACAGATCGATGAATGCTACTATAGATGGCGAAAACATCGATTTATTCGGTGAGTTACGATCTGCATTACAAGATGTCGTTTCTAATTATCGAGTCTCAACATCTGAAGGACCGTCGTCTGGTCAGGTTGGAAAACCAGGGGAGGCCCCATTTACACTGCGATTAGAATACAAAGATTCTGGTGAACCAGTAGAAGGTGTTCCAATTGGATTCCGATTTCTAAGAGGTGGCGGTGATTTTGCACCTGCGATTTTAACAAATTCAAATGGAGAGGTGTCCGTAGAACTTAGAAAAATTACAGCACCGGATGCCATGCAAATTGTGAATGGTGGTATTTCATTTGCATCGTTTTCTAATGATGAAACCACGGAATTCATCACAAGTATTTTCGATGGAATTAATGCACCAAGCGCCAGATATGTTTTACGAGTGAGCGGAGTTCCAATTTATATGGAATATAGCGAACAGTTTTTGGGGCAAAATCGCACTTCAGAATACTTTCAACCAGTGGTGAAAGAGCTATTTACTGAAGCTGGATACACATTTATTGAAGATTTAAATAACGCTGAAATTTACCTGGAAGTAGAAGCAGCCACACGAGAAGGAAGCGAGACTTATGGCATTTATTCTGCATTTGTTAGCTATAAAATTACCGCAACTAATATGCTTACCGGTCAGGTAGAAGCCACTTATTCGGATACCGATATCAAAGGTTTAAGTGATACCTACGAAAAGGCTGCGGCAAAAGCATTTGAGGCTGCAATAGACCGATTACGATCTGAAATCTTGCCAAATTTGATCGAACAAATTCAAAAATAGAAATTGATAACTTTTTTTAAAGGATTGTTGGAATAGTCCTATTTTTGGGGATATGGGATTATTACTGTTTTATCTATTTCTCGCCCTAGGCGTTTCTTTTTTATGCTCCATTCTTGAGGCAGTTTTGTTATCGATTACACCATCGTATGTAGTGCTGAAAGAACAAGATCAGCCAAGAGTAGGCGCTATTCTTAAGAAACTAAAAGAGAATATCGATCGTCCTCTTTCGGCTATTCTCACGCTTAATACTATTGCACATACGGTAGGAGCGGCCGGAGTTGGTGCACAAGCGTTAGTTGTATTTGGTGATGCCTATGTTAGCATAATATCAGCTGTTCTTACGCTGTTAATATTGGTTTTATCTGAGATCATCCCAAAGACCTTAGGGGCCACTTTTTGGAAAGAACTAGCATCATTTTCGGCTCGTATTATAAACTTTTTGATCGTCGCCACCTATCCATTTGTGAAACTGTCGGAGTTTATAACTGCAACCATTAATTCGAATAAATCAGAACCGACGATAAGCAGAGAAGAATTTTCAGCGATGGCTGATCAAGGGGTGCAGGAAGGAATATTTGAAGAAGGCGAATCAAATGTTTTTAAGAACCTGATTGCGTTTAGCTCGCTCAAAGTAAAAGACATTATGACACCCAGAATTGTTGTAATGAAGTTCCCGGAGTCTCTAACTATTGAAGAAGCGCTTGCTCAAAAAGAAAAAATGAGAGTCTCCAGATTCCCGGTCTTTAAAAGAAATGAAGAAGATATTACCGGGTTTATTCTAAAAATTGATATGTATGAACAAGTGGCATCCGGCAATAAATCAGCGAAACTTGAAACTATTAAACGAGAAGTACTAATAATCCCAGAGACTGCAACGCTGAAAATTTTACTACAAAGTCTTCTTGAAAAACAAGAGCATATTGCTGTAGTAGTAGATGAATATGGTGGTCTCGCCGGCGTCGTGACTATGGAGGATGTTATCGAGACACTCCTCGGAATCGAAATTGTTGATGAAATTGACGACATCGAAGATATGCAACACTTAGCTCGTGAAAAGTGGGCGAATAGGGCTAAAAAATTGGGCATTGTGCTTCCAAACGAAGAAAGTACTATGCCAGATGAACGGTTATCAGAAAACTGATTTATGCAATGCCTGACTCATTGAAACCGTTAAATCATCCTCCAATACCACATTAAGGATGCGCTTATCTCTTGAAAAGGTGATCATATCCACATCACTCTCTCCAAAGGCGGCAAACACCTTCTCTTTAATTATTTTGATATTGGAAGGTGAGCACCCTATTAAACTGATCAACCCTTTTTTAATGTTAATATCAACGGTTCCAACTTCTATTAATAATTTCGAGAGCTTCTGAATATTGTCAGATTGGGAAAGAGCAATGGTTACCGAAGCCTCAGTTGTATTTACTGCATCTACGGGAAGGCGTAACTTTTCCAGAGCACCAAAGACTTTAGTTAGAAATGAATATCCCAT
This sequence comes from Balneolaceae bacterium, assembly GCA_965249965.1. Classification (GTDB taxonomy): domain Bacteria; phylum Bacteroidota; class Rhodothermia; order Balneolales; family Balneolaceae; genus HXMU1420-13. The sequence continues at coordinate 1,504,471 of OZ252262.1, forward strand.
CAAAGTTTCATAGGCACTAACAGTTACTAAGGCTATATCCCGCTTAAAAGAAATTGCCAAAAATTCTTTTTTGATTGAAGTTTCCCGAATAATCTTTGTACCGGGATCCTCGGGTTTAAACATGTTCTTCACAAAAACGGGAATATTACGTTCCTGCGCAGGTTTTAACGTGGACGGATGCAGGACTTTTGCCCCGAAATAGGCCATTTCGGTTGCATCAAAATAGGAGAGTTCAGTGATGGGGCTGGCATCTTCAATAAAGCGAGGGTCCCCCGTATAAACTCCAGAAACATCTGTCCATATTTCAACTGATTCTGCATTTATTGCCCCACCAATTAAACTGGCAGTATAATCAGATCCTTCGAACCCGAGTGTTGTAGTGGTTCCATCCGGCGCTTCTCCGTAGAAACCACCAATAATAGGTGTGAAGCCATTTTCCAGAATGGTTTCCAGTGATCCACTTTTTTGATTAATTAATGACCTATTTGGAGCGGCTGCACCGTACTCATTATTCGTTTTTATCAGTTTTTTGGCGTCAATATGTTGGGTAAGTTGATCAGTTGCCAAACCACATTGTGCAAACAAGTAAGAGGATATTTGTTCGCCTATTGCAGCAACAGAATCCTGCATTGCCGGCGTAAGTAATAATTTTTTATGAGTGTATTGTAACAGTTTTGATAATAAACTGAGTTTTTCAACTAACTTTTTTTCGCAACTTTCAAGAATTAACTCATTCTTTGGATGCGGGTTTTCTGCAATAAACTCTTTAATTAAAGAAGAATGTCTGCTCTTAATTTCATCAGCTATTTTCAAAGCACCTTTAAGATCACCTTTTTCTGCAAGTTTGGCGGCTTCAATAAGTTGCCGGGTGGTGCGTGCTGTTGCAGAAACAACAACTACCGGATATTCATAGGATTTTATGATATCTAATACCTGACGCCAGGTCTGGTGATCGTTCATCGACGTACCACCAAATTTAAGTACACTTATTTTCATGAAAGATGATGAAATTTTTACCTGTAAAATACGGCTCTATTGGTTGATTTCAGTACAATGATTTTAGAATGTTTCTCAATTTTTTAATAAAGATCATGAATAATCAAACAAATCATACACTACTTAACATTACAAGTTAGAGATGAGGGTCAATATTAATTACATTAGGGCCTGAAATACATTCAATATGGAAGAAGCCTATTTTTCAAAATTTCGGGAAAACATTATTGGCGTTGATCAAACGTTTGAGTCTCCATTTGGAAGACAGAAAATTCTTTATGCAGATTGGATTGCCAGTGGCCGAATGTATGGTCCGATAGAAGAAAGAATTCAACGAGAGATTCTGCCATTTGTTGGAAATACCCATACAGAAACAACGGTTACAGGTACTGCTATGACCAAAGCGTACCATAAAGCAAAAGAGTACATCAAAGAACAAGTAAATGCCGCAGAGGATGATTATTTGATTTTTTGCGGATCTGGCATGACAGGGGCGCTTTCGAAATTTCAACGGATTTTAGGGTTAAAAATTCCGGATCGAATCTCTGACTATGCTCCGGATTTAGATCGTGATCGTGTTGGTGCGCATAGGCTCCCCACCTGTGAAGATAAAATGCGACCGGTGGTTTTTATCACGCACATGGAGCATCATTCAAATCATACTTCCTGGCTGGAGACCATTGTTGATCTTGAAATTATCAATGCAACAAGCGACGGCTTGGTGGATCTGGATCATTTTGAGGAATTGCTAAAAGAATATGAAGACCGTACCTATAAAATCGCCTCGGTTACGGCGTGCTCAAATGTAACGGGCATTGAAACACCCTATCATGAAATTGCCAAAATTATTCACCGGCATAGTGGGGTTTGTTTCGTTGATTTTGCATGTTCTGGACCTTACATCTCTATTGATATGCATCCAAATGAAAAAGGTGCACATTTAGATGCCATCTTTGTTTCACCCCACAAGTTTTTAGGGGGACCGGGAACTCCGGGAATCGCCATTTTTAATTCCAATTTGTATCATAATAGAGCTCCGGATGTTCCAGGTGGAGGAACTGTCATTTATACGTCTCCGTGGTATGAACACAAGTACATTTTAAATATTGAAGATCGGGAGGACGGTGGCACGCCACCTTTCTTGCAGGGAATTCGTGCAGCGCTGGCATTTAAACTGAAAGAAGAAATTGGAAGTGAAAAGATAATAGCCCGCGAACATAAGCTGGTAAAACGTTTTATGGAGGGCTTAGAAGGCATTAAAGGTGTAACCATTCTGGCCGGAAAGCATAAAGAGCGATTAGGGGCCATATCATTTTTACTAGATGGAATACATTTTAATTTAGCTGTACGCATTTTAAATGACCGGTTTGGCATCCAAATGCGAGGCGGATGTGCTTGCGCAGGTACTTATGGCCATTTTTTATTGGATGTAGATCAGTCTCGGTCACAAGAACTGGAAAAATTAATCTTAAACGGGGATTTAAGCGTGCGTCCGGGTTGGGTACGGGCGTCTGTTCATCCCACCATGTTAGATTCTGAAATCGATTTTATGCTTCATGCCATTGATGAATTAATGAAACATAAGGCAGAGTGGAGTCTGGATTACACGTATAACCCTTCTAAAAACGAATTTGAATATACGGGACGGAAATTTGAGGTAAAGGAAGAACAGGTAGATCACTGGTTTGGAGAATTAACCCCGATTTCATCAGAATACAGTGAGCGTACATGAGGGCGTAAATTGTATTCGTTTTGCATTACCTCGCCGTACGCCCCACAACTTCGAATAGCGACCAGATCACCACGCGAAAGTTCCGGTAACAGGATGTCCTTCCTAAAGGTGTCTGAGCTTTCACAAATAGGACCAACTACATCGTACGTTTCTTCGTTTTTTGTTGATGTTAGGACATCAATATTATGAATGGCTTGATATAGTGCAGGTCGCATTAATTCGGTCATTCCAGCATCGATAATTGCAAAATTCTTAACTCTGCCGGTTTTTGTGTATAAAACTCTGGAAACCAGGCTACCACATTGCCCAACAATCGAACGGCCTAATTCAAAATGTAACGTCTGATGTTCTTTGAGTAAAATATTCTCGGAAAAGGTCTCAAAGAATTTCTGAAAATTTGGAACAGAATCGTTATTTGGGCGATCATAATTAATACCAAAACCACCACCCACATTTATTACTCTAAGTGAAAATCCTTTCGATTCAATGTACGTATTCAGTTCATTTGCTCGGCGGCAAAGTTTCTCAAAGGGTTCGAATTTTATGATTTGTGAACCTATATGAAAATGGATTCCTATCAACTCAACGTTTTTAAGAGCAGGGATTCTATCCAAGACGGAATCTAGGTCGTCTTCGATGATACCAAACTTGTTTTCACTCAATCCGGTTGTAATATATTTATGAGTGTCTGCATTTACATTTGGATTGAGACGCAATGCAATTCTTGCCTTTTTGCCTGCTTTGCCAGCCAGCTCATTGATTACTTCAATCTCTTGCGCAGATTCGCAATTAAAACAAAAAATATCATGACTTAACGCCAGGTTTATTTCGTCATCATTTTTTCCAACGCCAGCAAAGGCAATTTGATTTGGAAGATATCCGGTATCCAATGCACGTACAATCTCTCCGCCACTCACGCAATCGGCGTCAAGGCCATATTCTTTTATTATATGCAGTACTTTTGGTTGATGATTTGCTTTCAAAGCAAAATGCACACGATATCCCCGATCTATACCATGTTTTTTTACTTCAGCCAATGTATTGCGGAGTAATTCTACATCGTAATAATAAAAAGGGGTTTTGTGCCTGTTTAAGGCATCAACTACCTGAAAAGGGAACATGTTTGATAAGAGAATCTAGTCTTCGATTGAAATGAGTGTTGTTAAGATAGGAATTCGTACATCGAAATATGTAGCTACGATTGGTAAAAAAATGACTCTGTTGTATTGAATTAGGGATTTATCTAAAAAATAAATCTTATCTGTAATTTTTTGGGAACTAGATTTTCAAAAAAGCTATTATTCTCAAAACATCCATGAGGTTAATTAAAACTTAAGTTTAGGTCTATGGCGAAGAAAAAACTATCCAAAAAGCTTACACTTTTCGATGTTTATGCAGTTAGCACTGGTGCTATGTTTAGCTCGGGTTTCTTCCTTTTGCCCGGTATCGCGGCAATGGAATCTGGTAGTTCTGTGTATTTAGCATATTTGGCGGCAGGTTTTTTGATTTTACCATCTATGTTAAGTGTGGCAGAGTTAAGTACGGCTATGCCTAAAGCTGGTGGTACATTCTATTTTCTCGACCGTGCACTAGGTCCAATGGTTGGAACTATTGGTGGACTTGGTTCCTGGGTAGCACTTGTTTTTAAAAGTGCTTTTGCACTGATTGGTCTGGGAGCTTATTTATCGTTTTATGTAAATGTCCCGATTATTCCACTAGCTTTAGTACTTACTTTTGCATTTGGGTTGCTCAATATTTTTGGTGCAAAAGAAACAGCGGTTCTACAACGTGTTTTAGTTGCTGCATTGGTTGGAATTATGACCTTTTTTATTATTACAGGGTTAGTTCATGTATACTCATCGCCAGATATAAATGTAGTTGGGGAATACAATTTTCTGAATAATGGGATCAATGGTTTTATTTCAACTATTGGTCTTGTTTTTGTTTCATTTGCCGGGTTAACAAAAGTAACAAGTGTTGCCGAAGAGGTGAAAAATCCTGACCGGGCAATTCCACTAAGTATGTTTCTCTCCCTGATTACAACTACGGCGGTTTATGTAGTCGGTGTTTATATCATGACAAAGTTGCTTTCGCCAAATGATTTCTATTCAAGTCTGACGCCAGTTGCAGATGTTGGCGAACAGTTTTTAGGGTTTTTACCGTTTAATTTGGGTGTTATTTTGGTAGTTGTTGCTGCGATTGCAGCATTTGCTTCTACTGGTAATGCAGGGATTATGTCTGCATCGAGGTACCCGCTTGCAATGAGCAGGGATGGACTATTGAGCCCAATGTTTCAGAAAATTGGTCGATTTGGAACACCACATATTTCTGTTGTTCTAACAACATTATCAATGGCATTGATTCTTCTACTTTTTAATGTAGAAGCAGTTGCCAAATTAGCAAGTGCATTCCAGTTACTGCTTTTTCTGTTAATTAATCTCTCTGTTATTGTTATGAGAGAGAGTAAAATTGAAGCCTATAAACCAGGATATAAATCACCATTTTACCCGTGGGTACAGATTGCAGGAATGATGATTTCTATATGGCTTGTAGCAGAAATGGGGCTTTTGGCCGTGGGTTTTACAGGTACAATTGCGGTTCTTTGTATTGCATGGTATTTCTATTACGCCCATGGCAAAGTAAAACGTCAGGGAGCTATTTATCACATCCATGCCAGACTTGGGCAACTGAGGTATGAAGCCTTAGAGCATGAACTGATGACTATCATCAATGAAAAGAATCTAAATACATCGCTAACCTACGAAGAAGTGATCGCTCGATCGATGGTGATTCAAGCATCTGATCAACAAACAAATTTTAATCGGCTGGTTTCTAAAGCAGCAATTCAACTCGATAAAAGACTAAATCTTGAGCGTGATTACCTGAAGAACCAACTCCTGGACTTAACCAATAACTTCACAAAATTAAAGGAAGGAGTGTTCTTCAAGTACGTGCAGTCTGATGGAATTGCTATTCCAGAAATGATTGCAATTCAATCGAGAAGTGGAATTGAAATAGAGTTACTCGGGAAAAAAGAAGAGGCGCTTGCTCTTATTTTTCTCGTTACCCCAACAGACAGGCCATTATTGCATATGCGCATAATTGGGCATCTGGCTGAGCTTATCGAAGCAGAAGAATTTCTTGGGCGTTGGGAAAAGGCAACTAGTGAAAAGGAAATAAAAAATGTACTTCTCACTGATGAACGATTTATTAATGTACGCCTGCAGGAACATACCCCTTCTGAAGCATGGATAAACAAAAAGATTATGGAGCTGACCCTGCCTGGTGAATGTCTGGTTGCCATTATAGAGCGCAATGGAGATATCATAATACCAAAGGGTAAAACTCGATTAGAGTCCGGCGATGTGTTATCTGTACTTGGTTATCCAAAAGACATTGAGCTTTTAAAGCAACAACTAGAACATTAATTCACGAAATATTTTAGCAGTATTTCTTAATAACTAAGTTCTTGTATTAAGATTATTACTTGTTATACTCTTTGAAGGACGCAATTAACCAAGAGTAAATCTATTTCTTGAATGAGCCACGATAAATTATCCAAAAAGCTTACAATTTTTGATGTATATGCTGTAAGTACAGGTGCTATGTTTAGCTCTGGATTCTTTCTATTGCCGGGTATTGCGGCAATGGAAACAGGGAATTCAGTGGCGTTTGCCTACCTTGCGGCAGGATTCTTGATTATTCCTTCTATGTTAAGTGTGGCAGAATTATCAACTGCCATGCCTCGCGCGGGTGGAGCGTACTATTTTCTGGATCGTAGTCTTGGCCCTATGGTAGGAACCATAGGAGGTTTAGGATCATGGATGGCACTTATTTTTAAAAGTGCTTTTGCACTGATCGGGATGGGTGCATATCTTACCATTTTTGTGGATGTACCAATGTTACCACTTGCATTGGTTCTTACATTGGCCTTTGGATTGTTAAATATTTTTGGAGCAAAAGAAACTGCCGTGTTACAGCGACTTTTAGTGTCTGCTTTGGTGTTAATTATGGCCTATTTCTTAATAATGGGGCTTAATTTTATCTACGCGGGGGATAATATTTTGCCACCGTTGCGCGACCAAAACTTCTTTACAAATGGGGTGAATGGGTTTGTTTCTACAATAGGTCTTGTATTTGTATCGTATGCGGGATTAACAAAAGTGGCAAGCGTAGCAGAAGAAGTTCAAAATCCGGACCGTTCTATTCCTTTGGGTATGTTTCTTTCTTTGGTAACGGCAAGTGTGGTATATGTTGTTGGTGTTTATATCATGATAAAAGTATTACCGGCAAGCGAATTGTTTGACAGCTTAACTCCTGTAGCAGATGCAGGTTCTAAAGTGTTGGATTTTATGCCATCGAATTCCGGAGTTTTATTAGTCGTGATTGCTGCCATTGCAGCATTTGCCTCAACAGGTAATGCAGGAATATTATCTGCATCAAGATATCCACTGGCAATGAGCCGTGACGGTTTAATGAGTCCGATTTTCCAAACTATTGGAAGGTTTAAAACTCCTCATGTATCAGTTATAGTTACCACATTAATTATGGCTGCTGTACTGATACTTTTTGATGTTGAAGCAGTTGCAAAATTAGCTTCAGCGTTTCAACTATTGTTGTTTGGGCTTCTGAATTTGTCGGTAATTGTGATGCGGGAAAGTAAAATTGAAGCCTATAAGCCTGGTTATAAGTCACCCTTGTATCCGTGGGTTCAAATCGCCGGAATGTTTATTTCATTTTGGCTGGTTGCCCAAATGGGAATCTTAGCAGTTGGTCTTACTGGAACCGTTATAATACTATGTATAGGCTGGTATTTCTATTTTGCACATGGTAAGGTTAAACGTCAGGGAGCTATATACCATATTTACAGCCGACTTGGTCAGTTACGGTATGAGGCGTTGGAACATGAACTCATGACCATTATCAATGAAAAGAACCTAGACTCATCACTAACCTATGAGGAAGTGATTGCACGCTCGATAATGCTCCACGTTGAAGAAGATCATAGTAACTTGGAGCGATTGCTTATGAAAGCCACAATCACCTTAAACGAGCGCTTAAAATTAGATCGTGCGTTTCTAAAAGATCAATTATCTGATTTGGGAGACAATTTCATAGAAATGAAAGCCGGAGTCTTTTTCAAATATGTACAGTTGGATAATGTGAAAATTCCTGAAATGCTTGCTGTCCATTCAGCAAATGGTATTAATTTCGAGATAGATAAAGAGGAAAAACGAGCTTTTGCGATAATTTTCCTTGCTACGCCAAAAAATAAGCCGCTGCTACATATGAGAATCATTGGGCACCTTGCAGAACTAATTGAAGCTGATGGGTTCCTTGAACGCTGGAAAAATGCGAAGATCGAAAAAGCGATGAAACAAGTCCTCTTAACAGACGAGAGATTTTTTCATATACGATTGGTCGAGCATACCAAGGCGGAGGACTGGATTGGTAAACAATTAATGGAGCTTAAGTTACCGGGTGAATGTTTAGTAACCATTATTGAGCGAGATGGTGATATCATCATTCCGAAAGGGAAAACAAAGTTAGAATCACGTGATATTTTATCGATTCTTGGCTATCCAAAAGATATTGCAGAACTGAAGTCGCAATTGGAATACGAGTAGCTTAAAATTTTTCCAGAATTTCTTTTAAGCTGAGCTGCTCTTCTTTGCTTTCATTCATATTTCGGAATACAAATTTGCCGGCTTCTAGTTCATTATCACCGATAATTAATGCGAAACGGGCATTTTGGCGATTTGCTTCCTTCATTTGAGCTTTCATTGAGCGCCCCTTATAGTCCATAGATGCAGAGATCCCTTTACTTCTAAATTCCGATAAATGCTCTATCACCCAATTTCGGGCGGCATCTCCTAAAGAGACTATAAAAATATCAATTGATTTAGGTGGAGTAAGCTCAATTCCAAGTTCATCACAAGCGATAAGAAGTCTTTCCATGCCAGCAGCAAATCCCACTGCTGGTGTTGGTTGACCTCCTATTTCTTCAACCAAAAGATCATATCGCCCACCACCAGCTAACGCATCTTGAGAGCCTAAATCCGGACTTGTTAATTCGAAAGCGGTTCGGGTATAATAGTCCATCCCACGCACCAACAATGGGTTCAGCGTGTAAGATATTCCACGTAAGTCTAAATATTCGCACACATCTTTAAAATGCCGGGTAGATTCTTCATTTAGATGATCAGAGATGACCGGTGCATGTTTTATAAATTCCTGATCCTCAGGTTCTTTAGAATCCAAAATTCTCATTGGATTCTTCTCAAATCGTGTTTTTGATAACTCACTTAATTGATCAAAATGACGGCGTAAATACTCTCTAAGCACGCTTTTATAGGTTTCCCTACTTTGGGGATCACCAACCGAATTTAGTTTCAGTTTAAAGTTTTTGATGCCAATTCTCTCATAAATCCGCATCATAAATGTAATGCTTTCAACATCCGCGATAGGATCATCAGACCCAATTATTTCAACTCCAAACTGATGGAACTGTCGCTGGCGACCTTTTTGTGGGCGTTCGGCACGGAACATTGGCCCAATGTAATAGAGTTTTTGAGCTCCGCCGCGTTGCGCAAGGTGATGCTGAACAAAAGAGCGAACTACTGGGGCCGTTAATTCAGGGCGTAGGACATAGTTCGACTCGCCTTTGGTAAAAGCAAAAATTTCTTTTGTTACAATATCAGTTAATTGGCCAACCCCTCGTTTTATAAGTTCTGTTTGTTCTAGAATCGGAGTACGGATTTCCTCAAAATTAAAATTCTTAGCCTCTTCATGAATAATTGCCTCTAATGCTCTCCACTTCTCTACTTCTCCAGGTAATATGTCCACCATTCCTAGGTGGGTACTATATTTAGTTTTGGCCATTTGCTGTGTCTACTGCTTTTAAGTCCGTTGAATTCGAAAAGATACGGTAAGAGAGTATTAGATACATCTTAAAGCTAAAATAGACGGTTAAACAATGATTTAATTAATCCCTTTACATCCTCTGATAAATTGAAAATCCAAATGCCTATGCTGTATAGGATAAGTATACATAAGGACCGTACAATGATATCGAGATAAAAATTATCCAATTCTGAAATTTGAATTGAAATTAGATATAAAGTCAAACCTAGTAATGTAATCCCAACTAGCTTTGGGCTAAAAGGTTGAAGCTTGAATTTTATCCACACATAACTGACTCTTGTAATATTACCAATGATAATAGAAACTGCCGTTGCGCATGCTGCTCCAACAATTCCATAGATAGGTATTAAAATGAAATTTAATACAATCGCGACAGTAATTATCATAAGTGAAGAGTAGAAGTCAAACCGGTAATTTGGTGATGAAATAATGATTTGGCCATTCGCTCCCGTCATCATATCGAATAAATTTCCTAAACCAATGATAATAATTACGATTGCACCAGCTGCATATTCCTGGGGCAGCATTGCGAATAAATTATTCATATTAGCCAATACACCAACATAAATAAGCATTCCGATTAGATATTGATTTAGGGATGTTTTTTTGTAGACATCCCTAATATTATCTATATCGTTATTTTTAAATGAATTCGAAATTACAGGAAATGAGATCTTGACAATAGATTTCTTTGGCACCAGAATTACCGCACCAACATAAATGGCGATTGCATACACCCCTGTTTTAGATAATCCTTCAAAGGTACCGATCATCAATAAGTCGATGTTTCCTAAAATGAGTATGGTTAAACCACTAAAGAATGCGTAAAAGCTGTAATTAAAAAACTCGGTGATATTTTTCTTGTTGAATACAGCTAGATCCAGCTCGAATTTTACAACCTTCTTAAAGATTGCATAAGTAAGTAGTAGAAAATATTGAAGAACATAATTAGCAATGAACAGATAAATAAACTCATCAAAAGTAATCAGATCAATTGAAAACAGAAGTAGATTGATTATTGTGATTACTCGTAGAAAAACATCCTGCAAAAAAGAGGCATAAACCGTATTAAAATTGGCTTTCAGGAACGAATTTAATAGGCCAAATGCGGAAGTGAAAAAGACTAATGGTAATATAAATAAGTAGTATTCTACTAATAAATTACTATCTGACTCGTACCAATCCAGAAGTTTAAACTTCAACGCGAAAAAAAGAATCCCATAAATGATAAATCCCAGAATTGGGGGAATAATAAACGCCCAATACATCCCATTGGGCTTGTTTGAATACTCTTTGAGTTGAGGAAAAAATTTGATGATAGTTTTAGGGAGTCCAAAATTCAGAAACTGAGTGCTTAACATAGAAATTGAGATCAACACTCTAGTTAAGCCAAACTGGTCTGAGGCTAAGATATTTGGGAATAATTTTATTGTAGCTATAAATCCCAGGATAATTCCCAGGTAGGAAATGACTGCATTTTTAATACTTTGATTGATTATTATTCCCAAATAAGTACGAGTTAATTTGAATTAGTCGGCGTTAATCTAACAATGAATCGGAATAAAGAGAATAACTATTCTCATGATTGGATATTTAAACTCGAGGGTAAATATCATTGGGCTTTGTATTGGCACCAATTAAATTGCGTAATGAATATTTCTCGAATTAGTAAAAAAGATTCGATTATTGAAGTAGGTAAAGGAAGTGGGCATACATCAAATTATTTGCTTCAAAAAGGATACTCAGTTACTACTGCAGATATAGATGAGAATAAACAACCGGACATTATTTTAGATCTCATGAAGGATGAGATTCCAAAAGCCGATGCGTTTCTTGCCTTCGAAATAATGGAGCATATTCCTTACGAAACGGTTGAGAAATTTATCCAAAGTCTCAATATCAACCGTACTAGATATTTTATTTTTAGCCTGCCATATGCCTTTAAATCTTTTTTATGGCTTGAAGGAATGGGACTAAAGATTGGGACATTTTCATTTAATATTGGTACAAAAAGAAGGAAAATTATTTCTAAACATCATTTTTGGGAATTAGGTATCAATGGGCATTCGGTTGATTCTGTAAAGAAAATGCTGCTTCGCAAAAATTATAATACGAAGGCCGATTATAAATATAGAAACCATCATTTTTTTGTAACAGAACTGAATCAATGATGTTGCATTCAAACTTTATGATTTCTGTACAGAGTAATCTTTTTCGATTTATTGAGAAGCAATTCCGATCAACCTTAAAAGCGAGTCATAGCTTTGTTCCGATTTGGATTATTGGCGCACCAAGAACGGGTACCACACTTATATATCAAGCGCTTTGCTCAGCTTTTGATTGCACATATATAACAAATAGAATTGCTGAGCGATACCGAATTGCAGTAATTGCCCGAGTTTTTGAGCGAAATTTTATTAATAAAAGTTTGAATCCATCCAATTATTCGTCCAAATATGGGCGAACTCAACAGCCTGGAGATCCCCATGAGGCTGGAGCATTTTTTTATCAATATTTTCCAAAAGAAAAGCCGTATACCACAGTAAATGCATTCGATGCTAGTGCTAAAATCGAATTGGTTAATGTAATTAGCGAAATAGCTAAACCATCACCTCTATTTATATCAAAGAATACCTATCATTCATTAAGGATTCAGGTATTGAAAGAAATATTTCCCTCCTCCATTTTTATATGGGTACGCCGAGATGAAGCCTCAACAATAAAGTCTATTTATTTAGCAAGATCCAGAAATAAAGACATTAGAAAATGGTGGGGAATTAACCCACCCGGGTGGGAACAAAAAGAAAATGAATCACCCCTAGAGCAAATTCACTGGCAAGTACACAAAACTAATGAAATCATTAAGAAAGATCTGGAACAAACAAAAGCCAAATACTTTGAATTGAATTACAGTGAATTCTGTGAACAGCCTTTAAATGTAATTCATGATTTCATGAATTCATGTAATTTATCTCCAAGTTTTCTTAGAAATAGCACAAATATTCCAGCTAAGTTTGAACAGTCAAAACATGAAGGTGATGAGTTGGATGAAATGATTAAAAATTTTTTGGATACTGTTCATGACAGAGCTTGAGCCTCACATATTACCCGGTAGCATCTTTATGCAACCATGGTGGCTAGACATTGTTGCACATGGGGATTGGGCGGATATTCAAATTGTGAAAGGTGGTGACTTAAAAGCTAGATGGCCAATCGTTTTTAAAACTAAAAAAGGGTTTAAGCATATCGAAATGCCTGTTCTTACCCAAAAGTTAGGGCCTTGGATAAAAAACGTTAGTGAAAAACAAGAAGCCATTCACAGTAATGAACGATCTGTATTAGAGGAGTTAATTGAAAAGTTGCCCGATTTTGATCGTTTTACCTACAATCTGGACGAAAGCATCACAAATTACCTTCCATTTATATGGAAAGGTTTTAATCAGAGATCTGTAACCTCATTTCGCATTTGTTCTCCATTTAATTCTGATCATATATGGGACAACCTGAAAAGTTCAGTTCGCAGAGATATTCGCCGAGCACGTGAAACTTGTAGTGTAGCAAACGATATTTCAACATCTACTTTATATGAATTAATTGAAAAGACCTTTCAGAGGAATAAAGGTACTATTAGATATTCGTTTGAGACCCTAGATACGCTTGTAATCGAAGCGAAGAACAGAAATAGAGCAAGTTTAATAGGTATAAAAAATTCAAATAACGAAATTATTGCGGCTCAATTATACATACATGATGACAACGTAACGTATTATCTAGCCGGTGGATTTGATCATGAGAAGGCTGTTGCTGGGGCAGTTAGTTATGGCTTATTTGAAGGCATAAAACTTGCTAATGATCATAGCAATGATTTCGATTTCGAAGGCTCCAGTATAAAAGGAATTGAACGGTTCTTTAGCTCATTCGGAAGTGAGGCGATTCATTTTCATAATATTCAAAAAGTTAGTAAACGATACTATCCAATTCATTTACTAAAAGAAGTTCAAAAAATGTATAAATCAGAATAATTTTGGACAAAAGATCGAATATTGGAACCATCAAAGTTAAAGCACCGGAGAGGTTCGAATCTGAGAAAAAATACATCATCTCAGTTTTTGCCGAAGACTTTTTAGGGCTTGATCTATCTTTATCCTTCGATAGTAATATCGATGGCTATCACCTGTATTTCGATGAAAAAAGTATTCGTTTACCGGATGTTTTTTTTAATCAAGGCCACTTTGAGGGAAAAACAACAAATCGGGTAGAGGACATTTCTTTCGCCAGTAAGTCACTACCTGCCTGGTTTTATTTGAGCGATGAAGACTGGGATTGTAAAGCTGACATATTTGGGATGGCGTTCTTTCTACTTAGTGGCTATGCTGATTTACATTTTTCTGATAAAGATATATTTGATAGAAATATTGGTAACACATCATTTCTGGCAAAAAAAGAGCTTATTGATCGACCTATAATTCAAGAATGGTTTCTGATATTAGCAAATCAATTGCTAGAAAAGCAGCATGTATCAGAATTAGGCTCAATTTCTTATAAAAAACATGTTTCTCATGATGTCGACCAACCATTTGAATATTTGAATTATACACTTGGTCGGTTATTTAAACGAGTGTTAGGCGATATTCTAATTAGAAAAGATATTAGACAAGCCAAAAAGAGGTTGGGTTTTTTTCTGAGTGTTCGCAATGGTAACTATGAAATAGATCCATATAACAATTTCTTCGAATTAATTGAGCTGCTAGACAAATACAAAATAATAAGCACTTTCTTTTTTGTTGCTAGCGATAATAAGCATCCAAATGATGTTGGATATTCCATAGATCAAGAAGCAATAAAGCTTTTACTTTCAAAACTCGATTATAATGGACATACCATTGGACTTCACCCGAGTTTTTATACCTACAAAGATCAAAATGTTTTAAAAACGGAATTCGATAAACTACAATCGGTATTATCTGAGCTCCGCATTCCTCAAATTGTTTCGCAATCCAGAAAACATTACCTAAGGTGGGATTGGGAGTCGACTCCCGGAGAATTAGAAGCCACAGGAATTACCGATGACTATACAGTTGGATATGCTGATCGATCCGGATTTAGAGTTGGAGTTGCATTTCCATACTCTGCTTTTGATTGGAAATCCAAAGAAAAGTTAGCTTTAAAATTACATCCACTAATAGTCATGGAGTGCACTTTAACAAGTCCGGGTTACATGGGCTTGAGCTATGAAGAGAGTCGACATTTTGTCGATTTATATCATAAAACACTTACAGAAAATGGTGGTGAGTTTGTGTTGCTGTGGCACAATCATCTACTTCTAAAAGAAGACGACATAAAACTTTTTGAATATTATTTAGGACTCTAATATGAATATTTTGATGATCCTGGATCATACATATCCACCAGATCAACGAGTTGAAAATGAAGCAGAATCATTAGTAGAAGCCGGCCATAAAGTTACCGTTTTATCATTTGCAGATGATGACCGTGCCAGACATGACAATTATCGGGGAGTTGATATATTTCGCGTCCAAATTAAATCTGGATTACAGAAAAAATTAAGAGGGACTGTTGGGTTTCTTGATCTGTATTCAAATAAAATTTTTAATGCCGTAAAAGAATTATGGAATAAAACACCATTTGACGCAATCCATGTTCATGACTTATATCTAGGTAGAGTAGGTATTAAAGCTAAAAGGGAATTTCAACGACCGTTAATTATCGATCTACATGAAAATTATGTTCATGCACTAACTCAATATGCGTGGAGTACCAGATTTCCTGGAAACATTTTAGTTTCAATACCAAAATGGGAGAAACTAGAAAGAGATTGGATAGAACAAGCTGATGGGGTTATTACTGTAATCGGCGAAATGAAAGATCGATATTTGAAACAAGGATTTCCGGATGAGAAATTCATAGTTACTCCAAACACTCCAAAAATATCTACTTTCCGAGAATTCGAGTTTAAAGAGGAGATTCTGAATAAGTATGAAGGTAAAAAAGTACTTCTCTATTCAGGCGGTTTCGATTTACACAGAGGCTTAGAAACTGCCGTTGCAGCTATGCCCGAAGTATTAAAAATTAATCCGGATGCAATGTTAGTTTTAGTTGGTACTGGAAGAAATCATAATGAATTGATAAGCCAGGTTGCAGATTTAGGCTTAACAGGCAATGTGGTATTCGAAGGCTGGCAACCACAAGAGAATATTAGAAGTTTTGTTAAAAGAGCAGATGTTGGATTAATCCCTCATGTTAAGTCGGTACAAACTGATGCATCAATTCCACATAAGCTTGGATATTACATGTCTGAGGAGCTACCTGTAATTACCTCAAATTGTACATCTCTTGAACGAATGGTTAAAGAGCATCACGCTGGATTAGTATTTGAATCTGAAAATCCGCAAGATCTTGCAAATAAAATCAATGAGATACTTAACTCCGAAACAGTTGCTAAAAAGTTAGGTGAAAATGGAAAGAAAGCGGCAGAGAAAACATTTAATTGGGATTCTACTATCCAACCATTGATAAATTTTTATGCAAATCTGTAAACTAAATGAAGTGCGCTTGTATTTTTTCTGCAATAACGGTAGAAGCATTACCATCACCATATAATGGCACCCATTTTGTATTTGGTTCTTTTGACATGGCATCCAATATTTTTGATGTGTTAGGCCCTGTCAATTGATTCCACCTGCCGTTCAACGTTTCAACCCACTCTGTTTCTTCTCTAATCGTAATGCAAGGTTTCTTTGCCCAGTAAGCCTCTTTTTGTACCCCCCCGGAATCGGTAAGAACTTTTCTGCAATTT
Source organism: Balneolaceae bacterium (assembly GCA_965249965.1). Classification (GTDB taxonomy): domain Bacteria; phylum Bacteroidota; class Rhodothermia; order Balneolales; family Balneolaceae; genus HXMU1420-13. The sequence goes on from OZ252262.1 coordinate 1,520,940, forward strand.
CTAATAAGAGCATTCATTTCGAAATACGATTGAGGAAGAATTACTTTAAGATTAGGTGGTAGTTTTAGTTCACTCAGGCGCGATTTATTACGTGGATGAACAGGCCAAACCACTTGTCTGTCTAACCTTGCAAAAGCTTCTAAAATCGAATTCAAGGACTCATTATTGTCTGTATTTGAAGGCCGATGGATAGTAGCCAGGTGATACTCTCTGTCTAACTCATCTAATAAAAAAGAGGCTGATTTTTTTTCTTTTGATATTTCAGAGAACGTCAAAAATGCATCATACATCACATCGCCCACATTAAAAGCTAGTCCGCTATTGTTCTCATTCTCTAGTTGTCGAACACCATTTTCGGAAGAACAGAATAATAATTCGGAGATATGATCGGTTAATATTCGATTAATCTCTTCAGGCATTTCTCTATTGAAACTCCGTAACCCTGCCTCTATATGAATGATAGGAATATGAATCTTTGATGCCACGATTGCACCAGCTAACGTTGAATTCGTATCTCCATATACCATTAATGCAGTAGGTTTCGAAGACATAGAAAAAATATGTTCTTCAATCTTTTGTATCATCTGCGCTGTTTGAGCTCCATGCGAAGAAGAACCAACATTTAGATTTATGGATGGTTTAGGTATATCTAACTCTTCCCAAAAAACGGTACTCATATCATGATCATAATGCTGACCTGTATGAATGATCTGTTCTGTAATCCCTCTATTTTTTAATGCTTTTGATACAACAGCAGCTTTAACAAATTGTGGGCGGGCGCCTACAACGGTAAGTATTTTCATTTAAATGAATTAATTTTCCAGAAGATAAGAACTAAGTATTCTATTCCTTAGAAAGCGTCAATATTATTTCACAAATTCAGTATCCTTACGATAAGTAAAATTTAAGAAATGAAAAAAATTCTTGTACTCGCCCCACATACTGATGATGCCGAATTAGGCTGTGGAGGAACGATGGCTAGATTCCATAGCGAAGGTGATGAAATGTATGTTGCCGCTTTTTCTACGGCGCGTGCATCTCTACCAGATGGGGCAAATCCTGATATGCTTAAAGACGAATTTCTCGCCTCGATGGAGATTTTAGGTATCCCAAGGAATCGACTTCATGTATATGATTATCAGGTCCGTATGCTTTCTTATCATCGGCAGGAAGTGCTTGAAGAAATGGTGAAATTGAGAAGTGCTATTCAACCCGATCTGGTATTACTACCCTCTGGAAGCGATGTACATCAAGATCATCAAGTTGTGTTTAACGAAGGATTGCGAGCATTCAAACAAACCAGTATTTGGGGATATGAACTTCCATGGAACCATGTTTCTTTCAACACTCAGGCATTTGTTACGTTGTCGCAAGCCCATATAGATATGAAGTGGAAAATGATGAGTACGTACGAGTCCCAGTTTCAAAAACAACGGGCGTATTTTACCAAAGAGTTCATCGAAGGATTGGCACGGGTTCGGGGTGTTCAGGTAAACGAGACATTTGCTGAAGCATTTGAAGTGATAAGGCAAAAAGTTTAGAAATTTCGGGCAAGGCTGATCATGAATACATCTCAAATACCTCGAAGTTCTGTTGCTAATTTAAGAGCTGCTCTAGCTGTTGAGTATCATTTTATAGGCAATGAAGATTGTTTTATCGAAAATATCAGAAGCATCGGGGAGGCAGATGAAACTTCCCTCGTTTGGTGTAGCCCCACAAAACCAAATAAGCAAGCGTTGGTAGATAAAACAAGTGCTTGTGTGATAATTTGCGATGAGTCTATTGAGATTTCAGAAGAGCAGAAAGCCTCAAAAGCTTTTTTCGTAGTTGATAATCCAAAGCTGGCTTTCAGCAGATTGGTGCGAAGTCTTCTTAGTTTGAATCAGCCTAGAGGTATCCACTCAAGTGCGGTTGTGCACCCGGAAGCTGAAATTTCTAAAACAGCATTTATTGGCCCAAATTGTACAATCGGAGCCTGTAAAATTGGTGATCATACGCAGCTACACGGGAATATCCATGTGTATGATGATACAGAGATTGGAAATCATGTCGTGATTGAGGCAGGCGCTGTTTTAGGAGCTGAAGGTTTTGGAATGGCAAAATCTGAGCACGGCTCTTGGGAGCGATTTCCACATGTGGGGGGGCTTATTATTGAAGATTTTGTAGAAATAGGTGCTGCTACAACTATAGACAGGGGTGCTCTTGAAAACACTAAAATTGGAGAAGGATCTAAAATCTCAAAATCAGTTCATATTTCGCATAATGTAGTGATTGGGAAAAATTGCTTGATCACTGGTTGTGTTTCCATTGCCGGATCTACGAAGATTGGCGATGATGTTTGGATAAGTCCGAATGCTACCATTCTTAATCAATTAACGATTGGCAATAACGTATTTATCTCGATTGGGGCGATTATCACGCAATCAATCCCGGATAATTATCAGGCAATTGGTAGAAAAATCCTTCCAAAAATGTGAAATAATGAAGATCGAAGAACTCATTGCTGAAGTACTATACTTGCAATCTGCCGACGAAATTTCTGATGAAACCGGACCTGGTGATATCCAAGCCTGGGACTCGTTAGGTCACATAAACATCATATCCGCAATAGAAGAGGAATATGAAATCGAAGTTGATCCTGAAGAAATTGCGGAGATCATGAATGTCGGGGATATCAAAAAAATGCTTGCCGCTAAAACCTAAAGCTAGAAAAATGCCAAATTCTATTGTTGAGGGGTTTTTTAATAGCGCAGAATTGAATCCTTCAAAAACTGCTCTGATCTTTAAAAATGAGGAAATCGATTATCAGCAGGTGGCGATAAATGTGAGGAAGGTAGCCGGATTTTTTGAATCGAAAGGAGTGGTTGCTGGGGATAGAGTTATTTTTTATGGGCAAAAACATCCGCTCTTTGCGTATACCTATTTAGCCATTCATGCATTAAATGCTGTTGCTGTTCCGGTTGATGTTAAACTTCCTGAGGAAGGATATCATAAAATTGTAGAACAGGTTGAGCCTGCACTAATTTTACATAAGGTTCAAAATCGACAAAACATTAAGCAATTTGATTTTAATGAGGCGCTACTGGATGGGGATGAAGCGAAGATAATAAGGATGCCATCGTCGGATGAAATTGCGGATATCCTATTTACAACGGGTACCACTGGTGGTGGAAAAGGTGTACAACTAACTCATCGAAATATTTTAGCCGGCGCTATTAATTCAAATCAATTTATTGGTAACACAGGTGATGATACCGAAATAATTCCCTTACCCGTGCACCATGCGTTCGGACTTCGCAGACTACGCACGAATTTATTTCTTGGAGCAACCGCAGTACTTATAGATGGCTTCTTGTTTCCAAAACTATTTTTCGAAGCTATCGAAAAATTTGGAGCAAATGGAATTTGTATGGTGCCTGCTGGTTTTGAAGTAGTAAAAAAACTTATGAAAGACCGATATATAGAACACTTCAAAAAGCTGAAATATATCGAGTTTGGTTCCTCTCCGATGGCCCTGGAAACGAAGCAAGAATTGATCGGGCATTTACCGGATACCAGAATTTGTATGCACTATGGGCTAACAGAAGTCGCAGCAAACATTTTTATTGAGTTTAACGAGTCGCAGCAGAAATTGTCGTCATTGGGAAAAGCAAGTCCTAACGTTGAAGTGAATATTCTCGGAAGCAATGAAGAATTTTGTAATGATGGGGATGTAGGAGAGCTTGTAGTTAGTGGAGAAATACGTACGCCCGGTTATCTAAATAATGATGTGTTAACAGAAAAAACAGCGTTTAACGAGTGGTTCAGAACGGGAGATTTGGGTTTCAAAGATTCTGATGGGTATATCCATTTAAGAGGGAGAGTAGATGATGTGATAAATGTTGGTGGCAAAAAGGTTTTTCCCGCAGAAATTGAAAACATGCTTGAAAGTCATGATCTAGTTAAAGAAAGTGCGGTAATTGCATCACGATCTGAGTCGAGTATTACCGGAGAAGAAATCGTGGCATTTGTAGTTATGAAACAGGAAGTAGTTTTTAATAGAACAGAGTTAATCCAATTTTTAAGAGAGCATCTGGAAACCTACAAAGTGCCATCACTGATTAAAGAGATTGGTTCCATTCCTAAAACAAGCTCTGGGAAAAAACAAAGAGACCGGTTAAAGGGAAGCTCAGCGAACTAGTTCGTTCATTAATCGTTCTAGCTCATCAGTAAGATGTTCAAAATTATACGCTTCTATTGCTTCAGAATTTGGCTGAACGGAAGGGGTATTAGTTTTCCAGGAGTTATAGATTGATCGTATATATTCTAATATTCCATCGCCATCTTCGCGCTCAAAAAACTTTCCGATTTCAGTATCGCGCACAAGTTCGGCAGCCGCGCCATCAGTCGGTCCAATTCCAAGAACCGGATTTCCAGACAACATATATTCAAATACCTTGGTTGAAAGTGCAAATTTACTGTTCTTTGTTCGTCCAATAGAAAGTAATAATAACTGCGAGTTTTGCACTTGAACCATCATCTCATCATGAGGGATAAAACCATGAAAATTGGTTTGAATGTTGTTCGCTACCGATTCGATCTCACTTTTGATATTGGGATCGATACTCCCATAAAACTCTACCCTAAGCTCACTGGCAATTTCCGGATGATTGACTTCTATTGTTTGAAGCGCACTAATAAATTCTCCGGGATGTTGGTTAGCTTTTAAACTTCCAAAATAGCGAATAGAAAAAGTATCATTTGATGAAGGATTTTCTGAAGAATCAATTTGATGTTCAGGGTCGAATCCATTTGGTATTTTTTTAGCTTTCTCTTTCAATATTGATTCGTGCTCAGGAAAAAAACCATGATTCACCATCGTGATTTTAGAAGCTCGTTTGAGTGTTTTCTCTTCTAGCTTCTTATTTCTTGATCTGGCGAAACCACTTTGAGGATGGTCATCGTAGTAATAAATATTGGACCATGGGTCGCGAAAATCAGCAAGCCAGGGCAACTTACTCCACTTGGCAAGGTCAGCGGCAATCAAACTGGTTGTAGGGGGTGGTGAAGTCGATAGAATAATATCCGGATGCTCTTGTTCGATAACTTTTTTCCCAAGTGGCACTGCAAACCATTTCCAGGTAAATTTTGCATCCGGTATCATCAAATTCAATCTTACCCATACTGCTAAACGCGAAATAAGGCTACTATTTTTTTGATAGAAAACACCAGGATTACTGGTTTTTGTTTTCGATTTTTTGCCCAGATTTAATAATTCGGTAGGTTCAATAATAGTTGAACGGTAAACTTTAATTTGTTCTAGAAGCGGATCATCCGGTTTGCCCTCCATACCAGCCGAAGCTTTGTCTGCTGTTAGCACCACAATATCCCATCCCTTACGTGCCAGGTATTTACAGAACCGCGATATACGGTATGTGCCTACATCCGCAAAAGGATACCAATAATAGGTTACTACTAGAACTTTTTTATTCGCCACTCTTTTTTCGGTGGTTGATAAATTGAATCAGCAAGACCAAACCTAGTCCCAACTGAAATAGCATGGATATGCTGGATAAAATGATTCCGTTGTAATACGATGATGGTCTGAAATCTAATTCCAGAGTATGAGAACCTGCTGGAATTTCCACTCCCCGCAATAAATAATTTGTTTTGTGGATTGGGATCTCTTCACCATTTAAAAGTGCTATCCAGCCATCGGGGTAATAAATTTCACTGATTACTAAGAATCCTGGTTCAGAGCGCTCTAGATTGAATTTCATTTCTGCGCCTGAATAATTATCAACTTCGATGGTTGAAGTAGTGTCTGGAGAAGTGGCTGGTTGATAATTTTCAACAACTGCAGTTGTATAAAAATCTAGACTTCCAGGGTAAAGTAAATCATAAGCTTCGATTGGGGTATCTACTGTAACCACGGAATCAACAAAAAATGCTTTAGGAAGCACTTGTTCGTTTTCATACACAATGCCACCGTTTTCACCTGTAAATACAGGGCGCAATCCTGGAATTACTAATCCGGGGTTATACGTGATGTATTTTGTATTTAATACACTAAGTAAGCCTAAATTTATGCCATATTCCCCTCCAAAGAGCGGGCTATTTGCTGCAAAAAACACATCCTGCACCACACTTAACTTCGCACCGGAATAACCACCAAGTGATGGATAGAAATACGAAGGAACAGCATTCGAAAAGGGACCAGAGGGTATATCTAATGGGAACACACGATATGGGTATACATTCTTTTCATTCTCTTGCTGAATAAACCGATCTTGGTCTCTGCTTCCAGCAATAATAAGTCGTTCGGCATCAACATTCGAAGTCACAAATTTTGATTCAGCCATATATCGCTGACCAACCTGCATCATGTCGATGCCAGCCAATACAATTATTCCCATCCCTGCAATAGTAGGGGAAAGTTTTTTCTGAGCAATCCCATAAACTACACCTCCTCCTAAGATCAGAAACAGCGCAAAGCGGTATAAATCACCATTTGCTTTTTCTTCTCTTGCCGGCACTAATTGTTGCTCGATATAATTAAAAGCTCTTTCCCGAACTTGAGGGTTATCTGGGGAAACTTGATTTTGTTGGGCGATTTGGGCAGATATTTGGTCTACTTCACCGAAGCCGGTGTAATCGAAGTTTTTTACCAAGATGAAGACTAATATAAAAACTACAAATGCGGCGCCAAGAGGAGCGTAATACTTCTTAAATGATATTGATTTGTCTGAAAATGAATCTGTGAGCTTATCTAAACCAGATACAGCAATAATTGAAAAACAGAATGAAGTTACTACCAGCCATGTTTCAGGTGCTCTAAACTTGTCGAAAAAGGGGATGTAATCGAAAGCTAGCTGATTCAAAACTCTGAATGAGCTACCCCAGGAAAAGAAAATGGCCAGAATTCCAACTCCTAGAAAAACAAAAACCAGACGGTCTTTAGTTTTCCATAAACCAATAAGCATAAACAAAAAAGCTAAAGCACCTAGATAGTGTGGACCGGAAGTAATAGACTTAGGTCCCCAATAATCGGGAGATGCACCCCCAAATAAATTTGGTACAATTAGAGTAAGTGATTCCGAAACACCTTGACTCCATGCAAACGCGTAATTAGCATCCAGCCCGGTTGTGCCATCTAAGTCTGAGCCACCGCGGATACTGTATTCTGCGTATGCACTTTGCGATAAAGTTCTTTCCGCATTCCCTAAAATTCCCATGACCCCACCAATTGCAAGCAGCCCGGTGATAATTCCAACTTTCTTGTAATCATTTTGTTTCAACCAACCAACGATATCATACAACCACAACGCCGCAAGGAGATAGGCAAAGTAATAGGTGATTTGTGGATGTCCCGCCCGAACTTCCAGGGCCATTGCAGTAGTGAAAATAAGTAGTCCTGCAATGGTTTTTCCTTTTCGGGTTAGTAACCAGTATCCTACAAAAGTCCAGGGGACGAATGCCAGAGTGAAAAACTTAGAGGTATGGCCAGCCATTATTATGACTGGAAAATAGGTGGTTAAAGAAAAAGTAATGCTCCCAAAAACGGCACTTAGCGGTCGAAAACCCATCACAATTAACAGCACATACATGCCTGATAACATAACCCAGTATTGAAAAGCGGGGTAAATTTTGCTGAAAATGCCAGATAAATTATTTAGATGTGGAAACTTATTTTTAGTTGAAACTACAAATGAAGGCATTCCACCAAACATATTGCTCGCCCAAAGAGGCTCTTCGTCGAATTCTTCTCGATACTCAATGATAGATTCTGCACCAGCACGCCACTGGGTAATATCATGCCGTTCTATCTCTTTTCCTCCAAGTGTTGTTTGAAAAAACATCACCAATGGGACAATAAAGAGAACAAGTAAAGAAATTATATGTTGGCGGGAACGAGGTAGTCGATAGAAAAAATCGGCCATCTTAAAGTATTTTGTTTATTCGATAACTTTTGGAACGCGAAAGTAATCAGAGTCGGCATCGGGAGCGTTTTTTAACGCATCATCATGTTTCAAAGGAGTGTTAGCTACATCCGGGCGAAGCCTGCTCTTTAAATCTATTACATGCTCCAGGGGTTCAACCTGATCAGTATCAAGCTCGTTTAAAAGATCCATGTATCCTAGAATATTGTTCATATCTTTAGCCAGACTTTGAACCTCTTTGTCTGATAGTTGTAATCGCGCAAGATCTGCAACGTAGCGTACTTCTTTTTCTGATACTGACATTTGATGGAAATTTAGTTCGCGACAAGGTAAGAAAGATCAATCGAAAGGTTGTGTTGAAACCAGTAAAAAAAACACATTGAGGCAATCAATTTTTATTCAAACCCTTGTAATATTGCTTCACATGAAATAATATGATTGTATGATCAAAAAAACAGTTACAATAAAGAATAGTTCGGGATTACATGCACGCCCTTCAGCGGCTTTAGTAAAGCTAGCGGGTAGTTTTAAGTCGGATTTTTACATTCACATGTACGGTTACAGAGTGAATGGGAAAAGTATTCTTGGCGTGATGACGCTAGCCGCAGAACAAGGGGCCGAATTATTATTTGAGGTATCCGGTGCGGATGAAAAGGAGGCGATGGCCGCAATTTTAGAGTTAGTTGATAATAAGTTTGGGGCAACTGACGAATAATTATGCCAAATACTCTCGAGGAACACATTATCCACGGCATAGCTTCGAGCAAAGGAATTGCGCTCGGCCCAGTATGGGTAATTGACGACTCTAAACAATCTGTATCTCCAAAAAAAATTCGCCAGATTCAGGTTAGAACGCATCTCAAACGTTTTGAAAAAGCTAAAGAATCATTCCTGGAAGAGTTAAATACGCTTTCGATTAATTTAGATAGTGCGACAAAAGAAATTTTTGAAGCTCAAAAACATATTGTTTCAGATGTTGATATCCATGCAAAAGTCTATAATCTAATTGAGAAAGAGCGGTATAGTGTCGACTACTCGATATACAATACCTTCGGATTATTTATTGAAAAACTGAAGGAAAGCGGGTCTGAGCTTTTTAAACAAAGAATCGTAGATCTGGAAAATCTGCGGGATCGATTGATCGAGTTAACCAGTGATAATGGAAAGCTGGAAAAAATACCTAAAGGCTCCATTTTAATCGTAAAAGAGATAAGCCCTACTGATCTGGTATCGTACTTTGATCGAGGGATAAAAGCATTGGTGATGGATAAAGGCGGGTTAACTTCTCATGCTGCAATCATTGCTCAATCGTTAAATATTCCGTGTTTAGTAAGTGCAAAATCTGCTGTTCCCAATACAAAAAAAGCAGAAAAAGCGATTGTGGATGGAAATGAGGGCACACTGATTATAAATCCATCAGCAGCAACACAAACAGAATATAAAGCGAAGTTAAAAGAGTACACAAAAGTAGTTCGTGATAGTTTAAAGGTGAATGAACAATCAGTTACAACCGATGGATTTAATTTTCATTTGCGCGCTAATGTTGAGTTCATTCAGGAACTGGAAATTGTCAAGAAAAGTAAGGCAGAAGGTATAGGGCTTTTAAGAACGGAAGCTTTGTTATACGGCGGATTTGAAAAAAGAAGCCTGGAAGAACAGATTAAGTTTTATTCTCACATTCTGGAAAATAGTTCCGGAACTTGCACAGTACGATTATTTGATGTTGGTGGAGATAAATTAAAGTTAAAATCAGGTGATGAAGATAATCCATTTTTAGGGTGGCGTGGAATAAGGATGTTACTTGATGAACGTGAAATGCTCGAAAATCAGCTAAGTGCGATTCTCACTGTATCAGGAAAACATTTGGGGCGTATCCAAATTCTTGTACCGATGGTAACAGATATTTTTGAAATTCGAGAGGTTCGTGCAATCCTAACGCTGGTTCAAAACAGATTAGATCAACAAGGAATCGTATATGACAAATATATCCGATTGGGAATAATGGTTGAGGTACCCAGCGTTGCGCTATTGGCAAGTCATTTCGCTCAAGAGATTGATTTTTTCAGCATCGGAACGAATGATCTGACGCAATATACACTAGCCGTTGATCGCGGAAATGAACGAATTTGTTCATTATATCAGCATAACCATCCGGCTGTTTGGCAGTTGATTTATCAAACAGTGTATGCTTCTAAAAAAAGTAACACCCACGTAGCTGTTTGTGGCGAGTTAGCTGGCGACCAGATTGGAGCTGCAACTTTGATTGGAATGGGGGTAAATGACTTGAGTATGTCGCCTCATAATATTCCAAAAATAAAGCACCTGCTTTCTACAAATTCGTTGCAAACTTTTAAAGAATTAGCACAGAAAGTACTAAATGGAGCAAGTACCGCTGATGTTAAATCTACATTCAAAGCGCTTTTCCCCGAATAAATTATGATTTAATATTTTAGTTCATACCAGTTCAAACCTGCCAGAGTTTAGCTTGAAAACGGTTCCATTACTGATATTTTAAGGAAAAATAGCTTTTTTAATAAAAATTTAAGCTTTAGATTATTATTTAATAATTTCTTTACGGTATTTTCTTGAAAAATACTAAATAATATAGGTAACTTTCATTTTCATAAGTTAACAACCTTTTTTTATCAAGATGCTTAAGAAAAATTTCACACCAAAGAGAACTGTATGTAAAGTTACCTTTTCTGTTCCATCGGAAATTGTAAACGAAGAAGTGGTCCTGGCTGGCGATTTTAATAACTGGGATACTGAAACAACAAAATTAACTAGAAAAAACGGCGAGTACGTTGCTGAGCTTCGCTTAAAGCCAGAATCTGAGTATAAATTTAAATACTTAATTGATGGCGAAAAGTGGGAAAATGACTTCGAAGCAGATGCATATGTTCCTAACGAATTTGGAACAGAAGACTCGGTTGTAGTTGTAGGTAAATAACTATTTTGTTCGATACTCAACTATTTGAAAAAGAGCTTTCTACCTCCTGGTTAGGTAGAGAGCTTTTTTTTTATGAATCCCTTGAGTCGACGAATAAAACGGCAAAAAACTTAGAACGTGAATCAACAAAGCACGGAAGTTTAGTACTAGCCGATACCCAAACAGCAGGGAAAGGACAATACGATCGGTTTTGGGATAGTAAAAGTGGGCAAAATTTAACCTTCACTCTTCTTTTTGAGCCTACCTCTGGCGATCGTTTATCCATACTTACCTTAGCTAATGCTTTGGCAATTGCTGATACCATTGAGGAACAAACTAAGAGTACTTCAAAAATTAAATGGCCTAATGATGTTCTGATTGGTGGTAAAAAAATTGCGGGATTGCTTACAGAGACGCAGTTTTCAGGTAATGATTTTGATCGCGCGATTGTGGGAATCGGCATAAATGTGAATCAAGAAGAGTTTAATGCAAAGATTCGCGAATCGGCTATATCATTTAAAAATATTACAAATCAAGATATATCAAGAGAAAGGCTTCTTGCTCGAATTTTAAGCCGCATCGAATATTATTATCGTTTATGGGATACGCAGAATATCGAGTTGATTAAATCAATTAATAAGCGATTAATTGGGTATGGAAAGTGGACCAGACTTACAGTAAATGGGGAAGATTTAGACGGGGAATATAAATTTCTGGGGATTAATGAAGCCGGGCACATGGTTGTATTGAATAAGGAGCTCGAAGTGAATACTTTTTCATATGAACAAATCCGAGTCCAACTCTCTTCAGAACCAAGTAAATAACCTCTACCAACGTCATTTCGAAAGTGGGGATTCGATCGTTCTCGGTGTAAGTGGGGGACCGGATTCTATGGCCTTGCTCTACCTTTTTCAAAAATTGGATATCCCGGTTTTTGTTGTTCATATAAATTATGGGCTACGAGCACAAGAAAGTGATGCAGATCAGCAATTAGTTGAAGATGTTTGCGCCATGTGGGGTATAGAATGTTGCTCGGTTAAAGTTGATTCGAGTAGTGCTAAGAATAATTTCCAAAATTGGGCAAGAGAATTTAGATATCAGGTTTTTGCAGATTTAAAATCAGAAAGAGGCTCAGCCGGCATTGCAACAGCTCATCATAAAGACGACCAGCTTGAAACTGTTTTATTCAAAATGATGCGTGGTGGTGGAATCTCCAGTTGGTCGGGGTTAACTATCTGGGATGGGTCATTCTTCCGACCATTTTTGAATTTTACTAAATCCCAAATTATAGAATTTTGCAAATCGGAAGCAGTTCCTTTTAGGGATGATTCATCAAATCAAGAGAACACCTATGCTCGAAATGCATTGCGAAGTACGGTCTTTCCGGTTTTTGATAAATTTATACCAGGCTGGAAATCGAACATCGTAGAAGTTGCAAGAAAAGGAAGTATAGCCAACGAATCTTTCGAATTTTTAAGCTCTGTGGTAGTGGAAAATGAGAGCTTATCCATAGAAAAACTGAAATTGTTCTCTGCTGATTTACAGCAGGAATTGATTCGTCGGTATCTCATTAAATGTACTGGTGTAGCACCATCAAAGGGGTTGTTGGAAAATATTCTTCGTTTACTGGATGCACAGACTGGCAAAGAAATTCTAGTAAATTCGCAGTATAACTTGCTTCGAGAACGAGATGAACTTGTTTTAAAAAGCACAATAGAAGATGAAAAGGCATCAACATCGATATCTTATGAAGATGTCCAGAACCCGGTGCAAAAACTTGGTTGGGAATTTAGTTGTAACCATGTAGATCGTGACTCTCTTCTTCAGGTTGATTCGGAAAAAATAAAATGGCCAGTAATTCTAAGAAAATGGAAACCTGGCGATTTTATTATCCCTTTGGGTATGAAAGGATCTCAAAAAGTGTCTGATCATCTAACAAATAGAAAAATAAGTTCTGCTAAACGCGAAGAAACTTTGATATTAATCGACTCAGGTGGTACTATTTGTGCCATTTTGTATCCGGAGATGGCTGTAAACAATGAGATTGGATGTATTTCTGATCATGTGAAAATCACAAAGGGTACTTTAAAACCACTTAGTATTTATAAATCTTGAATTATGAGCTTTTATCTACCGGAAAAAGTTGAGTGTAAGGGTGAAATCTTTAAAGTATTCATTAATAAGGATCAGATTGATGCAAGGCTATCTTTGCTTGGCGAGCAAATTGATAAAGAATATGAAGGCCTGAAGCCAATATTTATTGGGATTTTGAATGGCTCCTACATTTTTCTTGCCGATTTAATGCGGAATGTTAGTATTCCCTGTGAAGTTGATTTTATGAAACTAAGTAGCTACGGCGATGAAAAAGTTTCCTCCGGCAACGTTACTGAGCTAAAACATATTGATGCTAAATTAAAGGGCAGGCATGTTATACTTGTAGAGGATATTGTGGATACTGGTCTATCTATGAAGTATATGATGGAGAGAATGGCTGAGTACGATCCAGCCTCTGTGAAAGTTGTAACCCTGCTTCATAAAAAAGAAGCCACCAAGCATGAACTTCAGTTAGATTACGTGGGTTTTGAAATTCCAAATAAGTTTGTGTTAGGCTATGGATTGGATTATGCCCAGGAAGGTAGAAACCTTGCTCAAATTTATGTGATTGAAGAATAATTATTTCTTCAGATTGCATTGCTTAGGCAATTGAACCACCGTATATTTGTTGCCCTTTTGGGAGAGGTGGCTGAGTGGCTGAAAGCGCTCCCCTGCTAAGGGAGTTTATCTAGAAATAGGTAACGAGGGTTCGAATCCCTCCCTCTCCGCGAAAGCCAATGTAAAGCTTAAACCCTGATTAACTATTGTTGGTCAGGGTTTTTTTGTGTCATGCATTTTGTTGTTTTGGAATCATCTGCATAATCAGTATATCCTTGTATAACCTTTAACTCGGAGGATTTATGTTAGATAGAATTACTACAGTACTTATTGAAGCCTATGAGACATTCTTTAATAAGTTAGCTGACTTCCTACCTAGCCTGATTGGGGCATTATTAATTCTAATAGTAGGATGGATTATTGCAAAGCTAGTGAAAACAGCTGCAATTAAGCTTCTCAAATTAATCAAACTTGATGTCGTGACGGAGAAAGCTAAAATCGATCAATTTTTACGGGATGGGGGAAGTAAAAAATCAGCCATCGATATTCTTGGAGCTATGATTTACTGGCTCATTATGTTAATAGTAATCTTGGCAGGTTTAGATGCACTGGGTCTTGGTGTTGCGTCTGAGCTCTTCAACCAGATTATACTGTACATACCAAATGTAATTGTTGCCGTACTTGCTCTAATTTTCGGAATTTTCCTAGCCGGATTTATTGCTCAGGTTGTATCCACATATCTGGCAAACGTAGGAGTTTCGAATTCGAAAGCAATTGGCGCCATTGCTAAGTATGCAATTATTCTTTTCGTAATCTCTCTTTCTTTAACCCAACTTAGTATCGGTGAAGAATTAGTAACCAATGCATTTCTGCTTTTATTTGGTGCAGTTTGCTTGGCTCTTGGGTTGGCTTTTGGCCTGGGCGGAAAAGAATGGGCAGCAGGTGTAATTCAAAGAATTACTGAAGACAGTTCATCAGCAAAATAAATACCAAAAGATGAGCCTCGTAAATTGAGGCTCATCTTTAATTACTTTAATCAAAAGAGTATCCAGTTTACTCACCTATTAAAGTGACTATAATTTTCCGTGCACCCCCGTAATTGCGATGCTCACATAAATAGATTCCTTGCCAAGTGCCAAGATTGAATCGCCCTTCGGTAATTGGAACTGAGACGGACGATCCAAGTAAAGAACTCTTGATGTGTGAAGTCATATCATCAGGGCCTTCTAACGTATGTTTATAAAGGCTGATATCTTCGGGAACCGCTCGGGTAAAGAAAGTCTCGAAATCCTCTCTCACGGTTGGATCAGCATTTTCGTTGACGCTTAAACTTGCACTGGTGTGTTGAATAAAGACATGCGCAATTCCTGTCTTAATGTTCGATAATTCAGGAATATAATCCAATATTTCACGAGTTATGAGATGGAATCCTCGAGACTTTGGTGTTAATGAAAACTGCTTCTGAATGACCATAAAAAAAGCCCCGCGATTGGAGGCTTAGTTTGTTTTAGTGCTTAACAAAAATTGGTAAGTCTTGCATCACTGCAAGATCTGAGGCATATTTATAAATCTCCTGTATATCACTTTTAGAAGCATTCTCAGGTACTGTAATAACTTGTTTAGTATCAATTGAAGTCTCAATTGTTGCTTTCGAATCTGCCGCACAAGTAACGGTAACATGCATTGGCGTAACAATACCAAATGTAATCGCGCCAACAATTTGATTCATAAAACTTAATTGAGTTTCTACTTTAGCAACACCATTATCACATTGCTCACTCGCATCAATTTCTGCAGGAGGAATGAGACCTGCTACAAATGCCATAGCCCAAGGAGTTTCATAAACTTCAGTAGTAGATTCTGGAAGACCAGTTGTAATACTGGCATGATAGCACCCACTAAGTAATAGGGTTAAAACTAATAATGATGATAGATTTCGTAATCGCATATTCTTGTTTTTATTTGTTGAAAAATTGTAGCTACAAAAGCTATTGGAGATTATCGATAATGTTAGAGTTATCAAATAAAAAAAGATGAAGGAATTAATCATACTACAGCCTAATTAACCGTATATTCAAGGCTTGCAAATTTTCATCATAACAACTTCATGCACCAAGAGCTAAGAAATATTGCGATCATTGCACACGTAGATCATGGCAAAACTACATTGGTTGATCAAATCCTCAAACAAAGTGGAACCTTTAGAGAAAATCAGGAGGTAGAAGAGCGAGTGATGGATTCTGGTGATCTTGAAAAAGAACGTGGAATTACAATTAGTTCTAAAAACACCGCGATTGATTGGAAAGGCACCAAAGTAAACATCGTGGATACACCGGGTCACGCAGATTTTGGCGGTGAAGTTGAGCGAATTCTGAAAATGGTTAATGGCGTAATTCTTTTAGTGGATGCCGCCGAAGGACCGTTGCCTCAAACAAAATTTGTACTTAGAAAGTCATTAAGTCTCGGGTACAAACCCATCGTAGTTATCAACAAAATTGATAGAGGGGATGCTCGTCCGGATGCAGTATTAGACGAGATTTTTGATTTATTTGTGATGTTGGATGCCACAAATGATCAATTAGATTTTCCGGTATTATATGCCATTGCTCGCGATGGAATTGCAAAAGTTGATTTGGAAGATGAAGGCGAAAGTCTTGCGCCATTGATGGATAAAATCGTAGAACATGTTCCGGCGCCACATCAGCCAATTGAAAAAGAATTCAAAATGTTGATTAGTTCGATCGATTGGAACGACTATGTTGGCCGAATTGCAGTTGGGAGAATTGAACAGGGATCTGTAAAATTAAATCAGGAAGTGGCGTTGATTGGCGGAGACGGATCCAGTAAAATGAAAGGGCGTGCTACCAAATTATTTACCTTTAACGGGCTAAACCGGGAACCCGTAGAAGAAGCATTTGCAGGTGATATTGTTGCCATTGCGGGATATGATTCAGTAAATATTGGCGACACACTTACTGCTGTTTCGGATATGACTCCACTCGAATATGTGGACTTGGATAAGCCGACTATTGCGATGTACTTCAGAGTGAATAACTCGCCATTTGCCGGTTTAGAGGGGAAATATGTTACCTCGAATATGATCAAAGATAGGTTAATGCGTGAAGTTCGAACTAATGTTGCTATGAAAGTAGATGCAACTGATAGTCCGGATGTGTTTAAAGTATCTGGCCGAGGTGAATTACAAATGGCCATACTTATAGAGACGATGCGACGTGAAGGCTTTGAGTTTGCTGTATCACGACCTGAAGTATTGATGCAGGAAGTTGATGGTGTGTTACAGGAACCCGTGGAAGAAGTGATTGTTGATGTGCATACCGATTACAGTAATAAGGTGATTGATAATCTGCAGAAGAGAAAAGGGATCATGCAGGGAATGAGCCAGGAAGGAGAGAATAATCGAATCGAATTTAGAGTGCCTTCTAGAGGGTTGATAGGATTCCGAGGCGAAATGCTAACTGAAACGCGTGGTACCGGGATTATGCATCAGCAGTTTGATGGGTACGAACCATTTGCTGGCGATATTCCGGGACGAAATCGCGGAGCATTAATTGCGCTCGAAAAAGGAGATGTTACCGGATATGCCTTAGAGGGAATACAGGATCGTGGGCAATTTTTCGTTGAGCCAGGGGATCCGGTCTACATGGGGATGGTTGTTGGTTTAAACAACCGTACCGATGATATGGTTGTAAACGTTGCAAAGAAGAAAAATCTAACAAACCATCGTGCTACCCAAACAGCGGATAGTGTGAAAATTTCACAAGCTAAGAAAATGAGTTTGGAGGAGTGTATCGAATTTATAGCAAATGACGAGCTTCTTGAAGTGACCCCAAAAAGTTTGCGCATTCGAAAGAAATTTTTAGACCATAACGAACGCAAGCGAGAAGAGAAAAAGAAAGCAAGTGTTTAGATTTTTTTCGATTTCCGAAATCCTAAAAATCCTAGTTTATCTTTTATAGTTCTGGAAGCTGATTTTTTGTTTGATATTGCCTTTCTACGGCATGTTTGGCAAGCAAGCACACTAGTGTTATCGTATTCAACAGATACCAATTCTACAATAAAGTCTCCTATTATTCTCCGTTCATTCTCGGGCGAACTACAGAAATAGCACGTTCTCCCTTCATTCGATGTAGCTTCGCCATTAACCATAAATCGTATTCTTTTTTATACCTAAATTAATCACTCGTAAAATCTAAATCCCTTCCTGTAGATACTCTGTAGATAAGGTAATAGTATTGAACATAATATATGTTATAAATTGATAGCCCATTAATTAAGCCAATCCGTAAAAAGTTTGTTTTTCTTTAAAATACGGGGTGAATATTTTTTTTAGTTTAGAATTTTTAGTTAGCGCTAAGTTAAAATCTTCCTGAATAACCTGATGTGCCCAGTTTTTTGCCTGCTGCAATATCAACTGATCCTCCACAATATCAGCCACTTTAAAATCCGGTAAGCCACTTTGTTTAGTGCCAAGAAAATCCCCTGGACCTCTTAACTTCAAATCTGCCTCTGCAATTCTGAAGCCATCATTTGTTTCTTCCATTGTTTTCAATCGATAAGCTCCGGCTTTACTTACTTTTATATCAGGGATTAAAATACAGTAACTTTGCCTGTTACCTCGCCCAATTCTTCCACGCAATTGATGTAATTGAGATAAGCCAAAACGTTCTGCATGTTCAATTATCATGATGGAAGCATTAGGGACATCAACCCCAACCTCGATTACCGTTGTGGAAACCAGAATTTGAATTTCATTATTTTTGAACCGGTGCATGATGGCTTCTTTCTCTTCGGATGGCATCTTACCATGCAATAATCCAGCTGAATGGGTGTTAAACCGTGCTTTGATTTTTTCAAAACCTGCAGTTGCGTCTTTTAGGTCTAATGCTTCTGATTCTTCAATTAGCGGATACACTATGTAAATTTGTCCGCCACCAGCAAGTTCCTGATCAACAAATCGGTAAATATCATCTCGTTGATTATCCCGACGAATTGCAGTTTCAATAGGTCTCCGACCTTTAGGCAATCCTTTAATAATAGAAACATCTAAATCAGCGTAAACGGTCATAGCTAAAGAGCGCGGTATTGGGGTGGCACTCATCACCAATACATGCGGATGATTTCCTTTTGATAACAGTTGAGCTCGTTGCGCTACACCAAAACGATGTTGTTCATCAATAACAGCTAAACCAAGATTATAAAAGTTAACTTGATCTTGAAAAACCGCATGTGTTCCAACTACAATATCGCATCCACCCCCCTCAATATCAGTAAGGATATCTCGTCGTAGTTTAGCTTTTTGGCCACCCACTAATAGGCGGATGTTTATATCCAGTGTTGAGAGATACTCCTGTAGAGTTTTAAAATGTTGTTCAGCAAGTATTTCTGTTGGTGCCGCAAAAACCGCTTGAAATCCGTTATCCTTGGCAAGCAACATTGCCCCGAGAGCAACTATGGTTTTACCAGCGCCAACATCACCCTGGATCAATCGATTCATTTGAATCCCTGATCGTACATCTTTTTTAATATCACCAAGTGCATCTATTTGTCCATCAGTCAAATTAAACGGGAGTATTGTATTGAAGAAAGTTGATGTTGACGGATTTGATTTTGTAAAAACATGCCCGGCTTTCCTTTCTTCAACAGTTTTTTTGATTTTTTCTATACTTAATTCAAATAGGAAAAGCTCTTCAAATTTAAATCGTGATAATGCACTTTTATGCTCTTGATGATTCGCGGGGATATGTATCCATTCAAGCGCTGTTTGTAAATCTGGAATATTCAAACTTTGGCAAATTTCTCTTGGAATAAAATCGTCACGCTTTTTTTCATTGAGTAGAATCTTTATCCATTTTTGAACGAGCGTACTTGTTATCCTCGATTTACTAAACTCCTTGTTTGCCGGATATATGGGGATAATTTTACTAAAGTCACTTAAATCGCCTTCATCAGAAATAGCACTAATTTCCGGGTGTGCAATGCTTAAATGTTTGCCATATCGTTTTACCTGACCAAAAAATGCGACTATATGTCCTGTTTTTAAGCTTTTCTTAAAATAAGAAGCCCCTCTGAACCAAACGCCTTTGATAACACCGCTTTCATCCGAGAGGGTTACTTCTAATCTTTTTTTTCGGCCAAACCCAATCTCTTCTACTTTAGTAATCTGCCCTGATACAGTTACTTCCTCCCCGGATCCGGATAAATTTTTAATCTGTTGAATATTAGATCTGTCAATATATCTGCGCGGAAAAAAATAGAGCAAATCATTCGGGGAATGTATGCCCATGGAATGAAGCACTTCAAGCCTTTTAGTACTTAATTGGGGTAATCGAGTTATATTTGATGACATATTGGTATATAACTTTATACTAATATTTAGTAAAAATTCACGCTCATTTTATGCAGATTTAACATACCGGGGGATAATTGTTTTGATTCAAGAAAATTTTAGATGATAGATATTGCAAGTCTGTATGTGTTATGTGTATTTTAGCCGGCTCTCGATTTGATGGCAATAACCAAACTATTGAACTGTGCCAACGATACAACAACTTATTAGAAAAGGTAGAAAAAGCAAGGTACGTAAAACCACAGCTCCTGCAATGCAAAGTTGCCCGCAAAAGCGTGGTGTGTGTACTCGTGTTTATACAACTACTCCAAAAAAACCGAACTCAGCATTACGTAAAGTAGCTCGTGTTCGTTTAACAAACGGAATTGAAGTAACAGCGTACATTCCTGGTGAAGGTCATAACCTGCAAGAGCATAGTATTGTGCTCATTCGCGGTGGCCGAGTAAAAGATTTACCGGGTGTTCGTTATCACATTATACGTGGTACTCTTGACACCGCTGGTGTAGAAGGGCGAACACAAAGCCGTAGTTTATACGGAACTAAACGTCCTAAAGGGTAACCCAAAAGCTTAAGAGTAATCGAGTATGCGTAGAAGAAAAGCAGAAAAACGAGACGTACAGCCAGATCCAATTTTTGAGGATAAGCTTATTACTCGTTTTGTAAACAACCTGATGAAAGACGGCAAAAAAAATGTTGCTCGTAAAATTGTTTATCAGGCATTCGAACTAATTGAAGAAAGAACTGGCGAAACCGGACTTGAAGTATTCCGTGCAGCGCTTCAAAATTCTACACCAGTTGTGGAAGTAAAGTCTCGCCGAGTTGGTGGTGCTACTTATCAGGTGCCTGTTGAGGTGCGTCAAGAGCGTGGCACAGCATTAGGAATGCGATGGTTACTTAGGGCTGCGCGTTCCCGAAACGACAAATCAATGTCATTACGATTATCTAGAGAATTGATAGACGCTTCTAAAAACGAAGGCGGTGCAGTTCGTAAGAAAGATGAGACACATCGAATGGCAGAGGCAAACAAAGCATTCGCACATTTTAGATTTTAAACACTATTCATTAAGTAATGTCTGAAGTAAACACAGCAACCGATCCAAAAGTATTAGCGATGATGCGCAAAACGCGTAACATTGGGATTATGGCGCACATCGATGCCGGTAAAACTACTGTCACCGAGCGTATTTTGTTTTATACAGGTAGAAGCCACCGTATTGGTGAGGTGCATGATGGTGCCGCCACTATGGACTGGATGGAGCAAGAGCAAGAGCGTGGTATCACAATTACCTCTGCTGCTACTCACTGTATTTGGAAAAATCATCGCATAAATATTATTGATACTCCTGGTCACGTTGACTTTACAGTTGAAGTTGAGCGTTCATTGCGTGTGCTTGACGGTGCCGTTTTCGTGCTTTGTTCAGTAGGCGCAGTTCAGCCGCAGTCTGAAACAGTTTGGCGTCAAGCAACGAAGTACAAAGTGCCATGTATGGCATTTATTAATAAGATGGATCGAACTGGTGCAGACTTCTTTAATGTAGTTGGCCAGTTAGATAGTAAGCTCAATGCCAACCCTATTCCTATCCAAATCCCAATCGGAAGTGAAGAAAATTTCAAGGGCGTTGTTGATTTGATTACAATGGAAGCCATTGTATGGGATGAAGAGTCTCTTGGTGCTAAGTACGAAGTGATTGATATTCCAGAAGACATGGTTGAAGATGTTCAGAATTACCGTGTTCAAATGCTGGAAGCCATAGCTGACCATGATGAGTCGTTAATGGAAAAGTACTTGATGGAAGAAGAAATTACTCAAGACGAAATTGTTGCGGCTATACGTAAAGCAACCATCGCAAAAGATATTACTCCGGTAATGGCGGGAACAGCTCTAAAAAACAAAGGTGTTCAAGCTATGTTGGATAGAGTTCTTGATTTTATGCCAAGTCCATTAGATGTAGATGCTGTATCAGGTATCGATCCGAAGACTGAAACGGAAGTTACCCGCGACGCAGACCCAAGTGCACCTTTTTCAGCATTGGCATTTAAGATTATGACAGATCCATATGTTGGAAAGTTGACGTTCACCAGAATTTATTCCGGTAAGCTTAACAAAGGCTCATATGTATTAAATAGCTCAACAGGAAAGAAAGAGCGTATTGGTCGATTACTAGAGATGCACGCTAATGATAAAAAAGATCTTGAGTCAGCTCAGGCTGGTGATATTGTTGCTGTTGTAGGGGTAAAAACAGTGCACACTGGTGATACATTCTGTGATTTAGATAACCCAGTTATTCTTGAGCAAATCACTTTTCCAGAGCCTGTTATTAAATTAGCTGTTGAGCCAAAGACGAAGGCAGATTCAGAAAAACTTTCTACTGGTCTTCAAAAGCTTGCTGAAGAAGATCCTACTTTTAAAGTAAGTACCGACGAAGAAACTGGGCAAACTACAATTGCTGGTATGGGTGAACTTCACCTTGAGATTATTGTAGATCGCCTAAAACGTGAATTTAAAGTTGAAGCAAACGTTGGTGCGCCTCAAGTTTCTTACCGTGAAACAATTTCCGGTAACGTTACTCACCGTGAGACATACAAAAAGCAAACTGGTGGACGCGGTAAATTCGCCGATATCCAGTTCGAAATTGCTCCAATGAGTTACTTCGATAATTACGATGGTAAACAAGATCGAATTAGCAGAAGTGAAGGCTTCATGTTTATTAACGAGATTGTTGGTGGTAATATCCCGCGTGAATTTATCCCTTCAGTTGAAAAGGGCTTCAAAGCTGCACTTGGAAATGGTATTCAAGCGAATTATTCAGTTGAAAATGTTGGTGTTCGCTTATTTGATGGTTCTTACCATGATGTTGATTCTGATCAATTGAGTTTCGAATTAGCTGCTAAGGCAGGATTTAGATCGTCTGCTAAAAAAGCTAAGCCAGTGATGCTTGAACCGGTTATGAAAGTTGAGGTTACAACCCCGGAAGAATACATGGGTGATGTAATTGGTGATCTT
Organism: Balneolaceae bacterium; assembly: GCA_965249965.1. Lineage (GTDB taxonomy): Bacteria > Bacteroidota > Rhodothermia > Balneolales > Balneolaceae > HXMU1420-13. The sequence goes on from OZ252262.1 coordinate 1,543,811, forward strand.
AACTCTCGCCGAGGTATCATTCAAAGTATGGATACCGATCCAAATGGTTCAGTTGTGAAAGCAAATGTGCCTTTAAGTGAAATGTTTGGCTACTCTACTGACTTACGCTCCCTTACGCAAGGGCGCGCAGTGTACTCTATGGAGTTTGAAAAGTACACTCAAGTACCTGACAAAATTGCTCAGGAAATCATTGAAAGCCAATCATAACAAGAAATTTTAAACGATAAATACATTTTAAACAATGGCAAAAGAGACCTTTCAACGCACCAAGCCCCACGTGAATGTGGGAACCATTGGTCACGTAGATCACGGAAAGACTACTTTAACAGCAGCGATTACCACCGTTATGGCGAAGACCTGGGGTGGAGAAGCTCAAGCGTTTGATCAGATTGACAACGCCCCGGAAGAGCGCGAGCGTGGAATTACCATCGCTACGGCGCACGTAGAGTATGAGTCAGAGACTCGCCACTACGCGCACGTAGATTGTCCTGGTCACGCCGATTATGTGAAGAACATGGTAACGGGAGCCGCGCAAATGGATGGCGCGATTGTAGTAGTAGCCGCCACGGATGGTCCTATGCCGCAAACGCGCGAGCATATCCTGCTTGCTCGTCAGGTTGGAGTACCTCAGATTGTGGTATTTATGAATAAGGTAGACCTGGTAGACGACGAGGAGTTGCTAGAGTTGGTAGAACTGGAAGTGCGCGAGTTGTTGTCGATGTATGAGTTTGATGGCGACAATATTCCTGTGGTTCAAGGTTCTGCTCTTGGCGCTCTGAACGGGGAAGCGCAGTGGGAAGAGAAAATAGTTGAGCTGATCGCCGCTGTGGATGAGACGATCCCAACGCCAGAGCGTGATGTAGACAAGCCGTTCCTAATGCCGGTGGAGGATGTATTCTCTATCACGGGTCGTGGAACTGTGGCTACAGGTCGTATCGAGCGTGGTGTGATCAAGATCAATGAGGAAGTGGAGATTGTAGGGATCATCGAAAAGCCAATGAAGAGTGTGGTAACAGGCATTGAGATGTTTCGCCGGTTGCTTGATCAAGGCGAGGCGGGTGATAACGCGGGTATTTTGCTGCGTGGTATTGCCAAAGAAGACATCCAGCGAGGGATGGTACTGTGTAAGCCGGGCTCGATTACTCCACATAAGAAATTTGAGTGCGAAGTGTACGTGCTGAGCAAAGACGAAGGCGGGCGACACACCCCGTTCTTCAAAGGCTACCGCCCGCAGTTCTATTTCCGTACCACGGATGTGACGGGAGCCTGTGAGCTACCAAGTGGAGTGGAGATGGTAATGCCAGGGGACAACGTGAAGTTGGATGTGGAACTCATTCAGCCGGTAGCGATGGAAGAAGGGCTACGATTTGCGATCCGCGAGGGTGGACGTACCGTAGGTGCTGGCGTGGTAACTAAAATCTTAGATTAAGGAGTTCTGATCCGTGGCAACACAACAAAAAATCAGAATTAAGCTGAAATCATACGATCATAATTTGATCGACAAATCAGCTGAGAAAATAATTCAGACTGTAAAGTCAACAGGAGCAGTAGTATCGGGTCCGATTCCACTGCCTACAAGAAAAAGTATAATTACTGTAAATAAATCAGTGTTCGTTGATAAAAAATCACGCGAACAATTTGAATATCGAGCACACAAACGTTTGATAGATATTCTTTCTACTGGTTCACAAACAGTTGATGCATTAATGAAGCTTGAGTTACCCTCTGGCGTCGACGTAGAAATTAAAGTTTAACGAATTAGATCAAGAACACAATGCGTGGATTGGTTGGAAAAAAAGTTGGAATGACAAGCGTCTTTGACGAAATAGGTCGCAGTATACCTGTAACCGTTGTTGAAGTACCAGCCGCTGTTATTACCTCCATCAAAACAGAAGAAAAAGACGGTTATAACGCTGTTCAGTTTGCTAGTTTTGATAAAAAGGAAAAAAATGTATCGAAGTCGGTTAAAGGCCACTTCGCAAAAGCCGGAGCTGATTCTAAAGCAATGGTTCGTGAATTCAGAGATTTTATACCAGAAGGTCTCGGCCTTGGCGATGAAGTGAACATTGCAGATGTATTTGAAATCGGCGATATCGTTGATGTAGCAGGTACTTCCAAAGGTCGCGGATTTGCCGGTGTAATTAAGCGCCATAATTTTAGTGGTGTTGGTGATGAAACTCACGGTCAGCATAACAGATTAAGAGCACCTGGTTCTATTGGTGGTGCTTCAGATCCTGCGCGTGTTTTCAAAGGAATGAGAATGGCGGGACAGTACGGAAATACTCGAGTGAAGGTTAAAAACCTTTCTGTTGCCAAAATCCTCCCTGAATCTAATTTGATTCTACTTACTGGAAGTGTTCCGGGTCCCAAAGGCGGATACGTGGAAATCCTCAACAAAAGCAATGAGGGATAATTAAATGAAATTAGATATTTACAATATCGATGGTTCTAAGAGTAAAGATGTTGCTGAATTAAGCGATGCGATTTTTGCAATTGAACCTAATGAAGTTGCTCTTTACGAAGACGTTCGACGTCATCTGGCAAATAAGCGTCAAGGCACTGCAAAGACGAAAGAAAGATCAGAAATTACTGGTAGCACCAAAAAGCTTTATCGACAGAAAGGAACCGGTAATGCACGACGTGGTAATATCAAATCACCTTTATTAAGAAAAGGTGGAACCGTATTCGGACCAAAGCCAAGAGACTACAGTTTTAAATTAAACAAGAAAGTAGTTCAACTAGCTCGTAAATCTGCTTTGTCTGTAAAAGCATCTGAAGAAGCAATTAAAGTGGTTACTGACTTTACCTTTGATGTTCCAAAAACAAGACAAGTAGCCGATATGCTTGATGCATTAGAGGTTTCTGGTAAAAAAGTACTAATACTCACTGCTAACACAGATCACTCTGTTGTAAAATCAGCGAGTAATATTCCAGGTATCTCTGTTGTTGAGGCTAATAAGCCTAATACATATCAGTTATTACATGCAGATTTACTTCTAATTCAAAAGAGTGCTGTAGAAATTTTAGAAAATTCAGTTTCTCCTAATGTAGAGGAGGTTGAAGCATGAGTATTTTAATAAGACCACTAATTACAGAAAAGTTAAGTCGTCTTCAGGAACAAGAAGGTAAGATTACTTTCGAGGTGACGAAAACTGCTACTAAACCAGAAATTAAAAGTGCTATTGAAGAGCATTATCCTGGTGTGAAAGTTGCAAAAGTTAATACGCTAATTATGCCATCGAAGCCAAAAGGTAGATATACCCGAAGCGGGTTTCAGGCTGGTCGTACCAGTACATGGAAAAAGGCAATCATAACTTTGAAAGAAGGCGAAATCGATTTCTTCAGCGAAATTTAGGATAGATAAATGGCTACAAGGAAATTAAAACCAACTACTCCAGGTACACGTCACAGAATCGCACCGGTTTTTGATGATGTAACAACAAGTACTCCGGAGAAATCACTTACAGTAGGAATTCATAAATCTGGCGGGCGTAACCACCACGGTAGAAAAACCTCTCGACATAGAGGCGGTGGACACAAAAGACGCTACAGAATTATTGATTTCAAACGAGATAAATTTGATATACCTGCTGTAGTAAAAACAATAGAGTACGATCCGAATAGAACAGCAAGAATCGCTTTATTGGCTTATGCTGATGGTGAAAAGAGATACATCATTGCACCAAACAAGTTGCAGGTTGGTGATAAAGTTCTTTCAGGTGAAAAGATTCTTCCTGATTTAGGAAATGCACTTCAGTTGCAACACATGCCTCCTGGTACATTCATTCATGCAATTGAATTACAACCAGGCAAAGGGGCAATTCTTTGTAGAAGTGCCGGGACTGGTGCTCAGTTACTTGGAAAGCAAGGTAAATATGTAAGTGTTAAACTTCCTTCAAGTGAAGTACGTTTGATACTTGGTACATGTATGGCCACAGTTGGTAGTACTAGTAACCCTGATCATATGAATACGACTATCGGTAAAGCTGGTAGAAGCCGTTGGTTAGGTAGACGACCACAAACTCGTGGTGTAGCAATGAACCCGGTTGATCACCCAATGGGTGGTGGAGAAGGTAAGTCTTCTGGTGGGCACCCACGTTCGCCTTGGGGCCAAATGGCTAAAGGGAAAAAGACTCGAAATAGAAAAAAGTTGTCTTCTAAGTATATCATCAGAAGAAGAAACGCTAAGAAATAAGTATATAAAGTATGCCACGCTCATTAAAAAAAGGCCCATTTATACATTACAAGCTTCAGCGCAAAATTGATACTGCTAACGAAAGTGGTAGCAAAAAAGTGATCAAAACTTGGTCGCGAAGCTCATTGATTACTCCGGATTTTATCGGATTAACCATCGCTGTACACAACGGAAAACAGTTTATCCCTGTGTTCATTACTGAAAACATGGTAGGACATAAGCTTGGTGAGTTTTCACCGACTAGAACATTCCGTGGCCACCCAATGAAAAAAGGAAAATAAGGTAGAGTAAGTATGGATACTCCAGTATTTGAGGCACGCGCCGTACAAAGACATTTAAGAAGAGCACCGCGTAAAGTTCGCTTAGTCGCTGATGCAGTACGGGGCTCTAATGTGAGTAAAGCTTTAAAACGCTTAGAATTCACAAATAAAGGATCTGCAGGTGATGTTGCGAAAGTAATTAAGTCTGCTGCAGCCAATTTAAGAGATAAGTTTCAAGACGAAAGATTCGATAATGATGATCTCATCATAAAAACAATCTTTGTAGATGAAGGAGTAACTCTTAAAAGAATACAGCCGGCTCCACAAGGTCGAGCACACAGAATTAATAAACGTTCATGCCACATTACAGTAGTTGTGGCAAAGCGTGAAGAAGAATTAGTAAACGAATAAGCGAGGCATACCTTGGGACAAAAAACAAATCCAGTAGGTTTTAGATTAGGCATCATTCGAGGATGGGACTCAAATTGGTATTCTGAGGATAATCAACCTGCACTTGTATTGGAAGACACAAAGCTACGTAAGTATCTACAAGCACGTTTACGAAATGGTGGCCTTTCAAGTGTTATTATTGAGCGAACTCCGAAAAGAATATTGTTAACTCTTAGAACTAGCCGACCTGGTGTAATCATCGGTAAAGGCGGTGAGCAAATCGAATTACTTCGTGAAGAGTTGAAAAAAATTACAAACAAAGAAGTTCAAATTAACGTTAGCGAAATTAAGCGCCCAGAATTAGATGCAAGTTTAGTTGCACAAAACATTGCTCAGCAGTTACAAGCTCGTGTTTCTTTCCGTAGAGCGATGAAAACAGCGATTGCCTCAGCAATGAGAATGGGCGCAAAAGGTATTAAAGTAAAATGTTCTGGTAGACTTGGCGGTGCAGAAATGGCACGAACTGAACATTACAAGGAAGGTCAAATTCCATTACATACGCTAAGAGCTGATATTGATTATTCAATAGCTACATCTAATACCATTTATGGATCAATTGGAGTGAGTGTATGGATATTTAAGGGAGAGATTATTGGGGATGTTGATTTATCTCCAGGAGCAAAAGCAGCGAAAGAAGCTGAATCTTCTCGTGGAAGACGAAATGACAAAAAAGATCGTCGACCAAGAAGAAGAAATAACAGAAACAGAAACCGGGCTAATAATAAAAATAGCTAATCAGGTAGTTTGCAATGTTAGAACCAAAAAGAATTAAACGGCGTAGAGTTCATCGCGACAAGTTAAAGGGTAACGCGCAAAGAGGACATCAATTAAATTTTGGTGACTACGGACTTAAAGCACTTGAGCCAAAGTTCATTACCTCTAGACAAATTGAAGCTTGCCGTATCGCAATTTCCCGTGCACTACAGCGTGAAGGTCAAACATTTATCCGAATTTTCCCGGATCGACCAATGACTAGTAAACCTGCTGAAACGCGTATGGGTAAAGGTAAAGGTGCGCTTGATCACTGGATTGCAGTTGTTAAGCCTGGTAGAATTTTGTTTGAAATTGCCGGTGTTGACGAAGACCGCGCACGAAAGGCAATGCAACGTGCATCTCATAAACTTCCAATCAAAACTAAGTTTGTGGTTCGCCGCGATCTTAAAGGATAGGAGCAGATAAATGAAAGCACATGAATTAAGAGACCTAAGCACAGCAGAGCTTGAAGCTCGGCTTAAGGACGAACAAGCAGCTCTTCAAAATTTGAGATTTACAAAATCTGTAACTGGTCAGTTAGAAAACCCGGCACGGATGAAATCACACAGACAAGAAGTAGCACGGTTAAAAACCATCCTAAACGAGAACTCAAGCGCTGAGCAAGAAGCATAATCTTATGGCTGAAAATACACAAAAAGTAGAAAGAGCAGCACGCCGCGAAAGAGTAGGCAGAGTTGTGAGCAACAAAATGGAGAAAAGTATCTCTGTTGCAGTAGATCGTCAGGTAAAGCACCCAATTTATGGGAAGTATATCACTAAGACTACAAAATTGATGGCTCATGATGAAAATAACGATGCTAATGAAGGCGATATCGTGCGAATCATGTCAATCCGACCTTTATCTAAGAGAAAAACTTGGAGATTGGTGGAAATCGTAGAACGAGCTAAATAATAGGTTTAGGATAGTACGATGGTACAAACACAAACAGTATTAAATACAGCAGATAACAGTGGCGCCAAAAAGATCATGTGTATCAAGGTTCTTGGAGATTCGAGACGACGATATGCACGAGTTGGTGACATTATTTCAGCGTCGGTTAAAGCTGCGATTCCTGGTGGAAACGTTAAGAAAGGCGATGTTGTGAAAGCAGTTATTGTTAGAACTAAAAAAGAATACCGCAGAAGAGACGGAAGTTATATCCGTTTTGATGAAAATGCTGCGGTTGTAATTAATAAAGACAGCGAACCAGTAGGTACTCGGATTTTCGGACCTGTAGCACGTGAATTACGTGAGAAAAGCTACATGAAGATCGTATCACTGGCACCTGAAGTACTTTAAAGGAATTGAGTTATGCCACGCAGGTTCAATAATCAAAAGAAATTACATGTGAAGAAGGGTGATACCGTTGCTTTAACTAAAGCAATCACCAGCTCGAAAGGGCAACCTTCACGCGAAAAAGGATATCAGTCTCGAGTGCTGATGGTATTTCCAAAACAAGATAGAGTTTTGGTGGAAGGTGTTAATATCAGAACACACCATGAAAAACCATCGCAAGAGAATCAACAAGGTGGACGCGTTCACAAAGAAGCTCCCATTCATATTTCGAATGTGATGGTGGTAGATCCGTCAACTGATGAACCAACTAGAATTGGTCGCAAGCGAATTGAGGAGAACGGTAAATCCCGATGGGTACGTTACTCAAAGAACAGCGGCGAAATAATTGACAAGTAAGGTGTGAACTAATATGGCAGAAGCAAGACTACACACTATTTATAACAACGAAATTGCTGCTAAGCTAAAGGAAGAATTCAATTACGCAAACGTAATGGAAATCCCAAAGCTTGACAAAATTGTTATCAATGTTGGAGTTGGTGAAGCAATTCAAGACAAGAAGGCTTTAGACACAGTAGTGGCTAATGTTGCTCTTATAACCGGACAGCAACCAGTTACAACTAAAGCAAAGAAATCGATCTCTAACTTCAAGTTGAGAGATGGTATGCCGATTGGGTGTAAGGTGACATTGCGTGGTAGAATTATGTATGAATTTCTAGATCGCTTTATAAACCTTGCGTTACCAAGAACGCGTGACTTTCAAGGTATCCCAGATAAGAGCTTTGATGGTCGAGGTAACTATACCGTGGGAGTGAAAGAACACACAATTTTCCCAGAAATTGATACTGACAAAGTGACCAAATTACATGGTATGGACATCACTTTTGTAACCTCAGCAACTACCGATGAAGAAGCATTAACATTGCTGAAACACTTCGGTATGCCATTCAAAAGAAGAAACTAAGATTATATAATCATGGCTAAAAAATCCTGGATAGCACGTAACGATAAAAGAAAAAGAACGGTAGAAAAGTATGCTGAAAAGCGGGCTGCATTAAAAGAGGCAGGCGATTATGAGGCATTACAGAAATTACCAAGAAATGCGAGCCCAACCCGAGTACGCAACAGATGCAGTATTACTGGTAGAGGACGTGGATACATCGGTAAATATGGTGTTTCTCGTATCAAGTTTCGTGAGTTAGCGTTAGATGGCAAGATTCCTGGTGTAAGAAAAGCAAGCTGGTAAAAATATGAACGATCCTATAGCAGATTTTTTAACACGAATAAGAAATGCTCAAACTGCTGGGCATAGAAAAGTTGATGTACCTGCTTCAAAATTGAAGCGTGCGATGGCAAAAATCCTTGTTGATAAGGGATACATCTCTAAGTACATCGATATTAATGATGGTAAACAAGGTGTAATAAGAATGTTCTTGAAATACGATTCTTATGGATTACCGGTAATAAGAAATATTAAACGAGTTTCTCGACCAGGATTACGCGAACATTCAGGTGCAGGTAGCATCCCTCGTTCTCAAAATGGTCTGGGAATTGTAATTCTATCCACCTCTAAAGGTGTTATGACAGATAAAGAAGCACGCAAGCTTAATGTAGGCGGCGAAGTTCTTTGCTCGGTCTACTAAAAAAAGAGTATTAGTTATGTCTAGAATTGGAAAATTACCAGTACCACTAGCCGATAAAGTAGAGTTCAGCATAGACGCTGATAATATTGTTACTGTTAAAGGGGCAAAAGGTACAAGTACATTACAGATTCATCCAAACATCACAGTTGAAAAAGCTGAGAATGAGATACTTGTAAAGCGCAATACTGAATTAAAGCAAGATCGCGCATTACATGGATTATACCGCTCTCTGATTAACAACATGGTGATTGGTGTTACTGATGGTTACACAAAAAAATTAGAAGTAATAGGCGTAGGTTTTAGAGCAGCACTTAATGGTGAAGTTCTTGAATTAAACCTCGGTTATTCTCACCCAATTTTCTTTGTTCCACCACATGGAATTAATATTGAAGTTGATACCAAAACAAAGAAAAATCCTATGGTGATTATTTCTGGTATTGATAAAGAATTGGTTGGTCAGGTAGCCGCAAAAATTCGCTCCTTCAGAAAACCAGAACCTTACAAAGGAAAAGGTATTCGCTATGACGGTGAGCAAATTAGACGTAAAGCAGGTAAATCAGCAGCTAAATAAGGTTTAAGTCACAATGAATAAAAATCAAGTTAAAACAGAACGTAGAAGTAAGATTAGACGTCGCATTCGCGCAACTATTTCTGGTACTGCTGAGCGCCCTAGACTAGCGATCTACAAAAGTAATAAGTTTACTTATTTACAATTAATAGATGATACTGCCGGCACTACGCTAGCTTCTGTTAAAGGAAAAACTGGAATCGACTCTGCAAAAACTGCAGGAGCTGATCTTGCAAAAACTGCAGCCGATAAGGGCATCACAAAAGCCGTTTTCGACAGAAGCGGTTACAACTATCACGGAATTGTTAAAGCAGCTGCAGAAGGCGCCAGAAATGGCGGTCTGGAGTTTTAAAATAAATTGGAAATAAAATGCCAAAAGTAAGAAGAAAACAATCTATTCCTGCAGCTAACCTCAACTTAGAGGAAAAATTGGTTCATGTGAATCGAGTTGCAAAAGTAGTTAAAGGTGGTCGTCGATTTAGCTTTAATGCAATTGTTGTTGTAGGCGATGGTAACGGTGTTGTTGGCCACGGTCTTGGAAAAGCAAATGAAGTATCTGATGCGATCCAAAAAGGATTTGATAATGCTAAGAAGAATCTTATCAGAATCCCGCTAACCTCAACAAAGAGCATTTATCATCCAGTTGTAGGTAAAGCAGGTGCAGGAAAAGTTTTACTTAGACCCGCATCAGATGGTACTGGTGTAATTGCCGGTGGAGCTGTTAAGAATTTGCTTGACGTAGCAGGTGTTCACAACATTCTATCAAAGTCGCAAGGGTCTTCAAACCCACACAACATGGTAAAAGCTGCATTTCAGGCATTAAAAGATTTAACAGATCCGATGGAAGTAGCTCAAAGACGTGGAATACCATTAAACAAAGTATTTGAAGGATAATCTTTCAGGGAAATAAGTGATGAAATTAAATAATCTAAAAGCTCCTACCCCTAATAAAAAGAACCGCAAGCGTGTTGGTCGTGGTGAAGGTTCTGGAATCGGACAAGAGTCTGGTAGAGGTATGAATGGAGCGAAATCAAGATCAGGCTATTCCAGACGTCCTTGGTTCGAAGGTGGTCAGATGCCATTACAGCGTCGAGTTCCAAAATTTGGTTTTAAAAACCCAAATAGAGTAGCTTACAGGCCTATCAATCTAGATCGAATTGCCGACTATATTGAGGCTGGAAAACTAAATTCTACTATCTCATTTCAACATTTAGTTGAAGCTGGTTTAGTTAAGAAAACAGAACTAGTAAAAATTCTTGGTGGTGGCGATTTCAGCACAAAAGTTGAGATTGAAGCACATGCAGCAAGTAAATCTGCGGCTGAAAAGATCGAGAAGGCCGGCGGTACATTAACAATTATCAAATAAACTTATAGATTTCGCAGCGAATGAGTCTGATCGAAAACTTCCGTAATATTTTTAAAATTGAGGACCTGAAGAATCGAATCCTTTATACGATTGGAATTCTCATGGTTTATCGATTAGGTAGCTACATCACCTTACCTGGGGTAGATGCCAGCGCACTCTTAAGTATGTCACCCGGTACTTCTAATAGCCTCCTTGGGTTATTTGATATGTTTGTGGGTGGCGCTTTTTCAAGAGCTGGAGTTTTCGCTCTGGGCATTATGCCGTATATCACTGCATCTATTATTATACAGTTGATGGGAGCTGTTGTACCATATTTCCAAAAACTTCAAAGAGAAGGAGAAGAAGGCCGGCGTAAAATTACACGGCTAACCAGATATGGAACGGTTGGTATTACAGCACTTCAATCAATTGCTTTTTCAATCAATTTGATTGCAACAGCACCACAGGCCATTATTGTGAATCAACTTGCCTTTACAATTACATCTGTTATTGTATTAACAGCAGGTACTGCATTTGTAATGTGGCTTGGCGAAAGAATCACTGAACGTGGTATTGGTAATGGTATTTCATTAATTATAATGATTGGTATAATTGCAGTATTGCCTGCCAATTTAATTAACGAAGTAACTACTAAAAGCAACGCAATTCTAGTGTTGATTGAGCTTGCAGTGCTAGTTCTAATTATCGCAGCTGTTGTATTATTAACACAGGGAACACGTAAAATTCCGGTTCAATATGCTAAGCGAGTTGTAGGGCGAAAAGTATATGGTGGAACCACTCAGTATTTACCATTACGAGTAAATGCGGCTGGTGTAATGCCAATCATTTTTGCTCAATCGATTATGTTTATTCCAAGCACGATCGGTTCTTTCTTTCCGGAGAATGAAACAATTCAGATGTTAACTGCATGGTCGGTTGATTACTCAGGATTATTGTACTCAATCGTGTTCTTTTTTATCTGTGTGTTTTTCACTTTTTTCTATACTGCTATTGCTATCAATCCGAAAGAAATGGCAGATACTATGAAAAGACAAGGTGGTTTTATTCCAGGTGTTAGGCCAGGTAAAGCTACCGTAGAGTTCATTGACAATATTTTGACAAAAATCACCCTTCCGGGATCTATCTTTTTATCATTTGTGGCTATTCTTCCTGCTATTGTGATTAACTTTGGAGTTACTCCAGGTTTCGCACTCTTTTATGGTGGAACAAGTCTTTTGATTATTGTAGGAGTTGCATTAGATACCTTGCAACAAATCGAAAGTCATTTGATGATGAGACATTATGATGGATTCATGAAAACAGGTAAAATCAAAGGCCGAAGAAGAGCCTGATATGATTTATCTGAAGAGTGATCGAGAAATCGAAAAGATGCGTAAAAGTGCGCAACTTGTTTCCCACACTCTTGCGGAAGTAAGCAAATATATCGAACCGGGTATTACTACCGGAAAACTTGATGTGATTGCTGAAGATTTTATTAAGAAACATAATGCAAGGCCAGCTTTCAAAGGCTATGGCCCGGCAAGTAATCCATTTCCCGGAACACTTTGTATTTCAGTAAATGAAGAAGTTGTTCATGGTATTCCAGGAAATAGAGTATTGAAAGAAGGAGACATTGTTTCCATCGATTGTGGTGTTGAATTAGATGGTTATTTTGGTGACCATGCTTACACATTTGCAGTTGGTGAGTGTAATGATGAAACCTGGAATCTTTTAAGAACAACCTTAGAATCACTTTATAAAGGTATTAATGAAGCGGTTCATGGGAATAGAATTGGTGATATTGGAAATGCAATTCAAACCTACTGCGAGAGCCAGGGGTTTGGTGTTGTAAGAGATTTAGTTGGACATGGATTAGGGAGATCGTTACACGAGGACCCATCCGTTCCTAACTATGGTAAAAAAGGTCGTGGCGAACGTTTACGCTCGGGCATGACTTTAGCAATAGAACCCATGATTAATATGGGTACTTGGAAAGTTGAAACATTAGCTGACGGCTGGACAATAGTAACAGCAGATCAGAAGTATTCAGCACATTACGAACACGATATTGTAATTCGTGAAGGTGAGGCTGACATTTTAAGCACTTTTGATTATATTGCCGAGCTGTCAAAAAATCCTGATAACGTAATTCTATATGGCTAAACAAGAGCCTATAAAACAAGACGGAGAAATAATCGAAGCTTTACCGAACGCACAGTTCAGGGTTAAGCTAGATAACGGACATGAGATACTCGCTCACGTATCCGGTAAAATGAGAATGTACTACATTAAAATTTTACCGGGTGATAGGGTTGCGATCGAAATGTCACCATATGATTTGTCGAAAGGCAGAATTACTTATCGCTATAAATAACCAAAAGAATGAAAACTAGATCTTCTGTAAAAAAGCGTAGTTCAGACGATAAGATCGTTCGACGAAAAGGACGTCTTTACGTTATCAACAAGAAAAACCCTCGACATAAACAGCGACAGGGATAGGAATAAATATGGCACGTATAGCTGGAATAGATTTACCTAAGCAAAAAAGAGGCGTAATTGGCCTTACCTACATTCACGGTATTGGGAACACCCAATCTGCAAGAATATTAGATACCCTTGGTATCGACAAGAATATTAAAGTGAATGATTGGACAGACGATCAAGTGAGTTCAATCCGTGGATTCATTGAAGAAGAGTATAAAGTTGAAGGTGCTCTTAGAAGTGAAGTAAATGGCAATATTCGTCGTTTGATTGAAATTGGCGCATATCGTGGAGTTCGTCACAGAAAAGGACTACCAGTAAGAGGTCAAAGAACACAGACTAACGCAAGAACCAGAAAAGGTAAGAAGCGTACTGTTGCTGGAAAGAAAAAGGTTACTAAGTAATTTTAATTGAGATATAATGGCTAAAAAACAATCAGGCGCACCAACTAAAAGAAAAAAGAAAGTACAGGTTAGCGATCCTAGTGGTATGGCGTTCGTTAAAGCTACTTTCAATAATGTAATTGTTACAATTACGGATGCAAACGGAAACGTGCTTTCTTGGTCATCTGCTGGAAAAGAAGGATTTAGAGGTTCGAGAAAGAATACTCCTTACGCAGCTCAATTAAGTGCAGAAACAGCATCTAAAGCAGCTCATGAAATGGGTCTACGTAGAGTAGAGGTATTTGTGAAAGGTCCAGGTTCTGGTCGCGAAGCAGCTGTTAGGGCAATGGCAAATGCAGGTTTGGAGGTTACTTCTATAATTGATAGAACACCTATTCCTCATAATGGATGCCGGCCACCAAAACGTAGAAGAGTTTAATCAGTTATAGTATAAGAAATGGCAAGATACAGAGGCCCAAAACAGAAAAAAGCTAGACGATTCAAGGAACCAATTTTTGGTCCAAGTAAAGCACTTGAAAGAAAACCATATGGTCCCGGACAACACGGAAGATCTCGTTTTCAACGTAAATCTGAATATGCAGTCCAGCTAGAGGAGAAACAAAAAGCAAAATACACCTATGGATTACTGGAAAAACAATTCCGTAATTTATATGAGGCAGCATCTGCACATGATGGTGTAACAGGTGAAAATTTACTTCAGGCATTAGAATCTAGATTAGACAATACCGTTTTCAGATTAGGGTTTGCTAAAACTAGACGTCAGGCACGTCAATTAGTAAGCCACAAGCATATAATAGTTAATGGTCATACCGTGAACATACCATCTTATGCCGTGAAACCAGGAGATGTAATTTCTTTAAGACCAAAATCAAGAGATTTAGAGGTAGTTGATACTTCTTTATCGAATGCACCACGTAACAAATACAAGTGGGTAGAAATTGATTCCAAGCTAAAGACAGGGAAATTCCTTTACATGCCAACTATGGAAGAAATTCCAGAAAACATTAATGTACAGCTCATTGTAGAGCTCTATTCTAAGTAATTTTAAAGATTTACCGTTTATTATGAGTAACTATAGCATACAAATGCCCGAAAGTCTTGATGTGGTAAAAGATGATGATAGCTTTGGTACATTTGTACTACAGCCACTAGAAAGAGGTTTTGGAGTAACTATCGGTAATTCATTCCGAAGAGTACTTCTTTCATCACTACCTGGCATTGCAATTACTGCCATTAAAATCAATGGTGTTGATCATGAATATTCTAGTATTCAAGGGGTTAAAGAAGATGTGTACGAAATCATCTTAAATTTCAAACAAGTTCGTTTTAAGCAAATCGAGCAAAGTGGCGGAGTAATTCATTTAACAAAAAAAGGTGAAGGCACTCTAACAGCAGCAGATATTGACGGTGCTACTGCTGAATACGATGTTTTAAATACAGACCTTGTGATTGCAAATTTGGCCGATGATGCAGAATTAGAGATTGAACTTCGAGTTGGTCGTGGACGTGGATACGTTCCTGCTGAGGAAATGTCATTTGAAGATGAGGATATCAATTTGATTCCAATAGATGCAATATTCACACCAATCAAATCAGTGAAATTCAACGTTGAGAATGTTCGAGTTGGCCAGCGCACCGATTATGAAAAATTAGTAATGGATGTGGAGACTGATGGTTCTGTGAATGCAAAAGAAGCCCTAACTTTAGCAGGAAAAATTCTTAAAGAGCACATCGAAAAATTCATCACAGAGAAAATTGAAGAGCCATTCACTCAAGAAGAAGAAGAGGTGGATGCTGAAAAACAACGAGTTGCTAACTTGTTAAGAACAAGTATAGAAGACTTAAACTTGAGTGTACGCGCATACAATTGCTTAAAATCAGCAAACATCAATTCAATTGGTGAGCTTGTAGCTCGTGATGAACAAGATCTTTTAAAATTCCGAAACTTTGGTAAAAAGTCACTTACTGAACTTATTGAAGTAATTGAAGAGAAAAATCTTCAATTCGGAATGGACGTAGCAAAATATTTAGACTAAGAAGGACTGAATTATGCGCCATAGAGTTAAAGGCAGAAAATTAAGTAGAACATCAGCTCATAGAAAAGCAACAATGCGTGCTTTAACTATGGCTTTAGTTCGCGAACACCGCATAGTAACCACAGTAGCAAAAGCAAAAGAACTTCGTCGTTTTGTAGAGCCGCTTATTACTCGGTCTAAAGAAGATAATTTATTAAACCGTAGAATGGTTTTTTCATCACTTCAAAACAAAGAAGCAGTCAAAAAGCTTTTTGATGAAATCGGACCGCAAAGTAAAGATCGCAACGGTGGTTATACTAGAGTTATAAAAATTGGATTCCGCCAAGGTGATGGTGCTGACATGGCCGTTATTGAATTGGTAGATTACAATGATATAAAGCCCGAAGGTGGCAAAACTACCAAGAAAAAACGCACAAGACGTGCAGGTAAGTCTGCAGCGAAAACTACTGAGACTGTTAAAGCTCCTGTTGTAGAAGAAAATACAAATGAAGTTGTTGATGAGTCTCCTTCAGTTACAGGCGCTTCTACTTCAGAACAAGCTGAAAACACAGACGATAAGTCTGAATAAGGAATCTTGAATTTTTGATTTTAGTGATACTCACTGAGTATCACTTTTTTTATGCAAAGTTGAAAATATTTTTCACTTTGCTATTGACAACGGCTAGTTAACTGCCGTATCTTTGGAATCTGTCACGGAATTTTTCGCGACAGTTGTTATTTGAAATTTTGTAAGAATATAGAACAGATTGTTTGTGCGAGCTAGAGATAGCTTGGAAATTCTTTTGAATGGAAGAGAGCGTAGGGTCAGGCTCACAGAGTATATTTAATAAAAATTACAACGGAGAGTTTGATCCTGGCTCAGGACGAACGCTGGCGGCGGGCTTAACACATGCAAGTCGAAGGAGAAGGTGGTTGCTTGCAACTACTGGAGACTGGCGAACGGGTGAGTAACGCGTAGACAACCTGCCTTTAGCTGGGGGATAACACTGCGAAAGTGGTGCTAATACCGCGTAATGCAGCGGGGCCGCATGGCCACAGTTGTTAAAGCCTTCGGGCGGCTAAAGATGGGTCTGCGTGCTATTAGCTAGTTGGTGCGGTAACGGCGCACCAAGGCGATGATAGCTAGGGGGTCTGAGAGGATGATCCCCCACACTGGGACTGAGACACGGCCCAGACCTCTACGGAGGGCAGCAGTGAGGAATCTTGCGCAATGGGCGAAAGCCTGACGCAGCCACGCCGCGTGTCGGAAGACGGCCCTATGGGTTGTAAACGACTTTTGTCAGGGAAGAACGGGGAGGTTTTGATCTCCTGTGACGGTACCTGGTGAATAAGCACCGGCTAACTCCGTGCCAGCAGCCGCGGTAATACGGAGGGTGCAAGCGTTGTCCGGAATCATTGGGTGTAAAGGGTGCGTAGGCGGATGTTTAAGTCTGAGGTGAAATCTTGCCGCTTAACGGTAAAATGGCCTTGGATACTGGGCATCTTGAGTGCAGAAGAGGCAGGTGGAATTCGTAGTGTAGCGGTGAAATGCATAGATATTACGAAGAACATCAGTGGCGAAGGCGGCCTGCTGGTCTGCAACTGACGCTGAGGCACGAAAGCGTGGGGAGCGAACAGGATTAGATACCCTGGTAGTCCACGCCGTAAACGATGCATACTAGGTGTTGGCCCTGTTGGGTCAGTGCTGCAGTTAACGCATTAAGTATGCCACCTGGGGAGTACGTCGGCAACGATGAAACTCAAAGGAATTGACGGGGGCCCGCACAAGCGGTGGAGCATGTGGCTTAATTCGATGCAACGCGAGGAACCTTACCTGGGCTAAATCCACAGCGCTACCTCTGGAAACAGAGGGTTCCTTCGGGACGCTATGGAAGGTGCTGCATGGCTGTCGTCAGCTCGTGCCGTGAGGTGTTGGGTTAAGTCCCGCAACGAGCGCAACCCCTGTGGTTAGTTACCAGCACGTAATGGTGGGGACTCTAGCCAGACTGCCTACGCAAGTAGTGAGGAAGGTGGGGACGACGTCAAGTCATCATGGCCCTTACGTCCAGGGCTGCACACGTGCTACAATGGTTGGTACAATGGGTAGCCACCCAGCGATGGGGCGCAAATCCACAAAACCAATCTCAGTTCGGATTGGAGTCTGCAACTCGACTCCATGAAGTTGGAATCGCTAGTAATCGCGTATCAGCAATGACGCGGTGAATACGTTCCCGGGCCTTGTACACACCGCCCGTCAAG
This sequence comes from Balneolaceae bacterium, assembly GCA_965249965.1. Lineage (GTDB taxonomy): Bacteria > Bacteroidota > Rhodothermia > Balneolales > Balneolaceae > HXMU1420-13. The sequence continues at coordinate 1,561,478 of OZ252262.1, forward strand.
CGATGGAAGTCAGAAGTACCTGATGTCGGCGTGCTAACCTTCGGGAGGCAGCTGCCTAGGGTAAGTCTGGTAACTGGCGCTAAGTCGTAACAAGGTAGCCGTACCGGAAGGTGCGGCTGGATCACCTCCTTTCACGGAGAGCCTGTTGGTCGCGGCGGCAACGCCGAGGCAGCGACGAGATCTTACGCAGCTCGTTACAAGCAATCTGTTCTGTATTTTTACCTGTAAGCGGGCGTCCGCCAGGTCGCCTGAGCTGGTAACCCGAGCGGGGCTTGTAGCTCAGGTGGTTAGAGCGCACGCCTGATAAGCGTGAGGTCGGAGGTTCAAGTCCTCCCAAGCCCACTTAAGGCGCCGAGGGGCGTGCGAGAATGGGGGCTATAGCTCAGCTGGCTAGAGCACTGCCTTTGCAAGGCAGGGGTCCAGGGTTCGAATCCCTGTAGCTCCACAGATTTTTATTGAAGTAATGAATGGTGATTGAGTAGTGAGCGGAAGTAATTCCCGATGCTTAATCGAGAATATACCAGCCTGGGCTGGTAGCGCTGAGCGCGGTCGGTATGACTGGCACTCGCCCGGCGAGTTCTTTGACATGATGAAGAAGTAATGAGTAAAAAGTAGTTGGATGCAATGGAGACATTGTATTCACTCAATAGTGTCTTGAGCGCAAGCTTGAGATACGCCAAAGGTATCTGAGTGCGGTTCGTCCCACACTCAGACCACAAGAATAACCTTGAAGCTGCGCGCGGCTATCCCGAGAGGGACGGGCCGTGCAAGTTCTATAAACAAAGCGGATAAGGGCACACGGTGGATGCCTTGGCATGCAGAGGCGATGAAGGACGTGTAAAGCTGCGATAAGCTACGGGGAGCTGCAAAAGAGCTCAGATCCGTAGATTTCCGAATGGGGCAACCCGATAGAGCCACGCCGCAAGGCGTGGAGGCATACCTGGGGAACTGAAACATCTAAGTACCCAGAGGAAGAGAAAACAATAGTGATTCCCTAAGTAGTGGCGAGCGAACGGGGAGGAG
>OZ252262.1:1567500-3476798 GCA_965249965.1 Balneolaceae bacterium
CCCGCGGCAGGGCTTGTAAACTATGCAAAGAAAGAATGTTTGAAATTTATCATCGATCCAGGTTTACCGGAATTATATAATTTTGAAGGTTGGACCCATTATCAGATGGTGGCTTCTGAAGGAGCAAAAAAGCTAAAAGAGAATTTATTAGGAAAAACCTATGGCATCAAAAAGTAATGAAGAACAACAAATAATTGAGCAATTTATTCTTCCATTTCTACATATCGAGAAGAGATTTCCATTACTTCCGGGAAAACGAGATAAAATTGTTGAAGCAAAACTTCTTGGAATTTCTGAAGAAGAACTAAAACAAGCTCGTTTAAACTCAGAGAATAATGCAAAACAAGCTGCTATTGAATTACTTAAAGAAGACGCAATAACAGATCTTATAGACAGTCTACCATTCGACGGAACAGAAACATTGGTAGCAATTGGTGACTCGACCATAGAAGATGATCAGGGTTGGTTTAATATTTTAAAAGAATTGTTAGAGATTAGTATTGATAATGCCAGATTCAATTTTGTAAATGCAGGCATTGGTGGAAATACAACAGCTGAAGCATTACGCAGATTAGATCGAGACGTTGTACTACATGAACCTGATTGGGTGTTTGTAAGTCTAGGTACTTATGATACTCAACGATTAAACATCACACCTAACCGTACATTAGTACCATTATCAGAAACGTGGGAGAATTTGAATTCTATTCAGGATGTGTTATCAGAGTATGTAAGTAATGATATTATCTGGATTACTCCTTCTCCAATTATACCAGAGTTAGTTGAAGCTCATCCATTAAATGAGTTCACAATTTCTCAAAAAGATATTGCACAGTTAATCGAAATTGCCTCTGGCAAAAAAGGCCTTGTTATAGATCCCCAAAGCTCCAGAATGGGAGAAGGGCCAGATGCATGGAATTACCTTAGTGATGGTATTAACCATTCATTAAGTGGACACATAAATACTACAAGAGAAGTTTTAAAAGGATTGGCTAGTTATTCTAAAAGTTGATGCGCACATTTACAAGATCCACAGCAGGTTGAAATGATCTGTTTAATTGTGTGGATGTGAGCTCAAGCTGAGTAAAAATAGTTGGATTAATCAACCCAACTGAGGTGCCATTATCAAATGATATTGATGCAAACCCATCAGCCGTAGTTGGTATGTAATTCGTAAAGCTAACCGGTTCACTTGATCGCTTAGCAATAATAAATGTATCGAATACTCCGAACCCAAATCCTACAAATGCACCAATACCGGTTCCATATTGCATGGCTTCAATAATTGGATCATTGGAAACAAGGCTTATAGACAAAGCGATTAAACCGCCTGCAGCAGCTCCGTAAAAAGTATCCATTAGAACTATAATAGAGCTGTTGTCGCCATCATTAAAAAACCCAGAGACTAAAATCTGTCTTCCTTCGCCCGAAACAACGTCATAAGCTCCCATTCCTACACCGTATAAAGTTCCAAGACCCAATCCAACCTGAAGTGCATAAAGGTCATCCAGGTTTTTATTAAAAGGAGCGTTAACTTTTTTATCGGTTAAAAACATGGAAGCCCCGCCTAAAATTACTCCATTTATGGCGCCATTAACCGCATTTGAGCTTAAAATTTTAACACTTTGGGCATTGGTTTTAGTAGCGGGCATTGCCCAAAAAATAATAACCCCTATCAATAAAGCCGTAATCGTTCGCATATCTTAAACTATTTAGTTTTTCAAAGGTAAAAAAAAGTTGTTCACCTTCATATTTAAGTTGGATTATTTCCAGCAACTGGAATAATCTGCCCAGAAAATAAATTTCCGTTATTTATGGTGAAATCGGCAACAAATTTACCCATTTCCTCTGCAGTCACATCCGGTTTAAAATCAGGGAATGCTGCTTGCTGCATTTCAGTAGATACTGCTCCAAGAGTAAGGCAGTTTACGCTTATGTTTGAAGGTGCAAATTCTACAGCAAGTGACTCAGTTAAATTTGCTAATGCAGCTTTACTGGCGCTATAGGCAGAAAGTCCCGGGAATTTTACTGATCCTTGAAATCCACCCATACTTCCGATATTTACAATATGTGATTCATTTGCTAAGTGAGGCTTAATCATTTTTATCAGTGCGACAATCGAAAAAAGGTTCAGCTCAAAATGTGTTCTCCAATCTTCTACTGTAAGCGAATCAAAATCTTTGTTTTGAAGAACTGCGGCATTATTTACTAACCCGTTTATATTTTTCCATTTTTCGAACTCATTTTTAAGTCGAGTTCTATCATCCGGACTAGAAAGATCGGCGGGAAAAGGGATGATCGTTCCCTTGCTCGTTGAGGCAGCCAATTCATCCAGTTGGACTTTATTGCGTGCAATTGCCAGCACTTTGTGCCCCTTGTTAGCGAGTGCTTTAGAAGTTTGAAAACCGATACCCTTACTGGCGCCTGTTACAACGAAATTTTGCATATCAGATAAAAGTGAATATTTACTATAAAATTAAGCCTAATGATGGGTATAAATATAACATTCTTATCTTTCATCAAATGTTGGATAAAAGATTATCATGAAAAGACCACTAGTACCCCAAAATATCGAAGAACTTAAAGCTTATGTCCCGGGAAAAACTATTGCGGAAGTGCAGCAAGAATATCAGCCAAAACGTATTTCAAAATTAGCATCCAATGAAAACAGATTAGGTAGAAGTAGAAAAGTTGATGGAGCAGTAAACAAAGCTTTAGCCGTTGTTCATGATTATCCTGATCCCGAATCAAAAGAGCTAAAAGAGGCAATTGCCAGAAAATACGCGGTTAATAAAGATTCCATTGTAGTAGGTGCGGGTTCAGAAAGTATGCTTGCAGGACTTTGCCGCTCGTTTTTCCTTAACAAAGAAAATTTAATTACGTCGGATGCCACCTTTATTGGCGTGTATGTTCAAGCAAATATTCGTGGAGTTAAAGTTAAAAGAATTCCTCTTTCTAACGACTATAGATTTGATGTAAAGGCAATGGTAAATGCGATCGATGAGAAGACAAAAATGATCTATATCGCAAATCCCAATAATCCCACTGGTACTTATGTAAATACCGAGGAATTTGAATGGCTTCTGGAGCAAGTACCTTCAGATGTTTTAATTGTTATGGATGAAGCCTACTATGAGTATGCCCATCAAATTGTTGACTATCCTGATGTGTTAAGCTATCAAAAAAAGAATGTGATTGTACTCCGTACATTTTCTAAAGGGTATGGCCTTGCAGGGTTTAGAGTGGGTTATGCTATTGCTGATCCAAAAGTAGCAAGCTATTTAAAGCGAACACGACTTGCGTTCGAACCCGGGTCATTAGGTCAGGCTGCAGCACTTGCTGCAATTAATGATGCAGACTTTCTGGAACGAAGTGTGAAAATTGTTGAAGATGGTAAACAGGATTTATATGCATTCTTTGATGATCTGAGAATTAAGTATACCAAGTCGGCTGCAAATTTTGTGATGATTGAACTCAGCGATGAAGAAACAGCATCGCACATTACTCAAAAAATGCTAGAACAAGGGGTTATACTCCGCCATATTAAAGGCTTTGGACTGCCAAAATGCATTCGGATAACGGTAGGTTTAGCTGAGGAAATGATTCACTTTAAAAAGGTGTTGGTTGAGATAATAAAATGAATTACATGCTCTTAGCCTTTAGTCGTTGAAGAGAATTTATTAAAGAAGGTCACTGAGTAGAATTAACATTGAGAGTACATTCCTTTATATACTGAGAGATTTTGAGAGATAGGTACTAATTAGTTTAGGTAACAGCTATTTGTTACATGAGTCTTTTCTAATATTAACGCTCAGATATTACTCAAGTGAGGTCGTAACTTCTTGAAAATTCTGAATACGTGAGTCTGGGAACAAAGATTTTACTGAGTATTTTTTCGATCAGTATCCTGATCGCGTCTATTGGTGTGATTTCAAATTGGTACACGAATTCGATTTTAAATCAACTTGTCCAAAAAAATGTACAGACCACTGAAGTTGTAGAATTGACTGCGTCGATTGAAAACGAGCTTTATCAATCACTAATTACGTTAACATCGTTAAAGGACGCGGAAACTGTGGAGATAGGCTCTATTACGCTTAATGAGCCTACTACCGAAATGTATGAGCAAAGCTTCGAAAGCTCTTTATTGGTTCTGAAAGGGTATTTTACATCTTTAGAGCAATCTGTGATCTCAAATTCGAGTAATTATACCCCTCATTTACGAAACGATGTTGAAGTACTGAACGATCGCTTTCAACTGTACGAACAGCTATGCATAGAGTGGCTCACTTTTCGAAATGAAGATCAGGAGCAAGCTCGTTTAATGTTTAGCACATCGGTAAATCCATATTTTAGAAATAATATTATTCCAGTTATCTCTCACCTTAGAACTGAAGTTATAAATCAGCAAAATGTAGAGAACTTACAACTCGACGAACAGCTTAACAGAGCTGGAATTACTATTTTTTCGATCACTTCATTTCTGGTATTTATTTCAATTGGAATAGCGATGTTTCTATATCGCTCGATTGCGAATCCATTGAAAAAATTAAAAGAAGGCGTTCAAATTCTTGGAGAGGGTAATTTGGATGAGCGAGTTGAAGTAAACAATAAAGATGAAATTGGGTTATTAGCCGAAACTTTTAATAGCATGGCGGATAATCTAAGAAAACGAACATTAGCTCGTGATTATCTTGATAACATTATTGAATCTATTCATGAGAGTTTAATTGTTACGGATGAAAAGGGCATAATTGTGGGCTTGAATCAAGCGACTGAACAATTACTGGGATATACAAAAGCAGAGTTAAATGATACTCCATTGTTCCAATTGTTTGAAAAGCAGCAGGCAATTATTCAAAAGCGTTCTCCAATTGCCACACAAGACAAATCGATCGAAACATCATTTAAATCAAAGTTTGGAAAGAACATCCCGGTATTACTTTCAGAAAGTAATCTTCTCAACAATAAAGATGAGTTTGTAGGAAAAGTAGTTGTAGCAACTGACATCACCGAAAGAAATAAAGCAAACAAACAAATCAGGGAGTCATTAAGAGAAAAGGAAATTCTTCTTGCAGAGATTCACCACCGGGTGAAAAACAACTTGGCAGTTGTATCCGGAATTTTGCAATTGCAAAGTAAAGAAGCAGAAAACAAACAGGTTGAAGAAGTGTTATTGGAATCTCAAACAAGGATTAAGTCGATTTCATTAGTTCACGAGATGTTATATCAAAGTGAAACTATGGCAAATATCGAATATGATAGATATGTGGAGGACTTAACCCGTGAGATATCAAAACTATCTTTGGCATCTGAAAATAATGTGCAGTTAACAACGACTACAGAACCGCTACTTATCGATTTGAATATAGCTGTACCATGTTCGATGCTACTAAACGAGATTATCATTGATCGATTAAAACACGCATTTACGAATTTCGAAGACGGTCGAATTCGAGTAGTACTTAGAAATTTAGAGACAAATGCAGAGCTGACCGTTGAGCATAATGGACATCATGTAACGCATAATTCAGCGAAAGAGTCGCTGGGTCATACACTAATTAAAACTTTGATTAATCAGTTACATGGCACTTATTACGAAGAACAACTTGAAGAAAAGGGGATAAGTAGAATAAGAATTATTTTCCCGCTTCATGTTCAGGATTAGTAATAATTAAATTGTTCCGTTTAGGTAAGCTTTTCGTACTTCCGGCTCAAATTTTTCGATGGCATAACGTAGCATTGTCCTCGGCATTTGTTTATATCTGTTATTCTTTTTAAGGTAATTTTCTTCAGCAAATTGGTCTTTTTTACCTATCTCTTTTAGCATCCAGCCAACCGCTTTTTGGATAATATCTTCCTGATCTTGAATGAGAATTTCAGCAATCGAAAACGCCTCTTTAAAGTCGTTTTGCTTTATGAAAGAATTACATGTAATCATGGCAATTCTACGAATCCAAAGATTCTCAGATCTGGCAAAATCATATAATATGTCCCGTGAACGATGTTCAAGGTATCTACCCAAAATAAATTGGCAAGAACTATCTACAATGTCCCAGCTATTAATAAAGGGTAGATTTTTTATATAAAATCGGGCAACATCCTCTATGACAGTTTGTTCGGCTCGTTCTGTTTTATACACAAGGATAAATACCGCGGTTAACCTAACTTCATGAACAGGGTGTTCGATGAGCTGCTGAACTTCATTGAAATCTAAATTTTTAAAGCGCTTTGCAATTTTCCTTTGTTCAGGTACTTTTATACCCCAAAAGCGATCATCCTCAGCATATTCTCCTTCACCTGTTTTAAAAAACCTTTTGGAGCGTTGCTCAATTGTCACATCCGCCAGGGTTTCAAGTTCATGCAATATTACCTTTGTATTCATAATCCAAAGGATGTTACGATCACTGTGGCCGAAAATTGACCAACTATTACGTAACATATCCACGATAAAAAAGACACTAACAATGCTTTAAAAAACCGTCCAATCTTTTTACCTGAATGAAATGAATACATCACATAGATAGGATACAAGAGAACAATGAAATAATTTGCCAAAAAGAAATACGGAGACAGATAAGTGAGAGGTAAAATGAAAATCGCGAACAAAATGTATTGAGCAATAATGTAAAACGACAATGCCAGATGTTCGATAAAGTAAAATCCAGATTTACGAAAAAGTAGTTTATTGAAAAGGGCTAAAAAGAATCCAAATAAGAGGATGAATAGGTTGATATTATCTCTAAAGAAATAAGAACCCCTTGTTGAAGGGCTGCTCATATCCGGTTGTTGAGTATTTCCCAGAATTTTGTTGAAGGTTGCGATGGGATCGAATCCAAGGATATTTTGTAGAATGATATATACTGCCAAAACCAGAATATAATATCGAATAGGATGCGAATACGATTTTCGTTTACCGAAGATGTATTCTCGTACCAAGGCTCCTGGACGAGTAAGTAAACCAGATATAGTTCGCAATAACGGGGTGTCAAAATCAAAGTAATGCTCGAGCACATCGCGTGCAGATTCTTTGAAAACAATTCTGCCTGAATTAGGTTTTTGGCCACAATTCGGGCAGAAATTTCCCTCAAAACTTATATCACAGTTCTGGCAAGTCATGCGATTAAATGTTATTCATCTTCTTCGAAAAAATCTGCTCTTGAAAGGTGTGTTATTGCCGGTTTACCCTCTTCAATTAATTTGTTACTAATATCATCGACATGATTTTCAAATATTGAATTAAGTTCTGATTCTTTATCCAGCATTGTTGAATGTAGGTTTTCAAGCGCGTCAACCTGCGTTTCTGTTGGTCTGCCCTGATAATTAACCATCGAGCCATAGATATTCGATATTCGTTCACGAAGTTGTTCCTCTCCGGTAATTCCCCCAGTACTTGTAGCAACCAATGTTTTATGAAGGGCTTCAAGTATTTCATGAAAAGCTGAAGCATCAGTGAGAATATTCTCGGAAAGCGTGGAATCTTCCATGACAGATTCAAGCTGACCCATGACATGAACTGCGCGACCATCAATAAACCCGAGTTCACCTAGCATGTCATAAGCTCTGTTAACGGCCATTAATCTGATTGAGCGATCTTCCTGTGTATGTCTGGAATTCGGATCAAACTGCAAAGTGATTTCACTTTCATACACATCTTCTCCTTTAACCAGTTTCAAAGTATAGGTGCCCGGGGGATAAGCGGGTCCAAATAGCGCCCCAAAAGTTAGCGTATTAGATCTAGGTACTTTGGGTGGATCTCGTCGCACATCAAAAGCTACCCGATTGATCCCTTTTCTTTTACCCGCAGGTAATTTTTTCAGAAAGTTACCTTCAGTATCGTACACTTCTAAAAACATGTCGCCAAAAATATGGCGTCGTTTCAAGTAATAGGTAATTTGGGCTGTTTGGGATGGATTCGCTCCGGAAAATTCTCCATCACCGTTGAACGTTTGCTCAAAACCGATTGGACCTGAAATCAGGAATGGTTTCATTTCCAGAAAAGCTACGTCTTGAGAAAGCAACTCTTCATCGATAGAACGTAGAGGCGAAATATCATCGATTACCATAATTCCGCGACCATGTGTACCCAACACTAGATCTTCTTCGCGTTCCTGTATTACCATATCACGGACAGAAACTTTTGGTAGGTTTCCTTTGAATCGAACCCAGTTCGAACCGCGATCAAAAGAAACATACAGCCCAAACTCCGTGCCTAGAAATAGCAAGTTCTCGTTTTCTAAATCTTCGATCAATTTATGAGCATAGCCTTCGATATTTTCATCAACAATAAGTTCCCAATTGTTGCCAAAATCTTCTGTCTTATAAACATAAACACCCATATTTCCCACGCGATGAGCATCAATGGTAGCAAATGCTCTTCCTTCCTTAAATCTGCTTGCAGTTACACTGCTTACCCATGCATGCTCGGGATAATCGGCAATATTTTCAGAAACGTTTGTCCAACGCCGGCCTCCATCTCTTGTGAGTTGAATGTTGCCGTCGTCTGTTCCAACCCATATGATGTCTTTATCAAAAGGAGATTCGCTTACATCAAATAGGGTTGTGTTATTTTCAGCCGTTGAGTTGTCGATGGTAATTCCACCGCTCTCACTTTGTTTTTGTTTTTCTGGATCATTTGTTGTGAGGTCATCAGATATTCTGTTCCAGCTGTCACCCATATCCTCTGACACATATAAATACTGTGCTCCAACATACAGTCGTTCACCATCCGGACTAAACAAAATTGGAGTATTCCAGTTAAATCGTAATTCATCAGTAGTTTCGTCTTTTAGCGGCTTGATATCTTTCGATTCCCGGGTATCGCGATATAATCGACGAACATTCCCGCCCTGACTTTGCCAAAAAACAATATTAGGGTCGCCAGGAGCAGTAAAAACCTTGAAACCATCGCCACCTCCAAGATTTACCCAATCTTTATTTTCAACTCCACCGGGACTTTCGTTGGGTGCAGCCCAAGAACCATTATCCTGAAGACCACCATAAACCCAATATGGGTCTTGATCATCAACATTAACATTATAGAATTGAGAAATAGGTAAGTCTCGAGAAAATTTCCAGGTGGCCCCACCATCATCCGAAGTATACAAACCGCCATCTGTTCCAAGATAGAGCCGTTGATTATCAGTTGGACTTACATAAAAAGCATGGTGATCAACATGAACGTTTCCGCCGCCACCAACTCCACCCGCAGCAAATGTAAGTCGAAATGTTTCACCTGCATCTTTACTCACATTTATATTGAAACTTGGCTTGTACACCACATTACTATCGATAGGATCAGCATAAATATTCGAAAAGTAGAAGGGTCTTTCTTTTACAGCGGTTGTGCTGTTTTTCTTTTCCCAGGTGTCACCAAAATCGTCTGATCGGTATAACCCACCTTCTTCTTTTGCTTCGATAAGAGCATACACACGGCCTTCAACAACTGGTGAAATACTAACTGCAATTCTACCTAAAGTTTCTTCCGGGAGTCCGTTTCCGGAAATATGCTCCCAGGTGTCTCCTCCATCAGTGGATTTATATAGACCACTACCGGTTCCACCGGATCTAAATGTCCATGCCTTTCTTCGGAAATCCCACACTCCTGCAAAAAGTATATCAGGATTATTTGGGTCGATAGAAATATCTGCTGCACCGGTATTTTCATCTACAAACAAGACTTTTTCCCAAGTTGTGCCTCCGTCTGTGGTCTTGAAAACGCCTCGATCTTCATTGGGTGCCCACAATGTTCCAAGCGCAGCGACGTATACCACGTCTGGATTTTCTGGATGGACGATAATTCTACCTATACGTTCAGTATTTTCCAGCCCCATTAGTTTCCAGGATTCGCCACCATCTGTAGTTTTATAAACACCCATCCCGACAGAGGTACTATTTCTAGTCCAAGGTTCGCCAGTTCCTACCCAAACAGTATCAGGGTGGTTTTGATCGATATCGATGGCACCAATAGACATGATATGATCATCAAAAATTGGGGTAAAACTCAGTCCTCTGTTTTTAGATTTCCAAACTCCGCCACTTGCTGCACCTACATAAATAATTCGGTCATCTTTGTTTACGGCATCAAGCGCTGCTATGCGGCCACTCATTGCTGCAGGACCAATTTGCCGAGCTTGAATTTCACCAAAAGTGTTTGAATTAATTCGTTGAGCATTTGCCGGAAATGCTAAAACAATCATCATAAATCCCGATAGAAGAAGTCTTATTCTCATAATTGCACCCTAATTGAAATCAAAAAAAAGCCAGACTTATGTTGATCTGGCAATAATTATAAAAAATTGATTATTCGTTGGTTCCCGGTTTTTGAAAGTAGGTATCATCGATATCCGGGTTTACTTCTACAGCATCGATCGTAATTTGCATCTGTGTTGTCCCCATAATTTTGGTTGAAATGCTATGCGCAACTGCAAATCCATCTACCATTTTATAATTGCTAAGGAATTGTTCGCTTTCAAATTCTTGACCCTGCACGGTAGTTTTTGAGGTTATTTTAATAGGAACATAAGCTTCTGCGTCGATGAAATAATACATAACATCACCGGATTTTAAAGTGAGCTTAAGTTTATAGGTTTCTGTCCCTTCCACTTCCTCGATTCCCTCAAGGGAAAGCTGGTGCCCTTTTTCTTCGTAATTATAAAGTGCGCCGTCCATATCAGCCTGCTGTACAGCATCTTTCAGCTGATCTTCAGGTAAATCCTGTGGATCCATACTTCCTGTCCATGGTTGTAAAGACCAGCCATTTGTGCCGTCATAGGCCATAAATACTGCGTCTGCTCCACCTATATTTGCATTAATACGCATCATGTTTGGGCGCTTCATGGTCATTGTCATCGGAATTTCTATACCTTGAGTATAAATTTTTCCTGTTTGCTGGATTGATTGAATATTCAATAAGTTTTCTTGACCAACTACTTCAAAATGTGCATCTAAGATTTCATCAAGAGATTCATCCTGAGCCAAAATCTGCCCGGTAAATAGTAGTGAAAGAGTTAGTACTAGAAGAGTTGGTTTTAACAGTCGTTTCATAAATATCTAATTAATTTTATACCTGATTCGAAGTAATTCAATATTGATGTTAGATGCAACGAATCAACATTAAATTAGTGTCACTTCTACTCTGTTTATTGCAGAAGGTTAGGTATTATTTTTCTTTGATTGAGCAATGATTACCACTCCCATAACTATTATGGTTGCACCACCAAACTGAACAAGAGTTAAAGATTCACCTAAAAAAATCATTGCTAGAATTATAGTTGAAGCAGGCCCCAGACTGCCAACGATAGAAACATTGGGGGCTCCCATTCTTCGAATTCCTTCATTAATCAAAAAAGAGGGTATTACTGTAGCAATCACGGCCATCATAAAGCTGTAAATATATACTTCAATCGGATAGTTAAGAAAATTTAGGTCTGATGTGATTAAATAATGGATTATGATGGCGCCACAGGAGACCAACATGGAGTACGTTGTCAGGCGTACACTACCAACTTGTTCAATTAAAGTCCCACTTCCTACCAAATAGGATGCGTAAGCTATAGCGCTTAAAAAGACTAAAGTTGATCCTTTTAAAAGTTCAGTAAATGATCCTTCAACAATGCCACCTCGGTCTAAAAATATAATGGCAACTCCGGCATACGTAACAATGATAGAAATAACCTGTGCTTTCGTGATTCTCTTTTTTAAAAAAAGCCAGCTAATTAGCAGCACAAAAGTTGGGTAACTGAACAGTATCAATCGTTCAAGACTTGCACTTATAAACTTTAGGCCCATAAAATCAAAGAGGCTGGCTAGATAGTACCCCAGAAATCCAAGCCCGATAAGTACAATAAACTGTTTACGGGTGATGGGATTTTCTTTCCAACCATGCCTGCGAATCAAAAAAATGCTGATATAGAAGGGGAGGGAAAAAAGCATTCTTAGTAATAAAAGAGATACGGAATCAACATCGAATTGGTAGGCAAGTTTTATAAGTACCGCCTTCGACGAGAATAAGATTACACCAGTAGCTGTAATTAATAGGGCTGGTAATATGTTCTGTTGATGGGTAGACATAAAAAAAGCCACATAGAGTGGCTTTTTAACTTAATCATTTTCATAGTGATGAAAGCAGATTAATTGCTCCCAAAACATGAACATTCCAGTCCGGCTGGCTGCAGGGTGATGGCGTGCCAATCAAATTGATCGCCATATCCATCACGTTCCCACCAGAATGGAAGTCGATCCTGTGGTGAATTACCGATTTCATTCATCGTAGATGCATCGAATAAACGACCATTCACCATCGTAAAACGAACCGAATTTGTGTTTGTAATGTCGCTCAATGGATTTTCATCAAGTACAATTAAATCGGCAAGTTTGCCAACCTCCAATGATCCAATATCATCGTCCAGACCTAAATAATGAGCACCATTTAAAGTTGCAGCTCTAAGGGCTTCCATGTTGGTCATCCCGCCTTGTTGTAGTGCCCATAATTCCCAATGTGCGCCTAAACCCTGTAATTGGCCGTGAGCACCAAGATTTACTTTTACCCCGGCATCTGTTAAAAGCTTTCCAGATTCTGCGGTTAGGATGTGGCCATGTTCGTATTCCTCATCGGGTATCATTGTTCGATGCCTTGAACGCGGGTCGATGATACTTCTTGGCGTGAAAGTGAGCAGCTTCTCATCTTCCCATACATTGTATTTCTGATAGAAATAGTATTCGCCACTCATACTGCCATAATTCACCAAATGTGTTGGCGTATATCCGGTTTCGCTGGCAGCCCAAAGTTCACGAACGTCTTTATATAGAGGTACAACAGGAACATTATGCTCGATCCCGGTGTGACCATCTAATATCATACTCATATTATGGAAAAAGAATGAGCCACCTTCCGGAACTACCAGCATTTCTAGTTCCTTGGCAGCTTTAATCACTTGTTGGCGCTGTTCTCTGCGTGGTTGGTTGTAGCTCTTCACTGAAAATGCACCAAATGCTTTTGTACGTTTTAGCGCAAAATAAGCGTCTTCGTAACTGTTGATTACGGCTTTAAAGTCTCCATCAGCACCATAAAGAATAATACCAGTGGAATAAATACGTGGACCAATCATATTCCCGGCTTTGATTGCTTCGGAATGTGAAAAGATCATTTCTGTATTTGAGGATGGATCATGCGCAGTGGTTACCCCATAGGCTAAATTAGCAGTGTATTCCCATTGTTGTTGCGGACTAACTCCTAATCTGAAATTTCCTAAGTGTGCGTGAACATCAATAATCCCCGGCATAATGGTTTTGCCCGAAGCATCTACAACTTCTGCATTTGAAGGGATTTCGACATTAGTGCCAACAGCCATGATTTTATTTCCTTCAACTACGAGCGTCGCATTCTCAATTACTTCATCTCCATTCATCGTAATGATTCGAGCATTTGTAAATGCAACGGTTCCCTCAGGAACATGTGTTTGCAAATCAAGACCTATGTCCAATCCGGTTTTTGGTGGCTCAGGTAAACTATCAGGAGCACCTTCTACAAAGCTAAATACATTTTTTAAATCTGTGCTGAAATACTCGTCGCCTAAGGTCCAACGAAGAGTTTTACTATCCGCTGACCAATGCATGTGATACCCACCTTCTGAAGCAACTAACTGTACCGGTATAGATGTTGTGGAAGGAGATAAGTCAATTTCTTTACCGGCCATGGTTAATGGGGCGATATAAACTTTATATAAGTTTGAGAAAGCAACCCATTTATTGTCCGGGCTTGGTACAAATTTGTGTGCATAACGCGAAGTAAAATGTGTTTTTTGATCTTCTCCGTTTAAATCTACACTATTGAAGCTTTTTTGGATGGCTCCAAATACATAGCCACCGCCTTGATAAAAAATGCGATCGCCAGCTGTATTAAACTGAGGGAAAGAACCACCATTTGTAATTTTTGTGACTTCTCCACCCATTCTTGGAATCGTATAAATACCAGGCTCAACGGTATACGCAAATCCTTGTTGGCCGTTACCGCTTTCTTTTCTGAAAACAATGGTAGTTCCATCTGGTGAAAACGAGGGTTCACGATAGATACCTTTTTCAGTGGTAATTTTAACAGGTGCATTTACTCTTCCTCTTCTTCCACGTCTTTGAAGATCTAAAGTATGGATAGCGCCCATATTCTCATCACTCCAGCTTACAAAGGTTAGATATCTGCTGTCTGCACTAAAGCTTGGATCGAATTCGAAATCAGTACCCTCAGTAAGGCGTGTTGGTTCACCATCCGGAAGGTTTTTTATCCATAAATACCCTGCTGCATTAAATACAAGCTGATCGCCATTAGGCGAAGTAACGGCAGTTCGTATAGCACGAGCTCTAAAGGAATCAGGTGCTACCTCTTGTTTGAAACGCACTGCTTCAACAATCTCATGATTTGATTCTACTTCAAATGGAATTATCTCTGAGTTACCTGTTTCGACATTAATCTTATTGATTTTTCCATTTGCCCAAATGATGATATGAGCTCCATCCGGAGTCCAATTAAAGCCGGTGTAAACACCAAAGATTGCCCACGCTTCTTGTTGATCTTTACTTAGATTCCGAAAAACCGGGCGTTCTAAACCAGTGGCTAACTCCCGAATATATAGGACCGATTCCGTGCGTACACGTCGTACAAAAGCAAGATGCTCACCATCCGGCGAAATTTGTGGACGTGCTGCGCCACCGTTTCCACCTGTAACTGTTTCAATATCGCCGGTATCTCTATCGTAGCGGCGAATTACATAAATTTGGCTGTTGGGATCTTTGTTGTACTGGAAAAACCCACCCGGATAGTTGTCTTCACTGTAATACACATATCTGCCATCGGGGCTAACTGATGGCTCGCCAATATCCTGCTGCGCGTTTTTCTTTTCTACTAATTGAATTCCGGTTCCACCTGATTTATGAAACATCCAAATTTCACCAGCACCAAGAGAACGCGAAGAACTAAAATGTTTTTTTGCTATGAAATACTCACCATCGGGCATCCAGGTTGAGTTGTTTAGCAGTCTGAAGTTTTCTTTCGTTAATTGAGAAGCATTCTCACCGTCAATATCCATAATCCAAATATTGTCACCACCACCGGCGTCACTGGTGAAAAGAATTTGCGATCCATCAGGACTAAAACGAGGTTGTACTTCATAGGCATGGCCTGTTCGTAAGGGGGTGGCTACTCCACCTGCCACGGGCATTATGTAAATATCGCCTAATATGTCGAACACTATAAATTGTCCATCGGGGCTCACATCTAAGTTCATCCAGGTTCCTTCATCTGTAGTAAACGATAGCGAAGAAGTTTCACCAAGGTCGGGGTTTGAAACATCCCAACTATCCTGAGCGAAAGTAGGAGCAGAAATTAAAAGAGTTATAACGGTAAGTAAGTATCTAAACTTCATATCTTTGGATTAGTTAAGTAAAAGAAAGTAGTTAAAAGAGAGAGAAAAGCAGTGCGTTTGAAAAAGTTTTTCAAGTATACAACTCAATTTAATTGGTATATTCAAAAGCTGATGTCTTTAATAATGCTTGGTAGTTTAAGGGTGTACTTTAGGTGTGTAATTTACTTATTCTTTTTGGCTCTTTTAGGGAGCATAACACTTATGCCCAAAAGTATAATATTAAAACCTATTCAGTAAACGACGGCCTGCCAAGTAGTAGCGTTTATGACTTGCAAACTGATAAAGATGGTTATTTATGGATGGCCACACCTTATGGGTTCGTAAAATATGATGGGAAGAATTTTGAAGTTTTTGGTACGAATCAAGGTTTAAAAGACGATCTATTATTCGATTTCCTTATCGATGATGATGGGAAGTATTGGGTCTCTACAGAATTTGGGGGTGTTGCAAGATTTAGTGATAACAATTTCGAATATCTGCCTGAATTGGCCCTGCTAGATACTATGGTAGTGAACTACATGATAACTAATAAGTTTGACGAGATGTGGTTTGCTACCGATCAGCATGGAGTGGTTATATGGGATAAAAAAACGAACGAACTTAGTTTTATAAACGATCAAAATGGACTTCCTCACAATTTAGTTTGGGACATCCACTTTATCACAGATACTGAAGTATGGATTACTACAATGTGGGGCATTTTAGTATATGATAAGGAACTTGGAGTGGTCGAGACTTTTACTAGTGAAGAAGATTTTGAAGATAATGCTATGTATGAAATAGCCATTGATTTAGAGAATAGAAAATGGGTGGCTACCAGCGACGGGATTTTTATTATTTCACCAGATGGCACTATTGATCACATAAAAGAAGTAAATGGTACAGCACTGGATTATGTCTATACAATTGAAGCTGACAATGAAGGAACAATTTGGGCCGGTACCGAGCGTAATGGTTTAGTACTATTTGAACCAAATGGGAATACGATTCATGTAAAAAGAAAGAATGGATTAAGTAGCAATTTTATCTATCGCATAATAAAGGATATAGATGGATCTATGTGGGTTGCGACCGATGGTAATGGAGTAAATTTATTTAAGGATAGAGATTTTCTTAGATATAATGTCGATTCAGATCTACAAACCAGCACGGTAACTTCTCTACATCAAAGTAAAAATGACGGTACCATTTGGATTGGTACGGATAAGGGATTATCGAGCCTTAAAAATGGAAAGTTTACCAATTATGAAATTCCGGAAGACTTATTCGACAGCGATGAGATTTGGGATATTGAAGAGCTACCAAATGGCGATCTATTATTATTGACCTATAATTATGAGTTTTTTCAGTTCAATGGGTCGAGTTTCTTTAATCCACAGGTTTATGATGACTTAATCGAGGAATATGTTAATGATATACACATAGATGAGGAAGGGGTAATTTGGTTTGCCGCTTATGGCCAATTGATTAAGCTGGAAAATGGGGAATTATCATTTATTGAAACCCCTGTAGATGATTATTGGCAATCTTCTCTCTATGGAATATTTGAAGATTCAAGAGGTATTAAATGGCTGACTACCGAAGGCGGGGTCGCAATATTTAAAGACGGCGAATTCGAATATTTTTCAGATGAAAACGGTATACCGGGTTATAATGTATTCGACATTGTAGAAGATAACGACAACAATCTTTGGGTTGCTACAGATGCCGGTATTGTGACATTAAGCGATGAAGATATTCGAAATGAGCAATATATGTTCAGCTCATTTTTAGAAACCGAGCTTGAAATTGATGAGACCGTATTCTTGCACATTGATACACATAACGGATTATGGCAAGGGACAAATGCCGGGTTATATTATTTCGATTTAAATAAAGTTGATGAAAATATCGCTACCAATGTGCTCCATTTTCCATTAACTGATAATGGAATAAAAGTTGAACTAAATGGAGGTACCAAATTAGAAGAAGAGAACGGGAATCTGTGGTTTGGTACCTATTCACATGGTCTTATCTCATTTAGCTATCCGGATGCAAAAAATACAATTGAAGCAAGTGATCCACCAAAGATTTTCCTCAGAGAGATTATAGCGGATCAAACTACGATTTATGATCAATTTGAAAATATTGGTGAGCTGGATGCACTCACTATTCCCTACGAAATGAATGACATAACATTTCGATTCAACGCCATTGATTATCAAAATCCGGATGAAATCTCTTTTAGGTATAAATTAGATGGATATGATAATTCGTGGAACGAGGGTGAAGATCATTCAGAAATTAGATATACAAACATCCCTTCAGGAAATTACAATCTGCTATTTCAGGTAAAATCGATAAAGTCGGAATGGAGTGAGACTATTGAATTAGTAAATGTACACGTTCAAAAGCCTTTTTACTTATCACTACCTTTCTTTTTTGCAGTAGCAATTATAATCGGTTTAATCGTATATGCTTACATCAATTCACGAATTGGCAAAATTGAGAAGAGGGAGCTGCAGAAGCTGGTTGACCAACAAACAAGTGATTTAACTATTGCACTAAGTGAAAAAGAAGTCTTGATAAAAGAAATTCACCACCGAGTAAAGAATAACATGGCAGTAGTGTCTGGCTTATTAGAATTACAGGGATTTAGGTTACCGGCTGGTGCAGCAAAAATGGCCATTCAAGAGAGTAAGATGCGAGTGATTGCAATGTCAAAAATCCACGAGAATCTGTATCAAAACGATGATCTTGCCAATGTTAATTTCAGGAAATTTACGCATGAACTGGTTCATAGTATTCAATCAACTATGGATATAAGTGATAAAAATATTGAAGTAGTACAACATATCGACAATGTGATGGTTGATGTAAATATAGGGATTCCACTTGGGTTAGTGACCAATGAACTTATCAGCAATTGCTACAAACACGCTTTTGAAGGAAAAAATGAAGGGGAAATAACTATCAGGTTTGAGGATTTAGATCAAACTTATAAGTTAACAGTTAGTGATAATGGTATTGGAACAACAAGTGCCATATTAGATCGAAAACAGAAGTCATTAGGGGTAACCCTCATCAAATCTCTTACTTCTCAAGTAAGTGGTTATATGGAATATTCGAACAAGGTAGGTTCAACGTTTACACTAACATTACCTAAAGATCAGAGTAGCTAGTTATTTTTTAAAAGCTTTCAACGTTTGTTGAGTAAATTCTGACTGGGACATCTTTCCACTTAATATGGCTCGATTTCGATGAGTTTCTTCTAGCGATTCAAATCCTTCCCAAAGCATTTGCTTAATCTCTTCCATTGCTTGTGGCGAATATCCGGCCAATGCAGTACATAATAATTGAGTGTGTTCATGTAGTTCTTCTTCTGATTCTACAATCGCATTGTATAGACCTTTTTCGCTTGCCCATTCTGCTGATTTCCAATTTTTAGTATCTATAGTAAGAGTAGAAAAAGCAGGTAGCCCAATTTTACGAATTACAGAAGGCGCAATCACAAAAGGACCAAATCCAATGGAAAGTTCACTTAACTTAATTGCTGCCTGCGGGGTGGCAACGGCATAATCACAAGCAGCAATAACTCCAACTCCACCGCCTACTGCTTTTCCTTGCACTTGTACGATCACAAATTTAGGGCAGTTTTTTATCGCTTCGATTAACCGCCCAAATCCACCAAAAAATTGAATTGCCTCATTGCTATTTTCAAGTGAGAGAAGTTCATCAAAAGAAGCTCCGGCGCAAAACGTTTTTCCTCTACTTTTAAGTTTTAACACACGCACATCACCATTTGAACCTGCTTTGGATATCGTTGCTGTAAGTTCGTCTAATAATGAAGCTGGGAGTGAATTCCCTTTAGGATGATAAAACTCGATTTCAGCAATACCATCTGCAATTTCCAACCGGACCTCATCTGCCATGTAGCTCTTAGTTTTTAATTAGTAGATAATTTTTCGAAATATTATAGTTCAATTCTGTGAAAGAATAGGGATCAAAGGCTCTGCGATCGAATGGAATTAATGCCGAGAATTCATCGATTGGTGAGTCATACTTCAAACTGCGAAGCAGCCACCCGGTTGAAAGTAGAAATCGATTAGGCTGAATTTGGGTGGGTTGATATTTATTACCTGAAAATGAGTAACTCATCTCAATCGAAACAGGAACAAAAGAAAGAGGCTGAAGTTTAGTGGAATCTATTGATGTTTGAGCTTGCGCTGTGACACTCAAAAGAACAGAAACAAGTATGAGATAAAGCCATTTCATACCCCAAGATAGTTGAAAATGTGTGTAAATGGGAACATTGTTTACATCAATTCAACTAACTTCTTCGGAAAATCAGAAACTACATTGGTTGATGTATGCGCGTTCATTTAATTTGGTTCCTTAGTTTAATTTTGTCTCATCAGGGATTTACTCAAACTGTAAATGAGTATGAAATCTCTTTTGAAAATGCCGTTCATCACGAAGCCCGAATTGCAGCAACTTTTTCGAATCTGGATGATTCTCCACTTAAAATAAGAATGAGCCGGACATCTCCGGGAAGATATGCGATCCATAATTTTGCAAAAAACGTATATAATGTTCGTGCTTCCGACAGCCGGGGAAATGAACTTAAAATCACTCGCCCAAATCCACAACAATGGGATGTTTCAGGCCATGATGGTACCGTTATTTTTGAATACACCTTGTTCGCCAATAGAGGAGATGGCACGTATTCGCAGGTTGACGAAACCCATGCGCATCTCAATATACCTGCAACATTTGTTTTCCCTAGTGATTACATGCATCGACCCTTTCGGGTAACCTTTGATGTACGAGAAGATTTAAACTGGAAGGCGGCAACACAGCTTAAATACGAGGGGGGCACTACATATTTTGCGCCCGATGGGTATTATTTTATGGACAGCCCGGTTGAAATTTCAGATTATCACTTGCGCGAAGAAATGATTGATGATCAAATTATACGGCTAGCTTTACATACCCCCGCCAACGACAATGAAATCAATGAATACTTTTCGAAAGTAATGGCCATTGTTGAAACTCAACGGGATGTATTCGGAGAATTGCCGGCATTCGATTTTGGGGAATACACGTTCCTGTCATGTTATATGCCCAATGCCAGTGGTGATGGGATGGAGCATCGAAACTCTACCGTGGTAACCAATCGAAAACCTAAAGAAGAACCACTAGGGGATACGAGTATAGGCACGATCTCACATGAGTTTTTTCATGCCTGGAATGTTGAACGAATCCGGCCTGCTTCATTGGAACCTTACGATTTTGAAGAAGCTAATATGAGTGGTGAGCTTTGGTTTGCTGAAGGATTTACCAGTTACTACACGGGATTGACCTTAGTACGAGCAGGTATAAGGACTGAAAAGGATTATATTGAGGGGCTCGCTAATTCTATAAACCGGGTATTTAATGCTCCGGGTATTCAATTTTTTAACCCCATTGAAATGAGTTATCAGGCACCATTTGTGGATGCAGCTACTTCGATCGACCCAAATAATTACACCAACACGTTTGTGAGCTATTATACGTATGGTAGTGTGCTTGGTCTGGCATTGGATTTATCGTTAAGAACTAGATCAGACAAAAAAAACCTGGATGATTTTTTTAAGTTGATTTGGGAATCCTACGGAAAATCTGAAATCCCTTACTCCATACGTGATTTAGAACATCTTTTGATTGAGTATACAGATGATCAATTTGGCAAGGATTTTTTCAATCGATATATCCGACAAAGCGAAATGCCAGATTATGAAGGACTTTTCCGACAATTTGGTGTTCGATTCGAACGATCTAATCCCCAGGAAGCGTGGCTCGGAGGTACAATTCGAGAATTTGATGGCGAATTTCGATTAACAGGAAATGCCCGCATCGGTACCCCGTTATATGAAGCAGGAATCCAATCAACCGATAACATACTAAGCATTGGTGGACGAATGTTAAGGTCAGGCGATAACGTGCAAGAATTGATTTCGGATCGAAGGGCTGGGGCAACTGTAAACATAACATTCGAACGATGGCGGGAGGAGCAAACAGTGCGGGTGCGACTTACGGCAAATCCGAATTATCAAACGGAGATAATGCGCCGTTCTACACGAAGTGCACGTGAGTTACGAGCAGAATGGCTAAGATTGCATTAAGCTTGCAGATCAGCAAAAAGCTCAACATATTCTCGCACTCCAATTAACAGGTCATTTATGAAAAAGCTACTTCTTGTTCTTCTTATAGCAGCAATCTGCATTCCGATTCAGGCTCAAACCATGCCAACTATTTTACCGATGCGTGATCGCGCTGTGGTAATCGATGATATTCTCAAAGATCGAGTGGAAACCATTTTACCTGATATCATGCGCAAAAATGATATTGATATGTGGCTCATCATCTCGCGCGAATACAACGAGGATCCGGTGATCAAAACCATGCTTCCCTCTACCTGGTTAAATGCTCGACGGCGTACCATTTTGGTGATTTATGATCGTGGCCCAGAAGAAGGACTGGAAACATTAGCCGTTGCCAGATATGATGTGGGTGAAGTATTCAAAAAAGCCTGGGATAAAGAGGTTCAACCTGACCAATGGGCTAGACTTA
Source organism: Balneolaceae bacterium (assembly GCA_965249965.1). Lineage (GTDB taxonomy): Bacteria > Bacteroidota > Rhodothermia > Balneolales > Balneolaceae > HXMU1420-13. Next base: position 1,589,508 of record OZ252262.1, read on the forward strand.
AAGAAATTATTGATGAGCGTAATCCGGATAAAATTGGGATTAATCAATCGGAACATTGGCAACACGCGGATGGAATGGTGTTAACCGATTATCAGGAAATGGTTGAAGGAATTGGTGAAAACAATGCCGGTAAATTAGTGTCTGCTGAAATGGTGGCAGTGGGCTGGCTGGAAACCCGATCTCCTAAAGAGATGGTGCTTTATCCACAGATCGTGAGAATCGCTCATGAGATTATAGGTGAAGGTTTTTCATCAGCGGTCATTCAACCGGGAGTAACTACTACAGACGATGTGGTTTGGTGGTTTAGAGAGCGAATTCGTGAGCTTAAACTTGTGACGTGGTTCCACCCAAGTGTTTCCATCCAACGTGCAGATCCGGAATCATTCGACCACCTACGAACTTTTGATTCCAGACCCGGAAATAATGTGATTCAACCAGGGGATTTACTCCATGTGGATTTTGGAATTACCTATTTGCGACTTAACACCGACACTCAGCAACACGCTTACTTGCTTCGCCCTGGTGAAACCGAAGTACCTGAATACTTAAACGTTGCATTCGACAATGGAAATCGACTTCAGGATATTTTCACAAATAACTTTAAAGAGGGTAGAACGGGTAATGAAGTGTTAGCAATGTCACGTCAACAAGCCATAGACGAAGGTCTGAAACCATCCATTTATACACATCCGATTGGATATCACGGTCACGCTGCCGGAACAACTTTAGGGATGTGGGATTCTCAAGGCGGCGTTCCTGGTGATGGAGATTATCCCCTTCAGCTTAATACAGCATATTCCATCGAGTTAAACGCAGCTACTTACATCGAAGAATGGGGCAAGGAAATCCGAATTATGTTAGAAGAAGATGCCTATTTCGATGAATCCGGAGTTTGGTATATCGACGGGAGACAGCGTGAAATTATGACGATTCCGCGAATTGCGGCAAAGCAGTAAGATCAATTAAGAATTAAGAATTATTCAATTAAGAATTAGGAACAGTTTGTTTCAGGATCTTGGTTTAGGGCGGTTCTCGATTGTTGCTTCAATTCTATTTGTTGAGTTGATAAAAATTAGAATCTGTATGCAGATTCCATCATAATCTTTCAATCAATCCAATTACTAACTTCGCGAATTCATATTTTTTCATCTCAGCGGCTTCTTTTACTTCTGCGTGATCTAATTTCTGATCAGTTACGCCTGCAGCAGCATTTGTGATGAGGGAGATGGCTACAGCATTCAAACCCTGGTTGTAGGCTTCCATTAATTCCGGTGCAGTACTCATGCCCACGGCGTCACCACCAAGGCCACGAAAAGCTCTGATCTCAGCCTTAGTTTCGTAGTTTGGACCGGTTACATATAAATAAGTACCACTTTTGGTATCAACACCAATTTTTTTAGATATCGTCTCAACGTTTGTCGCGTTTAGTCCCAAAGAACTTAGCCAGTTTTCTTTTGTAGAAATTGGAAGTTCAATGTGAGGGTACATCACTTTATTGATAATCATCAAATCTCCAACACGAAAGTCCAGATTTATTCCACCGGCTGCATTGGAGACAATCAACTTATTCACATTAAAGGCTGCAGCTAGCTGAACAGGAATTATGGTAGTGGAAAATGAGTAGCCTTCATAGAAGTGAAATCTCCCTGAAAATGCCAAGACTGTTTTTCCATTGATTTCACCGAAAATTAAAGCCCCTGAATGTCCGGCGACGGTTGACTTTGGAAATCCGGGAATCTCAGAATATGGAATTGTCCGGGAGTTTTGAATCATATCACCAAAATCACCCAACCCGGAACCTAAAATAACCGCCGAATCAATGAGCTTGGGTAATCCTAGGTCTTGTAGGTGATTGTAAATTGAAAGTACGTTTTCAGGAATTGGCATAATCTTCAACTGGCTCGGTAATATAGCCTGTTTTCTCGTCATAGCCAGTGAGCTTAACCACCGGATGGTAATCGTCGTGATAGCCCAGAACCCAGTAGCCGTTTTTATAGGCAAATTTTGTGAGTCGCTCTCTTTGAAATTGACTTACCTCAGGTTCAAAATCGTACTTAGCGGCAAACTTTCGATTGATTTGATTTCTATTCGCAATTACGTCACCTGCTTTCATGTATTTGTTTTCTCCGTCGTCGAAGAACAAAGCAAGATGATGTTTGGTATGCCCGCCAATTGTTTCTGTATGTATTTCAGGATAGGGGTTATCCACTTCATCCAGAAAATGAAAGTTGGCTTTTGCATTTAAAAAAGCGATGAATTCCGTTTTCTCTTCATCATAATATTCTTCTTTTGATGAAACTTCTTGCCAATCGGCTTTTGATAGCCAAATTTTAGCTTCCGGAAAAGTAAGTTCCCAAAAACCATGCTCGCGATGGGCTAATCCACCAATATGATCGTAGTGTAAATGACTTAAAAATATATCAGTGATATCGAAATCATGGATACCATGTTCTTCCAGATTCTCGAGAATGGTGTGAACTCCGGTTCCTTCGCCAAACTCGCCAATGCCTGCATCGAATAGAATTTTCTTATCCGGTGTATGTATCAAAAAAGGATTGAGAGAGATTTTTAAAGAGGCCCGGAATTGTCGTCCATCGCGAGGAATCGGAATAAATTTCTTATCAAAGCCAACCGAAAAAGTACCCTCATATAGTGGGGCAACGTAGGTTTTATTCATCCGACTCGGTTCTCTTTTCTTGTCGGTCAGAATCATGTTTTTCGTAGGCATTAATAATATCCTTTACCAGTCGGTGTCTAACTACGTCTTTTTCATCCAGATACACAAAATCAATACCTTCGATATCGCCAAGAATCTTTGGAATTGATATTAAACCGGATTGATGCTTTCTCGGTAAATCTGTTTGAGTGACATCACCGGTAATTATCGCGCGACTGTTAAACCCAATCCGTGTTAGAAACATCTTCATTTGCGTATTCGTAGCATTTTGAGCTTCGTCTAAAATCACAAACGCGTTGTTTAATGTCCGTCCCCGCATATAGGCCAGTGGGGCAATCTCAATTACATTTTTTTGAAGATGCAGATTTAGTTTATCCTGATCGATCATATCTTCAAGGGCATCATATAATGGCCGTAAATAGGGATCAATCTTTTCTTTGAGGTCACCAGGAAGGAATCCAAGATTCTCACCTGCTTCCACTGCAGGGCGAGCTAAAATAATCTTTTCTACTCGGCGTTCTTTCAGAGCCTTAACTGCAAGAGCAACCGATGTATATGTTTTTCCGGTACCGGCAGGACCAATAGCAAAAACTATGTCATGACTTGCGGATGATTTGTAAATCTCTTTTTGTCCAGGCGTTTTTGCAAGTACAGCCTGTCCTTTATGTGTGTAGAGAATAAGCTCACCATCACCGATATCCATCGGGATAGGCGTTCGAGAGCTCAATTGCCCACTTTTAAGAGTAATAAGTGTGTTTACATCATCCTTATCAATCTTCCCTCGTCTTTGAACGATTTCAATCATCCCCGAAATCACTTCCTGAAGAATCATTACTTCTTCTGTAGGTCCGGTTAGTTTTACTCGTTCCCCACGTGCATTTATCTTGGTTTCAGGAAATGCTTCATCCAGAATACGAAGTTGTTGATCTTGTAAACCGAATAGAATGATGGGGTCTACATCGTGAAGGTCGATAAGTTGCTCTAATAAAGTTCGGGTATCTTCTATGGTCTTGGGATTTTTGTTAGGTATTCGATTATAAAATCGAAATTAGATTATAAAAGTTCAGATAGTTCGATTACTCGCGCTGAGATATCTTCGGCTTTGAAAACACTACTTCCGGCAACGAGAACATCCGCGCCAGCTTCTTTAACGGCTTCAATATTCTTTAGATTCACGCCACCATCCACTTGAATGAGAAAAGAGTGATCCCCTGATTCCCTCAAATCCACTAACTCCTGAAGGCGGCTATAGGTACTTTCGATAAAACTTTGTCCTCCAAATCCGGGATTCACACTCATTAACACTACCATATCTATGTCAGCCAGAACAGGTTCAATATTATACAACGAAGTAGCAGGATTTATGGCAACTCCCGCCATTACTCCAAGACTTTTTATGTTTTGGATGGAGCGATGTAGATGTGGGCATGCTTCATAATGAACCGCAATCAAGTTTGCTCCGGCATTGGCAAAATCCTCTACGTAAAAGTCTGGATTTTCGATCATCAAATGGACATCAATAAAAGCGTCTTCTGAAATAGTTGAAACTTGTTTTACGATTCCGGGCCCATAGCTAATATTTGGAACAAAATGCCCATCCATAATATCGCAATGAATCCATCGTACTCCTGCATCAAGCGTTTTTTGGATATCTGCTTTGAGTGTTAAAAAGTTTGCAGCCAAAATGGAAGGTGCAAGGATCGGTAGATCGAAATTCATTGATTAATTTTGTTGATTATCAGGGGTTTGATTGTTATTCCCGGTTGAATCGGTAATTACGACTCCACCTTCAATTTCTTCCGTAACTTCAAATCGCTCTGAAATGACTAAGTTAAGTGATTCGCCTTCAACCAGCGAAGTCACTTTTGGGGTATAATCGAGTACAGTATTTGGAACAATCTCCTCGATGGGTTGAAACCTGATTTCACCCACTCGTAAACCAGCTTCCCTTAATTTGAATTGAGCTTCAGGAAGCCTGAGCCCAATAATTACGGGTACTTCTACAATTTTGTCACCGAGACCGTCACTTACCACCAAGTCTATCATTGTTCCACGATCCACGGTTGCCCCTTCATCAATACTTTGTCGGAGTACTGCATTCTTGAATCGCGACGATTCATAGCTGATGGAACCTACTTCGAGTCCGTAATTTTGCAACTGCACTTGTGCATTTCTCAACGATAAATTCACCACATTTGGAACATCAACTTGAGGGCGAACGGCCGCATTAACGGTTAGATATATTTTTCGATTTGGTTTAACTAAAATTGAAGCAGTTGGTGCTTGATCGATTACATAATTAGCAGGGAATGCAGAATTGGCTCGGCGATCGGCTACCTCAACACGTAAACCAATATTTGTTAAAATTTCTTCTGCTTCTTCGAGTGAAACTCTGGTTACATCTGGAACTGTCACACCTTCGTTATATTGGGTGTAGTAAGGCATCACTAATTTGTCGAGAGTAAAGAGGGTTAATGCCCCAATACTTGCCAGAGTGAAAATGATGATGTATAAATATTTATTGGTGAGCAGTGCTTTTAGCATGGCTTAAAAATACGAGAAGATCGAGGATGTTAAAAGTGCCAGATCAACGATACTGCTTCATCTCCGATTAAGTTCGTTTGAGTCTCTATTCGGCTGTTTTTTAGTTTAACAGTAAAGTAAGCATCGAAGGCTGATATTACATGATTTACTACCAAAAATTTGAGGATGTTCCCGGCTTTACGATAGTTTTCATTGAACTCATAAGCCCGATCTCTACCTTCAATAAAATTAGGTGTAATCATATCACGATTCCAGGTATACTGATAAATATGCGCATTTCCGTCTGTTAATCGCTGCGAGTGAAAATCTTGCCACCCCGGCTGAAATTGATAGTATTTACTCATTAACTCATAGTATTGCTGCGAGCCGTAATCCTGAACTACATGGCTAAACTCGCTTTTTATTTGGCAGTTTGGTGGAATATTTGAACCACAACCGGCAGGATTATCAAAAACAAAACGTGTTTCCACTTCAACTCCGCGAAGAGTACTTAAATTTACTTTTCGCCAATCATCGCTGGTATTTCCAAAATTTGGGTTCTGGTCGTTTGCGCTGAGAGCCGCCAATTCTGTTTGTAGAATTTCGTAGCCATTTGTAAGTCCATTGGCTTCTGAATATGCAACCAGCCACTGCGCATAAGCTAAAACACTCCAGTTTTGATCGGCATACTGTTCGTATGCTCTCTCGTTATCCTTTGCTTGTGCATTTTGATTAAAATAATAGGCTACACTTACAGCTTCGGCAATTAAATAAAACGCAGCGCGCCCCCATTTACCGTTCATCGCCTGGCCACTTCCCGGGAGAATTGCAGACGAGAGCATTGCAATGCCTGGTTTGGTTCGGGTAGCTTCAAAAGCAGAGTTACTATTCGCATCTAGATTAAACTGAGAGGGCAAAAAAGAAATCTCAAAATCACTGATATCTTCAACAATTTCTGTGGAATCATTTAAAAAAATAGGTCCACTTAAAAATGATTTTTGAGCTTGTGCTGCGGCTAGAGAAGTCACAAACAAGGAAAGAAATATAAAACTAAAAACTCTCATAACAGCTCAAAATCAAAGGTTAAACCAAAGTGAAAAAGAACTTCTCGCCCGTAACGTACCCGATTACTATTTGTACCGGTTTGGAAGGCATCGGGTAGTGTAACGGAGAAATCATTAAAACCATAGCTGGCACTTACAAAAAACTTTAGAGGAAAAAGATAGTATCCACTTGAGGCCAGGCGTAATTCAGCTCCGATACCGGATTTAAGTCCATTTCCGGTTCCCAATCGTTGAGCAGATTCGGAATTAGCACTGTTTCCCAAGAACCATCCATTACCAGTTTCAAAAAAGAAGCGTGCATACATTTTATCAAAAATATATGGGCCAACTTGTGTACTCATGTCTTTAAAAACAGGCATAAAATAACTCAAACTTGTAAAAGCGGTGGAGTTTCCGGCTATAGCAAAAAACGGATAACTGCGCATCCCCAAAAATCCACCTACATAATCGGTATAAAAAGCGTCTCCCGGATTATTGAAATAAGTAAAGCCACGTACACGTGCTTGAAAAGCCTGTTTTCCTGAAGTCTTGAAACCATATCGTACATGAAGCTCGGTGGAATGATTTCTGGTTTTTTTAAAGATCGGAATGAGCGCCCCTTCCTTAATTTGATATTCTTCTAACAACTGTGCCGGTTGGTATTGGTACCTCAAATAGCCTTTCAGACCAACAGGAGCAATGTCGGCATCAACTGTGTAGGTGTAATAATTAACAGTATACGCAGCGGATAACGTTGTGGCTTTAAAATATTCTGATGATGATCCGCTGATAAGCGTTTCTAACTCTCTTGAGTAAAAATTATCTGTTTGAACCTGATATGGAGAGTAACCGATTCCAAGTTCAAGTAAACTTCGTCGACTCAATTTAGATCGAAGAAACAGATTAGCTTCCCAAACTTCATAACCAATATCCACGTTGGTTGTGTCGGGTCCACATGACGTACACGGGAATTCTTCAATACTGAGCCCATCTTGAACATTTCTATGAAGATTAAAAACTTCAATAGACACAGTTGGCGACCAGCTTTTTTTGATGAAGGGTAACCCGCGATATTCCGCCATAAAAAAGATATCCCGATCTAAACGGAAAAGTCGATTTGGGGAAAAGAAATCACCAATATCTTCTGCAGGTTTTGAGGTTAAACCCAACATCACTCCACCAAAAACCGATAATTTGTCGATGGCATCGCGGTTTGCAAAATAGACTCCCGGCTTCATATCACGTAGCAGGTTTTCGCCAAGTTTTCCAAAGTCGCCTTGCCGCAGAAGTGCCCCGTTGCTTCCATTAAGTTTGGTATAATTATCAAAACGAAGGACCGGGAAAAACGAATAGTTTAAAAAAGTGTCTTCATATTCTCTGTATGATCGTTCATTTGATACATTAAAACTCTCCAGGTTAAACGAATAAGAACCAGTGTCTGCAATACTTTCGGCATATTCGCCAAATGGATCAATATCTTTATCATTGAAATCATTTAGCGTGATTTCTGCATCAGAAATAGTTCCACCAATTCTTCTGGGTTGCTGAAATGAAGGGAGTTCAGCTTCGCGTAACGTTCGCTTATTAATTTTATAACCACCTGCTTCATATTCTGAGAAATAAAGAGTGTTTCCTTCCACGAATGGCATAAACGCTCCACCAAGCACTGAGGTAAGTACTTTTACTTCATCGGTTTGAAGGTTTTTTCGGTAGATATTAAATCGACCTTCAAAATTTGCTGCGTAAAATAAGAACTGACCATCAGCGGATAAAAATGGATCGCGATAATCGTTGAAATGATCCCCTAAAACAGGCGAAATAATTCCAGATTCCAGATCTATTTTCTTGATGCTTCGGTGACCAAAATCAGCATAAGAAAAATACACTTCTTTGCCGTTTGGATGCCAAACAGGAGTGAAGATAGTCTCTGCATCCTCAAAAGAAGTTAGCGTTTGCATACCCCCTAAACTGTCTGGGTGGAACATGATTAGGTTCTGCGTTCCAGATTCATATTTAATGGCAACAACTTGATTATTTGGCCCCCAATTAGGCGATTGAAGACGTGCTGAATTCGTTAGGCGTTTTTTATTCTTTGTTGGGATGTCATAGATATAGAGGTCGCGATAAGATTCGCCAAACTCGTTCTTTTTGTTAACTGAGTAGATAATTTGCGAACCATCCGGAGAAAAAGAAAAGGTGGTGGCAATGAAAGGAATAGCAGGCTTATTTACCAGAAAGTGATGATGATCTTCTTCTGCTAAATGTTGTTGATCAACCTGAGCTACGGTGCTCGAGTCGTTCGAAGTTTGAAGATATAACGAAAGCAAAGAATGGTCACGACCTTTGTTTGAAAGATAAGCCACGGTGGATCCATCGGAGGAAACACGGGGGTAAAAATTAAAAAAACCATTCGGTTCCACCGGTTCCGAACCGGAGAGAATCAACCCGTTAGTTTGATTTTCGTAAAACGCTCTTCGGTCAGCAATCCAATCATTAAATACCTCTTCGCCTGGAATATTGGTGGCCATTTCTATGGCTTCTTCCACGGTGAATATATTTTGCTCTCCCAGTGATTCTGAAATCGTTCGAAGAACATCATCTCCAAAACGCTTCGCCAGGTAGATCACAAAACCGAAGCCTTGATTGTACACTGTTTCTCTTTCTAAGCTCGTTTTTGAACTGAAGGTGCCCATTTCTTGTAATGAGAAATAGGTGTCCGATAAAATACGTGTTCTCAAAATCATGTCACGATGGGCGTCCCACTTATCATATTTAATATCGCGGGATTGATATTGTGCGGTACCTTCGGCCAGCCAGGCTGGAACATTTACGGAGGCGAAGGGGAGGGATACGATTCCGTTGGGAAAACCATAAAGCACGTCGGGTCGGCGAACTTTTTCATAAGAGAGCCATTGCAGATAGAGAACCGGGGTAGATCGCTTGCGTTTCATGGCTGCTTGAATTTGAATAATGTGAACAAATTCATGCGTGATCACATTGCGCATCCAATTGTGCGTGCCGCGAAGAGGGGTGTCGAGCGAGGGGACCCAAATATCAATTTTGTTGTCGAAAAAATAAGCTGCGCCGTTGCTATAATCCTCGCGGTCTTTAAGAACGATGCTTACTTTGGTGTTGGGTTCATGCTGATAGAGTTCTGTAATTGGACCATAGATCTCTTCCGCAATTCGGGAGACAACCTGTGCAGATCTTGAATTTCCTTCCTGGAAATGCACCATAAAATGATCGCTTTCTACGGTATACCATTCCAGATGATTGAAGCTATAATCATAATATGCGGGATTCGTTTGAGCTTGAACTCCCTGCCACGACAAAGACAAAAGAATCAACAACATGTATGGATAGAATCTGTTTGTCATCGTGCAATTGCAATTTTGATGGTTTTCGATTCAGTTTTTCCATTTACCGTTGCTTCAAGCCGGGCGAAATATGCTCCTGATCCCCAATTTTGTGTGTTCAAACGAATTTCTTCCGGAGCACCGCCATTTGCCTGAAAACTTTTCTCAAATATTATTCTACCTGTGTAATCAATCACTGTAATATCGACTTCTCCCGGCGCTTCTAATTCAAACCGAATATTGGTTTCATCTTTAGCAGGATTTGGCCAATTATAAGTTTCCTCTTTATTTAACACCGAAAATGAATCATCATTTAAATCAGAAAACTCAATGTATGCTGAGACCTTATTGTATGGGTTTTCCCCATAGCGAGCAGGCCATTGCGTGGATGTATGATTTAGAAATCTCCACGCGCGTAAATCCCCAGTGTGGCTTACGGCATACAGTACGTCTTCATACATCGTAGGGTGGATGGGCTGTGCGTTTTTACTAACTGCTCCGCCAACATATAAAGGAAATCCTTCGATCGGATTCCCATCGGTTTCGTAAGCAAATATGTTCACAGAATACTCGTCCTGACCAACCACTAAAATATCCTGTCGGTTATCTCCGGTGATATCGGAAATAATGGGCGTTCCAATAAATTGAATACTATCCGGCGCTAAAATTGGAGTATTTGCCAATAATGCGCCATTGAAATTATACCCTTCAATGGTGTTTTCAGTTCGATTGATTCGATAGATGTGACCTTCATCCACAATAGCAGGCCATTCTGCTTTTTCTTCCTCAAAAATGAGTTTAATGGACTCTTCTTTAGATGGATCAATAAGATAAAACCTCCCATCTTCGAACATGAAATAGTAGTTATCCGCATTAGCCTGAATGGTACCGGCAAACAACCGATTTTCGTAACTGGCTAAATAATCCGGAATATTCTCGCCGACGAATTCTACCGTATTTCCATTAATCCCGACAAACTTGTCGTTGATGATTTCTGATCGGAATTCGTAGCCGGAAGTATTTTCAATAACGTTTCCTGTTTCAGAATTAATGGAGACATTGGTAAAGTCCAAATCAATAATTTGACCATCTTGTGAGCTTAGAAACCCCAAATTGGGGGGTAATCGACTTATATGCCAATTTCTAAAACCATTTGTATCAACCGATTGAACAGTCATTGAATCAAAAACTAGTGGATCATTTGCAATTATTAGCTTGTCTAGGAAAAGTGGCTGTTGGTATGAATAATCAGCAAATGATATTCCAGTATTTGGCTTTTGATTTTCTGAATCAATAAAATGAATATCTGATAATGAAGGTACTACAAGTGACAGGTCATCTTGAGTCCTTAGGATACCCATTGACAATGCGAAGTTCACTTGAATATATGAGCTAATGAAATCATTCGCTTCGAATTCAATTCTAAAACTTTCTTCATAACCCAAATCCTGAGTACTCACCTTCCGAATTCTAAAACTTGCACCCGGCAGATTATCCGAGAAATCGTACAGCTCAAATCCTGATCTAGCACCAGAATTGGAATTGTTGTTTGGATAAGTCTCCGGTCCAAATTCGTTGTTTGGGTTTAGGTCGATTTCGGTGGATTGAGTAATCACTCTAAAATCATTGCCTGCCCACCAAAAATCGAAAGCATAACCAAACGTAGGGGAGTTATCGAGCAAACCAACGCTTTTACCAATATCCTGAGCACCATCACCTTCTTCTAAATCCACACCTCGGCGGTTTTCATTGGCGTTCACCCGATCGCGATCTAGTTGTTGTGCAAGCACGCCTTCATCAATGTGCCAGATCAGAATGCCACCATTTAAATGGCGATCATCTTCGGTTCCTGCATCACCATCTTCACCGATGTCAAGTCCGCCCGGTAAGCTCCAATCGAAATTACTTACATCAACGATGGTGCCTGGCGTGAGTAGGGTATCAAAACCTGCCGCTTGAAAAATGAAATCTTCATCTAAATTCGAAAAAGTTTGTTGAACCAACGATCCATTGGTAGATCGTGTGGTGAAGGTTACGCTCGCTTCAGTCTCACTTGGTAAATTTGGGTCGCGATGTCGGTTTTCAATCAAAAAATACTCATTAGAGGATAATTCTACTTTGGAGATGCTGTTTGGTTGATTGAGAGATCCGGCAGGAAGTTGGATCGCATTCATCTCATCGTAGCTAATATTCACCGGTGTTTCCCATCCTAAAAAATTTTTTTCCCAGGCAGAGGGTTCAGGAGGGAGCAGCCCGTTGTAGGCAAAGAATCCGGCGCCGTCCATCAAGCCAAAACGCCCAATAGCAGGCTGACCATTTTCGGTGTTGAATAAATCCGGAAGCCCGAGGTAGCTACCAATGGAAGCGCAAAGCAAGCCATTGATGGACAGTGGAAACACAATTTCGTTATCACTGATGTCGGTTCCTCGACGTGATTGGGTGCGAGGAATCAACATCGAATTATTTACTCTAAAACTTCCATTGTTGATGGAAAACCCATCAAAAGTAGGATCATCGAGTAAATCAGCGAGATTGTCTTCATCGAGCGTGATAGAAGGAAGATCAAAGGGGGTGATGTCTAAACTGGTGCCGGTAAGTTCTACATCGCGACCAATTCCTGCATGAAAAATTACAAAAGCAGTGTTTTCAGGATCGAGTCCGGAGGCATCAAAACCACCTTGAGTATCCACTTCAGTCCAGACATCTTGCATGAGTTCGGCGATTTTCTCGAGCGTAAAAGTCTCTCCGATTGGAGCATATTCTTCCATCGGTTTATTCAACTGGTAAACCTGGGGCAAAACCTGATAATCAATGGTAAGCTGATTATCAGAGGATTTTAAAAAGTAGTTTTTTGCGAATTCGAGATGTGCTTCAAAATAAGGCCCGTTGTGCGGGAGCGGATCGACAAAAGTCTCTTCTTCGCGAGTGAGGTACGGAAGCCCATCCATACCATTTGGGCCAAATATCCCGGTACCGGATGTAAGTCGATTCGTATCTGGTTGAAACTCTACCATGACGGCAACTACATTAAGTGTGCCAACTGCCGGCGTTGCTCTTTTAACCTCTTGATTCAGTGAAATTGGGTGAGTTCGTTTTAGCTGAATCTCCTGACCTTGAACGGGTTGAATAAGAAAAAGAAAGAGCATGCTCGCTAAAAACATGCTCTTTTTCGGGGGAAACATCATATTCGCTAAAAATCGACGAGCAGACTAAACCGGAGAGTATTTGCCAGGGGATGGTCCGACTCGAGAGTTTTTATATAACTAAAATCAACACCTATGGCATTGTATCTAAGGCCAGCACCAAAAGTGATGTATTTTCGATCACCGTTGTTTGGGTCCTCGTAATAATAACCACCACGTAGTGCGAATGTATTGTCGTACCAATATTCTAAACCTGCGCCAATCATTAACTGTTGAAGCAGGCCTACATCAACATTTGTTTGACCGTTAAAATGAGTCCAGGAATCCCAGGAATCAATCAAAGCTTCAAGCGGACCGGATGCAACACGCATGGTATCCAGAGAGCCGTCGCTGTTTGTAGTCACTTTATCTTTGGTACGTGCCATGATTTTAGAAACATCTGTGGCAATATTGATTCGATTGAATCCTTCCGGATCTAATTCGTAACTGAATGCAACACCAAAGCGCAGTAAAGTGGGTAATGGATCTTTCTGGGCATTATCGGTGTACTGCATACCTGGGCCAATATTGGAAATGTTGAATCCTGTACTGAAACGTGCACGATTTTGACCAATTAAAAAGTGATTCGTTCGATAGAGCGCAGATAAATCAATGGCTACACTACTTCCCGGATTTACTTTTTGTTCACCTACAGAGGTTCCACTTGCTAAACTTGAGTAAATAAATCGTAGGCTGGTACCCAGCGCTAAATTTTGATTTACTTCAAATCCATAAGAAAGCCCTAAGGCAAATTCTAAACTGTTGAATTTCGAGATCACATCCGGACTATCTTCATTGGTTACAGCCTGCTCCCCTAAATTGAGGAACGTAAGATGTCCACCGATGGTACCGATGCCCTCTATATACACTTTGCCAACTACATAATCATAAAATAAGTCGCTCACATTAAAGTTTTTCAACCAGTTAGAGTGTGTTAGACTAATTTGATTGGTTCGTTGGAAAGCAAGGCCGGCCGGATTCCAAAACATAGCTGCAGCATTGTCTGCCAGAGCGACACCGGTGTTACCCATGGCTGCTCCACGAGAATCGGGTTCAATCTGTAAAAATGGTACAGCTGTAATTGCGATTTGAGCCTTGCTTACTGCGGGAAAAACAATGATCGCGAAGATCAGTGCCAACAAGATTTTTTTATTCATAGATGACAAATAGATTTTAGACAACAAATATAACGGATTTAAGCCAATTATATGTTTAGATAGTTATCTGATAATTACGAGCTTTTCGATTTTTTCGGTTGATGTTCTTCCTTCGGGGGTATCTGTTGTAACCCGAAGCACATAAATATAAGTACCGTTACCCAGGCGATCATTATCCCTGTCACGGCCATTCCATGGAATACTGGCATAAGAACTAGATGTATTTGTGATATACTCTTGAAGGTGTTGCACAGGTCGCCCGGATAAGGTAAAAATCCTTATATCGACGTCTAGCGCATTTCCTTGTTGGTTATGTTCGAACGTAAAAGCCGTAGAATTATTCATTGGATTTGGGTAATTGTACACTTGGTCAACTACTAAATCGTCAGATTCTGCAACTTCAAAGAAGATGGTTTCTTCTGCCGGATTGTTATGAACATCCCAGGCTCGAACTTTTAGCGAATAATTACCATCCGGAAGTGATTCCAGCGGGTACTCGATACGCCCTTTAGAGAAATCATTAAGTGCGCCTTCATAAAACTCATTGAGTACAAAGGTGCGCGTTGGTGATGTATCGATAGTAGCGGTTATTTCATGTCCTACTCCTGTTCCTGTGGCGTTAATTCCGGAACTGTCAGCCAGTTCTACGATTAACTTTGGGTTGTTTGTGGTGAGATCACCGTTGAAAAAAGATTCGTCGTTTAAGAAAATATCCAGATTTGGACCTGAGCCATCATTCACAGCATTTTCATTGATGCCATTAAACACAACATTTGTATAAGAGCCGCCGGCTGTACCGGTTTCTCCATTAGCAAAAAGCAGAATCCGTGCTTGATTCGGGTTGAAACTAATGTCTTTTGGTAGAATAAAATTTAAACTAAATTGGCCATTGGTCACATTCGCAGAGCCTTTAAATAGTGTATTATTTTCTACTTCAAAGGTACATTCCCGGCTTGTTCCCCGATACAAAAAGCATCCTCTCGACTCAATCCATTCTAAATCCTGAGGTAAGGAAACGGTTCTCTTTGCGTCTAATAATTCGATAGTAACTACACCGTCATAATTTGCATCTGGAGTTCCATCATAGGTAGTTACCGTTCCGCTTATGGTCACATTGTCTAATGCTTTTACAGTGATAACAGTATCAGATTGGGTTATATCAATGCCATTAATTGCAGAGATTTGGGCAGGTTGCTCAGGTAAAGCAATTCGCAATGCAGGGTCACCAAGTAGAATAAACCGACGAGAATTTGATGATGATCCAGCATTAGTATTTTTCGTGCGTAAATAAATATCACCCAGTGTAGAAGGACGTCCATCAGCGTCTCTGGATAACATTTGTTGCGACAGGGCGATATTTAAAGCAAAGTTTTGGCCACCTTCAGGATTACTGCTGGTGTAAACTATACGGGTAGTTGTGTAGCTGGCAACCGCACCTCCATTTTCGGCAAAGAATAATTCTTCTGCTCCGGATTGTGCATTGATATCATCATAACGCCCGAATTGACAAGTTGCGGTCACAAAAATGGATAATTTGTCTCTGTTTGTGAGGGTTGGAATGTGATCGATCGAAAAAAGTTCCTCATCAGATAATACATCCGTATTACCATGACCTGAATAATTCATAACAAGCGTGCCATTATTGATAGCACTAATAAAATCGGCAGTTGCACCCGGAATTTGCCTTCCTGAACCGGTAATTTCCTCCGGATAATCGAAGAGATAGATTTTATTGAGCCGCAATCCTGAATCGATGATATTCATTCTATCGGCCGTACCATCAGCATTCCAAACATGTAGGTCGCGGTTTAACGTCCGATCAGGAAAATCATCATCCCCCGAAAAAGTAAACAGGTTTTGCCAGTCACCATCATTTTCCGGGTTTTCGTATCGATAAATTTTATCGAGTGCGATTCGAGCTTCTTGCCTTGTTTGCGAAGGAATTCTACCAATCCCGATATCAATTCTAGATCCGGCTGTAAAGGCGCCTTCTGAATCATCCATAAAACCGAAAAAATCATCGGAAGCATAAGATCCAATCCTACTTAAAGAATTTGGTGACTGGAAGGTTAGAATGTGATTTGTGTAAGAATTTTGAATGATATTTTTGGTGTCATAAGTAGTATCCCCAAAGAGAAGCAGATATTGAGGTACGACTTCACCGTCGGCGATTGCCCGATCCCAAAGGAATTTTATAAAATCTCGAATGGCAGTAGGATCAATAGATCCACCCGAAAATTCATTTAAAATTTGTTCTTGAGTTAAAATAAGTGGCACTAAACCATCATTTGCACGGTGGTCGGCCAATTCCTGTGCATATGGTAAAAACAGATTGTTAGTTATCACTATATAATTAGGATAGATTGAAGTGCCGCGAAGATTTTGAGTTTCTACCTCTGAACCAATTTGAGGTGTAAAAAACTCAGATTGAGCTACATACTTTCTGTCACTATTTCGAGGTGCAACAAAGGTGTAAGAAGAACCATTTTCTACCGGTTGATATAGAATAGGGGAAGTCGTTTCAGTGACATCCATAATTAAAGGAACGGTATTAAACCCTGATAGTGAAAAGGTAGCCAGTTCATCGGGGCTAGATGTGGCAGGAGGATAGAATTGAAGATAATTATCTTCAGCAACTAACGTACGTTCAACTTCAAAACGTAGGAAATCGACGAACCCGTTTGCTCCGTCGTCTCCATTCGACATAATGACTTCCAGCTCAAGAATCTCATTATCAATGGTAGGAGTGACCACATTGCTAAACGTACGCCCCAGGGCTGCATCTCCATTATATGATAAATATCCACCGCTCACTCTTGAAATACTGAATTGAGTTACGTTAGTTTGATTCAAATTCACATTATAGTTAGTTGTTCTAAGAGCTCTGCTGTAGATTCTCCCCGAAACTTGTACCGGACGGTTTGGGATTATACCCGGTATAGTATCCTTAAAAACACTTATTGGAAGATTTTGTGCCGTTGCCGGAATTCTTTGACCTAACCAATATCGCCCGCTTTTCTGGCGATCTTCTGCTTTGTTTAACTCCTGCTCTTTCCAGATAAAATCAACGAATTCCGAAATTTCTCCAGATGGATTGCCTGCAAGTGCAGTTTCATTTAGCCGATTTCCGGCAAAACTACCTATCGTTAAGAATACATGCGCCTCATTACTAAAGGGATGAATTTCGTGCGAAAAGCTTGTGCCATTACGGGAAGTTTTGTGTGGACTTGTACCATAAAAGAGTACTCGATCTCCACTATTAAAGGAGCCATCATTTTCATCTTCAACAATAATGGGGATTTGGACAAATTCAGATTTCTCAGCACTGTTTAATTCGGGTAAGGCTGCTCCATCGGTCCCCCAAAGTTGAATATTTCGAGGGTCAATATTATCAATATCGATGCCCAGACTTTGCAAGTAGTTTGCATCAAGTTGGTAGATGCCTTCTTTTCTGATGGGGATTTTATACCAGGTTCCGGTTGCAAATGGAGAATCTGCAACGTTAGATTTTTGGCGATTAGAGTACCGAATTGGCTCCTCTTGAATTCGAGGCACCTTAACTGTCAATTCTTTGGTTATTGCTACTGAATTATCCATCGGACGAGCAACATGCATAAGTAGATTCGACACGGACCTGCCCTTAAACAAACCTGAATTACGTACCTCTACAACCGAATTATTTTGCATTAACGCAAGCCCCTGAATTTGGGACGATGAAATATTGGCTTCAACGTTCACAACAGATTGACTTACTATCTCGAAACTTTGATTTGTTGTAGGTATTAAAACCTCAAAATACGGGCTGATCTTTAAGTCTGGATTAGAAATGGTATAAGTGTCGTGCGTAGGCGTACGCTCGATAAGTTCCATTGTTTGAGCACTACCGTAGATAGGCAACAAGGAAAGAAAGCAAAGTAAGAGGTAGAATCGAATCCTACGCATACTAATTGACTAAACTAATTTGATCTTTAAGTCAGAATAGTAGCTGTATATCTATAGAATACCTGTTTAGTTAGAAAGGAATAAGAATTCCAAACGTGATTGTAAAATTGCTAGTAATTGTAGCGGTTTGGTATAATCAAACAGGTTTATTAGGATCAATTAGAATAATAATAGGCACAGAGGATAATGTCAACGAAATGATGGTTTTTTAAATCATTTCTATAACTAATGCTGAAGCACCACCACCACCATTACATATTCCTGCACAGCCAATTTTACCACCGGTTCTTTTCAATGCATGAAGAAGTGTAACTACGATTCTTGCACCGGAGCAACCAATTGGATGTCCAATACTTACAGCCCCACCATGGACATTTACTTTTTCCGGATCGAGTTCTAAAATTTGATTATTTGCAAGTGATACTACCGAGAATGCTTCGTTAATCTCAAATAAATCGACATCCTCTTTGGTAACTCCGGCTCTTTCCAATGCAATCGGAATGGCATCTGCAGGTGCAGTCGTGAACCATTCTGGTGCTTTTGCTGCACTCGCGTGACTTTTTATTCGAGCGATTGGAGTTAACCCAAGTTCAGTAGCTTTTTCTTCGCTCATTAGCAATACAGCTGCCGCACCATCATTTATACTAGATGCATTCGCTGCTGTAACGGTACCATCCTTTTCAAATACCGGTCGCAGTGAAGGAATCTTATCAAAATTTACCCGGGCAAGTTCTTCATCCCTATCAACGATTGTAACATTGCCTTTGCGGTCGGTAATTTTAACCTTCAAAACTTCGTCTGCGAAAAAACCTTCGTCATACGCATTAATTGCTCTTTTATACGATTCTACAGCAAATTCATCTTGTTGTTCTCTGGAAATATTGCACTCTCTTGCACAGAGTTCTGCGGCATTTCCCATGGCGTAATTATTGTACACATCCCAAAGTCCGTCCTTTAAAATTCCATCCTCAGATTGCACATGTCCATATTTTGAACCAAATCTTTGTTTTGGCAGGTAGTAAGGAACATTGCTCATACTTTCCATTCCACCAGCAACCATAATCTCTGCCTGACCTAATGCAATTTGATCTGCGGCAATCATAATTGATTTCATACCGGAAGCACAAACTTTGTTGACCGTAGTGGACGGGGTTTTTTCTGATAAACCGGCTTTAATTGCAGCCTGACGAGCAGGGGCCTGACCAATCCCTGCGCTCAAAACATTTCCCATTACGATTTCCTGAACATCATCAGGTTTGATGCCTGCCGACTTTACGACTTCAAGGATAGTCATTGCTCCTAATTCAGGAGCTGTGAAACTTGCAAGGGCACCACCAAAGGCGCCAATTGGAGTTCTCTTTGCTTCTACGATTACAACATTTTTCATGGGATATTAAAAATAAGATGAGTTTAAATAAAAGCGCTTTTTTAGCCCTTTAAAGATAGAATAAGTTGCCTAAAAAAATGCTATTAAAATGCCTGATCCAGATCGTCGATTAAATCTTTTACATCTTCGATGCCCACAGAAATTCTGATTAAAGAATCGGATAAACCGGATCGTTCACGAATCTCTTTTGGGATAGATCCGTGAGTCATAGATGCCGGATTACTGATAAGAGACTCAACTCCACCTAAACTTTCGGCCAATGTGAAAAGTTTTGTGCTACTCATGAACTTTACTGCCGCATCGATAGAATCATCTTTTAGTGTAAAAGAGAGCATAGCTCCAAAATCGTCCATTTGAGATTTGGCCAGTTCATGCTGTGGGTGGGAGGTTAAGCCCGGGTATAATACCTTGCCTACTTTAGGGTGCTGATCTAAATGTGCGGCAATTTCCTTTGCGTTTTCAACAGATCGCTGAACTCGTACAGCGAGTGTTTTAATGCCTCTTAGTGTTAAATAGCAATCCATTGGTCCCGGAACTGCACCAGTGGCCTTTACCTGAAAACGTAGATTTTCCATGATCTCTTTGTGAGAGGATGCAACTGCACCATGGATGACATCCGAATGACCAGCCAAATACTTAGTAGCACTATGTAGCACAGCGTCGGCGCCAAACTCAAGAGGTCGCTGCAAATAAGGTGAGGCAAAAGTATTATCTACAATAGATAACATGTTATGCTCTTTTGCTATCTGAACTAGTTTCTTTAAATCAACAACACGCAGCAAAGGATTGGTTGGAGTTTCAATCCAAATCATTTTGGTGCTTGGCTTGATTGTTTCTTCAACCAAATCCAGATCGGTCATGTCAATAAAGGAGAATTCAATCCCATAAGGCTCGAATGTACTTGTAAATAGGCGGTACGAACCGCCATACATATCATCGGAAGCAATTATATGATCACCTGGGCGAAACATCTTCATGATTGCATCCATTGCTGCTAATCCGCTCGCGAAACAAGCGCATTCTTCTGAACCCTCGAGTCCTGCAATTAATTTCTCAAGTGCCGTTCTTGTTGGATTACCGACACGAGCATAATCGTAGCCTTTATGCACATTTGGGGCATCTTGCTTGTATGTAGATGTTTGGAAAATTGGGGGCATTACTGCACCAGAAGTTTCCTCCGGTTTCTGGCCAGCATGAATTGCTTTCGTATTGAATTTCATATTATTGGGATTCGCTGAATCTGTTATTCTGTAGCTGCTTTAACATTTCTATGCTCGAAGAAATTTCAGCATTTCCAGGATTTAGAGAGGCTAATTTTTCATAATACTGAATGGCAAATCCTACCAAAGTCTCTGCTTTGTTTGTGAAGGTTGAAGCATCCACTTCAGGAGCAATTTCTGCCAACGAAAGATACATGCCCGTCAAATTATTATAGAACACAGCAAGCGATTGAATATACTCTTCGTTCGTGGATTCAATTTCATAGGCATTAATCAACTCTTCTTCGGCTTGTTCCCCGACGCCTTCTGCCTCGAATTTCAACTGATCAACGAGTGACAAATCGTTCGTGATATATGCATCTGAAAGATCATTTAAGATACTTTCGTTGATAAAAAATAATTGCGTGCCCAAAACATTTTTTATACGTGCATCATCAGGAAATTCATTCTTCAAGGCTTGTAACAAATCGATGGCTTGTTCTCGTTCTTGATTTAAGATATAGATGTTAGCCAACCCAAAAGCGATGTTCTTATTGCCAGTTATATCGGTATTAGCAAGTTCGTAATAGAATCTCGCTTGTGAAGCATTGCTATTTTGTAAGTGCAAAAATCCTAAATACTCATATAATCGATCGGGAACTTCATCAATAGTACCCCGTGCTTGATTGAGCGTTTCAATGGCTGCATCAAGATTATTCGAATTATAGAGAGCTACGGATTTTGATAAATAAGCAGTTGGATCCTGTTCATTTAACAGGATGGCATTTTCAAAATGCACAATCGCTACATCTGTTCGATTTTCTTCAAGACTGTTTTCGTAGATATCTGTGCCGCTATTTAGTTCAGCAGACCATTCATCATTAATTTGTTCTGCAATAGAATTCCTTTCTGATACTTCGATATCTAGTTCCATTGCTGCATCAAACGCAGTTAGCGCCTCGTTATACAAACCTGCTCTGTTTTCAACAGACTCAGTTGCAGCAAGTTCTAAATATATCTCTCCTTTGTGGATGTAAAGATCTCCCTGATCCGGATTTTCAGTTAATTGTCTATCAATTTCTGCGAGTGCTTCATTATAATTGTTACCGTCAATTAAAGTATTAATTGATGGGGCAGAAGATGAGCACGAATAAAAAAACCCGATAGCAAGCAATATGCTTGCATACCGGGTAAATGTAGATTGTTTCATAAATGTATATAGCATTACATGCCAGCTTTTTCCATAGCTTCTTCAGCTTTTTCACGATAATCTAACAGCGTGTAGATACGAAATAGAGTTTCCCACAATCCGGTGTCTTCTGGATCTAATTCAGCTGCACGCTCATAATTTTGCATAGCTTTTTCAGCTTCAGCACGTGCAAGTGCATCTAGTCGCTCAGCTTCATCGTTATCACGAGTCATATTACGTTGCTCAAATAATACAGCAGCTTTATTCTGATATAAAATCCCAAGCGTATTAAAAGTAACAGGATTAGAATCATCAATTTCAGCAGCTGTAAGCAAAGAGCTCTCGGCTTTATTAGTTAAAGACTCAGATTCTGAAGTGATTTCTTCATTTCTTGCTTGTAAAGCTTCTATTTCAGTTTCAGATCCGTCATTTTGCTCAAGATCATAAATTGCATTGTTATTGTCCTGAAACTCATCGCTTAAAGTTTGAACACGTTGATAAATTTGTGTTCCAACTACTAAATGATACTGTGGGTTATTTGGGTCTGATTCAATTAATTGTTGAACCACTTCTAAAGCACCGTCAGTGTCGCCGGTTTGGAAAAGTGCATCCGCTTTTTTCTGTACTAAGAAAACACTGTCTGGATAGAGTGCAAGGCCATTATCTACAGCAGTAAGGGCACTTGTATAATCATCTACCATAAAATAGTAAGATGACAAACGATCGTAATCTGCAGCTGTACCGTTACCTTTTATCGCAATTGCATTCTCTAAAGAAGCAGATGCTTGTGCGTAATTTCCATCCATGTGATAGATTTGAGCAAGCACATCGTGTGATAATGCACTATCGGGATTGATGGTTACTGCATTTGTTAAATGAGCGATCGCAATTTTTAATGGTTCTTGAACAGAAGCCATTACACTGTCATCAGTAGCATAACCAATGGCTGAGTTATGTTCTCTACTCCAGCTCTCCAATTGTAAATCTGTGATCTGCTCAGATTCAAATGGTGGTTCTTCCATTGCTGCGAATTTTTCTCGAGCAACAGTAAGGTTTTCGAGCATATCTTCAAGAAGAGGTTTTCTATCAGAAATAACTGGTTCGTCTGCGGCAAGTCTGCTTAAAGCATATGCTTTATAATAATTTGCCTGACCATTTGTAGGTTCCGCTGCGATCGCGCTATCAGCTGCAATAATCGCTGCATCGTAATTTTGTGAGTTAATACCCTGTTTAATAGGTGTGATTAGCTCGTTTTCGGGGCCACAACTAATAAGTATGAAAGAAAGAGCAAACACACTAAAGAGACTGTAAAAGTACTTTTTCATTGCTAGTGTTTTGAGTGTATGATTAAAATAGTTACTAGATTACGAAAGTAACCATATAATGAACTTTCTGCAATAAATGAGCAGGGTTAGTTCAACGAAAAAAAAGCAAATGGAGTATCAAAAATGAAAGAAATTATATCTACCGATAAAGCACCTGCAGCTATTGGACCATATAGCCAGGCTACTGTGCATAATGGGGTTATTTATTGTTCAGGGCAAATTCCGTTAAATCCCAACACTATGGAAATTGTTGGTGATGATGTAACCACACAGGCTAAACAGGTGATGACAAATTTAGAGGCAGTTCTAGAAGCGGCAGGATCTGATTTTTCAAAAGTAGTTAAGTGCTCTATTTTTTTAGACACAATGGACGATTTTGCAGCAGTGAATGAAGTTTATGGTCAGTACTTTCAAAACAATCCGCCTGCAAGAGAAACTGTTGCAGTACAAACACTTCCAAAAAGTGTGTTGGTAGAAATTAGTTGTATCGCTTACAGATAAAAAACTTCGAATCGAGAATTACCCGCATTGTCGGTGACAATAACTTCAATGCGGTTTCTTGATTCCGGCTTAAAATTTGGATGAAGGTAGATGAGCTTATCTTCTTCAAAATCGTATTCGGTGATTCCCCGAATGCCATTTACCTGAATTTCTGATTCTTCAAAATTAATACCGGATAATTCATCCATTACATCAATCTCGACCTGATAAGTCTTATAATCAGTTTCTATAATAACAGGATTATACATTTCAGGGGCTTGATTGTCAGGAAAAATTACAAATTCACCAAGTACCTCTGGGCGGGCATGAATTGTATTCCCAATGATTTGCGTGGGGATATGTGTGTATCGATCACGAAATGGATCAAAATGAAAGACCTGATAATTCTGAGTGGGATCGATGTCTTCACCTAAATAGTACTCAACAAAATAACGTTGCTTGATGGGCGTACTGAATGGCATCACAGAAAATGAGCGCATACCTTCTTTTTCAGATAAATAAATGGCAACTGTTGTAGAATCAAAGAAGGTATTAGCTGTAAAATGAACTTTCAGATTCCTTTTTGGTTCGTAAATACTAATCGCTCGTTTTTGATCAATTCGAGTTAGGAGCATTTCCTCACCTGCGAAATAGCCCAATCTTTGTGATAAGTTTTTATCCCAATTTCTGCCAAAATCATCCGCCGTTAAATCAATAGATGATAAGCTGTGTTGCGTGAGCCAATCGTTTCTCCAATACCATTGATAAATGTCCGGATTGGTTAATACCTCAATAGATGAATGGAAGGTTCCTTTTTCTAGCTTAAAAGAGATGGATGTAGAATTATTGTAGTAATCATTTACAAGAATACTAAATTCTTTAGCAGTTTCTGATGGCACTAATATTCCACGATTTATTGCTGATTTGTAAAATGGGACATTTACTGCTTCTTCATTAAATAAAGTTTGAAACGAACGCCGGTATGCTCCATAAGCAGCAATTCTATCAACAAACATGGTAGAAGCCTCATCAAAATCGAATTCATCATGTTTTGAGTAAAACAGCGTATCGGAATCTGAAATTATTCGAAATTCATATGAGGCATATCTATTGGTTACATTTTCAGCTTGATCGTATTCATTTATAGCGATGGCGACAGGTCCGTTTGCTTTGATAAGGCCCAGATCCAGAATGCCTTCGTTTTTTTCAGTTGGGTAATAAAGTCTTGGAAATTTACTGCCTTCGATGAGTGTAGAATCAGACATTGGAATAACCAGCACGGCAGAAACTTTGGGGGCAATCGAATCTGTTATTTCTAAATTAGAAAGTAGCGCATTGATAGGCCGCTCGTGTTTATCGCGAATTTCAAAATGAAGGTGAGGTGGTCCTACCCCGGTCGAACCTGTATATCCGATAACTTCACCTTGTTCAAAAAACCAATTTTTTTCTGATACATCGATATCGATTTCAAATACATGATCCAATAATCGTACAGAATCTATATAGGATTGTAGCTCTGGAATAAATCTTTGTAAATGTGCATAAACTGTAAACGAACTGTCTTCGTGTTGTACATATAACGCTCTTCCATATCCCTGAGACGTAATTGCCATTCGTACAATTTTCCCGCTTTTGCTGGCAAAAACGTTATATCCTTCGCGTCCCCATGTTTTGATATCTAACCCGGAGTGAAAATGTGCAGACCGTGTTTCTCCGAAGGTAGAACTCAGGTATTGACTAGCATCCGTTGGCCAGATATAGCCGTCGAATTGTGCCCAAAGTTGAGGCGAACTTACAAGCATAGTAAGTGTAAGGAACAAACGTTTCATGAAGTGATTCGAACAGATAAAGTACAGTCTAGATTGGGAAGTGAAACGCTGACGACATCACCAACTGCAACTTGACCAACGCCTTCGGGTGTACCGGTAAAAATGAGGTCGCCGGGATAAAGTCTGGTAATTGAGGAAAGGTAACTGATAAGTGATGGAATAGGGAAAATCATATCCATGCTATTGCCCGACTGCATTTTTGTTCCATTAACAGAAAGGCTTAATTCAATCGAATCTAACTGATGATCATCAAATGAGAGGAAATTGCTTATTGGTGCAAAGTTCTCGAATCCTTTACAAACACTCCAGGGTAATCCTTTTTGTTTGGCTTCTTGTTGAAGATCTCTTGCCGTAAAATCGATGCCGCATCCAATCCCTGCTATATACTTTTTTGCGTCAGTAGGTGGTATGTTAAATCCTTCACGGCCTATCGCTACTACAATTTCGCCTTCGTAATGTACATTCGTAGAAAAATCTGGAATTGCGACAGAATCATCCTCAAAACAAATAGAGGACAATGGTTTTAAAAAAACGACAGGAGATCTTGGAACAATAGCGCCCATTTCTGCAGCATGTTTAGCATAATTTCTGCCGATACAAAAAATAGTGCGAACGGGAATGTCTAAATTTGGAATAATTGGATTCAGCATATCGTGAATATAAAAAAAGCCACGCTGATGAGGCGCGGCTTTTAAAAATTAAGTATGTAAAACTTAGGCGGTTGTCTCTTCTACATTAACGAACTGTCGCCCGCCTTTTGCAATTGAGAAGGCAACATGACCATCTGCTACTGCAAATAAAGTATCGTCACCACCTCGTTGTACATTATTACCGGGGTGAAATTTAGTACCACGCTGACGAACAATAATGCCACCAGCTCGTACATATTCACCACCAAATTTCTTTACACCAAGTCGTTTACTTTCAGAATCTCTACCATTTTTGGTTGAACCCTGACCTTTCTTATGTGCCATTTTCTAGATTCGTTTTAAGGTTTTGGTTTAGCTGAGGGCTTCGATTAATTCAGCTTTCTTCAAGCTGCTATAACCTTCAATGCCGCGTTCTTTTGCAAGGGCTTTAAGCTCAGCTACAGTCATAGACTTTAATTCTTTTGCTTCGCTTGCTTCAGCTGGTTTTTCTTCTTTAGCCGGTGCTGCTTTCTTTTTAGTGGCACCATTCAAAGAGATTCCGTCAATTTTGATTTGAGACATTACTTGACGGTGGCCATTCATTTTTTGATAGCCTTTTCTTCTCTTCTTTTTAAATACTAAAACTTTGTCGGCTCTTACTTCTTCTAAAATGGTTGCGCTAACTGCAGCTCCATCAACAACAGGAGTGCCAACTTTAACGCCATTTTCATCTTTTACGAGTAATACATCTTCAAAAGTAATAGAAGAACCATCCACATTTTGTCTGTCAACGAAAAGTGTGTCGTCTTTAGCTACTTTATATTGATGTCCGCCAATTTTTACGATCGCGTACATGTTCAAATTTCTTAGTTTTTGCGATTTTAACAGAGCTTGATAAGATACGGTAAGATTCTCTTTATTTCAAAGCGAAAGTGGGTAAATGAATTACAAATCTCAAATAGATTTAGGCAACTTTCGAACGAGCTCTCTGGAATCCCTGGCGATTTACATGGCCGATATATTTTCCAATGATTCGAACTTCTTCAAAAACATCAGGAGCAATGAAAATATCATCATAATCTTCATTGGCGGCTTCAAGTCTTAGACCGTTTTCATCCCAATACACGTGTTTTAATGTGGTTTCCCCGTTATAAAGCACTGCACCAATTTCGCCGTTGTTTAGCTCGGTATCCATTAACAGTACAAAATCCCCATCGTATATCTCTGCGTCTTTCATACTAAAACCGGAAACACGGAGCGCAAAAAGTTTATCGAGATTAGGAAAAAGTGTATTCATTGTAATGCTACCAAGATCAGCTTCTACGGCGTCCTGTAAAAATCCTGCAGCAATTAAGCCGCGTATTGGTATTCCTTCTTCCTGTGAAATCGAACCAAGAACGTTCTGTTTTTCTGCAGGAAGATCATATTCTTCATCATTTTTCTTTACGAGGTACCCCTTTTTTAATAAAGCCTGTATGTTTTGGGTAACACTGTTCGGAGATTTATATCCAAAGTGTTCAGCAATTTCTCGATAGGTAGGCCAAACATCGTATTCTTTTTTATAGTCAACGATATAAGTAAAAAATTCCTGCTGTTTTCGGGTTAAATGCGCATTATCCATAGGTAGATTATTTTTATGTACAAAACATGTGTAAATAACGGAGAATTTGAATGAACTTCAACTTTAAATGTGTGCAAAATATGTATAGAATGTTTATACCAGTATTTATTCTGATGCTATTGATGAATTGCACGTCTGTTGATCAGGAGACAAAAAGAATTTTTACGGATGAATATCCTCGTTTGTATGAAGCGGTTTATGAGCGAAATGGAGATCAGCTATTGGAGTTTGTTAGCCACCCTGATTCACTGATTCGAGCGCAAGCATGGAGGAGTTTAATTCAAACCCCGGTTGAAGACCTAGATGCATTAATACAGCAAGTTATGAGAGTAAATACAGCGGACGCCTGGGCAAGCTTATGGTTTAAAAATCTGGACGAAAAGCATATCAATTATTTTATAGCTCTATGGGCCTCTGAACCACATCTACGCAGTGGATTATTGACATTGTTTAGTGAAGTCGGAAATCGCGAAGTGTTTGAGTTTCTTCTGATGCAGGATTTCAATGAGAAGGATGAATTCAATTATGATTTGGCATATGCAACAGGTGCTAGGTCACGGCAATTAGTATTAACATCAGAAGAAGAAATACAATTAATAGATAAAGCACTTTCCACAAAAAACGGAAG
Organism: Balneolaceae bacterium; assembly: GCA_965249965.1. Classification (GTDB taxonomy): domain Bacteria; phylum Bacteroidota; class Rhodothermia; order Balneolales; family Balneolaceae; genus HXMU1420-13. Next base: position 1,617,675 of record OZ252262.1, read on the forward strand.
ACTCACTCAGGCATATTTATATGGGTATTATCGTGGCAGAAAACAATTTTCGACTTCAGCTGAACAACATCTATTAAGCCGTTGGTCGGAATATTACCCTGGTTCTGATGAGGGTAATCAAAGTCTTGTTAGGATACTTGGTGGGAACCACCTCGACGAGGTATTGCGGCATTTTCCTATCGAAAGTTATGAGCGTATGAATGTGCAACTAGCTGTTGAAATTGCTCAGGCAATTGCAGCAAATGAAATGACGGATTATGCGAGAGTTATTGCAAATGCACTCTTAGATCATCGAAATGCAAATGTTCAAATCCATGCTTTACATGCTATTCAACGACATCCCGATGTAGCGGAAGTACTCTTTCGGGATATTATGAACAAAATTGCGTTAGTCGATTATCGTGAACCACTTGCCAGAATGGAAGCTTTTAACACCATCAAAAACCCGCAAAATTATGTGGATGAAATGCTGGAAGTTGCTGCGGATGAGCCTTCACTTCAGCTCTTGAAATATCAAATTTTAGAAAAAGTGTATGCCGAGGACGAGTTTTTAAATGTATTGATCAACGACCTGAATAAGTATAATCGATTATTAAAATTTTACGCTGCCCAATATATGGCGAGGTGGTGGCCAGAGGTGGAGGAGAGTTTTAAGATGATAGTGAGCGATCAAGTAAAAGCACTTGCTCTGGAAATCGCCGGAATGGGAGATCGATCAATGACCACCGTTCTGACTCCTTTATTTATGGACTCAATCCTGTTTCCTGATACTGATTATCCCGTTTTTAAAGAGCTACTTTCTCAATTTAAACTTCCGGAAGATGTGGAAGTGTTTCAGACTTTTGCACAAGTATTGTATGTTCGATTTGAAGAGCAGGCTCAGACATTTATCGATTCTTTAGCGATGGAAGGTAATCAAGCATTAAATCGTACGCTCATTGCTCAGGGGTGGGATATTCTTCAAGGTGATTATTATCCCGAGGAGTTTAGAGAACCTGATTGGGATCGTGTGGCTACACTTACAACCAATCCATATGTGGTTATTGAGACGGCAAAAGGTGATATACTGCTAAAGCTAGATATTGAAAAAGCACCTGTTACTATAGCAGGTATGGATAGTTTGATTACCACCGGATCCTATAGAAATACTCCGTTTCATAGAGTAATCGCGAATTTTGTAATTCAGGGTGGAGATGTTGGGACCAAAGATGGTTTTGGAGGTGGAGGTTATGTGGTGCCTACAGAAGCAAGCTCCACCATGTATAACCGAGGAGTGATTGGAATTGCAAGCGCAGGTGTTGATACCGAAGGAAGTCAGTTTTTTATCATGCACCAGTGGAAACCGCATTTAAATGGGCGTTATTCGGTTATAGGCGAAGTTGTTGATGGGATGGCTGTTGTAGATCGTATCGTCCAGGGGGACGTAATTGAAGAAATGTATTGGTATTAATTCTTAAGATGGATCTGATTAAAATGAAAGCAATATTTATCATACTAATTAGCGTCGGTTTCTTCACCGAAATTCTTGCACAGGCTCAAGTACCGGAAGCAACTGAAATTTATGTGGATCTCGAAAAAGTTACTCCGGGCGAAGGAAGGCAGCCGCCATCTGATGCTATCGTTCTTTTTGATGGGACTTCATTAGATAAGTGGGTGAGCGCAAATGATGAAAGTGCCGCCCCATGGAAGTTGGAGAATGGCGTTGTAACGGTAGAACCGGGAAGTGGATTCATCAAAACAAAAGAAGCTTTCGCAGATGTACAGTTACATATAGAATGGTTGTCTCCCGTTGATCAGGGAAAAGAAGGGCAGCTTTATAGTAATAGTGGGGTGTTTTTCATGGGGAAATATGAAGTTCAGGTTTTGAATTCATATGAAAACCCAACCTACAATAACGGTCAGGCTGCCTCTGTGTATAAGCAACACATCCCATTAGTGAATGCTTCGAAACCACCTGGAACATGGCAAGTGTACGATATCATTTTTATGGCGCCAAAATTCTCTGAAAAAGGAACCCTTGTTTCACCCGCACGAATTACTGTTTTTCATAATGGAATTCTTGTGCAGAATAATGTGGAACTACTTGGGCCTACTCTATATATAGGCGCGCCACATTATGAATCTCATGAAGCAAAACTCCCGCTACACTTACAAGATCATGGCGATCCTGTTCGATTCAGAAACATCTGGATACGAGAGCTCTAGATATTATTTAAGATCCAGTTTTTGAATACTTGTTGAAAAAATTCTGAATAGGGCGCCTCGTCAATTTCTGCTTGTGATGCACACATATCTATCATTTTGAGGTCATGATTTGCATCCGGAATAATTTGAAGGCTAAAATATTCTGGAACCCGATTGTTGAATGTCTCATTTAGTACTCCAAGAGACCAACTTGGATAAACGTCTGCATCGTTTTCGGCAAATGCAAAGAAGGCTGGCATTTCAATTTGCAGAAGATGTGGAGCTGGATCAAAAAATCTAAGTTCACGTAATTGGCGCCATTCTTTTTTTACAGGAAACCAGGAAACCCAATTAATATCAGAAATTGCTTTTTTACCGGCGCGATCAAATGCTTCGTTATCGGGCAAACCGGCACATAAATTATCGGAATAATATTCATTGGTTAGCTTCAGCCGGATATCAAAAGTTGGGGCTGCTAACGATGCTATTACTTTAATATCCTCTTTGTAACGATCGGCCATAATTTGTGCAACCCAACCACCCTGAGAATGCCCAACAATTCCAATGCGGGATGTGTCGATGCGCCCTTGAGTTTTAATAAAATCAATAGCCGCTTTTGCATCAGCTGCCCGTTCGTATAAATTTGTTCGTTGCCATCTGCCTTGAGATCTGCCAACGCCTCGTTTATCAAAATATAAAAGTGCGAAGCCTTCTTGCAGAAACAGCTGTTCAAGATTTTGTTCAACAAAGTCTTTATAGATAGTCCGATGAGATGAATTAGCACCAGAACCCACCAGAAATATTAAAACAGGGGCATTTTGTGCGGTATCAGGTAAAAGTAGTTCCCCATGAAGAGTAAATCGCCCGTTATCAAATGTAATATTTGTTCGGGTAACCGATAGATTCGATTCTTGCCCATTAGTAGTCATGGGAAGAGCAATCATAGCGATTAACAGTACTTTACTGATGAAATTCTTCAACCTCGTAAAGCTGTTGTGGATGTCTGTGTTTATCAAATTATAGTCCAACAAATACTTTGGTAACAATAGCCGATCTGATGTGATAAGTTATTCAATTTATGCTATTAAATAAAAAAAGGTATGCCTATCAAAGCATACCTTTTACATCTCGGGTTTGTTGGTCAATCTATAAACGGATAGAGGAATTTTAGATCAGAACTAAAAATATAAAAGGGTATAGGCAGCTCAGTATTTGCTATCAGATTAATGGAGGTTGAGTTATTTATATACCTCTTGTTAATCACTTTAAAAAAAGCAGGTAGCTCCGGATTAGCGTACTTATATGCTTGGTCAGGTACAGGTACAAGCTCACCCAGCGCTACCGCTATTATAATATCTTTGTTGAATTCTGCCATAATCTGCATTCTTACATCGATAAAGTTTAGCATTGTGATATTCTTCAATGTTCGAATTTGTACTTATTACACCCCAGAAGTTTGAAACCCCTAAGAGATTTTTTTGAAAATCATTAATCATTATAAATACTATATTAGACCTGCTAAAGTGTGGGGTTTCCAGCAGGTATTTTAAAGAAAAAGGTTTCATTTAGGTTTTCGGGGAAGAAATGGAAATTAGATCGGGTGATGTAAATATTGAGCAGTTAAATCTGCTTATGGGATTAATTGGTAAAATTAATTCTAACATAGATGTTGAGTCAATGCTGCATGAAATAATGGTGGCAGCAAAAAAAATAATGGACACCGAGGCAAGCTCTCTTTTTATACTATCTGAGGATAAAAAAGAACTCACATTGACAGTCCCGGCCGGACCATTTACTGCAGAACTGTCGGGTAAATCAATTCCGGCGAATGCAGGTATTAGTGGGTGGACCGTGCAATATCGCCAAGCGTTAATTATTGATGATGTTCAAAATGATCCGCGGTTTAGTGGTGAATTAATTGGGGATCAACAATTCGAGTCTAAGAACATGATTTGCGTGCCTCTCATTAATCATAACAATCAGGTTATTGGGGCTCTTCAGGCGATCAATAAAAAGAATAATTCTGATTTTAAAACCTCAGATATTCATCTATTTCAGGCATTGGCTAATCATGCTGCCATTGCCATAGAAACCACCTTGCTACAAAAGCAAAGAGTTGAAAAGGAATTATTAGATAAAGAGTTAGATGTAGCCAGGACCATTCAATCCGGATTTTGGCCAAAAAAGATACCAGAAATTCCGAATTACCAAATCTCAGGGTACAGTAGAGCTGCGAAAAGCGTGGGTGGTGATTATTTTGATTACATCGAAATTCCAAACTCTGATAATTGGGGCTTTACGGTTGCAGATGTGAGCGGTAAAGGTGTTCCTGCTTCTCTTTTAATGGCAACCATGCGAGCATCCCTTAGATCTCATGTTGAGAATAACAGATCTGTTGTGGATTCCATGAAACTGGTTAATAAAATTATTTATGAAGACTCACCGCTTGATAAATTTATTACCGCCATCTATGGCGTGCTGGACACCAACAAAAATACTTACCGATATGTAAATGCGGGCCATAATAATCCGATATTAGTAAAGCCAAAAGAGAAAAAAATTGAACATCTAAATACAAGTGGTGTAATGCTTGGGATAGTTAACCCCATAGAATTTCAAGAATTTGTGATTGAGATTAATGTTGGGGAAAAGCTTGTGATTTTCTCAGATGGGATACCCGAAGCAGTGAATACTGAAGAGGAATTTTTTGAAGATGAAAGACTGGAACAATGGCTCATCGATAACTCAGAATTGGGTGCATCCCAGATGATGGCCAAATTATTGGATACGCTTTATAATTTCACAAATGGTGCTGATCAAAGTGATGATATCACCCTTATTATTATTGAAAGGGTGTCAGAATGGGAAGCAGAACCTAAATTATTTTAAATTTTCTGAAACCCTTCTTTTTAAGAATGGTAGTACATCATTCTCAAACCAAGGATTCTTCTTTATCCAGATATTATTGCGAGGAGAAGGGTGCGGTAGTGGAATATTGAGTGAGGAATAATTCTTAAAGTTTTTAACTCGTTCAGTGAGAGATAGTGAATCTTTCAAATAGTAGGATTGAGCATAGGAACCAATTAATAGTAGTAAGTCAATTTGGTTCATGTTTTTGAATAGCAAGTCATGCCATTCCGGTGCACATTCTTTCCTAGGGGGTAAGTCGCCACTTTTCCCTTTTCCTGGATAACAAAATCCCATAGGAATTAAGGCGAATAGTTCAGGATTATAAAACTGACTCTCATTAACGTCTAGCCATTCACGCAACCTTCGGCCACTTGGATCATTCCAAGCAACCCCACTTTCATGAACACTTTTTCCAGGCGCCTGACCAATAATGCAAATTTTGGAGTTTGATGAGGCTTGTAGAGTTGGTCGAGGTCCCAAAGGAAGGAATTCACTACATATATTGCATGCTCTGATTTCCTTTAGTAATGATTGCATTAATTATAAACCAGAAGAACTGGATTCGATCTCCGATTCATCTTCAGCTTCTGACTCTTGTTGAGCATTTAGAATTTCACGTTGATCTTCAAACCAGGCAGCTAAAAATTCACGTTCTTCATCTGTTAAACGTGCCTCAGCATGACCCCAGGTATAAGATGGCAAAGGCATTTCTTCACTGAGTACATATTCGGCAGCTTCCTCTAATTTATGGTCTGCTTTTCGATAACTAAATGTGCCCCATTCAGAGAAATTGAGTTCATCTCTGCCATGATCTATATGATCAGCAACCCACCAACCTACAGGTTGTACATAGGTGTACCACGGATATTTAGTCTGTTCGGAATGGCAATCGTAACAAGCAGTTTTAAGAATAGTTGCGACCTCATCGGGTGGACTTGTGATATTCATAAAATCTACTTCCGGATTAGTCTCGATATTTGTTTTTTCGATCTGAAAAAACTGTAACACAGCGAATGCAAGTAGTAGAACTAGAAGAATTTTTTGAATCATTTTTCTCTAATTTATTTCTCATAAAAGTACAAAAGATCGGAAGAAAAAAACTATCCTTTTGGAGTAAATGACTGGATTCCAGTGATTTCTCGACCTAAGATTAATCCATGGATATCATAGGTTCCCTCATAAGTATTCACAGATTCCAAATTCATCATATGATGGATAATTCGGTAATCTCCGGTAATGCCATTTCCACCGTGCATGTCACGAGCAATTCTGGCAATTTCGAGTGCTTTTCCACAATTATTACGTTTAGCCAGAGAAGTCATCGAAGGGTGATCCCGTCCCGCGTCTTTCAGGGTTCCTAGCCGTAGTGCCAACATTTGCATAGAGGTAATATCTGTGAGCATGTTGGCGAGCTTAGTTTGAATCAGTTGATTCGCCGCCAATGGTTTACCGAATTGTTTACGATCTAGTACATATTGTCGCGCTTTTTGATAGCAAAATTCTGCCGCACCGATGGTACCCCATGCTATGCCATAGCGAGCACTATTTAAACACATAAAAGGGCCTTTTAGTCCACGAATTTCTGGAAATACATTTTCTTCAGGAATAAATACATCATCAAATACCAATTCGCCTGTTTCAGAAGCACGTAGACTCATTTTAAATTTGGTATGTGGGGCTGAGTAGCCTTTCATTCCTTTTTCTACGAGAAAACCACGAATTACGCCTTCATCATTTGCTGATTCTTTGGCTTTTGCCCAAACTACAGCCAGATCTGCTATTGGGGAATTCGTGATCCACATTTTGGCGCCATTCAATTTCCAGCCTCCATCCACTTTTAGAGCAGTGGTGACCATCGAACCAGGATCTGATCCATGATCAGGTTCAGTGAGGCCGAAACAACCGATTATTTCTCCTGAGGCTAATCTTGGGATAAAACGATGCTTTTGTTCTTCGGTTCCAAATACTGATATAGGATACATCACCAATGATGATTGAACACTCATAAAAGAGCGGTAGCCTGAATCTACTCGTTCTACTTCACGAGCAACCAAACCATACGCTGTATAACTGGCACCCGCACCACCATATTCTTCAGGGATGTTTACGCCAAGTAGTCCCATTTCACCCATTTCATGGGCAATGTCTCTGTCAAAGAATTCTTCGGTGTTTCCTTTTAACGCTCTCGGTTCAAGTTTGGATTGCGCATAATCACGCGCTGTTTCCATAATGAGGCGATCTTCTTCGTTTAATTCCGATTCAAATAGAAAAGCATCGTCTATATTGAAGAGGTTTTTTGACATAGTATTGCCGAATTAGATGATTATGCGTTAAGCTGAATATACTGTAAATTAGATTTAGGCTGAATCTTAAATTGAGCCTAGCTTAGAGTTTTTTTGAGTTCTCTTGCGATAACTAATCGTTGAACTTCCGAGGTTCCTTCACCAATGGTCATTAGTTTAGAATCGCGTAAAAAACGCTCCACATGATACTCTTTCGTGTATCCGTAACCACCATGGATTTGTACAGCTTCAAGGGCGGCCCTAACCGACAATTCACTGGCAAATAATTTAGCCATGGATGCTTCTTTGGTATAAGGTTTTCCATTGTCTTTTAACCAGGCCGATCTCCAAACAAGAAGTCGTGCAGCATCAATCTCCGTGGCCATATCTACAAGTTTCCCTTCCATATATTGGAAGTTTCCGATGGGAGATCCAAATTGTTTTCTCTCCATGGAATACTGAAGTGATTCTTCTAAAGCTCCGCGAGCAATTCCTACAGATAGTGCTGCAATTCCAACTCTACCGCCATCCAAAACTTTCATGGTGTCTATAAATCCCATTCCTTCATCGCCAAGTAAATTTTCAGCAGGAATAATCACATTTTCAAAAACTACTTCCGTTGTATCCGACGAATTCATTCCCAATTTGTGCATTCCTGTTCCGGGTTTTACACCTTCCCATTGTCCTTCTACTATAAACGCACTAATGCCTTTCGTTCCTTTAGATGGATCTGTTTTAGCCAGTACAATATAGATGTCACCAACTGATCCTTGTGTGATGAAAATTTTAGAACCATTTAAAATATAATGGTCACCATCTTTTATGGCAGTTGTTTTCATCCCTGATGCATCTGAACCTGAACCCGGTTCCGTTAAACACCAGGCTCCTAATTTTTCGCCGGAGCAGAGTTCAGGCATATACTTCAGCTTTTGTTCATGTGAACCTGCAATGGCAATATGTCCTGTACCAAGTGACGAATGAGATGCAACTGTTAGAGCCAATGAAGCATCCCATCGTGCAATTTCTTCTAGTGCAAGACAAAAACTTATGGTATCAAAGCCTGCACCACCGTATTGTTCTTCATGATAAATACCCAGCATTCCCATCTCGCCAAGTTCTTTTACAATGTCCATTGGGAATTTTTTGGAATGGTCTCTCTCCATTACGGTTGGTGCTACATTTCTTTCTACGAAGTCTTTAACTGAGTCACGGATCATTTTTTGATCTTCATTTAACTCGAAAGAAAGGGCTTGTTCTGCTACGTGATGCATCTTGTAAATAGTATTGTTTTTAGGTTGTGGAAACGCTTCCAAAAATAAACAAATAGTGTGATATGTGATGTTAAAAAATCACAGTATTCTGGTACTTTGCAATAAATATGAAATTATGGTAATATGTGTTCATGCGAACTACAATTGAATTAAAAGATGAGATTCTCAAGAAAGCAAAAATTCGAGCTGTAGAAGAAGGAATATCATTGAAACAGTTATTCACTCGAGCACTTGAAAGAGAACTTGGATTGAGAGATCAGGAGCCTGTAAAACCAACGGTAAAAGTGGATACTAGTTTTAGAAGTTCTTTAAAAAGTGGGAGTACAGGGAAATTGAATTCACCGAAATCGGGATTCAGTGCATTTAAACTGAAAAAACCATGATTATTTTAGATACACATGTTTGGTTATGGTGGTTGCTCGAAGAAGGTGATCTGGATGAATCAGAGCGCGCCATTATTGATGAACAGGCGTTAAATGGAGAGGTTGTAATATCAGCAGCCACGATTTGGGAGGCCGAACTGTTGCATCGCAGTGGTGAGCTTGAACTGTTACCAGATTTTGAAACGTGGATACGAAGAGCAACAGATCCTCAAATCTGCAAAGTTATTCCAATAGATGAGGAAGTAATTCTGGCACAAAAGAGATTGCCTGAGAATTTCCCGGAAGATCCGGCTGACCGAATTATAGTTGCGACCGCATTATTAAAAGATATCCCATTAGCTACAAAAGATGAGGGACTGCAGGAATTAGGTTTTTAATTAGCCAAAATTCCAGTTTACTCCCCGACCTATTTCCGGGTCCGGGTAGTTCCAGTCGACCGCCCCTTGATCGCAAGCATACATACAGGTTCCACATTCAATACAATCTTCAACCTGGAAATGGACTTTATTCTCTTCGTCCATGGTGTAGCAATTAGCCGGACATACCCAGGTGGTACATTTATGAGGACAACCGGAGTTACAAATATCCGTATCAACGATGATGTGTGGCTTAATCTCCGACTTTGATTGATTTCTGTAATTTACTAGTCCAAGACGTTCAGTAAGTTTGAGAAGTTTTATCACAGTGATTTCCTCGCTTTAAATCCTAGTTTCATTAATTCCCAGATTGATGAGTGCCGCTTGATCGCTCCAAGCAGCATTTTTTCAGATTTAGGAGTGGGTTCGCTTTTAATAGTGAAGAACTGACGCCCAAAATCACAAACCAGATTTGGTACTTTATTTTGCATGGTATCAGTATGGAGAAGGTGAACAGCGTCCTGAAAGTTTTTGATGTCTTTCATTACATAACTCTCATCCATTTTTGATCGATAATTTTTTAGCGATGCGGCGCTGAAATCCTCTTTTTGTTTGGCTTCAATAATAGTTTCAGCAGCTAAAATCCCTGATCGCATGGCATAATCCATCCCCTGAATAGCTTTACCTGCATTCATCAATAAGTTTGCGGCTTCTCCGGCAATTAGAATTCCATCCGTATATAATTCTTTAGGCATCGCCCGCGAATCACCAGAAGAAACAACATGTGCAGAATACTCAACAATTTCACCGCCTTTGATGGCATCGGCAATAGTTGGGTGTGTTTTAAAGTGATTTAGTAGATCATGAGGACTTCGTTTTTTGTCGCGCATGTCTTTAATTCCGAGAACCAGCCCTAATGAGATTGTATCCCGGTTTGTGTAAAGAAACCCGCCGCCTTCAACACCATCTGTAGCCCAACCCACGAACTCGTTACTCATACCGGAAAGACCGTTTAGTTGAAAGCGGTCTTCTAACACATGCTGATCGAATCGGATAATCTCTTTTATTCCGGTAAGCATATGATCTGCAGGTACATATTTATCTTGCAATCCAACCTGTCGGGTGAGCAAGTTGTTTACACCTTCCGCGATAATTACAGAGTCGGCGTGGAACTCATCTTCACCAGTTTTAATACCTACAGCTTTTCCATCTTCCAAAAGTATTTCATCTACTTTGATGTTTGTGGCGATGAAAGAATCCATCGCATACTTACTGGCATCAATGGCTTCCTGAACTTTACCGGAAAGCCAATTATCAAATTTTGAACGGAGTACTACAACTCCAGAATATGGTTTTTCGTTAAAGTGAGACGACTTAAAATCCAATGAAAAGGTGGATTCTTTGTCCATAAAAGTAAGTCTGCGATGATTAATAAATCGCTCCCATCCTCCATTTTCATCTTCCCAATAATTTGGAACAAGTTTATGAAGATCGCTCCCCCATAATACTCCACCGGAAACATTTTTTGATCCTGCGAACTCACCTCGTTCGATGAGTAGAAACTTCATATTATTCTGCGCTAGAACCATTGAAGCTGCAAGTCCGGCAACTCCTCCGCCAATTACAATACAATCAAATTTGTCGTTCATTACTCTAGCTTTAAGCAGTGAGTTATGAGTATTGAGTAGAGCCTATTGCTCATTGCTCAAAACTCATGTTTCATAGCTAATTCTTAATTTTCTTAATCTCTTTGATAAAAGGAGGCAAAATCTTATATAAATCACCTACAATTCCGTAATCAGCAACTTCAAAAATGGGTGCATCAGCATCTTTATTAATTGCTACAATTACTTTACTGTTTGCCATACCGGCAACATGTTGAATTGCTCCAGAAATACCAACGGCAATATAAAGTTGTGGAGATACAACTTTTCCAGTTTGCCCAATTTGTAGGCTTGGATCATAAATGCCAGCCTCAGTAAGTGCTCTAGATGCGCCAATCCCCGCATTTAAAACAGAAGCTAATTCTGATATTAAGGCTTTAGCTTCTTCATCTTTTACTCCTCGGCCTGCTGCTACAATTGCTTCTGCTTCGTTAAGGTCAATAGTGTCTCCGGTGGCGGAAATGATTTCTCTTAACGTTGATCGTAAATCACTTTCTGAAACTCCAGCATCCAACGAAATTACTTCAGAAGTAACCGGACTTTCGTTTAAATCATATGAACCGGATCTAACCGACACTAAAATTACATCACCAGAAACTTCTACATTTCCCATTATTTTAGCTGCCATCATTGGGCGTTGAGCTTTCACACCATCCCCTTGTATTTCAAAAGAAGAAACGTCTGCTACCACTCCAGCACCTAAATTTGCGGCCAATGCACCTAAAATATCTTTTGTGCTTTCGGTAGATGCAAAAGCAACAATTTTAGGAGAACTTTCATGTACAGCTGTTGCCAAGCCTTTTAATAAACTCCCATTTTGATGGTTTGTAAAAGCTTCACCTTCAATTGTATAAATTTTGGCAGCTCCATATTTAGCAACATCATCAGTAAAAGAAGTTGCATTAGGATCAATGATAACGGCTTCACAAGCCATGCCATTGGTATCTGCGAGTTGCTTACAGTGGGATAAAGTTTCTAAAGATGAACGTTTTAGTTTGCCGTCTGCGATTGCAATGTATGTAAGGATCGTACTCATTGTTTAAAATCAAAAAAGGGTTTAAAGGGCGTTTGCTTCTGTATCTAATAATTGTGCAACCTGAGCTGCGATTTCTTCAGGCTCTCCTTCAAATTTCTTGCCTGCCTCTCTTGCTGGCACAGGCTCATAAGAAACCACTTTTGTGGATGGAGCTATCGTAGAATCTTCAACGCCAAGATCTGCAATGGCTATAGCGTCAATGGGTTTTCTTTTTGATGCCATGATACCTTTAAGATTCGGAATTCTCGGCTCATTCATGTCATTTGAACAAGTAATAAGACACGGTGTAGGTAGTTCAATCATTTCCTGACCGGTATCGCCTTGTCGCTTTACAATCAGTGATTCACCCTCCATTTCAAGTCCAACCGCATTGGTTGCATAAGGCAGACTAAGTAGTTCAGCAACCATGCTTCCTGTTAATCCAGAATCTGTATCCTGTGATTGTTTACCGAATGACAGAACATTAAAATCCTGATTCTTACAGAATGCTGCTAAAATTTGTGCATAGCTGGACGAATCGTAAGCATCATCCCCATTTGTTTGAATGTGATGACCTTTAGCTGCACCCATTGCAAGTGCTTTTCGAATTGTTTCGGATGCTTTGGCCGAACCTACACATACTACTTCAACATCACCGCTATATTTTTCAGTTAAAACAAGTGCTTCTTCAACGGCAGAGGCATCGTAGGCATTTAATACCATTCTGTCTCCATCCATTAATAATTCGCCGTCTTTAATTTGGAATGGTGCATAAACATCGGGCACCATTTTGATACTCACAAGAAATTTCATTCAACTATTTTTTTCAAATGATACGGTTCTGTGGAACCGCTTTTTTGGGGTCGCTAATATAGGAAAGTAAGGGCAAAAAATGTCGGCAGATTCACAACTTTTTTGAAAATTGAATCTTAAAAATCAGATTAATGCTTGTGCGAAAGAATATTAGCGGATGTTGAATATGCTTAATTAATTCTGAAGTACTTCATATTCCGATAAATTAGCAGAATCGGTATCTCGCAAAATATTATAGGCTTCAAATTTTATATCCGGTTCAGCGTCTTCGAGGATGGAAGCAATCTCTTTTGATTTGGTGCCAAAAAACAGATCAAACAAATAGTTGTTTGTGGAGCGTCTTTTGGTATCTCTGATTTCCTCCAGAATTTTCACAAGTTCTTCCCTTGTTTGATCGGGACGAACCACAAAATTATCTAAAACTCTTCGGTGATATTTATAGTAGGCCTGACGAACTACTTCGTAATTATTATTCAGCAAATCAGAAACTAAAACAAATCGATTCCGACCATTATTGGTATTTCTGGTCCATCCAATTGTTGGTGAATTTTGAGCTAAATCGACTACATCCTGTGATTTAACAAACCATTCTGTCCCACCTAATTCCGAAAATGTATCAAAATCGAAACCAAGTAGTAGATACATATAATAATCAATGAAACCGGTTAGTGGTTCAAATTCCAGGTCATCGTGAATCAAACTGCGGCCCTCCGGATAATTAAATTGCCAACTTCCATCACTTACAATAATTGTGGTGGTTTCGGTTAAGGTGTTGTATATCGGGCGACGTAATTGAAAAATGGTTTCGGCTGAAAAATTGAAATCCTGATCCCCAGCTAATAAAATGATGCTGATCTGACATTTTAATTGTTCTTGCTCGTCTATTTCGAGTTCAGTCCAACGGTATTCGTTGATATATGCTTCCAGATCGGTTTGTAACCCATTTTCAACATATTCAAAAGAGTTTCCCTCTAGTTGGTCATCGTTTATGGAAACCTGGCAATTAAATTCTTGTGCAATCAGAGATCCAGACAGCATAAAAAGGATTAATAAATAATGAATTTTTAAGAGCTTCACTTTACAATTCCAATGGTAGTGATCATATTATCCAAAAATACAAGAAGTATGATACAAAGGTATTTAATTCAATGGGTATTTTCTTTTTTGGTAGTACTGGGACTTGAAATCCCTTTAGCGGCACAGGTGAACATTGGTGCAAGAAATGCAGCACTTGGTATGGCCACTACTGCACTTTACGAAAATAACTGGGGTTTATTTTCTAATCCTGCAAGTTTACATGCAGATGCTTTAGAACTGGGGTTTTTTGGATTCCAAAACTATGGGTTTCCAGAATTAACTGATATTTCTACAAATCTTGTGGCCCCTGTACCTGGTGGTGCTTCCGCAATTGGATTTTATAGGTTTGGAGACGATTTGTATTCTGAGACAAACATCAATCTTGCATATAAATACTCGTTTAATGGAGTACACGCTGGTGCAAGTGTTGAGTATCGGCATTTATCGCTAAGCGAGGCGTATGGATCAGGTGGTGCAGTGAGTTTTACAGTCGGTCTAATCACTGAAATCACGGGTGCTTTGAACTTTGGAGCGAAAATCAGGAATTTTAATCGTGGTTCATATGCATTTGAATACAACGATGAAGAGTTACCTCAGGACGTGAGTATCGGGGTGTCTTATCAGTTAGAAGAATCTGCGCTTTTAATTTTTGACGTTATTAAAGATGTTCGTTTTCCAACCAATTATCGTGGTGGAATAGAAATCGAGATTGTGGATTCACTTGTTGGAAGGGTGGGTGCCACCTATGATCCGGTGATTTACACATTTGGGATTGGATATTCAAAAATTCGATGGCAGATTAATATTGCGGTGCAACAACACGAGGTACTAGGAACCAGCCCCGGCGCTGATATCATCTTAAAATTATGAGAGTACCTGTACTAATCGTTCTGGGCTACTGCTTGATGTGTATCAATGTTCAGGCTCAGGATAGTGCAGCTACGAATTTAAGAGATCAATTAGAGGAGACTTTTGAAGATTCAGATCTCGAAGAAAGTCAATCGGCTGAACAGTTAATACAGTTTTTGCAAGAATTAGAAAATAATCCTGTAAATGTTAATAGGGCTGATCTTTCAGAGTTACTTCAGATTCCGGGAGTATCGCTGATAACAGCTAGTTCAATAATTACGTATCGAGAAAATCAGCTATTCACTAAAATCGAAGATGTTAAAAAAGTTCGTGGAATTGGAGAGATCACCTATCGCAAAATGCAACCTTATATTACTGTTCGAGATGATCAATCCCGATTAAATGACTTGTACAGACTTAATTATTGGGTATCAGGTAATAAAATGGAGGTTATCTCGCGTTTTCAACAAAATCTCGAATCACAAAGTGGGTATAGAATTCCAGATTCAACCGGTGGGTATACCGGAAATTCGGTTAAGTTCTATCAAAGACTACGATTAACTTCCGATCATTTATCGGTAAATCTCACTCAAGAGAAAGATGCCGGTGAGGCACTTGAATCACCCACAGATTTTGACTTCAATTCCATGCATCTCGCTTTGCTAAATAACGGCAGACTAAAAAAATTGGTAGTTGGGGATTATAGCTTAAGTTTTGGGCAGGGATTGGTGATTTGGTCGGGTGGAGCATTTGGGAAAGGAAGAGAAGTAATCAAATCCGTTGGCAAGAACGAGCGCGGTTTGAGGCCGTACACATCTGCGCAAGAGACTAATTATTTCCGCGGGATTGCAGCAACATATGGGGATCAAACCGAAGTGACCTTCTATTATTCAAATACTCCGCGAACTGCAAGTGAAGTAGGAATTGACTCCACCCGTTTTCCAAGCTCCTCAGGATTTCATAGAACGCAAAATGAGATAAACCGAAAGCATAATTTAGATCAGGAAACGATAGGTGGAAGAATCAGACTAAACACAAAATTTGGTTTAATTGGATTGACATCTCAAATAAGTTCATTCAACTCAACCATCGTATCAGGAAATGCTGTGAGTGATCGCTATGATTTTTCTGGTACTTCAAATGCTGCGGTTGGATTGGATTACCGATTACTTGTTGGTCGAAGTCTTGTTTTTGGCGAAATAGCTCGATCTGATAATTCAGGATATGCCGGGTTAATTGGTTTGGAGTCAAGCGTAGGAAATGCCACCGATATTGCGATTAGCTATCGCAATTATGGAGCTGAATATTTATCGATTTTGGGAGATGGATTTGGGGAACGTTCAGGGTTACCACAAAATGAAGAGGGATTTTATGTTGGTTTACGTCACTCTTTGAACAGTTTAACAATAAGCGGATATTTTGATCAATATGTATTCGATGCACCAATAGGAAATCAAACTAATGGAAGCCGGGGAGTTGATGCATTAGGAATGATGGAGTTTAAACTCAATCGAAGCTTGTCGGGATATGTATTGTTTCGAAACGAGGAAAAAGAGGATGTTTTTGAACAGTTAAATGAAACAGGGCGAATAATTCAACTAACAGGAAAGGAAGTAAGAACTAGTGTCCGCGTACAGGTACAACATCAACCAATTAGAAATTTCCGAAGTAGAACAAGAGTTGAATGGATACGATATGAAGCACCACAAAAATCTGCAGAATATGGATTTTTAATCTTTCAGGATATTCGATTTATTGCTACCCAAAGCTGGGTTATAGATGCACGCTTTACCTTGTTTGATACAGATAGTTTTAATTCAAGATTGTATCAATTTGAGAACGACTTGAGATTTGTACTAACCAATGTAGCCTTAAGTGATCAGGGGCAAAGATGGTATTTAAATATGTCTTATAAACTTAGTTCTCAATTTGAAATATCAGCAAAGTTATCCCAAACTATCATCGAAGATGCAGCTGCTCTTAGTTCAGGTTTAAATCAGATCGAAGGAAATACGCGAACCTTTTTGGGATTACAAGCTCGTTGGTTATCGGAATAATAGGGAAACATAAAGAAGTAGATTATTCTATATTTGGGCGATCAAAAAAATGATTTAAATGACCCTTGAAGGCTGGACGGTAGTCGGGGTAATAGCTACTTGCCTCGTTTTATTAATTACAACTTCCTATTCAGTTGATTTGATTTTATTAGCTGGGTTAGGATTTTTACTGATCACTGGGATTGTAAGTCCTAATGAGGCTCTTGCTGGCTTTTCAAATGAAGGTGTATTGACAGTTGCAGCGTTGTATGTTGTTGCGGCCGGTTTAAAAGAAACGGGAGCGATACAATACATTACTCAAAAGATAATGGGGGATACTACTACTGTTAGAGGGGCTCAGGCTCGCATTATGGCACCGGTTATGGTGATGAGTGCTTTTATGAATAACACTCCAATTGTAGCTTCATTTATACCGGCACTTGAGCATTGGAGTAAAAAAGTAAGAATACCGGTTTCAAAGGTACTTATTCCATTAAGTTATGCGGCTATTTTAGGCGGAACCTGTACGCTTATTGGTACAAGCACAAATCTAATTTTAAACGGATTATTAATTGAGGAAGAATCGGTTCGTTCGCTTGGACTATTTGAGCCTGCTTTGATTGGAATTCCCTGTGCGATTGCAGGATTTTTATACCTTTATTTATTTGGGGATAAGTTACTTCCATCGCGAGGAGAGGCTTTTCAAACCTTTAAAGATACAAGAGAATATACCATAGAAATGTTGGTGCCGGAGGGAAGCCCTTTAGCTCGAAAAACCATAACAGAAGCAGGTTTGCGACAACTACCGGGTTTGTTTTTAGTTGAAATCCATAGAGAAGGCGCTGTGTTACCCGCTGTTGGTCCCAATCAACGATTGAGAGTAAATGATCAACTAATTTTTGCTGGAGTAGTTGACTCAATTGTAGATGTACAAAATATTCAGGGACTCACACCAGCAACCGATCAAGTATTCAAATTAGATACACCCAGAAGAAACCGCGTGTTAATTGAAGCCGTAGTTTCAGAGGCTCACCCATTAGTTGATAAAACCATAAAAGATGGAAAATTCCGAAGTAATTACGGTGCTGTAATTATGGCGATATCAAGAAGTGGGGAAAGAATAAAACAAAAGATAGGGGAGATTTATTTAAAAGCAGGAGATACGCTCTTATTGGAAGGTGATCAATCTTTTATTGATAGGTTTAGAAATTCAAACGAATATTATCTTGTGAGTAGTTTGCATGCACAACCAAGAGTTGAGTTCAAAAAATCAGGTATTGCACTTTCTATTCTCTTAGGCATGGTGCTATTAGCTGGAACTGGAATGTTAGGAATGCTGCAATCTGTACTACTAGCCTCAGGTTTAATGATAATTTTTGGAGCAATAAGCTACCCTGAAGCGGTTAAATCGATAGATTGGCGCCTATTAATTGCAATAGGTTCAGCTATAGGAATTGGAGCGGCTTTAAATGAATCGGGTGTTATCAGTGCACTCATGCAATCATTGTCTTCTCTTGAATATTCTTCAACAGTATTGCTGTTAATTGTAGTTTATCTAGCTACCTGGATGTTAACAGAGTTAGTAACAAATGCTGCCGCAGTGGTATTAATGTTTCCTGTTGTCAGCGCATTGTCGGTAGATGCTAACGTTGATATGATACCACTTGTAATGGTTATGTTAATAGCTGCATCTGCGAGTTTTGCCACTCCAATCGGCTATCAAACAAATCTTATGGTTTATGGTCCGGGGGGGTATAAGTATTTCGATTTTATGAAAATTGGGATTCCATTGAATATAATAATAGCCATGATAACCATACTTTTAGTGCCCATTATTTGGAGTACAGGATTATGATATTAATCAATGAAATAGTAAAAATTGCTGAGGGTGCTGCTGAAAAAATCTTGAAATTTTATCAAGAAGATATTGAAGTATCAAAGAAAGAAGATAAATCACCCATCACCAAAGCAGACATGGCTGCACATCATTTCATTGTAGATGCTTTACAAATGATTAATCCGGAAATTCCAATTATCTCAGAGGAATCAGGAATTCCGGATTTTGAGGTGAGAAAAAAATGGGGTAAATATTGGCTGGTTGATCCATTAGATGGAACCAAAGAATTCATTAAGCGGAATGGAGAATTCACTGTTAATATCGCATTGATAGAGGATGGTAATCCAATTCTTGGAGTAGTAAATGTTCCGGTACAAAAAATTACGTATTACGCTGAAAAAGGTGTGGGTACATTTAAGAAGTTATCTGATGGATCGACGAAACAAATCATATCACCTGAGTTTGAAAAACCCGGGAAAGCAAGTATAGTAGTTAGTAGATCCCATGGTGATGATACTACCAAAAAGAAATTAGCTAAAGTAGGAATCGAAGTAACTGAAGAAGTTCCATCTGGCAGTTCGCTAAAATTCTGTTTAGTTGCGGAGGGCTTGGCCGATTTGTATCCTCGTTTTGGTCCAACGATGGAATGGGATACTGCTGCGGCAGACGCGATATATCGCTATTCGACAATGAGTGGCCAGAAGTTTTCTCCTTTAATCTACAACAAAGAAAATCTGTTAAACCCATACTTCATTATTGGGATTAATGAATTTATTGATCCACAATCATTATAAAGCATGACCATACTTAGAGCACATTCTCATCTTAAAGAATTAGAAGATGAAGGTATATATATAATGAGAGAAGTGGCTGCTCAGTTCGAACGCCCTGTTCTACTTTTCTCTGGTGGCAAAGATTCCATCGTTATGTTTCATCTTGCGCTGAAAGCTTTTTTTCCCGGAAAAGTGCCCTTCCCATTAATGCATGTAGATACCGGGCATAATTTCCCAGAGACAATCGAGTTTCGTGATAATCTTGTAAAAAAATATGGTGTAGATTTAATAATAGGTAGCGTTCAGGATTCTATTGATGAAGGTCGTGTTGAGGAAGAAACGGGGCCTGATGCTAGTAGAAATGCGCTACAAACGGTAACGCTTTTAGATACACTGAAGAAGCACCAAGTTGATGCTGCACTGGGTGGTGGTCGACGAGACGAGGAAAAAGCTAGAGCTAAAGAAAGGTTCTTCTCACACCGAGATATTTTTGGTCAATGGGATCCTAAAAATCAACGGCCTGAACTTTGGAATCTTTATAATGGACGAAAAAAGCCGGGCGAGAATTTCCGTGTATTCCCTATAAGTAATTGGACCGAAATGGATGTTTGGCAATACATTGCCCGAGAAGAAATAGAAATACCATCTATATATTTTGCACACGAACGTAAAGTATTTAATCGTAGAGGGGTTTGGTTGGCTGATACCGAATTCATCAACAAAATGGATGATGAAAAGGTAGTTAACAAGATAGTTCGCTTTAGAACCATTGGTGATGCAACCTGTACCGGTGCAGTTCTTTCAGAGGCTTCCTCTATGGAAGATATCATTCAGGAAGTCGCATCTGCGCGCGAGACTGAAAGAGGAACCCGGCATGATGATAAACGTAGTGAAACAGCTATGGAAGACCGTAAGAAACAAGGATATTTTTAGGTAGCGCAATGAGTGAGAACAAAATTATTTCTGACGATAATTACCTAAACATGGATATGTTAAGGTTCACAACCGCAGGCTCTGTAGATGATGGAAAAAGCACTTTAATCGGTCGCCTACTTTATGACTCAAAATCAATTTTTGAAGATCAAATGGAAGCCATCGAAAAAACAAGTAAGAGTAGCGGGGAAGAAGAGGTAAACCTTGCATTGCTTACAGATGGCTTGAAAGCAGAACGTGAGCAGAAAATCACAATCGATGTTGCATATCGATATTTTGCTACCCCAAAGAGAAAATTTATTATTGCGGACACTCCCGGCCATACCCAATACACCAGAAACATGGTTACAGGAGCTTCAACAGCAGATTTAGCTATTATTTTGGTAGATGCATCAAAGGGAATTCTAACGCAATCCCGGCGTCATGCTTTTATTTCTTCGCTATTAAGAATTCCACACCTCGTTGTTGCGGTGAACAAAATGGATTTAGTTGATTACAGTGAAGAAGTATTTGAAAGTATTGTTGAGGATTTTGAAGATTTTGCCAGAAAGCTCGAAGTAAATGATGTGACTTTTATTCCAATTTCAGCTCTGAAAGGTGATAATGTTGTAGATAAATCCGAAAAAATGGGATGGTATAAAGGGTCAACGCTATTACATCATTTAGAGACGGTTAAAGTAGACGCCGCAGACAATGTGGTAGATTTTCGATTTCCGGTACAATACGTTATTAGACCTGGGATGCATTTTAGGGGATTTTCAGGTCAGGTTGCATCTGGTAGAATTCGCCCAGGTGATGAAATTATGGCTTTACCTTCAGGTCTAACTTCAAAAGTTAAGGACTTAGTTACTCGCGACGGTAATCTTGAAGTTGCCTATCCACGCGATTCGATTGCAATTACTTTAGAAGATGAGATCGATGTTAGTCGCGGAGACATGATTGTAAGAAAAGGGAACGTACCAACGATTCGAAATGAATTTGAAGCGTTTCTTTGCTGGATGAATGAAAAAGCTTTGGACATCAAAAAACAATACATCCTGCAACATACAAGCCGTCAAGCACAAGTCTTTGTTGATGAGATATTCTATCGAATGAATGTAGATACGTTAAGCAGGGAAGAGGCTGAAGAGTTAAAACTAAACGAAATAGGCCGGGTAAAATTAAAAACGAGCCAATCTTTATTTTTTGATCCTTATCAAATAAATCAAAAAACAGGAAGTTTTATAATAATTGATCCAACAACCAATGTAACAGTTGGTGCAGGTATGATCCGGGCCGGCTCAACTCGTTCAAGAAAAGTTGATCTAGAAGAAACTAAAGATCTTATTTCACCAAATGTAACCTGGGAACCATGGAATATTTCTCGGGAAGAACGAGAAAAAAGAAATGGTAATAAGGCAAAAATACTTTGGTTTACCGGAATTTCCGGCGCTGGTAAGAGTACAATTGCCAAAGCTTTAGAAAAGAAGCTTTGGAAAGAGGGTATGCAAACTGTTTTGCTGGATGGAGATCAGGTTCGACATGGGCTTAATGGAGACTTAGGTTTCAGTGTTAAGGATAGAAAAGAAAATATTCGAAGAGTTGGCCATCTTGCTCGATTATTTTTTGAATATGGAAATATCGTGCTTTGTACATTTATCTCACCGTACACTAATGACAGAGAATTTGCAAAGTCATTAATCGAAGATAAGAATGACTTTCTTGAAGTTTATGTAACCTGCAATCCGAAAACAGCTCAAGAAAGAGATCCTAAAGGATTGTACAAGAAAGCAGCTGCTGGAGAGATTACAGGGTTAACGGGCTACGATGCAGAATATGAAGCGCCCTTGAACCCGACAATTACTATTAATACTGATGAAGTAAGTGTTGATGAAGCGGTTGAGAGGATTTCCAAAATGCTTTGAGCAGGAAGCATTAAAAATTCTATTAAATAAAAGGTGATCTGGTTACAGGTCATCTTTTTTTATGTTGATAGTTTTCCTATTCTGATTTTGAATGAAGACTAAAATTAGTTTATGAAAGGAATAATATTAGCCGGAGGATCTGGAACAAGATTATACCCGGTTACGAAAGCAATCAGTAAACAGCTAATGCCTGTTTATGATAAACCGATGATTTATTATCCTTTATCCGTATTAATGTTAGCTGGGATAAAAGAAGTATTAATCATTACTACACCTGAAGACAATAATAGTTTTAAGAGATTGCTCAATGATGGGAGTGAATGGGGAATAGAGATTACTTATGCTATTCAACCTAGACCGGAAGGTTTAGCACAGGCTTTTATAATAGGGAAAGAATTTATTGGTAAAGATAATGTAACTATGATCTTGGGTGATAATATATTTTATGGTCCTAGATTCGGTACAATTCTAAAAGATTGTATCCAATCTCTAGTTGGAGCTACAGTTTTCGGATATCAGGTTCGAGACCCGGAGCGTTTTGGGGTTGTCGAAATTGATGAAAATAATATGGCTGTTTCTATTGAGGAAAAACCGAGAACACCCAAATCAGATTTAGCGGTTACTGGATTGTACATATATGATAACTCAGTAGTAGATATTGCACAATCAATCAAACCGAGTTCCAGAGGTGAACTTGAAATCACGACGGTAAATGAAAAGTATTTGCAAAATAATAAGTTAAAAGTACATCATTTAGGAAGAGGATATGCATGGTTAGATACAGGTACTCATGATTCTATGCTCGAGGCTGCCCAATTTGTAGAAATCATTGAAAAAAGACAGAGCTACAAGATCGCCTGCCTAGAAGAGATTGCCTGGAGAAATGGTTGGATTGGTGAAAGCAAATTACTCCAAAAAGCAGATGAACTAAAGAAAAATGGGTATGGCGAGTACTTAAGGAAATTAATTAGATAAATCGAATAGATTATTAACTGTTAAATAAAGAATTAAATTTAGTGCTAAATTTAATTCTCATCCTTATAGTACTCACTATAGTAAGTCCTTTTGTAGTATGAATAGTTTGTATAATAATCAGTGCTTTTTTCTGGATTAAACGCATTCAAAACAATTCCCACAATATCTGCATTAAGGTGTTTTAATCCATCAATAGTAAACTGTAGCTCACGTTTAGTGGTGGTATTGAATCTAGAAACAATTATTAACCCATCAATTAGTCTTAATAGTGAAGCAGAATCAGAAATAATACCGTAAGGTGCTGTATCAAGGATGATATGATCGTATCGATCTTTTAGCTTATCGATTAGTTGCTTTAATCTTTTACTATCTAAAACTGTTGCGGGCTCTGGTGTTTTTTTTCCAACAGTGAGTAAATCAACATTCGGTGCAATAGTTGTATTAATGATATCACTAAGTCTCACAGTATCAAATAATGTTTCGGTTAATCCAGGCTCACGATTCTCACCAAAAACTTTATGTTGTGTAGGTCTACGAAGATCTAGATCAATAATAAGTACGCTCTTTTCAGCTTCAGAAAATGTTACAGCTAAGTTTGAAGCAACTGTACTTTTACCTTCACCTTTAGTGGCTGATGTAACCATCATTACTTTATTATCCTTATCGGGATTAGCGTAAACTATGTTTATTCTAAGTCTGCGGTAAGCTTCAGAAATTGGTGAAATATGATCTAAGAATGTAACTAACTGATTCGATATCGTTTTTTTGTCTACAAATTGATGACCTGTAGAGTCAAGTCCATCTGTAATTGAGAAATCTGGAATTGCTCCTAAGAAAGGAACATTGAATTGCTTTAAACTTTCCGATGATTTAATAGTGTCATCAATAGTGTCTTTTAACAGGATAAACCCAACTCCAAATACGCCTCCAAGAAACATACCAACTATAACAATTAGCTTTCTTCTTGGTTTAACTTTTTCTTTTGGTACCTGTGCATAGTCCAAAGGTCGACCTAAACCAAATTGAGTTTGTTCCCATAGACTCATTTCAGCATATTGATTTGAAACTAAAATGTACAAACGTTCATTTACTGCTACATCTCTTTTTAATTGAGCTAATCTAATTATGTCATCTGGTAGTTCTTCAAATAATGAGTTTAATTCATTAATTCGATCTTCCAAGACTTCTATTTGAGTCGAGTATTGTGTTTTCTGAATGTCAAGTTCGATTAGCTGCTGGCTAATGTTACTAATTCGTTCAACAATTGAACCACTACGATTGTTGATAAAGCTTAAATATAAATCTGATCTTGAGTCAACCAATCTGCTTGTAACATTTTGAATTTGATTTCTTACTTCAATGATTTGAGCGTTTATTCTGGAAAGTTCTGGATTATTACTTTCTTGATTACGAAGTTCTGGGTTCTTAGACAGGAGTAATAGTTTTTCAGTCTCTAATTCAGCCAATTCATATTGGTACCTTTCAATAATTGGAGCTAAACCTTCTGAGAATTGCTGGGCTAATCCAGGTTTGATTTCATTTAATTGGCTCTTAAAAGCGAAAATAGCAGATTCGGTTGCAACTAATTGTACTTCGAATTTTTGTTTATCAGATTCTAAGGTAGATAATGTTTCTATCAGCTCTTCAGATTGCTGATCTATTGTTATTAAACCACTCTCGTTCATGAAAATTCTAAGAGACTCTTCTGTTTGAGCTAGCCTTACTTCAATATCGTCGCGCTGTTCACTTAGAAAGGATAAGGCTTTTGAAGCCATATCTCTGTTTTGGTCAGTAGATATTTTAGAATATGTATCGATAGTTAAATTAACAATATAAGCCGCTTCTTCAGGTAAAGGGCTTTCAAAACCTAATCTTACTAAATCTGCTTCTGGATCAACTTGAGTTTCAGTAAGTGTGGTTTGAATTCTGTATGCAATTGTATCCCTTGATGTTGTTGTAGAGTCAGTTGGATATACTCGCCACAATATTGGAAATTTTACTCCATTACTTAGATATTTTCTTGCTAAGAGACTATCAGCAAGTTCTTCACTCAATATTCGTGATCTAAGAATCTGTAGCTCATTTGCAATTGTACTACCCATTCCTATTCCATAAGTAGTCGTTAATAAATTGGATAAGTCCGCACCAGCATATGAATATCGATTTTTACTCTCGCTAATTATGATAGATCCTTCACTTCTATAAACAGGTGGCATAGTTAAAGCAATAATAATTGCAACCGATGTAAACAAAGTTACAAAGGCAACTAATATCCATTTGTTCTGAAACAAGATGTTTAAAATTTTTAGCAGCTCAATCTGAGTATCTGCAGACTTATCATCATATTGAGAGTGATTTGAATAATTCAAACCATTGTAGCCATTCGGATTCATTGGCGATCCGTTTCCATTTTCAGGATAATTCATGTAGACGGTTGTACTCTAATAAATTGTTCACTTTTACTCAATAAAATGTGAGTAAATAATGAACATAGATTAAATTTAATTAAAAAAACAATATACGTTAATTTCATGATTTTGTGCGAAATTATAACTTAGTAGTTGCTTATTTTTTTCAATCCAACATTTACATTCATTATCGAGTTACTAAGAAATACTAATTATCATTTAAGACGATGCCAAAATTGGCTATAATTTCAGACATTCATGCTAATCTTCCAGCTTTAGAGGCCGTAATTTTAGAGCTTAATAAACATAATCCTGATTATTGGATATGCCTGGGCGATATAGTTGGTTATGGTCCAAACCCAAAAGAATGTATCGGCATAATAATGGAAATGGGTATGAAATGCGTCCTTGGAAATCATGACGCCGTTTTAACAGGAATGTTAGACTTCAATCATTTTAGAGGCCCTAATAAAAGACTGATGCAGCTAACAAAAAATATGTTAACTGAGAAAGAAATTGGCTGGTTAAAGACAATTCCGCTAGTTATTTCAAATCCTGAGCATGATTGGTTTGCTGCCCATTCAGATCCAGTTACACCGGAGGAGTGGATTTATGTTGAAAGTGCATTTAAAGCAAGGCAATTATTAACACAAATAGAAGAAAAGTATTGCTTTATTGGTCACACACACCGTCCAGCACTTGTTTCAGATAAGATTGGTTTAAATCAATTTAAGAAAGATCATAAATACCTAATTAACCCTGGTAGTGTTGGGCAATCAAGAGATGAAGATAGGAGGGCGTCTTGCGCATTCTTAGACACTGATAATGCAGAATATAAAAATATTAGAGTGCCTTATAATGAGGAGATGGTATTCTATGAATTAAATTCACTTGGTTTCACTGAAAGGGAAGCTTCGAAATTGCTCAGAATGAATTAATCATAATTTCATCGAATATAAGTTGATAATTATGTATTATTGGTGGCTTAATTAAGAAGTTCCTATTCAAGAATGATTAAGAAAATACTATTCATACTTCCTTTGCTACTACTACTGTGTATTGATGGAAGTAAATTACTTGCCCAACAATCGCAACTTTGGTATTCTCAACAATTTAGAGAAGCTGAAAGAATGATAAGAATAGCTGAGCCTGGTCAGTTATCCGACTCAGTAAATGTTTGGGGTGATGTCGGCAGTTCGGGTAGATATATCATACCAAGAGCAACAACTCTACCTCAGTTAATTTCATATGCTTTTGGTCCAAATACACTTAGAGATTCGCAAACTAATCTTGATTGGTCAAGGATGCGCGTCGAAATAAACATTCAAGAGTTCAATGAAGATAGTTCTTCAACTCAAATTACTAAGTTTGAATATAGGTTTGAAGAGCCATTTCCAGATGGAATGCACAATTTTGTAGTTAAAAATCACCACACAATCTCTGTAAGAATAAAAAGAAAACCTAGTTTTCGGGATTATGTTGGGGTAATTGCGCCAGTTATTTCAGCAGTTGCAACTACTATTACAACCGCTATTCTTTTACGAGACGCTAGAAAGAATTAACTAATGGTTTAATAAATTGAGTTAATATGCAGAATAAATTTTCATCAGAAATCACAATTGGTACTTGGCTAAGTAGCTCTAGTCCGGCAATAGCTGAGTTAATGGCGATGTGCGGATTTGAATTTATTACAATTGATGTAGAGCATGCTCCAGTTGATATAGAAACAACATTCACTCTGATGCAAGCAATTAAGTCAGGCAATAGTGACTGTAAAACAATAGTGCGTGTTTCAGGGAATAGCTACTCAGAAATTAAAAGATATGTTGATGCTGGGGCAGATGGAATAATTTGTCCTTTAGTCAATACTAAAGAAGAAGCCAAACAACTTGTAGATGCTGTTAAATATTACCCTTTAGGGAAGCGAGGCGTGGGCTATTGCAGGGCTAATAAATATGGTATCGATATTCTTGATTCGTTGAAAACTGCAAACGATGAAACTTTTGTTTGTGTGCAGATTGAACATGTTGATGCAATCAATAATCTCGAGGAAATATTGTCAGTTGAAGGAATCGATGCGGCAATTATCGGGCCATATGATTTAAGTGCTTCAATGGGTTTGCAAGGTCAGCGCGAACACCCTAAGATGGAAGAGGCTATTCAATACAATCTTGATACATGTAAGAAGATGGGAATTTTGCCTGGAATCCATGAAGTTGACACCGATCCAGAAAAAGTTAAAATGCGAATCGAACAAGGATATAAATTCATTGCCTATTCTGTAGATATTAAAATGATATCAGATCTTTCATTAAGTGCGTTAAATCAAATTAAATCAAAATAATGAGTAAAGTATTAACATCACCTTCTTCAATGGGGCAAGTAGGTCCAGCACCCTTTGATTTACTAATAGAAAGTGGGTTTGAAATTATAAATAACCCATTTGGAAGGAGACTTACTGAAGATGAGGTAATTGAATTAGGTAGGGATTGTATTGGTATAGTTGCCGGTGTTGAACCATTGACTCAAAAAGTAATGGATGCATTGCCTGACTTAAAATACATAAGTCGTGTTGGAGTTGGAATGGACAGCGTAGACCTAGATTATGCAAAATCTAAAGGGATTATTGTTGTTAATACGCCTGATGCACCAACCAGAGGGGTAGCAGAATTAACAATTGGATTGACATATTCTCTGCTTAGAAAAATTCCACAAGCTGATGCAAATATGAAGCAAAAAGTTTGGAAGAAGCAGATTGGAAATCTTGTACTTGGTAAGAAAGTTGGTGTTGTAGGCTTAGGCAGAATTGGGAAAATGGTGGCTTCAATGTTTAAGGCTTTAGGAAATGATGTTATTGGGTATGATTTATATCCAAATCAAGAATGGGCGGATGAAAATGGAATTGAATTAGGTACACTCGAACAAACTTTGTCTGTGGCAGAAATTGTTACTTTACATGTTCCCGGAAATTCTGATAGTACGGCATTGTTAAAGGCAGAAGAACTCGGTCTAATGAAAGAAGGGTCGTTTTTAATTAATGTTTCCCGAGGTGGAGTAGTTGATGAAGCGGCATTACTAGAGGCATTATCAAGCAATAAGTTAGCAGGTGCTGCAATTGATGTTTTCTCTGAAGAGCCATATGCTGGTCCTTTTTGTGACTTGGATAATGTTGTGTTAACTCCACATCTAGGTTCATATGCAAGTGAAGCTAAATTAAATATGGAAATTCAAGCTGTTGAAAATTTTATAAAATTGGCAAAAATTAACTGATAGTTTGTTCAGTGAAATCAGAATAATTGGAATATGGATAATCTAAAGATTGTCGCTTTACTACCAATGAAAGGGCACTCAGAAAGAGTTCCTAATAAGAATCTTAAATCATTTGGCGGAATTCCTCTTTACCATGCTGTTGTAAAGACATTGATGAATTCAAAGTTTATTAGTTATGTAGTAATCAATACGGATAGCGATAACATTAAAGACGATATCAAATCAAATTTTCCTGAACTGATTATTCATGATCGACCCGAAGAGATTCAAGGCGACTTTGTTCCGATGAATGATATCATCAAGTATGATATGAGTCTATTTGATGCAGATATTTATTTGCAGACTCACAGTACAAATCCTTTGCTGACAACAGAGACACTAGATTCAGCAATTGAATATTTCCTGAATAACAAGACGGAATATGACTCATTATTTTCGGTAACACCTATGCAAACCAGGTTATATTGGGAAGATGGGAAGCCGGTTAATCATAATCCGAATGAGTTATTACGAACACAGGACTTACCAACCCTGTTAGAAGAGAACTCAAATTTCTATATATTTACGAAGTCATCCTTCGCAAATTCAGATGGTAAAAGAATTGGGATAAATCCATATTTGTTTAGTACAAACCCGAAGGAATCTTTAGATATCGATACAAAAGAAGATTTTGAAATTGCGGAGATCGTCTATAAATCTAAGAATCAACATACATTAGACTAGAATTAGAGTATAAGAGATGAAAGTTGCTGTTTTTGGTGGTGGTGGATTTTTGGGGAAATACCTTGTCGAGGTGCTCGAAAAGCGCGCTTACGATGTCACTATTTTAGATAAAATGATGAATTGGTCATTTGATATGAATAGTAGCATAAAATATGAAGCTACTGACATCATGGATAGGGACCTAGTGATTGAACAGCTGAAATCTGGTGGATATGATGTTGTTTACAATCTTGCAGGTTTTGCAAATTTAGAAAAGGCAATCAACATGCCTTACCTCACCATGCAATTAAACATCATTGGAAATATAAATATCGTTGACGGTTGCGTTGCGGCCAAAGTAAAACGGTTTGTATATGCAAGCAGCGCTTATGCCATGAGCAATAAAGGTTCATTCTACGGTATCAGTAAATTATCATCCGAAAAAATTATTGAGGAATACGGGGAAAACTTCGATTTGCCATACACCATATTAAGATATGGCAGCGTCTATTCTGAGATATCTTTCGATAATAATTACATCTATAACACGGTAGAGCAGGCTATAAAAACCGGTGAAATTATTCATGGTGGAGATGGAAACGAAATTCGTGAATACATACATGCCTCCGATGCTGCCAAGCTTTCTGTCGATGTAATTGAAAGCGAAAATTTCAAAAATGAGCATGTTATTCTCACCGGCACTGAGAAAATGAAACGAATCGAATTGTTTCGAATGATTAACGAAATCCATGGAAATGATATCGAAATCAAAATGAAAGTCGGTGAGTATAAAAATCACTACACTTTTACTCCTTACTCTCATACAGCAACACTAAGTAAGAAACTTATTGCAAATCCACATATCGATATGGGGCAGGGTATCCTGGAGTGCATAAAATCAGTTTATAAAAACAATAAAGAACTTGAAGAATCTAGGTAAAGTTATTTTAGCCGAGAGTGATTCCGAATGGGTTGCTTTATGTGCTAAATATATTATTCGAACTATTCATCAAATATTATCAGAAAAGGAAAATGTGAATATTGGTCTGTCCGGTGGAAGGTCACCAATTTCAATTTTTACGTATATAAATGATAATAAAGCCATTGAAGAAGAGACCTGGGAAAAGGTGAATTTTTATTGGATTGATGAGCGTGTTGTTCCATTTGAAGACAATCAAAATAATGCTGGAAATGCAATGCGAATACTGAAGAGTATTCCAGCAAACTATTATCCTATAAATACTTCTCTTGGTTCACCAGCGGTAATTGCTGGTGAGTACGATAAATTGCTTAGGGAAAATCTTCCTGAGACTGAAGGTGTGCCCACTTTCGATCTGGTACTTTTGGGGATGGGAGAAGATGGCCACATTGCGTCACTATTTCCGGATACCGCAGCTCTGCATGAAACACAAAAGGCTGTGGTAGAAAATTATGTCGAAAAACTAGATTCGGATAGAATTACCGTTACGTATCCGGTGCTTAATACTGCTAGTGACACGCTGGTTATAATACGGGGTAGTGAGAAAAAAGACGTAATTCATCAGCTTATGCTGCGAGAGGGAAACTATCCGATAGAAGGTGTTTTAGAAAACGATAATGAAAGAACCTGGATTATTAATAGTATATGAAAAAGTACATTTTCTTTGATTTTGACGGAGTTCTTGTTGAATCTGTAAGTGTTAAAACAGAAGCTTTCAGGCAGTTATATCTGCCATATGGAGAAGAAATTGCAGATAAAGTTGTGATGCATCATCAACTAAATGGCGGTGTCAGCAGATTTGAGAAATTCAGAATCTATCATAAGGATTTTTTAGGTATTGAATTGGATGACGATGGTGTTAAGGAAATGGCAATTCAATTCAGCAATTTGGTACTAGATGGTGTAACGAATTCAGAAGAAGTTGAAGGCGCGTTTGAATTCTTAGATACCTATAAGTCAGAATTTGATTATTGGATTATAACAGGCACTCCTACACCGGAAATTGAAATTATTCTGGATCGAAAAAACTGGCGTCATTTTTTCAAAGGAGTTCATGGTTCGCCAACTAAGAAAAACGTTTGGACGGAATCGATCATTAAAGAATACAATTTAAATAGCAATGAAATTGTATTTATCGGAGATGCAAAAGCCGACTATGATGCAGCAGTGAGTTCCAACGTAGATTTTATTCTGAGAGAAACTGAAGAAGGGACGGAAGTTTTTAAAGATTATTTGGGTCCTTCAATTACGAATATTACGCAGCTTTACGAGACAATTTCTAAACTGAATTCATGAAAGTACTTTTAACATCAACCTCATTTCAAGATACACCGGGTAAACACCAGGAGTTATTGGCTCAACAAAATTTCGATATCGATTATTTAAGAGGACCAATTACTGAAGCTGAGCTACTTCCAATCATTGCAAATTATGATGCGGTAATATGTGGAGATGATGAATATACATCAGATGTATTGGACGCCGGTGTTGCGGGAAAATTGAAATTCATTAGCAAGTATGGGGTTGGGTTAGATAAAATTGACCTTAATCATGCAAAACAATTGGGGATTCCGGTAACTAACTGCCCGGGTGTAAATCAGGTTTCAGTTGCCGAACATGTGATGGCACTTTTGCTAACCTTTGAGAAAAATGTGCACCTTCAGTTTAATACGACCAAAGAGGGAAGTTGGAAAAGGTTGATCGGTAATGAAATTTTCAATAAAACGATCGGTATAGTAGGGTTGGGTGCCGTTGGAAAAGAACTTGCCAAAAGAGCTTCAGCATTTGGTATGTATGTAATAGCCTATGATCTTAATCCGGATTCTGAATTTTTAGATCAAAACCCAACTGTGAAATTCGTCCGAAATATTGACGAAATTTTTGCTGATGCAGATTTTATAAGTTTACATGTACCTCATACTCCTTCTACAGAGTATTTAATCAATGAATCTGTTATCAATGATAAAATCAAAAAAAATGTAATTTTGATTAATACTGCCCGTGGTAAACTGGTTGATATCGGTGCATTAAAGGAAGGGTTATCAAGTGGGAAAATACGCGGCTATTTAACTGATGTTCTAGAAATTGAACCAATTGCTGAGAACGAACCATTAAAAGGTCTCGATAATGTAATAATTACACCACATGTTGGATCGAGAACTTATCAAAGTGTTGAACGTCAAGGATCAATGGCTGTTCAAAACCTTTTAAATATGATAAATAGTGGCGATATAGTAGCTAAATAATATGAATTTTAATCTAATAAATATAAAACTAAAGCTATGAGTGTTAAAGTTGGTATAATTGGGTATGGTAAAATGGGGCGTACCCGTCACATTGCTATTAAGGAAGTGGGGAAAGGAGAATTAATCGCAATATCTGAACCTGATGTTCACGATCTGATTGACGATGTTCCAAATCTTTCTCATGAAGAAATTATTGGGCATCCTGAAATTGAAGCAATGATAATTTGTACACCAAATTTCTTAAACAAAGAATTGACTATTCGTTCATTAAATGCTGGCAAACATGTGTTTTGTGAAAAACCTCCAGCATTTACTGAACAAGATGTTATCGAAGTTCGGGAAGCTGAAAAAGCATCGGGTAAAAAATTAATGTATGGTTTTAACCATCGCCATCATGACAGTGTGATTCGAATGAAGGAAGTTGTGGATAGTGGTGAATTCGGTAAGATTGTATGGATGCGTGGCAGATACGGTAAAAGTGTAACTGAAGATTACTATGATAATTGGCGTGCAAAGAAGGAATTAGCAGGAGGTGGAATTCTAATCGATCAAGGAATTCATATGTTGGATCTTTTCTTACACTTAGCAGGTGATTTCGATCGTGTTAAAGCTGAAATTTCTAATTTGTATTGGAATCTCGAAGTAGAAGATAATGCATTTGTGATTTTAAGAAATACAGAAACAGGAATCGATGCCTCTTTACACTCGACTATGAGCCAATGGCGTCATTTATTTAGTCTAGAAGTATTCATGGAAAAAGGATATATGGTTCTAAATGGATTGATTACATCATCAATGAGCTATGGTGAAGAAATACTATCTATTGCTAAAAACAGGTCAACTGCACCAGCAGCTACTTGGAAAGATGAGGTAAAAACTCAATATATCGATGACCACAGTTGGAGATATGAGATGGAACAATTTATAGATGCTATCCTGAACGATACAGACATTAAAATTGGTAATTCAGACGATGCTCAGAAATTGATGAGAATTATCGATGAGATATACGAAGACAAGAATTTTTAAATCAAACATATACATCAATGAGAAAAGAAAAACTAACGAAACATGTAAATGAATATCAGGGTAAATTAAATGACTTATTTGGCCAGATAGATTTTGACGTTTTAGAGCAAATTACAACCACAATAATTGATGCTTATAAGAATGAGAAAACAGTTTTTGTAGCTGGTAATGGTGGTAGTGCAGCTACAGCATCCCACTACAAAGTTGATTTCGGCTTTTTTGTACGTTACTTCAAAAAGAAAAGAATTAAAGTTGTAAGTCTAACAGATCAAAGTCCGTTAATGACAGCTATTGGTAACGATAATTCATTTGAAGAAGTGTTCACACAACAAATGCAGGATTACTTCGGTGAAGGTGACGTTCTAATTGCAATTTCTGCAAGCGGTAATTCAATGAATGTTGTTAAAGCCGCTGAATATGCTACTGATCTTGGTGGAACTTCCATTGGACTTGTTGGCTTCGAAGGTGGTAAGCTAAAAGATGCATGCGATATTTGCTTGTTTACACCAAATCCTAAAGGGGATTATGGCCCGATTGAAGATCTTCATATGATTATCTGTCACATGCTTGTTTCGTACTTGCGTGAGGATGAAGAATTTATGAGCCTTTATGAGTAATATCGTGTTCGATTTTACCGATCAAATTGTGTTGGTAACCGGATCAACACGTGGGATTGGAAAAGAAGCTGCAAAACTATTTCTCGAACGAAATGCCAAAGTAATAATTACAGGCACCGCAAAAGAACCTAATCAAGAGTTGATCGATGAGTTATCGGCTCTTGGTACCATTTTTTATGAATCGGCTGATTTCCTTTCAAAAGTAGGTATCAACGATTTTATTTCGAGATTGGATAAGTATGAAAGAATTGATGTTTGCGTAAATAATGCTGGCATTAATATGCTCAATCTTGTTGAGGATATCACAGATGAAGATTATCAAAAAGTTCTTTCTGTAAACCTCCATGCTCCTGTTAACATATCCAGGTATCTTGCAAAGCGGATGAAATCACAGAATTATGGTCGTATCGTAAATGTGGCTTCTATTTGGAGTGTGATTACCCGACCGGCAAGAGCGGTCTATACTATTACGAAGAATGCTATAGTTGGATTAACCCAGACAATGGGTATTGAGCTTGCATCTTCTGGAGTTTTAGTAAATGCAATTTCACCTGGTTTTACACTCACTGAGCTTACAAAGACTACAAATACCTCAGAGCAGTTAGATCAAATCAGTAAAAAGATACCTATTAATAGAATGGCTGATCCAATAGAAATGGGATACACTATTCTATTCCTATGTTCAAAAGAAAATTCCTATATGACGGGACAAAATTTAGTTGTGGACGGAGGCTTCACAAATGTCTGATTCCTTTATTATAAAATCTTCGATTAAAGATTACGAAGTACATTTAATTGATTCACTCTCTAGCAAGCTTGACAAGGTTTATAGAGATGGTGATTGCATAATTGTTGATAAGATTCTCATAGAGCTCAATGCCGAGCTAAAGAGTGTTCTCTCTGGAAAAAAAATAATTGCAATAGAAGCACTTGAAAAAACAAAAAGCTATGAAGGGGTAATTCCTTTTGTAGATGAACTAATAAAAAGTGGCTTCAAAAGAAATAACCGAATTATCGCTATTGGTGGTGGTATAACACAGGATGTCTCTGCGTTTATTGCATCTATGCTTTATCGAGGTGTTGGGTGGATTTTCTTCCCAACCACATTACTTGGGCAAGGTGATAGCTGTATAGGTAGTAAGACATCAATAAATTTCAGAGAGTTTAAGAACCAAATTGGTGGTTTCTATCCTCCAATTTCTATTTTCATCGACCCTAATATGCTTAAGACATTGGAAGAACGTGATATTCGTTCAGGCGTTGGTGAAATGGCTCATTATTATTTCGTGTCAGGTCCGGAAGATGTGGATTACTTCGAAAATGAGTTCGAAACTGCATTGAGTGATCAAACGAATTTAAAAGATTTAATTTTAAAGAGCTTATCTATCAAAAAAGGCTACATCGAAATTGATGAATTCGACAAGAATGAAAGAATCGTCTTCAACTATGGACATACTTTTGGGCATGCAATAGAAAGTATCACGCATTACGGCATTCCACATGGTGTAGCAGTTTCTTTTGGTATGGACATGGCAAACTATATTTCCTGGAAAAAAGATTACATCTCATATGCTGATTTTGAAAGAGCCAGAGCGGTATTTCAGGCGATTTGGAAAGGCTATTCAATTCAGGATATCAATCTTGATGAACTACTAAATGCTATGCAGAAAGACAAAAAGAATGAGAATGGAAAGTTGGGTCTCATTTTGACGAAAGGCTGGGGCAAAATGTTCAAAGATCTGACAGAACCAGACGAGGCTTTTATTTCGTGGATTCATGAATACATGAATAAATTTCATAATTAAATTAATCAACAACAGTGAATACACTCGAAGAACTAAAGAAACACACTAGAATAGTAGCTGATACAGGTGATTTTGAAACAATAGAAGAATTCAGCCCGTTGGATGCCACAACAAATCCTTCGTTGATCTTAAAATCTACCAAGACTGGTAAATATAATTACCTTGTTGAACAAGCAATAGAGCTATCAGCTACTAATGGTAATATTCCCGAGGTGGATGATGCACTTGATTATATTAGTGTGCTTTTTGGTATTGAAATTTTGAAGAAAATTCCAGGCCGGGTCTCAACAGAAGTAAATGCAGATTTATCTTTTAGCACCCAGAAAACTTTAGATAAAGCACGTAAACTAATTTCTATTTATGAAAAATTAGGAATAGATAAAAAACGTATTCTCATAAAAATTGCATCTACTTGGGAAGGGATTAAAGCAGCAGAAATTTTGGAAGTTGAAGGTATACGTACAAACCTCACTCTACTTTTTAGTAA
The DNA here is from genome assembly GCA_965249965.1 of Balneolaceae bacterium. Classification (GTDB taxonomy): domain Bacteria; phylum Bacteroidota; class Rhodothermia; order Balneolales; family Balneolaceae; genus HXMU1420-13. The sequence continues at coordinate 1,654,480 of OZ252262.1, forward strand.
AATTCAGGCAATCGCATGCGCTGAAGCAGGGGTTACCTTAGTTTCTCCTTTTGTTGGAAGAATTTACGATTGGTACAAAAAAAATAAGCCTGATAATGAATTTAAACCTGAAAATGATCCAGGCGTTTTATCTGTAAAGGATATTTATAATTACTTTAAAAAGTTTGATTATAAAACTGAAATTATGGGGGCTAGTTTCAGAAATACCTCCCAGATTAAAGAACTTGCAGGGTGTGATTTACTAACAATTTCACCCAATTTACTAAAGGAATTAACCAATAGTAATGATGAAATCGAACCTATATTGACTATTAGTAGGGCTAGATTATTACCTTTAGATAAAGTAGAAATTACTGAAGAACTGTTCAGATGGGAGATGAATGAAGACGAAATGGCAACTGAAAAACTATCTCAGGGTATACGAGTATTCAATAATGACCTTATAAAATTGAGAATATTAGTAAATGACATGATAAATCAGAAATATACCGTTTCAGAATAAAGAATCATAAGTCATACTAAACTAATATAATTATTGAGGTTAGATTAAAAAATAAGATGGATAATTATAAAAGAATCTAAGAATAATGATTGTTGATAGAATCGAAAATATCGAAGTGTACAAAACACTAAGTCCGGATATTTATGCAGGACTTGAATACATACGAGATGTTAAGCCGGATGTTAAACTTGGTACATACATCATTAATGACAATGTGAAGGCAATTGTAAGTGAATATGAGACAATCGAAGACTTTGAACGAGGATTCGAGGCTCATAAACATGTAATAGATATTCAATATCCAGTTGTTGGCCTGGAGCGTGTAAAATGGTCACCTATAATTGATATGGATGTAAACATCCCATACGATGAAGCTAAGGATCGTACTTTCTATAAAAATCCGAATAAGCTTTCAACGCATGTAGATATTGGAAATGGGTTTTTTGCAATTATGTTTCCGGGTGACGGGCATGGTCCCCAACATTATGTTGATAAGCCAGAACTTATCAAAAAAGTGACCATTAAAGTTTCAATTTAATATTTATGAGTATCCCGAATGTAACCGCTCTGATTTTTATGAAATATCATTCAGAACGGGTGCCATTTAAAAATGTAAGAGATTTCAATGGTAAGCCATTATTTCACTGGATTTTATCTACACTTGAGAAATCAAAATACATTAACAAAATCATCATTAATACAGACTCTGAAGAGATTGCAAAGAATGCGAAAGAGCATTTTGATGTAACTATCCATATGCGTCCTGATTATTTGCTTACGATAACTTCAAATGAAGCAAATCAAATTCTAGAATATGATTTAAACAATACGGATGGGGAGCTATTTCTTCAAACACATAGCACCAATCCTATCTTATCAGCAGAAACAATTGATAAAGCTGTTGAAGCATTTGTTGAATCAAAAGAGCATGATAGCTTGATTTCAGTGACACCGATTAAAAAACGGTTTTTTTGGGCGGATGGAAGTCCGGCAAATCATGATCCACAAGCAATGATCAAAACTCAGAATCTGGACCCTATTCTGGAAGAAAATTCATGTATTTATATGTTTACAAAAACAAACTTTATGAAGAAAAAAAGCAGGATTGGTGACAATCCGCTATTCTTTCAGATGGATGCAACGGAAGCTTTGGATATTGATGAAGAAAGTGATTTTATCATAGCCGCTTCTGTGCAAAAGTATTTAAGTGAGAGAGATGTGTAGAAATGCATTCTCTCTATTCTTCTAGTAAACAGGGTTAGTTATTAAAATCTTATCATTTTGGGTGCAAAAAATATATGAATTACATGTTATTGAGTAATTCAACAGTAAAGTGAAACAATACATAAAAAATAAAGCGCTATTTGTTTGGAACTCACCAACACTGAATACGATGTTCAGTTTTGTATCCAAGCCCCTCAGCTTTCTGATTGTTTTACCTCTAATTTTAAATAAATTCACTCCAGAAGAGATAGCACTCTGGTACCTGTTCGCATTGATTGCCAGTTTTCAAAGTATTGCTGATTTCGGATTTGATAATACATTTGTTAGAGTAATATCATACTGTTTCGGAGGTGCCAACGAGATAAAAGACTATGATAGAATTGATATTAAGAAAGTTAATTCTAGTGAAATAAAGCTCAATAAAAAGCTTTTATCGCGAATAATTGGAGTTATGAATTTTGTTTATCTCCGGTTAGCGGTAATTGTATTTATCTTACTGTTTATCACTACTTATTTCGTTCAAAATTCAATTACAGTTCTCGATGAACCAGTACAAGGTTGGGTTGGTTGGGGTATGATAATTTTGGTGACCTCGGCAAACTTCTTTGGTCGTATATATAGTAACTTTCTTTTTGGGCTAAATAAAGTCGCTTTAGTTCGCCGAGTTGAAGGTTTTTTTTCAGTATTTGGTATAATTGCCAGTTTTCTGGTTCTGATATTTAATGGCTCATTTATGCTCCTTGTTATCGTTCATCAAAGTTGGATGCTAAATAATATTCTTAGAAATTGGTATCTAGCTAAAAAAGTGGAAGATGGCTTATTTAAAGAGCTTTCAAATTGGAATTTTGATAAAGAAATTTTTTCAAAAATATGGCCACCATCATGGAGGGGGGGAATCTCTTCTCTAGCATCTCAGGGTGTAATAATTGTTTCTGGTATAATCTATTCTCAGTTTGCCGTTACTGCTTCATTATTAGCAGAGTATTTGATTACACTCCGTTTTTATTCGGTAATTAAAGGTTTTAGCCAAGCACCATTTTATAGTAAGATCCCACTTCTCGCTAAGCTAAGAGCACAAGGCGACCTAGATCAATGGTTAGCTAAAGCAAAAAGAGGTATGACTTTAGGTAATTTTTTGATGGTGGCTGGAATACTCAGTTTAGGAATAACGGGTGAATTACTATTTCAGTTGATCAATAGTTCGATCGAATTTCCCGATTTAAAATTATGGGGGCTAATGGGGCTAGCATATCTTTTACAGAGATATGGTGCTATGCATACTCAGCTTTATATGACAACAAATAAAGTTAATAATCATATAAGTGATACAGTTTCTGGTGTGATATTTATTGGCGTGAGTATATTATTGTTCAACGATTTCGGCGTCTTCGCATTTCCTATTGGTATGATCGTAGGATATGGGTTATTTTATTGTGAGTATGCGGCATACTATTCATTTAAAGTAATCCCAGAATCATTTTGGAAATTTGAATCCCGATCTAATTTGATTCCTTTTTTAATCACATTCATCTATTTGGCAACCATATTCATATAATATGAAGCACGTATTTGGTAATAAAAACAAGCTTTTAATCAATTATCGGCGAAAAAGTCACGGTCTATATAAGCGGATCAAAAACTTTAAAGGTAGTAATAAATCAAAATTATCTGATGAACGGGTAATCATATGTTTCCCAGCTTTTAAAAACGAATTTGAGAAAACTGACATACTAAATAGGTTTGCGTGGGCTTTTCCAGAAAGTACAGGAGTTAAAATTAAATATGCATTCAACCATAAAGGAAGCCAAACAGAGAAAGATGCTATTGATGAACTTGAAAAGAACCAAAAGCTATTCCTAAATGAGAGTGCTAATATTATTCAAGTTTCTGATGCGGAATTAAAAAACTCTTTTGACTCAAGTGATGTAATTGCTGTTCATAAAAAGGGATATAAATATCACCCATCTTTGTATAATTACCTCGTTAAATGCGAAATTATCGATCCAAGTTATTATTCATTGGAAGAAAGTAATTTCTGGAAATTTGGACTATATAATTTACTTAGTGAAGTAGATAAGCTAAAATACAATGAAATTTCGGAAAGGAATTTTACACGATTTATAGCTAAAAATGGCAAGAAGAATAGAGCTAATATTTTTGTAACTGGACCATCTTTTGGTAGCTACAAACAATTTGATTTCAAAAATGATCAATCAATAAATATAGTTTGCAACACAATTGTAAAGGATACTGAGTTTCTGGAATACATTGGTGGGCCACACTTTATAACATTTGCAGATCCTGTATTTCATTTTAGTTCAAATCTTTATTCAGTAGAATTCAGAAGATTAGTAGTAGAAGCTGTTAAGAAGTATGACTCATTCGTAATAGTTCCTCATGCCACACTTCCGTTAATGCTCGAGAACTATCCAGAATTATCAGATAATATCATAGGTCTAAAAAGATCGGATGACATTACATATCCAACTAGAAACAACTTAAGAGTAAAACCTGCAAGTAGTATAATTACGTTTATTATGTTGCCATTAGGATTAAGCTTAGCTGAGAATATTTTTGTAATTGGAGCAGATGGAAGAGGAAAAAATGAAAAATATTTTTGGAAACACAATGATAAGGTTCAGCTTACTGATTTAATGGAAACTGTATTTAATACCCATCCATCTTTCTTTCGTGATAGAGACTATGCGGATTATTATGATGAACACTGTATGTACATAGAAAATCTCTTATCAAAAGCTGAAAATGAATTAGGAAAAAAAATATATTCTTTAACAGAGAGCTTTATTCCAGCTTTCAAAAAAAGGTTATTTCAGGAATCATAGATTTATGAACCTTCACCTACAGCTACCAACTAGAAAGGGGCACTATAAAGATTATGCACGTTTTATTATGGCATTAATCCCAGAAGGAAATTATAGTCATGTATTTTCTGTGATAGAGAAATTCAGACTGATTTTTTCAAATAAAAAAGATAAGGTTATTTACTTTGACCTAGAGCACAATGACATAATTTGGATTCTCTTTCGTTCATTTTTCTCAGATCAGAATTATACAATAGTTACTTCATTCACTAGTTTCTTAAATCGTAATTACAGTTTTTCTAGGCTTTATAAAAAGAAAGAGGTTGCGAAAGTTAGAAATGCATTTAAATATCGCCTCTTAAGAAAGTTAATAAAGAATCAAAAACTGAAATTAATTTCCATTCACAAAGGGACCCATTTTGAAAAACAGATACTGGATATAAGTACTTTAATAACTTATGACATTCAATACTATGATTTAAATTATCTTGACAATGAAACTGAAACTCCAGTTGAATTAGAAGATTATCCTTTTGAATTTAAGAGACCGGTAATTTTAATGTTTAATCATACTTCTGGTGAAAAAAGGAATCTTAATGAATTGGCAGAATTTATATTTAGTACTAAAAAATACAATTTTTTGATTGTTGGGGATTCATCATTTATAAATGAAAAGCAATCAAATAATATATGTACAATAAATAGATATGTTTCTAATGGTGAATTAATTTATATGATGGAATATGCTGATATTATTTATGCATATTACAATAATAATAGGCCAAGCGGTTTCATGGGTAGGGGTATACAACTAAATAAATATGTTCTAGTTCATGAAGATGGGTATCTTAGTACTATTCCATATAATAAGTCGATATCAATTGGTCACCTTAGTCAGCTTGAAAAGATCAATATTAATTTTAGTTCAAGAGATCAATATTCAAAAACATTGAATGCTTTTGATGAATCTCAAAAAATAAAAGAATTAATCCTATCTCATAGGTCTTTAGAATAATGAAATTAAAAGACCTGACTTGGATATTAGCCCCTGGAATTTTATACCTAATGAGGTATCTAGCATCGGTAAATACAATGTTGGTTATCTTTGGAGCTTTACCTTTATTGATAGCAATTGGATTTTATTTTCCAAATGTAAGGAGTTTTTTCAAAGGTACTTATGGTCTTATAAACCTATTTTTGCTTTCATTGATGATTTATTCTGTCTTAAACTCTTTTACGCGTAGTTTGATAGTATTCTTTATAATGATGCTTTATCCTCACGCTATAATTGGGACAGAAAATGTTTCATTAGATCGTTTAAATACCTTAGCAAAACAATTTGGACTTGGGATATTAGGAATATTTATGTTTGCAATATTTATTCCATTAATTACAAGCTACCCATATTCCATTGGAGCATGGTATTTCATTGCTTCAGATGAGGTCGCTACAATTAGTTCAACGTTAGATGGGCCGTTCTTACTTATTATAATTGTAATCTATACTCTTTATATAATAAAAAATAATTATAAAAATATAAGTTATATTGTTTTTGGTTTTGTAATTTTAGCTTTCGCTTTGTATACCATACTCGTTTTTAATCGACGAATTGTGCTTGCTGTATATTTACTATTTTTGCCATTAATATTCTTTGGGATACATAAAAATAATAAATTCTATTTTGGAATATTTTTCGGTACATTTTTAATTCCATTATTCTTCGGTGCAATACTTAGTTTTGCAGGTGATATACTTTCAATTCCGTTTATAAAAGAGTTTACATTAAGGACAAGAGATTTGGATCCGGCTAGGAATCAACGCTTAATAGGTTGGATTTATGCAGTAACAGAATTTCAATCTGCTTCTTTAAGTGACTTCTTTGGCTTTCAGAAAGAACTAATACGTTCTAACATTGATAGGTATAACCATTTTCATAATGGCTATATTCAGATTTTTTATGAACAAGGAATATTCGGATTTTCAATCCTAATCATGCTTTCAATTCAACTATTAAGAAGATTAAAATATTTTTTATACATAGACTTTAATAGATATAAATATATTACAATATTTCCTGTGATATTTGGAGTAATTATGTTAATAAGTATTACTGAATCAACTTATCAGAGGTTATCTGTCGCCAATCTAATTTTTATATTTACAGCATTCATGATTTTGAAAACATCCGAGTCAATTAAAAATAACTTACCTTCATGAGCAGGTTAAAATACATTAAAGGTATAAGCTGGAATGAGCTATCCACGGAACGAATCATTACAGCTTTAGGTGCAAGAATAAAAGATATACCTCATTTACTTGCCTGGAGGCTAAATTTACCGTTGGCAAAACAAAACAAAGCGAAATTAAAATCTTTCCACAATATACATAAAGGTAAAAGAGGATTTATAGTAGCAAATGGCCCTAGCTTAAAGAAAACAGATCTAAGTCTATTAAAAGATGAAATTACTATAGGCATGAATAGGATTTATATGTCTGCAAAAGAAAATAATTTCATTCCGAAATACTTAGTAGTCCATGACATTCCAATTCAATTAATGCAGTTTAGAGATGACTTTGATGCTCTTGAAATGACCAAATTCTTTAATTGGAATGTTAGACGTGAATTTACAATTTCTGATAATCTCACTTTTATCCGATCTGATTATACCCCTCAGTTTTCGAAAGATTTAACTCAAACTTCATGGGGTGGACATAGTGTTACAAATATTTGTATTCAATTAGCATTTTACATGGGATTTGATGAAGTATATTTGGTTGGAAAGGATCATAGTTATGAACAAAAAGGAGTTCCCGGTAAATTAGTAGAAGCAACTGGAAATGAAAAAAATCATTTTGCTAAAGGATATTACAAAAAAGGGCAAGGTTGGAGAATTCCCGATTATAAAGGTGAAGAGTTAGCTTATGAAATGGCGAATGAAGCATTTAAAGAAGAAGGGCGAATAATTTTAGATGCAACTATTGATGGAAGTTTAGATATTTTTGAAAAAGTAGATTATAAATCTCTGTTTTAAAATTGCTTATAAATCTACCATAAATCTTATTAAGTAGATAAAAAATGAAACTAAAATCGTACTTCTCTAAGATCACTTACATTATTAAAGAAGAAGGAATTAATGTTTTTTTGAAGAGAAGTCTCAGATACGTGGTTTATATACTAAACCGCAAACTTCGGGATTTTAGTGAAGACATTGATAAGTGGAATGCTATCAAAGGTAGATTTCCTGGAAAGAGAGCTTTTATTATTGGCAATGGGCCATCTTTAAATAAGTTACCTCTTCATTTGTTAGCTAATGAACATGTAATTTGTTTTAACAGATTTGATCTAATGTTAGAAAGGCTCGGCTGGAAGCCTTTCGCATATGCAGCTATAGATGATCTTGTTTTGAGTGATGTGCCAGAAGTGGCCAATTATATGGCTACTCAAGCTGAGTATGCATTTTTTCCGGATCTACATCCATCTGCTAAAATTGGGAAAAATTTTAAAAAAGCTATTCCTCCTCGGGATAATATTTATTGGTTACATCTCGGCGATATTGGTTTTAATGATAACTTGCCAAATTGCGGGATAAACAAAACTGTAGCTAATGTAGCAGTTCAGATCCTGGTATTTATGGGGTTTTCGGAAATCTATTTCATTGGGGTAGATTTGGACTATCAGGTAACAAGTTCTATGATAAAAGAGAATGAAAGAGATTTAAAAAGTGAAGAAGATGATGATCCTAATCACTTTGATCCAAGATATTTTGGAAAAGGCCGAAAATTTCATCATCCAAGAATGAAAGAGACTTTTGAAAAATTTGATGAGGCAGCAGTTTTCTTAAAAGCAAAAAATGTGAAAGGCTTTAATGCCGGTATCGGTGGAAAACTTGAATCTTTTGAACGAGTAGAATTCAATTCTTTATTCAATTACTCTAATAAAGAGATTCTACAGTTTATGGTTGGTCATCTTATTGACGAAATTGTTTCTGAAGATTTAATAGAATGTTTTCCAAAAGCAGTGAAAATCTCAAGTTTTGACGATTGGGACGATGATAATGATGAGATCATCTGTACAGATGAAATGGGGCCGTCAATAATACCTAAGAAAGTTATCGATTATTTCCCTTTAGGACCATATAAGGGCGAGTATTTATTTTTAAGTAAAAAGAAATATTCTAAATAGATTTTTTCTTGAAATTCCAGTCGTTATTGAATTGAATTCAAAAATTCTACTTGTAGTATTTATATTTCTTTCGTGTTCAAATACGGCTGAAAGAAATACTGCATTAGATACATCGGGGATTGGGAGTGAATTTTTAGCAAAGCAATCAATTGCTGACACAGATAAAAAGTTCTCAGTGTTATATAATAATGATTTGGTAAACATTACTCATGGTGATGAAAGCTGGATCGTCGCTTCTCAGGATAAATTTTCAAACCAGGAGATTGAAGATCGTATCAGAAGAAGTGTTGCAGAAACCAAAGATACAGATATTGATATTCATTTCTTTCGTCCTGGTTTCGGGCATATTCCATTTTGGAAAAGTGAAGTTTATTCTGCAGAAGAGCATTACCTAAACTGGCAAGAAGAAACTGGTAACGAATTGAGCGCCTGGGGAGCATATATGGTCGACGATAAATACGGAGATATGCTAACTGTATTTATTGATGAGATCCGGAAAACAAATCAAAAGGCTTTTGTATCATTTTTGATGAATGATCGCCACTATGAAATGTATGGTGAAATTAAAGCTATCTCTAAACCAAGAATAGAGTGGCCGAATGAAACAGAGTGGATTAGTAACGACATTATTCAAAACCCGGATCTTAGAATTAAACCTGATAACTCACCTACAGTTCTAGATTGGTCAAATGAAGCATATAGAAATAAAAAACTTGCTCTAATTTCTGAGATAATTGCCAATTATGATATCGATGGCATTGAGCTCGATTTCATGCGCTTCCCATTATTGTTTCCTGACTCAGTGACTGTTGAAAGACGAATCAATATTACTTCTTCATTTATAAAAAGTGTCAGAAAATACCTTGACAAAAAAGGATTAGAATCAAGTAGTAACAGTAATATTCAGCTAAGCATAAGAGTCCCTGTTCATTTAAATGATTGGAAAGAACTTGGTTTAGATTATACTTTACTTGATAGTATTGGAGTGGACATGGTGATAGTTTCCTCCTATTTTTTCTCTATGCAGCAAGGAATTGACTATAAATCAATTCGTGCCTCTTTAGATAATGTTGATCTATACTTTGAATTGAATTACTTAACGTGGCAACAAGCTTATGGGCATAATAATATTGTAAAACGGCTTCAAACTCAGAAGGCGCAATACTTAACTACCGCATTTCTTGCAAAAGAAGAAGGTTTTGATGGAGTTAGTTTTTTTAATTTTCAGTATCATAAAAAACAATTCTCTGATATACTCTCTTTTGAAGTTGTCAATAAAGTAAAAGAAATTGATAAGAATGATTTTGATAACGAATGGTATTTTAGATCATCATTCTGGAAAGATGAAAAATTACCGTTCAGATTTTCAAATTTAAGTTCACATATTTTTGTAGATACAGTGAATCAAATTCAGAAAGAACTACCATTTACAGAGTCAGGTATATTTAGATTTATTTATACCAGTGAGGATACACTTTGGTTCAATGTTTATATCGATGATGAAAAATTGATCGAAATGAAGGATTGTAATTTATCTTATAATTCGAAAATTAAAATCGAGGATTATATTCAGGAAAACTGTTATAAATTTGAAAGTCTCGATTTTAAAAATGAACGTAGTACAATTAAAGTTGAACTAGAAAGAAAATCCACAAAACAAATTGCAGACCTTGTATATTACGAGTTAATTTTTGGAGAAGGTACATAGTGATTTTCTGCAATAACGACTATTCAAATGAAAATAAGTACTGAATCAAAAATATATATAGCCGGCCATAAAGGAATGGTTGGATCGGCAATTAAAAATAGACTTGAGCAAAAAGGGTATTCAAACTTGTTATATCGTTCAAGCAGTGAGTTAGATTTACGAAATCAACAAAAAGTTGACGGGTTTATATCTGAAAATGCACCAGAAGTTGTAATTATGGCCGCAGCTAGAGTTGGTGGTATACTTGCTAATGATACTTATCCGTATCAGTTTCTATTGGAGAATATGCAGATTCAGAATAATCTAATTGATGCTAGCTTCAAAAATGGGGTGAAAAAGCTTATATTTTTAGGTAGTTCATGTATCTATCCAAAATTTGCGGACCAACCCTTAACAGAAGATTCATTACTTACTGGGGCTTTAGAACCTACCAACGAATGGTACGCCATTGCTAAGATATCGGGAGTAAAATTGGTCGAATCTTTAAGGCGACAATATCAAATGGACTATGTTTCATTAATGCCAACAAATCTTTACGGACCTAGAGACAATTTTGATTTGAAAACTTCTCATGTTTTGCCAGCTATGATACGTAAGTTTCATGACGCTAAAATTGATCAGAATAGGCCAGTTACTTTGTGGGGCTCAGGCACACCAATGCGTGAGTTTTTACATGTAAATGATTTAGCTACTTCAGTTGAATTTGTAATGAATAAAACACTTTCATCAACACTTTATAACATTGGAACAGGTATCGATATTTCAATTAATGATTTAGCAATAATAATACAGAAAGTTGTTGGTCATACAGGTGAAATTGTATGGGATAAATCCAAACCGGATGGAACACCTAGAAAATTAATGGATGTTACAAAAATCAATGAAGAAGGCTGGCAGTACACTATTGACCTTTATGATGGTATAATTAGTACCTATGATTGGTTCTTAAATAACCTCTCAAATGTTAAAGAAGTTACTATAACAGATTAAATTTCAATTAAACAGATTAAAACGTTGAATAAAGCAAAAAAAGCACTCGTGACTGGGATTACGGGACAAGATGGTGCATACTTAGCTGAGTTATTACTCGATAAAGGTTATGAAGTGCATGGTATTAAAAGAAGATCAAGTTCATTTAATACTAAAAGAATAGATCATTTGTATCATGATCCACACTATAAAGGATTGCCATTTTATTTGCATTATGGTGATTTAACCGACTCAACTAACCTTATTCGAATTATACAAGAAGTTCAACCTGATGAAATTTATAATCTGGCAGCTCAATCACATGTACAAGTATCATTCGAGACACCTGAATATACTGCCAATAGTGACGCATTAGGTACACTAAGGATACTTGAAGCAATTAGAATTCTAAATCTTACTGAGAAAACTAAGTTTTATCAGGCTTCAACAAGTGAACTTTATGGATTAGTTCAGGAAGTACCACAAAAAGAGACTACGCCTTTCTACCCAAGGTCTCCTTATGCTGTTGCAAAATTATACGGATATTGGATTACTGTAAACTATCGCGAAGCATATAATATGTTTGCAGTAAATGGAATTCTATTTAATCATGAGTCACCATTGAGAGGTGAAACTTTTGTTACTAGAAAGATAACGCGTGCGGCTGTAAGAATTGCAAGAGGAATTGAACCCAAACTATTCTTAGGGAATTTAGATGCAAAAAGAGATTGGGGACATGCTAAGGATTATGTAGAAGGAATGTGGCTGATTCTCCAACATGAAACACCAGAAGATTTTGTACTTGCAACAGGTGTAACTACAACGGTAAGGGATTTTGTTGAAAAGGCATTTAAGTATGCTGGTATAGAGGTTGAATGGTCTGGTGAAGGCCTGAACGAAAAAGGCACAAATAAAGAAACTGGTGAGGTTATAATAGAAGTAGATCCTAAATATTTTAGACCGACTGAAGTTGATCTATTAATTGGTGATGCTACTAAGGCAAGTGATAAACTTGGGTGGGTGCCAAAATATAGCCTTGATCAACTTATTGAAGAAATGGTTGAAGAAGATTTTAAAGAACTGTAAAGACTGATAGAATAAGATTAATGTGTTGTGAACATTGCAATTCCTATACTTCTTACGCCTCCAGTTTATAATGGACTAAGCAAGTATATAATCAACCTAATCAGCTCTTTACAGGAATTAAATTCTGGGCATAAGTTTTATATTATTCTAAACAAAGAATTGGATGATTTTATTCGAATTGATCATCCACAGTTTGTCAAGATATATGTAAATATTCCTCACAAACCTAGATTATTGATGAGGCCATTTTATTTTTTTTGGCAGAATTTTCTTTGTTATAGAATCTATAAGAAATATTCAATTGATCTAGTTCATCTTGCCAACCCTATTCCTTTAGTTTTCACAGCCAAAATACCTCACGTTATAACAATTCATGATTTAGCAGAATTTAAATTAAAAAGACATTCATTTTTAAAAAATCAATTTAGAAAGTTATCCGCAATTCTTAGTGCTAAAAAAGCAACTAGGATTATCACAGTTTCAAATTATTCTAAGAAACAAATTATTAAGTACTTAAAGGTTAATGAAGCTAAAATAAAAGTTGTATACCTCGCTTCAGATATTATTCCAAAAAGTCAATTAAACAGAATCAAAAGTCGTAAGCAATTTCTACATGTTGGAGGAGATAGATGCAATAAGAATATTTCAAAACTTCTTAATGCATATGCCATACTGAAAAAAGAATTCCCAGTCGTTTCATTACTGTTAGTAGGAATTTTCTCCAAAAAATTTAAAAGAGAAATTAAATCAGGAATCTATTCTTCTCTAGACGTTGTAATTGAAGAACATATTTCGAATGAAAAGATCAAATTTCACTACTTAACTTCATTAGCACTTGTTTATCCATCTCTATATGAAGGCTTTGGGTTACCTTTAGTTGAAGCAATGTCATGTGGGCTACCTGTTATAACTTCAAATAAAACATCTATGCCTGAGATAGGTGCTAATGCAGTAATGCTAGTTAATCCGTTATCTTCTACTGAAATTTATGATTCTATGAAAGAAATTGTAGTGAATGGAAAACTTAGAAATTCTTTAAAAAATAGAGGCATTAGAAGATCAAAGGATTTTAGCTGGCATAAATTTGCTGTAGAAACTTCAATAGTGTATTCAACAATTTGAATATTATAATCTCTTAAGAATTTGACATATTTCACGAATGAAACAATGGGAAGTGTTAAATAAATTAATGAAAATATTAAATTTACATTATTAAATGTACTGATAAATTATAAATGAAATGTTCATTAATTACTTAACATTTATTCTATTGAAACTGGGTAGCAATATCCGCATATTTACTTTTTAAATTCAATGAGTGGGGTAGTAGTGTCTTCGCAGTTATTCTCAGTAAAAGAATCATTAAACAGACAAAAAGAATACAATCATCAGATTGATCAAGCAACTAAAGGTGTTAGTTCAAAGCTCAAAGATGTAAATATCAAAGATGAATATGCTCTCAATAGAGCCTTTGATGTTTTATTAGCAGTGTTGGGAGTTTTAGCACATTCAATTTTATTCCCACTTATTGCAATTGGCATAAAACTTTCCTCCAAAGGACCTATATTATTTAAACAAATGAGAACGGGGAAATTGGGTGAAGAATTTGTTTGCTATAAGTTCAGAACGATGCATTTAGTAGACTTAAAATCTGAAGAAGGAAAACCGGTTATAACAAAAAAAGGCGATAGTAGAATATTTTGGTTTGGGCAGCTTTTGAGAAAAGCTAATCTCGATGAGATGCCACAGATATTCAACGTGTTAAAGGGGGATATGAGTCTTGTTGGTCCAAGGCCATACCCTATAGATGAATGTAGGCATTGGAATAATACATTTGAGGATTTTCATTACAGATATCTGGTTAAACCGGGAATAACTGGTTTGGCTCAAGTGACTGGGTATAGAGGAGGAACATTAGACGAAAATCATATGAGAAGACGTTTAGATAGAGATTTGATTTATGTTCAAAAGCAGACTCTTTTCTTCGATATTAAAATTATTCTGATGACAATCAGGCAAATGATCACCTTTAAGACCAACGCTCATTAGTAGTGTGGAAATTTCCTTAAAGCGTGAAGGTATTTAGTTATTCTTCACGTTTTTTTATGTCTATTATTTGTAATAGATACCCTATCTTGTAATTCGTGATTAAAAAAATCTAAGGCTTAATGAATATTGCAGTTGTAGGTACTGGCTATGTAGGACTAGTTACAGGAACATGTTTTGCTGAAACAGGCAACTATGTAACCTGTGTAGATATCGACGAACAAAAAGTTGAACGATTAAAAAAAGGTGAAGTGCCAATTTATGAACCTGGCCTAAAACCACTTTTTGACCGTTCAATGAGGGAGGGTAGATTATCATTTACTACTGATTTAGAGTCTGCAGTAAAAGATTCAAAAATTATATTTTTATGTTTGCCTACACCGCCAGGTGCTGATGGTCAGGCCGATTTAAGCGCTGTTTTAAGAGTTGCTGAACAACTGGGTAAAATAATTACAGATTATAAAGTAATCGTAAATAAAAGTACTGTTCCTGTAGGTACAGCAGATAGAGTTACCAGGCAATTAGAAAAAAACGCTACTGTTGACTTCGACGTAGTATCTAATCCAGAGTTTCTAAGAGAGGGTGCCGCGGTTGATGATTTTATGAAACCAGAAAGGGTTGTTGTTGGTACACGCAGTGCTAAGGCCGCAGAAATTATGAAAGACTTGTATGCTCCGTTCGTTAGAAGTGGCAATCCTATCATTATCATGGACGAAAGAAGCTCTGAATTGACTAAGTATGCCGCAAATGCACTTCTGGCAACAAAAATAACTTTCATGAATGAAATTGCAAATATCTGTGAGACAGTTGGAGCAGATGTTGATAATATTCGTCGTGGTATTGGTACAGATTCAAGAATTGGTAAGAGGTTTTTATTTGCTGGAATTGGTTATGGTGGGAGCTGTTTCCCAAAAGATGTTCAAGCGATTCATTATACAGCAAAAGAATTGGGATATAATTTCCAAATTCTTGATTCGGTGATGAAAGTCAATGACCTGCAAAAAATATCTATGGTACCAAAAATTACAGAAGTTTTTGGCGAAGATTTGACAGGTAGAACATTTGGCATTTGGGGTTTAGCATTTAAACCGGATACAGATGATGTCAGAGAAGCTCCAGCACTCTACCTTATGCATGAGTTAGCTAAAAGAGGTGCCAAAATGAAAGCATATGATCCAGAAGCACTAAAAACCTTTCAAATTGCAGCATCAGATTTAGTTAATGAACACACAGAATATGTAGATAGACCCTCCAAGGCAAAACAAGGGGTTGATGCACTCGTAATATGTACTGAATGGAACGAGTTTAGGGTTTCAGATTTAGAACATTTTAAAAAATATATGAACAATCCAATTATCTTTGATGGGCGCAACCTTTATGATCTTGATAAAGCAAGAGAAGCTGGTTGGACCTATTATAGCGTTGGTAGACCAAAAGTTGAAAAATAATGAGTAAAAAAGTACTTATCACAGGTGGGGCAGGATTTTTAGGATCTCATCTATGTGATCGATTCATCAAGGAAGGTTGGAGCGTAATAGCTATGGATAACCTGATTACTGGTAATCCTGATAATATTGGCCATTTATTTGGCAACGATAAATTTAAATTTATTCAACATGATGTGACAGATTTTATTCATGTTGAAGGGAATTTAGATTTAGTCCTTCATTTTGCATCACCGGCTTCACCAATTGATTACCTTGAAATGCCAATTCAAACATTGAAAGTTGGTTCACTGGGTACTCACAAAGCACTTGGACTTGCAAAATCTAAAGGTGCAAGATTTTTGTTGGCTTCAACTAGTGAAGTATATGGTGATCCACTTATTCACCCACAAAACGAAGAATATTGGGGTAATGTAAATCCTATTGGCTTTCGAGGAGTGTATGATGAGGCAAAGAGATTCGCAGAAGCAATAACCATGGCGTATCATAGGTTTCATGGACTTGAAACTCGGATAGTTCGAATTTTTAATACCTATGGTACAAGAATGCGAATCAACGATGGACGAGCATTACCTGCATTTATGTCACAGGCATTGCGTGGTGAGAATATCACAGTTTTTGGGGATGGATCTCAGACCAGATCTTTTACGTATGTTGATGATCTGGTTGAAGGTATATATCGATTGGCTCTTTCCAATCATGAGGAGCCTGTCAATATTGGAAATCCACAAGAAATTACAATATTAGAATTCGCAAAAGAAATCTTGAAATTAACAGAAAGTAAAAGCGAAATAGTCTTTAAAGATCTTCCACATGATGATCCTAAAGTTAGGAAGCCAGATATCACAAGAGCGAGAAAGGTTTTGAATTGGGAGCCAAAGTTTCCAAGAGAAGAAGGTCTCAAACGAACGTTAGATTACTTTAAAAAAGCCGTTCTGGGATAGTGGATATCAATCCATGTATTATGGTCTAATTGGTATAAAACTGAAAAGAATTAAGGCACAGGAATTCATAACTTCTGTGCCATTTTTATTTTAAAAACAAGAATGAATAAGAAAGCAAAAAAGGAAAATAGAATCGAAACTAGGGTTGGTATAATTGGACTTGGATATGTTGGTTTGCCATTGCTCTATACATTTCATAAAGCAGGTTTAACCGTCATTGGATTTGATATTGACGAAGAGAAAATAAACTCCATTAATGATGGTCATAGCTACATAAAACATTTTCACGATTCTCAAATAAAAGAACTTTCTGTATCCAATAACTGTAGCGTAACTTCTGATTTTTCAGAACTGAGAGGTGTTGATTCGATCCTTATTTGTGTGCCTACTCCGCTTGATCATCATAGGGAACCGGATATGACCTATGTTATTAATACAGCTGAAACAATTGGTGATTATCTACAGAAAGATCAACTTGTAATCTTAGAGTCAACAACATATCCGGGAACTACTGATGAACTGCTTACGGAGATTCTAGAGAATAAATCTGGTTTAAAAGAGGGTGAAGATTTTTATTTGGCGTACAGTCCAGAGAGAGAGGACCCGGGCAATACTGAATTTAATACCAAATCAATTCCTAAGGTTGTTGGATCATCTAGCAAAAAGGGTAGAGAATTAGCTGTTCGTTTGTATGAAACAGCTCTTGATAAAGTAGTACCGGTTTCTTCTGCGAAAGTGGCTGAATCGGCTAAATTGCTAGAAAATATTTTCAGATCAGTGAATATTGCGTTAGTCAATGAAATGAAAATTGTTATGGATGCAATGAATATTGACGTTCACGAAGTAATTAATGCTGCTGCTACAAAGCCATTTGGTTTTATGAAATTTACCCCGGGGCCAGGATTAGGTGGACATTGTATTCCGATAGATCCTTTTTATCTAACTTGGAAGGCAAGAGAGTTCGGTCTAAATACGCGATTTATTGAATTGGCCGGTGAAGTTAATAATTCAATGCCTGAATTTGTGGTTAATAAAACCATGTTGGCATTAAATGAAAAAGGGAAAGCAATTAAAGGGTCAAAGGTTTTAATCCTAGGGATCGCTTATAAACCGAATGTTGATGATATGAGGGAGTCCCCTTCATTTGTTCTTATGGACCGATTAGCTAAACTTGGTGCAGTTGTTGACTATTATGATCCATGGATTCCAGTAATACCATCAAGTCGCGAGCATATGAATTGGAAAGGGAATACGAGCATTGAGTGGAGTAAGCACATTATTGAATCGTTTGACGCTGCAATTATAGTTACAGATCATAAGGAAGTTGATTACGAACATTTAAAAAAATGGTCAAATCTAATTGTCGATACGAGAAATGTATACGCAAATCTTAATGAAACAGATAAAGAAAAGGTTTATAAAGCATAAAATGAAAATAGCTATAGCTGGAACTGGATACGTTGGCCTATCACTTGCTGTCTTATTAGCCCAAAAATATGAAGTGGTTGCATTAGACATTGTTCAGGAAAAAATTGATAAGATTAACAACGGAAATTCACCCATTTCTGATCCTGAAATTGAAGAATTTCTGGAAAATAAAGATCTGAACTTACGAGCTACGAAGAATAAAGAAGAGGCGTATAAAAACGCAGATTTTGTAATTATTGCTACCCCAACCGACTATGATCCAGAAACAAATTATTTCAACACATCTTCTGTCGAATCTGTAATTCAGGACGTTGTTAAAATTAACCCAAATGCTGTAATGGTAATAAAATCAACTATACCGGTTGGTTTTGTTAAATCAGCCAAATTAAAGCATAGCACAAATAATCTATTATTTTCGCCAGAGTTTTTGCGTGAAGGTAAAGCATTGTACGATAATTTATATCCATCAAGAATTGTAATTGGTGAAGATTCCGAAAGAGGTAGAAAATTCGCGGATCTTCTGATTCAATCAGCTTTGATAAGTGCCAATGAGATATCAGTGCTATATACAAATTCTACAGAAGCTGAGGCAATTAAATTGTTTGCTAACACATATTTAGCAATGCGAGTAGCCTATTTCAATGAATTGGATTCTTACTGTGAGTCTCATAACCTAAGTACCAAGCAAGTAATAAATGGAGTAAGTCTGGATCCAAGAATTGGAGATCATTATAATAATCCATCTTTTGGCTATGGGGGTTATTGTTTACCCAAAGACACAAAACAATTATTGGCCAACTACGAAGATGTACCTAATAATCTGATCGGAGCAATTGTTGAAGCCAATCGAACGAGGAAAAATTTTATTACTTCTCAAATTTTAAAGAAAAGTCCGAAAATTGTTGGGATTTACCGATTAGTAATGAAGGCTGGTTCGGATAATTATCGAGCAAGTGCGATACAGGGAATTATGAAGCGGTTGAATATGAGGGGAATTGATCTTGTAGTTTATGAGCCGTATATCGGCGAAGAAGAATTTCTTAAAGCTAGAGTGATTAAAGATTTAGATGAGTTTAAAAAGATCTCTGATGTAATAGTAGCCAATCGAATGGTTGACGAAATTGCTGATGTTGAAGACAAAGTGTATACGAGAGACCTTTTCGGGAAGGACTAAACCTTTAAAATATATATCTTCTAGGTATGGACGAGCTAAAATTTTCAGTCATCGGTTTCGGTCGAATAGGGCAACGACACGCAAAAATTATTAATGAATTTGAGGGTATTAAGCTCAATTCGGTTACAGATGTTGAATCTTCTGAATTTGAAAATATCCCAAACCTTGGATTAAATGTAGAATCCTATCATTCAATAGATGAGTTTTTAGCTAATGATAATAATGTTACTGATGTTGTAAATATTGCAACCCCCAACGGTTACCATACCGATTATGCAATTAAATGTCTTGAAGCAGGTTATCATGTAGTTATTGAAAAACCAATGGGGCTTCGAATAAAAGATTGTGAGGCCGTAATCAATGCTGAACGTACATCTGGTAAACAAGTTTTTGTCGTTAAACAGAATAGATATAGTCCTCCATCTGTGTGGCTAAAAAAAGTAGTTTCCGAAAAAGTTATTGGGGATGTGTTAATGGTTCAGACAAACTGTTACTGGAATAGAGACAGTAGATATTATGAGCCAAGTTTATGGAAAGGAACTTTGGATCAGGATGGAGGAGCTCTTTTTACTCAATTCAGTCATTTTATTGACATCATGTTTTGGGTTTTTGGGGATATTCTAAATCCGAAAGCAATAGTTAAGAATTTTACTCATCCAGAATTGGGTGAATTTGATGATTCGGGTTTTGCTCAATTCGAGTTCGTAAACGGTGGGATAGGTTCTATTAATTATTCTACTTCATGTTGGGATAAAAATATGGAAAGTAGCATAACCGTAGTTGGTACTAAAGGAAGCCTGAAAGTTGGTGGCCAATACATGAATGAAATTGAATATTGTCATATCAAAGATTATGATAAACCAACGTTACCACCAACGAATCCACCAAATGATTACGGACCATATAAAGGTAGTGCTGCCAATCATCACTATATTATTGAAAATGTGTACAACACGCTGATTAAAGGTGAAAAACCAACGGCGACTTCGCTGGATGGTTTAAAGGTGGTTGGGATCATTGAAAAAATTTACCGATCAGCTGGATTTATCAGGTAGACCGTTGACAGGGGACGGATGCCTTTTGGTTTTCATTTTTAATGTAAGGAGTTGAATTTTTGATGGTCTTACTATGTAATTATTAATTATAAAGAAGATCCATGAAATACAAATTCGAAGATCTTGATGTATGGAAACTATCTGTTCAATTAAATGATAAAATATATTTTATAATTGATGAATTACCCGACATTGAAAATTTTAATTTAGCCTCACAATTAAGACGGACAGCAACTTCAGTTAGTCTTAACATTGCAGAAGGTTCTACATCAAACTCGAATGCAGAACAAAGTCTATTTTTGACTTATAGTATTAGATCATTAATAGAAGTAATTGCTTGTTTAAGACTAATAGAACTTCGAAATTATATCAAGTCAGAAGATTTAATATTCTCATTAGAAACAAGTATAGATTCACTATTTATTAAACTTCAAGCATTCAAAAGAGCACTATCATAAAAGTTACACTTCGGTCTTCCGTCAACTGTCATTCGTCATCCATTAAATTGATTTGAACACTTTCATTCACGATACCGCAATTGTTGAAAACCCAAAAAATATTGGACCGGATACTAAGATTTGGCATTGGGTTCATATTATGCCAGAAGCGGTGATAGGCGAGGGATGCATTCTAGGCCAAAATGTTTTTGTTGGTAATGATGTAATTCTAGGAAATAATGTGCGAGTTCAAAATAATGTATCGATTTATGACGCTGTAGTTCTGGAAGATGATGTTTTTTGCGGCCCAAGTATGGTATTTACAAATGTGATTAATCCACGCAGTGCAGTCGAAAGAAAACATGAGTACAAAAAAACGATTTTACGAAAAGGAGCTTCAATAGGAGCAAATGCAACGATAGTGTGCGGAAATGAAATTGGTGAATATGCTTTTATTGGTGCCGGAGCTGTCATCACTAAACCTGTTAATGCCTTTGCATTAGTCGTTGGAAATCCCGGTAAACAAATAGGCTGGGTTTCAAGATCAGGAAATCGACTTAGATTCGATGATCAAGGGATTGGAACCTGTGAGGAAACTGGAGAGAAATATCAGCTTATTGATGGAAAAGTAAATATCATCAAAGAATGAACGTCCCATTACTTGATTTAAAAGCGCAGTATAACACCATTAAGTCTGAAATCGATGCAGCTGTGTCAGAAGTAATCGAATCGCAGTACTTTATCATGGGTCCGAATGTGCATTCTTTTGAGCAAAAAGTAGCGGATTATTGCAATACAAAGCATGCACTTGGTTGTGCATCAGGATCAGACGCTCTACTGCTAGCTTTAATGGCGTTAGAAATTGGCCCGGGTGATTATGTAATAACGACACCGTTTACCTTTTTTGCTACAGCAGGTGCAATTTCAAGAGTTGGAGCTATACCAGTATTTGCAGATATAGATCCAATAACTTTTAATATAGATCCAATTGAGATAGAGGCAATACTTTTGAGGCGTCATAAGACGGTTCGCCGTTTAGGATTGGAGGTAGAAAAAATTAAAGCAATAATTCCTGTACATCTTTATGGACAGATGGCCAATATGCAGGATATTATGAAAGTAGCAAAAGAGTTTAATCTAGCGGTTATTGAAGATGCAGCGCAATCAATTGGGGCAAGTTTGCATGGAGTTAAAGCCGGAAATTATGGTGATTTTGGATGTTTCAGTTTTTTTCCAAGTAAAAACCTTGGCGCTTACGGCGATGCCGGATTGATTACTGTTAAAGATTCGGAACTTGCTGAAAAGATTGACATTCTACGATTACACGGGGCTAGACCAAAATACCATAACAAATATGTTGGGATGAACAGTCGACTTGATGCGATTCAGGCGGCGGTTTTAGAAGTAAAGCTAAAGTACCTTGATGAATGGTCAGATGCACGAAGAGAAAAGGCTTTGATTTATGACCAGCTATTCAACGACGCAGGCATTGTATCAGATCTTCCTAACTGTTCAAATAATTGTAATGAACTAGGAATGGAAAATTGCGGACTACCGGGATCATCAATCGTATTGCCAACTGAAGTAGAAGGACGACCTGAAAATGGTGGGAAGCACATTTACCATCAATATACAATTAGAGTTCAAAACCGAAACAGTGTAATGGAAGCATTGAAAAAAACAGGGATTGGTTCCGCGGTATATTATCCGGTTCCAATGCATGTACAAGAATGCTATTCGGATTTAGGTTATTCGGATTATGATTTCCCCCATGCAGTATGTGCAGCGAATCAGGCGTTGTCACTTCCTATTTATCCGGAAATTACCTTTGATCAGCAAAAGTATGTTGTGGAACAATTAACCGATATCATTCATGGATCTACTTAAATCACCTATTACCCAATTTATTGCAAAAGCTCTTGGGATATTTGTGATATGGTACATTGTGTACGAATTATGGCTACTACCGAAGGGAGACCTTGATAAATGGCTATCCTTAAATATAGTAGCAGTAAGTAGTGGCATTGTAAATGTATTTGGATATGATACCTGGACAATGCACCGAATAATTGGCATTGGTGAAAATTCGGGTATTCAATTGGTAGATGGGTGTACCGGAATTTCTGCTATTGGGTTATTTCTAGGATTCATACTCGCATATCCAGGGGATTGGCAAAAAAGAGTCAGCTTTTCATTATTAGGAATCGGAGTAATTTATCTCGTAAACATCTTCAGAATTGTAGTTTTGGTTATTACCCAGGAAGAGTGGATTGAGTTTTTTGATTTCACTCATGATTATTCTACAACAACAATTTTCTACATAGTGATTTTTGTGATGTGGATGATATGGGTGAATCTTAGTGATGCCAGTTTTGATGCCAAAAAATCTGTCGCGAATGCCTAAGATTTTAACAAAAATCGGGTTAGTTCTTGTAATAATCATTGGATATTTTTTTGGAATAAGAGAGCTGAGGCAAGAAATTCATAGTATCTATTTAGGTACAATTCTACCTGCCGAATACGGTGCGATTAATTCAGATCTTAGTTTTTACTCTCAATCGTCTGTTTCATTTACGTTTTGTGAAGATTGTTCTGAATACGGAAAAGGTTGGCAATTTCGGATTCCTTTTGATTCCTATTGGTTATTTAGCATGA
The DNA here is from genome assembly GCA_965249965.1 of Balneolaceae bacterium. GTDB lineage: Bacteria > Bacteroidota > Rhodothermia > Balneolales > Balneolaceae > HXMU1420-13. The sequence continues at coordinate 1,678,158 of OZ252262.1, forward strand.
TAACCTTGGTTTTGATAAGTGCAGATAAGCAATCTTATCTAAATTTAGCCTACATTCATTTATCTGCTGGAATTTTGACCCTCTGTCTGGTATTAATAGGAATACAAGGTATCAATGTACTAATGATGACCACAGATTTTATTAGTCGATATGGAATTCCATTGGCATCATTTGGCTATGTAGCTTTTGTGTACGGAAATTCAAAGAAAAATGGCTCGGATGGCGAATCATAATCAAATCCAGAATCTTGTAATTTCAAAAATTCAAACTCCAACTTCTATTAATATAGATGGAGATCCATTAAGTAATAATGTTTGGATTTTAGGAGCAGGTAAAGCTTCCGTAGCTATGGCCGCTGAGCTTTATGAAGAACTTCCTCATCCCCCAAAAGATGGAATTATTATTTCACCTACCGAAGATTACCTTGATAATATCCAAATATTTAAAGGAACGCATCCATATCCATCGGCAGAAAATATTGCTGCTTCTTATGAGTTCTTAGATTTAGCAAAAAAAATTCCAACAGGCGATACTGTTTACTTTTGTTTGTCTGGTGGGGCGTCATCCTTATTAACAATACCACCATTTGGTATTGAAGTAGAAGAATTGATTGATACTAATCGCTTATTGCTAGAATCTGGAGCAAATATCCAAGAGATTAATACGGTTCGAAAGCATATATGCGAATTAAAAGGTGGAAAATTAGCAGCTGCTTTTTCACATACACGGCTAATTACACTAGTTAATTCGGATGTGCCGGGGAATGACTTGTCAACTATCGGGAGTGGACCGACCATAGGTGATCCTACTACTTTTCAAGAGGCAAAGGATATTTTAAGGTCATTCGATTTATGGGAGAAAATTCCGATTTCCGTTCAAACACATATCCAATTAGGTGTAGAAGGGGTTATATCAGAAAACCCAAAGCCGGATTCGAGTATTTTCAAAAATCATTCAAATAAACTTTGTCACTCAGCGGAGAATTTGGTGGCAAGTTTATCAACAGAAATATCAAAACAAGGATTTGATACCTGGGTTTCCCCAGAAGCCTATTCAGGTGATGTTCGCGCAGTGGCCAAAGAAATCTCATCTTATGCAATTTCTGTTCTCAGTAAAAATTTCCCTGTTAATAAACCTGCAGCTATGATCTTCTACGGCGAGAGTTACGTGACAGTGAAGGGAAATGGACTTGGTGGCAGAAATCAGGAATTGGCTTTAATCTGTGCAATTTCCTTAGAAGGACAGCATGATGTTACACTAATAAGTTTAGGTACAGATGGCGTTGACGGACCAACGGATGCTGCTGGTGCCGTAATTAATTCATTTACTACGCTTCAGGCAAGAAAAAAGAAGATTTCACCCGAAGAATTTGTAGTGAATAATGATTCTTATCACTTCCATGAACAAATGGGTACTTTGATTAAGACAGGCCCTACAGGAAATAACCTTATGGATTTACAAATTCTGATCGTTGAGTAGTTGAGGGGGAATTAGTGCATAACTATATTTCACACAAAACTAGTTCCTAGTTGCTTGATGCTAGTATTCCTTATAAAATAGTCTGCGTGAAGAGTTATCGTGATTTAGAGATCTATCAAAAAGCTTATGAATTGGCAATTCAGGTTCATGAAATGAGTTTGAAGCTGCCTAGTTATGAACTATATGAACAAGGTAGCCAAATACGAAGGGCAAGTAAGAGTATTAAAGACAATATTGTTGAAGGTTATGGTCGCAGAAGATACAAACAAGACTTTATTAGGTTCTTAATTTATGCTCAGAGTTCTTGTGATGAAACAATAAGTCAATTAAATATGATTAATGACATCCATTTTACAAACGGTCAGTTCAACGATTTGCTGAATGAATATGACCAGTTAGGGAAGAGAATAAATACTTTTATTCAGTATGTTGAAAAAAATTGGAATAACCTGCGACAAGAAACCAGTAACTAGACCATGATCTGGCAAGACGCTTCTTATTTATGGTTTTTACTAGTTATCCCCATATTAGTCTTACTTGTATGGTGGAGAGGGAAAAGCCTTAAGCAAATACAAGAAAAGTATTTCGATAGTGGATTATTCAATTCACTAAGAATCGGTTTTTGGGAGTTTGGAAGCATCGTTAAAACTACACTAATGATTGCCGGTTTTGTGTTTGTGATAATATCACTGGCCGGACCAAAAGTGGGAACAGAGGTAAGAGAGGTTAAACGCCGTGGAGTTGATATGCTTATTGCTCTGGATCTTTCGGCAAGTATGAATGCGGAAGACGTTCGACCCAGTAGATTAGATAAAGCAAAATTTGAAATTCGCAGACTAATTGATCGTTTAAAAGGAGATCGCGTTGGATTGGTTGTATTCACAGGTGAGGCTTATTTACAAAGTCCTATGACCTTAGATTACTCTGCTTTGCTTCTTTTTCTAGAGATTGTAGATACTGATCAAATGCCGAGTTCAGCCACTGATTTTAAATCCGCCATGGAAACATCACTTGCTGCTTTCGAGTCGCTAGAAGAATCGTCCGTAGAAGCAGCAAACGTATTACTAATTATTTCTGATGGCGAAGATCACGGCCAATCGTACAATGAGGCATTAGAGCGATTAATAGATTCGAACATCTCAATATATACGTTAGGAATTGGAACTCAGGAAGGAACTACAATTCCATTATATGAAGAAGAAACAGGTCAATTAATTGGTTATAAAAGAGACAATGATGGTCGTGTAGTCACAACAAGCCTACAATCAAATACTTTACGCGATATCGCATCCACTGGTGGTGGTAATTACTACTCAATTGAACGGGGTAATGATGGTATAGACGCCTTTTTAGCCCGGGTTGATGAATTGGAAAAGGGAGAATTCAGCAGTCAGGAATACGCTGATTTCAAAAATCAATATCAATGGTTGGCAGCGATTGCCTTATTATGCTTTATAACAGCAATTTTCTTCCCGAATTATAAAGGCAAATAATTTATGATTAAACTATTTATTACAGATTTAGATGGCTGTATAACCGATCCGTTTATAACGCCCAATTGGAAGGCTTTTTCAATGGTTCGCCAGATGAACCTTAATAGTCACTTTGATGATAACATCCCACCTTTAACTATTTGCACCGGAAGACCGATGCCATATGCTGAAGCAATGGCTCAGATTATAGGGATCAGATTGCCTTTTTTATTTGAAAGTGGGGGAGGCATGTATGATGTAAAGGAAAACAGGCTTACCTGGAACCCGGCATTGACAGAAGAAAGAGAACAGGAAGTTGTAGAGATTAAAGCATGGGCTAAAGAGCATATTATCAGTAAATTTCCATCTTGTATTCCGGAGTTTGCAAAATTCACTGATATCGGAATCATCAACCCAAACTCGAGCATTATTTATGAAATCCGTGATTTGAGTGAGGAATTTATCTCCGAAAATTATCCACATTTTGAAGTCCATTTTACTGAAGTATCCGTCAATATTATTCTAAAGAAGGCGAATAAAGGTGAAGGAATTAAAATGATCACCGACCATTTAGGCTTCGATTTATCCGAAGTTGCCTATATTGGAGATTCCAGTGGCGATATCCCGGGTTTGGAAATTGTAAAACTACCTTTTGCACCGGCAAATGCTGCCGAGCCAGTAAAAGAAGTGGCGAAGGTTTTAACAGGTAAATCAACGAACGGTGTACTTGAAGCCTATCACTCAATAATTGAATACAATATTCACTATTGAATTTGCCGGCTTTGTATCTGTTTGAGTAAGTCGAAATACCGTTCAATCAATCGTTGATAATCCGGTGAGTACTTTGTGAAATTTGGATCGTTTAGTCGATTTCGAATTTGCTGTTCCAACTCTTCTAGCGTGATTTCAGGTGGAGAAACTCGATCAACCGCATCTCCAGCAGTACCTTCTCTTCGTTCTTCTTCATCTCTTTCCTGAAGAGCATCTTCGGCCTCAAGCATTCGTGAGAGAATATTTTGTTGCCGCTCAATTAAAGTGGGATCGACAGCTCCACCTCGTAAATCATTGATAGTTTCTTCCATTTGTTCAATCATCCTTTCAAGATCGCTACCTAATTTGTCGCCACCTTCACCACCACCATTTTGTTGTAGTTGCTGTAGCTGTTTTCGAATATCGTTTTGCTGTCTTGATAATTGATCCAGGCGTTGCATTTGATCCTGTGAAAGCCGTTCTCCCTGAATATCGTTAATCATATCCTGGATTTGTTGATTGATTTGCTGCTGATTTTCTCCCATTTGCTGCATCTGCTCAATCATCTGTTGCATACTCATTCCACCGCCAGAACCACTGCCTGAATTTGATTGATTTTGAAGCTGTTCAAGTAAGTTCGCAATCAGGTATGAAATTTTATTTATCCCACCAAGAGCTTGTCTAGAAGCTACAGAAGATCTGCTTTGATTTCTTTCTGATAATTGTTCCAAAGATTGAGCAATCAGTCGCTCGACTTCCAGTTTTTCCTTATTAATCTGATTAGAGAATTGGGGTATTTCTGTAGATAGTTGGAAAAGCGAATCAGAAATGGATGTGAAAATATTTTCGACATTTTTTTGATCACGGGCGAACCCAATATAAGCCTGGCTTCTACTTTCTGCAGCCGAGGCGTATGTATTCAAATCTTCTTGCTCTAATGATATATTAATCAAAGCGTATAGAATATATTGCAAGCCAGCAATATTCACATTCAATTGCTGTTGATTCATCTGCGACATAGCGCTTCGGGTCATTTCAGACAACTGATTATATTGTTCACCCAATGACTTTTGCTCTTGCGACATTGAATCGCCACTTGGTTGTTGCTCTTGTTGCTGCTGATCTTGATTTCCCTGTGAACCTTCCGAATCACTATGAGACTCTTTCTGCCGCTTTTCTAATTCCTTCTTGATTTGCTCTAAAATTTCTCTAGACTTTTCCTGAAGTTCATCAATTGATTCCTCCGTTTTAGAGGTTGTGTTTTCTTCCAGTTTCTCAAGTTGCTGTTCGGCTTGTTCAGTTTGTTCAAGTAGAGATTCCTGCCGTTCTTCTGCACTCTGACCTCCGTCCTGATTCTCCGCTAATTCCTCTTCTTGTCGTGCCAAATCTTCATACGACTGAGCCAATTTTTCCAGGTCAGCATTTAACTTTAATTGCTTAAACAATTCGATAGTACGTTCTAATCGCTCCTTATAGAGCTGCTCATTAAACTCAGTATTCTGCATGGCTTCCCGAAGTTGTTCGGGTGTCATAGAGTTTAAGTTTTCCTGCATTTGCTCCAAAGCTTCTCTAAATGCAGGATCATCAATCTCTTCCATTAGTTTTTCCAGTTCTTCATAGGCTTGCAAAGTCTCTTCTGACAGTAAATTGCTCTCATTTAGCTCTTCTTTTAACTCATCAAACTTTTCATTGAGCTCTTCTACTTGTTTCTGAATTTCTTCCTGTCTGTTCTTGACTTCTTGCAGCTGTCTCATATCCTGATAATTCACTTCAGGGTTTTCGCGAAGTTGATCTCGAAACATTTCATATTGTTCCTGCATCTCTTCAAAAGATTCTGAGATATCTTCTAGATCTGTTTGAACTTCCTCTTCCTGTTTATCAATTTCTTCAAAATAATCGATCAATGAGGGTACCGTAAGAGTAATAACCTGTGATCGAGAAGATTTATAACCATTGAATGCATCATTATCGGTGGTTTCAATCCAAAAACTGAGTTCATCTTTTGGAGTTAGATTCAATGATGAGATGTCCCAAGTATAATTTTGTAGAACTCCATTCCTTACATTTTCTAATTCAATAACTCCCGTTGAAGGTTCATTAACGAAGGCTTTTGCCAGTTCGTAATTGAGCGTTGTATTTGTGATGCCAAAATCATCAGAAGCTTGAAAGAGTAAGTCAATATTTTGAGGGTCAACTTGCTCAAAAGAAGCAGACGGTTCTAGTATCTCTGCAACTGGAAATTCGTCTTGAATCGGATCAACAGTAAACCTAAAAGTATTCAGATTTTCAATTCCGCTTTCATCCTTCAAAATAAATTGTAGTGTATCAGCCGATTGAATAGAGGTGAAGTATGCAAATTCTAAAAATTCATTTACCAGAGCATCTTGCTCAAAATCCTTGTTCTTAACTAATAATTCAGAAACAGGTTTATTTACCGTTCCCGATAAGATCATTTCGGAACCTTGAATTCCCTGAACCTGTGAAAAAGGGTACTCAAAGAAAGTTGTATCCAACGCAGTATAAGCAGGAGGGATGATTGTTACGATAAATTCAACTAGTCTGGGTCTTAATTGAACAGTAGTCGAGTAGATCTCACTTTTAAAGCCATCCATCTCGATGTAATATGTCAAATCGGTATTTAAATTGATGGTAGATGAAAGAAATGCATTACTTACTATTTCCATCCCACGCTTTCTGTAGTCGTCTTCTACGGGCGTTTTTAAAAACAATGAAACATCATCGGGAACTAATCCATTTTCAAACTTAACCGAAACTACAAAAGGTGCCCCTTGTTCAAGTGTGGAATTTCCCGGTTCAACAATAAAGCGGTAAGGATTCGGCTTTTCAAAAGAATCAAACAATGAGACATATCTTCCGGTAGCTTCTTGAAAATTTATTGCTGTTACAATTAACAACATGGCTGATAAGCTTAGTACTACATATTTCTTTTTAATACTTACACTTGCAGGATGTTGTACATCAAAGTCTTTTAGTTTGCTCTTAAAATAATCTGGCTTTACTAGTTCAAGGTTTTTAAAGATTGCTGCTTCTACAAGTTTAGGATTTGCAAAGGAATCTTTTTCTAAATCGAGGGCGTATCCAAGTTCTTTGATATCTGCTGAATTGGCGAAATGGCGGTAAAACTCAATGAATTTTTGTGATCTGAAGCGTTTTCTTGCTTGCCAGAGTATAAAAATTGCCAACACCACCACACTGAGTGCAGAGCCTAATTTTATTAGTGGTGATAGGTATGAGACTTGCTCTATCAATATAAATGCAATGCCCCAAATAGTGAGACAGAGTAGGGCGTCAATGAAGCCAGCTCGTTTTCTATTGCTTTCTAATTTCTGGAAAACCCTGAGAAGCTGCTGTTTTAAATTATCTGTAGAACTATTCTGATGTTGCATATTCCAAGTAACCGATTTACGGTATTAAAAACTTCAAAAAAAGATCAAAAATTGCCTTTAAATATCATTTAACGAAAGTTTAGAATTTACACCGGCACGTTTTCCATCAAATGATAGAGTTATAATTTCAACATCTGCATCATGTTCCAAATAAATTAACCATTGCTCAGAACTAGCTTGCTTTAAAAATCGCTCTTTTTCGAGTAATGTCTCTGTTGGATACATATCATATCCCATAACCCATGGCAATGGAACATGAACATGTGTTGGTAACAAGTCAGCTGCAAAAAGAAGAGTTTTGTCATCTCCTTTTAAAAGTGGAAGTTGCTGCCCAATGGTATGTCCATTTACTATATACGTGGATAAACCGTCTTCAAATTCGTGATGATCTTCAACAAGGTTTAGTCGGTCTGTTTCCTTAATTGGTGTGATATTCTCACCCAGAAAACTGGCTTTTTCACGGGCATTCGGATTCGTAGCAGTTTCCCAATGTCTTTTATTCACATGGTAATTTGCTGAGGTAAAAGTGTGAAGTAGTTCACCATTTTCATCGAAATAGATAGTACCGCCACAGTGATCGAAATGTAAGTGCGTAAAGATGATATCAGTAATATCAGCAGGGGAAAATCCATGGGATTTTAAAGAAGATTCAAGATTCTTTTTCGAAAAGTCGATCTCGTATATCCCCATCATTTTTTCGCTAAACTTTGTACCAACTCCATTATCAATTAGATAAAGTCGTCCCGTCGTTGTTGATTCCACTAACAGGCAACGCATAGTCATAGTTATCCTATTATTTTCATCTGCTGGAATGCCTCTTGACCATAATGTCTTTGGAACTACCCCAAACATTGCTCCACCATCAAGCTTAAAATCTCCTGTTTCTATGGTATATAGATTAAAATGACCAAGTTTATTTTTACTAAGCATAGCTGGTTTTAAGGATTAAGTTCATGATTAGTGATATCAAAAACCACTAACGGAAAAATGATTTACAATAAAAAAGCCCAGCACATTTTATTGTACTGGGCTTAATTTGATTGATCCTGACTTAAAATGAAGGAACTACTTCAATTCGATACATAGTATCTAAAAGAGTTACGCAAACCATTAAAATGAAGAAAGCTAAAGCTCCAAGTAATAGAATGGTATTAAATTTATTATCCCATTTTAGTCCCATAAAATATGCTGCAACTAAATAGGCTTTAAACATAGCAATGACTAATGCTGATAAGATATCTAAAGGACTAGGGAGCCCTAAAGATGATACAACAACAGTTAGTACAGTAAGGATAATTAATCCTGTACCTACAGCCCAAAGCATTTGAGCTGAGGCAATGTGATGTCCGTGATGTTCTTGTGCGCTCATTTCTAAATACCTCTCATTCAATTAAGTATAACAGTGGGAATAAGAAAATCCAGATCAAATCCACCAAGTGCCAATAAAGCCCTGTGATTTCAACCGGAGTATAATATTCGCTATTAAAATGTCCTTTTCCTGCTCGTATATACAACCAGATCATCAATCCAATACCTACCAAAACGTGCAACCCGTGAATCCCGGTCATCATATAATAGATACTAAAAAATATGTTGGCTTTAGGGTGATCAAGAATTGCAGCTATTTCAGGAGTTGGATTCCAGAATGAACCTGGTGCAATTCCAAGGTGGAGTTTATGTTCGTACTCGAAGTACTTAATAACCATAAACACACAAGCTAGTGCAATAGTAATAAGAAGGTTTATTCTAAGCCCCTTTATTTCATTTCTTTGAGCTGAACGAATTGCCATAGCAACTGTAAGAGAACTACCAATAAGTACTATGGTGTTAACGCCACCCCAAAGTTTGTTTAACTCAAGTGCTGCTTGAGTAAACAGTTCAGGGTACCAGGCTCTAAAAATGATATAGGCACAGAATAGGCCACCGAAAAAGAGTATTTCGTTCACCAAAAATACCCACATACCTAACTTCGAAGATTCGAACTGTTGGTCCGAGTCAACAAAGTGATGGTGCACATGAGCAGGGTGAGATGCTGAATGATTCGCCATTTACTGTTTTAGATTTAGATAGATTAAGCTTTTTCTTCTGTTTTCTCGACATCTGCAGGTGCATGCTCTGCATCATGACCGTTGTGAGAAACTGCAAGTCCCAACTGAAATTCTTCCATGGGTTTGTGATAATCGTAAGGCCCGTTAATTACAACCGGCGTATGATCAAAGTTGTGGAAATCGGGTGGTGAAGTTGCTTGCCATTCTAAGCCACGGCTGTTCCATGGATTTGAAGGGGCTTTTTCGCCACCGAATAGAGATTTCAATAAATAATAGAGGATGATTAAAAATGCAGCCCCTAAAATATATGAACCTATGGTTGATGTCTGGTGGAATGGAGTAAACTGGTCGATATAGTTATAATATCTGCGAGGCATACCTTGCGATCCCATCACAAACTGTGGGAGGAAAGTTAAATTAAAGCCGATAAAAATTAATACAGCGGCAACTTTACCAAGTGTTTCGTTATACATCTTGCCAGTCATTTTTGGCCACCAGTAGTGCAGACCGGCTAGAAGTGCCATCAGTGTTCCGCCCATCATTACATAATGAAAGTGAGCAACTACGTAGTAAGTATCATGAAGGTGAATATCTACCGAAAGTGCTCCAAGTGTGATACCCGTAAAACCACCTATCGAAAATAAGAACAGGAAGATAAATACGTACAACATCGGGGTCTTCATATCGATTGACCCTTTGTATAAAGTTGCAATCCAGTTCAGGATTTTGATTCCTGTTGGAATACCTACTAAGAAAGTAAGGAATGAAAAAACAGTTGTTGCAACCGCACTTTGACCTGAAGTAAACATGTGGTGACCCCAAACAAGGAAACCAATGAATGCAATTGCTAACGAAGAAAGTGCAATCGCCCAGTATCCGAAGATTGTTTTTTTAGAAAACGTTGTAATTACTTCTGAGATGATTCCGAATCCTGGTACAATCATTATATATACAGCAGGGTGAGAGTAGAACCAAAAGAAATGTTGGAATAGTACAGGATCTCCACCTTTTGCAGGATCGAAAATACCTATATCCATAATGTTCTCGAATGCAAGCAACAAAATAGTGATTGCTAATACCGGAGTTGCTAATACCTGAATAATGGAAGTAGCGTATAGTGCCCAAATATTAAGAGGTAAGCGATCCCATGTGATACCAGGCGCTCTTAGCTTATGGATTGTAGTAATAAAGTTTGTTCCAGTTAATATGGAAGAAAATCCAAGGATAAAAACACCCAAGGTTACCCAAATTACTCCCGCACCATTCGTGTCTGAACTGTAAGGAGTATAGAATGTCCAGCCTGTATCAAATCCGCCGGAGGCTAAAGCAGCAAAAGTGAAAATTGCACCAATCACGTAGATGTAGAAACTAGCTAGGTTTAACCTAGGGAAGGCTACATCCTTTGCTCCTAATTGCATGGGCAAAATAAAGTTGCCTAGAGCAGCAGGAATACTTGGTACCAACACGAAGAAAACCATCATGGCTCCATGAAGGGTAAACAACTGATTGTAAGTGTCAGCTTCGATAAATGTTTTTGCTGGTGTCCATAATTCAGTTCTTAGTGCAATTGCCAAAAATCCGGCAAGAGCAAAAAAGAAAGCTACGGCCACCAGATACATGATGCCGATTTTCTTGTGGTCAACCGTAGTCATCCAAGCCCAGACACCTTTCTCATCGGTTAAATAGGTGTTCGACGGGTTTTCTGATGGCTTGAAACGCTTAACCTGTAGAGTGGTCATTTTTTTTGTTTCTGCAGTGATCGCCATATTAGTCTTTCGTTTTTAAATACTCTATGATGTTAGTGATGTCATCGTCGGATAAGATGCCTTCGTAAGAAACCATAACATTGTCATGGCCAGCAACTACTTTTTCTCCGGGATATAAAATTGATTCGCGGATGTAATTCTCGTCCGTAACTGCCGTGCTACCATCTGTAAACTGTTGTTCTCGTCCCCAAATTCCCTTAAAAGATGGCCCGATTCCAGTTGTGCCATCCAAAGAGTGGCAAGTTTGGCAGCCATTCATTGATACAAGTTGTTCACCCATTTCAACGGGTGATCCTTGCATACCACCACCATTAAGTTCTAGCCATTGCTCAAACTCGTCAGGTTCATGTACGATAACTTTTGCAAGCATATCAGAATGGCTGGTACCGCAATATTCGGTACAGAATATGATCGATTCACCGGTTTCTTCAGCCTGAAACCAAACGTAGGTATATCTACCGGGTACTACATCATGTTTAACACGATAATCAGGAATAAAGAATGAATGCAATACATCACGAGATTGCATAACAACTTTAATTGGGCGACCGGCGGGGACGTGAAGCTCATTCAAAGTTTGAGCTCCATTTTCGTAGTTAAAATTCCAATTCCATTTATAACCTGTTGCTTGAATTTCATAAGCATCGTTTGGTACGGCTTTTAAATTAAGCCAGCCTGAATAACCCCAACCAAATATGATCATAACAATAATCAATGGAATAACAGACCATGTTATCTCGAGTGTATTGTTGTGCGTAATTAGAGGAGTTTTGTCGTCTTCTGATTTTCGCTTGTATTTATAAGCGAAGTACACCAATGCAATGGTTATACCAATCAGGAAGATCAAACTTACTTCAGTGATGAAATGAAACAGCCCGTCGGTGCTGTCTGCTGTCAACGGAGATCGGTTCTCCGGCAGCATAAAATCAAATAGTCTGCCCATTATTGGAAATCGATATTAGATGTTTGTTTTTTTCCTTTTTCACGTAGCCAAAGAAGGCCTAAGAAGATACCAAGAAATATGAGTGTAGCCAAGCCACCAATCTTCATAATATTAATTGCTTCGAGTACATAGCTATTCGAATTTGGATCGAACTGATAGCAGAACATTAACACTTTTGTAAGGGTGTTACCGATCTTCCCATCAGCGGCTTCGAACAACGCACTCCGTACATTAAACTCATCATATTGGATGCCATAAAGATAGCGAGTTATTACGCCTTCGGGGCTTAATAACATGATAGCCGCTGCATGAGCGAACTCTCCGGTACCTTCAATTTCGTTAACTTCAAATCCAACCGTTTGTACTAATTTTTCGATTTCAGATTTTTTTCCAGTTAGAAAATACCATCCATCTTGTGCGTCAGGTTTGTTCAATTTTTTGATATAACGATCTTTATATGCACGTGCTAAAGAGTCATTTTCACTTGGATCGATGCTAAAAGAAATTATGGTGTAGTCTTCCCCGGGGCTCCAGGCTAATTCATTAGCAACATCCAAAACCCCATCAATTACTAGTCCACATAGCATTGGGCAATCATAATACAACGGGTTTAAAAGGACAGGTTTTCCTTCTTCGAGTAATTCACCTATTTGAACACTATCTCCATTGGAAGTCGCAAATTTTGCGTCTAATGGAATAGTAGTTCCTAAGTTTTCTGAAATTCCAACGCCTTGCAGTGCTTCGGGTTGTTCACGATTTTGTTGTGCAAAACCATGAATTGTCAAAGAAAGCACTGCAACGATGGTTAGCAGTGCAATTCGTTTCATTAATAAGGGGGAGGGTTTAGTCAGTAGCTATTTTATTGATAGCTTCGTCGATGGGGATTCTGTAAATGCCAGCTTCTCCATCAACAACGCCATAGGTAGTTAATTGCTCTCTGGCGTCGGATTCTAGTTTTTCAATCTCGTAATAGGATGATGTTACATTTACATTTTCAACTGCAGAATTGAATGCAAATTGGGAGTAATAGATTAATACAACAACAAATACAACCACGCTAAAAACTCCTAAAACAGACCATTTAGTGATAGAGCCAATATCTAAGCCTTCTTCTTCGGCTCCATAAGCTACTGCGGTAACAAATGTCTCGTTATCCGACTCAATAGCAGCATCTAATACATCACTATCACTTTCAGTAATGGTAACTTTTGTGTTATTACTTTCTTTAGAGGCCATAAAAAAGAATTATTGATGATATGTTTTTTCGAGGCATGCATCCAATTTAGGATCATTCTCGGGAATCATACTGTTTTGTTTAAATCGATGAAAGAAGAGTCCAAAGAACATTCCTCCCAATCCAACAAAGGTAGCTACATCAATCCAAGAGAAATGGATTCCATGTTCGCTGATCAATGGCATTGCAATCCAGTAAATTTCAAGGAAATGCATCACAACAACTACTATTGCAACAAATCTAAGAACTGCTCTTTTGTGTTTTTGTTCTCTATTTAGGAGAACTAAAAATGGCAGAACAAATCTGAAAAGAAGTAAGCCATAGGCTATATAACTCCAGCTACCCTCCAGACGATGATAAAACCATAATGTCTCTTCCGGTAAATTGGCGTAATAGATTAATAAGAACTGGCTAAAAGCGATGTAAGCATAAAACACAGTAAATGCGAATAACCAGGCACCTAAGTCATAAATATGAGCCTGACCAATAGTATTTTTTAGCAAGCCCCGAGCTTGAAGAAAGAACACCATTAAAATCATAATTGCCCAAAAGCTTTGGAAGCTGATGGCAAAGAAATAGACACCAAACATAGTGGAGAACCAGTGAGGATCTAAACTCATTAACCAATCGAAGCTTGCAAAGGCAATCGAAAGTGCAAATAATGGAATTGCTGGGGCGCTAATTTTGCGCATTAAACCAGTAATTCCCCAATCGCCTGTTTTTTCAAGATCAACAGATGCTTTATATAATTTGTGACCTACATATCCCCATATTGCAAAGTAAATAACCTGCCGAATAATGAAGAATGGAGTATTCAAGTAGGCTTCTTTTCCAGCAACGATGTAATCAAAATTAGGTGAGTTTGGATCGAAAAGGGTAGGATCTGTCCAGTGATGATACAAGGTATGCATACCTAGAAGTACCGGAATAAAAAAGATGGTCCAGATCCAAAGGTTTCCACCAAATGTCTCAGGGATTCTCCGAATTACAACTCCCCATTTAGACTTAGTGATGTGGTGGAACATAACCATAAAAATTGATGCTAAAGCAATGCCGGTAAAGAACGTAAAGCTTACTAGGTATGAGAAAAAGAATTGCTCATGATTTACAAAATATCCGATTACACTGAGCAGTAATCCTGCTCCACCAACGCCAAACAAAATTTGAGGCAGCTTACTGTCGGCTGGAAATTGTAAAGAATCTGTTATTGTAGGTTTATGACTCATTGTACTGGTATTCCAAATTCTTAATTATCTGTCAGTGTTTTGATGTACTCAACAATCGACTGTAACTCGTGTTCAGCCAGGTAATCGTATGCAACCATTACACCGTTTTCATATCCGGTTGTTTTCTTAGCGTTCGGATATACAATAGATTCGATGATATAATCAGCATCTTTAACGATTGTGATTCTTTCACCATCTTCGGTTACAACTTCAGCTTCACTTCCGATTAAATTATACCAAGTTGGACCAATTCCGCCAGGATCGCCAGTTACATTATGGCAAGCACCACACGCATATTGAGTAATGATATCTTCACCTAATGCAGCGGTTGGAACAACTTCAGCGGTTGCGGCTTCTTTTGCAGCTTCAATTTCGGCCAAAGCTTCTTGCTCTGCAGCATACTCAGCTTTAAGATCTTCTAAATCGATATCAAATTCCGCAATATCTTCTTCTGATACATTTTGACTGGCTTGTAGAGCTCGTACATAAGAAACAATAGCCCAACGATCTTCAACTGGAACCTGATGTGCATAAGAAGGCATGTTTCTAACACCGTTATAGATAGCGGAATAAATTTCTCCATCAGGAGCTTCACGTAATCGATCTTGATGAAAAGTTGGAGCTGGAACATATCCGTATTGACCAGTCATAATAATTCCACGACCGTCACCAACTTTACCGTGGCAAGGAGTACAAAAAATATCATAACGTTCTTGCCCGCGATACAAAAATGATCGAGTTACTTCTACCGGATTTTCTGCAATCCATTCGCCGCTTGCATCAACTCCTTCATAGTATGCTAAATCAGCTTTTCTATATCCCCGAGCAACCGTGCCTTCCACAGGTTGGCGCATTGAACGACCATCCTCAAAGAAGTTATTTACTTCCTGAGCCTCTTTTCTTGGCTGCTGATCCATATTCATATTTGGGTGGATCGCGGGTTTCTCAGAAATTGTGCCTCGGCACCCGGCAAGCATTAAGCCAACAAGCATAATGCCGCCAGCTTTTCGTAAGCCACTCTTAATCATAAGTGTTGAAATTCTATTCGATTTATTAATCATATACTTCCTCGATGTGAGTCGCACCTGATTCTTCAAATAATTGGCGGACTAAATCTTCCTGAAATTTGCTGTCTTTTGCTTCAATACAAACAAAGAAACCGTCGTCGGTCGCTTTTTTAAATCGCTCAACTCCAAAAAGAGGATTATTTAATCGTGGAAGTCCATTTAAGAAGAACATTCCAAATACAGCACCGAATGCTGAAAGTAAAACGGTTAACTCAAAGGTAATTGGTACCCAAGCCGGTGCATTAAAAAATGGTTTACCACTTATGTTAATTGGATAATCAATCACAGACATCCAATACATCATCGCAATTGCACCTGCAAAACCTAATAGCGCATGACCGAATACAATATAGCCAAGCTTGGATTTTGGTAAACTCATCGCCTTATCGATTCCATGAATCGGGTATGGCGAATAGGTATCAAATTTGTCATAGCCAGCTTCAACAACTTTCTCCGAAGCATCAATAAGTGCTTTTGGGTTTTTGAATTCGGCTAAGATTCCGTAAAGATTTTTTTCAGTCGTACTCATACTCTTAGGCCTTCACTGCTTTAGGTTGTGGTACTTCTTCAACGTGTGGATGATATTCTTGAGTTTCATCGTCATAATTATGAGGGTCACCTTGCGGAAGTACTAGTTTCACCTCAGCAATGGCAATCATCGGCAAGAAACGTAGGAATAGTAGGAACATGGTAAAGAAAAGACCGAATGTTCCAACGTATGTAAGTACATCCCAAGCGGTGGGTGAATAATAGTCCCAAGATGAAGGGAGATAATCGGTTGAAAGAGAGGTAACAGTAATTACAAATCGTTCAAACCACATTCCGATATTTACAACAATCGAAATGAAGAACGTGAAACCAACATGGCGGCGTAGTTTCTTGAACCAAAATACTTGCGGTGAAATTACATTACAGAGCATCATTGTCCAGTATGCCCATGCATAAGGTCCTGTTGCTCTTAATAGGAAGATTGCTTTTTCATATTCAACACCACTGTACCATGCAATGAAGAATTCCATCATGTATGCAAAACCTACCATAGATCCTGTCACCATGATGATAATATTCATTTTCTCCATGTGGTCGTCGGTCATGATGTCTTTCATACCATAAATTTTTCGTGCAACCAGCATCAACGTTAATACCATTGCAAAACCAGAGAAAATTGCACCAGCTACGAAATAAGGGGGGAAAATGGTTGTATGCCAGCCCGGTATTATCGAAACGGCGAAATCAAAGGATACAATCGTGTGTACAGATAATACAAGAGGAGTTGCAAGACCTGCTAAGATCATATATGCTTTTTCGTAATTCCACCAGGCACGGCTTGATCCTGTCCAACCTAATGCAAATAAGCCATAAGCAAATTTTCTGATTTTATCGGTGGCTTTGTCTCGAAGTGTTGCTAAATCAGGAACTAAACCTACATACCAGAAAAGTAACGAAACGGTGAAATAAGTAGATACTGCAAATACATCCCAAAGAAGGGGAGAATTAAAGTTTGGCCACATTGCCATCTGGTTTGGCACCGGAAATACCCAGTAGATTACCCAAATTCGCCCAACGTGAATCGCTGGGAAAACCCCTGCACACATTACGGCAAATATTGTCATTGCCTCTGCAAATCGGTTAATCGCTGTTCTCCAATCTTGTCGAAATAGGAAAAGAATTGCAGAAATAAGTGTTCCTGCGTGACCTATACCTACCCACCAAACAAAGTTGATAATTGCCCAACCCCATCCAACAGGGTTATTTAGTCCCCAAATTCCAGTTCCTTCCCAAATAAGGTATCCAATGGATACTAAAAGAAGTCCGAGCAGTGCATTCGCAGGAAGCATAGCCAGGTACCAGCCTTTAGGTGTTGGTTTTAGGTTTACGTCGGTAACTAGTTTTGTAATACTAGCAAAGTCGTGATTGCCCTTTACGAGCGCTGGCTCTGGTATGTATTCGTATTTACTCATTATTGGGCGTATTCCTCGTTAGTTTCTTCCTTAACCAAAGCTGGATTCGGATTCGTCAATTTCGCAATGTATGATGTGCGGGCGCGAACATTTAGTTCTTCCAGCATCAGATAATTACGCTCGTTGCGTTTCATCTTAACAATTTCGCTTGATTCATCAGTTAAGTCGCCAAAATAAATAGCATCTGCCGGACAAGCTTGCTGGCATGCAGTCTGAACCGTACCGTCAGCTGGTTTTGGAACACCTGTCTCGATTTTTGTATTGATTTTAGCTCGGTTAACCCGTTGAACACAGTAGGTACATTTCTCCATTACTCCTCTGAATCGTACAGTCACCTCGGGGTTCATTGCCATTTGGATGATATCCGGATCTTCACCAGTGGTTAGATATTCTTTCGGGTAGTTGAAGAAGTTGAATCTACGAACCTTAAATGGGCAGTTATTTGCACAATAACGGGTACCAATACAACGATTGTATGTCATTTGGTTCATTCCGTCATCGCTATGAGTAGTGGCCGCAACCGGACAAACTTGCTCACATGGCGCCAATTCGCAATGCATACATGGCACAGGCTGCTGAACTACTTGTGGATCGTTCAAATCACCTAAATAATAGCGATCGGTTCTGATCCAATGCATTTCACGACCACGCATAACTTCGCGTTTTCCAATAACGGGAATATTATTCTCTGATTGGCAGGCAATAATACATACACCACAACCGAAACAGGAATTCAAGTCAATCGCCATTCCCCATTGAGGTTCGCCTTCTACGGCAACTTGTTCATTAAATAGTGAAATAGGTTGATCTTCGCCAAGATCAGCCGCTTCTTTCATACCTGGTACAGCATATTTGTGCACTGCTTTGAACGAAGCGTAGTCTGGTTTTTCTTTGTATTTCTTTAATGTAGCCTGGCGATACATATCACGGCCTTCGAGACTGTGATGATCTTGAACAGACGCAATTTCATAGGTTTCATTAATCAGTGAAGCTTCAGCTGCATTGAATAATAGAGAACCCGAAGTTCTGACCGGATACACATTAACGCCGCCGGAAACCGCAGAACTATCAAAAAGTTGAGAATTGTTCGATTGGATATCTGCAACACGGCCAATTCCTTCTCTTCCGTATCCGGTATGGATGGTAATTGAGTCGTCAGCATGGCCAGGTTGTATCCAAACTGGGAGTTGAACGGATGTTCCATCTACAGCAACTGTGATAATTTGCTGATTAGCTACTCCAAGGTAGTCATCAAAATTTATACCAAGTGTTTCTGCCGTTGCAGGACTTAACAGCGCAACGTTATCCCAGGTGATTTTTGTGATTGGGTCAGGTAATTCCTGTAACCACCCTGAATTTGCAAATCGCCCATCATAAATTGAATTGTCTGCCTTTACAACCACTTCAATTCCGCTCATTGAAGTTGAAGCCGCAGGGCTTACTGAGCGAATAGTCCGGTTTGAAATAGTAAATCCGTTTGAGGTATCAATGCCATCGTGGAGGATATCCAACCAGCGGTTTTCAAAATTTCTGGTGTAATAACTATTGAATGTCTCACGAACCAGCTCATAACCATTTACTTTTTCACTGTTTACTACAGCACCAAGAAATTCAATTTCAGAAAGTGAATCGTGGAGTGGTTGAATCTGTGGTTGAATTACAGAACGAGCTCCGCCAAAAGAGTATCCATCACCCCAGGCTTCTAGGTAATGTGATCTGCCTAAATGCCAACTAGCAGTTTTTCCTGTTTCATCAACATAAGTTCCTAAGTGGAACACTTCAGAGGCACCTGAAAGTGCATCTGCGAAGTTTAAGTCAGCCGGTGCCGTAAAAACTGGGTTCGAACCGATAATCACAACGGCATCAAATTCACCGTTCGAAATCTCATTTATAAGAGAGGCAAATACGGCTTTATTATCTTGATTATCAAAATGTGGTACCGCTAAATAATTTACGGTGGTTCCAGTATTGCTTAAAGCAGTATTAATCGCAGCGGAGACTGCATGAATTTCTGGTGCATGATCAAATCCGGCCGAAACGGCAGTCCTACCAGCATGTTCTGCGAGGTCATCGGCAAGTGCAGTTACAAATTCTGTATTCGTAAACTGGTTATTGACTGATGAAAATCTATTTAAGCCGTTAATTCGTGAAGACAGTTCAGCTGCAAGCGCATTAATAAAATCTGCCATGTCGCTTGCTTTAATTCTTAGTCGATGATCTGCAAACGATCCGGTTAAAGAATATCCATTTTCAACAGAATAAATTCTGTTCATGCTGTCTTCGGTACTGGTTACTTTTCTTCGACCAGTAATTTGTTTTGCGTACTCTACATTATTAGGATGTGAAGGAGCTAAAAAATCATCATCCAAACTAACAACTACATCAGCATTTGTGTAATTGTAATGTGCACGTAATCTGCGTCCAAATGCGATATTATTTCCTTCAATGGCATTGTCTTCGCCAAATGGTTCATACGTAACCCATTTAGCACCATTAAATTTATCAAGGGCAGCTTCCTTTAGCCCATTGAAGGTTGGAGAAGAATTTGCTTCAGAGATAAATGCAATTCTTTTATTGGAATCTGCGAAATAATCGCTGGCAAAGGCGTAAAAGTCTTCGGTTGAAGATGAATTTCCATTTCTTAGAGGGCGTCTTGATCGATCCGGATCATACATTTCAAGAATAGACGCTTGGTGAAAAGCATTCGTGTTTCCACCTGAAGCTGGGTGAAGGTCATTTCCTTCAATTTTGGTTGGGCGTCCCTGATGGTTTTCAATAATTAAACCAGTTAGACTGCCCTGGAACGGCATGGAAGTGGCATAATATAGAGGAATGCCCGGTACAATGTCTTCCGGTTGCTTAGAATAAGGGAGAATTTTCTGAACAGGTCGGCGACAAGCAGCAAAACCGGCTAGTGCGATACTGGCTCCCATCACTCTTAAAAACCCTTTTCTTGAAACGCCATCGTTTAGTTCTGTAGCATTCTCAGGAAACTCTCGTTCAACAAATTTCTCGTATTCTTTATTCTGAGCTAATTCGTTTAAGCTTTTCCAGTAGGTATTCTGTGTTAATTCGCTCATCAGGTGATTATAAATTCAACAGTATTGGTTTAGTAGTGGCAGCCTTGGCAATAAAGGGGTGGGCTCACATTGTTTTTTCGTACGAGCTCAGCACCAAGAATTAGCTGATCCTCCACTTCATACCCCATGGTAGTTACTTCTTCAACAGGCCGTAGATATTTTTCAGGTTCTCTGTGACAATCCAAACACCAACTCATAGATAATGGCTCTGCCTGGTATACCACTTCCATTTTATCAATTCGTCCATGGCAACTTTCGCAGCCAACGCCCACATTAACATGTGCAGCATGATTAAAATAAGCGTAGTCAGCTAAATTGTTAATGCGAACCCATTCAACTGCTTTCCCTGTTTCCCAACTTTCTCTGATTGGAGCAAGTTTTTCACTATCAGTGAGAACCTGATTATGACAGTTCATACAAGTTTGAGTTGGTGGGACATTGGCTTGCTTCGACTCAAAAACGGAAGTGTGGCAATACTGACAGTCTAATCCAAGCTTATCAACATGGATTTGATGGGAGTAAGGCACGGGTTGTTCTGGGGCGTAACCAACATCGGTGTATTCGGGTGAGAAGTAATACCAAACACCCAGTATTATAACATTCGCTGTAACAATTAAGCCAATAAGTAATAGTCTGGGAACTTGATTTGTCCACTTCGGGAAAATCTGCGCCATATTTTATGCTGAATTTTGTTGAAATATCACGGCATTATACCTCCAATTCGAGGGCGACCAAATCTATCGAATTTTTATTAGGAAAAGTATCCCGTAAGCACAGGCTTTGCTTATTTAAAATTGTTCTAAATAAATTTGGTATTTCCACTCTTTTATTGAGGGCGAACACTATGCGAGAAGATAAGAACAATTGTTAAAAAAACTTTGTTACTGCTACAAGATACCCTCTTAGTAATAAGTTTCAGTAACTTTAAGGGAACCAAGATATAGCATAAGCAGACTCAGATTTTTATTAAAATTTATGGATCAAGATTTAAAATTACCCGACAGTACCAGAGCATTACAAAACATTGAATCCAAAAAAGCGATCAGATTAATCTTAGCTGTGAGCACTATTGCTGTGCTCTTTTTGTTTTGGTTGATATACTTTAAACCGCCAACCATATCACAATTCCCGTGGATCAAGAACCTGTCTTTTTTAAATGCCACCTTTAATGGTCTAAGCACAGTGTTTTTACTACTTGGGTTTAATGAAATTCGAAAAAAGAACTTTGACAGGCACATGAATTACATGATCAGTGCTTTTATAACGTCCACACTTTTTTTAGTTAGCTATGTGATCTATTATACATTTGCGGGCGATTCAAAATTCATGACCGAGGGTATAATAAAGTATATCTATTTCTTCATTTTGATTACGCATATCGTTCTTTCTGTATTTGTTGTTCCCTTAATTCTAACCACTTTCTATTTTTCGCTTTCAGGCCAATTTGTAAAGCACAGAAAAATTGCAAAATGGACTTTTCCCATCTGGTTGTATGTCTCGATCACCGGTGTACTCATATTCTTATTCCTGAAAATTTTTGGATAGCCAGATGCATCTAAGAATTTTGGTTATTCTCATTATTTGCCTGGCAAGTACAACTGGTTCAGCTCAATTTTTCGAAGTCCAAACAGAATTTACCCGACATGATACCTTAAGAGGAACTATTACGCCTGAACGCGCCTGGTGGGATGTGACGTATTATCACTTAGATGTATCAGTAAATCTTGAAGATTCTACAATAAGTGGAACAAATTTGATTCAATTTAGAGTGGACTCTTTAACTACATCGCTAATGCAGATAGATTTGCAAGAACCAATGAAAATTACATCTGCAATTCAGAACGGAATAGAGCTGTCCTTCCAAAGAGATAGCAATGTTTATTATATTGAAACTCATCCAGTAACAGAACTTGGTTCTATAGAAGAATTGATCATTTATTTTGATGGCGAACCTAGGAAAGCGGAAAATGCACCCTGGGATGGAGGCTTTGTCTGGACTCGAGATTCTAATGGATCACCGTTTATTGCAAATGCAAATCAAGGAATTGGGGCAAGTGTTTGGTGGCCGAATAAAGATCACGCTTATGACGAACCAGATAGCATGCTGATTAGTGTGACTATTCCTGAACATCTAACCAATGTGTCGAATGGTCGATTAAGGGAGGTTTCTGAGAATAATGATGGCACTAAAACCTGGCAGTGGTTTGTATCGAATCCGATTAATAATTATGGAGTGAATGTTAACATCGGCGATTATGTGAATTTTAAAGGAATATTCGAAGGTGAGTCGGGTGAATTAGACGCCGATTATTGGGTTCTCCGCGAGAATCACGAAAAAGCAATCCAACAATTTGCTGATGCTACCCGAACTTTAGAAGCTTTTGAATACTGGTTCGGTCCATATCCATTTTATGAAGACAGCTACAAACTAGTTGAAGTCCCGTATTTGGGGATGGAGCATCAGAGTTCTGTGACTTACGGAAATGGGTATGAAAACGGCTATCGAGGTCGCGATTTAAGTGGTTCTGGATGGGGGCTAAAATTTGATTTCATCATCGTGCACGAAACAGGTCACGAGTGGTTTGCCAACAACATTACCTATAAAGATGTTGCAGATATGTGGATTCATGAAAGCTTTACTCATTATTCAGAATATTTGTTTTTAGAATATCACTTTGGAGAGCAAGCAGCAGACGAGTACGCTCGCGGAGTACGGTTCAATATTAATAATGATCGACCCATTATTGGAGTTTATGACGTGCATTACGAAGGTTCCTCCGATATGTATTATAAAGGTGGGAATATGCTGCATACTTTGCGTCAGATATTTGATAACGACGGTTTATGGCGTACAACACTACGCGGCTTAAATCACGATTTCCGACATCAAACCGTTACTTCGGCTCAGATTGAAAACTATCTCAGTGATGCCTATGGGGAGGATTTAACTCCATTTTTTGATCAATATCTTCGCGATATCAGAATTCCTGTACTGGAATATGGGTTCCGTGATGGTTTCTTATCCTACAGATGGAGAAATGTTGTTTCTGGATTTGATATACCTGTAAAAGTTTTTCTGGATGAACAGGAAATGTGGTTGAAACCTACTTTGGAATGGCAAGCTATAGAGAGTTTCTCGAGCGATCTGAAAATCCAACCTGACTTTTATATTAGCAGCCATCGCCTACTTGAATAGTTTGTCTATTCAACATTTTTGGTTCTCAAGATTCTTTTCGCTACACTGATAAATCATCTGCATTGGTTATCCATGTGCCAATTATCATTTTAAATGGAGTCACATGAAAAAATTGTCACGTCGTCAGATAATATTAGGTCTTGGAGCTGCAGGTACTGGTTCATTATTAGCACCTTTTATCTCCTTAAAAGGAAAATCAGCTACAATTTCCCCTTCGAAGTTGCCAATATGTATTGTTTATCCAGAGCAGACAGAAGGGCCCTTTTATTTTGCAGCAAATCTCATCAGAAAAGATATCACGGAAGGCCGACCGGGAACACATCTTGATTTAAAATTGAGAATTGTAGATGCGGATAGCTGTACTCCTATTCAAGATGCAATTGTTGACATCTGGAGTTGTGATGCAGCAGGTGAATATTCGGGATATGAAACAGTTTATACTCCAGAAGGTGAATTTAAGGAGCAAAAAGGTCTTCCTAAAGATCAGCAAAAACATGCTAACGACAATAGACCACAATTTCATGAGGAGCCAAATAACGAAAAGAAATTTATGAGAGGGGCGCAGGTTACAAATGCCAATGGAGAGGTTGAGTTTTTAACGATATATCCTGGCTGGTATCCCGATCGTGCTCCGCATATTCACATCAAAGTATATGTAAATGACTCAGAAGTTTTTACAAGCCAAATGTACTTTAAGGAAGAAAATACTGATCGAATTTATCAACAAGAAGTATACTCTCAAAAGAAAGGGAATCGTCTAAGAAATAACGAGGATGATATCTTTTCAAATATAGATAACAATCCTTTTGTGGATATTACTGAAGCAGAAAATGGGGTAATCGGAACTTGTACTTTCGGTGTACATAACGGTTAAGATCCAAGTTGCTCATACTTTTTAAATCAAACTAAATTGTGAAACACACGCTGGACATCCTCATCCTGTTCCAGTTTGTCTATGATTGACATCACTTCCTCAGCTTTTTCTTCGTCTAAGCTGACAGTTGAATTTGGGATCCAGTCGGTTTCTGCGCTCAATGGTTCTATTCCTTTTTCTTCTAGAGCATGCTGCATATTCCCAAACTCCTGGAATTCACATCGAATCACCAAAATGCGATTACCTTCATCGTCCTCCGATTCACCCATTTCAGAAAGACCATAATCAATAAGCTCTAGTTCAAGTTCTTCCTCGTCAAATTCGCCAGGTTTAATTTTGAATGACCCAACCTGAGTAAACTGAAAAGCCACACTACCTGCGTTTCCAAGATTACCACCATTTTTGTTGAAGATTGGTCGCACATTTCCAACAGTTCGAGTGTTATTGTCGGTTGCAGTTTCTACCAATACTGCAACACCATGGGGAGCATAACCTTCAAAAAGTACTTCCTCATAATTGGTCGAATCTTTTCCCATTGAACGTTTAATGGCACGTTCGATGAGGTCTTTAGGCATGTTAACGCCTTTACCATTCTGGATAGCCCGCCGAAGAGTCGGGTTTGTATCAGGATCAGGTCCGCCCGCTTTTACTGCAATCTCTATTTCTTTACCGATGCGAGAA
This sequence comes from Balneolaceae bacterium, assembly GCA_965249965.1. Taxonomy (GTDB): domain Bacteria; phylum Bacteroidota; class Rhodothermia; order Balneolales; family Balneolaceae; genus HXMU1420-13. The sequence continues at coordinate 1,703,342 of OZ252262.1, forward strand.
AATTGCTTTGCAATGCGATTCCAACGTGCAAATTTGGCGGCTTTTCGTACTTCAAATATTCTACCCATGCATATTCCTGATCTATTAACTATATAGTGGATTAAGCAAGGAAATTACACGAATCTTACCTTTAATGGGAATATGAATTTAATCCTCAAAAAGTGGCGAACTCAAATATCGATCTCCACGATCACAAACAATGAAGACAATAATTCCAACTTCAATTTCTGACGCAATTTCTGACGCAATTTCTGACGCAATTTGTAAAGCAGCTGTCATGGCTCCACCGGTAGACATTCCCGCAAGGATCCCTTCCTCTGATGCAAGTCTACGTGTCATTTGGGTGGCCTGATCTGCGCTTACATCAATAATCCGGTCAACACGATTAGGCTCATAGATTTTTGGGAGAAACTCAGGGGACCATCTTCGAATTCCGGGAATTCGTGATCCATCTGTAGGTTGAGTTCCAACAATTTGAACTGCTGGATTTTGCTCCTTTAAATATCGGGAAACTCCCATAATTGTACCGGTTGTCCCCATTGCAGAAACAAAATGTGTGATTTTTCCCTCTGTATCTTTCCAGATTTCCGGACCGGTAGTTTTATAGTGCATTTTGTAATTATCAGGATTAGCAAACTGGTTCAGGATATGGTAATCACCAGATGATGCCATTTCTTCTGCTAATTCACGCGAGTATTCAATGGTTTTTGCGGCTGGAGTGAGAATTACATCCGCGCCATAGGCTTTCATGGTTTTAACTCGTTCCGGCGTGGCACCATCAGGCATGATCAAAGTCATACCGATGCCCAATTTACTAGCTACCATTGCGAGAGCAATTCCGGTATTACCAGATGTTGCCTCGATAAGTTTATCTCCAATTTCTATTTCGTTTCGATCCAATGCACTTTGAATCATATTGAAAGCAGCTCGATCTTTTACTGATCCACCAGGATTTTGGCCTTCTAATTTCCCGTAGATCTTAACCGATTTATTCGGATTTAAATGCTCGATTTCAACAAGCGGAGTGTTACCAATTAATTCTTGCAGGTTCATGCTTCTGTCTTGATAATATTAGTTTCGAAGGCCATTTCACCTTCGGTCATCACTTTGGTTGAATAATGTACTCTTGAATTTGCGGGGATGCTTTTGGTTAACCAAACATTTCCACCAATCACACTGTTGTTCCCAATTACGGTGTTACCGCCCAGTATTGTAGCACCGGAGTAAATCACTACCCGATCTTCGATAGTTGGATGTCGTTTTTTCTTGGCATCCTCTTTTTTTACACTTAAAGCGCCAAGTGTGACTCCCTGGTAGATTTTTACATGATTTCCAATCACCGTGGTTTCACCTATCACTATCCCGGTCCCATGATCAATACAAAAATGAGATCCGATTTTAGCACCTGGGTGAATATCAATTCCTGTCACGTTATGAGCATATTCGGTGATCATTCTTGGTAAGATAAGCACACCACTTTTAACCAATTGATGTGCTAATCGATAAGCAGCAATGGCAAAGAATCCAGGGTAAGATCGAATCACTTCATCGCGACTTACTGCTGCCGGATCACCTTCAAACATGGCAGTAACATCTTGCTGAAGTTGCTCATAGATTTCGGGAAGGGAATCAAAAAATTCTTTGGTTATCTCACCTGCATCCAATGCAGTGTTTTTGGTCTGGATGTATAGCATCTCATCTAATTCTTCTCTCAAATTGAGAATATGAAGATTGAATTTTGATAGCGTGTCGTGAGATTGCGTTGAATAATTAGGGAATAGTGTTCCCAATAAATTCTGATAAAAACTCTTCACTTCCTCTCTGGAAGGACATTGCACACATTCTTTGTGTGAATGATAAAGTCTCTCTATAAATGTTTCATTCATGAATATCTAACTGTTTGCCAGCTAAACAATTGTGATGAGGTTTGAGTTCGTTATTTAGCTTTGAGTTTTGATCTATGTGAGGTGAGATTATATCATAAAACTTGTATTAAAGAACTATATGGATCTTGATATTTTTTAAGAATCCTTATTACTTAGATCTCAAAGCTAAATCAATAAAAAGTAATGTTCACCGGAGTTGGTATTTCCAACGAATTGCCCGTAAATGTGAGCTCACCTGTTTCCTGGTTGATTGAAAAAATAGTAATCGAATCCGAATCTTGATTGGCGACAAACAGTAAATCGCCGGAGGGGGCAATGGCAAAATTTCTGGGAGTACTACCTTCTGTTGGTGTATGTCCGAGAGGGGTTAATTGTCCAGCTTCATCAATGGAAAAAGAAGCTATACTATTATGACCTCGATTTGAGGAGTACAAAAACTTACCATTAGGATGTACATGGATATCCGCGGTTGAATTCCATTCATTGAACGAGGCAGGCAGAGATGTTAGGGTTTGAAATTCGGTTAGAGTTCCGCTATCCGGCTCATAGTTTAAAACAGAAACAGAATTATTTAATTCATTCATTACATACGCTATGTCTTTTGTTGGGTGGAAATCCATGTGTCGCGGTCCTGATCCCGGCGAACTTTCAAAAAACTCTTGTGTATTTTTGGATACAGTTCCTTCCTCATGATTAATACGATAGCTCCATATTTTATCAGCACCAAGGTCCGGAATAAAAAGAAAATTATTGTCGGGACTAACTTTCGCCATGTGAGAATGAGAAGATCCCTGATTGGGGTGGGGGCCTGATCCTTGGTGAGTTAATTGCTGGGCAATTTCTAAGCTTCCATCTTCATTTCTATGATACACCATCACAACCCCACCATTGTAATTAGCTACAAAAACAAGCTTTCCGGTGGCATCAATACTTACATGGCACGGTGAAAAACCATTGGTTGGATAACGATCAATAAATTCCGGATTACCTGATTTATCTAGTTTATAAGCATAAATAAACCCAAATCCATCTGCTTCTGAACCTATTTCACTTACTGCATACAAAGTACTTTTATCAGGCGAAATAGCCAGAAACGAAGGATTAGTTAATGTGGTAAGTGAGGTTGATAAGGAAAGATCTGCATTAAAATAGTCTATATCAGCTTTGTAAATACCAACTCCTTTTCCGTTTACCCAGCCCATATCAAAAGTATAGGTTCCTATGAATATTGAATTAGGTAATTGCATGAGATAAGGCCCATTTTGAGCGCTTTTCTGGCACCCGATTAAACTAACGAGGATAAGTATGAGTAAAGAAAGGAGGCTATTTTTAATCAATTTCAGAAGTTTTATTCATTTATGGCAACGAACCGAGTCATTGAATTATTCACTGGTTCTAAAGTGCTTAGATACGCATAAATAGCTTTTAAATCATCATCACTCATTTTGCTATACATTCTCCATGGCATAGATGTATTAAACTCACCGGGTTCAACAAGATCTGTATTCAATGGATTTTGAAAGTCTTCAAATCTTCTAAAAGCGGATAAAAAAGCTTCCTCGGTCCAGGCTCCTATACCTGTTTGCATGTCGGGAGTTATGTTAGCTGAGGTAACCAATCCACCAGGAACATGGAATTCCATACCGCCAGCAAAATTCATTCCCGGTAATCTTCCACCTCGTTCATCAACCGGAGTATGGCAATCCGCACAACTGCCAGCTGTTACTAAATACTTACCGTAAGCTACTGGATCACTGATATCAGGTTTTTCACTAAATTCCGGAACCATGGGGATGGTATTGATGATGAAATTCATTGGAAAAGCCGATTTACTTTCAGGTACTTCGTGTGCAATTGGTTCGAGAGATCGGATGTATACAATGATATCATAAATATCCTCGGGATCTAGCTGCGAGTAATTGGTGTATGGCATAATCGGGAACATCGAGTTTCCTTCATTATCTACGCCTGCAGTTATGGCTCGGAAAATTTCACCATCGCTCCAGCTACTCAAATTATACGGAGTTAAGTTTTTTGCATAATAATCGCCAGGGAAACCTTCTCGTAGTCCAAAGAGATTTCCGCCTTTTCCAATCGTAGTTTTATCAAGCGTATGCCCAAATTTGGCATAATTCCTATCCGAATGGCAATCGGTACAAACATACACATAATTTGCCAGATAGCGTCCATTTTCGAGCCTTTCAGGAGTATATTCTATGGTTAGTTCCGGAGCCTCAGCTACTCTTGGATACGTAAATGAGAAGTACACTAAAAAACCTGAGATTGCAACTATCGTAACAATTAATAATCCTGCGAATATTTTCATTAATGTATTCATAACCCTTCAAATTTGATGTTCGAAATTTGTTAACCCTTTGCGATACAATAAAAAAGTGGTAAATGAGATCCAACTTTGCAAATAGAATTCACCATTGCCTTTTTTGGGATTTCACTGCACTTTCTTGCCAACTATTCAATAGGGTATTGGTATGAGTGAAGAACATTTTGAAAATGAGCGTCAAGGACAGGGTTGGCTGGATCGCGTAGCTGAACAAAGCTGGGAGCCTGAACTCCTGATTTCCGGTCTTGCCATATTTGCAACTTCTCAACTACCGGAGGTATTCGAGTCTGCACTCTATTACTATCAATATAATTTACAAACTACCGATGGGTTCATCGATCTTGGACTTCCATCAGTAATTATTGCCTCGAGTGTGACAGCGATAAAATTATTGAATTATGCCTTCATTCTACACTTTATAATCCGGGCGTTTTGGGTTGGTTTAATTGGATTAAATTCCGTTTTTCCGAAAGGAATTCAGTATAGCAAGCTGCAATACAGCGACATCTACAAGAAAGAGATGGAAAAACGTATTGGCCATTCCGGGGATTTTCTCAAGGCTGCTGATCGACTTGCAAGCGTGATTTTTTCTGTAGCTTTTACTGTTGTGTTGCTCTTGTTTGCTATTGGGTTCATCTATTCCATTTTCTTTGTGTTGATGAACGTTTCAAAAGTCATATTGCCTGATCACATTTACGATATTTACTCAACTGTTTTTTACGCCATATTGATCGTGTTTTTCTTGTCGGCAGCGATAGTAACAACTGTACTAAATTTAGAACGTTTTCGCTCGAACGAGAAAATTGCCACCTTCCATTTTAAACTAACGTGGTTTTTATCCATCGCCATATTTCCATTTGTGTTGAAACCCCTTCAATATCTAATGCTAAATTTTATGTCGAATATACCCATGAAGCGATACTATGCGTTTTCAGGCGCATTCTTTGTGTTGTTTATGGGGATGATGATGTCGAATGTGTTAAAGTACGGGGATGTAAATCTTTTAAATGCTCGTTCATTTTCTGCGGATTTTTCTGATGTGGGCGTGCTAAATCAGAACTATTACGAATCTAGTTTTGAAGATGATTTTATTCGAACGCCTATGATCGATGACCCCCTTCAAAAAGCAGGTTCATTTTTACCGGTGTTTGTGCCATATCCAAAATTACTCGACCTCAAACTCGAAGCTTTTTGCAATCTTGAAGAACCATCAGATACTTTATATCGCTTTGAGCGAAGACGAGAGAACAACCAGAACCGATTGAATTGCATAAATTCGTTTTTCAGTTTCTCGGCAAACGATTCCATACCCTTACAAGGTCAGTTACTATTTCATACACATCGATTAAATAATCAACAAGGTTTTGCAGGGAATTACTATATACCAGATTCTATAACGCAAGGAAAATATCTATTCAATATCAGGCAGGCTGTGGTGGATGAAAGCGATGCCCGAAGAGATTCCATTGGCCGAATGTTACCCTACGATGCTGATATTCCATTTTGGATTGAGTAATTTTGGTTATCAAATTTATAATCTCTTATATAATCTTAGGTATATTATTGGAATTATAAATTTATTATATGTTTAGTAAATATAATCAGCTTGTTGTTTAATCCCAGTGCCACAAAAAAACGTACCTCTGAACTTATTATCACGATATAGAATAAAAATTATATCGATTGTAACCGGTTTATTCTTCTGCATTATTATTCTAAACGTTTGGTTTACTATAAAAAGCAATTTTGATGAATCTATAGCTCAAAAAGTTGAAGTTGCTGCTCAGCGAATTATAAGTCAGGTGAGTGAAGTCCAATTGACAACATTGAATGTGCAGGACCTTAGAAATTTGTTAGATGAAGAACTTGCAGACTTTTCCGAATTCTATATTGAAATCTTTAATCCGCAAGGTTTGTCTATCTATACCATGGGAGACATAACTGAAAGTCTGGACAGGTTTGAAAAGGAATTGTTTTTTAGGTACCAGGTAGATGGCAACAAAAGCTGGATGCTTAGAATCAGAACAACTTCTACCTTTTTCGAAAATTCCAATTATCGCTTTATTTATGTGGGGCTGTTTATTGCAATGAGTATGTCAATTCTACTAGGTATTGCTGTTTATTTTGGGCAAAAGTCGAGACAGAATTCTAAAAAATTACGGGTGATTAATGCTGAATTGGAAACCGCAAAGGAAAAAGCAGAACAGGCCTCAATATCAAAAACCAAGTTTCTGGCTAATATGAGTCACGAAATTCGGACTCCAATGAATGTGATTATGGGATTCATATCCATTTTAAAGTCTGATGATATCAACAAAGAGCAGCGTGAATATTTACACCTGATGGAAGTCTCATCAAAAAATCTTCTCAGTATTGTAAATGATATTCTTGACATTGAAAAATTGGAATCAGGTGAAGTTCAGCTGAATAATGTAAGCTTCAATCCGATTCTTGAGTTGGAAAAAATGAAGAAGATGCAGAAGGCTTTTTTCGAAGAAAAAGGATTGTTTTTGAATACCATATTCAAAGGTGAGAAGAACAATTTTGTAGATGGAGATCCAAATAAATTTCATCAAATTTTCACCAATTTGATTCGGAACGCCTTCAAATTTACAGATGAGGGTGGCTTAAATATACATGCATATGTATCTGAAAAGGAAGATTTTGTACTGTATAAAATCGAAATAGCCGACACAGGAATTGGAATTCCCGATCAGAAATTGAGAGAAATTTTTGAACGTTTTAACCAAATTGATTCCAGTCCAAATCGAAAATATGAGGGAACAGGTCTCGGATTAGCTATCACAAAAAAACTGGTGGAAGCTATGGGCGGGAAAATCGAAGTAGTAAGTAAGGTTGGTGAAGGAACCACCTTTACGCTAAATTTTAGTTTTTATAAAAGCAGTCGAGCTGTTAAAGAATCAGATGTTGAAGTACATCCTACACAAAATATTATTTTCCCGAATAGTCGAGTGTTAATTATAGACGATCAATTCGTAAACATATTAGTTATAGAGAAAACATTGCAGCATTTTGGAATAGAATCTGACTATAAAGAAAATGCTTTAGACGGAATAAAACTGGCCAGTGATAACGACTACGACTTAATTCTAATGGATATTCATATGCCGGGAATGGATGGATTTGAGGCTACCGCCAAATTGAAAGCGATTGGAATAAAAACACCAATTGTTGGCTTGTCTGCGGATGTAACTCCACTGTCGAAAAAAAAGGCTTTTGAAAAAGGAATGCAGGATTATCTTACAAAGCCATTCGAGAGAGATAAACTACTTTTGGTATTGAAAAAGTATCTACTCCAGGAAGTATCTGATTGAAAGTGTCTAATTTTCAATTTAGAATTGTGTAATTAAGTATATGGAATAGAATTATCTTCGGTCATGCAAAAAGAAATTCAGCTGAGGGTTTTTCCGGAGATAGCCGGACAACCTGAGCAACTCAAAGCCCATCTATCAAATGAAATCGGAATCCCTGAGGATCAAATTCGGCACATCGAAATAATTCGCCGATCGATCGATGCCCGCCAAAAACAAATCTACATAAATCTGAAAGTTCAGGTGTATGTGAATGAAGATTTCGAAGAAATTCCCATTAATCTTCCGGATTACCCCGATGTAAGTAGTGCCGAGGAAGTTCTGATAATTGGGCTTGGTCCGGCAGGATTATTTGCTGCCCTGCGCCTTATCGAACTTGGACTAAAACCCGTTGTGCTGGAGAGGGGGAAAGATGTTAAAGCGCGAATCAAAGATCTGAAAGGAATTAATGTTGATCACATCGTTAATGAAGACTCGAATTATTGTTTTGGGGAAGGTGGAGCTGGGACTTATTCGGATGGAAAACTGTACACACGATCTAAAAAACGTGGGGATGTACGCCGAATACTAGACTTATTGGTTGGATTTGGAGCCGTGAAGGAAATCAAAATTGAAGCTCACCCGCATATTGGTACCAATAAGTTGCCAGAGATTATTGCCAGGATGCGCGAAACAATCTTAGAACATGGCGGCGAGATTCATTTCAATACCAGAGTAACGGATTTTCTTATTGAAGGAGATTTGATCAAAGGTGTGAAGACAAAATCCGGAGATGTATATACAGCGAATAAGGTGATATTGGCTACCGGTCATTCAGCGCGTGATATTTTTGAATTGCTATACCAAAAAGAAATCGAAATTGAACTAAAACCCATCGCTGTTGGTGTTCGGGTTGAACATGCCCAATCGTTAATCGACTCCATTCAGTATAGTTGTGAAACGAGAGGAGAATATTTGCCTCCATCCCCATACAGCATTGTAAAACAAGTGGATGGTCGGGGAGTGTACTCGTTTTGTATGTGTCCGGGTGGTGTGATAGCACCCTGTGCAACCTCACCGGGAGAAATAGTGACCAATGGATGGTCATCTTCCCGTCGAGCACGATCAACGGCTAATTCAGGGATCGTGGTGGAGTTGACGGAAGAAGATTTCAAACCTTATGAAAAATTCGGACCATTAGCAGCCATGGAATTTCAGAGATCCATTGAACAGAAAGCATGGGAAGCAGGTGGTAAAACTCAATCGGCACCTGCGCAAAAACTCTTGGATTTTGTGGAAGAAAGGATGTCCTCAAATTTGCCAAAAACCTCCTATTCACCCGGAATAACTCCGGTTCAGTTGAGAGACGTTTTACCTTCGCAGGTCCATAGATCACTGAAAAAGGGTTTTCGAATGTTTGATAAATCTATGCGAGGATATCTGACCAACGAAGCTATAGTTCACGCCCCAGAAACCAGAACATCATCACCGGTTCGAATCCCAAGAGATCGGAAAACATTGGAGCATGTTCGGATCAAAGGATTGTTCCCATGTGGAGAAGGGGCAGGCTATGCGGGTGGTATTGTTTCGGCTGCCATTGATGGGGAGAAAGTTGCCGCCGCGGTCCTCGCTGCTGGGCAGCTGCGGAATTAAGAATGAAAAATTAAGAATTTTGAAATGAATATTAAAAAAGCAGAACTATCGGACCTAGAACCACTCAACGATCTGTTCGATCAATACCGGCGCTTTTACAAAAAAGAATCGGACTTAATGGCGAGTGCCAGGTTTTTGAGTGATCGTATCGAGAAGAATGAATCAGAAATATACATGGCGTGGGAAGATGAATCAGCAACCGGTTTTGTACAATTGTTTCCGGTCTTTTCTTCTACCAGAATGGCAAGATATTGGCTGTTAAATGATTTATTTGTTGCACCCCGATACCGAGGAAAAGGATTTTCAAAAGCGCTAATTGATCGGGCCAAACAATTGTGCCGAGACTCAAATGCATGCGGAATGTATCTGGAAACTGGAAAAGGCAATGATATTGGAAATCAGTTATATCCGGCCACTGGTTTCAAGCTGATGGATTCGGTGAATTTTTATGAGTGGAATGATTGTGATCAATCTTGAGCTGATAGGGGTTTGCCAATCAACAAAGAAACGTTAAATATCGTCTTATTAGAACCCTTTTTTTCGGGCTCCCACAAACAATGGGCGGAGGGTTTCCAGCGATTTTCGCGACATAGCATTCAAATTCTGAGTCTTCCTGGTCGCCATTGGAAGTGGCGGATGCATGGTGGGGCAGTTTCACTGGCAAAGCAGTTTAATGAGTTAGACTATCAACCAGATTTGATATTGGGAACCTCTATGCTCGATTTTCCCACTTTTTTGGGACTCACTAAAGAGAAGTCAGCAGGAATTCCTACGGCCATCTACTTTCATGAAAATCAGCTTACTTATCCCTGGTCGCCCCAAGACCGCGACATAAAGCACAAAAGAGATAATCACTATGCTTTTATCAACTATGCATCTGCCTTAGTTGCGGATAAGGTTTTTTTCAATTCTCAATATCACTTTAATTCATTTATTGGTGCTCTACCAAAATTTCTGAATCAGTTTCCGGATAAAAGGGAGAAAGAGAACATTGATGTCATTAAGCAAAAAAGTGAAGTACTACATTTAGGAATGGATTTATCCCGCTTTGATAAATTCAGGCATCAGTCAACAAATGAGAAGCCAGTATTACTTTGGAATCATCGCTGGGAGTATGATAAAAATCCTAAAGAATTCTTTGAAACTCTTTTTAATCTTGATGAAGATGGTGTAAAGTTTAAGTTGATTGTACTTGGTGAGCAAAACGATGTGAATCCTCCAATTTTTGATGAAGCTAAATCGAGGTTAAATCAGCAAATAATTCATTGGGGATATGCAGAGAATTTTGAAGAATACGCCCGGTTATTATGGAAGGCCGATATACTGCCAGTTACTTCAAATCAGGATTTTTTTGGAGGAAGTGTAGTAGAAGCCATGTATTGTGGATGCTTTCCTTTGTTACCACATCGCTTGGCCTACCCGGAACATATTAATGATCAGCAAAAAGAACTATGTTTGTATAAGGAAGGGGGGCTTTTAAATCGATTAAAATCAATAATCAATAATTGGAATAGTTCGGATTTCAATTTTGATGTGAAAAAATATGATTGGTCGAAATGTATCGATACCTATGACGTTATTTTTTCGTCGTTGGCCAAATAACATCTACCCAAAGTGCTTCTACTTCATCACGAGCCCATTGATGCTTTCGTAGAAATTTCAGGCTCGATTTAACAGAAGGGTCGCTTTTAAAACAGTTTATATCTACATGAGTACTCAATTGCTCCCATCCATAGTAATCAACAAGGTCTTCAACAACCTGTTGCAACTTTATTCCATGGAGTGGGTTATTAGGTTGAGTGCTCAATGTTCGGCTACTTCCTTTAATTTTGGAAGAGCAACTTTCCAACCTTTTTGAGTATCGATATATCGTTGAAGGCCATTCTCAACATATTTAAAGCCTTTTTGTGTAATCATTAAGTCGGTTTCACCATCAAATTCCTGTAACTCATACGTGATTACAATATAGTTTTCGGGTGTATCCTGAATTCCGGCATTATGTGGAAAAAGCGTGTGCTCTAATAATTTACCCGGCACGTTTCTAATTACTTCGCCTTTAACAATCGTAATTTGCTTTTCATCCTGTTCGATATAAAAATTTGATTTACTGCCAGGTTTCCAATCAGTTTCTATACGAGAGCCAAACATGTACTGTTCAATTTTATCGGGATTTGTAATCGCATCCCAAACTTTATCTGCAGTTGCCTTGATCGTTGTTTTTAGCTCAATTCTGTTTTCCATCCGAAATAGTTTTTGATGTTAGCATCAACCGGCTGTTAGCCTGATATTGAGTTTTTATTTGTAAAGATACAGGGTTAATAACCGTTGTCCCGTTTAAAACGAATAGTCTTGTGTTCATTCTACTACGGTATTGTTTTTTCGTACCGCGTTATATGATTCCAAAATTAATGCAGAAAGTACTTCAATGTCTATATCAGCAAGTTTTTTAATGTAAAAACAAGATTTACCACGCTTGTATTTACCTACTTTTCCAAGTAACTCTTCCTTGCGTTCAAAATTAGCCATTAAATATATTGTGATAGCTTGTTTCCTATTCGAGAATCCAGTGCAAAGCATATCGCCTTCTCTGCCACTTTCGTATATATAGTGATAGATACCAAACCCTACCATGCTGGTTCCCCACATTTTTGGCACTTTACCGGTTAAGGATTTCATTAATTCCAGAATGGTTTTACAATCTTCTTTACGTTGGGGATTTTCTATCGCATTGATGTAATCATCAACGCTGAGACCTGTGGGGATCGTCTTATTTTCCGCCATGTAAAGGGTGAACGCATTTAGTGTTGGAATTCCTTATTCGTTGGGCGTATTATAATTTTATCAGACGATAAATAAAAGTTTAAGTAAGCGCTTAATTTTTCATTTTTTTGAAGCAAATCTTTTCTAAATACTTTGGTCCAAGTACATTAGTAACAGCGGCTTTTATTGGACCGGGAACAGTTACTATTTGTACATTGGCAGGTGTTCAGTCCGGTTATAGTTTACTTTGGGCACTAGTTTTCTCTCTAATCACTACTATTATTTTGCAGGAAATGTCTGCCAGATTAGGTTTAATTACCCAAAATGGATTTGGGGAAGCTATCCGATCAGAAATCCAGTTTCCAATTTTTAGGTGGGTTACCGTTTTGTTGGTATTTGGTGCCATTATTATCGGTAATGCTGCGTATGAGGGAGGAAATATTTCGGGTGCAGTATTAGGTGTTCAGGAGTTGTTTGGCTTATGGGAAATCACAGTAGGATCTCACCAAATATCTCTTGTACCTTTACTTATTGGATTTGTCGCATTTCTAGTACTCATGATAGGAGAGATTAAGATCATTCAGTGGTTTTTAATTGCTTTAGTTCTAATGATGAGCCTTGTATTTTTAACAACGGCTGTATTAGTGAAACCCGATGTGTTGGCTATTTTGAAAGGGATGTTTATCCCGCAGGTATCTGATGGTGAACTCTTGTTGGTTATGGCACTTGTCGGTACTACAGTGGTCCCATATAATTTGTTTTTGCACGCTTCTATAATCAAAGAAAAGTATAAAAGCGTTAAAGACCTGGGTGATTTGAGAAAAGAAAATATAACAGCAGTAGTGTTAGGTGGAATTATCTCTGCCAGTATTATTATTACAAGCGGGGCTACAATTTTTGGTGCAACTGAAGTTAATTCTGCCGCTGATATGGCTGACCAATTACGACCATTATTGGGTGATTGGGCCGGTTTATTTTTGGGAATTGGCTTGTTTTCTGCCGGGATTTCATCCGCAATAACAGCACCTCTTGCAGCAGCCTATGCGGCAAAAGGAATTTTTGGTTGGGATGAAAATACACGATCAATCCAATTCAGGACTGTTTGGATGACGATTCTATTATTAGGCGTTTTAACAAGCATGTTTGGGGGAAGTCCCGTGATCATTATTCAATTTGCACAGGTTGCTAATGGGATTTTATTACCAATTGTAGCAATGTTTTTACTGTATTTGATGAACCGATCGAAATTAATGGGTGTGTACACCAATAGTTTAATTCAAAATATTTTGAGTGGGTTCGTTTTAATAGTTGCAATCGGACTTGGAATTCGAAGCTTAAACGCAGTATTTCAAATTTTTTAGCATGAAAACGATTGATTTAAATTGCGATTTAGGCGAGTGGAAAGATGGAAAAGGGGCAAAAAAAGATACTGCAATCATGCCGTTCATCACTTCCTGTAATATTGCTTGCGGTGGCCATATCGGCGACCGGGAATCTATGATTACGACCATAAAATTAGCGATGCAGCATAATGTTGCAATTGGAGCTCACCCGTCTTATCCCGATAAACAGAATTTTGGGAGAGTAGCAGTTGAAATGCCCATGAAGGATTTAACAGAATCCTTGATTCAGCAACTCAATCATTTTATACGTTTAGTAAAGCGAGAAGGTGGAGCAATCCATCACATTAAGCCACATGGTGCGCTGTATAATGAGGCTTCCATCAACAAAAAAGTCGCTAAAACAATTGTTCAGGCTATTCTTGAATCTGAAATATTAGTTCCGGTTTATTGTCAGCAGGGTTCAAAATTGGAGGAAGCGTTAGAGGAATCCGGCCTTAGACCTGTGTTTGAAGTGTTTGCTGATCGTGCTTATGAGGATGATCTGAGCTTGCGCTCTAGAACGCTGGAAGGAGCAATTATTCACAAAAAATCGGATGTCTTCGAACATATTCATCGCATGATTATTGACGGTAAAGTGAAAACATATTCCGGATTGATACTACCTATTGTTGCCAACACTATATGTTTGCATAGTGATACCGAAGGATCTGTACAATTGGCAAAGGAGATCAATAGCTACCTAAAAGCTAACGGAGTGAACATTGCTTCAGCTTAATGGAATAAAGTGGAGAACTTCGAAGCTCGGGAGTCAGGCAATTTTATTAGAACCGATTGTTGAGAACGGTCATCTCGAAAAAATTCATCAATTATATCGAGTTATTGAAAGTGATAAACACTCCCCAATCACAGACATCGTTCCTGCCTATCAATCGATTGCGTTATTTTATATACATACAGAAAAAGAGGTCTTTGAATATCTGAAAAAAATCGATGTAAGCGATTCTAGTTTTGCTGTTTCGAAGACAATTGAAGTTGAAGTAGATTATCAGCAAGGTTTGGATTGGAATCGTGTTATTGCAAACACTGGATTTTCAAAAAGTGAAATCATCGAGCAGCATTCCAAACAAATTTATACTGTTGCAATGATCGGATTTGTGCCTGGGTTCATTTTTCTGAAAGGACTTGATCCGAATCTTGCTGTCTCCAGACTTGAGAATCCCAGAACGAGGATACCTGCAGGTTCCATCGGTATTGGCGGAGATCAAACAGGAATCTATTCTCTTGAAAGTCCGGGAGGATGGAATATCATTGGTAAAAGTGTGCATCAGTTTTTTGATGTTAAAAAGAGCCCTCCCATTTCAATTGCTTTGGGTGATAAACTGAAGTTTAAACCGACAGGAAATTGATGGATAGTATTCGGGTTATAAAAGCTGGGTTTCAATCCACGATACAAGATTTTGGCAGGTTCGGATATAGAAAATTTGGGGTTCCGATTTGTGGTGCTATTGACTCTAAATCTATGCGAGATGCGAATAAAATTGTAGGCAATCCAGAATCTAATCCTGTAATTGAACATACCTTTTATGGTGGAATTTATAAGTTCAATGAACCAGCAATTATTTCAATAACAGGGTCGAATTCTAGTCCAACTGTAAATGATCTTCAGATTCCGCTATATGAAGCAGTTAGAGTAGAATCGGGGGACAAATTAGAGATTAATCACCCAAGCAGAGGTTGCCGGTCTTATTTGGCAATTCAGGGTCATATTGACGTGCCTAAGGTGTTGGATTCTTATTCAACCTATTTACTTGGTAGTTTTGGTGGATATGAAGGCCGGACCCTAAGAGTTGATGATGAAATTAGATGGAAGTTTTCACTTGATGAATCTTTGATCAAGGAATTCCCCAAAAAAGAGATTCCATACTTCTCATCTAAAATTGTCGTAGACATTGAAAAAGGGCCTGAATTTGAGATTTTCGATGAACCCACTTTGGAACTATTTCTTTCAACATCATTTGCAGTAAGTTCACAAAGTAATAGAATGGGTATCCGCTTATCAGGTGAGAAAATTGGAATAAATAGATTAGAGATGGTTTCTTCGCCGGTAGTGCCCGGAATTATTCAGCTTCCACCTTCTGGGAATCCAATAATCTTAATGAATGATAGCCAAACCATTGGGGGATATCCTAGAATTGGGGTTGTAAAAGAATCAGAATTATGGAGACTTGGTCAGGTTAAATCGGGTGATCAAATCCGGTTTAACATTATTGAATAGCTTTAATGCTTTCCAAGTGATGATAATTATGGTAAATCGTAAAAAACATCAGTTCCCGAATGGTGAGATTTCCTAGAATAGGGTGGGGTGCTACGATTTCAGAAATGATATCCTCATCCCATTTATTTAAAACTTTGATCAGCTTTTCTTTTTCTGTTCGGTACTTCTTTAATAAATCTGCTTTTCTGGCTAATGGAATTGGATTTGGGATGTATGGTTTAGTTGCCTTAGCACCTTCTTCTAATTTTTCAAGATATATCTTCTTAAGAGCATCATAATCCATTTCCTCTCGATCGGTTGTTCCATATTTCCACTTCAATATCTTTTTAGGAAGAACTAAGCCAAGATTGATAGGAGTTACACTTTTAATTAAATGTTCTAGTTGCTCCCCTATAGACCATTTTCCATCAGCATTTGAAGCTTCGAAGAGATCGTCACTTTGATTTTCTATATAAGTGATAACCTCTTCGAAGGCTTTATCTAAACCATCCTGTATATCTGGAATAGAGCGCATTAATTTTATGAGTTACCTTTCAGAAGCTCACCCATTTCTTCAAGTGATTTCCCTTTTGTTTCAATCACATATTTCTTAACAAAAATGTAAGCCACTAATCCGAAGAATGCGTAAAGTCCGTAAGAGAATCCTAAACCAAGTGTTGCCAAGAATATTGGGAAAGTCATAGTAATGGTGAAGTTTGCTCCCCATTGAGCCATTCCACATATAGCGAGTGCGGCTCCACGGAAATGATTCGGGAACATTTCACCCAACATAACCCACATAACCGGACCCCAAGAAAATGCAAAGAATGCGATATATGCGTTTGCTGCTAGTAAAGCATAAAGTCCATTATTTCCTTCAAGCATAATGTCTCCGGCTACGTCGGTACCTGCATTACTGAAAATAATAGCCATTACACCAAGCATTACAGCCTGACCTAGTGATCCAACAAGAAGCAACGGCTTTCGCCCAACTTTATCAATTAGGGCAATTGCAACAAAAGTGAAAAAGATGTTTACACTACCTGAAATAACATTCTGAAGCAAAGCATCCGCTTCGGTAAATCCGGCGGCTTGCCACAAAGTTGCTCCATAGTAAAATATTACGTTGATACCTGTCAACTGTTGTAGTATAGCTAACCCAATACCTATCCAAACAATAGGGTGCATTTTACTGGTAGCTATATCAATAACATCTTTTAATCGTGGCTTTACACCTTCAACAAGAGTTTTCTTAATCTCTTCGATTTTGGCTTTTGTATCCTGCAGAGGTGAAATGTCATGAAGAACATGGTAGGCATCATCAGATTTACCAGCAGCAACTAAGTAACGAGGAGACTCAGGAATCATCATCAAAGAAATCAGGAATATTCCAGCTGGGATGATTTCCATCCAAAACATCCATCTCCAGGTATCAAAGCCCAACCATAATTCTATGCTTGCACCTCCAGAAAGGCCAGCTAACCAATAATTACTCATAAACGCCATGAATAGCCCTATTACAATCATAAGTTGTTGTAAGGTTGCAAGCCTGCCACGAATTTGATGTGGTGCAATTTCACTTATATAGGCAGGAGCTAAAACACTGGCAGCACCCATTGCAATACCGCCAACTACTCTTGCAATAATAAATGGTATAGATGCAATGGCAATTCCTGACCCCCAGGCACTAGCAATAAAGAGTAAAGCTGTAAGGATCATGATCGGTTTTCGACCATATTTATCAGCCCAGGTGCCGGCAAAAAAGGCACCAACCATACTACCTAGTAATACGGAAGCTACGTTAAAACCAGTTGTAGCTGAATCAGAGTCAAATGCCAGAGCAAGTGCATCAACAGTTCCGTTAATTACTCCGCTATCGAATCCAAATAGAAAACCACCTAATGCGGCGGTGGCGGATAAAAATATTACACGAGCTAGATTATATGTTTGTTGTGACCCACTTTCGGCGTTACTCATAATTGTTTTCCTGAAAAAGTAATTTGATGATCAGATATCTGATTTAATTCATTCCGCGAATTAAATATCATTTAAACGGCTGAACATATAAAACCGCTTTCACTAAAACCACTTTTTGGAGCTAATAAAATCAGATCAGCGTATTAATTATATGATTGAAGAATCATTGTAAGCTTTTCCCAAGCTTTATCCCGTGCAATTTTATTTGGATCATCGGATGAAGCCGCTGGGTCGTCTCCTCTTCGCATGAAAGCATGGCCTGCACCTTCATATATTTCATATTGATAGGATTTGCCTAAAGAATCCATTGCATTTTCTGAAAACCCGATCGTAGAATTAACTCGATTATCATCACCGCCATAGAAGCCAAATACCGGTATTTCGATGTTCTCATAAACATGGGCTTCACGAGGCCCGGTTCCATAAAATACTATCGCCTGCTCAATATCAGAGCCGATGTTTGTAGCAAAACGGAATGACTGAGAACCGCCCCAACAGAAGCCGACAACAATGACATTTCCATTTCCAGCCTCTATGCTTTTTGCATATTCCAGGGTTCTTTTTAAGTCCATAGTTACATCATCAGGATCTAGTTCATACAGAGCAGCCCTGGCATCATCTGATGATGCAAAGTCAGAGGTTTTTTCATAGCCTTCAACCGTATTACTGATTAGATCTGGAGCTACTGCAATAAAGCCACGCTCTGCAACCTGATCCGCAAAACTTCTAGCCCAGGTATTTAATCCTCGGTTTTCATGAATTACTAAAACTACAGGTACATCTTGAGCAACTTCGGGATAGGCTACAAATGTATGAAGCGTTCTGTTATTCGACTGCAGTTCAACCCATTCATGATGCCTTGGAGAGTTCTCCAATTGATTGAGTGCATAATCCTGAGCGATTGACTGCGAGCTTATTACAAGAAAGAAAGCAAGGAGTAGTACTATTTTCATTTTTTTGATAATTACTAAAGTTGAATCAACAAGTAGAATACAATTAATCTAACTTTGAAGCATCAACGCGTGTGGGTGTTTGGTCACCTGAGATAATTCCTTTTGCACCTGCAGCAATAGCTTTGATGGTATTATTAAGGTGTGAAATATTAATGGTTTCGAATTCGTCTGAAACCTGATGATAATCTCTGTCAACATCTATTGGAGTAGTACTGATTGAATGTGCAGGTACCCCTAATCTTGCGAGAGTGGCATTATCAGATCGATAAAATAAATCCTGATTGGGATATGGATCTGCATAAAACTCATAGTCAGTGCCTTCAACACTTTTCGAAAGTAATTCACCAAAAGTAGATCTATCATACCCTGTAATCCAGGCTGTATTTGGTCCGGAAACCGCTGGTTTCCCAATCATTTCAATATTAAACATGGCAACAATTTGATCAGGGTTTAACTGATCTGAAAAGTATTGCGACCCATATCCACCCATTTCCTCTGCAGTAAATGTGACGAAGATCAATGACCTTTCTGGTTTAGGTTCAGCTGCGAAATGATGAGCTAACTGTATTACCGCCGTAACCCCTGAACCATTATCATTGGCACCATTTGCTATAGAATCTGCAAGAACAGGACTTCGAACGCCTAAATGATCATGATGAGCAGAGAATATTACGAACTCATCTTTTCTGTTGCCTTCTATATACCCTATAACGTTGTTTAATTCTTTCTTATCTAAAGTGGAATTAATTTCCAATTCTATATTAGGCTCGGTGTAATCACCTAAAACAAATGCTACATTGGCTTTCGATTCAGATTCTAAATATCGATTAGGACGAGAATAATAAGAGTCGTAACGCTGGAATAAATCTGAAAATGATGGGTCAACAAAAATTATTGCATCGGATTCACTTTCACGATACTCTAGGAATTTTGATCTGAAATTGTCGCCTTCCTCAATGGTATAAAAACTAAGATCGGATGTTGATACGGCTACATATTCATTAGATGTAAACGTCAGAAAATCAGAATCCGGGATTTCAGATCCATTAATAGTTAAACTTTCTGATTCTATTTCAGACTCAATGACAAAAAACGCCTGTTTATAACTTTCCATGCCTTGCATTACTGCCAATTTCGCTAATTCGAATTCATCAGCGATAATTTGCTCTGCAACCTTAATCTCCGGAGTGAAAGCCTGTCTTCCTTTTAACTCATCAGTAGAAAGTTTAAAAAGAATATCGGCTGTTCGTTGTTCTTCAACGGTGTAATTAGTTTGGCACCCAATCAGCGAAATCAGGACTAATAATAAAGTGTAGATTAAAAGACGGGGCATTTTCATTCTTGTTTTTAGGATGATAAGTTTTGTAGGCTTCAAGTGAAGTAAAAAGCTTTAAAGCTTATTGGTCATCCAGCCATTTTACCAGAACCTGTCGTGTTAACGGAAGCGTAATTGGTTTAGCGAGAAAATCATCCATTCCTGCAGCAAAGCATCGTTCCCGATCTTCAAGCATAGCATTGGCAGTCATCGCTACTATTATAGGTTTATTACTATGATGCCGTCGTCTTTTTTTGATTAACTCAGTGGCTTCAAGGCCATCCATTTCGGGCATTTCCATATCCATGAAAATAAGGTCATACTCATTTACTAATTCAGCTTCGTAAGCTTCTTTCCCGTTATTTACAATTTCCGGTTTCAAGCCAAACCGTTCCAGAATTCGCTGCGCAACTTTTTGATTTACGATATTATCCTCAGCAATTAACACTTTAAACTCGGTAGCAAATAAATGTTTAGGATCTTTCTTTTTAGATAGCAACTTAGAATTTGAAGAATCCGGTAAATAAAGGCGTTCCAGATTATTTAATAATCTAGTTTGTTGAATGGGTTTTTTCAAAAACAATTCGAACAAATTTCTGTCTTTTGGGTCGTCCAATTCATGGATTGAACTTAATAGGACTAATGGTACTTGTCGATTTGAAAATTTTTCTCTGATTTTTCGAGCTACTTCAACGCCATTTAAATCCGGCATTTGCATATCTAATATTCCGAAATCAAAACTTTCCAATTCATTGATAATAGATAGCAACATCCTTGGATTATTAAATGTGCTCACTTTAAGGTTAGCTTTCTGAAGTTGCTCTTGAATAATTTTCAGATTTGTAGAATTATCGTCGAGTAAAAACACTCTTCGGTTTTCCAGAAGGGAAGGAGTAATAAAGTCACTTTCTCTATAGCTTTTGCCAAAAACTACACTGAATGTAAAAGTACTGCCAATTTCCTCTTCACTCTCTACAGAAATCTCTCCTCCCATTGCTTCAACTAATCGTTTACTTATTACCAGTCCAAGGCCGGTGCCACCATATTTTCTAGTGGATGAAGCATCTACCTGGCTGAAACTTTGAAATAACCGGTCAATCTTATCTTTAGGAATTCCAATTCCGGTATCAATAACTTTGAATTGTAAAACTAAGGAATCAGTAAACTCACGAATAACTTGTACTTTAAGTAGGATTTCACCTTCAGCAGTAAATTTGTAGGCGTTTGCAACTATATTTGTTAGCACTTGTTGCAGCCGATTGAAATCGCCGATTAAGTATTTGGGAACATTTTCATCGAGGGTGTACATCACTTCAAGTTGGGAACTTCGATTCGCCCCAGAGACTACTTCCAACACAACTTCGATAGATTCACGCAGATTAAACTCACTGGATTCCAGTTCTAGTTTGCCTGACTCTATTTTAGAGAAATCCAGAATATTATTGATAATACTAAGTAGACTTTCACCACTTTTTTTAATCGTATTAATGAATTCGATTTGGCGAGGAGAAAGGTTACTCTCTGAAAGGAGACCGGACAATCCAATTACTGCATTAAGTGGTGTTCTAATCTCATGGCTCATTGTAGATAAGAATTGAGATTTTGCCCGAGACGATTCTTCAGCTTTATGAAGTGCATTTTTCATATTTGCTGAAAAACGATAAGAATGCACCAGCGATTGAAAAAAGAAAAAGAATAAATAACCAGCAAAAACAATGAATAGGGATGGACGAAAAATTCCGAAATAAACTAGAATCTCATATCCAAATACAGTGAAAACTGCGCCTGTACTAATAAGCGAATACATCGATCCAGGGCGGTTTTTTAAAATAGCTTTTGTATATACCCAAAAAGCCAAGACGATATAAAAGATGAGTAAAATAAAATACGGTACGACTAACTGGGTAAAGATAGCTGGGGAAAGGAAAATCGATTCAAAAGCAAAGAGTATGGAAACCGCACTTAATACATAAATAAGCGGTTTTGGTGTATCACGTGGATACAAGTGAAGTGTATAAAGCCCAAAAAGTAAACCTGATAAAAAGAGTGTTACATATTCAATACGTAAAGTAATGATCCACGGGAGGTCGGGTTGAAGCATATGAAAGGCATAACTCCCAAAACCAATTATTCTGTAGCTATAGACAAAACAAAATAAAGCAAAGTATAAGATTGATTTTTCATGTCGCCCGAAAAGATATAATCCTAAAAAGAATAGTCCGCTAATAAGCAGAACCCCGGTTAGAATAAAAGAATAACCATATTGGATGTATCTGTCGGTATAAAGAATTTCTGAAGAACCAATTTTTAAAGGTAAATATGCCCCTCCTTTAGAATGATCAAAGTTTGCAACATGCAGAACGAATTCAAGAGTGTCACTATTAAATGCCGGCAAACTTATAGTTGAAGGGAGCCATTTCGGCACATAGTTTTGCTTAATCCGTGCGACAGTCCCATTACTGGCAATGTCTATTCCATTGATATAAAGTTGGTAAGATGAATAGAAGTCAGGAATATCAAGTGCAAGGGGCTTATCTGGGGTGGATATAACAATATTGAGGCGATACGTGGCAAACCCGTTCGCATTTAGAGAACTAACATTAGCCCAATTAGTTAAAAACGATAAAAGTGTATCAGGCTCATTTAGGTTGGAAGATTCGGGGGATACAAAGTTCTCCCAATTGAATGCCCATGTGGAATCTAATTCTACGACTTCATCAGATATATCTACTTCCTGTAAATTTATTGTAGGCACAGCGTACTGCGCATTAACACATATTGGAATTAATGCGATTACAAATAGTAAAAAAAAGATCTCTTTTGTTATGTGATGAATAACCTTTCTCAATTACCCAGTGTTATGAATCTGAAAACCACTTGACCAAAACATCCTCAGTAGATTGTAAAGTAATGGGTTTTGCTATAAAATCTTTCATTCCCGCTTCGAAACAACGTGCTTTATCTTCTGTTGTAGCATTTGCGGTCATAGCTACAATAATGGGAATTTTATCTTTATATGGTACTTTTAAAATATTTCTTGTTGCTTCAATGCCATCCATTACCGGCATTTCCATATCCATAAAAATTAAGTCATAGTTATGCTCCCGCACTTTTTCTATAGCTTCGAATCCATTATCAGCGATATCTGCATTAAATCCTAGTCTTTCTAGTACTTTTAGAACTACCTTTTGATTAATCAGGTTGTCTTCTACTACTAAAATTTTGATGTTACTAGGGGCCACTACATGATTTTCAGAACTTACTGACAGAACAGATTTAACTTCCTTTGGAGTTGCTGATGCAGCTGTTAGTGTGAAATAAAAGGTTGTACCGGTTCCTTCTTTACTTTGCACCCAAATTCTACCGCCCATTGCTTCAATAAGTCGCTTACTAATTGCCAGGCCCAAGCCTGTTCCTTGATATTTTCGGCTTCTATCGGCATCAATTTGAGAAAATCTGTCAAAAAGTAATCCCATTTTCTCTTCAGGAATACCAATGCCAGTATCTTTTATGATAAATAAGATTTGCCCTTTTTCTGAAATAGACTCGGTGGTAGTTACTTGAACAGAAATGTCGCCTTCATCAGTAAATTTGATCGCATTACCAACAAGGTTAATAATAACTTGTTGCAATCTTGCCTGATCAACAATTAAATAATCACCCAGGGCATCGTCGAACCTAAAACTCAAAGCAACTTTTTTCGAATTAGTGAGAGAACCTAACATTTTAATCGTATCGGCAAGTAAGGTTGGGATATGTGTTGGGCGGTATTCAAACTCGACTTCATCAGATTCAATTTTAGTGAAATCCAGGATGTTGTTGATTATACCCAGTAAGTCTTCACCACTCTTTTTAATAGTACGTGCGAATTGAGTTTTTTCCTTCTCAGATTTTGAGTCTAACAATAATTCTGATAACCCAATGACCGCATTAAGTGGGGTCCTAAGTTCATGCCCCATAGTTGAAAGAAAATGCGTTTTTGCTGTTGAGGCTGTCTCTGCTAGCTCTTTGGCTTTATTAAATTGAGCGGAAAACTGATTGGATAAAGTGAGTGATTGAAAGAAAAAGAATGCAACATATCCTGTATAGCTCACCATGAGATTTTCTTTCACAATTACAAAATACTCTAGTAAGTCCCATCCGATATTTATTACTACCATCAAAACACTTAGTAAAGAGAATAAAGAGCCTACCCGTTTTCTGTTTGCAGCCAATATGAAAACATATATTGTGTAGGCTGTTAATAGTCCAATAATTATAAAAAAGTAGTTTATAAACGAAGTGAAAATATGTGTCGGTAGCACAATTACGGAAACAGCAAATAATGCAAAGATTACTGTAAAGCCAATTATGACTTCTCTGTAAATTTCTTTTGGAAAGAGATGTTTTATATAAATGGCAAAAAATGCAGATGCTATATAAAGTGACAAATATTCCAGATGGATGGATAGACCCCATGAGAAACCTGGAAATATGAAGTGTAGCGGATATAAGTCTGTACCAATTACCCGGTAGCTATACATCAGGCAGAATAAAGCAAAATAAAAGATGGCAGTTTCGGTGCGGCCAAATAAGAATAATCCAAAAAAGAATAATCCTCCCATTAACAAGCTTCCAGTAAGCAAATAAGAATAACCGAGCTCAACCTCTCTCTGTCTTTTTATTTCCAAATATTCACCTAACTCAATAGGTACGCGGATTCCACCTTTATTATGCGAAAAATTAGATATCAGAAGTTGGATTTCGATAGTTCGTGTTTCCTGAAACTCACCTAAATGCACAGTTTTAGGAGTCCAATTCGGTTGATGGGCCTGTTGATTTGTTGAAATTTTGCCATTTCTAGCCAAAAGCTCATCATTTACATATAAAGAATACGCCGTATATACATCAGGCATGTTAATGGCTAACTCCGGGTGATCGGGTGGCAGGAGTACTCTAAGTTTATAAGTTCCATAACCAAAAGAACCTAATGCCGGGTCAGCATTCCAAAGATGAGGAACCTCTACAAAAGAGGGTAATTGCCGAATATTAGTTTCGGGATATTGAAATACTTGCCAGAAAAATTGCCATTCTCCTTTAAGTAACACCGTTTCATCTTGCGAAAACTGGAAATTACGCAAGTCGATAACCCCTCTTAGCGCAACTGGTTGTGCAAGTACCTCACAAAAGGTGAGGCCAACTACCCATAAAAGCCCAATGAAATATTTCACTTAATCCATTTATTTGTAGCAATGTAGTCAAAAGTGAAAAAAAAAAGCTCAAGTAGATGAGCTTTTAGAAAGTTATAATATCAGGCCATGGCTGGCGACCATTTAAAGTCCTTATCACCAAATTTTTTCAGAGTTTTGTAATGCGACTTTACAGCGTCTGTAAACGTTTCGTGCATGTTATATGGAATTCCAAACTCTTTGGCAGTTTCTTCTACTATAGGACTTATTGCAGGATAATGAATACTGCATATTTTTGGGAACAAATGATGCTCAATTTGAAAGTTTAGCCCACCAACATACCAGCAGAGTAATTTATTATCTCTGGCAAAATTATTGGTAGTTAACATCTCATGAATTACCCAATGATTCTCAATCATGTTTTCTTCATTTGGTAACGGATGTGTTGTGGATTCAACCACATGAGCCAGCTGAAAGATAACTCCTAAAATTAATCCTGCGGTAAGATGCATGGTTAAAAAGCCAATTAGATATTGCCACCAGGTAATTTCCAAAAACATGAGTGGCAGAACGATATAAAGGGTATACGCAATAAGTTTAGTTACAATCAACTTTACCCATTCGTTAGTTGGGTGATTTTTGTTTTCATATGGGCCTAATGGTGATTTAAAGAAATACCAATAGTCTTTAACAAAAACCCAAAAAATGGTAGCAAAACTATACGCCGGGAACGCAAGAAAGTGCTGAAATTTGTGAACAGGTTTATATTCTGTATGAGGGGAGAGCCGAATAAATTCAGCTACTTCAAGATCTTCATCATGCCCATGAATATTAGTGTAGGTATGATGGATTATATTATGTGTGATTTTCCAAATGTACCCATTAGCTCCAACAAGATCGAAAAAAGTACCCAGCACGTTGTTGACGGTATTGTTAGAAGAATAAGCACCATGCAATGCATCATGGGTTATCGAGAATCCTATACCTGCCATTCCCGTACCCATCACAAAAGCTAGAAACCACATGGTTTCCACAGAAAAACCAGCAAGCATGATTAATAAATAAGGAACCCAATACAAGGCAAGAATGGCAATTGTTTTAAAAACCATAGCCCCGTTAGCATGCTTAGAAATGCCTTTTTCTTCGAAATATGCGTTAACTCTTTTCTTAACTAATCTAGAAAAGTCTTTATCAATTTTGTTATTAAATGTAACTAGTGCTGGCATAGAATTTTTTAGTTTCTCAACAAGCATTAAAAATACGAAAATCGTTCAATAACTAATAATTGAGCATCTATAAGTTAGCGTAGTGGGCGACATATGTTTTCGATGAAATGTAAATGTTAGGCAACTCTTTTTGCTTTATTTCTTGAGTACCGCATCTGCAGAAGTTCTACAGCAAGTGCAAAGCCCATTGGGAGGTAAATATAAGCTTTAGGAACTTCTTTATGCATGCCTTCCATAAAGATGGTTATACCAATGCTTATCAAGAAAGAGAGCGCAAGTATTTTCAGCGCGGGATTGGCTAAAATAAAATCACCAATGGGTCTTGCAAAGATTAGAATTACGGCAAATGATAAAATAACAGCCGTTACAATTACCCAAACCAATTCGGTTAATCCAATAGCGGTAATTACAGAATCAACGGAGAACACAATATCTAATAATACTATTTGAGTAATTACCGAACCAAAGGTTTGTTTTGCTTTTTTTGCAGCATCAACCTCGTCTTTTAACTCAACAATATGGTGAATTTCTGTAACTGCTTTATATATCAGGAATAATCCACCAACGATTAGAATTAAGTCGCGAATACTGAAATTCATAAAAATAGCATCGGTAAGCCCAGTTAGCTTAAGCAAAAGAAATAAAAGTAAGATTCTGGCGATCATTGCCAGTACTAAGCCAATTACACGAGCTTTATTTTGCTCTTCTAGTTTTAATCGGTTTACTAAAATTGAAATTACCAGAATGTTATCTACTCCTAATACCAATTCTAGTCCAATTAAGAGGGCGAGTACTCCGATAATATCAGCCATATTTTATTTCAAATAGTTTGTGAACATTTGAGTAATAATCTGCATGTTTGCTGTAGCATCTGCAAGTGGTATTGGCACCGATGTATTATTAATGATACTCTCACTAAAAGCATCGGCCTGAAGCGTATATTGATCGCATGACTCAAAAAGGAATTCTTTAGTTTTTCCTTGAATTGTTACTACCACCTTTCTTTGAATTTCATTAGGGGCGTTAAAGGGGATTTCAACTTCAATTTTACCCAATGAACCATAAATAACCGCCTTTTGATCTGATTCAACCTGCATCCCACACAAAAAAGTCGCGGCCCCTTTTTTAAATCGCAGTAAGCCACTGGCTACACGATCGGTATTAAAAGTTGGATCGAACTCCATGAAGGAGTCTACAGCAATGGGTTCGCTTTCGAAAATTAATCGCGAAAAATTAATGCAATAACATCCAATATCCAGTAAGCCGCCACCTCCTAAATCAACCTGGTTTTTAATGTTGTTTGCTGCATCATTGAAATAGCAAAAGGTTGAATGCACATGTTTTATGTCTCCAATAACTCCGGAGTTGATAATGCTTTTTATTTTTTTCCATTGCGGATGAAAGCGATACATAAAAGCTTCCATCACTTTTAAATTTGGATAGCTTTTGGCGATTTCTTCTAATTCAAGTGCATCCTGATAATTAACAGTCAGAGGTTTTTCGCAAAGCACATGTTTGCCGGCTTTTAATGCTTTGATGGTAAAAGGGAAGTGAAGTTGATTTGGAAGGGGGTTATAAATTACATCAATAGATTCATCTTCGAGAAGATCATCGTAACTCCCATATGCGGCATTAATATTTAGCTTCTCAGCCCATTGATTGGCAGTTTCTATATTTCGCGATGAAATTGCTGTTACCCGTCCATATTCCGAATTTTGAATTGCAGGTATTACTTTAGTTACCCCGATTTTTGCCGTACTGAGTACCCCCCAGTTTAGTTTTTTACTCATTGGTTGAGTATTTATTCGGCATAGATTTCATTAATAAGACCTGCTAACCGAACGCCGGCTTGAACAATTCTTTGTTCGACTGTTTCGAAATTTAAGTACATATATTCGTAACTAAGTCGGTCGCCTTCAAAGTCGTAAACTTGATCCAGTAAAGCCTGCGATTCATAAGCCCAATCTATCCAGCTAGTACTTTGCCACTCTTCAATAAGTTCTTCAGTGAGTTGATCATCAGAAAAGTCAGCCAATTCTCTGCCATCATGCTGGCGGCTATCAATCATCTCGCTATCCCAAACTCGGTGGAGATTTGAGCTATTTCTAAACCATTCTACCCGCACATCATTTCCACCACGATCGGTGCCATTACCAACATGAAGGGGTTGGTGTAGATCGCCAACAAGATGGATGAGCACTTTTAAGTTTATGGCCTCTTGATCAGCATCCAGTTCGCCTGATTTTAATTCGGTTACCATTTTTTCAATGGCCCAAAGAATATCTCCTTCTTCTGGGGTGCCGGCTTCTTCGTAAGTCATTCCCGGGGGAATTGTGCAATAGTGCCATGGACTCATAAACCTGAAATCCGGATCAGATCTAACTTCATCCATCCATGTGCTTGCCTCGGCCATTGAATCTCCATGAAGAACTCTATGCACTTCAGCGGCTGCATTATCTGTTAGTAACTCAGCAGCGATGTATCCAGTTGCTCTGTGACCGGATTGTCCCCATCTGCGAGCTTCATCGTGGTTTATAGGAGCAAGAAAAACAAGTGATAAAAGGAGAAGTAATCTATTCATTTAATTTTTTATTTGATGCTAACCAATCCATTGAAAAGTTCATAATACGAATTTGTTAAAATTCACCTTAAGCAGTGGCTCAGCCTTTTTTTGTAAATATTTCAATAACTCCATTAGCTCCGCGCATCCCGTATTTATTCGAAGAGCCAATGTCTTTCAGCACATTTACCCGATCAATATTTAACGGGTCAATCAAACCATTTGCACGGTCATAACTGTTTCCAATAATCACTCCATCAATTACGTAAAGTGGTTCATCGGTTTGACCTAAACTTTGAGGTCCACGAATTCTGAAGTATCCATCCGTAAATTGTAAACCGGGTACCCGTCGTAAATAATCCCCTAAATTGTTGAATACTCCAGCTTCGCTGCTGGAAATTGCTCCCCCGGTGTTTTTATCAGAATTTGAAGTGTTATTGGTTGTGCTGCAAGCAACAAATAAACTGGCAGAAAGAACTAACGCTACCAAAGTTTGTGGTACACTTTCTTTGTTCTGATTTTTCAATCGAGAAAAGATCATGGTTTAGTCAAATATGTTTGAACCGATCTCAGGGATTACTACCTCAATATCAGAAAACTCTTCCAGAACATTTTTAAAAACACCTGGATCACTAGCTATTGGTGGCCATGTACCATAGTGAATGGGTACTGTAATTTCAGGCTCAATCATTTCTACGGCGTAAGCGGCTTCTTCTGGTCCCATTGTGAAATGATCACCGATTGGAGCAAAAACCAGAGTAGGCTCGTAAAGCTCTGCATACAATTCCAGGTCGGCAAAGATATTAGTATCACCCATATGATATACACAAATGTCGTCTTCAAATGAGATGATTAATCCAGCTGGATCACCAGCATATTGCCCTTTGTAAGACGAACTATGATTTGCAGATACCATAGTTACTGAAAAGTCATCGAAATGAACTGTGCCGCCTTTGTTAAAAGCCACGGTTTGTTCGGCATCAATTCCTTCTTTTGTAAGTAGGCCAATTAGTTCAACGATAGCCACTACTTTTGCCCCAGTTCGCTTTGCTATCTCGATGGTATCACCCACATGGTCTTCGTGGCCATGTGTTAACAAGATGAAGTCAGCTTTTTCCACATTTTTTAAGTGATCTGGAGTAGAAGGGTTTTGTGATAGAAAAGGATCTATGTAAATAATGTTTCCTTTCGGGCTGACTAATTGAACTGCGGAATGCCCCAGCCAAAGTGCTTTAGAGTTAGTTTCAATGCTCATAACAGTCTCTTTTAAGGTGCAAAATAACTATTCAGAATAAATATATATCTTGGTGTATCTTAATAAGGATAACTTAGAATTGCATGGGAATTTTTAGTCAACTTTTTGATAAGACACCAATCGGTACAGATCCATTTTGGGAGATTATTGATTCTGAATCTATGATCGATGAAATCATGTTATCTTCGAATAATCAGCAGCAAATCATCTTAAAACACAGTAATCAATGTGGTACTAGTTTCTTTGCAAAAAAGGACCTTGAGACGATCGATAAATCAGAGTTTGAAGGGGTTGGCTTTTATTTGATAGATGTTATTCGTCAAAGGTCACTTTCTCAATATTTGTCGGAAAAAGTAGGGGTGAAGCATCAATCGCCACAATTAATCATTCTTCGAAATGCAGAAGTTATCTGGCACGGTTCCCACAACCAGGTGAATGCTAATAGTTTGGTAAATAATCTCTCTTAAGCCCTTGGATGAAACTGTTTGTGCACTTGATGAAGTAAACTTCGATCAACATGAGTGTAAATTTCGGTGGTAAGTATGGATGAATGCCCCAGCATTTCCTGAACGGCGCGTAAATCTGCACCACCCTCTAACAAGTGCGTAGCAAAAGAGTGCCGAAAAATATGCGGGTATACATTTTTCTGAATGTCGGCGGCTTTTGCTGCTTTCTGAACGATGTTCCATACGCTCATTCTGGTTAAAGCTCCACCTCGCTGATTTAAAAACACTTTGTTCTTTGCTTTTTCGGCGTGAGATGGTTTAAAAAATAATGGACGAACATGCTCGATATAATGCTCAAGGGCATCTTGTGCAACTTCACCTACAGGAACTAAGCGTTCTTTACTACCTTTTCCAATTACTCGGATAAAACCGATCTCAAAATAAAGACGGTCTGTTTCCAGGTCGGTGAGTTCACTTACCCGCATGCCGGTGCCATACAAACATTCTAAAATTGCTTTATCTCGTATTCCAGCTGGTTTTGAAGTATCTAGAGTATCCAGCATTGAAATCACTTCTTCGGGATTTAGAATTTCGGGAAGTTTTCGAGCTTTTTTAGGTAATTCAATTAACTCAGCCGGATTTGCTTTGGTGATTCCTTCCACAACAGCAAATTCATGGAATCCTCGGATACTGGAAATATTTCGGGCAAGAGAGGAAGCAGACAGCAATTCATTATCGATTAAATGATTTAAAAATGCCTCGATATGTTGAAGTGTGACTCCGGCTAAATCTTTTATCTTTTGATCAATAACCAGAAAAAGTAAATATCTTTCGAGATCGTTTTTATAAGATACAATTGAATTTTCTGACAGACCTTTTTCCAGTTTAATAAATTGGATGTAAAGGTTTAACTGAGCGTTAAAATGCACAGATTATGCTTCTGAGGTTGTTTTATGTTCTTGTTCGCCTGATGACTGACCATTAGCTTCATTTTCCTTGAGCGCTGCTTCTTTCAGGCCGTCTTCAATTTCCTTGGTTGTTTTGTCTTCATTTGGATATTCAATACGGCTATGGTACACCCCTACAAGTATACTTATAAAGGATTCCTTAATAACTTGTAAATCACGAAAAGTAAGAGGACAGTGACTTAACTGCCCTTCGCTTACACGATCATCAACCATGCGGTTTACTAGGTTTTCTAACTTACTGTAGGTTGGATTTTTCATTGCTCTTGACGCCGCTTCAATCCCATCAGCAAGCAACAATATTCCAGTTTCGATGGTATTTGGAAGTGGACCATCGTATCGAAAAGTCTCTTCAGTAGGGGTGTCTTTTTCAGCCTCTTCCTCAATAGACTTTGCTTTCTCAAAAAAGTACCGTATTACTGAGGTACCATGATGGGTTTCAATAAACGAAATTAAAATATTTGGCAAGCCATATTCTTTGGCCATTTTAACCCCTTCACTAACATGCGATTTTATTACCATCGCACTCATTTGGGGTTTAAGTTTATCGTGTTCATTTACACCACCGGCCTGGTTTTCAACGAAATATTCCGGTTTCACCATTTTCCCGATATCATGGTAAAGAGCCCCTACACGAACTAAAAGTGGATTTGCATTGATTGCCGATGCTGCGGCTTCAGATAAATTAGCCACCTGAAGACTGTGATGGAATGTACCCGGCGCTTTGTTCATCAGCTCTTTTAACAGCGGTTGATTCGTATCACCGAGTTCTAGCAGACTAAAATCGGTAGTAACGCCAAAAATCTTTTCAAAAAGCAGGATGATGGGATAGGTGAATAGGATCAACAAACAATTGATCGCAATAAAAAACCCGTTATTAATGATGAGTTCCCATTCTTCCATCACAGAAAGACTAAATGCACCCATTGATACTAGATAAGTGATAAACACAATACCGGGAGTTGTAAAGAAAAACTGGGATCTGTTACGGACATCACGAACCGAAAATACACCCATAGAACATGCTGCAATCGTTGAGATCGTGTATTCAAAATCAAATCCATGTACCAGCCCTATAAGTGAAGCCATGGTAACAGTTGCAATAATTCCAACTCTGGAATCGAAAATAATGGTAAGAATAATAGGCGCTATTGCTACCGGAATTACATACGCATTCGCAATATCTAAATACATCAAAATAAGATTGGCCACACTAATGAGCCCCATTGTAAGGAACACCAAAAGAAATAATCCATTGTGCGAGCTGATACTTCGGCGGTACAAATACAAATACATGAAAAACACCAACGAGATTATAAAAACAAGTACAACCCCCCCGAAAAAACGTAACCAGCGTTCAAGTTCGCTGGCATTTATAGAACGCGCTGCATTCAAACTCTCCAGAATATTTACCGTTTCGGAGGTTACCATATCCCCACGTCGAATTATCACCTGACCTTGAGCCATTGCTCCTTTTGTGGTTGAGATATTTTCTATGGCCTCCTCGATTCGCTGCTGGCGACGTTCCTCGCTGTAAATAAAATTGGGCCCGATCACTTTATTATAGAGTTCAATAGCAAGCTGAGCTCGTTCTTCGTTAAAGGATCGGTTTAACTGGAATTGAGCAAATTCATTAGCCTCACGAAGGTCACGTACCCGAGCAATATTGATCGATCTTTCGGTACTTTCAGCAGGATTTATGACGGTTATTACTTCTGTATCAAAATTGATTTTATTCTGATCAATAATTCCCTGATTTAGTAGTTGATCGATCAGACTTTCAAGACGGGTTTTTATGATAACTCCATCAAAGCGGGAGTAATTTAGATTCCTGTTTTGTACATCATGATAGGAGCGGAGGAGCACATTTAGGGATGGTTCTGTAATCCCAATCCCGGATATCGAATATTCGCGCGCAAATCGTAAACTATCGTCAAATATATTTGGGCTATCCGTTTCTTTAGAAACCTGCCAGTCGTGATAGGATTCAAGTACTGGTTGAATCGAACGATACAGAGAATCTAACCGGGTTTGGATTGCAATACTTGAACTTGCATCCACTTCAAAAATTAACGGAATTTGTGCACGTATTTCTTCTTCCTCTTCGGAGATTTCCTGTGGCGTTTTATTTAATGAAAAAGTAAAAGGTGCGGTTAAATCATCGGCACGCCATGGCTGTCCCTGTGTATAAATATATCCGGTATTAACCGAAGTTCTGGGAAGTGAAATTACAGAAATGATGATAAAGCAAAGAAAAATGAACGCACGGATGTACGGATTTCGCTTCAAGGAATATGCTTCCTTTTTCATCTCCTTTTTTTTCTTATCGCCTAAAAGTGGAACATTTTCCTTCTTTTTGCGACCTAATCCAATTTTTTCAAGAAAACCCATATGGGATAGACGTTTCTAATTTATTGATACAAGTTGACACTCGATTCCGAAACATACAAGTGATATTACAACTTTGTTCCGGTTGCTAATAACTAATCGCGTACATTTCATTTAGACTGATTCGCCCCTCGTAATAGGCTTTTCCAACTACCACAGCATCAATGTTAGCTGCTGCGAGTCTTTTCAAATCATCGATAGAGGACACTCCGCCGGAGGCGATCAATCGAATTTCAGGAAATTTAGATTTCAATTCTTCATAGAGTGCCTGGTTTGGTCCGGCAAGTGTACCGTCTTTTGAGATATCTGTGCAAAGAATTTCCTGTAAACCTTCTTTAATCATTCTGTTAACAAAAGAATCCACCGATTCTGCAGCAGTTTCTAACCATCCGGCATAGGCGATTTTTCCATCTTTCAAATCCATCCCTAAAATGGCTTTATCAGAGTGGTTATGCAGTAATTTTACCCAATCAATTTCATTACGAACTGCCATAGAGCTGCAAATCACCTTAGAAATGCCTTCTCGTAATAAATACTCAGAATTTTCATAGGTTCGTACTCCACCTCCTGTTTGTACCGAAATACCAAGCTCATTAATGATCTGCTTAATGTGTGGCAGGTTTACAAAACGTCCTTCTTTGGCACCGTTTAAATCTACAATATGAATGTGATCGAAACCTGCATCCTGAAATTCCTGAGCTTGTTCGATGGGAGATTCGTTATACACAGTTACCTCATCGTAACGCCCTTTATGGAGGCGAACGCACTTTCCATTATAGAGATCAATGGCGGGAATTACTTGCATTTTGAGTGATGAGTATGAGTTTTTGAGTGAGTTTAAATATCCGAAAAAAACGACTTCAAAACGACCATTTTACACGAAAAAACAACACATTTGGTGTCTCGGTTAGAGTAGTAAGATTAGAGCCCCTGAGGATTTGAGAAAGAATCAAAAAGTCAGTGTTTTCGCTAATCGAGTAGCTTAATTGTGGGATTAAGATGAATATAGATTCATCAAAACTACCCAGTGTACTTACGCTTACCGAGGTAAGTGGCGATAGTGCAAAAGAACCATTTATATAGAAACCAGTTTTTGAGATAAATAAATTGTCGGCCGTTGGAGGTTGTGAGATTTGAGCAAGTGCATTACCAGAATTTTCAAAACCACCATTATAGAGCAATTCCCCGGTTAGGTAAACAGCATTTTGAAGCATGTAATCGAAACCGGCTGAGGCTGTGAGAGTTCCATTTTCTTTTAACGATGTTGACTTTGGATGAAAGTAGGAGACCTCGCCTTTAAATCCGGCATCGTTCACATAGCCTGACCAACCTGTCCCAATCATGAGTTGATCAAAATAGGAGCCTGCTAGAATTTGAATGTCATACTCATTAAAATTATCACGATACATTACAGCAATTACCGATTCATCTATGGTATCACCTAATCGATATCCAAGATTGACACTCGATGCAAACCCCCAGGCATATTGTGCCGAAAATGCATCGGTTCCCGGGCGCTCTTCATAATCAAAATCGAGGTAAGCATACGCGTTGAATAAATCGTTTGGGCTCCACACAAAGGTCTGACCCCAGTTTATTCGCTGTCGACCAAATGTAGCCTCAAATGGTCCGTTAAAATAGGTGAGTTGAGCTCTGTCAATGGTTGAGTGAAGGATGTGATCATCAGAATCTAAAACGATCCAACTCATGTCTAAATATCCGGGATCATCGTCCAAAAAGTCAGCATAAAGAGGATTTTTTCTCACAGAATACCCACTTAAAATTCGATTTCTTACATCTACTTTCAACTCGAATGAATCCGAGAGATCCCAGGAAGTTTCCATTCGATTTTGCAGGATGTTATTGTAATTGATGGTTCCAAAATCGTTGCTGATGGCAAAGCTTCCAAGCTCTTTTACATAGCCTCGAAATTGGAGTGGCTGGGCTAGTAATGATGTACTTGAAATTAGCATAACTAACAGACACACCCCATTTACCCACCCCTTAATCCCCTCCCGGGAGGGGACAAATAATGGGGTTTTATTAAGAAGTCGTGTTTTCATCTCATTTGTTGAGATCGCTATCAACCAGACCATCTACTAACGTGATTACACGTTTTGCTCGTTCTACGACCCGCTGATCATGTGTAGAAAAAATAAAGGTGATGTTTTCCTTTTCATTTAAATCACGCATTAAGTCGAGGAGATCTGTCGCTGATTTTGAATCAAGGTTAGCGGTGGGTTCATCGGCAAGTACAAAATTCGGTTTCGAAGCCAATGCTCGAGCAACGGCTACTCGCTGTTGCTGTCCGCCGGAAAGCTCTGATGGCCGTTTATGCACTTTATCATCTAAGCCAACCTCATGAAGTAGTGCTAATCCTCGTTCATTACACTCTTTTGAAGGAATTCCCTGCATTTGCAAGATGAAACTCACATTTTCGAGTGCGGTTAGAACAGGTATCAAATTGTATGCCTGGAAAACAAAGCCGATATGATGAAGCCGGAAATCGATCAACTTTCGTTCTTTAAGTGAAAACATGTCTGTGTTTTCGATAAAAACTTTACCGGATGTAGGCTCGTCTAATCCACCAATGATATTGAGTAGCGTTGTTTTTCCTGAGCCTGATGGACCAACGATTGCTGTGAATTCTCCTTTCTTTATTTCCAGATTGATGCCGTTTAAAGCGTTAACAGGCACTTTATCCTGGTTATAAATTTTGGTGATATCCTGGACATTAATTACTGCCATAATTTCTTAGATTTTTCGAATCGCCTCCACAGGATTTAGTTTCAATGCTTTGTAGGATGGATAAAGAGCTGCTATAAGTGTGGTCATAAATATTAAAATACCCACGTTTAGATAATACTCGGGTTGGAGCTCTGGGTAAATAACAGTGCCAATACCGTATTCTTCGAACCCTTGAGCCCACGCACTTACGTTAATTCCGTTTTCACTCAAACTAACAATGCCAAGCCAGGCAAATAATATTCCTGCTGGGGCACCAACAATTGCGAGCAAAAAGGTTTCAACAAGAATCATTGTGAATGTTTTCGATTTATTAACACCAACAGCCAGCAGCATCCCTAGTTCTTGTTGCCGCTCCAAAACGGCCATAAGCATGGTATTAATGATTCCAAAAGTGAGCGCAATCAATATGATAACCATCACGATATATAGCATGGTGTCAACCACAGAGTCGGTATATCGAAGAGATGGAGAGATATCGCCCCAGCTTTCTGCAATTAGTCCTGATTCAAGCTCAAGGGAATCTCGATAGATATCAGCCATTTTGAAGTCATCTACAAGAATGGCGATTTCGTGGCTGATACCTTCGGCATTGATTAATGTGTTCAGGTGTTCTTTTTTGATGAAAACATTGGACTCATCAAACCTTGAGTTCGATGATTTGTATATTCCGGTAACCCTAAATGCAGCAGCCGACAGATTGTTATCTACATCCTGAAAGTTGAGGACTATTTTACTACGGATTTCGAGATTAAGTCTTTGTGCTAGCTTTTCGCCTACAACAATACCGTTAGAGCGGGAACTTTCAAGAAAATCACCTTCCCTGATGAAAGTACTCAATTGAGTGACCTCTTTTTCTGAGGCTATATCAATTCCTCTTATCGAAACCCCAAAA
The DNA here is from genome assembly GCA_965249965.1 of Balneolaceae bacterium. GTDB lineage: Bacteria > Bacteroidota > Rhodothermia > Balneolales > Balneolaceae > HXMU1420-13. The sequence goes on from OZ252262.1 coordinate 1,740,783, forward strand.
CTGCTTGAGCTAGTAGATGCAAGCCCAGTTATTACGGTTCGCGAGGTTATATTTTCAACAAAAGATAAACGAGACAGTTCTTCAACTAAACTATCAGCATTGGGGATGAAATAAGCCGGTAAAATCTCATCTTTGTACTCATTAGAATGGATTTGAATATGCGAAGTGTAATTTTCGAGCTCATTATTCACCATTTGAATACTCATGCCATACATAAAGGCCGACATAAAAACTCCAGCTCCGGTTCCAAGGATTACAGAAACGATTACAACCAAGCTTCGTGTTTTATTTCGCCAGATATTTTTCCAGCTCAGGGAAAGTATAGGTGCAACCTTCATCATGCTCGCATTGCCTCAACCGGTTTAAGTTTTTGAGTATGAATAAGTGGGTACATACTAATAACAAGGCTGATAATTCCAATAATTGCTGCCTGAATAAAAAGCAGAATCGGAGCAGTTGAAAATCGGATAAAAGGCTCCATGCCATATTCTTCTATTGCTGCAGCTGCCTGACCTGTAAATTCCAGCGGATTCAGGTTAAAGTAATAGATCACGGGGATACTCAAAACAATCCCAATTAATGTGCTAAGCATTGTAATGGTAAACATCTCGATCATAAGCATTCTGCTGATGCTCCATTTTGGTGTGCCTATTGCGATTAGAACTCCAAACTCAAATTTACGTTCTGCAGTCATCATTAAAATTGTTCCGAAAATCCCAAACCCTACCACCATATAAAGTACCAGCATAACAATAATTCCACTGCCTCTGTCTGCCTGAATAGCCTGTACAAGTTCGGGCATTAACGTTGGCCAATCATACACTCTGTAGTCTTCACCAAGTTTGGCGCTCAGGTTTTCAGTTAATTCTGCTGATCGTTTTGAATATTCGCTGAGGATAGCTACTGCGGTAACACGATCGTAGGCGCCATAAAACTCTTGTGCTGTCTCCAAAGGAAGATACACGGTGGAATTGTTTAGTTGGGGCAGCCCAAATTTTGCGATTCCTTTTATAGGGATAAGTCCAGCTGCGGTTGTTCCTCGGAAGCCACTGCTTAAAAGTACGAGAGAATCCCCAACACCAATTTCTAAATAATCAGCTAATCCTTCAGAAATTATTGTCGTATGTTCTTCCATAGAAGTGAAATAATCACCAGAAATTATTTTTTCATGGGGTTTACTCAACGCTTTTTCGCTTTCAATATCGATTCCGATTACTAAAGCTGGACGGGTTTTCACAATTCCACCCGCTAAGGCATATGAATCTATTCGTGGGATCACCGCTTCCACATTATTAACCTCAGAAATCGTAATTAAAAGCTGATCATCTATTTCAAGACTGTGATCTAGCATGGGTTCATCGAAATAATCTGGCGCCTGAATTTGAATGTGCCCAGTGAATGAACCCACAGAATTGTCGATCATTTGATCGTATTGCCCCTGCTGCATGGAGCTCATCACCGACGACAAAACCACAGCCATCATAATAGAGCCCATTGTGATAATGGTACGACGACGATTTCGCCAGATATTCCGCCATGCAAGTTTTAATAGGAACATTTACTCAATCCGTTTAAGATTCTGAATAGAGAAAAAACTGTCACGAATTTGCTCATTGAATTTCATCGATTGATATTCGAGAATAGTTTGATTACCAGGATCTTCAATAGGTGTCATTGTCATTCGAGAGGGCAATAACCTTCCATCAAAGTCACGGATATCGAAGGCTTCCATAAGGTTTATCAGGTAGTCGTCTTCATCATAAAATTCTGTTCTTAGTTGGATGAATTCATCTTTTGTTACCCAAATTTTAAGTTCGCCCCATACCACTGGTGCCTCAGGTTTAGGTTCGAGGATGATTTGATAACAATCCTTTTCTTCAATGGTACTGTCGGCACCGAAACTGTGATTGTAATCTTTAATGACTGAAGATTCCCGAACTAGATCATCATTCGTAAAATCGGAGCCCATCCAGGATTGCATCATCATAGAAGGAGGAAGCTTAACCGTTCGACCAATATTTGGCACCCAATTCCAGATTTCATTATCTCTTTTTAAATAGGCGATTCCTTCATCACGTGCCGGACTGGTGATATAAATCAACGAATATTCTGAACCTTTACTCCAGGTTTTCATAGAAACGGAGCGCTCCCAGCTTGGCCGAACAATGGTCATAGTAATTTCAGCTCGGGATGATTCACCTCTTAACTTCTCATCCATAGTTGTGATGATCTCAGTTGCAGATTGACTCTGAACTGCTGTTGAGATCAATAAAATTAAAATCAGTGTTTGTGTGTGCCTAATTGAGTTCATATTTCTTGAATATTACATTCTTGACTTGTTCTAACGGATATTCAGCCCCCATGGTGATGTACCCCATCATAATTCCATCTAGAGTTGCACCTAGTGCAAAGGCTTCATGCATTGGATCTTCATATCCCAAATCTTTAAAAATTTCACCAAACCGTTCAATTTGATGATGATTTCCGTGCTGAATTTCGTCTTTCAATGTTTCCAAAGCATCCGGTTGAAGTGCTAGGCTGATCATTAATTTTGCCAACCCACTCTGTTGCAGTATGAATTGAAAAGTTTGATTCAAAACTTCAATCAAATGTTCTTTGGGTGATTTTTCCGCTCCGGCGTCAATGATTTGATCTCCCATAGCTGAAAGCATTTCAAAGATACCAAGCAGAACATCATCCTTACTTTCGAAATAATGGTAGATCAACCCTTTAGAAACTCCGGCGTTTTTTGCAATCGCTGCAATTGAAGTTTTTTGGAATCCAGTCTCAGCAAAAAGCTCAAAAGCAGCATCAATTATTTGCTGTCTGGTTTGCTCTCTAATGACTTTATTCTGTGCCTTAGTTCTGGGGCTCATTTTTCATTGACTAAACGTTCAGTCAAAAATTAACGGAAGTTTCGAGACGAAGTCAATTAGAATTTAACGTATTGAAAGGGAGTGAGTTATGAATTAGGAGTGATTTGAATAAACATAATCCACAAAGTTTTTGAGGATCTTAGCTCCAACAACTCCAGATTTCTCTGGGTGAAATTGAACACCAAAATAATTGTCTTTTGAAACAACGGCAGAAAATGGCGTGATATATTCACAGGAAGCCACTGCATGTTCAGTTTCGGGAGCATAATAACTATGTACGAAATACAAATATTCCTGATTATAAATATTCTTCAATAGGGGATGATCATCATTCTTGCTGATAGTATTCCAACCCATATGCGGTACTTTCTTAGTTTCTGATTCAAATCGAACCAAACCACCAGGAATAACCCCAAGTCCGACAGTGTCGCCTTCTGATGACGTTTCGAAAAGCAGCTGCATCCCCACACAAATCCCTAAAACAGGTTTTTCTGTAGATTTCAGCCATTCATCGATACCATTTTCTTTCAATGATTCCATCGCTGAATATGCATGTCCTACACCCGGGAAAATCACTCCATCAGCTTTATCTAATTCAGCTGTGGTTTCGGCGAGGTAGAAATCAACTCCAAGTCGTTCGAGAGCATTGGATACAGAAGTAATATTTCCAGCTCGGTACTTAATTAATGCGATCATCTATAGACTTCCTTTCGAGCTTGGGATCATATTTTTGATACGAGGATTTTTCTCAATGGCCGTTTTGAGTACACGAGCAAATCCTTTGAAAATTGCTTCAATTTTGTGGTGATCATTATCACCTTTGAATTCAATTTGAAGTGTGGCTTTAAGATTCATCGCCAGGCTATAAAAGAAATGCTTCACCATCTCAGTGGGCATATCACCCACATACTCGCGGTTAAATTCACCTTCAAAAGTTAAATATGGTCGGCCGGATAAATCGAGGGCCACAGTTGCCTGAGCTTCATCCATAGGAAGTACGAATGCGTATCGTTCTATTCCTTTTTTATCTCCCAGGGCCTTAGTGATTGCATCCCCCAAAGCAATTGCTACATCTTCAATTGTGTGATGTTCATCCACCTCCAGATCGCCATCGCAAGAAAGATTCAAATCCACAAAACCGTGACGAGCAATTTGCTCCAGCATGTGATCGAAGAATTTTAGTCCCGTTGAAATTTCATTTTTACCGGTCCCATCCAAATTCAAGTCGATGGAAATATCTGTCTCGTTGGTAGTTCTGGAGATTTCAGCGGTTCGTTCTAGTCCATTTTTATAAGAGGAAAGCAACTCCGTAAAGTCGTATCCACTTGCGATTACATTATCAGAAACCCAGAATTCCAGTTTTCCTTCGCTTTTATCAAACTCGAGGATGGCTTCCGCGTTATCAGAATTGAAATCTGCAAATAACTCTTCTGTTTTTAATTGTGCTTTTTGTCTTTTAGTTAGCGCTTCAACTTCAGTGGAAAAACCAAATCCATCGTATTGTAAGCTAGCGCAAAAATGAACAAAACCTTTTGGAAGGAATTTAGAATTTGAAGTAGCAATAGTTTCGGGCTGAATCCAGACTTTCATGGCTGTTAAAAACCGGTGATTAAATTGTTAAACTTTTGTGACCAAATGCATTAACGGGTCGGTTACATTTAAGAAAATTATAAACTGAACTAAATATGAATTCAAAAGTAAACATTTTCTATTGGATATTACGATTGGCAGCTGCTTTCATCATGCTGCAAACATTATTTTTCAAATTTTCCGGAGCACCAGAATCCATATACATTTTTGAGACGGTTGGACTTGAGCCTTTTGGAAGATATGCATCAGGTGTAGCAGAATTATTTGCATCCATTCTACTTTTAGTACCCCGAACCACCTGGCTAGGAGCTATTATCGCACTGGGAGTGATGGCTGGTGCCATATTAAGCCACTTAACAATTTTGGGAATAGAGGTGCAAGGCGATGGCGGAACACTATTCATAATGGCACTGATTGTTGCGGTTTCATCGGCAATATTGCTGTGGGTAAATCGGGGCGATATTCCAGTGATAGGTGTCAAACTTACTCCAAAAATAGACTAAAGAACTTTTTGCAAAGCCGATAGAAAGGCATTGTTTTCGTCTGGGGTTCCAATTGTGAGCCTCAGACATTTTTCACAATGCGGTTCGTTTCCACGATAGCGAACAATCACACCTTCAATTGCCAGTTTTTTATAAATGTTGATTGCCTCAGGAACTCTGAAGATCAGAAAATTGGCATCAGTTGGGAAGATTTTTTCAACTTTTTCAATCTTCCCTAATTCAGAAATAATTCGTTCTCTTTCGGAGAGGATATCATCAACATTAGCGAGCATAGCCGCAATATTTGAATATCCACGAATCGCAGCTTCCGTTGTTAATTTATTGATGTTATAAGGTGCCTTCACCTTCATCATAAATTCGATGATTTCTGGATTCGCAAGTGCAATTCCTAGCCGAATTCCAGCCAAACCAAACGCCTTAGACATGGTTTGAAGCACAACAAGATTTGGATAATCTTCAACAAGTTTGGCAAAACTCTCATTTTCTGAGAAGTCGATGTAGGCTTCATCCACAACTACAATTCCATCAAATCCTTCGATTATGGACATCATGTCTTCTCGTCGAAGGCTATTTCCAGATGGATTGTTCGGTGAACAAAGGAAGATCATCTTGGTTTGATCTGTGACAGCACCCAACGTCTCGTCAACCTGAAGTTGAAAATCAGGAGTTAACAAAACCTGATCTACTTCCACATTATTAATTGCAGCAGAAACTTTATACATGCCGTAGGTTGGGGGAGTAATAAGCACCCGGTCTTTAGCAGGTTCACAAAAAATACGATATAGTAAATCGATCGCTTCATCGCTGCCAACACCAACAAATACATGCTGACTTTGAACTTTTCGAAAATCGGCTATTTTAGCCGTCAATTCCTCTTGATAAGGCATTGGATACCTATGCAGATCTAACTCATTTTCAAATGGTGAACCAATCGAATTTTCATTCGCATCGAGTAAAATCCCTGAGTCGAAGTCGTCTCGAGCACTTCGGTAAGGTTTTAGATTCAGAATATTCGGCCTGATGAGAGATTTTAGGTCAAAATTCTTTTTCATCGCTTTAATGACCTCCCTGAATCATCAATGGATTAGACACTCCGAATTGGAGTCTCCCCTCCTTGTGAAGGAGGGGAAAAAAGGGAGGTGGGTAATTTGAGATTATGTTCTTAATCATCACTCAAGTCCCTCAGTCTAATAGTAACCGCATTCTTGTGCGCATCCAAACCTTCTGTTGAAGCTAAAATTTCTACGGTTGGACCAAGTGTGGCTAAACCATCGCGTGTTAATTTTTGCAAGGTGATGGATTTTTGAAAGGAGGCTAAATTTACACCGCTATACATTCTTGCATATCCGTAGGTTGGGAGGGTGTGATTTGTGCCTGACGCATAATCTCCCACACTTTCAGGGGTATATTGGCCAAGAAATACAGACCCGGCATTTGAAATTTGATTGACAGTGGATTCCTCATCCTCTACATTAATTATCAAATGTTCGGGGGCATACTCATTCGAAAATGAAAGAGCGTCTTCAATCGAGCCAACTTTTACGATAAAGCTATTATTTAAAGCCTTAGAAGCCATTTCTCTTCGAGGAAGTTGTTGCAACTGAGAACTGATTTCCAGGCTCAATTCCAATAAATCAAATCCATCGATGGCCACTAAAACTACCTGGCTATCCGCACCATGTTCGGCCTGCGATAAAAGGTCGGCAGCTACATAACTTGGTTTTGCGGTCTTATCCGCAATTACTAATACCTCTGATGGTCCGGCAGGCATATCAATTGAAATTTGTGCTTCAGAATTTTGAAGGATCATCTTAGCTGCCGTCACAAATTGATTTCCCGGACCAAAAATTTTATCCACTTTTGGTACAGATTCTGTTCCCAATGCCATCGCAGCAACTGCTTGTGCTCCGCCAGCCAAAAGTATCTTTGACACACCAGCTTTTTGTGCGATATAAGTTACTTCTTCGGGGACTTTACCTTCATCGTTTGGTGGAGTTGCTAAAATTATGGTTTTGCATTCTGCTATCATCGCCGGAATGGCCAACATCATAGCTGTGGATGGGAGAATTGCAGTTCCGCCAGGAACATAAAGACCAACTCGTTCAATTGGCTTCATCACCTTTCTGCATATTACACCAGGCATAGTTTCAACAAATAGCTCTTGTTGATGTTGTGCTTCATGAAACCTTGAAATGTTTTCGAAAGCAGTATCAATAGCTAATCGCACTTCATCAGGCAATGTAATAGTTAGCGATGTTGGGTCTAAGGTAATCTCATTCAGTTGTACACCGTCAAATTTACTCGTGTATTCATTTACTGCCTCATCGCCATTTTCCTGTACGTCTTCAATAATTGGCGAAACGATCTCAAATATGGCTGAAAAATCCATTTTTGGTCTTTTCAACAATTCGAGCCGTTCTGACTTTGAAAGTGTATTGAGTTCGTAGGTTTTCATTAGAATATCATGCTTTCTATAGGGAGCATTACTATATCTGTGGCACCGGCTTTTTTCAAATCCTCCATAACAATCCAGAATTTATTGTACGGTATAACAGTATGGATTGCGACCATCTCTGTTTCTGCCAAAGGAACTATGGTTGGACTTTTCATTGAGGGGATGATTTCTTTGATCCGATCGATTTTATTTGCCGGAGCATTCATCATCATGTATCTACTTTTCTTGGCTTGCTGATAGCCGTCGATTCGAACTAAAAACTTATCAATTAGTTGCTGTTTTCCAGGCGACAATTCTTTATTGGTCTGAATCAGCTTTGTCTCAGATTCGAGAATCGAAAATAATTCGGTAAGTCCGTTTGCGACGAGTGTACCTCCGGTTGAGACTAAATCAGAAATTGCATCTGCAACTTCAAGTTGTGGAGTAATTTCTACTGCACCGGAAATTTCAACGAGCTTTACATTAACACCATTTTCAGAAAAGAATTTTTGGGTTAAAAAGGGATAACTGGTAGCAATTGTCTTTCCTTCAAAATCGGTTACATCATTAAGTGACCCATTTTTTGGAGCAGCAATGGAAAGGCGACATCTACCATATTTCAAACCTCTCAAAACGCTGACATCTGCATCTTTTTCAAATACTTCATTAGCGCCAACAAATCCTAAATCACAAATACCATCTTGTACATATTCGGGGATATCGTCGTCGCGAAGCAGGAGCAATTCTACATCAAAATTGCGTGTTTTTACCATCAGGTTGCGTTTGTAGTTGTCGAACTCAATGCCAATTCCATGGAGTAAATCGATGGTTTTTTCGGTTAAGCGTCCGCTTTTTTGAATAGCAATTCGTAATGATGTGGAAGAATCTTTCGTCCGGTTCATGATATTAATTAGTAAGTAAAATAGGTTGTAAAAGTAGGGGTAAGATTGAATTCAAGTAAGAAAAAAAGTGCAAAGAATTAATGCACGTGATGATGGCCATGATGGCGATCATGTGATGGATGGGAGATATGATGTCGTTTTGAATTCACGGTGTAAAGATAGAAAGAGATTTAGTTTTCAGGAAACCAATTTTCGATTTTTTCGATAATTTCGCCTCTGGTAACGGGCTTACTTAAATAATCGTTCATGCCGGAGAATAAACACACCTGTTTATCTTCTTCCGAAGCATTGGCAGTCATCGCAATAATAATAGGCTGATATGGTGCTATCACTTTCATACGCAGCCTTTGTGTTGTCTGGAGACCATCAAGAACAGGCATTTGAACATCCATGAGAATCAAATCATAAAACTTTTGGTCAATGAGTTCAATTACTTTTTGCCCATTATCCACAATGTCGATGTCGTAGCCAAGATTTCGCATGAGCCCTTTAGCTACCAGCTGATTGGTAGGATTATCTTCTGCGAGTAAAATAGAAATTGCTCTAGTTTTATGGATAATCTCGTCTGGGAGTGCTTCGATAACTTCTCGCTCACCGGATAAAGCCCGTGTAAGTGTATTAATTAAATCTTCCCGGCGAATGGGTTTGGTGATGAAAATTTCATCAGCATTAATTCGCTTGTCTACACTTGAGCTGAAAGGGACCAGACTAATTAGGGGGATCTCTTTGCTTTCTAGTTGCATACCAAATCCGGTTTTAATGGACCGATCAGCTTGCTTGTAAAGAAACTCATCAACTATTACTGCATCAATATTCGGTACTTTTTGGATACCAATAATGATTTCTTCCAGCGTTTTATAAGTGTGTGAGATGATACCAAGCGCCGCTAACTTCTTTGTCAATATTCTTCGCTGAGAAGTATTTTGATCGGCTATTAATACCGTTTTGCCCTGAAAAATGTCAAGTGCTAGATCTTTTCGTACAATTGAATCATCAATTTCAGCATCAATTGTGAATGTAAATGTAGATCCTTCACCAACTATACTCTGCACCCAGATATCTCCTCGCATCATATTCACCAAACTTTTGGTGATGGTTAATCCAAGGCCGGTGCCACCATAATTTCTGGTCGTACTTGCATCAACCTGAGAAAAAGAGTCAAAAATATGATTCACTTTATTTTCTGGGATACCAATACCCGTATCAACAATTTTGAATTCAAGCGTTGCAGTTTTCCCCTTTTGTTTTGCCAACACAACCTTGAGAATCACTTCTCCTACATTCGTAAATTTGATGGCGTTACCAAGTAAATTGGTAAGAATTTGTTTTAAACGAACAGCATCGCTAATCACAAACTCAGGCACTTTTTCATCTACATCAAAAATTAAATCAATGTTTTGCTCTTCCGCTTTTAGAACTAGGAGATTTCCAAGATCTGCGGTGAGATTATGAATGCTAACTGGTTGATTTTCCAGCTCAAGATTTCCTGATTCGATTTTTGAATAATCAAGAATATCATTGATAATATGAATTAAATCGTAACCGCTTTTATAAATGGTATCTATATAAAGCAGTTGTTCTTTTGATGGACTGGTTTCACGTAGAATTTCAGTCATCCCAATAACGGCATTCATTGGGGTTCTGATCTCGTGACTCATATTTGCTAAAAACATCGCTTTCGCCCTTGTAGCTTCTTCCGCTCTGTTTTTAGCTTCGATCAATTCAAGTTGAGTCTGTTCAAGCTCTTCATTTTTCTCTTGCAAATCTTTGGTGAGTTGCTCGAAATGGTCGGCTTTTTTTAGCAGTAATTTTTCAATCTGATGTTTTGTGAGCGCCCCAACTCGATCTTCATCCATCAGGTTTTCCGGTAAAACGGAAATAATAATTTGGAATGAATCGAGGTTAATAAAGTTCTTAGCTAATTTTTTATAGCCATGATCGAATCTTCTAAGAGCAGCATCTTCACCAATTTTATTTTTTAAAACGGTGAAGGTGAAAAAGCTCAGTTTTCGAAGAAAATGTACCCAATCGTTGTAATTTGATGGATTGAAAGTGACTTCATTTAGCGGGTTTTGGCCTGGGAATCCGTTGGGGATATCATCCAGATAAGTCCCAATTCCCTGTAATTGTTCGCTGCCTTTATCACCCAAAAAGTCCTGAAGTCCGGCGATAACCTCTTTTAAAAATATCTTACATAATTCAAACTCTTGCTTGGGCTCATCTTCGAAAATGATTGAGAAGGTTGAAATTGAAAGAAGTGGAGCATATTGAACCTTTACTTTCGATCTCAGCTTTTCTTTGGTGAGATCGAACTTTGGGTCGATATCTGTTAGATACTTTTCAACGAATAGATAGCTTTCAGCAAGCCTTTCCTGGCGCTCTTTATTTTTGAGCTTAAGGTAATTATTGATATAAACAATGGTTGCATGCGCTTGATTAGAGCTTGTTATTTTAGAAGTGAGATATCCGAATAGCCCATCTATATTTTCAGAAAAAAAATCTGATTTGCCTGAACCAGATAATTTAATATCCCTGAAATATTCTAAAATTCTGCTAATCATTGCTTTGTAAGAAGAGAAAAAAGCCGGTTTCCCGGCTTTTTAAGAAGTTAGGCTTTGCTAGCCTGATGGATCTTATAAAATCCGAAAGCCGAAAGTCCCCAGGTAGTCATAAGTGCTAGAAACCAAGCAATTTTACCTAAAGGTTGGCTGAGAAGCATTTCAAAAATGTCAATACCAAAGAAGTTTGTTATTTGTAGACTTAAATGCCCAACTGCCATTACCAGAAAGCCCCAGGCGAGGTATACCATTCCTCTACCAAAAACTCCGCCTTTTAAGGTTTGAGCCGTTCTAAAACTGTAGACGATACATACCAAAAGGAAAGGTAATTCAAGAATTCCAAACCATTGTTCAATACCCAGATCCATTGTACTCCATGTTTGATTAAAGTTATATGCTAATTATTAGGAATTTAATCCGGTAAGTCAATTTTACATTGTTAGATTTTCATCACGATGTTTTGAACTAATTATATCTTTTATCAGTTGAAAATATTACCATGCAATGACTTAAAGACATTTACACACCATGAAAACAATTGCTCAGATCTCATACATCCCTTTAGCTACGGAAAATCCCACTGAAAAAGTTCAGGAGCTTTTAGAGCAAATCGCTCAATATGATCTTAAAATTGAAGTAGGGTATTTATCAACAACAGTTGTTGGTGAAACCGATCTTGTTTTTACTGCCATCCGAGATATCTACGATTCGATGGCGCTTGAGCAAGAGAGATTCAGGCTTCATGTAGAATTATTATGCCCTGAAAAAGAACTAGCCTGATTTGAGCTCGAATTATTTGCTTAAAACGGCATCCTAAATGCTCAAATTTCTGCTAATTTTTAGGAATCCTAAATCAATAAACGAATTTGATTCCAAATTATCGGCCCCACAAAATTGGGATTCAACCACATAGGGGTTAGTAAAAGAATACAATCCTTTAAAACATTGTTTTCAGTTCAAACTGCCTTCTTCGTATCTTTAAAGTTTAAGAAGAGACGCATCGATCACAGCATATGAGTAATATTCGCAATTTTTGCATAATCGCACACATCGACCATGGTAAATCTACCCTGGCAGATCGTCTGTTACAGATTACAGGAACCATCAACGAGAGAGAGATGCAAGAGCAGATGTTGGATGATATGGATCTTGAGCGTGAGCGTGGTATTACGATCAAAAGTCATGCGATTAAATTGGATTACAAACGCCCGAACGGTGAAGCATATACCCTTAATTTAATTGATACACCGGGCCACGTAGATTTTGCATACGAAGTTTCCAGAGCTTTAAAAGCATGTGAAGGCGCCATCTTAGTAGTTGATGCAACACAAGGCATCGAGGCACAAACAATTTCTAATTTGTATCAAGCTATTGAACAAGATCTGGAAATCATCCCTGTTTTAAATAAAATAGATTTACCGAGTTCTGATCCTGAAAATGTTGGCCAACAAATTATTGATCTAATTGGATGCGAACGTGACGATATTCTTATTGTTTCCGGGAAAACCGGAGAAGGAGTTCCTGAATTATTAGAAGCAATTGTCGAACGCGTTCCAAGTCCTGTACAAGAAGTGGAGAAGCCACTTAAAGCGTTAATCTTCGACTCCGTATTTAACACCTATCGTGGTTCGGTTGCATACGTGCGAGTGATGGAAGGCGTGATTAGAAAAGGTGATCTCTTTAAGTTCATGGCCAATAAAGAGGAGTATAATGCAGAAGAAATTGGTTTTCTTCGGATGGATTATCAACCAACCAAAGAGTTAAAAGCAGGGGATGTTGGTTATGTAATTGGTAGTGTAAAATCACTTTCACATGTTCGTGTTGGTGATACGATTACCACCGTAAAAAATGCAGCTACTGAAGCAATTCCCGGTTATCAGGAAGCTAAACCGATGGTATTTAGCGGGATTTTCCCCACAAATTCAGAAGATTTTGAAGACTTACGCACAGCCCTTGAAAAGCTGCAATTAAACGATGCTTCTCTTAGTTATGAGCCGGAAACATCAAAAGCACTGGGCTTTGGTTTCCGCGCTGGGTTTCTGGGACTTTTGCACATGGAAATTGTACAGGAAAGATTAGACCGTGAATTCAATATTGATATTATAACCACGGTTCCGAACGTACAATATGAGGTGAAGCTGGAAACAGGAGAAACCATTGGCGTTGATAATCCGAGTCAAATGCCAGGTGCCGGTGATATTGAAGCTATTTATGAGCCGTATATCAAAGCGAACATGATAACTCCGGCAGAGTTCATTGGGCCTATAATGAAATTATGCCAGGAACGGCGAGGCGTGTATGTTAATCAACATTTCATGCAAAACAATCGGGTGGAAATTACTTATGAATTGCCAATGGCCGAAGTAGTTTTCGATTTTTATGATAAGTTGAAATCGGGCACCCGGGGATATGCCTCTCTTGATTATGAATTTATCGAATACCGAAAAGGGGACTTAGTACGTTTAGATATTCTGTTAAATGGCGATCAGGTAGATGCTTTAAGCAGTATCACACATAGAGAGAAGGCCTATTATCAGGGAAGAAAAGTTTGTGCAAAATTGAAGGAACTTATTCCGCGTCAGCAATTTGAAGTAGCAGTGCAAGCGGCTATTGGAAGTCGTATTATAGCACGTGATTCGGTTCGGGCGCTACGTAAAGACGTAACTGCAAAATGTTATGGTGGTGATATTTCCCGAAAAAGAAAACTACTTGAAAAACAAAAAGAAGGTAAAAAGCGCATGAAGCAGGTTGGAGCGGTTGAGATACCTCAGGAAGCATTCCTGGCTGTACTTTCTATGGATGAGGACGATCGTAAATGAAATATTTAAAACAGCAGTTATTTCTGTTTTTTGTAGTAATGATGTTACTAACCAGCAGTGCGAATGCGCAATTTGATGAGCCCCAGATCATTAAAATTGAAGGAGCAAATGCGGAAGAATTTCAGGAGCGATTTGCTGATATCAAGTGGACGGGACAAGGTTTTAATTATAATAGTTTAGACAGAATGCCGGCTATTGAGATACGCGCAAGGCTGCAAAGTGCGTATGGAGAGCCTACCAAAACCATCGAAACGGTAATGGGGGATGGCAAATTCAGAGCCGGGAAAGCCATTCAGTTTGAGTATTGGTTTATAGTAAATGGATCTATCCCTATGATGGTGTTAGATTTAGATGGGCCTTTTGCGGATGGATTAGTGTATGTTGGTGCCAGTCGGTACATCGATTTAATGCCTGAAGTGAAACGAACACTCACTCGTACCGTTACAGAGGCTGAACCGAAAGAATATACAGATTATTTTTTCTCACCAGAACGTGAACAGTGGTACAAGGTGAGTTATAAAGACGGAAATTATACCAAAGAAGAAGTGGATACCCCGTCTCACATTAGAATGAGATAAATAGAATACATTTTGGAAGAAAATACTTCAAACAACGAAAAAAGCTTTTTCTGGAAGAGATCAAAAAAAGACGCTGAACAGGAAGAACAGAAGGCGAAATCATGGCTTCGCGAATGGGTAGATGCTCTGGTATTTGCATTTATCGCTGCTGCAATTCTCAGGTCATTAATTTTTGGTTCTTATAAAATCCCAACCGGTTCCATGGAGCAAGATCTGCTTATTGGCGACTTTTTGATTGTTTCAAATTTGACTTACGGTGCCAGAACGCCTATGGCGGTATGTGTTCCATTTACGCAACTTTGCCTTCCCGGAATTAAAATTCCATCCACACGTTTACCTGGATTTCGAGATATCGAACGTAATGATATCATTGTGTTTAACGTGCCTTGGGAAGTGAAGCCGGTTAGCCAAAAAACAAACTATATTAAACGAGCTGTTGCCGTTGCCGGGGATACCCTTGAGATAGCCAGTAAGAAAGTTTATGTGAACGGCGAACCCGAATCTGATCATGAAGGTATTCAACGATTTCATGTTGTAAAGATGAACAATCGTGTTCGGTTAAGTAATGCCAAAATGGAGTCGGTGGGTGCAGGTACGTTTGGTGGTGGAAGTGAATATGTAAATGCTCAGGGCAATGATACTTATCTGGTAAATTTAACAGAAGATGTAGCAGAAATCGTTAGAAGTTGGCCAGAAGTAGATTCATTGTATTACTTTCAGTTTGGGGAAGAACAACGAGTTCAACAATATGTTATGAGCGAAGGCAATTTTTCCCGGGCTTTTAACAATCATGATAATTTGCCTGAAATTGTGATTCCTTTCGAAGGTCAGGTAATTGAGCTAACCCCGCAAAATTGGTTTGTTTATAAAGATCTTATTGAGCGATACGAGCGCAATGAGATCACTCAGGATGGGAACCAATTTATCATAAATGGCGAACGAACCAATCAATATACCGTTCAACAAGACTATTACTTCGCAATGGGTGATAACCGCGATAGCTCTGAAGATTCACGCTTCTGGGGATTTGTTCCAAGAGACCACATCATTGGAAAAGCATTTGTGGTGTGGTTTTCACTCGACGGAATGATGCCCAGATTTAGTCGAATCTTGCATATTATTGATTAGAAGCGAACAGCTACTTAGCAATTGTCTTACCTTTCGGGGCGCCTTCTCTGATAGCCAACTGACCACAACCAGCGTCGATATCATCCCCGCGAGAACGACGGACTGTAGCTCTTACTCCATTTTTTAGAAGAGCTTTCATAAACGAATTCAAACGATCTTCGCGCGCTCGCTGAAGTTCAACTCCGGCTACATTGTTGTACATGATGATATTAACTTTGGATGGCGCCCAGCTCACAATCTTAGCCAGATTCTTGGCGTCTTCGTGCGTGTCGTTAAAGCCATCAAACAATAGATATTCGTAGGTGAGTGGTTTTTCCGTTTTACGATGATAATATCGAACTGCGTCCTCCAAGGTATCCAAATTCATTGAAGCATTGATGGGCATGATTTTATCCCGTTTTTCATCAGAAGCAGCGTGTAATGAGATGGCTAAGTTGAAAGGTTCAGAATCGTCCGCTAACTGTTTGATTTGTTTTGTTAAACCAACCGTTGAGACGGTAACTCTTTTTGGGGATAAATCAATGCCAAGTGGATCGGAAATGATTTCTGCTGAGTTAACCACGGCTTTGTAATTGTGTAGAGGTTCGCCCATCCCCATGTACACAATATTGGTGATTTTTTTGCCGTACTCAGCTTCGGCAATTTCGTTGATGAATTGTACTTGATCCACAACTTCGCCATGACTCAAATTCCGGAAAAAACCCATTTTCCCCGTTGCACAAAACGAGCATCCAAATACGCACCCAACCTGCGAGGAAACACAAACAGTAAGTCGTTTTGCTACACCATCGTCATAAAAATCCGGGATAAGGACGGCTTCAACTTTATACTCTTTGTCCTCATCGTTTAATTTGAACAGAAACTTAATAGTACCATCCTTTGATTTTTGCTGAGCAGCTGGTTCAATCCTGTTTATGATTGCAACTTCTTTCAATTTTTGCCGCAACTCTTTCGAAAGATTGGTCATCTCATCAAATGAAGACACCCCTTTTTGATAAAGCCACTGATAGATTTGATCAGCCCTAAATCGAGGTAATCCCAACTGCTTGCAAAATGCCAAGAGCTGTTCTTTAGTGAGGGTTTTTAAGTCGGTTTTGTTTGTTATGGGCAGGTCGTTAATCATGCGACAAAGATACGGAGATAAGCTAACAACGACCAGATTACAATGATGAAATGAGAATTCCGACCTCATCTCTCTTCACCTTCACAAGGAGAAGGACTCTTTGATATAAATAGTAACCAATTAAAGAGTCTTCTCCCCTGGTAGCAGGGGAGAGAAAGAGAGGGGTGAAAAACTAAAATAAAAGAATCAATGTCATTTCCGTGACAACGTGAATCTGGATTCCCACCTTCGCCGGAATGACCTTTTATAAAAATGAAAACTTCCTAAAAAGACCGTTGGGACTGTTCTTGATCTGTCCTTACGATCTATAATAAAGGATCAGGATTTCATAATGGTTTTAGCAGCAGTTAGTAAAATTTCTCCGCTAATTCTCTCGCGATAATTCGGATTCACATACTGGAAATTTACTTTTCCTTCCTGATCTACGATATATACAGCAGGTGCTGGGAGAATGTGATGATCATGTCCAGAGTCAGCTTCAAGATCAATTTCTAGAGTTTTATACCTGTCAACAGTTGCCTGGTCGACGATAAATGCCAAGCCAAATGCTTTAAGTGCATCTGCCGGGCTATCTGAAAGGAGGGTATAATTCAGTTCAATTTCTTCGAGGGTACGTTTTAAAACCTCCGGGCGGTCAACGCTAATTCCAACAATTTGATAACCCATATCTATAATTTGGTCTTCAACCTGTGCTAATTCAGCCAAGTGTCGGCTGCAGTAAGGGCACCATCCACCTCTGTAAAAGACAAACACAGTTGGCTTTTCTTTTACAACATCGTGCAAGGAAATCACCTCATTCTCAATGGTTCGTACTGTTACATCGGGTATAGTGGAATTGATTAACAACGGATTTACATCGAATACATCATTTGGGACGTCCTGCGCCAAAACCGTAGTTGCAAAAGAGAAAAGCAGAGCAATGCTTGTAAATATTTTCATGCCTTAGAGAAATTGATTTAATACTAAACTGGAACATACAAAGAGGAGTAACCGGGCACGCAGTAATGAGCCATATGTTACTCAATTGTTAGATTTGTACTCAGTAAAGTAATTACAGACGCGGGTTAACAATATTATTATAAATAGAACCAAACTGAACGGATACACCGAATGAGCCTCTAAAACTGTATGAAGTTGGTTGCTGCCTTACCCCGGCAAGTAATTCTTCAGTAGATAAGTCTCCGGCTGGTAAAGATATTTGATCGGCGATGATGTCATAGCCACCGTTTAGAAACACAGAAAAATATTGTGAGATTCGAAGATTAACGCGGGTGTCAAACTCAAATCTGTTCAAACTTAAGTCGTGCAAAAATGCACCTGCTTCGATTCCAGCTCTGAATCCACCCCACGGTTGAGTAAAATCTGCGCGTAGGTCAATTTCCGGGCGAAAGAGAACTTCATCATCTTTAAGAAGAACGGTAGTTTCTGCGTAATTATAGTAACTGGTGACAAGACCAATTCGAGCAGTTACCTCCCGTCGTGTAAACTCTTCGTATGGAAAAAGACTGTATTCAATTGCTGGGGTGATGCCGATTTGAGCATCGATATTTACAAATGTATCGCTCCGATAACGTGTATAAAATCCTACCGACCAATGATCGTCAATCGTTTTTGCCACCAAACCGAAATAATTACGACTTGATCGGTCGAAATATCTTGTTCGTTCTACAAATGTTGTATCCAACCCATCAATAACTTCCTCGTCTTGAGTAACAGCTCTTCGATTGTAATTACCCCAAAAATTTAGCCTGATTTTCCAATCGTTGGTAATTTTTTGGACCTCTCCGTCACCACCCAAATTATATCGCAATTCATTTTCCTGCCCATTGATGTTACCATCAACACCAAATTCAAACACCCAGTTGTTCCAGGGGTCATCACCTTCAAAGCTTTGATTCTGGTTTGATTCGCCTGGTTGATAATCAACCTTAATTTGGGATAAGAGTTTGCTGTCGGTGATATAACTGATTAGGCCTAGTTGGATTATTGCAACCAGCTCGTTTCTTACTTCCTCGTCAGTTTGGAAATTATAGGTATCGAGTATGATTTCTTTTTTGGGCTTATTAGCTAACCTCTGATCAATATAATCGACTAAATATTGTGACCCATTGGATGTTCTTTGCCGAATAACCAAAAGATGAAGATCTGCCAGAGCCTGATCTCGTACGAAATTTACGAATCCAATTTCGGTGATGATAAAATCATCATCACACCCTCGGCAATCCAGAAATACATACAGTGTTTCGCCATTATTTTTGAGTTCCGCTGTTTCTGTTGTTTGAGCTTGAGATCCTAAAGAAATAAATGCTGCAATAATTAGTGTAAATATTCTCTTAATCAATTGAGTGCCAATCTGTTTAGTTTTTTTAAATGTAAAACGATGAATGGTAACTCAATGCAAAACTTTATAAATCAGTTCAGTAAAAGCGGATTTAATAAATCCTTTTACATTTCAACCAATCAGGATTTGAAAGGCAGTCATGGCAATAATGGAAAGGGTTATCCATAATCCAATTGCATGAGCAGGGCATTTTTGAAGAGCTTCAGGAATTAATTCAGCAAAAACCATCCATATCATGGCTCCGGCAGCAAGGCCTAATCCAAAAGGGAGGTATTCTCGAAATGCTTCAACGAAAAGGAAAGCAGGGATGGCCATGAGAGGTTGAGGTAGACTGGAAAAAATACTCCACCCGGCTGCTTTAATAGGAGAGGCTCCTTTTGGGATCATCACTAAACTGATTGCCAGACCTTCAGGAATATTATGAATGGCGATGGCTATCGCAATAAAAATTCCAAACTCGAGTGTATTTGCAAATGAAACCCCCACACTTATACCTTCAGCAAAAGAGTGGATGGTCATAATTCCTAAAAAGAGTAGCATTTTTTTGCTTCCTGCTCCAACAAGTTTTTCTACATCTAGATCGTAGGATCGCTCCATCCAATTATTAGCAGCGATTACAAGAATTACCCCAGCAAGCATGCCGCCTAAGGTCATCCATTCATTTTCACGATATCCCTCAAAAATGAGACTGTAACTTGCAGATAACATTAGTCCGGCAGCAACCGCATTTGCCTTCCCTAAAAAAGAGTCAGAAATGTGTTTAATAAAGAAAAAAGGTAAAGCACCTACTCCCGTTGTAACTGCGGTTAAAAGCGCATATAAAAAAACCTTGGTTACCGGCAGATCGATTAATTCCATACCGTAAGGTAGGGAAACAACGGAATTATGAAATGAGGTTCTTAAATTTAGAAGAAGACTAAATAGTAGAAATCATAATCCAAACTCTTCTGAAAGTTGGCTATACTTGGGCATTACAAAAATCAATAAAACACAACAAAGTTTGCTCGAAAATCGCCGTTTTGCGCGCCCACGACAGAAATTGGTAGAACACCTGAGGGAAAAAGGAATAAAGGATGAACGGGTATTGCTGGCCATCGGAAAAATACCGAGGCATCATTTAATCGACTCGGGCCTGCATCACAAAGCATACGAGGATACCGCACTACCAATCAACATGGGGCAAACGATTTCGCAACCTTACACCGTAGCGAGGCAAACAGAATTGCTGGAAATACAAGCTGGGGATAAGATTTTGGAAATTGGTACGGGCTCAGCGTACCAATGTATGGTGTTATGTGAAGTTGGTGCGAACGTGTATAGTGTTGAGCGGCACAATGAACTCTATCATCAGGCAAAAAGAGCGTTGCAGGAACATGGATATCGCGCAATGCTAAAAGCAGGGGATGGCACTTTGGGCTGGAAAACCTACGCTCCGTATAATGGAATTGTTGTTACGGCCGGGGCTCCGATAGTACCACAGGATTTGATAGCACAATTAGAAATTGGTGGAAAATTAGTGATACCAGTTGGGGATGAGCACAAGCAGGTTATGCTTCGTATCATCCGTGTTTCGGAAAGTGAATATCATCAGGAAGAACTAGATAATTTTAAATTTGTGCCATTAATTGGCGAGAAAGGATGGAAGTAGAAAACGATCAGCCCAAGGGGTTGGCCCCCGATAAAACCACACTTAAAGAAGCTCCGATTTTAACATTAAAAGGATTTTTAATGGGCTCTGCCGACATTGTTCCCGGTGTGAGTGGCGGAACAATGGCGTTAATTTTGGATGTGTATGAACGCCTGTTAAATGCGATCAAAAGTGTTGATCTTAAATTCCTTAAAAGTGCCTTTCGGTTTAATTTTAAAGAGGCATTTGCAGAGCTTCACTGGCTGTTTCTGGTGACCTTATTTACCGGAGTTTTTAGTGCAGCAGTATTCTTTACCAAAGTTGTTCCTCTGCAAATCTATATGTTTACACATCCTGAAATCGTTTATGGCTTATTTTTTGGGCTTATTTTAGGATCAATTTATGTATTGATAAAAGAGCAATCTCAATTTCGATGGAAGGAGTTTGTTGCATTAGTTGGAGGCTTAGGCTTTGGATTATGGGTAGTAACATTAGTGCCTACTGACACACCGGATCATCCTGCTTTCGTTTTTCTAACAGGGGTAATCTCGATTAGCGCGATGATCTTGCCCGGAATTTCAGGGTCGTATTTATTGCTCATTATGCGCAAATACGATTACATCTTATCAAATATTAGCTTGATATGGGGAAGTGATCCTATTACCGGGATTTTAAATATGGCACCTTTTACACTTGGAACACTTTTTGGGATTGCCACTTTTTCAAGAGTATTATCCTGGTTGTTAAATCGCTTTCATTCGCAAACAATTGCGGTTTTGATTGGCTTCATGGTTGGATCACTTTTTGTAATCTGGCCCTATCAGCATCGGGATTATGTGGAACAGGTTCGAGAAACCGAAATTTTGGCTTCGACCAATGAGCTAGTTGAAGCGATTCGTTCAAATCCGGATGAAAATCTGCCGGAATTTCAACGATTAGGTGCTGTAACTGCAGAAGGTGTTGAAGTACTTACCATCAAGAAAAAGTTGATTAAAAGTGAACCATATATTCCCGGCAGCATCGGGTCAAGAGAAGACGATCAACCCAATGTTTGGGGAGGCATAATTGGAATCATAATTGGAGTGGTTCTGGTAGGCGGCCTTGATCGGATTCGAGAAGAAAAAGTACAATAGAGCCTACATTCTTATCCTTTTAATAGATATCTGATTTATTTATTTGAATTTCTTCATGAATCCTTCATGATTTTTAGACACTTTTAAAGTGCAAGAAGTCTAACTAAGAATGGAGGTAAGCCATGAAAGTTCAGCATATTTTAGTCCCTACCGATTTTTCTGAACGCTCAGAAAAAGCAATCAAAGTTGCAGGTTCACTGGTAGATTTCTTCGGATGCACGGTGGATCTGATTCATACAGTGCCCATGATGAAATACTTCCATGAAAGTATGGATCCACTTGGGGTTCCATTTTCCATTGAAAAACATCTGTACCCACACTGTCTGGAAAGAGCACAAGAGCAACTGGAAGTCTTAGCCGAAAAGTATATCAAGAAAGAGTATCGTGGTAGTTTAATTACCAATGTTGAACGAAGAGCTTCTGAAGCCATTGTACAACAGGCGAATAATGGATCGTATGATTTAGTATTAATGAGTTCTAAAGGTGCACATAATACCATTCATCTAATGGGTGGAACCACAGAACGCGTAATTAGACATAGCCATGTTCCGGTTTTAACGGTTGATGATGTTATTTCTGAAAAGAATGTTGATACCATAATGATTCCAATCGATTTCAGCGATTGTGCATACTTCTCCATCATTCCTGCTTTTGAATTAGCCAAAGAGTTTAATGCGAGGATTGTTCTCTTTAATGTGATCGAATTGTATTCAGCTGGCAGCGACATGGTACCCTATGTTCCTACTACAATCAGTGAAGAAGGTATTTATGAAAACCTCATAAATCGTCTTTCTGAATACTTAGAGGGCCATGAGAATTATCATATCGATATCCACCGCACTGGGGTGACTTTCGAAGATGTTCTTGTTTCCACTGAAGGTGATAACGTGATCTCTGTTGAAATGCATACCAAAATTGTAAAAGGTATATCAGCACATCGCGAAATCACTGATTTTGCAAACGAAGAAGCTGATTTAGTAGTAATGAGTACGCATGGCAGAACCGGTTTAGCTCGTGTATTTATTGGTTCTACAGCCGAGCAAGTTTCAAGAAATCTTGAAGTTCCATTACTAACGGTTCGTCCACAGTTTTTAGAGGAACCCGTTGAGTAGTCTGCCAGGATTAACTCCATTGGTTGGCTAGAGAATTCTACTCATTAAGGCCTCCACGCAGGGCGTGGGGGCTTTTTTATTAGAATTTTGATTGGAACTGCTCACCCAGCCAAAAAAAAACAAAATGATCTGTTCGCATATTGCCAAGGTTCCTCAGCTTGTCGAAAGAAAATCCCTATCTTCTCAAAAAAAGAAAATCCTTGGCATTCAAAACCAAAAAAAGTCTTGGTCAGCATTTTTTAACTGACAACAATATCATCGCCAAAATTCTGGATTCTGTGCAGGCAGATGCGGGTGATCGAATTATTGAAATTGGTCCCGGAACCGGCGCACTTACCAAATGGCTGGTTCTGCAATACAAGGATGTCCATGCTATTGAAGTTGATGAACGAGCTATAAAGGTTTTAAAAGAGCAGTTACCTGATTTAAATATCCATCAAGCCGATGTATTAAAAGTGAATTGGAACGAGTTGATTTCCAAAACCGGCAAAACCATTGTGGTTGGAAATCTACCATATTATATCACTTCACCGATCTTATTTAGTGTGCTGGAATCTCGCCATCTTTTTTCGGAAGCCATTTTTATGATGCAGAAGGAAGTGGCTCAACGGCTGGTTGCAAATCCCCATAGCAAAGAATATGGCATTTTGAGTGTGCAAACGCAGTTAATGAGCTCTCCCGAAATGCTGTTTGATGTTTCCCCAAATTCGTTTTCTCCGCCTCCTAAAGTTATGAGCTCAGTCATAAAACTTACGTTTGACAAACCTGCACTTTCTTGCTCAGATAAGATGTTGAAATCGGTGGTTCGAACAGCATTCAATCAACGGAGAAAGAAACTGTCGAATGCTCTGAAGCCAGTTTTGGGTGACATCAAACCTGACGGATTTGACTATGATAAGAGAGCTGAAGACTGGGAGCCTGTCATTTATGCAGACTTGGCAGAAAGGCTCGAGCGCTCTAGCAGTTCGGAATGATTTGGTACGGACTTTGCTTTTTGGGGATCAGAATAAAAATGAGCATTGCTCATATCAGTCTTAACTAATAACAATCAATCAAAAATCAAAAGGAGTCATAACCTATGGCTAGCATTAAACCTTTAGGCGACCGCGTACTAGTTCAAGCGGACGTAGCTGAAGAAGTAACCAGCTCTGGTCTGTACATTCCTGATACAGCTAAAGAAAAACCGCAACAAGGTACAGTGGTTGCAGTTGGACCCGGAAAAGTTGAAAACGGTAATAAAATTGACATGACCGTAAAAGAAGGGGATAAAGTTCTTTACGGCAAATACGCAGGTACCGAAGTTTCTGTGGATGGAAACGAGTACTTAATTATGCGTGAATCAGACATCGTGGGTATTCTTGCCTAACCACGACTCCCATCATTTTATAAATCAAAAAACAAAATTAAACGGATAGAAAACTATGTCTAAATTAGTTCACTACGATATTGAAGCACGTGACGCCCTAAAACGCGGTGTTGACAAGCTTGCCGATGCCGTAAAAGTTACGCTTGGCCCTCGTGGACGTAATGTGGTAATCGAAAAATCATTTGGCGGACCAAACGTAACCAAAGATGGTGTTACGGTAGCGAAAGAAATCGAGCTCGATGATAAAGTAGAAAACATGGGAGCACAGATGGTAAAAGAAGTTGCTTCTAAAACCTCTGACAATGCCGGTGATGGTACTACTACTGCTACCGTACTTGCTCAAGCAATCGTTTCGACTGGATTGAAAAACGTAACTGCGGGTGCAAACCCAATGGACCTAAAACGCGGTATCGACAAAGCGGTTGACGCAATTGTTGCTGCTCTTGCAGAATTGAGCCAGGAAATCGACGACAAAAACGAAATCGCTCAGGTTGGAACCATTTCTGCAAACAACGACGAATTCATCGGTAACTTGATTGCTGATGCTATGGAAAAAGTTGGAAAAGATGGTGTTATCACTGTTGAAGAAGCTAAAGGAACCGACACAACGTTGGATACCGTAGAAGGTATGCAGTTCGATCGTGGATACCTTTCTCCATACTTCGTAACCGATTCAGAAAAAATGACTGCCGATCTTGAAGATCCATACATTTTGATTTTCGATAAAAAGATCTCAAACATGAAAGATCTTCTTCCGGTACTTGAGAAAGTGGTACAAACCGGAAAGCCTCTTTTAATTATCGCAGAAGACATCGAAGGCGAAGCTTTGGCTACGTTAGTAGTTAACAAGTTACGCGGATCACTAAAAATCGCTGCTGTAAAAGCTCCAGGTTTCGGTGACCGTAGAAAAGCAATGTTGGAAGACATCGCGATTCTTACAGGTGGTACCGTAATCTCTGAAGAGCGTGGTTATAAACTTGAGAACGCAACACTAGATTTCTTAGGTCGCGCTGCAAGTGTAACTATCGATAAAGACAACACTACTGTTGTAGATGGTGCCGGTACTGCAGATGATATCCAGGCTCGAGTTAACCAGATTAAATCTCAAATCGAGAGTACTACTTCTGATTACGATCGTGAAAAACTTCAAGAACGTTTAGCTAAGTTAAGCGGCGGTGTTGCTGTGCTTTATATTGGTGCTGCTTCTGAAGTAGAAATGAAAGAGAAGAAAGCTCGTGTAGAAGATGCATTACATGCCACTCGTGCTGCTGTTGAAGAGGGAATCGTGCCTGGTGGTGGGGTTGCTCTTCTAAGAACAGTTTCTGCATTAGATAATCTGAAAGCAGAAAATGCAGACGAAAAAGTTGGTTTTGACATCGTACGCAGAGCTGTTGAAGCTCCACTTCGTACCATCAGTAACAATGCAGGTGTAGAAGGTGCAATCGTTGTACAAAAAGTATACGAAGGCAAAGGCGCATACGGTTACAATGCAAGAACTGAAGTGTACGAAGACTTAGTGAAAGCGGGTGTAATCGACCCAACTAAAGTAACTCGTACAGCCCTTCAAAATGCAGCTTCTGTAGCAGGACTATTGCTAACAACAGAAGCAGTTATTTCTGAGAAACCAGAAGAAAAAGGTGGTGGAATGCCAGCTATGCCAGATATGGGCGGCATGGGCGGCGGAATGCCAGGTATGATGTAAAATCATCATTCTTTGCCAAATTTTCGAACCCGGTACATAGTAATGTGCCGGGTTTTTTTTATGTTCTCGTTCATGGCTATTCAGAGAAAGACTTATACATACGTTGCATTACTTTCGCTCATTTCCAGTTTCTTCATAGGAATAAATGAAGGTGTGAGTCAAACCAGTGAAATTAGGGGCATTCCATATTTTCAGGTCTATGAGACAAGGGATTATCCCGGTGAACAACAAATGTTTGATGTGATCCAATGGCATGACGGCTCCATGTTGTTTGCAAATGCGGGTGGACTAGTACAGCACGCCGATGATGATTGGCGGATTTTTGCTCGATTTGATGCCACATTTATTTCAAAAATTATTCCCAGTACGTACGATTCCACTCTAATTTGGTCAGGTAGTTATTCAAATATTGGGTACTTCATACAAAATAAGCTAGGTGAATTTGAATATTTCACTCTAAGCGATAAGATTCAGGAAGAGCTCTCAAATTTTAGTAATGTGTATGATGTCATCGAGCGTGAAAATGATGTACTCTTTTTTAGTGATCTATACCTTTTTAGTTACTCATTAATAGATTCAAACATTACCGTTCTTGATGAAATTGAGTTTCAAGGTGAAACAGGGGCAATAACAAATTACCTCAATTGGAGAGGGGAAGAATATTATTTTCTCTCAAGTGGGGATATCATAAAGAAAGTAGGAGAGAACTGGGAAAAAATTGAAGTTCAGGGAATCTCACCTACACAAGTTTTTTTATCCAGAGCGCATAGCAACGTTGTATATCTATATGATCTCGAAGAAGGCTTGCTGCGTTTTGATGGTGAAACAGTCCAACAATTTGCCCGCGAAATAAACAAATATATTCAAGAGCACAGCGTAAACGACATCATAATATCCGATAATCATGAAATAGTTATTTCAACAGATGCCGGGGTATTGATGTTAAATTCATCGGGTGACTTAGAATATATTTTTAATAAGAATACCGGGTTACCAGAAAATGTGATAAGCAGTGTTACTTTTGATCAAAAAGGCGATTTGTGGATACTCGGAGAATCTACTGTTACTCAAGTATATCTAAGTGTTCCGGTTCGCCATTTTCCTGGGGAGGCACTTATTTTTGGTGATGCCTTACATATCAATGAGCATGAAGGTAGCCTGATAGTTCCTTCATTAGATGGACTTTATAGAATTGATCAGCCGCTTACAAATGTAATAAATACTCCGCTCGATGAAATTATATTCAAATACGATCTAGAGTCAATCTTTTGGAATTCGTTAGCAATTGATGATGAGATTTGGGTGGCTTCCCAAGCTGGGGTGTTTCAGTTAAATGGAGATGAGCTATTACCTATTGTCCCGGGAATAGAGGCGAGGCAACTGCGACGATTAACTGAAAACATGGTGCTGATTGTTACTTACAATGGCCTGGATATGTTGATTCGCGAAAATGGAGTTTGGAATTATGAAGGTACATTAGAAGATGTACCAGAGCATATCCTGGAATTAGCAGTTATACCAGATAAAGAATTTTGGGCAGGGGGTGTATCCGGAGATGTGTTTCGCGGTATCTTGAATGAAGCCAAAAATGAATATGAAGTCCGTAAATATTCCGCTGAAGCCGGACTTCCTGAAACAGATTTATTAGAACCAACTTTTACTGATAATGGGATTATCGTCAATTCTAAATTCGGTTTTTTTAAATTTGATCATGACTCAGAGTCTTTCTACCCCATCGAAAGTATTAACGAGCAACTTGGAAACTGGGGCGAGTATCTTCGAATGGATAACTATGGTACACTATGGACGCAATACGCGAACATAGAAGGGTTTAATGGAGTGATAGAAATTGAGCCGGATGAAGAGTTAGAGTGGAAAGCTAATTTTACGCCCTTTGAAATCACTACCGACAATTTTGGAGATTTCTTAGAAGTAAGAGGCAATACAGTATGGGTAGGTTCTACAGAGTCACTCATTCACATGGATATTACGGAAGACTTCAATCCAACCATCCCAGAAATATCATTATGGAGCATTAAGTCTAATTTTGATCAGGAATTTATAAGCTACTCTGTACCAGTTCCACCGGCAATTCAGTACGAGCAAAAAGATGTTGAACTTAGTTTTATTTCCAGTTCCTACAGATATCCCACTAAAAACGAATTCCGCTTTAAGCTAGGTGATAATGAGTGGTCGGAATGGAGAAGTGAATCGACGATTTCAATTAATCCATTTTTTCCGGGGCAACAAGAGATCAGTATTCAAACACGTGATTTTATGAGGGTAGAATCAGAACCTACGATTATTGCAGTTACCATAATTGCACCCTGGTATTTATCCAATTTTGCGTACCTCCTTTACTCAGTGCTGTTTCTGGGAATTTTTATTTCGGCAGTACGATGGGTAGCCGGATACAGAATCCAGCAACAAATGAAAGACATCAAATTGAGAGAGATTGAACGGATTATCGAGTTAGATGAGGTGAAAACGAAATTACTCATCAATATTTCGCACGAGCTAAGAACGCCATTAACATTGGTAACTGGGCCTGTAAAACAGCTTCTTGATTCAGATAAAATTGAAGATGATTTTCTATTGCATAAACTTCAGGTGGCCCATCGAAATGGTAGGCGATTACACGATCTGGTAGAACAGGTATTGGATTTAAGCCGGCTTGACTCCAATATTGTGCAATTTAATCCTGCAGAAATACCGCTACAAACATTTATTCAGCGAGTTACAGAGTCGTTTGAAGCAGCCATAGAAAAGAAGTCGCTGAATGTGTCTATAAATATTCCGGATTCCGAAATTTCCTTTCAGGCAGATGCAGATAAACTCGAAAAAGTTCTGATAAACCTATTATCGAATGCCATCAAGTTTACCCCGGTTAAAGGTCGAATTGAACTAAACCTGATTGATTTGGCAAGTGAAATTCAAATCGAAGTAACAGATACCGGAAGAGGAATTGAATCCAAAGATATTGATCATGTATTTGATCGGTTCCATTCAACTAGTGACCAATTGGAAGGAGGAGGACAGGGTATTGGCGTTGGACTGTCTATCACTAAAGAGTTTGTGGAGTTACATGATGGCAGAATCACAGTTAAAAGTGAATCCGGAAAAGGAGCCACATTCAAAGTGATTCTTCCAAAAAAGGAGTATGAAGAAGTAGTTGCTTTCATAAAGGAACCTAATGAAGCCTCTGCTGAAGTAGAGGAGAAATCCATTCAACTAAGTGTAAATGGCAAAGAATTTTCTGCATTAGTTGTAGAAGACAATCCCGATATGCGGGAATATGTCTCTGAGTTACTTTCGCAATTAAATATTCGGGTTGAGCAAGCTGAAAATGGCATCGAAGGCAAAAAGCAGATGTCGATACTTAATCCAGATATTGTGATTTCAGATATCATGATGCCTGAAATGAATGGTTTCGAATTTGCGCAATGGATGCGATCGGTTCCCGAATACAGACAGACCCCAATTATTCTGCTTTCAGCACGATCGGAAGTGGAAGACAAAGTGCATGGCTTCCGATTAGGGGTGAGTGACTATCTTACCAAACCATTTAACGCCCAGGAGCTGCAAGCACGGGTCGATAATTTGCTGGTACTCAAAAAAGAAAGGGAAGAAGCCGTTGCCATATCAAAAGGTACAGAAGAACCATTGAGTGCCGATACAGAATTAGTGCAACAACTTCAGGAATATGTAGAAGGGCATCTGGGTCAATCCAAAATTACTGTTGACGAACTTGCCAATCACGTAGCTATGAGTGTGCGAAATCTTCAAAGAATATTAAAAGAGAGTACAGGCTTTTCACCCAATGAATTTATTCGGGAAATCAGACTATTTGCAGCCCGTGATCTTCTCGAAACCAAGCAAAAACGCTCCATTTCTGAAGTTGCATTCTCGGTTGGATTTTCAACACCGGCCTATTTTACCAAACAATACAAAAAACGTTTTGGTAGCTCACCGGCTCAATTTTTTTGATCATAATTATATATGCAGAATCGAATTTCTGTTGTATAGGACGTAGTGTCATTTCATGAAATGACACTACACAGGATATACCAATGATGAATGTTGATTATTTCATTAAATGATCAAATAGGTCGATTTCCTCACATTTTGTCGTATTTGTTCACTCATTTGGCGCATCTGTTCGTGGGTTTGCAATTAGATTATCTGCAGAAAATTAACGCAAACGTTGGGTACGGGTATGAGGATTTCAGCGACTATTGGTGAACAAATAAGAACCGCTTTCTGTGGGGGGCTTTTAGGGGTCCTACTTTTCATTTTAATGCCAAGAAATGCTTTTGCGTTTCAGGTAGATTCACTACAACAAGTACAGTCTTTAGATGGTCTCGCTCAATCTATTTTGAAATTTGGAGACTACGACGGAGATGGGGATTTGGATTTAATTATTGCGGGGACAAATAGTAGTTCGACACCAACTACAAAGCTGTATAAAAATACGAACGGTACTTTTACAGAAGATACCAATAGCAGTATAACCGGATTTAATTATCCCGGTCTGAGTTGGGGAGACATTGATGGGGATGGTGATTTAGATTTTGCTATTTCTGGGAATACCAGCACCGGTTTCCAGGCAAAACTCTATCTGAATGATGGATCAGCAGTTTTTACTGAAGCTTCTTCTGACCCATTTTATGACGCCTATTGGGGAAATATGGAACTTGGTGATCTGGATAATGATGGGGACTTGGATGTATTTCAAACAGGTTTGCAATCGAATGGTCAACGCGTAGCAGAAATATTCTGGAATGACGGTTCTGGTAATTTCACCATTGATACTAATAATTCATTTACAGGAACAGGTGATGGTGAAACCCCCCTCGCTGATGTGGATAATGATGGCGATCTGGACATTTTACTATCTGGATATATTGATGCCGGTGGAAATATCACACAAGTGCATTTAAATGATGGAACCGGGAATTTTTCCTTATCCCAAAGTTTGCAAGGAGTGGCATCTAACGGGATGGATTTTGGGGATTATGATAATGACGGTGATTTAGATCTCATTTTAACAGGGTTAGACTACAATGCTAGTGCTCGCAGAGCATATATTTATGAAAATGATGGAACGGGTAACTTCGCTATAGATGCCACCAACACCATTGCATCCGCAAGTTCTAGCAATGCCAAATGGGGGGATTATGACCATGATGGGGATTTGGATTTAATTGTAAGTGGTTTTTCAGATGATTCTATCCGTGAGACATATATCTATACCAATAATGGAACTGGTTCGATGACCTATACATCTAACGGTGCGATTACCGGTAGTGAAGAAGGATATGTTGATTGGGCTGATTTAGATGGAGACGGATTCCTGGAAGTAGCTATCACCGGTTGGGATGGTTCTACCCGAATGACTAAGATTTATCAGAATATTCGAATGCAGGCAAATGCTGTACCAACTGCTCCAACAAATTTACAAGCTACTGTGCTAGGTGATAGTGTAAGTTTTAGCTGGAATGCAGCCACAGATACTGATGGCGGGCCACTTAGCTATGCATTGTTTTATCATAATTCAGATTCAAGTAAATACATAATTCCCGCCTTTTCGGATACTACCAATGGATTTCGCAGAGTAAATGGGTTCAGAAATCTGGGAATGACCACAACCCATAAAATTGCAAAAACTAATATTCCGTATGGTAGTTTTTCTTGGGGAGTACAAGCAATTGATGGAGCGGGTAAGCCAAGTGCTTTTTCAAAATCAACGGTAAATATTCAGCCACAGACTCCTACAAATTTAAATGCTTTAAGAAATGAACTTTCGGTTGATCTGACATGGACGGCCAATACCACCGATTCGGTTGAATATTACGTCATTTATAAAGAAGACAATAACTCAGGGCAGATTGATAGCATTGCTACTTCATCTACTAACAGCTTTACTTACTCGGGTTTAAATTACGGAAATACGTATGACTTTTATGTTGCCGCAAGAACAACAGCTGGAGTCAAAAGTGATCGATCCGACTCGGTGGAAATTGTAGTTCCGTCGCTTGACGCGCCATCCGGGCTTACTTTTACACGAAATGAATTATCCGTTGATCTCGAATGGAATTCGGTTCAAGGGGTTTCTGTGGATTATTACATCATCTACAAAGAGGATAATAACTCAGGACAGGTTGATAGTCTGGGGTTCTCAAGCGACACAACCTTTACTTTTAGTGGGCTAAGTTATGGCAATACCTACGACTTTTACGTAGCTGCAAAAACAACAGCTGGAGTCATAAGTGATCGATCCGACTCGGTTGAAATTGTAGTTCCGACGCTTAACGCGCCATCCGGGCTTACATTTACCCGAAATGAATTATCCGTAGATCTGGAATGGAATAGCGTTCAAGGGGTTTCCGTGGATTATTACATCATCTACCGGGAGCTCAATAACTCTGGTCAGATTGATAGTCTAGGTTTCTCAAGTAACATAAGCTTTACCTATACAGGTTTAGATTATGGCAACACGTACGATTTTTACGTAGCCGCGAAAACAACAGCTGGAGTAACAAGTGATCGATCCGACTCGGTGGAGTTTGTGGTTCCTTCGCTTAACGCGCCACAAAACTTACAATTCACAAGGAATAAATTATCGGTTGATCTAAGTTGGCAATCTGTAAACAACGTATCTGTCGATTACTATGTCATTTACAAAGAAGAAGATAATTCAGGCCAAATTGATAGTCTTGGCTTTTCTAATGACACTACATTTACCTATGCAGGACTTGATTATTCAAAAATCTACGATTTTTACGTGGCTACACGAACCACGAGCGGTAAACTTAGTAATCGCTCTGATTCTGTTGAATTTGAAATGCCTGCGGTTGGAGTATTCTCGCTTGACGCAGTAGACTCAACGGGATTCCAAAAGGTAGGTACATTTAACGGAATCACACATTTTGACTTTGCTGATTACGATTTAGATGGAGATTTTGATATGCTCGCCGTAGGGTATGATACTCTTTCAGGATTTCAATTAAAAGTTTTCGATAATGACGGAGAAGGTAATTTTAGCAATTCAAACTTCTCAGTTTCTCAAATTGATGGTAGTGATCCTGAATTGACTTCGGTTAAATGGGTCGATGCAAACCTAGATAATCTGCCAGACATATTTTTTAATGGATTTAATGGAGGGGGGACAAACACCAAACTTTATTTGAGTAATGGTGACGGTACTTTTAACGATTCAAATCTTGATTTAATCAATACCTATTCAAAGGATGCCTATTTGTGGATGGATTTTGACACCGACGGCGATGATGATCTGTTGTTATATGGGAATGAATTATCTGGATCATCCGCTATTCGTTTATATCTAAACGATGGTTATGGGAATTTAGCTGTCGAAGATAGTACTCTATTCACAACTAATTATGGGGTGGAAGGTGGAGATCGATACCCGGTTGTGTTTCCTCCATTTGAAATGTTCGATTACGATAATGACCGGGATAAAGATCTTGTAGCATTAACAGAAGGAACGTTCACAATTTCAATATTTGAAAATCAAGGGGGATTAAACTTTGTGAAGGATAATACAGTGCCTTTTGATGCGATTAATGCAGAAGTGATAGAAATTGCCGACGTAAATAATGATGGGTATATGGACATCATGTTTGCTGGAAATGATAATTCAGAAAATCCAAAAACCCAATTATATCTAAATAACTCTACAGGAAACAGTTATTCAAGTGGTCTGATAAAGTATACAGGATTTACATTCCCTGGACTCACAGATTCAGATATAAAGATTAGAGATTTAAATAATAATAATGCCGCTGTTGAATTCATTTTAGCTGGGGATTCAGCAGGCGTACCCGTCACGCGTGTCTACTCAAATCTTGTCGAAGAAACCGGCGTTTTTGAAATAGGGAAAAGTGTATACTTTGAAAACGGAGAGCTATTAGGTCTCAAAGATGCCAATATTCGGATATTGGATCTGGATAACGATAATGATTTGGACGTTTTTATTAATGGAAATGTACTACCAAATCAGTCGGGAGATTATACTGGGCGTGTTTATTATTATAAAAATACAACAGCCAGCAATATTCCAGCTATTGATAATACAGTTGTCTATGCTCCAAGTGCCAGTATTGTAAATGATAGTCTTAAAATTGGAGATCTCCCGAGTTATAGTAATTACAGTTTCTATCTTTACAACACCGATTTATCCAAATATTTTATAACTCCTAAAGCGAATACTGTTACAGGTTTTAGAACAATCCCTGATAGAGCGCAAGTTGAGTTTTATTTACATGGTGGGAATTATGATACTGATCTTGAATTATCCCATAAATTTGAAAGAAAGAATTTTCCTGGAGGAACCTATACGCTAGGTGTTCAAGGTATACGCAAGGAATCCCGTATAGGTGGTGCATTTAAAACAACCACCGTAAAATTTGGGCCACTGGCTCCTCAAAATGTGGTATCAAATGTTGATTCGGCGAACTTTGCAGTTACCTTAACATGGAGCCAAAACCCAGGCACCAACACTGATAAATATGTTATCTATCAAACCTTTGATACCCTTTTAACAGCCAGTGCGTACGACCTTAATACCTACGATTATAGTGCAATAACTGTTGGAGAAACTACCGATACTACTTTTACCGTTAATTCAGTTCCGGCGAATAAAAACCTGTATTACTATGTAGCTGCCTTTACTAACGACAATAGTATTTCTCCACAATTCAGTGAGCTGTCAGAAGTCGATTCAGTTTTAATTACTACCGAACCATTCGAAGAAACGACCAATTCGATTACAGGTGTTGTGCTAGGAGCAACCACTTGGGGTGATTATGATGATGATGGTGATTTAGACGTTGTAGTAACCGGTACTACTGGAAATGGAAATGTTGGCGCTATTGCTGAGCTGTGGGACAACGATGGTTCCGGTAATTTCAGTAAAAACACATCGGTTTCTTCCACGCTGGTTGGCGCTTACCGAAGTGGAGCTGCCTTCGGTGATTATGATAATGATGGATTCCTAGACCTTGTTATCATTGGATATAATACATCAAACGTTGGAACTACCACCCTCTACCATAACGAAGGTGATGGCACTTTTTCAGTTGTAAGTAATACAGGATTTGGAAATGGTGCGTGGGCATCAGCATCCTGGGGTGATTACAACAATGACGGCTTCCTCGATTTATTTATTGGAGGATTATCTGGTTCTGGAACTCGTTTTAATATCATTTATGAAAATAATGGCGATGGTACTTTTTCAGACGCAAATGCAGGTTTTCTTGGTTCTGCTGGTGGAGATTTTGTACATGCCGATTATGACAATGACGGTGATTTGGATGTAGCACTAGCTGGTTATACAAACTCAGGTAATGCTCAGTCAAAATTTTATCGAAATGATAACGGCACTTATAACGAAGTATCGGGTATAAGTTCTTTATTGCTTGCTAACGACAATGCTACTATGGAATGGGGCGACTTCGACAATGATGGAGATTTAGATATGTTCAATGCTGGAGGTGGTAGTGCAAAAATTCTTCTCAATGATGGAAGTGGTGGACTTTCTGAAAGTGGGCTTTCTTTTACCGGGGTTTCCTCAGGATCGGCAGATTGGACAGATTATGATTTAGATGGCGATCTGGATTTGTTTTATTCCGGTAATAATGGCGGGTCACAATCCTATCTTTACGAAAATAATGGTGATGGGACATTTACTGAAAATACGACCCTTGATTTTACCGTTGCAGAAACTGGTACTGTTGATTGGGTTGATGTAGATAATGATGGGGATGCCGATTTATTTGTTACTGGAAATCTGGGAACAGGAGCCACAAATTCTATTTTATATAGAAATTTTATTACCAATACTAATTCGGCTCCATCAACTCCAATCAATCTAAGCCACACCTTTTCGACCAATAAACTTACCCTGAATTGGGATTCTGCCACAGATTCTGAAGGTGGTCCAATTAGTTATAGTTTATATTTAGTTAACGATGATAGTACGGGTTACTTAATTTCACCGGAAAGTAATGTAAGTAATGGGTACAGGCGAACTATAGGATTAGGTAATTCCGGAATTACGAATTCGCAAACATTTAATTTTCCTTTTCCACCAAATGGTAATTTTACCTGGTATCTGCAAGCAATAGATGCAGCTGGTTTGACAAGCGGTTTTGCAAGTGCTTCTTTCACCGAAACCAATACTTACGTAAGTCCGCAAATACCCGAAAATGTTACGACAACCATAGGGAATTTGGAAGTAACGCTATCGTGGGACTCAAACACACAAGAGTATTTTGAAACATTTAAAATCTATCAGGAAAATGACAGTACTGTAGTTCCATCAAATGTTATTGCAAATATTAGTGATACAAGTTACTCAGTAACAGGGCTGTTGTTTGAAACTGATTATCACTATTACATATCTGCAGTCGATTCGTTTGGAGTTGAAAGTGCTTTAAGTGTAAGGCAAGACGTTTTCTTTGAAGGTAGTTTTTCGGTTAAAGATGATTCTACTCTTACAGGAGTAAGATTTGGTGCTACTGCCTGGGGAGATTATGACAACGATGGCGATCTGGACGTTGTGATCACCGGAACAACGAATGGTGGAAATAATGGTGCCATTGCTGAGTTATACGATAATGATGGATCGGGTAATTTTACCAAAAACACAGCTGTTTCCAGTACCCTTATAGAAGCTTATCGAAGCGGTGCCGATTTTGGTGATTACGACAATGATGGATTCCTTGATCTGATTATTATTGGATATAATTCATCGGGAACAGGAACAACCACACTTTACCACAATAATGGTGATGGTACTTTTAGTAGTGTAAATAATACCGGATTTACAAACGGTGCATGGGCATCCGCAGCGTGGGCAGATTACAATAATGATGGTTATTTGGATGTATTGCTAGGTGGAATCCCATCCTCTGGGCCTCGATTTAATACTATTTACAGAAATAATGGGGATGGCACGTTTTCTGATGCTAATGCCGGAATTTTAGGCTCAGCAGGTGGCGATTTTGTATTTGCAGATTATGATAATGATGGAGATTTAGACGTAGGTATTGCAGGCATGACTGATGCAGGTTATGCTCAATCCAGGTTTTACAGAAATGATGCAGGTACTTTCAACGAAGTATCAACGGTAAGTTTATACGCCAATGATAATGCTACCATGGAGTGGTCAGATTTCGACAATGATGGTGACTTAGATCTATTTAATTCAGGGAATGCTTCTGCTCAGATACTTATAAATGATGGGAATGGCAGCTTAACCAATAGTGGAATTTCATTGACGGGTGTTTGGGATGGTGCGGCTGACTGGAATGATTACGATTTAGACGGAGACCTGGATCTCATGTATATCGGAAATAATGGCGGACCATTGCATAATTTTTATCAAAATAATGGAGATGGATCTTTTACTAAAGTAACAACCATTCCTTTTGAGAATTTAACGCTGGGTACGGTAGATTTTGTTGATATCGATAATGATGGAGATGCTGATGCGGTAAATATCGGTTTCGATGGAGGAAGCAGTAAAGCAATTATATACAATAATAAAGCCGAAAACTTTGCAGGTTCAAATACGCCACCAACTATCCCGAATTCACTTACTCAAAGCATTTCTCAGAATGAAGTAACACTAAGTTGGACTCCATCAACCGATGCCGAAGGTGGCCCAATTACTTATAGTGTGTATTTGGTAAATGACGACAGCTCCGGTTTTATGCTTTCGCCCGAGAGTGATACCACTAATGGCTACCGAAAAGTAATTGGTATGGGAAATTCTGAACGTACAACATCGCACGTGTTTAATTTCCCAACCCCACCAAATGGAGATTTTTCCTGGTTTGTTCAGGCTGTGGATGCTGCTGGGTTAACAAGCGATTTTGTTGGATCAAGTTTTTCATTGAACACAACCTATACCAGCCCTGAAATTCCTTCAAATATTACGTCTACAATTAATGAACGCGCGGTTACATTTTCGTGGGACTCTGTTGCACAAGATTACTTTGGCTCGTTCAATATTTATCAGGAAACGGATAGCTCAAGTTCGCCCTCAAATTTAATAGCAAGTCTTACGGATACTAGTTACACAGTTTCAGGATTATCTTACGACACCAACTATTATTTTTATATCACGAACAAAGATCTATTTGATCAGGAAAGTGATCCGGCTATACGACAGGATATTTTTATCCAAGGAAACCTTACTCTACAAAATGACACGACTTTTACAGGAGTACATTTAGGTGCTACAGCATGGGGTGATTACGATAACGATGGAGATCTTGACCTTGTAATTACCGGTACAACCAACGGTGGAAATTCGGGTGCAATAGCCGAATTATATGACAATGATGGATCCGGTAATTTTACCAAAAATACAGCTGTTTCCGATACTTTGGTTGGTGCCTATCGAAGTGGGGCAGCTTTTGGGGATTATGACAATGATGGATATAACGATTTGGTCATAATCGGCTACAACTCATCGGGAACCGGAACTACTAGTCTCTACAAAAATAATGGCGATGGTACATTTAGTACCATAAATAACACGGGTTTTGAAGGTGGAGGATGGGCATCCGCTTCCTGGGGAGATTATAATAATGATGGTTTAATAGATTTATTGATAGGTGGATTACCTTCTTCAGGAACACGTTTTAATACGATCTATAAAAATAACGGCGATGGAACCTTTTCAGACGCCAATGCCGGTTTTGTTGGAACAGCCGGTGGTAGTTTTACTGCTGCAGATTACGATAATGATGGAGATCTGGATGTAGTTCTTTCTGGGCGTGGGAATTTTGGTGGTGATGTAGGCAAATTCTATAAAAATGTGAATGGCTCATTCATCGAAAATGAAGTTCTCAGTCAACAATTGTTTTTTAGTGATAACGCCTTTTTTAAATGGGTAGATTACGATGATGACGGGGATTTCGATTTATTTATGACTGGAAATGGAGCCACCAGAATGTTGATTAACGATGGCTCGGGTGGACTTTCGAATAGCGGCCTGTCATTTTCATCAGTTTACCAAGGTGCTGCTGATTTTAGTGACTATGATTTTGATGGTGATATGGATGTATTCTATTCCGGCAATTTTGGCGGAAGACAAGCATACTTCTATGAAAGTGACGGAGACGGCACTTTCACCTCCAATACAAACTACGACTTTCCGAAAACTGAACAAGGAACTAACGATTGGGTGGATGTTGACAATGATGGAAAACCAGAATTATTTATTACGGGGATATCTTCATCCGGGGATCGCATTGCAACATTGTATGAGAACATAACTTCGGGTTCAAACAGCACCCCATCAACACCAACAAATCTTACAACTACTGTTGGTGATGGAATCACAACATTTTCGTGGGATCCATCCTCCGATGTTGAAGGATCCGGGATTAGCTATAATGTATTCGTGTATAACCAAGATTCAACCACAGCGGTAACACCTTTCGATTCGGATACAACATCTGGTGTTCGACGACTCATCGAAATGGGAAATGCTGGAATTGATACGTCCTATTCTATCCTGATGAACACAGGAAATTACAGATGGGGTGTTCAGGCTGTTGATGCAACAGGAAGCTCAAGTACCTTTAGTAAAACTTCCACTTCTATTACTATTCAGGCAGCAGTAGATAGTATTTCATCAACGGTTGATGGTACTTCGGTTACCCTTACCTGGATTCCCGCAGATGGAACCATTGATTTTTACACGGTTTATAAAATCAATGAAAGTGCTGTATCGGACAGTATTGGTACAATATCAGATACTACATTTACCATCAGTAATTTAGACAGAGATGAGACCTTTTATTTTAGCGTGAAAGCGACTTCGAGTGCAGGAATTACAAGTACATTTAGTCCTTTAGCGAGTGCTTTTATCGATCCATATTATTCTGAAGTAAGTATTTTGAGTAGTAATCCAGGTTCGAGTGAACAATATTCATCGTTCGCAGATACAGATAATGACGATGATTTCGATTTAATAATTGCTGGTAGTAATCTATATCCACGGTTCTACCAAAACACATTAAACGATACTCTGCTCTATAGTTCTGATATATCTAGTGATTTTGAAGAGTTCACAAATTCAGGCGCTGTTATCTCTTTTGCCGATTATGATAATGATGCAGATTTAGATGTATTGATTTCAGGTAATAGATATATTTCAGGTTATATTTTCTCTTCTATTCTCTATAAAAATAATGGGAATAATGATTTTACGAATGTAGGTGCAGGTTTAGTAGGTATATCAAATGGGGTACATGCATGGGGTGATTATGATAATGATGGTGATCTAGACTTATTTTTAGGTGGATATAAGTATGGATGGGATGGTGAATCTAAATTATATGAAAATAAAAATGGAAGTTTCATCGCAGATTCTGTGACTAGTTTTCCCAACGGGCGAACATTTGATGCAGAATGGGGAGATATTGATAACGATAGAGATATTGACTTAGTGATATGCAATGAAAACGAAACATCTATCTTTAGAAATAATGGACAAGGGGGATTAATAAAAGATCCAACAACATTGCAATATTTAGGCTATGATTGTTCTCTATCAATGGCCGATTATGACAATGATAAAGATCTAGACCTATTAGTTTTTGGGACTGCGAGCTACTATTCTACACCTCAAACCATTCTTTATAAAAATGATGGTTCTGGAACCTTCAGCAACTCAGGAAATTCATTCAGCAATATAGCTTCCGGAGATTCCGATTGGGGAGACTTTGATTTAGACGGGGACCTCGACATCCTAATCTCTGGATATACAAGTCTTTATTACGGGTGGTCAACGACAAAAATTTATATTAATGACGGAATCGATTCATTCTCTGAAATTACTATCGCAACAAGCAATGGAGCGGAAAATGGCGCTATTAACTTTGTTGATATCGATAATGATCAGGATCTCGATATTTTCCTTTCAGGAAGTAGTGGGGCTAGATATTTCAAAAACGCAGTAAATACTACAATTTCCGCACCCGCCAGTCCATCAAATATTCAACATAGATTGTATGCAGATACACTCAGGATATCCTGGGATCCATCGAGTGATGCCAATAGTGAACCAATTACGTATGAAGTGATGGTTGCTTTAAACGATACGGGATTGGTAACTCCTCTTTCCAGTGATTCTTCCAATGGAACACGCAGATTACGCCAACGTGGCAATGCAGAATTCAACAATAGTTTTGATATAATTGGTTTAAATACTGGTACTTATAAAGTTGGAATTCAATCTATTAATGGGGCTTCCATTGCCAGTGAATTTGAACTGTCTGAAGCAAAAGTTGGCAGCTATGTAGATTTCTCAGATTCGCTTTTTTATATGGATACAGATTCAGTCTTGGTGTTTAACCCGTTGGTTTATCATCCTTCAGGCGATTCAAGTTTTACATTTTCATTAAAATCGGGTGACGGTGGAACAGTATTTATTGATGAGAATAATAACAATGTAGTTGATGCCGGGGAAGCTCTTTCTCAAGGACAAACCTATTACTATGCGGATATTCAATCAGACTCAATTAAATATGTGTCAAGTGTCGGGCGATATGATGAATCACCATTGAATTTTTCGTCAATTATTTATCCGGGTTCTGCTACCCCAAGTATTCTAACTCTTGATCAAACTCCAAGCATTTCTGGTACCGCAGATCAGGGAGGATGGTATCTCTTATCTAATTCGATGGATACACCAGTTGGAACTTATCTTGAGAATGTATGGACACAAGGTGCGGTTAATGCGGATACGGATACGGGAACTCCTAATTTATATACATTCAGCCAAGACAGCGCCAAGTATATTCCACTAACCACTGATCTAGATACAACCAAATTAGCAGCTGGAACAGGCTTACTTGCGTACCTTTTCCCAGATGACAATTACAACGATTCTGAAGGTCCGGTTGACGGTGGCTGGCCAAAAGAGCTATCGAATTTTGGAAATCCTTTCGATAATTCGGTTGAAATTCCGGTTCGTAACGTAGACGTTGACGGATCAAGCACGACAACTGGTTCCGAAGGGTTTGCTCTGCTTGGAAATCCATATCCATTCACAATTTCTGTGGATTCTTTAGTTACAGAATTAGTAGATGTAGATGCATTTGCAAACCGTTATGTGTACTTATGGGATCCGATCAATAAACGATATGAACTAAAACTTAACGGATCTATTGATCCTTATACTTCATTCTTTGTACGTACCGTCCAATCCGGTAACACTGGAAATGTGAATTTACAGTATTCAGATTATTATGCTGAAGTCGCCCCAAAAATAGCACCAAATGTAGAATTTGAATTCACCTTAACACACAAAGAGACTCAACGCGAAAGTAACTGGGTACTTAAAACAACAGAAGAGGCCAACTCTTTAATCGATCCGCATGATGGCTACTATCTTGGATCGTATGCAAGCGAATTCGCGAATCTCTACACCCTGATCGGAGATCAACCGTTATCAATAAATAACTTGCCAAATCAAGCTGAAGAACTCTTTGAGGTTCCACTTTATCTTGATGCTTCGATAGCAGGAAAATTCGATTTAA
This sequence comes from Balneolaceae bacterium, assembly GCA_965249965.1. Classification (GTDB taxonomy): domain Bacteria; phylum Bacteroidota; class Rhodothermia; order Balneolales; family Balneolaceae; genus HXMU1420-13. The sequence goes on from OZ252262.1 coordinate 1,783,158, forward strand.
GCTGGAATTCTAATCAATTACCTGATGGTTGGACGATTGAACTTGTTGATTTAAACAGCGGTACTAAGATAGATATTAAGGATCAACATAGTTACAGCTTTGATCATCAACTAAAAGTAAAAGCGAGTCCTAAATCACCAACAGACCTATATACCTTTGCTTTTGGGAAATCAAAATCAGTAAACCAACCGCAATTCATGTTAAAGGTTAACACTGGTCAAGCTGTTAGCAATGAAGATGATTTAGGTATTCCACGTGAAGTAGAGCTTTATCAGAACTACCCGAATCCATTTAATCCAAGTTCGGTAATTCGATTTGGGGTTCCTGAACAAGCCCCGGTACAGCTTGAGGTGTTTGATATTCTGGGCAGAAAAGTGATGACGCTCCTCAATGGGGATGTGAAACAACCGGGCCGATATAACATCAATTTTGATGGAAGAAGCCTTGCTTCGGGGATGTACATCTATCGTCTGGTGATTGGTAATAAAGTTCTCACCAAAAAAATGACATTAATTAAATAAGGAGGAATTGCAATGCATTCGATTAAAAAACAACACCGAACCTGCCATTTTTGTAATTCCGAAGAAGGAAAACCACGCCCGGTTGGCAACTTTATTGTGGAGCTAAAAGAGGTAGATGTTTTGGGCACAAAAAAATTAGCCTGCCAAAGCTGCCATAGAAAAACGCTCAGAATTTTAAACAACGAAAACCCAACAACTATGAAACCAACTCTTTATAACCGACTTCAAAAAATTGGAATACGTTTTGCAAGCCTGTTTATCATGCTGATTTTCAATACGGCCATGTTATTTGCTCAAGGCCCTCCGGGTTTACCTGGTTTCCCGGATAACCCAGATCCGGCGCCGATTGATGGTGGATTAAGTTTACTTGCAGCAGCAGGTGGAGCGTATGCAATAAAAAAATTACGGGATAAACGAAATGGAGAAGAAGAGTTAGAGTGATACTTTTTAGTTCACTATTCTCAAATGCTCTTAAAGATATAACCCCGGTTCACCTTGTGGATCGGGGTTTTTTATTACACAAAGAAAAAGTCTTTTCGTTGGTACAATTTTCTATTCTTAATTACTTTATTTAGAAGTGTCAGCATTATCAAAGACTAGATCATAATCGAGCTAAAATGTCGTGAAGAAGCCATCCACACTATATACAAAAAGCGGTCGAATTAATATTGCCTATCAGGTTTTTGGTTCCGGACCAGTCGACCTGGTGTATATACCCGGGTGGGTCTCCAATATCGATTTGATGTGGGATTGCCCCGAATTAGTCCATTTTTTTGAAGAACTAGGGAAAATCGCACGTGTAATTTTGTTTGATAAACGAGGCACCGGTTTATCAGATCGGGTAGTTGACCTTTCCACGATAGAAGAACGAATGGATGATATTCGCGCAGTAATGGACGCGGTTGGATCAGAAAAAGCAATTCTCTTTGGTCATTCAGAAGGGGGCTCTGTTTCGGCGCTGTTTTCTGCTACGTATCCAAACCGAACCCTGGCACTGATCGCATTTGGCATTTTTGCAAAAAGAAGACATGCAACAAATTATCCATGGGCGCCAACTGATGAAGAAAGGCAGAAAGTGTACGATATGATTGAGCACAGTTGGGGGAGTGGAGATATGCAGTTAGATTCTTTAGCGCCATCAAAAGCAAATGATCCAATATTTATGGAATGGTTAGCAAATTATTTCAGATCAGGAGCTAGCCCATCGGCTGCCTTAGTATTAACGAAAATGAATACTCAGGTTGATATCATTGATATTTTAGGCTCAATCAAGGTGCCTACGCTTATTATGCAGCGCACGAATGATATCGATGTAAAAATTGAAGAAGGTAGATTTATTGCAGAGCGCATCGAAGGAGCAAGATTTGTAGAATTTGATGGCGCCGATCATCTGTTCTGGGCAGGGAATACGGAAGAAATCGTAAATGAAATGAAATCATTTATTTCTTCAATGAGACCTATTAAAAACCATAAGAAGCAGCTTTTCACATTTCTCAAAGCCAAGGTTAAACTACTTAACGAAAATGAAAAAAATATCTGGGGTTTGGTCGGTCAATTTATTGGGCAGTATAGAGGCAAAGTATTATCGTTTGATAAGGACTCTTTTATTGCTGTATTCGAAGGTCCGAGTAAAGCAGCACATTGCAGCTTAAGTCTGGTAGATGCCGTTTCAAAAAAAGAAGCAAAACTGAAAATTGGGATTTATATCAAAGAGGCCTCTATAGAAGACGCGGGTTCAGATAATGAGTCCATAGATATTCAGTTTAACTCTATTTTGGCTGATTCTGGTTACAATGAAGTGATTACGACCGAGACCGTTAAAAATCTGCTATCCGGAGCCGGTTTGAAATTCTATTCAATGGATGATTCAATTCAAAACAATGAGACCCCTAATTTATATATAATTCGAGATTCAGCGTTGGAAGATAACTTTCAGGTTGATGCATTTTTAGGGGAGATTCCCCTAAAAGGGTCGCTATTGGAAACCGTATTTCATAGTATTGATAATCACTTAAATGACGAGAACTACAGCGTCGAGATTTTAAGCCGTGAAGTTGGAATGAGTGAGCGTCAGCTTCAACGAAAGCTAAAACAGATCACGAATAAAACTCCAAATCAGTTAATCACTTCTGTTCGGTTACATCGTGCAAAAGAGCTTTTAATTACCGGTAAAAGTAATATTTCAGAAGCCTGTTATGAAACTGGTTTTTCATCTCCCTCATATTTTACAAGTCGATTTAAGAAAGAATTCGGCAAAACTCCGACGGAATATTTAAAATCGTTCGCTTAAGAATGGTGTCGGATTTTTAAAAACCTGTCGGTTTATTCATAGTCAGATAGGCGGAAATGAGAAATCATTTGCCGTTTTCTTAGTAGCCCATCTTCGCTTTAACTAGTTATTGTGTTAATAGGGAAATCACAGTTTCGAACTGAGTTCTCAACACACTTTTTAAAAACGGAAATAAAAAATAAAGTAAAAGATGAGAAAACAACGTTTAATGGTTCTGCTGTTTGTAGCAATTTTCGGGATAAGCTGCTCAACAAACACAGAAAATTTAGTAACAGCCCCTGAAGACGACGACAATAACGAGCCAATTGTTGGACTTAGTTATGCAACGGATATACAGCCGATTTTCAATTCTAATTGTTCAAACTGCCATGGTTCCAGTGGGGGAGTAAGTCTTACGTCCTATGCTGCACTGATGGGTAGCGTTGGAAATAATTACGGTGAAAACGTTGTGGTTCCTGGTAATGCTGATGCCAGTGGATTGGTGGATAAAATTGAACCAAATCCAACACATGGAGCTAGAATGCCAACAAATGGAACGCTAACTCTAACTGAAATTCAATCAATCCGTGCCTGGATTAATGAGGGCGCGCAAAATAATTAAGGGGAAGGTATGAAGAGTTCATTTTTAACAATTTTATTGGCACTGTTTGCTGTTTCTATCAGCAATGCCCAAAGCTATTATACAGAATCGGGGACCGCAGTTTTTCATTCAAAAGTGCCTTTGCATTCATTTACAGGTACCTCAGAAAACTTAACGGGTCTCATAAACCTAGATAATGGAACCGTTGATTTTTATCTCGATCTCGCCACCTTAGATACCGGCAATGGTAAACGAGATAAGGACATGAAATTGACCCTGGATGTAGAAAATCATCCTTTTGGTGAATTTTTTGGGAAGCTTGTTTCAGATTTTGATGCAACCAAATCAGGTCCACAGACAGCAATTGTAGAGGGTACATTTAAAATTCATGGAAATCAGCAAGATGTTCGGATCGAAGGAGAACTTTCTAAGGGTGGCGATCAAATCAGGTTAAATGCCAGTTGGATTTTAAGACTGGAAGATTACGATATAGTGCCACCATCCCTTTTATTTGTAAAGGTTGATCAAGAGCAGGAAATTGAAATTAATGCTGTTTTAAGCTTACAAAGTGAGTCATGAAATCAATTAGCTTAATTCTGTTATTCAATGTATGTATGGCACATGTTGTTTTTGCGCAAATGGAGCGGCGGAAAACCATTACAGACGAGCCTGTAGAAGTGTTTTTAACCATGTCACTGATCTCCATGGCAACTACTTCAAATCTTGATCAGCACAATATGAATTCAACCATTATGCATAATTTTGGCTTGGTTAGCAGTGGAATCGAAGAATTCTGGGGCTTGGATCAAGGGGCTGCAGTAAGGCTCGGCTTCGATTATGGAATCACGGATCGGCTGTCGGTTGGGATTGGGCGAACCAGCCGCGAGGATAATGTTGATCTGAGGTTTAAGTACACATTGCTTCAACAAATGAAATCCGATAAAATTCCAGTGGAAGTATCTATAAAAGGGGATTTGGGAATCAATACTCAGGAAGAACGACGTTTCGATTTCTCAAACCAGGATCGGTTAAATATGTTTGGTTCAATAGCGGTGGCTAGAAAATTTAGTGAGGCCTTAAGCCTTCAAATAGCGCCGATGGTTTCTCATTTTAATACCGTAGTAATTGAAACTGATGATCAAAATCCAAAACACACGCATTTTGGAACAGGAATTGGAGGGGAATATCGGCTAAGTCTCAAACATTCCTTTTCCTTCGAATATTTTGCATTGCTTGGCGACAAAACTGAAGGGCTTAAAAATCCAATGGCGATATCCTGGCAAATTGATACTGGCGGTCACGTGTTTCAAATGTTTTTTATGAATGGAAATTGGTTTACCGAGCAGCATCTTTTAGCCCGTACTACCAACGATTTCTTTGCAAGAGATTTCAGATTGGGATTTAATGTGAATAGAGTGTTTGGTTTATAGTATATGTAGAACCATAAAACTAGATCAAGAGAGCATCCCGAAGCCTGATTTAGATTCTAAATCGGGCTTTTTATGGATTATAAAAAATTAGATAGCCTCGAATCTGATAGCTAAGTTATTTCACCACAATAATTTACCTGTGGGGTCTTGCTTATAAGAATTTAGAATTTTCATATAATTTGAACGTTCAAAAGCTTCAGGATCGGTGACCCTTTGCTGGCTCATAGAACCGCGCATTTGCTGGATGGATTTGTATTCATGTTCTTCCATCCAAAGCTGCATTTCTTTCTTGATATCGCCAATTCTTTCAACTCCATATTTTAGAAGTTCAGCGGTCATCATAGTAACATTGGCGCCAGCCATCATTCCTTTTAATACATCATGGGCACTATGTACTCCGGACGTAATCGCAAAATCTGCTTCGATTTTTCCGAATAGAATGGCAACCCATCGCAATGGAAGTCGAAGATCTTTCGAAGTACTTAAGGTGATATTTGGCAAAACTTCAAGATGATCAATGTCAATATCCGGCTGATAAAATCGATTGAATAACACAAAGCCTTTAACTCCCAGCTTGCTCATCTTTAGGCAAATATTAGGGATGGAAGAAAAGAATGGCCCCAACTTTACTGCAACAGGAATTGAAACTGCATTAACCACATTTTCAACCGTTTCCAGATATCGGGCCTCCACTTCCGCGGCATCTACAAATGGATCTGTTGGGATGTGATAAATATTGAGTTCAAGGGCATCTGCACCTGCATCTTCAATCATTTTAGCGAAGTTAATCCAACCACCTTTAGATGAACCATTCAAACTCCCAATGATCGGAATATCGGTATAGTTTTTTGCTTTGGTGATGTGCTCCAAATACAATTCCGGACCAACTTCAAACGAATCAATTTCCGGAAAGTAGGTGAGGGCTTCCCCAAAACTCTCAGTTCCGTAACTCATGTAATGATCGAGTTCGTTACTACTTTCATTGAGCTGTTCTTCAAACAAGGAGTGCATTACAATGGCACCAGGATTTGCTTCCGCAAGATTCATAATACCCTCGAAAGACTTGGTTAACGGTGATGCAGAAGCCACAATGGGATGTTCTAAATCGAGTCCTAAATAGCGAGTTGATAAATCCATGACTTCTCCTTATTTGGTTTCGTTTTCTGTTGTTGGGATTTCCACTTCGGGTTCTTTAGCAAGATCCTCTAAAATAGCCCAGCGATTATGCACCCAATGTTGAGCAGCTTTTTCGTATTTACGCGCTTTTCTTGGATTAATTTGTGTTAGTAATCGATAGCGTTGCTCGTTATAAATGTAATCGCGAAGTGGTTTTTTTGGAGGTTTAGAGTCCAGCTGAAGCGGATTTTTACCCTCATCTTTCAATCTCGGATCAAATCGATATACAGGCCAATAACCGGTTTCAGTTGCTAATTTTTGCTGATGCAATCCTTTCGACATATCGATTCCATGTGCAATACAATGGCTGTAAGCTATCACAATAGAAGGACCATCGTAGGACTCAGCTTCCTGAAACGCTTTGATGAGTTGATTTTCATTGGCTCCCATGGCCACCTGTGCTACATACACATATCCGTAATCCATGGCAATTTTACCTAAATCCTTCTTAGGAGTTGGTTTTCCTCCGGAAGCAAATTTTGCGATGGCACCGAGTCCGGTTGCTTTACTTGCCTGTCCACCGGTATTTGAATACACTTCCGTATCCATCACCAAAATATTCACGTTTTTTCCGGATGCGATTACGTGATCTAGTCCACCAAAGCCGATGTCGTAGGCCCAGCCATCACCGCCAATTATCCAGACTGATTTTTTGACTAGATCTCTGGTGTAGTTTTTCAACCTAGTTGAAACAGGATCAGGTTTAGAAGAAAGTCTTTTCTCAAGTTCTTCCACTCGTTTCTTTTGTCGTTCAACTTCTGCAGGTGTGTTTTGCACTGCATTGATTAAATCATCAACTAATTGTTCCGGCAAAGCGCCGCCTCTACTTTTAAACAATAAATCTTTAGCGATTTCCATCTGTTTGTCGATAGCCAGGCGCATTCCAAGACCAAATTCTGCGTTATCCTCGAATAGCGAATTATTCCACGCAGGGCCACATCCATAGGCGTCTTTAGTCCAAGGAGTAGTTGGTAAATTTCCGCCATATATGGATGAGCACCCCGTTGCATTGGCAACCACCATTCGATCACCAAATAATCGAGTAAGTAAACTTAAGTATGGTGTTTCGCCACAACCTGCACAGGCACCCGAAAACTCGAAATATGGATCCAGAAGTTGAGTTTCTTTAGTCTTGTTAAAAGCTATTTCAGGTTGATTATTCACTGATGTGGTTGGTAAATCTAGGAAGAAGTCCCAGTCACGGTTTGCAACTTCTTTCACTTCCTCTTTTGGCACCATATTAATGGCCTTCAAGCTTACGTTGCTTTTATTTTTAACCGGGCAAACTTCCACGCAGAGCGTACAACCTGTGCAATCATCTGCCGATACCTGAAGCGTGTATTCGAAGCCTTTTAGTTCACGGAATTTTGCTTTGGTGTGTTTAAATCCTTCCGGCGCTGCATCGAAAGCTTCCGGTTCAGCAACCTTAGCACGAATTACAGAATGCGGACAAGCCATCACACACTTACCACATTGGATACAGATATCCGGATCCCAAACCGGGATTTCCATCGCGATATCTCGTTTTTCCCATTTGGTAGTTCCACTAGGGTAAGTTCCGTCGCATGGAAGGGCACTAACTGGCAAATCGTCGCCCGATCCATTTATGATCTCTGCGATTACATTTTGTACAAATTCAGGTGACTCAGAAAAACCATTTACCTGTTTTGGTATGACTGCGGTTTTAGCTTTCGGTATTTTTACTTCATGAAGATGATCCAAAGAAATATCCACGGCATTGAAGTTCATTTGAACAATCGCTTTTCCTCGTTTGCCATATGTTTTCTCGATGTACTCTTTGATTTTTGATATGGCCTGATCTTTTGGAAGCACTCCTGAAATAGCAAAGAAACAGGTCTGCATTACGGTGTTAATTCGAATACCCAAATTGGCTTCTTTAGCTACTTTGTAAGCATCAACCACAAATAATTTCAGATTTTTATCCTGGATTTGTTTTCGAACAGAAGTAGGAAGATTGTCCCAGATTTCAGTTTCATTAAATGGGCTATTCAGAAGGACGGTAGCTCCATCCTGTGCCATCGCTAACGTATCAAAACGATCCAAAAAGCCGAATTGATGGATGCCAATAAAATTAGCACGGGAAATCAAATAAGGTCGCTTCAAATCACTTGGACCAAAACGTAAATGCGAAATGGTTCGGGCTCCAGATTTTTTTGAATCATAGACAAAATACCCTTGTGCATTTAATTCCGTTTCTTCCCCGATTATTTTGATGGAGTTCTTATTAGCACCCACAGTACCGTCGGATCCTAGTCCCCAGAAAACAGCACGTGTAGTCGCATCGTCCTCAATATCGAAAGTAGCATCGTAGGAAAGTGAAGTATGAGTAACATCGTCGTTTATACCAATCGTGAAATGATTCTTTGGACTTTTCGCATCCATTTCTTCGTAGATAGATTTAACCATGGCAGGCGTGAATTCTTTGGATGAAAGTCCGTAACGGCCGCCAATTATTTTGGGGATATTCGCAAAATGCGGATCTGCTGATGTCTGATCTTCAATTAGCGCAGTAATCACATCCTGATAAAGTGGTTCACCCATGGCACCGGGCTCTTTGGTACGATCTAGAACTGCAATTTTTTGTACAGATTTGGGCAATGCCTGGATAAAATGATCGAAAGAAAACGGACGGTAAAGCCGGACTTTTAGAACTCCAGCTTTCTCGCCGGAATCATTTAAAAATCGCGTAGTTTGATCTACGGTATCTGCACCGGAACCCATCAAAATAAGTACTTTTTCTGCTTCAGGATCGCCTTCATATTCGAAAAGTTGATACGATCGACCAGTTAGTTCTTCAAACTGTCGCATAACACGATCAACGATTTCAGGAGTGGCACGATAAAATGGATTTGAAGACTCCCGTCCCTGAAAGAACACATCCGGATTCTGAGCGGTGCCTCGAATAAATGGATTATTCGGATTCATTCCACGATCACGATGAGCTTTCACGAAATCATCATCAATTAGTGCTCGAATGACTTCATCCGAGATTATTTCAATTTTTGCAATTTCGTGGGATGTGCGGAAACCATCAAAAATATGCAGAAAAGGAATTCTTGATTCTAACGTTGCAGCTTGAGAAATAAGGGCGAAATCCATCGCTTCCTGTACATTATTTGCAAACAAGAAACCCCAACCGGTTTGGCGCGCACTCATTACATCGGTGTGATCACCAAAAATAGAAAGTGCCTGGGTAGCCACAGATCTGGCCGCTATATGAAACACCGCCGGAGTTAATTCACCGGCAATTTTGAACATGTTCGGCAGCATCAGCAATAAGCCCTGACTAGCTGTAAATGTGGTTGTGAGCGCACCCGCTTGCAGCGAACCATGAACGGCACCGGCTGCACCACCTTCGCTTTGCATTTCAATTATTTTTGGGACATCACCCCAAATATTCGACTTTTTTTGAACACTCCAGGCATCGGCCCATTCGCCCATGGGAGAAGCGGGTGTGATCGGATAAATAGCAATTACTTCGTTGGTTTTAAATGCAATATGGGCAGCAGCTTCGTTGCCATCCATCGTTTTGAAAATGCGCGAATTCATAATGTTCCCCTATTTCCATTTGAAAGATTACATCTCAGAGTAGCTTACGGATGTGAACATTTTATGAATATGTGTGAATTCGGGTAGTAGGTCATTTATTATCAAAGAGTAAACCAAACAGGCTTGTATTAAATTGATAAATGGAATGCCGATCATTTCCTGTTGATGCGTGGTTCCGTACCTTTACCGGCTCATTTAATCTTCTCGAATGACCATCCTGTTTTTCATACTTGGGCTAGTTGGACTAATAGCCGGCGCCGAACTGTTTTTAAAGGCTGTCGACCATTTTGGGTTGAAATGGGGGGTGTCTCCATTAATTATGGGACTAACAGTTGTAGCTTTCGCAACCGGAGCTCCGGAGTTAGCCATTAGCGTGAAAGCTGCATTAAGTGGAAGTGCCGATCTTGTGTTGGGTAATATCATTGGTAGTAATATTGCCAACATCCTATTGATTCTTGGGATTACAGCGGTCATTTCACCATTAAATATCACAAGAAGGGTAATAAGCATAGATGTACCCATAGTAATTGCCGCAAGTGCTTTGCTTTTTATTTTGGCCCTTGACGGTGGTTTAAGTACCATCGATGGAGTTATTCTTTTAGTCGGTTTTGTAGCCTATTCGTATTTCACCTTTGTTCAAATCAGAAAAAATACCGGCGATGATGAAGTAGAAGAAGTATTTCAATATGAGAAATCTGCCGAGGAGTTGGCAAAAGGAAGTTACTTCTACATAAAGAATGTTGGATTACTTCTTATTGGCTTAGGACTCATTGTACTTGGATCCAATTGGATGGTTGATAGTGCCGTAACCATCGCACGAATTTTAGGGTTATCTGAATTGGTGATTGGTTTAACGATCGTTTCTATTGGAACCTCGCTGCCCGAAGTGGCAACTTCTTTATCAGCAGCAAGGAAAGGAAAAGCGGATATTGCCGTAGCCAATGTAATGGGTTCAAATCTTTACAATTTGTTGCTCACACTAGGGTTAACCCTCGTGATAGCTCCGAGTGTGCTTACTGTATCTGTAGACGCGATCAATTTTGATCTGCCTTTTATGGTAGCCGTAAGCATGGCGTGTATCCCGATATTTATTGCAGGATTTAATCTAACACGTATGGATGGAGGTATTTTTCTGTTTTACTATGTGTCTTATTTAACTTATCTGGTTTTGGATGCCTTAACTTCGCCGATTGTAGAGCCTATTCAATTCGGAATGTCATTCATAATCCTCCCTGCTACAATTATTTACATGATTTGGCGAATTTTTCAGTATCGAAAATCGATTATAGGTGCTATATAATTTAAAACTTTGTGAACTATCGCCGATATCATCCTAAATGAGTTCACAATACCCTATTTTTGATCGTGCAACATCAAGAAATAAAACATATTAGTGACGAGTACACAGTGTGTCGCTCGTTCTTGTTCATTCCTTCTTTGGGATGTCATCACCATCATTTTGGTGAACGGTAAATCATTTTCTACGATTAACCTTTTACGCACATCTACAAACATAACCGTTTTCTAAAATTTTACTACGATGAATTCTAATGGTACATCTTCACCTTTGTCTCCTATAAAGGAGTTTATTAAAACTGAGTCTTTTTCAGGTATCCTTTTGATGTTTGCTGCAGTTCTTGCACTCATTGTTGCAAACTCGCCAATTGCTGACTTTTATTTTCAATCGCTTCAGACAAAATTAACCGTCGGTTTGCCCGATGCAAACATTTCAAAACCCATAATTCTTTGGATCAACGATGGGTTAATGGCCATATTCTTTCTATTGATTGGACTGGAAATTAAGCGAGAGTTGAAATATGGTGAGTTATCAACGTTTCAATCAGCATTATTACCTGTTATTGCCGCTTTTGGGGGCGCGATTGTACCCGGTTTGATTTTCTATGGCTTTAATATGGGAACCGAATATGTGGACGGATGGGCCATTGCCATTGCTACAGATATTGCATTCGCAATTGGTGTTTTAGCATTACTTGGAAGCAGAATTCCACTTTGGGCAAAAGTTTTTTTAACAGCAGTAGCAGTGGTTGATGATCTTATTGCTGTTTTAGTAATCGCCGTATTCTATACCAGCAATATTTCAGTTTTAGCTCTTGGTATTGCAGCAGTTACCGTTGTTATACTGTTAGCAATGAATCTTTCAAATATCCGGTCTATTGGCTTATACCTGTTTTTTGGTTTAATACTTTGGGTAGCGGTGTTAAAATCTGGAGTGCATGCAACCATTGCGGGAGTTGTACTCGGCTTTTTGATACCTGCAACACCTCATAAGAACAAAGAGCAATTGCTTATTAAGCTTCAGCAAGGGGTAGATTTACTAAAAATATCGTTTACGGCCTCAGATAAGGAGCTCAAGGAAACAGCTATGCACGATATCGAAGCAAGTGTTGAGAAAATGGAGTCGCCCTTACACAAGCTTGAGCATAAACTGCATCCGTTAGTGGCTTATTTTATCATGCCTGTTTTTGCATTTGCAAATGCTGGTGTAGCTTTATCAGCAGAGCAATTTGGAGCAGCGTTTTCGAGCACCCTTACACTTGGTATCCTTTTTGGATTATTCGTGGGGAAGCAAGTTGGAATTATGCTTTCTGTATTCATCTCCAGCAAATTAGGTGTTATTAAATTACCAGATTCTGATCGTGTTTGGTCCATATTTTATGGAATTGCATGTTTAACCGGTATTGGTTTTACCATGTCTTTGTTCATAAGTGGACTTGCTTTTGCAGATGCGCAGTCAATCGAGTATTCGAAAGTGGGTATTTTTGTTGGTTCATTATTCAGTGGGCTTCTGGGATATTTCTTCCTGAGAACTCGCTTAAAACCTGGCGTAGAAAGCGAATAGTTTTAAGACTTTACAGATTTGATTTATAGCCGATAATGGTTGTGCGACTACACAACCTTATTGGCTATGATCAAAAGATCTTCACTTACCTTTTTATATACTATTGCCATTCTTACAGTTATCGGCCTGATAATTGGCAATCAGATATCTGCTCACTACTTATTGAGTTATTCAAAAGCAGATGCAAATGTCATAAATATGGCAGGTCGCCAAAGAATGTTGAGCCAAAAAATTGCTTTGGAATCTTTTAAATCGTTAGCTGAATTTCAAAAATTTAGCCAGGTAAAATCCGATACAGAGCATTGGGTGTTTGTTCATAAAGCGCTTCGAGATGGCAAACAGAGTTTGAACATTCCCAAACACGATTCCGATCAACTTCGAAGTCTATTTAAGCAAGCCGACGCACACGTAGATTTAATTGATAAGTTGGTTTCTGGTGTGAATAACAAAGACGAGCTTGCTGTATTTGTAGAAATGATCGCTTTAGAAGCACAGGCATTTCTACCAATAATGGATTCAATTGTCCAACAATATCAGTTTGAAGCTGAAGCAAGGCATAGCAGGCTCGAAAAGTTTGAAGTGGCAATGTCCTTGCTTAGTATTCTGATTCTGGGAATTGTGTTCTTTTTCATATTTCGCCCAATTATTAACGAATTGGACAAAAAGAATAAAAAACTAAAAAGAGCAAACCTCTGTAAAGACCGTTTGATGTCGACCATTGCACATGATCTTAGAAACCCAATTAATGGAATTCAGGGAATGGTTCAAATTGTACGAGAAGATCTTGAAAAACATCTTAGTTCTGATCATGAAATGATGTTCGACCTTGTGGATGAGTCGTGTGATAAATCAACCGAGTTGATACAAGAGTTACTGGAAATGGGGATGCTCGAATCGGATGAGTTTCAAATTGAACGACAAAAAATTCAATTAAAAGAATACTTATTGCAAACTATTGCTCACTTTAAAGATAAAGCGCGTCAAAAAGGTGTTGAACTAGAAATTTCTGTGGAACGGGATGTGTTAACGGTAGAAATAGACCAAAAGCGATTTGGTCGCGTAATCGATAATCTATTAACCAATGCACTTAAATTCACATCAGCTCCGGGGAAGGTGATGGTTGAGTCTTATGAAAAACCGGATTCTGTGATCTTAAAAGTAAAAGACACAGGGATTGGAATTCCGTATGATATGCAACAGTACATCTTTGATAAGTTTTCGAAAGCACGTCGTCAAGGTCTGGAAGGCGAACAAACTACGGGGTTGGGAATGTCCATCGTAAAACAAATTGTAGAACTACACGAAGGGAAAATTTGGGTAGAAAGTATAGAACATGTAGGAACTGAGTTCTATATAGAATTACCAAAAGTGGCATAGAGTTTATTTTTAAGCCACTTTTCATTTAATTATTCCAAAGTAAAAGAACCGTACAATTTGAAAGGGATTATCTGGGTAATAGCGTGTGTACTATGTATTGGATGCAATGTATCTAACACAGAGCCAGAATTTGAATATGATTGGGAACAAGTATTGCAATTCGAGCGCGATCAAATTACGGCCATTCATGTTTCACAAGATGATCAACTTTATGTAGCAACCGGGAAAAAACTCTATCGCTCTTTTGATTTAAAAACTACCTATCTGAGGATGCAATCGCCCGATTCTGCTAAAATTTTCAAGATCAAAACATTCGATGATCGGATTATCATCTTAGGGGATGTATTCCAAAGAGATATTGGAAATTTTGGTGACGATGTAGGATTCGTTTATCAATCCCTGGATGACGGGTTAACCTGGCAGGAGGTGATAAGTGGATTTGTGATGCAGGATGTCACTTATCACAATAATCGAATCCATATTGGAAGAACACATGGCGTCACGACCGTTGATTTGGAATCTGGAGAGATTATTCAAAATCAGATAGTGGATAGTAAACTTAGCGATCATATGGAAGAAATAGCCGTATCGCCAAATGGTGACATTGTAGTTTCCTGCCACGATGGGGTATTCCTTTCTGATTCTAATGGAGATAATTGGGTAGAAATTGCAACCGAGATTCAAAAAGACGACGACTGGATTGAATCTATCGAGTTTAGCGGAAATGAGTTATATGCCTTAGAATCATCGAGAGTATATCGAATTGATTTAATCACAGATGAAGTGGAATCTTTTAAAGGAAATATTGGGTACGAGCAGCTTGAATTAACTCAAACGGGAGAGGTCATAAAAATGGGTAGCACGAAACTTGGGGTGGCGTATCAGAATGAACTCGATTTTGAAAATATCTACCCGGTTAATTTAACAGAAGAGCGGCTGTTTCTGGATTTCGTGGATTCCTTTTCTGATGGCACATTGGCCATCACGGCTGAGAAAAAATTATTTATTGTAGAACGGGTAGATTAACGCTTCTTAGCTGCCTGTCTTTCCTTTTCACCTAAAATCCAATTCACGTACAGGAACTCTAAGGCAACTCCTTCGTAACCTTTCCAGTTTTTGATCAACGTCTGAAACTCTTCTTCGCTACAATTATTTGGATCACCTCCATAGCTCCAAATCAACCAGCGACGTAACCCTTTTTCTTCACCTTTTTGAATGTTTGATGGGAACACAGCATCCGTGCGACCACGCATCATTATCAAATCTTGTGCTGCGGTTGGGCCAATACCTTTTACTTTCACCAGGGTATTATATGCTGTAACCGGATCTGTTTTAGTGATAAAATTCATGTCGGTTTCTCCACCAACAATTTTGGAGGCAAGCTCCACCAAATACTGACCTTTTCTGAGTGTAGGTCCCAGTTTACGAATATTCGCGGGATCAGCTTTCATAAGTTGATGCGCGCGAGGCCAACTCGCTAATGTACCACCATGAAATTCTAAAGCAGTGCCATAGGTTTCACGAATCGCATACATCATTTTTTTTGCTGTTGGCTTGTGGTTCATCTGCATTTCAACAATTCGATTTTGGATATCTTCGAATAAATTGGCTCTTGTCATTCTTTTCAAACCGTAAAGTGCCGAGAGTTTATCCTCTAACACTGGGTCTTTAGCCGCCTGATCATATAAAGGACGTACATCCATATCCGTACCGAAAATTTTCGCCAAACTCTTATTTGCTTCCTCAATTTCCGCCTTTGAAAGCGATTCTTTGCATTCGATGTTAAACTCAGGCGCGTCCACATCCCCATTAAAGAAAGCCGTAACAATTACGTCACGCTCACCAACTGGAACAGGTCGCGTGAATCCTTCTTCAAACATTTTTTCTGGCTGATGTTCATGATCGAAGTAAGAATCAACATCCAGGCACAAATACCAATCGTGCGGTGGAATAGATTTTAATGTCCAGCTACTCATAGTTTTACAATAGGTTGGTGGTAGGGATTTGAATGGGTTTCCCTTATTTTTGCGTCCTCAATTTAAAAAAGATCTCAAGGTGGAATCGTTCACCAGCTATGAAAATAATATCTCTATATTTATTTACTCTGTTACTTTTTATTTCGGTGCAAAATAAAATTTATGCACAAGAAGGGGGGATTCTTGATTCGATCACCACTTCAGTAACGTATACTTCAGATATTTTCGCAAATACTACCGGTGGCATAGATACAGGAGTTCGCTACCTCGATAATCTGGATATTGAAGTTGAATCGAATTGGAATGATTTTACCTTTTTTGTGTATGGCTTGGCAAATCAAGGTGGAAGCATATCAGAATTAGTAGGGGATATTCAGACCGTATCTAATATTGAAGCAGATAATTCCTGGAGAATTTATGAGGCTTGGGTAAATATTCCATTAAACCCGATAAAGAGTTCTTTATTAGTAGGATTGTATGACTTGAATTCAGAATTTGATGTCATAAATACAGGTGGTTTATTTCTGAACAGCTCTCATGGAATCGGACCAGATTTATCGTCTTCGGGTATTACCGGACCATCAATTTTTCCAGTTACTTCGCTGGCCGCGCGATTAAAAGTTAATTTAATACCGGGAGTTACGTTAAAAGGCGCCATTTTTGATGCGGTACCGTCCGATCCCCTTGATACACAGGGAACTAAAGTTCGAATCAGAGAAAGCGAAGGTAGTTTAATGATCGGAGAGATTTCCTGGTTCAAACGTCCGGAAGGCGGTCAATCCATCGACCGGGGAGTAAATGAAGATTCTCCTTTTCGAATTGCTGCTGGGTTATGGAAATACTCAGAAGAACGGCTAGGATGGGACGGTGAACTTCAGCTTGATGCCGGCTTTTATGCTATCGCGGAAGCAAGAGTGTATTCCGAAAAAGGAGATCAAGGTCAGGGATTGGCACTATTTGCCCGATTTGGAGCCACGAACGATGAAATAAATCAGTTTGCCAGTTATTTAGGAACAGGGTTAACCTACACAGGTTTGTTGCCCGGAAGAGATATGGATCAATTTGGTATAGCCGCCAGCCTACCCATGAACGGTGACCCGTATCTGCAAAGTACGGGTTTAGATTTTGCTGATGAGTTTATCGCCGAAATTACTTATCTGTGGCAAATCTCGGGTGCTTTCAGCTTGCAACTCGATGCTCAGTACATTGCAAATCCGAATCAGGATATAGATTTGGATGATGCGATTTTGGTAGGCTTGAGAACCTCGATTGGGTTTTAAGTCCAGATAAAGCTTGGGTTTTTCCCCTGACTTTCTCGTTCCTGAGCTAATTTTTCTTCAAACATTCGCTCCACCTCTTTTAAAGTATCTGCATCGTAAGGTGACAAATCCCAGCGGATTGCTTTGAAGCGAGGAAGTCGCAAGGTGTACTTGGCTTTTGTTCGTTTGTTGATTTGTATGTCTTCAAACTCGAGCTCAACCATTAGTTCGGGTTTCAGCAAAAGTGTTGGTCCAAAACGCTCAAGAGTTAGATTTTTGATGCGCTTATTTAACTCCGCTAATTCTTCGTTAGAATACCCTCCGTATGCTTTGCCAATGGGAATAAACTCTTCTTCGTAGCGATCATCGTCTTTGACTGAGATTCCGAGTGTAAAATCGGAATATGTTCCACCACGTTTACCACTCCCGGCATGAGCGTATAAGATTACTGTATCCAAAGATCCACTGGGCTTCTTTACTTTTAACCATGACTTTCGGCGCTGCCCATATTCGTAGGTTGAGTCCTTACGTTTCAGCATTAATCCTTCGTTTCCATGCGCTAATGCCTGATTAAATAAATGTTCTACATCCTCTGTTGTTTTAACTTCCATCTGTGAGGTAATAGGAATTCGAAACCTTTCACACAGGTCTTCTAATCGTTCTCTTCTTGTGGTCAAAGGTTCATCGAATAAAGAATGGCCATCTAAATGAAGCAAATCGTAGGCTACAAATAGTACCGGGAATTCAGTTAGCAGCTTATCGGTCGGTTTTTTTACCCCCATTCTTTTTTGCAATAACTGGAAAGGTAGAATAGTGTTTTCCTTAAACACACAAATCTCACCATCAAGAACAATATCTGTTAGATTACGCTCTTTAAAAAAGGCTGTAATTTCGGGGAAGCTTGAGGTAGTATTATTCAAATCTCTGGTAAATAATTCGACCTTATCTCCCGAGATATGTGCCTGACATCGCATGCCATCAAATTTTTCCTCAGCGATGTAATGCTCAAGATGGTTAACTGATCTGCTTTCTATTGGGCTGGCAAGCATAAATGAGAGGGGATGAAAAAGCTTGAAAGTGGCTTCTTCCAGTCGATCTGTCTTAGCTAATACCGCTGTTTCGCCCAAACTACCTGTTATCATATGTGCGTATCGAACCTGTTCCATATTCTTATCAAATGCTTTTGATATAGCTGAAACTACACTTCGTGTCTCGAAGCCTATTCGTAATGAACCCTGTCCCATTATTCGGATGAAGTATTTAACCTCAAGTGGTGTCATTTTGGTCCAACAATCTTTAATGATTTGCTGCTTTACCTCTCTTTTTGAAGCGATGTATAACTGATCGTAAATCGCAGATACTTCCTGAAGAGTAAGATTACCATTTCTCCATTTTTCTCTGGCTTTGGGAAGATTTCCCAGTAATTTTTGGATGGTTTCAGAAGATGACCCTGTTACGGTTCTGCATGGTTTAAACACTAAATCGTAATCAATCTCGCAAAACTCGGAGGCTAGTACTGCGATAGTGCGGTGACCAACGGAAGCCCGTTTACCGGACACATCAGAAAAGGCTCCTTCGCCTAAATATTGAGCTGCGAGTGTTAAGTCGGCTTCGTTTTCTAATTCACGAAAGTACTCAGCAGCTAGTTTTATTTTAGCGTTGTTACCCCGCGTTTCGAAGATAGCTTGAGCAGTTTCTGCAAGTGTTATAAATAAAGAAATATCCGAGCTAGATTTATCCTGCACCATCGGTCTCCAAGTCAAGGAATCCTGATTTAATCCCTTTTTGTTCTAGAAAATGTGAAACTACTTTCGGGTTTGGTGTATGAGTGATCCATACTTTTTTAGGTCGAATCTTTTCACAAAGATTAATCAACTCGAAAAAGTCCAAATGATCTGAAAGAGGGATGAGTTCATCGGCTGTGAGCTGAGTTCGACGCGCTTCGTTGCTTGCCCAGCCACTACAATAAGCCGTTCGAACTTTTTTAAGGTTACTTGCAAATCCAGTTTCAGGAGCTGAGCTTGGCGCAATTAAAATTTTTCCTTCGCAAGTTTCTCGTTGATATGTTTCGTAGTTACCTAAGTGAAAGCCTTCTTCTTCATAAACACCACATAGTTTGTATCCGGCGCCATGTATTTGCATTGGGTAATTCAATTCTTTTAGCATGTACATAATTTCCTGAGCTTTACCCAAATTATAAGCCAGAAAAATTGGGGTATATCCATCACTTAATGATTCAGATGCAAAGCCTCGAATTTGTTCACCAAGCTCATCATGCGATTTCCATTTATAAATAGGTAGACTAAATGTTGCCTCGGTGATAAACTGATCAATCGGATTATCCGGGAGTTTAAAGCCTTCTGAAGCAGGGGAGGGCGGCGTTCTATAGTCTCCGGTATACAAAACAGAGCCTAGATCACTTTCAACGAATGTCATAGCAGAGCCAAGAATATGCCCGGCCGGAAATAAAGTTATTCTGGCTTGATCAGTTTCCAGCGGTTGGCTAAAATCCATCTCAATCATCCTACCAGAAAACCCTCTCAACTTCATAAATTTGGCAGTTGGACGTGTACAATAAACCGTTAGATTTTTGTTTCTGGGCATGTGATCAGCATGCGCATGCGAAATGAAAATGTGTTCCGCTTTATTGCCGCTATAATCAAGCCCGATACTAAGTTCGGGTATTAAAATGCCGTGATGACCGGCTTTCGAGATTCTAAGCATAAGGAAAGGATGTGATTCACTACTAAACTACAAACCAAGGGTGACAGTTCGTGACAGTGACTAAGCAGTAGCTTTCTTTAATACTTTTTCTGAGATGGGTTCAGGAAGTGAGAATGAAACTGTGGTTCCTTTATCGATTTCACTTTGAATCCAAATTCTACCCTCATTTTTCAGGATAAATTCTTTGCAGATTATTAAACCCAAACCTGTTCCTTTTTCCCCTACAGTTCCTTCTGTGGAGACAAATTGATCTTCTAATACAAATGGTAATCTATCTTTAGAAATACCTTTGCCTGTATCTGATACTGAAAGCAAAACCTCATCTAGTGTGTCGGTAATGGTAACAGAAATTTCACCATGTAATCCCGTAAACTTAATTGCATTTGAGAGTAAATTCAGGAGTACAATTCCAATCATGTTTTTGTCGGCATGCACAAAAACGGGCTTTTCAGGTAGGTGTATTGAAATTTCTTTTTCATCAACTCGACTTCTAACAATCTCAAATTGATTGTGTACCAATTCTGTTAAATCGAAGTTTTTAGATACAATATGATACCCATCCATTTGGCTCATCGACCACTCCAATAAATTCCCTAACATGATGGATGTGTTCTCAAATTTATTTGTGAGATACGGTAAAATTTGATCGAGTTCTTCCTTTGAGGCAGACTTCATTTCGATAAGTTGGATTACACCTTGTAAGGAACTAAGTGGATTTCGCAAATCGTGGGCTATGATAGAAAACAATCGATTTTTAATGGAATTAGCTTCATCAAGTTTTTTGGCTTTCTCTTCAATAATCTGATTCTTTTTAACAAGCATTTCATTAGCAATAAGGCGCTCTTTCGCCTTATTTCTTTGAATAATCAAAATGCTTAGCACTAGAATAATTATGATAATTGTGCCAATTATGGTGATTCTTTGTCGAGATAATTGAGCTTCTGTTTTTAACCGTTCTTCTTGTTGGCTAAGAATTAGTTCTTGCTTCTGTACTTCATATTCATGTTCAGCTATATGATTCGTAATTTCTTGGGTTACATTAGCATTGTTTAGACTATCTGAGAGCTGGGTAAAGATCTTATAATTTTTAAGTGCTAATTCTAGACTGCCTTGTTCCTCAGTAATTTGCGATAAAACCTCAAATACCTCTGTTCTATCTGGTAAAGAGTTGTATTTGTTGGCTATTTCAAGACTTTCATTTGCTTGAATCAATGCTTTATCTAACTCATTTTCGGTAAATAAAACCCGGGCCAATCCTAATTTTGGCTGAACTGAATTCAATTCATTGTTTTGATTCTGATAAAGACTAATGGATAATTTATAAGCAGATTTTGCCTCCTCAATGTTTCCCAATCCAGCCTGAATGTTTCCAAGCATATAATTGACTTGTGAATTTCGTTCATCATTTTGAGGAATGATAGAAAGGCATTGTTCTATGTGGATTAAAGCGAGTGGATATTCTCCTTTCTCATAAAAAATATTTGCTAAGTTGTAATAGATAGGAACGACTAAAACTGGGTCATCTTCATCATATTCGAGCATTTCCTTATAAATTTCTAAGGCTTTATCATACTCTTTAAGTTTTAGCCAAACTACTCCAATCCCATTCAGATTCATAAATTGGAGGTCTTTATCATTATAATTTTCAAAAACGTTCTGAGCTTTCAGAAGCTGTTCAAGCCCAAGTTCATATAGACCTTGCATAATATAATTGCCCGCAAGTCGATAGTAGAGTTTCCCTTGAATAAGCGTATTGGTCTGGTCGTATGCGTTCGTCCATTCAAGACCCAGTCTTGTTATATCAACACCTTCATCGTATTTACCCTGATAGAAAAGAGCAATTGACTTATAATAGTACGCCTCTGATGTTCGAGGATATTCGTTTTCTGTTCCAAGGAATAATGCATCATTGGAATAGATTAGCAGACTGTCATTATTTACTAAATAATTCTTTTCTGCTAATTCTAAAGCTCTATTAAATTGTTCTTGTTGTGCGTATAACGACTGAAATACTATAAAACATGCACATACAAGTGATAATGTCCTTTTCATTAAGTAGAAACTAGAAAGCTAACATGTTATAATAATTAATCGGCAATTAACACAAAAACATAATTGATTTAATCTTGAATAAATATATTCTAATCAGCAATTACTTCAATAGATCCGATGAAATAGGGCATTAGTTTTAGTGGTGTTAAGTGTAAGAGAGGTTGCCATGTTTAAATATTAAAAAAAAGGGCAAATATTTAACGAATTCTGTGATTTATCCGAAAACAACTATGGGTAATGAAAATCAAGAGAGAAAGAGAATGATTGCAACTGCACTAACTGATCTGTTTGTAGATGATTTTGTAGAGGGAGATTTTGAGTCTACTTCATTTAATATAGAGGTAACTGAAAATTTTCTAACGGTAGATCGTCGACATCAACACACATCTTTAATCGAATCAAAAACAATAAAAGTTGAAGCCGATGTAATAATTTATGTGCATAAGAAAGAATCTAGTTTGTATGACCTTGTGTGCCATTGGTTGTGGAGAGAGCCAACCCGTTTTGAGAATCTCTCCCATGATCAAGCCATTGAATTGCAACAAATTATTTCTCAATTAGCGCATTCATTAAGAAAAGCATCAAATCAAAATAATACACTTAAAGGAATTAAAGTAGGAAACCAGATTTGGTCGGACAGAAACTTGTTTATGGATGCCGGACTAGAGACCGCGATACAATCCGAATTGAATAAAATGGAAAGGAAAGATTTCGGGTATTTATACACAAAAGCCGGTGCTGAACGGGTTGCTTCCATATTCCCGGATTGGAGGATTCCATCACAAGAAGACTATATAGAATTATTTAGTTTTTTTGGGTCTGAGGCCTGGGACGAAATAACCAAAAATATGAAGTTTAGAATGGGCGGTTTTAAATCTATGAAAATTCCAGAGAATGAGATGAAACAATTCTTGGAATTTAACAGTGCTCTTAAACTTTATAATTCAGGATTTTACTGGACCTCTGATGTAACGCCGGATTACAGTGGTAAAAAGTCCCTGGAAAAGCATACCTACCTGTACCTAAATGAATTAAAAAAATCCTTTTCGTTCGAACAATCAGTTCAAGCTAATAATAATCAGTTTAGTTTACGCTTGATCCGCAAATAATTTTAAGCATCAGGCCTAAAAAATCTTATTTAGAAACCTCAAATAAGGCTCGGAGTTCATCTTCTTCAAGATTTGGAAAATAGTTCATCAAAAATGGTATGTACTGATCAAGTTGACTACCCTGAGATACGTTAATTTGATTTTTGATGAGTTCCAGTTCAATAGTTTTCAATTCTTCTGCAGAAAACTGTCTATTAATTTCCGGAAGTACATTGCTGCTGGTTTCAGCAATTCTTTTTAGGATGTTGTGCCGATCAGTAGAACGGTCGATGAATTTTTTGAACACATGTAGATTATTTGCTTCGATCAACTTGCCTTGCTGGCTGCTTTGAAGTTCAGAGGGCACAGGTTGATACAACATTGCTAATTCTGTTATGATTTCTTCAGTGTGTTGTAATTTTTTTAATTCTTGATAAACTTCAGAAATCGCAGAATGCATTTCAAAATTTATTACATCGGCTTCCGAGTTTAAGGCATATTCAAGCGCAGAGTAATCATATTGAGGTTGGATAAAGCGCCAGGTATGATAATTGGCATAATTACCATTTAATTGTTGTTCGTGCCAATTCTGCACTAGATTTTCTGCATTGGCTGCATATCCAGGAAATAATAAGCGGAAGTATTCTAAATTTTGTTTTAACCCGATTAATACTTTTTCCTGCTCGGTGTTAACTTTAAGGTTTGCACTATAATTTTGAAATAAAAATGCGAGATATACCCCCGCAAACACAATAATGAACTCAAGAAACAGGAACTTTAATCCTTTTTTAGAGAACACTTTAAAAGACCATTCTAATCGGCTCATGTTTAATCCAATACAAAGTCTTCATTTTGTGTTTGTAAGATTTCTGGAATAGTGCCTAAAATTGTACCTGCCAAGGCTTCAATGAGGTTATTTTTTAAAAACTCGCGGCTATACACCATACGAATTTTCCTTGTAGGAATCGGGTCAGAGAATTGCTTTATAACGCCATTTGCACATCGCGTATCATGATCTTCCATCGCTAAATAAGGCATCAAGGTAACGCCAAAATCTTGTTCAACTAATCGTTTGAGCGTTTCAAGATTGCCACTTTCAAAAACTACATTCCCACGATTTAATTTTTGATTTTCTTTCTTACACAATTTTATTACTTGATCGCGGAAACAATGTCCTTCGTTTAATAACCACAGGTTTTCTTCATATAAATCTTCCAGAGTAAGCTTTTCCTGACCCGCGAATTTATGACCAACAGAAACATATCCTAAAAAGGGTTCAAGAAATAACTCTCTTTCAAATAAACTGCTACTTGTGGAGGTTGCAATAATGCCAACATCAAGCTCGTCATCATGCAATCCTTCTAAAACTTTAGAGGTTAGCGCCTCTTCAAATGTTAGGTCAATTTTAGGATAGGCATCAACAAAGGCTTTTAAGAAAAGCGGAACCAGATAAGGAGCTACCGTTGGAATAATCCCCACCTTAAACGATCCTTTTAATTCCCCATCATCAACCGCAGCAATATCTTCGATATGTTTTGCGCCACTCAGAATTACTTTGGCTTGATCAATAATTTTAACACCAATTTCGGTTGGAATAACTGGTGATTTAGACCGGTCGAAAATTAAAACTCCAAGCTCGTCTTCCAGCTTTTGGATTTGCATGCTTAGGGTTGGTTGCGTGATATAAATTTTCTGAGCAGCAGTAGCGAAATGCCGATACTTATCAACAGCAACAATGTAATTAAGTTGGGTAAGTGTCATGATGGTTGGTTCGGGTCAGAAGTGAGAGTATTGAATATGAAATTGATTCACAATTAAAAAATCATTTTTCGCTATTCCATTCAGCATAAAATTGCTCAAGGTAAGACTGCATGAATTGATGCCGACCTTGAGCGATTTTTCTACCAGTTGTCGTATTCATACGGTCTCTTAACAGTAATAATTTCTCGTAAAAGTGATTAATTGTTGGGCCTGTATCTGTTTTATAGTCTTCAAAACTGTCGTGGAGATGCGGGGCCTTTTCAGGATTAAAAAGTTCGCGGTTTCTGTGCCCTCCGTAAGCAAAAGCTCTAGCAATTCCGATTGCACCAACTGCGTCAAGCCGGTCGGCATCCTGCACAACCTTGCCTTCAATTGTTTGCATGGGTGTGGCAACATTCGCGCCTTTAAACGATAAATCATTGATAATTTTCTGAACATGATGCGTAACATTTTCAGTTACATTTAACGACACTAACCATTCTCCGGCAATTCGTGGACCCACTGAATCATCGCCACCATGGAATTTATGATCGGCTATATCATGAAGTAAAGCTGCAAGCTCAACAATAAAAAGGTCAGCTTGTTCTTCTTTCCCAAGCGTTAGAGCGGTATTCCGTACACGATGAATATGCCACCAGTCGTGCCCGCTACCTTCTCCTTCCAGTTTATCGCGCACATACTGCTCAGTTTTTTGAAGAATCTCTTTCTTTAGAAGGTCAGGCATGTACAAAGATCTTCAATAACCTCTTTTTTCAGCCTCGAGACTCTCGCCAGCGCGCTGTCGACCTTGGTCTCAGAAATTCTTCCTTCCGCAATTCCTTTCTGCATAATACCGATGGCACGTTCTGCGATATCTTCTTCATAGACCAAATTATTCGCGAAAATTAAAATATCCACGCCTGCATTTAGCGATTGTTCGATGGCAGTTTCCAGGCCATATTCGGCTCGGATAGCTTCCATCTGCATATCATCTGAAAAAACCACGCCATTAAATCCGAGAGAATCACGAAGAAGTTTCTGAATGGTATTTTCAGATAAAGTTGCAGGCCATAATGAGTCAATATTTGCATTGTAAATATGAGCCGTCATTACTGCATTAATCTTTCTTGTTTCGAATAGTTCTTTATATGGTGTAAGTTCATCAGGGCTCCATAATTCAGTAACGTTTGTGATGCCTAGATGAGAGTCATCTGCAGAGCTTCCATGTCCCGGAAAATGCTTTAAAACACTTAAAATTCCTTCTTTATCAAACTCATCGAGCACATAGTTAACGTGTTCAACAACCTTGTCAGGATCAGAAGAAAAACTTCGCTCATAATTCGCGATCACAGGATTATTCGAATTTAAGTTGACATCCACAACAGGCGCAAAATTAGTGTTCACTCCAACTACCATAAATTCCTGGGCGATACTACGGGCATAATGTCGGGTGCTGTCTTCGTTATCAAGATTGCCTAAATATGCTGCACTTTTCGTAGCAGGAAATCCATATCTCTGTTTCAGTCGTGATACCTGACCACCTTCCTGATCGATTGCAATGATAGGGGGAGTTTGCGAATAGGCTACAAGTGCAGAGGAAAGTTTCAATAATTGATTCGGGTCGACAATGTTACGACCGTACTCTTTAGATTCCACATCATAATCGAATAGAACAACTCCACCCAGATTGTACTCTTTGAAGTCTTGAACAATCTTGCTTTCCGGTGATATTTCTGCGCCGCGAAACCCAACCACTAAAAGTTGACCTAATTCTTGATTGGTATATTTAGTTATAGGGAGTTCTTCTGCAGGTTTTGCTGAGCATGCTAATGATACGATCAGCAGACTAAGAACAGAGATTCTACGCATTAAAGTGAAGCTTTTTGTGATTCTTGATGAAGCAATAAACTATCTAAAACCTCAGTGAAGTTAAAGGATGGTCGCATATCATTATATCTGACAATATTTCCATCCGGATCGACAAGAATATAAAAAGGAATACCACCGCCTTTGTAAGCTTTAAACGTTTCCTGATTGAAGCCATTTCCGCCGTAAAGTTGAGGCCAGGGGTTTTTAAATCGTTGGATATCTTGACGCCAGACCAAACTATCTATTTCTGTTGATATTCCTACAATTTCCAATTGATCACGAGTATACGTTGAATAAATGTCTCTCATTATCGGGAATTCATGTAAGCAGGGTTGGCACCAGCCGGCCCAAAAATCGAGTAACACAAATTTTCCTAGATAGTCACTCATCGAGTGCAGTTTTCCGTTTTCATCAGCTAAAGTGAATGGAATCGCAGGTTCGCCAGGCGAAACGGATTTAATTTCGTTGTAGAACCACTCAATGAACTCAGTAAATTCTGGGTAATTAGCATACTCGGTTAAAAAAGATCTGTAGCTATCTTCTGCAATATGTAAGGGGATTTCGCCAATTCTTTCTGCAATCAGGAACATCTCTGCATATGCTTTTGCTTTGGGATCTTCAATCACATTTAAAACTTGCATACGTTTTTCATTTAGCTCATGGTATGCTTCTCTTTTGATATCATATTCAGCTAAATCAGCATTATATTCTGTTTTTACACTATCATAAATACCGAACGTTCTGGCATAATAATGAGTGAAATCTCTAATTCCAGCACGTTGAGCCATTAGTGAAGAATAGCTAAAAAACTCAGAGTTTACAGCTTCATCTAATATCATTTGGCGTTCTTTGTCAACATCGTAATCCGAAAAAAATCGAGCGTTATATTCAACGGTACGTAGTTTTATCACAAAATCTTCACCGATCGTTTTCAGATAAATATCATTGAAATTAGTACCCTCTAAATGGTTCTTCGCGATTCTAACTTTCTCAGCACTTAATGCGCGTGCATTATTTGAATTGCCATTTTTTGATTTCTCCATCTCCGCATTTATAGAAGATTGCAAACCGACCGTTTCATCTAAAAACCTTTGATAGTTTGAATTTGCGTTTTCACCGATGCCTGTTACACGGACTTTGCTAGGGAATTCTGATCGTAAAATAGTAACTGATGTATTACCACCGGGCTCAACAAATAACGGATACTTAGTATCCTGAATAGCTAAATAAACGATTGTTGGTTTATCAAGAGGAATGGAAATACTAAAATTTGCACCACTAACAGAAACCGGAAATTGGTTTTTTTCAGAGTATTTATAATGTAAAGGCATAGCTTCAATATAGAAGTCGGCATCACCTAAGTAATCGATGGTTCCATTAATCACCGCATATTGTTTTGATGAACACGCGCTGGAAATCATGAAAAGTGAAGCCAGAAGCCATATAAACGCCGTTTTATTATTAGTCATTTCTAATGAAATTTTGAGTTAGCAATTCACTCTTTTAGATGTGTAACAATTAGTTAGCTAGAATAATTTTAATAGTGAACTAATATTTGAAATTTTTCTTTTTCGGTTTGTAACAAAAGCGTAAAACCGACCTCTTTAAAAGGTAATGACAGCATTAGTAGTGAAGGGTATTTGCTTCTGTTGTTGGAATTGAATTTTAAAAGGGTATAGAGTACAACCATGCAGTGTAGTTCAAGGTACTGGCTCACCGTTACAATTCCGTGATAAAATTGTAGTAATCATCACTTTGAACATAGAATAAACATGATTGAAAATAACGTAAATAAAGATCTGGAGAGAAGAATTGATCTTTATGTCAATGGAAAACTTACTCAGGAGCAAGTAGATGAACTCTGGGCTGAATTAATTCAGGACGAGTATTATCTAGACTACACAAAAAGTGTTGCCAACCTGAAAGCGGTTATTGAAAACGAAAGAACTTCTAAACTTAAGCCACCTACGTATCAATTACGCAAAGTTGCGAGTTATGGAGTTGCAGCCGCTATTGCAATAATCATTGGGGTTGTAGGTGTGCTCAACTTTAATGGAAATAATACAAGCTCTGATAACTTGTTAGCGGTAGAATGGATAGAATATGATACTTATCGTAGTTCTAACGATTCTCCGGCAATAACTAACAATGAAATCGTAAAAACTGCTATTCGTCTTGCCAACGATGGTGAGACAGAGGATGCAATCGAGTTATTAGAAAATGAAATAGCAAAAGAGCAGGATGTAAATGTTCTTGCAGAACTTTCATTAAGTCTTGGATCTATTCAGTATAATAATGGCGATTATTCTAATGCTTTAATCAATTTTAATCGAGTTATTGAGCAAACAGGCATTAATTCTCTGATCTTAGAAAAAGGATTCTGGTATCTAGCAAACACTCAAATACAACTAGATAACTTAGAAGATGCTGAGGTTAGTCTTCAGAAAACTCTGGATATTGATGGTCAGTATAGTCGTGTCGCAGAGCGTTATCTCAATGCGTTAAGTAACGCTAGATAGTTTTATTTCTTCTGATAAAAATACTTATTGAACCAATCATTACAATTAAGATTGGTAATACTAGACCGGCATTGTCCGGTCTTTTTATTATTGGTGAAGGGTCGCCAGTAAGCATAAAAGCCCCCCAGTAATGAGGATTTGCATTTCCATTTTGCAACAAATGAATCTTAGCATCTCTCATTGCCTGAGATTTACTGGAACCAGCATTTAATGATTCATAAAAAACGGAAGCAAATTCGTAGGCTACTTTATCATTCACAGCCCATAAATTAAGAGCCATACTTTTTGCACCAGCATATCTTAAAGCCCTGGTTATTCCCATAATACCACTACCTTGCAAATAATCTCCAGACCCGGAACTGCACGAATTTAACATTATGAGGTCGTTATTTAAGCGCCGTTCGAATAGTTCATAGGCATATAAGGCGTTAACACTAGACTCAGTGTTATTGTCATTTAAATATATGGTACTAAACAAAGGATCTTGTTCTGATACTTCACTGTGTGTTGCAATGTGAACAACTTTTGAGCTGACAACTTCATCCAAAAAATTGGATTTAGTAGCTTCGCCTTCAAGGAAAAGGTTTTTATCATCAAAGGCATATAGTTTTTCAGAAATAGTCCTGATTTCTTGGGCTGCGAAAGGTAGGGTAGGTAAGTATGATTCATCAAAATCTGAAAAATCAGAAATAGCAAATGCAGCCAATTCTGAGGTGAAACTAGTAGAAAATGCGCGATTTAAATCCTGATACTCCTTTAACGAAGCAAAGTATTCCGTTTGATATTCTTCAATTAAATACGTGGTTGAGCCATAGCTAGAAGCATTTACAGGATTTGTAATTGGCAATATTTCTAAAGGTATTCTATATAAATAATTATCTGGAATTACTATTAATGACCCTTTACTCGTAGATAGGTGTTCGTTCAATCCTAAAAAATCATAAATCTCAAACAAATCAACCAGGTTCGTTTTTGATAATGCAATTTGATCTGCAACAGAATCAAACAATGCCTTTTCTGAGCTTTCAAACTCAAGTTTATGTATCTCTATGGTATTACTTATGAGATAACTTACATATAAATAATCACCTACCTCGGTAAAGTGAATGATTTGCTCATTTTCTGAAAGACTTTGTTGTATTAACCATATCGGACTCTTATCAATTACCCCGTCTTGCCGGATTTTATTCAGGATTTCTTCTCTTTCAGCGGATAATTGATCGATTTCATTTTTAATTTCTAACCGTTCAGAGACGTTATTTGCATGAAGGAAGGATTCTCTTAGTGATGTAATCTGCGAATTTAATAACTGATCTTTGGCTAAGTCTTCTTCTGATAATCGTTTTGCTCGCAAAATAGGGCTGTTATATAGAGCCGCATCGTTAATAGTCTTAATTTCATCTAGTAACTGAATGGCTTCGTAATCATTACCCGTCGCAATCAAAATGTTCAATAAGCTGTTAAAAGCATCAATATATTCATCTTCTTGTACCCAGTAGCCGGTTTGTGTGTCGATACTTGTTCTTGCCCTTTCTATAACCTGATCGATTACAGGCCGTAAATTTTGATACGCCAACCTATCATCGCCAGACAGAAACTGATACTCGGCCAATTGAATGTTATACTTAACAAGCGTCTTAAATGGTAGATTGTCTAATGAATAAAGTTCAATTTCATTCAAATATTCAACGGCTAACTCTAGATTATTTTGTTCTAAAGCAAGATCAAGAAGCCCAATTAGTGATTCAAGAAAAACACCCGTATTTGAACTATTAGAAGCTAATTCACTGATTGATTGTAATACTTTTTTTGCTTGTTCTAATGAATCCATCTCAATGTAAATGTCGGAGATGCTAAATTGTGATCTGAAATAATCAAAAAAATTCGTTTCGGGGTTAAATTCTTTTGAAGCCAACTGAAGTTGAAATAACGCTTTTTCAATATCATTCTCATTTTTCCAATAATACATTCCTGTTATCGCGTTAATTGTTGCGATCTGATAAGTATCATTATTTGAAGTAGCTATTTCTCTAGCACTTTCGAGATATCCAAGAGCAGATGAGTAATCACCAATACTAGAATAGTAGAAGTATAAATTACTCAGGATTGTAAGATTTGCAGAATAATTATCATTGTTTTCAACTTCTTCTAGAGCGTCTAATAAGTACCTTATATATTTATTTTTTTCACCTAATTTTTGATACGAGATACTTAAATTATTATAGAGAGTAGCTTTATCAACATTGGTAGTAGGGTCGTAATAAAGCTTTTCAAGAATATCTCTGGCTTCTGCAAATTTACCCAGCGAATATAAATTAACTCCTTGATCAACTCTTGAATTATCAGCTTCATCAAATAATCCATAATATTCTAGAATTGGTTCAATGATTTTTCTATTTATTTCAAGATTAAAATCATAACGTCCGATTATATAATGCGAATATGCTAATGCACGGTTATATCGAACTCTTTGGTATACTAATGGAAATAACTTGTCATGTAATATTTGCTCATGCATTCTGGAAAATTCATTATTTCTATTTTTTTCAAACAGCAAATAAGCAACATTTGAGATTTGAATTGACTTTTTAATTCCAGTAAGATTATCTAAATCAACTTGGTATCGTTGAATTATTTGGTTTTGATCTGGTGCAGAAATAAGAATTTCATCTTGACGATGGTAGAGAATTGCGTTAACAATAAGATCAAAATTATCCTCAGGGATATCCGATAATTGTATTGTATCACCATCATTTATTTTTTGAAATAATCTTATGAATTCATTTGGGATATTAAAGGTAGATGAATCAGTTAGCGACTCATATAAATGATCAGTATTAGTTAAATCTTGTGATTTGATAAGATATACTGAGGCAAATCCATATAATTCATATTGATGAATTACCTCTAAAAGTTCATCACTTATGAATTGATTATCACATGAAATTGCTGAAATAATTTTTTTGGGAAGAACAGATGTTGACTGATTTATATGCCGTTGGATAGTATTAGATTTATCGCAAGACGCTTTATATAATTCAGTTAATGCCCAGGTGTTTTCAGATAAGTTATTATCATTTTGAATCTCTATCAGATAATAATTTAGTTGGTCAAGAATGTTGTTTTCAACATTTGGTTGGAAAAGGTTAAATAAAAGCCCAAGTATGAAAATGAACATTCTTTGTCGCCATGATTTTCAAAGACTATAATGTAGTTAAAAAATTAAGCTCAATCAGATTTTTGGTTTGTGTACGATGGGCTTAGGTCCACAGCAGTTAGCAGCATCGTCGGTCCATGGGAAAGCCGCTTCTTCGATGGTTACGTCGTCAGTGGGGGCAGGAGCTTCGGTGATCGGAGTTTCGTTTACCGGGGCACAAGCGAAAGAAACGGCAACAAGAGTAAGTAGGGCGAATAGAGATTTAACAGATTTCATGGCGATAGTTGATTGAAGTAGTTGGTTAAAAGAGTGAATTAGATTTTTGGTTTGTGTACGATGGGCTTAGGTCCACAGCAGTTAGCAGCATCGTCGGTCCACGGGAAAGCCGCTTCTTCGATGGTTACGTCGTCAGCGGGGGCAGGAGCTTCGGTGATCGGAGTTTCGTTTACCGGGGCACAAGCGAAAGAAACGGCAACAAGAGTAAGTAGGGCGAACAGAGATTTAACAGATTTCATGGCGATAGTTGATTGAAGTAGTTGGTTAAAAGAGTGAATTAGATTTTTGGTTTGTGTACGATGGGCTTAGGTCCACAGCAGTTAGCAGCATCGTCGGTCCACGGGAAAGCCGCTTCTTCGATGGTTACGTCGTCAGTGGGGGCAGGAGCTTCGGTGATCGGAGTTTCGTTTACCGGGGCACAAGCGAAAGAAACGGCAACAAGAGTAAGTAGGGCGAATAGAGATTTAACAGATTTCATGGCGATGGTTGATTGAAGTAGTTGGTTAAAAGAGTGAATTAGATTTTTGGTTTGTGTACGATGGGCTTAGGTCCACAGCAGTTAGCAGCGTCGTCGGTCCACGGGAAAGCCGCTTCTTCGACGGTTACGTCGTCAGCAGGGGCAGGAGCATCGGTGATCGGAGTTTCGTTTACCGGGGCACAAGCGAAAGAAACGGCAACAAGAGTAAGTAGGGCGAATAGAGATTTAACAGATTTCATGGCGATAGTTGATTGAAGTAGTTGGTTAAAAGAGTGAATTAGATTTTTGGTTTGTGTACGATGGGCTTAGGTCCACAGCAGTTAGCAGCATCGTCGGTCCACGGGAAAGCCGCTTCTTCGATGGTTACGTCGTCAGTGGGGGCAGGAGCTTCGGTGATCGGAGTTTCGTTTACCGGGGCACAAGCGAAAGAAACGGCAACAAGAGTAAGTAGGGCGAATAGAGATTTAACAGATTTCATGGCGATAGTTGATTGAAGTAGTTGGTTAAAAGAGTGAATTAGATTTTTGGTTTGTGTACGATGGGCTTAGGTCCACAGCAGTTAGCAGCATCGTCGGTCCACGGGAAAGCCGCTTCTTCGATGGTTACGTCGTCAGTGGGGGCAGGAGCTTCGGTGATCGGAGTTTCGTTTACCGGGGCACAAGCGAAAGAAACGGCAACAAGAGTAAGTAGGGCGAATAGAGATTTAACAGATTTCATGGGTTAATATATATTTGGTTAAAAGATATTTTATATGTCCAGATTAAGAGTCTTAAACTTTGAATTTGTTACAAAATTGAATCAATATTTGTGTCATTTTTATAACATATTATTAGTCAAGAATAAGAGTCTGTTGTCTAATTTTTGTTACACAAATAACCTAAAGGATTTTTTATATTCACTCAAAAAAAATATTAAGATTTATTAATTATTCTCTCTCAATCTCTCATAAGGGCTCAAAAAAGGCTATTCTAACTATGGGTACAGCTCATTATATTGATGGGATGTCTTCTTTATTTATCGTTAGATTTGAGAAGTTCTAAACATAAATTCTTGAAAATTTCTTTTGACAAAATCCAGGGTTGATTATTCAGAATTAGTCGAGGCGTTACAACAAGGTAATGACGACAAAGCGAGGGAATTAATAAATGAAATATTACCTCGCCTTGAAGATTATCTAGTTGTAGTAATGAACGCTGAGAGATATTCTGCTGAAGAATGTGTTCAACAAGCTTTTCTTGATGTATTTGAACAAATACGTAAAGGTAAGATTAAAGAAAATAAATACATATTTAGCTATCTAATAAAATCGTGTCGTCATGAATATCTACGTTATGCGAAGCGAGAACATAAGTTCAAATATGAAGAGGACGCACTTAATAATTTGTATGAACCTGAAGAACAGGTTAAGAATCTCTTAGATCAAGAAAGGCAGCGAATTCTAAAAGAATGTCTAGATGAACTACAAGAAAAATCGCGTCTATTTATTGAATATTTTATTGATAAACCAGACGCAACCACCGAAGAAGCTCAGCAGGAATTTGGGCTATCTGGTGCAAATGTTCGAACGAGGAAGTCTCGAATCGTTAGCCGTCTACACCATTGTTATAAACGTAAATCAAACGAATAGTTAAAATGCAATGGTAAAGCCAGTGGCATTTACATTGATTTTTTCTGTAAGCTGGTAAATCGTTTTTGTATTTGGCGAATGAATCAAATAAAGTAATACATCAAATAAGAAGAGAAATCCGCCTTGTAGGATCACAGAACGACCATATCCTATAAATCTACTTTTATTCTCATTTAGTCCTTTATTCAGTAAATATGAGCCTGCCGCGATATAGAGAATATCCAATCCGGCATTAATCAATAAAATTCGATCGAATTTTCTCATCTCTTCGAACATGAATTGTGTGTTAACATCAATTACAGCATTTGCGATTCCAGAAAATCCTATGGCTGCAATTCCTAGATTCACCACATTCCAGGCAGCATTCATTTGAAAAAAGTATTTAGAATCATTTTTCAGTTTGAAATTACCTGTTAAACCAGAAATAATGTTTAAACCTGCCCAAGTTGAAAGCACAATCATTCCGGTTTTTTGTATAGCAAGCGATTGCTGATAATAGAACTCAGGTTCGAATTCGGTTAATTGTGCGTGTAACAAATTCGGGGTTACTAAGAAAAATGAGCCCAAAATCAGAATTATTAAAATTTGATTTGGACTGTAACAGATTTTAATCATGGTCCCTGAATTTTCATAATTTGTTGGTCGATAATGCCATAAACTCGAGCTTTTTTCGATGGCTTCAAAGTATACGTTCCAGTTAATGTTCCGAATGCCGGAAGGATGACATTATCGTCTTCTATAATAAAACATGGAACCCGAATACTTTGGCGACCTTTTCCTCTAAGTTTTATAGCAGGATGAATATGTCCGGAAACAATTATTTTTCCTTTAGTCGTTTTTGCTTGTGCCTTATCATGTAAGAATAAAATATCATTGTCTTCAAAATAATTCATACATGTAATACCTAACTTTTCATAAACTTCAGCATCATATAATTCATGATTGCCCATAACAAGAAAAATATTTATTCCGGAATGTGAAGCCCTCCATAATTTAAATGTATTCCACTCACTGTTTTTGGTACTATGAAATAGGTCACCTAGAAAAAGAATCCAAACGGGTTTATGTTTTTTAATTAGTTGGTTGATCAATTCGAGGTTTTCATCGTTTTTAGTCTCTGGCAATGCAATTCCATGTTTTCTAAAATGTCCGGCTTTACCCAGATGAACATCAGAAATTATAAGCCCACCTTTTTCAACCCACAGCAATGCTTTTTCTGCTAACAACAAAAATTGTTGACCACTTATTTCAATTTTCAAAGGATCGCTAGTTATCATTTAACATGCTTTTCAAGTTGTGATTGCATTTTGCGAACACGATCGATCAGTTTTTCGGAGCTTAGCCTTCCTCTTAATCGATCAACCATAATTGGAAATGCATATGGAGTAAATCGTTCAGTGTGGTTTAGCACAATTTCCTGATGTTGAATTTTATTTAGTACCTGCCTTAATCTGATTTCGTCCAGTTGGAAGAACATTACCTCATCAAAAGATTGTTGAATTAACAGGTGACCCGGTTCATATTCTGTAAACACATCGAACATGAGGCTTGTAGACATTCGCAGATGTTTTGTTTTTCTCTGCTCCCCTGGAAATCCATGAAAAACCAATCCTGCTACCTGCCCTATCTCCCAAAATTTACGTTTAGCAAGTTCACTGTCATTTAAACTTGCCCGGATATCCTCAACTAAGTTTATTGGTGAAAAAATATCCTCTTCAATTGCTTTTTCTATTGGGATATCTTGGTCTGACAGCAATTCAAACCCATAATCGTTCATCGCTATTGAAAAGGTAATGGGTAGCATTTTTGACATCCGATAAGCAACAAGGGCAGACATACCCTCATGTACATATCGCCCTTCAAAAGGATAGAAAAAAACATGACACCCTTCTCTGGAATAACTTTTTTCGATCAAAAACTGATTTTCGCCAGGTAATATTGACCATGACTTTTGCACATCCAGAATGGGAGATATAGCTTGTAATTCTTCCATCTTATTTTCACCTGAGATGGCTTTTTGCATCGTTTTCCGCAATAATTTCGACATATTTGAAGACAACGACATTCGCCCACCTTGCCAACTTGGGACTTTAGACTTAGTTCCTTTGGCCCTTCGAACGTAGGCAATCATTTCTTTTAACTGAACAAGTTCAAGGTTGCGGCCTGCAAACCAGAATTTATCACCAATATTTAAACTCGCTATAAATGTTTCTTCAATTGAGCCTAAACTTCCTCCTGTGAGATATTTTACGCGCATCATTGAATCTGAAGTAATGGTACCGATACTCATCCGATGTCTACGGGCAATTTTTCGATCAACTACTTTATATACGCCATCTTCATCTACAATTACTTTTGAGTATTCAGGATATTTACCAAGTGATCGGCCTCCAGTGGTGATAAATGTAAGCACCCAATCCCATTCTTCATTGCTCAAAGCCTGATAAGCAAATGTTGAACGTATCTCAGTAAGCAATTCATTAGGATAGAAACCGTCTGAAACTGCCAGGGTCACCAGATATTGAACCAATACATCTATGGGTTTTAATATGGGCTGGCGACTTTCCATTTCGGATTCATCCACAGCACTTTTTAAAGCGGCCGCTTCAATTAATTCCAGAGCATGTGTTGGAACAAAGTAGATGGAGCTAACTGCCCCGGGACGATGCCCACTTCGGCCGGCTCGCTGCATGAATCTGGCTACACCTTTTGGACTTCCAATTTGGATTACCGTATCAACCGGGCGGAAATCGACACCAAGATCTAAACTTGAAGTACACACCACAGCTTTAAGAATTCCTTCATGCAGTGCCTGTTCAACCCAATTCCGCACCTCACGATCAAGTGAGCCATGGTGCAAAGCAATTTGCCCTGCATAATCAGGTCGGGCGGCTAAGATGTGTTGGAACCAGGCCTCGGCTTGACCCCGGGTATTTGTGAACACTAAGGTAGATGTGTGAGCATCAATGATGGGAGTGACTTTGTGCAGCAGATTTAATCCCAAATGTCCGGACCAGGGAAAAGTGTCTACATCATCCGGAAGTACAGATGTAATTTTCATTTCCTTTTTAATATCCGCACGTATGGTGGTAGCATTTTTCTCTGCAAAATTACTACCTAACAGTACTTCCAGCGCTTCATCCAGGTTTCCAATAGTTGCTGAAATTCCCCAAGTTTGAAGTGTTGGTTTGAGAGCTTTTAAACGTGATAGTGCAAGCTCTGTTTGTATACCTCGTTTTGAGCCTAATAATTCATGCCATTCATCTACAACAACACAGCCAGTGTTTTTGAAATGGCGCTTATAATTTTTTTGGGCAAATAAAACATGTACACTTTCCGGAGTTGTAATTAGCACTTCCGGCATTTTCCGGTTTTGCTTTTGTTTTACGGATGTGGAGACATCACCTGTTCTTCGGCCAACTTCCCAGGGAATTCCAAGTTCGTCTAGCGAAGTTTGAAGTGCATTTTGGATGTCCTTTGCCAGTGCCCGAAGTGGAGTTATCCAAAGTAGTTGGAGCCCATTATCAGTGAGTTCCTGAAAATCATCCGGATGTTTATCAATCCATTTTATGAGTGTTGGCATCCACAGGGCAAAGGTTTTTCCAGATCCGGTTGGAGCGTTTAATAAGCCATTTTTGCCATTAACAATTGCTGACCAGACCTCATTTTGAAAAGGAAATACTTCCCATTCTTTAGAATGAAACCAGTTTTCGATGATATGCCAGCCTTTGCTACTCAAATGATAGATGTGTTAGTAAGTAAAATCGCGTTTCTATAAATTATGATAGGATTCTTCCTTGCAAGTCAGATTAAAAAAGCTCAATATCGAATCGTTTTAATAATCCAAAGGTGAGTAGAAAATGTGGCTGAATATAAAATCGTTCAATGAATATCATGAAACTTTTGAAGAAAGTGAGAAAGAACGCCTGGAATTCTGGGATCATGAAGCCGGAACATTTTATTGGCGAAAACGATGGGATAAAGTTCAAACCGGTGGATTTGAATCAGCAGACATTAAATGGTTTGTGGGCGGGAAGTTAAATATCACCGAAAATGCACTAGACAGGCATTTAAACACAATTGGAAATAAAACAGCTTTTATTTTTGAGCCTAATCACCCTGATTCTTTTCGAAGAACCATTACCTACAAACAGCTGCATGAGGATGTTTGTAGATTTGCGAATGTGTTAGAGAGTAAAGGAATCAAAAAAGGCGATCGCGTTTGTATTTACATGGCTATGACCCCAGAGCTTGTGATTTCGGCTTTAGCTTGTGCTAGAATAGGTGCCGTTCACTCTATCATTTTTGCCGGATTTTCAGCTCAGTCACTTTCTGAACGCATTAACGATTGCGAAGCCAAAATGCTGATCACAAACGATGGACTTCGTCGAGGAGATAAGCATGTTCCATTAAAAGATATTTCTGATGAAGCTTTGAAAACATCTCCATCGGTAGAAAGTGTAATCGTTTGTCAGCGAACAAACCGAGAAATCAATTGGGTGGAAGGTCGGGATAGATGGTGGCATAATTTGATCAGAAATGCATCCAAAGAGCATGAAGCTGTGGAGATGGATGCCGAAGACCCATTGTTTATTTTGTACACTTCCGGATCAACAGGAAAACCCAAAGGAGTGGTACACACTTGCGGTGGGTACATGGTTTACACCAGTTATTCGTTTAGAAATGTGTTTCAGGTAGGAGCGGATGATGTGTATTGGTGTACAGCAGATGCCGGTTGGATTACAGGGCACAGCTACATTATATACGGTCCACTTTTTACTGGAACAACGGGAATTATTTTTGAAGGAACACCCACTTACCCTGATGCTGGTCGATTTTGGGAAGTAGTGGAGAAATATAAAGTCACTCATTTTTATACTGCCCCAACGGCTATTCGAGCTTTGATGAGTTTTGATCTCGACTTTGTGAAAAAGTACGACTTGAGTTCTCTGAAAGTATTAGGCTCAGTTGGTGAGCCTATCAATGAAGAAGCCTGGCATTGGTACCACACACATATTGGCGGTGGTAAGTGCTCGATTGTTGATACCTGGTGGCAAACGGAAACGGGTGGAATTATGATTTCGCCTTTGGCGGGAATTACTCCAACAAAACCTGGATTTGCAACCTTGCCATTACCCGGGATTTTCCCGGTTCTGATGGATGAAAATGGAAATGAAATTGAAGGTAATGCTGTGGAGGGGAATCTATGTATCAAACATCCATGGCCATCCATTGCCCGAACCATTTATGGCGATCATGATCGATATCAACAAACATATTTAAGTGCTTACAAAGGCTATTATTTTACTGGTGATGGCTGCCGTCGGGATGAGGATGGTTACTATAGAATTACCGGTCGGGTTGATGATGTTCTGAATGTTTCAGGTCACCGACTAGGAACAGCTGAAATCGAAAATGCACTGGATGAACATCCAAAGGTAGTAGAAACTGCTGTGGTTGGATATCCACACGATATAAAGGGGCAAGGTGTGTATGCATTTATGATTTGCGATGAAGGAATCACGGATACAACTGCATTCAAAAAAGAATTGCTAGATTTAGTAGTAAAAATAATCGGGCCAATCGCAAAACCAGACATGATTCAGATTGTACCCGGTCTCCCCAAAACACGATCCGGAAAGATAATGCGCCGCATTTTGAGAAAAGTCGCTGCCAATGATCTGGAGAATGTGGGTGATGTTTCCACATTACTTGACCCAAGTGTGGTAGAAGCGATTAAAAATGGTAAGCCGATTTAGTTTTTAAGATGTTGTCTCTCATGTTCCAGTAACCACTTCTTTCTCTCCAAACCGCCACCATATCCGGTAAGTGAACCATCTTTCCCGATCACACGGTGACAAGGAATTACAATAGAAATTCGATTGCAACCATTCGCATTGGCTACCGCTCGAACTGCTTTTGGCTTACCAAGTATATTTGCCTGTTCCTGATAGGAACGAGTTCCACCAAAAGGGATGGTTTGTAATATTTTCCAGACTTCTTTTTGGAAGTCTGTTCCCGGGGCATCAATCGGAATAGAAAATTCAGAACGAGTCCCAGCAAAATATTCAGCGAGCTCTTTCTTTGTTTTTTTGGTGATCTCATTTTCGCCATGCAAGATGATCGCATTTAATCGAAGTTGCAGGTCACGAAATTCTGTTTCCAACATTCTACGATCTGAAAATTCCAGCATGCAAAGTCCACGATCGGTTGCTGCGATGAACATGGGGCCAAGTGGGGTATCCGTTTTTGTTAGTTGAATAACTAGTTTGTCGAGGGATTCCTTTGGTGATTTTCCTGTTAAAACTTTGAAAGTATATCCAAATCCACTCAAAGAATCGTAGCCAGAATCAAAGGCAGCCTCTGCCACTTTATTTCCACTTTTTAAGTCCTGAAATGCCGTGTTAATGCGCATCATCCGCTGATATGCCTGAAATGTAATGCCATGATTCGCTTTGAACCATCGGCGAATCTTTTCTGGGCTAAGTCCTGCTTCCCGAAGGTCAAAGTCGGAAACTTTCATGAGTTCGTTTTCTTTCAACATATCCAGCGCTTGCTGGATATCAGCTGGTGGTTTGAATGTTGAATCTGTGGGTTTGCAAACTTTACATGGTCGAAATCCATGTTGAAGTGCTTCTTTTGCCCGTTTATAAAAAACTACATTCTCGAACTTTGGTTTTCTGGCACGGCATGTTGAAATGCAAAATATGCCTGTTGTTTTGATAGCAGCAAAGAATAAGCCCACATATTCCGGATCGCGATTAACCAGGGCTTTGTAATAGGTTTCGTTTTGATCTTGAATGGGTGCTGGAATCATGAGGATTAATTTTTTCCAAAATCTAGCTCAACATCAGAGCAGGCTCAACCGAAAAATAGACAAGCATTTTTTTAGATAGATAATAGATATCCAACGGGAAGAAAAAGCAAGCTTATAATCAGTAAAACGAGTCGAAAACGGGTGCTGATAAGAACTTCGTTATAAAAAAGCCCAAAAGAATATGGGTTTTCGCTTAGCCAATTATAGTACAGGTTTCGGTGTACGGTGCCTAAAGCCATGGTAACATGCCCGTGAATAATGGTGAGCATAAATGGCATCGAAAAAACAAATGCACCGATATATCGAAAAGCTTCGCCTATC
This sequence comes from Balneolaceae bacterium, assembly GCA_965249965.1. Lineage (GTDB taxonomy): Bacteria > Bacteroidota > Rhodothermia > Balneolales > Balneolaceae > HXMU1420-13. Next base: position 1,824,865 of record OZ252262.1, read on the forward strand.
CCAACTAACTTTGCTGCATAGTAATAGGGCCAGGCAAATAAGACAATCATAGGCACACTTAACACCCAATTGATAAGACTTATTCTGCGATAATTTGTTGGAGTAAGCTCTGACATTAAATCTGGGAAGCGATCAACATTTCGATTTCGCGGTAAGGCATACCAAACATTGCACTCAAAGATTTCTTTGTGAGATTATTTTTGTAAGTATAAGTACCATTGCGAAGAGCAACATTCTCCCATAAACACTCTTTAATTCCACCTGCGTCTCCTATAGCTAAAATGTATGGTACAAGTACATTATTGAGGGCATAAGTTGCCGTTCTGGCCACATTTGAAGGAATATTTGGAACACAATAGTGGGTAACATCATGTGTTTTAAATACAGGATTAGAATGGGTGGTTGGTTTACTAGTTTCCACACAGCCACCCTGATCAATCACGGTATCAACAATTACACTTCCGGGTTTCATAGTGGCTACCATGTCTTCAGTAACTAAACATGGAGAACGATCACCTTCTGCCATAACAGCTCCGATTATTACATCGGTAAATTTCAGAGCGTTACTTAAGTATTGTGAGTTTGCAACAGCGGTAATAATTCGCCGATCCAGCGCATTTTCTAAATGGCGCAAGGCGGCTAAATCATTATCCATTACAAAAACTTGTGCACCGTAGCCAAGAGCTGTTCTTGCTGCGTATTCGGCGGTGATTCCTGCACCTAAAATTACAACTGTAGCAGGCGGTACTCCTGAAATTCCACCTAACATAATTCCCTGGCCACCACTCAAACTTTCCATGTAATGCGCTGCAATTTGAACGGCAATGGATCCTGTAATTTCATGCATCATACGAACAATGGGGAACTCTTTGTCTGATCCACGAATAAATTCGTATCCGATTCCTGTAACCGATTTTTTAGTAATTGCTTCAAAATAATCAGACGTTTGATTTCCCAGATGCAAGGCAGAAATTATGCATTGATTTGGGGTGAGATGCTCAATTTCATTGGTTGAAAGGGGAGCTACTTTTAGGATGAGCTCTGTTTTTTTAAACACTTCTTCGGCACTATAGGCAATTTCGGCCCCTGCTTCAGCATAATCACGATCGCTGAACTTCGCTTCGTCACCAGCACCTTTTTCGATAAAAATCTCATGCCCATTTGCACGTAAAACTGCCACTCCACCGGGAGTTAATGAAACCCTACGTTCGTCGTTTGAACGCTCTTTAGGTATTCCAATTTTTAGAGAAACTTCAGTTTTTGATCGAATTAGGTGCTTCTCTAATGTCTTACGACCAATTTCTTCAGTATCCAAAGGATGTATATCCATAGACCGCGAAATTTGATGATTTTCGGAAGATAGTTAAATCAATTATCAATTAAGAATCACTCAATTAAGAATTGGATTACTCGCCAATAAATTCCAAAAACTCTGCTTCATTCCAGATTGTAATTCCTAAATTCTGCGCTTTTGTAAGCTTAGATCCGGCAGAATCGCCAGCTAGAACATAATCTGTTTTTTTTGATACAGAGGACGAGGTTTTACCGCCATGTTTCTCAATAATTTCAGCAGCTTGTTTACGGGAGAGAGAGGGTAAAGTCCCGGTTAACACTACCGTCATTCCTTCAAGTTTAGAGGATGCATACGCAATTTCCTCCATCTCGAATTGTAGCCCGGCAGCAATCAGTCGATCAATAATTTCATTATTCGTTTGATTATTGAAAAACTGAATGACCGATTCAGCAATACGCGGACCAATCGAATCCACCGCCAGAAGCTGTTCTTCATCTGCTGATTTTAGTCTGGCCAGATTCGAGAACGCTTTTGAAAGATCTTTAGCAACCGTTTTTCCAACAAATCGAATACCCAACGCATAAAGTACTCGTTCAAATGGCTGTTCTTTACTTTTAGCAATTGCCTCAATTAAGTTTTTAGCTGATTTCTCAGCCATTCGTTCAAGAGGTGCAATCTGTTCAACCGACAATTCGTACAAATCCGCATAATTGGAAATCAATCCTTCAGTAACCAATTGATCAACCACTGATTCACCAAGTCCTTCAATATCCAAAGCATCTCGTGCAGCAAAGTGTTGGATTTTAATTCGAACCTGTGGCGGACAAACCGGATTTATGCATCTCCAGGCAACTTCACCTTCATATTTAATAAGTTCAGCATTACACGCAGGGCAATTTGAAGGAAATTCAAATTTTGGTGATCGACCATCTCTATTTGGGTTCACAACACTGACAACCTGAGGTATAATTTCACCGGCTTTTTCAACTAAAACGGTATCTCCAATTCGAATGTCTTTTCGATGGATCTCTTCTTCGTTATGCAGTGATGCTCGTTTTACGGTAGTTCCGGCCAGTTGAACAGGTTCTAATTCCGCGACAGGAGTAATAGTACCCAGTCTGCCAACCTGTAGAGAAATGTCGTTAAGAACCGTTTCAACTTGTTCGGCCTCGAATTTAAATGCGATGGCCCATCTTGGAAATTTAGAGGTCGAACCTAGCTGGTCTCTCAAGTTACTTTGATTGATTTTTATTACAACTCCATCTGTCTCATATGGGAGACTATGCCGTAATTCATCAAAATTGCTAATTACCTCTAGTACTTGATCAATAGTGGAGCAAATTCTGGGATGTTCATTGTTCGGTAACCCAAAATCGCTTAAAATTTCGTTCTTTCGGGATTGTGTGATTTCCGGATCTTCCTGATCAAAAATTAAGTCGAAGGCAAAAAAGCGTATCGGGCGTTGAGCAACAGCTTTTGGATCCTGCATTTTTAAACTACCAGCCGTTGAGTTTCTAGGATTTGCAAAAACAGAAAGTCCTTCTTCTTCACGTCTTGCATTCATTCGAGCAAATGCTTCTCGCTCCATGTAGGCTTCTCCGCGCACTTCCACAGCTGCCGGGTAATCACCTTTCAATTCAAGAGGAATATCGTGCAAGGTCTTTAGATTCTTTGTGATATCATCGCCTTTTTGTCCGTCACCACGAGTTGCACCCAGTACGAGCTTCCCATTTTCATAGCGGAGGCGAATCGAAGCCCCATCAAATTTTAGTTCAACAAAATAATCGTACTTATCGTGACCCAGAATTTTTTGAACCCGCCCATCAAAATCTCTGAGTTCTTGTTCGTTGTACGTATTATCCAGGCTTAAGAGTGGAACGGGATGTTGAACCGTTTCAAATTGCGAAGACACATCACCACCCACACGTTTTGTAGGAGAGTCTGCGGTGGATAAATCGAATTCTGTTTCTAGTTTATCCAACTCTTTTAGCGACTCATCAAAATCTTTGTCGCTCATAAAGGGCTGGGCGTCCAGGTAATAGGCATCGTTCGCTTTATTCAGCAGCGCTTTTAGTTCATCAACTCGTTGCTTTGCCTGGTCGCGAGTCATGACGAATTAGTTTTGAAGTGGAAAAACTAAACTATCCGGAGCTCCAACATCATATGGAAATTCGCTCGATGGTTGTACGAAGTATTCTTCACTATTTAGGACACTACGAGTTAGCAGTATTGAATCGAACGTATCGTCGTAATAATTTCCAAAAGGATCATCGATAACATGCCCGTTAAACATCAATAGGAATCGAGTGTATTGTCCCCGAACAAGAAGTGTATCAACAAAGTTGAAATTATAAGCCTGACCCTGTTCCATCCAGAATGGATTTGTGCGCCAATTAAAATCGGAGGTTACGCGGATAGGCTCTAGTTTATCGAATGCAGCATACACAGTAACAGTGAGTGTGTCTGATATTGCATTAGAAAATGTGCTCACTTGTTCGCTAATAGTGCTTGGAGCTTGAACCACTGTTTCTGAATTAGTGTCAATTGTTGAGAGTTCCGGTGAGCTTACCTCACTGCTGTCTTCTATGATGTTTGCAATTAAAGGTGAATCGTTTGTTTCGATTGGATCAGTTATTGCAGCGTCATCATTAGATGAAAACAGCCCAAAAATGGGTTCACGGAAAACGAAAATAAGTACAGCGGCAATTACAATTACTAATGCTATAATGACCGGTACTACTACTTTTGGATTCGTGGCCGGAGTACTGAATCGTTTACCTAAATCAGCCCAATTTACATTTTCGACAGTTGGTGTTGGCTTTTGAGGTGCTTCCTCAATATCCGGTTTGATAAGAATCGGTTCACTTTTTTCATCTGAATCGTCTAAAACATCTGGCTTGATGAGAGGAGCATGCTTTTTGGCTAACTCTTCGTCTAATATCATGCCTGGTTCATAAATACCAGCTTCGATAGAGTCTAGCGCTGAAACTATTAGTTCGTCTGGTATTCTTAACGCTTTGGCATAACTGCGAACAAAACTACGTGTATAGGTTTTATTCGTTTCTATCTCTGAGAAAATAGAATCGTTTTCAATGGATTTTAAAACATGAGCCGGGATTTTAATCTGGCCTTGGACTTCTTCAAGCGAGAGCTCCAATTTAATCCGCACAGCAGCTAAGTCTTTCCCAAGCGACATAATTAGTGATCCAATTTATTCTTTGTGATTTTGAGCGCAAACTAAGTAATTAAAGCGTTCATGAAAAGTAAATGGGGGATTTTTTGATAACATGAAAATTGCATTGAACTTTTATCGCGATGGGTTAAAAAATATGCTCTTTCCGCATGTTTGTGAGATTTGTGGTCACCAAATGCCCGAGCAGTTTTCTTTTGTTTGTGAACCATGTTTATCAAATAAATTTGAAGAGATCGATAATAGTGAAGGAAAGCAGGAGCAAATTCTATTACCAGAGTATGTTCTAGATCAATTTGCAATGTGGAAATTCGACAAAGGTGGATATTTACAAGATTTACTGCATAATTTAAAATACCGCCATCTTCCAGGAGTTGGGGTTGATTTGGGCAAACAATTAGGGAAAAAATTATTACAGAATTATGCAATGATTGGGGATCATTCGTGGCTATTGATACCTGTTCCACTTCATTATAAAAAGGAAAAAATAAGAGGGTATAATCAAGCTAAGGTCATTTCTGAAGGGATTTCAAAAGTTACTAAGCTGGCAGTTATAGATAAGAGTTCAGTAATTCGAGTTAAAAATACAAAAACACAAACTGGATTTAGTCTAACAAAAAGGAATGCTAATATTTCTAAAGCATTTAAAGTGGTAGATAAAACTGTTTTAAAAAATCGCCATTGTATTATTGTAGATGATGTATTTACAACTGGAGCAACAACCTTTGAATTAGCCAAAGAACTTAAAAATGTAGGAGCAGGAAAAATTTTGATCGTAACCATTGCATCAGCCTGATTCAAACCAACAATCGCCGTATATTTACTGATATGACAAGAAAAGCTGGCTCTGGAAAATGGCAAATGATGGAAATGCCCGATGGAATTACAACATCGAATGGCGCCTGGTATCATATCACAAGAAATCAAATTGAAGAATATGTACCTGGATTACTCAAAAAAGTAAGACTCGAAAGAATTATTCAGCAAGCAGATGCGTGGGTTGTAAGTGCTGATGGTTTAGCTTTACTATTATATTTTGTTTTACTCTTTTTATGGATGTCTCCATTTATTGCTTTTGTAATTGCATTATTTTTTTATTTCGTTTGGTATTCAAACACAAGTGTATTTACCAGTGTCTGGGCTTCCCGCTTGATGCAAATTTATGCGAATGACGGTTTTCTATACGGAGTTTCAGCGCTGTTACTAATTGGTATTTCATTCAATATAGATGGGTCAATATCATTTTTACCGTCGGGCATGGTTTCTGTATGGTATGGAATTGGATTAGTATTCTTATTTAAAGTTGGACTGCTTCGTTTGTTATTAAAATGGATAGATTCTAAAAGTTCGAAATCGAAGATTGACAGGCAGGATAGAATTCTTAATATGTTGCTTATTCGGTATGGGATGCATCATGGAATATTGACCAAAAGTGTAAACGAAATGCAAGACGAATTGATTAGACTACAAAACTATCATAAGACGAGAAAGAAGCCTTGAAGTACTTTTATATTATTCGTCACGGAGAAACCGAATTCAATAAATCAAAAAAGCTACAGGGGCGGGGAATAGATGCTTCATTAAATGAAAAGGGAAAGGAGCAAGCCAAAGCAATTGCTGAAGCTTTAATAAATAAGCCTATCACAAAAATTATTACGAGTAGTTTAAAACGCACGAAGGAATCAGCAGCTCCACTTATCGATGCTATCCAGCCAGAAGTAGAAAGCTATGCCGATCTTGATGAAATGAGTTTTGGTGATTTTGAAGGAAGTTCATTTTATGAAGTACAAGAGTATCTAAAATATTTGCAAAAAGAATGGAGCCTCGGTAATACCGATATCGTGGTTCCTGGAGGAGAATCACCCAATGAAGTGTATGAAAGGGCGACAAATAGACTCATTAAAATTGCTGAAAACAGCTCTGACAATCATATCGCGATTTTCATACACGGAAGATTAATCAGAATTTTACTTGCTGGGATTCTTGGACTTGGACTTCAACATATGCAAGATATAAAACATGAAAATGGAGCTATAAATATTTTGAAATGGGAGAGTGGAGTATTCAGCTCGGTGAGCTTAAATGAAACGAGTCATCTTAAACATTTGAAAGATATAGCTTGATAAATATTTATCGCTCTGCTAAAGAGCAGGACGATAAAAAAGACTGTATCTTAGTTGGCTAGGAAAGAACCAATCAATCAAGATTATGGTTATACAACCAAATCTAACCGACAATTATGAGTGAAAAAGTAAGGTCGATGTTTGCAGATATTGCAGACGATTACGACCGCATAAATACCGTTCTATCTTTTGGAGTTCATCATGCTTGGAGAAGCAAGACCATAAAGGCTAGCGGAGCTAAAAAAGGGGATCATGTGCTGGATTGTGCCACCGGTACCGGCGATCTTGCAATTGAATTCAAGAAAGCAGTGGGAAAAGAAGGATACGTGTTAGGTACTGATTTTTGTGCTCCTATGATTGAGCCTGCTCCAGCAAAGGCTGCAAAAAAAGAACTAGAAGTGGACTTTGAAGTAGCTGATGCGATGGATTTACCCTACGAAGATAACCGCTTTGATATTGCGAGTATCTCATTTGGAATTCGAAATGTTGATGAGCCTGTTACCGCTTTAAAAGAAATGGCAAGGGTAGTAAAGCCGGGAGGACGAGTAGTTGTTTTAGAATTTGGCCAACCCAAAGGTGTAATGAAATTCCCTTATGAATTGTATTCACAACATATAATGCCGGCAATTGGAGGTTGGTTAAGCGGGAATCGTGAGGCCTATACATACCTGCCTAGAACCAGTGCCACCTTTCCGGCTGGTAAAAACTTTCTAAAGTTGATGGAAGAATCAAATATGTTCATCGACTATAAAGCCATTCGGTTAACAGGTGGTATTGCATACATTTATGTAGGTCTGGTTCAATAATTGTATATTCGCACTCCATTTAATATTTGACATATGCTAATAGAAGAAATAAAGAAAGTTATTCCTCATCGGTACCCTTTTTTGTTGGTTGATAGAGTATTGGAGATTGAAGAAAATAAAATCACAGCGATCAAAAATGTGACAGCAAACGAAGAGTTTTTTAACGGGCATTTCCCGGGGCAACCTATAATGCCGGGAGTTTTGCAAGTAGAAGCTTTAGCACAAACTGGTGCAATTTTTCTGATGAAAGAAAAAGTGGAAGATCCTGATAATCATTTAATGGTATTTACGGGCATCAAAAACTGCAGATTCCGCCGCCAGGTGGTACCCGGTGATCAGCTCAAACTGGAAGTAGAACTTACAGCAATGCGTAGAAATTTTGGAACAATGATTGGCATAGCATCTGTGGACGGTGAAGTGGCTTGTGAAATCGAGTGTTCTGCGGCTATTGTACCAAAAGAAGGATAATGAGTACTCAAAAAGGGGGAGACGGACCGGCTAAAATTACTACGCAAACTGTAGTTGAGATGAAGCATCGCGGCGAGAAAATAGCAATGCTAACAGCCTATGATTTTACCATGGCTCAAATTATTGATCAAGCAGGTATCGAGATTATTTTAGTTGGTGATTCTGCAAGTAATGTAATGGCTGGCCATGATACAACGGTGCCCATTACCTTAGATCAGATGATTTATCATACCTCTTGCGTGGTTAGAGGTGTTGACCGAGCTTTGGTAATTGCAGATCTACCCTTCATGAGCTATCAGGTTACTCCCAAAGATGCGTTAAATTCGGCGGGAAGAATGATGAAAGAGGCCGGCGCTCATGCAGTAAAAATGGAAGGTGGTTCAGCTATCATCAACACAGTTAAAAAAATTGTAGATGCTGGAATCCCGGTTATGGGTCATTTAGGGCTAACGCCTCAAAGTATCTACAAATTTGGCACCTATAAAGTACGTGCTCAGGAAGAAGAAGAGGCTGAATCTCTGTTAAAAGAGGCCAAATTACTTGAAGAAGCTGGTTGCTTTTCGATTGTGTTAGAAAAGATCCCAGCAAAACTAGCTAAGAAAGTTACCAGTGAAATTTCCATACCAACTATTGGAATTGGTGCCGGTGTAGACTGCGATGGTCAGGTTCTGGTAATTCACGATATGCTTGGAATGAACAAAGGGTTCAATCCACGGTTTTTACGCCGATATGCTGATATTCATACTACTATGACAGAAGCTGTTGAACAATATATTCAAGACATCAAAGATAAAGATTTTCCAAATCGAGATGAGCAATACGGAGCTTAGATGAGCACCAAACCATATATTTTAGTTAGCAACGACGACGGAATTTTTTCAAATGGAATTAAAGCACTTGCCAAGGTTGCCGCAGAATTCGGCGAAGTGGTAATCGTTGCACCAGATCGCCAACAAAGTGCCGTTGGGCATGCCATTACTCTGGAAACTCCACTTCGATCTCAGAAAATGAAAGTGGATAATACCTATGAAGGTTTTGCAATTAATGGAACACCAGCCGATTCGGTAAAATTAGCGCACGATCAATTACTGGAAAGAAAACCAGATTTGGTGTTGAGTGGTATTAATCATGGAAGCAACGCAGGTATCAATATTTTATACTCAGGCACTGTTAGTGCCGCCACAGAAGGTACAGTTTTAGGCTATCCAAGTATCGCAGTAAGTTGTACAGAATATGATCTTGACGCAGAATTAACTGGCTGTTTAGAGGCCGCCAGACGCGTGATTCGATTCGTGTTGGATAAAGGACTTCCAAAAGGGGTTACAATGAATGTGAATGCACCTGCCGGTGAATTTAAAGGGATTAAGTGGGCTCGTATGGCCGATAGCCAGTATGTCGAGGAATACGATGCACGTAAAGATCCGTTCGGTCGCCCATATTATTGGATGTCAGGCAGGTTTGAACTTCTGGATGACGGAAATGATGCCGACATAAAAATATTGAATGATGGTTTTGCTACCGTTACACCCATTCAATACGACCTTACCGACTACGAGATTCTTCGAAAGTTTGGGGAAGAAGATTTCTAAAGAAATTCTGCGATATAATCGTCAATCGCTTTCTTAATAATTTTATGAGCTTCTTTTTTCCCCTTGAAGTATTCCACTACCGCGTCGGGACTGTGTTCTAATTTCTTGTAATCCTCAAAGAAGCTTCTCAATTCCTTTAACTGATGTTGCGGTAACTCTTTAATATCATTGATATGATTTACACTCATGTCGTTGGCTGCAACAGCAATGATTTTGTCATCTTGTTCAGCGGCATCAATCATAGACATTAGACCAATCACTTTTGCCTCCACCATACACATTGGTACAATTTCTATCTGAGAAAGCACGAGAATATCAAGAGGGTCGCCATCATCGCAAAAAGTCTTCGGAATGAACCCATAATTTGCCGGATAATTAATTGAGGAATATAAAACTCTATCTAGCTTTAGCATTCCTGATTCTTTATCAAGCTCATATTTTGCTCGGTGATTTTTAGGGATTTCGATGATTCCGTTTACAAGTTCCGGTACCTTTTTTCCGATACTTACTTCATGCCAGGGATGAGATTTCATAATGTATTGATTTAGCCTTTACCCATGAAAAGCTGTGTATTTTATGATTGAGTTGAGTGTTGGATAAAGTAAGTACTTCATAGCTACGGAATGTTGACAAAATCCAAAAAAGTAAGATTATAACTCTTCATTCAAGATGGAAACGAACGTTTTAATCGCATTACGATAGTTCCCTAATCGGAGATTCTCATTGGGGCTGTGCTGATTATTATCCCGATTTACCGTTGGAACCGTCACAGCCGGAATTCCAAGCGTGGTTACGAATGGAGAAATTGGTATCGAACCACCACTCATACGAATCATCACGGGATCCTGATCATATGCTGAATTAATAGCCCTTCGTAACCATATTCCAACTTCTGAATCAAAATCAGTTCGGAAGGATTGATAGGCTATGTTATATGTGAAAGTTGCGATTTTTGGGTGCTCAAGACGCTCTTCTCTGGTTGGTGTACGATCCAATACCACATACCCTTGATTTTCGATATGTGATTTTATCAAAGAAACCAACCGTTCAGGATCTGTTTCCAAAACAAGCCGAACATCGATTTCTGCTCTTGCCCACCCCGGAATAATAGTTCGAACTTCATCATTAATCCAACCGGATTGCATACCTCGAACATTTAATGAGGGATATTGAATTGCTTCCTGATAATATCGCCCGACATTATCAGTTTCCGCAATTTGAAGTCGCTCTTTAATTCCTTCCTGATCATCTGGTACCGCTCTTAGAATTTCTTCGATTTCTGAAGTGATCTCTATACCATCATAAAAACCGGGAATCGTAACTCGGCCGGCATCTTCTTTCATCGAAGCTAAAAGTCGACTTAAACGAAATGCCGGATTTGGAGCATAATTCCCGAAATGACCCGAATGTTGTGCCACTACAGGTCCATATGTTGTAAGTTGAATGGTTGCAATTCCACGGGCGCCAAAAGTAAGCGTTGGGCGGCTGGAGATATGCCCCGGGCCATCAAATATAATGAGCATATCTGCTGCAAGAAGTTCTTTATTGTCGACTACTGCTTGTGGAAGTTCGGGTGAGCCTAATTCTTCTTCAAAATCCATAATTACTTTGATGTTGTAATTCGGTTCGATGTTAAGCTCAGAGGCTACGTCCAGAGCGGTCAGAAATGCTGCAACAGGACCCTTGGCATCACTTGCAGATCGAGCAAAAATTCTCCAATTGGGATCAAATTCATCAATTCTATCCCAGGAAATTTGCTCAAACTCGCCCGATTCATTTCGTTGTTTTAGTACTGCCTGATAAGGGTTCTTCTGGAACCAACGAGTTGAATCTACGGGTTGGCCATCAAGTTGAAGATAGATCAATACCGTTTTCTCAGCATTTTGAGTACTCCTTTCAGCTAAAATTAAAGGTACGGTTGGAGTTGGAATTTCAGTAATTGTAAATCCCCGAGAAGAAAAAGCATCTTCACTCCAAGCAATATTTCGATGTAAGTCATCATGATTAATTGCATCGTTTGAGATGGCTAACAGTTCACGAAACATATCGATGGATGAAAGCGCGTACTCATCTATAATTTCTTCATCAACAATTTGTGCTTGCACTTTAAAGAATGAAGAACTTAAAAGAAGAAAAGTGCAAAGAAGTCTTAGTTTCATAATCCCAATATTTTTGAGATTAGATACTAAGTGAAAACTCAACTCGCAAATTTATTTCTAGCTTCCTGAGGTTAAGATTATGTTGATTTACGTAGCACGTACTATTCAGATATTAGAATCCATCAAAACCTGCCAGATACCTTCCTTATTTTTCTGCCAGGCAATCATATACTTACCATTATACGATCCTTCACATTGCCCTATTTCAAAAATCAGATTTTTGTTTACTACTTCAACATGTAATGGAATAAGACGCAGACTATAACGCGGATTATTCATGTATTGATATTCTGCTGTTAATGCCTCTTGTCCAATTATTACAGGGCGTTGGTTATAATAAATCGAGTTTTCGGTGTATAAATTTTCAACAAGACCTTCCGCATCGTGCGCATTACAATACTCCATCCATTCGGCTCTGCGTTCGTCAATTTCAGCTAAATCAATATCAGAATTATCTGTTTGAGCAATAAATTCTAATTCACGAACTATGGTATCATCGCGATAATTGAGTATCGTTAAATGAGTATAGGAATTTCCATCACTTGCTTTAAAAGTTCCGATCTCATAAATAGCTTTTCTGTAGTCGCTTGCAATTATATTAAATGAGGATTGAATGCTACTAATGGATAAGCTATTTGCATTCCAATGTTTGCTGATGTTCTCAGCGCTAGTTAGAACATCGCCTGAGTCAAAAACCTTTACTGCTCCAGGGAAATACAATTTTTGATTTTCCTCTGAACTGATCGTCATCTTCCAATTTTCATTATAATTTTCAACATTCTGTGCTTGCAAAAAAAATGGAAGAATAATCATTACTAATAGTAAAAGTGACTTTCTTAAAAACATGACTTTTATTTTTTAATGTTGGGTGCAGTATTCCAAATATGCGGGTAATAGATAAGCACTTTAGCGAACTAACTTGGATTAAATTTCGAATATCTTGCTAAGCAGTATCCAAAACTGGAATAGAAATTTTAACTGCTTTTAAATTTAATGACCGAATTCAGATAGTTTTTTTACTATACCTATCCAGAGGTCAAAATATTTCTTTTTAAATTCCTTGCCTACCTGCACATTTATCTGATTTAGATGGGACAGATTAACACAACCTAAATAATTTCCCCACTGTGCACTTTTAACAGATACAAACGAATCATTTTCGCCTTCCTTATCAAAAATCTGGCTATTCTGAAATTTGAAAATTGGGTTTAAAGAATAGTTTGTTCCTCTTCCAACAGCTGCCGAATATGAGTAAATGGGAATATCTTTCGGGTCTGGTGTATCCGGATTAAAATGTTCTCGGATATAAGATGTGGTCAATTGCTCAACAGAACCAATGGTATCACTCTTTTCACTTGGGTAAACATTATTACCAAACCAATCTACAACTTCGCTAATCGGACCAGCTAATACTTCCGGGGTTTTTAGTACCAGATCAGCTAAAAATGTACCTCTATGTGGAGTTGCAACAGTTGTTAGAGACTCAACTTTATTATTGATTTCAAGATGAGAAAGTGCGTGGCGCATATCCAACCCACCCATACTATGTGTAACTATGTTAACTTTCTCAAAATCATATAGATCACATGTTTGCTGGATTAACCGCACCCAATTTTTCGCACGTGTTTCTATGGATGCATATGGGACCACATTTGGTGCTATAGCCACAATTCCATGTTCACGCATTAACATGCAGGGGTCATGTAGCGGGGAGGGCTTTACCAGAGAGCCTACCGCTCCAAACCCATGACAAAGAAATATTGGATATTTGGTTTTCAGGATTTCGGGTTGTGGAAAAACCTGAAGTTGGAATCTTTTTAATAAATTACGATCAGCCATCCAATTCACCTGCTATTATAGACTTATCAGTAATGAGGCGAATGGTAACAAAAATTGTGTTATTCGCAATTACATGTATGTTCATGTCTTCTTCCGGAAAGATCACTTTAGAAGGAACTTCCATGCTATATTCATGCAACTGATGTTGTAAGTCTAAATGAAAACTTGTTTTGGAGAATTCGGGGGAAACCCGAGCACGGTACACTAATCGTGAAAACGTGCTGTCGATTTCAATGGTAGATTTTCGATGATTGGAGATTCCAAAATCTTCAAAAGATCGTTGAATGATTTCCTCTAAATCTTGTAAGTCAGCTGCTTGTTTTGCTTGAGGTATGGGAAGGGTACCTAACAGAATTGTGCTAAGTACGCAAGCAATAAGTAGTAAACCGGTAAGCAGATTTTTGCCCTTATTCATGTGGGATGTTACTCAGGACGGAATATAAAATTCAATACCTGTTCTGCAACTTGTTGTTTGGATCCTTTAAACTCAGAAGAATGCTCTTTTCCGATAACATGAACATGATTAGAATCGGATTCAAAACCAGCATCCTTTTTTGAAAGTGAATTCGCAACAATCCAATCTGCTTTTTTTGAAGATAACTTATGCGTGGCATTTGGGATTAAATCCTGAGTTTCCATCGCAAAACCAATCAAAGTTTGATTCTCTAATCCCTTAGATCCTAACCATGCTAAAATATCAGTTGTTCTTTTTAATTGGATGGATTCATTGCCTTCATCTTTTTTCACTTTATGCTCAAATACCTCTATAGGAGTGAAGTCAGAAACTGCAGCCGCCATAATGATTACGTCAGCTGAAGCATGCTGTTGAACTTCGATAAATAATTCTTCAGCACTAGTAATAGCGGTATTTATTGTGCCTTCTGGTAAAGCTACATGGATAGGTCCATGAATAAACTGCACTTCTGCTCCAAGTCGGAGAGCAGCTTCCGCCATAGCAACTCCCATTTTACCACTGCTGGGATTTGAGATAAAGCGTACAGGATCGATATGCTCGCGGGTTGGTCCTGCAGTAACTACTACTTTTTTGCCTTTTAGCGGACCTTCAATTGTTCCAATGATCTCACTTGATTTTTCAAGAATTGTATCAAATTCTGGTAGCCGGCCTTTACCATCTAGCCCACTTGCCAAAAAACCGGATTCTGGTTCTAAAATATGGTATCCAAAATCCTGCACGTTTTTTAGGTTTTCAGTAACCGAAGGAGAATCGTACATCTCTCCATCCATCGTAGGGCAGATCAATATTGGACATCTAGCCGCTAAAACAGTGGCAGTTAGCATGTTATCTGCATTCCCGTGCGCGATTTTTGCGAGGGTATTTCCTGTGCAAGGTGCAATCACAAATAAGTCTGCCCATTCACCCCAATATATATGGCGTGTCCATTCACTGGAATCGGATTCTTCCGGGAAAATTTCAACGGCAACATTGTGGCCAGAAAGGGAGGCAAAGGTATCTGAACCAACAAAGCGAGTGGCAGAAGGAGTCATTGTAACTCTAACTTCGGCACCCGCTTTTTGATATTCTCTGAGCAAAAAAACGGCTTTATAAGCCGCTATTCCTCCGGTAACACCGAGAACTATGCGTTTCCCGGAGAGCATATATTATTCTACTTCTGGTCTTCGGAAAGAAATCAGATCATCATGCATTTCGCCAATAGCGCGGCGAGTAGCATGTGGAAGTTTTTCAAAAGCTTTTGAGATTTGCTCTTGTTCTTCGTTGAATGAAAATTCATCATCATCTTCGAAGCCTTCGAAATACTGAAGCTTTTCGTCAAGCTCTAACTTTTCCTGAGCGGCGATTTGGCGAGCTCTTTTTGAAAGAATTACGAGTAACTCATATTTGTTACCGGTTACTTCTTTTAATTTTTCGATGTCAAGTGTTTGGATAGACATATAATATTTATGAATTCATGAATTCAGAAACAACGCTTTTCACTTCATTATACGCGGTTTCTAAATTATCATTTACGATTACCCGATCAAATTGATCGGCATATGTAAGTTCTTTTTCAGCTCTTTCAAGACGAAGCTTCAATGATTCTTCACTTTCTGTTCCTCGATCAATCAAGCGCTGTTTCAAGACTTCGAAAGAGGGTGGTTTAATGAAAATTCCAAGGCTTTGTTCGCCATAAATTTTCTTCACATTCAATGCACCTTTTATTTCGATGTCAAGCAGAATAAAATAGCCTGAATTCAGCTTTTTATCAACCTCTGATCGTAATGTGCCATATCGATTTTTTCCATAGAATTCTTCCCATTCTAAAAAATCCCCGGATTCAATTTTTGCTTCAAATTCCTGGTGGCTGAGATAAAAATAATGAACACCGTCAACCTCACCTTCTCGTGGTAATCTTGTGGTAGCAGAAACAGAGAATTTTAAGTCTTCAAAATCCTCAAACAGGCGTTTGGCGATTGTGCTCTTTCCGCCCCCACTGGGCGAGACTAGAATGATAATTTTACCCTTTTTCAATTACTTCTCGTTACTCAACGTTTTGAACCTGTTCTCGAATTTGCTCGAGCATTTCTTTTGCTCGCACCACATGATGCGCAATTTCAGAGTCATTCGCTTTCGAACCAATAGTATTTAACTCGCGATTTATTTCTTGAGTTAAAAAATTAAGTCGACGCCCTGCCGGCTCGGGTTGCTCAATTGCCTCAATAAAAAACTTCAAATGAGCGCGTAATCGCACCGTTTCTTCCGTTATATCCATCTTATCGGCTAAAATAGCTACTTCCATTTCAAGGCGCTCAGGATCTAATTTCTCATCCTCCATCAGTTGCCGGATTCGCTCCATTAATTTAGCCCTGATTTCAGAAGCTCTGCCTTCGGTGATTGTGAGAATATTGGAAACAGCTTCATCAATACTTTTAACCCGGGAAAGTAAATCTGCTTTTAGCTGTCCGCCTTCCTGTTCCCGCATTTCCATAAGTTTCTTAACAGCCAAATCAGTGGCCTTTAAAACCAGCTTCCATTTGAACTCAATAGCATCTTCGTTTTCTTCTTCGCTGGTAAATATATCCCCGAAAGCAGTGATGTTTTTTATCGTAATGGGTTCTTCGATTCCAGCTGCTTCACGAACTTCGTTTAAAATCTTTGTATAGGCTTTTACTTTATCAACATCTACCGCTAATGTAGGGTCCGCATTATCTTGTTGAGCAATATTCACACTTACATTCAGCTTTCCACGTTTTATACTTTTCTGAAAAAGTTCTTTTAGCTGAAGTTCTTTTTGTTGTAGTTGCTGTGGCAATCGAATAGAAACATCCAGAAATCGACTGTTTAGTGTCTTTATTTCGACAGTGGCGTTGAGGCCGTTTTCAGCAGCCTCACCTCGCCCAAAGCCGGTCATTGAAATAATCATTTGGCTCTTATGAAGTGATGAACAATTAGCTTTTGAAGGTACGGAAGAAACCCATCCTTTAAAAACTTAGTGGTTTGCAGTGTGTCGGGTTTTAGTATCTTTCGCCGGATCAATTTTACCATGTATATTTTAGGAATTTCTGCATTTTATCACGACTCAGCAGCTTGCCTCATTCAGGATGGGAAAATCATTGCTGCAGCACAAGAAGAACGATTTACTCGGAAAAAGCATGACGACCAATTTCCGGTTCAAGCCACAAAATACTGTCTTGAATACGCTGGAATTGAGATTGATGATTTGGCTGCCATCGTATTTTATGATAAACCATTTTTAAAGTTCGAGCGATTACTCGAAACTTATTTGTCTTTTGCTCCAGCCGGTATCCGATCTTTTATTGTAGCTATGCCGGTTTGGTTGAAAGAAAAAATGTTTCTAAAAAAACTGATTTACGATGAACTGAAAAAGGTTGGGGACTATTCAAAAAAAGAGGTAAGTCTGCTTTTTCCAGAGCATCATTTAAGTCACGCCGCTAGCGCATATTATCCATCCCCATTTGAAGAGGCTGCCATTTTAACTATTGATGGGGTGGGAGAATGGGCAACAGCTTCCATCAGCCACGGTAAAGGAAAAGAAATTACGTTACTGCGCGAACTCAAATTTCCTCATTCTCTCGGATTATTGTATTCAGCTTTCACCTACTTCCTAGGATTTAAAGTAAACTCAGGTGAGTATAAGTTGATGGGTTTGGCACCCTATGGAAATCCGGATTCTGATTTGGTGAAAGAATACGTTAGTAAGATAAAGTCGGAACTGGTTGATATTCGCGAAGACGGTTCGATCTGGCTAAATCAAAAATATTTTAGTTATGCTACCGGACTCCGAATGACCAATGAGCGCAAATGGGAAGAGTTATTTGGATTTTCAAGGAGGGAGGGTGAAGGTGAACTTGAGCAACATGAAGCTGACCTTGCGCTGGCCATTCAAAAAGTTACAGAAGAGGTTGTTATCAAAATGGCCGCCACAGCAAAGGAGCTAACGGGAGCGAATGCAGTTTGCCTTGCTGGTGGCGTAGCACTGAATTGTGTGGCGAATGGTAAACTGCAAAATGCAGGAATTTTTGATGAAATTTATATTCAGCCGGCTGCCGGAGATGCAGGAGGATCAGTCGGGGCAGCACTCGCTGCGCAGCATATCTTTTTTGATAAAGAACGTGATATTGATAACCCTGATTCTATGTCGGGCGCGTATCTGGGGCCGGAATATCACCCTATCGATGTGGAACGAAGTCTTAAAAAATATCGAGCAGTTTTCTCAGAATATTCTGCGAAGGATTTATACCCAAAAGTTGCTGAAATATTAGATCAGGGAAATGTAGTAGGTTGGTTTCAGGGAAGAATGGAATTTGGACCCCGGGCTTTGGGCGCCCGAAGTATTATCGCTGATCCCCGACGAGTAGACATGCAGAAAAAGCTGAATTTGAAGATTAAATATCGAGAGTCGTTTCGGCCATTTGCGCCATCTGTTCTTGCCGAAGATGCCTCCGATTACTTTGAGTTGGATTCCGATTCACCCTATATGTTACTGGTTCAACCCGTGGTGGAATCTCGCAGAGAAAAACTGCCAAAAGAGTATCATGCGATGCCTTTGCGACAGAAATTAGCTGTGAAACGATCTGATTTGCCGGCAATTACTCACATCGATTTCTCCGCACGGGTGCAAACTGTTCATAAAGAAACAAATCCGAAATACTGGGCGATGATTAACGCATTCAAAGAGCGAACGGGCTATGGATTGGTTGTGAATACCAGTTTTAACGTGCGAGGCGAGCCTATTGTCTGCACCCCAGAAGATGCTTATAAATGTTTTATGAACACAGAAATGGATTATCTGGTGATTGGTGAGTATGTTTTTGCAAAGGACGATCAACCATCGTGGGATAAGAAAACAGAATTTGAAAAGGATTAACTAATGGATTTGCTGAAAGATTTATGGGGCTTTATGAAAGAACGAAAGAAGTTCTGGCTGGCTCCGGTAATTGTAGTGTTATTACTTCTAGGATTTTTAATCGTGATAGGCGGCGGATCTTCGATCGCACCTTTTATATACACTTTATTCTAGTTACGAATGTTACCTAAGCGCGATTTTAATTTCATCAAAACCGATCCTGAAACACCCAAAACACAATTGGTGATAGTGGTTGGGTTATTGGTTATTGCTGCCATTTTAGACAATGAATATATCGCGTATGCCTCGTTATTTATTGGATTGATTTGTTTGATTGTTCCACCTGCAGGTAATGGAATTGTGTGGGGATGGTATAAACTAGCCGAAATCCTGTCTCGTGTAGTAAATCCGGTGGTCCTAGGTCTCCTTTATTTTCTCTTCATTACACCTATTGCCCTACTTTTCCGGCTATTTGGGAACGACCCGCTTTCACTGAAAAAACCACGGGGTAGTTTGTTTGAATTCCACGAGAAGACCTACAAGAGAGAGGATTTAGAGAATCCCTGGTGAGATTTTTAAAGCAACAAATCTTGTTTTATTTGTCTAGCAATCGCCTGTGATAATTAATTTGGCCTAAGTGATAGGATAAATGACTGTATAAATGCAAAAGGAAGAACTCGGTTTTCCATGTATTTCCTCGAATTTCCATTGGGAAATCCTTATTCAGATCTTCTTCACTCAATGTTGCCAAAGTCTCAGTTACAGACTTCTCAGCTGCTTCCAGATCATCAAGTAATTCCTGACGAGTAACCTTTCCGCTAAACTCAAAATCTCGATCACGTTTATACTCAGAATCACCCAAAACAGCCCCTAAAAAGTGTTGAAGGTTACCAGAAATATGAAGACTTAAATTTCCCGCCGAATTGCTAATTCCATCTGCAATTACCCAAAGTGCATCCTCAGTAGAATAAGCAGTTATTTCTTCCTTAACGGTTGATAAATCACGAGCGAAAAGTTGAGAGAGGTGTTGAGTAGTCATTTTAGAAATAGTTTAATGTTGGGATATTTTATGAATAGCCCTTACTGATTCTATTTAGAAAGTGTTTCGTCCTCAGAATACTTCCTCAAGCTTACCGCATTCGTGCAGTATCGCAAACCAGAGGGTTCCGGACCATCCGGGAAAACATGACCTAAATGAGCATCACATGTATTGCATAAAATTTCTACACGAGTCATGCCATGGGTATGATCTGCATCATATGACACTGCATTTTCTTTTATAGGTTGATCGAAAGATGGCCAGCCTGTACCAGATTCAAATTTTGTAGCTGAATCAAAAAGGAGAGTTCCGCAGCACACGCATTCATATTTACCAGGTTCGAATCTGCTACACATTGCAGATGAAAATGGTCGTTCAGTTCCTTTTAATCGCGTCACTGCATATTCTTCTTCTGTAAGTTGTGCCTTCCACTCATCCGGAGTTTTTTCCACTCTTCGATCCGGTTCGGGATTACCATTTCGAGCAAATTTTAAGACATCTATCCACTTTAGCATGATCAATTATTTAAGAAGATTCAAAATTCGGTTTGCAAATGCTTTGGCTGATTCTGGTGTTTTCCCCTCTGAATATATCCGCACAATCGGTTCGGTGTTTGATTTTCTGAGGTGAACCCAGCCTTCATCAAAATCTACTTTAACCCCATCAATAGTTATGGGATTCAAGCTTTCATAGCGTGATCTAACAAGCTCCAAAACTTCATTCGCCTCTTTACCCAGTTCATCTAGCTGGATTTTATTCTTACTCATATAATAATTAGTGAATTCACTTCGAAGTTCTGAGGAACTCATCTTTTTCTCAGCTAGATGTTGGAGCACACAAGCAATTCCAACTAATGCATCGCGACCATAATGCAGATCAGGAACAATGATACCACCAGATCCTTCGCCACCAACAACCGCACCCACTTCCTGCATTTTCTTTACCACATTAATTTCTCCCACTTTCGAGCGATGGCAAACTTGTCCATATTTCTCAGATACTTCATCGGCTATTCTGGAAGAGGATAAGTTCGTAGCGGTTGGTCCTGCTTTCTTTGAAAGAATGAAATCAAAAACGGTGGCTTGAGTGTATTCTTCGCCAAATAATTCACCGTTATTATCTACTAAAGCGAGCCGATCAGCGTCAGGGTCTGTTACCACACCTAAATCTGCATTTGACGCTTTAACCAAGTCGCAAATTTCAGTTAAATGTTCAGGAAGTGGTTCAGGGTTATGTGGAAAAATCCCATTCGGTTCACAATGTATTTTATGAATGACCGCAACCCCGAGAGCTTCAAGTAATTTGGGGACTGCAATTGATCCGGCGCCATTTACGGCGTCTACAGCCACCGATAGTTTTGCAGATTTGATTGTCGAAACATCGATGAAGTCAAGATTCAGAATCTCCTCGATATGATGATCAAGTAGCGTATCATCTTCGCAATCAACACCAATCTTATCATGCTGCTGGTATGCAAACTCTCCGCTCTCATTTATCAGTAGCATCTCGGCTCCTTGTTCAGCATCCATAAACTCACTCGTTCCACTCAACAGTTTAAGGGCATTCCATTCTGCTGGATTATGACTTGCTGAAATTATGATTCCACCGGCTGCTTTATATTTTAATACCCCCATCGCTACCGTTGGTGTAGGTACAATTCCAACCCTAACAACGTCGCAACCAACACTCATTAGGGTAGATGCTACAATGTCTTCGCAGAGTTTTCCGGTGGTACGGCTATCACGGCCCAAAACCACGGTTCCTCCTTTTACCCAGGTTCCGTACGCTGCGGAAAATCGAGCTAAGTTCTCGGGGGTTAAATCAGTTCCGAAGATTCCTCTGATCCCGGAAACAGAAACCATTAATGCCATAATTATCTATTTAAAATTGCTTGAAGTTGTTGAATCCAGGCATCGTTACCGGGAAACCTTGGGCTTTGTTGCTGCACTAAAAATGCAATTTCTAGTGCTTTTTCAAATTGCTGATCTAACCCATAAGCACCAGATAAATTATAAAGCATTTGCGGGTCATTCGGGCGAATTCGTCTCGACCTTTCCAATAGTTCGATACCTGCACGTGCGTTTCCTTTTTGCACTTCGATTGCTCCTAGCATCTTGGTGATATAGGCATCTTCCTGATTTATCGAATATGCTGCTCTTAGAAGTGGTTCAGCCCTATCGAATTCATTTCGATCTAACAATATCCTGGACGCAAAAACATAGGGCGAGTCATTCCAGGGTTGGTTTCTAACAAGACCTAAATACTCAAGTATAGCTTTGTCTAATTCGCCATCTAATTGGTAAAAACCCGCTAGTTCTACTTTGGCTTCATCCCAGTTAAGTCCAGCATGAACGGTTCTAAAAGCCAAACTATCAACGGTTGAAATGGTTCTGTAATTAAATTGATACGGCTCGGGTTTATCACCTAAAATAAATGGAAATCCTTGTTTTAAAGTACGCACTCTATGGTAGGCGACCCGTTGATCAAATTCCGAGAGATACATATTATCAAAATAATCGTCGGGTGACTGGGGTAAATCAGAAATTGGAATATTGAATGCTGAGAGCATGGATTCCGCAAAAGTCTTTCCGATTAGAAAATACCCTTGCTGATTTGGGTGCAAGTGTTCCAGCATTAATTCAAAGCCAATAATTTTATCATCTGTGAATTGCTCCATTGCCTCTTCAACGGGCACATACACAACCTGGTCATGTTCATCTGCTGTTTGCACGATGATTTGATTGATTTCGCTAGGAGCTCGAAATTTTAGTCCGTCCAAATCTCTGGCGAGCGAAAAAAGCTCACGAGCCTCATCCAGTTCTCCATTTTCATAAGCTGCTTTAGCTAAATCAAATGTTTGTTGTGCCGATGGTTGCTCACCATCAGTGATATCTACAAAAGGGGGATGATCTTTTAAATTACTTGCAATACTCCCTATAAAAACCGGAATCCCTTCCTTCTGATACTTTTTTATAATCGCGTTAAGATTGCTCTGAAATTGGATCATCGCGAGATCATGTTTCGGGCTATCAAGTTCAATAGATCTGGAATCTACGATACGTTCCATTAAAGTGGCAGACTCATCATATTTTTCGTCACCAAAAGTGGTGGCTAGCCATTTTCCCGAGTCCACTATCGCTGATCGCAACAGCATAAATGTTTTCAAGCGTTGAAGCTTTAAATAAAAACGGACAAATCCCGGAAATCCTCCAAGATTTTCATTTGATCCAACTCCCAATGCGCCATAAAATTCATTGTGTCCTGCATAAATTAAAATGGCATCAGGTTCCTGATCGATAATTTCATCTACTTGATCATAGAGTGTGTATGAGTTAATGGCAGAAACACCCACATTTACAACTTCCACAGATTTATCGGGCATTGCATCCTGCAAGAAATCATTTACAACCCTAGAGTAGGTTCCATTAAAACCATATGGATAACCTGCAGCGGATGAACCGCCCATTGCAAATACTCGAAATCCATTTTCAGGTTTCTGAGCTAGAAATACATCGGTTGAAGGATTTGGGACCGTATTGGTATAAAAAAAGTACCGGGATGCAAAATTTGGGTTTGGCATCAGGTACTCATCTGTAGAAATATTCGGGTCTATAAAAAGTGCATTATTCCCTTTGTAATCAGCCGCACGCAGGCTGAACTCTAAAATCAGAAAAAACAGGATTGGAATAGAAAAAGTGATCCCATAAAAGAGAACTTTTTTTTGTTTTGATAGCTCTATTTGCCGCTTTTTCTGTTTTTTTATGCCCATAAATTAGCTTGGAATCCAGGGAATATCTTTTGTGCCGGATTTGAAGTTTTCGTAACGCCCAAGCATAAACAAAAAGTCAGAAAGTCGGTTCAAATATTTTATGGTCATTTCCGATACATAATCATCTTCCAGACAGCTAACTGTAATTCGTTCAGCTCGGCGGCAAACAGTGCGAGCAAGGTGAAGCTGAGCGGCAGCCTGCGTTCCACCAGGAAGGATAAAATTTTTCAACGCCGGTAATTCTTCATCCATCTTGTCGATCAGTTTTTCCAGATAGCTAATTTCATCCTCAGAAATTCGATCAATTCGGGTTTCGCGACTGTAAGGAGTAGCCAAATCGGCTCCAAGAACAAATAGCTGATGTTGGATTACATTTAGCCATTGATCAATAATTGAGTCAGGTTTTAATGACCGAACAATTCCTAACACAGAATTTAATTCATCTACGGTGCCATAGGCATCTATTCTTGTTGAGGACTTGGGTACTGTTTGTCCACCAAAGAGAGAGGTGTTACCAGTATCGCCTTTTTTTGTGTATATCTTCATGTTACGCTTTTTGAATTACCTTGCTTCGAGGCAGACAAAAAGATAAATAATGTTTTAGCGTTCCGATGCATCAAATTCTGTTATGCTGAGCAACTCGCTCCACCTAAGACACAAAATTGAGCGCAATAAGGGTGATTCAAGTATACTCGCTGGAAAGATTCTTTAAGTGTGCTTCCCATTTCGAAGGATTCATCGTAAGCAATGAGTGTACAAGGCAGCACAACTGGTAATTCGGCCCCTTTTCTTTTTACCACCATGCGCTCAGTTGCACACATTTGCTGATGTGGATGAATCCCCAGAATATCCCAACAAGCAGTGGTGATTTCAGGAACGTCTTTAGAAGTACTCATTTCCGGAAAGATTACAATGTTCGATCCATCTGCAACCTTTAGGTCAATGTTGTAATGATCGAGAGTAGATTGGTAACCCAACAGAGCATCTGCAACAGATTCTCTAGAAAGTGATCTACCGGCAATACTAACTTCAAAGCCGGCATCAACTAACTTTTTGGTAGTCACTAATGTTCGGTCAAAGGTTTTCGGGCCGCGTTCTTCTTCGTGTACTTCGGCTGTATAATGATCCAAAGAAACACGAAGTGAAAGTTTACCTGGAAATGTGGATTGAATTTTGGTTAAATCATTAAAGTATCGATCAATAGCACGATAGGCGTTTGTTAGCACCAAGACCTCAAATCCACGTTCTAAACAAAGATTTAAAATAGGAAGCATATCTTTGTTCAGGAACGGCTCACCACCGGTGAAGGCAATTTGTTTTGTACCTAGATTTAACTCAACAATTTCATCTAAATATTGTTGTACTTCGGATGTTGTGATGAATAGTAACTCATCATTTGTAGGGGACGATTCGATGTAACAGTTCTGACATTGCAGATTACACCGGGTTCCGGTATTGAACCAAAGTGTTTCAAGCTTAACTAAATCAACAAACGCTCTATCTTCTCCTTTGGCAGTAATTTTATCATCAACAAATTTTCCACGGGTAGCAAAGTTATCGGCAATCTCCAGCTCTTTTAGCAACATGATGCAACTCCTACTTTTTCTGTCGGTAATGGAACAGATCCATCGCATCGTTCGAAGATTCCATAATAACTAGAGAAATCACACAAAAAGTTGGAGTGCTCTTTGAATCGGGTATAATGAAGAATCATAACAGTATTTCTTTGAAGTGACTTGAATTCTCAATATCTGAGTAACAAGTTTTCAGGCCTCTGATAGTTTGAATAGTTTTGCTGTAATACGTGGATACCTGATCATTTAGATCGCTTTTCATAAATAATATCTGGTTACCCTATTAACAATTAAAGAATAATGAAATCATGTTTTCAAATCATCACAAAAGTGTGGCCATTTTTTTTTATCTCAAATCCTTTGTATTCCATAGCAAGCAAAAATTCCCATGCTTTAGTTTCTACTTGAAGCGGACAAGGCACTATTTTGGTAATTGAAATACCGAAATCAGCGTCCGATTCTTTTAAGTCAAAGGCATGTAAAAAGCGATTAAAATCATTTTCAAGTGCATAATCGTAGGTAATTTCTAATTCTTGAACTTCAACGATTTCTCTAAGATTTGCCGATTCTATACAACCCAAAGTTGTATTTCCATAAGCTTCAATCAAGCCTGACTTTCCTAATTTCGTACCTCCATAATAGCGTATTATTATTGCACCGATATTTATAATTTCTGCTGACTTCAACGCATTTAGAATGGGTAATCCTGCCGTTCCTGAAGGTTCTCCATCATCATTCGCATGCTCAATTAATTCACCTTTCAGCAAACGGTATGCACTACAATGATGGGTAGCATCTTGGTATTTTTTTTTCTGCTCAGAAAGAATGGCCTCGAAGTCCCCGAGGGTTGGGCAAGGAAAAAGAATTCCGTAAAATTTTGAGCCTCTTTCCCTAAGCGAGAATGAAGTACTTTCAATTATAGATTTCATTATCAAAATTGTATGAAAATCTGCTTTTAAAAACAGCCTAAATATCAATAATAATTAGCTTATTTAGTCTGAATCTACCTTGTTATTCGAGTAATAAACACCGATTTTCATTACCAAATTTAATCGGATTTTCTTATTTTCAATTAAAATTGAAAGTTTAATAATCAAGCCGATAAGTATCTTAATCATACATTTTACGAAACATGCCATCTATTATTAAAGCGATAAATTCGCAAGTTGGACGCAAATACATGACCGGGCTAACCGGCATAGGTTTGATGCTTTTCCTGATTGGGCACTTAGGAGGAAACCTTACGATTTTCGCCGGGGCGGAAGCCTTCAATATCTATACAGAAAAATTGATGAGTTTAGGGCCACTCTTGTATGTTATAGAGGCTGGTCTAGCTTTCTTCTTTTTGTATCATACAATTCTTGGAGTTTCAATCTGGCTAAATAAAAGAAAAGCGCGCCCACAGAACTACGAAATGTACAAAAGCAGGGGTGGAGCCAGTCATCAATCAATAGCTTCCAGAAGCATGATTTATACAGGGAGTATAATTTTAATCTTTCTGGTACTTCACATTATACACTTCAAATTTGGGGCTGATTATTCAACCACACTTTCATCAGGGGAAGTAGTTCGGGATTTAAGAAAGTTAGTGATCGAAGAGTTTCAAAAGACTTGGGTAGTAATTGGCTATGTAGGGGTATTGGGATTAGCGGTGTTACATTTATCGCATGGATTTTGGAGTGCCTTTACCTCACTTGGCATGAAACACGGTGAGACGTCGAAAAAAATTCAATCTGTGGCTTACGCATTTGCAATCTTGCTGATGCTGGCCTTTATTTTCATCCCGGTATACATCTATGCAACCGGCGGTGAAGGTTCATTAATTAGTTATTAGGAGTAACAGAATGAAGTTAGATTCTAAAGTACCAGCCGGACCACTGGAGCAGAAGTGGGAATCCCACAAAAAGAATATGAAACTTGTGGCACCGAATAATCGCCGGAAGTATGAAATTATTATGGTTGGGACCGGTT
Organism: Balneolaceae bacterium; assembly: GCA_965249965.1. Taxonomy (GTDB): domain Bacteria; phylum Bacteroidota; class Rhodothermia; order Balneolales; family Balneolaceae; genus HXMU1420-13. The sequence goes on from OZ252262.1 coordinate 1,852,010, forward strand.
TAGCCGGAGGTGCAGGCGCTGCTAGCCTCGCTGAAATGGGTTATAAGGTAAAAGCATTTTGTATTCAGGATTCTGCTCGACGTGCACATTCTATTGCTGCTCAGGGCGGAATAAATGCAGCAAAAAACTATCCAAATGACGGTGATAGTATTTACCGTTTATTTTACGATACGATCAAAGGTGGAGATTATAGATCACGTGAAGCCAATGTTTACCGTTTAGCAGAAGTATCGAATGCAATTATTGATCAGGCGGTTGCTCAAGGTGTTCCATTTGCTCGAGAATATTCTGGTTTATTAGCGAATCGTTCTTTCGGTGGAGCCCAGGTATCGAGAACTTTTTATGCAAGGGGCCAAACTGGTCAGCAATTATTACTTGGTGCTTATCAGGCGATGATGCGCCAGGTTGAGTTAGGAGGAATCGAATACTTTCCTCGCCAGGAAATGTTGGATGTTGTGATCATTGATGGTGTTGCACGGGGTATTATCACACGTGATTTAGTGACTGGAGAAATTCAGCGCCACGAAGCCGATGCCGTAATTCTTTCAACAGGTGGATATGGAAATGTGTTCTATCTTTCTACCAATGCAAAAAATTCGAATGTAACAGCAGCTTGGCGTGCTCATAAGAAAGGAGCGTTATTTGCTAATCCGAGTTTTGTTCAAGTGCATCCTACATGCATTCCTGTTTCGGGTGATTACCAGTCTAAACTTACGCTGATGAGTGAAAGTTTAAGGAATGATGGTCGAGTTTGGGTGCCTCGTAAAAAAGGGGACGACCGACATCCAAACGACATCCCTGAAGAGGAGCGCTATTATTATCTGGAAGAGCGATATCCAAGTTTCGGTAATTTGGTTCCACGGGATGTGGCATCCAGAAATGCTAAAATAGTTTGCGACGAAGGATTAGGAGTTGGGGATACCGGTCTTGCCGTTTATCTGGATTTCCGGGATGCAATAAAACGAGATGGAATGGATACCATTAGTGCGAAGTATGGCAACTTGTTTGATATGTACGAGAATATAGCCGGTGAAAATCCATACAAACAGCCGATGCGCATTTTCCCAGCTGTTCATTATACAATGGGTGGTCTTTGGGTGGATTACAATCTGATGACGAATATTCCGGGATTATTTGCAGCTGGCGAAGCTAATTTCTCTGATCATGGTGCAAACCGACTTGGAGCAAGTGCATTAATGCAAGGGTTATCTGATGGGTATTTTGTATTACCTGCAACTATTGGTAATTATTTAGCCGATGTGAAGCCGGGAACGAGATTTGGCACGGATCATGAAGAGTTCGATAAAGCCGCGACAAAAGCCCAGGATGATATCGACAAACTTCTTTCGATTAAAGGAAATCGTACGATCATAGATTTCCACCGGTCGTTAGGTAAGATAGTTTGGGATAAAATTGGTATATCCAGAAATAAAGAAGGGCTGGAATCTGCTATCAAAGAGATTCAGGAACTTCGGGAAGAATTCTGGAATAATGTTTATGTACCAGGTGAGAAAAATAATTATAACAAATATCTGGAGTTTGCCTTCCGGGTAGCTGATTTCTTTGAGCTAGCAGAATTAATGGCTCAAGATGCGCTCGATCGAGGTGAATCTTGTGGTTGCCATTTAAGAGATGAATTTCAAACAGATGATGGTGAGGCTCTTAGAAATGACAAAGACTATGCCTATGTATCAGCTTGGGAATTCAACGGTGTGAATGGTAAGCTAGATACAAAACTTCACAAAGAACCTCTCGAATTTGAATTTGTTGAGCTAAAACAACGTAGCTACAAATAAGCAGGAAATTATTATGAGTAAAAATTTCACAGTTCATTTAAAATATTGGAAACAAGCCGGACCTTCGGCGAAAGGGTATTTCGAAAAACGCACGCTCGACACGGTTAACGAGCATATGTCTTTCTTAGAAATGCTGGACGTTCTTAACGAAGAATTGCAGCTAGAAGGGAAGGATCCTGTCGAATTTGATTACGATTGCCGTGAAGGTATTTGTGGTTCATGTAATCTGGTTATAAATGGTCAGGCACATGGCCCAAAACAGGGAACCGCTTGTTGTCAGGTGCACATGCGTAATTATAAAGATGGTGATCATATTACCATTGAGCCTCCAAGAGCTACTGCATTCCCGGTAATCAAAGATTTGGTTGTAGATCGTTCTGCATTTGATCGAATAATCGAATCAGGTGGATATGTCTCAGTTAAAACCGGCTCTGCTCAGGAAGCAAATGCCCGACCTATCGAGAAAGTTAAATCAGATTTAGCCTTCGATTATGCTGCTTGCATTGGTTGTGGAGCTTGCGTTGCCGCGTGCCCAAATGCATCTGCGTCATTATTTACCGGTGCAAAAATTTCTCATTTAGCTAATCTCCCTCAAGGTGATGTAGAGAGAAATCGCAGAGTTGTTGCCATGGTAGAACAAATGGAAGAAGAAGGATTCGGTGATTGCTCAAACTTTGGAGAATGCGAAGCTGTTTGTCCTGCTGAGATTTCAATCTCAGCTATCGCAGAAATGAGAAAAGACTACGCCAGAGCTGTATTCAGCTGATTTTAATCATAGAAAATTTAAAGCTGCCTCATATACGAGGTGGCTTTTTTTTGTTTATACTTTCGACCTCGTTCATTTTTCGAAAAATTTAGTACTTTAGGTGGTCGTTTTTAGAGCTTTTCGGCATTTAGTACAATCATCTACAAATATTCGCTATGATTACGATCCATCCAAAAAAAGTGGGACTTATACTGCTTTTTGCAGTTGTGCTGCCGGCACTTATTGCATTCGTCTTTTTTACTCGATTCAATTATATCCCTGTACAATTAACTCTTGGTGAGTGCAGGATGGATTACACAGCAAAACCAACATATGAGGATAGAATTAGTCCTTTGGAGAGTGAAAAATTCCAAATAAAAGGGTGGGAGATGTTAATCTGTTACGGTCAACCTTCGCTGCGAGGTCGTGAAATGATAGGTGAGCGAATACCGCTTAATAATCCATGGCGATTTGGAGCGAATGAGCCCACACGATTCTATACTACTGCAGATGTAGAGCTTGGCGGAGTATTTGTACCAAAAGGTAGATATAGTTTATACGCAGTACCCGGTAGATTTGAATGGGAAATATTTATAAATAATTCGATTTCACATTGGGGCAATGATTTTTCAGCAGAAGTAATTGCACAAAATCTCGGCAGTTTTAAAGTCACTCCAACTTATCAACTAGAAAAAGTTGAATCACTCATTTTTCACGCGGAAGAACCAGAATTAGGGGAAGATGACTTGGTGATTTATATGGAATGGGAAAACACACTGTTAGAAATACCCATTAAAAATCTTGAGGAAAAGGATAAGACAGATAGAAGTTTAAAAGGGCTCATCAATAAGTATTCTGAAGAAGCCGAAGACGCAGAAAATAAGGTTGATCCAATATTACCACCAACAAATTAGAATGAAAATAGTCTGATTTGAATATGTAATTTATTGGATAAGCACGTTAACCAGGTGTTCCAGTTCTTCTGGAGTATTGTAAATATTAGGAGAAACTCGGATGCAATCTCCTCGATAGGAAACGAAAATATTTCCATCTGTCAATCTGGTTTTAGCCTCTTCCATAGTTAATGTTTTAGGTAACCGAATACCAAATAAGTTGGAAGCTCGATACGAACTATCTTCCACCCAAAATCCATGATTTTGTAGCTTTTCGGCAGCTGGTGAGACTAGCTCATCACAGAATAATTTGATGTTCTCAGTGCCCAGTTTATTCAACACTTTTAACGCCTCAAGAAACATTGGCACTAAAATAAAATTACTGTGCTCCCCAACTTCATAGCGAAGCGCTCTGGGTTGATATCTTTCGTTATACTTCACCAAATTTGAAAAATTTTCGCTCTCATATCGGTTAATCCAATTCTCCTCAATAGGGTTTCCATTATCGAGTACTGGACCATAATATGCCATGCCAATGCTGTATGGGCCCATCATCGATTTATAACCGGCAGCAATTACAGCATCTGGCTGAATCTCCTGTACATCAAATGGGAGAGCTCCGATACTTTGGGTGCCATCAATAACAAGCCATGCTCCAACATCCCTGGTTTTCCGTCGAATCGCAGTTAAGTCAAATATTGTACCATCAGCCCAATGAATGTGACCACACGCAACAAGTTTGGTTTTTGGAGTGATAGATTCCAGGATCAATTCATTCCATGTTTTTCCTCGATTAATCCATGTTTCAGGTGCGGCTATTGTTTTGATAATTGCACCAGTTTTTTTAGCAACAGTCATCCAAGGGTAAACATTGCTGGGAAACTGTTCATCAATTACAATGATTTCATCACCTGCTTGTAAGTGAAGGTTGTTAGCAACATTTGCCATCCCATAAGAAACACTTGGGATAATCACCAAGCGATCAGTTTCAGCACAGTTTATAAGTTTGCCGAATTCAGCTCGTAATTCATCACTTTCCTTAAAGAAATCCTCTCCTGCAACAAGGTTGGGTTGAACTTTCTTGCGAATTCCAACAATTCCTGCTTTCTCCACGGTTTTCATTAATGGTGCCATATAAGCACAATTGAGATAGGTTACACTTGGATCAAGATTGAAGAGGTGTTTTTGGGATTGCATCGTAAACCTTTGAAGCGTGTGATGATACTAGTTACTGCGAAGATGATAGTTAAAAAAACGGAAAGCTAACTTCGGAAGAAAAGTAATTTTTAGAACGTTTTTTTATTGGCTTCCAATACTGGAAGTATTTTTAGCTTCTACAACCTGAAGTGATTTCCAGAACGTGATCTGGAAATCTGAACGTATTGAAATCAGAATCCAACATTAAGAGGTTTATTTTCATTAATTGGGATATCAAATTTGTATAGAAGTTCAACAAACTCCGCTTTTGAAATTCCCAATGTTGCAGCGCCTTCGCGCAAAGAAAGTTTCCCTCTTTTATAAAATCTGGTCACCAATACTTCCAGTGCTTCATCTTTGCTTACTCTTGTTTTCTTTGATATTTGATTTACACCAGTAACCATGTTTTAAGTAACAAAACTTGTCAAATAAAAGCTGATAATTTTCGAGCTAAATACTTATGCATTAATTATTTAAAAAATTAAACAAGCTATTGAAACCGATCGTTTAATATGAAATAATTATTCAGAATTTCTGTGAATCTAGTTTTTTACCAGAAAGTCTAATCAGGTCAAAAAGCGGAACAATCGAGGTGAGTCGTTTACATATTCAAAACTGAAGTTCTTAGCTTTCATTCGTTCAATTAAGGGCTTTAAATCTTCCTTATGCTTCAGCTCAATACCTATTAAAGCAGGCCCTAACTCGCGGTTGGTTTTTTTCGAGTACTCGAAATAGGTGATGTCATCATCCGGACCTAACACATCTTTTAGAAATTCAAGCAGAGCACCTGAACGTTGAGGGAAATCAACAATAAAAAAATGCTTCAGTCCTTCATACATCAAAAAGCGTTCTTTTATTTCAGCTGTTCTAGTAATGTCGTTATTACTACCCGAAACAATGCTAACTACAGTTTTTCCCTTAAGTTCATCTTGCAGTATTTCCAGTGCACTTAGTGCAAGTGCTCCAGCGGGCTCAACAACAATAGCTTGTTCGTTATACATTTTAAGAATTGTTCCGCAAATCATCCCTTCAGGAATAGTAATCACACGGTTTAAAATCTCTTTACAGATATCAAAAGTGATATCACCAACCCGCTTAACAGCAGCTCCATCTACAAATTTATCGATTTCGGGTAGTGTAATAATTTCACCAAGCTCAATCGCTTTCTGCATAGCCGGCGCACCTTCTGGCTCAATGCCAATAATTGTAGTAGTCGGTGACATTTCCGCAAAATAAGAGCCAACTCCGGCCGCAAGACCACCTCCTCCTACAGGTAGAAGTAAATAGTCGATATGAATGTGCATATCATCTAAAATCTCTTTACCAACAGTGCCCTGACCGGCTATAATTTTTGGATCGTTAAAAGGTGGAATAAATGCACCACCGTTTTCACCACAAAAAGCAGCAGCTTTGGAAAATGAATCATCGAAGGTGTCGCCTTCAAGAACTACATCCACATAGTTTTTCCCGAACATTTTAACCTGATTCACTTTTTGTTCGGGGGTTGTTGTAGGCATAAAAATTGTGCCCTTTATCTTCTTTTTGTAACAAGAAAGAGCAACTCCCTGGGCATGATTTCCAGCACTGGCGCATACCACACCGTGAGAAAGAGCTTCTTTAGACAGGCTGCTTATTTTATTGAAAGCTCCACGAATTTTATAAGATCGTACAACTTGAAGGTCTTCTCTTTTAAGCCAAACATCAGCATTATATTCTTCGGATAATTGAAGATTTTGTTGAAGAGGCGTATGCTTAGCAATTCCTTGAAGTGTTTTAGCAGCAGCTTCAATTTCTTCAATAGGGATAATGTTTGCGTCTACCCAGTCGGCCATAAAATTCTAATACTTTGAGTGAGGAGTAGAATATATGTGTTTTAAGTAAACATTAATGGCCGAAGATTGCAGTAAGTCAGTTATAATTTTACACCAAATACCAGGTTTAATTTTCTTATTGTAACGATTTTCGAAATAATCATTTCAAAAACAAAAATATGATAATTCGATCAGATAGAGCCAATGATTTGGAAAGAGTAAAATCTCTGAACGAGTCTGTTTTACCTCATGTAAACAGTATTACTATTTCTGATTTCGAACATTTTCTCAAGATTTCTTCTTTTTTTGTAGTTGTAGAAATTGAAAATGAAATAGCTGCTTTCTTGATTGTACTTGGTCCGGGGCAAGTGTACGATAGCGAGAACTATGCTTTTTTTTCAGAGAACTACGATAGCTTCGATTATGTAGATCGTATTGTGGTAGCCAAAGAATATCAGGGAAATGGTATAGGAAAAGCACTCTATCGCTATTTAATCGAAAAATCGATGGAACAGAGAATAACTTGCGAGGTAAATCTTAATCCACCAAATCCGGATTCTATACTTTTTCATAAGAAATTGGGTTTTAAAGAAGTTGGCCAGCAGCATTCTGAGGGCGGAAAAAAGTGGGTGAGTTTAATGAGTTGGGAAAAAGTCTCAAAGAATTGATGCACCATTCCCTGTATATTTATTAAAACTAAGTTCAAAAATGAAACGATCAACAATCCTTTTTACCCTTGCAATCTTTGTGTTAACTATTTCCTGTAAAAAAGATAACACAACCGGACCTGAACCAGGTCCCGATCCCGATCCTGATATTATTGGCCTTACAGACTCGCCTGTACCGTATATATTAATAGATACACAGGGAAATACCATTGAGGACGAACCAAAGATTGAAGCAGATATGCGGGTTATTGAAAACAATATCCAAATATTTCAAGGTAAAATTGGTATCGAAGTTCGAGGTTCAACTTCGCGCCGCCTGTTTGATAAACTTTCTTACGGATTTGAAACCTGGGATGAGAGTGGTACGGATTTAGACGTGGCCATCAACGGATTGCCGGAAGAAGAAGACTGGGTGTTATATGGTCCATATAGCGACAAAACGCTGGTTCGAAACATGCTGATTTATGATTTGGCGAGAGAGATTGGAGAGTATGCGAGCAGAGGTTTTTACGCAGAACTTGAAATTAATGGAGATTATCAGGGCGTTTATATATTAATGGAGAAGATAAAGCGTGATGATAATCGTCTGGATATTGCGAATCTTCGACCAGAAGAAAACTCAGGCGTAGATCTAACAGGTGGATATATTCTTAAAATTGATAAGACTTCTGGCGATACAGACGATCCGGATTGGGCCGGTGATGCCGCATACACAGAAGACCTTGGGTTTAGATCAGATTATGGCGCATTCTGGAATGAGCTTAGTTATCCACCCTATGGATCGAAACAAGGTGAGGAAACTTATTATTTATACGAAGATCCGGCAGCAGAAGAAATAACGACTCAGCAAAAAACATATATCCAGAATTATATAAGTGGATTTGAAACCGCAATGTTTAACGACGATTTCTCTTCTGTGTACCAAAATTATATAAACCTGGAGAGCTTTGTAGATCACTTTTTATTAAATGAATTGAGCGGTAACCCAGATGCGTATCGTTTAAGTACCTACTTACACAAAGACAAGGAAGGAAAACTGAATATGGGTCCAATTTGGGATTTTAATATCGCTTTTGGCAACGATGGTAGAAGTACCACAGATGGATGGATTTATCTTTACAATGAAAATTTTCCTGATGATTTATGGTTAATTCCATTCTATTGGGAGAAGTTTACACAAGATCAAACATTTAGAGACGCTGTAAAAGCAAGATGGAATGAGCTAAAAGGAACTTCTTTTAATTCGGCCAATTTACATGCTAAAATAGATGTATACATTGCTGAACTTGAGTCTGGAGACGCTATAAATAGGAACTATAAAAAATGGGATGTACTGGGAGAGGAGCTAATTTTCAATTCATTTGTGGGTGAAACCTATCAGGATGAGATTGATTATTTAAAGGGGTGGATTGATGATAGAATCACCTGGATGGATGCCCAGATTCAATCCTTTTAAACAGTAATCTGAGATAATCTCTAGAGTGGGAATGATTTACGAAAGATGGGTGGTTAAATATCCAACTAACCTTTTTTTGTGTCACAACCTGTTCCATTACTTTCCATTTCCGTAGAAGACAAAATAATCCGATATCTCTCTAAAAAAGATGAACGAGCCATTGAATTGATCTTTGAGAATTATTCAATAGCCCTGCTAAATGCTATTCGTGTTATCGTAAAATCCGAAACTATTGCGGAGGATATTCTCCAACAAGTATTAGTGAAGGTTTGGCAAAAAGGGGATACATTTAATTCCTCGAAAGCTGGTTTATACACCTGGTTAATTCGAATCGCAAAAAATGCAGCAATTGATGCAACTAGAAGCAAAGATTTTTCTAAAAAGAAGAAATCCGATTCGATAGATAATTACGTATTTAATGGTGAGGCTATTCATCAACAGAGAATACAAGAGCGGAACAGCGGTGTTTGGGAAACGGTAGATCAACTGCCTGAAGCCCAACGAAGTTTAATAGATATGGCATATTTTCAAGGATTTACACAGCAAGAAATATCGCAGGAACTTAATATTCCATTAGGAACTGTTAAAACCAGAATGCGTACTGCGTTAAAAACTTTAAGACGCATTTTTTGATAAAATGAATGTGAAGCAACTCATAGAATCAGGACTTCTGGAACAATATGTTTCGGGGGTTTTGCCGGATGCACAGATTAAGGAAATAGATGATATGGCTGCATCTCATCCAGAGTTACAGCAAGAGATAGATGCAATCCGGACCTCCATGAATAATTACGCTCGTTCAACCGGGCGGGCACCAACTTCGTCCATTCTAGAAAAGGCCAAGCTTGATATTCAGTCTGATGAAATAAGTACAGAATATAGATCTGAGTCTGAAGAAATTAATACACCCACGAAGCCAACATTTGATATTTATAAAATAGCTGCATCAATTATTTTAATTGCCAGTCTTGGATTGAATGGGTTTTTCTTTGCCCAGCTTCAGAATACTAAAGAGAATCAGACAGCTACATTTCAAGAACTGCAAAGTTTAAGTTCACAATTCGATGTGGTAACGAGCGCTGCAAATGTGCAGGTTCCTTTGTATGGGTTAGATAATGCACCGCAATCGCATGCAACGGTATATATCAATCAGCAAACAAGAGATGTTTACATCAAAATAGGGGATCTACCTGTTCCACCAAGTGGGCACCAATATCAATTATGGGCAGATCGAGATGGCCATATGCATAACATTGGGATTTTTCATCACAACAAAGAATTACAACATTTGGCTGTTTTCGAAGGGGACTTCGAGTCGCTAAATGTAACACTCGAAGAAGAAGGTGGATCTGAAACAGCTACGGTAGAACGTGCTTATTTGAGCGGAAAAGCCCAATCTTAAATTTTTTTTGATTACCGAAATCCAAACGCTCTCCGGACTTCGTACCTATAGTAACTTCAATCTTAAACAAAACAACTATTCATCATGAAGTTATCTAAAATCACTGCAGGATTGTTCGCTCTAGTGCTGGCTTTCAGTCTTTCAAATGTTCAAGCACAAAATAAAAATATCGTAGAATTAGCTGTAGGAACTGAGTCATTATCTACATTAGTAGCAGCTGTTCAAGCAGGTGGGCTGGTCGAGACGTTACAAGGGGATGGTCCTTTCACTGTATTTGCTCCAACAAATGAAGCATTCGCAAAATTACCAGAAGGTGTTGTAGAAAATCTATTAAAGCCGGAAAACAAAGATGCTTTAGTAGCTGTGTTAACGTACCACGTTGTGGCAGGTAAAGTTAAATCTACAGATTTAAGTGATGGTATGACTGCAACTACCGTAGAAGGAAGTGATATTACAGTAGGCATTAGCTATGGCAACGTAAAAATTGACAATGCAAAAGTTGCTGCTGCAGATATTATGGCAAGCAACGGTGTAGTACACGTAATTGATACCGTGATTCTACCACCAAGTATTATAGATGCATTATCAGCAGGTAATTAATAGTTTATATACTTCGTTACTAAAAAGGTTAGAAAGAGCCGGTGTGGAAGCATCGGCTTTTTTTATGCATTTTTTTTGATTTAGAAATGATAAATCAATTAATTCACAATAGTCTGGGAATAAAATAAAGGGGAAAAAATGATAGAGCATTATATCACGTGGTGGAATGTGGAGAACTTATTCGACGAAAAAGATGCACCTGAAGAAAGAAGACCACCAAGTTTAAAGCGAAAAATTAAAGCTGATCTCACCAACTGGACAGCAGAAGTTCTCGATCGAAAACTCACAAATTTGGCTTCTGTGATTGATCAGGTAAATAATGGAGCTGGACCGGATATTCTTGGACTATGTGAAATTGAAAACAAACATGTTCTTGAAGCATTAATTGGTAAACTAACATTGAATCGAAATTACACTGTGATTCATCACGACATGTCGGACAATCGCGGCATTGATGTGGCCTTTATTTACGATTCTGACAAATATGAATTTCAAGAAGGTACTTTTTTTCACTATCCGGTTATAAAGCGCTATCCGACCAGGGAAATTGTTCAGGCCACTCTGAAAGTAAAGGAATCCGGTACGGAATTAATTCTGCTTGGCAATCATTGGCCATCAAGATCAGGTGGACAATATGAATCGGAGCCATATCGAATATTAACTGCCGAGACATTGAGCTATTTCATGGAGCGTATTCAGGAAATCAAAGGCAAAGATATTCCGGTAATTGTGATGGGTGATTTTAACGACGAGCCGCATAATCGTTCGTTAATGGAGTATGCATTAAGTGTAGTGGATCGAGATAAGGTAGTTTATGCACGTAATCCTGTACTTTATAATTTGATGTGGGAATTAATGGGAACACGAAGAGCTAGCTATGTGTATGGCGGTGTTCCTATGATGATCGATCAGTTTTTGGTCTCGAAAGGAATAGCGAAAAAATCAGGCAATTTTGTGTTAGATGATAACCCGACAAAGCTTGAAGTTTTTGAAGGGATGGTAAAAGGGAGATATGATGAACCAATTCGATTTGGCCAGAAAACACCGAATTTGGATGGTTTTAGCGATCATTTGCCGATTTCATTTCTTTTGAAAGAAAAGTCTTAAAACTCACTTTCTACGATATCTGAGTTGGATCATCCCATTAGCAAATTTCTCGGTTGAAATTGCTTCAAGAGAGATGTGATCGACTGCAGTTCCCGGGAATAAGCGGATCCCATCTCCTAAAAGAATCGGGAAAACTGAGATAATAAATTCATCAATCAGATTATGCTTAATAAGGAGTGACACCACCTTTCCACCACCATCACAATAGATGTTTTTACCGGGTTTCGATTTCAGATCTTCAATTAATGTTTTGATGTGGCCGGAGTAAAACTGAACTCCATTTTCAGGTTCTTTCTGTGTTCTTGTCAGCACATAACAATCGAATTTTTCTGATTGTGCAAATACACCATCTGTGAGCTTTAATACTACATCATAGGTGCGTTTACCTACGATGTATGTATCAACATTAGATGTGAACTCATTATATCCGTAATCGTTCTCACCATGATCGATGGAATCCAACCAGTCTATTTCATCTTCTTTAGTCGCAATAAATCCATCAAGACTCATCGCAATGTAAAGTATTAGTTTACGATTCGAACCCATCAAATAATATTAACTATGAGGTAGGGCATCAAAATCGGCTCTGCGAGCTGCCATCCATTCATCAAAGGCACCTGGTTTAGAACCGAATTCTTTCATTTTTCTCATTGCTGCAAGGTGAGCCTCATCATTCTTAGCAAACATTTCCATGCCGTGTTTTTTACTCATTTCGGCAATTTCTTCAAATGTTTCGGCACGAAATTCGAGATCACAGGCTCCACCTAATTGGGTGCAGGTCATTGTTTTCATAGTACTGCCATTAATTTTGTTATATATAAATGTAATATCCATCAACCAAAGCACAAAATCAGTTATCTGAAATCGTCTGTGAAGTGACCACCATGAATGCCTTTTTCTTTTTTCTCTTGATTGAATTTATCTGATCCTCCTTTTGGTATTGATAAACTTTTCCATTTGTCACCAGCTTTCATTCTTCCCAGGTAAACAATTTGACCAATATGATAAGCATAGTGCATCATCTGACGATGAATTGCTTCTTCAATACTTAACTTCTGATTTCTAATAGTAATATTTGAATTAATATTAGATTCATTAATAGAATTTAGGGCTGAAAAGAGACAGTGCCAGCCTTCATTCCAAGCTTCGATAAGATGTTCTCTGGTTTTAATGATCGATTCAAATTCCTGTTCTCGGTTTCTCCAGGTCTTTTCCCCATCGCTTTTTAGGAAATCAGTCCAGCGTGATTTCATGTTTCCTGAAAGATGGTTCACAATTATAGCAATTGAATTACTTTCTTCATTGAACTCCCAGAACAAATCATCATCTGTAATCTGTTCAAATGTTCGTTCGCCTAAAAGCTTGTAGTACTCAAATTGTTTGATGATTGCTGGAAGAGAATCTATACGCATTTTAGGCTCCTAATAATGGTAAGTTTCGAACTTTTTTATAAGTCAGTGCTAATTTTAAACAATGATCAAGAGGTTCTTTTGGAAGTGTATTATTCAAATTAAAAATTAGACCACGATTTTCATCAAACTTAAACAACCCTGGGTAAAGCTGTTTAAATGTTTCAACAAGAGTAGTTGTACATATAAAATAAATCCCAAAATTATTGGGATTAGTTGGTTTCCACCCAAAACGAAAGGGACTTCCAATATTTGATCGGAAACTAGGCTCACCCCACTTAATGTTAATATCTAAACGAGATACAGATTCAATTTCTGAAAGCACTTGCATTACGAGATTACGAAATTCTTGAAATCTCTTACGGATTTCAGGTGGATATTCTTCTATTAATGCATTCAAATTAATCTCAGTATTAACAACCAATTCGTTTTTTCTCTTCATCTCTAATTCATAAGTATTTCGTAAGGATAAGTATAAACCTGAACTATCTAAAAGGAGGGTGTCATGAAAGCAAAAATGCGAAACCTTCAAGTAGTGGTGTTTATACTTGCTGTTCTGTCCGTTTTCATAATAATTGCAGACTCAATAATTGTCAATTTTTATACTCAGGAAGTGGTACTTGACCCGAACGCAATCTCGAGCTGGGAAAAGATAATCATAATCGGAGCAATTATATTAGGTGTATTCTTTCTAGTTTCTATGTATTGGGTATGGAATCTTAAAGGAGATAAAGGCAGATTCTCAGCCGGTAAAGTGGTTACGCTAGTCTTTGGCTTGTTGAGTTTTTTCCTGCTGGTAGGGGAGAAAGCAGTTGCTAACAAAGTAGGTGAATTGATAAACGTTGATAGTAGCATCGACTCAATGATGGTTAACCTGCAAATGCTGTTTATTATACAATTAATCTATGTTGTATTAATAATGGTTGAACTGGCTGCACAAGACACAAGTTATTCGATGAATTCCGATCAAAACTATGATGAACTTAAAGCTTCTAGAAATTTTATTGCCGCAATTTCAAGTATAATTCCAGGGTTAGGTCATTTGTATAAAGCCCATTATGGTACTGGAATTGGATTATTGGTTGTCAGCCCATTCTTTATATGGGCCGGATTGATCCTTGGTTGGGCAACATTTGGTATTGGATTATTGCTTCCGTTAATCTATTTATTATTGATTGGATGGCATGCTTATAACCTTGAAGATTGGAGAAAGCATCCTGCAGGAGTATTATAAGACTGAAATAACTTATTTTGTTACATCTTCTGAAGCTTCAATGGCTTCAAGGATGAGCTCTGAAATTGATGGGGCTTCTTTTTCCAGGCAATTAACTGAAGATGATATAATTTGAAAGATACCCTCTGAAGAGAATTCGATATCCAGGTCAATTTTTGTAAGTGTAGCTTGCATAGTGATCGTTGCTAATGCGTTGTTAACCAATGCAATGCAAGTGATCGTTCCAAATTAAACGAGTTCGGCTAATTCGTTAAGCACGCCGCTTTTTGATTTTATAGGCTATGTTAAAACCCAAATAATTGTGATAATCTTTCCCGGCGATAATGAAAGAAGTGGTGTATTCCATTCTTCTGGATGAATAGCCAAATCGAAGTCCACAACCTAGGTTTGTAATAATCTCTTCAGTGTCTAACCAGTTTGCCGGTATTCTTTGAGTAATGATGTATCGGTTTTGAGTTAATACCGAGAGTTGTGCTCCAGCGAACCAATTTCCAGTTGCTGTTTCATTTTTCGGAAAGATATAATCTGATTTTAGATATCCATTTAAAAGGTGATTGGATCCTTCTCGACATGAATTGATATCCGGATATCTTGGATGTTCATGCTCACAACCACCCGGGTAGACAAAGACTCCGGATACCAATGCAACGGGCTCCAATCGGATCCCAATTCTGTATCTATTATTCAGATAATAGTTTGATTCCAGTATAAGACCTATACCTGAAGTGTTATTGAATTCATCGTTAGATTGGTTGTAAGTGATTCCGAATTGGAAGTCGGTAGATTTGAAAAACGATTGTGCGGTTGCAAAATCCGATGCTGTCAAGAATAGGACAATCACTAAAAGCTTGAAGAGATAGTTCATTTTTATAACCCGGTGCAGTAATATTATCAGCAAAAAAACGAATTCCAAACACGTTTATTTGCATTGAATTCTTAAAGCAACTTTTTGTGATAAATCCACGTACTGACGCAATGTAATTAATAGATTCACTAGGAGAACATCATGGAAAAAGGAACTGGCATCGTAATTGGTATAGCTATTGGTACAGCAATAGGGGTGGCAACCGGTGCATTTGGACTTTGGATTGCTATTGGTGTTGTCTTGGGGGTTTTAATTGAAAATGGCGAATTTGAAGACTGGGAATTGTGGGGTTGTAATAAAACAGAGGAACATTAAATAATGAAAATGAAATCAAAAAAAGGAACAGGTGTAGCTTTAGGATTAATATTTGGGACCGCCATTGGAGTTGTAACTGACAATATAGGTCTTTGGCTTTCGATGGGAATTGTTTTCGGGGCTGCATATGATGCAAAAATAATTAAAGAAGCCAAAAAAGAAGATACAAAGGCTTAAACAGAGAGAGTCTGTTATATTTATGAGAAGCGTAAGATTTGAGGCTTTTTTAATTTTTAGGATTTATATCTGAATGCTTAAAGGGGAAGAGTAATATGTACAGTTGTACTACGTTTTTCAATACTCTCGATCCAGATCTTACCATCATGCTTTTCAACAAACTCTTTACAAATAACCAATCCAAGGCCCGTTCCAGATTCATTATTCGTTCCTTTTGTCGATTTAGATTCACCTACGCTAAACAAGCTTCGTAATCGTTCTTTTTTAATTCCAACTCCACTATCCGAAATAGTAATTTCGAGGAAATCGTCTACTTCATTATTCTGCAATTCAATGATTACATCACCATTTGGCGGTGTAAACTTTATAGCATTTGAAATTAAATTTCTGAACACTGTCGACATCATATTTATATCTACCTGAGCAATTAAACTCTTAGGTAAACTATTTTGAACATGAATATTTTTAACTGCTGCAGTATGGTTTAATAAATCCACACACTTTTCACAAATTTCATTTAGATCTTGAGGTTGAGGATCGAACAATATTGTTCCAACTTTAGATCTAGACCAGGTTAGCAAATTCTCAAACAGACCATACGAACTCTTTGCGCTTTGATAGATATAATCCAGCATTTTTGTACGCTGTTTGGGTCCGAGAGTGCTATCATTATCATCTTTCAACAATTCAGAAAACCCAAGAATTGCATTCATTGGACCTTTTAAATCATGTGCAATAATATTAAAAAGCTTGTCTTTGGCTTGGTTGCTTTCAAGTAATTCTAATTCTCTCTGTTTCAGTGCTCGTTCAGCTTTTTTTTGTTTTGTAACATCCACAAAAGAAACGAGCACTTTATCCCAGGTGTCCTCAAATCCAGGTAGTATACTTGCCTTGATGTCCAAAATCATAGGTACACCTTCAAGTGATTGAATAGGAATTGGACTTTCAAAAGTGGTTTCGCCAGAAATAAATGCTAAAATCTCTTCTTTAAAAACTGGTAATGAATCATCTGTAAAATATTTGGGTAGGTTCAGAGGTATTTCTTCTTTCGTTGATACTCCAAACATTTTTAAGGTCTCTTGATTTATATTTAAGACCTTGATTAAACCGGAAATAATGAACAAATCGTCTTCATTTTCATCAAAATGTTTTCGAAAATCAGTTACGCCTTGCTCGGATAATTCATCAATAAATAGTTTAGCTTCAGAAAAGTCTTCTTCCCAAATTGATATCGGAGAAAACTCAAACAAGTACTGATTTATATCAATTAAATTGTTTTGATTTTTTTCAGTTTTGATCTCTTTACTGTCTGGTTTAGATCTTTTCAATTGTAATTTTAAATCCATTCACTCCATTTCACTGAACTCTCAATTAACGGAAATTTACAATTAAATGTATAGCAGAGGGATATTGATCTTAAGATGTGAAAAACCAATTAAGAAGGGTTTTTCACATTAAAAGAAATGAGAATACTTAACTATTCTCGGGACGAAGTGTCCTCACTGTCTGACCAGCTTGCCACATTTCAGATTCGCGAAGTTCTCGTAGTTCTTCTTCCAAACCAGCACGGTAATCATCTTTAGAGTTAGCATCAATAGACTTTTGAGCTTCATTCCCTGATGCTACTTCACTGTAAAGTTTTTCGAACACAGGTTTTGTAGCATCACGAAATGGCTTCCACCAGTCTAAAGCACCACGTTGCGCTGTCGTTGAGCAATTGGCGTACATCCAATCCATGCCATTCTCAGCTACAAGTGGCATCAATGATTGCGTAAGTTCTTCCACAGTTTCGTTGAATGCCTCAGAGGGTGTATGGCCGTTTGCTCTTAACACTTCGTACTGCGCTGCAAAAATTCCCTGTATGGCACCCATTAACGTTCCACGTTCGCCGGTTAAATCCGAAAAAACTTCACGCTTAAAATCTGTTTCAAATAAGTACCCTGATCCAACACCAATGCCCAGAGCGACTACCCGATCCAATGCATTTCCAGTCGCATCTTGAAATATAGCATAGCTCGAGTTTAGTCCACGACCTTCCAGGAACATACGTCGTAACGAAGTACCTGAACCTTTTGGAGCAACTAAAATCACATCCACATCATCAGGAGGAATAATTCCGGTTCGCTCTTTATAAGTGATTCCAAATCCATGTGAAAAATATAGAGCTTTTCCTGGAGTGAGATGCTTTTTGACCGTTGGCCAAAGTGCGATTTGACCTGCATCTGAAAGTAGAAACTGAAGGATCGTACCTCGTTCACAGGCTTCTTCCAATTCGAAAAGGGTTTCGCCCGGAACCCAGCCATCTGCAACGGCTTTATCCCAGGTTTTAGATTCTTTGCGTTGGCCAACAATCACGTTAAATCCATTATCTCTAAGGTTCAATGCTTGCCCCGGCCCCTGGACTCCATACCCCAGGATTGCGATTGTTTCATCTGCTAGAGTCTGTTGAGCTTTTTTTAGGGGAAATTCCTCGCGAGTAACAACGGTTTCTTCGACCCCGCCAAAATTTAAAATTGCCATATTTCTATGTTTATTATCTAATTATGTGAGTTAATTTAATTCGTTATTTCCATTAGATTTTGCACTTCCTGTCCGATGCTTGATCCATTTCGAGCTACTGCAACTCGGCCAGAAAGAACAAATTCCTTAATTCCATATGGTTTAAGTTCTTCGAAAAGTGCAAATGCCTCACGGCGATATCCGGCTTTTTCGATCACTACAAAATCCTTTTCAATTGTAAGGAATCGTGCGCTATGTTCTCTCACGATTCGTTCCACCTCCACGCCATCAGTCAACGATTCGGTAGCCATTTTATATAATGCCAGCTCCTGTTGAACAACTTGTGGTTTTTTGAAGTACGCCGCTTTGTGAACTTCTACCTGTTTTTCGATTTGCTTCACTACTTTAGCTACTAGTTCTTCCGTCTCAGTAACAGCAATTGTGAATCGATAGATACCATCCATTTCACTTTCTGAAGCAGTTATGCTTTCAATATTGATTTTACGTTTCGTGAAGATTATGGTGATGCGATGTAGCAATCCAACCTGATCTTCCGTGTACGCCATTATGGTGAATTCTTGCTTTTCCATGTCTAAATTTCCTTAGAAAATTTCTGACACACCCCTATATCCCCTCTCAAGAGGGGACTTTCTTTCTTATCGAAATCCTCCCCCTTATTTAAGGGGGGGATAGAGGGGGTCAAATAAAAGTTCATTGGGTTACTCCAACCTGATTTCAGCTACGCCCGAGCCACTTGGCACCATCGGGAATACATTATTTTCTTTTCCTACCATTACCTCTAAGAAATAAGCACCGTCATGATCAATGAATTCGGCAATGGCATCTTCAAGTTTATCCCTTTCCGTCACTTTATTTGTTGGGATGTAATATCCTTTCGCAATCGTCTGGAAATCCGGATTTATCATCTCTGTTGCGGAGTATCTTTTATCAAAAAATAGTTGCTGCCATTGGCGCACCATCCCAAGGAACTCGTTATTCAGCAGCAGTACCTTAACCTTGGCCTGCGTTTGATAAATCGTTGCAAATTCCTGGATCGTCATCTGCAGGCCACCATCACCAATTACAGCTACTACTGTTCGATTGGGTGCCCCTAAAGCAGCACCTAAACCTGCCGGAAGTCCGAAACCCATAGTTCCAAGCCCACCAGAAGTTATGTTGCTCTTAGATTGTGTGAATTTGGTATATCGGCAAGCTACCATTTGATGCTGACCTACATCAGTTACCAAAATGGCATCACCATTTGTCTTTTCGTTGATAATTCGAATTACTTCACCCATCGAAAGAATATCTGTTTTTGGGTGAAGTTCATCTTGAATGACTTTCTCTTGTTCCATGGTATCACAATCTCGAAAACGCTGTAACCAGGCGTCGTGAGTAGACGGATTTACCTGCTTGATAAGCTCAGTCAAAGATTCTTTGCAATCCCCTAAAACAGCAACATCGGTCTTTACATTTTTGTCGATTTCAGCCGGATCAATTTCAAGGTGGATGACCTTTGCTTGCTTGGCATATTTACTCAGATTTCCAGTCACACGGTCATCAAATCGCATTCCGATAGCGATAAGTACATCACATTCATTGGTAAGTAAATTCGGTCCGTAATTTCCATGCATCCCTAACATCCCCACATTAAGCGGATGATCGGTTTCTAAAGCAGAAAGTCCCATGATGGTCCACGCTGAAGGAATTCCTGTTTTTTCGATGAAGGTTTTAAATTCATCCTCAGCATTGCCAAGAATTACACCTTGCCCAAATAAAATGTATGGTCGCTTCGCATTATTGATGAGCTCAGCAGCCTCTTCAACTTTATTTAAATCCAGTTTTGGAACCGGAATATAGCTTCGAACACCCTCACATTTTTCATAATTATAATCGAACTCTGCAAACTGCGCATCTTTGGTGATGTCCACTAAAACAGGACCAGGACGTCCGGATTTAGCGATATAAAATGCTTTTGCCAGAGCAGCTGGAATCTCTTCAGCTTTTGTTACCTGATAATTCCACTTCGTCACCGGCATCGAAATACCAATTACATCGGTTTCCTGAAACGCATCAGATCCTAATAATGCAGAGTGAACCTGACCTGTAATACAAACAAGTGGGGTAGAGTCGATTTGAGCATCCGCTAATCCGGTAATCAAATTTGTAGCTCCCGGGCCAGAAGTTGCGAGGCAAACACCTACTTTACCTGAAGCTCGGGCATACCCTTGTGCAGCATGAGTTGCCCCTTGTTCATGGCGAGCCAGTACATGATGAATCTTATCTTGATAATCATATAAAGAATCATAAACCGGCATAATTGCCCCACCGGGATATCCAAAAACCATATCTACGCCTTCGTCAAGAAGGATACGTACTACGGCATCTGCACCTTTAATTCGTTCGGTGGATTTTTTCTCTTGTGTTTTTGCTGGGGTATCGACTGTTTCCATTGGTCTGTACCTAATTTTTAAAACTCATCGGTTACACAACCTTCAGAGGCGGAGCTTACAGTTCTGGCATACTTATATAAAGTGCCTGTTGAAGCTTTCAATGAAGGCTTGGTCCATTTAGATTTTCTTTTAATCAATTCTTCAGCGGTTAATTCCACTTCAATTTCATTTGATTCTGCATCAATACGGATCATATCGCCATCTTCTATCAAAGCGATATTTCCACCAACCTGTGCTTCTGGTGTTACATGACCAACAACAAAGCCATGAGAACCACCTGAGAAACGGCCGTCTGTTATCAAAGCAACATCCTTGCCAAGTCCCGCTCCCATGATTGCAGAAGTCGGTTTAAGCATTTCTGGCATCCCTGGACCACCTTTTGGCCCCACATAGCGGATAATTATTACCTCGCCTTTCTCAACTTTTCCATTTTGGATACCTTCATTTGCTTCTTCTTCGCTATTAAAAACTCTTGCAGGGCCGCTAAAACGAACTCCTTCTTTACCGGTTATTTTAGCCACAGAACCTTCTTCAGCAAGGTTGCCATATAAAATCTGGATGTGTCCGTTTTCTTTAATGGGATGGTCGGTTGGTCGAATTACATCCTGGCCAACTTGTAAACCGTCGACTTCAGCGAGATTCTCGGCAATAGTTTTTCCCGTCACTGTAAGACAATCGCTATGAAGCATCTCATTTTCGAGCATAAATTTCATCACAGCCGGAATGCCTCCAACGTTGTGAAGGTCTTCCATAACATATTTTCCACTCGGTTTTAGATCACCTAAAAATGGTGTTTCGTCGGAAATTTTTTGAAAATCTTTGAGCGTAAATTCTATTTCAGCAGTTTTTGCTATCGCCAAAAGATGAAGCACTGCATTTGTTGAACCACCTAGCACTGTGATCAATCTAAAAGCATTTTCCATCGATTTTTTTTTGAGAATGTCTCGGGGTTTCAGGTCTTGCTCAAGCAGTCGGTAAAGAGGTTCTCCTACGGCTTCACATTCGAGGACCTTTTCTGCTCCATTTGCAGGATTTGAAGCATTATAGGGTAGTGTCATTCCCATGGCTTCAATCGCAGAAGCCATCGTATTTGCAGTGTACATTCCACCGCAGGCACCAGGGCCCGGGCAGGCATTCATTACAATATCTTTGAATTCCTGATCATCAATAGATCCGGAAACTTTTTGTCCCCAGGCTTCGAAAGCTGAAACTACATCAAGTTTTTGTCCATTATGATAACCTGGAGCTATGGTTCCACCATAAACCATTATTGCCGGGCGGTTTAATCGTAGCATTGCCATTAAGGCACCCGGCATATTCTTATCGCATCCTACAATGGCAACCATGGCGTCGTAACTCATACCCGCAACTACTGATTCCATAGAGTCTGCGATCAAGTCGCGAGAGGGAAGAGAGTAGCGCATTCCTGGAGTCCCCATCGAAATTCCGTCACTAATTCCAATTGTATTAAAAATAAGTCCGGTTTGATTTGCTAAGTTAACTCCACGTTTTACATGAACTGCTAAATCGTTCAAATGCATGTTGCAAGGATTACCCTCATAACCTGTACTTGCAATTCCAACCAGTGGTTTGCTAAGTACTTCATCATTTAAACCTAACGCATGAAGCATTGCCTGAGCAGCCGGTTGTGAACCGTCTTGAGTAATTTGTTTGCTGTATTTATTTAGTTCCGCCATCAATAATTATTGCCCAAAAAAAAAGCCTTCCGAATCAGGGAAGGCTTAAATTGTAGTTCTATGATCTTCAACACAATGCATTCCCTGGTAGGTTATTTATACCAATTACGCTAATAATGACCACAGGAATTACAGAGTTAAACATGAGTGAGTGTTGTTGATGACACAAAGAAAAACTGATTAGCGAAGAATCGCAATAGTTTTAGTAGTCTAATCTGAGTCAAAATGGAATGCCCAACCTACTATTTTGATGGATATTATCGCTGAAACCTGCGTTTAATAATATCCTGAACTGGTTTTTCTTCTATTTTTGATTCTAGCCAACCTATGATGTCCAAGTATAAAAAGGCTCGACGTTGATATGGCTTTTTTTGAATTTCCAGGAGCCTATCTCTCAGTTTTACAAATTCTTTCTTTAAAAACTGCGTATCAACCGAACGTAAATTTCGAAGGAATTTTAGGATTTCTTCCTGTACAGAATTTAAATCGTTCATTTTTCGGATAAACCGATAGGTTGATCTAACCTGATACTCAACCAGTGATTGATTTCCAAGTTCAAAGTGGGCGATTAAACTTAGAATTCGGGCAAAACAATGGATGTCTTCTCGAAGCCTGGGGTCGGGATAGTTGATGATTTTATTTAGATAGGTGATGCATGTCTTAAATTTCCCTGCGCCAAAGAATAAACAGGCAATTTTATAATAGAAAACCAGAATTCTATGAGGATCTATTCGAAATTGAAATTTTTCGATTTCATTTTCGAGGTCCTTCACAATAGATAAACCATCCGTGAAGCGGCCCTGCATAAAATATGAATTGATAAGCCCTGTGTAATAGTATTGAAATCCTAGTGTTTCAAGATTTTCGTTAGTTCGACCAGGAGGTTCATCCATAAATTGTTTTAACTGAAGTACTACTTCTTTATGCTTCTCGTGGTGACCAAGAATGAATAATGCCTCTAACAAAACGTGAGTTCCTTTTAAATACCAGATTGGTTCAAGGCTCATCATCGAAGGATTCTTTGTAAACAACTCTACCCATTTTTGTGCATATCGGTATTGCATTAAAAAATCCTGCACAATAAGGCTATACCAAGCATGAGATACATTGTAATAGAGCTCATCAAAAAAGCCCATGTTATCCAGGTCAATTCGGCTTAATGCATTGTCAAAAAAGGTTTTTGTGATTTCATAATCGCGTTCACTTCGCACATGGCCGGCTTTTATGTAAATACCATACAATCGAAGTGATAGATTAGAAAGTGAATGGTAGCGATCTACAGATTTTACAGTTACCTCGGTTTCTTTGATGAGTTGATCAGCTCGATTTCTTAAACTTCGAGTGATGTACTGGGATTCAATCAATTTTTCGAAACCCAGAATTTCTGTAGTAAGTGTAATTCGATGATTTTGAGCGGAAAGTTGTTTCGCTCTATCCAGAATTTTCAAACTCTGTTTATATAGTCCTTTATCGTACAGAATTCTGGCATAATCGATTTGTTCTCGAATTTGGATATCCAGGTTATGATTTACATAACTAAGGCGAAGGCTTATCAAAATTTGTTTATATAAATGCGCCTTTAAATTCGAGAATTGTACTTTTTTCAGGTCACTTATCTTAGAAAAAATCAACTCTTCGTCGTACTCGCGTGCTTTGTCAATAGCGTCAAAAAGTTGGATAAATTTCGCATCAGGCTGACTTGTTCTGGTGGCATAAATCTTAAAACTGCGTTTTTCAGCCTTAGTTAGCGATTTAATGAGCTGAAATAATTGATCATTTGGTTGGTTGGCCATTGTAGATAAAATCAGCACTGATGGTGTTCATCAGTAATAAAATGAATGAGTTAGGTGATGTTTAACTAAGAATGATTCCGTTTGGGGGTTGTAATATAATATGATTGCGGTTTCAGAATATTTAAGCACGCCGATAAATTCTGCGACAATCACTTACACCAATGCAAACTGTAAGTTGATGATTTAATGTGAGAAATGATAAGACCAATGCCAAACAATCGCATCCAAATATTTGACACTACGTTGCGCGATGGGGAACAAGTTCCCGGTTGCCAGCTAAATACCAACGAGAAAATCGAAGTAGCGTTGGCACTGGAAGCACTGGGTGTTGATGTAATGGAAGTTGGTTTTCCCATCTCGAGTCCCGGAGATTTTTCTTCGGTGAATCAAATCGCTCAGATCATCAAAAACAGTACAGTTTGTGCTCTTTCCCGCGCTGTACGGAAAGACATCGAAGTAGCAGCTGAAGCCTTAAAAGGAGCTGCACGACCAAGAATACACACTGGTATCGGAACTTCCGATAGCCATGTGTATGATAAACTAAAAACAACTCGGGAGAATGTAATCGAACGTGGAGTTGCAGCTGTAAAATTTGCTAGAAATTTCGTTGACGATGTTGAGTTCTATGCCGAAGATGCCGGGCGTACTGAAAACGAGTTTCTGGCAAAAGTTATAGAGGCTGCAATTGCTGCTGGCGCAACAGTGGTAAACATTCCTGATACAACCGGTTATTGCTTACCATGGCAGTATGGAGATAAAATCAAATTCCTAAAAGAAAATGTAAATGGAATTCATAAGGCAATTATTTCAACACATTGCCATAATGATTTAGGATTAGCAACAGCAAATTCAATTGCGGGTGTAGTGAATGGGGCTGGTCAAATAGAGTGTACGATTAACGGAATTGGCGAACGAGCTGGTAATGCATCCCTCGAAGAGGTTGTAATGATAATGCGCCAGCACCAAGATCTGGATTTTGATACGAATATTAATACACGATGCTTAAAGCAAATGAGCGAGTTGGTTTCCTCCAAAATGAGGATGCCGGTTCAACCAAATAAAGCGATTGTTGGAGCAAATGCTTTTGCACATTCATCGGGTATTCATCAGGATGGTGTTATAAAGTCGCGCGAGACTTATGAGATTATTGATCCGAATGAAGTTGGTGTGAATGAATCATCTATAGTATTAACTGCACGCAGTGGCCGTGCTGCTCTTAACTTCAGAGCGAAAAAACTTGGATTCGATGTTTCAAGAGAAGATATAGAAGTCTATTACCAACAATTTTTGGCAATAGCAGACAAGAAAAAAGTTGTGCAGGATGAAGATTTGGTTTCATTATTTTCCAAGACGGAGGTAAAGTCAGCCTAACTTATGGGAAAAACACTTTTTGAGAAAGTTTGGAACCGTCATGTTGTTACAAAGGTGGAAGGCGGACAAGAAGTTTTATATATCGATCGGCATTTTATACACGAAGTTACAAGTCCCCAAGCCTTTGATGGAATTCGAAATCGAGGCATAGATTTTTTTCGTAAAAATAGAATAGTTGCAACGGCTGATCATAATGTACCCACCAAAGATCAGCATCTGCCAATTAAAGATTTTTTATCCAAGCTTCAGGTGGATACCCTCACTAATAATTGTGATGAATTTGGAATCGACTTATACGGATTGGGACATCCTTTTCAAGGCATTGTTCATGTAATTGGTCCGGAACTTGGCATCACTAAACCCGGAATGACCATTGTTTGCGGGGATAGCCATACCTCAACACATGGTGCGTTTGGAACCATCGCTTTTGGTATTGGTACTTCTCAGGTTGAACAGGTAATGGCGACCCAGTGTTTGCTACTTCCTCGCCCAAAAACCATGCGAATTACCATTGATGGAGAATTGGATGACGGAGTTTTTTCAAAAGATTTGATCCTTTATGTGATCTCAAAATTAGGTACAGCTGGTGGGACCGGACATTTTGTAGAATATGCCGGATCTGCTATTCGATCCCTTACAATGGAAGCTCGTATGACGATATGCAATATGAGTATTGAAATGGGAGCCCGTGGAGGAATGATCGCTCCGGACGAAACTACCTTTACCTATATCAAAGGCAGAGATCATGCACCTAAAGGTGGGGATTGGGATAAGGCGATTGAATATTGGAGCACTCTCTATTCTGATGAAGACGCAATTTTTGATACAGAATATCAATTTGATGCCTCTGATATTGAGCCCATGATCACCTATGGTACTAATCCAGGAATGGGAATTGGCATCACGCAAAGTATCCCAACAAAAGAAAAATATGAAAATCCCGCTTCGCTGGAAAAGTCCCTAAAATACATGGGATTACAAGAAGGGGAGAGCTTGCTTGGTAAACCCATCGATAATGTATTTATCGGGAGTTGTACAAACAGCCGAATCGAAGATTTACGAATTGTAGCTAAATATGTGAAGGACAAACGAAAAGCTGCTAATGTTACCGCCATGATAGTTCCCGGATCAAAACAAGTGGAAGCTCAGGCCAGAGCAGAAGGTATACACGATGTACTTGAAGCAGCCGGATTTGAACTTCGTGGCCCGGGTTGCTCTGCCTGTTTGGGAATGAACGAGGATAAAATTCCATCCGGTGAATATTGTGTGTCAACCTCAAATCGTAATTTTGAGGGAAGGCAAGGTCCCGGCGCCCGCACCATGCTTGTTAGTCCGCTAACTGCCGCTGTAATTGCCGTTGAAGGTAAAATAGTAGATGTTCGAAATTTTTTAACTGAGAAGGCAACACATTAATGGAAAGATTTGAGGTATTACAAAGCACTGCAATTCCTCTCTCTGTGCAGGATGTTGATACGGATCAAATTATCCCGGCACGATTTTTAAAAGCAACCTCTCGAGAAGGATTTGGCGAAAATCTATTCCGCGATTGGAGGTTCGATAAAGACGGTAACCATAAACCTGATTTTGTATTGAACGGCAGTGAGTTCTCAGGCTCGATCCTTGTAGCCGGAGAAAACTTTGGCTGCGGTTCAAGTCGCGAACACGCAGCATGGGCTTTAGTCGATTATGGCTTCAAAGCAGTTGTTTCTAGTTTCTTTGCAGATATTTTTAAAGGTAATTCGTTAAATAATGGATTATTACCTGTGCAGGTGAGTCCAGCTTTTTTAACCAAACTATTTGATGAAATAGAATCAGACCCGAGTTCAGAAATAATCATCGACCTACCAAATCAAAAAATTTCAGTGCATGGGAGCGAATTAAGCGAATCATTCGAAATAAATCCCTATAAAAAAATGTGCTTGCTTAATGGGTATGATGATATCGATTTTCTATTGAGTAAAAAGAAAGAGATCGAAGCCTTCGAAAAACAGCACATCGAGTTTTAAAAATGGATAAGCGGATTGCAGTATTAGCCGGTGACGGTATAGGACCTGAAGTAGTAAAACAGGCAATTAAGGTATTGGATGCCGTAGGGCATCGTTTTCATCACAGTTTCAATTATGATGTAGCGCTTGTAGGTGCAGCGGCAATAGATATCACTGGTGAACCACTGCCAGACGAAACGATAGAAGCATGCCGGCTCTCAGATGCGATTCTATTCGGCGCAATTGGCGATCCTAAGTATGATAATGACCCGACTGCGAAAGTTCGGCCTGAACAAGGGCTACTTAAGCTTCGAAAAAGTCTGGGATTGTTTGCGAATATTCGCCCCGTTCAACTTTTTAGTTCTTTAATTGAACGTTCTCCGTTGAAAGAAGATCGAATTTATGGAACCGATTTAGTCGTATATCGCGAATTGACAGGCGGGATATATTTTGGAGATAAAGGGCGAACTAATGGTGGTAAATCGGCCTTCGATCATTGTGAATATTCAGATTTTGAAATCGAGCGAATCGCTAAAATGGCCTTCGAAGCAGCGCTTCGACGCAGAAAGAAAGTTACATTGGTGGATAAAGCTAATGTGCTGGAAACTTCAAGACTATGGCGTGAAATTGTTCAAAAAGTAGCGCAAGCTTACCCATTGATAGAAGTTGAATATCTGTTCGTGGATAATGCGGCAATGCAGGTAATTCAGCGACCCAATCAGTTTGATGTAATTCTTACCGAGAACATGTTTGGAGATATTATCTCAGATGAGACGAGTGTAATTACGGGTTCAATCGGATTATTACCATCGGCATCGGTGGGTGAACAAACTTCCTTGTTTGAGCCCATTCATGGGAGTTATCCAGAAGCAGCCGGAAAAGATATTGCCAATCCGATTGCCACGATTTTATCCGCCGCCATGCTACTCGATAGCTTCGATATGTTCGAAGAGGCAAAACTGGTACGAAATATTGTAAAGAGAGTCATTGAAAAAGGCTTGGTTACACCGGATTTAAATCCAGACAGCTTCATAGCGTGCTCAAAAGTTGGGGATGTTATTAGTCTTCTCATCGAGTCGGATCTGGAAGATGAAAACGCCTTTGATAATCTTTTTGAAGGGAATTTGCCGTTCATTTAGTCATGGACTTGCAAATCTCCTTCCCAAATCCCTTATTAGTGATAGCAATTACAACTCAACACTAAAGGGAGTCAGGAATGGTAATTAGTTATAAGGCAGCAGAACGCAAAGAGCCAAAATTCAAAGAACAGGCAATTCAGGTCAAAGATTTTATGACCACCAACTTGATTACATTCACGCCTGACGATTCCATGCATACCGTGATTGAAATGCTAGTAAAAAAAGGAATCTCGGGAGCTCCGGTAATCGATAAAGACGGATCACTGTGTGGTATTATTTCTGAGGGTGATTGCTTAAAACAAGTGGTAAGAGGTAAATATCTTAATTCACCTACCGAAGTTGGATTAGTAAAAGACTTCATGACTAAAGAACCAATTTTCATATCCCCAAATGACAATATCATGGAAATAGCGCAGAAGTTTTTAAATCTCAGACTTCGTCGCTTTCCGGTACTTGATCAAGGTAAATTAGTGGGCCAAATTAGCCAACGCGATGTAATGGCAGCCATTCAAAATCTGGAACAGGAACGCTGGAAATAGGGAGATAATCCAACTCCACTTTTATCAAAAACTACCTACATTCAAGCCGAAACCTAACAAGAGTATTTCGGCTATGATTAAACGTGCCATATTATTTTCATTCGTTTTCGGGTTTGGCCTTATTGCCTGTCAAAGCCCTGAAAAGAACACCGAGTATTATCTTCCCTGGATAGAACTCGATGAGTTATTTCATGATGTCCAAATGGAAGGCATATTCCCAGATTCAAAAACGTTTGTGGATTATACTCCAAAAAGAGATCCAGCAGCTATCCTTGAGGATTATCTGATTCAAAAAGATGAAGAAGGTTTCGATTTAAGCGAGTTCGTGGAAGATAATTTTAATCCTCCCTTTCAACCCGATGCTATCGAAATTGATGCTTCTAAACCAATGATCGAACATTTAAACGGGCATTGGGCACGTTTAACACGTAGTAGCGAAGATGCAGGAGCTTACAGTTCATTAATCCCTTTACCAAACGAATATGTAGTTCCTGGTGGTCGATTCAGAGAGATTTATTATTGGGACTCGTATTTCACCATGATCGGACTTGGTGTTTCGGGCAGGGTAGATTTGATCGAGTCGATGTTAGATAATTTTGCCTATCAAATTGAAACAATCGGATACATCCCAAATGGAAATCGGACGTACTTTTTGGGGAGAAGTCAACCGCCGTTTTTTGGTGCAATGGTAAATTTATATGCACAGTATACTTCGATGGAAGAGGCGGCAAAATATCTACCTGCACTTCAGGCAGAGTATGATTTCTGGATGGGAGGGACAGACCAATTAACGGAAGCTAATCCTGCTCATCGTAGAGTTGTATTGCTGGATGATGTGATATTGAATCGGTATTACGATGATCGGATTGAGCCTCGACCTGAATCTTATAAAGAAGATGTTGAACTAGCGCATGGGATGAGTGAAGAACGCGCTAATAAATTATTTTTAGATTTACGTGCAGCGTGTGAGTCGGGTTGGGATTTTAGCGCCCGCTGGTTTGCCGATGGAAATGATTTTGCAAGTATTAGAACAAGTGAAATTGCACCCATCGATTTAAATTCGATTCTGTATCATACCGAGAATGTACTTTCTGATCTTTATCGTGCACAAAATGAAACTCAGAAAGCAAATGAGTTAGAAGATGCTGCAAGCAGTAGGGCAGAAGCGATCAATGCAATTTTTTGGAATGCTGAAGCATCCATGTTCATGGATATATTGTGGGAAGACGGCTCATTTACTGATCGGATTACCGCTGC
This sequence comes from Balneolaceae bacterium, assembly GCA_965249965.1. Taxonomy (GTDB): domain Bacteria; phylum Bacteroidota; class Rhodothermia; order Balneolales; family Balneolaceae; genus HXMU1420-13. Next base: position 1,882,418 of record OZ252262.1, read on the forward strand.
GAGTTTTTACCCGATGTATTTTAACGCTGCTGCTGATGAGCTCGCTGAGACTCAGGTTCCTGAACTTATAAATGAGCTGCGTAAAGACGGTGGATTTTTGACTTCACCATACGGATCCGGCCAGCAATGGGACTCGCCAAACGGCTGGGCACCTCTTCAATGGATTGCCTATAAAGGACTTGATCAATACGGGTTTGGGGTGGAAGCAAAATCTATGGCTGATGATTGGCTATCTATTAATAATAAAGTATACCGCACTACTGGGAAAATGATGGAAAAATATAATGTTGCGGATACCACTTTATTAGCTGGTGGAGGAGAGTATCCAACTCAGGACGGGTTTGGTTGGACCAACGGGATTGTATTGGCTCTAGATGCTGATATTGATAAATATTAATTCATAAATATCACAAGCATCTTGGGTGATCAATTCCAACTAGCACTGGAAAACCTTCAAAATTATTGGGGCTATCCCGGATTTAGAGATCAACAAGATGAAGTAATAAAATCTGTATTTGCCGGAAATGACACATTAGTACTATTCCCAACGGGAGGAGGGAAATCACTCTGTTATCAGGTTCCTGCAACCGTTTTTGATGGGATAACATTAGTGATTTCACCACTAGTAGCACTAATGCAAGATCAGGTAAAGCAACTAAATGATCGAGGAATCTCCGCTACTTTTATCAATAGCACGCTTCCTAGATATGAAGTAGAACAGCGGTTGGTGAATGCAAGAAATGGAATGTATAAACTGCTTTATTGTGCACCCGAACGTTTATCAACCATCCTTTTCGAATCGGAATTGGATCAGCTAAATATTAAGCTAGTTGCAATAGACGAAGCTCATTGTATTTCAGAATGGGGGCACGACTTTAGACCTTCATATCGAACAATCAGAAGCTCATTATCCAGAATCGAAGAGCATGTAAAATGGATTGCATTAACCGCAACTGCTACTCCAGAAGTTCGAAAGGATATTATTGAAAACCTTGGGTTTAAAGAAGCTCAGGTTATTTCAAAACCATTTAAGCGAGAGAATTTAACATGGTGGGTAATTGAAGAAGAAAATAAACCAACCCGCATTACCAGATCCATACAAAAAGCTGCAAATAAGGGCGATGGATTGATGTATGGCAGCACACGAAAAAATTGTGAGTTTTGGGCAAAAAAGATGACAAAGCTAGGTTTGAAGTCAGAAGCCTATCATGCCGGCTTGGATGCACAGAATCGAAAAGAAATTCAAGAAAGATGGATTTCCGGTGAAACTCCAATTGTAGTGGCAACTAATGCTTTTGGAATGGGAATCGATAAACCAAATTGCCGTTATGTTATCCATGAAGAAATGCCATATTCGATGGAAGCCTATTATCAGGAGGCCGGGCGGGCTGGCCGAGATGGTAATGATAGTTATCCCATATTATTTTATAAATCATCCGATTATCCAGCGCTTAAAAGTAGAATAATTGAGAATTATCCAAACTGGGAAGAGTTGCAAAAAGTATACGTGGCATTATATGACGAGCTCGGACTTGCAGTTGGCTCATCTCTTGAGGAATTGAAGAGCTACAAAGTGGAATCAGTTCAACGACGGTGTGCATTAAAAGCTTCGGTGATCAGATCATCCATGAGAATCATGGAACAATTTGGGGTGTTAGTTACCGAAAGTAATGTAGCCTCTAACGTGCAATTACAGTTCACGTTAAGTCTGGATCAATTACAGCAATTTACACGGACCATTAAAAATGCAGATAAAGCAGAGTTTTTGGATAAACTGATTCGACTATTTGGTCACCATGCGTGTGCGAATATGGTACATCTCGAAACAGATTTTGTGTTGAAAAGGCTAAATATTTCCAGAAATAGTTTAATCAAGGGGTTGAACGTACTCATGCAACACGACGCTGTCTTGGTGTATTCAATAGCTGAAGGTTCAGATTTAGTACTACCACTTGGCCCACGCGAGTATAAATTACCGGTACCTCGAACCGAGGTGGAACAATACCGAAATAACTTGCTTCAAAAGCTGGACTTTATGAATGGGTATGCCACAACCAACAGTTGTCGTGAAGTATATCTTTTAAATTATTTTGGCGAAAGTGATGCTAAAAACTGTGGGAAATGTGATAACTGTGTGAAAGCATCGAAAGATCGAATTCAATACACTGAAGAAGATGTGTTGTTGATTTCGAAAGCAATGAATCACCAAACAAAGAGCATTGAACAAATCTCAAAGGAACTATCGTGGCCGGTGCATAAATCGAGACAGATAATACAGTATTTAATAAATGAAGGGCGGGTTAGTTCCGTGGACGAAATGCCCCACCATTATCAATTAGTTGATCGGGGCTAAGCGTTCGTTGCGTGTTCATCATTTCTAAAGTACGGGCAATGCGTGTTACAGCGGTATCAAGGCGTGTTTGTTGTTCCTGTGTCTGACTTTGATAATAGGCATGGCTCGATTTAAACCGTTCCTCGTTGATTCCATATTGAGAGAATAAAGCCATTCTCAATGAATCTTCATTCATAACAGTATCCACAGCCTGAACCATGGCATTGAATAAGTGAAGATCGATATAAACATCAACATACTTTTTTTCATCAATCAAATTCTCCGGAACAGGAAGCTCAAGTTCTTCCTTACAGCCGTTTCCTATTACCAGGAAAAGTAAAAGAAAAAGTATGCTACGCATTAAGCTTCGGGTGCTTTGGGATTAAGCGGTCGCATTGTTAATTCGTTAATGAGGAAATTATCCGGTGTTTCAAGCACATACTTCAAAGTCTTTGCTATATCCAGCGGTCGCATCATATTGTCGTGCAGTTTCACTGATTTAATATCATCAAAAAAGGAGGTAGCAATTGAACCGGGGAAGAAACAAGTTACTTTAATTCCATCAAAACGGAGCTCCTTAAACAAAGCTTCTGAAAAGCCACGAAGACCGAATTTAGTAGCGTTATATGCCGAAATGGTGGGATTACCCATCAAGCCGGCCACGGAAGCAATATTTGCGATATGGCAAACATTTGGGTTTTTTTTCATTAAAGGCACAATTAATTTAGTGAGATAGAAAACACCGGATAAATTCACATCCATCATGGTTTGCCAATCTTGTACACTTAGCTCATCCACATTGCCGAATATCCCTAAACCGGCATTATTCACTAAAATATCCGGTAGTTCATTTTCAAAAGTTTCTTCAACCCAGCTTTCAAGGCTGTAATATTCAGTAACATCAAGTGAAACGGGAATAAAAAGATCACCCAATTTCTCTTGGATTGCTTCCAGCTTATCTTCACTTCGGGCCAACCCATACACTTTTGTACCGGCTTCAACCAGTATTTTTGAAAATTCAGCGCCAATTCCACTGCTGGCACCTGTAACTATGGCAATTTTTGATTGGAGGTTCATGCTAAAAGCTCGATTTTAAACTTAATGTTCTATTTGAAAGGTACTACAAATTCATGACCAATTTCGATTCTATACAAACGAACAAAATCGGTTTTTTAGATGTTGGGAATTCATCCATAAAGCTTGGGATTAGAAAAGAGGATAGCTGGGAGATTCAGGTGTTCACTAAGCCTGATGATCTAACCTCTACTCTTTTAACTTTAGGAATTGAATACTTAATAGTAAGTAATGTTCGACCTTCCACTGATTGGCTGGAAGGATTGTCTGATTTTTATTCCATTGCAATTTTAGAAACGAAAGATATTCATCCATCTAGATTAAAGTATAAAACGCCTGAAACGCTTGGAATGGATCGATATCTTGCCTGCCTGGGAGCTTGGAATATCTACAAGGATAATGTTCTTGTTATTGATGCCGGAAGCGCTTGTACCCTGGATTTTATGGATAAAGATGGAGTTTTTCATGGTGGGGTAATAATGCCGGGTATGCAAACACTAATGGGAGTATTTCACAAAAATGCACCTGGCCTGCCAAATTTCGACTTTAACATTCCGACGCAATTTCCCGGGTCATCGAGTAAAGAATCTCTGGAATGGGGGCTCTCTCAATTGTTTTTGGACGGGGTACAAGCTAACATCGAACGTTTTACTAAAGCCTATCCTACGTTTAAAATAGTTATTACTGGTGGAGATGCTGAATCACTTGCATCAAATTTAGAAGAAAAACCTACCTTCAGACCTGACCTTATTTTTGTAGGGATGGAGGCTTTCCTGGAAGATTAATCTCCCAATTTGCGTTCGATCAATGAAATAACCATTTCGCGGGCAACCTGATTTTTACCCCCTCTTGGTATGATAATATCAGCATATCTTTTACTGGGTTCTACAAATTTGAGGTGCATCGGGCGAACAAAATTTTCATACTGTTCGAACACGCTTTCAACGGTACGACCACGTTTGTTGATGTCTCTTTTTAATCGACGAAGTAGCCGGATATCGTCATCAGTATCTACGAAGATTTTAATGTCCATCAGCTTCAATAAATCCGGTTCGCTGAATATTAAAATCCCGTCAATGATGATCACTTTTGTAGGAGTGACCGAAACAGTTTCAGTTTTTCTGGTGTGAGCAGAAAAGTCGTACATGGGTACTTCCACCGGATATCCCTCAGAAAGTGCTTCAACATGCCTGATCAGGAGCTCCGTTTCTAAAGAAGCCGGGTGATCAAAATTTTGTTTAATACGTTCTTCAAAAGGCATGTGCTTCAAATCACGGTAGTAAGAATCATGCTCAAGGCGTAAAATATTCTCTGGTGCAAATTTATCACAAATGTAATCTACAACAGTGGTTTTGCCTGACCCAGACCCGCCTGCAACACCTATGATGAGAGGTTTTTTTGCCATTTCTCAATTCGAAGAGGTTATCTCTCTGCTTCGTTCGTATTCTACTTTATAATCGCGAATTGCTCTAAAAATTGCCGACGCCATAATAGATTGCCCATATTCGCTTGTCAAAAAACGTTGTTCAGAGGGATTTGTCAAGAAACCCAATTCCACTAATAAAGACGGCATAGATGCTTCATATAATACTACGAATCCTGCTTGTTTTACCCCTCTTGATTTACGATTTGCTCGTTTCGAAAACTGATGGTCGAGCATGGAAGCAATTCGTTCGCTGTTTGCAATGTATCCACTATGTGCAAGTTCATAAATGAGAAGCTGTTCTTCGGTTAATTCCCGAACTTGTTGTTCTCCGTTATTGAAGATCATGTTTTCCTTTTTCATGATCTCTAAGGAACTTTGACTTCTGTGCAATCCTAAAAAGAAAACTTCGGTGCCGCGGACAGAAGGATTATGAAATGAATTTGCATGAATGGAAACGAATAAATCACCCTCATTTTCATTAGCAATATTTCCGCGATCATATAAATCGATAAAGGTATCATCGTCTCTGGTATAAATTACCTCGATATCTGGAAGATACTCGTCGATATATTCTCCTACTTTTTTCGAAACAGCAAGAACTACATCTTTTTCGTAGGTATTGCGATAACCAACATTTCCGGGATCGTGGCCACCGTGCCCAGCATCAATAATTACAGTATCAAATTTTAATTTATCCGCAATTTGATTGAAGCTTTCATTGGGATCAGCCGGGGGTTGAACAGCTGTAATTTCAAGCGCATCTTCTGGATTGATATTTAAATACCAGTTTTTTGCAAGAAATTGCTGGCTGTGCACTTCTACCTCGTAGGCTTCGGCTTTGGTCATAGCCAGTAAAACATCGTTGCTTGTGCCGTCGGGATATGCCGTGCCAATGACTGAAACTTCCGGAGCTAAGTAAATATCAACACCGTAACTTTCTTCGAGTCCATATAATCTAACTTCCTGGATTTTACCACCTTGCTCGGGCAATGTTATTCCTGTAGTATCAATTGAGGAGCCAAATAATTCCATCTGAATTAGATCTGGAGCGGGTTGTATCACCGTAAATGAATCGATTGGTTGATCGAAGTGATACCTAACTACATAGCCGAGACCATCGCTTCTTTCGGCTTTAGAAATTCTTTCTAGCTGGACTTGTGCAATTGCTGATGTTGAGATTAATAAAGAAAGAAAACCCAGAATCGCACAAATTCGGAATACAACATACCCACGCATACTTTCTAAGGAATTGGGTTTATTGGCCATAATTTTTTGTAGATGATGCTCGAAGATAATGGAATATCTAACTTGATGAAAGAGTAGAATGTTTCTATGAGATTTTGAGAAAAAGTATTTTCATAGAAAAAACTGAATAAATATGTACCATTGTTCTTAAATCTTAGAATAGAATAAGTTGAATAGCAGACAAACTAATATAGAGAAGGAATTTCGGGAAAATCACTTTCCAGCATTGCGTGCGTATTTCGAGAAAATCATTCGATCGCAATTTGAAGTTGTTCAGGCTATTGCGGACGAATTATTACCTCTTGCTGTTGAAGGAAAGTCGGTGCAGATATTTAAAAAAATTATTTCATCTGTTAATCGGTCTAGTGCCTTATTTAACCTCTCTGAAACGCAAGGCATCCATGATATCATGGAAAAACTGCCTGAAAAAATAGTGGTACCCCTGGAAGACGCCCATATAAATTGGGAAGCTGGAGATTCTTTGGTGGTAAAAATGGCGAAATCTGGAAAAAAATTACGCCAGGTACTTGGAAACAAGAATCAAGAAAGAGAGGTGGGATATCGCTACTTAATAGGATGTAGGTTTGTTGAATATTATTACCTGAACCTATTATGGCAAAAATCGCTCTTCGGTTGGTATGCCAATATTCTGGTTGAGCTTAAAGTGTTGGCTTTAAAGATGTATTCAAACAATGCATCGGAAGGTGAACTTGAAACGATTGTTAAGGCTCAGCATAACTTATTGCTTGAATTTACATCCAAATTAAATGCACAAATCCAAGTACACTTAGATAAGTTTGCTGAGCAATTAAGTGCAGATTTTTTGATAGCCGGAACCATTGAACTGCCGAATAAAACAGTTAATAAAGAAATGTTTGAACGGAAAGCCAATGGCTTTTCGATGGATGCAAAAGAAAGTGCCAGAATTTGGGGCGACTTGATAAATGTGAATGTGGAGCAACTTGATGCGGCTGCTACACTCAATGAATTAAACAGCCAATTAAATGAGTACGAAGAATCACTACAAAAGAAATTTCAATCAAAATTATCGTCTCAGATTCACCCGTCTTTCTCATCATTATATAAGCATTTAGAAGAGAAGCTCTCGTTGCTTGAAAAAAGCTCGAATATTACTTCTACAAAATTAGAAGAAGTTTGTGAAGAGATTAAAGCGACAACTTTAAAAGAAGTACAAGAAATTGTTACCCCGCTTGAAGCAACCAGCGATGAGATGGTGCTGAGTAAATATTTAGAGGATTTTGCTTCGAAGGTTTCTCTGTTGGCTAATCAGGTGCAGCAAAAAATTACTCTGGTTGATGAGCTAAAATACAACGAACAATTACCAGAATATCTGTTAAAACCGATACAATGGCAGTCGTTATTCCGTAGAATTTTGGGTGATGAGTATTTATCTGAGCTTCTGGCTGAGGACATTAAACCAGAGCAAAAACTGCAGTTAATTATTGAGGACTTTTCAGAAACTGAACAGATAATTACTACAAACTTAACAATCGCCCAGGATGTAGAAAAAAGTGAAGATGAGGAGCCCTATGAAATTGTAAAAAAAGGGCTGGAACTGGCACTAATGAAACTGGATGAAATTGGTGAAGACTTTCCAAAGATTGAACAGTTTCTAGAAAGTGAATTAGACAAGCATCAACAGGAACTATCCGATCGGATCTCTAAGCTGCTAATTGACCAGGACGCAGGCCAGATTAAGCGAGAAGATGCTAAAATAAAAGTACGTCAGTCAGCTTCTGATGTAAGAGAAAAACTTGGAATATATTGGGCTAAGTTTGTTGATAAGCTTGAAATAGGACGCCGATTTATATTTTCGAAATTCCGAACTGCTAACGATTCAATCCGATCCTTTTTAGGAATGATTGAAACGGAACATATCAATGTTCAAAAAACCAATATTGCGGCTTTATTACACGATGTTGATCAAAAATACCGTCAACTACCTTATATCTATCGTCGTTTGTTCGATTTTAAACGTCCGGCTGATCAATCTTTTTTTGTTAAACATCATCCGCATTTTGAAACCGCAACAAAAGCATATGAGTTATGGAAGTCTGATTTCCCGTCTTCAATCGCAATTTTAGGAGAGAAAGGAAGTGGCCGTACCACAGAACTGAATTATCTTAGAACAGAGGTATTTGTTAACGATCGAGTAGAAATGATCGACTTTAAACGGACAGTTCATAAAGAAAAAGACTTACTCGAAGAGCTTTGTAAGCAGTTAAAAATCTCTCAGAAGAAGTCTGGAGAAGAAATTGTAGCGTTGCTTTCAAGAAGACGTAAGAAAACAGTAATAGTTGTCGAAAATCTGCAAAATTGCTTTTTACGTACAGTTAATGGCTATGAAGCGATTAATACCTTGCTTTATCTCATTTCAGAAACCAAGGACAAAGTTTTATGGGTATGTAGTTGTTCGAAATATGCCTGGAATTTTCTGAATGTGGCGGTGAAAATCGGCGATTATTTCTCGCACTCTGTAATGATTGATAACCAACCGGCTGCTAATATTGCAGAAATAATTTCGCGCAGGCAGGTAGCAAGCGGTTATCAATTGGAAATTATTCCTGACGACTCTACTAAAAGTTCACGAGCATTTAAAAAATTGCTTGATGACGACGAGAAGCGCCATGAATACTTACAAAAAGTATTATTTGAACGATTAAACAAAATGGCGGAAGGGAATGCAACGGTTGCTATGATTTATTGGATCCGATGCATTCAGAAAATCGAATCAGCCCAGATACAAATCGAGCTGTTAGAAGGTACGGGTATTGAATATTTGAGTGAGTTAGATTCCCAGACATTATTCGTACTTGCTGCTTTCGTACTTCATGATGTATTAGGAGCAGAGCAATTGGCAGAGTGTCTAAATTTTTCCCCGAAAAATGCAGAAACCATCATTTCAAGATTGTGCAGTAGGGGACTACTTGTTGAGCTAAAACACGGATATGGATTAAATGATTTAATCTACCGACAAGTTGTGCGTTTATTAACCTCCAGAAACCTGATAAATGCCTGATATGAAGAAATTATACTTAACACTCGTTCAAACATTTCTTTTTACTGCAGCGGCATTTGCTCAAGCTGCAGCCGATAGTAGTGCTGTAGCAGATTCGGTTTCAGCAAATCAAATTTCTGAGCTGTTTTCTTTCAGCAAGGTAATGTATTCAATCGTGGTACTTGTGAGCACTTATGTGTTTAATAAAGTGATTATGTTTTTACTGGGGGCAGTTGCAGAACGGAAAGCATCTTATCGATTAGTAATCAAACGACTTGTACCTTTTTTAAATGTGTTCATTTGGTCAGTTGCACTTTTTGTGGTTATTGCCGGCATTATCGCACCGCCCGTAGAAACAGTTTTAGCCGTTGGTGCTTCAATTGGTATTGCCGTTGGTTTTGCATCTCAGGATGTGCTTAAAAATATTTTTGGTGGATTTATCATCATTTTAGATCGCCCTTTTCAAGTGGGGGATAAAATCGAAGTGAACAATCATTATGGGGAAGTGCTTGAAATCGGGCTGCGATCTACCAGGATTGTTACGCCCGATGATTCTGTGGTTTCTATTCCTAATGCTGATATTGTAAGTAATTCGGTTTCGAACTCAAATTCAGGTGCACTGGATTGCCAGGTAGTTGTGGAGATATTTTTACCGGCAGATACTCCAATAAATGCTGTAAAGGAAATAGCGTATAAGTCAGCGATTTCGTCGCGGTACATTTTTCTGAAAAAACCCATTGTAGTTATGACTGCAAACAAAGTGTATGAGCAAAACTTTGTGATGGTGTGCAAGATCAAAGCCTATGTGTTGGATATCAGATACGAATTTCTACTAAAAAGTGATATTACAGAACTTATGATGCAGGAATTAAAGCGGCAAAATCTACTTCCAAAGCCTACATCGAAAGTCGTAGTAGCTGGGTAGTTTTCAATCAGCAGACTTCATCAATAATTCATGTTACAAAGCCACATTTAATTTGACATTAGGTCCTCACACAATTACAATTCGAGGGCATATCTAGTTCATTCTAAAACTGTAGGAGGCATATTATGAATGATGAAACATTTCTTGACGCTGCTGAAAATGGCGACCTCGAGAAAGTCAACACACTTCTTGCCGAAGGAGTAGATGTAAACACATGCGACGAACACGATCGCACCGCGCTTTTAAAAGCAGCAAAACACGGGCATCTTGAAATAGTGGAGACTTTAATTAAACACGGAGCGGAGATAGATCACAGGGATAATAGAGGTACCACAGCTTTGTATTGGGCTTCGACAAATGGAAATCAAAATATCGTTGAGCTATTGATAAATAATAAAAGTGATGTTGATGTTCACGACGATCGTGGATGGTCGGCATTGGATCAAGCTGTTGCACAAAATCACAAGAAAGTTGTTGATATCCTCACCGAGGCAGGTGCACACTAATTAACTAACAAACCAATATTTTACTACCTTTGAATTTACAGCCTTCATTATTGATGAGGGCTTTTTTATTTAGCGTAAATAATGAAAATCGTAGGCCGTTTATGGAGCTCTGGAAGGTGGCTCTTTTTCCACTGGCCAACTTCTTTGGTTTTAATGAATTCAGATTCAAGTGTGATGTCGCTTGCGATACACAATTTTGTTTCGCTTGCACAGATATCCAAAATAGAGCGTAGCATCTCATTATTTCGATATGGGGCTTCCATAAAAATCTGAGTTCGGTCATGACGCCGTGATTCTCCTTCTAGCTGAACCAGCATTTGTTTACGGCCTTTCTGATCAATGGGGAGATAGCCATTAAAAGAAAACGACTGCCCGTTAAAACCGGATGCCATCATCGCTAACAAAATACTTGAAGGGCCGATTAACGGTACCACTCGAATCCCATTTTTATGAGCCATCTTCACTAAAATGGATCCTGGATCTGCAATTCCGGGAGCACCAGCTTCGGAAAGTATTCCCATATCGCGACCAGCTTTCAATGGTTTTAGGTAAGAAAATACTTCATGTTCGGGGGTACGCTTATTAAGTTCAAAAAAATCAATTTTAAACTCAGGAACTGCTTCACCCACCCAATGCAAAAACTTCACTGCAGATTGAATATTCTCTACAGCAAAGGCATCTAATTTTCTTATGATTTCGAGTGTGTACTCTGGTAAAGCGTTGTTGTTCTGCGTTTTCCCCAGAGTGGTAGGAATTAAATAAAGCGTACCGGATTTACTCATACATCCACGCGTTCAATCACCAATTGCTCAGCGCCATGTTCAGCTCTGTTATTGGCATAACGAGTTATAAAAATACAAATCACGGCTAAAATTGATGTTCCTATAATGGCAATTACCATATTCATGAAAGAGGTGCTTCGCTGAATTTCATAAGTTGGGATCATTACAATTTCCTGATATGCATTTTTTTTATATCGAATTGGAATGAGGGAAGTATTCATAATTCCCTGAGCCATTTGAACAGATAAACTTAGTCGTCGTTCGATAGTCTCGCCATCAGGGTTTTCAAATTAAGAACCACATACCCATTGCTTTGTGCCGCAATTTGTTTGATATCAAAATCAGTCACATTAGCGGCTATACTCTCGCCATTTTCGTAGGTGTAAATTGTTCCATTATATACTTTAAACTGCTGGACACTAAGGAAAGCTAAGTAACATGGGAAAAGCCAAAGGAGGTAAAGAAGACGGTATTTCATAAATAATTTTCTATCCGTTACAAATACTGATTCAAGTTCAGCACCACAACCTAATTGTTTTAAATATCGTTGTGCATTTTAATTTGCTGAATGGTTGTTTCAAACAATGCAGGATCCCAGATCAAGCGCTGTTGGTAGTCTTCCTGCATGTGATTGGCACTCATATGTAACCAAAATGCCACAGGGAGTTTATCAAAAAATACAGCTTGTACTGAAGTGTGACCATCATATACAGATGTTCCAAAATCGATACCACTTAACATTCCCATTCGGGCGTCATAAAAAGCGCCATATCTTGAAAAGCTTCGTTTCATAGAATCCGAATTTAATGCCCAACCCATTTTTTCTTTTACAGCTTCTGAGATTTCTTTGCTTATAATTTCATTTCTCCAAAGTCTGGCTAATAAATCAGTGATATCAGATGCAGTGGTTTGCGGAAATAAATAAAGTGCATCACGTTCTTCAATAAAACTCATATTTATTCGATCATCATTCATAAGCTCACGACGAGTTGAATTAAGATCATCGTTTTCAGCAAAATCTTTTGCAGTAGCAATAGATTGCATGAATAAAGAATCTCTATTTTTTGAGCTGAAATATTCCAAATTTTCGACGGCGCTTTCACTAATTTTTGGAGAAATATTAGGTGCAAATACACTATATATTCCCGAAAAAGGAACAGGCATTTCGGTATTAGGAAGTGAAAGAGAATCCGTCAAAGCGCGAATATTTTCTTCACCAAGTTTGAACCAAAAGTAATCTGCAATAGCTAAGGAATTGAATTGAACCATAGCTTGCATAGCCTCATCATTGGTGATAGGGGATTCATCTTCAGTGAGGAATGCCAGCGCGCCTTCATGGGCGTTCTGATTGACCTGTGGTAGGAGGTATCTTTCGATTTCTGACAGGTCGACCAGATCGTCTGGGTTAATCAATCCTTCAGAAACTTGCCGTTCATATTCGAAGAGTAGAAAAATATTTCCGAGTGCCCCCATAGTGCGTGGGATGTTGGCACCGTAATAAATACCGGAGTCGGGATCATCCACATTAAATGATACAATAGATACGAATTCCGGTTTTTCACCAATGAACTCAGTGAGCGTTTTTAGTGAATACGTATTTTCGATGTATTCAGATCCTTCGGCCATACCATCCGCATTTGCAAATAGTGCTTTAAATGCGGGGTAATTTAGCCCAATAACCATTGCATAAACTGCGGCAGCTGTAAAAGCGAAAACCAGGAAAAATTTAAAAGCTCTCTTCAATAGTCTCAGATATAGAATTCGAAAGCCTAAAAGATACGAGAATTCAATAATCAATATTCAATAATCAATAAACAAAGATCATTGAATTTTACTTGATGGATATAGGGTATTACATGCTAACTGCCTGCATAATTATTCCACACAGCCACGCTCCAAAAGTGCCAACACCATATCCTAATACAGCTAATAACACTCCAACCGGAGCAAGTGATGGCGAAAATGCAGAAGCTACAATCGGTGCGGATGCAGCCCCACCAACATTAGCTTGCGAACCAACTGCCGTAAAGAAAAAAGGAGCTTTTATCAGTTTACCTACTGTGAGTAGCACAATCACATGTATAATGATCCAGATAAATCCAATAATGAAGAACCCTGGAACTTCAGCAAAAGCACCTAAGTCCATTTTCATTCCGATTGTCATCACTAAAATGTACAAAAACAGGCTTCCCATTTTTGATGCTCCGGCACCTTCCAATTCGCGTTGTTTAGTAAAAGACATAGCAAATCCACCTAAGGTGGCTGTTACCACAATCCAGAAGAATGACGAGTTAAAACTTAGGCGACTTAACGTTTCAGAGTTTTCATTCACCCAGGGTGCAATGATATCACCCAAAACATGACCTAATGCTACAATCACAAACGCAATGGCACCCATTTTAACGAAATCTACGAGCGTTGGGACTTTTGCAATACTTGCCTGATAATCAGCTACGCTTTTTTTAAGTATTTCAATAGCGGATGAGTCTGCTTTGAACCATTTATCGATAGTGCCACTCATGCCGGCACCATAAAGTATAAAAGCCATCCATATATTTGCCACTATAATGTCAACGGTGATCATTGCACTAAACAAAGTATCGCTGGGTTTAAAGACTTCATACATCGCTGTTTGATTTGCTCCGCCACCAATCCAACTACCGGCAACTGTTGAAAGGCCACGCCACACTTCTTCCGGGCCTACACCTGAGGTAATTTCAGGATTAACAGCCCCAACAATCATCAATGCAATCGGTCCACCAATGATAATTCCTGTTGTACCTGCAAAAAACATTGCAACAGCTTTCCATCCAAGATTCATTACCGCTTTCAAATCGATGCTTAAGGTTAGCAATACCAAACTAGCAGGTAATAAATACCGCGATGCCATGTAATATAAATTGGATTCATCAGGATCTATTACTCCCAGCGAAGTAAAAACAGACGGAATGAAATAACAAAGCAGCAAGGAAGGAACGAACTTATAGAATTTCTTCCATCCTGGATTATCACTATGGGATGTTACAAAAATTGCAGCCAGAATGGCCATTAGTAATCCGAATACGACAGCATCGTTGGTAATTAACGGCATGCGAGTTGGTTAGGTTAGTGAATTGCCGTTGAGGATAAGAAGAAGGGAGGTGAGTTTCAAAGTTACTCTGTGATATAGTTATTGTGTGCCAAAAAACTGAATTAAAATATCATCGAGTTGGGTACGCCAGGCTCCCCATGAATGGCCTTCGTTCACTTCCAGGTAGGTAAATTCCAGCCCTTTTTCTTCGAAGATGTTTTTCATGATGCGGGCATCCAGCGTGTTGTCACCAATAGTACCAACGCTCATAAAAATATCCGGATCGGTAAAATTAGAGGCTTTTACGATGTCGTAAATCTCTTCCCGATACCAAAATGCAGGTGCTTGAATGGCCGCCTTCTGGAAAATATCCGGACGGGTAAACGCAAAATAAGTGGCATTTAATCCACCTAAGGAAGTACCTAGAATTGCCCTATCGGTTCGGTCACCGGATATTTTGTACTCTGATTCCACTTTCGGCATCAATTCACCTATAAAAAAAGAGATGTACTCCTGATTATTTCCAAGTTCATCCATTCTTCGATTCAAATCTTGATTGCTCGGGTCAAGCGGAGATACAAATACGGCCATCGTAGGTTCGATGAGCTGTTGGTGATGCAAATTATCAAGCACCGTTACCATGGAACCAAGGTTCTCATCGGCATATTCCTGGCCGTCGGTTGTATAAATCACATTTAAGTTTTCAAAATCCTCATATCTATTTGGGATATATACACGATAGCTTACCTCATATCCGAGTGCATTACTCTCAATTATTACCGGCTCCCACAGAATGCCTTTTGGAATATCAGGCATTGGAACCGTTAAAGGTTCATCTTCCCATCCCGGCATTCTTAGTTCTGAATTAGGCCCAAATCCACTCCACTGCTGATGCGGATTTGCCGGGTCGAGTATCCAATCCATCCCATCGATGGTAATTTTGTAATCTAATCGCGCATCCGGCTGAAAGGATGTTTTGTAATACCAAATATTGCTATAACCGGCTTCCTTACCTTCAAATTTTACAAGATCATTGCTGCCCCAACTATTGAAATCCCCATTCCATGTAATCGACTCCGCCTCGCCTCGATGTAAAAAAACTACAATAGAATCCTGTGTAAACGGAATTTGTCCTTTTTCGATCAGATCATTCCATAAGTCTGCACCTGCTTCAATGGCTTGTTGCTCATCTTCAATTAATGAAAGTCGATCTAATTCAATATCCAGTTCGGTACTTGAAAATTGATTATTAGATGAACAAGCAATAAAAAAGATCAATATCAGAGGTATATATTTCATCTTGACGAATTTTGGTTAAATCAGCTAACGCAAAAAATACGTAATGGTTTTGATCAAACTCTGATTATTTTGAGAGATCAGCAAAAAATCACTCCATGATATGATCGTTTCAAAATTTGGTGGCACATCGGTTGGTTCTTACGAAGCCATGCAGCATAGCGCGTCTATTGTAGCTGATAACTCAAATCGAAAGATAATCGTAATTAGTGCAACTGCAGGCACAACCAACGATTTGGTTGCTCTCGAACATCCAAATATTGGGTCTACAGAACGCGAGCAACTGCTCATTAATATTGAAAACCGCCATTTGGGTATTATTTCAAACTTAAAAGAGCGAAAATCGGCGCTGGCTACTTTTCAACGACAATTCTCTGAACTGAGAGCACACCTCGATCAATTTGGGCGTGACAAGCGATGGAAGGACAAATTGTACGCTTTTGGTGAACTGATGAGCACCCGAATATTTGTGGAGGTACTCAATGAAAATGCCATAAAAGCTGAATGGCTGGACGCACGTAAAATCATTAAAACTGATTCAACGTTTGGCAATGCTGTACCCGACTTGATTACGATAAAGAAAAAAGCAGATACGCTTATTGAAAAGGACAAAATTTATCTCACCCAGGGATTTATAGGCTCCGATATTTTTGGCTCAGTTACCACACTTGGTAGAGGTGGAAGTGATTATTCAGCTGCACTGTTTGCAGAAGCAGTAGGGGCCGATTTACTGGAAATCTGGTCAGATGTTGCCGGAGTGTATACTACCGATCCAAGATTAGTTTCTGCAGCAAAACCAATTTCCGAAATTACTTTCGATGAAGCGGCTGAGCTTTCAATATTTGGAGGCAAAGTTTTGCACCCGGCAACTATTAAACCGGCCATGAGAAGTAAAATCAATGTTCGAGTTGCAGACTCCAAACGACCTGAGCTACCCGGAACTTCAATCGTAACAAAAACAGAAAAAGAACCGGTTGTTCGAGCTATTTCACTTCGAAAGGATCAAACGCTACTCACCGTAAAAAGCCTTGAAATGCTTCATCAGCATGGTTTTCTAGCCAGGCTATTTAACGTTTTGGCAGAAAACAAGATTTCAGTGGATTTGGTTACAACCTCTGAAGTCAGTGTGTCTTTAACGCTAGATACGGCAACGAAGGCTTCCAACAAAGTGGAACTCACGGAAAAAGTATTTCGTGAGTTAAATGAATTTTGTGACGTAGAAGTGGAAAAGGACTTATCCCTTGTAGCGCTAATCGGAAATCGATTGAATGTCACATCTGGAATAAGCGGACAACTATTTAGTTTGCTTAAGGATTATAACATCCGCTTGGTTTGTCATGGAGCATCGGCCTACAATCTTTGTTTTTTGGTGGATGAAAAAAGCGCAGAAGAAATCGTTAAACTGATACACACTAAATTTATTGAGTGATGAAAATCTCAGTGATTGGGACTGGTAAAACAGGTAGTAAAGTTGTAGAAATGTTGGATGATCGTCTGCTGGATGCTTTCGATGAAAATAATCGACCAACATTAGAAAAGCTCAAAAAAGCTGATGCAATCATCATTTTTGTGCCCGGGGATGCAGTCGGAGGCATCATCGAAATGGTTTTAGCTTCGGGGACTCCCACAGCATGGGGAAGCACAGGATTTAAATGGCCTGATGATTTAGATCGCAAAGTTCAAGCACTTAGAACAAAATGGGTGTTAGCCAATAATTTTAGTTTGGGGATGAATTTGATACGCAAGGCTATAGAATCCATGAGTTCAGGTTCTCAAGTACTGAAAAACCCAGAATTTCAAATACACGAAGTTCATCATATCCGTAAAAAAGATGCTCCAAGTGGTACGGCGATATCATGGGAAAAATGGTTAAATCAACCCACTGAAATCACTTCGGATCGAGAGGGGGATGTGAATGGAATTCACGAATTGACGATTAAAACAGGGACCGAAAAAATAAGTTTAAGACACGAAGCTCTGGATCGATCGATTTTTGCAGAGGGTGCTATTTGGGCAGCGGAACAATTGGTGACAAATCAGCATTTGAGCTATGGAGTTCATACTTTTGGAGACCTCTTTGATTTTGTAACACACACCGAATAATGAAACCCGAATTTCCACTTTGGACCGCTGCGGTCACCCCAATGAACGACTTCGCCGAAATCGATTACGATAGTTTGGAGTCGGTGTTGAGGGAGCAGGAAATAGCCGGAAATGGAGTTTTAGTTCTAGGCAGTACCGGTGAGGGATTAAATCTGACTCTTGAGGAAAAGCAAGAGGTAGTTAAGTTTGCTAAATCCTTAAATCTGGTTGTTCCATTGATGGCAGGCATTGGTGGATTTAATCTGGAAGCTCAAATCGAATTCATAAAATATTGTGATGAGCTTTCCGTCGATGCTTTTCTACTAGTCAATCCAATCTATGCAAAACCCGGGAAGGAAGGACAGTATACCTGGTTTAAATCTTTGATGACTGAAACTGATACATCTTGTATGATTTACAATGTGCCATCCAGAGCCGGATCGAAAATGCATCCAGAAGTTCCGGCGCGTTTATTCTCTGAATTTGATAATTACATGGGTTTAAAGGAAGCCAGTGGTAGTGTGGATGAATTCAAGGCGTTCCGGGATATGGCCCCTGATGCACCACTTTATTGTGGGGATGATAATCTGATCAAAGAGTTTGTGGAATTGGGTGCTGTTGGTCATGTTTCCGTTGCTTCAAACGCATGGCCTAAAAAGACAAGAAAATACCTCGATCTGGCACTTTCTGGTGACTTAGAGTTACTTTTTAAAGATTGGGTTTCCTGCGTTGATTTGTTGTTTGATGCGCCTAGTCCAACTCCGGTAAAAACACTTTTATTCCACAAAGGATGGATCAATTCTGATCAGGTTCGCTTACCACTAATGCGATCAGATTTAACGAGCGAAACCGAAGAAGCGTTGATTGAAGCAGATCGTAGAATGAATGAATGGTATAAAAGCGTAAGCTAATTTTAACCTTCTTTCATTCTGAAATTGATTAGTTCAATTCCTCGAAGGTCCTTTTTGTTTTCCTTTTCTAATTCAAACCCTTTTGATTCGAAAAAAGGGCGAGCAGTAATGCTCACATCAGCATGGAGTTTATAAAAGCCCTCACGTAGTGACTCTAATTTTAACTCATCGAATAGCCGGCTTGCGATTCCTTTTCGAAGATAATTATGGTGAACGTAGAGGAAATCTACATAATCACCGTCGTCGAGCGCTGCAAATCCAACAATGCTTCCTTCAAACTCTGCAACTATACAATATTGATAGCTAATCAATCTCTGCCAACGATCTGTATTCTCGATGGAAGAGGCCCATGCTGCAATTTGCTCAGAATTATAATCCCCTGCACAGGCATGTTCGATTGTTTGTGTTAAAAGAGCCTGAAGGGTTTGTAAATCTCCAAGCTCTGCTTTTCGTATGGTAATTTTCATTCCTGATAATACGCTTCCAAAGCTGTAGATAAAAACACTAATGGAGCATTCCAGTTAATTGCTGTTTCGTTCGTTGAATAACTGCATTGGGTATCGGTAAAAGAGATTGCCGGAAATTCCGAGCGAACAACTCCATCTGCTTCACAGTCAGTTAATACAATAGTATTTGGTCCGCCTGAAATATATCCCGGAATCGGCTCATCAATTCCATCAGCTCCCATTATTCTATTGTGTTGATCCATTGGAGTTTTGTCTCCAAAGCCAGTGACAAAAGAATATCCTGTCGCATTTCTACCCAAAATATAATCCAGATCATTTTGTGCCGAGGCTACATATTTCTCATCGCCTGTTAGTTGATAGGCTACCATCTTCAGCATACCATCGTTGGCTACATCAGAATTACTACCCCAGGCAAACTTATCCATGCTAATTATGTACGGGGATGCCTCTTCTTTTTCGAGCATCACATCAGCATATGCAATGAAATCTTCTTCAATTTCCGGGAATTCTGTTCGTTTTTCTGATGTGAGTAAGGAAATTACTCCCAGCGAATGTACGACATCCCACTTTGGAGTGATTGGTTCCTCATAGCTCTCCATCATTTTTTCTTTATACTTAAATTCGCCAGTTAAAACGTACATTTCTGCCGATGCCCAGAACCACTCATCAACTAATGATGTATCCGGATAGGCACCTGTTGAAACATCCTCCGGTTGTTCGTAAAAAACTTCTGGATTTTCTGAAGCCCAATCCCAGGCTCGTTCTGCGGCATCCTTCATATCATCAGCTAAATCTGTCAAGTCGTACTCTTTAATTAATCGAGATGCGGTTGCCATTGTTGAGGTGAAGTCAAGTGTTGCAGAAGTTGATTTCATCACTACATATCGTGGATTGGAAGTCTCTTCCGGCATGATAAATGCATCAAAGTTTTTGGTCGTCAATTTATGATAGAGTCCACCATCATTAGGATCCTGCATGGTCATCATCCATTTTAAATTTACCAAGGCTTCGTCCAGAACATCCGGTAGGTCATTTCCAGATTCCGGAATATTGAGATTTTGAGTACTGTGAAATTCTTGATTTAAATTAGCACTCTGTAAAATGGTCCATGTTGTGATGCTACTGTTTACAATATATTTTCCATAATCGCCGGCGTCGTACCAGCCACCAGGAGAAGAAATTGTTGACCCTTCAGGCCGATTTTCATCGGCGGCTGAGGAGTGTATTAGAACTTCTGTATCGGGGTGACCAGATTTATAATTCCACTTTCCTCCAAATTCTTCAGTAATATCAACCCCAACGCGCGCATAGTAGTAAGATTTAATGGCGGCATCGGCCAAATCACCATATAGACTTGGTGCGATATAAAATGGATGTGAGCATGCATTGTTAACACAAACTGTGTACTCACCCGATTCGGTTATCTCAGAGAAGTCCGCAATTTGAACAGCATCCCCAGAAAGATTCCAAGTTTTAGCCTCAAATAAATCCTTTTCTAAGACGAGATTACTATCGGCATCATAGACTTCAAAATAAACGAATTCACCTCTGACGAGAGCTTTTTTTGAAGCCATAGTCGGATACCCAATTTGATTAATCATAATATCATCTTGAGTTATTGGCCTATAGTTGCATGTTGTTAATAGTGCTGTTACTAGTAGAATTGAACTAATAAGAATGTTGACAATTTTCATGATTTCGTTGTTTAACCAAGTTCGATTTCAATGTGATATTCGCCTTTAGGCTGAATCGGGATGATATTCACATTATTAAGTACTTTGCCATCCATGGAAATGGAAGTAACTCCTTTACAAACACCATTCGGGTTTTTGACCTCGATCTGATAGGTTGCCCCCCGAAATTTCCTTGTGACTTTAAATCCATTCCTATCCTGTGGAATACAAGGGTCAATTATTAAACCTTGATAGGAGGGACGAATTCCGAGGATATACTGTGTGATGGTGTAATAATTCCACGCTGCAGTTCCTGTAAGCCAGGAGTTTTTAGCTTCTCCAGGTTTAAAAGCATCCTTTCCTGCAATCATTTGAGCGTACACGTACGGCTCGGTTTTGTGCAATTCGCTGATGTTTTCTAAATAAGCAGGGCATATTTTTCGAAAATATTCCCATGCTTGATTACCACGCCCTAATTCAGTTTCACCAATAATTATCCAGGGATTATTGTGGCAGAAAATACCGGCGTTTTCTTTATATCCCTCGGGATAACTTGAGATTTCACCGTACTCAATATGATATTTTGTGTACGCCGGATTATTGAGAACAATCCCATATTTGGTATCGAGACGCTCTTTAACAGCATCAAGGGCTTTTTCAACCATTCCTTCTTCTTTACCAATTCCAGCCATACTACACCAGCCATTCGACTCGATAAAGATTTTGCCTTCTTCATTTTCATTTGATCCTATCTTATCCCCATAGAAATCGTAAGCACGTAAGAACCAATCACCATCCCAGCCGTGACTCTTAATGGCTTCAATCATATCATCTACGTGAGTTTGAGCTCGAGCTGCTTCGTCTGTATTTCCGATCTCTTTACACAGTTCAATGTAATCGCGCCCATAAACCACAAACAAACCGGCAATCATCACAGATTCTGCTTTTGATCCTTCTGTCTTGTTTTCGGTAGTCTGAAAAGACTCGTTGGGATCATTGGAAAAGCAATTCAAATTCAAGCAGTCGTTCCAATCGGCGCGACCAATCAAGGGCAATCCATGTGGACCAAGATTATTTACAACATGATTAAAGGAAACTGTAAGGTGATGGAACAATGGCTGAGCCAGACTTTCGTCATTATCATATGGAACAGACTCATCGAGGATCGAAAAATCACCGGTTTCTTTAATGTAGGCTGTTGTCCCGAGAATCAGCCACATCGGATCGTCGTTAAATCCACTGCCAATGTCGTTATTTCCACGTTTAGTGAGTGGTTGATATTGGTGATAACAACTGCCATCCGGGAATTGTGTACTGGCAATATCAATGATACGTTGCCGAGCTCTTTCCGGAACTTGATGGACAAAGCCAATCAGATCCTGATTGGAGTCTCGGAATCCCATTCCCCGCCCAATGCCACTTTCGAAAAAGGAGGCAGATCTTGAAAAACAGAAGGTGATCATGCATTGATACTGATTCCAAATGTTTACCATCCGATCTAGCTTTTCATCGCCAGAATCTATCGTATAAATACTTAGTAGATCATCCCAATAATCTTTCAGTTTCTGTAAGGCAGCATCGACTTTTTCGGAGGTATCAAATTTTGAAATTAATGCTTTCGCTTTCGTTTTGTTGATGACCGCTTTTGATTCCCATTTCTCTTCCTGCGCATTTTCGATATATCCTAAAATAAAGACAAAATCTTTCGACTCACCTGCTTCTAGTTCTACTTCTTTATAATGCGAAGCGATGGGAGACCAACCATGAGCATGGCTGTTTGTTGGGGTTCCATCCAGCACTACTTTTGGCTCGTGGAATCCATTATGTAAGCCCATAAAAGATTCTCGATCGGTATCAAATCCATCGATTTCAGTATTTACATGGTAGAATGCATAGTGATTCCGACGCTCTCGATATTCGGTTTTGTGATACAATGTCGAACCATCGATCTCAACTTCGCCGGTTGAAAAGTTCCGCTGAAAATTTTCCATATCAGCCGCAGCATTCCAAAGTGCCCATTCTGCAAAGGAAAAAAGCTTTAACGTCTTTTTTGCAGATGATTTATTGGTTAAAGTGAGCTTTTGAATTTCAGCATTGGTATCTCTGGGTACAAAGAAAAGGGCCTCTGCAGTAATTCCATTTTTCTCTCCTTTGATGATCGAATAATTCATCCCATGCCGACATTCATAATGGTCGAGCGGAGTTTTGGTAGGTTTCCAGCCCGGCGACCAGATCGTGTCGCCATCTTTTAAGTAAAAATAACGCCCTCCAATATCCATAGGCACATTATTGTACCTATAGCGTGTAAGTCGGCGGAATTTAGCATCCTTATAAAAAGAATATCCACCGGCTGTGTTTGAGATCAGAGAGAAAAAATCCTGATTTCCCAGATAGTTTATCCACGGCCATGGAGTTTCCGGATTAGTGATTACATACTCTTTATTGGCATCATCAAAATGTCCAAATTTCATGATCTACTTCAATTAATTTGTTTGTGTTGAAAGATTTGTTCCACGCCGGCGATTCAGCTCGATCGTGATTTCATCCATTTTAGTTTGATTGAGAGGGTAGAGGAGCATCAAAACAGCCGCAATTCCTGCAACGATAGCAGGTATCCAACTCATCAACATTATGATGCCTGGAATAGCACCTTGAATTGCTTCCTGATCCATACCGTTGTAGCTATAAGCAGCCAGTATGGAGCCAATTACAACGCCAGCGAGTCCGCCACCAAACTTCGTTGCGAAAGACCCGGCTGAATACACCAAACCTGTAGCTCTGCGGCCATTTTTGAATTCTGAGAAATCAGCGGCATCGCCAAGCATGGCAAAAAATAGCGTAGGGAAAATCGCTGCTGCAGCTTCTGAAACGATTCCAATTGAGAAAATGGCAAAAGTATCGTCAGGACCGCAGAAAGCTAGTAACGAATTAATGGCACCTGAAAAAATCAGTGCATAAATGAACAGTTCTTTTTTCCCAATTCTTTTACTGATGGAAGCCGTTGCCATTGCACCGGCTATTGAGGCCAGCATGAGCGCAATTAGATAAGAAGCAGAAAGTAGCTGATCCTGAAGGTAGTGCGTAAAATAAATTACGGTGATCCCTTGCTTTATAGAATTGTAGACATTGAATAAGAGTCCAATTACTAAAAGTACCAGCCATGGCCGATTCCGAATTAAATCGTAAAAATCTTGTTTGAGATTCGTTTGCTGTGCTGCCGGTGGTTGTACCCGCTCTTTGGTACTGAAAAATGTGATTATCATGAAAAGCGCCAGAAAAACCGACATCAAATAAATAGAGTTACTGTATCCCTTTCTTTGATTTATCAGATTTATACTGTCTGCAGTAATCCCCGGCTCACCGCTAATTAGAAAAGAGTACTTTTCACCGGAATTCATCCCAAAACTGATGCTTTTAGTTGGTTCACCAGATCGGTTTACTTCATCTACCCAAACGATGGTAGCAATTCCATTTTCTGTGTTGATGTATGCATTTTCAACATCCATAGAAGCGACAACCGTAACTTGATAGGAGTCATTAGTAATTTGATTTACGGTTATTTCTGGATTTACATTTCCGAAGTAAGCGACCAGAAACAGCATCGCACCCTGAACCAACATACCGCCAGCGAATGCGCCAACCATTCGATAGGAGCCTAGACTTGTTCGTTCTTTGTCATCACCAGTCATTACAGCCATCAAAGCGCCATAAGGGATGTTATTGGCCGTGTATAGCAGTGTGAAGATTATATAGGTGGAATAAGCGTATACCAGTTTGCCTTGCTCAGATAAATCAGGTGAAGTGAATAGGAGAGAAAGTGTTGCAGCCAATGGAATTGCTGACCACAATATCCACGGGCGAAATTTCCCCCATTTTGTATGGGTACGATCGCCTACTATACCCATCAATACATCACTCACTCCATCGCTGGAACGGGCAATTAAAAAGAGAAGTCCAACAGCACCCGGTGTTAAACCAAATACATCGGTATAAAAGATGAAAAGAAAGGTCGCTACCCCACGCCATGCAATATTTGCGGCTCCGTCGCCAAGTGCATAACCGACTTTTTCAAAGAAGGGTAATTTCTGATTATTTAAAGCATTCATTGGCGTTGAATTAGGGGTTAGATAATAAAATCGAACTGCTCGGTTTTTGTTTTTTCATAGATCACACGATCGAAGGTATAGAGTTGGGCAGGTTTGTGAGATACACCGGTTTGTTTCTCATTAAGCGGAACCACATAATTCATCCGCTGCACTTTCTTTCTGAAATTTCGTTTATCAAATGAAGTATCGAAAATGCATTCGTATACTGTTTGAAGTTCAGTAAGCGTGAATTTTTCGGGTAAAAGTTCAAAACCGATGGGCTCATGTTTCATTTTTTCCCGAAGTGCAATCAGCGCCTCTGCAAGGATTTTATTGTGATCAAAGCCAAGTTCGCCGACTTCTTCAATGGGTACCCATTTAACTTCTCTGCCTTTCCATTCTAAGGTGACGGAATTGGTTGATAACAAGGCAAAAAATCCGATAGAAACAACGCGTTCTTCCGGGTTTCGGCCAATACTCATCAGCCAAAATTGGTCATTTTCTTTTTTCAGGCGATCAGGGTCTGCAAACGTCTTAAACTGTTCGAAGTAAATACCGGTAAGTCCGGTCAGATCAAAAAGAATACGATGGGCTGCGTCTTCAATACGCTCGTTTTCAAGTATGTGATTCCCGGTAAGAGTGTAATCAGAAAGTATGGGTTCTTCCGTTTCAGGGTCTTCGAGATGGCGATGAACCAAAAGTACGTGCAAACTTTGTGCATCATATCCGAATACCACACAATCAACAGAGATATACTTGTTTAATCCCATTACGAATTTCCCGAAAAATTACTTAGTGTATATTTAACACTTAGTATGGAAAATAGAAAGTGAGAATAATTTTCTAATAAAAGTAAGGTTTGGAATCAGAGCATTTTAGCAAGTAACTCTTTCATGAGTTTAGCCGCTACAAAAGCGGTCATTTTCTGGAAGTCACGATGTGGATTATACTCGACAATATCCGCTCCAATAACTTCAGCTTCCAGGTTTTGAATAAGATTGATCACTTCCCGGGTGGAAAGTCCGCCAGGCTCATGATGAGAAACACCGGGGGCAAACGCAGGATCAAGTCCATCCAAATCAAGGGAGATATAAAGCGGGTTTTCAAACTTTATGATTTTTGATAAGTCCAAATTCCGCATATCGTGGACTTCCACACCAAATTTATCAGCCTGCTCTTTTTGATGGGGAGTAAGTGTTCGTACACCTACTTGAACTAATCGATTTACGAACCCTAATTCCATAATTCTCGCAAACGGACAAGCATGAGAATATTTGTTGCCTTCAAAATCATCATACAAATCTCCGTGGGCATCAATTTGTAGAATATCGATGCTTGGATATTTTTGTTGATGAGCTTTTATAACAGGAAAAGTGATGGAATGGTCGCCACCAAGTGTGAAAAGTTTATTACCGGATTGCAGATTTTGAAGAGTGATGTCTTCGATATGGAAATAATCCTGAATCTGAAAATCACCTGCGTCTATAATTTGCTGCACAGAAATATCTGTTAAATCCTCGGAATAACTATTACCCGAATCGGAGTAAAGAGCTTCTCGAATAAGGGGAGGAGCTAGTGCCGGACCTTGCTGATAAGAGGAATGTTCGTCAAATAAAATGCCCTGAATGGTGATCATTAAACAGAATAATCAGGAATAAGGAATAGGGCAACGAGTTATAAAATATTTACCAGGGAAGATTCAGTTTATGAACTTCAGTTTTGTAGAATTCTTCTAATTGTGAGATAACTTTGGGTTGTAACGGGTTCTGAGTGCTTTCAATATTACTTTCGAGTTGCCGGATGCTCGTATTTCCCGGAATTACCGTTGAAACCGCATCGTACCCTAAACAAAATGCGATGGCAGATTGAGACAATGGTAGAGTAGAATCCATTATCTCACGAATCTTTGAAACTAACTTTGCACGAGTTTTAATATCACTTTTCGACCAACGAGATCGAATATCTTCGAAAGTGCTGCCAGCATTGTACTTGCCAGTGAGCCAGCCAGAATCCAAAGGGATTTTTACGATAATCCCAACCCGTTGATCTTTGGCCATTTCAAAAGCTCTGGCAGAGTCCTGATGCAGAATGTTGAAAAAAGCTTCGATAACTTTCGAGCCGGTTGTATCCATCAGCAATTTCATTTCTTCAAAGGTATCTAAAGAAGCACCGTAGGCTTTGATTTTGCCTTCCTCTTTTAGTTGCTCCAGGATTTCATAATGATCATTTTTATTTCCATCCAGATATTCCATAGGAGGATTATGTATGATAATGGAATCCACATACTCGGTTTGCAGTCGTCTCAAACTACCTTCAAGTGATGTTCGAATCGACTGAGTGGAATAATCGGTAGAACCATGTACGGTATGCCCAAATTTTGTATTGATGACGACAGATTCACGATCTACATGTTTTAAAGCTTTTCCGAGTCGTTCTTCACTGGAACCGAGTCCATAATTTGGAGCCGTATCAAAAAAATTGATTCCCCGATCTAAACTAAAATGAACCATTTTAATGGCTTCACTTTCAGAAAGTGATTTCCATCCAGAGTTTACGCCAAGCTGCCAGGCGCCTAAACCGATTTCTGATATTTTCGCGGATCGATCAAAATAGTTCCGGTAATTCATCACAGAAGTTATTTAGACTTCTTTTTGATACACCCTTACCCAGTCCACATACATATACTGTGGGAAAGGTGTAGTTTCATCCGGTCTTCCTGACCAGGTTCCACCAACAGCGATGTTTAGGAGCAAAAAGAATTCTTCATGAAATTCGGAATACACTTCATCGGTGATGTCCGCGGTTCCAAATTCTTCGCCATCCACAAACCAAGTGATGTTTTCCGAATCCCACTCTACTTCAAATACATGAAAGTCATCCGCGAAAATACCTTCTTCTAATTTGTAATGAATTTGCCCCAGCATGGCATGATTTCCATCTTCATCTGCGTAATGGAAATTAGCCTCGATGTTTGCGTCGTCTTTTGAACCGTATAACTCGAGAATATCAATTTCACCAGATTGCGGCCATGGAGTATCGCCTCCATTTTCGTCGATATTCGAACCAAGCATCCAAAAAGCCGGCCACATTCCTTCTCCATATGGAAGTTTAATCCGAGCTGAAATCTTTCCATACTTCCAGGATTGTTTTCCCGCAGTATTCAATCTTGCTGAGGTATATTGATCCATGCCATGCTCTTCGCTTTCATGGATGGCTTTGATAACCAGTTTTCCATCTTCCACGTACGAATTAGTTTCACTATCGGTATAGCGTTGCCATTCGTCGTTAAAACGACCGGCTTCCACAACTTGGCGATTCCAATTTTCCGGATTTAAAGTTTCTCCATCAAAATCATCTTCCCAGACTAATTTCCACTCATTATTTGGTACTTCTTTCATATTCTCAGTATTTCCTGCACAAGACAATAGGGTAATTGATACTACAGCTATTAAAAGTTGATTTAATTTATTATTCATCATCAATAATTCTCCAAGGTGGATTTTTTCGGTTTTCACCGGCTTTAAATAAGACTAACTGATTTCCGTCGAGATCTTTAAGTCGGGCTTCGCGCCATTTCCAAAAACGATCTTCCGGCATTTCATCAAAAGTGATGCCTTTCGTTACTAAATCATCCACAAATTCATCTAAATCCTCACATTCGAAATACACATAAATTCCTTCACCTTCAGGGAGCTTTTCTACCTTATGTATAGAGAACGTAGAATCCCCATCCGGGCAAACAAATCTAGCATAATGAGGTTTTACGTCCACAATCAATTTTAATCCGAGCTTTTGATAAAACGGAATTGACTTGGCCAGATCTAAGGATGGAACGGTAATCTGATTTAGATTCATTGACTACAGAGCTTTAATTTTACGGCATGGTATTAATGATTTTCATGAAGGGCAATTCAATAACACGGTAAAATTATCATCTATTTTTTTGAGATTAATCTGCCAGACAGGCTATCTTTGTCACTCGAAAACAATGCAACTCTGTTACTGTAATAAAAATGACCCACGAAGAAATCCTTGATCAATTAGAAGACGGTGAAGTCCGTTCAGCCAATCAACTAGAAGACGGAAGCTGGGAAGCTAATGTTGAAGTGAAGAAAGCTATTCTTGCTGCTTTCAAAAATGGAGTTAATGCCTCGTTTGAGGGGATTTACGAAGGCTTTGTGGACAAACACAACTTGCCACCTCGTTACTTCGATCCGGAAGATGGAGTTCGTTTGGTTCCTGGTGGTTCATCAGTGAGAAGGGGTTCTTATGTGGCACCCGGCGTGATCATCATGCCGCCGGCTTACATCAACGTTGGCGCTTATGTGGATGAAGGCTCAATGGTGGATAGTCACGCTTTAGTAGGTTCATGTGCACAAATCGGAAAGAATGTGCATTTGTCGGCCGGAGTTCAAATTGGTGGAGTTCTAGAACCAGTTGGAATGAATCCCGTGATCATTGAAGATGATTGTTTTATTGGAGCGGGAGCTGTAATCGTTGAAGGATTACTCGTTCGATCTAAAGCTGTAATTGCACCGGGAGTTACCCTTTCAAAATCCATTCCTGTCTATGATGCAGTGAAAGAAGAAATCCGTGAACGCGGAGCTGAAATCCCAGAGGGTGCAGTTGTTATTCCTGGAACCCGTCCAATGAAATCAGAATGGGCGCAGCAGGAGGGGCTCAGCATGGCTTGCCCCATCATTGTTAAATACCGGGATGAAAACTCAGATGCGTCTCTAGAATTGGAAGATGCGTTAAGGTAGAGGATCGCGTATCAGTGATCAGTTTGTTAGTGGGCAGTTTTCAGCAACGGCTGGCTAACAAGCTTTTTTAATGCAGTTTAGGTTTTGTTGTAGCAAGCAATATTAAGCATTCATCTCAAAAACAGAATGCGAATTTGACAAATAAAAAAACCTGCAATTAATTACAGGTTTTTTAAAATCGACCTAATTATTCTATGGGCAATTATGGCTGAATAATTGATTTACTTTTATTTGATCGAACCATCGTTACAATAAAAAACAGTAGGAATCCAATACACAGGTATACAAAACTATCTTGAATAACTGAGTATAATGTAATGACACCTTTTGCGGGTAGTTGAGCATACATGATTTTATCATTACCGTCAAAACTGCTTATTTGTGAAACCATTTCACCGTATGGTGTAATTGCTGCGGATAATCCAAAACGCGTTGAACGAAGAACCGAGTGACCTTGCTCAATTGCTCTAAAGGCTGCCATTTCTGTATGAACAGGGTCAATGCCTCTCCAATCACTTGACGGAAGAATAACCATATCTGCTCCTAATTCACCAAACCCTTTTGCCAGATATGGAAAATCATAATCATAGCAAATTGCAGCTCCGACTTTTGTGCCTGTTATGTCAGTCACTTCTAAAGGCGATGTTCCCTGCACAGCTGGTTCTCCAGGTACAGGTTCATGCTTGAGGTATGTATGCGTAATGTTTCCTAATGAATCGATAAACTGGTACTTGTTCTCATACCTCAATGGAGATTGTGAAATGGGTGAAACATATGAAGCTATCAAAGTGATATTGAGTTCAGCTGCTAGTTCTGTGATGGAGTTAATCCATTCCACCTCATCTTCAGGCATTATAAATATAGCTGCCTCGGTCCATGTTATTATTTTAGCACCACCGTCTGCTGCAGTTTTGGTTCGTTTAAATAATGCCGTTTTAGTCTGCTCAGTTATTTCCTTTGTTGGTAATGGTAATCCACTTGCTTCCGAATCTGTTCCAACTGCTGCAACAGTTACAGTATCGATACCTCTGGCTTTGCTCGTGTCGTACCGGATGGAGCCAAAAACAATTAGAAGGAACAGCATAATTAACGGGAGCTGAAATGTTGGGAAAGAGATTTTTCTTTTAATTATGATACTGGCAATTGAGACATTAACCCAATAGATCAAAAAGCTTAAACCGGCCATTCCAAACAGGGATACTGTTTGAATAAGAGATACATTATCGTGCATGGTATATGCTGCTACTCCCCAACTGGCAAGAGGTGTAAAGGTGTACTGAATCCATTCCATGATGACCATGATGACAGGAAATAGAAAAAGGGCATATTTTTTATTTTTAAATGTACTCCAGATCAAGTATCCCGGCAGGTGAAATAAACTAATTGGAATAGAGTAGAGGAAGACCAGCGCCATTGGAATTGGTTCGCTGATAATCTTCGTTACAACAAAGGACCAAGCCAAAACCAAAGCGAGAAAAAAGGTTAATCTTGACTTCCAACCTCGTGTTAGACTTAGATAAATTAAAAATGGAACACTTGAAACCCAAGCCATGACTTCAATACTAAAGGTCATGTGAGTTAGGGCCATGGTAACTACTCCAATTGCGAGATACCAAAGTGGATTAATGTTCTCTATATATAATCTTTGTGCGGGGGTACTTGAAAAGTTCATCATCTTTCTTTGTTTTTAAGTTGAAAACAAAGGTTGATGATTTTGATTTTGAATCCATTAACATTTGTTAAAGGATGACTTTTTACTTTATGAGTTCTTTACGGAGTCTGCTGAGGGAAATGTTTGTAATTCCCAAATAGGAAGCAATGTCAACATGTGAGATTAGATTTTCCAGAAAGTGATATTTTTCTCTAAAAAGAATGAGCCTTTCTTTAGCGTTGAGCGAAGCGAGGCCAATTTCTTTTTCAACTTTTGCAATGAGTTCATTTTGCAAAACCATATTTCCAAACTCGCGTATGTCGATGTGTTTTATCATGAGCTGCTCAAACTTATCAGCGTCTAAACTTGCTACAGTAAGCTTTGAAAGCGCTTGAAAGTTGAGGTGAGATATTTGGTTAGCTGTTCTGGTTTTATTAGGAGAGAGGACGCCGCCTTCAAGGAAATAAGATATTGTAACTTCCTCACCTTCCGGACTTAGCAAAAAACTTCGGCAGATGCCTTCATAAACAAAGTATTCCTTGTTGTTTTTTTTCCCTCGATCAATAAACACATCTCCTTTTTCATAAACTTCAACTTGAATCAAGTCACTCATCAGATCTAATGATCCCTCAGATAAAGGTGATACCTTATTGACTATGGGGCTTGTTCGTTCTTTGATCTGTTCGAAATTCATGCGCTTCTTTTGTGTGCTACAACATATGAATAACACGCACTCAGTTCCTGTTATCCCTATTTCATCTTTAAGTTATATGGTTGTTATCCCATTAAATACTTGGAATATCATGAAGAAAAGTGATTTGCTACTAAAGCACAAACATTACCTTAGGGTCAAAAATTGTTCGAAGTGAAGCTGGAATTGGAAGATGCATTGAGGTAGGGGATTAGGGAACAGTAATCAGTTTGGCGGTGTACAGTTTTCGGTGTCATAAGAATAACACGCACTGTGTTCATGTTATTCTTATTTCATCTTTAAGTTTTATGGTTGTTATTCACTTATAGTCTGACAAATCAAGAATTGGTAATCCTGATTTGTCAGACAATAGCCTAAAAATTTATACCTAAGTAAAGGTTCGGCTCAAAAAGAAAGACGTTGCCATATTTGTCATCAAACTCCTTAAAACCTTCAGGAGCATTATTATCAAACATCCACTGGTTGATATGTACCTGAGGTTCTATAAAAAATCTTTTCTTCTTACCAATTGTAAAATGGTAGCCCAAGTGATAGGAGTTATAAAGTTTAAATCCATTTTTAATTTTATTACCGTCTAAATCGGTATAGGTTTGAATTTGCGGTAGCACTTCAATAGAACCAAAAAGCCCTTTCCAAAGCATGCGTTGGTATGAGATGCCAATTCCTGTTTCCCTTAAATATCCATCGTAATATTCAGTTCCAGAATCTATCTTATCCACAACACCATCCCACCAGGTTATGCCCATGGGTTGAAATAATCGCCATGTAGCGAACTTCACACCTATGATGTTCTTATCATCCAGATTGCGTTTTACATGCAACTCAACCATTTGAATACTTGTTCGTTTGCCATAACCATAGATAATTTCATCTGGAACTATATAAGGGATACTTACCCGCCACTTATAGGCTACTTCATCTTCTTTATCCGCTGGTGGGTTATTTTGTGCAAAAGCACTAAGTGTGCAAAAAAGTAAAAGAATTGTTAATAGACTTTTCATGATAATAATTTTTTAAAATTCCGATTTCACAAAGCATTTCCCTGTATTGTTAAATCATCACCCGATGATTATTCTGCTTTATCGAATGGTTAATGCAAAGATGGGGTAAAAAGGAAGGTGGATCGTCCTGAAATGTAATTACGGACTTTATAGTGAGATTTAGGACTTTTTAAAACAGCCTTAAATTTGATTAGACCTCAACCAAGCTTTCGGTGTCATTCCTTCCATTTTTTTGAAGAATGCATTGAATACCGATTTTGAACTAAAGCCGCTTTCATAACTTAGTGCCAAAAGGGTAAGGTGGTTATTGGCAGGGTTTAGGGCATTCTTCTTGAAGTTCTCCAATCGAAAACTATTGATGTATTCATTGAAGTTCTGGCCAATGCGTTCATTCAGTAACCAGGAAAGCTTGTTACTGCTAATATTCAAGTTTGTGGCTACTTCTCGTAATGATATAGATGGGTTTAGAAACCACTTTTCTTCCGTCATTCCAATTCCAATAATTTCTAAAACCTTGTCGATTTCAGCATCAGACATCAACGCCTTAGGAGGGTCAATTTGTAGTTGTATTTCGGGATCAGTTGGTAATAGTTCTGCACGGAAAGCGGCTTGAAGTAAATCCTGAAACCTCTGATACTGGTGTAATGGTTTTAGCAGAGGAATATTCATAAAGTTTATGATTTGGCCGGTACGCATCTTGATATTTTCTTCCAAAAAGTCCAGTGCCATTTCGTGTTTGTCCAAATGGACCAATAAAAAAAGTTGCCAGGGAAAGAGTGCGGTCCCAATATCTTCTTTTATCATTATGCTAACCCTGCTGATATCAATATCAATCTCTTCTTCAGGATTGACCAACTTGTACAAAACTCGGCATTCTTCTGGTCTCTCTGCCAAAGGGGTTTGAGCTAAGAAGTCATTCAGTTTTTCGTAATCTTTCGAAAGAATTAGGCAAAGTTGTTTTAATGCGATGGAATGTGTGAAATCTGGATTGATTTTCAAGGAGGTCTCTATACATTCTAACGCTTTCTGGTAGTCCTCGCTTAAATAATGAATATTTGCTTTGGTAAAATAATGATTCGGAGACAAAGGGTTTATTTTCAAAATATTATCAGCATGCCAGAGTGCTTTATCGAAATAACCTATCGCTGTATACAATTCGCATAATCCTTCTTCTGCTTCCGTATAGGATGGATTAAGTTCTATGGCTTTTTGAAAATATTTATGCCCATTGATAAAATCCCAATGCCCCCAAAATGATAATGTCGCTTTACTAAAATATCCTAAATAGGATTTTTCATCCAGATTAAAACCTTTGCTGAGATTCTCTTCAGACAAGTGTAATAAGTCTTTATTATTTCCCCAGGACCCAAACATGGCATAACTATACGCCAATCCAAAGTAAGGCAAAACAAATGAGGGGTCGATCTTTACACACTGTTCATAGAGACCTATTGCATTTACGATTCCTTCTCCATCCCACATTAAATGTTGATAGCGACCTTTAAGATAAAGGTTGTAAGCCTCCACATTTTGTGTAGGCTCTTTAATTAGGTGTTCCTGAATATCGAGGTGCCCAAAATTTTCCCTGATCTGCTCAGCAATATGTAAGCTTACTTCATCTTGTAATGCAAATATGTCCTCCAAATCCCGATCGAAATTCTTTGACCAGAAGTGAGTACCGTCATCCGTGCTCACTAACTGCACAGTAATGCGAAGCCTGTTTTTGGCTTTCCGGACGCTCCCCTCTAAAACAGTACTTACTCCTAATTGATCACCAATTAGTCGTACATCAATATTTTTATTCTTAAATGCAAAAGAGGATGTGCGGGCAATCACCTTCAAGCCCTTTACGGTGGTTAGGGCGTTGATTATTTCTTCCGTAATGCCATCGCTGAAGTACTCATTCTCAGGGTCGGCACTCATATTAACAAAAGGGAGAACCACTATGGATTTGTTCGATGATGACATGGGAAGAAGGTTGCTCATTTTCTGAAATACTTTATCAAAGCTTCTATTAACCGACATTCAATTCATAATTAATCTAGCGGTAAAGTGAATAAAAAGGAATTAATAAGAGTGAATGAGGTACAATAACCTAATGTTACAACATGAAAACTTGGTTGCTTCTCTGGAATTAGAATATAACACATGGAAAAAGTGAGAGGCCTAATGCGGCACTAGGTTTTGAAGTAATCCGTTTTACCTAAACTGCTTTGGCTTCATATTTTGACTGGCACTCTTTACGATTTCAAATATTCTTTTTTGTCTGGTTTCAACTCTTTTAGCAGAAATCACCCAGTATAACATCCTCTTTTTGACAGAGGGACTTAAACTTTCAAAGAATTCCTTAGAACCTTTATGATTTTCAAATTCATCTTTTAAGTCTTCTGGAATAATAAGGTCCTCAACATGGTCTAAGGTTGTCCAAGAACCATTTTCTTTAGCGATTTCAATACTTTTGAAACCTTCGTCTTCCATAAGCCCTTGTTCAATTAAAGCTTCCACTTTTTCTTTATTTATTTTTGACCAATTACTCTTTGCTTTTCTTTTGCAGAAATATTGTTTGTACCTCTCACTATCTATTGTCTTTTTTAAACTATCAATCCAACCAAAGCATAGAGCCTCATCAACTGATTCACTCCAACTCAGGTTAAAGTTTGGGGATTTCTTTTTATAAAAAATGAGCCAGACTGCATCCTTCTTTTTGTGGTTCAAATCGAGCCAATTTCTCCAGTCCAGTCTGTCAAGTGGACAAAAGTCTTCTACTTGTTTCATGATTTAATTAAGCCAAAAAATGATTATCAGAATTCGATTACAATATTTCAACGAATGCTGCACTATCTAACAAATCCTTCATTATTAAGATATAGCGATGTCTAATCAATAATTCGATCAAAGGTATTGTAAATAAACCTTGTAGATAACGAGTCCTGAACAATTTCGTATGACAAATTTGTGAATTCCGCTCCTCGGCGTCCAACGCCTTTTTTCTCTCTTAATCGTTCAAGTATTTCCCAGTGATTCATTGTTAAATGAAGTACCGCACATAAACTGTCACCTTGAACGTAGAAGTACAGAGATTCAATTCCTTCTTTGTCATCATATTTTTGAAGCCAATATCTCAGTTCGGATTCATCAACCTGTACTAACTGCTGCGCTAACTCTTCTTTATAGATTTTTGAGTTGGGTTCGTTAGTATCAAATATTGGATTTTCATTAGTGCACTCGGGGCGGTCGCAGGAAATGGATGTTTATGCTCAACAATTGGGGTTAGGTAATTGTTGCTATGTTACTTGAATATGAATTACGAAGAAAAATGATTTACGGCTAAAGCATAAACATCAAACTAACTACATCAAACTGCTGAAAAAATCTGCGATAAGATGTAGCCAACCGTTTTTTTATAAGGCCTAATAAATCTAAGGTTGATGTTATTTTAAATGGATTCACCAAAAGTTAACAGATTGCTGTCCGGGTCGAGCAGCGAAAATTCTTTTTGTCCCCAGGGCTTGATTTCCAGTCTTCCATTTGGATGAATTCTAGTCTGATTCTCTAAAAGTGATTGGTAAAATTGGTCGATATTGTCTGTTCGAATATAGACCTGACCATAATTTTCCTTTGGTTCAAGTGCTTTAAATTCAAAAAAATGAAGTTGAATGCTGTCTTTTTGCATCATCAAATAACCGTCGTAATCAGCGCTTCCAAATACTTTAAATCCCAATTGATTCATATAATAATCTCGGGTGATATTCTTATCTCTCATCGGTAATTTCGGATGAATTTCAGTTAGCATAATGGATGAGATGTATTAAAAGCTGTGTCGAATTTGTTGAGCAACGGCATATATTTTTCTGATATTCTTAACATAGTAATATTCAGTTCTTTAAAAATTCGAATAAAATATCCCCTCATGATTCATAAACGTACCATCTTTCTTGTTAAGATCTAATTTTCCGCCTTCAAAATTTGTTACAGGCAATCCCAATTCCTGAAAGATGCATGCTGTCGATGCAAAGTCCCAAATACTTCCACCGCCAGTTTCCTTTTTGGGATATTTGATCATACAAGCCGGACCATTTTCCAATATTCGAATACCATTCATTACAGAAGCCCAACCGGATAGTTCTCTGAATTCCTTCAATCCCAATTCATCAACTTGTTTTTGCAGAAGAGCTTCCAATTGAGCTAGACGAGGAGTGTCTTTCAATTTTTTGTCTGTTACGTACGATAAATAGTCATTTGAATTCTGGATTTCCCAGGGAGAACCATTTTTATAGACTCCATGACCTTTTGTTGCCTGATACAAAGTATCTGTGTTTGGATCGTAAACTATACCGATATACGGAGTCCCATCTTTTGCAATTAAAGCGATTGAAACAGAGAACCCAGGCTCTTTATTGATAAAATTCAGAGTACCATCAATAGGATCAATGCACCAGAAGTAATCTTTTTCGAATCGACTCCCATCGTCTTCAGTTTCTTCAGTTAAAAGGGCCAGATCAAACTCTTTACAGGTAGGAAGTAAGTGAGACAGAATTTCATCTTCCGCTTCTTTATCAACTTTAGTGACGACTTGAGAGGCATAATTTGTACCGCCTTCCTTGGTCTCTACTTCAACTTCATTATGCATGTATTCTTGAATGACATCACCGGCAGATCGAGCTGCTTTTATTGCAATATCAGTTAAATAAACTAAATCCATTTTTATAGGCTGTTAATTACTTCCTGTGTTACGCGTTCGCTGTAGGTATTAATTTTCCAATGACCCGGACTCCAGCCTTTTAGAAAGCGATGGAAGTCGGCCCAGGCAACTCGATATAATGATCGCCATTCCTTTTCAAGTGCTTCATTTTTTTTGTCGAGTTCGTTCTGTAAATAATCGAAGTAGGTATCCAGAATTTGATCTTCTAATCGTTCGCACTCACTTTCATTCAGGCAACTCCCGATAAAATAAGCCACGTCTTTCATCCCGCAACCGCCACCTACGTATTGGAAATCAACGGCAGCAACTTCACCATCTTTCCCAAAACAGAAATTTGCGAGTTTGGCATCCCCGTGAACAAATGTTTTAAATGCACAGTTGTTTAGCTTTTCGTCAATTAACGGTGCGGCTTCTTTTAGTTTTTGATCACTCAAAACTTCCAATTCCTGAGGACGTGTTTCCAAATGCCAATAGGTCCCAACTTCCCAGAGTGCCTCAGGTTTTTCACCCAGATAACTCGCATGAAATTGTGCCAGCCATTTCAAACACACTGATATTCCTTCCCAATTTAGTGATCTCTTTCGCAAAGGAAATCCTGCATCATCCAGATCTTCCAGTAAAATCAGTACATCATCTCCTTGTTTATCAATGGCTAAGCAATAGGGAAGGCGTGCCTTACTATTCTTGCTATATCGATCGTACCATTCGGTTTCAACCTGATAGGATTTCAATTTGCGTTGGTGGCCGATGTTTGTATTCCAGCCACGGGGATGATTTATTTTATCGGATAATTGGACATGTTTTACTATAACACAATTGATGGAAGCACCCACCAAACCAACACGTATTATCTCACCATAACCGCTCCATAATTCCTGAATCATCTCTTTTTCAATCAGGGAGGAGGCGCCCGTTTTCTCTAGAATAGTCGATCTAAATGTTACATTCATAAGTCCCAAAGATAGGAAGTGTAGGCAGGGTATTAAAATTGTATTACTTTGAATTAAAAATTAACCCTTATGAAAAAGCTCATTCTCTTATTTTTACTGACAAGTCCTTTTTCGGTTCAAGCTCAGAATGCTGAATATACGGTCACCTCTTATTTTGATGAAGGATTTAAAGCACCAAATACACATTATATTGGTGAGGCATGGCTAAATTTTTTAGTCCAGTCTGATGATGAATTTCAATACAACTTAACAAAAGCTACCTTTGCAGCTAACTCAACTTTAGATTGGCACAAACATGCCACAGCTCAGGTGATTATTGTAGTTGAAGGGGAAGGTTATTATCAAGAGCGGGGAAAAGAGCCATTTATTATGAAAACCGGGGATGTAATCACATGTCCTCAAGATATAGAACATTGGCACACGTCAACCGTAGATAGTTCGGTAACATATATTGCCATTTATGGAAGCGAACCAACTACCTGGACAGAAACGCTAACAATGGAATATTATAACAGTGTTGCTGAAAAGCTGAGTGTTAGTCAGGATTAATTGGTAGTGGAATAAAATTTCACAGAGTTAAGTATCAACTATACACTTTAAAGGTTTACTAGTTTCCTGATTTGGAAAGAATAAACTTCTATTTAGTGCCTTTTTTATTTTTCACAAAGATTAGTTTATGGCGACTTTTAGGAGTTTCTCTCCAGTCAATTTCAAATCTATTGGTAGATTTTATTAGCGGTGTAAGTTTTTCAAATCCGTAATTTCTTGAATCAAAATTGGGTCGCTTTTTCTGAATCAAACTTCCGACATCCCCAAGAAAAGCCCAACCATCATCATCTGACAGATCATTTATTGTTGATCGTATTAAATTAATTTCTTTGTCAGTAATTTTATCAACGGTAGATTCTGAAGAACTTTTATTATCCGTTTTTTCTACAGATTGTTTCTTCAAAATTTCTATATAAATAAATCTATCACAGGCGATTATAAATGGATTTGGAGTTTTTTTCTCGCCTATTCCAATTACCTGCATTCCAGCTTCTTTGAGTCGGGTTGCTAGTCGCGTAAAATCGCTATCGCTGGAAACGAGACAGAATCCTTCTACTTTCTCGCTATATAGTATATCCATTGCATCAATAATCATGGCTGAGTCAGTCGCGTTTTTTCCAGTGGTATACGCATATTGTTGAATGGGAGTAATTGCATTTTCTAACAACAGATTTTTCCATTTATTCAAACCCGGTCTTGTCCAGTCACCATAAATTCTTTTGATCGTTGGGTTGCCATACTTTGCAATTTCTTCCATCATCTCTTTTACATTGGCTGATGGTATATTATCGCCATCGATGAGGACGGCCATATTTATATTTTGACTCATTTATTCTATTTACTGCAATTAATTGTAGTGTAGTTGCAAAATTCCTTTCCAGATATCAAATAACTACAACATTTAATATAGGAGGTTGTATTTGATCAGACCCATCTAATTTGATTAAGCCTATTTTCACATCACTGTTTTGAATGCTTTAAAAAGAGCTTAAATAAAATTTGTTCTACAGATTTTCTATCACTCTAATATTGGTCAGCTACTTCGATTCAACGTATGCTTTGATATCCTCTAAATCCTGCATCATGGCTTTATCCATAGACTTTTTGATCATGGAACCCATTAACGCAGACATTATTTTTGCAAAAAAGGAGACAGCTTCTGCAGAAAATGCCATTGATAACGTTGATTGATCACCCGACGATTCAACGGACATTTTAGATTTATAAATAGAACCGTGGCTTTCTGCTCTGGTTTGGTAGTACTCGTTTTCAGTGTAGTCGGTAATCCACATAGTTTCAGTGGCTTCTTTACCAAACATAGTACGCGTTTCCTTCCATTTAAAGCCTACTAGCGTATCCTCTGGTTTGTTCAGAATTTCCAGACTTTCTATAGCTTCGATATATGATTGGCAGTGCTCAAAATCTGTGATTGCTTTCCAAACTTCTTCTTTTGGTGTGTTGATATCAATCGAAACAGAAGTTTTCATAAGTTCCTCATTTAATTTAAATCAATAAACAGGAATTAAGATGGATTTACAAATAACGGTAGACTCGTGATGCATTAAAGCTATATTAGCTGAATCTATTCAGCTTTATACTCGTGCTTCACCCAATCAACTTCCATCACCCATTCACCTTCCATTGGGTTATCAGTAATTTTTGCATAATTCAGAATGGCAAACATTGGTTCTGGGTATAAAACTCCCAGACTATCGTTTCGATATACTTCATCGCCATTTAGTCTATAAACAAGATCCATTCCTTCCCATTCTACAGAATAATCATTGAATTCGGTTACTTCAGCAGGGAAATTAGCTCGATAGCTCCACCAATCCCCTTTATCACAGGCGTCTAAACTTTTAATTGCCCCAGTCGTAAATTCATCATGCATGTGATCACCATGATGTTCAAAAATGTCAATTTCACCCGAGCCGGTTAATGGCCAGCAAACATATTCATCTGCTTCTTGAACTGGTGGTTCATTATTCTGAGCGCCTAAAATCCACCAGGCAGGAAACTGACTAGGTTCACCAGAAGTATGCATTTTTAATCGAGCAGTCCATTTCCCTTGGATGAATTCTTTACGGTTTTTGGATGCGATCCGGCCAGCTACATATTCAGTTGGAGGATGTTGAACACCATGCTTATCCATGTTGTCGCATTCCATTTTCTCGCCAATATTTACCACTTTCAATTTGAGTGTGCCGTCACTTACTTCGCGAGTTCCGTATTCACCATCAGGCACATAGCATTGAGTTTCATTATTAACCCAAATGCGTTGATCTTGCCAATTATCGGTATTAAAAGTGTCGAAATCATCAAAGAAATCAACCACCCAGCCATCTTCAGAAACCACAGGTGCTTCATTTTGTTCACTGCTACA
Organism: Balneolaceae bacterium; assembly: GCA_965249965.1. Lineage (GTDB taxonomy): Bacteria > Bacteroidota > Rhodothermia > Balneolales > Balneolaceae > HXMU1420-13. Next base: position 1,924,022 of record OZ252262.1, read on the forward strand.
ACCAGCGATAAATACGATAAGTGAAAGTGCTAAAAGGCTTGTCAATTGTTTCATAGTCTTCGTTTTTTATAAAAGTAAGTGAAGTAGTTAGATCAGTTTTCCCTCTTGGGAGTATAATTATTTTCGTTTAAAATCCCTGTTATTTTACGAGTTCTGCTTCGAGTTCTTCCAGCGAGCGGCCTTTAGTTTCCGGGATTACTTTAAGGACAAAGATCAAGCCGGCAAACGCAAACAAGCCATAAATGAGGAAAGTCATTGCGCTACCAATAGTTGAAAGCTCCCACGGAAATATAAATTGTACCCCTGCTGAAACCAGAGAGTTAACAAAGCCCACAAAAGAAATTGCCACACCCCGGATTTTAAGAGGGAAGAGTTCTGAGAAGAGCACCCACATTACCGGGCCAAGTGAAATTGCGAAGCAGGCAACAAATCCAATAATTCCAATTAAGATGAGGGATGGATTCATACTTATTGCCGCCGTAATTAACTCAGATTCATAAATTTTAGCCCGTTCATCACCCAGAACATTTCTAAGTTCGTTTTTGTACTCAACGTCGTTGGTGAATGATCGACCGGCCAGGACGGACACTTCCTCAACGAGTTCGGTATCAGATAACTGATTGATGCTTTCCTGGGTTAAAGAGTAGGTAGCCGAATTGAAGCCGTATGCGAGTAGGAACATGAATACCCCGATACCTGCGACCCCGACTGCAAGCAATGGCTTTCGTCCCAGTTTATCGATCAGGGCCATAGCAATAATCGTAAATACCAGATTGGTTAATCCAACCAAAATTGCCTGAATGAATGAGGCATTGGTTCCAATTCCCGATTGCTCGAAAATCATAGGTGCATAGAAAAATACAGAATTGATGCCCGTAATCTGCTGAAGTATCCCAATAACCAAACCAATAGTAATAACCAATCGCATAGCTGGTTTGAAAATTTCAAAGATTGGGGTTTTCTGTTTGTCTTTGTCTGCTTCCAGAGCCTCAGTAACCGCATTATAATCCTTTTCTGCTTGTTCAGCTGAGCTGAATTTGGCAAACGTGATTTTTGCCTCATCTACATGACCTTTCATAATTAACCAACGCGGACTTCGTGGAACGGTAAATAGTCCAAAGAAATACAGTACAGCGGGTACTGCTTCTACACCTAACATCCATCGCCAATTATTTTCTGCAATGCCCAAAGTTTCCACCAAACCAGAAGTAGAATCACCCAATGAAAGAATGAAATAGTTGCTAAAGAACGCCACACTAATCCCTAAAACGATATTTAACTGATTGAACGAAACCAATTTACCTCGTTGTGCCGGTGGAGCAATTTCAGCGATGTACATGGGAGCTAAAATCAATGATGCGCCCACGCCAATCCCGCCAAGCATGCGGAATATCAAAAAGAGTAGGAAAGTTGGGGACAGGGCCGATCCAATTGCAGAAATTGTAAATACAATAGCACATGCTTTTAGAGCAACGCGTCGACCAAATCTATCGGCAAGTGGACCTGATACCATCATAGCAAGAGCAGCGATGATGGTAAGTGAGCTTACGGAAAACCCAAGCTGGATATCGGTTAGATTGAAATCAATTTGGATAAACTTGTTTACGCCAGAAATTACAGAGGCGTCGAATCCCATTAGAAAACCACCTAATGCTACGATTAAAGCAATTCGAATGGTGAATAGTGTTTCTTTAGTCATGATTGAACTATCTGAATGAAAACGTTACTTAGAGAAGCATCAGATAGTAATTATAGTTTATCAAGAATGAAAGGACGATTAAAAATTTTGGCTTCAACAAAATTTTTAATTAATACTCTTTATAACCTTCAAATACGTTTAAAAAAAGGCGACCAGGAATTAATTTGATCGCCTTCGATAAGTCTATTCCCAGCTTATTTCTTTTCGATTATCTGATAAGCTTTTATCCAGAAAAATGAGATTAGGGTCAAGTTTTACCAGATCAGGTTTTTCTGATAGGCTAAACTCATAATTCATTTCAGTTTGATCGTTGGTGATCTTTTTGATCTCGATTAGTTGTTCATTTCCAGCTTCATCAAGTATATAAAACCCAATTTCAATTGGTCGGGTAAATTCGATCTCTTCTTCATTTTCAAGATCAATAACTCTGAGTCTATTCAGACTCAACTGCAATTCCACTTCAAAATGATTGGGTGAAATTTCTACAGATTCTATTTGCTGAATCTTGTTGTCATAGATAACAGTTTCCTGTAATAACTCAGTCACTATATCCTGCAAACTATCCGGGGTGATGGCATAAAAATAGCTCAAAAGATCTGTACTGATTGGATATCGTTTCTCTGCTAAAAACTTCTCGCCAGAAACTGAATTCCAGTCTGCAATGAACTGCGCAAGTGCTTGATTGATTTTCTCTTCAGAGACCAATTCCTGAAAAGCATGCATCGCAATCAAACCTTTGCGGTAGTAAAGGTAATCCTGTCCTGATTCGACTAAATACAGCGGCTGTTCTTCAATGGATTCATTTACACGTTGCTTGAAATATTGTCTCATATTCCATTTGAGTAACTCATCCACATGTTCTTTCGGGAACTTATTTTTAAAAACCGAAAGTGCTGAAAGCTGAGCCAAAGTCTCCGAGATCATTGTTTGACCCTGAACATGTGCAGGGTTAACCTGATCGCCCCACCATTGATGAGATACCTCATGCGCAGTGATGAAGAAGGGGAGATCTGGTGTTTCTTCTTCACTGATATCTAGTGTGAATCCTATGTTTTCGGCAACAGTTATGAATCCTGCTAGAGATTGCGCTCGATCGTGGTAAAGAGGGACTTCAGCAATGCGTAAATGATCGAATTGAAATGCTGAATAGTGTTCTGAGAAGTATAAGACTGAAGCTTCCAGACTATTCATCATACTTTCGATATTGAATTCATGTCCAGGATGATAATAGATTTCAAAGTCCACAGAATTTGAGTCTGAAAGTGCAATTCTTGATGTGATCTTTTCATAATTCGCAGAAGTAATACTGTACAAATTCGAAATCTTTTGATCTGATGAATAATGGTAGAAATTGCGATCTCCGGTTGTCCAGCTATCTAACAGTCTTCCAGGAGCCACCGCAATTTGATTAGCATCTGTACTGACAATTAAATCAAAGTCGATGTATTCGCCATTTCCATCTGCAATACCAATGTTCCAAAATGAGGCATCATTAATATCAGCGCTTCTTTCCTTTTCGGGAAACCCAAATTGGTTTCTTAAGTCAGGATCAGAGATTTCGATATCCTCTAAATATCCAATGGAGGGAAATTGATAATTGTCTATAAGGCTACCATTTGCAACCAAATAAGTATTCATCTCTGAAGTAAATCCCTTAGAATTAATACGTTGCTGAAACTCCAGTGACATTGTTTCATCTGGAGAGAGGGATGAAGCCAAAGTCAGTTTATAAAATCCAAAATCAAAATTTGTGCTATCGATTTGAGTTATATCAGATTGTCCAGGAAACCAAAGTTTTACCTGACTATTTGGAAGCTTTTGAATTAATAAAGTATCGATTGAAAAACTTGTCCTGTTTACCAGTTCATAGGCTCCAGTAAGTTGATAAGATTGATCACTCGGGAACATATCCAGATTCAAATTTACTCCGGTAATTTCCGGCTGTGGATTGTCTTGATACTGCTTCAATTGAGTTTCATACTCAGCTCGCAACGCAAGTTCTTCGCTTGAAGAGAAATACTCATTTAACACATTCATGTTGTAAAACACATATCCGCCTGAACCGATTGTCATCAGAAATAAGAAGAGAGCAGCGTTTCTAAGTGTTGGATTAAAGTGGATCCAGAAACCTTGCATACGTTGTTTAAAGCTTGTTTCGGTACCACGAGCGGCAACTGATATAACCAGAACAAAGATTAGTACAGTGAGAGAAAGCCAGTAGGTTTTCACCCATAAATAGGACTCCATGAAATTGCTATAGCCATTCATATCAGAATAAGTAGGCAAAAAAGAGCCCCCAAATCTTAACAAAACATGTTCCACACCTATTATCTGAAATCCGATCGTTGAAGTAGCTATCACAATTACGGTAATGACATGTGCTACATATTTATGATTTACCAGAAGCTGAACAATGAAACTGACGAGTGTCATCAATAAGAGAAATGGAAATATTTCCAGGAAAAAAGCGGTGAGATACAGGCCAATTTCAAAATCGAAATAGTTGTTAGCCACCTGAAAACCTATTCCAGATAAAATCATCATTGCCATAAGAACAACTAACAATAAAGCTAAGCCAAGAAGTTTACTAACAATGATCACCCAGCTTTGAGTAGGATAAGAATCAGCGACAAAATTCACCCGTTCGTCTCGCTCTTTCCAGAGTAACTCACCGGAATAGAAGAGAATAATTCCGACAAAGAAGATGATGGTCAATTCTACTAGTTCGCCTACGATTAAGTAGGTGGTAGGCAAATTATCAACGCCAAAATTGGTACCAAGACTAAATCCATTGATCAGTAAAATCCCCACAGCGATTAATAAAATTGCCGAAAAGGATACCCCATTCACAACGAGTCGAAAGTTGAACCAGGTCTGCTTAATCAGTTGAAGAAACATGGTTGAACTAGAAAAAGTTGTGGCCACTTTCGGAATTGAATTAAACGCAACTGTCTGGGTTGTCGATAATTTAGTCGCTGTTTGAGTTTTCTTCTTAGCGGATCCAGACTGGGTCTCGAATTTGAAAAAGTATTGACCAATCCAAAGGGTCACAACACCCAATCCAAGCCAGAGCATTCTATTTGCCAGAAGAACTCCCTCTATAGGGACCAACAACGTATTTTTTTCCAGAATAGACCAGGTTCCGGTAACAATTCGAACCGTTTGAAAAGTGAAGGGCTCAATCAAACTAGTTAAAAACAGATCGTCTGTTCCAACAGCAAAACTTAAAGCCACTAAATAGATCATCAAGAAGAAAAAGCCCTGAATGTAGACTAATAGCAGCTTTCTTGTTAACAGTCCGGTTACAAAAAATAACGCACTGCTGAAGAATAGAGTCGGAATTATCAGCCAAATAAAAGGTTGAAAATAGGCTAGTAAATTGAATGCAATGAAGTCTGTTGGATCTTGCCAGGGTAGATAAGGGGAAAACATCATTCCGAACGGAAGAGCTAAAAAAATCACAATAACCGTTAGAAAAGAGCCGGAAAATCTACCCATCAAGTATTTCCATTTGGTGAACGGATAAGAGAATAAGAGGGTGTGCGTATTATTGCTGAAGTCTCTTAAAATGGAAGTTCCTGCGATCATGGAAACGATCATTAAAAACAGGGCAGATGTAATCCCCATCGTGCGAGCAATTATAACGGGCGAGTTCCTCGCAACGGTAACTATTTGTCCTTCGAACAGAAAATCTACGGCTACAAGTGAAAAAAGAAACAAGACCAGAAAGTACAGGTAGGTATCAAAGCTTTGAGTTCTGTATTTCAGTTCGAATAAAAAGATTTCGGTAAACATAGTGATGAATTATAATCTTGATGTTTTGAGAAAGGATGGATGCTCAGGAGTGAACCTTGTTGAAATACACGTGATTGAGGTCGGGCTGAACGGGGATGAATCCTTCGCCGGGGTCAGAATCGGAATAGATATAGATGAGCGGTTTTCCCTGAAATAACTGTTCGGCGATCACCGAATATTCATCTTTGTAATCAAGGATTTGGTCTCTCGAAATTGATCTGGAGAACACTCTTCCCTCAATTTCATCAATGGCTTGTTGCGGACTTCCTTTCCAAAGTAGTTCTCCTGAATTGAGTATCGCCATGTTAGTGCAAAGCTCTTTCACATCATCCACAAAATGAGTAGATAAAATCACGATTGCCTGTTCACCAAGTTCACTTAGTAGGTTGTGAAACCGATTACGTTCGGTTGGATCAAGTCCTGCTGTAGGTTCATCCACAATGATCAGACTTGGATTAGCCAATAAAGCCTGTGCAATACCAAACCGTTGTTTCATACCGCCCGAATATCCACCCAATTTCTTCTTTCGATGCTGAAATAGATTGGTCTGGTTTAACAAATAGTCGACACGTTCTTTTCGAGTTTTGCGATCTGTGATTCCTTTCAATACGGCAAAATGATCTAGCAATACTTCGGCCGACATATTCGGATAAACACCAAATTCCTGAGGTAAATAGCCCAATACTTTTCGAATATCCTGTGGGTTTTCCTGAACATTGACTTGGTTCAAAGAAACAGATCCACGATCAGATTTTTGAAGCGTGGCAATGGTTCTCATTAAGCTTGATTTGCCGGCGCCATTCGGTCCGAGGAGACCAAATAATCCGTTATTAATTTCCAGTGAGACATTTTTAAGTGCCTCTACACCATTGGGATACGTTTTTGATACATTGGTAATTGAAAGTGTGTTCATAGCCTCTTTGAGTTTAATTTTCTCAAACTTAAAGGGCTATTTCAGATGGATGAAGCTTTTGACGTGTACATTGATGTTTACACTATAAACACATCGAATGGTGGGATGTAATCATTACATCACAGAAATTGTGATTTACATAACAGGAAATGGAATGTTCATCAAGAACTTTGTTAGGGGCAGCGGGCTTGGTTAACTTTGCTCCATGATTGACAAACTATTCGAAAAATTTCCCTGGATTCGTAAGTATGCTTACTGGATCATTTTAGTGGGTGGCGGACTCGTATTTATGTACACCGAAGACGAAGCTATCGAGCCCTTTTACTCCTTTTCGGTCTTTATCTATTGTATACTGATGATTTTCTGGGCAATTCGCTGGATTGTAAAGCAGCGAAAAGAGCTACTGTCTTTAAAAACGGTTCAACAAAACACAGAGCTTCAGCATCTTAAAAGCCAGGTGAATCCCCATTTCTTCTTTAATATGTTGAACAACCTGTATGGTTCGGTGGATAAAGATCCTGAAAAAGCGAAAAACCTGATTTTAAAATTGTCAGAATTGATGCGATACAGTATCTATGAGGGTGAAAATGAATGGGTGACCATTCAGGAAGAGGTCGATTATATCAATACCTTTGTTGAGCTACATAAAATGCGTTATCACAAAGAAATCGATGTCCGGTTTGTGTGTAATATTGATGATCCTGAGTTCGAAATTATGCCACTTATGTTTATCAATTTGATCGAAAATGCGTTCAAACATGGAGTAGAAAATCTTCGGAAAGATGCATTCGTACATGTAGATTTATCCATAAAAGAAGGGAAGCTGGATTTTACTGTTTTGAATAATTTCGATGCAGCTTTGGTTAATGAGAAAACTGGAATTGGATTGAAAAACCTTCGACGAAGACTTCAATTAGTGTACCCAAAAAATCACGAACTTCTGTTTGAAATTCGAAACAGCGTCTATACGGCAAAACTTAGCATTCAGCCAAAATGATCAATTATTTAATCATAGATGATGAATATGTAGCTCATGATATCATTCAGGGCTACTGCGATATGCTTCCGAATATGAAGCTTCAAAAGAATTGTTACGATGCGTTAGAAGCCATCGAGTATTTAAGTTCGAACTCGGTGGATCTGATATTTCTGGATTTGAACATGCCGACATTGAAAGGATTCGAGTTTTTACGAACATTGGCCAATCCTCCAAAAGTTATAGTTACAACCGCTTATCAAGAACATGCTTTAGAAGGATATGAGTTAAATGTTATCGATTACCTGCTAAAACCGTTTAGTTTTGAACGCTTTCTGAAAGCAGTGAATAAAGCGGTTAAATTTTCAAGCAGCAGACCTGCAAATCAGACAGCGAAAGTAGCTGAAAAACCACGAACTATCTTCTTAAGAGAAAACAAGCGTTATACTCAGATTGAGATCGATAAAGTTTTGTATCTGGAAGCATCAGGTAATTATACCAAAGTGTTTTTGCCGGATCAGACGCTTACTGTTCGAGAGAAGATTTCTGAACTATTAAGTGAATTTGAAACGGAAGATATCATACAAGTCCACAAATCATTCGCAGTTGCCAAAAAGCACATCAGCAGTATTATTGCTAATCGAATTATGATCAATGAACATCAAATTCCTATAGGTAAAATGTTCAAATCAAATGTGGATGATTTATTGAGATGAGGGGTGATAACATAAGAATAACATGCACTGAGTTCATGTTATCCCTGCTTCATTTATAAGTGTTATTCATTCATCTCAGTAAGTGGTCGTATTCCAAAAATTAATAAATATCCGATCATCCAGAATTCCCCAATGGTGGCTGGAATAGTTAAGAAATCAACTACAGCTCCTTCCATTCCCGCATAATAGAGGAGGGTGCTTAAAATGTATCCGATTCCCCCAATTATCAAAGTATATCCTAGCCAAATGGGCATTAGTTGGGAACTGGTTACAACGTATCCCATAGGAATAAGCCATAAACCAAAGAAGATGCTACCCGCTGCCCAGGCATGCTTTATTATTGATTGTAACACTGAAATGAGAAGTACCTGTTCATCCATTGCCATAGAAGCAACAGAAATATCTATGGTCGATGCCATCGCAATAGCGCTGATCATTATCGCAACTGCATTGACTGTTCCCCAGACGGCAATTGACCATGCTGCCCATTCATTAATCGGTCTGAAAAGTTTATAGAACCAAACGGCTGTCAATACTTGAGAAAGTATGATGGTAAATTCCAGTAATAAACGTATTCGGACTATGGACTCACCATCTATAATATTTTGTAAGGTCGCTACTGCATCTTCTGAGATAAATACCTTAGGGTGGAAGTAGAGAAACCCTAATACTCCTGAAATAGCCATCAAGAGGTACCAAATACCGGTAATTCTTGCCGTTTTTACTAACTGTTTTTGTGTGTCCATTGAGTCCGAATGTAGTCGAGTTAAATTTTTGATCTTGGACTATGACGTTTAGGGTTCTTACTTGTTACAGACCTACAACAAAGCAAAAAAAAGGCGACCCAATATAAACAAGATCGCCTTGGAACGGGAAAAAAAGTATGATTTAAACTGTTTCTTTCACATTCAGTTTCAGCATGCCTTCCATACCGAATGCACCAAATACGCCTTGATGAATTTGCTCTAGTCCTTCGTTATACGGTTTGATATGTGTGCCCATGCCCATATTATCAACCACTGTTCGAACGGGGCGTTCTCCTGAAGGAGTTTCAACTAAGTTCAAGATGGCATCCGCCACTTGTTGTGGATCCTGATCCGGATTGCCTGCTAACGCACCTTCGAAACTATCGAATAATTGCTTTGGGGCATCTACCATAGGACCGTAGCTTGCATCACGACTGTTGTCGCTAGGGGTAATTAGACTTCCAAAAAAGTCTGTTGCATATCCCCCTGGTTCAACCAGAACTGAGTCAACACCAAATGCAGAAAGTTCGATGCGGTAGTTTTCGGCCAAAGCTTCCAATGCCCATTTAGACGCATTATATGGTCCGTAAAAAGGCATCACCATTCGCCCTAAAATACTTGAAACATGAATAAGAAGTCCGGAGCCTTGTGCTCGTAAATGTGGCAATGCTGCACGGTTAATTCTTTGAACGCCAAATACGTTTACTTCGAATAATTTCTTGAAATCGTCTATGGTGAAATTTTCCTGAATTCCTAAAACTCCAACTCCGGCATTGTTTACGACTACATCCAAACCACCTAAACGTTCAATTGCTATAGCAACACCTGCATTTATGCTTTCATCGCTGGTAACATCCAATTCTATTACATACGCACCAAGAGATGTGAGCTCTTCTGCTTTTTCTTTATTTCGGGTTGTAGTGTTTCGCATGGTTGCCGCTACGGCGTGACCTTTAGCCAAGAGGCTTTTTACGGTTAAGGCGCCAAATCCACCACTTGCTCCGGTTACTAATACTTTACTAGACATAATACTTTGATTTAATAATTAACTAATAATGGTTCGATCTCATTGGTTTTCATCCAGTTCTCTAATGGACGACGCAACTTCTGAGGTCAATAATTGTGTTTTTTCTTTCCCTAATAATTCGGAATAACGACTGTGCAAAGAAGCCCAGGCATCTTTAATAATGTTGTTTTTTTCGATGCCTTTTTGGGTTGGATAAACCAGCGTGCAACGGCCACTATTTCTACGTTCCACCAATCCCTTCATCTCTAATTTTTCGATAAGTCTGGTTACGGTAGAAGGAGTGAGCTGCATTTCGCCGCTTATCTCTTTGGGTTGTATTCCCGGTTTTTCGTTTACACTCATTAGGAGGAGTGCATACGATGATGTTAACCCGGTTACCGCGAATTCTTCATCCGCCATTTTGGTCAATAGTCTGGAGAGAGCATTCACAGAATGATATAGGCAGTTGCAGTATTTCGAGCTTTGGTTTTCCATCACAACCAATAGTACAACAAATGTTTGTACATACAAATGTTTTCATGATTAATATTGTCTATGATCAATATTGAGAAACCCTATTGAGCTAATTCTACATTGATTCCATTAATCAAATCGAGAGTTATTTCACGATGTTCTTCTATTCTCATAGCGTAGTACAGTCTTTGATTGTCTGTTTTATAAATCAATGATTTAAAATATTGGCTCTTAAATATTTCGTCAGGTTGGAAGGGTTGATAAACCAATTCTTCGTCTAAAGGGTCTTGTAAAAAATGTTCGTCGATAAATCGTTCTCGATCAGCTAAGTCAATTTCTCCCCAACTTAAACTTGAAATCAAACTCGGCTGAATTTCCTCAAAGAAAACAACAATGTAGTTCTTTAGATCATCATTTGATATTAATTCAAATCCAGCATTATTTATAGCTTGATAGCCTATGGTTGATAATTGTAGATCGTGTGATTCCATTAAGGCATGAGGTACTACATATTTAAACCGTTCAATAAATTCATTTTCATTTTCTAAGGCGTTGATTATTATGCTACCTCTATGTCGCAGAAACCCAATGTTTTCTAAGCGGTCATCCATTCGCTCGATGTTCTGCTCAAGATTTTCGACAAGATTGACTAATAATTCCCTTTCAAGCTCTCTGTTTTTCCGTTCTTCATTCCAATTATTAATCTGCAACGCGATTAAGATTCCAATTACCACAAGCAATATTTCACCGGTAGCATAAGCCAGATATTTTGTGAATTTATTTTCACTTAGAAGCTGTTGTCGAATTTTCCTGAAGAATTTGAACATGGATCAATTAACAGTTTATAGGTGCGATCCGCAATCTGATATTTATTCACTGAATGATTCTATGCATTCAAAATTCTGATATACTTTATCCAGGGGCCTACTTCAGCTTTGTATTGTTTGGCCATCACTCTGGAAATCTGAGCAATGTGACCAAGATCATGAACGGTCCATGTAGCGAGTAACTCTCTAAGAGTTACTTCACCAAATTCAGGGTGAATACCAATTTCTGCTAAGGTGGTTTCATGATTCACATCCAGCGACTTCAACTCTTCCAGATTTTGAAATCGTAAAGTCTTGAACTCAGTCAACAATTCAGCTATTGGTAGATTTCTGGTATCATTTAATTGAGCAAATCGGTTGAAAGGAGTGAAGGTATTATCAGGAGATGTTGAAAGAATAATTTTCGCTCGTGGAATCCAATCGGTTTTCTCCCCGTGAATTAGGTGACCAACCACCTGATAGGGATTCCAGGTATGTTCGCCTTCATTCGAATAAACCCACTCATCCGAAATTCCAATCAACAAAGAGTCTAAAACTGTAGGTGTGCGCTCGAGAATTTCAATGGATTTTGATATAGTGAACTTCATGACCTTAGGTAAATTTAGATGTCTGAAATGATATGTTGCAGCATTCTCATATCACTTATTTTATAAGCTATGTTATGATCTTTGTATTCATCTCCAGGATCATATAAAACAGAATGCATTTTGGCAGACTTTGCAGCCTCAATCCCAACTAAACTATCTTCGATAACTAAACACTCTTCCGGCTCAAAACCCATGTCTTTTGCAGCAAATAAAAAAAGTCCGGGATCAGGTTTCCAGGATCCGACTTCATAAGAGCTATAAATATTTTCACCAAAATATGGACTAAGTGAAGTCAAACTAAGAGATTGTTTAATTTTGGCTAATGGCCCACTTGAAGCAACACACTTTGGCAAAGAGATACTTTCCAACATTTCCACAACCCCTCTAAAAGGTTCTAGTTTTTGATCAAATAACTCTGAAACGATTTTCCGGTAACTCGGAATAAATTCATCATTAAACTGAATGCCATGTTTCTCTTCGAGAGCTTCAAGAATAGAGGCTAACTTCCCACCACGAAATCTTGCCATCATATCATTAGCTGATTCCGTAATCCTGTATTCCTTTAATTTGATTTCTAAACCTAGGTTGCAAAGGTATTCACTATCAACCAGGGTTCCATCGCAATCAAATATTAAACACTTAATCAAATGGCTGAAGATTTATAATTATCAATTAGTAGATTGATAAATCCCTGCTTATCAGTTTCCATCATTTCATGACTCTCTTGTAGAATAGGGTGAAGTTGACGTAGATTTTTATCACTCCAGATGGCTAATTCAATTACAACGGGAGTGAGGGAAAGTCCTTTTTCGGTAAGGCGATAGATGTTGGTCTTCTTGTTATCCGGAAGTTTTTCTTTGGTGATAAGCTCGAAGCCTTCCAGCCATTTGAGTCTGGTTGCAAGAATATTCGTGGCAATACCTTCATCTGCCTCCAAGAAATCCTTAAAGGTTTTTCGCCCTTCTAACAGCATTTGCTTTACGATCACAATAGTCCACTTATCACCCAGGATATCCAGGGCAGAAGAAATGGGGCAATCACATCTGAATTTAACTTTCATGCTTAAAAATACAGTTTTACTTGCAATATGAAATTTAATTTTAAAATAACTTGCAAAATAAAAGTATAATTCAGATTATTACTTTTGAATTGCAAGTAATAATTATATAATACTACTAAATCATGAAACAATTCCTACTCATACTGTTCGCATTCACTTTGCTCAATTGCAAAAATTCGAATGCAGATCAATCTATTTCAAACAATCAAAACTCAACGGATTATCAAACAGAAAAAACAAATATGGAAACAGTAAAAACCTTTATTAACGCAGTAAATAATTTGGATAAAGATACTGTCAGAGAATTAGTTCACCCCGATTATATTCAACACAATCCCTTTATACCAACCGGAAGAGAAGCATTCTTGAGTCTATTTCCAGTACTGGAAGAATATGGTACAAAAGCAGAGACAGTACGTATGTTTGCAGATGGAGATTATGTTGTGATGCATAATATCTGGAGAAATGCTACTCCATTCGGAGCTCCCGAGATGGTTTCGTTCGATGTGCTCCGTATCGATGAAGACGGGAAAATTGCTGAACATTGGGATGCTTTAACTCCTGTTGTTGCAGAAACTGCAAGTGGCAGAACTCAGACCGATGGGCCAACCGAAATCGTAGATATCGATCAAACAGAAGCAAATAAAACGTTAGCTGTAGGTTTGGTTGAAGATGTGTTAATGGGCAAAAACCCAGCGAATATTACAAATTACATAAGTGCCGAAATGTATCATCAACATAATCCGGGTATCAAAGATGGACTTGCAGGAATTATGGAAGCAGTCGAATATCTGACTTCACAGAACAACATGTTTCAGTATACAAAAATCCATAATGTGCTTGGAATGGGTAATTTTGTACTCACTATAAGTGAAGGAGAATGGAGTGGTAAAACACAAGCGTTTTATGACCTACTTCGCTTTGAAGATGGCAAAGCTGTTGAACATTGGGATGTGATTCAGCCAATCCCAACAGAAAATCTGGCCAATGAGAATGGCATGTTTGGATTTTAAAAATCCGATGAGAATAATCAGAGTTATTGAATCAATAGCTCTGATTTATTTTTTTGTTGAGTATTTGATGATCAAATTCTGAATCCAATAAACACCTAGACTGATTAGTATTCCGAAAGCTGAAGCAAAAAAATTGAATCCAATATCTATAGGATCAAATACACGGTAAGGGATAAATATCTGGATGCATTCATCAATTAAACCAACAAAGCCTACCACAAGAAAGGCGAACAATGCCGGGTATTTTATCTTTGATCCATTAATCCTTCTTTCGCTTAATGCTTGATAGGTTAACAAAGAAAGTAAACCATATTCGAACATATGTGAGCGCTCAGCGACCGATAAATCCGATCGTAAAATAGCCATCCCAATTACAGCAAATACTCCGGCGTATATCCAAAGTTGGAGTCGATTTTCTTGAATTTTCCAACCGCTGATAATCAATGATAAAACCAGCAGGAGAAATAAATTAAACGTGCTTTGTTCAATTACTCGTTTATCTACATTCAATTCTAGTAACTGTCCCCCAAAAACTAACGTAGAGGTAATCATAGCTAATATTAAGCTCGCCCACATCCAAAGCCGTTGTTCTCTTTTTGAAGTAAAAAATCGAGATTTATCCATTGGAGACTATTCTTAAATCTAGTTTACGATCTTCTCGAAATTCTTCAATATGGTAGTAAACGAGAATATGTTTCAATAAACCTCTTTTAGTGAGTAGAAAGTAATTTTATCAGTATTCTTGATAGTTGTTGGATCAATCTCAACTAATTACTCTAATTCCATTAAACTGCCAGCGCTTTATTTGCGATAGCAAGCCCTTTCAAAAATGCCTGAATTAAGGCTTCAATCGTGTCTGGGGAAGCTCCTTTCGATGTAAATGTGTGATCCTCTTTCTGAAGTGTAAGCGTGCAAATAACCAAAGAATCGGTATCTGGACTTAAAATCTCAACCTGGTGGTTTATTACTTCTACAGGAATAAATTCATCGGTTTCTGCTTGAATTGCAGTCAGAACTGCATCTAATGGACCTACTCCTTGATCAAGTGATATGATTTTTTCACCATTAGGAAGCCTAAGTTTTACAGCTGCGCTCACCAGGCTATTTTTACGCATCGTGAGTTTGTAATCAAGCACGTTTACCGGGAATTCCAGATCTAAATCTTCTTGATAGATCAGCGATTTGAGTGCTTTAATTTCTTCTTCTTTTAATGTTTTCCCTTTTTTATCGAATCCACTAATGTATTCATCATAGAGTCGGGCATGTTCCGTACTCATGGCTGTATTTCCCATAATCATTTCACGGGACTGCCCCCAACTATTACGTTGTAAATCAGAAAAACCAGAGTCGATATATTGCTTGATTCGCTCAAGTTTAGGATCTAATACCGGGGACGACAATGAGTACTTTGCTACAATATGTGCACTTTTAAGTCCGGTTCCGGTAAGCACAAATAAACATTTCTTACCCTTAAAAACTTCTGTGTTGTTTTTAAAGCAGGCTAATGGAATAGCACAGGCAGGTTCCGTAAAAAATCCCTCTTCAACGGCCATTTCTTTCATGGAGCTTAGCAGTTCATCTTCCGTTGCTGTAAATGCATGCCCATCGGTTCGTTCTATACCTTCATAAACCTTATAGAAATCAAAAGGATCGGCCACGGCAACTGCATCGGCCATGGTGTTTACAGAATCTGCAATGATTTTCTCTTTTTTGAAAATGCCCTCTACAACAGGCGAGCTTTGCTCGGGTTGTACGGCCACGAAACTTGGTATTTTTTTGATTAAACCGGCCGCAAGCATTTCTTTGTAGCCTTTATAAATTGCCGCGAAATTTGTACCTGCTCCAATGGGTACAAATATGTAATCGAAATCGGTGAGACCTTGTTCTAAAAGTTCATAAGAAAAGGATTTTTGGCCTTCCTGCCGAAAAACATAATCACCGGCCAGATAGTAATTACCTGATTTTGCAAATTCTCTACAAAGCAGTTCACATGTTTTAAAATCCCCTTTAATCTTTACAATAGTGGCATCATAGATGGTAGACTGAGAAAGCTTTGCTTCGGGAGTTTTTTCCGGTACAAATACAAAACATGGAATTTTGAAATAGCAGGCGTATGCAGCAACAGATGCGGCCATGTTCCCTGTTGATGCCAGGCAAATAGCATCTCTACCTAATTCTAAAGCCTTTAAAACTTCGATGTAACTGCCCCGGTCTTTGAAACAACCAGTAGGGTTTTCAAACTCTAGCTTTGCATAAAGATCTGCCCCATATTTTTCGGATAATCTGGATAAAAATTTTAGAGAAGTTGGATTAGACTTTAAAGGATCTGGTTTGAATTCCTTCAATGGATATTGAATTTGATCCAATGGCATAGCATAATGTACTTCAAGAACATCACCACAATTTGTGCAATACGTGCTTGTTTTGTTTTCGTCGTTAATTTGTCCGCAAGAAATGCAGACTACCTTATAGCCATTATTGGTTGTAAACATGAAGTAAACTTTAGAATTCGGTCAAAGTTACGAAGCCTTTAGTTATCAAAAAATAAAATAAAAAAGCGCTTTTCTGATTTAAAAATAGCTGCAGTAATCTAAAATCATACCTAAGCTGAATTTAAAAAGGCATAAATATGATTTCTTCAAAATCCATGTCTAGTTCTTCGAGAATGGGGCCGGCAATTTCCACGATTTCAGTTTGTGAGTAGTCATCAAGTCCCTCTAATTTGATGTATAACGTATCATTCATTTCATCAATGTGATATTCGGCATCGGCACTTTCAAAACTTTCCTTTAGTGCTTGAATTAACACGTTCAGGTCTTCCTCAAATGCCTGATAGTCGATTTCTTCTATGTCTGCCATAACCTGTGGATTTGATTGGCATTCAAAATAGCCCGAGTTTCGGGGATGAACAAGGCTTTATCCCAACTTTTAGAAATTGCCCGCAAAGATGAACGTTTAGTGATCGGTTTGATGTCAGGTACATCTCTCGATGGGCTTGATATTGCGCTTTGTAAGGTAACTAATCATTCGGTGAATCAACTTAAATTTCGATGTATCGATTATCCGGAGGATTTAAAGTCGCTATTATTTTCTATCAGGAGTAAAGAACAGGTTAATTTATCTAGCATTAGCAAGTTACACACCGTTTTGGCTCACTTTTTTGCAAATGAAATTATTCGTGCATTACAAGAATGGGGGATAGATAGACAAGAAATTGACTTAATTGGGAGCCATGGGCAAACCATTTATCATGCACCTGATGACTCACCTTCTCATACGTTGCAAATTGTTGATGGCGATCATATTGCACAATTAACCGGAATTATCACGGTTTGTGATTTTCGCCAAAAACATGTTTCTGCAGGAGGAGAGGGCGCTCCATTAGCCGTATATCTGGATCGCTTTCTATTTCAAGATGAAACTAAGTTCAGAGTTGCGCTTAATCTGGGTGGTATTGCAAATCTCACCATTGTGCCACCGAGAAACTCAACCTTTAAGGTTATTTCTTCTGATGTTGGTCCAGCTAATACGTTAATCGATGAGGCGATGAAATTTCATTTTAATCGACCTTTTGATGAAAGCGGCAAAATCGCTAAAAATGGTGGTGTGAACTCAAAGCTTGTTAAATATTTATTGTTGGATCCGTTTTTTAGAAAATCATTCCCAAAATCAACGGGACAAGAGCTGTTCAGTTTAAATTGGGTTCATCATTTAATGGAAAGCCACCAGATAGAGTTATCAAAAGAAGATTTGGTGGCTAGTCTCACCGAGTTGACGATCAAAAGTATTCAACGGTCTATAGAATCTCTCCTCGAGAACGTGCCGTTTGAACTAGTTGTGAGTGGGGGAGGAGTAAAAAATATATTTTTGACGGAGAGGCTTCAAAAATCTTTACCTCAAGCTGATGTAAAAGAGATAAGTGAATTCGGAATTTCATCAGATGCTAAGGAAGCGGTGCTCATGGCTTATCTGGCCGATAAGATATTTGTGAAAAACGGTTTAGAAGCTTGCAATTCAGAGGTTCATTTAGGTAAGATTAGTTTACCTAACTAATCTTACAGTTGAATGGCTAGTTGAAGTACCTCGTAAGGATATCCACTGAATAAAAAGCCAACGATTAACCCAATGATTACAACGATAAAGATTCCAATGGTATTAAAGAGATAGCGAAACTTTCCATTTATCAAATATTTCGAGTTATCGTATGCAGCAAGTATAAAAGCAAATGCCCAAACTATTATAAAAAGTGATCCTAAAAATGCAATCCATCCAGTTGAGCCACCTGTTAGTACATTAATGAGCAAGATGCTTCCGATGATAAAATCTAAATGAAACATCCAGGAGTATAAGTTGATGATCTGGCTAAAGTGTTTAAGTGATTTACTTGGAATATAGAGCCAAAATAGATGGAGAAATGTAATTGCCAGACTGACCACAACAATGATGAAAAAAATAGAAAAGTAGTTTTGTCCAAATAGTCCAAGTATGGGGTAATGGAAGTAAAAAGCCTCTAACCCTTTAGCACTGATGAAATGTTTAGCAAGTGAATAAAAAACAAGTCCGCTGAAAAAAGTATGCTGAATAAAAAGGGTTACACCAGAAGCTGCGGAACGTTCACGATATCGCATAATGTCATCTACAAAGAAGCGATGAAAAGTAAAAAACCTGGGAATAAGCGAGCGATAGGTTAGATTAAAGTTCAAGTGCACTCCTAAACTTAACCAGATCAAAACAAGTACAAAAATTGGCCAATTATTCGATTCTGAGTCTTCCTGCAAATTAAAACCCGACAAAATCGATGAGCCTTCTGTTGCTGCAACCTGCAATGCATCAGCAATAAATGAATATTCAATTATCGTGTCAGAGTACCAGTACCAGTCCATAAGTATGAGACTCGATTTATTTTCCAATACCTCAATCAAGCTATTGATATCAGCGTTTGAAAATGGAGCTTCAAAAAAATGTTGATTTGATTTATTGTACAATTTATCCGGAGTAATCAATTGAATAGTTGATACCTCCACTTTTTCACGGCTATCTATTTGATACCAATCAATGGTCGTATTTTCATCAAATGTAGATTCCAATTTTTGGATTTGTTCTTGCGATAAATCCATACTGTAGGAGGGGATTCCCAATCCAATAACATGATCAAACCGAGCATAAGTGGCCAGAGTTGCTATCTCATCATTCAAAATCCCAAAGTATTCGTTTTCGTACCAAGTAACGAATTCAAGATTACTCCTAATGAGTACTTTTATATCATTCTGCCAGAGTGTATTTAAAAGAGTAGCATCAGCAGGATGGCGCAATTCTACAATAGACACCCCATTCTGAATTAGTTCTGGGAGGGTGCTAATAATTTCATCGGTGCTTAAATCGTTGGTAAAACTTATACCAAACCTGGGAGAATAATTTTGCGCAACCGCCGATTCATTGAACCAAACACATGCCAAAATTATGACTAAAACCCATTTAGCTATGTGTATGTTTACCCTTTTCACTTATGCTTCTACAGCAGCTCCGTAATATTCTACCAGGGTTGTTTTTCTGATAGGGGTTGCCTTTAGAGTTGCAGAGGTCGAATCAGTAATTTCAACTTCTACATAATCGCCTTTTTGGAAATCTTTGCGATCAAAAATAACAATTTTGTTAGTATCGGAACGACCACTCATTTGTTCTTCCGATCGTTTTGATGTGCCTTCTACAAGCACCAGATGCCGGTTTCCTTTTTCTAGTATATTTCTCTTTTTCTGAATGTCCATTTGTTGATTGATGATCTCAGATAATCGGCGTTTTTTAGTCTCTTCTGGCACATCATCTTCAAATTTTCGATAGGCTAAAGTCCGTTCCCTTTCAGAATATGCAAACATATAAGCCAGATCATATTCAACCTCGGCCATTAACGATATTGTTTGTTCATGCTCTTCTTCGGTTTCTCCACAAAATCCCGCGATAATATCCGTTGATAAAGAAAGTCCGGGGATAATGGATTTCATTTTATCAATCAGGGTTAAATACTGATCACGAGTATAAGGACGTCTCATGCGCTCTAGCATAGTATCCGAACCTGCTTGAGCAGGAATGTGAATGTAATTGCACAGATTTGGGCGCTCTGCAATTAGATACAACAAATCGTCGGGAAAGTCTTTTGGGTGTGGAGATGAAAACCTAAATCTAATTTCCGGATTGATTAGGCTGGCGGCATCCATTAATGCGGTGAACGTATTTTCACCATCCTTATATGAATTCACATTTTGCCCTAATAATGTAACTTCTTTGTAGCCTTCATCACTTAATTGTCGAATCTCTCCTAAAATGCTTTCCATTGGTCTGCTTCTTTCTCGACCTCTCGTAAATGGTACTACACAAAACGAGCACATATTATCACAACCACGCATAATGCTAACAAAGGCTGAAACACCGTTTCCTGTGGTTCTGATAGGAGCGATATCTGCATAAGTTTCTTCCAGTGAAAGCAGAACATTTACTGCTTTTCGGCCGTCTGTAACTTCTGCCAAAAGTCGAGGGATATCGCGATATGCATCAGGGCCTACAACAATATCTACAAGCTGTTCCTCTTCGATAATTTTATCTTTGATTCGCTCTGCCATGCACCCAAGCACTCCTACTGTAAGGTCTGAATTAGATTTCTTGAGGTGCCTGATTTCTTTCAGGCGATTCCAGACTTTGGTTTCTGCGTTTTCGCGGATGGAACAGGTATTTACCAAAATTACATCCGCTGATTCTGCAGAATGTGTGGCCGTCATCCCGTCTTCAATTAAAATTGAATTCACAATCTCAGAGTCTGCGAAATTCATTTGGCAGCCGTAAGTCTCGATAAAAAATTTTTTATTACTCAAAAAACACCTCAAAAATTCTTAATTCGCCCAGGTATCTGGATTAGTTCTCCAGCTACTTAGTACTTCCAAATCATCAGTTGTGACAAATCCTTTTTCAACAGCAACATCAACCAACGTTGTATAATCGGTTAATGTGTAAACCGGAACGTCCACTTTTGTGAAATTCTCAATGGAAACATCGAATCCATACGTGAAAATTGATACCAATGCATCCACTTTTGCTCCTACAAATTGAAGTGCATCTATCACAGATAACGCACTTCCACCCGTTGAAACTAAATCTTCGATTACAATTGTCGTTTCTCCTTTTGCAACGCCACCTTCTATTTGATTTCCCATGCCGTAACTCTTAGGTTTTGCACGTACATACGCTAAAGGTTTGTCGAGCGCACCAGCCACCCAGGCGGCATGAGGGATACCTGCTGTAGCAGTACCAGTAATAACATCAACGTTAGGGTACTTTGATTGTATAAATTCGGTAAAGTGAGCCGCAATTTTCTTTCGTATTTCCGGATAATGCAACGTTAACCGGTTATCACAATAAATTGGAGAATTCCACCCTGACGCCCATGTAAATGGCTCTTGTGGTCGTAAAATCACTGCATTTATTTCTAACAAATGGCCAGCTAATTCCCGTGCAAATTGTTCGTTTATAATCATAGTTAGTCCGGTTTTGCGGGATTATTAAATACCTCTTTACCCGCCAAAAAATTCGTGAAACAGAAAAATAAGAGTTTTCAAGCATATAAGCGCATAAAAACCCGAAAGTAAGTCATCTGTTAATATTCCCCATCCGCCTTTTAAAGACTGTATTTTATTTATACCAAATGGTTTTAGGATATCAAAAAATCGAAATATGCCGAAAGCGGAGAGTAAAAACCACCAATCTGAGGTTGTGAATGTTAATGAAGCTCCTATAAATACAAGAGCTTGCCCGGCAAACTCATCTATTACCATCGTTCCTGGATCATCTCCCCATGCTTTAACACAGGCTTTGGTTGACCATAAAGACAGAAGAGAAAAAATAATCGCCAGAGTTAAAGGACCATACACCGGGTGAACCCAAACGGAGAAGTAAACAGGCAATATTACAACTAAACTGCCAACTGTGCCCGGTGCAAATGGACTGTAGCCTGAACCGAAGCCAGACCCAATAAATCGTTTTACTGCATTCATTATTTGGAAGCTGTTTTAAACAGCATCCGATTTACGTATAGATATTCTACTCCGGAATATACTGTTACAGAAGTCACAAAGATCATCAGGTAAAGAAGGATATCGGTACTTAAAATCCAATCCACCCAAACTCCGGCAAAGAAATCAACACCCTGAAATAAGCCTACAACCAAACCGATATATAAAAATATCATTTGAATAGTCGTCTTAATTTTAGCTGTGAACCGAGTTACCATGGTTGTATTTCTACGTTTCATGTACACTCTCAAAATAGTGATCACTGTATCTCTGATGATTATCAATATGATAGCCCACCAGGGAAATTGATCTGGGGCAATAAAAGGCAGAACTATGAAGCCACTAAAGGTTAAAAATTTATCAGCTAACGGATCTAAAAAGGCTCCAAAATCTGTAAAAACCCCATACTTCCGTGCAAAATATCCGTCATAATAATCTGTAATCGCTGCAATAATGTAAACTGCCAAACCGATGGCCTTCATCAAAAAGTCATCCTGAAAAAAGAGTACTAAAAATATAGGGGCTAGAATGATCCGTACCCCGCTAAGAATATTCGGCAAACGATGCATGCCTTAAGATAGGAATTATTTAATGAGTAATGTTTTAAAGACTAAGTTTTTGCTAAGGTTTTTGGTGGACATTGCTCTAAGTAATGCTGAATTTTGGCCTCATGAAAGCTCAGCTTATATCTATTGGTAACGAATTACTTATTGGCGACACAATTAACACAAATGCTGCATGGATGGGGCAGTTCCTGAATGATTTAGGAATTGAAGTAACTTGTGTACACACCATTTCTGATGACCACGAACTCATTAAATCTACGGTTTTGCAGAGTATGCAAGAATCGGACTTAGTAATTACAACTGGGGGGCTTGGTCCAACACATGATGATATTACAAAGACAACTATTGCCGAGCTTTTTGATGCAAAATTAGTTCAAAACGATGAAGTTTTAAACTATGTGAAAGATCTTTTTGCCTCCCGAAATATTCCTTTTTCCGAATCGAATGCATGGCAAGCAATGGTTCCCGAAAATTGTGAAGTACTTTTTAATAAGGCCGGAACAGCTCCAGGAATGTGGTTTCATGAACATGATTGTTTTATAGCGGTATTACCCGGAGTACCCTATGAAATGAAATATTTGATGAAACGTAGGGTTGCATCAAAATTAAGGGAGCAAACGAATGGAATTGGTTTTATTCACACAGAATATTTAAAAATTGCAGGAATTGGGGAAAGTACGCTTGCTGATACCATCCTCAAAGATGCTTCAGGTTTTCTAAATAATCATGTTTCGCTTGCTTATTTGCCATCTTTCGGACGTGTAGCGCTTCGCATTACCGGGAAGGGAGAAACAAAAGAAGAAGCTATTGATCGAGCTTCCCAGCTGTCGCAATATATAAAAGAGCGTGCCGGCACCTATATTTATGGAACTCAAAAAGATCATTCACTTAGCGAGCAACTTGGAAAGTTGTTGATCCAACACGAAAAAATGATTGCTACTGCAGAAAGTTGTACAGGTGGTTTGATCGCAAACTCACTTACAGATATTCCCGGTAGTAGTGCTTATGTTTTAGGTGGAGTTGTTTCGTATGCAAATTCAGTAAAGATTAATCAGCTAGGTGTACAATCAAGTGATTTAGAAAAATTTGGTGCTGTAAGTAAGCAGGTTGCTCTTCAAATGGCTAAAGGAGTGGTAGAACTTACCGGTGCCGATATTGGGATCTCAACAACAGGCGTTGCAGGACCCGGCGGTGGAAGCGAAGATAAACCTGTTGGAACTGTTTGGATCGGTTTTTACTCTAAAGAACAACATTTCGCGGTAAAAGCGTTGTTTACCAAAGATAGGTTGGTAAATAAAGAACGAACTACTATTGTAGCTCTTGAAATTGCCAGAAGGATCTTATCCGGTATCGAAGAACTACCCTATTCATTAACCAAAGAGTTTTCTTGAAATTCTTTTATCAAATATTTCTTCTACTACTTTTTGTTGGATACGGAGAACTGGTTATTGCCCAAATTCCTGAGGGAATACTGGCAAATCCATCTCAGTTTGCAGAAGCTGATACTACTGAAAGAGAAGTACAGCCCATTTCCCCATGGAAGTATGGGAGAATCGCCGGCCATAAGATAGTTACGAACGATAGTTTACTTCGTTGGGAAATATGGCCCAATTGGGGTGACTTTTTTGCCTATCGAAATGATGTTATTTCTTATCGGCAGGGAACTGTTGGCAGGGTAGATGCTTTTGAAATTGAAGGATACTCTCCACATGAACAACGAGTTGAGTTAAACGGAATTCGATTGAACAATCCGATTACAGGGTATGTGAACTACAATCATATACCGAGCAATAGAATTGGATTAATGACTGAATCGAAACAAAGTATCTATGAATCTCATCTGCGATTACGTGATTATTATCTGGTTGAGCCGTTAAGCTATTTAAATTTTGATGAATCGGCGCTGGATTATAGAAACTTAGAGTTTATGGTCGCTCAGAATTTCAGTGAGCGTACTAATGTGGAACTTTCATTTTGGGATCGCCGTGATGGTGGCTATTACCCGGTAAATGAAGTTCAGGGAAGCCAAATTTTGATGAAAGGATATCATTATCTATCCCAAAATCTACAACTACGTACCATGATATTGAGAAATCAATTCAAGAGGGATGAGTCGTTTGGATATGTAGTAAACGATCCGTTGACATTCGCTTTCAGTCAATTTGCGACACAGCCAAACAAATCAGCATCAAATTTTGGATCTACTAGTGGTTACGAGTCAGATATATTACGCAGAGATTTTAAAGTTGGCCTCTACTCCAGGCCCGATTCGCTATCTGAGGAAAATTCGGGCATTGAGTTTTTCCACTCAAAAAATGATTTTGGCCTGCCATTCGATACCGACACACTATCCTGGGATGTGAGAACACAAGCAATATCAGGATTCAGAAAACTTCAGTTGAACAATTTACACGTGCTGTTTGAAGGTTCTTTGAATCGATATCTGACTAAGAAGAATCGGAATATTACCATCTCAAATTGGAATACTTTTGAATTTGGAGCCAAAGCGAAGTATCAAATAAATGAAGACATCGGAATATTTTCGAATGGTAATTTCCAATATCGATCTGATAGTGAATCAGGATATTTTCAAGATTTTGGCATTCAAATCAATCCTTCAAAGTTTAAGTTATATGCATCTGCCGGCTTGTTTTCAAGAATTCCAACCATTCAACAAAAGTTTTGGACTGCTCCAGCGTTTTCCGGTAATGCTGAATTAGAAAATGTAGAGGGAGTTAATTTGTCTTCAAGTCTTGATATAAATTGGAACTCAAGGTTAACATCCGGAGCGAGTGTAAGGTGGCAGAATTTCAATAGCGACATTTTCATCGGCACAGATAGTACGTTCGTTACCAGCGATTCGTACTCAGTGCTATCAGGTAGCATGTTTGGTCGATACGAGAATCAACGATTTTATGTAGAAAGTTCTGCAACGGTACATGCTGCGCTTGCTACAAATCCTACTTCTGTGTTGGAAGCAAACAATAAACCAGATCGAAAAGTATGGGTACGAAATAACGCTTATATAAAAGGGTATGTTTTTGATCGAGCGGCTTATGTAAAGTTAGGCCTGTTAACTACTTTTAGCCCCTTTCCATATCGCTCGCGACTCTTTAATACGGAACTTCAATATTGGGAAAATGCCGCACTCAATGAAGTTGAAATCCCTGCTTACTTTCGCATGGATGCAGAATTATCTGCCAGAGTTCGTTCCATGATGATCGTAATGAGGTGGGAAAATGCACTTGACGGATTTGGCCAGTTAGGGTACTTTGAGGCGGCAACATTACCCATGCCAGGACGACGGCTAATTGTAGGGATCAGAGCACAATTCAGAAACTAAGAATGAATTTATCATATATCATTAAAGAAGGTTTTGCAGGCATAAAGCGAGCAAAACTGGCAGCTTCAACATCCATATTTTCGTTATTTGTAGCCATTCTGCTTTTGGGGATTTTATCTCGGGTGTCCTACAATATCTATATGCAAGCGATGACTTTTAAGGATCTCATCGAAGTAGAAGTCTTTCTTTTTGATGTAGACGAACGTTCGACAAACGAAATTCTAACCACTCTTGAAAGTAATGAACTTGTCTTGGATGTTACCTACATCTCAAAAGACAGTGCTTCTACCATCATGAAGCAAGAATTTGGTCCAGGAGTAGAAGAATTGGTCGCCTTAAATTTTTTACCAGCTTCTTTTCGTGTTAAAGTTGACACCGAAGCCGGAGTAGACCAAATTGCAAATTTTGTGAGTACGGTACTAAACCTGAGAGGGGTAGATGAAGTAAAGTACAATGAGGGACTTTTACGTGTAATGGAATCCAATTTAAATCTATTTAGCTTGATTGGCGGCGGATTGGGAATTCTAATATTGCTTGCTGCAGTAATTCTGGTTTATAATACCATACGCCTTACAATCTACGCGAAACGTGAACTCATCCGGGCAATGAAATTAGTTGGAGCAACGAATGGCTTTATTCGAAGTCCGTTTATAGTTGAGGGAATTCTTCAGGGAATAATTGCCGGCGCTTTTTCAGTTGGATTGATGTATGCAATCTTCGAATTTGTGCTGCCATTATATCTGCCAGAAATGGGAATCTTGGGTTGGCCATTTGGCAAATGGTATTTCTTAGTTGCCGCAATGTTCGGCTTATCTGTTTTAATGGGATGGCTTGGTAGCCGCTTTGCAGCTCGTAAATTTATCGAAGAGACCTATATCTCGGGCTAGCTCACATCTACTTAACGAGATCTTTCTTACCAGCCTTAGCTTTTCTATGCTCGCACGCTTCCTTGTCTTGACAGCTACCATAAAAATGGAGCGAGTGAGAGTCGATATTCATGCCATGAATCTTGCCAATTAAATCCTGAATTTCACCAATTCTTGGATCGCAAAACTCGAGAACATGTCCACATTCGTTACAGATAATATGATCATGTTGCTGATACGCATAAGCACGCTCATAATAATACTGGCTTTTGCCAAATTGTTGGCGTTGTACCAATCCACATTCTACTAAAAGATCGAGGGTATTATAAACCGTTGCGCGACTTACACGTGTGCCGCCGTCCTGCATTCGGAAGAAAATATCGTCGGCATCGAAATGGCCATCTGCTCGATAAATTTCTTCCAAAACCATGAATCGTTCAGGCGTTTGGCGCTGATTTCCTTCTTTTAAGTAGGATCGAAAAATCTCTTTTACAAGTTCAATTGTATCTTCGTGTGCGGGATGTGCCATGGGTATGGAATTTTTTTTCAAATATACGACTTGTTTCATAGGTTTTGAAACTCGTGCTTTTACTTTCAAGAGTATTATATTCAAGCCGGAATTCGGAATAAACATACATCACTAACATGCCTATAATTGTACCGTTTGAAACTCTAACTGAGTTGTTCAAAAACCTAACAAAAAAATATGTTGGTCAGCAAAAAGCAGCCTTTTATCATAAACTAGATCCAAAAGGGTCGTATGAACCTGTGTATTGGGATCAGGTAGAAGAAGACGTTCACTCATTAGCTGCATATTTAGTTGAACGTGGAGTGAAGCATGGCGATAGGGTAGGTATACTTAGTGAAAATAGATACGAATGGACCGTTGTGGATTTGGCCACCCAATTAATTGGTGGAATAAATGTGTCGTTATATACAACGCTTCCGCCAAATCAATGCGAGTATATTTTAAAAGATTCGGATACAAGGATGTTCTTTGTTTCAACCGGAATTCAACTCAAAAAAGCAGTAGAGGTTTTCGAAAATTGCGAGGATCTGCTTGAAGTTATCGCATTTGACGAGCCCAAGGTGAAATCATTTCTTGAGCATGATTATGTGAACCTTTTTCAGGATGTACTGGATGAAGGCGCGAAATTATATCCGAAACACAAAGAAATAATCACAAAATATTCCAAAGCAGTAGAGCCCGAAGATATCGCGACATTGATTTATACTTCGGGTACAACGGGTAATCCCAAAGGCGCCATGTTGACACATAACAATATTGTGAGCAATGTAAAATCTGCTACGCAACATATTTACTGGGATGAGAAGGATCGACTTTTATCCTTTTTACCACTCTGTCATTCATTTGAAAGAACAGGTGGTTACTACGCAATAATTTCGTGTGGTGCGGAAATTTACTATGCAGAAAGTGTGGATACGGTTTCTAAGAATATGCCAGAGGTTAAACCCACGGTTATGATTAGTGTGCCAAGATTATTTGAGAAGATTTATAACCTGATCATCAAAAGTGTAGAAGAAGGTAGCGATACCAAAAAAGCTATTTTCAACTGGGCAGTTGAGGTAGGTCGAAAATATTCCGAAGGAAAGCGAGGAATTGTTTCTCTGCAGAAAATGGTAGCAGATAAACTCGTTTTTGATAAGCTAAAGCAACGAACAGGAGGGAATGTTCGTCTTTTCGTTTCTGGCGGTGCGGCACTTCCACCAGATATTGATCTGTTTTTCCGCTGTGCGGGTCTAACAATTTTACAAGGATACGGATTAACTGAAACATCACCGGTAATGGCCGCAAACAAACCCGGCAAAGAAGTTGTTGGGGTAGTAGGTCAGGTAATTCCAGGGGTTACTGTTGGAATTCAGGACTTAGAAACCGGTAAGTTAATTGCAGAAATAAGTGGTGAAGATTACCCTACGAATTTGACAAGTAAAGCCGGCGAGATTTTAAACCGTGGTCCAAATACCATGTTAGGTTATTGGAAAAATGAAGAGGCTACCAAGGAAATGATTGATGAAGACGGCTGGCTACATACAGGAGATGTTGGCCGTTTTGTGGATGGGAATCTACAAATCACAGATCGAATTAAACATATGATCGTAAATGCAGGTGGTAAAAACATTTATCCGGGACCGATTGAAGATAAATTGAAAACCAGCAAATGGATTGATCAACTTGTAGTAGTTGGAGAGGCTCAGAACTTTATGGCCGCGCTTATTGTACCTGATTTTGAAGCTCTTCAAAAATATGCCCGAGATAATGGAATTGAAGAACGTGATCCTGTAAAACTCATTAAACACGATGATGTTAGAACACTTTTTAAAAAAGAAATGCGTGCGTTTTCAAAGGAATTTGCATCGCATGAAAAAATCCGTGATTTCCGTTTATTAGCCAATGAGTTTACCGTAGAAACTGGCGAAATAACCCCTACACTTAAAGTAAAGCGCAGGGTAATTTCAGAAAAGTATGCCGATGAAATCGCAGATATCTTTAAAGACGATTCCGCTTAAGATTCAGCAGAAGTTCTCCGGGCTTCTCGGAATGATTTAACAGCCGCGACTATATAAGCAAGGCACATGAGCAACATCGCTACTTGAGCATAGATAGCAATCGGACGTTCAACATCTGCACCGCTAAATATTTCGATCAGACCGGGAATTCCACGCGCTGATCCAATAAGTCCAAGCAGTGCAAAACCAACGGCAGCATGCATCACGTGTTTCTTAATTTTTTCTACAGACGAGAGCACGCCAAAACCTACAAACACAAGCCCGAAAAAAGCGGGGATCATAGCAGTTATACTTTCCATACCTGTTCCAAAATAAGATGCGGAGCCAAGTATAATTAGTAAGATACCAAGCGATAAAGTTAAATTTTTCATTTAAGTAATTAGGAGATTGTTTTATTTAATTTTCTAAAAAATTTATTTACTCGTCGTTTATTTACACCAAGATCAGAGTATCCTTCTCTGCTTGCACTTCGAATAAATAGGGTGGTTTTACTTCCATCTTGATGAGCTGCGATGTGGACGTCATCACGCCAACCAAAAATTGGGATTTTAAATACAGCATGAATCTGTTTTGTCTCTTCGTTCCATTCAATTGATTCTGCATTCATTGCTCGCAGCACTTCATCCGCTGCATTTAAGATAGAGGCAGAATCAGCAGAAAATGTGCGGGAAGTTCTCTCGCAATTGGGCGAATCTGGACAAGACTTTAATGGATTTTCGATAGGTTGCAATCTGATGGGTTCACTTGAAGATGACAGCATAGTAAATAGCATACATACTAAACCAATGAGGGTAAATTTAATCATGTAAGGTGAACCGTTAGTAATGACGAATCAGTTCCATACAATCATCAAAATTGTCAACCACAGAAAATAAATCGAGCGCTTTGGTTCGAAGGAAATCTTCTTTAAGACCACGTTCCACGAAATTCAACAATCCATCAAAATAGCCATTAATATTCATGAGGATGATGGGTTTATTGTGAAATCCAAGCTGACGCCAGGTTAGAATTTCAAAGAATTCATCCAGTGTGCCAAATCCACCGGGGAGCACTAAAAAAATATCAGATAATGATTCAAGCATGGCCTTTCGGGTGTGCATGTCTTGTGTTTCATGCAGTTCTGTAAGCCCGGTATGAGCAACTTCCATTTCTTTAATGGCAGTTGGGATCACACCCACAGCTTCTCCCCCTTGATTTATACAAGCATCTGCAATAACTCCCATTATTCCAACCTTCCCACCACCATACACAAGTCGAATATTCTCTGTGGCAAAAGTAGCGCCAAGTTTCTTTGCTAAATCTACAATTTCTTGGTCCAATGGGATTCTAGATCCGCAGTACACACAAACTTTTTTCATCAAACTAAGGCAAACATTCGGTTCAAAACGCCATTCAATTTTTCTGAGAAATAACGGACATCTTCTTCGGTATTTTTCTTCCCAAAACTTACTCTGATACTTGAATTTGCAACTCCTTCAACCAATCCAATTCCTGTTAGTACATGTGATGGCTCCATCGCTCCTGATGTGCATGCCGATCCGTTAGAAACGCAAATTCCTTCAATATCCAGATTCAACAGCAACATTTCGCCATCTACTCCACGGCCTTCATGATCCATAAATGATAGATTAAGAATGTGCGGCACTCCATTTTCCGGATTACCATTAATCTTATATGTGCAGCTAGTTAGATTTTTATTCATTTCATCGATCAGTAACGAACGAAGTTTTTTAAAATGTGCGGTATTTGCATCCATTTCATCAACAGCAATTTCTAGTGCTTTAGCAAATCCTAAAATTCCCGGTACATTTAGCGTTCCACCTCTTCGGCGGCGTTCCTGAGAACCACCAGTAAGCCATGGCATCCACATAGATTCATTTCTTACATACATGATTCCCACTCCTTTAGGGCCGTAAAATTTGTGAGCACTTCCACTCAAAAAGTCTAGGCCAATGTCTTTAACATCGAAAGGAATTTTCCCAAGGCTCTGAACGGCATCAGAATGAAATGGAATCTTCTTTTCTCTGCAAATTCCTGCAATTTCTTTGATTTCATTCACGCAACCAATTTCGTTGTTCACATGCATGATGCTAACCAAAGCAGTCTGGTCGGTAATTTTATCAGCAACGGATTTAGCAGTGATGGTTCCACATTCGATGGGGTCTGCAAAAACAGGTTTAAAACCATTCAACTTTGCCATTTCAATTGGGTGAAGCACGGCATGGTGTTCTAATTCTGAAGTAATTATTTCAGATTTGCCTTTTGAAAGAGCGAGCACTCCTTTAATGACAGCGTTATCGCTTTCTGTGCCTCCACTTGTGAAAATGATCTCAGCCGGTTCAGCATTTAGCAATTGCGCTACTTTTTCACGAGCATCTTCAACCTCAACTTTAGCCTTTTGCCCTAAATGATGTGCTGAATTCGCGTTGCCATAATTCTCAGTCATGTATGGCAACATTGCCTCTAAAACCCTTGGATCAAGCGGTGTTGTGGCCGCATGATCTAAATAAATTGTACGCATATTCTTTTCCTAATTATCCACAAAAGTTAGGGAATCAATCTGCAAAAAGCAGAGCAGAAAAAAAGCCCCTTCTATAGGAAGAGGCTTTAAGGATGCTATTTTATAAGCATCAGTTTTTTGGTTTGGATGATATCCCCGGCTGTTAGTCGGTAGAAGTACATCCCGCTTGAGTAGTTAGATGCATTCCATGCGATGGTATGTCGGCCGGCTGCAAATAACTCGTTGGTGAGTGTCGCAACTCTTTGGCCAAGAAGGTTGAAAACTTCAATATTCACCGTGCTTGCTTTCGACAACTCAAACGGAATGTTTGTACTTGGGTTAAATGGATTTGGATAATTTTGACCTAGCTGAATTTTATCAGGGGCCTCTTGCTCAAACTCACTATCTACTGAAAGTTCAAAATGCAGAACATCACCGGATTCTACATCTAAATAAATGATAAGAGTATCACTGAATGATTCATCGGTCATTCCATCATAGTAGTACGATTCGTAAACAGCTTTCCAAGCTACCGGTTCAGTGGGATCTGCATTGAATGGATAATCCCAATATTCATGGAGTGCTTGAATCTCGTGCGACCATGAATACGAACCCGGATCATACGTGTCTTCTAGAAATTCTATGAAGTCATCTCCACCTTCTTCCGCAAATCGAATAGCCGCAGAATCACTATCGATATAATTTTCAGGTAAAGGTTTAATCAAGTCGAAATTGATAGGTTCATCAATATCTTCTTCGCCCAAATAGCCTTCAATTATAGCGCCTACTGGAGTTACAAAAGTGGCTAAGACAGAGTCTTTTGCCGGATGATAAACAAACAATTGCCAAATGAAATTTTTGCCATCTGCCATGAAGAATGGGTTTGTACCAGGACCATCATCTTCATGTTCGCGAATAACGGCAGTAGGGATTTTTTTAAAGCCTTGGCCACCATCATCAAAGCCGAAGAATTCAAAGAAAGTGGCACCTCCCATATATTCAACTTCACCTACATCAAGGTCATCAAATCTTCTATCCGCTAGATCAATAGCTTCGCTAAGCGTAAACCTGTCGAATTTGAGTTGATTTAAATCTATTCCATTTAATGTATCTGGAGCTTCGTCGTCGAAAACTTCTAACACATCTGGGAAGCGATCTTCATTTTCATCGAAATAGAAGATTTTTGGCACATAGAATTCATCACCTTCAAAATCATCGCCATCTTCGCTTATGTCGAATGCTATTGGATAGTAATCGCCTTCACGAACCAGGTTTATTTCATAGAACCCCGATTCAGGGTCAACATTGGCTGCGTAGCGAGGTGCAAAATCTTCGTCGTCTCCGTCACCTTCATGATCTTCATAGGTTGCATCTGATTCTTCGAAATCATCTTCGTCTTCGAAAAAATCAAAACCAAAGTCAGGTTCCTCATCAACCAGCATAACCACTACATTTTTGTAGTAATTATTTATGTCGATATCCGGTGTTTCCAGATAACCCGAAACCACCATGCGATCATCCGCGCTGCCGGTTGTAAACTGTAAAATATAAGGTTGATCGAGAACTTCACCATCTGCTCCATTAACTTCTTCAACAACTACTATATAGTCGGTATCGTCTGTGAGTTCTACATAGAAGGTAAGTTCTGATCCATCATCAGTTGCCTCATAATTGATTCCAAGAATCTCGGCACTATCTTCAGGTGAGATGAATATTTGAAAGCCCATATCTTCAGGGTTTTCAGCCGCTAAGTCAATATCGAGTTCACCATCGAAAACAAACATCACAGAATCTTCAACGGGGTCGAAGCTTTCATCGGGTAACACATAATCAATCAATGAAATGGTTTCCATATCAGGTATCGGTGTTGCGAATTCATACAGAACATCACCCGTTGCAGGATCTATGTGGATTGTATATTCTGCGTAATAATTTGTTTGACTGAACTCATCGTAATATTCGCCATATAGAGTCCCTTTCCAGGTAACGGGCGCATTTGGCGTTGGATCAGGGGTATAATTCCAATATTCGTGTAAAAGCTGGAACTCGAAATCCCAATAAAAGTCAGGGCCAAATTCAAAAGCCATTGAATTAAAAGCGTTGACAAGACCTTCATCCATCATAATCTGAAGTGCGTTTTCACTACTAATAAATTCAGATAGAGGTTTTACTGCACTAAAATCGATGTCTTCGCCAGTTTCATCTTCTCCAAATATATCTATTAATTCGGCGCCGGTAGGAGTTGAAACGAATAACGCGACCGAATCTTTTTCCTCATCATAGCCTAACACATTCCAAACCTGACTGTTTCCGTCAACTACTTCAAAAAATAGCGGCTCGCCATGATGAGCATCAGAAATTGTTTCAAATTCATTATCCCACGGGTCGAAATAGGAGAGCTTATATTCTGCGAACCCACCGAAGGTACTCCAATTGGTAAGTTCATTAGCAATTTTGAAGGATTCAATAATTTCAAAAGCTTCAGAGATCGAATATGGATCAAGGTTTAAATAGGTTAGAAGAATGTTATCCGGTAATTCTGCCGGTGCTAAACTTGCATCGAAATAGACTGTATCGATTTCTCGATCGCCATCGGCGTCATATCTGAAAATATCGAAGAAGAAGTCATCTGGGCCTTCATGATTCTCCTCATCTTCCCCAAATTCAACAGCCTCATACAGATTTACCGCATACGGATAATAGGAACCATCGCGAATCCCCTGAATGGAAAATGAGAAATCACTAGTGTCCATTAATGCCGCATAAATCGGAATCAAACCATCTTCATCTTCATTATCGCCATCATGATCTCGGATAATATTTCCAAAATCGGGAGAAAACGAATTATTCATGCCGTTTCCTTCACCATCAGATTCTTCATCTTCAGGTTCATAAAATTCGAATTCTAGTCCATTATACGATAGAAATACAATAAATCCGTGCTTTTCCAGATCATATGTGTCGAAATCGCCCGGATAAACAAAACCTGACAGCGAATAAGGACCTTCAGTATCAAAGGTGGAAAATTGCATAACAAACGGGTTGGCTAAGTGTTCACCGGATGTTGAAATTGCATCCATTATGTATAATAGATAGTCTGTGTTATCGGTGAATGTGCCAAAGAATTTTAATGTTTTGCCATCATTGCTAAGAGCAAGTGAATCAAAATCGAAACTCTCTTCTGGCTCAAGGAATCCGTAGAATCCACTTTCTTCTAAATCATCGGTATTTATATCAATATCTATGGGTTCACTAAATGTGATCAAGATAGAATCGGTTACAACCCCGAAAGCTCCATTTGCAGGGAAAGAGCTTACAATTTCAAAGTTCTGTGCAGCAATGGTAGAACTTAAAAATCCAATCGCGCATAGTAGTATCATACTTCTCATACTGTACTCCGCATTTTTGGTTAATCAATAAATATAGACTTTATAATGTGTTTAAACCCTTGGCCAATAACAAGTTTAAGCGTTGGAATTAGAGAAAATTATATTTTCGAATGAATTCATCGTACCTTTCATAATATTACTATTCAAACCGAAATTTAACTTGCTAAGCCATGGCAAAACTCACTCTTAACGATATCGATGTAAACGGAAAAAAAGTGTTGATGCGGGTCGATTTTAACGTCCCGATTATTGACGGAAAAATTACGGATGACAACCGCGTACGAGCGGCGTTACCTTCTATAAATCATGTGCTGGAAAATGGAGGATTATTAATACTTACGAGTCATTTAGGTCGCCCAAAAGGAGAGAAAAATCCTGAGTTTTCTTTAAAACCTGTGGCAGATCACTTAGGGAATTTAATTGATGCACCAGTACATTTTGCATCAGACTGTATAGGTGAAGCGGCAACTTCTGTAATTGATGCAGCGAAACCCGGTGAAGTGGTAGTTTTAGAAAATGTTCGATTTTATAAAGAGGAAACCGAAAATGATGAGGAATTCAGTAAAAAATTAGCAGTCCATGCTGATCTTTTTGTGAACGATGCATTTGGATCATCTCACCGTGCGCATGCATCTGTAGCCGGAGTAACACGATATCTACAACCTGCAGCATCCGGGTATTTGCTGGAAAAGGAAATCAAGTATTTAAACGATAGTATCAATGATCCAGAACGACCATTTGTAGCAATTTTGGGTGGTGCTAAAGTTTCCGATAAAATTCCTGTAATCAGACAACTAATCTCTAAAGTAGATACGATTATTATTGGTGGCGGAATGGCTTATACCTTTTTAGTTGCCAACGGAAAGTCTGTAGGGAAATCTTTGCTTCAACAGGAAATGGTGCCAACGGCAAAAGAGCTGATGGAAGAAGCAAAAGCTGCCGGTGTAAACCTAATGTTACCATTCGACTTTGTAATTGCGGATGATTTCAGTAATGATGCCAACCAGGAAGTGGTTGACGAAGATAATATAAAAGATGGTTGGGAAGCTTTAGATATTGGTCCGCAATCAGCAATTGCATTTGGTAATACTATAAAAGCGGCTAAAACGGTGGTTTGGAACGGACCTATGGGCGTATTTGAAATGCCAAGTTTTGCCGAAGGAACCAATGCTGTAGCCCAAGCTTTAGTTGAAGCAACTGAATTTGGTGCTACTAGTATTATTGGCGGTGGTGATTCTGCTTCAGCTATCAAGAATGCGGGTCTTTCTGATAAAGTATCTCACGTTTCAACGGGCGGGGGAGCAAGCCTTGAATTTTTAGAAGGAAAAGAATTGCCAGGAGTGAGCTCACTCACGGATAAGTAACGTTTAGTTTTTATTTTATGTAAAAGCCTCGTTCTGAGCAAGAATGAGGCTTTTTTTCGTTCCTTATGCTTTAACTTGAGTTGTTTTCTGTAAGTACTTCCATTACAATCTTGGTGAAGAATGAACCCCAAGAATTTAAAGACTTATGCCGCTAGTTTTAGTTACGCTGATAATCAGCATGTTTGGTTGGATGAACGATGAGGTTCCAAATACTCAATCAATATATTCGCTAAAACCGGATGATTCAGAGGCATATTATTTCACATCAGAGAACTACAACATTCATGCTGATGGTATCCATGATGTTTCTGAGCTGCTTCAAACAGCTATAAATTCCCTAAAAGCAGAAAAGAATTACGGCATTCTGTTTATTCCGGAAGGGAAATATAGAATCAGCAGAACAATTCATATTCCAAAAGCCATTCGTTTAATTGGGTACGGCGAAAACCGACCAGAATTTATACTTGGAGAGAATACTCCCGGATTTCAAGAAGGGGATCAGACAGAGGATTTTGGGGAGTCTTACCTATTTTGGTTTACGCGTGATTTAGGAAGTGAAGGAAATCCACCATCGGATGCCAATCCAGGAACATTTTACAGTGCATTTTCAAATATCAACATTCGTATTGAGGATGGAAACCCAAATGCCGTGGCCTTTCGCACACATTTTGCACAGCACAGTTTTGTAAACCATTCTGTAATTAATATTGGCGAAGGCAAAGCCGGGATTTCTGCTGTTGGAAACGAAATTGAAAATGTGGTTTTTCTTGGTGGTGATTATGGAATTACAACTGGCCCGACATCACCAAGTTGGCCTATGATGGTTGTTGATACCTACTTTGAAGGACAAAGAATTGCAGCTCTTGAAACAGCGAATGCCGGATTGGCTATGGTAAATATGCATGTAAAAAATGTACCTATTGTTCTAGAAATTAGAGAGGGGGCGACAGATCGACTATTTTTTGAACATTGTGTTTTCGAAAATGTGAGTGATGCCGGAGTTGTAGTAAATCCAGAAGAAAATGCCAGAAACCAGATTGGTATGGTGAATGTGCATGCCAGAAATGTTCCTAATATTGTTCGTTTTAGAGGAAATGGTGAGAGAATAGAAGGTGAGGGCGTATCGTACAAAGTCAAGGAGTTTACCCACGGACTTGTAATGGATGATCTCAACGACGATTCAGAATTCGAAACTATAATTCAGATTGAACCTATCGATGAAATAGCACCACCCATTGAACGCGCTATTCCTTCACTGCCACCAATGACGGAGTGGGTGAATATTAAAGATTTCGGAGCTGTTGGTGATGGAGAATCCGATGACACTCAGGTTATTCAAGAAGCAATTACTCAGTATGAAACGATTTATTTTCCACAAGGATGGTATCGAATTACTGAGACCTTGAAAATGCAACCGGGTACCAAATTGATTGGTCTTCATCCTTGGTCAACACAGTTCATAATTAAGGAAAGTGAAGCTACTTTTTCTGGATTTGGTGGACCAAAACCAATGGTAGAATCCTCAGAAGGTGGCGAGGATATGATAAATGGTATCGGTATTTCAACAGGCGGATACAATTACAGAGCAGTTGGTTTAAAGTGGATGGCCAATGAACATTCGCTGGTAAATGATGTAAAGTTTGTGGGTGGACATGGAACCATGTATCCGCGATCAGAATCCAGCCAAACTAATCGAAGAAGGGGACGTGAAATTAGTTCTCCGGGTAATCCAGTGTATGTAGAAGGCCACGATGAAGCCTGGGATAATCAATATTGGAGTATGTGGGTTACGAAAAATGGCGGAGGTGTATTCAAAGATATCTGGACGGCAAACACCTATGCTACAAATGGATTATTGGTGAGCAATACTTCAACTCCGGGGCGCATTTATGCAATGTCGCTTGAACATCACATTCGTAATGAAGCTCGATTTCATAATGTGAAAAATTGGAACATATACGCCTTTCAGTTTGAAGAGGAATACAATGAAGGAATAGAGGCCATCTCTATGGATATTTCTGATTCTGAAAACCTTTTCTTTGCCAATTTGTGGATGTATCGAACCATTCGGGTAGAACAACCAAAACGCTTTGGGATTCGTCTTTGGAATTCAAAAAACATCGAAATAAGAAACTTCCGTAATTATACCCAAAAGTTATGGGTCACAGAAATTCCAGTTTGGGATGTGAATCGTGAACTTCCTGTGTATCCATGGCATTTTGCCAAACTTTCAATAACCGGTGATGAAGAACCAAATCTTAGTTCGAACTTTGAAATAGGTAAAATTAATAGAATGGCCTCAGGATTTGAGTTTGCGCTTGGGTTAACATCCGATAGCAAAGGGAACGTGTATTTTGTCGAAACCCGTAAACGAAGAATTTATAAATGGTCGGTAGAAACTGATGCGGTTACACTGATCGTAGATTTTCCTTTCCAGCCCTTCAATTTAGGGATCGATTCAGAGGATAATTTATTGGTGGTTGCTCGCTACGATCCGCAACCGGGTTATCTGGTGAATGGACAACAAGAACGAGTAAAACGATTGCCTGATGACAATGAAGCTTATAGCAGTTGGGGGAATAGTGGCTGGGCTGCACTTGCCTATTCTATCGATCCGGATGATCCGGATAATACGTTTAAAGTGATGCCACGTATTGCAACATCTGAAATCGAAGAGCTTTCGAAAACCTATTATCCATCTAGTCGATGGCATTATGAGTTCGATGAAGCTGCTTTATATTATCCGGATTCTGCTTTTGTGGCTCCTGATGGAAAAACCTTTATACAGGAAGTCTATGATATTGGTAGAACGGCAGACTTAAATGAGGCAACTCCGGGGAGTGTAATTTATGCAACCGACGAAATCGAAAATCGAACCATTCAAGTGAGGGTAGATGATCAAGGTAGACTTTCAAATTTACAACAGGTTCTTCCGAGAGGACAAGGGAGTACAGCAGTTGATAAGAATGGAAATCTGTATGTAGAAGACGGGCAGATTTTTGTCTATGACAAAAACCTTAATGAAATAAACCGAATCAATTTGACCGAACGCCCAATTTCACTGGTTTTTGGTGGTGAGGACGAAAATATCCTTTTTGTTACCACCTCAAATTCGTTATTTGGAATTAGAGTACATTGAAATTAGGCAATTCGATCAATAATTCTTTTGTGGGTTAGATTACATCCCACCTTGCATTTCCATTAGTACTTCTTGCATTTGAGAATGATGGCGCTGGCTATGTGCTGCAACTAATAAATAGATTTGATACGCATCTACATCTCCCAAAGGAATCGTCATTTTATGGTGACGCAGATCAGCATCTGTTGATTCTAAATATTCGATTAACATCATTCTTGACTCTTCCAAAGCTGTTATCATTTCTGCTTTTGAGTCGTATTTACCTGAAGGTTCAAAATTAGCAGAAGTTGTAGCCTGGAATCCACGATTAGTCATTGTACCGATGATCATGCCATCTGCCATTGAATTGTCAAATTCCATGTCAGCTTCGCCAGAGGCTAACCCACCCTGAACCATACCATGAAAAGCAGTTTCAGTCATTAAAATATGTTCCAGACAGTTAGAAACTGACCATCCACCATCTGCAGGTTTCCAGTTAAACGCATCGTCATCGAGTTCTGAAACGGTTTTAACAATTTCGTGATGTGTAGCTTTCAAGTATTTTATCGCAAACATTCGATCGCCTTCTGATAGCTGTGCCGATGCAGAAATCGACACCATACAAACAATTATTAGTGATAAGAATCTTTTCATTGTATTGATACCCAATTAGTTGTAATTATGGAGATTCATTATTGTAACAAATTAGTTTGCCAAATGGAGACAAAAACTAGGAACAAAAAAGGGGCGCCATTTAGACGCCCCCAACCTACATGAAGTCAACGTTTAAGACATTGGTTATTGAGTAGGGTACCAAACATAATCACCTGTAGTATTGATGTATCCAAATTCTTCTTCGAGCTCATTTTCTTCATTCAAAACATAGCGTGTTACTCTGGCCATACCTTTGTAGAAAGGTTCCACTTCATCAAAAGTTGGTTCTGTTATTTGGTTTCCACTCAGATCGATAAATGTCCATTTTTCATCTATACGAACAGCTGCACGTTCTTCCGAAAAGGCACGCACCTCATCAAATTGTTCATCTATCACAAAAGCACCGGATTGGTCAATAAACCCGAATTGATTGCTGTTTTTTCGTGCTGGGGCCAAACCATCACTGAACAATCCGGCAGAAACAAACTGAGGCGAAATAACCACGGTTCCAGCAGAGTCGACATATCCCCAACGATCGCTAATCAGTACACCAGCTAAATCACCTGAAAATGGCAATGCTTCAGAATATTGAAGATCGATGGCGATGTTACCTGATGGATCGATGTATCCATACAAATCATCATCACGAACCAATGCACGTTTTCCATAAAATTGATGCTCATCGATATAATCAATGCCACTTGGCATATTTAGGGCATCCAATTTATTTCCAGATTCATCGATATAATGAAATTGCCGGTAATCTAAGCTTCGCACAAAGGCCCGATTATTCGAAAATTCGGTTGCACCTCTAAATCTTGGGTTTATTACAAAATTTCCACTCGTGTTGATAAATCCCCATCGGCCATCAACGCGAACAGCGGCCTTACCTTCACTAAAGCGGCGTATGTCCTGGAATGAACCTTCAATAACATAGTCACCGTTATGGTCCATGTATTTCCAACCCCAACTTTCGCGAACAATGGCTAATCCGTCATAAAAATCATACGCATTTTGCAGATTGGGTGGAATAACCATCGCTCCACTAGAATTAATATATCCCCAGCGCCCATTTAACTGCACTGGAAATAAATCCACTTGTTCTTCTAAAATAATCGGAGCAGAGGACTCTTTTCCGGTTAAACTGTCTATCACATCACACCCTGAAATCAGGGTAAAAACAAAAATACTTAGAATTAATGCTGTTCTCTTCATGATACTTTACCTCGTTGGATACCAAACATATTCACCTTGTGCATCGATGTAACCGAATGATGCATTATCACCATCGCCAAATTGAATTCGGGCAATTCCATTATAGAAACTGGAAGCTTCGTCGTATGGCTGATTGAACGCTATGGTGCCGCTTCTTCGGTGAATGTAGTACCAGTCGCTGCTTAACCGGACTGCAGCCAGTGATTCCTCAAATGGGCGAACCTCAGCAAATTGGAATGGAATTTGAACATCACCTTCAGCATTGATAAAACCGATATAATCATCTTCCATAACCCAGGCTAAACCATCTTTAAATGATCCTGCAGAAACAAACCTCGGGTTGATGATCGGGGTGCCAAACTTGTCGATGTACCCCCAACCATTCGCCGTTTGAATAGGGGCTAAACCTTCAGAAAAGTCACCCGCGGCGGCGAGTTGAAATCCCGGATTGATTTCGACATTACCCGTTGTGTTGATGTACTTCCAGCCGTCAAAAGTTTCAACAGCAGCAAGCCCATCAGAAAATCCTTGAGCATCGCTGAATTCAAGATCAATAGTGATCGAGCCATTACTGGAAACATAGCCCCAAAGTCCGTCAAGGCGTACCGGTGCTAAATCTTCAGAGAATGCCCCTGCAAAATCGAACTGTGGCTCAATGGCAAACTGACCGGTTGTATCAATGAATCCATACAATCCATTAGGCAGTTGAGCAGGAGCCAAGCCGCTACTAAAATCACCGGCTACTCGAAATTCGGTTGGGATAATTAAAGCTGATGTTCGTTCACTTACATAACCCCATTCAGTTCCGGAGCGAACAGCGGCGTAACCATCTGAAAAATCTCTGGCCTCTTCAAATTCAGGGGCTATAGAAAGTTCACCTTTGTTATTGATGTATCCCCATTCGCCATTAAGTTTAACAGGATGCAGAGTGGTGATTTCCTGCGTTATTATTTCAGGTTCTTCTTCGGAACCGGAGATCGCATCAATGGCATCGCATTTACTAAGTACAAATAAACTTACGATGGAGATGATTAAAGCAAATAATCTGAACCTTTTTTCCATAATTCTATTTAATAAGGGTCATAGTTTTTGAGCTCGAGCCATAAGGCGTTTGTAATCGATACAGATAGGTGCCACTGGGCAAGTTCTTTGCATCAAAAGTTATCGTGTGCTCACCCGCTGAAAGAGAAGCTTCTGCCAGTGTTTTGACCAACTTTCCATTTATGTCGAACACTTGAAGCCGAACTGAACCAGAAGTTGGTAACACAAACTGAATGTTGGTTGTGGGATTGAACGGGTTCGGATAATTTTGTTGTAGCGTAAAAGCCAGAGGTTTTTGATTGCTCTCACTGGAAGTTAGAACATTTACAAAACCCAGATCTTCAAACTCACCTTGCAGAATGTTTTCTGTGGTTTCAGATTCTATGCCAAACCAGCTATTTAGAATGCTTGAATAAATATTTCGATAATCCAGTTCATACACCGGATCCCCTGATCTGTCCAAATTTTCTAAATCGGCATGTTCGCCATAAACTCCACCATTTACAGGGCCAAAAATCATGACGGGTGCAGAAGAACCGTGATCGGTTCCTGCCGACGAGTTTTCATCCAATGTCCGGCCAAATTCTGAGAATGTCATTGTTAATGCACGATCTTGTATTTCATCGGATTCTAAATCGGCATAAAAAGCTTGAACAGAATCTGCTATATCACGCAATAAATTGGCATGGCCACCTTCTGTAGAGCCTTGATTATTATGGGTGTCAAATCCCCCTTTCGATACAAGAAAGACTTTAGTTTGCAATCCACCGCGAATCAATCTGGCCACTACTGATAAGCTGTTTGCCAGTCCTGAATTTGGATATTCAACCAGGTTTTGAGCATTATCTGCAGCTTCCTGAATAGATTCTAAATATTTGAAAGAAGAGTTTGCCACTTTTCGGGCAAATGAGAGTGATCGGCCAAAGTCATTTTCCGGAACATCTTCTTCGTTATAAAAACCACCTTGTTCCAAGAATTGTGCAAATTGGCTTGCTCCGCCAAAAGTTACACCCAGATTGCCAAATTCGCTTTGGAAAAGAGTAGAAGAGCCTCCAATACGTACACCTAATGGAAATTCCGGTGGATTAGCAATAAAATCGGGATTGTCTTCCACTAAAAATCTGCCTGCCCAACCTGTACCTACCATTTCATTTGACTCACTGGCTGATGTCCATATATCTGTAGCCCGCGCATGCGATCTGTTTGGATCTTCGTAACCCACATTATTGAAAACAGCCATGTTTCCATTTCCCCACATTGGCTGCAAAGAACCAAGTGCAGGATGCATTCCGATTTCATCACTCAACTCAATAGACTCATTCTTGGAAATCGCAATAGTGGGTCTTTTTTGATAGTAGACATCATTCTCGAATGGAATAATAGTATTCAGTCCGTCATTTCCACCACCAAGTTGAATTAATATGAGCACTCGGTTATTATCGGCAGACATTAACCGATTAAGAAATTTCGTTCTGGCCATTGCATTAACCGGAATGCCACCCAACATTAAACCGGATCCTAAAGCCCCTATTCCAAGTGAGCTTAAAAATGAGCGACGAGTCCAGTTTTGGTGATCTTTTTCATGCGCTTCGCCATGCTCTAAGCTGATTCCATGGCGTGTTTCGTGCTTGTGATTATGATTATTACACATAGTCTGGTCCCTCTATATTAATTGGTAGGCTGGTAGTTGAATGAGATACGAGATGTATGATCGTAGTGCTTCTGCAAACACATCTTCGTAATAGAGATTACCGTCATTGTCGGTATTTGCTGTCCATTCGTACCAGGGAATAG
Organism: Balneolaceae bacterium; assembly: GCA_965249965.1. Lineage (GTDB taxonomy): Bacteria > Bacteroidota > Rhodothermia > Balneolales > Balneolaceae > HXMU1420-13. The sequence continues at coordinate 1,968,270 of OZ252262.1, forward strand.
GACCTAAGAGGATTTTCGACAGATTTATTTTATGTGGAGGAAATCCTGAAGTATCCGGAGCAAAGGCCGGGTCGCCCGCAAAATCCTCTTCCACTTGTCGAATTCCAACCTGATCCAGAGGTAGAGAAAGCACGTGCTCGGCGATATCTTCTGCTAAACTAAATGGGTTTAAGGGATCAGAAACTTTTTCAGCAATTCGAATCGGATTATATCTATCGGTTGAACCACCGGCGCCATAAATAATATCAGAAATACTGCTCCAACGGGATGGTAGGAGATTCGTATTAAGCCAGGTGTAATGGCCCGGAGTGCCATCAGAATCGGGTGGATTATAACCACTCCATCCAAAAACGGTTTCCGGGCGTAGTAACTCTTCATTAAGATCCGGCATTTGAAGTCGGATAAATTCCTTCAAATCAGGCGAAGGAACAATCTCGAACTGGCGAAGAAAACTCATGTACACTTCAATCGGGCTTTTTATACGAGATCCGTAAAATCGCTCTTCATAAAAATGTGCACTTGAAAACAAATGTATGAGCGTCTCAGCCATATCAAAATTCACAGATAAACAATAATCTGTAAGAGATTGAATAGCCGTGTTATCAGGTTCTGCACTAACAAAAAAGTTGTATAGTTTTTTGCTTATGAACCAGGCAACCTGCTCCGACTTGGTATCAAAAATCAGATCAACAACGGTATCTAAACTAAAGTTGTCAGTTTGTCCCAGAATTGTTTTTTCAGCCGAATCATAGCGTTCGTCATCAAAAATACCAGTGAGAGTTGAGTCGTTAACTCTCCAACCGGTGACTGCACGGGCAACTTCAGCTACATCATTCTCTGTGTAATTTGGTACACCGTTTTTATCAGTAGTACCTAAGGCAAAGAGTTCCAGAAGTTCGCGTGCAAAATCTTCGTTTGGTTGACCGGCTCTATTGTTGTAGTTATTTAAATAGTACAACATGGCTGAGTTTTTACTCACTTTGCGTACCAATTCTTTAAAATCACCAAATCCATCTGTTTGCAGAAGCTTCACATACTTATACATGTGGCTGGCATAACTATTTGGCGCTTTACCGGGCAAATCATTCATGTTTTGATATGAAACGGCAAAATGATTGGTCCAAAAAAGCAACATACGTTCAAGGAATCCCCCATTGTACATGCCATCCATCCATTGAAATTGAATGTCGTACATGTCGAGAATATCCCCGGAATTACCACTGGCAAACCAGTTTGGATCATCCGGTAGTACGGCGTTCTTTGCCTCGTTTACTAAAATGGTAGCCGCTTCTGTGGCATTATCGAAAGAACGGACTCTATTCAGATCGTTAATTTTATTTCCGAAATGCGTTCTTCGAACAAGATGCGAAGCTTGTGCTTTTTCCCAAGGCCCGTTATAGGTGGGCAAACCTATGCTCTGTGTTGTACGTTTGGTAACAACTGATGGAGTAGAATTCATAATACTGCCTAGATTCAATGCTCCTGTTATCGACGTTTTTAATTACTTATGTAAGAGGCAGTTTGGTGATGAGATGTTACAGATTGAAAAGCGATCTTCTATTTTTAAACTAAATTATTTTAGATAAAACATTGAGTTTTTTAGGTATAAGCTATGTTAATACCCAAATTATTTAACAATGAAATCTGATATAATCGTTAAAAAAAAGAATGATTTATAACATTTAATAAGGCATTCTACTAAGACGTAAGAGTTAAATGTAATTGCTATCAATTGTTGAATCGAAAAACTGATGATCTCGATCTTTTGCTATACACTCGCTCAAAAACCGCGAATTAATGAGTTAATTTTATTCACACAAAAAAAATCATTAAGTAAAAACTTAATGATATGGCAAGGGTTAAAATTTTTTTTGTAAGGAATAGTTTTGGGGATGGTCTTACCTTGCAAACAAACAATAATTAATAGACAGTAGGATACGTAATGAGTTCACTAAATAAAGTAATGTTAATTGGCCGTCTTGGTCAGGACCCGGAAGTTCGATACACTCAATCAAATACTGCAGTTGCCACATTAAGTGTTGCAACCAGCGAGCGTTACAAAGATGGTAACGGCGAGCAACAAGAACGTACAGAATGGCACCGCGTTGTAGCCTGGGGACGTTTAGCTGAAATTTGCCAGCAATACCTTCATAAAGGTTCGTTGATATATGTTGAAGGGCCACTACAAACTCGCCAGTGGGAAGACAACCAAGGCCAAAAAAGATATACAACAGAAATTAAAGCACTTCAAATGACTATGCTTGATAGTCGTGGTGGAAGTCAGCAAAATCAAGGAGCACCAGCTCCTGCGATGCAAGGTAATCAGCAACCAGCTAAACAAATGACTAGTGCTACACCCATAGACAGTTCATTTGATAATATGGATGATGACTTACCATTTTAGGTATTTCAGTTTCAAAATTGAAAAAAAGCGATGGCAAACCCATCGCTTTTTTATTTTGTACAGATTTACAAGCTGTTTAAATTTGGCAAAACCTTAATAAGCACACCTTTATCGAAGCCCCACTTAGTTTTACCCAAACATTTTTTGCAAATGCTTTTAGCTTCATTGGAAGTACAGGAGAAATTGATACTGTAGTACTATCCATACAGGCATTTTTGATGATACTAGGTCTGATTTTCTCAGCATTCTTCTCGGGTTCTGAAGTCGCTTTTTTTTCTCTGTCTACACGATTAGAAGATTTACAACAAGATCACGAGGCGCATTCTGCAGATTACAAAATCATTCAAATGCTGAATAAACCACGTCGGTTACTTGCTACAATTCTTATTGGCAATACGTTTTCTAACATTGTAGCATCGGTGTTAGCTGCAGTGATTACGGGAAGCTTAATGAGCTTAATCGGCCTTTCTGAAGTGTTGGTATACACCCTTGAGGTTATCGTTTTAACCTTTGCGATATTAATTTTAAGTGAAATTACACCCAAACTAATTGCGATAAACGATCCACTAGGTGTTTCCAGAAAAGTAAGTGGGTTGATATATGCTCTGTACATTATTCTAAAACCTATTGCTACGATATTAGCTGAAAGTGCAGTAACACTGGAAAGAAATTTACCAAAACCTAGTTCAAAAATGACCTCTGAGGACATTAAAACGATGGCTGAGGTCAGCGAGAAAGAGGGATCATTAAAAGAAGATGAACGAGAGATTATTGAAAATGTCATCGATTTTGGGACTACAACGGTTCGGGAAATCATGACCTCACGAGTAAATGTTATTGGGGTATCAGTGGACGACCATTTGCAAGATGTGCTCGCATTAATTAAAGAAAAAGGGTTTTCGCGAATGCCGCTTTACGAAAATGATCTGGATAAAATCTTAGGTGTGATTTATGCCAAAGATGTTCTGCCTTTTCTAAGTCAACTCGATGACGCACCTATGTTTAACTGGAAGAATATTTGCAGAAAAGCATTATTCATCCCACAAACGAAAAAATTGGATGACCTACTGCGCGATTTTCAACAAGAGAAAACACATTTAGCTGTAGTGGTAGATGAATATGGCGGAACAGATGGTATTGTTACCATGGATGATATTCTTGAAGAAATTGTAGGGGATATTATTGATGAAGAAGGGGAAGACGCAGACATGTATACCCGCTTTAAAAGTGGCATTTACATCTTCGATGCTCAAATTGATTTAGATGACATGGAAGATATTTTGGAGTGCGAACTTACCTCAGAGAATGATGAATACGAAACGCTAGGAGGTTTGATTTACCACACGACAGAAAACCTACCTACTGTAGGTGAACGCTTGATGTTCCAAAATTTAGAATTAACAGTCCATTCGGTTCAAAATAATAGGATCAAAAAAGTGCGGGTGAAGGTAAACGATAAATCTTCAGCTGATAATAAAGCCTGATTTTGTGAATATTCAACAGAACGTTTCCTTAAAAGAATTCTCAACTATGGGGGTGAATGCCTTCGCTTCAGAATTCATATCAATTCGTAATATTCAAGAGCTTATTCAATTAGCTGAACATTTACATACTTACACGAAACCGTATTTAATAGTAGGTGGAGGTAGTAATCTTCTGTTTGCTTCGGATTACGATGGGTTAATTATTAAAAATGAGTTAGTTGGAATAGAAATACTTGAGGAATCTGATTCATCTGTTCGGTTGAAGGTTGCATCGGGTGAAAACTGGCATAACCTCGTGAAATATAGTGTCAACAAAGGTTGGTCGGGCATCGAAAATTTAGCTTTAATACCCGGAACTGTAGGAGCCGCTCCCATCCAGAATATCGGGGCCTACGGGGTAGAACTGGTTGATGTTTTTTATGAATTGGAGGCATTTCATTTAAAAAGTGGTGAGTTAAAAACGTTTTCAAAATCAGCGTGCCAGTTTGGCTACCGCGATAGCATTTTTAAACGCGAATTGAAAGATGAATATGTAATTCTTTCCATCACTATTGAGTTGCAAAAAGAAGGAATTCCAAATGTGAGCTATCATGCATTATCAGCCCATTTGAGTAATAAAGACATCAAAGTCCCAACGATTTCAGATGTTTTCAACGCAGTTATTGAAGTAAGACAAAGTAAATTACCCGATCCTGCAGTTATTGGTAATAATGGTAGTTTCTTTAAAAATCCTGTGATTCCGGTATTCCATTTTGATGAGTTAAGACGCAAATATGAAGACTTACCCTCTTATCCGGTTACCGAACATTTGGTGAAAGTGCCCGCTGGCTGGCTGATAGAAAAAGCAGGGTGGAAAGGATTTCGAAAAGGAGATGCCGGTGTACATGAAAAACAGGCTTTGGTGCTGGTTAATTATGGAAATGCAACCGGTACAGAAATCTTTGAATTATCTAAAAGTATACAGTCAGATATTGAAGCGAAATATGGAATCACACTTCATCGTGAAGTAAATGTAATTGGCCATTCATGAAGAATGAGTTAACAATTTATAATTCACTATACCACGATTTTACTGTTTTTGGTCATCGCTTTTGGCTAAACTTTTGATATAGCAATCGAACTTTCAATTCAACGACATCATGAGATTTTCAAGACGCATATTCTCGATTTTTTCTTTATCTGCATGTTTCCTTTATATGGGATGTGTTTCACTTCAAACCAGTCCTGTTTCGGGAAATAAACGAGTGTACGGATACAGCTGGCAAGATGAGCTGAAACTCGGTCGTGATGCTGACTCCGAGATAATTGCTCAATATGGCTTGTATGATGATCCTGATTTAACCGAATATGTAGACCGCCTTGGTCAGGAATTACTAGAAGTAAGTCATTTTAATCGCGAAGACACTCCATCAGAATACAGAAACACCCAGTTTACATTTCGGGTGTTAAACAGCCCGGTGGTAAATGCTTTTGCTTTGCCAGGTGGATACGTTTATGTGACCCGAGGTTTGCTAGCTCATTTGGATAATGAGGCTCAGCTAATGGTGGTTCTAGGACATGAGATTGGTCATGTGGCGGCTCGACATGCATCTCAAAGAGCTGCGGAACAACAATTTGGACAACTTGCGATAATTGGTGGGGCAGTAATCGGAGAAAGTTTAGGATATGATGGTGGTCAAATCCTTCAATTAAGTGGTACAACCGCACAGTTGCTATTCTTACGATATGGAAGAGATGATGAGCGAGAATCTGACCGATTAGGGGTTGAATATTCTGCCATGGAAGGGTATGTGGCAGCAGAAGGAGGTAATTTTTTCACCTCTTTGAAAAGAATTTCAGAAAAGGCAGGCCACAATATTCCATCACATTTGTCTTCGCATCCCGATCCCGGTGAACGAGAAGAGAATATTCCGAGAATGGCTGCAGAGTGGGAAGCGGAAGGCTATGAGATGACTCTGGTAAATCGAGATGAATTCTTAAACATGTTAGATGGAATGATGTACGGAGATAATCCTCGTGAAGGGTTTGTAGATGGAAATACATTTTATCATCCCGATCTTGAATTCCAGTTTGACGTTCCTTCAGGATTTCAGGTAATGAACCAAACATCAGCGGTGGTTCTTTTTAATGAATCACAGGACGCTATTGTTCAATTTACGATTGATAGCCAAAATGAGTCGCCCCAGGCGTCTGTTAATGCATTTACTTCACAAGATGGAATTTCGATTGAATCGGAAGGTGCTGTGTCTGTTAATGGGTTAGATGGTTTTTCAGCGAATGTTTCGGTTACAACCGAAGACGGTACGCCGCTTTCAATAAAGATATCAGCTGTTTCTTATCAGGGAAATATCTATCGTTTTCTTAGTTATACAGGAGCTAATCAATTCACAACTTACGAAAGTGCATTTACTCAAGTTTATTCATCTTTTGATGGGGTTACAGATCCTGCTATTCTTAACGTACAACCACTCACCATTAAATTAGAGCGAGTTCGCCAATCAGGAGTGTTTTCTGAATTGATCCCTTCGAATTTACCGATGGGTATTGAACCACTTGACGTTGCTATTTTAAACCAAGTGGAAATGGATGATCAAATTAGTCGTGGAACTGTTTTGAAGATTCCAACTCAACAATAAGGTATAAAAAAAGGAGAACGCCGTCACAGCGCCTCCCTTGATGTAGTCAGTTAAAGTGGTGGATTAAAAAGAAAATCCAACCAGGATATAGAATTGCTCTGTATCCGGATTCCATATAGCAGCCCCGCTTAGAGGTACAGTGAATTCTTCGGTAATTACGATGTCTTTACTTGTACTTACACCGATATTTACCAGGGCAAAATCACCGGATGCGGAATGCCAGCCATCACCGGCGCCAACAAACACGTCAGCCAGATCGAAAGAATACCCAGCTTCGAAATACGAATCAGATCCAGCTGAGCCTGCGAAAGCGGCCTCATTAAGAATATAATTACCAGCAAGACTGAAATTATCTTTGGAGTATCCAAGATTTACTTCAAAAGCATGGCTATCGCCATCGCCGTAAGGAGAACCGGGGTAATAGTAGTCGGTTAATCCAAGATATAGTCCAAAATCGAAACTATATCCTGCGTATAAATCCATTTCCTGAAATCCTGTGTATCCTTGAGATCCCCAGGCACCTACAGCAAATCCACCGGAGCTTAGCTCAACAGCTGGTTGCCATGATGGTCCATCAAAAGCGATCCCTCTGAACACATACGTGCTGTAAAAGTCTACACCGGTACTAATTTCGATATCTTGAGCTTTTAATTCAGTTGCTGTAAGAGCCAGCACAGAAAGAGTAGCTCCTATTAAGAGTTTTTTTAGTCGTTTCATTTTTTAATTCCTTTTGTGAGTGATGAGAGTGTGTGATTTGAAATAATCACATAGAGAGTAAGAGGAGAGTAGTTTGAAGAAGCTCTCCTCTTAGGTTTGATAACAATTTTAAACGGGAGTCAAAGTTTTTTGCTCAAATTCCGGGTATGCTTCCGCATCATGTTCATGTAGGTCGAGCCCCATTTCCTCAAGGTGACCATTTACACGAAGTGGGATGATTGCATCGATACCTTTGAAGATTAAGAAGCTGACGGGGAAGGTCCATAAGAACGCAGCTAGGATACCGATTGACTGCACTCCTAACACCGACCAACTGAATCCGCCAACGTCAAAAATTCCTGCAGCAAGGGTTCCCCAAACACCGCAAACACCATGTACTGAAACAGCACCAACTGCATCATCCACAAATTTATCTAACAATATCATAGAATAGTGGCAGATAACACCTGCAATAGCACCGGCAATTATGGCTGATAATGGCTCCAAATTTGCACAACCGGCCGTAATACCAACTAGTCCGGCAAGTACTCCATTAAGCGTGACAGTGCCATCGGGTTTTCCACTTGTAATCCAGGTTACAACCATAGCGGCAAAGGCACCTGCACCGGCGGCTAAAAACGTATTCAGCGCAATAAGTGCAACTGAAGTATCACCCGTTGTTGTTGAACCGGCATTAAAACCGAACCAACCTAACCAAAGTATGAAAACACCAAGCGCAGCAGTAGGAAGGCTATGTCCTTTTATGGTCTGAGGTTTACCATTGATGTATTTACCTACTCGCGGACCTACCACAAGAGCACCAGCAAGAGCCGCCCATCCACCTACAGAGTGAACAACTGTTGAGCCAGCAAAATCGATAAAGCCGAGGTCTTCTAGCCAGCCAGAGCCATTAAATAAGCTTCCCCATGCCCATGATCCAAAGATTGGATAGATAAATGCAGTAATCACAATTGAGAAAATGAGATATGCATTAAAGGCGGTTCTTTCTGCTACAGCTCCAGATACAATGGTTGCTGCTGTTGCTGCAAATACTGCCTGAAAGAAGAAGAAAGTATAGGACCATTCAACAGAATAATCGCCAATATTCATTAGCATAAAGCCATCGGTTCCGATCCAGCCACCGGCTGTAGTACCGAACATCAGCCCAAATCCGATAAAGAAAAAGGCTAGGCCACCGGCAGACACATCCATAACATTCTTCATGATGATGTTTAAGGCGTTTTTTGCACGAGTGAATCCAACTTCAACCATTGCAAAACCTGCCTGCATAAAGAATACAAGGCATGCTGCTACAATTGTCCATATGTAGTTTAAGTTATTTTGTACCGTCTCAGCCGCAAGTTCCTGGGCTTGTACCGAGTTCAGCGTCATTAGAGCTAGTACACTAAGAATTAATTTAGTTCTGAACTTCATTTGTAAGTTATTTAGTGATGAGTAAGATGAGAATGATCTGTGAGTGTGATTATTCTCAAGGGCTAACTTAATTAGGTGATAATCAAATTCAAACAAAAAAATTAAACTTTAACTCAAATATTAATTAAATATATATTGTAAAAGCGCTTTTTTGATTCAGAATATCAGTTGTAACCGCTTCCTTACTTAATTAATTTTTTTTCATCTATTCGTTTTCAGATTCTAATAATTTTTGACCTGAAACTTCAATATCAGACTACATGATGAGCGGCAAAGCTGTATCTTTGGCACAAAATTAAATTCAGCAGATAATTCATGATATCGAGATATGCACGCGAGGAAATGTCCGGAATTTGGACAGAAGAAAATCAATTCAATGCCTGGCTAGAGGTTGAACTTGCAGCGTGTTGGGCTTGGGCAAAGATAGGGGTCATCCCCATGAAGGATGTTGACATTTTATACGAAAATGCCACTTTTAAGCTCGATCGAATCAAAGAGATTGAAGAACAGACCCGCCACGACGTGGTAGCATTTACTCGAGCTGTATCAGAAAGTCTGGGCGATGAGAAAAAGTGGGTGCATTATGGCTTAACTTCAACAGACGTTGTTGATACTGCCTGGGGGGTACGATTAAAGCAAGCCAATGAGCTGTTATTGAGCGGTGTGAAAAAAATGATTTCTGTACTTGCCGAAAAAGCCAGAGCTCATAAATACACAGTAATGATGGGGCGGACGCATGGGATTCATGCTGAACCAACTACTTTTGGTCTAAAATGTGCGCTCTGGTACGCTGAAATGAACCGTAACTTAGAGCGCTTTGAAAAAGCTGCTTCAGATGTTGAATTTGGTAAGTTATCGGGATCGGTGGGTACTTTCGCAAACATCCCACCAGAAGTTGAGCAGTACACATGCGAAAAACTTGGATTAACACCGGCGCCTATTTCCACACAAACCTTACAACGCGACCGTCATGCGCATTATTTATCAACCATTGCTTTGATTGGTTCAACGCTTGAGAAAATGGCGGTGGAAGTTCGTCATCTTCAACGAAGTGAAGTACGGGAGGCTGAAGAAGCCTTTAGAAAGGGTCAAAAAGGATCTTCTAGCATGCCTCATAAACGAAATCCAATCAGTTCGGAGAATATTTCCGGTTGTGCAAGAGTACTGCGTGGGTATATGGTTTCTGCATTTGAAAATATTCCATTATGGCACGAACGTGATATCTCACATTCCTCGGCAGAGCGAATAATTCTGCCTGACGCCACCATTTTACTTGATTATATGCTCAACCGATTTGCAGGAGTGATGGAGCGTTTGGTAGTGTTCGAAGATAATATGGAATCGAATATCTGGAAGACTCATGGGTTGGTTTTCTCACAACGAGTGTTAAACAAATTGATAGAAAAAGGTGTGATACGAGAAGAAGCCTACGATGCAGTCCAGCCTCTTGCTATGCAAGCCTGGGAGTCTCAAATACCGTTTAAGCCCTTAGTAGAAGGGGATGCATTTATCACTTCAAAAATTAGTCAGGAAGAAATCGATGATGCGTTCGATTTAAATCATCATACCCGAAATGTAGATGTAATTTTCGAGCGAGTGGGATTGGGATAGTCCACTTTTTTGTTGGCATCACCATGATTGCAAAACTTCTTGTTGATTTCGGTTTGGTTATCCTGATTTGGATGACGCAACTGATTGTCTATCCTTCATTTACTCAATTCGATCCAACAGAATTACAGCGGTGGCATGCTTCGTATACCATGCGAATTTCCATCATTGTTATGCCATTAATGATTGGTCAACTTGGATTGCATCTATATCAATTCAGTCAGGGATATAATGTGTTTCAGATTTTAGCTTTTGTGCTAATTATTCTTGCTTGGGCAAATACTTTTCTGCAAGCTGTCCCGCTTCACAATCAAATTGCTGCTGGAATAGATATAGCAGAATCTGCCAGAAAATTAGTTTCAGTAAATGCGTGGCGAACCGGATTCTGGTCGATCGTGTTTATCATTGATTTATACCTCATTTTAAAAAAGTGAACCTATTATGAGTATCGAAAAGATGTCGCTTACACTTAAAATTGCTGCTATTTATAATTTGATATGGGGTGCCTGGGTTGTTTTATTTCCTAATCATTTTTTTGAGTTAGTTGGCATGGAGTTACCCACTCACCCTATGATATGGCAAGGTATGGGTATGGTAATTGGAGTGTATGGTTTAGGGTATTGGTGGGCGGCACAAGATCCAATAACACATTGGCCTATTGTTGCCGTTGGATTTCTTGGCAAGATTTTTGGACCGATTGGTTTTTTTGTGAACTATGTAACCGGGGTAGTTCCGTTCGAATTTATTTATACTCTATTTACCAACGATTTTATTTGGTGGATCCCATTCTTTCTTATTCTGAAAAAAGCTAACGAGGAAAAGAAGATTAAATGGATTTGAAAAAAAGCAGTCTCTTTTTGCTTTCCGGATTTTACGTGTTTGCGGGAACCAATCACTTTATTAACCCCGAGTTTTATTATGGATTAATCCCGGGTTATATACCGTTTCCGGAGCATATTAATATTATTAGTGGGGTTGCAGAAATACTTTTAGGGATTGGAGTGCTTTTTCAGAAAACCAGAAAATGGTCGAGTTATTTATTGGTAGCAATGCTTATAGCCTTTATACCAGCTCATGTATATTTTATTCAAATCGGAAGCTGTCTTGAGAATGGGCTATGCGTTGCTGAATGGATTAGTTGGGGAAGACTATTAATTATTCACCCTATTCTTATTTGGTGGGCCTTAAGCGTGAAAAACTATTCAGCATCGTCTCCACGTAACCACTCAACAGCCAATTGATCGCAGGAAAATACTTTAGCTTTTAGTACACTATTGAAGTCAATACTTTTGAATAGTACGTTAATAATCGGGTTATGGATTTTATTACTTGAAACAAGGGCAAGGCGAAGCCCAATGGGATAAAGTTCTAGTAACTCATTAACTACTTTATGTATTTGAGTTACTTTTTTGATTTCAAATTTTGTGACATCCGAAAAATTGAGAAGAATTCCCTCTAAAGATTGTTCATAAATCTCCTGAACAGCAATCTGGGTGATTTCTTCTTCTACCTCTTCTGTAAATTGACCACTCACTGTAAAGCGGATATAAGACTCCTCAATTGAATATGTTAGCATGAGATGGTTTATTTCAATAAAGATAGTAATGAACCTTTTCGTGCTGCAGAAACAAATTCACGTTCGCTTTCTGATTCCCCAATACTTCTGATATTTCCAGAGTCCCACCAAATATTATTGTGAATGTCTCGGATACCGACTTTGAAATTATTGAATTCTTGCGATTCATCGGTCTTAGCGATGAGTTCGAAAAAATACCTAAAACGTTCATTCATTTCATGCACTCTGCTTTCTTCTGATCCACCTTCTGGGCTGTACTCATAGAAATCAATTTCCATTATATCTGAAGGTTCAACATCAGATCCATTTTCATCAACTTTAGTCATATCAAAATCACCGATCGTATTATTGATCAATTCCGAACGAGCCCGGACTGTAGTAATGTTTAAAGGCTTTATTTCGTTAGTTCGTTTTAGATCTAATCGAAACGAGTAAAAGTTGTCAGAGTCTTCATTCTCAAAATTATCGGAAACGAGCATATAAAAGTCTGGGAGAATGGCGTTTGAGTTGCTACTACGATTCACAAATGTGAGGCCAATTTCTAAGTAGGAGTCTTTTGGGTCAATATACAGGCCGTATTCCGATTGCATTTTTTTGAGATCATCAATCATGCTTTCAATCTCACTTCTTAAATAAGAATGTGCTAATGACTCCAGCCGTTCATTCATGGTTGAATCTATATAGGAAGATTCAAAATAAGCATCCTCAAGTGTCTCTAATTCTAGAGAATCAAATTCATTCGGATATAAGTAAGGTAGTTCATCATAATAAACTTCAATGTAATCATCGATAGTAAGGTATGCATAATCAGACCCATATTTGATGTAACTATCCATAACACCAAGAAGCCTGGAATAATGATCAATTATTTCGTCGACTTTATGATTAATTGTGTTTAACGAAATATCAGTTGACGTACTATCAAAGTAGTCGATAAGGTCAATAATCCACAGTCCTGTAACGTCTACATATTTGTCTTCAATATTATTAAGCTTATATATCAATGGTTCCAAATCTGTTTCACCTTCGAATAAGATATCGAACGAATTAACATATACATCAACTTTTGGCTGACTTTGAATGTATTTAACCACTGTGAAATAGAAAGATCCGGTGGCAAAAATGATCCCTATTATCACCTGGAATGTTTTGAAATTTAGGATTGAGCTTTTTTCCTCTGTTTCTTTCCCAGACATTGTTTAACCCCTTCGTTAGTTTTTAATTTTAAACTCTCTAGCGTTAGAAAGATAATGTGCAAAAGTGTGATTTATTTATAAGAGTTTCAATACAACATTTATTGAAATATTGAGCACTCATTGTTTTTTCGCTATTCACTTTTAGTGATAATTCGAAATATCCAAATCGAAAAGAAGATCGACAAAATGCTAAAACTGCCAGCAATGGGGATCAACCGGCCTGATGTGATATAATTCCAGTTAAATAATGCATAAAACCCAATCGGAAGTACTACTAATCTCAGAATTTCTGAGTACATCAAGGATTTGGCTTGAGATTCAAAAAGCATACCAAGCTTAATGGTGGTCCACACAATCCAAATCAGAAAGCAAATCTTCACAACCTGGTTATAGTCACTATAAGTAAACAAGAAAAAAGCAGTAACTAACATTAAACCTATAAACTGAACAAAGATGTACAACTTTGCCCAGATGAAGGATACGTCTGCATTGTATTTATGAAAATCGGAATCAACAGAACTTGGTTGTTGCACACCTCCCAGATAATCGGGTAGCCACCCAGGATGTTTGAACAGCATCTTTTTGGTGTCACTCCAGCTTTTCGATTGCTTCACGTACCCAAAAAGATCCATATAATGTGCAAAGTTAGCGTAAACTGGATTCCAGCTATTCAGGGATTTTGTGATTCCATAAGTTGGGCGCTCTTCTTCTTCTTGAAAGGTGCCAAACATTCGGTCCCAAATGATAAAAACTCCGGCGTAGTTTTTGTCTATATATTTCGGATCTCTGCCATGATGCACCCGATGATGAGAAGGCGTGTTGATGATATACTCCAACCAACCAAGTTTATTCACATGCTCGGTATGAATCCAAAATTGGTACAGTAAATTAAATGCACCTACCGTAACAAATTGAAGCGGATCAAACCCTATTAAAGCCAGAGGTAAATAAAATGGGAAACTCCAGATAAAGGCGGTTGAAGATTGGCGAAGAGCAACTGTTAAATTAAAGTCCTCGCTTTGATGGTGCACTACATGACCTCCCCAAAATAAACTAATCGTATGTGCCATTCGGTGGCTCCAGTAAAAGCATAAATCATATAAAATGAACAACGCAACGAAGGTGATCCAATTTGTGGGGAGTTTAGTAAAAGCGAAAAATTCGAACATTACGGTATAAATCCCCACAGTTATCACTTTAGTGAATATTCCACTAATCTGATTTAACGCCCCAAGATTGATATTTGTAATTGCATCATTCAAACGATAGGTGCGTTTTTTGGTGATGGCCTCGTACACCAATTCGATGCTCATCAAACCAAAAAAAATGGGTATTGAAAGGATGACAGGATTCAAATTCATGGGTCAAATCTATTCAAGATGTGACTATAGGTCAAGTATCAGAAAAACGTGCTTTTAGGGAGTTTCGCTTTATTTTACCGGTTGATGTTTTTGGTAGCTCATCAACAATTTCTAAAGCTTTTGGTAGTTTAAAATCAGCAAGCTTACCTTTGAGCTGAGATTTGATACTTTCCAGATCTGGATGACTACCATTGGATAGAGTTACCACCGCCACAACTTTTTGTCCCCATTCTTCATCATCTAATCCTATTACAGCTACCTCTTCTATTTCTGTGAGTTCTACAAGAGCATCTTCAATTTCATTTGGGTTGATATTTTCACCACCCGAGATTATTAAATCGGATCGGCGATTTTCAATAAAAAGATGTCCATTTCCATTAATATGGCCAAAATCGCCGGTATTAAACCATCCACTGGCATCAAATCTTGTATCGTCATTTTTCAATAGATAGTATCCATCAAAAACCTGTGGACCTTTTAGCCAAATTAATCCAGATTCGTTGATAGGTACTTTCTTGCCCGATTCATCCCGTATTTCTACATAATTAGAGGGAAAGGGTTTTCCGACGCTGGTTATTGGCGTGTATGTACCGGAAGGTGCAAGCAATGGATTTGCGACAATCTGTGCACATGTTTCAGTCATCCCGTAGCTGGAAATCATTGGAATTCCTCGCTCAACCGCTTTGCGAAGTAAATTTTCGTTAGAAGGACCACCGCCTAATAAAACCGCTTTAAAATTACGATGAGTTCTGAAAAGTGGATCTTTCAATAAACGCTGCAACATAGTAGGAACTAACGATGCTGCCTGAAATCGAGAATTCTCAGCTAAAAATTCTTTGATCATTTCTTCATGAAATACATCCAATCGATAAATGCCGGTACCATAAATAAGAGATCGCAGAATAATTGAAATTCCACCTAAATGATTAAGAGGAAGGCAGAGCAACCAAAAGTGATTTGGGTCTGGACGTAAGTTTTTTGCAGACGATTTTGCCGCAGCCAACATTTGACGTCTCTTCAGCGGTACAATTTTTGGCGCTCCGGAAGTACCTGAGGTAAAGAAATATCCGAAAACTGAATTTTTATCAAATTTAACCGGATTGGGTAAATCAGAATTGGCGATATCAAAAGTAAATGCATTGATGAAATAATTCTCATCCATATGGATGACATCTTCACCCTGAAGGCGTTTTCTGTTTTTAGAATCGCTAAATATCAAGCTCGGACTCAATGCCGATATTTGTTCTTCAAGTTCACTTTGTGAAAGTTTGGGATCCAGAGGGATAAACGGTACCCCCAGTTGCCAACAGGCGGCAATTGAGAATACAAGCATGTCGCTCGATTCTGATAGAAATGCCACAGGCCATTTCAATGAGTCGGATTTTTGAATTAAAATATCCTGGAAAAAAGCCGTAAATCGGTCAAGGTCGTTGTAGGTATACATGCCTTCTTTAGAGGCAAGAAACACAAAGTCCGGTGCTGTTTTTTTAAATTCGAATATGTGTAATCTCGATTTAAACACGGTCAGGATATTTTTTTGAAATAGGATAAATCGATAGTACGACCAACGCCCGGAGCTTTAGGTAGTATGTACGTTCCTTGATGAATTTCCGACAGGGATTCCCACGGCTCGTTCAAAAAACGACCGGTAGCTAACCCATGCGCATATTTTTCGGAACCCAGACCCGAAGCTAAAACCGCGGTGATTGTCCTTCCTACGATGGTGTCGAAAGCTGTGGTTACAACAACATCAATACCATGAGAATTCGCCCATTCTTTTGTTACGATACAATTTTTAATTCGCCCAAAAAGTGATGGTTTTATGATTAACAAATCACAGGCATTGGCCGCGATAAGTTGCTTTGCTTGTTGTAATGATCGTACAGCTTCGTCGGCTGCAATCGGAATTCCGACTGATTCTTTCACTTTTTTCATTCCCTCTAATTCAAATTCACTCACCGGTTGTTCACAATATTCTATATCAAACTGTTCTAAATCGGTAAGCAACTCAATAGCCTCATTAGTATTCCAGGCCTGATTAGCATCAATACGAATCTTTACTTTTGGATACTTTTTTCGAACAGCTTCAATTATCTCTCTCTCTTTTTTGTTATCGGCACCAACCTTAATTTTTAAAGTTGTAATACCATTTTTGATCAACTCAGCAGCTTTCTCGAGACTTTCAGCCACATTATTTATTCCGATCGCTCCATTTACTTTTGGGTTTGATAATTGCTTTTGAAATAAATGTTGGGATAATGTGAGGTTATTCTTTTTTGAACCTAAATCCGCAGCTAACGAATCTAATCCAAATGAAAGTGAAGGCAATTGATGGATGCCGTCTAAAATGGAAATGAATTGATCTGCTTCATTATTCTTGAAAGCAGTTTCTAGATGTTTTTGATTTTGAAGCAACACCGGAAGCACTTGCTCAATGGATTCTTTCGAAAACCCCGGAAGAGGCGCTATCTCACCAAACGCATGGAAATCCCCAGTGTCATAAACTAAAAGTATCCCATTTCTGGAAGTTAATGTTTGACTTGAAATTTCAAAGGGAGTCTTAAACGGTATTTTAAAAGCGTAGTACGAAAGCATCAGCTTATAATAATTCCAATAGAGAACAGTAGTGCAAAAATGGCCATAAATTGGGCAGTTTGCTCAAGTACTTTATTCAAATTCGGTTTATGAGTTTCTTTCCAAACCTTAGTTGCATGAATAATTGCAAGTGGTAATGAGAGAAATGGTAACCATACCCAAACAGGATAGTTTAATTGGAAATAAAAATGTGGTGGAATTGAAAATGCTAGAACTAACATTAAAGTGTATTCCCACTTCAGAGCAGTATCTCCAAATAAAACACCTAAGGTACGTTTTCCAACTTTCGCATCTTGCTCAACATCACGTAGATTATTGATTACTAAAATATTAGTACAAAGCGCACCAATGGCTAACGATCCCCAAAAACTTGCTTCCGACCACACTAAAGCATTTACATAATACGTGCCCATTACTGCTACTATGCCAAAAAATATAAAAACAAAAATATCACCAAGGCCATTGTATCCCAATGGGTAGGGACCGCCCGTATAGAGTATACCGAAAAGAAGAGAAAGGAGTCCTAATACTAGTATTTGCCATCCACCAACCCAAACCAAATAAAGCCCAAAAATAAATGCTAAAGCCGTTGTTAAGATAGTGGCGTTGAGCATAGTTTTGGGAGAGACAAGTCCAGCTGCAGTTGCTCTTTCAAATCCAATACGCTCGTCGGTATCAGCGCCTTTGACAAAATCGAAATAGTCGTTAGCGAAATTGGTTCCAATCTGAATTAAGAAAGCGCAGAGCAGAGCTACAAAAGAGTTTAGTGGAACAAATTGGCCATCATAAAACGCTAAAGAAGCCCCCAATAATACAGGTGTAAAGGCAGCTGCAAGTGTTTTAGGTCGAGAGGCGTTAACCCAGATTTTAAAATTCGATGTGCTCAAAAAGTGGTGGTTTTAAAAACGAATCATGTGAATAACTATACACAAAGATAGTGAGCTTGAAACATCAGATTCATCTGTAATTGAGTTAAAAAATGTGGGAAATGAGGCAAAAATCAATCTTCGAAAGATTAGAATGTAAGTAAATTATTAAAGTGTAAGCGCTTTTATGCCTACCAAATTAAAATGTGGATAAATAATCGTCTTAAATAATTGAGTGTTTGAGCTAAAGTGCGTTATATTTGTTTTGATTTTTTCACGAATATCATAAATAACTAAATAACTCATGGCGTTCGCAAAACTTGAATACATTTGGTTGGATGGATACAAGCCAACTCAATCTTTAAGAAGTAAAACTAAAATCGTTCACGACTTCAGCGGAAAGTTAGAGGATTGTCCTGAATGGTCATTCGATGGCAGCTCAACTGAGCAAGCAACCGGAGATAGCTCCGACTGTTTATTAAAACCTGTCGCTATTTATAAGGATCCTGAAGTTAAAAATGGATACTTGGTAATGACTGAAGTATTACTTGCTGATGGTACTCCGCATGATACAAATGGAAGAGCTCATATCGAAGATGATGATAACGACTTCTGGTTCGGATTTGAGCAAGAATATTTCATTATGGATCTAGATACTAATTTACCACTTGGCTTCCCAGCTGGTGGATTCCCAGCACCTCAAGGTCCATATTATTGTGGAGTTGGTGGCCAAAATGTATTTGGTCGTGCAATTAAAGACGAGCATTTAGACATCTGCCTAGATGCAGGTTTAAATGTTGAAGGTACAAATGGTGAGGTTGCTGCAGGCCAATGGGAATTCCAAATATTCGCAAAAGGTGCTGAATCAGCTGGTGATCAAATTTGGGTTGCTCGTTTTCTACTTGAAAGACTTACCGAAAAATATGGTGTTTACATTGAGTATCACCCAAAACCATTAGGTAAAACGGATTGGAATGGTTCTGGTATGCATGCTAATTTCTCTAACGAGTACATTAGAACAGCTGCTTCTCAAGAAAAAATTGAGAAAGTATGCGAGGCTTTCCGTGCTGTAGTAGATGAGCACATTGCTGTATATGGCGCTTTTAATGACGAGCGTTTAACAGGTGATCATGAAACGGCTTCTATCAACGACTTTTCATACGGTGTTTCCGACCGTGGAGCTTCAATTAGGATTCCTGTCTATACTGTAACACATGGCTGGAGTGGATATTTAGAAGATCGTCGTCCGGCTTCAAATGCAGATCCATACAAAGTGGCAGCGCGAATTATTAAAACGGTTAAGACTGTAACAGGATAAGAATCTCGTTCACTTTTCGAAGTATCAGGCCTGCTTTCAGAAATGAAAGCAGGTTTTTTTTATCCACAATATTTAATATCTAATATAAGTTTAAGAGTCAATTTGAGGGAAATTAATAATTTAAAAATGGGTAAGAGGAAAATGAAAGCAATCACACTAATTCTTAGCATCGCGCTTATTGTTTTAAGCTTTTCTGATTTAAAAGCGCAACAACGAATAGAAAAAACTGAAACAGGAAAGATCACTTTACAAGACATTAGAAATGATATTCAATTACACTCATCTTCTAAATTCAGGAAGATGAAAGGTAATTTAGATCGTGGTATCTCTGAGGTTCTGTATGATTCTCATAATGGTGATTGGATTAATACCGAACGAAACGAATATGTATACACAAATGAACGAAAAGCCATAACCATTGATCATTACAACATTTACAATGAAGCTCAAGAATTCATGTATTCCTATTCAACTGATATAACTTTAGATGATGAAGGGAGATTATTAACTCTTTATACAGAATTCATTGAAAATGTTTATTCAAGCTATGAGATCTTCTACAACTCTAACGGAAGAATTGATTCACTTTTCGCAATAGATTATGATGAAGGTTTTAGTGAAAGAATTGAAGTCCGTTTTACTGAAATAACATCTGACTCTTTAGAGTTTGAAGTGACATATATCGATAATGGTGTAGTTGAGGGAATTGACACGAATTACGCGGTCGAAAGAGATGGAAATTATATAGAATATTATGTGTATCCAGATTGGACAGATCGATATACGTACTACAATTTTTCAATGTCTGAAATTGGGTTACTTATTACGGATGATTTATTTCTGGTTGAACAGTATAATGATGAATTCTACCCAAATGATGGTTGGATTCCATATTCAAGATCATATTTTGTTGAACAAGAGGGGATGAATGTGAGTCTGGTTTCTGAATATTATAGCAGTGGTGAATGGTTCAATGATGAGACAATTGATATTGGATTTGACTCGGAAGGGCGAATTAATGAGTTGATTAACTACTATGATGATGCTGGGTCAATATTCTACAATGAAAGATTTAGAATCATGTACGAGCAAGAAACTAGCACCGATGATTTGGAGACTTCGATTCCTGTACAATTAACTTTACATCAAAACTATCCGAATCCTTTTAATCCAAGTACTCAAATTTCATTTACACTAAATAATTCGGGCTTAACGCGATTAGCAGTCTTTGATATGTTAGGAAGGGAAGTAGCCGAATTAACCAATTCGCAGATGGCATCTGGTAGTTATCAACTTCAATTTGATGCTTCGGGGCTATCTAGCGGACTATACTATTATATTTTAGAGCAACCGGAATTTGGGTCTCGTATCAGTAGATCGATGACTCTTATCAAATAAAAATCTTTTAAGCCCTCTTAATCAGAGGGTTTTTTACTTTTCAGAATGAATGAAATAACATGGCAAGACTTTGATCAGATTGAATTGAGAATAGGCACTATTCTTAAAGCAGTGGATTTCCCGGAAGCCCGCAAACCTGCATATAAGTTAACTATAGATTTTGGGGATGAAATAGGAATTAGGAATTCCTCAGCACAGATAACTCATCATTACAAAAAGGAACAATTAATTGGGAAACAGGTAATAGGGGTAGTTAACTTTCCAGAGAAACAAATTGGTCCATTTATGTCGCAGTGTTTGGTAACGGGATTTTATGACGATAATGGTAATGTGGTATTGGCAATCCCCGATAAGCCGATAGATAACGGAAAAAAATTAGGATAATCTATTCCCGCAGAATGATTTGTCCAAAAAGTGTGTTTAACTTTCGTGATAACAAAAATTCATTGAGAAGTAGAAGATTTATGGTTCTTAGAGTCATTATTCTAATTGCCGTCGTATGGATGGCAAATAATGTGTATGCCCAGGAGATGCCCGATTATATAACCGAAAATACAGCATCATTCGCACTTCAGATCGAGGGCCTCGGAAAAGTTGAGGGTGAGATTAGAATTGCTATGTTTAATTCCGAAGATTCTTACACCAAAGAGCCTATTCACGCAGTTGTATTACCTGTTGATTCCACAACGGTTATTTGGAACGTGGATGAATTACCTTTTGGTGAATACGCCATTGCCGTTTTTCATGATAAAAATACCAATGGCAAATTAGATACCAATATCCTTGGGATTCCAAAAGAACGATATGGTTTCTCAAACAACGCCAGAGGCCGTTTTGGCCCTGCTTCCTGGACAGATTCCATGTTTATTTTTGACTCAAATGTGAATGAGCATAAAATAAGTATCAAATAACCGAAACCGCCTGTACATTCTATCGTAATTGTTTTCCAAAATTACGGGTACATGCGCTACTTTTTACAATCTGCTCACATAGCCTTACAAAATATTAGGGCGAATCCACTTCATACACTTTTATCTACATTAGGAATAATTATTGGTGTTGCAGCTTTGGTTGGTATACTTGCTTTAGGTGATGGGTTAGAAAAAGCAGGGCGAAATCAACTTTCGAAAACTACATCGGTTCAAAGTTTTACTGTTTCATCAAATTCCAGAACAACTTTAAATGGAATAAATGTTGCAATAAAAAACAGGCCGAAAATCACCTACCAACAGGCAAGAGAAATAGAAGATAGATATGCAGAGTTATCAGTGACCGAATATGTCTCAGTCAGGACTATTGAATCTCAAATCGATGACTCCACTCGGGGTGTTTATTTACACGGGAGCATGGAAAATGCATTAGAGCTTTTACCGGAAGCAAAAATGTCAAGTGGTCGATTTTTTAACAAAGATGATATCGAACAGGCAAACTCGGTAATGATAGTAAATGCAACTTTTGCAGATTCATTTCCGGATTCATCTGCAAAGATCCTAGGTACAATGGTATCTATTGGAGAGAATACGTATGAAGTGATTGGAACTCTTGACTTAGCTTTAGATGGTCCAAGAGCTCTTATACCAATCACTAAGTTTGATGAAAGTGGGGATGCTTTTCCAGCGATAACAATGAAAGTTCACAATGTAGAAGATATTCCCAGAATTAAGGAAGAAATTACGGTTTGGTTGGATGAGAATTTTGAAAAGGGATCAGAAGCCTTCAGTTTATTGTCTGATGATTATTGGGTAGAACAATTAAGCGAAGGAATTTTACTCTTTAAGTTAATAATGGGGGCAATTACAGGAATTTCGGTGATTGTTGGTGGAATTGGAATCATGAATGTATTGCTGATTTCTGTTACCGAGCGCACCAAAGAAATTGGAATAAGAAAAGCTACAGGGGCAAAAAAGAAAGACATTGTAATGCAATTTATGGCCGAGTCGATCACCATTTCTATGGTTGGTTCAATTCTTGGGTGGATGGTTGGAATGATCGGGGTAATGGCATTTGTACCTCTTGTAAACAGGATAGTAAATATTGAATTTTTTGTGGTTGTGAATCCAATATCTGTAGTTGTGATTTTATTATTGGCGATAATAATCGGGGTCACATTTGGTACCTATCCGGCTTGGAGAGCCTCTCAATTAGATCCTATCGATGCTATTCGTTACGAATAATGCCCGACTCGCATTAAGATGTGAGTAACGAGTCGGCAATTCATGCGTTTTAATGATAAGAATACGATCCAAATTAGGAGTTATCATGAAACGGATAAAAGTACTACTCATTTTTACAGCATTATCAACAACAGGGATTTTCGCACAATACTTTGCAAATTATCGTGGATTAGATCGCGCTGAAACCAGAATACAACGCCAGGAACTAAGAGATTTTCAATACGAGATCGAACAATTCTCTTATGCACTAATTACCAACAATCTACGAGATTCGCGCTATGCCAAGCGACAAATACTCAGAACAATGGAGAGAGAGATTGAGCAAACGAAACGAGCTCTTCATAGATTTTCGAATACCTATGGTGAGATCTATTCAAAACGCGCTGAACCAGATTGGAGAACACCTAGAATGCACTCAAGAGGGAATGGAGTTCTTCAACAGAGAAATAACGGGATTAACCAATACGCAGAGGTAATTCATCAACTTGAAAAACAAGAACGTCTGTATTATCGATTTAGCGAGCTAAGACTTATTAATAATCGGCGACAGATTATCAACGAAAATGAGCATCGGCGAATAATGTATCGCTTCGAAGAAACTATGAGAGATCAGTTACTTGACGAGAGAACAGAGAGAACCAACCCGAGACGAGGGAGATAAACATGGAGTAATCCCGCACATTAGCCAGTGTGCGGGATTTTTTAATTTATTCGGCAGCTACAGCCGTTCCACTTACAGAAACCATTAACATGCTACCACTTGCACCAATAGTTTCATAATCTATATCTACACCAATAATTGCATTTGCACCTACTCGTTGAGCTTTTTCTTCCATTTCAGTAAATGCTAATCGCCTCGCATCTTGTAATGCACGTTCATAAGCGGTTGATCGACCACCAACTATGTCTCTGATTCCTGCAAAAATGTCTTTAAAGATATTTGCCCCTAAGATGGCTTCCCCAGTTACAACGCCCAAATATGTGTTGATCTTCTTACCTTCTAAAGTGTTGGTTGTACTCATTATCATTTTGTTCTCCATTAATTTATAAATAGCGAGTTTTAATACTCAGAACTAATTTAAAGGTTACTAAGAGAGTAAGGAACAAAAAAAAGCCTTTTCGAAATGAAAAGGCTTTTAAAATAAATCAAAAGAAGTGACTATCTACGGTAGCCGCCTCCGCCGCCACCACGATTTCCACCGCCACGGTAACCGCCGCCACCGCCTCCGCGATTATCTTCTTTTGGTCTGGCTTCGTTCACTTTAACTGAACGGCCATCAATTTCTGCTCCATCTAATTGTTCGATTGCAGCATTTGCTTCTGCATCGTTATCCATTTCAACAAAACCAAAGCCTTTGGAGCGTCCTGAGTATTTGTCAGTAATTACTTTTGCTGAGCTTACGGTTCCAAAAGCTTCAAAAACTTCACGTAAATTATCGTCGGAAACGCCATAGCTCAAGTTTCCTACATAAATGTTCATATCTAAAAAATTAAGTTATCAAGTGTGGAATGAATAAGAAACGTTTCTACAGCCCAACATACTAGACTTGGAGGTCGGCTTAGTATTATATCCGCCACAAAAGTACGCTTATTTAGAGTTATCACCAATTAAGATATGCCCGAAAGTTAATTTTTACGAGTAAAAGTGATACTCAGTTGAGGTTTTAACTCATCCAGTACTCGATCATACATCGTCCAACGGTATTCATCTGTATCTAAAAACTCTATAGATTCAATGATGTTAAGTGCTTGCCCTTGTTGATTATACCCTACAATAGAATTGTTCATTCTGTTGGAATCTGTAAACTCTGTGCTGTAATCAAAAAATGATATTTGATCACTTAAAAGATGACCAAAACCTTTGATCTTTTCTTCCCCATGATGCCAAAACCAGCTGATTTCACCTGTTAAAACAGTATCTGTTGCATTAATGAAGTACAATTTTGAGTGTACCGTTTGATTACCAACACCCCACTCAAAAGTTTGTACAGTTGTTGGAGTACTCCATTCACCTCCTACAAGAAACTCAAAAGGCTGGAGAGGATTTGTTACTTGTGCATTTGACGAGCTAGCCAAAAAAAGACAAAAAGCGATGATTCGAAGAAAGTTCATGTTTAATTTCCTTGAGCTTTATGCTGATAGAATTCCTGAAGGATAAAGTATGCCTGCTTCTTTTCTCCATTATTTCCCAATAATCCCTTTCTATTCCAACCATCCTGAATTACGGATAACTGTCTTCGGGGTGACTTGAAATCTACAAGAATCCAGGGGGACATGCCTCTTAGGTTCTCAATACCTTGAAGTGCATCGATGGTTTTTTTGTATAGATCTGCTTGATATTCTTCGCTAAATCGAGTTAAAGAGTCTGCATGAAAACCTGCCTTTGCCCCTGCTCCAAACTCGGAAATAAATACCGGTTTATCATAAGGGATTTTCCAGGTCGAATTTGTCAACTTTTCTGGTAAACCATTATACCATCCCACATATTCGTTGAAACTCACGATATCCACAAACTCTGCTAGTTTGTCTTCCACGATAAACTCAAGAGGATTATCCTCAGTATGAACTTCCATAGCGGCACTTAGTAACCGTGTATTGTCGGCTTCTCTTGCGGCTTCTGATAATCGAAAAAGGAAATCATTGCGCGCTTCACTTACAGGAGTTTCATTTGCGAGTGACCAAATGATGGTTGCCGCGCTGTTTTTGTCCCGATTAATCATCGCATTCAACTGTTTTTCCGCGTTTTCATAGGTTGATTCATTGTCCCAATGAATGGTCCAGTACACTGGCACTTCTTCCCATACCATCAAACCCATTTCATTGGCTTTTTTAATCATGTACTCATTGTGAGGATAATGGGCCAGGCGGACGAAATTACACCCTAAATCCTTCGCCCAACCAAGCAGAAGATCCGCGTCTGCTTCAGACCATGCTCGGCTAACTCTAAAGGGATTTTCCTCATGAATAGAAATGCCTCGCAGGAAGATAAAATCTCCGTTTAATAAGATGTCAGGACCATCTGCTTTAATGGTACGAAATCCAATATGATCTTTGATCACTTCTTCATCCGTAGAAATATGAACTTCGTATAATTTTGGATTTTCAGGACTCCAGTATTCTGCGTTATTGATTTCAAATTCGATATCAACATTTCCATTTCTAAGTGAAAAGTCTTCGGAAATACCCAGCTCAGGTATCGAAATATTAACATCAAAACTAGATGAGCCAACATTAGATTGGATGTATCCTTTTATTTGATTGGCATCATCCGGATTAAGTTGGATTAAATAATCGGTTATGAATTCACCGGGAGTTTCGATTAAAAGCACATCCCTTGTTATTCCACCGTAATTATACCAATCGGTATTTACGGTTGGGATACCTTCCGGCACCCGCTCGTTATTAACATACAAAACCACTGAATTCTCATCTTTTAATAAGTTAGTTACTTCAAATTGGAAGGGGGTAAACCCGCCGGTATGCTCACCAAGCTTTTCCCCATTTAGAAACACTTTTGTGTAATAGTTTACCGCTCCAAAATGAAGGAAAACTCGATTTGAAGCATCTGATTTCGAGTACTCAAATTTCTTTCGATACCAAACAGTGCCTTCGTAAAATTCCAGTCGGTCATCCTGATGATTCCAGTCACCCGGGACTTCAATGGTTGGAGATGTGTCCCAATCGTATTCCAATAATTCCGTTTTATCGGATGGTTTTGAATCAGTAAAAAAAGCCGATTTTGGAGGGTTTTCCATCTCATCGAATGGTTGGAGACGATAATTCAACAATCCATTGTCATAAGGATCAATTAAATGCTGCCAAAATCCATTGAGCGAGGTGGTAGCTCGGTTTTGTACATTTATGATTTGCTGAGTTTGCGCGAATGCAGGTGACTGCCAAAAAATAAAAACCAGTAAAATGAGATTTTTCATGAAGTAAATTTTGTACCAATAATTTGAAAGTAGTGAAACCTAATTGGAAAACTTACTTCATTAAACTGATTTAATCCTGTGTTTTTTAGGCCCAAAAAAAGCTATTTATCATAACAGTCATAGTGTGGGTCAAATAACAAAGAATGTTGTATTTGCAGAAAAATTAATTCGTCATTCTCATTAAAAATAGGCTCAGTAAAATAAACATGTTCAGATTCTACATGTTTTAATTCTGGAAATTTTGGAACATCTGCTAAGTTAATTTCAGCAACAATTTCTAATGATTCATTATCCAATATGATAATGCTTTCATAGTCTTTATTTATAAGAATAAGTTTAGTATTTGATACGTCACCAATTCGATAATCAGGAAATCTATCTGTTAAATCGTAAGCTTGTTTGGAATCCAGATCAATTAATTGACTTCGACTAAGCACATACCTGCCATCTGGGCTTAACCGACTAGGTAACTCTCCGGTATATAGAGGTTCGGAAATTTCTTTAAGGTTTGTATCTAATAAGTGTACAGCGCCACCAGTTTTTACAAAGATACCATGTAAAGTTGGCCTGTATTCAAAATCATAATAAGTATTAAGACCAAAAAAACTAAAAGGGGTTGAAAGTGAGTCAGTGTATTCGGGGAAACTGAACAAGGTATCTATTTCATTTTGAGCATTAATACTTATGAAACTTGGATTAATTATTTTCTTCGTAACATCATAATAAGCGGAACTCCATAATATTTTTGTCCATTCAATATCAGATTCTAGTGTTGCTGAAATAGCTAATTTATTTCCTGATGCATCAAACTTTAAATCATTTAAATAAATTGACCTGACAGACATTGAGTCCGTGAAGTAGGGTTTATATCCAACTTGTAGCGTATCAACTGATCTGTTGAAAATATTTTCAGACAGAATTATATGATTTCTGATATAAGCTTCAGAATCATATAAATGAGATAATGAGTAGGTTAATGAAATGCTTTCAATAGTTCCGACAATATCATTAACGGGCGAAATAACCCCATCAGTAGTAAGGAATGGACCAAAGTCTCGATTATAATTATTTACTGATGAACCATATCGAATCACTTTTTTTCCACCTGGTCTGTCACCACTTCGAAACGTAGCAAACTGACCATCAAGTGAATAATTGAAATACTTCAAATCATTATTATAGGGGATTATTGAATTTCCCCTGTCGATTGTTGTTTTTCGTAGGATATTAAATTTATCGTAATCAGAACTAGCTATGATTTCTTGAATTTTCGTTTGTGCTGTTTCGTCTGGTGGACTCCAACACTCCCCAATACTAAAAATTCCATCAAAACAACTTAGCTGTAATAAACCAAATCCAATTAAACCCCATATAAACAGTGATCTTGACATACTGAAAATGTTTAATACTTGATTGTAGTTAAAATCTAACTCAAACAAAAACAGTAATAGGTTTGTTAAATCAAATTCTCCGTCTTTTTTCTTGATTCCTCAGCCATTCCAGCATGATAATCTGCTAATTTGGTAGTTAAACCATCATCACTTGTACTCAAAATTCTAGCTGCTAAAAGTCCCGCATTTTGAGCCTTACCAATGGCCACTGTTGCAACGGGAATTCCATTTGGCATTTGCACGATGGAATACAAACTATCAACCCCACCAAGTGCAGAAGTTTGAATCGGAACGCCAATAACCGGAAGCGTAGTGTGACTTGCCAGCATGCCTGGCAAATGTGCTGCTCCACCTGCACCGGCTATAATTATCTTAATTCCTCGATCTCGAGCGGTTTTCCCATAATCAGACATATCATCCGGGGTGCGGTGAGCCGAAACCACACGTTTTTCGAAAGGGATTTCAAATTTTTCTAAAATATCAGCGGCCTGTTTCATGGTGGACCAGTCGCTGTCACTACCCATTACCAGGCCTACAATTGGAGTACTCATATATTATTTTTTTGTGGTTGAAATTCCATAATCCGGCATCAAAATCCCAAATAAAAGTCAGAATTTAGATTTCGATGTTCTTTGTTACTTCTTGAGCTTTTTTATAGGTCTCATTTAAATCATCACCTAGCAGAGTAAAATGTGCCATCTTTCGGCCCACTTTGCTCTGAACTTTTCCATAAACATGAAGGTGGCCATCTTCTGTATCCAATCCTTCAATAATATGATCAGTTTCTGCAGGTCGATTGTGTGTGCCCAGCAGGTTTATCATGGCAGCAGCTGGTTCGGTCATTTCGGTGGATGCAAGAGGAAGCCCAAGAACGGCTCGTACATGATTTTCAAATTGCGATCCAACGCATCCTTCGATGGTATAATGCCCTGAATTATGTGGCCGAGGTGCAGATTCATTAAGAAGTACATCCCCAGAAGTGGTTAGAAAAAATTCGAACGCGTAAATTCCTTTTCCGTCGATGGCTTCGGTGGCCCTAACTGCTAATTCCTGTGCTTTTTGTTGGATGGATGCATCTACAGGGGCAGGGGAAAGTACCGCAACACAAATGTGATTTTCCTGAACGGTTTCGCAACAAGGATATACAACAGTGCCGGTTTCATTTCTCGCTACCTGAACAGCAAGCTCATGAGTAAAATCAACAAAAGCTTCCGCAAGGATGTCATGACCTTCAAGTCCACCAAGTTTTTCGAAGGCTTTAATAGCCTCGGTGTGATTTCGTACCGTTTCATTCCCATACCCATCGTACCCACCTTTACTGGATTTCAGTAAATATGGCCAGCCATATTCCCCTCCAAAATCTTTCAGATCGATGGAATCTTTAACAATCTTATACGGGGTAACCGGAATACCGGCATTTTCAAATGTCTGTTTTTCAATAAGTTTGTTTTCGATGAGTGCAAAGCTTTCCGGAGAAGGGTAGATCGGAGTTCCACTTTTTTGTTGAACTTCTTTTAAAATGGATGAATCTATGAATTCATTTTCAAGGGTGAGTATATTGCACGTTTTTGCAAATTCAACCATGGCATCAACATCTTCGAATGTGCCAGAATATGAGAATGGTGACATAAATTGAACTGGTTCATCTTTTGAGCGATCAGAATAGGAAGCAATCTGGATGCCAAATCTGAATGCCTGAAGCGCACTCATGCGAGCAAGTTGTCCGGCGCCAAGAAAGCCGAGTTTAAAATTGGCTGGGAGTGTAGTTCGTTTCGTCAAATTGTTTTTAACTAAAAATAAGAAATTAGGAATTACGAATTAGGAATAGTGGGATTTAATATATTCCAGCTGATTAAAAATCACTCAAATATAAAGCACAACCCGCATAGATGGATATTGAAAATAAGCTGAAGCAAATTAAATCGAGATTCGAGGAAATTAACACAGCGATGAGTGATCCATCGGTTTTTGATGATCCTGACCGCTACACGGCTTTGACAAAAGAGAGAAGCGATATTGAAGACCTAGCCAAGGATTACGACATCTGGATGGACCTGACTTCTCGCCAAAATGGGAATAATGAGTTGATTGAAATGGACGAGGATCCGGAAATCACAGAAATGGCGAAGTTGGAAAACGAGGAAATCAAAGAGGAGCTTCAGAATTTGGGAGAGGCTATAAAAATTAAATTGGTGCCAAAAGATCCTGAGGATTCGAAAAATGCCATCATAGAAATTAGGGCAGGAACCGGAGGAGATGAAGCCGCTATTTTTGCCGGAGATTTATTTGATATGTATCGAAGATTTGCAGATGGTCAGGGCTGGAAAATGAGTTTATTAAGTTTGAATGAGTCTGAAAAAGGGGGGTATAAGGAAATCACTTTTAGTTTAGAAGGAAACGAAGTTTTTGGGAAGATGAAGTTCGAATCGGGTGTTCATCGTGTGCAACGGGTTCCGGCTACAGAAAGTCAGGGAAGAGTGCATACTTCGGCGGCAACCGTTGCAGTATTACCCGAAGTGGAAGAGGTTGATATCCAAATTAATACCAGCGATTTGCGTATCGATACATTTCGTGCCAGTGGTGCTGGTGGGCAGCATGTAAATAAAACAGATTCAGCGATTCGAATAACCCATGAACCCACCGGGATTGTTGTGGAATGTCAGGAAGAGCGGTCTCAGCATCAAAATAAAGAGCGGGCTATGACTATGCTACGTTCGAAAATGTACGATATCGAATTAGAGCAAAAGCAAAAAGAGCGTGCTGCAAATCGAAAAAGTCAGGTTTCTACCGGCGACCGATCTGCTAAAATTCGAACATATAATTATCCTCAGGGAAGAATTACGGATCATCGCATAAATCTAACGCTCTATTCTTTAGATTCTGCAATGAAAGGAGACATTGAAGAAGTGATTCAGGCACTTCGAGTTCAGGAAAATCTCGAAAAAATGCAGGAAATGGCTGACGCTTAATTCTGATCAGCTACTTTTTTTAATACTTGCCAATGCGCATCGGTCAACGCTCCGATATCAAACACAGAGATTCCGACAGCTCCACCGGAAATTGATTTTTGGATCGCTATTTCGAGCTCCTCTGGACTCAGTGATGGAATATATAAGCCTGGCATAATATCAAATCTACCATGAGCTTCTCGAACACCTTGTTCCGCCGAAAATTGAATCCAATTTAAATTCTGGCGATAGAAATTGTGATAAAGCATGGGCAGAGCAATGTCCAAATCCCAGCTTGACCAATCTTGCCTAACCATTTGTCTGCTCATTTCTGGAAATGGAAACACAGCCGCTGTTAGCTGTTTATTTGCTGAGTTTGTGATTTCAGCAATTTCATTCACCAGGGTGGTTACCGCATTCAATCTATATTGCAGCCATTCTGTGCTAAGTTCGGGATGTTCCATTTCCATCGGATCAACACCAAAAATTTCTTTGTAACCCTCTCTGGCTAAGGGGTGATAACCGTAATCAAATTCCGGAAACTGATGATCCTGTACTAAATCATACTTTGGCTGTAAATCAGCCCCTAAAATCACATCCACATATCGTACATAATCTAAGTGCACGCTAGTTAAGCCCTCAATATTAGCATACGACTTCATGGTCGATTTGATGTACTCGCGTGCTCCGGGACTAAAAGGCGACAGCCACTGGTAGTAATCCACATAGGCCCGATAATCATAAGAATTATCGCCATTCCGATTTACAGCATACCAATCTGGATTCTTTGCTGCTGTTGTATCTCCGGGTCGATTTAAGGTCCAAACCCAGGCATGAATATCAATATTATAGTCGATTGCATATAAGACTACGCGTTCGGTTTCTTCAACACTTCCCGATAAGAAAAGATCGGTGAGTCCATTGGATGAAAATTGTTCGAGCTGTGCACGCCATTCTCCTTCGGTTTCTGCGATATCTGCACCAGTCCAGGCTCCAATTTTAAAACCTGAGTTACCCTCATTTTGTTTACAACCTATCTGGAAGAATAGAATAAATGATAATAATGTTACTGTGCTTTTCATCGTGATTTCGTGAGGTATCCGTCTTGGTTGATAATTATCGCATTTTGAGAGGTGTCTTGCACTTTAATCTCGAAGCCGGTTTCCAAAGTGTTAAATCTAGCTGTTAACTGTATTCCATTTACTATAAGATACCGTTCATCAGGTTTGAAGAAATCCTCGTACTCACCATATCGTTGATGTTCATTATAAAATTCGAGCTGTTTTCTGTATAAATAAAAGAGGAACTGATATTGAGTTTGTACTTCTAAAGAAACAGCTTCGATTTCCTGAGTTGAATCATCACTGAAATACACATATCCCCAATGTTCAGGTCGATGCATGGCAATCGCTGATTGCTCGGTCCAGACCCAATTATTTTCTCTTAGATAATCTCCATTAGATTCTTTCTTCCGATCATAAATACCGTTTTTGATATCATGTTGCCATTGCACTCTGGAAAAATTGATGCGCCAATAATCGCCGTGTTCAAGAGTGCTACCACGATCTATTGCCTGCAATGGTTTTAATGGAATTGCCATTTCCAACCACCATGATTCATCCACATCTAATGGATCGTTCAACGTTCCTTTAAAATGAATTCCTATTTGTGTGTCGTTAACGTCCCATTCGTCGAATACAGGGCCATTTCTTCGATACGGACGAACCAGAAGTAAATCCCAAAGGGTACCCAAAGCGTTAACTTCGAATTCGGCATATGTTGGTTGAGATTCATTCGGTTTGATGAAAATCTCAAAATCGTTGTTATAGAACATCACAGCATCTCGCTCCGTGAGATTACCCCAAATATGTTCTTCTTCCATTTCTGTATAAAAATATAGGAAATCATCATCCCAGAGCATTCTCACTCGCGTATCGAAATATGGTGAAGGATTTTTATCACCTTCTATGTCGATGAAATAATCCGTCCATTCAGCTTCATCCCAAGCTTTATCTGCAATTCCATCAATTTGAATAGGGGTGTTTATTTTATGAACGATGTACGATTTTGGAACGGCTAATTCCAGGTAAACAGGTTGGGGATCTGATTCCTGATTACAGGTAGAAATGAAGGGAAGTAGAAGAAGTAAGAAGGAGAGGCGAAAAAGCATGTAGGAATATCAACCAATCCTTTAAAAAAATAAAGCCCGCTGATTTCGCTCAGCGGGCCTTTCTCATCACTAAATAACTAGATTTGGGTTAGTTATTACTCCACAACACTCTATAATACTCGAGGTGCAGCATTTAAGATATCCGGACTACATTTATCTTCGAATTGTTTGAAATTCTTGATAAACATATTTGCAAGCTCATCGGCTTTGTTGTCGTAGTCGCGGGCATCATCCCAGGTATAACGAGGGATCAACACTTTAGAAGGAACACCTTCTACTTTAATTGGCACATCGAATCCGAAAATTGGATCTTTTACATATTCCACATCTTCCAATCCACCATCAATTGCTTCTGATAGCATCTTACGGGTGAACTTAAGTTTCATTCGTTCTCCAACTCCTGAAGGTCCACCAGTCCAGCCAGTGTTTACCAGCCATACTTTAGATCCGTGCGTACGGATTTTCTCAGCTAACAGCTCAGCATATACAG
Organism: Balneolaceae bacterium; assembly: GCA_965249965.1. GTDB lineage: Bacteria > Bacteroidota > Rhodothermia > Balneolales > Balneolaceae > HXMU1420-13. The sequence goes on from OZ252262.1 coordinate 2,001,947, forward strand.
ATGGGTGTAATGGCATAAATGGAGAACCGAAACATGCAGAGAAGGTAGCTTGAGGTTCAGTTACACCACGCTCAGTTCCGGCAACTTTTGCAGTGTAGCCACTAATGAAGTGATACATTGCTTGTTCAGGAGTTAAACGGCTGATTGGAGGCAATACACCAAATGCATCGCACGTAAGGAAAATGATATTTTCAGGGTGATTTCCTTTCCCTGTTGAACTTGCGTTCGGGATAAATTTCAATGGATATGAGCAACGGGTATTTTGTGTCAGGCTCACATCTTCGAAGTCAGGCTCACGGTTTTTGTCAAGAATTACGTTTTCCAGAATGGTACCAGGCATTTTGGTAGTAGCGTAAATCAAAGGTTCATTTTCTTCAGTAAGATTGATGGTTTTTGCATAACAACCACCTTCAAAATTGAAGATACCTTCATCACTCCAGCCGTGCTCATCATCACCAATTAATGTTTTATCAGGATCAGCAGAAAGGGTAGTTTTACCCGTACCTGAAAGACCGAAGAATACAGCCGTTTTTCCATTTTCGTCATGGTTAGCTGAACAGTGCATGGCCATCACTCCTTTTTTCGGAAGCAGGTAATTCATGATAGAGAAAATACCTTTTTTCACTTCACCTGAATACATGGTACCACCGACGAGGATGATTCTTTTAGCCATATTTACAAGAATGAAGGTACTTGTTCTAGTACCATCCACAGCTGGATCTGCGTCGAAGAATGGAGCAGCCATTACTGTAAATTCAGGAATATGCTCGGCTAATTCTTCATCAGAAGGGTTGATAAACATATTGTCGGTAAACAATGCATGATAGGCCACTTCAGATACAACCCGAACTTTTAATCGATTGTTTTCATCAGCACCACAGAATACATCTTTTACAAATAGACGTTTATCGGATAGGTAATCCTGAACTTTGGCAAACAAGTTATCAAATACTTTCTCGGTTGTAGGCTGATTTACTGCCCCCCAATCAATCTCTTCCATAATGTCTGGTTGTTCAACAACAAATTTGTCGTTTGGTGAACGTCCAGTAAACTTACCGGTGTGAACCAGTAAAGCATGATCTTTTGTTAGTATTGCTTCCCCATGAAGTATAGCATGCTCGTATAACTCGGCAGGATTTAAATTCCAGTATACCTCTTTATTTTTATCTAGTCCTAAGTAGTCAAGCCCAATGTGGCTTCTAGGATGTACATCATAGTCCGCTTTCATAGCTCCAGATTCTATAGGTTTGTATGGTCCTTTCAAAGTAAGCATATGAGTAATTGTTGTAACCTCTATTTGCGAGATTGGTTATGGTTTAAGCTTTTTTGATTCCCCGTTGGAGTACATTCATTTTTAAAGTACATCCTTGAATCAGTCTTAAAATCTTCAACAAAAGTGAAGATTTTATGAAATAGAGTAAGTGTGAAAAAAAGGTTGAATTTTTATGAAAAATCCGAACCGATGAAAAGCTGTGCTAGAAATGAAAATCCAGCTATATGTTTTAGAAAAGCGGTACCATGAGGAGCTCAACGATTTTGAGCTCCAATGTTAAGGGAATGTAAATTTTTTAGGATGACTTAATTTTCAGACGAATATTCAGAATATCCACCCAATAAATTATTTACTTTTTTGAATCCAAGTTCTTGGGTCATGATTTCGGAGGCCGCTGCTGAACGCCCGCCACTTCTACAATACACTACATAAGTTTTGGTAGTATCAAGTTTTGCAACTTCGTCCCGGAAGTTATCACCCCGGTAATCTATTTGGATGGCGCCTTCGATCATTCCTTCGGCAACCTCGGGATCAGTGCGAACGTCGAGGATAACCACATCTTCAGGGAGATCAGACTCCATAGACTTGAATTCATCCTGAGTTAAATCGCTGTAAGCAGCAACAGTCTCAGAAGTATCGGCTGTAGCTTCAGTTTGTTCGGATGAATTGCAATTTACATTAAAAGTGAAAAGTAAAAGGACTAACGAGTATAGAGTAAGGTTTTTCATGGTTTTAGCTTTGAGTTGTGAGTCATGAGATTTGAGAATTGGATTGCTCCTCAAATCTCATAGCTCAGGGCGTACATCTATTTAATTAATGTCATTTTTTTGATAACGCGTTCGTTTAAATCTACAGCGTCTAATACATAATAATATATGCCACTGGAATAATTGTTTGCGTTAAAGGTTGCAATGTGATTTCCTAAAGGCAAATTATCATCAATCAAAATCTGTAGTTCTCTTCCTAACTGATCATAAACGGCTAAACGAACATGACTATCAGCAGGTAAAGCGAATTGAATGTTCGTTGATGGATTGAATGGATTGGGGTAGTTTTGTGAGAGGGTGATAGAGTTTGGAATATTAATACCAGAAACTTCGTTTGAAGTAGGTAAGTCAAGGAGACTTGTTAATAATTCTGATTCTAAATCGTATATATAGAGGTGCTCTTTGGTTAGAATATACAGTTGCTGTTTTTGATTGAAATAAAGTCCTGAGACAAATTCATTCATCGTTATTAAAGTCTCAAAAGTATCACCTCTATCATTAGAGTTGAGAACAACGGTTGAATCGGAATATGCAATCGAAGAGCTGTCGGTCTGATTGATTGCAAATCCATTTTGAGATCTTGAAGGAGTAATGTGCTGCAAGCTCAATTCATCATTAAGAATATCAGCTCGGTATATACTAGAAGATGAATATTTATTTGTTGTCCTACGCCTTAAATAGAATGTTGATGAATCAGAAGGGAAGTAAAAATCTACCAATGAATAATCGTAGTACGAATAATTAAAAGGAGATTTAACTCTAGTTAAGATTTCAAAATTAGCATCTAGAATGAAGAGTGTATCATTTCTATGAGCAACTAACTGCTCAGTTTCTGACCAATCAGCTACTATATGCAAAGCATTTTCAAAATCTTCTGCAGCATCATATAAAGTTAAAGTCGTATCAATATTGGTGCCTTTTTGAAATACTTCATTTCCAAAGAGATAATTAATGATAATACGATCACTAAGCTTTGATGGAATTCCAATTGCGTTTCCAATAACCTGCCCATCATGGACACCTTGAGCTATTTCATCACCATCCCAATCAATAAGTTTCTGATAAATGGAAGAATATGGTCCAACGGGGTGATCAAATTGATTTATTTGTAAATAGATCACTTTGTTTACATTGTTCTCCAAGAAATGGTATTCACTTACTCCTACAAAATCATATGGAAGCGTATCACGAGTGTTTTCGAAATATTGTTCTTCAAATAATAGGCTGTCTAAGCTACTCTCTGTATTTAAATGATAAACATGATTGGTATAAACGAACCTAGATTCAGAATCCAAAACCCTATAAAACAAATGCGTAGTGCCTGTCGAATCTTCCATTCCTCTCAGATCGTGGAAGTACTTTTCTTGCGCCAGAGCTGATGTTGCGAATAGAACCAGAAATCCAAGAATTTGAAATAGCTTACTCATGATTATTTAATCAGAGTTAATTTTTTGGTAAGTGTTTGCTCATCAGCATTCAGTACATAATAATAAACCCCACTTGCGAGTCCGGCAGCATCGAAAGTGATTTGGTGACTGCCCGCTGATTTTAGCTCATCCACCAAAGCGGCAACTTCCCGACCCAAAGCATCAAAAACCTTCAAACTAACCATACTGTTTTCTGACAACTGATAACTAATTACGGTTGAAGGATTAAACGGGTTTGGATAATTTTGATGGAGGGTATTTATGGAGGGTGTATCTTTTTCATTTTCACTATTTACAATCAGATTTGTTAAAGAAATGATTTCTCTTGAATCCTGATGAACTTTGAATAATTCACTTTCTGTCAATACGTATAAGTAATCAGTACTTTTTGAAATATAGATACCAATAACATTTTCATTGAATAACAACCATTCTGTAAAGTTTTGACCGAAATCAGTGGAAATAAATATTTTATTTTGTGCTGATAGGTTGGAATATGCATAAATAATCCCAGCTTTGTTTGGGCTAGGTTTGTAACCAATAGTTCCTACAATTCCAGTTGTTGAAGTACTCCAAGTTTCTCCAAAATCATCAGAAATTATTAATCTGGTAACTAGATTATTATTAGGATCGCTACTTCTGCTAATATTTCTGATAGGTAAATAAACATGGGATGAATCTGAATCATAAATCATAGGATAGTATAAGTTTCCCGATTCTCTTGAATCTACAATTCGTTTGTTTAACCCGTTGTCATCGGATTTAAAAATTGAATTTGAGTTATATCCGAAAACTGTCTGGTCTTGAAAGGGACTTATTCCAATTAAATTGAAATTATATTTATTAAGATTTGTCGATGCTGAGTCAGTATTTAGCCAATTATTGGTTAGGTTTGATTCAGAAAAAGCTGGATTAATACCATAATATTCTCCACTACTAGCTATATATAAACTTGAATCATTTGAATTAAAAAATCTTAGAGAATTAGGGCTATAAAAAGTTAAATCTTTCTCGATTATATGTATAAAACTATAATCTTGATCCCAAGAATTGTAACCATATCCAGCTAGTAGTATGTTGGATTGTTCATCATTATAAATCACAATCTGTTGAACAGAATGTTGTTCATAGCAAATACCAAATGGATCGAAATTGATATTAATTATTAGTGAGTCATTCAAAGTGTCAAGTCTTAATTGCTTCAATCTGCTAAAAAACTTTGGATTTTGACAAGGTTGAGGGCCTTCACTCGGGAAAAGTGTCGAACCTTCTATATAGAACAATATTTCATTACCAAAGCCATCTTCGGTACCCTCTAAAAATTCGAATCTATACTCTTGACAAAAGACGGATAAAGGTAGTAGAGAAAAAATTAGAAATATATAGACTTTCATAGACCTAAAAACTTGGTTCTTAGGAACGTAGGGAATACAAAAATCAAAGTCATATTAAACTTACTATCTCATTCCCAACTTGATTATCTTTCGCCCTCTAATTTCATCGACGAAGATATTATTTATTGAATGAGTACCATCGCTCACGAACGTTTTGAAGCCGTTATCGGGCTGGAAGTCCACGCCCAATTATTAACCAATAGTAAAGCCTTTGCTCCGGTTGCTCCTATTTATGGGGAAGCACCGAATACTATGGTAACACCACTTTGTTTAGGGCATCCGGGAACCTTACCTGTGGTAAACGAAAATCTGGTTCGCTACATCATAAAAATGGGATTGGCGACTGGATGTAAAGTTGCGGAAAAATCCATTTTTGCTCGTAAGAATTATTTCTATCCGGATTTACCAAAAGGCTATCAGATTTCGCAGTTTGACACGCCTATTTGTTTCGATGGATTTATTGATATCGAGCTCGAAGAATACAATAAACGTATCGGCCTTACCCGCATCCATATGGAAGAAGATGCCGGAAAATCTATTCACGATCAGGATCCATATAATACGCTTGTTGATTTAAACCGAGCTGGTACTCCATTGATCGAAATTGTATCGGAACCGGATTTAAGAACCCCACAAGAAGCCTACGCTTACCTCACCAAGATCAAGCAGATTGTACAGTATTTGGAAGTATGTGACGGTAATATGGAAGAAGGAAGTCTTCGTTGTGATGCTAACGTTTCTGTTCGTCCACGCGGACAAGAAAAATTAGGAACACGGACCGAGCTCAAAAACATGAACTCCTTCCGAAATGTAGAGAAAGCGATCGAGTTCGAGATTTATCGTCAGATTGAATTGATTGAAAGTGGAGGGGAAGTTGTTCAGCAGACGCGTTTGTGGGATACTTCAAAAAATCAGACCCGAATCATGCGATCCAAAGAAGAGGCACATGATTACCGTTATTTTCCCGAGCCTGATTTACCACCGATTATCGTAACCTCAGAGATGTTGCAAGAGATTAAGGAAGAACTTCCAGAGCTGGCTGATGTTCGCCAAAAACGTTTTGCCGAAGAATATGGAATGAGCGAAGTGGATGCCGTAACCATCACCGAAGATCGCTATCTGGCCGACTTTTTCGAAGAAGTTGCTGAAGAAGCAGGTAATCCAAAAGCAGCTTCAAATATGGTGTTGAGCGAAGTCCTTCGGATTTTGAATGAGCAAAGCATCAACATTCAGGAGTTTTCGGTAAGTCCTGCACGTCTTGGTGAGCTTATCAAATTAAAGGAAGAAGATAAGATCAACTCTTCGGCTATGCAGACTATCTTCGATGCCATGCTGGACAATGAAAAATCAGCCGAAGAACTAGCTAAAGAAATGAACCTGATTCAGGTTTCAGATTCAGGATTCCTGGAAGAATTAGTGGATGAAATCATCGCAAATAATCCCGATGAAGTAGAGAGATTTAAAGCCGGGAAAAAACAATTAATGGGATTTTTTGTGGGACAGGCTATGAAAGCCTCGAAGGGTAAAGCAAACCCAAAAATGGTAACCCAGATGGTTACAAAAAAACTGGAAGGGTAATACTTCATGCAAAAGGCAGGCTATTTTTTAGCTACACTATTATTATTAGGAATTTCCTGTTCTCAGGAGCCTGAAATACTCGAAACTCAATTTAAAGCGACGGTTACAGTTGCAGATTCAATCGACGCAACCGGCAATTATTCTGGGTTTGAATTCCTGATTTTCAACCGAACGGATGTAAACGAACCCATTGATACGTTGTTTATTGGATCTACCGACTCGACCGGAAATATTGAAGGAGTGATCACTTTTGAAAGAACGGGTGCGTATCCGGTTCAACTTAGTAGAAATGGACGAAGTTTAGCTTCCCTGCGTTTCCTACTTGCTGATGAGGACACGATTACTTTTAACGCTGAATTCCCCGGACTAAATGAAACACTGGAGATTGATTCACGCGAAAATAGAGCCATGGAAGTGTATGATCGAGTGGAATCGAGCTTTAATCGGGTTAATCTGTTTATTCAGGCGGGGCAAATTCCCACCGAAGACATTCCTGTTGAACTAAAGAAATTCTCGGATTTATATTGGGATGTGTACCTGGATCAAAAAGGTACGTTTGCATCTAAATTTGCATACGAAAATGCGATTACATTGCTTGAAGGTGTAAATCGAAGAGAAATGATCCGCAAGATTAACCAGTCATTCGATGAGGAATATGCCTTTGCAATGGCAGTTACTCTGGGTAAAAAATACATTGCTGATACTAAAGGATTCGATGCCACCGTAGCCTACCTCGATTCGGTAAAATCCCTTACCAAAGAGGAAGATATCGAGATCATTTTTGAACAGGCTAAAGTAAAGCTTCACTTAGATAGTTTATATGTGGACGAAGCCAAATCCCTGCTTGATCGCTATGAGCGAAAATTTGAAGACGATGAAAATTATTCGTTTTGGTACAAAAACCTTCGATTTGAGCTTTACAATTTAACGCCGGGAATGCCAGTGCCAGAGTTTGAATTCACAACTGCCGAAGGGGATACTGTGAATAATCAAACGCTGCTTGGAAATCCATATATCCTTGAGTTTACCATCATGGCGAATCAATTATATCAGCAGCAATACGATGAAAGTACGGTAATTTACCAGTTGTACGCATCCGAGGGACTTCAATATTTTACGCTACCTTTTGATGAGAGTGTAAACACCATCATTGGTTTTTATGAAGAACGCGATCGTTTTTGGGCGGTTGCCGATCCACCTTCGTTTAATAAAAGGGAGATCACTGACGATTTTAACATACAATTTTATCCAACACGCATACTTGTGGATGCCCAGGGGAATATGGTGCGCAAGTATATCGGAGAGGAGTTCGAAGGGATTATTCCCGGAATCACTGAAACGTTAAACCAACAATAAAGAGAAATGCGCCGATTTTTAATAGCCGGAAACTGGAAAATGAATTGCGGTCCCGTTGATGCCGCTGAACTACTGGAAGGACTAAAAGCTGCAAAAGCAGAAGTGTCTGAAGATGTGGATGTACTTGTTTGTCCGCCATATGTAAGCCTTGGAATGAGTGTATCGTATCTTCACGATACCGACATCAATGTAGGAGCTCAAAATCTGCATTTCGAAGATAATGGGGCTTATACCGGAGAAATCAGCGCAAGCATGCTCACAGAAGCAGGATGCTCTTTTGTACTGATTGGCCATTCTGAGCGAAGACAATATTTTGGTGAGACCGATTCATCGGTAAATAAAAAGGTGAAGAAAGCAATGGAATTTGATCTTGCACCTATTGTGTGTGTTGGAGAAAGTTTAGACCAAAGAAAGCAGGATATTCACTTTGAACTGGTAAAAACACAAATTACAGCAGCCTTCGAGGGATTGAGCAATAACGAGGCATTGGATGTTGTAGTGGCTTATGAACCAATTTGGGCAATTGGAACGGGTGAAACTGCATCACCGGAACAAGCTCAGGAAATGCATGCTCATATTCGATCTACACTAGCTGATTTATACGATCAGGAAACCGCTGATGAAATTCGCATTCTTTATGGCGGAAGTATGAAACCGGCAAATGCCGAAGAATTACTTGGTCAAGCCGATGTAGATGGTGGCTTAATTGGTGGCGCTTCATTGAAAGCGGCAGATTTTGCTTCATTAATTACCACTGCTGAAAAGTTGTCATAATAATCATAATCTGATATTTCACCCCCTCTGTCTCCCCCTAAAGCTAGGGGGAGAACTTTTCGATTTAGTATGTGATTAGAACAACGAAAGTCCCCTCTTGGGAGGGGATTGAGGGGTGGGTCAAATTGTAATCATTGTTAGTAAATGAAAATCAACGTACTTCTAATCGGCTCAGGTGGGCGTGAACATGCCCTTGCATGGGGAATTGCAAAATCCTCACTTCTTAGGCAGCTTTTCATAGCACCGGGAAATCCCGGCACCGATTCACTCGGCAAAAACGTAAGCCTGGATGTATCTAATCATAAAGCGGTGTTGGAATTTGTCGAATCCAATGATATTAAACTTACCGTGGTAGGACCAGAACAACCATTAGTGGATGGAATTGCTGATTTTCTGGAAGAACGTGGGCATATAGTATTCGGACCAAAAAAAATTCCTGCTATGCTTGAAGGCAGTAAGGAATTTGCCAAAGATTTTATGGCTCGGCATGCTATCCCAACCGCGGCTTACAACGTGTTTGATCAATCAGAATTTGATCATGCTGCAGATTATATCAAAAGCCAGAATTTGTATCCCGTAGTGTTAAAAGCCGACGGACTTGCCGGTGGAAAAGGGGTGCTTATTCCGGAATCAGAATCCGAGGCAATGAAAGCCCTAGAGGAATTAAAAACTGGTTCATTAAGTAGTGCCGCATCACGATTAGTAATTGAAGAATTTATGGCAGGTGAAGAAGCTTCTGTATTCGCCATTTGTGATGGAAACTCGTTTAAAGTGATTGGCAATGCCCAGGATCACAAAAGAGTAGGAGAAGGGGATACCGGACTAAATACTGGTGGAATGGGCGCTTATTCGCCTGCCCCAATTGTAACCGATGAACTGCTCGGAATTGTAGAAAATGATATCATCAGGCCAACTATCGATGGGATGAAAGCAGAGGGAAATCCATACACAGGTTTTCTTTATGTTGGATTGATGATCACGGCTGAAGGTCCAAAAGTAGTAGAATATAATTGCAGATTTGGAGATCCCGAATGCCAGGTGATTATTCCCAGATTGGAGTCTGATCTTTTGGAAGCGCTAGTAGCTTCGGGTGAAGGAAAACTTGCTGAAACGGATATCAATTTTGATTCCAAATATCGATGTACGGTGGTGTTAGCATCCGGTGGATATCCACAAAGCTATGAAAAAGGAAAAGTGATATCAGGATTATATACGGTTGAAAATGCGTTGATATTCCATGCGGGGACGAAACAAGAAAGTGATCAAATTCTAAGCAATGGTGGTCGGGTGTTAAATGTAGTTGGTTCTGGTGATACACTTCAGGAAGCCATTGATCAATCCTATGCTGCAATAAAGAAAATCAGTTTTGAAGGCTCGTTTTATCGATCAGATATTGGTGCCAAAGGACTAAAACATTTAGAATAGAAGTCACCTAAATAATTGGGGGATCTAAGGTTGAGACCGGTAATAGCACATCTCATGTCATATTCTCGAACAAGTCCCCTCTTGAGAGGGGATATAGGGGTGTGTTTTTTTATAGTATCGATTCTTTTCGCTTTTAACACCTCTGCCCAGGAATCGAAAATCATTTATTCTGGATTGCAGGACGCTACTTCTATTTACGCAACACAGGATCATCTTTTCGTGGTTGAATCCGGTAAACATCGGCTTCTTAAATTAGATCATGATGGAAACCTCATCGAAACCTTGGGTGGACTTGGTTCCGGTGATTATCAATTCGATCGTCCTATAGACGTAGATGCAACAAACGGACTCAAAATTTATATATCGGATTATGGAAATAACCGCATTCAAATTTATGATCGACGGTTTCAATATCTGGGTTCCGTCACCGGTGAAACAGCTTTTCAAAATCGTAGAATGAAACCCACACAACTAGTAGTAAACGATTTTGGTGAGCTATTTGTGTACGATGAGTCCTCCAAGTCCATACTAAAATTTGATGAAAACGGTGATTATCGAGATAATTTTGAAATAAACGGCATCCTACCCGAAGAATTGAATTTAGAACTTGATCGCATTGAGTTGATTAATTTCACGAATCAAAAAGTTGCTTTATTGACTCAAAATGGAATTCTTGGAGAAATTTTTCCAATACAGAAAGGGGAGCTGAATCTGGTTGATGCTACAGAATACCGGTCATTTTTATTTAAGCTATACCCAAATAAAATTGAACGCGTGAAGAATGATTGATCCGTTTGATTCATCCATGTCGTTTGAAGAAAAGGCGCTTGCAGTCTTTGAATATCAAAGAGTAAATAACAAAATATACAGGCGATTTTGTGAAGCGTTGGTGTTCAGCGAGGTACGTTCCATTGAGGAAATTCCACTCCTTCCAATTCAGGCTTTTAAAGACACGGTAGTTCTGACTGAACATCCAACATCCAACACTCAACTTTCAATGTTGAAATTTCAGAGTTCCGGTACAAGTGGGATGCTGCGAAGCAAGCACCTGGTTTCAGATGCGGCATTGTATCGAAAATCGATATTAGAAGGAATGAATCACTTTTATAATTTGGAAGAATATGTGATTCTAGCCTACACCCCGGGTTATACTGATAATCCAAATTCTTCGCTTGTTTGGATGTTGAAAACATTGATTGAAAATGAACCTTCTGAATTAAGTCGATTTTTGGAATTAGGAAAAGCAATAGATCAGGATGTTATTAAAGCGATTACATCAACCGGAAAAAAAGTAATGCTGTTTGGTGCTGCTTTTGGTCTGCTTGATCTTATTGAAATAGGTTCAATAAAACTCCCGGAAGATTCCATCATTCTTGAAACCGGAGGGATGAAGACCCATCGCCGTGAAATGTCGAAAGAGCAACTTCATCAGCAATTAGCTGGAGGGTTTGGGTTGTCCAAATCACAAATACATTCAGAATATGGAATGACCGAGCTGCTGAGTCAGGCGTATAGTCAGGGCAGTCTTTGGTTTGATCCGGTCCCATGGATGAACGTCTCCATCAGAAATCCTGAGAATCCTATGGAATTACTACCAGCAGGAGAGGAGGGATTGATTGGAGTGATCGATTTGGCGAATATCAATTCATGTTCGTTTATTTTAACCGGAGATAAAGGAGTTAAAAACGATCTAGGTCATTTTCAGGTTCTAGGGCGTTGGAATCCCGTAAATCTACGAGGTTGTAATTTTTTGATTGATGATGAATGACCAATGACGATCGAATACAACAATTTTAAGGTGGCTAAGCCTGTCGAAGCCGCCCCTTCGACAAGCTCAGGGAGCTAATTTAAAATGACAATAGAAACCCATATACAAAAAGTTGAAGAAGCCACTAAAAAGTGGTTTAGTCCGGATAATATTCCACTAAAGGAAGCTATTGATCGAACAGTACAAGAGGGTTTATTTTCTTTTGAAGACATCAAGTTTGCAATTTTAGCCTTGAAAGAAAAAGTGGACGAAGGACAGATTTCAGGGTGGGCAGAACATGCCGGATTGAGTGACGAGCAAAATCAAAAAGGGAAAAAGGTACTTTGCTTACATGCAGGAAATCTGCCTTTAGTCGGATTTCAAGATGCATTGGGGACGATCTTATCCGGCGCCGATTATTCAGGAAAACTATCTAAGAAAGATCCTTATTTGTTGGCAACATTTCTTGATGCCTTGAAACTCACCGGATTAGATAATTCGATCAACTATTCAACGGATTTGGAATCGTTCAATGGTTTAAGGGCCGACAAAGTACTTTTTGCAGGATCAGAACAATCAGTTGAATCTGTTAAAATTGTACTATCTAGAATTAATGCAGTAAGCGAGCAATGCGAATGGGTCATGAGAACCGCAAAATTTTCGATGGCTTATATTACCAGCGAAGAACCAGATGTTGGTGCTGATCTCGTTGAGGCCATTTTCCGATATGGTGGACAAGGTTGTCGTTCTGTTGCAGTAGTTGTGAGTCCAATACGGTTTATAAATCTGAAGTGTCATTTTCAGGATTATGTGGAAGCTTTTTGGTTGAAAAATCCACAATTAAAAAGACCAACTCCGGCGCTGGAATATCAGTTTGCGTACAACAAGGCGATTGGTCGAGATCAAGCCTGGATGGATCATTTTCTGATTCAGGAAAGCGAAGACTTCCCGGAATTAGATTTTACGCTTCATTGGGTAAAAGGGGATGAAAAAAAGCTGAAGGAACTTAAATCGAAATATGGAAATGCCGTTCAAACGGTGTATACAGCCGGGGAGAAAATTGAGGGGTTAAAAACAGAGTTTCTCAGCATGGCACAGCGGCCCCCACTGTGGTGGGAACCGGATGGGATTGGGGTTATTTGACGAATACGGTTTTATCGATTATTAAATAATTATCGTTGGGTCAATTCATGAATTGTCCCTACAATATTGTCCATTTGTCAATTAACCATAAAACCGATCACGATCCCATTTTTGAGGATTGTACCGAATATATTCCGAAATATTATTGAATGCGGCTTGGTTTCTAATAATGTGCTCGTAATAATTTCGTTGCCAAACGCGAAATCCAGGTGTATTTCTAATAAGGTTTATCTGTTTCGAGGCATTCATTTTATACCAACCAACAATCATTGGGATAATCATTTTGCGACGTTTTTTCCGGTTTGATTCAATTCTGGTAATGTTCATGGACTGTAGGGTCAATTCATGAATTGACCCTACGGGTTTTGATTTCGATAAAATTTCTATAATGCCATGAATGTGATTCGGCATAACCACAAATGCATGCGTTCTGCATTTGGGAAACCGATGTTCCATATTCTTCCAAAATTTGTTGGCAATGATCCCACATTCATTCAAAATCATTTCACCATCTTCAACCTGGCCAAAAATGTGTTCTTGTTGATGGGTACAAACGGTAATGAAATATAATCCTGGTTTGGAATAATCGTAGGATTGTAATCTTAATGAGGTATCCCTAAATCGTTTTTGTTTTGCCATAACAGGTTAGACCACTCCCGGCACCATTCCTTACACATTAAATGCAAATTTGTATTATTTGATTATCGAATGCCTTGACTTGAACCAATGATTTATTGATATCAGAATACCGATTTTTATGATATCTCGTAGGGTGTATTCATGAATTCACCCTACGGGATATGTATTAAATTGATGGCAATTTGATTGGCGTAATTCATGAATTGACCCCGAGAGAATCCGAACTCTATGTTCACTAATAATCGAGTTAAGTAATTATTTTAAGAATGAAGGGTGTTTGTTGGTCTTCAGACTGAGATCTTATAATAGGCACAGCGGCCAGCGCTGTGGTGGGAACCGGATGGGATTGGGGTTATTTGATTCTTGAAGAACATCTGAATCTCGAAATCCGTATTTTTGCAATCTTTTTTAAATCTAAAAGCTCGTTTTCAAATGCACGCTTATAACCCCGCAGATATCGAACCAAAATGGCAGAAATTTTGGCAAGAAAATAAGACGTTTAAAACTCCTACCGACACATCGAAACCAAAATTCTATGTGCTGGATATGTTTCCATATCCAAGTGGGTCAGGGCTGCATGTGGGTCACCCGGAAGGGTATACAGCTACAGATATCATTGCACGATATAAGAGAATGAATGGGTTTAATGTGCTCCATCCAATAGGTTGGGACGCTTTTGGATTACCGGCTGAGCAATATGCCGTGAAAACGGGGACGCATCCGAAAATTACAACAGAGAATAATATCAATCGGTTTAGAGAACAGTTGCAGGCAATTGGGTTTAGTTACGATTGGGATCGTGAAGTGAACACCACCGATCCAAACTATTTCAAATGGACGCAATGGATCTTTTTGAAGTTGTTTGAACAAGGGTTGGCTTATGAAGATGAAGTGGCTGTGAATTGGTGCCCGGAATTGGGAACCGTTTTAGCAAATGAAGAAGTAATCGACGGGAAAAGTGAAGTGGGTGGCTTTCCGGTGATAAGAAAGCCTATGCGACAGTGGGTGTTGAAAATTACAGCCTATGCCGAGTGTTTATTAAACGATTTGGATGATTTGGATTGGCCGGAATCGTTAAAAGACATGCAAAGAAACTGGATCGGGAAATCTGTTGGTGCTGAAATTGACTTCAAAGTTTCAGGATATGAGGATAAGCTTCGAGTATACACCACGCGACCAGATACTATTTTTGGGGCTACTTATATGGTGTTATCACCTGAACATCATTTGGTTGATAAGATCACTACCGAAGACCAAAAAGCAGCAGTAAATGCCTACCAGGATGAGGCAGCTAAGAAATCTGACCTTGATCGTCAGGAATTAAATAAAGACAAAACCGGTGTTTTTACAGGTGCCAATGCCATTAATCCTGCAAATGGAAAAAAAATACCAATTTGGATTGCGGATTATGTTCTGGTGAGTTACGGAACGGGGGCGATTATGGCTGTGCCCGGACAAGATGAGCGTGACTGGGAATTTGCTGACAAATTTGACCTCCCAATCGTTAGAACTGTTCAACCGGAAGAAGGTTTTGATGGAAAGGCATATACAGGGCAGGGACCGGCAATTAATAGCGAGTTTTTGAATGGACTCGAAATTGAAGAGGCCAAAACCAGGATCATAGACTGGTTAGAAGAAAAAGGAGCGGGTAGTAAAGCAGTAAATTATAAATTACGTGATTGGCTGTTTTCCCGTCAACGTTATTGGGGGGAACCATTCCCAATCATACATGTAGATGGAGAAGCCAAGGCCGTTGGTTATGATGAGCTTCCACTTGAATTACCCGAAGTAGAAAAATATCAACCTACAGGTGATGGAGAACCGCCTTTAGCGAATGCCAAAGATTGGTTGACTACTACGGACCCTGAAACAGGAAAAGATGCCGTCCGCGAAACAAATACGATGCCTCAATGGGCTGGGTCGTGCTGGTATTACTTGCGTTATATTTCTCCCGATTGGGATGGTGGTCCGGTTGATCCTGATTATGAAAAATATTGGATGCCGGTCGACTTATATGTAGGGGGAGCTGAACATGCAGTGCTGCATTTACTGTATGCACGTTTCTGGCACAAAGTGTTGTTCGATTTAGGTGTGGTATCCACAAAAGAGCCCTTTAAGAAATTAGTGAACCAAGGGATGATTTTAGGTGAGATGGAATTCACCACTCCGGATGGTTCTAAATTGAAGGAAGACGAAGTTGAGAAAAAAGGGGATGCCTTTTATGAAAAAGGAACAGACATCAAATTGGATGCCCGAGCACATAAAATGAGTAAAAGTCGGGGTAATGTAATTAATCCTGATCATGTGATAGAGCAGTTTGGGGCCGATTCGCTTCGCCTATACGAGATGTTCATGGGACCTTTGGAGCAAGTAAAGCCTTGGAGCACAAAAGGGGTGGATGGAGTTAATCGGTTTTTAAATCGCGCCTGGCGTTTGCTGGTAGATGAGATGACCGGTGAGTTGAAAATTACAGATCAGCAGCCAACAAAAGATCAGCTAAAAGTGCTTCATACTGCTATTAAGAAAGTGACTGAAGACATAGAAGGAATGCGATTCAATACCGCTATTTCGGCGTTGATGATCTTTGTGAATGAAGCCAATTCCTGGAAAGGGATACCAAAATCCATAGCTGCTGACTTTTTGATTTTATTAAATCCATTTGCACCTCATATTGCGGAAGAACTTTGGATAACAATGGGAAATGAAGGTTCAATGGGATACGAAACATGGCCAATCTTTAACGAAGAATACCTCAAAGAAGATGAGATCATGTTTCCGGTACAGGTGAATGGTAAAGTCCGTGCCGATATTTATGTGCCAGCAGATAAAGCCAAGGATAAAAACTTTGTTTTAGATTTAGCTAAAAGTGACGAAAAAGTAGCTAAGTATCTTGCGGAAGGTAATTTAGTTAAAGAGATTTTTGTACCCGGCAGAATTGTCAATCTTGTGGTGAAATAAAATCAGCAAGTTTGTATAGTATTTCATTGATTGACATATCAACTGAGATTCTTCGATTCTACGGTTGTGGACAATGCAATGGCAAAAAATAAACGAGTAGACAAACAAGGTTCAATTTCGGAAATCCTTTTCGAATCTACTCTAGGGCTATGCTTATTGAATAGAGAGGGGAAAATTCTTCAGGTAAATCAAAGCTATTGTGAATTACTTGGCTATGAAAGTGATGAACTCATAGGAGAAAACTACTACTCATTATTACCCAAAGAACATCATGTACAGGAGTTGCATTCGAATGCCGAGTTTTGGGAGACTAAAGTCCCCTATAGCCTGGTAATTCAACTGCTCAAAAAAGATCAATCCAATATAGAGTTAAGTATTAATTATAGCCTCGCGTGGTATAATAATGAAGAAGTAAAACTCTGTAGTGTATCCGAAGTATCCAGCCTTGTTCGGATGAATGAACTCATGAAACGAGTTACCAGGCAGACTAAAGTGGGTGGTTGGGAACGTGATTTAAGTGACGATTCTATAATTTGGACAGACGGTATTTTTAATATTTACGATTTACCAGTTGGCGAAATACCTCGATTTGGCGATCCGGAACTAGAAAAATATTTCCCTGAAGATGGATTAGATTTAATAATTGATAGCCATAACTACACGTTAAATACAGGGAAAAAGTCGGAGGTAATCACTAACTTTATTTCAGAAAAGGGGATGCATAAATGGGTGAAAAATACTACCGAAGCAGTGGTTGTAAATGGAAAACCGGTAAAGTTGTTCGGTACTTTTCAGGATATCACCGATGAAAAAGAAAAAGAACTTCATATTTACGAATCACAAGTTAGATATAAAACTCTTTTTGAGCATAATCCTACACCATTGCTTTTGATTGATTTAGATGATGATTACACCATTCTAAATGTTAATGATGCAGCCTGCCAATTATACGGGTATGATAAAGATGATTTTATAGGATTAACGGCGATTGACTTAAGACCGAAAGAGCACGTTGATTCTTTTTTACACGGAGTAAACACTCAGGTAAATCAAACAAATCTTCATAAAAGGAAAACCCATGTCACACATTTAAAGAATTCGGGTGAACAAATTGCAGTTGAGGTTCATTGGAGTAATTTTCTAATCGGCGAAAAAAAGGTGCAATTGGTTTTTATCAATGATATCACAGACCGACTGATTAAAGAACAACAGCTTTCTGAAACCAATGCATTTCTAAGTACAATGATTGAAACGGCACCTATTGCAGTTGTTTTACTTGATAATGAGGCCAAAGTTGAATTATGGAACCACAAGGCAGAAGAAACATTTGGTTGGAGCAGAGATGAGGCTATGGGAAAAGTTATACCATACGTGCCCAAATCAAAGAAGAAAGAGTTAAAAGATAATCTAGCAAAGGCGCTTACTAGCAATGAAGGTTTAAGGCTAGAACTTGAGCGGGTTACAAGAAATGGGGAAATCATTTACCTTCGTGAATTTGTAACGCCTATTACAAATGCCAAAGGAATAAATGATAAAGTTCTGGTACTAATCGAGGATATCACAGAGGCAAAATATGTTCAGAATGCACTTGTCGAAAGTGAATTCAAGTACAGGAATTTAGTAGAGGCAAGTAATGACCTGATCTGGAAAATGGATCAAAATGGAACTGTGAATTTTATAAATAATGCAGTGATTCGCATTCTTGGCTACAATCCGGATTCTATGTTAGGTTCAGATTTCAGCAAACTCATTCATTCGGAATATTGGGAGCGGTGGGAGGAGCTTTATTCGAAGCTTAAGAGTGGTATCAGTGTTCAAAACTTTGACTTAATCCTTGCGGATAATACAGGTCACCGAGTAATTCTAAATGCCACATTACATCCAATGTACGATTCTCAAGAAGAGTTATCCGGATTTAGTTGTTACGCAGCAGATCTTACGCAGGTGATTGAACACAAAGAGCATTTAGAAACAATGCTTAAAGAAAAGGAAATTCTGATCAAGGAGATTCACCACCGTGTTAAAAATAATCTAGCGGTTGTTTCTAGTTTATTAACGCTTCAATCTATAAAAGTTAATGATGACTCGATAACGCAATTACTCACGGAGAGTCAGAGCAGGATAAAGTCTATAGCGACAATTCATGAGAAACTCTATCAAAATGAATTATTCTCATCCATAGAGATTAAAGGATATTTGCGCCAATTGGTCCAGGATATTTATGATACGTATAGATCACCTGAAAAAGAGATTAGCGTTAATGTACTTGGAGATGATGTGTACTTAAATGTTAATCAGGCTGTACCTTTTGCAATATTGGCGAATGAATTGGTAGTAAATGCTTTTAAATATGCATTTCAGGGATTACATAAGGGAGAAATTAATTTATTTGTAACCAAAAATGAGGATGGTGAACTCACTTTCACCGTTTCTGATAATGGAGTAGGATTACCCGAGAATTTTAGTACAGAAAATTCTAATTCTTTAGGTATGACTTTGGTTGAAAATCTTACTCAACAACTAAGTGCTACATTAAAAGTTCAAAGTTTTCGTGGAGCAAGCTTTTCTATTCGCTTTACACCTGAGCAATAAAAAACCCGCTCAGGCACTTGAGCGGGTTCGGATTTTAATCTGTATAGTCAAGATAAATTACCTGTCTTCAACAGGCGCCCAATCGAGGTTTTTTTCCCCAACATAAAGCGCACGTGGACGGATCAATCGGTTATTTGCCGCTTGTTCCATATAGTGACCAGTCCAGCCCGAAATTCTACTCATTGCAAATATTGCTGTGTAGAGGTCCGGTTGAATTCCAATCGAGTAATACACGGTAGCTGAAAAGAAATCTACATTTGGGTCGATGTTCTTTTCTGATTTCATGGTATTCAACATGTCCATCGACCATGTATACAATTCTTCGTGGCCGGTTTCTTCAGAAAGTCCTTTCGCCATTTTTTGAAGGTGATATCCACGCGGATCAAAAACTTTGTACACACGGTGACCAAAGCCCATTATCTTTTCTTTCTTAGCCAGCTTATTTTTAGTAAATGCAACGGCATCTGCTTTTTCACCCTGAGTTTCTAACTCCAATAACATATTCATTACAGCTGTGTTTGCTCCACCATGAAGCGGGCCTTTTAATGCGCCTATGCCACCAGCAATTGCAGAATACATATCCGACATGGTAGCACATATTGTCCGTACTGTAAATGTTGATGCATTCATGCCATGTTCTGCATGGAGTATTAAACACAAGTCCATGGTTTTCTCAGCTTGTTCGCCTGGCTCAACACCATTTAACATGTAAAGAAAATTCTTTGCGGTACTACCATCTTTAAGTGGTGCGATAAATTCTTTGTCATGTCTGTATCGATCAAATGCAGCGATTATAGCTGGAATTTTTGCTGTTAACGAGATAGCCTGGCTCATGAATAACTCACTATCGTAAGCTCCTTTGGAAGGGTCAAAATCTGCAAGCATAGAAACCGCAGCCTGTAAAACAGCCATTGGTTCAGAATTCTTATCCGTAGTTGTTAGATAGTTTAAAACTACTTCTGGTAATTCTCGTTCTTTAATTAAATCGGCTTTTAATGCTTCAAGTTCTTTAGCATTTGGCAAACGATCGTTCCACAATAAGAAACAAACTTCTTCGAATGTAGCATTCTCTGCTAACGTATCAATGTTATATCCGGCGTAAATTAGTTCCCCTTTTTGCCCATCTATAAAACTTTTCGTAGTTGAGAAAGCAACAATACCATCGAGTCCCTTATTTATATGAGGATATTGAGTTTCATCAAAGCCAGTGTGTAGGTCGTTAGACATTTTCTTCCTAATTAATTTTCTTGGTTCATTACAGGATATTTCAGAGAACAGGAATGCTTTTCTTGACCAAAAAATTTCCCGAATCCGATACTTTTTGGAGTATAAAGGTACATAATCGTCCTGACATTTTTAAACTCGAAAATCGCTTTTCTATGCTGAAACCTGTAAAAATTTCATTCGTAGTTTAGCGGGAACTAACATAGGAGAAATGGGAAGTTATCAATTCGATGTATTAGGCGGCGTTCACTTTGCTTCTGCTATATTAGCTATGATTTTCGGCGCAATAGTAATTTTTAAAACAAAGGGTACAAAATTTCATATCAGAGCAGGATATGCATATGCAATATCAATGTTAATATTGAATGTAACAGCTCTGATGATTTATCAATTGTTTGGGCATTTCGGTCCATTTCATTATGCCGCTCTAATTAGTTTAGCCTCTTTGTTTGGTGGTTTGATCCCAGCGTTTTTAAAAAAACCAGAAAAAACATGGCTAGAATTTCATTATGAGTTTATGAACTGGTCGGTCATTGGACTCTATGCAGCGTTTTGGTCGGAAACATTTAGCCGCTTTTTTAGATTTGCTGGTTTTTGGGTACTTGTTGCAACTGCAACAGCAATGACCGTAGCTATTGGCGGGTATTTGTTAAAGAAAAAGAAGAAGAGCTTGTTAGAAAAATATAGTTTCTCGAATTAGAAAGTTTTTTTTGATGCCTCCCAATGAGTATCCATTTCTTCGAGCGTGGCTTCTTTCAAACTTTTTCCCTCGGATATGAGTGCTTTTTCAACATATCTAAATCGTTGTTCAAATTTATTATTTGTTAATCTAAGGCTGTCTTCTGCTGTTAAATCAAAAAAACGAGCCACATTTACGAGGCTGAATAATAAATCCCCGAATTCATCGGCCTGTTTCTGTTTAGATGACTGCTCTAAAGTTGCTTTAAACTCATTCAACTCTTCTTCTACCTTATCCCAGGCCTGGCGCCATTCAGGCCAATCAAATCCAACATTCGCCACTTTCTCTTGCATTCGTTGAGCTCTGATTAATGCCGGCAAATGTGCTGGTAGTCCGTCTACAGTAGATTTTTTCCCTTCTTTTAGCTTAATGTTTTCCCAATTTTCGGCCACCTCATCATCCCCATCTACAACTTCATCGCCAAATACATGTGGATGTCTGCGAATAAGTTTATCCATCAGCGTATAAATCACATCGCCGATATTGAATTCCTTTTTTTCATTAGCCATGTTAGTATGAAAAACCACATGAAGTAAAAGGTCGCCTAACTCTTTTTTAAACTCATCAAAATCCTGATTGTCAATGGCTTCAATAGCTTCATATGCTTCTTCGATGAGATTGTCTTTTATGCTTTCATGGGTTTGCTTTCGATCCCAGGGACACTCCTCTCTGAGAATTGAAACCAGTTCCACAAGATCTTCAAATTCACGGCTTGGCTGCATAAAAAATGATAAGTGTTTAAATGCTGAATGTTAAATGATAGCTAATTTAACACTTAACATTTGTCATTAAACATTGAACTATGTTTTTCTCTTTTTCTTTTTCGCAGCCGGGAATAAAATATTATTCAGGATTAATCTATAACCCGGACTATTAGGGTGAAGCGTCAAGTCTGTGGGTGGATCATTCACCATGTGGGTGTAATCCTCAGGATCATGCCCGGCATAAAAGGTAAATGTGCCATTACCGTAATTTCCATGTAGATATTTTATTTGATCCCGACCGGGAGCTTCAGCTAATACAACGACAGAGGATTTAACCTTTTCGGTTCGAAAAGCGGTTGTTTGACCATAAAACCCTTTAATACTGCTAACATGATTTTGTGTGAGCATAGTGGGTACTGGGTCCCATTTGGCCGAGAATTCAAAAAGGGTAAAAAAATCAAGTGTTTCATCTACCATATCGATAGCAACGGGTACATCAATATCTGCATGTTCGTATTGATACGGGCTTAACTCTACATTGAAATCTCTAAAGGCAAATGTTTCATTGAAATTTAGTAGATCCTGAGCAGACGGATCAACCGGATCTCCATCGAATTGAGAGGGAGCAATATCCACATTTTCTGAGGCCAGAGCGATGTCGAACGTGTCGGTACCCGAGCACATGGCAAAGAGAAAACCGCCATTGCCAACATATTCTTTGATTTCGCGAGCCACTGCCTTTTTTTGTTCACTTACTTTTGAAAAACCTAGTTCGCTGGCCATTGCCTCCATTTGGCGAACCTGCGTGATATACCAAGGTGTATTTTGATACCTCGCCCAAAATTTGCCGTACTGCCCGGTAAAATCCTCATGATGGAGATGTAACCAGTCGTATTTATCAAGTTCACCAGCTAATACTTCAATGTCCCAGATTTTCTCATATTCAACTTCTGCGTAGGTTAACGCAAGGGTAACAGCGTCATCCCAGGGTAAAGCCTGATCGGGAGTGTACACCGCAATTTCGGGTGCTTTTTCAAGATTAACTACCGACGAGTTTGATCCCGGTGATTCAACTTCATTTATAATTCGAACTGCCTGTGCCGGACCTACTTCTTCAATCGAGACATTTCGGAGTAATGATTTTCGAACAATGTCATTATCCACAACCACCAAAAAAGATCCGCCTCTGTAATTCAACAACCATTTTGCGGGAAATCCATCTTTGATGTGATTAAATACCACTCCATAAGCTTTTAGATGATCGGTTTGAGATACATCCATAGGAATTAAAATCTGCTGTTGGGCAGATACGGAAAATGATAAGGCAAAAACTAAAGGTATTAATATCAGTAATCGGTTCATTCTAAGAGGGTAGGTTAATTAGTTTTTGACGAGCATAAGAAGCGTAAAAACCATCAGGGAATTCCAATATAATTTGTTCGTATAACTCGTTGGGCGTTAAAATGGGAACATCTGTTTCGCAAGTAGTACTGAAAAAACAAATGGCGGATTGTATATTTGATATAGATTCATCTGAAACCGGATATCCACCGTAATCATCTGCCTTCAAAGCGCGAAGCCAAAGTAAATCTTCTTTTATCGGTGAGGGAAAATCCGAATTAAGAAACTCATTTAGATAAGCGACATATCTGGGGTTCGTACCATCCGTAAATTCCCCTAGAGCCAATAGAACGTCGTCCTTAAATAGTGTATTTGGGAATTGTTCTATGTAATCCAATAAAATATTGTCGTTAAAGTCGTAGGGATTTGTTCTTAATTCTTTGATTCCTTCTGCAAAAAGAGTCATCTCAATATTGGTAGTGTCGATATTTGTGCCTTCTTGCAGCCATAATCGAAGTTGAAGGGCATCATTGGCGTAATACGATGTATTTCGACGCCCAAGTGTTTTGAGTTGAATTTTTGCGAACTCGAAATCTCCCGAATAAAAATCAGTTAGAGCCAGAAAGTACCGACTCTTTTCTGCTAGTTCTCCGGTACCTGCTAAACGATTACTACGGGTTAATTCGATTCTGGCTAGGGTATATTCATTTTTTGCGAGATAAAGTCTTCCATCTAAATAATGAGCCTGAGTAGTACCTATTTTACCGGGAATTCTCTTGAATAATTCAATTGCTTTTTCGGCTTCCTCTAAATTGTAAACCCTGTCAAGACTCAGTTCAGCTTTTCTTAGATACACCTGATCTATGCGGCGATAAAAACTGAATTGACTTACCAGTGTGTCTAGTAAAGTAATGGATCTGTTGTATAGCTTAAGCGATTGATTATCCTCATCCAGATTGTAGTCTTCTAAATATTTAGCCCAACGAGAGTAGGTGTCGGCCATCTTTTCATAAGCCATCATTCTTACTTCGCCGCCGCCATTTTCTTTGTAGTATTCAAAGGCTTTAATAGCCAGTTCGTATTCATTGTTTTCTACTAATTGGCGGCCTATTAAATCGAGGGTATAATTAAAATCAGTTGTTGACGATTCATATCTCTGAGCAGCTACAAATGCCCTTCGGTACAGGTTATTCTCAAAAAGAAGCCAGTTTTGAAGATCAAAAAATGTACGGTAATTACGATCCGACATCGACATTTCTCGCAACTTAAATTCGATTTCCGCGATGCTGTCATCAAAGAGTAAAGGATCGTTGTAACGGATTAGCATACGCTTGAATACATTCGATTGCTGTGGAAGTTTGTCTATCAAACTAAGCCACTCGGCAATGGCATCCTGATATCGCCCGGCCTGCATGTATACATTTGGGATGTCAATTAGAAAAAGGTCTGGATTGTTAAAGACCTCGCGACCCTTAAAAAATACATCGATCGCTCTATCGAATTCTTTACGTTCGGTTAGAATGTTGGCCGTGTTCAAATATAATTGAAGCTGATTTGGATACAATCGAAGATTTCGATCCCACACTTCGAACGCAGCGGTAGTATCTTCTTCAAGATGGTAAAGCTCGCCTAAAACAACATTCGAAAAACCGATGTTGTATCCATTACTAATGGAGTTTTCAATAAGAGCTTTTGCTTGCTGATATTCTTTTAATTGGATATGACACTCGACCAACAAATCTAAATAAATGAATACCTGCGGATCTTGCTGATGCAAGCTTTTTAGAATAGGTAGTGCTTCTTCATGGCGTTGCTGTTGAATTAACCTATTGGCAACATTGTATGAAGAATTTGACTGCGCTTGAACTACGTCAGAAAAAATTAGTGTGCAAATCAGGAAGACTAATACCGTGGATAGTATATGACGCATTATTACACCGAAAATTCTCTTTGTGTTAATAAATCTGGTTCGTGTGTTTTCATCTCCTGATAAAATCGATTTAGTGGTAATCCAACCACGTTGTAAAAGTCGCCTTCAACACGGTTTACAAATACTGCGCCCCAATCATCCTGGATTCCATACGCACCTGCTTTATCCATAGGGCTGCCTGTTTCAATATAGGCTTCAATTTCGTTTGAAGACAACGCACTAAAATATACTTTGGTCTCTTCTACAAAAGACAACGTATTTACTATTCGTCCGTTAACTTTTTTCATAACGGTAACACCGGTAAAAACAGAGTGAACATTATCACTCAATGTGTGCAACATCTGCGCAGCATTATCAGGGGATGTTGGTTTGCCAAGTATGATTCCCTGAAATACAACAATGGTATCCGCACCAATTACAAAGGCGTTGTCAATTTTATTGGATATATCTTCAGCTTTCTGCCCGGAAAGTTCCAGAACTACCTCTGCAGGTACATTACTGCTGATAATTTCTTCCGTATCACTAGGTATCACATCAAATGTTAAACCTAACTGAGATAGTAATTTTTTACGCCGGGGACTTCGCGACGCTAAAACAATTTTTAGCATAAGTATCTGGTCTCTCCTTTTTGGAGTTGTTGGATAATTAAATAACTTAAAAATCCGTTTCAAACCTTAATTTCGTAAAGTAGTTTAAAAGTTACATGCCAAAAGCACGCCAAGCCTCTTCCGATTCAAAGCCCATGTTTTTTTCCGGCTTTAACTATCGCCTTATTGGTATTGCCATTTTATTGATTGTAGGTGGATTTACTGCCATGCTAATGGAAAATGAAGTTAAAGGATTTATATCGCTCTACATTTCGCCCATTGTTATTATGGCGGGGTATGTAGTTGTTATATTTGCCATCATGAAGCACGACCGTGATGAAACTGATCAAGACCCCGATGCTTAACGGTGCTGGATAGGCAGCTAAATATCTTTTTCTTCTTCGCTACGCTATTTGTGTTTTTGCTGTTTTCTGAAGGGTCTGACCACACCAGGTTCTTTCTATCTATTCTGCTATCCTTTTTATTCGTTTCTCTTGCATATGTATTAAACTGGCTGACTTTAGATGGTGTAGCTTCGTCCATAATTTTTGGTGTAATCGCTCTCGGTTTAGGTGGATTTCTGGGAGCGGCCGTTGTGCTGGGCTTTTTCATTACTTCGTCATTATTATCTAAAGACGAAGATGGAATGGAAGGATATTTAGCGATTCATTTCAGAAGAAATGGCATGCAAGTGTGGTCGAATGGTTTTTGGTTTGCCTTCTGGATAGTATTTTGGTATACATCAGACTCAATGTTTTATTTAGTAGCTGCTATATCTGCAATGGCTTTTTCCACAGCCGATACATGGGGCTCAGAAATTGGTGGTAAGAGGATTAAAAGGACTACTTGGCTATTTGGTTCGTTTAAAAAAGTACCTCCGGGTGTTGATGGTGGTGTAAGTATAATTGGTACAATTGCTACTTTCTTTGGTGCACTGTTGATAGGATTAATTATTTGGGTCTTTAATCTTGAATTCTATCTAATTGTTGCAATAACTGTAGCTCTTGCAGGCTTTTTAGGTAGTTTTGTAGATTCTTTAATTGGCACTTACATACAAGGGAAAAAACTACCAAAAAGCATTTCTGCTATATATAATCATAAAGTTACCTTGTTTGACAACAACCTTACAAATTGGGTTTCTTCAGGCGTTTCTTCATTAATCGGCATGAGCCTTTATTTTATAGTTTCGTAATCATTATTCATAAATCTCTATGTGGTATAAAAAATTACACTGGCAAATAGTATTAGGTATGGTAACCGGAGTGTTGTTCGCACTTGGGATGGTTCAATTTGAGTGGGGGCCACAGTTTGTAACTGATTGGATTAAACCCTTTGGAACTATATTTATAAATGCCTTAAAACTTATCGCCGTACCACTGATTTTAGCGTCGCTAATTAAAGGTGTGTCTGATCTAAAAGACATTTCAAAGTTATCTAAAATGGGTGGAAAGACGATCGCTTTATATCTGATTACGACGACAATTGCTGTAACTGTCGGATTAGTGGTTGTCAATACGTTCCAACCGGGTGCTTCGATTTCTGAAGATACTCGTAATGAATTACTTGAAAGTTATAGTGGAGAAGCAAACCAACGAATATCTGATGCCCAGCGACAACAAGAAAGGGGACCTTTACAAGCACTTGTAGATCTGGTTCCGGATAATATTTTTGGAGCAGCTTCAGAAAACAGAAATATGCTTCAAGTAATCTTTTTCGCCATTATTTTTGGTATCGGGCTTATTCTTATTCCGGAAAATCAGGCCCGGCCTGTAAAGGAATTTTTCGACAGTTTTAATAGTGTAATACTCAAACTCATCGATTTAATCATGATGACTGCACCGTACGGTGTTTTTGCGCTTTTGGCAGCTATCATTGTAGAAGCACCTACTGCTGATTTGTTTATTGCCCTTGGGTACTATGCATTTTGTGTGGTTCTAGGATTAGCAATAATGGTAGTAATTTATGTGGCCATAGCATCTGTATATGGCAAGAAATCACCAAAGTTCTTCTTAAACGCTATTTCTCCGGCTCAATTATTAGCCTTTTCCACCAGTTCGAGTGCAGCTACGCTACCTGTAACTATGGAGCGGGTTGAAGAACACCTTGGTGTTGATGAAGAAGTCTCAAGTTTTGTATTGCCAATTGGGGCAACCATAAATATGGATGGAACCAGTTTGTATCAAGCTGTTGCAGCAGTATTTATCGCTCAGGCATTTGGAATGGATTTAACAATTTCCGCACAATTAGGTATTATTCTCACAGCAACGTTAGCCTCGATCGGATCTGCGGCAGTACCCGGAGCAGGAATGGTGATGCTTGTGATTGTATTGGCTCAAGCTGGAATTCCTGAAGCAGGTTTGGCATTAATTTTTGCCATAGATCGCCCGTTAGATATGTGCAGAACTATGATAAACGTTACAGGCGATGCTACCGTAGCACTTACTGTGGCCACATCTGAAGGGAAAGTACATGAGCCAATTCTTGAAGATTAAAATTTCATTGAATCGAACATTTAATATGCCATTCTGCGAAATAAGTCTTTAATTCTAATTCACTCGACTCAACGCAGGTGCCTATGGCTCATATGCTACTATCAAGAGTTAGAAATAAGATTGTCTTCATATCGTCTCTAGTTTGTATCTGGGTTTTTTCAGGACTTGGGTATGCACAGTCTACGCTTCTTCCGGGCGACTTGATGACTGTATCTATTAATTCTTCTGCTAATTCGCTGGAATTGGTAGCTCTCATTGATATTGAAATAGGGACTACATTTTCTATCAATTCGAGCAGTAGTTTAGGTGAATCTGTTCAAATTATGTTGAATGAGAAGATTTCGGCTGGCAGTGTGTTCGGTATTTCCAATGCCGACCCTATATTTTATGAGCGAACCGGGTCATTCGAATTTAATACTGACTCTGATCAATTAACTATTTTCCAACAGGATGAAGGGACCCGAAGAGTCTTGTTATTAGCAAAATGGGGTGGGCCACTTGAAACAAATTCAAAGAATAGCCAAATCCAGTCAGTACCATTCATCAATCTTACTGATGCAGCAAATCATCAATATTATTTAAAAAATGGTGCAAGTGGAACTATTTCTATGATTAAAGAAATGGTTACAAACACTGAAAACTGGAAATCTGCGGATACCTCATTTCCCCCTTTCCGGACCTCATTTCGAGTGTTAGAAGCTCCGGTAATTCTATTCGACAAAAATACATCCACAATTGCAGAGGGAGATAGCATTCCTGTAGATGTAGCTATTTATGGACACGATGGATCACGTTTAACGGTTGATATGCTTTTCAGTGAGGCATTTAGTACCGCTGATACCAATGATATTCGATCTTTTAAGAAATACACCTATAATTTTACTGGATTGATAGGCGACGCAGTTTACCAAATTTCTGTGCCTCAAGTGAATGATGAATATTATGAAGGTCGAGAGACAGCTTTTTTTGAGTTAAAGAATTTATCAGATGGCACTTATGGAGATTTTGTCAATCACGCCGTATTTATTAAAGATGACGAACTACCTAACCTATCAATCGTTTCTTTAGATGGACAACGGGGTATATTTGAACTACAAAACAATGAACAGGTTCCAGTTGATATAAGTAATTGGAGGTTGGAAACTGAATCTAAAGTGTTCGAATTTGCTGAAATCAGTAGTTTGGCACCCTCTGAGATCAGAGTAATTTCTGAGGCAGATTTTGTAATAGATTCTATACGCGTTGACGAGGATAGCTTTACCCTGACTTCTGAAACTTATCGAATTTTAGATGCTGAATTACGTGAAGTTTTGGTTTTTAACGATGTCCAGGATCAAAGAAAGAATAATGAAATCAGTGAAATAATCGCCGAAGTTCAAACGAGTACAGAACCTGATTTCGGTGAAACGATTTCAACCAAAATAGAACAACAAGCGGTGCAAGAAGTTGACAAAAAAACTTCGATTATTTCGAAACAACCGAGATGGAAGATACTTTCAAAGGCAGATCTAACACAGGTTAACAAAGCTATTTTCTGGGATGAGAAACTTGGTGTATTTAGAAATACCAATTACTCAATGCTAGATTCATTGAAAAATATGGTTTTATTTTCCGTTCCTGATTCTTTAGAACGGCTAAATGAGTTTGAAATGCCATTGGATTCTTTGTTAGAAGAGTTGCCAGAGACGAACGACTTTTCCGAATGGATTGTAACACTAAGTGGAACAGATAGGGATAGGAACGGATTAATTAATGATTCTGAGGGATACAATTTAGTTCAACACAAAGGGGTTGACTCGATTAAAGTTTCTTCGCTCATTCGTGAATTGGAGTTTAATATTGGGCAAGATGCTTTGTATCCATTTGTTTACTTAATTGAGTCCAACGCAGAGTATCTAACACTATCTAACACAGATTTTATTTATCCAGAGCAGGTGTTTTGGGTAAAAGCTGATTCACTTTTTGATCCGGTCGAGATTGAGCTTACCAATTCTGCTTTCCAGCATGAATACATCGAGGAATCTTTAGCAGAACCTATTTCAAACTTTCAATTGAGTATTAAAACAGAAAGTGGTTCAGATTCTCTTTCATTCAATTTTTATGAGGAAGTAGAAGAACTTCCAGTTTCCATAAATAAACCTGCTTTTGACCTGTTTTCACCCCAAATAGATTATCCAATTACTAAAGTTGGAGCATATTTTTCAAATCAGTGGAATAGTCGCATTGAAATGCATTCTGTAAATGAATCGCAGTTTATATTTCCAATGGGTATGATTATCAGTAATAATGGAGTTGTTAGTTTAGCACTAGACCAATGGAATATGGAAGGTGGTTGGCGCTTATTCATTGAAGATGTTGAGACATTCACCCGTACGGAAATTTTCTTAGGTACAGATTTTACTTTTGAATATTCGCGTGCAGCAGAAACAGTACAAAATAATACAGATGATGAGATTTATGTTAAATCAGAACCTTTTCGACGCTATCAGTTAGTGCTGGAATCTCCAGGATTTGAAGAAGAAATAGTTGATGAACCGGAACAAATTACATTAAACCAGAACTACCCAAATCCATTTAATCCTGCTACAACAATATCATTCGATATACCTGAAGCCATGGAGGTTAAACTGTCGGTATTTAATGTAGTTGGACAACCTATTGCAGTTCTCGAACAAGGAATTTTAAATGCGGGTGAGCATCATTATGAATGGGACGCATCTTCTTATCCAAGTGGGATGTACATCTATCAATTAGAGGTTGGGAATAAGATTTTAACCCGAAAAATGACGCTCGTCAAATAACTTTAATCACTAAACAAAACTATTCGTCTTTACTGAAATGAACTCGAAAATTATTCAAGGGGTTGAGGTCCCTGAGATAGGCTTAGGCACGTTCAAGTTAATTGGAAAGTCAGGAGAACAAGCCATTAAAACCGCACTAGGAATTGGGTATCGCCATATTGATACCGCTCAGGATTATAAAAATGAAAAAATGGTGGGACAGGCAATCAGGCAATCAGCAGTAAATCGTGAAGATCTGTTTATAACTACAAAAGTAGATCGTTTTAATCTGGAGCCCCAAAAAGTGCTTAATTCCACAGAGCAGTCGTTACTTGATTTACAGGTCGATTTTGTCGATTTATTGCTCATTCACTGGCCAAATCCCGAAGTAGAAATTCGTAGAACAATGGAAGCCATGCTAAGTTTGAAGGAACAAGGAAAGGCACTTAACATTGGGGTTAGTAATTTTCCGATGCCATTGTTGAAAGAGATTGTTGAAGACTTGAATGCTCCAATATTTTGCAATCAGGTTGAATATCATGCTTTATTAGGGCAGTTCGATTTGCTTGATTATGCGGCAGATCAAGACTTGTTGGTATCGGCATACTGCCCACTGGGTAGAGGGAAAGTATTGGACAACCCTTTGCTAGTTGAGCTGACTGATAAATATGGGAAGTCAACTGCGCAAATTGCTTTACGTTGGCTAGTTGAGCAAGAGCAGGTTGTGGTTGTGCCAAAAGCTACCGAGGCAGAACATCTCTCTGAGAATTTCAATATTTATGACTTTGAATTAGAAGATGATGATTTTTACGCCATAGATGAGCTGGATAAATCCTTACGGATTGTAAATCCGGAATATGCCCCAGAGTGGGACTAGTTTTCTTGTAGTTTTGCCTCGGCAAGTGATATTATTTTTCCGGATTCATCCTGAATTTTGAACTGGATGGTATTGGAGTCTAATTGGCAGGATGAGGCTACCAATTGATTATCCACAAAAGATTCACGCATAAACATGATATCCAGATTTTCGATTTTTTGAATAGTTTCAACCGAGATTGATTCTAACATCCATTCCAGATATCGCACATTGTTAACATGATTGTTCATGTCGAGATCGGACCTACGAACGATTATTTTCTTTTCAAATCCATCTTCTTTGAAGGTCTTAATTCGATTTTTTTTCACTTCGGTTACATGGGGTCGATCAGTTAACCTTGTATCCAGAACTTCCTGTGGAATTCTGGAAGGCCGTCTGGTGTCAAGGTTCATTACCATCCAATAACTCAAACAATTTCCGAGTTCATCGCCTTTTTCATCTAAAAGCCGGTAATTGCGGTACGCACGAAGACTATCGCCTGATGCAGGCCATGTCTCTACAGTAATACTATCACGCCATTTTGCGTATTTGTGAATATTAATATCCATTCTGAACAGAACCCAGGTAAGATTCTGTTCGTGCATATCAGTGATATCAAAGTTTAGATCTTTGGCATTATTACCGGCTACCTCCTGGAAATAATTGCATATTGCCGGCAGTGTAAGTGTTCCCGTGGTATCAACTTCGTTGGCACGTACGGTAAAATTCTCGGAATGGAATGTATGTTCGCTCATCAAATTATTTTTGATGAACATAAAAAAAACCCTCATCAGAAATGAGGGCTTTTCAATTAGTTGATTTTCGACATGGCTCCGACACGCTGCCGCCAAATTTTGATATCATCTAATATAATATAAATCGAAGGAAGTACAATTAGCGTAACAACGGTTGAAAAGCTTAGTCCACCAATAATAGCTCGAGCCATTGGAAAGTAGGGAGGGCCGTCGCCACCTATTTGTGTAGTTCCTAATGCTAATGGTATAAGGCCTAAAACAGTCGTTCCAGCAGTCATCAGAATAGGACGCATTCTATCTTTCCCACCTTGAATGATGGCTTCACGGCGGCTCATTCCTTCGCTTCTTAGATGCAATATGTGGTCGATGAGTACAATACCATTATTTACTACAATTCCCATCAATATCAGGATTCCAATCATCGACATAAAGTCGAAGGTGGTACCGGTGATAAAGAAAAACCAGAAAATCCCAACGATACCATACAAAATACACGTAAGGATGGATGTTGGATAAATTAGCGACTCAAACAGGGAGGCCATCACCAGATAAATGAGGAAGAATGCGATTGAAATGTTGAATAACATTACATTCATTGCCTCTGCATCATTATCAAAAGAACGACCATAACCCCAACTGTAGCCGGCAGGATAAATAATCTGATCCATTACCTCTGATATAATCGGACGGGCTTTATCCATAGTGATACCATCCAGATTTACGGCAATTCCAAGCGAAGTTTTTCGGTTTTCTCGGAAAATTCGACCCGGGCCTTTTGTTTCTTCGAAATCAGCGATTGAAGCCAATTTTACACTTTGATTGTTCCCAATTGAAATGGGCAGTTCACGTAAGTCATCAACCGACTGGCGATCAGCGTTTTGAAGGGCCAAAATTACATCAATTTCAGATTGTTCGCCTCGAATACGACGTAAATTGAATCCTCTAACCGAGCTGGAAACTGTTTGTGCAACAGCTGTTGATGTGAGCCCATAATTTCTTGCTCTTTCATGATCAATTGTAAGACGGACTTCATCTTTGCCTACTTCTGCATCTGATTTTACGTCTGCCAGACCTTCGATTTGGCCAAGTCTCCACTCAACTTGCTCAGCTAATTCTTCAAGTACCTGCATCGACTCACCATTAACAAAAACTTTGATTTCATCCCCATTATTTCGGCTTCGAAATTCAAAGCTAGGCTCGCCAATAGTTACGAGTGGTAAATTTTCCTCAATTTCTTTTTTGATGAAAGTCACAGACTTTTCAGCATCATCTTCATCCACTAAAATAATGGTTGAATTCGCAAATTCAGGTTCGTAGTACGTGTAAACCGACTCAATTTCAAAAAGCTCCTGGTTTTCATATAAATACTCTTCAACCTTATCTACCGTTTCCTTTACACGGTCGAGGGTGTACGAGGCGTTAAGATTATATCTTAATTGAAGCTCGCGTTCTTCAACCCTTGGAAACATGTCTACATTCAAGCCAAAAACAAATGGAAGTGCGCCACTTAACAACAATAAAACTATGCTTATGGTTGATACCCAACGACGGTCTATAAACCAGCCAAGGAAACGAGCATAAACATTCGAGAATCGATCAATTACGGTTTTTTTGATTTTCTCCGGTGCCGGAATTTTAGAAGTTAGAAGAGGAATTACCGTTAATGATATTAAAAGTGATGCGATTAACGAGATGATAATCGGCATCCCGATGTAGTACATGTAAGGAGCAACAAAACTTTCGTTTACAATATTTGGAAGAAAAACTACAACTGAAGTTAATGTACCCGCTGTAACCGCAATTCCGACTTGTCGCGCACCTAAAACAGCAGCCACCTTGTTTTTAAACCCCATTCTTTGATGACGATGGATGTTTTCAGTTACTACAACGGCATTATCAACCAGCATACCAATGGCCAGAATAAGACCAGTCATTGATAGGATATTGATAGAAATGCCAAGGAAGTAGAAAAACCCCAATGTTACGATTAACGAAAAGGGGACGGCTGTTGCTACAATCATGGTAGTAGTGAACTGCCGAAGGAAGAAAAAGAGCATAAAAATGGAAAGTCCTGCTCCGATCAAACCAGAATTCATCAATTCTGTAAGAGAAAGCATGATACCATCTGCCTGATTGAACATCTCGTAAATTTGGATGCCCTGCATCTCAGGGAGTTCATTAATCTCATCAATTTCGGCTAAAACCCGATCAACTGTTGCAATAGTATTTGCTGAAGACTCTTTTACAATATCTAGCCCGATAGCATATTTCATATCCAGATGACGGGCATAATTACGAATTGGCTCTACATACTTAACTTCGGCAATGTCTTTTACTCTAAGATTATTATCGCCAATGATCAGCTCCTCAATATCTTCAACACCTCGTAATTCCCCCATTGGGCGAACGTTGTATCGGAGACCTGCATCCGTAATTTTCCCCGCTGACGTTGAGAAATTAGCTCTCTGCAAAGTTTGAGTTAGTTGATTAAGATCAACGCCATAGGATAGAAGTCGGTCGTTAATTAATTCGATGCGAATTTCTTTTTTCTCAACTCCATACAGGGTAACTTGGCCTACACCTTCAATTCGTTCAATACGTTGCTTTAAATTGCGATTAAGAAGGTCGTAAGCATTTGAAAGATCACGGTCGGAGGAAATACGAAGTTGCAATGTGTTAGAACCGCCATCTTCAAATTTGAAAATATCATAGTATTCGAAATCGTCAGGTAGCTGATTCCGAACACTTTCAATTTTTTCCTTTATTTCGATGGCTTTCATGTGTATGTCGTTGCCTTGCTTAAACTGAACAACAACACCACCGCCATTTTCGCCGGAATTTGAATTAATTCGCTCAACACCGCTTATAGTGGCTAGAACTTCTTCCATTGGTTTAATTACCTGTTCTTCCACTTCATCAGGGGAGGCATCAGGATAGGGCACATTTATATATGCACCCGGGAAACTGATATCAGGGAAATACTCTAAAGGTACAAGACGGGTAGCGATGAGCCCTACTACTACAAGGCTCACAAATACCATCATTGTGGTGACTGGTCGTCGGACGGATAGTTCGGTAAAACTCATGCTTCCACAGTTAAAGATTCCAGTTCATCGTCGGTACTATAATTCTTGAAATCAAGAAGAGAGTACATCACTGGTATAACAACGAGGGTTAGAAGGGTGGATACTAACAGTCCACCAATTACAGTGATACCCATTGGTGCACGTAATTCTGCTCCATCACCAAATCCAATGGCCAATGGTAGCAAACCTAGCGTAGTTGTTAATGTAGTCATCAAAATTGGACGCAGTCGCGATTTACCGCCTTCCATAATTGCTTCCAATTTATCTGTTCCTTTTTGGCGAATCTGATTTATCAGATCGATAAGTACAATGGCATTATTTACAACAATACCAGCAAGTAATATTAAACCGATAAAAACAACCACGGAAATAGTTGTTCCTGTGATATATAGCGCCAATACTGCACCAATTAATGCTAATGGAATTGTAAAAAGGATAATGAATGGATGAAGTAGCGACTCAAATTGCGATGCCATTACCAAATACACTAGAAAAACAGCAAGAGACAAAGCAAATAATAGTGATCGGAATGAATCAGCCATTTCTTCATTTTGACCTGCAATCTTTGCATTTGTGCCCATTGGCATGCTGGTGTTACTGATAATTTGTTGGACATCTGCAGCAGCATCACCTAGATCACCATAATTTAAATTCGCAGAAATTAGGGCTACACGTTGTTGTGAAGCTCTGCGTATTTCACTTGGACCATTTGCAACTTTGATATCAGCTATTGCACTTAAAGCGATTGGGCGATCTGCTCCCGGGTTTACTATCAGTTGCTGAATTTCGTCCACTGATGAACGATCTTCTTCACGAGCACGAACTAGTACATCAATTTTACGGTCGCGATAGGTATAGCGCGTTGCAACATCGCCGCGTACATTACTCACTATTTGATCGGCAACTTCGTGAACCTGAAGTCCAAGAGCGGCAGCACGATCTCGGTCGAACAGAATTTGAATTTCTGGTGAGCCAATTTCCATGGTGTTTTTGACATCAGCAAAACGACCGTTTGCGTCCATTTTTCTGGCAAGTTCATCGCTTACTTCTTTCAAATCTTCCAGATTGAATCCACTAACTTCAATTTCAACGGGGGTTGAAAATGTAAAGAGGGAGGGACGAGAGAATTTGTATTGTAGTCCGGGAACCTGACCTAATGACGAACGCATGGCACTCATCGTTTGGGCTTCTAAATTAGCAGAGGCACCGGAGGCTAACATCACGTTTAGTTCTCCCCAGTTTTCGCCACCTTCATCAGGGTTGGCATCCATGCGGTTACCGGTTCCCGCTACAGCAAAACTCGAACGGACATTGGTATTGCTATTAGTTGCCGCCTGCACACTTCGCAATGCTGCATCTGTTTGTTCGATTGGGGTTCCAGGAGGTAATTTAAACTCAACCTTAAACTCTCCCTGAGACAATTGTGGAATTAACTCAATTCCTATTTGAGGAATTAACGTTAATGTGCCTGCAAAAGCAGCGATTGCAATTGCAAGTACAATTAATCTATGTTTTAAAGCGCTTCTAAGAATGGCTTCATACATTTTTTCGACGCCAGAATATGCTTTATCAAATCCTTTGATTGGGAAGTAGAATATGCCTTTAAAAACCATTGCTATTCCTGCAATGATAAATTTGAAGATTTTTGATATAAAAGCAGGAATCGTGTAGAAAAAGAATAATCGTAGTGCTCTTAATGCACGGCCAAATCCCGTTCTTGGCTCTTTAAGTGCTAATGGCGCGATCTCTTTTTTCTTGCCACTTAATGACGACATCATTGGGATTAACGTAACCGCAACTGCAAGTGAGGCTAATAAGGAAAACGTTACAGTTAGTGCCTGATCACGGAATAGTTGCCCGGCTATACCATCAACAAAAACAAGTGGGAAAAATACAGCTACCGTAGTTAGAGTAGATGCTATAACAGCGGTACCAACTTCACCTGCGCCATCTTGGGCTGCTTGAAGCACCCCTTTTCCCATATCTCGATGTCTGGCAATATTCTCAAGTACAACTATGGAATTATCAACCAGCATCCCAATTCCAAGGGCGATACCACCAAGCGACATAATGTTTAAAGTGATGTCATTTCCATACATCAAATTAAATGTTGCTATGATGGAAACCGGAATGGATACAGAGATTATAACTGTACTCCAAAAATTTCGAAGGAAGAAATAAAGAACCAGCACCGCAAGAATACCACCGATAATACCAGCATTTTTCACCTCATTTACTGCAGAAGAAATAAATATTGATTGGTCATAAACTTTTTCCAGTTTCATGCCTTCAGGCAGTGTCTCTTGAATTCGCCCAATTCGTTCTTCAACAACCTCTGCTACAGCAACTGTGTTTCCATCGCCTTCTTTATAGATGGCAATTTCTACGGCCTCCATGCCATTTAATCGAGTGATAGCCTCTCTTTCTTTATACGCTTGTGTTACCTCAGCAATATCTTTTAAATAAACTGTATTCGAATTAGAAGTAAATACAACAACGTTTCTAATTTGCTCGATGTTTTGAAACTCGTTGAGAGTTCTAACTAAGTATTGCTGAGTACCTTCTTCGAGTCTACCACCAGATAGATTTACATTCTCTGCACTTAATAACTGAGTTACCGATTCAATCGGGATATTTAGGTAAGCTAGCCTACGTTGATCCAGATTTACCTGAATTTCTTCTTCCAAACCACCACTGATTTTAACCGAAGCAACACCATCAGATGATTCCAGGTTTTTTTTCAGGAGTTCATCTGCAATAATCCGTAGTTGCTTCAATTCTGTAATAGCATCAGCACTATTCAAATCATCTGTTTCAGAGGCATAATCTACCTGAATATCATCACTAGATTCTGCTTCCAAACTTTCATCATCGAAATATAATGCATAACGCATTACGGGATCCAGCGTGGGATCAAAACGTAATGTAACCGGTTTTTTTGCGTCTAATGGGAGCTGGAGTGCATCCAGTTTTGCAATGACATCCAAATTGGTGATATCCATGCTGGTGCCCCAGTTGAATTCCAATACTACATCAGATTGGCCAGTCCGCGAAATGGAGCGCACTTTCTTCACACCTTTAACTACACCAACTGCTTCTTCTATTGGTTTAGTAATCAGGTTTTCTATCTCGATGGGGGCAGCACCTTCAAATTCGGTTCGAATGGTTAAGGTGGGGTAGCTTAAATCAGGTAATAAATTCACATTTAAGCGGGTAAGCGAAACCATCCCAAAAAGGAGAATGGCCACCGTGAACATACTCACGGTTACTTTTCTTTTGATGGAAAAATCAATGAGTTTCATAGTTGATCCTTAAAGGAGCTTACAGCCCTACAATGTTTACTTTTGTACTATCTGCAAGGCTTCCTTGTCCGGTTGTTACAACTATTTCGCCATCTTCAAGTCCTTCAATCACTTCAATGTTTGTCCCATTAACATATCCTGTTCGAATCACTTTTCTAAAGGCGAGCGAATCTTTAATTACGAATACAGATTGAATTTCATCTTCAGATATAATTGCAGCTTTTGGAATCATTTTTGTGTTTTCACGAGTGTCGTACACAATTTTTACGCGCCCAAACATACCAGGTCGTAACTCTTCCTGGCCAAGATCCATGTAAACGGTAGCTTTGAACGTTCCTGTGGTAGGATCAATGATTGGGCTGATACGTTCCACTTTTCCAAAGAATAGAGTTCCCGGTAATGCATCTGCGGTTAATTCAGCTCGTTGACCAACTCTGATTTTTGATCGTTCATGTTCCGGAATGTAGATAACAGCCTGAATGGGATCGAAATCGGTTACCTGAAATACCTGCTGGTCGGTTCCTATCATATTACCAACTTTAATAAAGCGTTCTGAAATCACTCCACTAATTGGTGATTTTATATTTGTATGCTGATAATTCAGTTGGGCCAGTTCATAGGCAGATTTTTGTGATTCGTATTCAAATCTCGAGTTTTCATATACTTCAGCACTTATCAACTCTTTATCGAATAATTCTGCGTTTCTTTGATAATCGTTATACATCCGATCCATTGTCGCTTTAGCACGTTCTGCTTCTATACGGTATTGATCATCTTCAATCTTAGCAATTACCTGACCAGCTCGAACCTGATCGCCTTCTTCAACTCTAATTTCTTGTACAATGCCTCTCACTTTAGATACCACACTAGCTTCCTCTACCGCTTCTAGACTGGCTGTATTTGAATAATACGCAGATATTGTGCCTCGGCTTACATCCATAACCTCAACCGGAATTACAATTGTTGAGTCGTTATCGTCGTTATCGTTATTGTTATCCTCTCCATTGCTGCAGGCATTTAGTGTAAAGATGGATAGAGCAGCAAGTGTTAAAAATGTACCGAACTGTTTGGTTTTCATTCTCTGAACATTGAATATTGTGGTTTAGATTGCGCCCGTTACGCCTTCACCAGACCAATGTTTCGAACCTTTTTCTCAGATTTTAGACAGCTATCTGAAATTACTCGGCTTTACGAAAAATAATATCCCCATAAAAAGCAGTTGCCGAACCCTTGGTGTTATCCGTATCAGACATGATGGCTATACCACTGATGCGTGGAGGTTGTTCCCCAAATGCTGCCTGATAGTCATCAACAATGTTATGAGATTGTACTTGCCAGATATTTGCTTTTTCGTTACCCGACTCTGCCACCTTCATAAAAACCCAGTTCATGTAAGCATTGGGGGCAATTGTGCCAACTTCTGCTTTATTTGCCCAAATATAATTTACCGCACGCAGTGGAATAGGGAATCGTGAAAATGTGCGATACGTCTCATATTTAATTCGATCTATTAGTTTTAACTTAGTTCTGTCATAATCAAAAGTGATATAAATACGAGCAGCATAATCATCACCCTTTTTCGATAAATAGTTACCATTTTCTACTGCCTGTTCAATTTTCCAGGACCATTCAATTATTGGAAATTCATTGGGATCGATATCAACTTTATAGACTAAACCGGATGCACTTTTTACACTTACAGCTTTAATTGCAGGACTGTTTTCGTCGTTAACCAACTCGTAGGTAGTGGCGTCTCTTCTAGGTAGTTTTAATTCGCTCCATCTGGGATTTTCGACTTCATCAACTAAACTAGAAGGATTAAAATCTGAAACCGGAATTCGGATGGTCTCCTGCGCAATCGCGGAATAGGAATAAAAAGTAACGATGAAAAGAATCCGAATAATCATTTTTTATCCAAATAACCGGATTCAAAGAATCAGCGTTTATAAAAAAAGTATCAAATTTTAGAGTTGGTATAGGGTCCGGGAGGGTAATCAATATTAGGCTGAACTTCATACATCCCTTTTTTGAGCTTAATTCTGTCTTCTGCGATTCCCTGGAATAACGCAATCTGATAATGTTGTTGAATAAAGGATAAATCTTCGGTACTTATTTCGTCCTGATCAATAGTGCCATTTGCCATGAAATCTGTAAAGGACCGTTGGGTTGAGGTCGCTTTATCAATCATGGTAAATATGTTGTAAGTATATCCTTCTATATACATCCCTGTAATTTGATAGATATGCGTGATTGTTTCGTAATCAAAAACCCTGGTTTGTAAACGCTCTGCAAGCATTCCATTAGAACTGGCAATTTCAATCCCTTTCTGATAAACCAAATTCAAGGCTTCCAACGATTGATCCCCAAACAACACAACATCAAGTCTTCCATCTTGGTTAATATCCCGGGCATAAACAGATTCTTTTTCGGTAGCGTCGGATTTTAAAATATTTAATCCCTCTCCCGATTTTGAATTAAGCGATACAATTTGATAAGAATGACCTTCAATAGTAAAAGTAAACAGGCTGGACTCGAATTCCTGTTTACTCGATGCGCAATTACTCATCAGGAGTAATGTTATCATCAAAGATATGCGCGTTAACTTGACCATAAAAAACTGAGTTCGACTAACTCAATGTGTTGATAGTACGTGCAAATATCAATAGTAAACATTGATATAATAGTACGTTGGTGCAGATTAATTTTCTGAGTTTGTGTACTGTTTAGGAAGCTTTACAGTGAATGTTGATCCGATATTTAACTTGCTCTCAACTTCAAGTGAACCATGATGTAAATCAACTAATTCCTGAACAAGTATTAAGCCCAGGCCGGTACCTTTTTCATTTAATGTTCCTTTTCTCTGGGGTCGGAAGTCTTGATTAAATAAATTCTCTTGAGTTTTTGAATCCATCCCCACGCCGCTGTCTGTAATCGATATTGCAATATAATCTGCATCTTTATCCTCTACGGTTATTATTATTGAACCCCCAGAGTTCGAGAACTTTATAGCATTATTCACAAGATTGCGAATAACGGTGGTTACCAGATTTGGCTCTCCTACAAGTTCAGTATCTGCATTAATATTAATGTCTACACCTAACTGTTTGCGTTTAATTGCTGGGTTTAAAAGATCAACAGTTGCCTCGATTGAGTTTTTTAGATCAAAGTGATGTGCTTTAATTGTTAGTAACCCAGATTGCAGCCGAACCCAGGTGAGCATGTTATCCAACATTTTATAACTATAATCAGCAGATAGAAACACGAGATTTAGTTTTTCAACTAATTTATCGGGTGTGAAATCATTTTCAGACACATCTTCAATTAGTAAGTCAAGAAGGCCGGTAATGCCAAAAATTGAATTTCTAAGATCATGTGCAATTATTGAATATAGTTTTTCTCGAGTAACCTTTAATTCTGAAAGCTGCTTAAGCTGATCCTGAATTTGTTGCTCAAACTTTTTCTTTGCGGTAATATTTTGAAAAGTGCCTATTAATTTAATTGCTTTGCCGTCAACAATTTCGGCATGGCCCATGGCTCGAACCCAAATATGATTCTTCTTCGATGTTATAAATGGTAACTCTAAATCATAAGGTTCCCCCGTTTTCTGGGTGTATTCTAAAGCATTAATCAGGTTTTGGCGAGCTTCACCCTCAGGATAATAGCTTAGGCCATCTTCAACAAAGACTTTGGTTCCAACCGGAATTTCATGGATTCTATAGACCTCATCAGACCAAAATAATTCACCAGTTTCAAGATCAAATTCCCAACCACCAACTTTTGCCATTCGTTGTGATTCTATGAATAATTCTTCGAGTCTCTTTTTCTCAGTGATATCTTGAAAGGCACCAAATAATTTGATCGGCTCAAACCCGGCAAATTCTGCACCAAGAAATACACGCACCCAAATTCTTTTACCTTTAGCAGTAATAAAAGGCACTTCAAACTCACGGGTTTCTCCGGTTGTTTGCACTTCTTCCATTGCAGCTTCAATTTTTACCCTAGATTCTTTAGGATAGAAACTTAATGCTCGTTCAACTGTGATTGATTCGGAATCTTCTAATTCATGTATGCGATATACTTCATCACTCCAAAATAATTCATCGGTTTGTAGATTGTATTCCCAACCTCCAATACTGGTCATTCTTTGAGTTTCGTGGGTTAGTAGTTCAAGCCGCTTTTTTTCGGTTACATCTCTGGATGTAGTTTGAAGTGCAATTACATTTTCTTCCAGGTCTTTAATCGGCTGAGTTGCTGTATCAAACCAAATGTAGCTACCATCTTTTCGTTTAATTCTATATTGAATACTTGGATAGGCTTCTCCGGCAATGGTAGGCTCGTGCGATTCTTTAGCGATTCGCTCTAAGTCATCGGGGTGGAATAAGTGATACGGATTTGACCCAATGAGTTCCCTTGGAGAATACCCCAATAAGTCTTTCACCGAAGGAGATACATACGTATAGGTTCCATCCATTTCGTGCATGCAAATTAGCTCAGCACTATTGGTAGTAAGCATCTTATACAATCGATGCTCACTTTTTAATTGTTCTTCGATTTCAATTCTATGAATTACTGAACTCATCCATCCCGAAAGTAGCCGAACAAATAGGACATCATCTTCTGAGAATTCTTGTTTTTTTGGCTCTGAACTAGAGAAATTTATAGTTCCATATAAAGATGCGTCGAGATGGAAAGGTTTCCCAATGTATGATTCCAGCTTAAACTGCTCGTAACAATTGTGATCTTTGTATTCGCTGTCACCCATATGTGTCACATGAAATACATCCTTTTTTTCAATTGCGAGGCTACAGTATGTATTTCGAAGTTCAAATTCCTGATCAATGGTAAGAGCATCACTTGGTGGCCAAAACTCACGAACAATATATTTCCCATCTATGATATGGCTGATGATCCCCAGATCCATTTCTAATGCTTGGGTTGCCCACTTTAACGCTTTACTGACCTGCTTTTTAAGATCCCGATCTTTCTGCGAGAATATCTTTAAAAGTAATTGAGCTTTAGTTGAGCTTAGAGAATCCACGTATTATGAGTTAGTCTGGCTTTATTGTACAGAATTTTATCGACATAGAATATGCACAGTTAAATAAAATTTTTGTTAATCAAAAAGGGTAGTAATTTCTTGTAACTAAATCGTTTTGGTTCCTTTGGGATTAAAATGGGAATCCGGTTAAATACCGGAGCTGTACCCGCAACTGTAAGTCTGAAATAAGTTGTAGTTCATATCTAACCACTGTCTGCCAATCGGTTGATGGGAAGGTAGCTGCAACCAGATAAGCCAGGAGACCTGCCAACACATAATATCAAAGATTCTTCGGGCTAAAGAACTCTGCGACAGCAACTCAAACTAAATTTTGAGAAGCTGATTTTATTCATATCAAGACATGATTCGGTACATATTTATATTCGTACTTTTTGGTACAATATCTGCGAATTCGAAGGCACAAGTTTCGGATACTCTCTCTCTTGAACGCATTGTAGTTACTGCCTCTAAAGTTGAAACTACAGAGCGATTAACAACTAAAGTTGTTGATGTAGTTACTTTCCAGGAAATCCAACAGTCGGGAGCTAACGAT
Organism: Balneolaceae bacterium; assembly: GCA_965249965.1. GTDB lineage: Bacteria > Bacteroidota > Rhodothermia > Balneolales > Balneolaceae > HXMU1420-13. The sequence continues at coordinate 2,046,407 of OZ252262.1, forward strand.
CTTTCACAGTTATTACAACTGCAAAATGGACTATTAATTAACGGTGCCAATTCCAATCCCGGTAAAGACAAGGCGGTTTATCTCAGAGGTGCTGGGACTCAATACACAGTAATTCTACTGAATGGGTATCCAATTAGTGACCCATCTTCAGAAGGGGGGGCTTTTGATCTGCGATTACTACCTCTTTCAAATGTGGAGCGCATCGAAATAGTGAAAGGAAGTATGTCAACATTGTACGGTTCCGACGCTATTGCTGGTGTAATTAATATTATCACCAAAAAACCGACAGCAGAAGATTATACTGTTAATGGGCGAGTAGGTTTTGGTAGTTTTAATGATCAAAATTACGAACTAGGATTGTCGGGCACTGCAAGTGGAATAGGGTATTCTATTTCAGGAGCGGTTAGAAACATCGATGGTATTTCTGATGCTGAGATTCCGGTTGGTGGAGCAGATTTTGATGATGATGGTTTCAGAAGAACGAATCTGTCTGCCAATTTTGATATTCCGCTCTCTCAAAAAATCTCGATACTACCAAGTTTTAATTACGGCAATTTTGATGGACAATATGATAATGGTGCATTTACAGATGGAGCAAATGAATACACGGCAGATTTTATAAATATTGGAACCAGATTTGAATACAGCGGTGATGATCTTGTAGTAAAAGGCGGATTAAAGTTCACAGATACTGAACGTGAGTTTATAGATGATTTTGGTTCATTTAATCCCGAAGCCCAACTTTTGAACTCAGACGTCTTTGGATATTATACGATGGAGGGCGGGCATAGAATGTTAGCAGGACTAAATTATCAAAAGCTCTCCTATCAACTTGATGCGACCGATGCCGACAACAATCTTATAAGTCCGTACTTATCGGCGACATTGTTTACAGATTTTGGTTTAAGTGGTGAGGTCGGGCTTCGTTTCAATCAACATTCAGAATTTGGCTCAAACCTTTCGTATAACCTTGCTCCGGTGTATAATGTTAGTGAGCATATAAAACTATTGGTATCTTACAGTACAGGATTTAAATCACCAACACTCAATGAGATGTTTGGTCCTTTTGGTTCTAATCCTGATTTGAAGCCTCAAAAAAGTGCAACATTTGATCTTGGAGGTAGCTTTTCGTTATTAGATAGAGCATTGAATGTACAGGTAACCTATTTCAATCGAACAGTGGATGACTTAATACTCTATTCGAATGTTACCTTTGGGTACATTAATGCCGATGAGCAAGATGATCGAGGTGTTGAATTATCTATCGACTGGTTTAATCCGTTTTTTGAGTTATCCACATTTTATAATTATTTAGATGGTAACAGAAAAACACCTGGTGGGGATGTCGATAATTTGTTGAGACGTCCATCACATAGTTTTGGGTTTAACGCCACAAAAGTTATAGAAGACAAGTTGCTGGTTAATATAAGTGGTGACTTTATTGGAGAACGATCCGATCAGTTTTTTAATCCAGCCACATTTACAAGTTCTGAGGTAACGTTGGATTCATATACTCTGTTTAATCTTAGAGCCAGTTATCAATTCGATCAATTTTCATTGTATGGAGATTTGAAAAATATATTCGATACGAACTATAATGAAGTGTACGGTTTTACTACACCTGGTAGAAATTTCAATATCGGGCTTAGATTTGAAATTTAACTGTACTTAATAAGTAAGCTGGTTACTACCAATCTTAGCCTCAGCAATCAAAATGGGCAATTCCATTATGCTGAGGCTTTTTTTTGTCTATTAGCATTGCTGAGGACTTAATCAGCTTTATAGATATTTGTTGAAAAAACTAAAATTTAAAATGAAAAAAAATTATATTTAATTACAGATATATTAATATAATATGTTAAATAAAATATATATTTATATAGAATAACAGGTGTATAAATTATTATTTATTGTTAATAATAAATATGTATCACGTTTTAGTTGTGGATAACTCAGACACTTAAAATAATAGAAAAAAACAAGGTTTAAATGTTTTTAAAGCTATATTTAGTACATGTTCTGATTTATAATCACAATAAGAATCAAAGAATAAATATAATTTAAAAAACGAAGACTCATGTTCGGAAATTTTAGGAAATTTTTAATGTGGATAAGTAATTGTATTTGTGGAAAAGAAATGCAGATTTAATTTGTGAGGAGGGGTTTGGGCGTATATCTTTGGTAGCACTTCTTTAGGAGTTTTGCCTCAATTATTCGGGGTCACTCACTGTACAATACGAAGGTTCAACAGAAATTATTACGGTTCTACGCCCATGCAATTTACCCGCTTTTATACTAAGTCCGACTGGGACACACCTTATGACGAAATACCATTTGTAAGCCGAACATCGGAAATTAAAAACCCTGACGGATCACAAGTTTTCCATATGGAAAACGTTCAGGTTCCAGAAAGTTGGTCTCAGGTTGCAACCGATATTATTGCACAAAAATATTTCAGAAAAGCAGGCGTGCCGGCAGTACTTAAAAAGGTAAGAGAAAAAGGGGTGCCAACCTGGCTTCAAAAGTCGGTAGCAGACGAAGCTGCTTTAAAAAATGTTGATGTTGAGGAGCGCTTTTCTCACGAAGTGGACAGCCGACAAGTATTCAGCAGATTAGCAGGTTGCTGGACATACTGGGGATGGAAAAACAAATATTTCGATACCGAAGAAGATGCAAAGGTTTTTTATGATGAACTCTGCTACATGCTCGCTAATCAAATGGCAGCGCCAAATAGCCCACAATGGTTTAATACAGGTTTAAACTGGGCATACGGAATAAATGGGCCGGCGCAAGGGCATTATTATGTGGATGCTAAGACAGGAAAATTAACGCGTTCGAAAGATTCTTATACACACCCTCAGCCACATGCATGCTTTATCCAAAGCGTGGATGATGATCTAGTGAATGAAGGTGGAATTATGGATCTCTGGGTTCGTGAAGCACGATTATTTAAGTATGGTTCGGGAACCGGTAGTAATTTCTCAATGATTCGAGGTGCTAACGAGCCATTGAGTGGTGGTGGCAAGTCTTCAGGACTCATGAGCTTTCTAAAAATTGGCGACCGCGCAGCCGGTGCGATCAAATCAGGTGGAACAACGCGGCGTGCAGCAAAAATGGTTACGCTCGATCTTGACCATCCTGATATCGAAGAATACATCAGCTGGAAAGTTAAAGAAGAGCAAAAGGTGGCTGCACTTGTAGCAGGATCTAAAATCACGCAAAAGCACCTTAAAGAAATTATCAAGTTATGCCACACCCCAGTTGAAATAGAGGGGCGCACGTTTAATGGCGCAATGAGCCGTGATCCGCTAAAAAACAAAGAGCTTGGAAAAGTTATTCGCCAGGCTAAGCGCGATCAGGTGCCTTTAAATTATATCGAGCGAGTAATGCAGCTTGCAGCGCAGGGTTTTACCGATTTGGAATTCGAAACATACGATACCGATTGGAATTCTGAAGCGTATGCTACCGTAGCAGGTCAGAATTCAAACAACTCAGTACGAGTGCCAAATTCATTTATGAAGGCGGTAAAAGACAACAGCGAATTCAATTTATACTGGAGAGTTGAAAAGGAAAAAGCAGCTTTAGAAGGTCGTGAGCCAGAACCTTGTAAAACTCTGGAAGCAAACGATCTGTGGGATCAAATTGCGTATGCTGCATGGGCAAGTGCCGATCCCGGAACACAATATCACGATACCATCAATGAATGGCACACGTGTCCTGAAGATGGAGAAATTCGGGCAAGCAATCCGTGTTCAGAATACATGTTTCTTGATAACACCGCATGTAATCTGGCCTCGCTAAACTTGATGAAATACTTCAAGGATGAGTCTTATAACGAATTTGATGTGGAGTCAATTCGGTTTGCAAGCCGCATTTGGACAACTGTCTTAGAAATTTCTGTTTTGATGGCGCAATTCCCATCGAAAGAAATTGCTGAACTCTCTTATGTATTCCGCACTCTTGGGCTCGGATATGCAAATATTGGGGCGGCATTGATGGTTCAGGGAATACCATATGATTCTGACCAAGCGGCAGCAACAACGGGCGCAATCACTGCAATTATGCACATGAAAGCTTACGAAACCAGTGCAGAACTTGCCGGCGAGCTTGGGGCTTTTTCGGGGTACGAAAAAAATAAAGAGCACATGCTGCGAGTGATGAGAAATCACCGCCGTGCAGCTTATAATGTTGATCCTGATCAATATGAGGGATTAACCGTTAAACCACTTGGTATAAATGCTGCAATTTGCCCAGACTACTTGTTAAAAGCAGCTCAGGAAACTTCTGATGCAGCTGTAGAATTGGGTGAGAAGAATGGATACCGAAATGCACAAGTTACTGTTCTTGCCCCAACCGGAACCATTGGTTTGGTGATGGATTGCGATACAACGGGTATTGAACCGGATTTTGCCTTGGTGAAGTTCAAGAAACTTGCGGGCGGCGGATACTTCAAAATTATCAATAACAGTGTGCCATCTGCGCTTAAAAACCTAGGATATTCTCCCAAAGAATCAGAGGCGATCATCAATTATGCAAAGGGAGCAGCTTCGTTGGAAGGGTGCCCGCATATCAATCCTGAAACACTTGCCGCGAAAGGCTTTACACAGGATAAAATTGATGCTATCGAAGCAGCATTACCTAGTAGTTTTGATATCAAGTTTGCATTTAATCAGTTCACTTTAGGCGAAGATTTTTGTAAAAACGTTCTTGGAATTACCGATGAGCAATTATCGGATTTTTCCTTCGATATGTTGAAGCATCTTGGGTTTAAGAAAGATCAGATTCAGGCAGCAAACGATTATGTTTGTGGAACAATGACGGTTGAAGGCGCTCCCTATTTGAAAGATGAACATCTTGCAGTATTCGATTGTGCCAACAAATGCGGTCGTATCGGTACACGTTACATCTCAGCATCTGGTCACATCAAAATGATGGCTGCAGCACAGCCATTCTTGTCCGGCGCTATTTCAAAAACCATCAACTTGCCAAACGAGGCAACGGTTGAGGACATGAAAGATGCATACATGATGTCGTGGGAAATGATGTTGAAAGCTAATGCACTTTATCGTGATGGCTCTAAGCTAAGTCAGCCTCTTAACAGTATGGCAGATGTATTTGAGGAACTCGAGGAGGAAGAGGTTATTGGTGATCCTGCGGTTGCTGTAGCTCAGGACAAGGTGGTTGAAATTGCAGAGCGGATCATCACCAAATATGTCGCTCGGCGCCAACGATTACCATTCCGCCGTGAAGGATATACGCAAAAAGTGAAAATCGGTGGACAGAGTGTTTATTTAAGAACCGGTGAGTACGAACAGGGTCAACTTGGTGAGATCTTCATCGATATGCATCGTGAAGGTGCAGCTTTCAGAAGCTTGTTGAATTGTTTTGCCATTTCGATTTCCCTTGGTTTACAGCATGGAGTTCCATTAGAAGAATTTGTGGATGCCTTTGTTTTTACCAAATTCGAGCCAAGTGGTATGGTTAATGGAAATCCGCATGTGAAAATGAGTACGTCGGTGATCGATTATATCTTCCGTGAATTGGCCGTCACCTACCTTGGTCGAGAAGATTTAGCTCATGTACCGGCTGATCAAATTACAACACGTGATTTACGCCCATTAGAGGATGAAGAACCGGTTGCAGCAGTTGCACCTGCACCAGCTCCGGTTGCTGCACCTGTGGCACCAGGCGAACCCGCAGCACCTGCACCTGTTGCAAAAGCTACATCCAGCTATGAAAGCGAGTATGATAAAGCCAAGCAATTGGGATACACCGGTGATGCGTGCCCGGAATGTGGTAGCATGACCATGGTTCGAAATGGAACATGTATGAAATGTATTACATGCGGCTCAACCTCAGGTTGCAGTTAAATATCATCTGATTGAAGGAGCCTGCGCTTGTCGAAGGCCCTTTTTTAATTCTTCAGGATTTCTTTCATGGAGAAACAGGATAAGCCCTGATTGGTTGAACACCAATCGGGGTTTTTTATTTAGGCATCTTTTCCCAATCCATAAATGCAATATTCCAGCGATGGCCATCCAAATCCTGGAAGCCCATGCCGTACATCCAGCCAGCCCATATTTCTGGTCCGGCAAAGATGGTACCACCGGCTAATTGTACTTTCTCTGCAAGTTCGTCCACTTCTTCTTTGGTTGAGGCTTCCATCGAAATCAACATTTCCGCTGATTTAGAAAGATCTGCCACTTTAGACTGAGTGAATTGTTCGAATTCCGGGTGACTAAACATCATCACCTGAACATTATTAGCCCCCAAATAAATACCGAACATCGTAGAGGATTCATTTTCTACAAAAGATGCACCAAGCTGTTCAAAAAAAGCTTTAGATCGTTCTATGTTTTTAACCGGAAGATTGAACCAGGCTGACTTTGTCATTTTATTATTGGAATTGGGTTGGATTCATTATCATCAAACAAATAAAATCTGGGTTAATAAAAAAGGGGAATAATGAGTAAAGCACTACAACTCGCATTTGAAGAACTAGGGGTTAAAGAAATTGCCGGTTCACAACATGAATCACGCATATTGCAATACGCAGATGAATCCGGGATGGGATCGATTAATGACGATGAAACACCCTGGTGCAGCGTTTTTGCCAATTGGATTTGTACAAAGCTGGATTTACCGAAAAGCGGAAAACCAAATGCCCGTTCCTGGGTTAATGTGGGTAAAACAACTCATCAGCCGAAACCGGGTGATATTGTAGTTTTTTGGCGCGAAAGTATTACTTCATGGAAAGGTCATGTAGGATTTTATTTGGGGCATTCACCCGATCAATCTAAAATTTTCTGTTTAGGTGGAAATCAGGGAAACGAGGTTAGCATTGCACCATATGATGCAGCAAAAGTACTGCGTTTTCAGGTGATAGAAGGTTTGCCACCTGCCGGAGTACCCGAGCCAACCCTTCGTGAAGGGAGCAAAGGCGAGGAAGTTGTGAAACTGCAAATCGCACTCAATCAAAAAGGATATAATTGCGGCGATCCAGACGGTGATTTTGGGCAAAAAACCATAAAAGCACTTATGCATTTTCAAGCTGATAATCGCCTGACCATGGACGGGGTTTATGGCAATGGCTCAAAAAGAGTACTCGAAGTGTTGATGCAGGAGTAAATGAGGTTTGCGCCAATCCTCTAAAAATCAGATACTCTGTAAAATTTGGAGGTACAATGAGTGATCGAGATCTGAAAGGATATTGGCGGAAAAACCTGAAATATCTGAGTATTCTTTTATCGATTTGGTTTATCGTTTCTTATGGGTTTGGAATTCTTTTGGCTCCCACGCTTAATGAAATCAGATTCGCAGGATTCAAACTTGGTTTTTGGTTTGCCCAACAGGGATCGATCTATGTATTTGTAGTTTTGATCTTCGTGTATGTTTACCTCATGAATCGCCTGGATAAGGAATTTGGTGTAAGTGAGGAGGAAGCCTGATGGACGTACAAGTTTGGACGTATTTATTAGTCGGGATCACATTTGCAATATATATTGGTATCGCATTTTGGTCGAAGGCAGCTTCAACGAGTGAGTTTTATGTAGCTGAGGGTAGCGTAAACCCACTCACCAATGGAATGGCCACGGCAGCAGATTGGATGTCGGCTGCGTCTTTTCTTTCGATGGCCGGTTTGATTTCATTTATGGGCTACGATGGCACGGTGTATCTCATGGGCTGGACGGGAGGTTATGTGCTTTTGGCTTTGACACTCGCTCCTTATCTAAGAAAGTTTGGGAAATTCACCGTTCCTGATTTTATCGGCGATCGATATTATTCGCAAATCGCGCGTACTGTTGCTGTTATTTGTGCTTTGATTGTTTCCTTCACCTATGTAGCCGGACAAATGCGAGGCGTTGGATTGGTATTCTCGAAATTTCTGGAAGTGGATATTTTCTGGGGTGTGGTTATCGGAATGGCTATTGTATTTTTCTATGCCGTTTTGGGAGGCATGAAAGGAATCACTTATACACAAGTCGCACAATATTGTGTGCTCATTTTTGCCTTTATGGTCCCGGCTTTTTTCATATCGATGCAGCTCACGGGAAGCCCCATTCCGCAAATCGGATTTGGCTCGACGTTGAATGATGGTTCCGGAATGTATTTACTTGATAAGTTGGATCAATTACATACTGAGCTCGGTTTTGCAGAGTATACCTCAGGTACTAAGAGTATGCAGGACGTGTTTTTCATCACTGTTGCCTTGATGGTCGGGACTGCAGGGCTGCCACATGTAATCGTGCGTTTTTTCACCGTTCCAAAGGTAAAGGATGCCAGAATATCGGTAGGATATGCACTTATTTTTATCGCCATTTTATACACCACAGCACCAGCAATTGCTGTTTTTTCTCGAACCAATCTAATCGAAACTGTAAGTGAGCAGCCTTATGAAGCAATGCCGGAATGGTTTAATACCTGGGAAGAAACCGGGCTTCTGGCCTGGGTGGACAAAAACGACGATGGGTTAATAAATTATCGCCCGGGAGCAGCCATCGAAGGAGCTCCAAGTATTGTCCGGGAGAATGGAGAAATAGTTCGCGGTGAACTTGGCGAACCCTTATTGAATAATTTTCAAACAGAAAGTGAAAATGAACTTTATGTAGATCGAGACATTATGGTGTTGGCTAATCCGGAGATTGCCAATTTGCCTAATTGGGTAGCTGCTCTGGTTGCAGCTGGTGGCCTAGCTGCTGCTTTATCAACAGCCGCGGGACTCCTTTTAGTTATTTCAACAGCTGTTAGTCATGATCTTATCAAAAAGCAGATTAATCCATCAATTTCAGATAAAGATGAATTAAAATATGCGAGAATTGCGGCCGCAGCGGCTGTGGTAGTTGCAGGATATTTTGGAATAAATCCGCCTGGATTTGTGGCCGAAGTTGTAGCCATTGCCTTTGGCTTGGCGGCTGCTTCGTTTTTCCCCGCCATTGTACTTGGGATATTCTATAAACGCATGAATCGCGAAGGAGCTATTGCCGGAATGGTAGCAGGGCTATTATTCACCCTAAGCTACATTGTGTTTTTTAAGATTTTATTTCCCGAGGTTAATAATCCGGAGAATTGGTGGTTTGGCATTTCGCCGGAAGGATTTGGAACTCTTGGAATGTTGGTAAATCTGGCCGTTTCCTTTGCAATTGGGATGATTTATCCAGCACCTCCTGAGGAAGTTCAGGAGATGGTGGAGTCGATTCGCTATCCGAAGTAGTTAAGCTTCGTTCTGTATTCCGAAATTTTCTTCAATCACTTGTTGAATCGTATGCTTTGGTAAAGCTCCTTGCGCCATTTGTGGTTGGCCTTCAACAGGAATAAAAAGAATAGAGGGAATGCTTCGAATACCAAAAACGGCAGCAAGTTCTTGCTCTGCTTCTGTATCAATTTTATAGATATCTACTTTCCCTGCATATTCATCCGAAAGTTCCTCAATTACAGGGGCAACCATTCGGCAAGGTCCGCACCAGTCGGCATAAAAATCAATGATAGCGGGGCGCTCTCCCTTATAATTCCAGTCTTTTTCTGTTTCGTAGTTAAAGATATTATCTAAGAATGTTTGCTTTGTTAAATGCTCTGCAGCCATCGTTTTATCTTGATTAATGTTGCAACAAAGATACGTATTGTTTTAAAAAAACCCTGACTTGTTATAATAAGCAGGAGTGGCATAATTCAAAGTGGAATGAGGAATAGGTTCGTTTGAAATTTCTTTACAACCAATTCCTAATTTTCAATAACTCCTTTTTACTATTTCTTTTTTCACTTTTCGAAGGTTATAACTACCATGTAACCAAAGTTCAATTCACTCGTCTTTCATCGGGATTCATCAATAATAAAATCGGGTATTATGAAATCTTTGTTTTCGCTGGCTGTAGCCATATTTATGTTCACTGCTGTACAAGCACAAATCACCCCGGAGTGGGTGCGATATCCAGCAATTTCACCGGACGGTGAAACCATCGCTTTTACCTATAAAGGGGATTTATATACGGTTCCATCAAGTGGTGGGGAAGCTCATCGTTTAACCTTCCATTTAGCGCATGATTATATGCCGGTGTGGAGTAACGATTCTCAGCACATTGCCTTTGCGTCCGATCGTCATGGAAACTTCGATATTTTTGTAATGGAGGCAGCAGGTGGACCCGCAACCAGATTAACTTTTCATTCAAATTCAGAATCGCCCTATGCATTTAGTCCGGATGATTCTGCAGTGCTTTTTGGGACTCATCGCCAGGATTTAGTAACCCACCGGCAACATCCTACAAGTACACAAGCTGAACTTTATTCTGTTCCGGTAACCGGTGGTCGAGTTGACCAGGTTCTGACAGTAGTTGCCCAGCATGTTTCGATGAAAGCAGACGGTTCTGGTTTTTTATACCAAGACCGACCCGGTGGTGAAGATATTTGGAGAAAGCATCATCAATCTTCGGTTACGCGCGATATCTGGTTCTATGATATGAATTCAGGTGATCACACCAAACTCACAGAATTTCCCGGGGAAGATCGAAATCCGGTTTTTAACGCGGATGAAACGGCATTCTATTATTTGAGTGAGCAAAATGGAACGTATAATGTTCATTTGATGGATTTGAATTTAGGTTCAGCAACTCAGCTCACAGAATTTGATACTCATCCTGTACGCTTTTTGAGCGAAGGAAATGGAACCCTTGCTTTCACACATCATGGATTGTTATACAGTATGCAAGAAAGTGGAGAACCAACTCTGGTTGATATTGCAATTCGTACTCAGGATGTTACCAATGCTGAAGAGTTAATCTCTGTAAACGGTGGGGTTTCAGAAATGGCGGTCTCGCCGGACGGAAAACAAATCGCATTTATCGCACGCGGTGAAGTTTTTGTAACCTCCAACGAAGGAAAATTCACTAAACGGTTGACCAACACAGCTGCAACCGAACGTTTTCTAACCTGGTCGGGCGATGGTGATGCCGTGATTTACTCGAGCGAGCGAGGTGGCAAATGGAGTATTTACCAAACCAAAAAAGTACGAGATGTTGAGCCTTTCTTCTATGCTGCAACCTTGTTGGAAGAAGAAGTTGTACTGGAAAACGAGTTTGATAATTACTTGCCGTCTATTTCCCCTGATGGCAAAAAAATGGCCTTCATCGAAGATCGCAGAACGCTAAAAGTGATGGATCTGGAATCTGAGCGTACGGTAAGCTTGCTCACACCAGAGGAATTATTCCATATGCGCGATGGCGACAAATACTTTACGTGGAGCCCCGATAGTAAGTGGTTATTGGCTGATTTCGACAAGCTTCTGAATAATAGCGATGTCATTTTACTCGATGCCTCGGGAGAAGAAGAAATGAGAACCCTGGTTCCAAGCGGGTACTACGATGTGAGTCCGCAATGGGCGAACGAAGGCAAGCAGATGATTTGGTTCAGCAATCGAAATGGATTAAAAAGCTATGCAACGAGTGGAAGCACCGAGTACGATGTGTATTCCATGTTTTTTACCGAAGATGCCTGGGATCAATACAACATGAGTAAAGAAGATTATGAGTTAAAGAAAGCCATTGAGGAAGCCAATAAGGCGAAAGAGGAGGAATCCGACGATGATGACGAGGACGAAGAAGAGGAGGAAGAAGAAGACAAATCTTTAACCTTCGATTGGGATGGCATGGATGAACGTACTGCGCGTTTAACCATACATTCAGCTCGAATTGGCGATGCGGTTCTTTCCAAGGATGCCTCCAAATTATATTACTTAGCCCGATTTGAAGGCGGTTACAACCTTTGGAGCACCGATCTTCGCACCAAAGAAACTAAAATTGCCCTTACTCTGGATGCAAGTGGCGGAAGCTTGCAGTGGGATCAAAAAATGGAAAATCTGTATCTGTTAAGCAGCGGACGAATCGCCAAAATTGATCCCGATGCCGGCAAACGGACCGGAATTTCGATTAGCTCGGAAGTGACCTTAGATGCGGATGCAGAAAGAGATGCTATGTTCGATCACGTTTGGCTGAGAACCAGTAAAATCTTTTATGAGCCAACTTTCCACGGAATCGATTGGGACATGATGTACGATGAGTATAAACCTAAAGTAGCCCATACCGGCAATGCGTTTGAATTCGCGGAATTACTGAGTGAAATTCTGGGTGAATTGAATGTTTCCCACGCCGGTGGCAGAGCCCGGGGATCGTATGAAAATCCGGATGCCACAGCATCTTTGGGTATTTTCATGGATTACGAATTCGAAGAAGACGGTATCAAAATTTTGGAAGTGATAGAAGGCGGTCCGCTGGACAAAGCTGATTTTGAGGTAGAAGCCGGGATGATCATCCACAAAATTGATGGCGAAGTAGTTGCAGCAAATCGGGATGTTGCAAGCTACCTCAACAGAAAAGCTGGCGACTTTACCCTCCTGGAAATCACCGACGATCGTGGAAGAAATACGCAACAAATAACGGTTAAACCAATTTCGCTTGGCGCAGAATCTGGACTTTTATACGAGCGCTGGGTTGAGATGAACGAAAAAGAAGTAGAAGAGCGTAGTAACGGCCGCTTAGGATACGTGCATATTTCGGGTATGGGAGATCGCCAGTTCCGGGGAGTCATCGACAAAATGTTAGGCGAATATTACGATAAAGAAGCCATTGTGGTGGATACACGAAACAATGGTGGGGGAGACCTGGTTGCCGATCTGCAAATGTTCTTTACCGGAATTGAATTTTTGACGTACGAAACGGAAGCCATGGTAGTTGGGGGAGAGCCGACTTCGCGATGGACCAAACCTGTGATCGGTTTATTTAACGAAAGCATGTACTCCGATGGTCACTGCTATGCGAGCGGTTTCGAAGATCTGGATCTGGGAACCTCTGTGGGAATGCCCGTTCCCGGTACCTGTAGTTTTGCAGGATGGGAAGGCTTACCAAATGGTAGCTTTTGGGGCGTGGTGCCTGTGAGCGCTAAAAACAAAGCCGGAGAGTGGTTAGAAAACAATCAAACCAATCCGGATATTATGGTTAAAAATATGCCGGGAGAAATCGATTTTGGTCGTGATGAGCAACTCGAAGTAGCCATCGATCAGATGCTGAAAGAACTGGATGAGGAGTGATCTAATATCAAAAATTTTGTCATCCTGAACCCTGTGCTGAACTCGTTTCAGTATTGTTTCAGGATCTAAAAGGCGCTTTCGGGCGCCTTTTTTATTTACAGATACTATGCTGTTTCTTGCATCTGTGGGTTCATGAAGGGTTAAAACCCTTCATTTGGTGAAATCTTGTTTGTCCAGGATAAGGACTTCAGTCCTTCGAACCCATGACCAACCATTCTAAGGAGCTTACTTTTTTAACACCAGAGATTACTCCCCGCCATACTCTTGATTCTTTTATTAATAGCTCTATATTATATACCGTGCGAACGGGGAAGTCCTTACACTTTTTTTTGAGATTATCGGAACCAAATGCGTGAAATCTGTTCCGATTACCTCCTGAGAAGTGGCTTAATGGGCGAATAAAAGTGATTCAAGGATGTTATACGAACACTCTGCGTTTCCACCCGTTCGGATAATAATATGTTATAGGGCTATTAAATTATTCGTCAAATATCTCCCCAAACTAAAACAATAATTAAAACCAGACTGAACAATACTAAACCAAACAACTGATAAAACATTATGTTCTTCATTAAATGCGTTTGGTTTTTCCAGTCCTTATATAATGCTCTATTCTTGAAAACGAAAAATGAGCAAATAATAATTATTGCTAAACAGAAGATGATTGGTTCCATATTTAAGGTTAGCTCAAAATTATCTAAAATGGTATTTCAATCTCGCCCTATAACAAGCGTTTCAAGTCGGACGCAGGTAGTGTTCGAACTTAAGCTTGTAGGCAATAAAAATATTCTGTTACTTCAACAAAAACCGAAAACCTGCGCCGCTTAAACGCCGGGTCGTTATGTGCGATAAAATCAGCTAAGTGATGAATAAAAAAAACATAGTTAAGAGAGGAGTAGCTACAATCATTGACTATACTACATACTTCCTGATAGATTTTGTTTACATAATTACATTTGGTGAGGCAATTAGTGACAATGTTTTGCATGCTAAAGGGTGGTATCACTTTATTTTTCCAATCATCTTTTGGATACTCTACTTTCCACTAATTGAATCTAGAAATGGGAAAACATTGGGGCATTATATAACCAATCTAAAAGTCATCAATTTAAAAGGCGGAAAAATTTCATTCACACAGTCGTTTAAAAGAAGAAGTCTAGATTCAATAGAACTTATACTTACATTTGGGATTCTAGCAGTAATTATTGTTTTTATGTTTAATAAAAATCAAAGACTTGGTGATTTGTTAGCTAACACATCTGTTGTTCAAGACTAATCGCACATAACAAGCGTTTCAATGGGACGCAGACGGAGTGCGATCAATAACTTGTGTGCACTAAAACAAATCAGTTACTTCAACAAAAACTTAATCCCTGCGCCCATTAAACGCAGGGTCGTTAGTAACACTTAAATTCTATCAATGAAAACTTTCTTTAAAATTATCGGGGTTCTTTTTGGTCTTCTTGTCTTAGGTATAATCATTTTCATTTTTATGGGTAGAAACTCACTTAAAGAATTAAATGAAATGCAGGCAATGACAGATGAAATTATGGAGAACTTAGACTCGGAATCTGTCTACGAATTATTTCCAGAAAAGTACTTTCCCAAGTCGGATTTATATCCAATAATTGGTGGTATTGCGCAAAATTGTGATTGGCAAAACAGAGATGGAAAATTTGTAGACTTTTTTAATCACAAAAAAATTGGCGGTGTTGACGAAGTCTCTTTTATCTATGAATATTACCTTAGTTGTGACAGTTTACGTTTTATTGTCACAGTAGCAAGACTTGAAGAGCCAGAAGTTATGGGGTTTCATCTAGAACCACTTGAAAATGAGAATCCGATGGTTTTGTTTCCCGAAAAACAGCTTATAAATCGTTAATTATGTTACTAACAAGCGTTTCAATGGGACGCAGGTAGGGTTTGCACTTAGGCTTGTACCAATGAAAACAATTCAGTTACTTCAATTAAATACGAAAACCTGCGCCCATTAAACGCGGGGTCGTTATACTGCTTTAAAGATTACTTCTAAATTGGAAAAAGAAACACAAATAGTTAGCAGATATTTATTAGGCTTTAGAGCCTTCATGATTCTTTTCTGGTCTGGATTGGCAATTTATTTCGCAATTGAATTTCCAAAAGCATGGTTCGATGAAAGTTATTCTAAAACTGGTTTAGCAATTATTGGTATCCCCTGTATTCTAATGGTAATTGCTGGACTATACATTTTTATAGTTCACCGAATAACTCTGACAAATAACTTTATTGAAGACAGAACCCTGATTGCCAATCGTATTTATTTCAATCAAATTAAAAATGTTGTCCTCGGACCTAATTTTGTAGAAATCCATTCAGAAGAAAAGAAAAAGATCCTCGTTAGCATGAATCATGAAAAATACGATGATATAAAGTGGTTGATCTTAGATAAAGTTGAATCACAAGACATAACTAGTGTTTCAACAAGGAAAAGGTATCGCAAGTCATGGTAAATCAGCAGTATAACAAGCGTTTCAAGCGGACTCGGACGAAGTGCGAGTCTTTAATTTTAATAACCAGGCTCGCCGCTTAAACGCCGGGTCGTTAGGTAAACTCTTTCCAATTCTGATGTTAAAAGTACTTTCCTTAATATTTCTAGTATCACTTATCTATTCTTGCTCAGAGTCTGTTGAAACCTTAGATAACTTGAAAGGTCTTGAGGAAACCGAAGTTGTTTCAAAATATGGAAGTCCAGAATCTGTGAATTCGTATAACATGAATGATGATATTGTTCTACTTGAAATAAATGGAAGACTACTTTCATACTTTCCCGCTGATTCATCAATTCAAATTCGCGATATGGTTTGGAATAAAGTGGGTTACACAATAAAAGTATGGTTTCACGAAAGTGACAGTAAACTAGAAGTAATAGATGCAATCAAATACAAAGATTCAGTTATTTTCTAAAATTGGAAGTTTACCTAACAAGCGTTTCAAGCGGACTCCCCGCCTGTCCACAGGTTTGTGGACGCGGGGCAGGCGAACTTGGCTTAAAGCTTTTAACTTAAATCAACTACGGCTCGCCGCTTAAACGCCGGGTCGTTATGTGCCCGGCCAAGCTATTCTTTTTGGTGCTGGGCTTTTGGGTAACTCGTTTTTCAATTTCTGCTAAGTAAATCTGTCATCGCTGTTGGTGGTGTGCCCCTTTTGCGCTGGTAATCTGCGCTCTTCTTTTTTTTGGCTTTTTAAGTCGGTCGGTTTTCTTCTCCTTTTTCAAATTCCCGCAGCGCTCGGAGCGTTGTTGCTTGGCTCCAAATCTGCAGTTCCGGTTTAGCCTGTCCGGTCAACGTAGGTAAATCTCAGCTTGCGCTAGTCCATTGCTTTTGCCACATTTAGGGGCAGCTTGTTGGTGGGTCAGTTTTCACATAACAAGCGTTTCAAACGGACTCGAACGCGGTTCGGGGCTTTAATTTTAATAACACGGCTCGCCGCTTAAACGCAGGGTCGTTATAGGCTTAGAAATGAATACAACTGGTTTAAGAGCTATTCGAAGGTCGAAAAAGTATTTCAGAAACCTTGGAATCGCACTTCTACTATTTTCAATACTACTTTTATTTTCGGTCTTAAATCAAGATTCAACACTAACTGTTAATGGTGTTGAAATAACAGATCCAAATCTTAGAAAGAGATTCTTACAAGTACCAATATCATTTTCAATCATTGCTTTGTTTCTTGTTTTATTCCCAAAGAGATTTTTCTTCAATCTTTCTATTTATTTGGCTAAGCTTGTTAAACCATTGCGCCTATAACAAGCGTTTCAATGGGACGCAGACGGAGTGCGATCAATAACTTGTCTGCAATAAAATAAATCAGTTACTTCAACAAAAACTAAATCTCTGCGCCCATTAAACGCCGGGTCGTTATGGCACTTTTCAAAATTTCGAGTTAATGTCGAACTTACTTTTCATTACCTGTTTTATTCTAGTTGGTTTGCATACAGTATTATTCGTTTTCTTTACAGAGAAATTAAAAAAGGAATATCCAAAGAAATATGAAGAACTAGGTAGCCCTACAATTTTTTCAATGAGAGGCGGAACTTCAAACTTCAGAAAATTCCTTAGAAAAAGAGAATATATTTCTATGGAAAACGAATCATTAAAGCTGTTAGGCGATCTTTTTCTAATTACCAGAATCCTTTTTTTTGTAGGTTTTATTAGCTTGTTCGTTACGTTCTTCGTGCCATAACAAGCGTTTCAAGCGGACTCGGACGAAGTGCGAGTCTTTAATTTTAATAACTCGACTCGCCGCTTAAACGCAGGGTCGTTATGTGCAAATAGATTATTAAATCTACAAGTATGATCATTGGGATTTTATTTATAGCTATTTCAGCAATACTTCTATACCAATTTTATCAGTTAAAAAAAGATGGGTATGACAGGAATAGTCCAGAATATTTAAAAGCAGCTACTTATTCGGGTTCTGGTTTTCTTTTACTGTTATTTGGTATACTTAATATCATGTTGTCATTTGACACATAACAAGCGTTTCAAACGGACTCGTTTAGGGTTCGGTAATTTAATAATTAAAACCAGACTCGCCGCTTAAACGCGGGGTCGTTATAGGGCTCACTAAACCACTATATGAATCATAAATACTTACTACAACTAGTCATATTTCTGATATTAAGCTATCAAAACGTTTTTGCTCAAAGTCAAGATTCGACTTCGCACTTTATAAACCTATTTGAAGAAGTTGAATGGAAGGGTCTACAAATTTATAGCCCAAGATATGATTTTTCAGATAATGAATTTGATGGATCACAAATACCAAACGAGTTCCATCACTATTTTGATAATCTAAAGTTTATAAGTTATTCATTGAATGATGGGGATAGAATATTTGCAGTCTATCGTTTTACAATTAATTCGAATACTATCGGTCTTATTGTTAGAAATATGAGCATGTATAGTGAAACAGCTGTGTCTATTATTCTATTTGATTTGACTAATAATATTTCCAAATCTCGATTTAGATTAGCTGATTCTTATGGAGATGGTATGTGGCGTTTTGCTGAAGATGCATGGCTCCTTGATTTGAATAATGACAATCAATTAGATGTAGTAAAACGGAAAAATGAGTGGTGGGAAGATGACAATGGGAAACAGCATACCAAAAGTACATTTACTGCTTTTCAGTTTGAATCTGGTGAATTTGTACAATTTGAAACTCAGATTGATACAGCAAAGTTTAAGGTCTTTAAATGGAGTTACTAAATAACTTTTTACGCCCTATAACAAGCGTTTCAAGCGGACTTCGACGGAGTCCCGAACTTTAATTTTAATAACTCGGCTCGCCGCTTAAACGCCGGGTCGTTATATGCATTACCAATAGATGCCAAAAGTTAACCCACATATATTTCCTTTAGAATATAAACACAATGGGCATTTTATATTTATGAAAGACAATAATGAAGCTATTTGCCAAGGTGGACCAATTGTTTCAAAGTTGTTCATTGGTGAATCAAAGGTTGGTAAAGAAGCAGTTTTTGGTGGACCAATCCTATTTCATAAAAACTGGATATTAGCTCCGAAATTAATTCGAAAGGTTTTAAGAGGTCATGGCTTCCAACTTTTGGGTATTGAGTTAAATACTTTAGAGACAGTATCACTGATCTCTTTTGAAATAATGATACTTTTACATGAGATTAAAGATGGAAAAATTTATTTCTTTAAAGACAAAGAAAATAGTACGCTAGAATCAATCGAAATGCCTTTAGAACTTCAGTAAAATGCATATAACAAGCGTTTCAAGCGGACTCGGACGATGTACGAGTCTTAAATTTTAATAACTCGGCTCGCCGCTTAAACGCAGGGTCGTTATAGGGCTTACTCAGAATTGAGAAATTTCATATTCATACTGTTTTTGTTTATTGCTTTTTCTCAAGCAGTTTTTGCTTGTTCTTGTGGTCCTTTGCCTTTCGATACAGCAGTAGAAAGTTCTGATGAAATTTTTATCGGGCGAATAATAGAAATGGACTTTGATCGTGATTTATTTCCTTCCAGAGTCTCAGAACATTTTCCACTAACACGTGAAGTATATTGGGTCGCAACTTTTGAGGTTTCAAAAAAGTGGAAAGGCTCTAGAAAAAGCAAAATTCGAGTTCGCCAAACTGGCAATAGCTGTGAGTTCGAATTCCAGTTTGGTGCAGAATATTTAGTTTTCGCAGAATCTGATGGAAGTATTGGTTGGAATGGCACAAAAAATTATACAACATGGCTTTGTGCAAGAACTATAAGCACAGTTTATTTTACTGAATGGGGAAAAGAAGACTGGACTTGGGATGACAGAGATAGATTGGATGAACAATTCCCAAATCCAGTTCAAACAGCTTCATTCTTTAACAACTGGCCAATTTGGTTGCTTTTATTTTTTGCATCAATTTGCTTTGGTAGTTTCTATTTCAGAAAAAGAAGCGCCCAATAACAAGCGTTTCAAACGGACTCGAACGCGGTTCGGGTCTTTAATTTTAATAACTCGGCTCGCCGCTTAAACGCAGGGTCGTTAGTAACACTTAAATTCTATCAATGAAAACTTTCTTTAAAATTATCGGGGTTCTTTTTGGTCTTCTTGTCTTAGGTATAATCATTTTCATTTTTATGGGTAGAAACTCACTTAAAGAATTAAATGAAATGCAGGCAATGACAGATGAAATTATGGAGAACTTAGACTCGGAATCTGTCTACGAATTATTTCCAGAAAAGTACTTTCCCAAGTCGGATTTATATCCAATAATTGGTGGTATTGCGCAAAATTGTGATTGGCAAAACAGAGATGGAAAATTTGTAGACTTTTTTAATCACAAAAAAATTGGCGGTGTTGACGAAGTCTCTTTTATCTATGAATATTACCTTAGTTGTGACAGTTTACGTTTTATTGTCACAGTAGCAAGACTTGAAGAGCCAGAAGTTATGGGGTTTCATCTAGAACCACTTGAAAATGAGAATCCGATGGTTTTGTTTCCCGAAAAACAGCTTATAAATCGTTAATTATGTTACTAACAAGCGTTTCAATGGGACGCAGGTAGGGTTTGCACTTAGGCTTGTACCAATGAAAACAATTCAGTTACTTCAATTAAATACGAAAACCTGCGCCCATTAAACGCGGGGTCGTTATGCAAACAAAAGATCGGATGAAAAAACTACTGTTACATCTTCTTTTTCTTTTCTGCTTTAGTAGTTCGATCATTTTTGCCCAAGAAACCCATGTTTGGTACGACAAAGATTTTCAACTGATCGATAATTCTATTTTCGTTGGTAGTGATACTCTGATCACGCTTTATTTTTCAAATGGTTCCAAGAAAGCTCGTGGTAAATTTGCTTT
The DNA here is from genome assembly GCA_965249965.1 of Balneolaceae bacterium. Lineage (GTDB taxonomy): Bacteria > Bacteroidota > Rhodothermia > Balneolales > Balneolaceae > HXMU1420-13. The sequence goes on from OZ252262.1 coordinate 2,066,835, forward strand.
AGATAAAGATCGCAAGTTATCTCCATTCAAAGTCGGTGAATGGTCTTATTACAATTCAAACGGTTCTTTACAATCTCAAGGTAATTACCAAATGAGTTCATTCATTGATTGCGGAACTGGTGGACCGCAACGTGCTTTTTACCAGTATAAAATTGGCTCTTGGTCTTTCTTTGATAAAAATGAGAATGTAATCGCAGAAGGAGATTTCAATGTTGAAGAATTTCCCGTTTCAACTCGTTGTGGTACTGAAAGAATGCTTTTTGGCATTACAGATTCCAGCTGGTCTTTTGCTCAATCAAATGACATTAGCATCAAAGAAATTGAAACAGTTGAAATTGATCATGAAAATTATTCAGAAAAAATATTTCTTGATAGAAAAGAAGAATGGATAAAAGTTGAATACGATTTTTCTCAATAAACTTGTTTGCATAACAAGCGTTTCAAGCGGACTCCCCGCCTGTCCACAGGTTTGTGGACGCGGGGCAGGCGAACTTGCCTCAAAGCTTTTAACTTAAATCAATCACGGCTCGCCGCTTAAACGCCGGGTCGTTATGTGTATGAATCTGTTAAAACACTTACAATTAGAAAAGTCAGTCTTTGCTTTTGGTGTAACAGCAATCACAATTCAATTGCCATTTCTTGCATTCTTTATTTTTCAACAAACAGGAATAATAAAAATTCAATGGTTTACCGTAGCAATTGAGAAAAGTGATTTTGCACTATTAGCAACAATGGTTTTCTCCGAAGTTTTTGGCTTATTATTGATTGCCTATTCATTGTTTAATAAAGGTAAATATAATTTGAACAGCAGATTTTGGGTCAACGGAACTATTTTACTAATAATAGCTGGTTCGATGACATTTATTTGGTTTGGTTTCATCTATTTACTATTTAAAAATCCACTATAAAACATACACATAACAAGCGTTTCAAGCGGATTGGAAATCATCCACAAGGCACCTAAAATTAGCCTTCGACATGCTTCGGCATTAAGCCCAGACACCTGCAATATCAATACCCCGCAACTCCACCATCCGGGCTGGAGGAGTCGGATGCACCGATAAAAACGCCATTTTCCTGATCCCAGATAATGCCCATCATTCTGCCTAAGGTGGCTCTTCGGGTTGAAAGAGTATGCCCCATTGCATAAAGGGCATCACGCGTATCGGGGGATAATTTATCCGGCTCGTAATAAATTATATCCGGCAACCATTGGTGATGGATTTTCATCGCTTCGATGGCTTTATCAATCGGCATTTCAAACTCTAATACATTTAAGATGGTCTGGAACGTGGTGTTGATGATGGTTCGTCCACCCGGAGTTCCAATCACCAAATACGGTTTCCCATCTTTAGCTACGATCGTCGGACTCATACTGGAAAGCATTCTCTTTTCCGGTGCAATTAAATTAGGATCAGAGCCAATCCGCCCGTTAGAGTTTGTAAGCCCGGGAATGGCGTTGAAGTCACCCATTTCATTGTTCAGAATAAAACCAAGTTCAGGAGAACCCATTCTGGAGCCATAGCTCCATTCGAGGGTATAAGTCAATGAAACGGCATTTCCGGATGCATCAATCACAGAAAAATGCGTTGTACTTCGCCCATCATACAATTGGCCAAATTTTGAAGAATCACTTTCGGATGCCTGATTCCAATCAATGTGTTCAAATCGGTTTTTCGCATGTTCTTTTGAGGTAAGTCGGTCGAGAGGTATATCGGGATTAAAGTCCGGGTCGCCTAGATGTTCTGCCCGATCTGCATAAGCCCGACGCATACTTTCGGCCACAATGTGCACATATTCGGTAGAATTAAACTCAACCTCTTCCCAATCTACCAACTCCATTATGTTCATCATTTGGATGATACTTGCCCCACCTGAAGAGGGTGGACCCATCGAGATAATATCAAACTCTTTATAGGAACCTTTTAACGGCTCACGAATTATTGCTTCATATTTTTCTAAATCTTCTTCGGTGATGATTCCACCGTTTTCAGCCATGTAACTTGCAAGCTTTTGTGCAGTTTCGCCTTTGTAAAACCCATCCCGACCATGATCCCGAATGAGACGCAAAGTATGGGCGAGTTCTGGTTGCTGCCATATTTCGCCCATGGTAAGCGGCGTACCTGTGCCGTTGGTGAAGAAATTCTGCATGAACTCATCGGGGGAGTTTACAGAAAATCTTTGGGCATGTAGTGCAAGTGTAAAACTTAAAGGAAATCCATTTTCTGCTAAATCTATTGCAGGTTGAACCAAATCTGCCCAGGGCAAACTTCCATGTTCTTGATGGGCTTTCCATAATCCGGCTACGGTTCCCGGAACACCAACTGAAAGCAATCCGAAATGATTACTCATCGCGATATACTCTCCATTGTCATCCAAATACATATCAATGGTGGATGCAAGTGGTGCTTTTTCTCTAAAATCTATGGTGGTTGAATGTCCATTTTCATCCATAAAAACTAAAAACCCACCGCCTCCAATATTTCCTGCCTGTGGGTGAACTACAGCCAAGGCAAAGGCGGTAGCAATGCTGGCATCGATGGCATTTCCACCTTGTTTTAGAATTTCTGCACCAACTTCAGATGCCATTTGATGGTCGGAGACCACCATTCCATGTTGGTGATAGACCTGTGCTGATACTGAAAGAGTGAATACAAAAAGTAGAACAAGAGGGAATAACTTACGCATATGCACAGTTTTGGATTTGGTTGGGAGAGATAATACTAAATCCGCACATAGAAATAAAAAAAGCCCTTGGAGAAGGGCTTTTCAGAATAGTTCTTAACAACTAGTTTCACTGACCACCATCGGGACTGATGTTCGATAGGTCTTCCAGTGAAGCTTGTCCATTTGCCAGTTTCTCTAGTCGGCCTACGGCGTCCCAGAGGGTCATTGCTTCTTTAAGTGTGGTATCAAAATAATCGTTTACCACTGGGTAAAAGTATTTCATTCCCCAAACCTGACGGGCAATTTCCGCTTTCATGCGGCCTTCCGCCATCCATGCTACTTCCTCAAAATAGCCTTGAGGAACAAATAAGGAGTCGTTTCGATATTCCGGACTTGTGATACCTTCAGTTACGATCATGCCTTCATCAATCAGGCGGGATTTAAACTGGTTCATTTCGTCCCTAGACCATTCAAAGTCTGTTCGGAAATCTTGATACTTATCTTCCCATTCAGCTCTAAATGAATCGCCATTGGCATCCAGGTAATCCCGAACGAAGTCGAAGGAAACTCGTTTACGGATTGCAAAATTAAGCATGTAACCTGATCGTGTGGTATCCGGGTTGATGATAAAATCAGGTACGATTCCGCCACCGCCGTACACGATACGTCCGGCATCAGTTTTATACTGTAAGGAATCGGGGATTTCATCAACAAATTCGATGGCGTCGTTCATCGCGTCGTCGTTGCGCTGATAAATTTCATAGGCATATTCTTCACCACCACCTTCGGTGAATGGTTTTTGTATCACGCGACCCGATGGAGTGGAATATCTTGAAATGGTTACTCGAACCATGCTCTTGTCGATTAGTTCATATTGTTGTTGAACTAACCCTTTTCCAAAAGTTCGTCGACCTACAATCAGGGCACGATCATGATCCTGAAGTGCGCCAGATACAATTTCACTTGCTGAAGCTGCTCCTTCATCCACCAAAACTATGACGGGTTTGTCTTCAAAAATCCCATCTTTTCTTGAATAATATTCCTGAGTAAATCGACTGTGGCGGCTTGTTGTGGCCACTAATTCAGTTCCTCTCGGGAAAAATTCTTCAGCAATAGCTACAGCCTGACCAAGATATCCGCCCGGATTTCCACGCAAATCAAGAACCAGACGATCCATGCCCTGGGGTTTTAATTCTTCCATCGCCTGCATGAACTCATCGTGGGTGGTAGCCGCAAAGCGATTTATTTTAATGTAACCGGTTTGATCATCCAGCATATAAGAGGCGTCTACCGTGTAAAGAGGAATATCATCTCTTGTGATAGTGAAATAAAGTGGGTTTTTTACTCCGGGTCGAACTATAGTTACATCTACTTCGGTGCCTTTTTCGCCGCGTAATCGCTTTACCACGTCTTCATTTTGAAAACCAACCGCAGTTGAATCTTCAATTTCTACAATTCTATCACCGGATTGAATTCCAAGCTGGTCACTCGGGCCACCGGCAATGGCTGTTATCACGGTTATGGTATCTTGAATGATATTAAACTGAACACCAATTCCCTGAAACTTGCCTGCAAAGTTCTCCTGATCAGCCTCACTTTCTTCTGCTTCAATGAATACAGAATGTGGATCCAGCGTAGAGAATAGTCCTCGAATTGCATACTCAGTTAATCGATTCATGTCTTCATCGGGGCTGTTATTTGCGACATATAAATAAGCCGACTCAAAATTTTCGTAGGAATCGCGAATAGACGAAATTTCAATGCCCGGGAACGTTGTATCAATGGGCGTGCCATCAATCTGAAGGGTGGAATCTCTTAATCCCCTTACCATGTATTCGATGCTTTTTTTGTACATCTCTTCTACATCGGGGTATCCGAAATAATTTTGAACGATACTTCGCTGTGCCTGAACGTATTTGGTAAGATTAGTGGTGTCATCATTTTTTTGATTAATGACGTTATCCACGCCTGTAAAATTCAGCGCAAACAAAACAATGGAAATGATGACGCTCGGAATTAGGAATCTCTTAATAGTCATTTGAACTCTGATTATAACTGTCATATATAATACCTAAATACGATGTAGATAGTTCTCTGGTTTCCATTGTAATAAATCTTGTCGATCAAACCAACGTTAAAGGATGTAATGGCTCAAATCTTTGTCCTTCACTAAGCCATCCAGTTGTTTCTCGACATAGGCTTTATCAATATTAATTGTGCCACTGTTGATGTCGTCGGGAACAGCAAACAATAACTCATCAAACAACGAAGACATTATCGTGTGTAGTCTGCGAGCCCCAATATTTTCTACCTGAGCATTTACTTCTGCAGCAATTCTGGCTAATTCATCAATTGCTTCTTTAGTAAAGTTGATTTCAACACCTTCGGCAGCTAACATAGCAGTGTATTGCTTTGTAAGTGCATTTTTAGGATGTGACAGAATTTGAATAAAGTCGTTTTCGGTTAATGAATTTAACTCTACACGAATTGGGAAACGTCCTTGTAGTTCAGGTATTAAATCGGATGGTTTAGAAACATGGAATGCGCCCGAGCCGATAAATAAGATATGATCGGTTTTTACGATGCCGTGCTTAGTGTTAACGGTGCTTCCTTCAACAATAGGGAGGAGGTCGCGTTGTACACCTTGTCTGCTTACATCCGGTCCACTTTTTCCTGCTCCAGTAGAAGGTTCAGCGATTTTGTCGATTTCATCAATAAAAACGATCCCTTGTTTCTGCACACGTTCAAGAGCTTCCTGAACGGCAGACTCATGATCAATTAGCTTTTCGGATTCCTCATCGAGTAAAATTTCGCGAGCTTCGGCAACGGTAACTTTTCGCTTCGATTTTTTATTTCTGCCGCCAAGTCCGCCCAGCATGTCCTGAAGGTTTACACCCATTTCTTCCATGCCACCCGGACCAAAAACTTGCATCATTGGCGCTTTTGAGCTTTTAACCTCGATCTCAATTTTTCGATCTTCCAGCTCACCATTTTTTAGCTTTTCTCTGAAACGCTCGCGTGTACGCTCGTTCAGCTCTTCATCTGTAGCATTTTGCACATTAAAGCCAACTGCATCTTTAGTAGGATTTGCCGGCGATTTTCTAAGTGGCGGTATCAAAATATCCAGAATGCGTTCTTCAACTGCATTCGCAGCTTTTTCTTTTACACGCTCCTGCATCTCATCTTTCACCATGTTCACGGCATAGTCGGTTAAATCGCGAATCATGGATTCAACATCACGCCCTACATATCCTACTTCCGTAAACTTGGATGCCTCAACTTTCACAAAAGGCGCGCCTGCTAATTTAGATAGTCGGCGTGCGATTTCGGTTTTCCCGACACCTGTTGGCCCAATTAAAAGGATGTTATTAGGTACAATTTCTTCACGGATATCTTCGTCCGCGTTCATTCTTCGCCATCTGTTTCTTAAAGCGATCGCAACCGAACGTTTGGCATCTTTCTGGCCAATAATGTATTTATCTAACTCTCTGACAATTTGTTGCGGTGTTAAATTCTTCTCTTCCATTATTATTTCTCTATCTCTAAAATGGTTCTGTTGTGATTGGAGTAAATATCGATATCGGCTGCAATTCGTAGAGCTTCATCCACGATATCTTTAGCTTTCATGTCGGGAGCATGTTTCACCATGGCGCGTGCTGCAGCCAATGCATAGCTACCACCACTCCCAATTGTTACGATATTGTCGTCTGGCTCAATTACATCTCCCTGCCCGGAAATAACCAGGGCATAATCGTTGTCCATAACAATTAACAAGGCCTCAAGCTTCTGAAGAAACTTATCCTTTCTCCAATCTTTGGCAAGTTCTACAGCTGCGCGCTGCATATTGCCGTTATATTCGTTTAGTTTTTCTTCGTAGCGCTCAAATAAGGTAAAGGCATCGGCTGTGGATCCTGCAAATCCTGCAAGAACCTTACCATCATGAAGTTTTCTAACTTTTTTCACTGTGCTTTTCATCACAGTTTTATCAAGGGTTGCCTGTCCGTCGCTACCAATTGCCGCTTCACCATTATGGATGATGCCAACAACGGTTGTTGCATGTAAATTAAATACACTCATAAATAAATAGTTTGGTTATCAACTAAGTGGCAAGAACCAAGCCAAATGGGCTATCTAGGCTGTTTTTGCTGGTGTTGATTTCCTCGATTTCCAGAATTGGCAGACCGACCTGACGATCCGCTACGATTGTTTGAGCCGCCTCTGTTATTAGAATTATTCCGCGAATTGGGCGATTTCTTCGTTATTTCGAGATTACTTCGATCATGCTGACCACTATTGATTTCTTCCAGTTCCTGACGGTTTAACAGTTCATCTATCGATTCGCCACGCATTACTGCATCCGTGATATTAAGGTCAGATCCTGCAAGAGTAGCGTGAAATTCGTTAAGGGATGTATTTTCATCTCCAATAATGGAAATCTTCATTCCAAATTTAGTCATCCATTTCCAACGGCGACTAACCAGGCCTTTGGTGAGATAAGATTTCAGGTATGGATTCACATAAAGATCGAGAGCACGATATTTTGTGCTGTGCTTGAATTTGCTAATCCAGCTTTCGATATCGGTGATAATGGTATCTTGTGTAACAACACTACCAGATCCACCACACATTGGGCATACTTTAGAAACAGAGTTAACTACACTTGGGCGGATTCGCTGGCGTGTTATTTGAACCAAACCAAAGTCACTCATGCCAATGATGTTGGTTTTTGCCTGATCCTTACGAAATTCTTTTTTCAGCTCGTCATAAATCTTTTTCCGGTTCTTGTCGTCCTTTAAGTCAATAAAATCGACCACAATGATCCCGCCAATATCCCTTAAACGCAATTGCTTAGCTATCTCCCGAGCTGCCTCGAGATTCGTTTTCAATGAATTATCTTCCTGACGTTCTTTAGCAGCATAAGGGCCAGAGTTCACGTCAACCACATACATAGCTTCTGTTTGTTCAAAAATCAGATAACCACCCATTTTCATGCGAACGCGAGGGGAGAAGATGGAATTCACATCTTCCGAAATCTTCATGAAATCGAAAATGTGTTCCTTACGTTTGTAAAGCTCCACATTTGGTACCATGTGCGGCGCAATCTGACTTACGTATCCCTTGATTTGCCGAAACATTTTTGGATCGTCGATAAGAACCCGATCATAATTTTTTGCAAATAAATCGCGAATCAGACTTTCCGTCATATCAAGATCTTTATACAATAACGATGGCGGCTTGGCATTTTCAACTTGATCTACGATCATTTCCCATTTGCGAAGTACATTTCTTAAATCGTCTTCAATTGCCTGGGAGTCCTGTTTTTGAGCAACCGTGCGGACAATTACACCGAATCCATCAGGCAGCATTTTATTGAGAATGCTTTTTAAACGTCGGCGTTCTTTATAATTACTTATGCGTTTCGACACCGCGATGTAGTCACCCATCGGAATTAGTACTAAAAAGCGACCCGCAATGGTAATATCCGTAGAAACTCGAGGACCTTTTGAGCCAATAGGTTCTTTTACTATTTGGACAAGAATCTTTTGTCCGGTTTTTAAAATATTTCCGGCAAGTTGTTGTTTTTGTACATTGGTAAGATTCTCTTTGTTTTTGAGATCCTTTTCCATCTTTGCTGGAATGGCATTATTGCCATTTAACATGCGGATGTATTCGTCTAGATGGTCGCCGGCATCGGAGAAGTGAAGGAAGGCATCTTTTGGGGTGCCCATGTCTATGAAAGCGGCACGAATACCGCTCATCACTTTATGAACCCTGGCTACATGTATATTACCAACAGTACGCTGGTTCTCTTCTGATTCTATAAATAGCTGCGCTAATTCTCCTTTCTCGATCAGCGCGATTCGGTTCTGATTGCCCGAAGAATGAATGATAATTTGGTTTTTCATCGAAATAAACTTTTTCAAGGCGCTCTTTTCCGGTCACAACAAGCCATCGTCTTAACTTTTTAAAGGTACCAGTTACCTTCCAGTTAGAATATTGTTCGGTGGAAGGTATTTGAAGCGTGTGGCCTGATTCTTCAGCGCCTTTTAATTTTTTTGAAATTGATTCAGATTCATTTTTTAAATCTGAGAAGAGCTTTTGCTTCAAGACAAGAATAAGTAGTGTGCAAAAGCTAATAAAATTGGTACAGAGGCGATCTAATCTATGTATTGTAGAGTCGTCTGTGTATTTAAATTGATATGTATTTTGTGCGTAGTGCAACGAATAAAATGTTGTATAAAAACTCTTGTGGTAATTTATATCACGTAGCAATATAACTGCAGAATCGTGCCAAAGTAAAACGCTTTATTGTAAAGGAATTTATTAGCCAGGTCAGTTAGTTATCTTCAACCCGCTTAATCTTTGCACCAACAGGGTTTAGCTTGTTTTCAAGTGATTCATAGCCTCTGTCTAAGTGGTACACTCGAAGTACTTCGGAGGTATTTTCAGCAACCATTGCAGCTAGAACCAAACTTACGCTGGCACGTAAATCAGTACTCATTACAGAAGCTCCAGTTAGCGGAGTTTGTCCTTTAATCGATACCGTATTTTTATCTACATGCATATCTGCACCTAAGCGAACTAACTCCGGTACATAGCTAAAGCGATCATAGTACACAGTATCAGTAACAGAAGAGCTGCCTTTTGCCTGGGTGAGCATGGTTGCCCATTGAGCTTGTAAATCGGTTGGGAATCCCGGATAGATCGCAGTTTCTACTGATACGGGCTGAAGAACTTCAGGTGCTTTGATTTTAATCTCTGTTCCCTCAATAATTACCTGCGTACCGGTTTGGCGAAGTAATTCCGGAAAATTTCCTAATTGATCAGAATTACAACCAGTGAGCGTTAATTCTGAGTCAGGGTGCATAGCCCCAGCTATCATATACGTACCAAGTTCGATTCGATCGGGATCGTTGTTTATGTTAATGCCATCTAAACTGGCTACTTTTCTGATTATAAGAGTATCAGTTCCAACACCCGAAATATTTGCTCCCATTTCAATGAGTGCATTACATAGCTGAACCACATCGGGTTCTTTTGCAGCATTATGAATGGTGAATTTTTCGGATCTAAGAACAGCGGCAAGAATCAAATTAACGGTGGCGCCAACACTGCTTGGGTTGAGCGTAAACTCACTTTCTTTTAAGGATTTTTCAGCTTTTGCGAGTACGTATCCTTTTTCAAGGGAAATGTCGATTCCCATCGCTTCCATCCCTTTAAGATGCAAATCCACGGGTCGGGGGCCCCAGGCACATCCACCCGGAAGTGAAACTTTGGCATATCCATGTTTGCCAACTAAAGCTCCCAGCATATAAAAAGAAGCACGCATTTTTCTAACAAGGTCGTAGGGGGCTTCGAGATAACTCACATTGGTTGGATCAATCACCACATAATTTTCCTGATCAAAAAAGTCAACTTTTGCGCCAACCACTCTAAGAACATTGTTGAACGTATAAATATCCTGTAAACGAGGGATATTTTTAATGGTGACTACAGAGTCTGCTAAAAGTGCACCGGCAATGATTGGAAGTGCTGCATTTTTTGATCCGCTGATGTTGATGGTTCCTTTTAATGGAGTTCCACCTTCGATAATAAATTTATCCAACTGCCTCTATTTCAAGTATTAAGGTTTTCTTTTCAACTGACTGACCGACTTCTGCATCAATTTTTTTGATTACACCGTCGATAGGCGATTTGAGTTCATTCTCCATCTTCATGGCTTCCAGAATTGCAACGGGTTGCCCTTTGGTAACTTCATCACCCTCTTTTACCATGATATCTAAAATTTTCCCCGGCATTGGTGAAGCCAAACTTCCTTCGTTTGCACTACTAGCTGACTTAAATCCCAGCTTATCTAACAACAGCTGTTGTTCGTCTTTAACGGTTGCTTTATACCAAGAACCATCGATGGAAAACTCTAAACTCGATTCGTCTATTTTAACATTATCCAATCGGTACAATTTTGTTCCCTTTCGTAGTAAAAATCGTCCATTTTCTTTGGCAAACTCAAAGGTTCCGGTGTTATCACCAACCTGATACATTGAATCGTCTTTATTAATGTCGATTTCAATCGATTTTTCGTCAAATTCTACGTTAAATTTCATGCTAGTTCTCTTATTTGTTTTAGCCCCGATTTTGTAGCCCGAAAAGTAAAATCCTGCAAGTTATCAGCATCATAAAAAGTGGCACCTCTTTGAACATTAATATCTTGATTTACCACCTCAATTAAGCGATAGTTAATAAGATTGATCAGATCGTCGCGAAGGGCGCCGGATGGGAGTTCTGTTTCTTCCAACAAAACATCGTATGGTTCTGGAAATATTAACCTTGCCAGCACTTTTTTTTCTGACGGATAAAGTTTTCTCATAGGTTGAAGATAGAAGGTGATTCTACCTAAAACAACCTTATTGAATCAATAAATCGCCGTAAGATATAAGGCGTTGATTTCCATCAAAAAGAAGCATGCGGTATATGCCTCTGGCTTGATCAGCTGAACTACCGAACTGACGAGTGTTTACTAAAAAAGTAAGTAGTTCAAAGTCGCTGGTAACGTCCTGCAACTGAAGAGGAATCCAGGTGTTTGATTGGTTTAAGTATCCGAGCTCAAGAATTGTACTGACCGGAGCACCATTTAATTCTACTTCTAAACTGATATTCGCCCCGAATTGAACCGGATTTGGAAAAACAGGTTGAACATCCGCCAAACCAATATAGAGAGGAGAAATGCGCCAGTCGTCGCTATCCACTCGAACAATCTCGCCCTGAAAATTTGTTTCTGTGATGTTAGCAGGTTCTGTGTACGCCTGGCTTTCAAATTTAATTTGGGCATCATCATTACCACAGCCTGCTGTTAACAGACTTACAATAATAAACAGGGTAAAAGTTATGTTTTTCATGGAGAGTTCAACAGGTATTTACACGTTCTTCTCGTATCTTTTCAAAAATACAAAACAATTCTTATACATAACGCATGGTTCATATAATTGGCATCCCAAATTGCAACAAAATCAGAGATACCAAAAAATGGCTCGATGAAAAGGGTATCGACTATGAATTGATAAATGTTAAAAAAGAGCCTCTCACGCACGACGAACTTAAAGATCTGGAGTTTAAAGTAGGATTAGATGTACTGGTAAATTCCAGAGGTACCACGTACAGAAATCTAAAAATTAAAGATATGGATCTTTCGGATGAGCAACTTTTCGATGTTTTGCTCGAGAATCAATCGATGATTAAACGGCCAGTGCTGGTGGTAGAAAACTCGGTTATGGTGGGGTACGACGAGGAAGCGTTCGAAACTTTTTCGAAAGAAAACGAACTTATTTCGAGCGAAGAATGAATCTTAAATTGTCAAAATATCTGACACTTATTTTAGCCTTTCTGCTATTTCCAGGGGCGCCAATTCAGGCCCAAGAGATAAACGAACCGCCAAGCATTGATGAATTATTCGAATACAAAGAGGTTTTTACGTTTGAAGTTAAATATGGATTTCTTCGTTTAGGAGAGGTTGAAGTAACCATGATGCCCGACTCTATGTTTCGGGGACAGATGCACAAACACCTGGTTACAAAGATTGTTTCGAATCCAAAAATTCCTTTTATAGGTACAGAAATTGATCATTTTCATAGTTTGTTTACGGTAAACGAAGACGGACTTCCTGTTACAAGTTATTACTGGAAAGACAATATCGATGAAGACATCTATAAAGATATTGAGTACGATTTCGATCGTGATAAAAACTATGTAACCTACAAAGAAGAAGATTTTTCAAGAGATACGCTGGAATTAGAGGAGCCAGCAACAGCAGGGCACGTGATCTTCTTGTTTTCAAGATTGTTTGCCGGTACCGATGTTAAAAATTCAATGATCGTATATGTGACTAAACGCAAAGGATACATCCATTTTGAAAATGACGTTGAATTGGATAGAAGGAATTACAAACCCTGGGATGAACCGGTTAATGCCTATTTAACTACCGGATATACAGAAAATATTGACGGTCCTTTTGGGTTCTCAGGGAAATTCAGAGCATGGTTTCTCGACGATGAATTGCGCGTTCCACTCGAAGCACGAGTAAAAGTATTGTTTGGAAACGCCTTAGTTAGACTGATTGATTACAAAAAAGAGCCTTTATGAGAGAAGTTCAATTTAGAAGATTAGACCATGCATTGGATCTACCTCTTCCAGGTTATGAGTCGGAATCAGCTGCAGGCATGGATATTCGTGCAGCTTTGGATAAACCCATCAAATTAAAACCCGGGGAGCGAACTCTAATTCCTACAGGTCTGCAAATGGCACTGCCACATGGTTACGAAGCACAAATCCGGCCCAGAAGCGGATTAGCCATCCGAAATGGAATTACCATGTTAAATAGTCCTGGAACAATCGATGCAGATTATAGGGGAGAAGTAAAAGTAATTGCGATCAATCATGGTCAGGCAGAATTCACTGTAAATCATGGAGACCGAATTGCTCAGATGGTGATTGCACCCATCGTTCAATTAGCTATCAAGGCAGTAGATGAACTCGATGAAACTGATCGGGGAGAAGGTGGGTTTGGTAGTACAGGGATCAATTAAGAATTCTACAATTAAGAATTACAAATTATTGATTTCGTGTAACAAGGACATCCTGAATTTGTTTCAGGATCTTAAACTTTCCGTGTAACATTTGGCTAATTCCCTTTCACCATACATAAATCTTTTAAAGAATAATCAGAATTATCGAAGATTATGGGCGGCTCAGGCTGTTTCTAATTTTGGTGATTGGTTTGGTTTACTTGCTCTCTATGCATTAATCGCCAAATATTCGGAATCTGAATTTTTGCTTGGATTGATCATCGTTGTAAAGATGCTGAGTCTGGCATTGTTTTCTCCGCTTGCGGGCTACATTACGGATCGTTTTAATCGCAGAAAACTCATGATTTTGTGTGATGTTCTTCGTGCGCTTGCTGTGCTTGGAATCTTATTGGTTCAATCGGAGTCTATGCTTTGGATTGCTTATGTACTTACATCCATTCAAATGATGGTTTCTGCCGTATTTGAGCCAGCTAAAACAGCCTCTATTCCAAATGTTACTTCCAAAGAAGACTTAGTGAACGCGAATATAATCTCCACCGCAACCTGGAGCATCATATTTACTTCCGGCATGGCTATTGGTGGATTCGCCACTGAATTGCTGGGCATTCAGATGGTGTTAATTCTGGATGCAATGACCTATTTATTATCCGGTTGGTTCATTTATAAAGCGGTGATTCCTCAAACTCAAATGAGTGCAGAGGAGAAGGAAAAGACCAAGAATCCATGGCATGGTATCGTGGATGGAGCTAAATATTTAGTTGGTAATCCACACATTTTACGCCCGAGTATAGCTAAAGGGACATCCAGCGCATTTTTGGGTGGACTCGTTTATATGCTGATTATAATCAGCGAAGAAATATTGATGATGGGAAGCATCGGATTGGGTTTATTATACGCCGCAAGAGGGATGGGAACGGGAATTGGTCCGATTCTAGGACGCAGATTATTCAGTAATGAAAAAGATTGGGTGATGGTAATGGGTGGAGCCATTTTTACCGCAGGCTTGATGTACATGGTAGTGGGATTCACCAGCACAATTTGGATAATGATCGTATTTGTATTGTTGGCACATACAGCATCCGGAGCCAATTGGGTTAAAAGCACCGTACTTCTTCAAAAGCGGACGATTGATACCTTCCGAGGTCGGGTTTTTTCTACAGAATGGTTGTTGTTCACGATTATGAACTCCATTTCTGTGATGATTGCTTCGCTAGTTCTCGAATACCAACTCATCGATGTTAAAAACCTGATGATCATCTACGGTGGATTAATGGGACTTGCAGGAATCTCCTGGAGTTTGACAATCACACAGAAAGAGAAGGTGTACCAGAAAGGGTTGAAATTTACGCCATAATAATCAAGTCATTCCTGCGGATGCAGGAATCCAGATTTATATCAAAGAATAGAGTCCCTTAAACCAATCCAGTTCCCTGCCTGAGCAGGGATAACCGGGGGAAGGTAATATCATCAATCCAAATCTTCCGGGATATTGAAATTCACATTAGAGCGATAGTCACCTAAAAGATGTTCCGCAAAATAATACCACATCATTCGTTCGAAGTACGCTCGTGAAGCTCCTCGAAATCCATGGCGCTGGCTAGGCAACATCATCAAATCAAAGCGCTTGCCTTCTTTGATGAGTTCTTCAGCTAAACGTAGAGTATTTGCAGGGTGAACGTTGTTATCGATGCTTCCATGAACGAGCAGTAAATGGCCTTCAAGATTTGCAGCCAGAGAAGTATTTGTCTCGATTGGTCCATCAAAAGTTACCTCTTCACGAGTAATTTCCACACTATCGTCATCCATCTCGGTGATGGTTTTCACCGTTTCTTTTACGCCGTTGTGCGTTTCACTCCACCATCGGTTATACACATTATTATCATGATTACCAGCAGAAGAAACCGCTACATCATAAAAATCAGGATGGGTAAGGAGGGCGGCAGTACTCATAAATCCACCACCGGAATGACCATAGATTCCAATATTTTCACCATCTATATAATCATGACGACCAATAAGTTGTTCAATGCCATATCGGTTATCAGCTAATGGATAATCTCTTAAATCGCCATAGCCATAGGTATGATAGTAGCGATCGCGGAGCGGACTGCCACCGCGGTTTCCAAATGCCACCACAACAAAACCAACCTGAGCTAAAGTTTGATGACGTGAAGCACCAAAACGAATTGGATAAGGTTCTACCTGTGGTCCCGGATATACATAGGAAATTACCGGATATTGTTTAGTGGAATCAAAATCGAACGGTTTCCACATCACACCAAAAATATCAGTAACACCATCAGCGGCCTTTACCGAAAATTTCTCGGGAAACATCCATCCTTGTTCTGTTGCACGATCGATGTTTACTTGCTGTAATTCAATGATAATTCGGCCTGATCCGTCTCTTACAACGGCTTTAGTTGGTAAATCCACTCGTGAAATATTATCCACAAAATAGTTTCCCTCGGGAGAGGCAAAAATTCGATGATTGGCATGTTCGGGTGTGAGGTGTGTCATCCGGCTTCCATCAAAACGAACAGAGTAAAGATGCTCATAGTAAGGAGTATGCCCATCTTCACGACCGTATCCTTGGAAGAAAATGGTTTGAGCTGCAGTATCAATCTTTACCGTACTTCCGGCTACGAAATTTCCATCCGTGATTTGATTCATAAGATTTCCTTCAGCATCGTAGTGATAAAATTGTCCCCAGCCATCGCGCTCGCTCCACCATATAAATTCTTCTCCGCCATTAATAACATCTGCGTCCTGAAAACGCCAGTTCCAATACGGTTCCGACTTTTCTGAAATAATAACTTCAACTTCCCCCGTAGTTGTGTTGCCTTTTAAAAGCTCGAACTCACTCGCTGCTCTATTTAATCGTTCGATGTAAATCACTTCCGAAGATCGTCCGTTTAAGTCACCGGTAGCCACATCAGAAAAATCCACCGATAAATTCTGATCTTCCCACTTATCGGTGTCCATGATTACTCGTTCTTTGGTTGCCACATCAAAAACCTCTACATAATCGATACCCACTTCTTCTTCACCGGGCATGGCATATTTGTAAGTTTCGAGAGAAGGGCGCGTACCTAAATTATTGATCACCCAAAGCTCGTCTACTTTTCGATTATCTGAGCGTTGCACATAAAATTTCTTTTCATCATCAAACCATCGAACACGTGCGCGCAACTTTTTATCGGAAGTCGTATCTCCCTGACTCCATTGGTAGCTAAACCAGCGTTCCCCATCTGTAGTAAGTTGATGTTCTGTAGTATCAGTGGTGTCTCCACTCATCAAGTAAAGATTGTGTTCTTTTGCAAAAACCACCCATGTACTATCCGGAGACCAGGTTTCCCAGGGTTCCGACTTATCCGGATCTAAACTGTCGCCTTTTACTAAATTATTAGTGCGAATCGACCATTCAAATTCCACGCTATCCACATGAAAGGTGAATAGGTTTTTATCTGTGTTCCAATCAAAATCTTCCAAATCAAGATCAGTAGCATTAAATGGACGTTTAAATTCTTCGCTTAACAAACCTGCCAATTCCTGCCGATCGAATAATTCCCGCTGATTTCTGGCTTCGATATCCACATAAAACCAATTGATACCCGATGCATCTTCCCACTCGTACCAAAAGTCGTCCGATTCATCAATCCACTGCGGAAAAACATCGGTTGAGCCAATGAGTTTTTCCATTTTTTGGGTGGTAAATCGCTCAGCCAGTTCAAAATTTCCTTGTTGGGCGATCAGGTTTGATGGCGATAACATCAAGATTGCCAAACAGATAAAAAGTACGTGTTGAATTTTCGAAGTATGCATAACTATTAAACAGGTTAAATGTGCTAGCAGAGATTACAAAAACCAATTGTAAGGAATTGCAATAAATAAACAGAAGGACCGATTTTTTCACCAAGATGGTGGGTTTTTTGTATATTTGTGTCGATTTAAAAACCAAAGCTTCAACGCACTGAAAACCTGGAAATACATAGTTGCCGGATGGCTCACCTTGGTGATTACAGGTGGATTTCTAATCCAAATTCCCCAGATTCCAATTCTTGAGCAAACTGCAAGAAATCTATTCTTTCATGTACCTATGTGGATGGCGATGTATGCCATGTTTTTAACCAGCTGTGTGTATAGTATTCGTTATTTGAATTCTCCTGAGATGAAATTTGATATCAAAGCGGAAGCATCTGCCCGGGTTGGGATGATCTTTGGTATCTGTGGATTATTAACGGGCTCGCTTTGGGCTCGGTTTACCTGGGGAACCTGGTGGACATTTGCTGAGCCAAAGATGAATCTGGCAGCACTGGCTTTGATGATTTATGTGTCGTATCTGGTGTTGCGATCAGCATTTGATGACGAGGAAAAACGAGCAAAAATTGCAGCTGTATATAATGTATTTGCTGTAACTACGATACCATTTTTGTTATACGTGGTTCCAAGACAGTTACAAAGTTTGCATCCTGGTGCAGACGGGAATCCCGCATTCTCCGAAATTACGGCCGCAGAACTTCGTTATATTTTATACCCTGCCATGATTGGCTTTATAGCGCTATCATTTTGGGTGTACGACATTATGCATCGCTACATGACTGTGCGATACAAACTAGACTTAGAACAAGAAATTTAACATCATGCAAACCGATTCTACTGCTGTTGTAGATACCTTAACTCAGGCGTATTCTGATATTTGGGCAGGGAATGTGGCGGTAGAACCGGCCAATGCATTCATCGCTTTTATGTATTCAAACGATTTGATCTACGTGGTGCTGGGAGTTACCCTCATCATCTGGTCAGTACTTTTATATTTCATGGTTCGGGTGGATCGAAAAGTCGCTTCGCTCGAAGAAAAAATTAATTCAGAAGAACAATGAAACCAAAGTTAATAGTAGGCATCGTAGCTATTGTAGCATTCACTTCTCTGTTGATGATCAATTTTGGAAACAGTATCAGCACCTATACTGATTTTGCCAAAGCTCAGGAAATGAATTCTGCACATGTCCCCGGAACATGGGATAATTCACAAGAGTATGGCTTCTCGCGAGAAACCATGCAGTTTACTTTTTACATGACCGACGATTCAGGAGTTACAAAAAAAGTAATCTATCCTCGGCCAAAGCCTAATAATTTTGAAGAAGCCGATCGGTTGGTGGTAATTGGCGAAATGAGAAATGATGTATTCTATGCCAACGAAATGCTGATGAAATGCCCATCAAAATATAACGATGCAGATCCCGGTGAATTTGTAAAAGCATCAGAGAGCTAATTTATGGCAGAGATAGGACCCGTATTTGGGATTTTAGGAAAGCTGACTATCACGCTTTCCTTTTTATTTTGTGCAATTTCAATGGTGTACTACTTTCGGGCATCTAACCAGGATGATGAACGGTTTCTGAAAGTTGGGAACTGGATGTTTATGCTGAAAGGATTCTTCATGCTTGTAGCATCAGGCATGTTGATCTATCTGATATTTCAACATCAATTCCAGTACTATTATGTGTTTAATTATACCAGTCTTGACCTTCAGTCAAAGTATTTATTTTCCGCATTTTATGGCGGGCAAGAGGGTAGTTTTATGCTTTGGATTCTATTTTCGTTTGTAAGCGGAATAGGACTCATGAAATGGACGCGAGCACCGTATCGCGCACCCGTTATGTTTTTCCTTGCACTAACTCAGCTTTTTCTCATCTCCATGATTTTGGGATGGAGATTTGGTGATGTCACGGTTGGTGCTTCACCGTTTAGAACGTTGGCCGAAGAAATGCCTGATGCGCCGTTTATTCAGGCAAATCCCAACTTTGTTCCTGCAGATGGATCCGGACTAAATGACCTGCTTAAAAGTCCGTGGATGATGATTCATCCTCCAATTTTATTTGTGGGTTTTGCGATGATGACCATTCCATATTGCTTTGCGATGGCAGCCCTTTGGAAACGCAAATATAACGAATGGGTGAGCCCGGCTTTACCCTGGACATTAGGATCGAATCTTGCTTTACTAACGGCAATTTTTCTAGGCGGATATTGGGCCTATGTAACGCTTTCTTTTGGGGGATTTTGGGCATGGGATCCGGTTGAAAATGCTTCTTTAGTTCCATGGTTAATTGGAACAGCTGGCATCCACACGATGATAATTCAGCGAAAGAGCTCTATTGCGCAGAAATCGTCGTTGTTGTTCGCGATACTCGCCTATATGCTTATTGTGTACGAGACTTTTTTGACACGCTCCGGAATACTTGCTGATTCATCTGTTCATAGTTTTGTTGATCTCGGGCTGTATAACCAGTTGCTACTCTTTATGTTAGTGATTTCCTTTGTTGGGCTTGGGATGTTTTTCTGGCGCTACAAAGAATTACCATCACCTAAAAAAGAATCAAAAATTCTATCCCGTGAATTCATGACGTTCACCGGTGCCGTACTGTTATTAGTGCTGGGTATTGTGATCATTCTTGGTACCAGTTCGCCCATTATCGGATTGCTCTTTAACGAGAATCCAACTCCTCCGGAAATTAGTTTTTACAACGATTGGAGTATGCCAATTGCCATAATTATGGCTCTTTTTACCGTGCTTGGTCAGTATTTATTTTGGAAAAAATATGATGCAGAAACACTAGCCACTGCGCTTATTTATCCAACATTAATTACCTCTCTCTTTACGTTAGCTGCCGTAATTTTTGGTGGAGTCAGAAATCCGTATTACATGTTGTATCTGTTTGCCGGATTCTTCGCCATCATTGGTAATGCCTGGGTAATGGGTAGACTTGCAATACAAAATCCGAAAGTAATTGGTGGATCATTAACACACGTTGGATTTGGGGTACTTTTGGTTGGAATTCTAGCGTCATCAGCATACAATAGTGCTTTACTTGATTCGAATACTCAAAACTATAACGCAGCCGTTCTGGCGGGCGAGGTTGTGGATGAACGAGGATTCCCGGTTACGCAAACAGTAGAAATGCTGGAACTCAAACTCAACGAGCCAAAGGTGATTAACAGCCAATATTTGGTTACTTACGAAGGGTACGACTTAAGTGATCAAAACAGACCGGGGCAACAGACCTATAGATTTAAGTTCGAATCGGTAGAAGGAGGCAGCCCCTTTTATTTATACCCGGAAGTTTATCCCATGCTGGCAACTGCCTCACCGGGGAACGTAAATTGGTCGGTAGATCCGGATGTGCGAACCGGCTGGATGAGTGATATCTATTTATATGTTGCCGGAAGTTCATATATCGAACGAAGAAATAATCAGATCTCAGAAAATACTTCCATTCAGCCTGTTTCAGATACGCTAGGGGAAGAAGCCCCTGCTGATTCCAGTCAGACGATCGAATTTAAACGAGGCGACTCCATCGAAGTAGGTGGGTTTGATTTCACCTTTGTTAATTTTATACAGGCAGACACAACGAATTTGCCTCCGAATACTTCAATCGGAATCCGAGCTCAAATCCAAGTAAATCATTTAGCATCTGGACAAGAGTTTTTAATAGAACCGTTGTTTGCAGTATTTACTGAAGAAGAGCAAAGTTATGTAATGTCGCCACCTGTAAATTTACCTGTTCATGATTTGAGTTTTCAATTTTCAAAAGTAAATCCGCAAACTGATTCCATTGAGCTGACAATAACCGGCCTGGATGAAACGTATGATGAAGAGTGGGTGCTTATTGTAGCCGAAAAGAAACCGTTTATTTCTGTGGTTTGGGCAGGCACCTTTTTATTGATGGGTGGATTTACCCTTTCCATTTTCCGACATTGGAAAAGAGAAAAACGAAAAAACACAGATAACGAGACTGAAGATTTTGACGAAGTTTAAAGCACAAAGAATGAAAAATTTAAAATGCCTGGTTTTGAATTTTGTGTGCTACGTGGTCTTGATGCTCATTCCATTTTCAGCTTTTGCTCAGGAACAGAATTTCGAATTTGAAGATAAATCACCCCGCGGGGCATTTCTAAGATCTCTGGTTCTACCGGGGTGGGGGCATCACTATATTGATAAAACCAACTGGAAACGCGGGCAATACCATATGGCAGCAGATGCTGTAATGCTGTTGAGTTATGCAGGAATTCGTGTTCGGAATACTCAACTAGAAAATGATTTACTCACTTTTGCGAGAGCCAATGCCGGAATCGATTTATCTAATCGAAATCGAGATTTATTTCTTGCAATCGCGAATTATGATAATCTGGATGCGTACAACGATTTCCAGCTTAGGGCGCGTAATTGGGATGATTTGATTGAAGATTCTCCTGAAAATCGATGGAATTGGGCTGAAGATAGCGACCGTTTCCAATATCAAGATAAACGCGAACGTATCGATAAAAACAGTAATCAGCTTCCGGCGCTCATAACATTGATGGTTGCAAATAGGGTGATTAGTGGGATTAGTGCATTCACAACCGCGCGAAATCGGAATTTGAGGATTCCTGAAGCTCGATTTTCTTATCTCAATGAATTTGGGGAACCCGGAATAACCGCTTCTCTTCGTTTCGGTTTTTGATATTTTCAGGGCATGAATAGATATCTCATTGAGATAGAATATAACGGTGCTGACTATGCCGGTTGGCAAATTCAACCAGATGTACGTACTGTTGAAGGTGTAATTGAGCAAGCGTTCAGCAAGATATTACAAACTTCCATTGATATAATAGGTCAAGGCAGAACAGATGCGGGAGTTCACGCATCGGGACAAACCGCTCATCTCGATTTACCGGAAGATGTAGACGTTTACAAGCTCATTCATGGCGTAAATGGGTTGGTTGGTAACAATATCTACATAAAGCACATTGAGCCTGTGAAACCGGGTTTTCATGCCAGATTTGATGCGTTAACACGTAGATACCGGTATACGGTACTTGCCTATCCTAGTCCTTTATTGATAGAGTATGGGTGGTATTCAGGATATGTCATCAAATTAGCTGAATTATATGCATGTGCCGAAATGCTGATCGGAGAACATGACTTTGACGGATTCTCAAAATTCAACGAAGAGAACTATACTACCATTTGTACTGTATTTGATGCGAGATGGGTGAATCAACCACATAGCGTATATTTTGAAATTGAAGCGAATCGGTTTTTAAGAAATATGGTACGCCGTTTAGTGGGGACTATGATGGAGGTTTCGCGGGGTAAAATGACGCGTGAAGAGTTTGCAGATATTTTATCCAATAAATCCGAAGCGAAGGCTGCGTACACAGCGCCTGCAAAAGGTTTAAATCTTAATGAAGTTTTCTACAAAAAGTAGAAAATTGTATTGACTAGGGAGTAACATTGTCTTTATATTTGGCGCTCCTTCAAATGCGAAGGGGTTGCACATTCCTCGGTGGCAGATTCCCGATTCATCGTGAGCTGTTAACCTGATTATGGAGTTGCAGATTTATTGACAAGAATCTTTTGATTCACAAATATCTTCCTCGGTAGCTCAGTGGCAGAGCAATCGGCTGTTAACCGATCGGTCGTTGGTTCGAATCCAACCCGGGGAGCCAAGTCGAAATGAAGTGCGAACTTTGATACTCTCAGAGTTCGCATTTTTTATATCCTGCCATAGACTATATAAATATTCATCACAAAGATAGTCTACTTTTATTATTCCTTTTTTGTTATTAAATGTTCCTTTTACTCTAGTAACTACCTCTTTAATAAATAAACGAATAAGTTCTTTTTTCTGCTCAATTGGAGCCTTTTCAAACTGTTTGTTAAACTCAGTTAGCATTTCAAAGTAATCCGAATCTTTTAATACCCTAGAATTCTGTAGTTCCTTTATCCTTTCTTGTTTTTGTATCAACTCACTCTCGATAGTTTTGTTCTTTTCTCTTTTTTTTGAAATCATTTTATCCCAAAGATCTACATTTTCAGATGTGATATTACTTTCTATAAGCCTCATGTGTGATAGAATTTCTTCTTCATTTCTTGAAATATTTTTTTTCATAAAGTTGATATCTGATCGCATAGCTTCAATTTGCTCGGAGTTATTAAATACAGCTCGCTTTTTGAAAGCATTTAATAGTTTTGGCTGATCGATAAAATATTTGATCGTAAGAAGTATAAAATCATCAAGCATTGTTTGGTTCAATGTAGAAGGATTATGATCATTTGTAGCACCTTCTTTATTTTTAATTGAACACTCGTAATAATAAAGTTTATAGTTTGGCTTTTTTGTATATGTAGGGGTATACGCACCCTTGCAATAACCACATCTAATTATACCCTCAAGTAAGTTTGGGTTTTCGCCTTTGGTATATTTTTTTGCATTATTATTGTTAGTAGAAAGAATCTTTTCGGCAGTAAAAAATTTCTTAGGCTCAAGTATTTTTTCATGTTTTGTCGGATAAATCTCCCCATCAACTTCTGCTTCTCCAATGTAAAGTCTCCTTTTTAAGATGTTATAAATAGCACCTCTCGTATATTTTTTATCTCCTTTAATATTTCCATTTTGAGCTATCCATTTCTTAGTTCTGTAGCCACTATTATTTAAGTCCTTGACTATTTTTGGTACAGATTTTTCACTTAGATAATTATCAAAAATTAAGTTTACTAATTTTGCTTCATCGGGTTCAACTATAAGCGAGCCATTCATGTTGTTGTAACCCAGTGGAATAAACCCACCTCCCCAATAGCCATTTTTTAAAGCAGCAATTCGTTGATCTTGTGTTCTTTTACGAACCATATTCGATTCAAACTCTGCAAATACCATAAGTATGTCCCTCATGGTTCTACCCATCAGGGTTGATGTATCCAAATCCTCAGTTGCAAAACTGATTTCTTTGTTATTATCACCTAGAATGGTAATTAATTCTTGAAAATCTTTAATACTTCTTGAAATTCTATCAAGGCGAGTAGCTACAACTAAATCAAATTTACCACTTGATGCGTCCTTTAACAGCTCATGTAATGAAGGTCTATCAAGATTTCTACCAGATCTAGTATCTGTATAAACTTTATAGATATCATATCCTTTTATTTCGAGCCATTTTCTGCAAATGTTTTCTTGGGATTCATTTGAACTTCTATTATTTGCAGTAATAGCCTGATCAATAGTGGAAATTCGGCAATATACGGCTGCTTTTTTGGGCATATTGTTAGATTACTTTTTCATCAATGTAACATATCTACATAACAGGTTCTATTTCAATAGGGGAGGTCAAACCAAATAAATTCATAGATTTTAGCTCAATCATTTTTTTGATTGAATCTGCATCTTTTCTGTAACAAAGAATGCCATCATGAATAGGAACAAATTTTTTTTTCTTTGCTAATAACTCTTTAGCAATATTATCAATCATTAATTTAGACTCAGCGCTAAACCCCTTGTATGCGATATTCTTATAATTATTTTTTTTGTCTTTGATTAAGTACTTAAAAAAAGTTGGAAAGAGGGTTTCAATTAATTCAGATAATTTGGTTAGGTTTTTGTTAGATCCCTTTTTAATTACCTGATATTTGGTATTTAGAAATCTATTGAATAGTAGCTTTAATTCTTTCCTAGAAATTGAAGGTTTCGATTCAATTAAAAAGAGATTTAAAATTAAATCATAAATGATTCCTAATTTAGAGCAGATTAACAAAATCCAGAAATCTGATTGCTCTACTATAGCTTTTTCATTTTCCGTACGACAATATAAGAGGGAATCTAAGTACTTAAGATACTTACTGTCTAGATTACATTTCCTTTCAAGTAATTCTAATAGACCTCTATCCCGACTTCTAATGAATAATGAGAAATAGTGAACGAGTTCTTCTTTAATATTTTTATTAGAAACTAGTTTATCGAAAGTTAAAGAGTCAATTTTTTTTAATGTTGTTTTATAGTCAAATTTAATGGCAGCATAATCATATAGAGTGTTTAGTAAATATAGGTGAACTAGACAGTTTCTATGTTCCACTATTACTAATTCACCATTTGTTGAAGATGAGCTTTCAAGCTTGTAATAAAGGTATTTACGATACTTACTTGGTACAAAAGCTGTGTTGTGATAAAGCCTTTTTCCAAATTTTGTGTTGAGTTTGAAAAATTGTCTCGAAAAACCGTTTTGAATATTCGCATAGTTTTGAATTATCAACCTCTCATTTATTTTTGAGTGTAATGAAAGGTCTGTTCTTTTAATTACGTCTGAAAAAGCATTCTTAATGTCAAATCTCCAGTTTTTAAATTCTATCTCTAGATCTTCTAGAAATGGATCTAGCTTTGGTTTGATCGGCTTAGCTCTCTTATTTATTCTACTAAATTCCTTATTAGGTATCTCGATTACCTTTTTTGTGACAACAAAGTCAGGGGAATAAACAAATTCAGATAAGCGATAACTTTTTGGTTTTCTATTTTTTTCAAAAGCATAGTACCACGGGATGTAAGTATGATTAATTAATAAAATCCCTGACTCAACTAAATAGTCTATTATAAATTTCTTGTAAATTGAATTGAATAGTTGTTTTAATTTATTCTCGTATAGGTATTGATATGTATCCAGATCAGGAGAGAATACTTTTCTGGAATTGAATTGATGAGTCCAAGGTATTTTATACTCAAGTTTAGGATCATAAAGTTCATTAAAGAAACTCCATATCGAATATTTCTTTTTTTCGAAATATGAATGAATTTTTTTTTCTGGATTTTTTGAATTAGTGATAGTGCTAATTCTAGATAGTAATTCTTTATTGTCACTTGATAAACAATAATCTAGAAAATTCTCTTGAAAATGATTTGCTATAGGATCAGTTTCGGTACCCCAATTTTCAGGTAAATATAATTCTAATTTTTTTGTATTAATAGGTTTAATATTTGTTGTAATATATAACGTGAAATCTGAATATTATTTTATTCTAAGAGCTAATTAAAAAAATAAATACTATTTTAAAGCTTAACCTTTAACTAAACCAATTTGACGTATAAGAAAAACTCCCTATCAAAACATCTCCAATCCGTTCAAAAACACTTCAAAATAAGCTCAGAATCCACTAAGATTGATAATGCAATAGTTGATATAGGATTCGGCTTTAGCTTCTCTCAGAGGTCAATTTTTACTCAACTCCCAGCAGGTCAATATTTCGTTAGTGCTACAAGAAATGATGACTTTATCTTAGCAAAATCTTCCAAGAAAACTATTGTCAGTACTGATCATGAATTACAGGATTTAATTGATGCTTTAACTGAGTTTGATGACACTTCAAATTATGACTCCAATCAGATCAAAGAGCAATTGATTCATGAACAAGCTAATTCATACTTAAATGTTGGATATTTTCCGTTGCACGAATACAATGAAGGTCTGAAAGTTGCCTACAATGATTTAATCACCTTTCTGAACAACATAGATTTTTACTCAGAGAATGAACTTGGATTCAAGAGATCTCAATTATTTTTTGGTCTACACGGCACGGGCAAGTCAAGGTACATTGATTGGATAACGAAGGAATTAATCAAGCATTTAGATGCTATTGTAATACGGATTAATAGTGTAAGTGAGATTGAACGAATATTATCTGACGGAATCCTAATACTTAATGAGTTGACTAAAAAACGATTAGTTGTTTTTGTAATTGAGGAACTAGCTCAAATCGTAAATCTAGCTGGCCATATCGCACTATTACATTTTCTCGACAATAACCTTCTTAGAGACAATGTGATCTTTTTTTCCACAACTAACACCCCTGAAAGAATTCCAGCCAACATAATTGCACGGTACCAACGGATAGACCAGATAATTGAAGTAAGCTCGAAAGATAATGGAGAAGAATTCATCGCGGAATTCTATAAGTTCGTATTCAATGAAGAATTACCGGTGAAATATAAACACTCGGATTGGTACTCCGATGATCTAACTCCAGCTGCTTTAAAAGAACTATTTGTCTATTCAAAGATGAGAGGAGTGGATCTCAATGAAGCTTATATAAGAGTGCTAGAAAGGGAAAAAATAGTTAAGAATAGATTTGATACCTCAAACCCAATTGGATTTCATTTCGCTTGACAGAAAAGGAGAAGTATTTCTACCAGATTGGAATTTTGAATGTATTGTTTGATCGACTGGAAGAGAATTCAAAAAGAACTTTTTTAAGATCTTTAAAGAAGAATCCTTGGGCTTTTGTATTTAAATACCCTCCTATAAATACATCTGATTTAAAAGATTTCGAACAGTTTGAAGATTACTTTTTATATCACCCAATAATGTATGATTCGAGATTATATTTCATTAGGAAACAGGATCTGATGAAGGTGAAAATAAACATTAGACGTTCGGTGAAGAACGAGTTTACAGGTTGCAGATATCGATGGAATTAATCAGCTAGGTTTGGTTAAAAAACTCAATCCTATATAAATACCTTCTATTATCATTAGGATCTTTATGACGTTTAATGAATTCTGATGTTAAACCAGTAAGCTTGGAGAGTTTTTGATTGATGGAGTTAATGGTTTCATTCTTCAATTTTCTTCGATAATCATAATTTTCTATATCACCCCATATAAGTTCCTCTAGCTGTTGACTATCAATGGCTTCATTTTGCTGATATAGGGTGTGAAGTAAGTTTCTTTCCAAATCAGTTAAGGATTCATGATTTAGAAGATCTTCTTTAGTGAAGTGCTTTTTATTGGTTGCTAAACCGTTAATCCTTAATCGCACAAATAAGAACCCAAGGAGTAAGATTGCTCCAGATACAATCAAATAAATTGATGCTCGAGAAATTGATAAATTACTATAAAAACTCAAATTGTTTAAAAACATACTCTCCGGAATAGTTTTTATTTGCATGGGAAATGATGAGGCATTTGTTTGGTTATCTATTCCAATAAATACTGCCGACTGAGTTTTAGGATTGAAAAGATAGTTAGTGATTAGAAATGATTTTGAAGCGCCAAGTTGGATTTCAATTGGCTGCGCCTCAGAACCTGTATTCGTATTGAATGGAGATAAATAATAAATCTCGTTAGCTCTATTCTCTATTTTAACGGGTAAATACCATATTCCAGAAGTAGGACTGAACATTGAGATTGAAGCTGAATTTGTAGTACCAAATCGAGCGTCTAAGCTACTTCGGTAGGGTGTGATACCATCACTCAATATTGATCCAATTAAATCCCAAGACGAGCTTTGGAAAGAGTATTTCCAAATATCATTTGATAAGGTTTTTGTAGCAGCATGATCATCATATCGATTATTCTCTATCCGTTCTCCTCCATAAATAAATAATTCATCAGTTTTTGACATATAGAACCCATTTTCTGGAGCCAATTTTGGTGGGTGGGCTGACTCCTGTGAGACCGTTACAATATTCCATTCTGATATTTCTGAGTTATAGAAAGTGATATAGTCTTTATACTGCCAAAATCCATACCCCCCAAATGCATGTATATTTCCATTCCTCAAAAAAGGAAAGTGCCCGAACTGATTTTTATGATCAAAAGATTTATCTATTCGTTTAATCGACAAAAGGTCCAGATCAATTTCATAAACTCTCCCAATACCTCTATACCACAAAAAAATGCAGTTAGAATTAGAATCAAATGCTAAATCAAAATCTGTAATTGGGGTAGGTAATCCTTCATTCCCCATAAGAAAAGACCAAGACTCATTGGTTATATCATACTGCCATAATCCATCAGAAAGCAAGATATAGAGCTTCTGAGAAGCAGTATCAATATCTGCATATATAAAGCTTCCAAGAGTATAAGAAGGCTTTGATGGTGTAGTGGTTTGACCTACTAATGAAGTAAAACAAAAGACCCCGATAAGAAATGAAAATGTAATGGTTCTGAACTGGTTCATATAAAGACTTCAACCCGCAAAGTATTTGCTGTAAAATTAGGGAAAGTAATTTTAAAATATATAGGGTCTAATATTGAGCAATACTAATGAAAGAAGAAATGATTCATCTGATCATATATCTAAACTTTTTACTTATCACTTTAAAAATTACCTCATAAAAAATAATTCTCTTAGTGGTAATGAAACAATCATTTATGACCTAGAAATGAATGATGCTTTTCAAATTAAGGAAAAACTAAGATCGGGAAATTTTTTTCATAAAGATCAGTTTGCGTATACAATCTTGAATACATTTTTGTATGCCCTAGGAGAAGAATCGATAGAGAAAGGTAGCAAAATCAATATATATCTTGAGAAAATTAGGGAGCTAGATATCGATGGTAGTGAAGAAGTGATTAAGGATTTAATCCTATTAGTTTTTTGTTTATTACTAAATACCATAATTCAAGTTAAGTACGGTTTATCATTTGCTCTTACAGACTTAGAGCATCTTAGGACAAAACTTCAAGATGAATATGAGAGGTATATAAACCGAACCAAATCAGTTGGGTTTGTGGCACAATTTCTAGGAGCAGCCACTTTTGTAGCGTCTGATTCAAAGTTACTTAAAGGAGCTGGAGCTACTGGATTAGCATATGGAGTCTATAATAATTATATGAAGAAAGATGATAATGGAACAAGTGGTATAAACTCTTTAAACGAAGTTAATAATGGCATACTTCGTGTAATTTCTGAGCAATTAAGTCAATTAGTGGCAGGAGCACAAATTTCTACAAATATTTCGAAAAGTGATATTGATGACGATGAGCTATTGAATCTAAAAGATGGGTTACTGAAAAAATGGGCGATTTGTTGTAAGTACTGTTTTTCAACGCCTGAATTCAAGTTCTATCTTGTAGAAAATACGTGCTATCAGCCATTAGATTCGAGACTAAAAAGAGTATTAACAAAAAATTCAAATTACATTTTTGAAAGTACTGATATAGAGCCTAAGGATTTACTTGAACTCCAGTCAATGATAAAAAAAAGTTCTAATTCTGGTATCATTATAGTTTTTGGGGTTATCTCAGTTCTGTTTTTCACTATATTCGTCAATCTGGACGATCTCATTGGAAAAATAACTTTAATGGTACTTTACTTAGCTATCAGTATAGTATTTTTTTCTATATGGCATAATAAGAATGATTCCACAAGCTGGGAAGAAATAAATAAGAGATACGAAAACCTCTTAGACAGAATGAAATTTTATACTTAAATATCAATCCCTTCAATTAATGCAATTGTCTGTATAGATAACTCATGAAATAGTGGATCTTTAAGGTAAGATCTATAGTACAGAACATGATTATAATACTCTTCCTCATTGAAGAAATTTATGGTAGCGTTATCATTTACTATATGTTTAATGAATTTATTGGAGAATATTGGATGAATCATGGTGCAGTGTTTCCCGAAGTCATCGGGATAGAGGTTTACAATTTGTAGCCAGTACAATTTGATAAACTGGTTGAAGATTTTGGCAGTATATGTGTAAGGGTTCTCAGGATCTATATTTAGGTCCTCTCTGTACAGCGGTAGTAACTTTTTGTGAATTTCTTTGAGGTTAACAAAGTGCCAATAATCGTAATCATCAAATTTATCAATTTCTTTTAGATCACGATCGTCGAATTGGATACTATTTATAATCGCCTCTTTACTTCCCTTTTTAAAGATACCGAGAACCCCCGTACTGAAGATTACAGCCCATATATTTTTTACTAATTCTATTTTTAATTGATGTTCGAGTTCTGTCATAATTTTTGTTTTCTATTAATTATAGCAGAAAAAGATTTTTTGAGACGGGGGGTATCAAAATATGGGTATACATAAAAATAGAACAAATGAGCGGGGATGAAATAGTGCTAAAAAAGCTCTAATTGGGAATAATGGTACAATACCTTATTTTTAGCACACTAATTTTAACCCCACCCTATGAAAGCCACCTATGTAAGAGTATCTACGTTCGAACAAAATTTAAGTCGACAAATAGAGGGGAAAGAAGGAAAAGTATATTGGGATAAGATATCAGGTATGATCCCATTTGAAAAACGACCAAAAGGGTGGCAATTAATATCCGATGCTAAGAAAGGAAAAATCAGGGAAGTTGAAGTTCACTCCATAGATAGGTTAGGGCGGGACGCCATAAATGTATTGCAGACGATCAAAACATTTACAGGTCTGGGGGTAAATGTAGTTTCAAAGAAAGAAGGATTAAGTACCCTCCTTGAAAATGGAGAACAAAACCCAGTTGCTAAATTAATAGTCTCTGTATTAAGTACCATAGCAGAAATAGATTATAATAATCGGAGGGAGGCCCAGCGAGAAGGAATTGAACGAGCAAAAGCTGAAGGAAAATATCTAGGAAGAAGCGAGGGGTCTACTCTGTCAGATATAGAGCTTATCGAAAAGCACTCGGATATCGTTAAAGAGTTAAATCGAGGGGAGTCTATTCGGAGAACTGCTAAGTTGACAGGTAAGAGTACGGGGACTGTTCAAAAAATTAGAAAAGTTCTTTCGAAATTATAGAATAGGTAAAGTGTACTAGTTCAAATTTTCTAAATACATATTCTTATCAATATCTTTTAAGAGATTATCAGTTTCTTTTTCAAATATCTCTATAGCGTTATTTATTTCAGACATTCTAAGTGTTACATGAGCTTGAAACTCGTCTAATTGAAGAGGTCCATTTTCGATTGCAAGGTTTACAATTTCTTGAATACTCAAATCAATGACTTTTTTTGGATCTATTTTAAACCCATTATGTATCTCCCATTGCATCAAAGATATATAGACCCAAAGTTTACTTACATCGCTATAAATTAATTCTTTAAGGGGCTTTTTGACATCTAATTCAGCATCTGGAATAGTATTGTGTATTAATAATATGTGTAAAGAGTTTATGAGTTTAAATTTTAAATAAGCACGTGTCATGTAATGGGTTATTAAAACTGGCTATCATCGAATGTAAAATTCATTAAATATTCATAAGCAATATTACATTTAGTTAAACTCTTGTATTAACTAATGCATTATGAAGAAAAAAGAAACTATAAAGATTAAGATCGATAAAAAAAGCAAGAAAAAACTAGATGCATTGAAGAAGAAAAAAGCAATCAAAGATGCTGATAGCTTTACGTTTATGCGATATCAGGAAAGTAGTTGTGGATGTATTTATATGGATCGAGGCTGAGAAATGTATAATTACTTACATCTTAACTATCAATGTAATATGAACTGTACATTTTGTGCATCTGACGCAACTAATTCTAAAGTTTTGCATCATGTTGATGATAATAAAATTAAAGACTTTATCAGTTTTGTACAAAAAGGAGATGCAGTTCATATAAGTGGAGGGGAGCCTACAATTGATAAAAGACTCTTAAAAATAGTTTCAACCCTTAAGGAAAAAGGAGCTTCAATAGCAATTTCTACAAATGCTTTAAAGTTATCTGATAATGCTTATTTGACAGATTTAATAGAGTCCGGTGTTAGCAGTATTGCAGTATCAATTTTTGCTATTAATCCAAAGTCTTATAATAAATATACAAGAAGCAAACATTTCTTCAAGTATATGCAGGCGATTGAAAATTTGTCAATATCAGAAATACATTTCATACTTAAGTATCTATTGATTGATATCGAAGATTTCAAAGACAATGACGTATCAATAACTTCTTGGTTGAAATTAAATGGAATAGAATCAGATGAATATCAGATTTCAGGCTTACACCTTAGTAATAAAGTGCTTAAAGAAAGCAAAGATTTGATTTATACTCCTGAAAAGTTAAGCGATAGAATAAATAGGGAGTTAGATCATATAGATATTGATAAAGCATATATACAAGAAATCCCTTTGTGCTACCTGAATGAAAAGAACTTAAAAAAGTATATAAATAAAGGAGTTTTAAGAGCAACTGATGGTTTTGCTTATGATAAACTAGATAAGTCAGGAATAAGAAAGTTAGATTTGATAACACCATATTCAACAGTTTGTACAAAGTGTGATGCCGGTGATTTATGTAGTGTTTTAAACCCGAATAATATCTTAGAATATTACTCAATGGGTTATGAAAAAACCTTTAAGGCAATTGAATTTGAGTAATGAAATACAAGAATATCTTATTCTTAGGTTCAATGAAATGCAATGCAAGTTGTTCATATTGCTTTATGGGCAATGATTCAAATCCATTCAGTAGCTGTACGATTAATAAACAAGTATTAGGAAAGTTCATACATAGGATAAGTGAATATTTAGATACTAATGAAAATGGAATAATAATAACACTTCATGGAGGTGAGCCTACCCTAATGGACAAAGAAGTGTTTTCTGAGTTTGAAAAAGCATACTTGAAAGTTGATAGATCTAGACTTCACTTCCATTTACAATCAAACTTACTATACCTTCCAGACTATATTATCGATTTTATTAAGAAGTGTGACGTTAAGGTTTCAACATCAATTGATGGTGACTATTATATAAATTCTAAGTCAAGGGGATATACCCAAAAACAATACTCAAAGTGGTTACAGAATGTCAAAAAAATTAAAGCTTTAAATGGAAGCCTTGGTGTTGTATGTGTTTTGAATAAAACTAATATAAGTCATTCAGCAAAAATCCTTGAATACTTTGCTGAACTTGGGATAAATCCTAGGTTTAATATTTGCTATGATATAGATGATCAACCAATTAGTTATAAAAGATATTTTTCAGTGTTAAAAGAACTTTCAAAACATAGATTTCTATATAAAGATATCAGTGTACAACCTATAGATAGTCACATCTATAAGATATTAAGTGATAAAAAGATAGATATATTCTGTAATGATTTGGATAAGTGTGCTGATTATTACATCGCCGTTGATAATTTAGGTACTACATGGTCATGTGGTAGGTACCACAATGATAATAGTGGGTATGTCGGAGATATATTTAAAAACACAATTGAAGAATTGTATCAAATTAATTGTAAAATTTTCTCACAAAAAAAGGTTAAGACAAAGTGTGAAAATTGTGATCTACATCCAATATGTGGTCGTGCCTGTATGCACCAACAAGAGTATTTGATTACTGAAGAAAATGATTACTGTAGTTCCTTTAAGGAATACGCCGAAAACCTTATTGATTTAACTTATGAACAGGCTTACAATTGAAATAAGGTTATTTGGGAATTACTGTAACAAAACGTGCAAATATTGCTACCAGAATAGATCCGAAAAAAGTTTCGTTAGTAAAGACCATATCAATTCTCTTATATCTAAGGTTAATTATTACACTCAGAATAATGATCTAGATAGTCTAAAAATAATATTTCATGGAGGTGAACCTCTTTGGGATAATGGTCGATACATAAAGGCTCTAAATAATCAATTCAAAAGATATTTAAAATTTAAAAAGGTTGCTTTTGGAATACATACAAATGGCTTGACACTAAATAAATCACTAAATAATATCAGTGATGAAACCCATTTATGTATTAGTATTGACCAACCGAATGATAGAGCAGTCCTAGATAACAAATATTATCAGGATATCATCAATTTACAGCATTCTATAATGCCTAATAGACTGATTTATCAGATTGTTTTATATAAACAGTTCAGTGTAGAGAGATTATTTGTATTAGAACAATTATTAGACAGGTTAAAGGCACTTAATATTAAATTGATTTACTATTTAACATCCGATAAATTACATGAACAATTTAAATCTAGTATAAAAAAGTATCTTCAGTTATTATATAGAGATGGTTATTCTGTTGAGCCAATCAAACAGATTTTTAGTGAAAAAGAGCTAAAAGGGTGTCAGTTTAATGAGTCAGGGTGTTTATACAAGAGCAAAAATGATTTTTCAATTTGTCTTGATGTAGATGGTTCAATTTATGCATGTAACAGGTTTGCAGCTATAAATACTGATAGAATAACAAAGATCGATAATACAGTGAGCTCTGAAGAATTTTGGAATAAGATTACTTCGGTACTTAATTATAGTTGTAAATATTCAAAATTATGTCAGTTGAATGTGAAGAGTAAATGTAAATCGGGTGGATGTAAATTTGAACAAACACAAATTACTAAATTGCGACCGTATCAGTGTACAGCACTAGAAGAAATGATTTGCGAAAAGAATTTTTCAATGTATTTGAATTAAAAAACCTTCTGATTTGGGGGCATGTCTAGTTAATTAAAACCTGACCAACATATACACCTCATTGTTATTTCCCCCTCTGTTTTGAGTAATATAATTTATTCAATTTTAAAGCCCTCTCCTTAATTATTTCATGAAGAAACTCCGGTTCCAATACCCTCACCTTCTCCCCAAAACTTAATATCAGAGTCTCCAATTCATAATTTGGAATGACTTCAATTTCGACGATTAACTTATCTTCTGTCAAATATGATTTTTGAGTAGGATGAAGTGGTTTGGTTTCGATATAAGGGGCCTGCTCTTTAGTAACTTCGAGCTTTATAGTTTCAACTTCTATATCTGCAGGACGGGTAACACCAATTATATCATAGAAGTAGTCATTCCAGTCGATTTCGCTCGATTGGTAAGAATCTGTTAAGTACTCAATAGATAGTATTCGGTCTAGAGCAACGGTCCAAGTTGGAATTTCACGATCTGGGTTCAGTCCAATCACGAACCAACGATTGTTGTATTGTTTTAAGAAGTAGGGGTGCAATCTAAAAGAATAACTGTCATCTGTTTTAAAGTCCTTATAACTAATACTGAGAACCTGTTCCTTATTGATGGCTTCATAAAGTGGGCTAAGGTACTCGATTCCTTTTAAATCGACGTTAGACTCTATGGAGATAATCTCCTTCGAATTGGTTTTTACATCAAAGCGGTCTTTTAGTACCGGAATCAATTCTTGAACCCACTCGAATTGTGGGGCACCTCCAAATCTAGATAGAACTTTAATTGCTGCATTGATTTGATTTAACTCTTCTTCGTTGATTGGTGCCTTTGATATTGTAAACTCAGGATCAGAGTATCGGTAATAAACTCTTCGACCATCTTTTAGCCTGTTAAGTGGAATAGACCACCCCTGATCACTCTCCATAAATTTAATGTCATCAAATAGTTGTCGTCGTTTTATTTTAGATTGAGGACCGTTATACTCTTCAAGAGCTAAGTTGATTTCATGTAGTAAGTCTTGCCAAAAATAATTACGTCGGTGATTACTAAAACAACTATCTAAGACTTTATACCTAAGTAAGGCATTTTTGTTGATTGACATGGGTTTTTATCTGTGCAGAATCAGTGCACAGCATGTTATTAAATTTGCATCGAATTAAAAATTACTATCGCTTTGAAAGACGAGTTAAAACAATTATCAGATTTCTTATTAAGAAATGAATTGGTCAAAAGGAGTTTTCTTCCACCAAAAATCGAAAAAATCGTGTTGTATTTATTCCTCAGAAGATATGATGCGATTAAAACGGATTTAAACTTACCTGATTTTAAATATGATATAAAGAAATATCAGAGTAAGGATGGAGAAGAATTTTATCCACATGATGATATCTTTAAACCATTTTATTCCTTTATTCAGAGTAGCCTAAAAGTAATCAATGCAGAAGTATTAGACAGAATATTCAATGATGATGGGAACCTGTCTGGGTATCAGTCGGAAGAAATTCTTAATCTAGAAAATGAAATAGAGAGAATAGGGATATTAGATTTCTCAATAGAAACATTCACTATTTCAGAGTTCGATGATTTCTTTATGGAATTGATTTATTCACTAAAGTTGGATAGAGAATCGATTAAAATTAGTAAAGAGTTCTCAGGATTGATTAATGATGTATTGAAAACGTCAAAGAAAGAGCTTTATATAGGTGATACTACATCACAAATTTTGTTTGATAGAGTTAATTACAAAGGGAAAAAAATAATTGGTGGAAGTGGTGATTCGAAGCTCTGGTACTATTTAAGAATCTTGTTATCTGGGAAAAAAAATATTGATGTGGACTATGGACTTACTACAATAATTCTAAATAAGCCTTTCGATTATATTTTTGCAATTCCATCTGTTGGTAAAATAGAGAAACGTTTATTTGATGGGTTAAAAGGGGGTGATAAAGTTAATATTACATATAGATATTGGGAATTATTTTACTCTGAATTAGCACTTAAAGGATTAAAAAAAGATGGAAAAGCAATACTGATATTACCTTCAAATACTCTTGTTCGAACGACAAGAGCTTTTCAAAGATTCCGAAAGAGAATTGTAGAATCAGAGAAACTAAAAACGATTATCCGGCTGCCAAAAGGAATTTTTGGACTGTTCAATAGGCTTGAATATTCCTTGATTGAATTGGACAATAGTTGGAATAAAAACTATATAAAGTATATAAATAGTGTTGAAATTGAGCCATTTCTCTATTCAAGAGAACGAAAGAAGAACCAAGTCTTTTTTGAGGAATTAAGGTCATTTTGGAAAAATGATTCAAATTCTTACCCCTTTGTCAATCAAGTTAAAATTTCAGATATAAGAGAGAAAAACTATTCACTGGGTTTTGCGAATTACTTTAACGTAAATGTTAATACAGATTCCCATAAAAGGTATGATGAAGAAAAGCTAATCTCATTTAACGAGATACTGCAAAAGTCTGAACAGGGTACAACAAAAGTATCTGAAAAAGTACCATACGTAAACATCTCCCATTTATCAGAGAGTTTTACAAAGTTCAGAATTAATGTAGAAGACTTACCTAAGTCAGGAAAAGGAAAAAGACTCAAAAAATTAAACTCATCCGCAATACTAATAGGTAAAATAGTTGGAAGTATAAAACCCTCGGTTATTGAGGTTAATGAAAAGTCAGTGTACTTGGAACCCAAGGTTATTGCATATGAAATTCCGAATTCTCTCAATTTAGAATACTTAATTCTGGAGCTTAGATCAGATTTCGTTCAACAACAGTTCAAAGCTATAGCTTCTGGACAAACTATCCCTAGTATTCGAGAGTCCGAACTGCACAATGTCTTTTTAAGGGTTCTTCCATTACCTAAACAATTGGAGATTGTTAAAGATGAATATTCAACAATCGCTAAGAGCAAATTAGAAGAAGTAGAGGGGTTAAGTGCGGATATAAAATTTATTGAAAAGGAGGTTTTCGCTTCCTTTGCTCACAATTTCAAGCAGATTTTACATAAAGTAGCTTTAGATATTGATACGCTTAAGAATTATATGACGGGGTTACAGGAAAAAGACATCATTAATTTTGGTAGCTCTATTCTCTTTGAAGAAAAAGCTCCAGCAGGTCAAAGTGTAGGCGAAGTGCTTACGAGATTAGTATCAAACCAAAATAAAGCAGAAGATTTTCTTCAAAACGAAGTAGCATATTTCACTCAAGACCAAGGGAAGTATTATACAATAGTAAATATTAAAGATGTTACTCTAAATTGGAAGAAGCGACAGATTTGCAATAATTATAAAATAGTATTTCGAGATAGTGTTTTTGGAAACTTAGATTCTGATTTTGACGACCATCTTCCTGATTATATCGCCAAAACAAATGAAAGTGATTTGGTGAGCATACTCAATAACCTACTGAAAAATGCAGTAGAACACGGTTTTCAAAGAGACAAAGACAATGAATTTGTGATCTGCTTTACAACAGAATCTAGGGAAGGTTCACCAATACCAACACCAGTAATGCACGTTGGAAACAATGGGATTCCATTTCCTAATGATTTTACATGCAATGATTTATTTAAATTGCATCATAAGGGAAATAAAAGTAGTGGCAGTGGATTAGGTGGGTATAGTATTAAGAGAAAATTGGATAGAATGGGGGCTACAATAAAATGCAAATCTTCTATTCTACCTAAAAACGATTTTCCTATACAATTTGAAATACATTTTAAACCAGTAGAGTTTGAGGATTTTGATGAATAAACCTATAAAAGTCTTATTACTTGATGATGATGCAGAAAACATAAAAACAGAACTTGAATTAAATGCAAAAAGTAACAGAGTTATTCTATTTAAGGCATTATCGAACGCAGAAGAAGGTATAGATTACATTAGAAAACACCATTCAAGAATTGATGCAATAATACTCGATGGCTATTTTTGGGAGAAATCTACTTCTTCTAGTAGAAAGGATATCACAGCTCTAAGGAAAACCATTCGAGAGTTACAACGATTACTTGATGCTGAAAATATTTCCATTCCCTTTTGTGTTTTAACTGGATACGCTGAGGAGTTAAGCACAGACTCTTTATTTTCTGAAGTAAAAATATTTAGAAAAGGTCGTGTTTCATCAGATATGTATGATTACTTAAAAGAAGAGGTGGCTAAGAATGAGGATTATCAAATAAAAAATGAGTACCAAGAAATTTTTGAGCTTTTCGATAATCATTTACTGCCGGAAGACAAAGAAGAGGACTTAGTTGAGATTGTTAGGAAGTTGAAGAGTAAAGCTAAATACAATGATGACGATGCCTTTAATCCTATTCGGAAAATGTATGAGGTATTAATACGAATGCTACACGAAATAGCCTTGGAAAAAAATAAATATCAAGATGTTGTTCCATTGAGCCTATTTAATGACAATGAAAAACTAAGTATTACTTGGTCTTGGTATTATCTATCAGGGAAAGACGTAAAGGAAAACGCAGGTAAAGAAAATGAGCGTATCAAAATTCAAGCCCGAAACGAGCCAGTCTGGCCATTACACATAGCAAACCTAACGAAAATGATGGTTGATACAACTCAAGAAGGCTCTCACGATTACCCTGAAGATGTACATCATTATGCCTATAAGAGCACTGTATTCGCACTTCTTGAGTTAATGCTTTGGTATAAACAATTCATTCAGACATATGAATAAATATTGACTTTAATTTTAGTGTAATGTATTTACAACTGCTTGTGGGGAAAGTTAAGATGAGAATAAAGAAATGAAATTCAACGAAGACTCAAGGGTTAAAATACCCAGTATCTTACATCTGATCCGATTGGGGTATTCCTATCTTTCTTTGAAAGATCAAGAATGGGATAAATCCACCAACATCTTCACAGGTATCTTCAGTGAAAGTATTCAGCGAATAAACCCTCTATTAGAGAGTTCTGAGGTCACTATAGTATTTAATGAAGTAGCTCTGTCTCTAGAGAATGAAGACTTGGGCAAAGCTTTTTATGAAAAGTTGATCAGTAAATCCGGAACAAAACTGATAGACTTCGAGAATTTTGATAATAATTCTTTCCATGTTGTTACCGAGCTACCGTATGAAAAAGATGATGATAATTTCAGACCGGATATCATCCTATTAATTAATGGAATGCCATTATTCTTTATCGAAGTAAAAAAGCCGAATAATAGAAATGGAATTTTAGATGAGCACAAACGAATAAAGACTCGGTTCAAAAACAAGAGCTTTAGAAATTTTGTCAACATTACTCAGTTGATGGTGTTTTCAAATAATATGGAGTATGATGACAGCTCACCTAATATAATTGAAGGAGCTTTTTATGCTTCATCCTCATATCGAGAACCTATCTTCAATTACTTCAGAGAAGATCCGGATTTCAAACAGAATTTAGTATTACCAGAATTAGAAGATGAAACAGAGCTATTTGTACTAAAGGATACAAACTATGCCAGTATCAGGAATTCACCTGAATTCGCTACTAATAAAAATCCAGAAACCCCTACTAATAGGATTTCAACCTCTCTCTTTAGTAGAGATCGTGTTTCCTTTTTACTTCAGTACGCATTTGCTTATGTGAAAGAGAGTTCAGGGTTACAAAAACACGTAATGCGGTATCCTCAAATATTTGCTACCAAAGCAATCGAGCAAAAGCTCAGTGAAGGAACAAAGAAGGGTATAATTTGGCATACTCAAGGTAGTGGAAAAACAGCGCTGGCTTATTACAATGTTAAATACTTGACCGATTATTATCAGAAGAAAGGAGT
Source organism: Balneolaceae bacterium (assembly GCA_965249965.1). Taxonomy (GTDB): domain Bacteria; phylum Bacteroidota; class Rhodothermia; order Balneolales; family Balneolaceae; genus HXMU1420-13. The sequence continues at coordinate 2,107,805 of OZ252262.1, forward strand.
AATTCCAAAGTTCTATTTCATTGTAGATCGGCTGGATCTACTAACTCAGGCATCCAGAGAATTTAAGGCTCGCGGACTAGTCGTTTATCATGTGAGTTCTAAAGAAGCTTTTGCCAAAGACATTAAGTCGAACAGTGCGATTCACAATGATCAAGGTAAGCCAGAGATTACGGTCGTTAACATTCATAAATTTAAAGATGATCCAGATGTAACTCGAAATACTGATTATAACATTGGTATTCAACGAGTGTACTTCTTAGATGAAGTGCATCGCAGTTATAACCCGAAAGGGAGCTTTCTAGCAAATCTTAAAGAGTCAGATCCCAACGCGGTAAAAATTGGATTGACAGGTACTCCATTACTAGGAAGTGATTATAACTCGAAGATGTTATTTGGGGACTACATCCATAAATATTACTACAATGCTTCCATTGCAGATGGATATACTCTTCGGCTAATTCGTGAGGAGATTGACACCCAATACAAATTGAAACTTCAAGAGACACTTGACCAAATCAAGTTGCTTCAAGGGAGTATCAAGAAACAAGATCTCTTCGCGCATCAGCGCTTTGTTGAAGACATGCTGGCATATATTGTCAAGGATTTTAGGAATGCTAGGGTGGCAATGAATGACGACTCCATCGGAGCAATGATTATTTGTGATTCTTCTCCTCAAGCACAGATGATGTTTGAAGTTTTTCAAAAGCAGTATGCGGAAAATATATATACCAATTTGATGGCTGCTGATGATGAAAGCTCTGATCGATTTGTGGTACTAGATGGGTATTCAGACAAAAAGATGACAGCCAGACTTATTCTGCATGATTATGGATCACGACAAGATCAAAAAGATTGGGTAGAAGAGTTTAAAGATGGAAAAGTTGATTTCTTGTTTGTCTATAATATGCTATTAACTGGTTTTGATGCGCCTCGATTAAAGAAGTTATATGTAGGTAGAGTCATTAAATCCCATAACCTACTTCAGGCATTAACCAGAGTAAATCGTACATATAAAGATTTTCGCTATGGGAATGTAGTAGACTTTGCTGATATCCAATCTGAATTTGATAAGACCAACAAAGCCTATTTTGATGAGCTCCAATTAGAGTTGGGAGATGAAATGGAACACTATTCCAATCTCTTTAAATCAACCGAAGAAATTGAGCAAGAGATTAATGAGATCAGAAGTGTTTTGTTGTATTTCGATACAGAAAATGCGGAAGTCTTTTCCCAGCAAATTACTGAGATTGAAGATCGGGCAGAGATGCTTAAAATCACCCGTGCACTAAATAATGCAAAGGCGCTCTATAATTTGATTCGCCTATCCGGTAATTATGAGCTTCTTGAAAAGCTAGACTTTAGAAAGCTAACAATCTTATCCAGAGAGGCAGACAATCATCTGGCACTAATAAATACCAAAGAGTCACTTGAGAATAATGTGGATAGCATGAATTTGCTGAATGTTGCTCTGGAGGATGTCATCTTTACGTTTACAAAAGTAAGTGAAGAGGAAATGGTATTAGCAGATGAGCTTAAAAACACTCTGCAAAAGACCCGTGAAATGTTGGGGAATAATTTTGATCCAATAGATCCGGAATTCATTTCTTTAAAAGAGGAGTTAGAGCGACTCTTCAAAAAGAAGAAACTTACTGAAGTCACTAAAGATGAAATGGAAGCCAATATCAAAGAATTGGATACCATTTTTAAAAAAGCCAAGGAATTAGAACGAAAGAATAATTTGGTAAAAGCCAAGTATGAAAACGATGAGAAGTATGCTCGCCTTCATAAAAGGTTAATGGAGAAAGATCCATTAACGGATAATGAGGCTAAGTTATTCGAGGTACTTCAGGATCTAAAAAGAGAAGTTGATACTCAGATTCTTCAGAACTCGAATATGTTGGAAAACAAAAGTTTTGTTCAAAAAATGATGGGTAGAATTGTGGTTGATCAGTTAAAAAATAAACATCATTTAACCTTAGATTTGGATATCACAAAGCGCATAAATACCATGATTATTAACGAATACATGAACGAATATTACGGAAGAGTAGCATGACGAGCGAAGTAGATTTTAGATCAAAAACCAAAGCACTTATTGATGATTTGAAAAGTGTTTGTGCCAATGCGGGTCTTGGTAATAATGCCAGTGAATACAAGGTCATCACTCAGGCTTTTCTGTATAAATTTTTGAATGACAAATTCATTCATGAAGTAAAGAAAATAGAACCTTCTTTAGCTGAAGCTGATAATTGGGAAGAAGAACTGGTTAAATACAGCGATGAAGAATATGAAATGCTTACCTATCAGTTGAGTGCAGGCACCCCTGCTCTGAAGCCTAAACATTTTATATCAAGCTTATTTAAACGACAGAATGAAGAAGACTTTGCTGTCTTGTTTGATGACACGTTAGAAGATATTGCAAAAGAGAACAGTGCTATTTTTTCGGTAGTGACAGCCGGAGGAGCAAAAATTGTATTGTTCGAACGAATTAGCAGAGTAGTAGACGATAAACGAGATGAGTTTTGTAAGGCGTTAATCAACAAGCTCATGCCGTTCAGCTTTGAACATATCTTTCATGAAAAATTTGATTTTTTTGCTACCATATTCGAATACCTGATTAAAGATTATAACAGTAACAGCGGGGGTAAATATGCGGAGTATTTTACCCCTCATGCTGTATCCCGAATCATGGCTAAATGCTTGGTTCATGGAGAAGTACAAAATGTGAAGTGCTATGATCCCTCAGCAGGTTCGGGTACTCTCTTGATGAACTTAGCCCATGAAATTGGGGAAGATAAATGTACCATTTACACGCAGGATATCTCTCAGAAGTCTTCCAGCTTACTACGTTTAAACCTGATACTAAATGATCTGGTACATTCCATTCCAAATATCATTCAAGGGAATACCATTCAAGACCCGTATCACAAAAGCGATGATGGGAAACTTGAAAAGTTTGATTATATCGTTTCAAACCCACCGTTTAAATTAGACTTTAGTGACTACAGAGACGATTTAGATACCAAAGCGAACAATGAACGATTCTTTGCGGGTATTCCAAACGTGCCAAAGAAAGCTAAAGATAAGATGGCGATCTATGAGTTGTTTATACAACATATTATGTTCTCATTAAGTGAGAAAGGTAAAGCTGCAATCGTTGTTCCAACAGGATTTATTACAGCTCAAAGCGGTATTGATAAGCGCATTCGGCAGAAGTTAGTTGAGGAAAAGATGCTAGCAGGAGTAGTTAGTATGCCGAGTAATATTTTTGCCAGTACCGGTACCAACGTTTCTGTTCTATTTTTAGATAAAGAAAACAAAGGGGATGTAGTACTGATTGATGCCTCGAAATTAGGTGAAACAGTTAAAGAAGGTAAGAATCAAAAGACTGTTTTAACTCCTGAAGAAGAAGAACAAATTATTTCAACATTTAATGAAAAACAGGAAGTTGAAGATTTTTCTGTTGTAGTTTCATACGATGAGATTGCTAATAAATACTATAGCTTAAGTGCGGGGCAGTATTTTGAAGTAAAGATTGAGTACATAGATATTACAGAAGAAGATTTTGATTCACAGTTGGGGAAATTCCACGATAATTTGAAATCATACTTTAAAGAATCGAAACATTTAGAAGCTAATATTTTGAAGAATATTGAAAAGCTTAATTATGAATAAAACTCAGTTAAAAGATGTAGCATTACTAATTACTAAAGGAACAACACCTTCTACTATTGGTGAGTCATTTGTCAAAGAAGGTATCAACTATATTAAGTCTGAAAGTATTCGAGATTTTAAATACTTAGATAAATCACTCTATCAATATATCGATATAAAAACGAATGAAAAATTGAGTCGTTCTCAACTTTTTGAGAATGATCTTTTGTTTTCAATAGCGGGAGCATATTTAGGAAAATTGGGTATAGTTACAATTGATGACATTCCCGCAAATACGAATCAAGCAGTTGGCGTAGTACGATTAGATCATTCAAAAGCCAATGTGCATTATTTGTATTACTACTTCTCACAAAAATTGGTCAATGAACATATCAACCGATTAAGTTCACAATCTTCACAGCCAAACTTGAACCTAACCCTACTAAGTGAGCTGGTTTTTGATGGTAAATCATTATACGAACAAGCAAAAATTGCTAAAGTTTTATCGGATTTAGACTCCAAAATCGAGCTCAACTATAAGATCAACTCAGAGTTAGAAGCGGTGGCAAAGTTGATTTATGATTACTGGTTTGTTCAATTCGATTTTCCCATTTCCAAAGAACAAGCTGAAGTTATGGGGAAACCAGAATTAGAAGGCAAGCCATACAAAGTATCCGGTGGAAAAATGGTGTACAACGAGGAATTGAAAAGAGATATTCCAGAGGGGTGGGGTGTAGATACTATATCAAGTATTATCAAAAAAGATAAAAGTGGTGATTGGGGCAAAGAAGAAATTCAAGGAAATTATACTGAGGCGGTAACTTGTATTAGAGGAACAGATTTGCCTTTTATAAATGGGAATGAAATGTCAAATCCACCTAATAGGTTTATTCTTGAAAAGAATGAACATAAAATATTAGATGAATACGATCTAATCATAGAAATATCAGGTGGAAGTCCAACACAATCAACTGGAAGGGCAGCATTTATTATTGAAGAGACTATAGAGAGGTTTCAGAAACCGTTAATCTGTTCGAATTTTTGTAAAGCAATAACGCTAGATAGTAAGTACACTTTATATAATTTTTTCTACATATGGATGAGATTATATGATGCTGGTGTTTATTTTGGTTGGGAAGGAAAAACAAGTGGTATTAAAAACCTACTTTTCGATTCATTTGTCAATAATTATAAGATTGAAATTGCTCCACTTGAATACAGAAAAGCATTTTTTGATAAGATTCACCCAATACATCAAAAGATTCAAAAGAACCTTCAGGAAAATCAAAAACTTGCAGAACTAAGAGACTGGTTATTACCCATGCTTATGAATGGGCAGGTTACTGTAGGAGAGATTGAGGAAGAGGTGGAAGTAAATATGGCAGCCGAGCCGAAGGTGGATTATGGGTAAAAAAGAATCACGGAATTTTTATAATCGTGGTGAATGAGAAAATTTAAAATTTTGAAATGGGGTTAAATAGGGTACAAAAATATTACAGAGATATTTCACAGAATGAGACTATTTCGAATTCCGATTTTAGACTACTTTTTTTGGAAGTTCGAAATAATCCCTTTCTAGGTGATCTGATGTTCGACTTTGCTGATCTGACTGATGAGACCAAAGAAGGTCCATACTCTTCAATCATTATTGGACCCAATGGTACGGGGAAAAGCAACATTCTAAGGGCTTTAATACAAATTTTTAGAGAGCTGAATGAGATCATTAAAACCGGAAAGAGAATAAATGAGATTCAGGGTCAATTTCAGCTTATTTACTTAAAAAATGGAAGGATTATAAAGTTTGGAAATATTGCGGGTGTTGCCAATGAAGATTTAAATATTTCTCCAAAGATATATTCTTCCGAAATGGTTGAAGTTTTTGAAATCATCGATCAAGAAAAAATCAAAATTCAGCCCTCAGTTGAAATAGCTAGACAAGAGCATTTGCCGAATGCAATTGCTGCCTCCTCAATTATGCTAACCGATAAGTTTCCTGTAATTAAGGAAAAAGATGATTTTTCAATCTATAACTATTTAGGTGTGAGAAGAACACCAAGTATAGCAGGAACTAGAACCTATGTAAGAAGAACGGTTGATCATTTAGTAGATAAAATTGATGATCCTGAGTTCATAAATAACCTGTTTGGATTAATGGATTTTTTGGATTTAAAAAAATCATTAACGATACAATACCATCCTAGATATCGAAAACTTCTATTTAATGGTCAATTAACTCGAGAAATATTATTTAGTTTCTTTGACCGAAAAGAGCCTTTAATTAAAAGAAAAACAGAACCTAGAGGACTTCCGTATTTTGAGAGAATTTTAAATGACAATGAAAAAATTGATTCAATTATAAGATTCTGTAATACATTATCTTACGACCTAGAATTAGAACGAAAAAAATCGGTGGAGTATGACATAATAAATGATCAAAGTCTTAAAGGGGATTATTCACTATTGAAAGATCTACAAGCACTCGACTTTATATCCTATCCAACAATTTTACTAAAAAGGGTTAATTCTGATTATAATTTAGAAGAAAGTAGCTCAGGGGAATATCATCTATTATCTACTTTGATAGGTGTTTTAGCTACAATTAAGGAAGGATCACTTGTATTAATTGATGAACCCGAAATTAGTTTACATCCCAATTGGCAAATGAAATTTATGTACTACATTCGCCAAATATTTGAACGATATAAATCCTGTCATTTTATAATAGCCACTCATTCTCATTTCCTAGTTTCTGATCTAAAAGACGAAAGTTCATGTGTGGTTGCACTTTCAAGAGATTTGAAGAACAAGATAATTGCAGAAACTTTAAAATTTGATACCTATGCTCGATCAGCTGAACAAATTCTCCTTAATGTGTTTAAAGTTCCAACAACAAGGAATTTCTATGTTTCAGATAAAGTTGGCGAGATTCTAGAGTTAATTTCTAAAGAAACGAGGGATGATAACTTAATAGCTGAAAAAGTTCAGGAATTAAGAGACCATAATTTAGATAAGTTATCAAATGAAGATCCTTTGAAAGATGTTGTTGTTAAGTTAATGGAGAGGTATAGATAGAATGCCTTACAATTATACTCTGAAAGATAATAACTACCAATTTGATGATAATGAGCAAAGAGTTATTCGAAATAATCTTCCACTAGAGAATGGGCATTGGTCAAAATCACAATTTAATACACTTAAGCAGAATCTAAAAAAAGACCATTTAAGGAAACAAGGTGATAGGTGTGGTTATTGTAGGAATTATGTTGAGCCAGATGGGTACTATGAGCCATTAGAGCATATTTTACCAAAATCTAGATATCCTCAATGGATGCTAGAGCCAAAAAATCTGATTGTAACCTGCAATACATGTAATAATCTCAAAGGTGATGAAAATACATTAAGAGCAGGATATAGTACTGAGAGATTCCCAGATGATTCAGATGGGTATTTAATATTTAACCCACATTTTGATGAATGGGAGGATCATTTTCAGTTAGAAGATAATTTATTTATAACAGCTGTTCTGGATTCAAAAGGAGGGGAAACAATTAGAATATGTAAGTTATATCGATTTCATATTATGATTAAACATGCCCGAGAGAACAAAATCTCAAATGAAACTCAAATGAAGCGTTTTAGCCATATGTTATATTTAGTAGAAAAAGATTCAGATGAATTCAACAGCATTAAAGAAGCAATAGATCATTGTTCAGCAAGAATTAATTAGTTTTGAACATGCATTTAGCAAAAAACCGGAAGACACAATTATTCTAATTAGCTTCTATAATAAGATCAGAACAGATTTATGCTGAAGAAATGAAGCGAAGAAGACCTAGAGAGTTTGATGAAATTATAACTCAAGCCCTTGAACATAGGTCAAATAACTAAGCGTCAGTTAAATGGATGAATTTTTATTAGAAGAAGATGACTTTTATGCGATAAGTATTGCAGAATCGATCGCTGAGTTAATGCTGAAAAAATATAACCCTAATCCTAAGCAGATTGTTGGTTTGGGGCATGCTTTATATGCATTGAGGCGATTACCTAACTCTACTAAAGGGATCAATTGTGAGTTTGGAATTTATTATGAAAATGGCACCTCCGAATTCAGAGAGTCGAAGTACATTGATTTCCGGATATTAGAGGATACTTTTCAGATTATTAGTGGGGGGCATGTCCATGATGCTCAAATAGGAGGGGATAGTTATTCAGATCCTGAGTGGGTTATTGAAATAGGTGGCTATGCTTCAAGGAAATTATATATACTTTACTTAGAAGACGAAATACGAGAGTTTTTAAATTTAGGTGCAGAAATCAATGTGACAGATGACTCTGAAATAGAATGGGAAGACTAAATAGAAAAATTGATGAACAATAGTTCAGAAATAGCCTCACTTGAAAAGTTTCTTATCGATAATGATGACTTTGAAAAATTAGAAACAAAGCTTTCTGGCTTTAATATTTTTGAGTCAATTGGTGCCGTTAGACAAGAGCTTCGGCATTCAGAGTTTTTATCATTTCTTTTAAATCCAAGCGAAAATCACGGATTGGGTGAGTCTATTTTAAAGAGTACTCTTATTGATGTCATTGCTAACAATGATTTTAATACGATCACTGCTCTAGAGATTGAATTAAGTAGTTTTGACAATGTTGAAGTTCGAAGAGAATGGCGAAATATCGACATTTTGATAATTCACGAGGACTTAAAGACAGTCTTGGCTATCGAGAATAAAGTTGATTCGAGTGAAAGTAGATATCAATTAAAAACTTACTCTCAAACTTTAAATGAAGTCTTTGGTGATTCTTATCGAATACTTAAAGTATTTCTTACTCCAGATGGTATTCCTCCACAGTATGATGAATCATGGGGAATATATTCCTATCAAAAATTTGCAAGTCAGATAGAAAGTTTTCTAAAGAAAAAGAGTGATGAGCTATCTCCAAAAATTACTCTTATGCTGAATGACTATCTAATCTTATTAAGGAGACATGTCGTGCCAGATCAACAATTAGTAGAGTTATGTAGAAAGATATATCGAGAACACAGCAAAGCATTAGACCTTATTTTCGATTACAAAATGGACATCTATACAGACATCCAATCTCATTTAATCGAATTAATAGAAAAAGATGAAAATGTTGAACTTGATGATTCTAATAAAACGTATATCCGTTTCAGACCAAAGTCCTTTGATGAGATAGAACAATTAAATAATGGCGAAGGGTGGACTTCAACCAAGAAAGTTCTCCTTTTTGAAATTGAGAGCCGTAAAGACAGCTTAAGATTGAAGTTGGTAATTGGTCCGGCACCAAGTCATGCAACTCGGGAAAGCATTTTCGAAGCAGCTCAATCCAATAAAAAAATCTTTAAAAATGGGACGGGAAAATTAACAGGGAAATGGGCTACCATTTATAAGCATGATATTTTAAGTAAGAGCTACTATGACAACCTTGACTTCGAGAGTATGCAAAAGAAGATGAACTCATTTTGGGAGAACTTTACTCAGAATGATCTCAAGCAAATTGAATCAATAGTGCTTGAAAGTCAAAAAAGATAATCTAGCTAAAGTATATCTGCTCTAGTTTCTTTGAATCAGGATAACCGGCTCCATTGACCCCAATGTTTGATTCTGAAATAGTAAAAGTCTGTTCATCTAGAACTAATTGGCTACCTAGGATATCAATAATCTGCCTAGCATTTGTTTTCAGTGAGAATGCAATTTTTAGGTCAGGGTGTAATATTAAATTATAGGTAGATACTTTTGGTAGCATATATTCTTCCAATGAAGATTTTACCAAATTCTTATATGCTTGGCGTTTTCGTTTATTCGGATTTGAGTAATCCATCGAAAATGGAATAGAATCAATGACCAAAAACCCATCATTTGCAAGCATAGATAAAGCTTTACTACTTCCTTTGCTTTTATATATCGGCTCTCTATAAAACGCTTTGCATAAAGCACTCATCAAAGATCTTGGATTGCTTGATGGGTCTAATACGTATTCAGGCTTACCTTTTTCCTTCCATGGGGGTGCCTCAGCAATTAGAAGATATTCAACAGTTCTATCCGGTATTTTTTCGACATATTCTTTCCAAATACCCTCGGTGTAAGAATGAATATAATTAAGGCGATCTAGAATTCGATTAATGTGTTCTTCACCATATAAAGAAACAAGATTTTCAAAAGACTTTGTGTATTTAGATTCAATCATGATCAAACGGGTTTTGTGATATAATCTACAAAAGCTTCACCTACTTCAGATAAGTACCAAAACTTACCGGATTCATTAGGAATTTCATTTTGAATCTTACCCTTACCATAGAGAACTATATTTTTTGTGATTAAATCTTGGGAAAGTGTGATTAAGAAGAGTTTTGGAATCTCCGGAAAGAAGTCCTTTAATGCATAATACAAATCAGAGTGCTCCGAATAATTAGCAATACTTGGGTTTTCTTTAACAGCTTTAATTATTCGAATTTGATCTACACTGAATTCCCTTACCCAGTTCATCATTAATGTTGTTAAATCAAAGTCCTGTTTACTTGGTAAAGAACTATTTAAGATGATATTTCTAAATGCATCAATTTTCTCTTGTTCATACTCTTCTAGTGCTAGTTTAACACAACGGATAAAAATTGAGATAAATCGGTCACTTTCAGTATCTGTTTCTAATTCTGATTTTAGAAGGACCTCAAGCTCATCATTAAGTTGGTTAAGAAAATTACCTCTACGTTGTTCTACAAACTCAGGGAGATATTTATCCAGAATAACTGAAATTGGCCCACCTAGAATAGGAATTCCTGCGGTAGCAGCTACTCCCAAGTTCTTTATGGTTTCTTTAGTCTTTTCCTTCAATTATTTCACCTCTTTCTTATTCTGAACATCAAGCATGATTTCTTTTAGTTCTTCAATTCCTAAAGGTGGATCTGATGTATGTAACATGGCATGGCAATTTGGGCAAACCGGTTCTAAATCTATGGTTGGGTTTACCTTATACGAAGTACGTCTACCAGCCAATTGTTTTTTATGGTGTACATGAATAAAACGTTCACCGATTTTTCCATAGGCCTCGCTGAATTTCATTGAACAAACCTGACATCGATATCCATATTTTTTTATACAAGCCTGTCGTGCTTTTGAACTCCTTTCATAAGCATTGACAGTTATTTGTTTCTTTGCTCCTTCAATATATTCTTCTTCCTCAATTAGATCTTCAGGATAAATAAATTCTGGTTTAACCTTTTTTCTAACTGCAAAACTTGGTACAAGATCAAGCCTTCTCTTAGCTTCAATAAGCTCATCATCAGTAAATAGTGGTTTATACTTACTTTGTAAAACAACGTTTTCTAGCGATAAATCAGGTCTCCCTGCTTCAATTAAAGATTGAAAACCTTTTTGTTCTGAAGGGTTCTCAAGTTTTTTTGAAAGCATTCTTCTAGCTGTTTTTAGTCCTCCATTGTTCCGAACAGACCTTAGAAAATAATTACCCCAGTACCCTGTTTCTTTTCCAGCCAGTTGATACATATCTAGCATTTCCTGATGTAATTGAAGCTCTAGTTCTTCCATTATTTCCATGTTACTTATTGTGGGTAGTATTCTATACTGATCACACTAATATCAAGAAAGTTCATATCGCTTATTTACTCAACTTTAATTAATTGTTTGAGCGTATGTTTTACCGGATCTAATCTCTCGGCATGTTCCATAGCCCATGAACTCCATATTTTGATATTAGTTTTCTGCTTGTCGTTTAATTCTAACTCTTTACTTCTTAGATTAACTTCAGTAATAAAATCATAGACATATTGTGATTTTGTAAATAAACTAGATAGTTCTTCTAATTCTTCTCTTTTTGAGATTTCAATTGTCTTCTCTCTTTCAATTCGTTCTCGTTCAATTCTTTTTAACTCATTTATTTTCTCAAGTTCAGCTTCTTTGATCTTTTGTTGCTTTGATTCATTGAATATTGTCAAAACAGTTGGCAAGAATTCATCAATACGATCTTCAATTTTTGCCTTACTTGTATCATTTATAGATTTTCGTGTGGATGAATAAAAGTCTCCACTTATTAATAGTTTGAGTTTATCAGTGGTGTATCTTTCATATTCATACTCCTGCCAGCTGAATTTTGGTTTATCTATTTTGTGCTTTATTTGCTTGCCTTCTTCTTGAATGAAAATAAAGGCTTTATTTCCTTCATCTGAAATACAGTTTTCTGTATTGCCATACTTTACAAGAGGGATTGTCTCGAAACCTTGTCTGATACACTCTTTAAGAATAGCGTCGTAAATTCTAAAAGCTCGTTTTAGATTTTTTTTAGTCACTAAAAGTCGAAGTAAGCCTTGTTCATTAACTCTGATTCGACCATAATCATCAGTAATCCACCTAATATTTTCATTATTGTGGATATACTCTTGAGTTTTGGCAATTAAGGTGTGTGGATTTCTAAGATGATCTTTAACAACAATACTTTTATATCCTCTAGGTAAATCTTTATTAAGGGAATCAACCTTCAAACCTCCAAGATTGAGAACAAATTGTTTAGTTTCAGATTCTGGAAGGGGATGTTTAGTGACTTTTAATCCGTGACGAAGTTTAGACCAATAACCTGATTCAGGACGAGGAATATTTAATTCAATGCAAACCTTTGTTAACTGATATACATTAATTCCATATTCTAATGACAATTTATTCATTGGAACCTTCCAAACCTTTTCATAAAGTTCCTTTCTTAAGAAAGTAATTGATTTCATTGGCAATCCGTTTATTTTTGTTCTCGTATTCAAAAAAAGAAAAATGAAGAAAGAACAAACCCTAACAGTTCTTAAGCTATTAAAAATGGCAGGTTATGGTTTTAATACTAACCTGAGCGTCTCTTACAATATTGATGGTAAAGAGATAAAAAATTTTATGAAATTTGGTAGAGAAAACGAATATGAATTTTCTGAAGATGAGTTATTTGATATCTATTACATAATTCATCAACTCCAAATACAAAAGTCGAACTATAAAAAAGCAATCCTTTATCTATTAAGGTCAATTAAATACCAACCAGATAATGAAGTTCTTAGAGGAAGGTATTTAAATTTATTTCTGAGTTATATCTCATCAATTCGATTTAAAATTAAAGATGAATTGAGAATTGAAATATTCAAGGAGTTCCTGAGATTTAAAGAATATTCCAAAATGGTTTGGGGTGGTGAAAGCAATATTAATAATTACTCAGAGAAGATAATTAAAGAACTTGATTGTGAAATGGTTGAACAATCCACAAAAGAGATTGAAGACTTTATAAATGATTGGATTGATATTAATCAAAGATATAGACCAGATGAACAGGCATTGGATTATGCAAGTCAATTGATTTATAAATTAATTAAGATTTAGTCTATTGCTTTTATTTGGTTTAATACCCCTTAAACAATACATTTCTATAATTAAGAGGATAGAAATGTGTTAAATACAAAATTGAAATACCTCAAATAAGAACAGTCTAATAAATAGAACTGATATGATTGAAGCACAAAGACAAGTTCCAGTAAAACGGTCAACACTATACTACATAATCTGGACTGTTATATTTGGAACAACATTAGGTATTGGAGGTGGTTTCTTTGAAGCAATTAGTATTTCATTTTTAAATATAACAGCAGCGAGTTTCCTTGTTGCGATAATAATTACATTAAATAAATTAGTTGTAAGTAGAAAATTTTCTGTGACATTTATGTATTTAATAACTGGAACTATTGCGATTTTTACTCCATATTTAGGTCCACCCTCAGTTTTTAAACCTTTATTCTTTTTAGCTGGTTTATCTTTTGATGCTGCTACTTTGTTTAGAACTGACAATATAAAATTGTGGAATATTTTATTTGGTCATTTTGTAGTTACAGTTGTCGGTTTTTTCCTCTTCTGGGTCAATCTTAGTATCATGATACCAGATAGTTCAGAAGCGGTAATACCTCTACTTTTAGCAGCGGCTCCTTTTCATTTCTTGGTTTCAATTATTTTAGGGACTTTAATTTTTAAATTGATACCTCCTATGAATCCACCCAAATATGTTCAAAATATCAAAAATTCAATGAGCATAAAGGGAAAAAAAGATAGTCTTAAGAGTATCGATAAGTCTGATAATGAAAAAAATGATAAGAATGGATCAAAACGTTAATTAGATTTATCAACGACTATTTTGAGTATCAGTAAATATATTTTTGGCGGTAGCAAGGTTCATTTAGTTAGTGGTAAGGAATACACTATATCAGGGGAATTAGATCTGCAAAAGTCTGGTCTTAGTTTATTAATTGGAAAAAATGGATCAGGTAAAACACTAACGTTAGCATCAATCTCACACAATGAAGGTGTGCCAGCTTTTAAAAAGATTGAAAGTGTTAACTCGATAATCAAATCGAACGGATTATCGATTAATGATGTGGCTATTGTTCGTCAAGCACCTATAGAAAATTTTACTTCAAATACTGGGACTAGTGAGTTCAGGTCCGTTTTTTGGAATAGTACTTATAGTATAGAAGAATTTGAGAACTTGCTTATTAAACTGTTTAACAATGGATTAGATATAAAAATAGCAAGTAGTGATGTAAATAAAATGAGTACGGGTGAAAGACAGTTATTGTCTATATGTATCTCACTTCTTAGTGGTGCAAATTTACTTTTGATGGATGAACCATTTTCACATTTGAGTCGGAACTATACTACAAAAATTTTAAAACTGATTAAGGAAAATACTAGTGATAGATACTTTTTAATAACAACTCATTTGAATTCAAATGAAGTAGATATATTAGAAAATGAAATAAACCTGAAACACAATATAGTTCGGAACAATGATGTATTTAATATCAATCAAGCTAGAGAGAAGAAAAGAATAATTGAAATTAAAGTAGATAAAGAATTAACATCAGATTTATTTATTGATTTTAAATCATATGAACAAGAGGCTCGGTGGAGTGAAAATTTCGATAATATCCCTCAGAATTCAATTAGATGCATTACGGGTTTGGGGGAACAATTATTTGAAAATAATATTAGTTATTTGATAAAGTCCAAAAGCGGAAGCGTCTTAACCCAATCTAGTAACTTTAACATTTGTAGAGGTATTAATATTATTTACGGGGACAATGGTTCTGGTAAAACTCTTTCACTACGTTTCTTGAATTCTCAAATTGTTAAGAAAGGATATTTGCCGAAATCAATATGGCTAGAGACAAATGAAATTTCACTTAACAAAGCCTATCTAATGAAAGTTGGCTTACCAAATAAATGCACCTTAAAAACATTACAAACACAAGGACTTTCATATCTATTAAACGCTGAGATTGATCAGACAACAGTGTTTCAATCTGTTGGCAAAGAACTCAAACAATATATGACTGATGAAGAATTTGCATCAAGTATTGATTGGTTAGGAAGATTTGAAATAGATGTAGAAGATGACATTTCTGATTTATCATACGGCCAACAAAAAATGGTATCATTGGCTAAAATACCATCAAAAATGAGTCTTGTACTTCTTGATGAGCCATATGCAAATCTTTCTGAACTCTATGCTAAAGAACTCTCAAAATACATCTTGAACAAAATTGACAGTCAGTCATGGGATACTATAGTTTTAGCATCAAATAAGCCACAACTTACAATACCATTTCTTGGACTTCACTTATTTGATTTTACTATATGATATCCACAATACAAGACATATCGAAGAGTATTTTGGATGGAACGATTGAGAATTCCAATAGTTTCGGAAACTTATCAAACCCATTAATTAAATCTTTTTTAGTTTTAGTCCCTTTATCAATTGGAGGTTCTTTATTAACTATAAACGCTATTGAGTGGTTTAGTAAAAGTCAATTTATCGTTACAAATGAAATACCAAATAGTATATCAGATGATATATTAGGTTATTTAACTTTACTTTTAACATCAATATTACTTAGTCAAAAAACTGACTTTAGATTAGATTTTAGGATTAAATTTAGTATTTGGTTATTTCTAATCTTTACAGTTATCATCGTAATAATCTTTTCGTTAAATCAGAACATAGTGGCTTTTTTTTCTAGTCTTGATTACCCAATATGGATAGGCTTTTTGGGGAGATATGTTGATTACTTTGATATACTTGTTCTCGGTTATTTTATAGCTTCCATCAATGGTATTAGAAGTATTAGCTCAAATGAGGCAATTTACTTAAGTAGATTCCTATACTTTAAAAAATTTAGTCTGGTTTACATTACAGCAATAATTGTATTTTATTTGACAAAAAAGTCGTTCCCAGAATACATAATAAGTTCTTTCAATCATTCTAAGGCTAATTATTACATATTGCGAAGACGTAAAGGCTTATTTCTTTCTTTTTTAGAGTCTTTTAAATTATTTCTTCAGAATTTTCTCAAAAAGATGGATAGTATTGCTGGTTTAACAGAATCATTGTTGGTCGAAAGAGGCTATTTTGCTATTAAGCTTAGAAATAAATACATCATTAAAACAAATAATGAAGACATTTTTGCTCTTTCCTTCATATTCACGTTTTCTATTGTATTGCTGATGTTAATCTTTAACTAATTCTTTAGCTATTAATTTTTATTAAAAACTCAAAACCTTTGTTACCCAAGCCCGACTTACCCCAAACTTTCTAGCTAATTCAGCACGGCTTTTAACCTTACCTGAATCAAGAAGTCTTCTGTATTTCTCTGCCTGTTTTTCTCGTGAAAGCTTCTTCATTTTTCGTATCAGGTGCTTATCAGAGTTAACATAAATAAGGGGTGTTAACCGAAAGTTCGCATCTTTCAAAAAGGGGTAGTTTTGGGTCATTTTGGGGAGGTCTATTGTGAACCTTTGCTCTCTTGAATCGTCCAGCACGGTCTCTACGTGCCATATTACACTAAAATAAGTTCGCACTTTGTCCTGAATCGGGGAGCAAAAGCCTCAAGTCTTAATTGATTTGAGGTTTTTTTTATTTCTGGATTACTATTTAATTAGATTGATTGAATTCTAAAGCTTTCTCCACCCAGAAATCAAGGTCTTCGTCATGGTCAAAACCTTCGGGGGCGATAAAAAGAAACCCTCGTTTAACCTTTCCAGTGAAATTCATTTCCTGACTTCCTTTAGTAAAAACCAATTGATCATGATTTGCTTTACCAACCCTGACCATTAAACGATCCATCTTGGTTTTTTTGTCGATATCAAGTCCCATGCACATTTTATCATTGACCATAAAAATGAGCCCGCCCATCA
Organism: Balneolaceae bacterium; assembly: GCA_965249965.1. Lineage (GTDB taxonomy): Bacteria > Bacteroidota > Rhodothermia > Balneolales > Balneolaceae > HXMU1420-13. The sequence continues at coordinate 2,124,712 of OZ252262.1, forward strand.
TCTTTTTTTCATCGGTGATGATGTCAGAACCTAAACGGTCTCGAATTCTATCCGCCAGATGTTCACTATAAGCCATGATTTATCTCTGTTTTAGTTTTAATAAGAATAAAATGAGTGTAATTGGTAGAAGAGAAAATAACCCAAAAGCAATGTCTCCAGCGAAAAATATCATGATAGAGGATACACCAAACGTTAAGGCTAAGATGTAAGCTCCCGTTTTACATGTTTTAGGAATGATAAAAAGTATAGCACTGATCAACTGAAATGAGCCGAATAAAATCAACATAGTTTCATTCAGCCCCATTTTAGCAAAGAATGCCACTTCCTCTGGCAATAGCATAACCTTGGTGCTACCAGCAGCGATTCCTAAGGCTGTAATGATTGCAATAAGTACTATTCTTAATATTTTCATTCTATATGATCAGCATTTTTAATTGTCCTATTTTCTGGAGATTTGCTGTTTATCAGTATAAAAAAATGATTATTCCGGAAAAGGTCATCAATTTAATTTTTTATGGCAGTACCAGTCTCAACGAAGCTTTTGATTGATGCTAGTGCTCTTAGTCTATTCTTCTTCAGGTCCATCTTGATCAATGGGTTCATCAACCTTCCCAGTATGTTCTTTGGGCGGTGATAGAAAGTAAAAACAAACTCTGTTTTATTTGGTGCAACCTCTTTGAGTTCGATTTTTCCTCCAACATCATCTAACATCTTATCCATGCCAAAACTGTCTTCGTAAATTTTAAAGGTAATGCTCTTACCATCTTCCTGGTGGGTACGCACTTCCTGATACCAACCTTGTCGCTTCTCATTAAATTTAGCGTATACCTTTCTCTTGGAACCGGCACCCTCTGATATCTGATCGGGTAATAATTCAACTTCCACCTTTTGAACAGGAGGGCCCCAGAGCTCCATTTTCATGGAGTCATGGATAAGTGGCCACAGATTCGAAATAGGCTTGTCAATAAGGATGGAATCCTGCCCCTGAATCTTGGGTGGTTGTTTAAAATCATTCATCTTATTTCGATTCTTTTCTGAATTCTTCAGCATCATAATACACCTTGATGCTTTTGATCTTTCCGTTCTCTGTTTCGTACCATTCACTCATATCCAGGGTAATTGTTTTGCCAGTTGGCATGGCTACATCTATTTCCACCTGGGTGATAACGTAATTATCAACTTCCATGGCTTTTATCATTTTAGCCCCTCTTACCATCGACATAAATCCTTCGTTTAGTTCGATAAAGGCATCTCGTCCGCTGACTTGTGCAGCCGGACCATCAAAGGTGATGTCATCTGTGATGAATTCTTTCCATGAGTCTGTTCCGGAAGCCATTCCGCCTCCGAATCCTTCGTGTACAATATGCATTGGTGATTTTTTCATTATTCTTTATGTTATGATATTTAGCTTGTAATTTCGAAGCTAATTTACAAATTAACTTTGGAAATGCAAGTTAATATTTAAAAGAGTATATTAGCTTAATGGAACTCAGATCACATTGCCCGATAAATTTTACACTGGAACATGTAGGTGATAAGTGGTCATTACTTGTCATGCGTGACTTAATATTCAAGGGGAAACGTCATTACAATGAATTTCTGGAAGCTGGTGAAAATGTATCAACGAGCGTCTTACGAGATCGATTAAGGATGTTGGAAGACACTGGTTTTATCACCAAAAGTCAGGATACCGTCAAGAAATCCAGGATTCGCTATAGTCTTACTCCAAAGGGAATAAGTTTAGTTCCAATTCTGGTTGAGATGATCGTTTGGGGAGCGCTGAATGATCCGGAAACCGAATCACCGCCGGAATTTACCGAATATGCACAATCAGACAGAAAAGGTCTGATCGATAGTATCTGGGAAAAATTGGAGCAGGAACATCTGGGTTGATACTCTCCAGTACAAAAAGGCTTTTTAAGCCCCTTTGTATCTGATAGAGTATCTTCATTAGGCTATAAACTGGCTATAATTTTCCACTTTCCATTTATTTCCAGCCTTTTCAACAATAAAACCTGATTTAGAAAGAAGCTGAGCTTGTGAGTCCGGATCTTTGGAAACGAGTTCTCCCTTCCCATTGATTACTCTCCAGGCATAGGTGTCATAACGATCGATAATAGTTCGGATAGTGGAGAGGGTAGTTTTAGGGCAGGCTGTGGTTACTCCAAATTTCTTTGCGAGACGTTTCCGAAGAACAGGTAAAGAGATTAAGTTATCATGAGAAAGGTTATTCAATTCTTTTTGAATAGTTTCAATGGAAGGTAACAGCATATTTCCTTCTCCTAAATATTTTACGAGGCCACTTGGGATAGCTTTAATTTGATCTGAATTCATAATAACTAATAATTTATTTTGGGTTGACGGTTAGATTAAGAAGGGATCCCGAACTCTTTACGGAATTCAGTAGCATCATAGTGCACATTTACAGACTGGATCTTACCATCCTTGATTTCATAAAACTCGGTCATATCCAGAGTAATGACATTACCTGAAGGAGTTGCAACCTTGATTTCTACTTCAGTGGCAACAAGGCTATCGTTGGCAACATAACGTTTCATTTCTGCACCACGCACCATTCCAAAGAAGTCTTCTGTAGTTTTGATGTATTCTGCTTTGCCAACTGCTTTAGCTGCGGGTCCGGTAAAAGTAACGTCATCCGCTAAAAGATTTTTCCAATTGTCATTTTGTTCTTGCATTGATTGAGCGTAGGCTCCCCAAATTTGTTCTGCTTTTTGCATTGTCATAATTTTTTAAAAGTTTAATAATTACCCTTTTTTTGGGCTTCTATTACTTATACAATCGAGCAAAAGATTTTGAACGGGAATTTGCAATTATTTTTTTGATTCGGCCATTACGACCCAATCAGGGATGTTTTCCAGGAAAAAAGAATGAAGATCACTGGAGCCATTTAAAGGATCCACGCTCTGCACCAGTTTCAATCGGATATCCAGTAATTCCTCGGATTCATCGGTTGTAGATAGCTTAAGTTCATTGGCTTTTATATGTGCATCCTGCTCCGGATTAAAAATTCCATTCAAGGCGGTACACTGGTTGCAAACCCCTTCTTTATTGATCAGCGCACATCGATGCTGAAAAATACGTTTCATATTTTTTCGGGCATCGGCAATACCGTGTTTTACTTTACCTTCCGACAATCCAGTAATCGTTTCAATCTCTTTTTGTTTAAAACCATACACTTCTTTGAGTAACAGACATACCTGCTGTGTCAACTCCAGAGTTTTAGTAACACAGGTAAAACAATAATCCAGATGTTCTTTCATTTCGAAGCGGGCATCAGGTCGACTTTGAAATACTTCTCCGATTTCGGCCATTAATTCCGGGCTACTTGAGTGGTAGTTTTCACAAGTCGTCAGGTCATTTTCTCCCCAGCGCTTCATTTTTGATAAATGGTTTCGGGCATGGTTCAATGCAATGGTAAATACCCAGGTTTTTAAACTGGCTTTACTTTCATCATAGGTATCTAGCTTAGTCGATGCTTTAATGTATGTATCCTGAATTATATCTTCTGAATCCTGCCTGTTGGTAACCATACGGTAAATGAATGAGGATAGCTCTCCTTTAAACTCTACAAATTGTTTCTCGAAGGTTTTGTACTCCATAGGAAGTCTTAAATGAATAATATTTTTATGTCTTAACAATTAAGGAAATCATAGACAAATAAGCAGAAGATATTAGTTTCTATCATTGATTTAATTTCAAAACCTTCGTCACCCAAGCCCTACTTACTCCAAATTTTCGAGCCAATTCAGCTCGAGTTTTAACCTTCCCAGATTCTAGTAATTTCCGGTATTTTATTGGTTGTAGTTCTCTTGATAATTTCCTTGGTTTATGAGGATTTGTCATATTTGAGTTAACATAAATAAGGGGTGTTAACCGAAAGTTCGCATCTTTCAAAAAGGGGTAGTTTTGGGTCATTTTAGCCTTCACTAATGTGAACCTCTGTTCTATGTAATCGTCCAGGACGATCTCTATGTGCCATATGTCGGTAAAATAAGTTCGCATATCGCCCTGAACCGGGGAGCTTTTTAAAAGGACATTCAGGCAAAGCTTAAATGTTTTTTTTATGCCTATGGAATAGGATGCACTTGGCTGTTATCCGCCGACTGGCGGACGTGGTCGATACAACACATGGAGCAAATCAGAAGGCTAATCAGGAATTCTGGTTTGCCTTTTTTATTTTCAGGTATGTCTTATTACGCGATTATAGATTTTTTAAGCCAATACATCACTCTCACAAATGACGAAAAAGATCTGGTGCGCATGCACAGCGATGTTAAGGAATTTCCAAAAGGGACTATCCTGCTAAAACAGGGTGAAGTTGCCGAAGAATGTTACATGGTTCTAAGAGGGTGCATCAGAGCCTATCACACAACTCTTGAAGGGGAGGAAAAGACCTCTGAGTTTTTTACCGAATCGCATCCCTTTACACCGGCAAGTTATGTGACCAAAAAACCATCTGAAGTCTCGGTTATTTGCGAAGAGGATTGTGTGTTATCTATGGGTTCTATGGAGAAAACACAGGAATTGTTTGTCACTATGCCTCGATTAGGTGAAATCGCACATATTGTCGGGAGTGATTTATTGGCCAAGCAACAAGTACAATACATGGATTTTAAAAATTTATCTTCGGTTGAGCGCTATCAAAAAATCCTTGAAACTCGTCCTGAATTGATCAACCGAGTGAAGCAATATCACTTAGCCAGTTACCTTGGAATTAAGCCGGAAACACTTTCCAGAATCCGTAAAAAATTGTCTGTTAGTTCAAGTATTTCTTGATCTAAATCAATGAGTCTACTTAAATAGCTTACTAGTTTTGGTTTGAATTATTCAATCAAAACTTTCTAAGATGAGTGTATTTATAGTTAAAAGCAGGCCTGAGCAAAAAAGGCAATTCCCTTTGTTAGTCTTCATAGTGAGCATGATACCCGGGGTTAAAAACTGGTATGTAGAAAATGTTGGTGACATCGACCTATTGAAAATTGAGGTTTCGGATGAAATTGATAGAAACAAGCTTCATTCACTATTAAATTTGTACGAGATCAAAATGGAGGTACAAGCATGATTGAAGCGTTAAAAAAACAGGTTCTTCTTTCCCATCTTTGGATCTTTTTAATTTTGAATCACCTTTTTCAAGGTCTGCATGAGATGTTTAATCCTCCTACACTCAACGAACTATTGACCGGTACTTTTAATGGGACAGTTATAACCGAAGAACTGATGTTAATTGGGGGTTTCATGTCAGAGTTTTTAATTCTACCGGTTCTTTTATCACGAATATTAAAAAGGACGTACAATCGTATGTTCAATCTGATTTTTGCGCCAATTAATCTAATTCTTCTCCTCTTGAATGGAGTTAGAGATCTTGATGATATTTTCTTTCTTACGATTCAAGCCCTCACTCTATTAGTGATTTTTGTTATTGTTTTTAGATGGAAAAAGGAGCAATAATAAAGATAAACTATTCCAAAGCTTCAACTCAATGCTATGGGGCATTCAGGGTTATAGATTTGAATCTTAAACCATACATTTTAATCTTATTTCAGCCGAATTTAGTTTTGGGCATTATCAGAGATACCATTGATATTAATTATTTCATCATCCTATCTGAGGTTGCGGATGTAGAAAAAAGGAAATTTGTAGTTGTCAGTAACTTTGATTTAGTAATTAATAACGGTGATAAATATCACAAAAACACAAGATCAAAATGGAACTATCTCTGTCAAATATTTCAGTATTCGCATCGATAATCTTAACAGGATTATCAGCTGGATTATTCTACGCATGGCAGGTTTCAGTGATACCTGGAACTGCAAAAGTATCGGATACCAATTATTTATTTACGATGCAGTCGATTAACAAAGAGATTTTAAATCCAATGTTCTTTTTAAGTTTCTTTGGAAGCATGATTGCATTGATTATTACAAGTGTTTTGACCTTCGGAAGTGGAGCAACATTCTGGCTTACACTTTCTGCAGTGCTGGTGTATTTATTCGGAACTTTCTTTGTTACATCAGTAGGAAATGTGCCATTAAATAATCAACTGGAAACATTGAATCTTAGTCAGTTATCGGCAACCCAAATCAGTGAATTCCGGGCCATGTACGAACCGAGTTGGAACAGACTTCATTTGATAAGAACAATATTCTCAGTGATCTCTTTCATCCTCATTCTGATGGCTGTACAACCTTTCAATTAACAAACGAAATCCTTTTTGAACTTACAATTCAAATTGAAAATTTGGTTGAAACAGGACTATTTTACTTATAAATCTCAATCTCCTCAAACATCCTCACGTCTTTATCACCATAGGTATTCATGCTGAATAAGATCTGATGTAGAAGATGAATTGCTTCAAAAATGTAAAGACCTTTGTTAAGCATCACACAATCAGCTTTTAGACTAGCGGTGACATCTGTTAATTCAGAACGAGATGGGATTCCTTTTTTTGCCAGATTTTCTAGCACTTGTGTTACCCATATTTTTGGGGCATAAGAAGCATAAGACAATCGAAGTATTTAGTTAAGGATTCGAATCTTTTTTGTTCTATTGAATCAAATTGGTTGGTAGAATACTCTCATTTAGAAAGGTAAAATTTTGAATCTTGTTTTAAATAAGAATCAGTGTGTAGTTTAAATTTCTTCAGCTTCCAATGGTCAAAATTTTGCATTCATAACAGTTTCGTAATACTGAGTTAAAGGTATGGTTAAACATTAGAGTTAGTTTTGAAAACCAAATTACAAACAATGTATTAACGCAATAAAATGATCAGACAATTATTACTTTCTACTATAGTATTATCTTTTTTAGTCTCCTGTGGGCAGAGTTCAAGCAATGATATTAACATTGACGGATCCAGCACCGTTTATCCTATTACTGAGGCGGTTGCTGAAGAATACCGAGCTGAAGCCCCTGATGTAAGGGTTACAGTTGGAGTATCTGGTACAGGTGGTGGATTCAAACAATTTTTAAGAAAAGAGACAGACATTAACAACGCCTCACGTGCCATAAAGTCTAGTGAAATTGAACTAGCTGAAACTAATGGGGTAGAATATTTGCAATTATCGGTTGCATTCGATGGGATTGCTGTTGTAGTACATCCTGAAAATGATTGGGCGGAGAACTTTACCGTAGAAGAACTGAAAATGATCTGGGAGCCCTCTGCTCAGGGAAACATTATGAAGTGGAACCAGATTCGACCGGAATGGCCAAATGAAGAAATTCACCTTTTTGGTCCTGGAATTGCTTCAGGTACCTTTGATTACTTTACGGAAGCCATTGTAGGTGAAAGTGGTGCCAGTCGTGGTGACTATACGGCTAGTGAAGATGATAATGTGCTTGTACAGGGGGTTTCAACCGATCGATTCTCTATTGGATTTTTTGGATTGGCTTACTTTGAAGAAAACGCTGATAAACTTAAGCTAGTAGCAGTGAATAACAATGAGGGCGAGCCAATTAAACCGACTCTGGAAACGGTAAAAGATGGCAGTTACAATCCACTGTCGCGTCCTTTATTTATATATGTTTCTGAGACGGCTGCTGAGAAAGATCACGTTCAAAATTTCGTGAATTTCTACCTTGACAATGCTGGAGATTTGGCTTCTCAGGCAGGTTATATACCTATGCCGGGTGAAGAATACACTGCTCAGAAAAATAAGTTTGAAGCGTTTATAGCATCGCAACTGTAATTAATAAAGATCAGCACACATCGAATAGATATGTTCTTTAATTGCAGCGGGCAGATTGCTCAACCGATATACAATTTCTTATGAACTCTAAAGCTACTACGAATAAAAGGTGGAGTGAGTGGGTCATTGAGAAAATTCTTGCAGCTTGTGCATTAATCACTGTACTCACAACTATAGGGATCATTCTAACTCTGTTGATTGAGGCTATTAGTTTTTTCAGAGAAGTCTCAATCATAGAATTTCTAACAGGTACAGAATGGACCCCGTTGTTTACTCAAAAAGAATACGGGATCCTTCCATTGCTATCTGGCACAATGTTAATAACAGTAATCGCTGTATCAGTAGCATTACCAATAGGATTAACTATTGCAATTTATTTGAGTGAATATGCCAGTAAAGGCTTTCGGAAAATATTGAAGCCTTTACTAGAAGTGTTAGCTGTGGTTCCAACGGTGGTATATGGTTTCTTTGCTTTAATGATCGTAACTCCATTTTTGCAATCTTTTTTCCCGAATTTGTCAGGATTCAATGCATTATCACCAGGTATAGTCATGGGAATAATGATTATACCCTTTGTATCTTCTCTTAGTGAGGATGCACTTAGTGCAGTTCCAAATTCCCTTCGGCAAGCCTCGTTTGGAATGGGTTCAACCCGGTTACAGACTGCGTTTAGAGTAATGGTTCCAGCAGCTTCTTCAGGCATTGTAGTTTCGGTGATCCTTGCTATAGCTCGGGCAATCGGTGAAACGATGATCGTGGCAATAGCAGCCGGTCATCAACCTCGATTAACCTTTGACCCAACAGTTCCTATTGAAACCATTACGGCCTATATCATACAGGTGAGTAAAGGAGATGTACCACACGGTACTCTTGAATACAAAACAATCTTTGCAGCGGGTATCACATTATTCGTTTTCACTTTTATCCTGAATACGATCAGTTTTTGGATCAGAAGCAAATACCGACAAAAATATGAATAACGCACAGAAGAACAGGATTAAGGATCAGGCATTTAAGTGGGTTGGGCTCTCAGCTTCACTGTTCGGCATTATTGTACTGGGTATTTTTATATCCTTTATTCTATACACTGGCTTTGATCGCTTAAGCTGGGATTTTATGATGTCATTGCCTTCTCGATTTGCGGAGAAAGCTGGAATTTATACTGCCTGGATTGGCTCACTTTGGATCCTGATTTTCACAACTATCATCGCCTTTCCGGTTGGGGTAGGAGCTGGTATCTATCTGGAAGAATACGGAAAGAGCAGCAAACTGAGTACATTACTGGAAGTGAATATTGCTAACCTAGCAGGTGTTCCTTCTGTTATATATGGACTTTTAGGCTTAGGAATATTTGTAAGGCTGATGAATATGGGTAGCAGTATTATCGCAGGTGCTTTAACATTATCGTTGTTGATTCTACCAATTATTATTGTGGCTACTCGAGAAGCTATTCGTGCCGTTCCCAGTTCAATAAGACAAGCATCAGAAGGACTAGGTGCTACAAAATGGCAGACTATCTGGCATCAGATCTTACCGGCATCTTTTGGTGGTATTCTTACTGGAGTAATTCTGGCAATCTCAAGAGCAGTAGGTGAAACTGCTCCGCTGCTTGTAGTCGGTGCGCTGGCTTACGTGCCATTTGCTCCAAGAGGTGTGCTTGATGAATTTACAGTGCTACCCATCCAGATCTTTAATTGGGTGTCCCGGCCTCAACAAGAATTCATTATTAATTCTGCCGCTGCTATTATTGTTTTGTTGAGTATAACGCTCATTATGAATGGAATCGCGGTTTACCTAAGGCACCGCTGGCAGGAAAAGATGAAGTGGTGATCTTGTTAAAACAATTGTTTTAATTGAATATGAATAATATAGAAACTGAATTGGAAGAAACGATAGTGGCTGATAAACAGATCGATACCAAAGATATTTCGGATAAAGAATCAAAACTGACCATCAAGAATCTGGATGCCTATTATGGTGATTTTAAGGCTTTAAAAGACATAAATCTGGATATTCCTTCCAGATCTGTTACGGCATTTATTGGTCCATCTGGTTGCGGGAAATCTACTTTGCTTCGCACCTTAAATCGAATGAATGATAGTATTGATACCTTTCGCCTGGATGGAACTATCTTACTAGATGGTAAAAGTATATATGACCCATCGGTAAGGGTTGAAGAGCTTCGAAAGACTGTTGGCATGGTTTTCCAAAAACCAAATCCGTTTCCTAAATCGATTTTTGAAAATGTTGCTTATGGTCTTAAGATACAGGGTATCAAAGACAAGGATTTCATCGAAGAACGTGTTATTGAATCCCTGAAACAGGCTACAATATTTGAGGAAGTTAAAGATGACCTGAACAAGCAGGCACTTACTTTGTCCGGAGGCCAGCAACAGCGTATCTGTATAGCCCGTGCTTTAGCTGTAAAACCCTCCGTTTTGTTAATGGACGAACCTACTTCAGCACTTGATCCGATCTCAACTGCCAAGATCGAAGAGCTAATCTATGCGCTTGCAGAATATTATACAGTAGCAATTGTTACGCATAATATGCAGCAAGCAGGGCGGGTAAGCGACAAAACAGCCTTTATGTATATGGGTGAAATGGTTGAGTTCGGGGATACACAAAAAATATTTACAAATCCCGATAAAGACCGTACTCAAAATTATATTACGGGTAGATTTGGATAATTCCAGATAAACCGGAAATCGATAACGAACGTTAGAATAAAGAAAAGCGAATGTCACATTTAGAAAGGGAACTAGAAATACTTAACGATGATATTCTGGAGCTCATCGATTTAGTAAAGAACCAGCTTGAGAAATGTAAAGATGCTGTGATGAATTATGATCTCGATCTAGTTGAAGAGATCAAATATAATGAGAAAAGGGTGGATGCCCTTGAACTAAAGATTGATCGAGATTGTGAAAATATCTTGGCATTATATAACCCTGTTGCAGTAGATCTCAGATTCGTTTTGGCAACTATCAAGATCAACTCGGATCTCGAACGTATCGGCGATCATGCCAATAGTATGGCAAAATATATAATGGAATTTGGGGAGCCACTCAAAGAATCGCATCTCAAAACTATGGAGCTAGCTGTGATGTTCGATATAGCCATTGAGATGATAAACATGGTCTTTGAGGCATACATTGCTGAGGATACAAAACTAGCTAGAAAAGTCTTTTCCATGGATAAGAAACTTAATAAAATCCATAAAAATTCTTCAAATAAAGTAGTGGAAATGCAGAAAAGTGAGTCTTTTGACATTCGAGCGTATCTCTACTTGTTTTCCATGATTAGTAAAATGGAACGTGTGGGTGACCTAACTAAGAATGCCGCCGAAGAGATTGTATTTTATATTGAAGCAAAAGTACTTAAGCACAAAAAACTAAAGTTTAAAAAGAAATCCTGAAGTATCGCTGGGATTTTTCCTAAGTAAAGTCTCAAAATTTATGATCCTGAGGTTTTATTTTTTTTTAATAACTCTACTGAGTTCATTTATCTCTGATAGATTCTAACCACATTCGATAAGGTTCTTTAAGTCGATCTGAGATAAAGAGGACTTCGTGCGGCTGATTTCGAAGTGCAATGTTATGGTTAAAATAAAACCAAGCTTCAGGTACTGTGTGAGACGGATCTCCAATCTTGCTCTGCAAATGTGATTTAATAACAACCTCTTCTTCAGCATCTGTAAGTATCCACATCATATCTAAGATACCATCTGCGAAAATCAATTCAATGAACCATTCTTTTCCTCCGAAGATAATACCTTCAACATCTATCTGAGTCTGCGACTCTTTAGCAGTAGGTAATTCGATCGGTGTAATGCTTCTTTCTATGATTTTAAATCCTTGTTCATGTAAAGTAGTTTTGATAACATCAATATTACTTCCGAAAATTAAAAACTCTGGCTTCTCCCAGGAAATCACAGCGTGATCTTGTGCATACACAGAATCGGTTATTATAAACATCGATAAAAATAGAATTGAACCAATTACTAAATATTTCATTCTCACATTTATTTTTATTACTGCAAAGTGAACGAGAAAATTGGTAACGAGTTGCACATGAAATTCCCATCACAAAGAAGAAAAATTCCTATAATAAAGAGAAAAAATCCCAAAATACTTATCACTCACAACTTTTTTGTTTAAATATTATATACAGTTTAAAAAAACCTTTAAAAAGTTATAAAAGCTTGACGCATCAAATATCAGACTTAACTATTGGCAGGCATTCATTTAAGGTGTAGAAAAGCGGTTCCATATAAATGTATATATATTGTAGGGGTTGAATTTTAAGTTTGTCGCCACTATTCTCATGTTGCTTTCATCTAAATGTGTTGGATTTTTAGTTGAAAGCTTTCGCAACTCTAATCAACTAACCAGCCGCACATGAGAAAATTTATTTCGATTTTGATGCTACTCCTATGCATCTCTTTTTCTACCTCCGCACAAGAAAAAGTAGAAGTTGAAAAAACACCAGATGGATGGAAGCTACTCGTAGATGGTGAACCATTGATGGTAAATGGAATGAACTGGGATTACTTTCCTAGGGGAACAAATTATTCGTACAGTCTCTGGAATCAATCACCAGAATTCATCAAGAATGCACTAGACTATGAAATGGGGTTACTCCAGAATATGGGAGTAAATGTAATTCGTGTTTATTCAGGTATTCAACCAGAATGGGTCCAGTATATTTACGAGAACTATGGTATATATACCATGGTTAATCATTCATTTGGACGATACGGACTAACTATAGATGGTGCCTGGGTTGCTGTAACAGAATATGATGACGCAAGAACAATGGAAATACTTCTGGATGAAGTGACCGAAGAAGCTCGTAGATATAAAGGAACCCCAGGTCTGCTTCTTTACTTGCTCGGTAATGAAAATAATTACGGATTGTTCTGGGCTGGTGCAGAGACTGAAGATTTTCCGGATGCTGACGAAGAACGAGCTTTTGTAGGCCAAACACGGGGAAGGCCAATGTATAAGCTCATGAATGATGCGGCTTTAGCAATGAAAGCAATTGACCCGACAAGACCTGTGGCTCTTTGTAATGGTGATGTTCTTTTCATGGAACATATTGTCGATTTAGCACCAGATGTAGATATTTTTGGTGTAAATACCTATCGCGGTGAAACATTCACCGATCTCTTCGATCAGGTAGCAAGAGATTATGATAAGCCAGTTCTTCTTACTGAGTTTGGTGTTGATGCTTTTAACGCTAGAACGTTAACTGAGGCGCAATCAGAGCAGGCTTATGTTCAGAAAAGAAACTGGCAAGATGTTTACGCCAATGCCGCAGGGATGGGAAGAGCAAATAACTCGATTGGTGGTTTTACTTTTCAATTCAGTGATGGTTGGTGGAAGTATGGTCAAACTGAGAACTTAGACGTTCATGATATCAATGCTTCCTGGGCAAATGGTGGTTATCAGTATGATTTTGCCGAAGGTGAGAATAACATGAATGAGGAATGGTTTGGTATTACAGCAAAAGGCCCAACTAATCCACTTGGTTATTACGAATTATTCCCTCGTGCGGCTTACTATGTGCTTCAGGAAGCACATATGTATGATGTGTATGATGAATCTGCTTCTCTAACAGATCTTAGAATGTATTTTGATGCGATAAACATTGAAGGTGCCGCACTTAAAGCTCGTGGTGATAGAGCTGCATTACAAGGTTCTTCTGTTGATATAATAAAGTTAAGCCAGTTTACAGCTGATTTCAGAACCTATAGTACAGGTGGTAAAAACATCACGACACCAGACGCGATTAATGAAAATGAGAATGAATATCCAAACCAGTTAGGGTTTGATCACTTCGAGTCATTCTATATTGGGTTAGAAGCAAATCCAGCCCCAACCATTCGCGGTAATATTGTAATGAATATATTGGGAACAGTACCTGGCAATCCTATCGATGAAATCTTCTACGAAAACAGGGGGCAGTCTCTTTATTTAGAAGGTCGTGACGAAGATATTACATTAAACTCTGCAAATCGTGTAGCTATTTATAGTGCGGATTATCAATGGACAAATAAGTATTTCCAGTTAGACGGTTTCTATAGAACCGGTCATTATCACTGGGGTTATGAAGGTGACTTCTTCGGTTTATATCCAGAAGCTAATTATGGCCCAAATATCGATATTTATAATGGTACTGCACCATTCGGGTTCGAAGTTGAAGGTCGTAGACAATTTAAAAACTGGAAGGCAGCTTTTGGTCCGGAGTTATGGTGGGGAGCAAACCCAGCTATTCTCTTAAAGTACGATAACAACTTCATGAATTTTGATGTTACTGCGATTTATCATGAGGATATTGAGCAACAAGGTTCAGCAGAGAGTTCCTTCGCAATACCAATGCCGAAAACTCGTAGGCTAAGTCTTTATGCAGAAAGAGAATTTGGAGACCTAGGTGTTCACGTTGGTGGTCTTTGGGCTGGTGAGCCTTTAAACGGAAGAGAATTCCAGCTTGCAAGAGAAGAAGGTGGAGCAACTAATGTTTACGTTGATGAAATTGATGCATCTGACAATTTTGGTGGTAAACTAAAGCTGACCTACCAAAAAGGTAAGTTTAACTGGTACGGGCAAGGTGCTATAATGGGATTAGTTGCCAATGGTGGTTATGATCAAACTATCACTTACACTGGATGGAGATTGAAGGATAGTGGAAGCGGTAATCAATATAACTTCCTAACCGGTTTTGCTTACACAATTGGTAACATTCAAATTGCACCAAATTTCTTATGGCAACAACCAATCGAGGGTCCTATTCCCACAGGAACTGGTATAGCTGGTGCCCGACCACGAAACGTTATCGATGATCCATTTGCTGTTCGATCCAATAGAGAACAGACCGCAGTTGAATTAGTATTAACATGGGATCCTACTCCTGGAACATGGATGTATAACTGGGACAGCGATCGTTCAGAGGATGCAAGATTAGCTGTAAGTTTAGGGGTTGTTTATAGAATGCTTCCAACAGTTATGGATGCGGCAATTGGAATTTTTCCTGATGGAAGAACAACTTTCCCATTCGATGGATCAGTTCCAGCTGAAGACTTACTAGAAGTTAATGCTCGAGTAGTATCTAAATTAAGTCGCGACTTCGGATTTGTTGCAAACATTTATGGTGGTGATGCACAAGCAAACGGTAACGACACACGTAAGATTTCACGTTTTGGAACAGACCTTAGATTGATTTACAAGAATGTGAAAATCAACTCGTTCTTTAAAGTCAATGATTTCGGACCATTTGATTATCACCGTGATTTCAACCAAACCTTCCCAATGCAAGTTATGGCTGATATTTCAACCACTCTGGGCAAGCCTGATTGGTTCGATCTACCAACAACAAGATTGGGTATCAGAGGAACGTATAGATCTCTTGACAGATACTCTCCAAGATATTCACAGGTTACGGTTGATCCTACAACCGGTGCGGTTACCCCATTACCTGGAGTTAACAATCTAGAAAATGGGTCAGAATGGGAAATCAGAACATATGTCCAAATTGACATAAGAAATTAAGCGAGATAAGTACATGAAAATATTTAAATTTAATAATATGAAGCGTTTATTTTCCGCAAGTTTAGTTTCACTGATGATATTCGCCGGATGTGAACGATCAGTGGACGGTTTAGATGTGCCAAGTTTGTCACAAAATCCTGACGTATTCATTGACGGATTTAGTGCAGGATTGGAATACTTTCCATATGACGATGGATTTGCTTTTGCTCAGGCATTTAGTGTTGACCAAGTGGAAACTTTTGGAGGATCATCTGCCTCAATGAGATTTGACGTTCCTAATCCTGATAATGCACTCGGCAATTATGTGGGCGCATTTTTCTTAGATGAAAATGGGGGCAGAGATTTGAGCCCTTATAATGCTCTTACATTTTATGCAAAAGGAACACTAGCAGGAAAAATTGATCAAATTGGTTTTGGTCAAGGTCCATCTAGTAACTTTCAAGTATCTATTGACAATCTGCATATTTCTACAAATTGGAAAAAATATGTGATTCCAATTCCTGACGCATCAAAACTGACGCAAGAGGAAGGAATGCTGTGGTTAGTTGAAACTCAGGAAAACGGTAATGGGTATACATTCTGGATTGATGAACTTAAGTTTGAATATCTTCCAGGTTTAATTGAACCACAACCATTTATAAGCAATAGAGATACTTCTAGTGCTTCAGTATTTGTTGGCCAAGACTTCGAAGTGAGAGGATTGGGAGTTACCGTCTTCAATACTATAGAAGTTGAAGGAAGATCTCCTGTACTTGAGGCTATCACAGTTAATTCAACCTTTAATTACTTTGATTTCAGCTCATCAGACGCTAATATTGCTACGGTAATTGATGGCGTAGTTACAGTTACAGGCGGAGGTTCTGCTACGATTACCGGTAGCTTAGGTGGCGTAGAGGCAGAAGGTGCCGTGGAACTAGAATCTATTGATTTCGCTCCAACACCAACACGGGCTGCAGCAGATGTAATTTCCATTTTTAGTGATGCCTACACCAATAGTCCGGTCAATTATTTCAATGGATATTGGGCTCCATTCCAGACAACTCAAGGTCAGGACGACATTGAAGTAAATGGAAATAATGTAATCAAATACTCTGAGCTCAATTTTGTAGGAACTGAATTCACCGGTTCAAATAGTATTGATGGAACTGAAATGACACATTTCCACATCGATGTCTATATTGAAAATACACTTCAACCTGGAGATTTTATTGATATCAGAATAGTAGACTTTGGGCCAAATGGAGTCTTTGGAGGAGATGATAGTGAAACTACTTTTAGACTAAGCGCTGGTAGTAGTCCACGAATTTCTAATAATGGTTGGATAAGTATAGATATCCCTTTGTCTAGTTTAGCGACTAAAGCTAATTTGTCCCAAATTGTATTTGTTACGGAAGGTACCAATCCAAATGCAACCGGTTCAATCACGGATATCCTTATAGATAACATGTATTTCTATAAGTAAATCACTTAGATAAACATCTTAAATGAGAATACACTTCATCAGTAAGTGTGTTCTCATCATATATCCGATAAAAGCATGAGATTTAATTACAGTCTTATATTTGCTCTATTAGCATTTCATATATCGCTTTCTGCTTGCAATGAAAGTAGCGGAAATACCGACCCTCGGTCAGAATATTCATTTACCAACCTTGTGTGGTCTGATGAGTTTGATGTAGATGGTTCTTTAGATTCCAATAAATGGGTTTTTGATATTGGTAATGGTGCTGAAGTTGGGCTACCTGGTTGGGGCAATAATGAACTCCAATACTATACCGACCGCCCAGAGAATGTGAAAGTCGAAAATGGCATGCTTGAAATTACCACTCGTGCTGAATCGTACGAAGGCTTTGCTTACACATCTTCAAAAATCCTAACAAGAGGTATTTTTGAACGTACATATGGCCGTTTCGAAACCAGAATGAAGATGCCTTTCGGTCAAGGAATCTGGCCAGCATTTTGGTTACTTGGCGATGACTCCAATGGAACGGTTGTATGGCCGCAGGTTGGTGAAATAGATATCATGGAATACCGAGGACAAGATCCTTTTTCTGTACATGGTAGTATACATGGCCCTGGATACTCAGGAGGTTCGGCAGTAACAGACGAGTATACTTTGCCATCTGGTACATATATTGATAATTTCCATGTATTTGCAGTCGAATGGGGGCCGGATTTCATCGACTTTTATGTCGATGATGAATTGTATAACAGTATCACTCCGAGTGACGCAAATGGTGAATGGGTTTTTAACGACAATACATTTTACATAATCATTAATGTTGCTGTAGGCGGATGGTTTGCCGGCAATCCAAATGCGACTACACCATTTCCACAAACAATGCTTGTAGATTATGTAAGGGTTTACACTGAATAATTACTGCTTTTTTAAAGGTATAATAAAGATTTAATCGTGTCAATAACTGTAGAAAATTTCAATAACGAATCGTGGTTTAAAATTTCAAACTCGCATGAAATGCGTCCATTCTTCATGAGCGTAGTAAGTGACTCAGATCATTGGATGTTTATTTCAAGTAATGGTGGATTATCAGCCGGTAGAAAAAATGCGGAATTCTCTTTATTTCCATATTACACTGATGATAAAATCACAGAGTTTGCTCAAATCACCGGAAGCAAAACAATATTTCAGGTGAAAGGAGTACCTCCAAACGATGTGTGGGAGCCTTTCTGCGAATTAAACGCCGTTCGGTATAATATCTCGCGAAATTTGTATAAGAATTTGTACGGTAATAAGATCTTATTTGAGGAAATAAATCACGATTTAAGGGCTACTTTCAGGTACGAATGGAATTCCAGTGATAAATATGGGTTTATACGACGATCAACGCTAGTTAACAACTCAGATTCTGAATTATACCTCAAAGTTTTAGATGGTATCCAAAATGTTTTGCCGGCTAGTGTAAACGCTGACCTTCAAAACCGATCGAGTAATTTGCTGGACGCGTACAAACGAACTGAGTTAGTGGAAAAAACCGGAATGGGAATTTTTGCACTAAGCGCAATTCCTGTTGACAAGGCAGAACCAAGTGAAGCTTTAAAGGCAAATGTAGCCTGGTCGTATGGACTAGATAACCCAAAATATTTACTATCATCGCTTCAGTTAGACTCCTTCAGAAATGACGGGTCGATAGTGGAGGAGAAAGATGTGAAAGGTGAGAAAGGTGCTTATTTCCTGAGCGCTGATTTGACGCTAGGCGCAAACACCTCTTCAAGCTGGACCATCATAGCAAATACAAATTTAGATCATGCTTCAGTTGTTAGCTTAAACGATCGGATTCAAAATGATGAGATGTTAACTACTGAAGTTGATGAGGATGTTCAGACAGGGGTAGAGCGCCTTAAAAAACTTATTGCCTCATCCGACGGATTTCAGCATACGGCGGATCCGCTCAAGGATGCACGCCATTATTCGAACGTGTTGTTTAATATAATGCGAGGCGGAATTTTCGATGACAGCTATAACATCGAAAAAGATGACTTCCTTGCTTATTTAAAGCATGCGAATATAGAAGCCTATTCAGCTGCATCTTCAACTATAAAACAACTTGGGGAAACGTTCACAAAATTCGAACTTGATGAAGTTTTCGATAAAGTGGATAATCCGGATGTACTTCGCCTGGCAAAAGAGTACCTGCCATTGAAATTTAGCAGACGCCATGGCGATCCCAGCCGCCCCTGGAATAAATTTTCCATCAATACAAAAAACGAGCATGATGGTTCGAAAGTATTGGATTATGAAGGGAATTGGCGAGATATTTTCCAAAACTGGGAAGCATTGGTTCATTCCTATCCCGGTTTCATTGAAGGCATGATCTTCAAGTTCTTAAATGCATCCACCTTCGATGGGTACAATCCGTATCGGGTTACAAAGGGTGGCTTTGATTGGGAAACGATTGAAGAAGATGATCCCTGGTCGTATATCGGCTATTGGGGTGATCACCAAATTATCTATTTACTCAAATTTTTAGAATTCTATCAGGCGCATGATCCTGAAGCGCTACAATCTCTGTTTAATGAATCGGTATTTGTGTATGCAAACGTACCTTACATCATCAAACCTTACAACGAGATTGTAAAAAACTCGAAGGATACCATAGATTTTGATTTTGATTCAGATGAAGTAATTCAGGAAAGAATCGAGAAAATGGGCGCCGATGGTGCCAGCCTAAGCAACGCAAGTGGTGATATTCACCGGGTTAATTTCGTTGAAAAAATTCTGGCTACTGTAGCTTCCAAAGTTTCCAATTTTATCCCAGAGGCAGGGATTTGGATGAACACCCAACGCCCAGAGTGGAACGACGCAAACAACGCGTTGGTAGGGAACGGGGTTTCAATGGTTACTTTGTATTATTTACGAAGATTCCTTCGATTTTTCGAACCCTTGCTAGATTCGCAGGATACTGAGGTTGAGATTTCTGTTGAACTAAAAACTTTCATTGAGAAAATTTCTGAGGTTCTTACATCACATTCTGAATTATTATCCGGATCCATTGACGACAAGCATCGTAAAGCGGTTACCGATGGTCTTGGAGAAGCTGGAAGCGAATTTAGAGTAGCTATTTATGAAAACAGCTTTAGTGGTAAAAAAGCTACGGTTTCTACCAAAGAATTAGCGGGTATTTTTGGAACAGCCGCTGAATTTATGGAACACTCCATCAGGGTGAACAAACGTGTAGATAATTTATACCATGCATACAATTTGATGACCTACACAGATTCAGGTATCGAAATAAATTACCTGGATGAAATGCTTGAAGGTCAGGTTGCGGTTTTAAGTTCAAAATATTTATCTGCAAAAGAAGCTGTGAATGTATTAGATGCACTTAGAAAAAGTGCGCTCTACAGAGAAGATCAAAACAGTTACATCCTGTATCCAAACAAGCAGCTACCCGGTTTCCTTGAAAGAAATAATGTGACTAAGGGTCAGGTTTCGAAATCAAGTTTGCTTACCAAAATGGTAGAGTCCGGGGATAGAAGACTTATCTCTAAGGATGTAAACGGTGGATACCACTTTAACGGCAATTTTAAAAATGCCGGCGATCTGAGCAAAGCTATTGATCTTCTTGTCGAAGAAGGAAGTGATCTTGCCAAAGCTGAAAAAGACGCCATACTGAAGATGTATGAAGAGGTGTTCAATCACAAAGCATTTACAGGGCGTTCCGGCACATTCTATGGCTACGAGGGCTTAGGTTCTATTTACTGGCACATGGTTTCAAAATTATATCTTGCCGTGCATGAAGTGTGCGATCAAGCGAAAGCAGAAGGTGCAGCTGAAACTATACAGGCTGAACTAGCCACTCATTTTTATGAAGTAGGTGACGGTATTGGAATTCATAAAACACCAGAAGTTTATGGTGCTTTCCCAACCGACCCGTATTCTCATACTCCGTTTACCAAAGGAGCACAACAACCTGGTATGACCGGGCAGGTTAAAGAAGATATTTTGGCAAGATATGGTGAACTTGGCCTATCTGTAGTAGATGGAGCTTTGCAATTTGAGCCACATATTTTAAGAAAAAGTGAATTTTCTGAGAAGCCAAAGTCTATATCGATGCGGTCTTTGAGTGGTGATTATCACGTTCATAAACTTGAAGCTGGTAGTCTGCTCTTTTCATTGTGTCAGGTTCCAATCGTTTACCAAATTGGAGCAGCAAATCAAATTGAGGTTGCATTCGCTAAGGGTAACTCTCAACAAGTTGAAGGCGCTACTATAGGTAGAGATTTATCAAACAAATTATTCGAGCACACTGGCGAGATAGAACGAATAACGGTTCATCTTACAGAGGCTCAACTTAGATAAAGAGTTAATGAAGAATAATTATCATGAACATTAAATTATTGTTGATTTTTGGCCTCTTGGTCACGATAACAACATCAAATTGTGAATATCGATCAGATACAAAAATGAACTCAGAAAATGTAACAGCTGCGGATATCTTAGGTAATCCGGAATATCAAGCCATTTCTTATGGTGGATACCGTGAGATTTCTCGGGATGTACAGCCAACTGTATCTCAGTTAAAAGAGGACATGAGAATTCTTCATGCTATGGGGATACGATTAATTCGAACTTACAATGTGCATTTAGACCACGCCTCAAATGTGCTTGTAGCTATACGCGAATTAAAAGAAGAAGACTCTTCCTTTGAAATGTATGTAATGCTGGGGGCATGGATCGATGCTAAAAATGCTTGGACTGGCGAACCGGATCGAATTCGAGATCAGGATGGAGTTCGTAATGCACCAGAAATAGCTCGAGCAGTTGAACTTACTAACCAATATTCCGACATCGTAAAGATAATTGCTGTTGGAAATGAAGCAATGGTAAATTGGGCGTGGGAGTATTATGTGGAGCCTTCCATCATTCTTAAATGGGTGAATCATTTGCGTGATTTACGCGAGAATGGAGAACTTCCTGCTGATCTGTGGATTACAAGTTCGGATAATTTTGCTTCATGGGGTGGTGGCGATTCAAGTTACCATGTTGACGATTTAGAAGAGCTAATTGAGGCGGTAGACTTTCTTTCTGTGCACACCTACCCGATGCATGACACCCATTATAACCCGGCTTTTTGGGGTGTTAGAGACGATGAATTAGAACTCTCTGATATCGAAAAAGTAGATCTTGCCATGGAAAGAGCTTTGAATTATTCTATCATGCAGTATAGTAGTGTAGTTGAATACATGAATAGTCTGGGCATTGATAAACCAGTACATATTGGAGAAACAGGCTGGGCTACAATTTCTAACGAATTTTATGGTGCGGAGGGTGCAAAAGCTATTGACGAATATAAGATGGCAGCATATCACAATGCCATTCGGGAATGGTCGGATGAGAACAATATCAGCGTGTTTTACTTCGAGGCTTTTGATGAGAAATGGAAAGATTCTCAGAATCAACTTGGGTCAGAAAATCATTTTGGCCTGATCAATTTAGATGGAGAAGCAAAATATGCTATTTGGGATTTAGTGGATCAGGGTGTATTTGATGGCCTTACTCGTGATGGGAAAACAATTACCAAAACATTTGATGGTGATTATGATGCAATGATGGAAACCGTGCTGGTTCCTCCTACAAACGAAGAAATCATGGCTAACTAATTATTACACCACTTTGAAAATATCAACCAACCTTACCTTAATTACCGCATGTTTACTTTTTGCGGTTGGGTGTACTACACAAGAACCGAAAGAAATGAAAGTTTTTGAGACTTCTGCGGATGGAAATTCCCTCGCTGAGATAAATGAATTTCCGGTAGCTGAAACATCGGTTGAAATTGTTCTCAATCCAGAAAAAAAATTCCAGACCATCACAGGATTTGGCGGGTCATTTACCGAGTCGACCGCTTACCTACTAAACCAATTAAGTGATGAAAACCGCCAAAAAGTAATTGAAGCATATTTTGGTGATTCTGGCGCTCGATACTCATTAACAAGGACTCATATTAATTCGAGTGATTTCTCACTTGGAAATTATTCCTATGCACCTATAGAAGGGGATGTGAATCTCGATAATTTCTCGATTGAAGAAGATATGGATGATATCGTCCCTCTTATTAAAGATGCTATGGACGTATCAGAAGACGGGTTTAAGATCATCTCCTCACCATGGACAGCCCCACCGTGGATGAAAGACAACAAAGCCTGGAAAGGTGGAAAACTACTTCCTGAATACTATGATACCTGGGCGTTATTCTTTTCAAAATATTTAGATGCCTATGCAGAGCAAGGAATTGATATTTGGGGAATTACCGTAGAAAATGAGCCGCTTGGCAATGGTGAAAACTGGGAGAGTATGCACTACACTCCGGAGGAAATGAATGAGTTTGTGAAGAATCATTTAGGCCCACAACTCGAGAAAACTCATCCTGAAATTGTGCTCCTTGGTTATGATCAAAACCGCGATCACCTCGAAGAATGGGTAGATGTAATGTTTGGTGATGAGGAAGCAGCTAAATATTTCGATGGCACAGCCATTCACTGGTATGCAAGTACCTATGATGTGTACGAAGAAGCTTTACAGTATGCACATAATGCGGCTCCAAATAAGTATTTAATCCAATCTGAAGCGACTGCAGATGCTGATGTGCCCAAATGGCAAGATGACGCATGGTATTGGAGTAAAGAAGCAACCGATTGGGGATGGGACTGGGCTCCGGATAGCTTAAAATATCTGCATCCAAAATATGTACCTGTATATCGTTACGCACGAGATATGATCGGAACCCTTAACAATTGGGTCGACGGTTGGGTAGATTGGAATATGGTGCTAGATAGACAGGGAGGACCAAATTGGGCAAATAATTGGTGTTTGGCACCGGTAATTGTTGACCCCGATCAAGATGAAGTTTACTTCACGCCTTTGTATTACACGATGGCACATTTTAGCCGATTTATTCGGCCAAGAGCAGTCCGAATCGATCATTCACATAATGACGATGAATTACTAGTCACGGCGGCTCAAAATCCGGATGGAAGTATTGCAGTAGTACTTTTAAACCAAACCGATGAAGCCAAGGAAATTTCTATAAATCTGGGGGGGGAAGTATTCTCCGCGGGAGTCCAGGCAAAAGCATTACAAACAATAATGCTCGATTAAGTGAAATCATAACTATATAAATGGAGTACAATGTCTACGCAGGCTACAACTAACACAGTTCCTTACTCATATAAACTAGCATTTGGATTTGGAATGCTTGCCAACCAGATGTTCCCAGCTGTATTGAGCATCTTTATGGTGGTATTAGTTCAAGATCTCGGTTTCCCGGGATGGATGTGGGGTGTGATATTCTTTTTCCCTCGTGTTTTTGATGCATTTACAGATCCAATCATGGGTTTTATCTCTGATAACACACGTTCAAAATGGGGACGACGTAGACAGTATGTATTTCTTGGTGCTATAGTGATGGGAGTGAGTTTCATCATTATGTGGCAGTTATATGAAGTAAATGGGGTGACTTACAACTTCACTTATTTCATGGCGTGTTCCGTAGCCTTCTTTCTGGGCTTGACTATTTTTAGTGTGCCTTACGTAGCCATGGGCTACGAAATGAGTGAGGATTTCCACGAGCGTACTCAAATTATGGCTATCGCACAATGGATTGGACAATGGGCATGGGTTATTGCTCCTTGGTTCTGGGTAATAATGTACGATCCAAGTTGGTTTGAATCTGCAGAAGTAGCAACACGTACATTGGCAACCTGGGTTGGAATTATATTCATGTTATGTGCCATGATTCCAGCAATTATTATTAAGGGGGAGTCTACTGTTGATAGGGATGATTATATGCCTCTAACAGCTGCCAATATCGGGGCTGGTTTTAAAGAAATTATCAACAGTTTTAAAGAAGCGTTTAAATCAAAACCATTTAGAAAACTATGTATTTCTACATTTTTGATTTTTAATGCATTTAATACAGTAGCTGCATTTACCTTTTTTGTAATTGTATATCACCTCTTTGGTGGAGACGCAGAAGCAGCTTGGATCTGGCCAACATTATTCGGTAGCCTTGGTGCTATAGTAACTACATTTATAGTAATACCTATTGTTGCAAAAATGTCAAAAATAATGGGTAAGAAGCGTGCATTTATTGTGTCACAAACAATATCAATGTTTGGATATCTATTATTCTGGTTCCTGTTGATACCAGGTAAACCATACATGTTTATTTTTGCATTGCCATTTTTCTCATTTGGTATCGGTAGTTTATTTACGTTAATGATGTCGATGACTGCTGATGTAATTGATTTGGATGAATTGAATTATGGTATCCGTCGAGAAGGTGTATTTGGTGCAATCTATTGGTGGATGGTAAAATTTGGTTTTGCAATTGCTGGTGGACTTAGTGGTATAATTTTAAGTTTAGTAGGATTTAGTGCCGACGCTTTACCAGGTCCAGTTCCGATTGGGGAAGTGTGGCCGGGAATTACTGGATTACGTGTATTCTTTTCAGGATTACCAATAATCGGAACATTCATTTCCATTCTTGTAATGTGGAGCTATGATATTGATGAAGAAAGAGCTAACGAAATTCGCGCTCAATTAGCTGAAAGAAAGAATAAGAAGAAACTTAAAGAAGTTAAGCAAGGATATACCAGCTACTACGAAATTGGCAAAGCGAACACCTTCACAAATGTTATTGTTGAAAACCCATTTACACCAGTACATCTGGAAAGTTCAGAAGTGGAATTGAAGGCTAAATTCAATGAATTACTGAAAAAAGGTATCCCAGGGATATGTTTCAGTCCTTATAAAGAGAATCAAAATATTGGTGATGAACTTTCTAAAGAACAAATTGAACAACGAATTGATATACTTAAGCAGCATGTTTCTTGGGTTCGTTCGTTCTCAACTACCGGTGGTAATGAACTAACTCCATTAGTTGCTCGTGAACATGATATCAAAACAGTAGTAGGTGCCTGGATCGACTCCGATTTGGATTCTAACGAGAAAGAAATCGAATCGCTGATCTCTATTTCAAATGATGGTGATGTGGATGTTGCCGTAGTTGGTAATGAGGTGTTGATGAGAAAGGAGCTAGAAGTATCTCAAATCATAGACTACTTGAAACGAGTTAAAAAAGAATTGCCAAATACCCCGGTTACGTATATCGATGCATATTACATTTTTGTTGAAAACCCGGAAATACTTGAGCATTGCGATGTAGTAATGATAAATTGTTATCCATTCTGGGAAGGGTACTCTATTGAGGAATCAATGGGCATACTTGAGAAAATGTATGCTTTGGTACAGTCAATGAGTAATGGTAAGAAAGTTAGTATTGCTGAAACCGGATGGCCTACTGACGGTAGCCCAAATGGTGACGCAGTTCCTTCTCTTGAAAACATGATGAAATACTTCATTAATTTGCAGGAGTGGGGTAATCTAAATAATACCGATACTTTTTATTTTTCCTCATTCGATGAATCCTGGAAAGTTCGTCACGAAGGTGATGTAGGAGCCCGTTGGGGATTATGGAATAAAGATGAACAATTGAAGGCTTAATTACTGATTGGAGTCAGTAAAGAGTGATCAGTTATAAAATGAAATAAATATAAATTTCAGAATTACAATTTTAATACGATAACACTAAGGCATAATGTCATATAGAGAAGAAACTTTCATGAAGTTCAAACGATCTGAGCTCATTGCGAAGCTCAGTTACATTGAAGAATTATCTGACGAAGATATCAGAAGCCTCTTTCACGAAGTATTGAATGGTGGTGTGCATGGATTCTGCTTTAGCCTCTATGAAGAAGGGCAGGAACCAGGAGATATCATTCCGAAAGATCAGATTGCGCGAAGAATGAACATTCTCAGCAAACATTCGAACTGGGTGCGTACATTTTCTTGTACCGAAGGCAATGAATTAATCCCCGAAGTTGCTAAAGAAATGGGAATGAAAACCATGGTTGGCGCGTGGATTGGAAGCGATCGTGAAAAAAATGCGATCGAAATTCAAAACCTCATTGAAGTAGCTAGAAAAGGCTATGCCGATATCATTGCTGTAGGAAATGAAGTACTGTATCGAAATGATATTAGCAAAGAAGAACTCATTGAACACATCAAGCATGTGAAGGCAGAGTTTCCAGATATCCCGGTTGGCTACGTGGATGCTTACTACGAATTTTCTGTACATCCAGATTTGGCTGAGCTATGTGATGTAGTGCTTTGCAATTGCTATCCCTATTGGGAAGGCACGCATTTTAACGATTCACTTGATCACATGAGACAAATGTATTACCAGGCAAAAGCTGCGGGAAATGGAAAGAAAGTGATTATTACCGAAACGGGCTGGCCAAGTCAGGGCGAAGGCTTAGGTGGAGCAATACCTTCAAAAGAAGCAGCTATGAAATACTTCATTAACGCAAATTTATGGGCTGAAGATGAGGAAGTGGAAATCATGTATTTCTCTTCGTTCGATGAAGCCTGGAAAGTAGGCGATGAAGGGGAAGTTGGCGCTTATTGGGGAATTTGGGATAGCAAAAATAAACTGAAGTTTTGAATTTGAACACTTTCGAATCTTTAAATCTCAAACCCGGTAAGGCTATTTGCTATTCCGGGTTCAGAGATGGACAATATCCAGGTGGTGAATCACCCTCTTATGAGGAAATAAAGGAAGATTTGCTAATACTCCAGAAAGACTGGAGTTATTTGCGGTTGTATGATTGTGATGATCATGCGAAAACTTTATTTGATGTTCTCAGTAATGAGCAGTTCGACTTTAAAGTAATGCTAGGTGCTCACCTAGATGCAGAAATGAACAACTTCAATTGCCCATGGGGCGGTGGAGTATTTAGTGAGCAAGAGTTGGAAAAGAATCAGGTTCGAAATCAACAAAATATTCAGAAGCTAATTGAGTTTGGAAACCGCTTTTCAGAGCACATTTTCTCATTATCCGTTGGTAATGAAGCATGCGTCGATTGGACCGATCATTATGTTGCAGAACAAAGTGTGATAGATTATGCTACAGAAGTTCAGGAGAAAACAAACAAACTTGTTACGTTTTGTGAGAACTATGTTCCTTGGTTATATAAGTTGGGGAATCTTGCTGAGACTTTAGATTTTATTTCTGTACATTCATATCCTGTATGGGAATACAAACATATTTCTGAAGGTTTAGATTATACTAAACAGAATTATTATGCAGTTGCTGAAAAATATCCGAATAAACCAGTAGTTATAACCGAGGCCGGATGGGCAACTAAAGCAAATGACAAAGGCATTAACATAGAAAATGTAAATGAAGGTTTCCAAAGGATCTATTTCGAGGAACTTATGGAATGGACCGAAAAGGAAAATATATTAACCTTCTATTTCGAAGCTTTTGACGAGAATTGGAAAGGTTCGCCCGAGCCTTGGGAACCTGAAAAACACTGGGGACTATATCGGTCAGATAGAACACCAAAACTGGCTGTTGACCCTGAATATGCCTTAATTAGAACAAAACATTAATAATAACCGAAACAAAAGATTACCGACTTATAGAACAATAAGCTACAATCAAAAAATACCTATTATGAAAAATTTACTTTCTACAATAGCGCTACTTGCAATATCTACCGTTGCATTCGCGCAAACTAACTTATTAACGAATGGCGACTTTGAAGGTGGTACCACCGGATGGGAAGTCAACTATGGAGATCCAGCAACTCCAGATATTAGAACTGACGATGGAAATAGTTATTTCTTCGCAGATGTCGAAACTGTTGGTGATGCTTTTGCAGTAAATTTAAAGCAAATCATCGAAATCACCCAAGGAACTACTTATAGATTCTCATTTGATGCATCAAGTGCAGGAGACGGCAGAACAATCATCGCTGGTATAGGTTTAAATGAAGATCCTTGGAATGCAGTTACTGAAACAGTGACTTTAACGGCCACTTCACAAACATTCTCTTATGATATGACTGCTGCTGACTTTGGTATTCCAAATAGCCGTGTGCTGTTTGATATGGGTGCTGATACTGGTATAGTTGTTATTGATAATGTTTCTCTAGTTGTTACTGATAGTGGTAGTGGCGGAGGCGGCGGTGCTTCTACACCAACTGTTGCTGCTCCAACTCCTCCTGGAATTGATGCTGCTGGTGTTGTTTCAATTTTTAGTGATGCATTTACTGATGTTGGTGTAGGTACTTTTGCTACAGATTGGAGTGAAGGAACAACTGCTACCATGGACACAGTTGCCGGTGATCCTATCATTAGATTCGATTTCGTGAATTTTAGTGGTATTCAACTTGATGCATCTGTCGATTTATCTACAATGACTCACGCTCATATGGATTATTGGGTTGCCGATGATCTAACTGCTGGTGAAGTATTAAATTTCAAATTATCAAACCATGGTGGACTACCTGATACTGAAGGTGAAACCGATGCAAGTGAATTAACTAATCCTGTGACAACATCAGGCGAATGGGTTTCTTTGGATGTCCCGTTAACTGATTTTGCAGTTGTTTTCGGATCTTCAGCGATCGATAAAGTTTATCAAATTGTACTTTCTGTAAGTGGAACATTAGACAGAGTGTATGTTGATAACCTGTATTTCTATAATTCTAATTCGGTAAGTAATGAAATCTCGGAATTACCTAATGGATTTACTTTAGAGCAAAACTATCCAAATCCATTTAACCCTTCTACAAATATTTCTTACTCAGTTCCTGTAACTAGTGAAGTAACTCTGGAAGTATTCAACTTACAAGGTCAGAAGGTTGCAACATTATTTGATGGTGTTCAGTCTGCTGGTGCTCACACGGCAGCATTCGATGCTTCAAGCTTAGCATCTGGTGTATATGTTTACCGTTTAGTGTCTGGAAATAATATCCAGGTTAAGAAGATGATGTTGATTAAGTAATCATCAATATTTTACTTTTAAAAGCCGATTCTTACGAATCGGCTTTTTTATTTCTCATAAGAATCTGATAAATATGCTTTGGCCATTAGAAGCATTCAACTAGTGTTTGTACATTCAGGTTTAATAAATTGATTTCAATGTTTTCAAGTGGCTATGTGGTAACTCTACTCATAATTGTTCTAATTATAATTTCGATTGTTCAATTACGTAGTATTCAAAACTTAAAATCCATATTTCAGCAAAGTCTCAATTCCAGAGATCGGGAAGATTTGGACACGCAACCGGGTTTTAACAAGGAAATCAATAGTAAAGTAGTAGATTCTGGGCTGAATGAGGAGTTAGAAGCTCAGTTAAAATCTAAAACTATTGAACTGGCAAAAACGGCAAAGAACAACAACGATTTAAGGAATCTTTTACAAGAAGTAAAAGAGAGTATTGAGCAACTCCGTAATCAACCAAAGTCGCTAGCCCGAGTTTCAAATAGTATTCTATCACAGATTGATTATGCGGTTAAACCCTCTGAAAATACGTTCGAAATCCAGCTGGACGAATTGCATGAGGATTTCTTCAAACGTTTTAAATTGAAACACGAAGATTTAACAATTCATGACTTACGGCTTGGGGTTTATATCAAGCTTGGAATGAATGCCAAAGAAATTGGAGATTTGCAAAATATCAAGCCTTCGAGTGTGTATATCTCCAGATCTCGACTCCGTAAAAAACTCGGTCTGGACCCGGAAGATGATCTTCTTAGATACCTAAATTCTGTGTAAGTTTTTATTTAGTGGCTAAAATTGCTGCTGTTCTAGCGGGTAGAGAAATCCGAATATTTCCGTTTACCATTTCAAGCTCATTATTATTCAGAATATCAATAAATGAGCTCCCAAATTTTGGGGTAAGTTCAACAGTTTGGCTCATATCTGATGAATTAAAGACAGCAATCACTTCATCATTTGTTGATGTCGAAAATCTGGTATATGCCAGCAACTCTTGCTCATCATTAATTTCAAGATATTCTAACTCTCCATGAACTAGCACCGGATTTTCAGTTCGAATTTTGATGAATCTTCGAACGGTGTTAAACCATTGGTGATTAAATGAAACTTCATCTACTTTTCTGTCTAAACCATTTGGGTGAGCTTGTTCTGGTTCAAATGATAGATCTGGCCAAATCAAGGGCTTTCGAACGGAAGGATCGTCTGCACCCCACATTCCCATTTCATCACCATTCCATATTTGTGGAGCCCCGATGTAGGTGAATTGTTGAGCTAAAATTAGCTTCATTGTTTGGAAGGTAAAGGCATCAGGTTTGTCGATTTTATAATCGGGATTATCGTCCGGTTTCGCCTGAAATTTGTAGAGATTTTTGTTGTAAATC
Organism: Balneolaceae bacterium; assembly: GCA_965249965.1. GTDB lineage: Bacteria > Bacteroidota > Rhodothermia > Balneolales > Balneolaceae > HXMU1420-13. The sequence continues at coordinate 2,155,721 of OZ252262.1, forward strand.
GAGGTGCTGAATCGGGGAACATCATGGCTTGCGGTCAAATTCATCATCGCATAATTGCTTTGAGGTCTCAGGTTACTCATGAACGACTGCAAACTATCCACATATTCAGTGACGGTGATTTTATTGGGCGATTGATTGAAAAAATGTCTAGTTGCCCGATACCAGCGATAATTCATAGGGGCATCAAAAACATCGCCCCTTAAAACGGGTTCAGGATCAAGTAAATCATGAGGGAATTTCTCCCACCAAATTTCGCCCAGTAAATAGGCATCTGGATTAATGTCACGAACAAAAGATCGATACTCTCTCCAAAATTCTAGCCCAACTTCAGCCGCAACATCTAATCTAAAACCATCAATTCCATCAGATGTATCGCCATCTCCATTGGGGTCCAGCCATCTTTGTGAGACATCAAAAATATGTTGTTTGGCCTGATCTGAGTAAATATTGGCTTCGAAAACATGTACACCATCACTATGATCAACTCGGTAGGTTTCTTTGATTTCAGGTAACGAATAAACGCCTACCCAGCCACGATAACTGAATTCATTTTCCTCGGTTGTGGGATTATCAAACTCATCTATGAAATACCAATCTGTATAGGCACTGTTTTCTTGATTTTCAAGGATATCCTTCCATGCCCAAAATTCAATGCCGGTATGGTTCCAACTAAAATCTACAATCACTTTTATATCGCGCTTATGGAATTCCTCGATCACTTTTAGAAAAAGTTTATCAGCACTTGTCCAAGTCCACATATCCGGTTCGACCGGGTTTTCGGAGGCAATTAATTCAGCATCACCACGAGGATCAGGTCCAAAATTCCTATCGATATGATGCCAATTTCGGGCATCAAATTTATGCAGCGATGGCGCATCGTTTAGTGGATTAAAGTAAATAGCTGTTACACCCAATGAATCGATATAATCAATTTTTTCCAACACGCCCTGTAGGTCGCCACCATAACGCCGTAACTGCGATTTTTGACCAAAATAAGTAAGCTCATTACCAAAGAAATCAGTGATCTCGTCTAGTTCATCCCAATAAGTATCAGGAGCATACCAATCATGCGACCATGGAGTTATTTCCCAACTTTCGGGTACTTGACCCGGGTACGCCCCTGCAATGTCTTCTTTTGTGGGATCATTTGTTGGATCTCCATTTCTAAATCGTTCAACAAAGATTTGATACCAAATAACTTCTTTACTCCATTCAGGTGGGTCTTCGAAGGCGGTAACAGAATCATTTTGCTCATTGGAACATGTAGATATCAATAAAACTAAGCAGAGAAGGGTAAGTGGCGTAAGTGAAAAAGAATTCATAATCGTCGAATATTGGAATGAAAAAGTATATATGAATTTAAATCATGTTTAGAAATACAAATTCCATGTAGTTCCATTGTTACGGTTAAAAAGATCTAAATCGTACAATGAGTAATTAGCGAGAAATAGTCCCAAAAATAGAGTAGAATAATCACGTTTATTTCGATTGAATGGATTGTTAAATTATCCCGTCAACGCCTACAACCAATTTATCCCGTTCTTTAATGCAAAAATTTGCGTGGTTCTCGTCAGTAATCGCCATTTTACTCTTTCTTTCAGCTTGTTCTTCAGATACCCGATTTGATCGCCTCTCATCATCAAAAACAGGTATAGATTTTGAAAACACCTTAGTTGAAGACACCACATTTAATTTTTTGAACTACTTGTATTTTTATAATGGTGGAGGGGTAGCAGCAGGTGATATAAACAATGATGGACTTGATGATCTGTTTTTTACTTCCAATCAACAAGAGAATAAGCTGTATAAAAATGAGGGTGATTTTCAATTCAAGGATATTTCAGAATCTGCAGGTTTGATTCATCAGCCGGGAAGCTGGTCTACCGGTGTGGCTATGGTTGATGTAAACGGCGACGGCTGGCTGGATATCTACGTGAGCAATGTGAACTATCTGAGCCGAACTGGTAGAAATCAGTTATACATCAATAATCAGGATGAAACTTTTTCTGAAATGGCAGAAGAATTTGGGTTAAATGTTGAAGCGTATTCGGTTCAATCGGCATTTCTCGATTACGACAAAGATGGCGATCTGGATATGTTTCTATTAAATCACTCCGTGCATTCTATTTATTCGTATGCGCCCATAGATTCGAGAAATCAAGTTGATCCAAAATCAGGTGATAAGCTTTTTAGAAATGATGGAGATGTGTTTACCGATGTAAGCGAGGAAGCAGGGATTTTCAGTAGCGCATTAGGTTTTGGATTGGGAGTAACTATCAGTGACGTGAACAACGATGGCTGGCCGGACATTTATGTTGCTAACGATTTTCATGAAGACGATTATCTGTACATCAACCAAAAAGACGGGAGTTTTCAAGAATCTATTCGTGAAAGTGTACGGCATATGAGTCAATTTACCATGAGTGTAGATATTGCTGATATCAATAACGATGGATTAAATGACATTGCAACGACCGACATGTTGCCTTATCAAGAAGAAATTTTAAAAAAGTCGGGCGGTGGTGATACCTATCAGGTTGCACGTATAAAAGAAAGCTATGGCTATTACCCACAGTATTCGCGCAATATGCTTCAATTAAATCAGGGTAGATTAGCAGATGGAACTCCGATCTACAGTGAAATTGGATACTTAGCAGGTATTGAAGCAACCGATTGGAGTTGGAGTGGTTTGCTTGCCGATCTTGATAATGATGGCCTCCGCGATTTCTATATTGCAAATGGGATTTTTCGACGACCTAACGATTTAGATTACATCAAGTACATTTCGAGTTCTGATATCCAATCGTCGTTGCAAGAGGGCATCAATCCAGAGAATCTGAAGTTGGTTCAAAAAATGCCGCAACTGCAGATTGCGAATGCCGTTTTTCAAAACAATGGAGACCTCACCTTTAGCAATCAGTCTAAGAATTGGGGATTAGGCGACCAAAGCTATTCGAACGGAACGGCTTATTCAGATTTAGACAATGATGGGGATTTGGATTTGATCGTCAACAATGTGAATCAACCCGCATTTGTTTATCAAAATAAAACGAACAACACAGAAGAAACACAGAGCAATTATATTCAATTTCATTTAATGGGAGATGGGGGCAATTCCTCAGGAATTGGAGCAAAATTGATGCTTTATGCTGGTTCGGAAATTAAAATTCTCGAGCAATCGCCGGTCCGTGGGTTTCAGTCATCGGTTTCTCACGTACTACATACCGGGTTGGGTGATATCACAACCATCGATTCTTTACGAGTGATTTGGCCGGACAATAAAAGTCAGCTTATTCAAAATGTTGAAATTAATAAATTACTCCATGTTGATAAGACATTTGCACGAGAGTTCTATGCATACTCTTCATCAAACAAAACAAAAGATTATTTTTCTAATATCACGGATCAATCCAAGATCACTTTCAGGCATGTTGAAGACGAATTCATAGATTTCGATAACGAACGATTGATTCCGCATTACCGGTCAACTTTAGGTCCGCCCATTGCGGTTGCTGATGTAAACGGCGATGGACTGGAGGATTTCTTTGTTGGAAATGCTGCTTTGCAAACCGGAGAAGTTTGGCTACAAAACAACGATGGTAGCTTCACGAAAAAAGACAATCCCGACTTATTCGAAGACCGATTCAATGAAGATACCGATGCGATCTTTTTTAATGCTAATGGAGATAATTACCCCGATTTGCTGGTTGCAAGTGGGGGAGGGCGAGTGGTTGGTCAATTTCGTGAATTACTCGACCGACTTTATATAAATGATGGCACCGGGCAATTTGTGTACTCGAATGGATTGCCAGCAACCTATGCGAACTCATCCACTGTTTCTGCCGGAGATTTTGATAACGATGGGGACGAAGACCTTTTCATTGGTGGACTTTCTATCCCCGGGATTTATGGGTTTAATCCCGTTAGTTTTCTATTACAAAATGATGGAAAGGGAAATTTTGTAGATGTTACTGACATCATTGCTCCTCAATTTAGGAATGCTGGAATGGTAACCGATTCTGAATGGACGGATGTAAACAATGATGGATATTCAGACCTTGTAGTTGTTGGTGAATGGATGCCTATTTCGGTTTTTTCAAATATTCTGCCCGAAGTTGCAAATAACGACACAATCACAACTATTTTTAAAGATATCACGGCAGAATTGGGGCTCTCTAAAACGAATGGATGGTGGAATACCATTGAAATTACCGATCTGGACGGTGACGGTGATGATGACTTTCTAGCCGGAAACGTAGGATTGAATGCGTACTTAACAACCTCTTATGACGAACCGGTCAGATTATATTTAAACGATTATGATCGCGATCAGAAGGGAGATCCAATACTTGTAAGATATGAACAAGGAATAGAGTATCCAGTAGCTTTCATCGATGAGTTATTCAGCCAAATGTCATCATTAAGAAGAGACTTTAGTTCATACGAAGAGTTTGCAAAAAAGCCATTCCACGAACTATTCGAAAAATCCAGCATTGATAGTGCCATCATAAAGGAGGTTTATATGTTTGAATCTGTTATCATCGAAAATAAAGGTAATGGCAGTTTTAAATTGAAAGAGCTTCCCGGAGAAGCTCAATTTTCCCCAATTTTTGATTTTCATATTTCAGATTTAAATCAGGATGGCAAACATGACCTATATATAAATGGAAATTTTTCCGGGGTTCGGCCATTTTTTGGTAATTATGATGCCAACTATGGAACAATTCTCATTAATACTGATAGTCTTGATTTCCATAGCGAACCCATCATAAATAATGGTACCATCATAAAAGGGGAAGTTCGTGATGGTGAGTCGATTAAATTGGCGAATGGCGAAACAGGGTTAATTCTATCGCAAAATGATGGAGAACTAATTATACTTAACCAGAATCAGCCTAACTAAAGAATACATATCAAAAAAATGAAGCTTAAAAAATCAGCTTTTCTATCAATTTCTCTATTTGTTGTTTTTAGTATATCAGCCTGCCAAGAACTTAAAACTCCCGAAGAAGCTGGGGCAACAAATCCCGAATTGCTTCATGATGCTGTGCATAAGGTTACTAATATTATGGTACATGATATTTTTTCTCCTCCGGTTGCAAGTCGGGTTTATGGATATGCATCCATTGCTGCATACGAAGCAATTGCACTAAATGATGGAGCATTTAAATCTCTGGGCGAACAATTGAACGAATTTACAGAAGGTCCTGAGGCTACTAATCCTGAAGTTGTAACTGAATTTGCCAGTTTGCATGCCTTTTTAAAAGTGAGTGATGCGTTAATTTTTTCCGCAGAAATGTTGGAGGAATATCGTGATTCTGTTTACGCTTCATTAAGAAATGCCGGTTTATCTAAATCCGCATACGAAGCTTCCATTGAATATGGGGACCAAATTGCGGATCACATCTTAGCCTGGGCCAACACAGATAACTATAAAGAAACACGGGGAACAGAAAAATATCCGGTTCTTGATGAACCTGGCCGATGGATTCCAACGCCTCCTTCTTATATGGATGCAATTGAGCCAAGCTGGAATAAAATCCGCCCGTTTGTGATGGAGGCAGCTGATCAATTTAAGCCGGTTCCCCCGGTACCATTTAGTATGGAAGAAGGAAGCGAATTTTATGAACAAACCATGGAAGTGTATGAGATTGGCAAGAACCTAACTGAAGAACAAATAGAGATTGCCCAATTTTGGGATTGTAATCCGTTCGCTATGCAGCTTCGTGGACATTTTATGTTCTCAATAAAAAAACTAACTCCCGGAGGACACTGGATGGGTATAGCGGGAATTGCTGCTAAATCCTCCAATGCTAATTTCGCAACCGCTGCTGAAACGTATGCCTTAACTTCCATAGCCTTGTTCGATGGATTCATCAGTTCCTGGGATGAGAAATTCAGAAGTAATTTAATTCGACCAGAAACGGTGATTAATCAACACGTTGATGCAGAATGGATGCCGCTGCTTCAAACCCCGCCTTTTCCGGAATATACGAGTGGTCATAGTGTGATATCCCGTTCTGCCGCAGAAGTACTTACCTCGCTGTACGGAGATGACTTCTATTTTGAAGATACAACCGAAATTGAATATGGATTACCAATGCGCGCTTTTAATTCTTTTTTCGATGCTTCAGATGAAGCAGCTGTTAGCAGACTTTATGGAGGTATTCATTATCGCATGGCAGCAGAACATGGTGTAACGCAAGGTGAAGGAGTAGGGCGTTTAGTAGCGAGCGAGTTAACACTTCAAAGTTCGCCATATGCTACATCAAATTAACTTATTTCTGTAGTTCATACTTAGACTCGATTTAAAAAGGTGTTTAAACAATAATTAGGTTTGCAATTGTTTGTAACTATCCACAATTTTAGGTCGGAGTCAGGATCTTACTCACTATGGTCATCTATTTATTCACTTGCAATTATCAAGGGATGTGTTTTTACGCGAATTGTAAGCGGTTACAACTATAGTTTACCCTGCCCAATCTCAAACTAACCATTAAATAAAATCTTAAGTTATGCTCAAAAATTGGATACAGTCCAACTTGCTGGCGAAGATTACTAAGTCTGCGATATGCTTACTACTGGGTGCTTTCCTTGTAGTACTAGTTGCAGACACAAGTTCAGCACAATCACGACGTACTATTACTGGTACGGTTACTGACGCCGCTGACGGTATCGGTATTCCAGCAGTAAATATTGTTGTACAAGGTACTTTGATTGGTACTTCAACAAATGTAGATGGAACATACTCACTTAATGTACCTACTGACGCAGAAACTCTTGTTTTCTCCTCTATCGGTTATGTAACAGTTGCTGTTCAAATTGATGGAAGAAGTACCATCGATATTGAAATGTCTCAAGACGTACAATTTCTCGACGACGTAGTTGTTGTTGGTTATGGTTCGCAAGATGAGAAAGAAATTACTTCTTCAGTTGCCACAATCAGTGAAGCTGAATTTAACCAAGGAAATGTGAATGAACCTGCTCAATTATTGCAAGGTAAAGTTCCAGGTTTAAGTATCTACAACAAAGGTGGAGATCCAAACTCAACTCCAACTATTCGACTCCGTGGAATTTCAACTGTTGGTGCGAACACTGAGCCATTAGTAGTTATTGATGGTGTTATTGGTGCTTCTCTGGATAATGTAGATCCTGCTGATATTGAGTCTATTAACGTATTGAAAGATGGTTCTGCTGCTGCAATTTATGGTACGCGTGGATCTTCTGGTGTAATTCTTGTTACTACAAAGAAAGGGATCAGAGCTACTTCTGAAACAGCTGGTGCAGATAATACACAAATCGATTATAGTGGTTATGTAGCTATCGATGCTGTTGAGAATTCAGTTGACATAATGAGCCCAAGCGAATATATAAATGCAGGCGGTAACGATTTAGGAAGCCGTACAGATTGGGTGGACCTAGTTACAAGAACTGGTGTTTCTCAGGTTCATAACGTATCTATTTCTGGTGGATCTGTAAATACCACGTATCGTATTTCTACAAACGTTCGTGATATTAACGGTGTTCTTGACGAATCAGGATTCGATCAAATTAACGCTAGAGCGAATATCAATCACACTGCATTAGACGGAAAGTTAAACCTTAACTTGAACGCTTCATCTACAAAGAGAGAACAAACTTTCTCATTCAATGAAGCACTTCGATATGCAGTTCTTTACAATCCAACTGCTCCTGTTCGTTTCGATAATGGCCAATATTTCCAGGCTATCTTGTTTGATAACTTCAATCCAGTTGCAATTATCGATCAAAACATCAACGAAGGGGAAAGAAAAGACATTAACTTCAATATTCAGGCTGATTACGCCTTTAATGACAATATTTCTGTTAATGCTAATTATGGTCAGCAATTCAATTCATTCTCAAATGGTGAATTCTACCCAAGTACATCATTCTTCAGAGGATTAAATGCGAACGGTTTAGGTCGTCGTTTCTTTGAAGACCGTCAGTTTACCTTATTTGAAACTTATGCTTCTTACCGAAATACATTCGATAAGATCAATCTGGCATTTACCGGTGGATATTCTTTCCAGGAAGAATTCTTTGAAAATGTGCTACTTCAATTAGGTAACCTACCTTCTGATGAACTAGGATATTATGGTATTGATTTATCAGGTGACCCTCGTATCAACGGTTTAGGTAGTACTGATATTCAAACGTTTGGTTCTCCGGATGAACGTGTTCTAGCTTATTTTGGAAGACTTAATTTAACATTTGATGATGCACTATTCTTCAATGCATCTTTAAGACAAGAAGGTTCTACTAAGCTTGGTGACGATAATCAATGGGGACTTTTCCCTGCACTTGGTTTAGGTGCTGATCTATTAAGCTATGTTGACATCTCAGCTCTTAATCAATTGAAATTACGTGTTGGTTATGGTGTAACAGGTGCATTACCTGGTCCATCAGGTTTATCTCAAGCACAGTATGCGTATGACTTTAACAGTCAAACGATCACAGCTTCTAACGAGCCAAACCCTGATTTGAAATGGGAAGAGAAAGCAGAGTTGAACTTAGGTATTGATTTTGCGCTTCTTGATGACCGTTTAAGCGGTTCTATTGATGTGTACAACAGAACAATCAGTGATTTCATCCTTGAAGTTGACATTCCTGCTGCTGAGTCTGTAACTGGTGCAACCACTCAATATCAAAACGTAGGTGAGTTGAAAACTAATGGTATGGAATTATCATTGAGCTACGATGCAATTGTAGAAAATGACATGACATGGACTACCGGATTAGTATTTAGTACCTACAACACTACGCTCGAAGAGTTCACAATTGATGAGCAGATGAGAGCAAACTTAGGTGCTCCTGGTCAAAACTCTACCGATATGATTCGTGTAGCAGTAGGTGAGGAAATTGGCCAAATTTGGGGCCCAGTATTTGAAAGTGTTGATGCAAATGGCGCACCTGTAATGGCCGACTTAAACGGCGATGGTGTTGTTAAATCAGAGCAAGGTGATGCTTTAGCCGATGATGGTGACTTCAAGCAATTAGGAAGCGGTATTCCTGATTTTGAATTAGGCTGGACAAATTCATTCACTTATCAGAATTGGGATGTTAATGCATTCTTCCGTGGAGCATTTGGTCACAGTTTGGTGAATACTTTCCGTGCCTTTTACGAGCCAATCGATCCGGGTGCAATCAACTCTTATAACCGTGTTAAAAGCGATAAAGCTGTCGACGGGTTAACGGTATCTCAGTTCAGCTCTCTTTATGTAGAGAAAGCTGACTTCGTTAGATTAGATAACCTAACTCTGGGGTACAATTTCGATGTAAGTGAAAGTGCTTCATTCCGAAGACTACGCGCTTATTTCAGCATCCAGAATGCATTCACAATTACTAATTATTCAGGTATCGATCCTGATCCAGTACTTCAAGATTTTGGTACTGTAGACAATGGTAATAGACCAAGTTCAACTCCTGATGTATTAGCACCAGGTATAGACAGACGTTACAACTATTTTACCGCACGTACCTTTACGTTTGGTGTAAATATTGGATTCTAATTTTAAAACAACTATTCATATGAAATTTCTAAACCGAATATTATTAGTAGTTCTTACACTTTTTGTAGGATACGCTTGTTCAGATTTGGATGAATCACTTCGAGGCGACTTCGTAGAAGAAGACTTAGATGTGAACAATCCGGGTTTGGGTGCTACCACTAATGTGAATGGTACTATTCCTAATGATGGATTGAGCTCTGCTTATTCTGCTTTATTAAATGGTACCGCAAACCATGGTAGTTATTTCTCAATTACCCAAATCTCAACTGATGAAACCGTTATTACCCAAAAAGGTGGTGACTGGTTTGATGGTGGTATCTGGCTAAACATGCACCGTCATGACTTCCGTCCAACCAATCCTGGTTTAAATGGGGCTTGGACTGCTGCCTATGGTGGAATTCAGGAAAGTAATACATTACTTGCTAGTGGAAATCTAAATGCAAATCAAACAGCACAAATTCGTGTACTGAGAGCATATTTCTATTGGAGATTGATGGATACATTCGGCCGGGTAAAAATTGTAACTACACCTGGTGGCGATGCTCCACAAGTAGATCGTCCGGATGTGTATGCATTCGTAATCAGCGAGATTACTGCTGCATTACCTGACTTAGGACCAAGCAATGGCTACTCTCGTCTGAATGAACTATCTGCTCAGGCAATGCTAGCTAAGCTATATCTAAACGCTGAAGTTTATACTCGCCCATATCCGTACACACCTGGTACAGGTACACCGGCTTGGGATGATGCAATTGCTGCAGCAGATGTTGTAATCAACTCTGGTACGTACAATTTGGACACAGACTTTGCATCAGTATTCGCTCCGGACAACGTTGACAATATCGAGCATATTTTTATTGCTCCTTATGATGAGGTTACCGGTAGTGGTATGAACTTTGCTCAAATGACCTTGCACTATCCATCTCAGCTGACTTTCAATCTACAGGAGCAGCCTTGGAATGGATATTCAACATTAGAAGATTTCTACAACTCTTTTGATGCAACTGATGACCGACGTGATGCTAGTTTCATCGCAGGTGCACAAACTGATCTTCAGGGTAATCCAATTCTTGATGTGGCTTTTGATCAGGCTGATCCTGATGGAGCGCCAATCAATTATACTCCTGCTATTAACGAGCTAGCTCCAAATGGCTCTCGCCAGGCAGGTGCAAGAATGGGTAAATTCTCATTCAAGATTGGCCAGGGTAATGAAATGGATAACGATTACACAATCCTTCGTTATGCTGATGTTCTAATGGCAAAAGCTGAAGCTGTTGCTCGCCGTGATGGAAACTGGAGCAATGCTACTACACTTGGCTTAGTTAATCAATTAAGAACTCGTGCTGGTGTTAGCACTTACGCTTCTCTTACCGAAGATGAATTCTTAGCAGAGCTTGGACGTGAATTCTTCCAGGAGTCTAAGCGAAGAATGGATCTTATCCGATTTGAAGCTTGGGGCGATTCTTGGTGGGAAAAATCAGGTCATAGCGATTCTTATAAGAACGTAATGCCGATCCCATTAGATCAGATCAATGCAACTACAGATGGTTCGTTAACTCAGCATGCTGATTACTAATCTTAAGTAGTACAACAAATTCATAGGGTTGCTATATTCTGGCAACCCTATTTTTTTATCATTTATGCGAGTTTGGTTTCTACTGCCAATACTTATTTTCGGGACATTAAATTGTACAAGAGATTCTGAAACACTTTTTCAGGAAGTCTCCGAAAATTCAAACATTCTCTTCTCAAACGATCTTTCATTTACAAAAGATCTAAACCCATACACTTACCGAAATTTTTACAATGGTGGTGGGGTTGCACTCGGTGATATTAACAATGATGGGCTAATCGATATATTTTTCATTGGAAATCTTGTCGATAACAAACTATTTCTCAATAAAGGAAATTTCGAGTTTCAAGATATAACTCAGCAAGCAGGAGTAGCATCCGAAAATGTCTGGTCAACAGGGGTAAGTTTTGCCGATGTAAACGCAGATGGCTATCTCGATATATATGTTTCAAAATCTGGTACGCCAACCGGTCAGAACCGAAACAATGAGCTATTTATAAACAATGGCGATCTCACGTTTTCTGAAAAAGCTGCAGAGTATGGAATTGATGATCTCGGGCTTTCCAATCATTCCGTATTTTTCGATTACGATAAGGACGGCGATCTTGATCTTTACCTTTTAAACAATTCATTTTCACCCGTTGGTGGATTTGATATGAAAGATGGGATGCGTGAAATACGTGACCCGGAAGGTGGAAATAAATTATATCGAAATGAGGGCAATCGATTTTCTGATGTAAGTGAAGAAGCTGGTATTTATGGGAGTAAAATTGGATTTGGTCTCGGGGTGAGTATCGGTGATTTAAATAATGATACCTGGCCTGATATTTACGTTTCCAACGATTTTTTCGAACGGGATTATCTATATATAAATAATCAGGATGGCACATTCAGCGAAGTAATTGAGACAAATAGTGGATCCATTAGTATGAACTCAATGGGTGCTGATATTGCTGATTTAAATCATGATGGTCTACCCGAAGTATTTGTTACTGATATGCTTCCTGAACCTGAAGACCGTTTCAAAACAAAGACTGCGTTTGATACGTGGGATCGATATCAGCAAAAAGTGAGAACAGGGTATCACCATCAATACACAAGAAATGCTTTTTTGTTTAACTCCGGTAATGCAGAATTTACAGAACTCGGGCGTTTTCTTGATGTAGAAGCTACAGACTGGAGTTGGGCAGCTCTAATTGCTGATTTCGATCTTAATGGAAATAATGATCTTTTTGTCGCAAATGGGATTTATCAGGATCTCACAGATATGGATTATGTGACCTATTACTCCGATCCGGATAAATTCACTGAAGTAATCCGCGAAAATCGACCAATCGATGAATTATTTCAGGACATTCCATCAGTTCCCATCCCCAATTATATATTTGCGGGGCAGGGCAATCTGGAATTTGTAAATAAAGCCGAGGAGTGGGGATTGGCAGAGCCGGGTTTTTCGAACGGTTCGGCCTACGGCGACCTGGATAATGATGGCGATCTAGATCTGGTGGTCAACAATGTGAATATGCCGGCTTTTGTATACCGCAATACGGCCGCCGATCGTGGCCTTGGATCCTGGCTGATGGTAGCCCTGGAAGGCGAGGGAGCCAACACTCAAGCCATTGGAGCCCAGCTAAGCGTATGGGCCGGAGGAAGGCTCTACTGGCGCGAGCAGGTGCTGCAGCGCGGCTTCCAAAGCACGGTGGATGCGCGCCTGCATGTTGGGCTGGGTCAAGCCACCGCGGTGGATTCCCTGGAAGTGCTCTGGCCGGACGGGCGACGCACGCGCCTGGAAGGGGTAGCGGTGAACCAGCTGCTTACCGTTTCCCAGGCCGAAGCTGTTGATGTGCCACTGGTAAATCAGCCCGAAGAAATAACGCCGCTGCTTGTGGCTACCGATTCTGGGCTGGACTGGCGCCACACCGAGAACGCGTTTGTAGACTTTGACCGCGACCGCCTGGCCTTCCACATGCGCTCGACCGAAGGACCGGCCGGGTGCACCTCTTCGGATCAAGGCCTGCTGTATCTGGGTGGGGCGAAAGACCAACCGGGGAGCATCCAGCAAAAAACCAATCAAGGCTGGGGCGAAGTCTTTGCCACTCACGCTCTGCCCGAGGACACCGACTGCGTGTTCTTCGACGCCGACGGCGATGGTGATGAGGATGTGTATGTGGCTAGTGGGGGCAACGAATTCAGCACCAGCTCCGAAGGGCTCTTCGACCGCTTGTACGTGCAAGGCGCGCAGGGCTGGGAGGTATCGAGCGGGATACCTGGCGGCTTCCACGCCAACGGCACGGTGAGCGCGGGCGACTGGGACGCCGACGGGGATGTAGACCTGTTTGTGGGAGAGCGCCTCAAGCCGTTTGCCCTGGGCACGCCGGTAAGCGGGCGCCTGCTACAAAACGACGGGAGCGGAGGCTTCACCGACCTCACCCAGACGGTGGCGCCGGAGCTACTCAACTCGGGCATGTTTACCGGCTCAGCCTTTGGGGATGTGGACGGGGATGGCGATCTGGACCTGATTACCGGAGGAGAATGGGCACCGATCCGAATCTTTACCAATCAGCTGCGCGAGTCGGGCGAGGCTCGCTTCACTGAAACTACAAGTGAGGCCGGGCTGGGACGATCCAACGGCTGGTGGAACGAGGTCATGGTCACCGACTGGGACGGAGACGGCCATCTGGACATTATCGGGCTCAATCATGGGCTCAACTCGCGCTTTCGCGCCAGTGCCGATAAACCGGCCAGCTGGTGGGTGGGCGACTTCGATGCGAACGGCTCCACCGAGCAGATTCTGAGCACCTACAACGGGGCGGAGTCCTACCCGATGGTGCTGCGCCATGATCTGGTGAATCAGTTGCCGGGCCTGAAGCGCAAATACCTGAAGTATGCGGCCTACAAGGGGCAGACGATGGAAGATATTTTTACTAAAGAAGAGTTAGGGCGAGGGCGCGAGCTACGAGCATATACGCTGGCGAGCATGGTATTTTGGGGCAACGGCGATGGCACCTATAGTGCGGGGCAGGAGCTGCCGATGGCGGCGCAGCTGGCGCCGATGTATGCTGGGGCGCTGTTTGAGGTGAGCCCATCGGGCCGCCCGGAGTTGATGCTTGGAGGCAACCTGTATGGGGTGAAGCCGGAAGCCGGGCGCTACGATGCATCGTTTGGGGTGGTGTTAGCGCTGGGAGCGGATCGAAGCATCCGGGCAATCCCATCGCAGCAGAGTGGGCTGAAAGTAGGTGGGCAGATCCGGGCAATGCTCCCCCTCAACGACATGCAGTTGCTCATCCTGCGAAATGATGAGAAAGTGATTTTAGTGGAACATAATTTTATTTCTGACTCGAAATGAAAAGTATCAATAGTGTTCCAATTTTGATTTTACTTTGTTTACTATGGAGCAATAGTGCACTGAAAGCTCAACAAACTGTTTATTTAGCGGACTCCACAGAGCATTCTAATATCCGTCATGTATATTCATCATTACAAGTAATTCAGGGAATATCACCAGGAGTAAGTGTTTATCAGGATCGAGATCCAAATGGTGGGTTCATATTTCGCAACAGGGGGATTAATGGCTTAGAAAAGCAGCATCCACTAATTGTTGTTGACGGTATTCAAGGCTTTGATTTAGCATTCTTGAATCCAAATGAGATAGCTTCAGTAACAATAAATAATACATTGTTTTCATCATTGAAATATGGATTAAATGGGTCGAATAGTGTGATTGAAATTAAAACAAGAGATCAATCTCATGATAATCAGACTCAAATAAAGTATGCCGGTTATCTAGCTACATCGAGAAAAAGCAATGAAGTAGATGTATTAAGTGCTAAAGAATATACAGCCATAGGTGGTCCTGATTTAGGTGATTCAATGGATTGGCAGGAATCTGTGTCAAGAGAGGCTGTTTCACAGACCCATCTAATTTCGCTTTCGGGAAATTCAAAACTGATTAATTATCAGGCATCCGGACTTTACGAATTTACAGAAGGAATTTTGAAATCCTCTGCATTCGAACGTTTTATGATCCGATCTGGAATGAATGCGAGAAACAGAACGAATACAATCCAGTTCAAAGCCAACGCATTTATTGGGAATAGAGTAGAAAACCCATCATTTGTTGAAGCTTTTAGATATGCCGTAATTTATAATCCTACATCGCCAACTCGATTTGAAAGTGGTGATTTCTACCAACCTATTTTATTCGATAATTTCAACCCGCTTGCAATTTTGGGGCAATCAATTGCCAGAAATGAAAACCGGTCTTCTGGCATCAGTACTGATTTAAGCTATGCTATTCTTGAAAATCTAGCATTCCGTTCTTCTTTTAGCAGTAACGTTTCAACGTATAATAACGGGCAGTTTTTTTCTGTTGATTCGTTTTTTAGAGGTTTTAGCGCAAACGGACTTGTTGTTAGAACAAATATGGAACAAGAATTTATTTCATCTCAAAATAGCCTTCGGTATTCCACAAAATTGATGGGAAATTCTGTTTTTATTTCAGCCGGATTAGATCACTGGAAGAGAAAGTCAAAGACTGAGGAAATGTTGATATCGAATATTGGTACTGATGTATATGGATTCAATATTCCGAATGTATTTGAGCAATCAGAGATACAATCAACATTGTCTAAATTCCCTTCAGTGAAGAATACCTCCTTGTTTATAAATACCGGGATGACAGGTAATGTATTTTCTATTGAAGCCATGTTTAGAAATGAACAATTCAATGTTCTAGGGAATGATCATGACCGAGAAATTCATGGTGGTATTTTAGGTGATTTGAATCTGTCTGAGCTTTTAAAAATTGAATTATTTGATGAATTAAAAACTACATTAAGTTATGCCAAAACTGGGGTAATGCCCGGTGAATATGGGTTAGGACTGGCAAAACAAGAATTTGATTCTTTCCTCGGTGATTTTCGATTTGTAAGAGATTCAAATGAAAACTTAGTCCTTTCTACCATACAAGAAATAAGTATCGGGTTCTCAGGTTCGTTGTTAGATAATCGAGTGAGCTTCAATCTTGAAGTCTATGATCGAAGTACAGACGATATAATTACACCAGCTTTTTTACCGATTCCCGAATCATTAAATGGTTCAGGGCTCCAATATCAAAATAATGTTGATCTTAGCACAAGAGGTGTTGAACTCGGAATTGGTTTCAGTGCCATCATACTAAATCGTATAAAAGCTACCTCACAAGTAAGTATTTCTAGTTACTCAATAATTGTTGAATCATTTCCGGAAATACAAACATTGGTTGGATATCCGGGTGCGCCCGGACAAGGATCAGTTCAGATGGTAAGAGTAAAAGAAGGGCGCGAATTAGGCGAGTTTTGGGGGCCAGTCTTTAATGGAATAGATGATTTCGGGGTTCCAATTTTTAAAGACATTAATGGTGATGGGGAAATCAGATCCCTACAGTTTCAAGCATTACAGGAAGGTGCAGATTTTAATGTATTAGGAAATGCATATCCCGATTTTGAACTTGGGTGGCACAATCAATTAATGATCAAGAATTTTAACCTTGAGTTTTTATTTAGAGGAGCATTTGGCCATAGTCTGATAAATATGAATCGAATGTTTTACGAATCGAATGATCCCGGAGCTATAGGATCCTATAATCGCATCCGTACAGATAAGGCAGTTGATGGGTTGACTGCAAATTTATATAGCTCGTTATATGTTGAGAAAGCAGATTTTATAAAATTGGATTACATCACTTTTGGCTATGATTTTGATTTAACAGCTATACAGCAAATTAATTCGTTCACTATTATGGCAAGCATTGAAAACGTACTTACTTTTACGAACTATACGGGGGTTAGCCCTGAACCGATTTTAAATGATTATGGTCCATACGATAATGGGGGATTCAGAACTTCAACACCTTCATTACTTGCCTCTGGGATAGACAGGCGCTCAAATTATTTACCAGCAAGAACAATCTTGTTCGGGATTCAATTATCATTTAATTAACTCAATTTTCTAATCAATAAACTGTTTCTACTCATGAAATTTCATCTTGTTATGCTGGTGTTTACAATCTTTGCGTTGGCTAATTGCGAACAAAAAACAGACTACCAAAAGGAAATTGATGTTGCACTCGCTACCGGTGAACGTATTGATAGTTTAATCTTAGATTATACCCTTGGTATGTCCAGAGATGAATTCTTTGATTACTCGTGGGAAATTAACAAAGAAGGGATTGTTGTTAATGGGGCAGGAGCCGAGATTGTTCAAGATGTAGATTGGCTGAATTCTCCCGCAAGGCGTAAATTTTATCCAAATTTTATTGATGATAAAGTAGTACAACTCCCCATCGAATATACTTACAATGGTTGGGCTCCCTGGAATGAGCATCTCGTTTCTGATAGCTTGCTTCAAGATGTTTTGAATTATATGGCCCCGGTGTATGATGTAAGCTTTACTCAGAGGATGATCGAGTCTGGCGAAAAGGTATATTATAGCATCAAGGCCAATCAGGAAATTCGATTAGAAATTATCGACGAATCATCAATTCGGGTCACCTTTACAGATTTATCAGCACTTACCAGCGGTACAAAATAATTATGCTTTCTAAATCAAAAATTCTTCTTCTTATCCCCATACTAATACTCATGATCGGGGCCTGTTATCTCAATCAACGTGGCATCAAAGTGTTTGAAAAAGTGCCGGATTCAGAATCAGGACTTGTATTCGATAACCCGCTAGACTTTGATCAGGAATTCAATATCTATAAATATCGAAATTTCTATAATGGTGGAGGTGTGGCTTTTGGAGACATCAACAACGATGGATTACTGGACATATACTTCACGGCAAACATGCGCCCAAACAAGTTATTCCTTAACAAGGGTGAATTCACGTTTGAAGATATTACTGACAAAGCTGGAGTTGCGGGAGAACGATCCTGGAGTACCGGGGTAAGCATGGCAGATGTAAATGGCGATGGGCTGGTCGATATTTATGTTTCAAATTCTGGTGATGTTGAAGGCGATAATAAGCAGAATGAGTTGTTCATCAACAATGGCGATTTAACGTTTACTGAACAGGCGGAGAAATATGGACTTGCAGACCGTGGATTTTCGACTCAGGCATCATTTTTTGATTATGATAAAGACGGCGATCTAGATTTATATCTGCTGAATAATTCATATCGCGCAATTGGCAGCTTTAACCTGCAAATTAACGAAAGAGGCTCACGAGATGAAGTTGGTGGCGATAAACTCTTTCGTAATGATGGCGAAATTTTTACGGATGTAAGTGCAGACGCAGGAATTTATGGAAGTATCATCGGTTTTGGGTTGGGAGTAACCATTCTTGATGTAAATCGAGATGGCTGGCAGGATCTCTATGTTTCCAACGATTTTTTCGAACGGGATTATTTGTACATCAATAAACAAGATGGAACATTTGAGGAAGTGTTGATTGAATCGATTCAGAGTATCAGTGGGGCTTCAATGGGTGCCGATGCCGCAGACATCAACCATGATGGATATCCTGAAATATTTGTAACAGAAATGCTCCCTGAACCAGAAGAAAGGGTAAAAACGGTTACTACTTTCGAGAGTTGGGATAAATATCAGTTTAGCCTGGAAAACGGGTACTATCACCAGTTCACCCGCAATATGTTTCAATTAAATAATCAGGACAACTCATTTAGTGAAGTTGGGCGAATTACAGGGGTCGAAGCCACGGATTGGAGCTGGGCAGCCTTAATGAATGATTTCGATCATAACGGGCATACAGATTTATTTGTAGCTAATGGGATCTATCAAGACTTAACTGATCAGGATTACATTCAATATGTTTCCAGCAACGAGATTATTCAAACCATTACTGGTGGTGATGAAGTTGACTATAAACAACTAATCGATCTTATACCATCAGTTCCCATCCCCAATTATTTATTTGCGGGGCAGGGCAATCTGGAATTTGTAAATAAAGCCGAGGAGTGGGGATTGGCAGAGCCGGGTTTTTCGAACGGTTCGGCCTATGGCGACCTGGATAATGATGGCGATTTGGATCTGGTGGTCAACAATGTGAATATGCCGGCTTTTGTGTACCGCAATACGGCCGCCGATCGTGGCCTTGGGTCCTGGCTGATGGTAGCCCTGGAAGGCGAGGGAGCCAACACTCAAGCCATTGGAGCCCAGCTAAGCGTATGGGCCGGAGGAAGGCTCTACTGGCGCGAGCAGGTGCTGCAGCGCGGCTTCCAAAGCACGGTGGATGCGCGCCTGCATGTTGGGCTGGGTCAAGCCACCGCGGTGGATTCCCTGGAAGTGCTCTGGCCGGACGGGCGACGCACGCGCCTGGAAGGGGTAGCGGTGAATCAGCTGCTTACCGTATCTCAGGCCGAAGCTGTTGACGTGCCACTGGCGAATCAGCCTGAAGAAATAACGCCGCTGCTCGTGGCTACCGATCCGGGGCTGGACTGGCGCCACACCGAGAACGCCTTTGTAGACTTTGACCGCGACCGCCTGGCCTTCCACATGCGCTCGACCGAAGGACCGGCCGGGTGCACCTCTTCGGATCAAGGCCTGCTGTATCTGGGCGGTGCGAAAGATCAACCGGGGAGCATCCAGCAAAAAACCAATCAAGGCTGGGGCGAAGTCTTTGCCACTCACGCCCTGCCCGAGGACACCGACTGCGTGTTCTTCGACGCCGACGGCGATGGTGATGAGGATGTGTATGTGGCTAGTGGGGGCAACGAATTCAGCACCAGCTCCGAAGGGCTCTTCGACCGCTTGTACCTGCAAGGCACGCACGGCTGGGAGGCATCGAGCGGGATTCCTGGCGGCTTTCATGCCAACGGCACGGTGAGCGCGGGCGACTGGGACGCCGACGGGGATGTAGACCTGTTTGTGGGAGAGCGCCTCAAGCCGTTTGCCCTGGGCACGCCGGTAAGCGGGCGCCTGCTGCAAAACGACGGGAGCGGAGGCTTCACCGACCTCACCCAAACGGTGGCGCCGGAGCTGCTCAACTCGGGCATGTTTACCGGCTCAGCCTTTGGGGATGTGGACGGGGATGGCGATCTGGATCTGATTACCGGGGGAGAATGGGCACCGATCCGAGTGTTTCGCAATCAGCTGCGCGAGTCGGGCGAGGCTCGCTTCACTGAAACTACAAGTCAGGCCGGGCTGGGACGATCCAACGGCTGGTGGAACGAAGTCATGGTCACCGACTGGGACGGAGACGGCCATCTGGACATTATCGGGCTCAATCATGGGCTCAACTCGCGCTTTCGCGCCAGTGCCGATAAACCGGCCAGCTGGTGGGTGGGCGACTTCGATGCGAACGGCTCCACCGAGCAGATTCTGAGCACCTACAACGGGGCGGAGTCCTACCCGATGGTGCTGCGCCATGATCTGGTGAATCAGTTGCCGGGCCTGAAGCGCAAATACCTGAAGTATGCGGCCTACAAGGGGCAGACGATGGAAGATATTTTTACTAAAGAAGAGTTAGGGCGAGGGCGCGAGCTACGAGCATATACGCTGGCGAGCATGGTATTTTGGGGCAACGGCGATGGCACCTATAGTGCGGGGCAGGAGCTGCCGATGGCGGCGCAGCTGGCGCCGATGTATGCTGGGGCGCTGTTTGAGGTGAGCCAATCGGGCCGCCCGGAGTTGATACTGGGAGGCAACCTGTACGGGGTGAAGCCGGAAGCCGGGCGCTACGATGCATCGTTTGGAGTGGTGTTAGCGCTGGGAGCGGATCGGAGCATCCGGGCGATCCCATCGCAGCAGAGTGGGCTGAAAGTAGGTGGGCAGATCCGGGCGATGCTCCCCCTCAACGACAATCAGCTGCTCATCCTGCGAAATGATGAGGATGGGATAGTACTCAGATTGAACAGATAATTTATGCATCGACAATAGCGATCTTTGCAATCTCTTCTACTGTAAATATACATTCAAGTTTAAAGCCAGATTCAGTTTCAATAGAATAATCTGCTTCAAGTTGAAGAAGTAATGAATTGATAAGTTTATATCCCAGAGAGGTTCCTGTTTCAAGTGCTCTAGTATCAAAACCTAAACCAGAGTCGGAATAATTTAATTTAACAGTAGCTTCATCAAGATTTTTGATCGATATATATATTGATCCCTCATTATTCGAAAACGCATGTTTTAAAGAATTAGTAATTAACTCATTCAGTAAAAGGCCAACAGGTACAGCCTGATTAATGGAAATACCAACATGTTCAATATCAGACATCAAATTTATATCACTGATAAATGAAGGATGTGTTTTTGAGATATTAAGTGTGAGCTTATCGAGATACGTATCAAGATAAATCACGTTAAAATTCTCAGTGTTGTATAATATTTCGTGTACAGTTGCAATAGATTGAATTCTATTTACTGCATCTTCAAGAGAAAATTTTGATTCATCACCTTTCATTAGCTCCAATTGCAGCAAGCCCGAGATTATTGCCAGATTGTTTTTAACTCGGTGATGAATCTCTCCAAGTAATGCATTTTTCTCGTTTAGTGAGTCGATAATTGCCTGTTCGCGTTGAACAGTTTCGGTTATATCCTGGAAAAAACCATAGACTCGAACAATTTGATCGCCGGCATATTCAGCAGCCCCTTTTGCACGAACCCATTTATGATTCCCCTTTGCTGTAATGAGTTCAAATCTTCCATCATGCGAGGTACCTTCAGAAATGAGCTGATCGAAATGCTGTGTTATTAAATCTCGAGATTCACCTTCTTTATAGAAATTGATTGCTGTTTCAGGATCTGGTTCAAAATCTTCAGGAACTTCATGAATTTGTTTAGTAACACTAGTCCAGTTCAGTTTCCCTGTAATTAAATTAAGCTCCCAGCCACCATTAACTGAAACCTCACTAATCTCTTCTAAAAGCCTGTCACGTTGAATTCTTTCTGTGATATCTGTTACTATGAAATCGTGAATGATATCACCATTGGTGCTAGCAGTAGCGTTGCTGATAAGATGAACCCACTTAAGTTTACCGGATGGATTAATTATTCGAAAATATTGGTCAACTGAGTGCCCGGTACGTTGAACTTCGGTGAGAATATCATAGATATTGAGCACCTTTTCATCCTTATGTGTTTGATTAAAGATGAGTTCAAAATTATTTTTGGCACTGTGTTCATCAACTTCATACAAATCATAAAAACCTTTGTTCGCAAAAACGATTTCTCTACTACCATCAATTTTATCAACAATTCGGGCCACTCCACCTTGCATATTATCTGCTATGGTGTTTAGATGTTGCAGCGATTTATTCGCGAGTCTTTCGGCTTCATGTTGTTCGGTGATATCCTGAATAACTCCAACAATCTTCTCAAGTTTATTCTGATTAAAAACAGGAACACCAATTGCCCGTAATATTTTAACCTTGTCGCTTGAGCTGGTGAATTCCAAAGTAAGATCATATTCCTTATTCGATGTTCGTAACTCATTAAGTGCCGTTTGCAAATGATGACGGCTCACAGGGGCTAATTTTCCTCTAAATTCCCAGTAATCAAATTTGTCGATGTTCTCAATATCTAAAATTTCTGAGGCTAATCCCGACCACGAGACTTCGTAACTATTTGCATCCATCACCCAATTACACATTTTTCCTATGCGTTGAGCATCCTGAAGCCTTTCTAAACTATCTGCTAATCGTTGCTCGTTAACTTTTTTCTCAGTGATGTCTTCCTGAAATGCTATAAATCTGTCAAGCTTACCGTCATTGAATATTGGGGTGATGTCAAGCTTGAGCCAAATTTTCTCCCCATTTCTATGATAGTTCAGTATTTCTACAGTAAAAGGAACTTCTTCCTTTAGTTTGGAACTAATTAAGGCAATCGTATCCGGACTTGTATCGGGACCTTGCAGAAGCTCGCCCGGTTTTTTGCCAATCATCTCTTCCAGTGAATAACCGGTAATATTAGTGTGAGCTTCATTCACCCAAACAACAAGTCCCTGAGAATCTGTGGTTAATACCGCGGTTTTTGTATTTAATGCAGCTTCTGAAATTAATGTGCTTTGTTCTCTCAGTACTTGGAGTTGAGAGCGTACTAAACTCCCTTTTAACTCGCGTATAATACTACTGATAATAGTAATGGGTTGGTCAACAAAACAGATGTTATTGATGTTTCCACTATTCAGTAGATCCATTGATTGATCTGAGTAAGATGATTTTGAAATCCAAATAATTGGGATTTTATTGGAGTAGAACTTCAAAACTTGTTCTCTAGCCTCAGACGGTAGATTTGCATCAACAAGTAAAATACTATTTAAAAAATTTTCTGAATTAATTTCTACCAGATCATCTTTACTCAGTTCAAATAGTTCGGCGGCTGTAAAAAATCTATCTATTTTCTCTACACACTTTTCTTTACTAGCAACTTCGCCGGCTATTAAATAAATACTGAATTTTTGATTTTTAAAATTCAACGTTCTACAAAGAATTGGGTTTTACTAGTAGTTAACCTGTATGGATTATCGGGTATAATTATAGAATTCATTACCAGCCAATTGAATTTTCTTGCATAGCCAATTCAAATTCTGAAGGCTCGTACTTTATATGATCAAGAATGAGATTTAACGCGTTTTTCCCTTCTTTGAAATTGAAAAACATCCAGTTGTGAAACATTCCCTCAAACTCTCTATAGGTAAAAACTACCGGTTGGGAAGCCATCATTCCTTTTAGTTTACGGCAGTCTGCAAGTAAAATATCTCTGGTACCAATGAAGATGGTAATGGGAGCTAATCGTCGTAAGTCGGAGTAAATTGGACTAATTCCCGGCTCATTTGGTGCCAGTGGTTCCGCGTACTTTTGTCCCAATTTAATCAGAACCTCTTTTTCAAGTAATGGATCTGTATTATTGCTTACATCAATTTGTGGATTCGACAAAGTTAAATCTAACCAGGGACTTAAAAGAATAAACTCTTTTGGTTGACTTAATGAACGTGATTTTAAAAGTGGCGCTGTATTTAGTGCCAATGTAGCGCCCGATGAGTCGCCAATAACGGTTACAGACGAAATATCAAATTCAGAAGAAATCCATTCATATACATCTAAAATATGGGTATGCATGGTATCACGATCTGCTTGTGGAATCAAAGGAAAATCCGGAGCAATTACCGTTGCCTGCAATTGATTTGCCAGATGTTCCATAAACCGCCAGTGATACCATTGAAAATTTTTTGCAAATCCACCGCCGTGTAGAAATAAAATCTGGCGTTTGTGCTTTCCATTTTTTGGGGATATGAGCCAGGTATTCCTATCGTTGTGTCTCCGAATTTTGGCGCTACAATTGTTAAATACTCTTTTTGTAGGTTCGATACTTTCTGGATTAGAGTAAAACCATCGTTCTTGATATTTACTTTTCCTATCAGTTAAAAACAAATAACTATTGATGATTTTGCTATGCAGGCTTTGTTTTTTCAAGCTTTTAAATAACGTTTTAATAATTTCACTCGAGATATACTACATTCTTAACCAAAAACTTTTTTGAGAGGTTCTTTTTAAAACCATAATTCCTTCAATTTTACTTTGTTATGCAAGTACTAATAAAATCGGCAATATTATTTGGTGCACTTTGTAGCATTTCAACAAATGCTTATTCCCAGAATTCGGATGTAGAATCAGTTAAACAGGTAATTGTTACTTTATTTGATGGAATGCGTGCTGCTGATAGTAGTATGGTAGCATCAACCTTTGTTTCTGATGCGATAATGCATAGTGTGTACACGAATCAAGAAGGGGAAGTTGTTCGTAATGTTGGCTCTCTTGAAGGATTTCTCACCTCCATCGCTACTCCCAGATCTGAAATTCTGGACGAACAAATTGGATCATACAATATTAATATTGATGGAGATCTTGCATCGGTATGGACCCCGTATCAATTTTATGTTGGAGAGAACTTCTCACATTGTGGGGTAAATTCATTTCAAATGATGCGGAAAAACGATGAATGGAAAATTATCTACATCGTAGATACTCGACGAAGATCAGATTGTATCGAGTAAATAAAAAAAGCCCTGAACGTGTTAATGAACAGGGCTTGGAGTAATTTTTTAGAAAAAAAGGATTAGCCCTCGTTTTTCTTCGCTTGAATCTCAAGACGAATATCTTGCGCTAATTTCTTAAGATCTTGTAGCCCTTTTCTCGCACGGGTACCCGCTGCTTTATTTCCTTTATCGTAGAACTTTTCCATCTCAGCTGATACACTGTCAACTAATCCTTTTAAATCGTCTACTCTACTCATTATATAACTCCGTTATGTTTGTGTTTAAATAAATTTCAAAGTTAGAAACTGCGTTGAAGCTATATATTCGAGCCATCTGAGTCAAATTAAAAAGTGCTTTTCTAGCACTTTAAACGAAGTTTTTTTTAATAGCGCCCAAATTTAATCATTGCTTATTACCTACGAAAACACTAAGCAATTCAACTTTATTTGCGTAAGTCTATAGAAGTAAAGCTAAATGGGAGTAAATCCTGGAAGAAATGTTCAGAATAAGTGCCATCTGCATGGTGTAATTCCGCCTTTGATAGTGGCAAATGTTCATAAAGTACTTGTCTGCATGCACCGCAAGGACTACTGAATTCTCCTTTTAAGGTATGCACAGCAATATTATTGAAAGATTTAACGCCCATTGCAATGGCTTTTGAGAGCGCAATTCGTTCTGCACACAGTCCCATACTCCAAACACTCACTTCAATATTAACGCCGGTTATTACTCCTTCTTCACTAAAAAGTAATGCTGATACCGGAAAATTTGAATTCGGAGTTACTGCTTTACTCAAGAGATTTTTTAGTTCACTTCCTTTTTCAATGGAAGTCGGTATTACATATCCAACAAACGAACAATTTGAAGGATACTTCTTTTCAATCACTTCGCAGTCAAATTCATGGATCCAAAATCGATCCTGTGATTGTATGTAGTCGCTTATATAAATGACGTTGGGCACATCACCATACGATAAGCAAATACTACATGCGGCTTGAACAGCAGAAATTGTTAGGGGGAAAGATATGTTCTCTATCCGTACACCTTGATAGCAGGTTCCTGAACGCCCTTCAACAATACATGCTCTGGGATTTCCCGAATAAGGGGTATAAGCATTATTTAAAAGTTCAGCCCAACTCATGGTTGATTAATAATTGATGAAAATGCTGCATCAGCAACTGCTGCTCTTATTTGGCTGATTGTTTTTCCATAACTTCTATTCGGGTACGTTCGGTTAGTAAGTAAAATTACAATCATTTCCTTTTCTCTGTCAACCCAAATACTTGTACCTGTAAAACCAAGGTGACCAAATGTATCGGTACTTGCGAGTTGGCCTGCTGTTGTAAATCCATTTGGACTTTTTCGATCAAAGCCTAAACCACGACCACTTCTATCAGATTGTTGTGTAGTAAATTCCCGAACTACAGCAGGATCGATATAGTTTTTTCCTAAATAGGTGCCATTGTTAAGTAACATGGTTCCGAATTTAGCTAAATCGTCTACGGTTGCAAATAAACCGGCATGGCCTGCAATTCCGTCCATATACCAGGCACGTTCGTCGTTTACTTCAGCTTCAATTAATTGGTTACGATAGACGGCATCATACTCGGTAGGCGGGATTCTGTTTATATACCAACGGCTTACGTTTTTTGGGTTGAAATATGCACCATACATTCCCATTGGATAGTAAAAATACTTCCGCATATAGCCATCGATAGACCGATCTGCAATGTCTGAGATAATTTCTGCCAGTATGATCATCCCTAAATCGCTGTACACGTAGGTGCTGCCTACGGGATTTATGAGAGGCTCGTTTTTAATAGCCTGGATGATTTCACTTCTTGTTTGGAGTTCATCCACATACACGCGAAAAGCAGGGAGCCCACTTTCATGTAATAGTAAATGTCTGATCGTTATATCTCGTTTTTCATCCACGTCAAACTCTGGAATAAAATCCGCTACTTTATCATCCAACGATAGCAGTCCATCGCTAATTAATTTCATCGTTGCGGTGGTTGTAGAGGCAATCTTAGTTATCGATGCTAAATCATAAACATCGGTATCTTTTACTTTTCTAAGTTTATCATAGGTATGATACCCCTCAGCGTGTTTGTAAACTAAAACCCCATCTTTAACAACAGCTGCAACGGCCCCAGGAAATACAGAATCCAGAACAGCATCGCGTAAAATATCATCGATTTTATATAACTCTCTTGAGATTAAACCGGCATCTTCAGGCTGACCATACCTCAACGCAGATTGTTGATATTCAAGTCCATCGCCCATCGCATACATTCCCGGAATATCGATTGGAAGTTTCCCTGATACGTCAGATGCGCCAAAAAGGGTAGGAGCCGCGGCTTGCATTTGAATGGTATGATTCGACCAGGCCATAACGTGTACATCGGTCTTTGCCAATTCACTCACTAAGTACGGATTACCAAACATAGTGAGCACAGTTTTTTTATTTAGTTGGAGTAAGCGCCGTAAAAAAGAACCATGTTTTCTTGGTAATTGTATCGACTCACCAAAACGCAAGCTTATAAAACTGCCAATGATGATTAAATCCGATGACCTTGCCTGACGGAGTATTTTTTGGACATCATCTTCATCAGAACGATCGTCAAAAACACTAAAACTCACGTTAGGGTGATAATCCCGAAGTGCTCGTGCAAATGGGCTCCCCGTGTTACCATTATCGTCATCAGCAATAGAAACCAGCAGAATTTTTTCATACTTAGTTGGATCAATTGGGAGGATATTTCCTTCGTCTTTTAAAATGGTAATCGATTCCCGTGCTATGCGATCTGCTTCTGCTTCATGTGCACGTGCGCTTACTACCTGATCCAAGTCCTCAATATTTACCTGATTATCCTTGTCAAATAATCCGGCATCTTGTTTCCATTGAAGAATTTTTCTGTAAGATTGAATTATACGTTCTTCGCTGATTTCTCCATTTCTTACAGCAGCCATCACTTCACTAATTGCGGTGTGAATGTCTGGACTGATGAGCATAATATCTGCACCTGCATGTAATGCACGAACTACCGCTCTGCCTGGAGAGAATTTTTTTGTGATTCCGCTCATTTCTAAACCATCAGTTACAACAACCCCCTCAAAATTGAGGGAATCCATTAGGATGTCACCTAAAATGGCTTCATCCAGAGTGCCGGGGATTTCCGGCTGTGCACTAATTTTAGGGAATGAAATATGTGCACTCATGATACTTTGAATTCCATTTTCAATGGCTCTGCGAAAGGGAATTAACTCTACTGAATCGAGTCTGGAAAAATCATGGTTTAGCACCGGAAGCTCGATATGTGAGTCAGAATCTGTGTCACCATGTCCCGGAAAATGCTTTGCGGTGGCAATTAAACCTTCGCTTTGTACCCCTTGCATAAAGGCGACTCCGAAGTCAGATACCATTTCAGGGTCGCCGGAAAATGAGCGCACATTTATCACCGGATTATCCGGGTTGTTATTTACATCAAGTACAGGAGCAAAAATCTGATGAACACCCATCGCCCTGGCTTCACGAGCAGTGACTTTACCCATCACATAAGCATTTCGTTTATCCCCGGTTGCAGCAACTCCCATAGCGGGGGTAAAACGCGTGGATCCTGATATTCTCATAGCAGCGCCAAATTCCATGTCTTGTGTTACCCAAAGGGGGATATCGCTTAATCTTTGGAGCTTATTTGTTAATACAGCCTGACCATAAATATCCCCACGCATGAAGATGACACCGCCAATATGATCTTCTGTGATTAAATCAGAGATCTCTTTAAAACTGTGATCGTCGCGACTTAAAAAGCGTCCGTTCACCGGTACAAAAAAAAGCTGACCGATTTTCTCTTCAAGCGTTGAATTTTGTATCAACGAGTCGATGAATGCATCCTCAAGAGATTTATCGATGGATGAATAGATTGGGGGATCAGAAGGTTTTGACTCTGTTAAACCCAATAAAACAAAAATACTAAGTACGAATACTGCTGAACGTAAGTGCATGTGGAGTGATGTCTGTATTGCCGTGTAAATGTAATTTTACCCTAACTGTTAACCAATTTAATTTAGGGATATTTACAGTCTCAGGAGTGTAATAATAATGTGATCAGTTTGTTCCATTTGGTAATAATTTCATGGTTCTAACATCGACATTTTGGGCAACATCGTTCCCGTTATAAAATATCCGATAATGCTTGTTGAGCCATAAACTGGATTGATCCCCAAAATGTTGTGAAAATGGATTGCCTGATTGTCCGGTTGGTAGTACCGAGCGAGTTGAAGATAAATCAGATAAATCTACAATTCTTCTCACGGATGCTCCCAGGGTCATCTCAAAGGGTTTATTCCATTGATACTGGCCATTATTCACACTCATTCCATGTCCTTCCACAGGGTAAGGTCCTTTGCTTAGAATGTTGTCAACAATGATAGAAAGTGCAGCCGGCGAATTCGGATCTTCAGCAGCCATACTAAATAGTGGGGGCTTAAAAGTAATAGTATGAAGTTGTTCCCAGCGCCATTCAAAAGGTTCAGTCCCCAAAGAATCGCTCAGAAAAAGAACGGCATCCTGCATTGATTGAAGCACAATATCATTCCTGGTTTCTTTTATTTCTGTGCCTTTATTATCAAAAAATGAAGAGCTATCCTGAATTAATGAGGCCATTGTACGTACTGGAATCAACTCATGAACCACGAAATTCTGATAAGCCGCATCACCTAATTCATCCCGAAGTGTATTCTCGGTTAATTTGGTAAAGAAAACATCAAAAATGGATGCAGCCGTTGAGCTCTTTGTATAACGAAAATCCCAATTCTCCAGATAGGAGACCGGTAAACTGAAATCAAATGTGTTTTGAGCGTTAATAATCTCCAAAATTATTGGAGTCATATTTGCGGCAAACGAAGAGTAACTATCATTTTGTAAAGCAATGAAATCATTTACTGTTACTAAACTGTCGCTTGCCAATTTTTCAGTGATGCGTTCAATTCTGGATGGCGGTTCCCAAAAACTGGCTAAATAATGGGGGTAATTCTCTGTGGTGAGCTTATTATTCGCATTTGCTATCCATCCTTTAATTGGGTTGATAACGTGTGGCATTTCTTCTTTTGGGATGTAGCCTTGCCAATCATCATTAGGTTCCCAGCCCCGCCGAAGGGTTACTTTGTTCCCTTCCCGAATAGGTAAACGTGCGGTGGAAAACATGGCAATATTTCCTTCTCTATCACCGTACATAAAATTCTGTCCGGGAACGGAAAAATGATTTAACGCATCCTTGAAATCCTGAAAATTTTCAGCCCAGTTAATTTCGTACATCGTTTGAAGTTCGTTCGAGCTTTCGTGGCCTGTCCACTGCATGGAAATCACCTGATCTCCCACTAAATCCTGATTAGGATACATATCGGTAATTACCGGACCATGTTTTGTAACACGGTATTCGTGCAATACCGGCTCGCTATCTTTTACTTTGATGAGCTCCCTAACGCGTTCAAAATCCCGAAACTTTACTTGACCAACATTTGCTGAATCAACAACATAGCGACCTCGATCTTCTGAATCGACTTTTTCCAAAAAGAAATCGGTGTCATCTGCCATAATATTGGTAAACGACCAGGCCATTTCATCGTTTTGCCCCAACACAACGCCTGGAATTCCGGCAATAGTAACTCCAGACACATTTCTACCCCTATTATTTAAGTGAACTTCGTACCATTTTCCCGGCATATCTAATCCCAAATGTGGGTCGCCAGCTAAAAGCGGGTATCCCGTAGAGGTTAATGATCCATCCACAACCCATGCATTGCTACCTACATGAGAGCCTTCAATTTCCAGAATCTTTCTCCTATCATATTCTAATTCCAGCATTGGAAGCAAAGCTGCCGTGCTTAATCCAATAGATTCCACATCATCGAGCGAAGTGGGGTCATCTAAATCCCAGGTGAGCAACAATTCCTGAAATTCATCCGGCGGTAATTGTTGCTGAAGGTAGCTGTAAGCAACTTCGCTCCACCAGCTTAAGTTTAATTCCCAGCCCATCATGCGAACGATTGCGATTGAATGTTGGGGATTCCAATTAATAGGTTCCATTCCTGATAGGGCAAATTGCACCGGTAAGCGATTCCTATTCTGATCAACAAAAGCATTCACTCCCGAGGCGTACGCATTCAGAATCTGCAGTTGGTCTTCGGTGATTTCTTGTTCTAAAATCGTCTCAGCAGTTTTCCAAAATCCGAGGGTACGCTGATATTTGTCGAAGTCGACTAAATCAGGTCCAAAAAATTCTGCAAATCTACCTTCCGCAGCTAGTTGTGAAATAGTCATTTGCCATAACCGATCTTGCGCATGTACATATCCAAAGGAATAGTATAAATCGATCTCCTTTTCCGCAAAAATATGAGGAACACCAAACTCGTCCCAATGTATAGTTACTTCCTGCGATAATCCTTCCATTTCTATAGTCGCATCATAATCAGGTAATGGCTTTTGGAAAGTCCAGTAATAAGCCAGACCGATAAAACCGATGATCAAAATCAGGAAAAAGAGGAGGAGTCGAAGAAGTGTATTCATGTAGATTGTAAGAGCTTTCTATACCCGCAAATTAGCGATTCAATTAAGAATTAAGAATTAAGAATGAAAATGAGTTCAAAGAAATTCAAGATTTTTCATTTTTAATCAGTAAAACCATTGAAAAGCGCTTCCAAAGTCCATACCATTTAATCAAAATTCATCTAATACGAAGGAAATAATGGAAATAAAGAAAGTATCGGTAATTGGCGGCGGAACCATGGGGAATGGTATTGCGCATGTATTTGCAATGAGTGGGTTTTCGGTAACCTTAATTGAGACTAAGCAAGAATTTGCGGACCGAGCAGTTGCAACTATTACAAAGAACCTCAACCGAATGGTGAGCAAAGAAAAGATCACCGAGGAAAAGAAAAATGAGAGTCTCGGAAATATTACGGTTTCACTGGAAATCAAAGAAGGGGTAAAAAGTGCTGATTTGATTATTGAAGCCGTACCTGAAGATTTGACTATAAAAAAAGCGGTTTGGACAGCTGTTGATGAAGCCGCACCTGAACATGCAATTTTTGGATCCAATACATCGTCGATTTCCATTACAAAATTAGCAGCGATTACTTCCCGACCAGAACGATTTATTGGTATGCACTTTTTTAATCCTGTGCCGGTAATGAAGTTAGTTGAAATCGTGCGTGGACTCGAAACTTCGGATGAAGTGTACAATGCTGTTGAAAAGACCTCGAAAGCATTGAATAAAATTCCGGTTCCCGTAAATGATATGCCCGGATTTGTGAGCAACCGAGTGCTTATGCCTATGATCAACGAGGCCATTTTTGCGGTGTACGAAGGCGTTGCTACTCCTGAAAATGTTGATGAGGTTATGAAGCTTGGAATGGCACATCCTATGGGACCTCTTCGTTTGGCTGACTTTATCGGTTTGGATGTATGCTTGGATATATTAAACGTATTGCATGAAGGCTTCAAAGACCCAAAATATCGACCATGCCCGTTATTGGTTAAGATGGTAGATGCTGGAAAGTTGGGGAATAAAACAGGGCAGGGGTTTTACGCGTACTAGCTTTCAATTTTCTAATGTTAATGATTCTTAACGGATTGTTAACACTTGCATTACACATTCCTTTGAAATAATAAGTTGAGATAGTTACGTTCAGGCTCACGTTAAACTCAACTTGAATACATGAAACGAATAATACTACTGATAGGGGTTAGTTTATTTTATACCTGGAATAGTTTTGCTCAATATGATCCGGGTGATATTGCAATAGTACGCTATAATACAGACGCAGATGATGGTTTTTCATTTGTAGCATTAACATCCATTGCAAGTGGCGACAGCATCTTTTTTACCGACGAAGGTTGGGATGATACAGCAGGTTTAACTGGATGGAGAGTGAGTTCAGAGGAACATTTGAAATATATTTCACCAGGGTTAAGTGCAGGTGATGTAGTTCACATCGAAGAAACATCCGCAGACGCTTTTACGGTTTCAGGATCCGGAGGCACGGTTAGTTTAAGGCGTGGCTCAGGATTTTCTTTATCAGGTGGTGATCAAATAATTGCATACACAGCATCTGAAGTTCGTGCTGATGAACCCATTTTTTTATCAGCTATTCACGGTGATGATGGAGCTGGTGCGACAACAGGAAGTAATGATCCAACAACAAAATGGACCAGAGATGGTGAAGTCGGGGGAACTCAACAATCAACACTGCCTGATAAACTAATCAATGGATCAACTGCAGTTTCTGTTTTTGGGGATGCTGTTTCTGAAGTAGACAACATGATTTATGATTGTTCGGTTACTTCTGGTACGAAAGCAGAATTATTGATAGCCATAAACGATAGAACAAATTGGACTACAGATAATTCAAATAACCAACCATCAAGTTCAGTCTGTTCTTTTACAGTTGGTAGTGATATATCAACTGTAATATCCGGATCAGAAGGTTGGAGAATATTATCAACTCCTACTTCAAATAATACCTATGATGATATGCTCGGAAATTTATGGACACAAGGTATTGCTACAGGAGCTGATGTTACTAATGGTACAGCAAACGTTCAAAAGTATGACGGTTCCTCTTTTTCAGGAATAAGTAACATGAATACCACTATGACCGCTGGAGAAGGGTTCATATTCTATGCGTACAGCGATGATAATTTTGATGCATCAGCGGAAGGTTTTCCCAAAGCCATTTCTGTAAATGGAACTGAAAACTCTGGTGATGTAAGTCCAACTCTTAATACTGGTGCTTCTGATTTTACCCTAGTTGGTAATCCATATAATTCAACGCTAGACTGGGACGATGTTTCCAGAACCAATGTAACTGCAACAGCCTACGTGTACGATCACACCGTGCCGGGCTATATCTCCTGGAATGGTACAACTGGTGATTTGACAGATGGCTTAATTGCTCCATTCCAAGGGTTTTGGGTACAAAATTCTGCTACAAGTCCAACTTTAACGATTCAAGAAGCTGATAAGAGTAGTGGAGGAGCTTTATATAAATCGGTTCCGGTAACTACCATGAAGTTAAGTGCAGAAATTAATGGATTGAAAAACAATACTTTTTTCTCCTTTGTAGAAATTGCTAGTTTTGGAAAAGATGACTACGACGCTGTAAAATTACCACCTTTAGATGTTAAGCCGTACATCAGTCTGGCTACAGTCGCCGAAGAGTTTTTAATGGATATAAACAATCTCCCAAAAGACTTTTCAGATCGATTAGAAATACCATTGGTTATTAATGCTTACGATGTTGTTGATGGCGCTTTTGTGGATGCAACAGGAACCGTAACATTAACCTGGCCGGAGTTAAAGAATATCCCTGAATCTTGGGTTGTAAGTATAAATGATAGAGAACTAGATGTGACGATTGCGCTGGAATCTGAAGTGGAGTATAGTTTCGAATTAACAGGTTCTAAAAGCAAAAAAGCAGTGGCCGCATCTCTTATTCCTGAACCAATTCAAGTTTACAATGAAGAGGATAGGTTTGTCATTGTCATAGAAGATCTAGCATCCGTTTCTAATGAAAATGAAGATCGTCCATTGGCTTTTGCGCTTGAGCAAAACTATCCGAATCCGTTTAACCCGAGTACCACGATTAGCTATAGCCTGGAGACTGCCGGCGCGGTGAACATCAGTGTGTATAACCTAATGGGACAAAAAGTGGCAACCCTGGTGGATGAGAATAAATCAGCCGGACAGTACAACATACGTTGGAATGCCGCAAATGTATCTTCTGGAATGTACTACTATCGCTTAGAGGCCAATGGCCAATCCATTACTCACAAAATGACCTTAATTAAATAATCAGCTTAAAATTATGAAAACACGAATTCTATTTACTCTTACTGCGTTTGTACTATTTGCTACTGAGCTGGTTATGGCTCAGCCTGGTTTGCCTTCCGCGCCAACTCAAGCGCCCATCGATGGGGGACTAAGTCTGCTCGCGGCTGCGGGTGGAGCGTATGCGATTAAGAAGCTTCGCGACAAGAAGAACCGCGAAGAAGACAATATCGATATGTAATCGGTGATTCGCTTCTGTATCGAAAGCTCTTCGTCGGTTGATGAAGAGCTTTTTTTATGGGTTAGATGTGGAAATGTTCGGGCTAATCTAAAATAAATCTGAATAGAACAATCTGGCAAAACATAGTTGTGAGATCAAAAAAAAATCCATTTCTTTTGTAAGCGGTTACATGGGCTCTGGGGTACACGAAAAGGGCACTACTCCGCGCTAACTATTCACTCAAAAAATCTTTTTATGAAAAAAGCTACGATGAATGCAATTGGGGCGCTTCTCTTCTCAATTGTTTTAAGTGGAATGGCTGTTGGGCAAATCACTATTGATGGTACTTCTAGTGAAGTTAATTACACTACACTTGCCAGCTATACAAGTGGAAATGATGGTTTTGGATCAACAAATAACATTGATGAAATTAATTTCTATTCAGATGGAACTACAATATATGTAGGCATTCCTGCTGATTTAGATGGAAATAATAATGTTGTTGTTTGGATGAATTTTTCGGGGTACGACGGACAAGATGCAGGGTCAGTTGTAGGAGAAAGTGGTGAACAATCTGTGTTTGGTTCTGGTGGTATGGATGGTGCAGCCATTGATATGGAGGCTGATTATGCTTTTGCTTTTAATGAGGGAAGCGGGACATCCAATTTATTTCTTGATGCAGCTAGATATGGCTCTACTGGAATAATATTTGAATCAGGTTTTATTGGACAAAGTGATCAATCAGGAAATTCCGCAACAATTCCTTCATCAAATATTACAAATTTATTTGATGCGAACTCAATAACGATGGCTTATAATAATGGTGGCGGTACTAATCAAGGAATTGAATTTAGCATTGATGTTTCTAAAATCGCAGGTGTTGATAGTAGCAATACAGTACAAATCTTTGCTGCCATTGTAAGTAGCGGAGGTTTTTGGTCAAACGAATTTATCCCTAGCGGTTCCTATACTGGTGGAAATCTAGGAGATGATGGGCAGGTTGATGACTTAACTGGAGATTATTTTACAACAGCATCATCCTTACAACATACTCAAGAAATATCTGGTACCGCAGGTTGGAGACTATTATCTCTGCCAAAAACTGGAGGTACAGTAGTTGATGTATCTGATGATTCACCAGTTCAAGGAATTAGTGGTGGTGACGATGACACTGCTGATGCAAATTTCTATATCTATGATGACACTGGATCATTTGAAGAACCTACGAATGTATCAACAGCTTTTGGGGATGGTAAAGGATTCGCAATGTATTTCTTTAATAATACAACAAATGGAAGTTCAACATTGCCAGTTACAATTGATGCAACAGGAGCCGAGCCTACAAGTGATGTAGTTGTCGATATGTATTCTGGAGCAACCGGTAGATATACGTTAGTCGGAAATCCATTTGCAACAAATGTAGATCTATCAAGCGTTGGTTCGAACATAGCAATAAGTAATAATGCCGTTTTTTGGGATAATGCTGCTGGTTCTTATACCTCAGTTAGTAAAACCGGTGGATTAGTAATTGGACCATTTCAAGGATATTGGCAAGCAACCGGTGCTTCAACAGCAGGTGGTCAACTAACTTTCGGAACTTCTGATAAGACAACAGATGCAGTAGATCAAACACATTTTGATAAGGCTGCAGTTGAAGTTGAAGCAGACTTAGTTTTCAATTTTGAAAGCTCATATAACACAGAAAAAGATTTAAAAATCCAATTCCGTGATGATGCAAACTTTGGATGGGATTTATGGGACTTAACTAAGTTAACACCTCTTATCCCAAATTATATTTCAGCTGGTTTTGAAGGTGAACTCGAAGGTGATAATGTGTTTAAATCCATTGAATCACTACCAATAAACTTAGAAGAAGAAGTAACTCTTCCGCTTAAATATGAATTGGTTGGTGAGGCTCAATCAATCAAAATGAGTTGGGCAGGTATGGGTACATTACCAGATGACTTAGAGCTAACACTTCATGATTATGAGTTGAATACTTCCATTGATATGCGAACTAACTCAGAATACAGTTTTGAAGCTGTATCAAGTGAAAAACAAAAGGTAAACCCATTAAGTCTATTAAATGGAATTCCTACTCAAACGATTAAATTGAAAGGTACAACCAACCGCTTTGGGATTACTATCCGACCAACGTCGGTTTCTAATGAAAACGAAGATAGTCCTTTGGCCTTCACATTAGAGCAAAACTATCCGAATCCATTTAACCCGAGTACCACGATTAGCTATAGCCTGGAGACTGCCGGCGCGGTGAACATCAGTGTGTATAACTTAATGGGACAAAAAGTGGCAACCCTGGTGGATGAGAATAAATCAGCCGGACAGTACAACATACGTTGGAATGCAGCAAATGTATCATCAGGAATGTACTACTACCGCTTAGAGGCTAATGGCCAATCCATCACTCGCAAAATGACATTAATTAAATAATCAGCTTAAAATTATGAAAACACGAATTCTATTTACTCTTACTGCGTTTGTACTATTTGCTACTGAGCTGGTTATGGCTCAGCCTGGTTTGCCTTCCGCGCCAACTCAAGCTCCTATCGATGGGGGACTAAGTCTGCTCGCTGCTGCGGGTGGAGCGTATGCGATTAAGAAACTTCGCGACAAGAAGAACCGCGAAGAAGACAATATCGACCTTTAAGTTTAATTGTAGAAAGTTAAAAAAGCCTGCCATAATTCAATGGTGGGCTTTTTTATTATCTGAAATATCTATTTCAGTTATTGAACAAGATTGATTCTTTAACTGTACAATACTCAGTTTGTTGAATAGAATCTAGTAAATTATTATAGTTGTGGAATTTTTAAAAATATATGGGGATGTATTTATGAGAAAAGTGAGTCTAATTGTGGGGTTGAGTTTCATTTCTGTGGCTATCTTTGCCCAATCTGCTGGTGATTTGATTATCACTGAATATATGGCCAACCCACGTGGTACCGACCCTGGTGGTGAATATTTTGAATTATATAATACAACCAATAATACCATCAATATCGATGGTTGGGTTTTTAAAGACGATGGTTCGGATTCATTGAAAATTGACGCTGGTGGAACTTTAAATATATTACCAAAAGGATTTCTAGTACTTGGAAGAAGCACAGCAAATTCGGAACAGATTGTTAATAGGGATTATATATACGGAAGTGGATTTGCGATAGGTAATGGTGCTGATGAAATTGTAATCCAAACAGATACGGGTACTGAAATTGCAAGAATAAATTACTCAAATGGAGATCCATTTTTCTTAAATGGTGGGGGCCAGGCTGTTGAATTATCAGATCTTTCTGATCATTCCGGTGGAGTAATTACACAAAGTGATGTAGTGGCAGCAACCGATGATTTGCCAGGTGATGCCGTTGGTCGGGGGTCTCCGGGTTATGCGGGAAATACAAATCTTGATGTAACTGTAATTTCTGGTGATGCTGGTTGGAGATTAATCTCTATTCCTAAAAGTGGAGCAACTGTTAGTGATATTTCTGATGATACGGCCATTCAAGGTGTAAGTGGAGGTTCTGATTCTGGTGCTACTACAAATATTGTTTCATATGATAGTTCCGGTACTTATGCAACCCCAGCAAGTGTAAACACAGCATTGGGTGATGGTTACGGCCTAGCAGTATATTTTTTTAATAATACTTCTAATGGAAGTTCTGAACTTCCCATTGAATTAGACGCCACTGGTGGAGCAGCAAGTTCAGATGTATCAGTTAAACTTAATAAAGTAAGCACTGCCGGTACATCTGCAGGTTCTGGAGCTTCAAATAGCTTCTATACATTAGTTGGTAATCCATTTGCTGCACATCTGAACCTTAATAGTATAACTGTCAGTGGTGGATCAATTCAAGATAATGTGCAATTCTGGAATAATGGAACGTCATCATATATAGCAAAAGATCGTACAAGTTCATTTATCATAGCTCCTTGGCAAGCATTCTTCGTTGAAGTATTGAATGCTAATGGAGCCACTGATATTACAATCCCAACAAGTGGTATAGATACCTTAGATACTTCGGGCTCATTCTTTTCAAAAGCAATTTTTAACCAGTTCGATATTAAATTTACATTAAAATCTGAAAACACTTTTGATGAGGCAATCAAACTTAGTTTTAGAGATTATGCTACGTTAGAAATGGATAGAGCAGATGCGACAAAACTTACTCCATGGCTTACAAAATATGCAACGATTGCCTTCGAAGGTTCTTATCAAGAAGAAACAATTCTAAAATCTGTTGAGTCGCTTCCAATTAATCTTCAGGAAGAGGTCACTCTGAATCTTCAATCGCAATTTGTTGGAGTGGATGGTGAATTCACTTTTGCATGGAATGGCTTGGAAACAATTCCTGGCGAGTGGGAACTGATCCTACACGATTATGAACTGGAAACTTCGGTAGATATGCGTGAAGTAAGCGAATATATCTTTAATGCAGAAGCTGATGCTCAGGCCAAAAGAAATCCGTTAAGCTTGCTTACGGGTCCAGCGGCAATATCTATGAAGCCAAAAACGGAAACCAACCGCTTTGGGATTACCATTCGACCAACGTCCGTATCTAACGAAAACGAAGATAGTCCATTGGCTTTTGCATTAGAACAAAACTATCCGAATCCATTTAACCCGAGTACCTCGATTAGCTATAGCCTGGAGACGGCCGGCGCGGTGAACATTAGTGTGTATAATCTAATGGGACAAAAAGTGGCAACCCTGGTGGATGAAAGTAAATCGGCCGGACAGTACAACGTACGTTGGAATGCAGCCAATGTATCATCAGGAATGTACTACTACCGCTTAGAGGCCAATGGCCAATCCATCACTCGCAAAATGACATTAATTAAATAATCAGCTTAAAATTATGAAAACACGAATTCTATTTACTCTTACTGCGTTTGTATTATTTGCTACTGAGCTGGTTATGGCTCAGCCTGGTTTGCCTTCCGCTCCAACTCAAGCGCCCATCGATGGGGGACTAAGTCTGCTCGCAGCTGCGGGTGGAGCGTATGCGATTAAGAAGCTTCGCGACAAGAAGAACCGCGAAGAAGACAATATCGATATGTAATCGGTAATTCTTTTCTGTATTGAAAGCTCTTCGTCAATTGATGAAGAGCTTTTTTTATGGAATCTGAGGAAAGGATTTAAGTTGGGCTTTACTCATGTATTGGTTTTCTTCAAACTATGATTGAAATTCAAGGTGTTACAAAGAAATTCGGCGAGTTCACTGCATTGAGTTATATAGATTTGACCATCAAGAAAGGGACAACGGTTTCTTTGATTGGTCCAAGCGGGTGTGGGAAATCAACATTAATTAGACTTATAAATGGACTACTAAGTACTGATGCTGGAGTTATAAAAGTCAAAAATACGGTTGTAACCAACGAGTCTGTTCAAAATATCCGGCATCAAATAGGTTATGTAATTCAACAGGGTGGGCTTTTCCCACACCTGACAGCATATCAGAATTGCACCTTGCTATCCGATTATAAAGGATGGAACACCGATAAGAATAATCGTCGGTTAAAGGAGTTGTGTGCTCTGACCAAGCTAAACGTTAATGAGCTTCATAAATACCCGCATGAGTTTAGTGGTGGGCAAAATCAGCGGATTAGTTTAATGAGAGCTTTAATGCTGGATCCGGAAATTTTGCTACTTGATGAACCCCTGGCTTCCATAGACCCATTAGTGCGGTATGAGCTACAGGAAGATTTAAGGGGGATTTTTTCTACCCTTAAAAAAACTGTGTTGATTGTAACCCACGATTTGAATGAAGCTGCTTTTTTAGCTAATGACATTGTTCTTATGAATAAAGGTAGGATCATCCAAAGAGGTTCAGTAAATGATTTGATATCGAACCCGAATAATGAGTTTGTTACCAAATTTATCAATGCTCAGCGAACCCAAATAGGAGCAAAGTAAAATGAGATATGTGCTCCTTTTATTTATGATGCTTCAGTTCGATTTGGGGTGGTCTCAGGAACCGGTAAAGGTGGGTAGTAAACTATTTAACGAGTCGGTGATATTAAGTGAAATGCTTACCCAGATTATTGAAAATGAAGGAGAGGAGGTTATAAATTTTAAGCAACTTGGAGGCACTAGAATTCTTTGGAATGCGCTACTTGAAGGAGAAATTGATATCTATCCTGACTACACTGGTACGTTAATTTACGAGATACTGGGTGAGTCTACTTACTTATCCATACATGAAATAAATACACAATTATTATCCAAAGGCGTTCAAATAACGAATCCAATTGGGTTTAACAACACCTATGCACTTGGAATGAAGAAAGATTTAGCCGACGAATTAGGGATTGATAAAATTTCTGATTTAAAAGAAATACCAAACTTAAAACTTGGTTTCAGTAATGAGTTTTTAGATCGAAATGATGGTTGGCCGGGTTTACGTGATCATTATCAGTTGGACCAGAACAATGTAATTGGATTGGATCATGACCTGGCATATCGCGGTCTTGACGCAGGGTCTATTCAAATTATAGACCTGTATTCTACAGATGCTGAAATCAATTATTATGATTTGAAAGTATTAGAGGATGATGAGGATTTTTTCCCTCGATATGATGCTGTACTCGTTTATCGAATAGATGTAGATGAACAAATAATATCTGCAATAAAAAAGTTAGAAAGCGCTATCTCTGAGTCTGAAATGATCGCAATGAACGCAGACGTTAAAATCGAGGGCCTTAACGAAATTGAGGTTGCATCCAATTTTTTGGGACAGTTTTTGGAAATTAATTCAACTCGTAAAGCCCAAACTATTGGTCAAAGATTAGCGAAAAATACAATCGACCACCTTTTTTTAGTGGCAATATCACTATTTCTCGCCATTATAATTGCAATTCCACTGGGTGTTATCGCAGTTAAATCAACCAGGCTTGAGCAACCAATTTTGACTGTAGTTGGAATTATGCAAACCATTCCCTCACTGGCATTGCTAGTATTCATGATACCATTATTCGGTATAGGAACTCTTCCTGCTTTGGCAGCTCTATTTTTATATAGCTTGTTACCGGTAGTAAGAAATACACATTCTGGTTTGGTCGATATAGATCCGGCGCTTAAACAATCGGCCCATGCCTTAGGACTTCCCGCAACGATTATACTCAAGAAAATTGAACTACCTCTCGCTTTGCCCACCATACTTGCAGGAATTAAAACTTCTGCTGTAATAAATGTTGGTACAGCTACTTTAGGTGCATTGATAGGTGCAGGTGGATATGGCCAACCAATACTTACCGGAATCCGATTAGATGATATGTCACTTATACTAGAAGGAGCAGTTCCTGCTGCATTGTTAGCGATATTTATTCAATCTGGATTCGACATAATTCAGAAAAGGTGGAGTTATCGCTGACTGAATGACATAAAAAATTTTGTCAGTTCATTTTTGAGTTGGAATCGTATAACTCCTTTGCCTGAAATAAGTATGAGCGTTTTCTCACATTCCACGCGCAAATACGTTTATGCTTACCGGATATTGTTCGTAATGAGTAATTTAATTCATCTCTAACTTCAATTATAACAATAAGTAATCGGTAGTAAACTATTATAACTTATAATTTCAACGGATTTGAAAGGGTAACGTAGTTGAATTTTCAAAAATAATTGAAAGTAGCGCTTCCAATAACCCTTTGCACTGCATAGGATTAGAGAATTTAAAAACAGTTTATGTAATTGATAAATAACGTTTTAATAAAATTAATGGAACGGGCTTCAATAGTGTAACCGTTTTAAAAGCGACTTTAACATTAATCAAATATGCTAAAAATGAATTTAAATTTGCTCTTCGCATCTACTATTGAAACTGGTGATGTTGTTGGATTTACATTTTTCATTGGTACTATGGCTATGCTTGCAGCAACTGTGTTTTTCTTTGCTGAGCGTGGAAACGTGCCTGAAAAATGGAGACTCTCCCTAACTGTTTCCGGACTTATTACTGGTATCGCAGCTGTTCACTATTATTACATGCGCGATTACTACTTAACATTAGGCTCTAGTCCTACGGAATTCCGTTACATCGATTGGGTTTTAACTGTACCTTTAATGTGTGTTGAATTTTACCTATTAACTCGCCCATACGGTGCAAAAGGAAAAACTCTTTTCCTTTTGATCGTTGCATCTATCGGTATGTTAGTAACAGGTTACATTGGTGAAGCAATTCAGCCTGAGTCAACTATTCTTTGGGGTACTATTTCTACCATCTTCTACTTATACATTGTGTACGAAGTATTTGCTGGTGATACTGCAAAACTTGCTAAAAACTCAGATAATCCTGCGTTAAATCAGGCAATGTTCTTACTCAAAATATTCATCACATTAGGCTGGTCGGTGTATCCGATAGGTTACATGACAATGGACGGCAACTTGCTTGCAGGTCTTGGTAACATTGATGTGATTTATAACCTTGCCGATGCTATCAATAAAATCGGATTCGGTTTAGTAATCTACTACGTAGCTACATCAGCTAGCTCAAAGTAATTGCAAATTAAATTAAGTTTGCTCTTCAAAGGCGTTCAGTATACTGAGCGCCTTTTTTTGTTTAGTGATATAGGCACTGATGCTTTGAGTTTCGGGAATTAGGTTTGGATATAATTGTCAGAACGCACATTTTCTTTGTCCCTTTGTCCCTTTGTCCCTTTGTCCCTTTGTCCCTTTGTCCCTTTG
Organism: Balneolaceae bacterium; assembly: GCA_965249965.1. Classification (GTDB taxonomy): domain Bacteria; phylum Bacteroidota; class Rhodothermia; order Balneolales; family Balneolaceae; genus HXMU1420-13. Next base: position 2,199,547 of record OZ252262.1, read on the forward strand.
TCCCTTTGTCCCTTTGTCCCTTTGTCCCTTTGTCCCTTTGTCCCTTTGTCCCTTTGTCCCTTTGTCCCTTTGTCCCTTTGTCCCTTAGGATCGATCCCAACGCATATATAGTTTTTCAACTACCAGCATGTGTGGTAAAGTGAGCACAGCTATGACTACAAAAAGAAGAGAGACTAAAAGCTCTTCATTCCCAAACGCATTGAGCATATTATAAACAAAGAGTAGCCCGAGATAAGAAAGAAGGCTAAATAAAAAGGACTCTTTAAAAAACCATCCAAAATTCACTCTGTGTTCTTTTGAGCTTAGATACCGTAGCATTACTAAAGCGTGATTGTAGGAGTGCCAGATGCCAAAATAAATGGAAAACGCCCAAACCAAATCACAAAAAATGAATAACGCTGGCACAATTAACGCATCAACAATAAATACGAGTTTATGTTCTTTTTGCTGTTTCGAGACCAACAACACAAACAGGTAGATAACCGGGTAAACTCCGGCGATGATCCACATCACAAGTATTGGATCATACACACCGGCACTAAGGTCCGCGATTGAAATATTCGTTACTGCTTCAATAATCGATGAGGAGTATTCAAGGTCACCATATACAATAAGTCCGACAACTGTTATTCCCCGACCTATATGAATTGCCCATTGTTCCCATCCTGTAAAGTTAAAGCGCATCGCATCCGCCTGACCAAAGTGATACAACGTGATTAGCAGAAAAAACATAAAGCTGAAGAATGGGAAGAAGATCCAAAACACGGAATAGATTCCCATCAATACAAAATATTGAATGTAGAAGCGTTTGTTAAGCGTGTATGGATTCCAGCCTTCCAGATTTCCATCAATGTGATGATCGAGCGCCCCATGTGGCATACCAATCAACAAAATCACTAGCCCTAATAGAAGGTATCTGGAATTTTCAGCGAAATCAGGGGCAAACTGATTAATTGCTATTGCTACAAGAGCGATAAGTGTCTGTAATATAATACGTTGTGGCGCGTTCATCTAGGAATATAGTTTCAGGATTAACAGGCCCAAAAGCAATAGCATTCACAATTCTACTTTAATAGCATCATTTTTTTTGTAGTGATAACAGTACCATTAGCACTTAGCTGATAGAAATAGACTCCTGTAGAAAGTCCATTTGCCTGAAATGTAGTACTATGAAACCCTGCTTGTTGTCGTTGATTGACTAAAACAGCAATTTCTCTGCCTAATAGATCGAAAACCGTTAATTTCACATTACTTGCTCCTGATAATTCATACACAATTTCAGTTGTTGGATTAAAGGGATTTGGATAGTTCTGCAAAAGCCGAAAATTCGATGGGAGTATCTCTTCAGGTTCTGATGATGTTAATATGTAATTAAATTCTAGCAATTCATTCGTATCGATATTCCCATCATTATTACCCGAAGGAAGCTGAGCTACTAACGATCCACCATCATCACTTTGATACGTTCCTAAAGCCAAGAAAAGGGAAGAAGGGATCTCACCAAATTCTGTTTCAATATTGATTACACCCTCCAGGTAACTACCTGCATTCGATTCCGCTCCTTCAGACTGGTCAAACCAAGAATTGTAATTATTGGATTGTTCGTTGGCAAGGAAAGCTCCCCATGCTGCTACTTCACCTGCTTTTGCCCAAGGGCTAAAAGTCATTATACCTAGTTCATCAGCAATAAATATGAATTTGTCTTCTGATCCGGATGTGGCTGATTCTGTAGCTACATAAAGAAAGGGACTGTCCCAGTCTGCATACAAATTAAGCCCATTATTACTCAATATTGCTACTGCGTTTTCATCTAGATTTCCATCCATTAAAAAAGCATGATTTTCGTTGCCACCATAGTTGCCTCCTCCATTATTGGTGGTGCCAAAATCGATCAGATAATCATTTCCATTATTATTATCCCAGGAATCATTGGAGTAATGAATCACAAAATTAACTCGATGAACGTCTTGTTCGGGTTTGTTAAATGGACCAATTTTTAAGGTCAATGTGGCGGAGTCTGAGTTAAACTCCATGGGACTTTCAACTTCAGGACCTGATTCGTTGAATAATACTGAACCAACAGGGTGATATACTGCGTTTGGAGTGACCCAGTTACTGCCCTGATTATTCACTCCCCAATGAAGCATGGCTTGCTGAGTAGCATCAGTAACTAAAATAGTCAATGTATCATTAGCGGTTGGGCTTTCAGGAAAGATTTCAACTCTCGTATTCCCAGAGTTTCCGCTATTTCCACCACCTGTAGTGGTATTTGCTCCAACCCATACATACTGTATCAACGAACGAGAAGTATTCCCTCTTGAATCTATTGCTTCAACATAGTATTCGATATAGGTATTGTTATAGTCAGCAATGGAAGTACGATATTCCTTTGCCTTGAAACTAGGAGCACTATTTGTTCGGCTTTCATTTTCAATACCATTCATATCAATAACTTTCCAGGCAGTATCGCTCTGTTGAATTTGGCTAAATGCTCTTGTTCGCTGATCAAAATCATCCGCGGCTATGGCTCGATATTTTAGAGAAACGGACTCTAATCCATTTACATCAAAAGCGTACGTCCAAACTTCAAAGTCATTCTCCTGAGGAATAGTCCATTCAAGTCCACCGGGATTGTATGGTTCTCTTTGAGGTTTAAAAATCGATGGTGGCGTATTATCACTTTCATCTCCGGCAATGGCATTTTGTGCTTTTTGAACCGCTAAGTTTGAAGCTGTTGTCGGATGCGTATCCCAGACGCCATCAATTGAATTATCCCAATACCAATAATCGCTAGCCTGAGCATTCAATAAATAGGTAACAGCGTCTTCTGTATCTGAACTTGAGGGATTTACTTCTTTCGCGTGTTCTACGAAATTTTTAGCTGCAGTAACAACTCCCCAGCTATTTCGATCCGGACTATAGTTATCACTACCAGGATCGCCCAACCATTTTTTGAATTCCGGGTCGCCATTGTCGGCACCAGCCCAACTACCTGGTTCAACATGAATGATGTCATTCTCATCTGGTGGAAATAAATCTAAATAATCCTGAATAGTGGTGGGAACAAATCTATCAGGTTGGTTAGCTGCCCAATCAACAAAGGCCTGAAAATTGCCGTTATAATATCCTTCAGACCCACCGCCAAAATTGTCACCGTCGTGATGTAAGACAATAAGGATGGGATGATCTGGATCAGTATTATAAGCTTCTAGTTGGCTCATAACAGATTCATATTGAAGAGCTCCAAATCCACCGCGACCATCTTCATTTCCAAGATATCTGGAGGTAGGTACGGCAATAATTCTAGAAGTCTCTCCGGTATTTGGATCTGTGTACTCTACATAATGAGGCTGATGTCCCCATTGAGCAGAAACCTGAGTTGGAGCCCATAAATTATTCAACTGTACCCAGTCATTCGGATTTGGATTCTGAACGTCTGCTTGATTTGGTTCATATAAGTTACCGCCAGAATTATATGGATAGCCTTCTGCTGCTCGGTCAAAATGAATGTTGTCAACTAATGCCCATTCAATCCCTTCATCTTCAAGTGCAGGTATCATATCTAGAGCAAAAGCATTTTCAGGAGGGAATATTCCTTTTGAATAAGTTCCATCAAAAGTTGAAGATAAAATCTGCTTATGTTTTTGGATTTGAGCTCGAATGTCATCATATCCTATCAGACCCATGAGTGGGTGATAGTATCCAAATCCAATCATATCCATCCTTGGATTCCCTTCTGATGTTGTTTGATTTATGACTGAATTCCACGGACTTGTCCAATTCTGGAAATTCCCATTGCCGTTTTGTTCAAGAAGATTCAAATTTTCTACCAGCGAACCAGAAAAACTGACTGATGCTCCAGCATGTGGAAGGTTTGCATCTATTCCTTTTTGAACCGCTATTTTAGGCCAGTTAGTGTAAGGCCCCGTTCTGGAATTGTGGATATCAAATACAGAATAAGGGTAATAATTATTGGCTTCGGTCTCTAAAATTGTTTCACCTGGCCAATATAAAGGTTGGTGCATATGCCAAAGAAAGGCAATGTAAATAGGTGGATTGTTAGATTTTTGGTGATCAATCTCTTGCGAAGACAAAGAGTTTGAGATGATCAATACAAAAAGTAGAGTAAGGAATATTCTCATGATTGTAAGTCTATTTGTAAGCGCTTACATTTTAATAAATAACTAGTAGAAATTCTAGGTATTAATACAAGAAAGGATTAAAGGTAGGCATAGCTTTCTTTGGTACTTTCTCCCTTATCAATTTTGTCATATAGAGAGTAGATGTACAGTATTATTACACCGAAAAGTGTTCCAGAAAGTAGTAAGGTAATATTTGCTAGCCCCGCAGTTGAGAAAGCAATTCTAATTAGAACCGTAGTTACAACAAATCCGGTATTTCGGATTATAAGACTATAACGATCTGTATACCTAAATGAAGCAACTAGTATTAGAACATCAACAAGTATCAAAGCTGTAAAAAATTCATTATAGAAGATTTTGTTGAAATCTTTTACTTCAGTAATGAGATTATTATTCAATTGATAAAACTCAAACAACCAGTTTCCTAAACTATAAATAGAAAGGCCGAGTAATAAAGGACCTAATATCACACAGAGTGCTTTTTTATAGAATATAAATCCTTCAATATTTTGAGATCTTGTATGACTTCTTTTCTTGATCAACAGATATCTAAAGACGAAAATGAGGAAAAACATCAATAGAAAACCGACTATATCATAAACTAAAATGAGATTTTCGGAACTAAACAGTTCTAAATTTTCAATATCCAATTTTGAAATATCTTTGAATATTCGGCGGATAAGTATCAAAGAAACAATTTCAAACTGTTTTGCAATTGAAATTGAAAAAGAGCGAGGCAAGTAGTAGACAAGTAGATAAACCTCATACACTAAAATAAAAGAAAACGGAGTATATAAAGCTGCAATAGGATTACCGAGAAAAGAAACATACTCTGGGTGAGAGGAAAACCCGCCTATATTAAATATGAATACCAGTAATAAATGAATAATAAATCCAATACTGGCCACATATATTGTTAGAATCTCAATTCTCTCTTTAAGTTTTTCGTTGAAGAATAATTGAAATACTCTTTCTATTGTATTTTTTTCCATAGATTTATAAGCCTACTCTATTAACTACTCCAAAACATTAAGGGTTCATTTTGTTTAAAAAATCTCTGGTTGCAACAATTCTCACTATGGTTGGGCTATACATAGCGGTTTGCGTTTACTTTTACTACATCCAAAATGCCATTCTTTTCAATCCTACTGTGCTCGAGCCCGGACATGTATTCGATTACGATTTTGAATTCGAAGAACGCTGGTTTGAAATCGGGGACGAAGCACGGGTTCATGCAATCCATGCAAAAACAGATTCCTCAAAAGGGCTGGTGATTTTCTACCATGGAAATGGGGGGAGCACAGATACAGAACCTTTTAAATTCGAACTGTTTTTAAACAATGGATATGATGTCCTTTATCCAGATTATCGAGGGTATGGTCTAACCGAAGGTAATATGTGGAATGAAGCTGATATGGTTGGGGATATGCAGCTTGTTTATGCTGAAATGACCAAAGACTATGCAGAAGATGATATCATTGTACTTGGATATTCTTTAGGATCCGGTGTAGCGGCATTAGTGACCGCAGAAAATGATCCAAAAGAATTGATTATCTGGACACCGTACTACAGTATGATGGATATGAAAAACGCAGAGTACTGGTTTTTACCAGACTTCCTAGTTCGTTATCCACTACGAACTGACTTAGCCTTGCAAACAATTGAAGAACCGATTACAATTTTCTATGCCGGAGAAGATGAGCGTTTACCGGTTGAGCGAGCAATTAAACTCACAGAGTTTTTAGATGAAAATGACGAGTATATCATTCTGGAAGGGCAAGGCCACAATGGAATTTATTTTAATGAAGAACTACAGCAAAAGATGACTGAAATCTTAAAGGAGAACTAATTTGGAATTTGGGTTACTTACACTTGTTTTAGCTGCAGGACTTGTACTCGGATATTTAATAGCTTTTTTTCAAATGAAGGCTAAAACTGGCCGATTGGAAGAACGTGTATCAAATTTAGAAACACTGAAAAAAGAAGAGGCAGAAAAGGCGGAATCAAGTCAAAAGGATGCTGTAGAAAGATTTGAGAATTATCAGGCTCAAAAAGAAAATGAGCTTCGAGAAGAACGAGAAAAATCAGCGGAGTTAGACCGTCAGCTTGCTGCACTAAAGGCCGAATATGATGTACTAAAGCAAAAATTAGAAGATCAGAAAGGGGAACTCGAGCAAATGCATGAACAATTAAAAGTGCAATTCGAAAATCTTGCCAATAAAATTCTGGATGAAAAATCAGAAAAATTCACCAAGCAAAACCGGGAAAGCCTGGATCAGATTCTTAAGCCCTTAGGAGAAAATCTGGAATCTTTTAAGAAGAAAGTGGAAGAAACCTACGAAAAGGGAACTCAGGAGCGATTCACCTTGAAGGAACAAATTCGGCAGATGGCAGAACTTAATCAGAGAATGAGTGACGATGCCAAAAACCTGACCAAAGCGCTAAAAGGCGATTCTAAAGCTCAGGGGAATTGGGGAGAGGTTATTCTGGAAAAGGTTCTGGAGAAATCCGGACTACGAAAAAATGAAGAATATTTCACCCAGCAAAGTGAAACGACAGAAGATGGAAGACGCCTTCAACCCGATGTTGTAGTAAAGTTACCGGATGAGAAATTCTTGATTGTAGACTCTAAGGTGTCTCTAACTGCATTTGAAAGATTTTCTTCGGAAGATGAGCAAGACAAAAAAGAGAAAGCATTAAAAGAACATGTTATTTCGGTTCGAAATCATGTGAAAGGCCTGAGTGAAAAGAATTATCCCCAGCTTTATGGTGATAAAACACCGGAATTTGTACTGCTGTTTATACCCATCGAACCAGCCTTTGCATTAGTACTTCAAGCTGAACCCGGGCTTTACGATGAGTTATTTGAGAAAAATATAGTAATAGTAAGTCCATCTACGCTTTTAGCTACTCTTTTTACAATAAACACGATTTGGAAAAGGGATCGTCAGAATAAGTATGCCATTGAAATTGCTGATCGAGGAGGCCAACTTTACGACAAGTTTGTGGGCTTTATTGAAAGTATGGATGATATTGGCAATAGAATCAGGCAGTCACAAGAGAGCTATGAAACAGCCATGAAAAGATTGAAAACGGGTAATGGCAACTTAGTTCGACAAGCTGAAATGCTGAAAGAGCTGGGTGCTACAGCAACTAAAAGCATACCGGAATCGGTGAAACAGGTCGAGGAAGAAGAGGAAGGCGAGGCTCCAAAATCATTGTTTGATTAGCGAATCGAATACTCTTGCACATAAAAGCCTTTTATAAAAGTGATTTCAGGCTCAAATTTTATACCGGATAAATCAAATTTCTCACCTTTTATGATTTTTCACTAAACAGGTCATCCCGAACTTGTTTCGGGATCTTATGGGTCGACTTTGATTATAAATTCAACCTCTTAGAAGTTCATACCAATCAATTAAGTTTGGATTATGTTTCTTTACAAGATTCCATTTCCATTCTTTATGCCAATTTTTTAATTGTTTTTCTCTAGCAATGGCGTCGCTCATGTTGTCATATTCTTCAGCATAAACCAATAATGTAAGTTTATACCTCTTCGTGAATTTTGATCCTTTCCCTTCTTTATGAGACCAAACTCTAGCATTAATATTATTAGTTACACCAATGTAGATAGTTGACCTTTTAAAGTTTGTTAGTATGTAAACATAGCCTTTGTTCATGCTTGTTAGACCACATAGAATAGAATTCCTTACAAAGATCCCGAAACAAGTTCGGGATGACCTTTAATATACACCTGGTCCTAAATTCTAATTCTGTACTCTTGCACATAAAAGCCTTTCAAAACTGTTAGCTTTGATTGAATTTTTTGAACAAAATCCGTCTCCATTTCCGATGCACTAAGTTCATGTTCTAATTGAAGTCCTAATTCTTCCATCAATTCCACAAAATCATCGCGATTGATCTTAAATTTGAGCGATTCACCAACCATCGAAACTCCGGTTTTAAACACCCATCGATGAAAACTGCTAAGCTCATCCAAAGAAAAATAAGTTGTGATTAGTCTGTTTAGAGGGTGCTTCGAGCAAATATCTTCTACTACATTTTCTGAGGGGATTAAATCGAGATAATCAAAGAAACCTTCGGCTACAAAAATGGTTTTTTTTAAAGGTTCGAAGTGAGGATCGTGTTTCAGGACTTCAGCTATTCTTTGATGATTTACATCGCAAGTGATAAGATGAAGATGGTCATTTAACCAATCTTCGCTTTCAAGGAAGGTTTTTTTCTCTGTGATCATAGATTCAATATCTAACTCAAATACAGGAATTCCCTTATTTGAATAATATGCTCCCAAATGATCAAAACCTGCACCGATATTCACAATTTGCTCGAAACCTGCATCAAGAAGCACCTGTAGTCTTTTCCCCACATAATACTTTCTGCTTAGGATGTGCATTAAGTCTCCGGGAAGGAGTAATTCTTCTGATGCGATGAAAAGTCTACGTAAAAGTTTCGACTTTAATGCCGAATGATACCAGCGGAGATGCTTTGGAAGTTTCTTTAAGAGCGAAGCGTAATATTGAATAACAGCAGGATCAAAATGAGCGCTTACATTCTCGGACCTTGTGAGTGCGTATAGTTTTAACGCAATAGAAGCCGCCGTATTCGAAATACTCATCAATATTCGAAATTATCCCAGGGTTGCTTATGGGGCTTTGGGGCTTCAAAAGTTAATACATTTCCTTTTGTCGGATGTTTAAACTCCAACTTCATTGCTCTTAATGCCAGAATTTTTCCAGGTCCCGAATCTACTTCAGCGTATTTATAATCTCCCCAAATAGGGTGACCAATTTTGTTTAATTGTACGCGAATTTGATGTGGTCGACCGGTTTTTAGATCAACTTCAATCACGCTATAGTGCGCACTTTGTTTTACCGTTTGAAAGCTAAGTTCCGCTTTTTTGGCTCTGCCTCTCTTGGAATTATAAGCTCGAACTGTGTTTGATTTTTGCTCTTTCTCAAGATAATGAATCAGCGTATCTGATTCCGGCGTCATGCCATACACCAGCGCCCAATACATTTTTTTTATAGAATGATTTCGAACTTGCTCGGATAGCCTGGATGCTGCTTTCGAAGTCTTTGCAAGCACCATAAGTCCCGAAACGGGGCGATCCAGACGATGCACTAAACCTAGCCAGACTTTACCGGGTTTGTTGTGCGCTTTTTTGATGTATTTCTTACAAAGCGTAAGTACATCTGGGTGATTAGTATGATCCTCCTGTGATAATACTCCTGCCGGTTTATCAATTACTAACAGGTGATTATCTTCGTAAATAATGGGGATGTCGGGGCGAGTGCGTGTACTTTTCATGTGATATAAAACTACACTTTTTTCTTTTCTTTATTCTACATTGAGTCGATAAAAAAGATCAGATAATAAATTGATTTCGGATGTACGATAAAAAAGGAAGACTCTTTATAAAAGAGTATGAAAGGGAACTAGCAACGCTTCAGACAGAATTGATCAAACTGCAGCATTGGATAAAAGTAAAAGGACTGAAAGTAGCCATCTTATTTGAAGGCAGAGATGCAGCGGGTAAAGGTGGTGTAATTAAACGAATTACAGAGAGTGTGAATCCAAGAATTGTTCGGGTTGTGGCTTTGCATAAACCTACCGAAACAGAACGAAATCAATGGTATTTCCAACGGTATATTCAACACTTGCCTACGCAAGGCGAAATGGTCTTATTCGATCGGAGTTGGTACAATCGTGCAGGTGTAGAGCGGGTAATGGGATTTTGCACCGACGATGAATACGATGAATTTATGCGATCCTGCCCGGCATTCGAAAATATGTTAATTCGTAGTGGCATAATTTTAATTAAATATTGGTTTTCAATTTCTGATAAGGAACAAGACCGTAGATTTAAAGCGAGAAATCGAGATCCGTTAAAACGATGGAAATTGAGCCCGATGGATGTGGAGTCGAGAACCCGGTGGGTAGAATATTCCAAAGCCAAAGACGATATGTTTCGATATACAGATACCCGGCAATCGCCCTGGTTTGTGGTTAATGCAGACATCAAAAAACATGCGAGATTGAATTGTATCGCTCATTTGTTGGAACAAATACCATATGAAGACATAGTGCCAGATCCGATTGACTTACCAAAGATGGTTAAAGATCCGGATTATGTACGCCCACCTATAGAATCAATGAATTGGGTGCCTGCTAAGTTTGGTAAAAATCCCATAGATGATGATCGGATTTAGTGGGTAGAAAAAGGCCCTGGCCTACCAAAGATGCCATGGCTCAGGTGTACGAACAACATCTTTGGGGTGGAGAAGAACACGATTTTTATTCAGGATTTGGAGCGCATGAGCTCGAGTTAGTGCAGCCATATATCCAAGTGATTTCATCGTTCTTGAAATCCCTAGATGAACCCCTTACTATTTGTGATTTAGGATGTGGCGATTTTAACGTTGGGAAGGAATTAGTCAGATTTACTGAGAAATACATCGCCATTGATATCGTGGAAGATCTGATCCAACGAAACAGAAAGAAATTTAATTACGAGAATGTAGAATTTCATTGTCTGGATATTGCGGAGGATGATTTGCCAAAGGGTGATTGTGCAATCCTTAGGCATGTATTACAACATCTTTCGAACGATGAGGTTCAACGAATTTTAAATAAGCTCAGTGATTATAAATATGTGATCATCACAGAGCATATCCCCGAAGGGGAGTTTATTCCAAATCTGGATATAATTTCGGGTCAGGGGACAAGGTTGAAGAAGAATAGTGGATTAGATGTTCTGTCCCAGCCATTTAATTTTAAAGCAACAAAGGTGGAAGAACTCTTATCATTAAAAGATAAACATGGATTAATGGTTTCCACTCTTTATTCGGTTTAATTGACCAATATTGACAAGAAGAGTCCTATATTTGGCCGATGCGAACCAAACTCCTTTTAATAACGCCACCGTTTACACAGTTGAATACGGCATATCCGGCAACTTGTTATTTAAAAGGATTTCTGGAAGAGTATGAGGTTTCGGTTTCGCATTGTGATCTTAGCATCGAACTGTTTACTTCCATCTTTACAGGTTACTTTCTGAGGTTGATTTTCAAGGAAGCTGAAGTATTGGGGAATCATCATTTTCCCGCACTCAAAGAAAACAAAGAGCACTACATTTCCAGAGTAGATGAAGTGATTGGCTTTCTTCAAAAGCATGATGTTGAATCAGCTCATAAAATCCTTGAATCTGATTATCTACCCGCTGGACATCGACTGAAAAAGGTGAATCCCGATATACAATGGGCAGAGGGAGAAGAGGGGATCATCGATAAAGCCAAGCATCATTCTACACTCTTCATCGAAGAAATTGGGGATTACATTCAGGCTAATGTAGATGAGTTTTTTGCTTTCACGAAGTACGCCGAGCAAATCGGTACCTCTGCCAGTAGTTTTGATAAGCTCGACGAATTCTTAAGGTACCAACCAACACTGATCGAAGATGAGATGTTGAATATCCTGGAAGAACAAATCAAGGGGCATACTCCGGATTTAATTGGATTCACCATTCCATTTCCCGGGAATTTATTTGCGGCCTTACGAAGCGCTCAGTTTATAAAACAGTTTTACCCGGATATTCATGTGGCATTTGGCGGAGGGTATTGTAACACAGAACTACGTAGCCTTGAGGATCCAAGAATTTTCGAAATTGTTGACTTCATTGCATTGGATGACGGGGAAGGTCCGCTCCTGAAAATGCTTCGATATCTGGAAGGGGAAGTTGATATCAGCCAGCTGGAAAGAACTTTTGTGTTGGAGGATGATCAGGTGGTTTATAAAAATCACATCCCAAATACGATTTACCATCACCAAAACTTGCCGGCTCCAAATTATGTAGGACTTCCATTCGAGAAATACGTGTCGTTTTTGGATGTTGTGAATCCCATGCACCGAATGTGGACGGACAAACGATGGAATAAATTGACCATTTCTCATGGCTGTTACTGGCGACAATGTTCTTTTTGTGATGTAAGTCTCGATTACATCGGCAATTATCAAAACACAACGGCCGATGATCTGGTGAATAAAATCGAAAAAATTGTTGGTGACACCGGTATTACCGGTTTTCATTTTGTGGATGAAGCGGCTCCACCAAGTATGCTGAAGGCACTATCAAAAAAACTGATCGAACGGAATGTTTCCATCACCTGGTGGACCAACATTCGATTCGAAAAGACCTTTAATGCCGAACTTTGTGAGTTAATGGCAAAAGCTGGATGTATTGCCGTAACAGGTGGACTGGAAGTAGCCTCCGACCGATTATTGGCAAAGATGAAAAAAGGGGTAGACATCGCTCAGGTTACCCGAGTGACTCATAATTTCTCTAAAGTAGGAATCTTCGTTCATGCCTATCTCATGTATGGATTCCCAACTCAAAGTCAGCAAGAAACCATTGATTCCTTAGAGGTTGTACGCCAATTATTTGAAAAAAACTGTATTCAATCAGCTTTCTGGCATCAATTCACAACAACGGTTCATAGTCCGGTTGGCAAGAATCCGGATCAATTCGGAATAACGATTACCGGGCCTGAATTCGAGGGATTTGCTCAAAACGATTTATGGCACGAAGATCCCGAAGGAACGGATCATCCGAAATACACAGAAGGATTAAACCGCGCTTTGCACAATTATCTAAATAACACCGGATTCGATAAAGAGGTAGATACATGGTTCGATTTTCCCGTCACTCCGTCTACCCATCCAAGGGATTTGATTGAGAGCTTTTTGGTAAATGCTGTAGCTGATAATGTTTAAATCTAATTTCTTTTACTTCATATCAAAGTGATAACAGCAATATTATTGAAGAAAGCACAAACATAAGTATAGCTGGAGAATTTGTTTTTAATTTATCCTTTACTTTGATGTGCATGGATATGGCTCCCATCATCAAAATCACTAGCCCGCCAGCAGAAAATGGAACCAAGATTGGAATCCAAATACCAATAATAAGGCCAATAGCAGCAGCAACCTTCAGGCTCCCAACAACATACATAAACCCAATGGGTAAACCATAAAATTCAAATTCTTCTCGAAGTGTTTTCGCCTTACCATCACCACCTCGAAACATACTAGCTTTTTGATTTGCGACCAACCAGACTCGTAGAATGCTAATAGCCACAATTAATTGGAGAATAATAAGCACGATATCCATAATAATTTCCTTAAATCCATTGAAAAATTGCTCTGATAAGATAGAATAAAATAAAGATTATTAATGTCAGTCTAAATGAAATGCTTCTGGGTTACTTGATGTTTCTTGGATATGTCAAAGTTATTCTAAAAAGGTAGTTACCAGCCATAAAGTACAATGCTTGTTCAAATTTTATCCATTTTTTCTGCTGCTTCCTTTCTTTACTATGGGATTTTTTGTTTGTACTCCAAAAGGATGGCGCAGGAATTTGAGCGATTTGGCTTATCACCGTTACAAAGAAATCTTACGGGTATTCTACAATTGTTAGGTAGTGCTGGGCTATTTATAGGTTTATTACAACCACTAGTAGGTTTAATAGCCTCAAGTGGACTTGCCCTACTTATGTTTTTAGGATTTTTAACCAGATTGAAAATTCGAGATACAATTATTCAATCGCTACCTGCACTCTTGTTCATGATACTCAATACATATCTAGCAATTGCATATTACGAGTACTTGAACATATTATTAGATCGTTGATTTATATTTCCAAAAAGAGTTTCGCTCCATAGCTCTGCTACGGAATGCAATGTGGGAGGCTCAGCCCCAATCTAGCGCAAGCGTCCGCTTGTGCGAATGGAAAGCAAAGGATGGTGAAAAGTGAGAAGGTCCAAGCAGAAGCTTGACCAGTAAATAGAATGCTTTTTAGAGGAATCGAAACCAAATCGCGCTACATATAATCTTATCTAAAATAGTAAGGGTAGATCATGATCTACCCCAACGGAGGGGTGACATATGAAATTTTCTTACCTGTTGGTTCAAAAGGGAGCAAAGGTAAAATATCATTAAGTGCATGTGCTCTACTTGTGGTCAGGAAAAGCGTTACTTTTGAGTCATCCCTTAAATCAGATGCAATTGAATTTGATTGCCTTCAGTACAAGAACTAAATACAAAAATAAGCCCAATAATTAACTTAATGAGGTAATTTTTCACGGACAGTCCCATAAAACCAGACCCCACCAATCGCACTTAATAACATAATACCAGCTACAAAAGATCCATAACCTGCTAGAACAAATAATGGAGCAATACAACATCCTGTCAAAGCCCACCCAAATCCAAAGCTTATTCCACCAATTAAGTTTCCTATTTTATTAAAAGGTTTGCTTTCAAGTACAATTTCCTCGTTCTGTAAAGATTTCAAATTGAATTTTTTAATCAATAGAACCGTCAATCCACCTACTGCTACGGCGCTGGCAAAAATACCATACATATGAAATGATTGAAATCGGAACATTTCTTGGATTCGAAACCATGACATGGCTTCAGATTTGATCAAAGCGATGCCAAATAATAACCCGATCAGTAAGAATTTGATATATTTCATGATGGATGAGTTTAGAAAAGAATTGGAAAAATAAGATGGGTCATAATGAGTCCGCCAGCAAAGAAAGCTGCGATCGCATATAGTGAGGATACGCTTGCCATGGACAAACCCATAAAGCCATGACCGGATGTGCATCCACCAGCGTATCGAACTCCAAACCCAACCAGAAATCCACCGACCACGACAAAAAGAAATCCAGTAATGCTTACTAGATTATCAGGACCGAATATCTGAGTTGGTAACATCCCGTTGAAATCTGTTATTCCCAGAGAAAGCAGATCAGCTTTTGTGGCTTCAGAAATATCGATAGGATTTGGGTTTTGCATGAATAATCTACTAACAAGACCTCCAAGTACTATTCCAAAAGCAACTACAATATTCCATGCACCTGTTTTCCAATCATAATTGAAATATTCTGCTTTGGTAGGAATGAATACTGTACATAAATGCCTCATGGATGATGACACGCCTAGCATTTTATTTCCAAAAAACAAAAGGAGAGGGATTGATAAACCCATTATTGGTCCTGAAATATACCATGGCCAGGGATCGATAATAACAGATTGATAGAAGTCATTCATGCTTATTGTGTTTAGGAATTGATGAGAAGTTGAAAAATCTGAAAACTGGGCAATTTCTTGTTATTGCCATCCAAAAAGGGATAATAGCTAATAAAGAAACCGTTACACCAAGAAGTGACTGATCAAGGCCATTCAGAGGCCAAAGTCCAACCCAAATAAGAATTACCCCGAGTATGATTCTTAAAACCTGATCAATTCGGCCTACATTTTTGTCCATTAACAGTTATTTACCTAAATGTAAATTAAATAAATCTATCACTGTTCAATGATCAATTTATAAAGGTATTGTAAGAGATAACGTTAAGTAAGTCAAGCATAGCAAGCCCAAACTAATGCAAACAGCCTGTGCTGAACTGGATTCATTATCCGCTTGAGCACTTGGTAAGTCAAAAGTTGCATTGAGTTTTAAGGTCCAAGCGGACGCTTGAACTAACATTCATTCAAACAGCTATAAATCATCTAAATCCTACTTTGATAAGTATACAGTTCAAAGTATCGGCCCTCTTTAGCGATCAGTTCATCATGAGTACCGCGTTCCACGATTCTACCATCCTCAATAACCAAAATCTGATCGGCTTTTTTGATGGTGCTCAGTCTATGAGCAATAACGAAGGTCGTACGATCTTTCATCAGATCATCCAAACTTTTCTGAATATACGTCTCACTTTCAGTATCCAGATTTGAGGTGGCTTCATCCAGAATGATCACTTTGGGATCAGCAAGTAAAGCCCGAGCAATGGAAATTCGCTGTTTTTGTCCACCGGAAAGTTTTACGCCTCGTTCGCCGATCACTGTTTCCAATCCATCTTCAAAACGGTCGGTAAACTCATCGACATATGCTCCTTTTACAGCAGCTTGTAGTTCTGCTTCCGTAGCATTGGGTCTGGGAAATAGAATGTTTTCGCGGATGGTTCCTTCAAATAAGAAATCATCCTGTAAAACCACTCCCAGATGCTTTCTATAGCTCGATAGGTTTACTTTTGAAATGTCATGACCATCAATGGTGATCAAGCCTTTTTTCGCAGTTAAAAAAGTAGCAGCCAGACTTGCAGTAGTGGATTTTCCGGAACCAGAACTTCCAACCAGCGCAGTAACAGAACCGGGAGGAGCTTTGAACGAAATCTCTTTGAGTACTTCTTTATCTTCTTCATACGCAAAAGAAACATTGTCGAACACGATATCACCATCTACTTTGTCCAGCAAAATAGGGCGACTTTCGGTCAAATCTTCAGGATCCATTTTCATGATTTCCTCGGTTCTGTCCAGACCGGCAAATGCTTCAGTTAACTGACTTCCGATATTACTCATCTGCACGATTGGGGCGATCATAAATGCCAGTAGCGAGATAAATGAAATCAATTCCCCGGCTGTCAAATTATCTTCAATCATATAATATCCACCCATGGCAAGAATACCGGCGCTGGCCAATCCAATCAAAAAAGTGCCTGTACTTGTTACAAAAGCCGTGGCTGTTAAGCTGGATTTCACATTTTCATATAATCGGCGGGCACCTTCTTCAAACGTGTTGTTTTCAGAAACCTCTGCATTAAACCCTTTGATGACTCGCACCCCATTCAAGGTTTCGGTCAACCGCCCGGTAACTTCCGCATTTAATTTACCTCGTTCTCTGAAAATAGGTCTGATTTTACCAAACGCTTTGAGTGCGATAAAGGCAAACAATCCAACCGGAACCAAAGTGAAAAGTGTCATTGAGGGGCTTATCTGAATCAACAGAATTAACGCCAGAACCGAGGTCAGGCTTCCGCCGATTAACTGAACTAGCCCCGGTCCCACAAGATTGCGAACCCCTTCTACATCACTCATTATTCGCGATACCAACGCACCGGACTTATTGTTATCAAAGAAATTGATAGGCAAAGAGAGAATTTTCTTTTGAACTTTTACTCTCAATTCTGAAATCAGAAACTGTGCTTCCACACTTAAAATTCGTGTAAGTAAAAACGAGGAGACCGCTTGTATAATCAGCGAAATAACGATGACGATGACAATAAGTTGAAGTAACTCAAAGTCTTTATTAGGCACTGCGTCATCCAGTAAGTATTTGGTAGCAGCTGGTAGAACCAGACCTGCTGGTCTGCTAATTATGATCAGTAACAGACCAATTAAGATAGTTTTTCTTCTTGGCCAGATGATGTTCTTAACCGCCCAGCCAAAGGTGACATTTTTATTTTTGCTCATGATCGTGTTCTAACGATAATTGTACCCAAAATTGGAGTCAGTCAAATAGGCAGTTCATAATTAATCAAAAGGTAGGAAATCAAGTTTTTGATAAGAAGTTCGAGTTAAACTGTAATGGGTGCGAAATTCCCTTGGATGTCCCGTAACGGAACTACGAAACTAGTTCAACTTCAGCAAACGAAAAGATTTTCAACAGCAGCTATTACCGTTTTGGATAGGTGGGCAGGGAACGTTACCATAGCTGCAAAATACACAGCAGTCACCTTGTTTAGGCTTTAGATCTGTCTCACACTGCTCACATTTATAGAAAAACTGACAGGAGTCTGTGGCCATGGTTTCTTCTTTTTTAAACCCACATTCTGGACAGGTAATAACGGATTGTAATACAGTAGTCATTTGAAAGAAGATGGAGCTTTTGGTTAGTCTTTATTTTTTATGATTTCATTTTGCTGACTGATCAGGTGTTTTAACTCACTCAAAAGCTCGATGTCTTTTGGGGTTGAAATGGCTTTATTGGTGATATCTTCTGCTTTTTTTCGAAGACTATTCATCAATTTTACTACTATAAAAACAGTGATGCCAATAATCAGGAAATCCAGAGATGCTTCGATAAATTTACCATAACCAATAGCAATTTCTGAGGTTTGTGATTCTGCAGAAACTATTGCTTCTTTCAATACGATCTTTTTATCCGCAAAGTTAATCCCGCCGGTTAGAAGGGAGAGAGGAGGCATAATAATATCCTTCACAAATACATCCACAACTTTGTTGAAAGAGGCACCGATTATCACCCCAATGGCGATGTCGATCATGTTGCCTTTAACTGCAAATTCCTTGAATTCCTTTAAAAATTTCATGATTCTTCTAAACTTTTTTTCTATTAAACCTTCTTTACATACTCAGATTTTAAGCCCATCGAGCCAAACCCATCCACTTTACAATCGATATTATGATCTCCATCCGCTAGCCGGATATTCTTAACTTTTGTTCCTGCTTTAATTGGTTTTGGAGCTCCTTTCACTGGTAAATCTTTGATCACAATCACCGAGTCTCCATCATTTAAACGATTTCCATTTGCATCCAGGATTATATTCTCGGAATCATTTTCTTCATTTTTAGGATTCCACTCATGGCCGCATTCCGGACAAGCATAAATAAAATCACTCATTGGATATCCAAACTCAGATTTACATTCAGGACATTTTTTCATTCAGCAAACCACGATATTTTATTTTTGAATTATCTGAAAGTGAGCCCATCGAATTACCTGAAACTCATTGTGTTCAAATCGGGAGGACTCTGTTTTGTTGAAAATAAGCTCAATATTCCCCGAATCACGTTCATAAAATACGAGCCAGGGGGAGGTCATGGAATCTGTTATTTCAATGGACTCCGAGACTAATTCTGTTGAATCTGTGAAGTCCCCCTCTAATTCTATGCGGTAGGAGTTGGGGAATTTCGAATACTTCTCCAGATGGAAATTTCGAATGTTGGGTAAATAGTCAACCAGCAAGGCAGCCAGTTTTTCGGCTTTTTGAACTCTCTTTTGATTTTCAGTGACTATACCGAGATTAAACTTCTTTTTAGCGCTCATTTGATTGCGTGATTACATTAATTCTTTTTTGGATGGACCATACACCAATTGGATAAAACCAAAGCAGCATAAAGTCTCCTATAAAATCACCGAACTTAACTTTTTGTTTTAATTCGCACGTTTTAAGTGTTTTGGCAGAAAAATAAAGCACATATAAAATACATCCCATCGAGGTGAAGTGAGCCGGAACTACAAACAGTAAGCTTTCTTCTCCGAGAATAGTGAAGCCCGGAAAGATGGGTACGAAGGAAATCACAAATAACATTATATAGATGATCGGAATCCAAAAGGCCAATTTCACCGGCATGATTTCTTCTTTGAGATGTTCATCTAAATAATCCTGCAGACCAATTGAAATCGACCAAAACCAGGTGAAAATTCCAGCCATGCAGACTAAGGTTACTACCGGGATGAACAGCAAAAACAGACCGGCCAGATCAAAGGATGGATTGCCTGAATACGAATAATACAACGACATCGAGATTAGAAAATCCAGCTGAATGATAATTGGGAGCCCAAATGTGATGAAGAAAATGGTTCCACTTTTCGCCCTGTGTATTCGATCGATCATAAATTTATTGGATGAAAAATGAACCTAGTTCTTGATGTAGTATCCGTTTGCATCTTTGAAATTGCCTATAACAATCATAATAAAATCGATGAGGGTCCAGATTCCGAGCCCACCTAATGTAACCAGCATCAAAATTCCGGTTCCTACTTTGCCCGCATAAAATCGATGTACACCCAAGCTTCCTAAAAAGAAGCATAACAGAATCATCGCTACATAATTCTTATCACTTTTACCCATTGTTTCCCGTTTTTTTTGATTTTAGAATTCACTGAATATATAGCTCTGAGTTAACATTACCATTCTGTAAATATTAATTGATAGCACTTTTCAGCTAATATTTTATATAGCGTCGTATCCGTTCCTCATCTTCCGGCGGAGTAGCCAGACTTACTCCAATTAAGAGAATGAGATTTACAACAAGTCCATAAATTCCTTCGTGCATCGGAAAAGGCTTGAATTCCGGATTGTAGAGGAAAAACAAGGTGACTAAAATCCCACCTATCATGCCTGCCAATGCGCCTTTCCCATTTGCACGTGGCCAATAAAAAAGTGCGAACATTAGTGGGAATAATTGAGCAATTCCGCCATAGGCTCCTAGCAGGAGGGAGACGATATCTGTTTCTGCAAACACGGCAAAATAATAAGCGACCAGTGAAATAATAACCACGGCAATCCGAATAAGTAATCGTTCGTGATCGCCGGACTTCAACCAAGCGTTAATTGACGGAATTTTAGTTACCCCATCACGAACGGCAACCGAAGCTGCTGCGTGTACGATGGCATCTCCGGAACTCATGGATGCAGCAAGAGTCCCCGCGCAAACGAGACCAATTAAAACTACCGGTAAATCCATGTTCAACAACACATGTGGGAGGATGGAATCAGTCGGAGTTACTCCCGGAAATGAAAGCACCGCTGAAAATCCTATAATCAAAATCGGGACAAGGAAAATTTGAAAAGTTGGATATAAAACGACCGTGAGTTTAATAGTGCGATCACTTTTTGCAGCGAAAGCTTTCATAAAAAAATGAGGCCACATCGAAAATCCCAGGGCGGAAACGATCACAGCAGAACTGAATCCCCACCAATCCCAGGGCTCGCCAGTGGCTGTTCTACCGGGAGCTTTCAATGCATCCGCAAATTCGGATTGCAGGATTTCGGTAAACATCGGACCAATGCCCCCATACATTTTTTGGGGGAGATAAATCCCCAAAAACCAGGCAATGATCAACATGAAAATGCCCTGAAAGGTGTTCGTCCAACCAACGCCCATCACTCCACTAAAAAAAACGTACACCAACACCACGAAATAGGCGATGGCAGCTCCCAGCCAGATAGGAATAGCACCTTCGCTGATCGTATTCAAAACGATGCCGGCGCCTTTCATTTGAAGAGTGAGGTATGGAATCAATACCACCACTGTTAAGATGGCTAGAATTCCGGAAAGTAATTTAGAATTGTACCGATCTTCGAGGAGCTCGGCTTGGGTAACGAAGCCATATTTTTCGCCCAATGCCCGGGCTTTTGGTCCAAAAAAGTAAAACGGAACCATCCCAACCGCACCATAAGCGATGATGTACAAGGCAGCAACGCCCCGCGAATACGCCCAGCCCGGTCCTCCCAAAAAGGCAAAACTAGAAAAGATGGAGGCACCCAATACAAAATAGAGGATGAACACATTCATCGAGCGATCGCCGGCAACATAACCTGTAGTGCTGTGACTCACTTTCAATCCCGGGAGAATTCCCATCACCAACGTGATGAGTAAATAGAGTCCACAAATTCCGAGGATGATCATCCAGCTTTCCATCAGGACTCCGTCTCCTTCTGTTCGTTAAGGAAAAACCAGAGCAAGGTGCTGAACGAACATATCACCATAAAAATGACCCACGCAAACGAAAGGGGAAATCCTAAAATTAAGGGAGTAGATGATCCAAATAGCGGATAAATCGGCCAGATCAAGGAAAGCTGCACCATCACAAGAATGGCGACTAAGATAAAAGAACGCTTTCTTTTCTTCGGATTTTGCTCAGAAAATACGAGCCGATTCGGGATGTTGTGCTTTGATTCCATTCGGCTGCAAATCTAACAATTCACAGCCTAAGGCAAAATTACTTATTTACTCGCGTGTACACTTTACTCACAATTTTCCATTCACCTTCGATTTTAAGAAGAAGCCATTACCTGTTCAAAAGTTAATACAATGAATTCGGCTGGTCGAACGACTGCAACCTTAACGGTTACATTCATTAATTCACCCTGGATGTCTTGAGCAGTCATAGTTGAACCTAATCCTACGTCCACTGAAAAAGCATCAGTTGGTGTTGCACCCATTAAACCACCTTGCTTCCAAACTTCAGTTAGAAAACTGCTAATCATTGATTTTACAGCTACCCAAGTATTCTTAGTATTTGGTTCAAACACAAATGCACGAGCAGCTAGCTTGCATGATTGTTCAATAAAAGTCAGTGTTCTTCTTACAGAAATATATTGCCAGTCCAGACTGTTTCCATCTAGGGTTCTGGCGCCCCAAATAAGTATTCCTTGTCCAGTAAAATGTCTGATTGCATTAATGGATTTGCCGGAGAGAGCATCCACATTTAAGCTTTCTTGCTGAGTTGCTGAAATATTGATTGGAAGAGAAACTGAGCTTGCAACTGAACAGTTTGCTGGAGCTTGCCAGGGACCAATTTGATTGTCAGTTGTGGTAATTACACCTGCAATAGCTCCGCTTGCAGGTAGTATATTGGCATCTTCCAGTACCTTTTTTATAATTGTGCTATAAGATTTACTCACTATCATCAATGAATTATTATTCTGAGTGACAGTAAGTGAGTTGCCTTTTTTAATACCCTCCAAAATTGTTGTTAGTTGCGAGCTTGGATCATTCTCTGGATTAATGATTGCTGAGAACTGTTCAATGTCACCGGCAAAAAGATTTGTATAATCTAAATCGCCCGACTGTATGATCGTTGTCCCAATAAAAGGGTAGTAGGCTGCGCCAAACTTGAGTCCGTTTGAACCGGTATTGTTCCTGAAAGTCTCAATGTCGTTGGTATATAGAATAGGGTCTGGTCGCTTTCCGCCTATAATATCGAAAATGCTGATAGCCGTCTTCATTTCTGAATTCTGAAGTAACATTGCCTGCATCAACATTTCATTGTTCTGAACAGAAAGCAAAGTAGCCTCGGGGACAATGTACATGGTTGGTTCGTCTTCGTTCTTTAACAATTCTAAACCACCGAGTAATTCATCCAGCCTTACATTTGTGTTGACCAACGGTTCGCCGACTCCATGAGGTTTACCTGATGGGTCACCATAAGACCCAACTGAAACGATATAAGCATCACCACCGCCATTTTCATAAAAAAGCTGAATGCTGTTATAGAGATAGTAAATCGTATTTGGGTCAGGAAGAATACTGTAGTACTCTGAATTTATCATTACATAAGCACACTTTTCCGGTTTTGAATCCTGCTTTACCAGATAATATTGGGGGCTATATTGTTTAGCAGTATCTGCAGGTGGAGCTAGATCGGGAAAGCAATAAATCGCCTTAAACTCAGCAAATGATGTAATCTTTTGTGGTTTATTTAAATAGGATGATCCTTCATAAGAAGCCTGCGGAGTATAACCAATAAAAGCTGGCACTGCAGTGGCGACAGGTACCACTGTATTTGAAAAAGCATTCACCTCATTTATGTAAACTCCTGGGGTCTTAATATTCAAATCATTCATAGTTCATTATTTATTGGTGTCTCTCAGGCAATCAAAATGATATATGAAGTTATAAGGCATTTATTTTTAAATCCCTAACTCTTCAAACAATGCAACAAGCTGTGGATTCGAAGGACGGGGAGCATCAGCACTTACGATCTTTCCCTCGGGATCGATGAGCACATAACGGGGGATGAATTCAATTTTGTAGTCCTTCAGAAAATCGGAGTCAAATCCGCGATCGGCGCGCACGTGCACACCGCCCATGTTATGTTCTTCCACAAATGTGATCCAGGCATCACGGGCTTTTCCCGCATCGTTACCGTGTTCCTGTGGAGATTCAATCGATAGGTAGAGGAATTCGATATTTCGACCAGCATATTCTGATTCCAGTTCTTTCAACCTTGGAAATTCCTTTAAACACGGTCCGCACCAGGTGGTCCAAAAATCGATATACACGTATTTACCCCGGAAATCAGATAGCGAACTAAATCCACCGGCCAGGTTTTCGTAATTCACGAAAGAAGGGGATGGATCTCCGGCTACCAGCTCGTTGGTTACATTCACGCGGCTTTGAACGCGGACCCGAAATCTGGAAATGAAATCATCTACTTCGGTCACAAAATGATGCACTTGGGCAGAATCGGTGAGGTCGTTCTCATTAAGAATGGCCAAGAACTCTGACCGATAACTTGCAGTGGTGGAATCAAAAAAAGCTAGCGTTGGATGGTCGATAATGAGGTCAGAATAGTCGGCTTCCAGTTGATCGAGTTCCTCTTCCAAATTAAAAATATCGGCTCCATCGCCGGTCAGCTTTGCGGTGCGGGTGAAATCAGCATTGTCTGCGGTGAACTTCGCGTTGAATCCATTTTTCACATAGATCCGTTTGAAATTCGATCCATGCACAACAAAGGCGAGTCCTTCTTCCACGGGAAAAGAGCCATCGAAGGAGCCATCCGAATCTAAGGGAATTTCCTGAAGCAGCGTGGTTCCACGATACAACTTCACCGACCCGCTTTCACCCGAATTTTCGATAGTGCCCGAAAATCGCATCTGATTGGTAGGTTGTTGTGTGCAACCGATCAACAAAAAAAGGAAAAGTGGTAGTAGGAGACTTCTCATGTGGAGTTAAAGAGCTATTTACAAGACACTTGGTAAGAGATCATTAGTATCTGAATATAACAGAATGAACTTAATTCCGGACTTTAATACTCCACGTAAAAGTGAATTCGGCCACCACATCTCCGGCTTCGTCAGTGCCCACGCTGGTTAGCTCGAACACAGCAGGGGAGTTGGTTTCGATGGCGCTGGTAATTTCCGATTCAATTTTTGCGCCTTCTCCGCAGCTGAAAATGATGTTCCCCGTCGCTTTTTTGTGGAAGGTACTTTCGCTTTTTATCACCAGATACGAAATGCTTTTACCGGAGGCTTCGATTTTTTGCTTGATCATAAATCCACCGGCAAATTCCGCCGCCATGCCCTGAACCGCCCAGAACATACTCCCAAATGGATTTTGATTCAGCACATCATGCTTCACACAGGTTTTGAACGTATTCCCCTCATAGCTCTCGAATCGCACCCCGGCAATCCAGGCAATGGGGAGCTGTTCTCGTAATAAGTTTTCGAAGGATTCGTGATTCATGGTGAATGTAAAATATAAATCTTTGGAGTGAATCTAGTTCCGAAGGTCCACCTTCGGAACTCATTCCTGAAGCTCTGGCTTCAATTTTAGTATAAGAAGCTAGAGCTTCACTAATACATTCCCAACGAAGACGTTGGGAACGTGCGTTTAGTATTTTTCTAAGCTGGATTAGCTTGAAAATTGATAGTGAAACATCGACCATTATCAAACTTCCAAGTGTTAGAATTCCCTGCCTTTGCATATTTAATGCTTGCCCCTTTATTCACTGCAATTTTTGCAATTTCAAAGGCATTAGGAGATGTAGTTGCTGAACCATAAGCTGCATTGAAATTCGCAAATTGCCCTAATGAACCACCTGAGGCTGGAGTCATTGAAATATTAAATGCCCATGCTTCACTCAAATTATTATTGTTGTCAAAGCTTAAAAAAAGCACCGTTTGATATTGATTTGTTGCAGGACCACATTGCTGGTTATTCAACATTATGCTAACCTGACCACCAGGGTAAGTTGATGGGTCATCTGGATATTTAGTTGAATAGTATTTGGAAAATGGACCATATAAATGATCAGCTGCCATCTTAACTGATGTTTCACCAGTTATTACATCGAGGTCTGCATTTCCTTCCATTTTTGCAGTAACACCCGATTGATCTGACTCGAAATTTATTGTAAATAATGAACTCATAATTGTATTGATTTATAGTTACAACTGAGATAAAGAAACCCCGACAAATGTGTAATCACACTTAGATAATTATAACCCAGTTTTATTTTTTACTACTATTTCTTGCAATTATTCAAATAGCAAGACCGTAATAAAGGTCTTTTGATTCTAATGTACAAGCCAATTATTAATTAATACTTCTAGCTAACCTGCAAGCAAAAAGATGCTGCTCTAATTCATGAGCATGATCGCGGATAAATGATTTGGCTTTTTGAAAGGACTCTACAAATAATTTTTTCATTGGATGCTGAAAATGAGTCTAGTTCCGAAGGTCAATCTTCGGAATTCATTCTGGAAGCTCTGGCTTCAACTTAACAATAAGAAGCTAGAGCTTCACTAATACATTCCCAACGAAGGCGTTGGGAATGAGTGAAACCTTTACAAATAAATAGTGCGTCTCCAAACTTTTGTAGTTAGGCCACCTTGAGTGGGTGTCTCTGCCGAAAACTCTCTTTCACTCAAAGTGATAATCTTTAAGACAGTTTCGGTCTGACCCTGATCCGTGAACCACGGAGGTGTAATGTGAATTTCAGAATTATTATTTTCAAGGATCCAATTGCCAGTAAAGCTATCAAAACCTACACGTTCACGGCAATTTGTATCTGTATCTCCATTACTAGTGAAATCAAAGGTGCCATCAGTATATAAGCTCATTCTTATACTAAGAAAACAGTTGCCAGTTGTTATTACTCCATCAGTGCTATAAACGAAATAGCTTTGTGAGCTACCATTTGTAAGGCATTCTAAGACCTCAACTGTACAATTAAGACTGTCGGTCGAAGTGACATCTTCATTACAAGCATTCACACCAATTAGGATTATAAAAAAACATTGGAGTATTGCTAAGGTTTTCATTGATTTCATAATGAGTGTTTGGATTAAATAAACTAAAAACATTCATGCAAATTCCAAGTTTAATACATCTAACACTGTCTTAAAAAGAAAACGATCTTAGCGAATTCTCTTTTCTTTGTATCTTCGCCACAATGAGTAGTGCAGAGTGATTCATGATTCATGGTGACAATCTTCCATAAGCCTTAAGGGTTCGCAGTTTTCCAATGGCAAGATGGGCTTTCCATTCCTTTTCTGCAATCTTCCATGCTTCCGGATGATCCTGCTCCCACGACCAATCCAGAGCCCACGTTACATCCGTTAATTGTTGATCAATATCGTGATCTAGATTTGCCTGAATTAGTTCTGGATCAATGACGGAAGCCATTAGGGAATTCGGGGTGGGAGCCATGTTTAAAGGTGAAACACTCATAATGGTCCACTTTTCTGGTTCTTTTTCTATATGAAGTGGAATCACACGTTGTAGCTTTTTTAAAATGATCTCTTGATAGTTTTTTGGTAATCCTTTGGTATTCATCAATCCCAAGTAACTCCAAAGATCGAAGATCCAGCTCAGTTTCTCATCCGGAGTTTCTGAAAATGTCTTTATCACCTCTTGTGTGATTTTCTCAACAAACCCATCTGGAATTAAATTGTTGTAGTGCCACAGATGCCCGGCTAGACCGGCTCGCATGTTGATGAAGAAATCATCGAATTCTTTTTCGATGATGGAATCCCAGTGACCTGCATGTGGTGACTCTAACGCTTCTAAAGGAATGATCGGCCAGATGAAATGTTGTTCATCGTAATTATCCAGTATATATTGATTTGCCTTCTTAACTATTGACTCTTCAGAATTGGCACCGATTTCACGCAGAATGAATAATCCTTGTGAAGTAGTATAAACGGTGGATAGGGGAGATCGTAGATCGGGTTCTAGTGCCTGACCAAATCCACCGTCTTCATTTTGATAGACTGATAAAGCCTCGATTACTTTTTCTATTGTTCCTTTTTCGAAATAGAATTCAAACAACCGCTGGTCTAGCTCACGACCCTGTTCAAAGATGTAAGATTTGGCTTTTTGAAAGGACTCTACAGATAATTTTTTCATTGGATGCTGAAAATGAGTCTAGTTCCGAAGGTCAATCTTCGGAACACATTCCCAACAAGGTCGTTGGGAATGTGGGTTTAGTATTTTTCTAAGCTGGATTAGCTTGAAAATTGATAGTGAAACATCGACCATTATCAAACTTCCAAGTGTTAGAATTCCCTGCCTTTGCATATTTAATGCTTGCCCCTTTATTCACTGCAATTTTTGCAATTTCAAAGGCATTAGGAGATGTAGTTGCTGAACCATAAGCAGCATTGAAATTCGCAAATTGCCCTAATGAACCACCTGAGGCTGGAGTCATTGAAATATTAAATGCCCATGCTTCGCTCAAATTGTTATTGTCGTCAAAGCTTAAAAATAGCACCGTTTGATATTGATTAGTTGCAGGTCCACACTGCTGATTATTCAGCATTATACTAACCTGACCACCAGGGTAAGTTGATGGGTCATCTGGATATTTAGTTAAATAGTATTTGGAAAATGGACCATATAAATGATCAGCTGCCATCTTAACTGATGTTTCACCAGTTATTACATCGAGGTCTGCATTTCCTTCCATTTTTGCAGTAACACCCGATTGATCTGACTCGAAATTTATTGTAAATAATGAACTCATAATTGTATGATTTATAGTTACAACTGAGATAAAGAAACCCCGACAAATGTGTAATCACACTTAGATAATTATAACCCAGTTTTATTTTTTACTACTATTTCTTGCAATTATTCAAATAGCAAGACCGTAATAAAGGTCTTTTGATTCTAATGTACAAGCCAATTATTAATTAATACTTCTAGCTAACCTGCAAGCAAAAAGATGCTGCTCTAATTCATGAGCATGATCGCGGATAAATGATTTGGCTTTTTGAAAGGACTCTACAGAATTTTTTTTCATTGGATGCTGAAAATGAGTCTAGTTCCGAAGGTCAATCTTCGGAACTAAATCCCTATGAAGCTGAAAGGAATGTGGGAAAAACTAATTTTTGACAATTCTGAATCCAAAATGATTATTACCTCGGTTTTCAAAATCAGAAGCTCTTGCATAAGTTAGTAAAGTAGCAGAATGATAATTCCATGAGCCTCCGCGTCTCACTCTTTTCGAGTTTGTACCGGGTATTATGTTAACTGGATTAGTGACTCTGTCAGCATAAAATGATTCACTATAATAATCTTGGCACCATTCCCAAACATTTCCACCCATATCATATAATCCATATGAATTGGGTGGATAAGAGCCAACAGATACAGAATGTCCATCAGGATTGTAAACTCCAGGAATATCACCATTATAGTTAGCTTTTGAGCTTGTTAGTGTTCCATAATCTGTAGGATATTCTAGCATTTGTCCACCTCTGGCAGCATATTCCCATTGTGCTTCCGTTGGAAGGTTGACATTATAATATTCTGCAAATGCCCCATACCATTTTACCCAATTTACTGGCCAATCACCTTTTGAAGCATCTGAAAGTTCGAAAGTATTGCTAGTACTTTTAAAAGAAATCCAACTCTTATTGTCAATATGTTCTTCTTCACCGCCACTGGTACATCCACCTGTTTCGCCTAATTGTAAATATATTTCTCCAGCATACGGGGCGATACCAACTCCAATTACCATAAATTCTGTATATGTTCCGCAGGGGTCCGAGGTTTGTTGTGAAGAAACGCTGATCCAACCGTCAAGGTACGCATTGTTCAAAAAATCAATGTATTGTTGATTAGTGATTTCTTTTTCAGATATCTGGAAAGCTGTTAATGAGACGTTCACTTCTGGGGAATCTCCAGCTGTTGTTGTCCCTCCCATTGTGAAAGTTCCAGCTGGAATATTTATTAAAGTTATGCTTGAGGGAAGTTCATTATCACTGGTTTGTGAACTTGTAGGAGTCATCTCATTCTTTTCACAAGAAAATGTGAGTAAAATTAAACAACTTAAAACGGCTAAACAGAATTTTGCATTCATAAAATTCACTTTTAAGACTATATATTTTGTATAAAACGAAGTATGATTTAAATATTCAAGCCACTTTAATTAACTGATAATATGATTATGACTTATCAAGTGTTTTATATCGAATTAATCTTTACTCACCTGTCATCACAAGTTGAGTAAAGTGAACAAAAGAACTTCTTAGGCGAATTTCAATTCATAAAACCTGCCAAAAAAAGAAAACGATCTTAGCGAATTCCCTTTTCTTTGTATCTTCGCGCAAATGAGTAGTTCAGAGTCACCCACCATTCCATTAGCAGAAAAAGTTGCTAATCTTCCACAATCTCCCGGTGTATATATCTACCGCGATAAGGGTGGGAGTGTGTTGTATGTGGGCAAGGCGAAAAAGCTGCGAAATCGGGTGCGTTCTTATTTCCAGGAATCCCGACCCGTGGATGGTCGCATCAAAACCATGGTTTCCAAAATCGATGATCTGGAAGTAGTGGTCACCGATTCAGAAGCGGAAGCGCTCATTCTGGAAAATAATTTTATCAAACAGTATCAACCGCGCTACAACATTTTGTATCGGGATGATAAATCCTATCCCTACATCTGTATCACCAAAGGATCAAAACCGCGGGTGTATCCAACACGGACGATCATCAAGGATGGAAGCAAATATTACGGTCCCTACGATTCGGTGGTGACCATGAAGCGGATGCTGGAAACCATCCGGAAAGCCTTCGATTTATGTACCTGCGCGGTGAGTATCAAAAACATTGATAAGACGAGGGGAGTCCCGAAATGGCATTCCTGTTTTGAGGATTATCTGGGGAATTGCTCCGCAGATTGGGACGATGAACGCTATGAGGTGGTCATCAAAAAAGTAGAGCGACTGGTAAACGGACAAACCGATGTGTTGCTCCGAGAGCTTAAAGAAGAAATGCAGATTGCTTCGGATGCTTTCGCTTTTGAAGATGCCGCGAAGTTGCGCGACAGCTATCAGGCGGTAGAGCGATACAGCCACAAAATGAAAATGGTGGCCGACAAGAAAGTCGACCGCGATGTGTTTGCCATCAGCGTAGACGAAGAGTTGCAGGAAGGTTGCGGGGTGTTGTTTAAAGTGCGCGAAGGAAAATTGATCGGAAAATTCCATCGGTTTTTGAAAAACATCGACGGACTTTCGATTAATGATTTGATTCAATCTTTTGTGGAAGATTATTACACGGGTCAGTACACGGCGGCCATTCCGGATGAGGTGTATATCAGTCAGGCCATGACCGACGACGAACCCTTGGTGGAATATTTATATCAGGAGCGAGGCAAGAAAGTGCCGGTGCATGTGCCCGAACGAGGCGAAAAAGCCGGACTCATCAAAATGGCGACAGCGAATGCTCGGCTACATTTGAACGAACGTCGACTGGAGAAAGAGAAGTCGGAGCGGGATCGCATTCCACATGCCGTAAAAGAATTGAAAGGGCACCTGAAGCTACAGCGCTTGCCGCGTCGCATCGAATGTTTTGATAACTCGAATCTGCAAGGAACAGATCCTGTGGCGTCTATGGTCAGTTTTGTGGATGCCAAACCGCGCAAAAGCGAGTACAAGCGTTTCAATATTAAAACGGTGGTTGGTCCTGATGATTTTGCGTCGATGAAAGAGATTTTAATCCGCCGATATTCTGCCGTGATGAAAGACGGGCTTCAAATACCGGACTTAATTGTGGTGGATGGGGGCAAGGGTCAGCTTAGTTCGGCAGTGGAGGCACTTAAAGAAATAGGATTTTACGGAGAATGTGAGATTATCGGTCTTGCCAAACGATTGGAAGAAGTGTTCGTGCCCGGGAGATCGGAGCCGTACATGATTCCTAAAAAGTCTACCGCGTTAAAACTATTGCAACAAGCGCGGGATGAGGCGCATCGTTTTGCCATCACTTTCCATCGCCAGAAAAGAGCGAAACGTACCCTTGTAACAGAATTAACCGATATTGAAGGAGTAGGAGAGAAAAAAGCCAGGTTGTTGCTCACCGAGTTTGGGTCGGTGAAGAAGGTGAAAGAAGCAGAGGAAGAAGAGTTAAAAAATGTTATCGGAGAGAAGTTAGCACACAAAGTATACAACCACTTTCGGTGATTGCTCGTCTTAGGGTGTGTTTCATTGGTGATGTGAGGAAGGATGTGACATCTAGCATCATCATGTGATTTAGAGCTTGAGCATGGGATGTTAAACTGCGTACAGCTAAAAAAGCATCACTTCACAACAAACATGATGTGATTTTAGCCAAAACGTTAGCCGAATGCATGAAAGCTACCGGACAACTTAATCCCAAAAAGGGTAACTATTATGGAATTAGTTAAAAGAAATACTGGCAAGAAAAATTATAAAAACGTTTCCGATCAGGAATTAGTACGACTTTTTAGACGCAAAGCCGACGAATCTGCGTTCAACGAATTGCTCAATCGCCATCAGGCCAAAGTATATTCCTATATCTATAGCATGGTAAATAATCCGGAAATTGCTAACGATATCTTTCAAGAGACCTTCACTAAAGTAGTGACCAAGATGGATAATACGTACAACGAACAGGGCAAATGGATTGCCTGGGTGATGCGTATTGCTCATAATGCAACTATTGATCATATTAGAAAACAAAAGCGCTACATCGACGTTAACTCGTGGACAGATGAGGATGGCGGACGCTCAGATTATTTTGACAGAATGGAAGATTCAAGCATTGTTGATGCCGACGACCAGATGGTTGAGAAGGAAACCAACAGCAGTTTGATGACGCACATTTCAAAATTACCTGAAGAACAGCGCACTGTGGTTCTTTTAAGACACTATTACGAGATGCCTTTTAAAGAAATTGCAGAATTAACAAATGTTTCAATAAATACGGCACTAGGACGTATGAGATATGCGTTAATAAACCTCAGAAAATATTTTGAAGAGGAAAGACAACAAGAGCTTAAACATGCTAAACAGTGATGAAGGTTGTATTCGATATCTGATGCGGGAAATGGATCCCGCTGAAGAGGTCGAGTTTGAGCGGGAAATGTTAAACGACGAAAACCTGCTCATTGAGGTTGAAACCCTCAGAAGAACATATCAAAAACTCGGGAAGCTGCCGGAATTCCAACCGCCGACAGAACTTGTGGATGAAATAAGAACGAAGGCGGTAGCTCAGCAAAGAGCACACAATCATCGATTCCGAAACAGAGTTATTCAATTATCCAAAGCGGTTGCCAGTGTGGCAGCTGCTTTGATGGTTGTATCCACAGCTGTCTATTTTTACGGGGGAACAGAAACTCAGCAAAGTACGGCAGTTCCGGTAGAACAAAATACCATCGAACCCTGGGTAGACCGGAATGAGGTGATATTATTTGTGGGTACCTCCACTCAGTCTGCCGAACCCAACGAACTGGATGCAGAAGTGGACCAAAGTTTTGGAAAATTACGTTTGGTAAACAGCGAAACAGGCTTTTCTACACCAAATCGACGAATTGTGCTAACGAGCACCAATCGATAACCAACACGCCTGCAGTTACTTACACGCCAAATGTGGATAACTTCTCGATAAGGTGTGAATAAGTAATTTTGTATGCGAGTAAGGTGCGTTTTATATTAAAAATTAGAAGTAAAACGAACGTAAGAGCAGGAAAAATTAATGGGCAAAGTTATTTCTATTGCCAATCAGAAAGGAGGGGTTGGTAAAACAACCACTGCGATCAACTTAGCGGCCAGTTTGGCTGCGATAGAGCATCCCACACTTATTATCGATATAGATCCACAAAGTAATTCAACCAGTGGTCTGGGTATTGATGCAAAAACTGTGACCAATTCCATTTATGAAATCATGATTGGAAGTGCAGAATTGTCGGAATCGATCCGGCAAACAGAGTTAGATTTCTTAGATCTGGTTCCTGCTCATATTAATTTGGTGGGTGCCGAAATCGAAATGATTGACCGCGAAGAACGCGAGCGAATCTTAAAAAAGGCCATCGCTGATGCCCGTGAACGCTACGATTTTGTGATTATTGACTGTCCGCCTTCATTAGGGCTGTTGACCATCAATTCGTTAACGGCGTCAGATTCCATCGTCATTCCTGTTCAGTGCGAGTATTTTGCCTTGGAAGGATTGGGTCAGCTTTTAAATACCATAAAAATTGTTCGACAACATCTAAACCCGGAACTTGATATCGAAGGCGTGCTATTAACGATGTACGATACAAGAACCAGACTCTCAAATCAGGTGGCAGAAGAAGTAAAACGCTATTTCGACGACCGAGTATTTAAATCGGTAATTGCTCGAAATGTTCGGCTGGCTGAAGCCCCAAGCTTTGGGAAGCCGGCGCTTTTATACGATTCGATGAGTGTGGGTGCTAAAAATTATTTATCGCTGGCTCGTGAGATCATCAAAAAGAATCGCAAGATGTTTAAAAACAGTCCGATTCTTTCGAATTAATCCAATTAGATGGCAACTAAAAAAGTTTTAGGAAGAGGACTCGGCGCATTTTTTCCGGAATATGAATCTGAAAATACGTCCCGGAATCTGGATGGTGAGACTGAAAAATCACCGGTTGAGAAGAAAATTACTGATCCCGTTGAACGCGTTAATGTTGTATTGAATGTTCCTGTGGATCATATTCGTGCAAATCCGAATCAGCCCCGCCAGGATTTTGACGAAGAACGCCTTGAAGAATTAGCTGATTCCATCAAAACACATGGATTAATTCAGCCCATCACGGTTCGATATATTGGCGAAAAGCGGTTTGAGCTGATTAGTGGGGAACGAAGATTACGAGCTACCAAATTAGCCGGTATCCCCGAAATTCCGGCCTATATTCGAGAAGCAGATGACGAGCAATCTATGGCATTTGCACTCATCGAAAATATTCAACGCGAAGATTTAAATCCGCTCGAAGTGGCCATGGCGTACAAGCGCCTTGTGGATGAATTTGAGTACACGCAAGCTGAAGTGGCTAACAGGGTAGGAAAGAACCGAACCACGGTTACCAACATGATGCGATTGTTGGGTCTTCCGGATTTCATTCAATCTGCGTTGGTAAATAACGATATTACAATTGGTCACGCCCGGGCGTTAATCACAATTGACGATCAAAAAGCTCAGTCTACTTTGCTGAATAAAATCATCAAAGAACAATGGAATGTACGGCAAATTGAAGATGCCGTCCGTGATTTAAATTCTCCATCGACGAAATCATCTGCCAAAGCAAAAAAAACCGTTGATCCATTTTATGAGGAAATATCCGGCAGACTAAGGCGTACTTTTAGTACAAAGGTAAATGTAAAACCAAAGGCTAAAGGTGGAGAAATTAGTATCGAATATTATTCGGAAGAAGATCTTGAACGCATTCTCACCATATTTGACTCGCTTTCTTAACTATCTCTTTATAATTAGTGTATTTGTTTGTGCCGAAACCACTGCACAGCACTATTCATTTTTGGATCATAATCCTA
The DNA here is from genome assembly GCA_965249965.1 of Balneolaceae bacterium. Taxonomy (GTDB): domain Bacteria; phylum Bacteroidota; class Rhodothermia; order Balneolales; family Balneolaceae; genus HXMU1420-13. The sequence continues at coordinate 2,234,613 of OZ252262.1, forward strand.
CTTCAAGAATATCAATTGCTCAAAGCGTAAATCAGAATGATTTTCCGAATCCCAAAGCGGTAATGAGACAATCCATGATCATCCCGGGATGGGGCCAGATCACCAATAAACAAGTTTGGAAAGTGCCTATTGTTTATGGGTTGCTTGGTGGACTTAGCTACTACAGTATCACCCTCACCAAAGATTATCACGATTACAGGGCAGCGTATTACAATGCCAACAGTGATGTTCAGGATCTGAGATTTGGCGCTACTCCTGCATATCTGGCAAATACAACGAGCTCAAGTTTGCTGAATCAACGTAATTTCTTACGAAATAGGCGGGACTTTATTTATGTGACCATCGCCTTAGCCTACATACTCAACGTTGTGGATGCCTATGTGTTTGCTCATCTTCGACCCTTTGATGTTTCGGATGATTTATCAGCACGGCGCCATTGGGAGCCATCAAGTATTGATCATGCTTTGTTTGGAGACATCCCTAGTGTATCTTTAAAAATCCCACTAACGCGTTAAACCATATGGATTTTAAATTTAGAGATGAGAATGGAACCCCCAATAAATACCGCTCCGGCTATGATGGAGACATTTGGAGTGTATTTAAAATTATGGGTGAGTTTGTAGAAGGTTACGACAAATTGTTTCGTGTGGGTCCATGTGTTTCAATTTTTGGTTCAGCTCGTACCAACCCTGAAAATAAATATTATAAAGAAGCGACAGAATTCGCTGCTCTTTTATCGCAAAAAGGGTTTGGCGTAATTACCGGAGGCGGCCCCGGGATCATGGAGGCTGCAAATAAAGGAGCTTATGACGCTGATGGGAAATCAGTAGGTGTTGGTATTGAATTACCGCAAGAACAGGGTTTGAACCAATTTGTACACCGTGATTTTTCCATCAATTTTAACTACTTCTTTGTTCGAAAAGTTATGTTTGTGAAGTATTCTCAGGCTCTGGTGGTATTTCCGGGAGGATATGGAACTTTAGATGAATTATTCGAAAGTTTAACTCTGGTTCAAACAAACAAAATCTCTAAGATTCCAATTATTTTATATGGCAGTAAATACTGGGAAGGATTAGTTGCCTGGATAAATTCTACAATGAAAGAATGGGGCACAATTTCCGATAAAGACACCGATTTATTTCACATAACAGACAGTTGTGAAGAGGGTGTACAAATAATTACAGATTTTTATTCGCACGAAGAACCGAAGCCAAATTTCTATTTTTAATAAAATATTAAAGGAAATTATTCAGGTTCATAACAATAAATTAAAATTTAAGTGTGTTTAAGACTTTAAAAGGAGGGAGATTTTTGGTTAAATTGCCCACTTGTCTGATTCAAACCAACAAAACAAATCACATGAAGGTAATTAAGAGTATATTATTAACAGCAATGATTGCAATGGCGTCTACTTTAGCCTATGCCCAAGAAGAAGCCGATGCTATCAATGCGTACAATGAGGCGCTTGGTTTTGCTCAAAATAAAGACTATCAGGCTGCAATCGATAAATTCTCTGAGGCCATCGAATTAGCTGATGCTCTTGGGAATACTGATATTGTAACCCGGTCAAGAACACAAATTCCTAAGCTGTATTATCAAAAAGCTGCTTTGGCATATAATGCATTCAGAAGTTCGCCAAACATTCCAAATCTTGAAGCTGCGATCACTGAATTCACCGTTTCGCAGGAAAAAGGGACTGAATATTCAGATAACGATATCAGTAACCGATCAAGAGGTGTTCTTGCACAGCTAAACTATCAAAAAGCGACTCTGTTGTTTAAACAAGAAGATTTTGCAGGTGCTGACGCAGCGTTAAACGAAGCGATCAGAATTAATGCAAATTATGCGAAAGCGTATTACCAAAAAGGTTTGGTAGCTAAAAAGCTTGATGAAGATAATATCGAAGGTATTATGAGCTGGTTCGATCGAGCTATTACAGTAGGAGAGCAGGTTAATGATGGCGAAGTGGTTAGGCTTGCAAGAAACTCTGCGCACGCAGAATTGCTGTTTAGAGGTGCAAAGTCTATTGAGCAAAATCAGTATTCGAATGCAATTGATCTTCTCCAAAATTCATTAGAATACAATTCAACTTCAGCTGACTCTTATTACAGATTATCAGAAGCATCAAACAAAATGAACCGTTACGATGATGCGATTCGATTCGGTTCTTTAGCTGTTGAGTTAGAACAAGGTGGTAGCACTGATAAAGCTAAAATCTTCTTTGAGATTGGCTTTGCAGAGCAAATGAAAGAGAATAAAGCAGCAGCATGTGCCGCATTTACCAATGCAGCTTATGGTTCTTTCAAAGCACCATCCGAACATAAAATGGAATTCGAGCTTAAATGTGAGAGTACGAACTAAAAACTTTTGCACAAAATACTTTCCAGCCTCGTGATTATTGAATTGCGAGGCTTTTTTTATGTTTTAGGAACCCATATTCATTTTATGTTACTATAACATTCCCTATCTTCGCCAGCTAATTTTCTCACTTATTATTGATTTATTCATGGCCAACCAACCACTTGATAAACTCTGTGCCGATACCATCCGAACACTTTCGATGGATGCTGTTCAAAAAGCTAATTCGGGTCACCCGGGCATGCCAATGGGGATGGCTGATGTAGCCTATGTACTTTGGACCAAATATTTAAAACATAATCCATCAAATCCTGATTGGGCAGACAGAGATCGTTTTATTTTATCTGCCGGCCATGGTTCAATGCTTATTTACAGTTTACTTCATCTTACCGGATATAATGTAAGTATGAGTGATCTTAAAAATTTCCGTCAGATGGGAAGTAATACGGCTGGTCACCCGGAATTTGGGATGACAGAAGGTGTAGAGATGACCACTGGGCCACTTGGCCAGGGATTTGCAACCGGAATTGGAATGGCAATGGCGGAAGCTTTTTTAGCAGCAAAATTCAATAAACCAGATCATAAATTTGTAAATCATTTCACTTATGCTATTGTAAGTGATGGGGATTTGATGGAGGGGATTTCACATGAAGCTGCATCTTTGGCAGGTCATTTAAAATTGAATAAGCTCATTTATTTATACGATTCGAACTCCATTTCAATTGATGGTTCTACTGATTTGTCGTTTACCGAAGATGTAGCGAAACGATTTGAAGCGTATGGTTGGGATGTACAAGAGATTGATGGTCATGATCATGACCAAATTGGAAAAGCCATTGAGCAAGCACAAAAATCTGAGCTTCCCTCAATAGTTATTTGTAGAACAAAGATCGGTTTTGGAAGTCCAAATAAAGAAGGGAAATCCAGTTCACATGGTTCACCCTTAGGAGATGATGAAATTCGAGCTACAAAAGAAGCCTATGGATGGGATCCGAATAAGCAATTCTTTATCCCAACCGAAGCGCTGGATGTTTTTAGAAAACAAAAAAATCTGGGCGATCGCAAAGAACAAGAATGGAACAACAAGTTTGAGGAATACGCTACCGAATTCAATGAAGACGCACTGGAATTTGTGCGATGGTTAAGTCGGGATTTACCTGAGAATTTTGAAGAACTACTACCGGTTTTCGAAGCTGATGAAAAAGGATTAGCCACACGAGCATCCTCAGGAAAAGTACTCAACGCAATAAAAGATGCCATCCCCAACCTGTTAGGTGGATCTGCTGATCTGGAAGGTAGCGTAAAAACAAATTTGGGTGATGCAGGAGTTTTCAACGCTCAAAACTACGGTGGTAGAAATACGCATTATGGAGTACGAGAACACGCGATGGCTGCGGCAATGAATGGAATGGCATTACATGATGGAGTAATTCCATTTGGTGGCACATTCTTTGTATTTACTGATTATTGCCGGCCGGCAATTCGGTTAGCTGCATTAATGAAAGTGCCGTCCATTTTTGTAATGACTCATGATAGTATTGGATTGGGAGAAGATGGACCAACCCATCAAGCCGTGGAGCATTTAGCAAGTTTACGAGCAATGCCTAATGTGTTAGTACTACGTCCTGGTGATGCAAATGAAGTTTCTTATGCATGGAAATTGGCTATCGAGAATAGTGAAGGACCATCTGTGATTGTGTTAACCAGACAGAATATTCCAACGCTTGTCAGAGATGCATCAAATGCAGCAAGCAATGCAGAAAAAGGCGCTTACATATATGCTGATTCTAACAAAGAGACTCCAGATGCCATCTTGATTGGAACAGGTTCGGAACTTCATCTTGCTGTAAATGCTCAAAAAGAATTGAAAGCCAAAGGTGTAGATGCTCGAGTTGTAAGTATGCCTTGCTGGGAGTTATTTGCTCAGCAGTCTTTGGACTACAAAGAATCTGTATTACCGGTAGCTGTCAAAAACAGAGTAGCAGTAGAAGCGGGATCGACTTTTGGCTGGGAGCGATATATCGGATCGGAAGGAACGATGATAGGTATTGATACTTTCGGAGAATCGGCACCTTATGAAGAGCTTTACGAGCACTTTGGTATAACCGTTGAGAAGATTGTAGAAGCAGTAAAAAGCTAAATTCTACTTATCAACCTTTATTGCTTTAGGTGCCTTGATCTGTTTTGCATTGGCACTCTCTGGTCGGTGAATGCACGTAAAAGTGACATCATCAGCGGGAGGGACCGTACCGATAAAAGCTTCTAGTGATGACTGAATTTTATTGACAATGGTTTTAGCATGGAGAGATCCATAAATCTCCATCAAGGATTCTATGCGTTCCTCACCGTACTCTTCGCCACGTTCGTTCCGCGATTCGTTCAATCCATCGGTGTAAAGTAGAACAGAATCACCGGGTTTGAAGTGAAATCGCTTCACTTCAAGATGCTGGCTAAGCATGTCGGTGGTAGTCATCCCTAAAGCAAATCCATTGGCACGTAGATTAAAAGTTGTATCTCGTTCACGACTGTAATAAACCGGAATATTATGGCCAGCACGAACATATTCGAATTCTTCTTTATCAGCGGGAAAATAAGCCACACATCCTGTTACGAAGGTTTTATCTTTCGAATTACTCTTCACAAAATCGTTGAGTTGTAGGAACAAATCTTTTGGAGAAGGTTGTTCTTTATGCACCAGTAGATTTACCAATGCCTGCATTCTAACCATATATAGTGCGGCGCTTAAGCCTTTTCCGCTTACATCGGCAATAACTACATAGGTTCCGTTGTCGGTGTCGATAACATCTAAATAATCGCCACCAACTTCTTTGGCAGTATGAGCAAAAGAATACACCTCAAGATTTTCTTTATTGAGAGAAGTGCCTGGAAGAAGGCTTAGCTGAATGTCTCTGGCTAAATCAATTTCTTTCTGAACATCAGATTTTTCTAGGAGTTCTACCAATAGAAGTAAGAACATGGATACAAACCCAAAGGGCAGAAGTAGCCCTGAAAAAAATACAATTTCACTTGCACCAACTAAGTTGAGAATATAATGCCCCACAAAACTTACCGATCCCAAACCAAAAGCTAGTCGACGTGTTGGATTCAAACGCTGCGTTAGGTCAGAAAATAGGCGTAGAAATTTTACATGACCCGGTAGCTGAGCTCCTTGCTGACGCTCAATATCCTCTACGGCCTCTTTGTATAATAATTTTAATCGATCAGAATCGGCTGTAAGCTCCTTAGAAATGCGATCCCGGCTCATTCCGGATACGTATTCCTGATAGAACTTCTTAGTTCCAAAACCTTTCTGTGCTTCGTTCTTTAAACTCAAATGGATTTCTTTGGTTTAGTTGCCGGGGCGTGTTCGTAATTAGTAGCAAAAAGTTTAGTTTCCACTAAATAATCGTCGGAAAATAAGAATTCATGTCAAAGAAACTGCTTTTTTTATTAGATGGAATGGCGTTGGCCTATCGAGCGCATTTTGCATTCATCAACGCAAACCTGAAAAACAGCAAAGGAATTGCTACCGGACCTATTTTAGGCTTTGCTAATACCATGGAAAAAATGTTGGCTGAAGAAAAGCCGACCCACATTGCAGTTGCCTGGGATACACATGCTCCAACATTCAGGCATGTAGCCGATGAAACGTACAAAGCGCAGCGCCCACCCCAACCGGAAGAATTAAAGGTTGGAATTCCATTGATTAAAGAAATGCTGGATGCCTGGGGAATTCACAACATTGAGCAAGATGGGTATGAGGCCGATGATATTATCGGAACCATTGCCACACAGGCAAATGCAGAAGATGTGGACGTAATGCTCGTAACTCCGGATAAAGATTTCATGCAATTGGTGCACGATCATATCAGAATGATGAAACCGAACAACAAAACCGGAGGCTTCGATATTGTGGACAGAGAAGGAGTGATGGAGTATTTCGGGGTTTATCCGGAAAAAGTGATTGATGTGCTGGCGATTTTAGGAGATACCGTAGATAATATTCCCGGAGTACCGGGAATTGGGAAAAAGGGCGCTCCAAAACTAATCGACACATTTGGTTCGCTTGAAGAAACCATAGCCAAGGCAGACACCATCACGGCTAAAAGACAGCGGGAATCGCTATTGGAATTTGGCGAACAGGCTATGCACGCAAAGTTCATGGTAACCATTAAAACAGATGTTCCTGATACCATCGAATGGGAAAATTTGGGGTGGAATTTCGAGGATAGAAAATCTTTGGGGCTCTTTTTTAAAAAAATGGAGTTTCGAACACTAACCCGAAAATATTTGGGTGAAGATGCACCTGTGGCCGAAAATTCCGGTGATCAGGTCGACCTATTCGGATCAATTGCGGATCCCGTTGATTTAAAGAAATTGGATACAGATAAAGTAAACTATGAATTAGTTACTAATCTCGATCGGGCAAGAGAGTTGGTGGAGGAATACCAGCAAGCGGAGGTGCTATGTTTTGATACAGAAACAGATGCTCCAAATCCTATCGACGCCGGATTGGTCGGATTTTCATTCTCAATAAAGCCTGGAGAAGCTAGCTATATACCTGTAAATGTGGATGGCGGGCTACCTGAGCAAGAAGTGATTGAAATTTTAAAACCATTATTTGCCGGTAACGATTCAATAAAAGTTGCCCATAATTTCAAATTCGATTACACCATGTTGATGCGCCACGGCATCGACATTAAAGGTAATCATTTCGATACCATGGTAGCTGCCTATTTGGTTGACGCGAATCAGAAGATCAAGATGGATGAGCTTGCTAAAAAGTATCTGGGATACGAAGCTGTGCCCATTACCGACTTAATTGGAAAAGGTAAAAGCCAAAAATCGATGGCTGATCTTAGTCCGGATGAAGTATTCAACTATGCTTGTGAGGATGCCGATATCACCTTACAGCTATATCACGTTCTAAAAAAAGAAATGGAAAAAGCGGAGTTACAGGAAGTAGCAGAAACCTGTGATTTTCCGTTAATGAAAGTTCTTGGCGATATCGAGTATCAAGGTGTGAGGCTGGATTCGGATATGCTTGCCGGATTTTCTAAAGATTTGGAAACCGATCTCCTGGAATTACAAACTCAGATTTATGAAAAAGCAGGAGAGGAATTTAACATCAACTCGCCGGCACAATTGGGAGTAATTTTATTTGAGAAGATGGAGCTCCCCGCCGGAAAGAAAACCAAAACCGGTAAATATTCTACTAACGAAGCGGAGTTAACCCGATTGGCTGTTAAATATGAATTGCCTGCATTGATTTTAGATTACCGTCAACTTGCCAAATTAAAGTCTACCTACATCGATGCGCTTCCCTCGATGGTAAATGAACGAACAGGGCGAATTCATACCGATTTTAATCAAAGTGTGGCAGCAACGGGCCGATTAGCTTCTTCGAATCCAAATCTTCAAAACATCCCAATTCGTACTAAAAGAGGTCGGGAAACGAGAAAAGCCTTCATCGCCGAAGATGGCTTTAAAATCATGTCGGCAGATTATTCGCAAGTTGAGCTACGCGTGATTGCGCACATTGCAAAGGATGGGGCCATGATCGAAGCATTTAAAGCTGGGGAAGATATTCATGCAAGAACAGCTAAAGAGATTTTTCATTTAGATTCACTGGATGAGGTAACTGCAGATCATCGTAGAAAAGCCAAAGAGGTAAATTTTGGAATTCCGTACGGACTGAGTGCCTATGGGTTAGCTCAAAACCTGGGAATCGAAAACAAAGAAGGAAAAACAATGATTGAAGAGTACTTCAATCGTTTCCCGAATATCCAGACCTATATTTCAGAAACACAAGCTTTTGCTAAAGAGCATGGCTACGTAAAGACCTTACTAGGCCGCCGGCGCTACATTCCGGATATCACCTCCAGTAATTGGAGTAGGCGCGGTTTTGCAGAACGTGTGGCTATCAACATGCCCATTCAGGGGACCGCTGCGGATGTGATTAAATTAGCCATGATTCAAATTCATAACTGGCTTACATCAAACCAAAAGAAAAGCCGAATGCTGCTTCAGGTGCATGATGAATTGATTTTCGAAATCCACGAAAGTGAAATGGAAGAAGTTCCAACAAAGATTGTTGAACTCATGGAAAACGCCTTTCCGATGGACGTTCCGTTGAAAGTAGATTCAGGAATTGGAGAAAATTGGTTAGAAGCGCATTGAGTAATTAGGAATATTCAAATAGGAATAGTGCTTTATAAATGGGCATCAATCTTTATTCCTAAATCTTGATTTTTCTATTCCTAATTCTGAAAACGGGAATTTCATTTAAGTCAGTTATGTTAATGCTGCATGACTATCAATCAAGACTATGGCGCTATAATTATCGGTTCAGGGATGGGTGGAATGAGTACAGCAGCTCTATTGGCCAACGATGGCTACAAAGTGCTGATTTTGGAAGCTGCCCTTCATCCCGGTGGGTGTTCCTCCTCGTATCCACGAAAGGGATATGTGTTCGAAAGTGGTGCAACCACACTTATCGGTTTTGATGAACATCAGCCACTCAGATATTTAGAAGAAAAGACCGGAATACAAATTCCCCGTGTTGAGTTAAATCCGTCAATGAAAGTGTGGCTAGAAGGGGAGCAAATCACGCGTTATAAAGATCGAACCGAATGGATAGAAGAATGTGTACGTGTTTTCGGAAACCGGAAGGGGCAAAAAAAGTTTTGGAAACTGGCTTTTGGTATTTCTGATATAGTTTGGAAAGTGAGTTTGAAGAATACATTCTTCCCACCTCGAAAAATCTCAGAATGGGTGAAATTATTCACCTCTAACTCGCCGGCAGATGCCTGGGTTCTCCCATACGCATTTAAATCAGTGGAACAAGTTGCTTTAAAATGTGGGATTGCAACTCCAAAGTTTTTGCGTTTTCTGGATGAACAATTAATGATCACCGCTCAGGCTAAAACAGAAGATGTACCATTTCTATTTGGGGCAGCAGGGGTGACATATACAAATTATTCGAACTTCTATGTGCCGGGTGGTTTACTTCAAATGATTTATACAATCCGTGATTTTATCGAAGAAAGAGATGGGAAACTATCTACAAAAGAGGCTGTCACAAGTATCGAAAAGAGCGGCGATGAATTTCTTATCTGCACTAAAAAAAATAAAAAATATAAAGCCCCTATTGTGGTATCGAATGCTCCTATCTGGAACATGGGCTCGCTGGTAGACGACTCGATGAGTAGTTATTTCAAAGAAGAATCGAAAGATTTTGAAAAAGCCTGGGGTGCTCTCACAATGGGAATCGCAACCACTGATACCTATCCAGAAAATCTGGGTTTGCACCATCAGATTCACTTAGACGGCGAAACAGTGCCCTTCACACAATCTGAGTCTATTTTTATTTCTATGAGTCAGCGCGGGGATACTGAGCGAGCTCCTGAAGGTGAACGAACGCTCAATATTTCCTGCCACGCTTCCCCGGAACATTGGTTCGGTATGAACGGTACTTACGATCAGAATAAAGAAGTGGCTAAAGATTATATTCTGGAAATGCTTAAGAAAAAGTTACCGGGTTTTAAAAACTCAGAAATCAAACAAGCAGATTTAGCGACCCCAGTAACCTGGCAAAATTGGGTCTACCGCAAAAAAGGCAGGGTAGGAGGAATCCCTCAAAGTATGGCACGTAGCTTGCTTAAATGGACACCATCGGAGACGCCTTTTAAAGGACTATATTTAGTTGGCGATACAACCTATCCCGGGCAAGGAATTCCCGGCGTAACTTTAGGCGGCATCAACGTATATTCACGCATTATAAAAAATCACGCAAAACCTGTTTCGCCTTGAACCAATTTCAGCCGAATACCACATTTTCATTATTTCCCCAGGGAGTTAGAAATCTTCTATTTATAAATGGGATTGTATTTCTAATTACCAAAAGTATGTTTACAGGAGGGTGGACAAGCGTTGGAACTATGATTGCTCCCTACTTTGCATTATGGTCGTTGGATACAGGTTTATTCTATCCGTGGCAGTTGGTCACTTATATGTTTCTGCATGCAGACTTGAGTCATATTTTCTTCAACTTATTTGCGTTGTGGATATTTGGGCAAGCCATTGAAAACTTATGGGGCACCAAACGATTCTATATGTATTATTTCTTAACAGGAATTGGTGCAGCTATTATTCATATGGTCATTGGTGGAGCATTCACCTATACCATTGGGGCATCCGGTGCAGTGTTTGGGATTCTTCTCGCTTTTGGGATGATGTTTCCAAATCAATACATTTTTCTTCTATTTCCGCCGATTCCGATTAAGGCAAAATACTTTGTAGCGATTTATGGGGCAGTGGAATTATTCTCAGGATTAGCACGCCCGGACAGTGGGGTAGCTCATTTCGCCCACTTAGGAGGATTGGTAGTTGGTTTCGCACTTATTAAATTATGGAAAATTAAAAGACCGCAAATGTCTGTTTAGGTTGATTATGAATTTGGCAGGTAAGGAATAACATGGCATACAATTCATTTGGAAATACAGCAAAGAGAGGATTTATGGGCATGCCCATAGCAATTCGTACTATTATAGGTTTGAATGCAGCGATGTTTGTCGCTCAACTTATATTCGCCGGAATTACAGGGATTAGTTTATCAGCCTATTTAGGTTTTATGCCGGATATATGGACGACCATTACCCAGCCATGGCGATTGGTTACCTATATGTTTCTGCATTCCTTATCTAATCCATTCCATTTTATTTTTAATATGCTTTGGCTTTGGTGGATGGGGAGGCCCGTCGAAGAAACCATTGGGCCGCGAAGCTTTTTAACTGTTTATTTTGGCGCAGGGCTAGCCGGTGCACTTATTGATGTACTTGTTAGTTTGGCTGGGAACCCTGTTCCGGTAATTGGTGCATCAGGTGCCGTTTATGGGGTAATGGTAGCTTTTGCCATGCTTTTCCCAAAAACACCAATCATGCTATTTCTACTGCCTCCTATCGAGGCTCGTTACGTAGTAGGTGGCCTCATCGCTATTGATGTATTGTTGTTGAACAACGCAGATAATGTAGCGCGATTTGTTCACTTGGGTGGAGCATTAGGTGGATACTTACTTATGCGTGCTCGAGCTCAGGGAACCGATTTAAGTTTGGTACCACGTTATTTTGAATATCTATACTCAAAATTCAAACCCAAATCCACAGTCTCCAATCCGAAGCCAAAAAACAAAAAAATGAGCATTGTAAGTGATGCGGAGATTATTGAAGAAGTGGAACAAAGCGAATTGGATGAAATTCTTGAGAAGATTTCCAGAAACGGATACGATTCACTAACAAAAGAAGAAAAACGTAAACTGTTCGAATTAAGTAAAAAGAACTAATTAAGGGCATTATGTCGGCTATTGATAGAAAAAAAACTATTCAGGTAATGGTTGGGGATGTTGCGATTGGTGGTGATGCACCAATTGTTGTGCAATCTATGACAAACACAGATACAGCCGATATTGACGAAACGGTTGAACAGATTGATCATCTTCATCTCGCAGGATCAGAGCTTGTTCGCATCACTGTAAATAATGATGCTGCAGCAAAAGCAGTTCCTTTCATCAAGGAAAAATTAATTAACCGCGGTGTAACAGTTCCAATTATCGGTGACTTCCATTACAACGGGCATGTTTTGCTTACAAAATATCCCGATATGGCAAATGCCCTTTCAAAGTTTCGCATCAATCCAGGGAATACTGGCACGAAAGCAAGGGATAAAAACTTCACGACGATTGTTGAACAGGCAATCAAATATGATAAACCTGTTCGAATTGGCGTGAATTGGGGCAGTCTGGATCAGCAATTGTTGGCCGAAAAGATGGATGCTAATAACAAATTATCAGTCCCTGAATCTGCAAGGGAAGTGATGCTTCAAACGATGATTGAGAGTGCAAAGCGTTCCTCAGAGTTAGCGCAGGATGTTGGTCTGGCAGGTGACAAAATTATTGTGAGTTGCAAAATGTCACACGTTCAGGATGTGATCGAAGTTTATACACGACTTTCTGATGTTATTGACCACCCGCTTCATGTTGGATTAACGGAAGCAGGAATGGGGATGAAAGGTATGGTGGCTAGTTCAGCCGCACTATCTGTAATTCTTCAACGTGGTATTGGAGATACAATCCGGGTTTCATTAACTCCTCAGCCTGGTGCAGATCGGGCATTAGAAGTTGAAGTTGCACAGCAAATTCTTCAATCACTTAAAATCCGGAGTTTTATTCCTCAGGTAACTGCATGCCCGGGCTGTGGTAGAACCAAAAGTACTTATTTTCAAGAGTTAGCAGAAGAAATTCAGGACTATATCAAAGAATCGATGCCTGTTTGGTCACAAACTTATCCCGGTGTAGAAGAAATGGATGTAGCAGTGATGGGATGTGTAGTAAATGGCCCTGGAGAATCTAAAGCTGCTAATATTGGGATTTCATTACCCGGTACTTTCGAAGAACCTAAAGCCCCCGTTTATATTGATGGGGAACATGCTCAAACTTTGAAAGGGGATAACATTGGAAATGAGTTCAAAAAAATACTCATGGATTATATTGTAGAGAATTACAGTAACTAAACGATTGAATTCCGCACAGCCTGATTCAATTTTTAAAATGTAAGTACTTACATCACATATATTAGATTGAATCTGTTTAAACAAGTATGCCCTTCTTTTCACTCTGTTGTACGTTTATGCTACAATTAGTAATTGATTAAATTTAGTATAGCACTAAATAATTAATTATTAGCCTTTAATAGTTCTCATAGTATTTAACTAAAATCACTAAAAAAAAGGAAATTTTGTTTGTAATAATGTAAGCGCTTACATATTTTCTTACAGACACACATTCAAAACATGTTGGGGTGATTCGTTGTCGAACTATGGACGCATAGTATTTTTCCTTTTCCTACTTCTGGGGTGCTCAACTCAAAGTGATAATTCTGTTGATGAGCAGGTACTGGCCCAGATAAATGGTCATGCCGTTTCCGTAACTCATTTCGAGAATGCCTTCAAAGAATACTTTTACAGAACAGGGCAGGTATTAACTCCAACTCAAGCTACTCGTAAGGCAATTCTAGACTCTGAATTCAATACCTATGTGTTAGCGGTTCATGCAATGGATTTAGGTTTGGATGAAACGCCAGAAGCTAAATATCAGCGAAGTGCCATTGAGAAACGTGTTCTTACTGATGAATATTTAAATCAGGTAATTCTGGCCGATCTTACGGTTAATAATGAAGATCTCAGAGAGTATTTTATACGTTTCAACAGCAGTTTGCGTGCTTCACATTTATATGCATCCACTAAAGAAAAGGCAGACGAGTATTATCAAAGGTTGTTAAATGGTGAATCCTTTGAAGAACTGGCTAAAGAAGCGTTTATAAATCCATATATGGCCGAACATGGTGGGGATATTGGTAGATTTACCACCGATGAACTGGATGTCGCTTTTGAAAACAAGGCTTTTTCGATGAAAGTTGGTGAAATCAGTGAGCCCGTTCAAACGGCCCAAGGCTACAGCATCATTAAATTAACAGATAGAGTTACCCGACCTGTAATCACAGAATATGAGTTTAATCAAAATAGAGAGCGGCTTGAAGGATATGTGCGAGGTAAAAAGGAAGAAGTAGCTCAAAGTGAGCATTTACAATACTTTGTAGAAGAGTCTCGATTTAATGAAGAGCTTGTTCAGGAGTATTATGCTTTTGTTTCCTCATCAAAAGAAGGTTTATTGAATAAATCTCCAGAGTTTTTAAACAGAATAAATGGGGATGAAGAGCTGCTTAGTTTCGATAATTATAGCTTCGACAGTGACGCTTTAAGTGAGGAAATCCTTGCTAGCTCGATAGCTATGCTGAATTCAATTCAAGATGAATATAGCTTTAAGAATTTTCTACACGGGGTGGCTTATCGAGCGTATATGGTTGCAGAAGCCAAAGAAAAGGGGGTTCATACTCAACCATTGGTTTTGGATTCCATCGAAGAAACCTATCTGCATTATCTGGAGGAGTTAGCTATGAATCAGTTAGCTTCACAAATAAATAATAGTGAAGCAGAATTATACGCTTTATTCCAGGATAGAAACGAGGATTTTTTCGAACCGGAGTTAATACGTGTACAGCGTTTAGCAGTTAAAGGCGAAGAGTTTGCAATAAGTTTATACTCAAATCTTCGAAATGGTGCCGATTTTACCCAATTAGTCTTAGAACACTCTGTACTTAATGAAGATGTTTTTACAGAGGGTGATTTAGGTTTTATTCCGATTTCTGATTTTGGTTTTAATAATCAGGAGTTAGCTGAAACCTCGATTGGAGAGGTTACTGAACCCATTCTTTATTCGGGAGACGAATTTCATATCTATAAGGTGCTTGATCGCCGGGAAGCCAGAGATCTAACCTTTGCTGAAGCGCGGGATCAGGTCGCTGCGTATCTGTCAAAACAGAAACTTCAACAACTTCGGGCAGAAACCATTAATAAAGTAATGGAGAAGCATAATGCCGTAGTTGATCTTGAAAAATTAAATGCACTCACATTAAAAATCTGAAAATGATTGATGAAAAAGCTTAAACAGATAGTATTAACATTCATTCTGATGGTTTTACCCGCGGCAGTGCTTGCCCAATCGGGTAAAATAACAGGTACATTATACGATGCCGATAACGGGGAACCATTAATTGGTGCAACAGTAGGTATTAAGGGAACAACGAAAGGTGCAATCACAGATGTTGATGGGAATTACCTGATGCTCAATGTTGCTCCGGGCACCTACATTTTGGAAGCACGTTACATTGGCTATGCTACAGTAGTTGTACAAGAAGTTATTGTAAGAACCGATTTAACAACTTCGCAGGATTTCAGATTGGCGCCTGAATCTTTTGAGGGCGAAGAAGTAGTTGTTGTGGCTCAACGCCAGGCAGTTATTAAGGATATTACGAGTTCAGAAGCTCGTGTAAGTAGCGAAGAGATTGCAAAGTTACCGGTTCAGGAAGTATCTGATGTTATTCAATTGCAAGCCGGAGTTAACGTAAGTAACAGTGGTGCAATACACATTCGTGGTGGACGGGCATCAGAAGTTTCTTATGTAGTTGATGGAATTCGGGTAACCGATGATTATGACGGGAGCTCGGGTGTTCGGCTGGAAAATGAATCTATACAGGAATTGCAGGTAATTTCAGGATCTTTCAACGCCGAGCATGGTCAGGCACTTTCTGGTGTAGTAAACGTTGTTACGAAGGCTGGTGGAAATGATTATGAGGCAAATTTTCGAACGTGGGGTGGCGGATACCTGGCCACTAATGAAAGTCAATTATATGATGGAATTGGAACTTCCTTAGATAGTTTCAATCCTCTTAGAATGCACAATTTTAATGCATCGGTTTCTGGTCCCATTATTAAAGATAAACTCACATTTTTTGTAACTGCCCGACAATTCGAAAACGAAGGTTGGCTTACCGGAAGAAATGCTTTTTCAACACATGGAAGATTTGTTGACCGAGTGCCCCTCGGTACAGATTTAGATGCCTACAGAACGTTATATAACGAACAAGTAAATTTTGATTTACCATGGTATTCTTTAGATACCGTTTCGGTAGAAGGGGTAGATTTGTTAGAAATTCGCGACGACGGTACCAGAGATAGTTCGCTCGTGAATATGAATAGATTCATGTCTCAATCATTTCAGGGAAACCTGGAGTACAGACTAACCACAACTTTAAAGTTCAATTTGATCGGCTCTTATGCAACCGAAGAGGGTAAAGGCTTTAATTTCGGTAACAAATTTGTACCTCTAGGCGAGAATACAACGTTAAGAGATAATTATACGCTTAACCTAAAAACTACGATTACTCCTTCTGCAAAGACGTTTTTAACAATAAATGTTGCAAATCGATTTAATCAGTTTAAAAGCAGATTGTATGAAGATCCCTGGGACCCACGATATTTTAATTACGACAATTTATCGGATGACCTATTTGGGACCTCAAATGTGCTTTATGGAAACCAAATTACACAGGCAGGGCAATTCAATACGTTTAATACTAATAATAGTAGATTTAGTCGGTCAACAAATACCTACATCGGTAAAATTGAAGTATCCTCTCAAGTTAACGAGTTCCATTTTATTAAAGCTGGACTTTCTGCTCAATTCGATGAAATCAAGTTCAGCAGCCTTGGTCTGGCCCCACTTGATCAGGAAGGTATAAATTTACCTCCTGGTACACCTGAAGAATTGATTCCATTTGTAGAATTAGGAATCCCTGATGTCAATACGCCGGGTTATCAGCGATATACCGAAAACCCTATTACTTTTAGCGGGTACATTCAGGATAAGATTGAATATGAAAACCTGATTATTAACGTCGGACTTCGAATGGATTATTTCGATCCGAACACTCTAATTCCAGCTGATCCTGAAGATCCGGATATCAATCTGCCACTTAAAGCTGAAAATCAGTATCGAGATCTAAATAGTAATGGCCAGCAGGATGCTGATTAACCATACATCACTATTGAAGAACGCGAAGCCTATTGGTGGAAAGACGCTGATATTAAGTATCAATTAAGTCCTAGAATTGGGGTAGCATATCCAATAAATGATGCAGGAGTAATCTATTTTTCATATGGATATTTCTTCCAGATGCCTTCCTATGATCGCCTTTACACAAACTCTCAAATCCTTCTACGGCAAGGCGGTGGAAATCAAACACTGTTTGGGAATCCGAATTTGAAACCAGAGCGCTCGGTGCAATACGAGCTGGGTTTAAAACAGGAAATACTGGAGGGTACAGCAATCGAAATAGCCGCTTATTATAAAGATACACGTGATTATGTATCAAGTAGGCCACAGGTTACAGCAAGTCCTTCAATAACATATGGTATTTACTTTAACAGAGATTTCTCGAGAAGTATTGGTACCACATTCGCATTTAATCAATTTGTGAGTCAGCGATTTAACTTTGGTCTGGATTACACTTTTGGGATTGTTGAGGGATCAAATTCTGATCCCGCTTCAGAATTTTTTGCCATAATTGGGCAAGGTGGGGCAATCGATTCAACCAATCAATCGCAATCACTTACAAAGTTGGTACAACCGCTTGATTGGGATAGAACACACATTATCAATGGCTCGATGTTTTACACCGGCAACGATTGGGGAGCAAATTTACTGGCTAAATTTAGTTCAGGATCGCCTTACACACCAGATCGTAATATCCCGGGTGTATTTGTTGGTGAAGTTGCCACGACACGTGATTTGAGAAATACATCACGATTACCAAACCGTTTTACACTGGATATCAATGCGTACAAGAATTTCGAAATTGGTGGAAATCGCCTTCAGGTATTCTTGAATGTCTTTAATCTGCTGGATGCAAAACTCATTAACAGTGTATTTTCAGATTCCGGCGAACCAGACAGACCATTACCGGCAAGGGTTATCCAAAATGCGCATCCTGATTTTTACAACGATCCGGGCAGATATTCAGAACCACGTCGAATTCAACTAGGAGTACAATTTTCTTTCTAATCATGAAAACATCATTTAAGAGATTTACCACTTTATTATTGCTTGCTTTCTCTTTCCTCCTGGTAGATAATGGAGTAGCTCAGCAATACGATCCAAGCGAAGAGCGTGCTGATTTCGATCAACGAAAAGTTTCAATTATGGATGGTAACCGACTTCGGGCTACTTATCATAATACCGGGCATGCCGGGCGAAGAAATAGTAGTTCATTGAATGAATTACTCTTCGAATTCCCAAGAAATACCAATCGTGAATACATGTATTTCATGAGTGTGATGTTCGGCACGGAAGTTCCGCAGCAAAACGAAAATAATCCGCGGGAAACTTTTCCTATGGTAGATGTTTCTGCGTACCGAACAAATAGAACAGGTACACAAAACTGGTCGCTTAACCCAATACAAGGATATGCTCGTGACGATTCAGATGAAATGGCGCGTTCAGATCGGGGTCCTGCATCGCCACTTGGCAATACCTGGCCGGAAATTTGGCCTGATAAACTAGAAGACGGTGGTGATGGCTGGGCAGGTTCCTGGAATGGATTCTTTGGCCGTGATCAGTTTAATGCCGATGTGGAATTCTATTATAAAGCAGGTGATGATCGATATACCCGATTTTTAAATGGAAATGACGAGGACGATAACAGATTCCGCCCTGATGATACAGACCCAACGCGAGGTGGTATGGGTATTATCATGGATACTCGGATTCTTGCATGGTCACAAACTCTGGTAAATGCCACACACTTCAATATTTTTGAAATTAAAAATGATGGAAATTACAATTACCCAAGAATGGCCTTCGGTTTATGGATAGCCGATTTTGTAGCCGGTGGTGGTCCCACAGATGAACCACTATTTGATAACATCCGAGCCATAGCTTACCTCACAGATACAGATCGCCAAAGTGGTGGCGAAGTATTCGGTGGAACACTGATTGGTGAAATGGGTCTGAAATTCATTGAAACTCCGGGTAACTCAATTGATGGTATCGATAATGATGGCGATGCAGATACATACGACCCATTAAGTCAATATCGTATTGCGGATAATGTGGATCTAATTACTCCACTCACTGTTGCAGGTGGTGGTTTTTACACCAGAGAATTTTTAGTTGATACATTGATTCGTGCATTCGATGCTACCGACTTTGAAGAACGGGTAATCAATATTGGCGATAAGATTGTTCGCATTTTAGATGACAATTCCAGAGTGATAGACACTTACACAGGTGATCCTTTTGTTTCGCAGGGTAGAACCTGGGACTTTGGTGGAACCATTCGCATTACGGAAGATAACCTGCCTCAGGCTGACCCAAATTTCGGAATTCATATCGATGGCCTTGATAGTGATTTTGACGGCTTAATTGATGAAAATGCACCGAATCATCTTACAAAAGACACGTTTGATCCAACCTCTGGTACATTTATTCCACGCGCCGTTCGATTCAT
The DNA here is from genome assembly GCA_965249965.1 of Balneolaceae bacterium. Lineage (GTDB taxonomy): Bacteria > Bacteroidota > Rhodothermia > Balneolales > Balneolaceae > HXMU1420-13. The sequence continues at coordinate 2,253,929 of OZ252262.1, forward strand.
CAATTACCTGGAGTATGAAGTGGGTGACACCTTATCAAGAGGGTTGATTGTCCCAAATCAGACTATCAGACAACGTATATCTAACGATGCAGCATTTGCAGCAATAGTAAACGACCAATTTAGCGGTCGCCTCCAAAATTATGCAACAAATGCCCCAATGATGGACGAAGGTCGGGATGATTTCTTCGACAACGATAACGACTGGAATCCACTGATTGATGATGTTGGAATACAGGGTAGCGAGGATCAGGTAAGTGAAGGTCAGGGCGATGGACTGGCAACTTCCGGCGCTGGAACCAGTTTCCCGGGCGAGCCCAGCATTGATAAGACCGACGTTTCCGAAACCGACTTAATTGGTGTTTCTCGAGTTCGAATATTTGATGCCGGAGCACTTCAGGTTAATCAGGATGGGGATATCTGGACCAATTATTTGATTCCCGGTGAGTTTCTGGTAAATCCGGGAACCGACTCCGATATTTATGTTTCTTCCTCGCTGTTCCCGCTTGCAGTGGGCTCATCCGAACGATTCGCTGTTGCAATTACGGCTGCACAGGAAAATCGATCGGCAGCTGACGATCGCAGTAAAGTAAATGCTCGACTTGATGATGCAACTACCGCTTACGAAGCCGATTATCAGTTTGCAGTTGCTCCTTCACCACCCATTTTAACCGCAGTAGCAGGTGATGGCAAAGTAACTCTGTACTGGGATACAAGTTCCGAAGAATCACTCGACCGTTACATCAAGCTACAAACAGGGGACGGAAAAGATTTTGAAGGATATAAAGTCTATAGAACTACCGATGTTTCTTTCGAAGAAATCAGAACAATTACGGATGGATTTGGCTCCGGTACATTTTTAAGTCCACTTGCCACCTACGACCTTAGCAATGGAATCAGTGGATTTCATCCAGTTGCCGATAATGGCCTTCAATTTAATTTAGGCGATGATTCTGGATTACAGCGCGTTTTTGTTGATACGGATGTAGTAAACGGCAGAAAATATTATTACGCCGTAACTGCCTACGATCGTGGCTTTGCCGAAGGTGGTATCAGCCCATCCGAGTCTCCGGTTCAAATTTCACTAAATCCTGATGGAACCGTTGTTTTAGGGCAAAATGTGATAGAAGTACGCCCATCGAAAGAAGTATCCGGGTACATTTCACCAGAAACTCCATTGGCGCAAATTGCATCTGGTTCACCGGGTGGAACCGTTTCAGTGGACATTGTAGATCCTCGGGTACTACGCGCAGACAATGTGTACGATGTAGTTTTTGAAGACACGATTAAAGTAAATATTTCTGGTCCGGATACCTTAACAACCAAAAATTTCACACTTCGAAATATTACATCGGGAACACCTGATACCTTGATTTCACGATCCACTCAATTTAATGGTGGTAACAATCCAATCGTAGAAGGTTTCACTATCAAACTTGATAATATTGAAGAAACTGGAATTGATGATGATCGAACCGAATGGGCTTTCGATACGGAAACCATTCCTCATAATTACGAGGTTTTCACACTTGGGCCGCCTAAAATTTCGGATTATGAAATCATCATTGGAGACAATGTAGGCTTTGGTCAATCTGTCGACAAAACGGTGGAAACCTCACCTGGCACCTTTACAAATCTAGCCTCGGTTGCAACGAATTTCAGAGTATTTAATACTTATTTGAACGAAGAAGTGGATTATGCATTCCTTGATTTACAGAACCCAACTACATTCCAGCAACGGTGTAATCCAACATTTTTTACTCCAGATGGATATGAATTACCGGATCCGGGTCAGCTTTCTGCAGTATCCAGTTTAAGTGGTCGATGTTCTGATTTGATTTACTTCGTGGAAGATTTCAGGGATGTGCAAGATACCGTAACCTATCGCGTAACAATGTCGGCGTTTCTTTCTGAAGGAGCATTATTGACCAGAAATCCGGAACCCGGCGATACGCTGAAAATTTTCACAAATAAGCCATTTATTTCTGCGGATAGATTCCAGTTCACCTTCGATACTGAAAACCTGCCTCGTGTAGATCAGGATACAGCTCGTTCGCAACTGGATGATATTCTGGTAATTCCGAATCCATATAAAGTGGCCAATATTTACGAGCCATCGGTTACATCCACCAATAGGCAGCATAACCGTGAATTGCATTTCACAGGGTTACCTGCACCGGCAACTTTGCGAATTTTCACGGTAGCTGGGGTACTAATCAGAGAAATTGATATCCAACCGAGCGACCTCATAAATGGCTATGGAGGTACCTACATTTGGGATATGCTCACGAAAGATAATCTCGAGATCTCATATGGAATTTACCTCTACCACGTGGAAGCTCCCGGAGTTGGCGAAAAAGTTGGAAAATTTGCAGTGATAAAATGATGAAGAACATGAAGAAACTACTATTTACACTTTTATTTATTGCAGTTATTGCTCCTTCGAGCTTGGTGCAGGCACAGCTCTCCAAAGTTGGAACAACCGCGGCTGAGTTTTTGCGTATTCCTGTAGGTGCAAGATCTTCGGCTATGAGTGCTTACACAGCTACAGTAAATGATGCATCGGCCATGGTGTTAAACCCGGCCGGACTTGCAGATATTAACACTGGCCAAATTCAGGTAGAAATAACCGATTGGTATTTAGATATCAACCATTCTTATTTGGGCGCAGCAATTCCAACAAAGAAAGGAGTAGCCGGAATTCATGTTTTAGCTATGAATTATGGCGAGTTCGAAGAAACTACTGCAGAAGCCCAAGGATTAACAGGTCGAACCTTTAATGCTTACTCTGTTAGTTTTGGTGCAAGTTATGCGCAGTATCTGATACCACAGTTTACGATTGGTGGAACCGCAAAAGTGGTTTACGAGCAAATTGCGAATAGCAGTGCTTCAACCATCGCTTTCGATATTGGTACTATTTATGATACTCCATTTTACGGCATCCGTTTTGGAGTGAGCGTTACCAACGTTGGATCAAAATTACAAATGGAAGGGAATGATCTGATCATTAGCTCAGATCCCGACGAATCTGGCGAAGGAAATTACGAGCCGGATGCACTTTTAGCTACAGATGATTTCGACTTACCGCTTATGTTGAAAGTTGGACTTGCATGGGACGCCATTGACCGCGACGGAGTTAAAGCAACGCTTTCAATCGACGGAAATAATCCATCGAACAACACGCAAAGTTTAAGTATCGGTGGCGAAGTTTCGCTGCTAAATGATAAAGTTTTCCTTCGTGGTGGGGTGCCTTATATTGGGCAAGATGATGCTATAGAGACATTCAATGGTGGTATTGGTGTAAAGTACACTCTTTCAAATGATGTGGGAGTTGCTTTTAATTACACCTACCACGGATACAATTATTTAGGTGACGTTAACAAACTGAGCCTACAAATTTTCTTTTAACCTAAACACTAACCCAAAACAATTAAAGGGGTTCAAACATGAACAAAGCTACAAAGCTGCTTATGTCACTAGTTATGACACTTCTCATAGCTAGCACGGCATGGGCTCAAGATCCAACGGATGCACCGACTGCGCCAACGCAGGATGCTGCAGACGTTATTTCTATTTTTAGCGATGCCTATACTGATATCACTGGAGTTGACTTAAATCCCAATTGGGGCCAGGCAACTGCTACTACGCAAGATACGATTGCAGGTAACCCAGTTTTAAAAATGGCTGGTCTTAATTATCAAGGCATAGACTTCGCTGGAAATCAGCAAGATGCTTCAGGAATGACGCATCTACATGTGGATATTTGGACAAATAATGCAACGACGGTTAATCTGTCGGTCATTAGTCCTGGTCCATTAGAAACGCCAGAAGCACTAACAATTACTCAAGGGGAATGGGTGAGCTATGATATCCCATTAACCGAGTACTCGGGCGTTGTAAATTTAACGGAAGTATTCCAATTAAAATTCGACGATGCTGGTGCCGGTGATTCACCAACCATCTTCGTGGATAATATCTACTTCTATAATGATAGTCCTGCTGTTGATGCACCTGCAGTATTCTTCTCAGAATACATTGAAGGTTCTAGCAATAACAAAGCGCTAGAAATCTACAATGCTACAGGGTCGGAAGTTGAGCTAACAAATTACCGTTTATATCGTGCAAACAATGGATCTGCTGAATGGCAAGACACATTGAACCTAACTGGGATGTTAGCAGCTGAAGATGTATTCGTTGCAGCGAACCCAAGTGCGGATGCAGCTATTCTAGCTGAAGCTGATACAACACATTCAATCACATTCTATAATGGTGATGACGTTATTGCCTTAACGTGGAATGATGGTGGAACTTGGACAATCATAGATGTTATTGGTGAGTTAGGAGTTGATCCTGGTTCTGCATGGGACGTTGCCGGTGTAACTGAAGCTACAAACGAACAAACTCTTATTCGTAAGCCTTCAATTATGATGGGTCAAACTGTCTGGGCAACATCAGCTGGAACTAATGCTGATGACTCTGAGTGGATTGTTAATGACCAAAACGACTTCTCAAATATTGGTATCTATGGCGCGTCTGCCCCAAGCCCGGTAACTGTAACCTTTAATGTAAATACAGCAACTATGCCTGATACATTAAATGAAGACCACACGATTCAACTTCGTGGTGGAGTAGTAGGTCCAGATGCGGCAGGAACTGGTCTTGGAAGCTCTGTAACCTGGGATTCTCAGTCAATCGTTGCAACTAACGTAGGCGGCGATTACTGGACATTAACCTTTGATATGTCACCCGGTGATACACTTAACTACAAGTGGTGGGCTGGAACTGATGTAGACAACGGCCTAGCTAACGGTGGTGAAACTGGTTGGGAAAGTGGTGATAACAACCAATTTATCCTAGCAGGTGATGCAACAGGATCAATAACTACCGACTTACAGTGGTTTGAGACTCGAATGAAACCATTCGAAAGCAAAACTGATACAGTTGCTGTTTGGTTTAGAGTTAATGTTGGTGCACAAATTCAAGATGGTACTTTCGATCCTGATTCAGGTGGGGTAGAAGTACGTGGTACTCCGGCTCCATTAACATGGGATGCTTCAACAGCTGCTAAACTAAATTCTGAAGGACAGGTAGGTAAAAACCACTTTTACTCAGGCGTAGTTTATTTCGATCGTGCAGAACTAACAGCATCTGCACCTGATTCACGTCCTCCTGGAACTATCAAATACAAATTCTACATGGATAAACTTTCTGGCGATGGCTGGGAAGGTGGAAATGATAAGTTTATGACTGTTGCCAGCCTAATGGATACAACCAACTACTGGTCGTATTTCAATGGTGAAAGACCGTCAGAATCTACCATCGTTTCTACTACACTTAACTTTGAAGTTAACGTAGGTATACTTGAAGGTATCGGTTTCTTTAACTCAGCAGTTGATACCGTGTATGCACGTGGTGACTTCAACGGTTGGAGTACAGACAATCAAATGACATTTAATGATATTTCTGGTAATTACGATGCCTTGAATATTCCATTTACAGGAGCAGAAGGTAAGGTTGTACCTTACAAATACTACCTCAAGTGGGATTCCCGCCGAGATTCATCTGAAAGTGAATTATATCTGGAAGGTATTGAAGCCAATAATTCTGGTTGGGAAGAGCCAGGTTCAACTGCCGGTGGTAACCGTGAGTTAATCATCGAAAACCTCGACAATCAACCTGTACGTTCTGAGTTCTACAACGATGTAGCTCCTCAGGCTTTAATCACCCCAGCGAACACAGAAGGTGGTGGACAATTAGTAGCTACATTTAGCATCGATATGTCTCCTGCTGCATCTCGTGATGATGGTTCTACACCATTTAACGCAGCGAAAGACTCTGTTTTCCTAATTGTTGATACTCCATTCTTCGCATTAACAAATGGAATCGTAGCTGGTGATGGTAATTTTGCTACAAGAACACTTGAGCAACGCGACAAAGTAATGTTTACCGATGATGACAACGATATGGTTTACACGCTAGACCTAACCTTGTCTACACTCACGCTAAACAATATTGGTTTCCGAATTGCTTATGGTGAGCCAACTAGCGAAACAGGTGAATTAATCATTAATGGTGAAGGTTTTGACGCCGGTCGTAGATACTACCAGTTCATCGAACCAATCGTTGCACCAGATGGTGACGATATTGACGAACTACCGGATGTTTCTTGGCCTGCAACGTATGCGTTTCCAACACTTACTTGGAGCCCACGTGATCTACCATTCGAAACACCACCAGATTACAGCGTAATTAACACTTCAGGCGAACTTGAAAGTGATAACGCTGAAAGATTTGTGTTAAACCAGAACTACCCGAATCCGTTCAACCCATCAACAAATATCAGTTTCAACTTGCCAACTTCGGCAAATGTGAAATTGACTATTTACAATGTGTTGGGACAAGAAGTAGCCACGCTAATTAATGGCAAAGCTATGACTTCTGGTATTCACACTGTTGCATTTGATGCTTCTGCACTCTCTTCAGGTATGTATATCTACCGTTTAGAAGCAGGAAGCTTTACAAGCACTAAGAGAATGATGCTTATTAAATAATAGAATTCTCAAATAAGATTACTCGCAGGTACTTTGATCGGTACCTGCGTATTTAACATTCGATACCAATTAATGGCATCTACCATTTATGACATAGAAAAACAAGCAGGGGTAAGCATTGCAACGGTTTCAAGGGTTTTTAACCAAAGCAATAGCGTATCAGATGCCACTAGAAAGAAAGTTTTAGAGGTAGCTGAGACTGTGGGCTATCATCCACAAGCTTATGCCCAGGGGTTAGCAAGTCGAAAAAGTAATACCATCATGGCTGTGGTTCCTGTAATATCTAATTATTTCTTTATGGAAGTGTTAGGTGGTATTCAGGACAAACTAACCCAAATTGGGTATGAACTCACTATTTTCAATGTTACAGCCGGCGATCACCTCTTTGAAGAAGTAGAACACGTTTTAAAAAGGCGCTGGGCTGAAGGATATTTGTTTATTTCTATCCATTTAATGGATAAACAATGGGAAAAACTAAAACGCTTTGATGTTCCAATAACGCTGATCGATGAACACTACGAAGGTTTTGATTCGGTTTCGGTCGATAATGTGCAAGGGGCATATCGGGCCACAAAAAGTTTAATCGAAAAAGGTTTTTCCAGAGTAGCAATGCTTTCTGCACTGCAAACTTCGAAGCCTATTCGAGATCGATTGGTAGGTTATCAAAAAGCATTGGAAGAGTCGGGCTTAGACTTCGATTCTAAATATGTAGTAGCCGGAGAATCTTTTTATAGAGATGGTTTTACCGAAAAGGGTGGATACGAAGCCATGATGAAGATGCTGAACATGGACGAACCACCGCAGGCTTGCTTCTGTGCTTCTGATATTCAAGCAGTGGGCGCATTAAAAGCCATGGCTGATGCCGGACAACACATTCCAATAGTTGGTTACGATGATATCGAGCTTTCGGAATACATTGGTCTTTCCACGATCCGCCAACCAATGCGTGATATGGGCTATTTTGCCACTCAAAACTTGTTAGAACGGCTAAAAAATACCAATAAGGCTATTTCACAAACAATCTATTCACCTGAATTAATTTTAAGAACCTCAACCGATTGACGCTAATCATGCGAAAACTATTCATTCACTCGACTCTTTTAATCCTCACTTTATTAACTAGTCAAGTATTAATAGCTCAAGAAACTATTAATGTAACATTCCGCTACGAAACTTCGGATGGAGCACTCAGAGCGTTTGTTCCGGGAGAATTCAATAACTGGGGGAACAACAATAGCGGCCGAATTAATACCGATGATGGTTCGTTAATGACCGAAGACTCAGAAAACGGATTTTGGTATAAAACCATCCCGCTTGTAATAGGTGGGGGTACGGCCACACATAATGGAAAATCAGGCTATGCTTATAAATTTCATGAGCAGTACAATGGGAGTGGCTCTGAATGGAATTGGTTTACTGATCCTTTGAATGACATCGCCATTGGTAATAACAATGATTCCTTTATCGAGGTAACCTATCCGTTAATATTCCAAATGGGACGCGAAAACGGAATTGCAGATCCCGACCTTGAAGTTTGGGTTACTGTAGCATCAACTGATACCGATTCTATCGATGTTATTGCTTCACAGGTATACATAAATGATGAATTGGTTGGTAATTTTGAAAATAATTACGATCGCGAGCGGCAGCTTTTCTTCGAAAAAGACATCAGTAAATTTAATCTGATTACAGGCTCTAATGAGTTCAAAATTAAGGCTGTGACGCAATCTGGCGCTACAACTATCGATTCTCTTCAGTTCACATACATTGGAGATCCCGAAGATGTAGATCAACCACGACCTGCAGGTTTACAAGACGGGATTACCTATGGTGAAGATGGTACATCAGTAACTCTTTCATTATTTGCCCCATACAAAGAAGATGTTTTCGTAATTGGTGATTTCACCGATTGGACCGTAGATATTGATTACAAAATGTTCCGTGATTCTGTGAGTACAGACAGTATTTGGTTTTGGATGGAAATTGATGGCCTTACATCAGGTGAGGAATATGGAATGCAGTATTTGGTTGATGGGCAAATCTTAATTGCTGATCCTTATTCTGAACTCGTTCTCAACGATTTTGATGATCAATTTATCCCGGAATCTGTATTTCCAAATTTGAAACCCTATCCATCCGGGAAAACATCATTCAGCGTGACATTACTCACGCCTGGTAAAGAAGAATATCAATGGGAAGTAACTGATTTCGATGCCCCAGACAATGATAAACTGGTGATTTATGAATTATTAGTTAGAGACTTCATTGCCGATCATAGCTACAGTACACTAATTGATACCCTCGATTACATTGCGAATCTAGGTGTGAATGCCATCGAATTTATGCCTGTAAATGAATTTGAAGGCAACGAAAGCTGGGGATATAACCCTTCTTTCCATCTAGCACTTGACAAGTATTATGGTCCACCAGAAGAATTTAAACGCTTTGTGGATGAAGCACATAAACGAGGTATCGCAGTTATTCTTGATGTGGTGCTTAATCATGCATTTGGTCAAAGCCCATTAGTTAGGCTATGGAATACTGGGGAATTTGGTAGTCCAACAGCTGAAAACCCGTATTTAAATACCTCAGCTCGACACCCATTCAATGTAGGGTATGATTTTAATCATGAGAGTCCTGTAACAAGATATTTTTCTAAGAGAGTAATGGAATACTGGTTGGAAGAATATAAAGTTGACGGGTTTCGCTTTGATCTAAGTAAAGGGTTTACACAAACCAATAATCCAAATGATGTGGGTAAGTGGGGGCAATATGATCAATCACGTGTTGATATTTGGTTTGATTACTACAATCACATTAAATCTGTAAATCCGGAAGCGTATGTAATTCTCGAACATTTTGCAGATAACAGCGAAGAAAAAGTACTTGCAGATGCCGGAATGCTACTTTGGGGTAATGAAAACCACAATTACAACGAAGCTACAATGGGTTACACCTCAAATTTATCCGGTGTACTTTCGAGTTCTCGAGCATTCAATTTCAACCATTTAGTTACCTACATGGAAAGCCATGATGAGCAATGGTTGATGTTCAAGAATAGAAGCTTTGGGAATTCCTCTGGCGATTATAACGTGCGAAATTTAGGTACAGCCCTCGATCGAATGGAATTAGCAGGTGTTTTCTTTTTCCCATTACCCGGGCCAAGAATGATCTGGCAATTTGGTGAACTTGGGTATGGATATGGTGATAATGGCGAGCAATGCTTGAATGATTCACAGGACTGCCCGAGTTCTGCACCAGGTAGAACCGCCAATAAACCCATTCGTTGGGATTACAACGATGACCCTGATCGTCGAGATCTCTATAATGTGTGGTCTCAATTGATTCAACTTAGAAATAGTAGTGAAGCATTTACAAGACCAGATAATACATTTTATGCGTTATCAGGTCCGATTAAGTATTTCCGCCACGAGCATTCTGAATCTGACGTGGTTGCAATTGGTAACTTCAGTATGGTTTCAACTACCGAAAGTGTAGACTTTCCAAAAGATGGAACCTGGTACGATTTCTTTGGAAATACAGAAATTGAAGTGAGTGGTGAGCAAACGCAAGTAACATTGGAACCAGGCGAGTACAAACTTTGGACATCCACTGAATTTGATATAGTACCTGTTTCATCAGAGCTGGAAGAATACAATGCTCCTACTCAATTTACGCTGTATCAGAATTATCCAAATCCATTTAATCCAAGTACTACCATTAATTACGATGTAGCAAAGACAGGATTAGTGACTTTGGAGGTGTACAATATGCTTGGCCAGAAAGTGGCATCACTAATAAATGAAACCAAAAGTGAAGGCTCTTATTCTGTTAAATTTGATGCCTCAGGATTGAGTAGCGGAATGTATTTTGCCAGACTGACTGCAGGCAATATAATTCATACCCAAAAAATGATGTTGCTAAAGTAGTGTATTGTTGACTAGAATGAATGCCTAACAAATTATTCAAAATGGAAAAACAAAGCTCTTTAAAGCACATGATACTTGGGTTGATACTTGTTTCCCTTGCCTGTTCTCAAGCCCCTGAACTCGCCCCGGTTAGTAAAGTCATCCACCCTGATTGGAGCATGAATGCAAACATTTATGAAGTAAACATTCGTCAATATACTCCTGAAGGAACATTCAATGCTTTTCGTGAGGATTTACCACGATTAATGGATATGGGAGTTGATATCCTATGGTTGATGCCCATACATCCAATTGGTGAATTAAACCGAAAAGGTACCTTGGGAAGTTACTACGCGGTCAAAGATTTTAAAGCGGTTAACCCCGAATTTGGGACCGAAGAAGATTTTCGCGCATTAGTCGATGAGGCTCACGAATTAGGTATGAAAGTTATTATCGACTGGGTAGCCAATCATTCATCCTGGGATAATGTATGGACAGTAAATAAAGACTGGTATACGTTAGATGATGAAGGAAATTTTATGCCCCCTGTTGAAGATTGGGCAGATGTAATCGATTTCAATTATGATAACGAAGAAATGAGAGCAGCGATGTTGGATGCGCTCAAGTATTGGGTGAGTGAGTTTAATATCGACGGTTATCGTTGTGATGTAGCCGGAATGGTGCCAACAGAATTCTGGATAGATGCACATGAGCAATTAGACGAAATCAAAGATGTATTTATGTTAGCAGAAGATGGAGATCCGGAATTGTTGATCGAAGCATTTGATATGAATTATGCTTGGGAGTACGCTCATATAACCAGGCAGATAGCTTCGGGTGAGAGAACATTCGCTGCATTAGATTCCCTTTTTGAAAGTGATGCAGACAGATTCCCGAAAAATGGATACCGCATGTATTTTACAACCAATCATGATGAAAATTCATGGAATGGTAGCGACGTAGAATTATGGGGTCCAAATTTTGAAAACTTTGCGGTCCTATCAGCAACTGTTGCTGGAATGCCGTTAATCTATACAGGTCAGGAATCTATACTTGATAAGCGAATCGAGTTTTTCGAAAAAGATCCTGTTGATTGGAAAGACTATGCCTATGAAGACTTTTACCGCTTATTACTGAATTTACATAATGAAAACCAAGCACTTTGGAATGGAGCATTTGGTGGCGAAAGAACGAGAATAGAATCTCCAGAAGGTACGTATGCCTTTACCCGTAAAAAAGGTCAAAACGAAGTAATTGTTGTAATCAATATTACGGATGAGATACAAAAGGTATCTGTTCCGCTTTGGGCGTCTTCAACTTATATAAAATATGGTGTTACTGAAGGTTCAATAACTTCTGAAACCAGCACATACGACTTAGAACTACCACCAAATAAGTGGTTCATACTTGCATCAAACTAACATTTAAATCAGGCAAAAATACATGACCGATTTACTGGCAAAGAAACCAAGGCTTAATTTTTGGCAAATCTGGAATATGAGCTTTGGATTTCTAGGCATCCAAATGGGCTTTGCTCTCCAGAACGCAAATACAAGTAGAATTTTTGAAACCCTTGGTGCAGATACTTCGAGTCTTGCAATTTACTGGTTGGCTGCACCGGTTACGGGTTTAATAGTTCAGCCGATTATCGGTTATTATTCGGATAGAACATGGCTACCCAAATGGGGAAGAAGGCGTCCATATTTTGCACTTGGTGCAGTTACCGGAGCAATCGCACTGGTGTTAATGCCAAATTCTGCAGCGCTTTGGATGGCTGTAGGTGTACTCTGGATAATGGATGCATCCATCAATGTTACGATGGAACCTTTCCGTGCATTTGTTGGTGATTTATTGCCCGATGAACAACGAACGACCGGTTTTGCGATGCAAAGTTTCTTCATTGGTATTGGTGCTTTGGTCGCATCTTTTTTACCCTGGATTTTTGCTAATTGGTTAAATATCCCGAATACTGCACCTGAGGGTGTGATTCCACCTTCAGTGAAATACTCATTTTATATAGGTGCTGCGATGTATTTCATTACGGTAATGTGGACCGTCTTTACCACAAAAGAATATCCACCGGCAGAAGATGAAGACCATGATGAACCTGCTATGGAGCCGGATGAAGAAGCGGGTTTTACACAAAAATTCACCAAAATTGGATCAGTATCTATAGCAATTGGTGTTGCTTTTTCTGCATACGTTGCACTATCCGGTATTGATCCACAACTCCATGTATTAGGTGGGGGTCTAATTTTTTACGGACTTGTTAATATCTTCGGCATGGCACTAACCAAAAAAGGCAAAACTAAAGCTGCCTTGGTGCACATCGTTAAAGATTTTATTACGATGCCCAAAACCATGGTACAACTAGCTTATGTACAATTTTTCACATGGTTTGCTCTGTTTTCTATGTGGATTTATACTACATCTGCCGTTACTTCGCATATTTATGGTACAACCGACGCCACATCGCTTTTATATAATCAAGGTGCGGATATGGTTGGCAACCTCTTTGGTGGTTACAACGGTATAGCCGCTCTGGCTGCAATAGTACTTCCATGGATAGCACGAAAAACAAATCGAAAAATTACCCATATGCTGGCTCTTTTCTGTGGTGGAATTGGATTGATTTCGATGTATTTCATAAGTGATCCGGCTTGGTTATGGTTAAGTATGGTTGGCGTTGGTATTGCATGGGCAAGTATATTGTCAATGCCTTATGCAATTCTATCGGGTTCTTTACCAGCCGAAAAAATGGGCTACTATATGGGAGTATTCAACTTTTTTATAGTGATACCTCAAATTATGGCAGCATCTCTACTCGGATTTATTTTAACAACATTCTTTGGTGGGGAAACAATAATGATTTTAGTGACAGGTGGTGTTTCGATGTTACTTGCCGGTTTTCTCACACTTCGTGTTGAAGATAATGCCGACGATCACACGGCTATTCCAACCTAAGGATTTTAAATTAAAACAGATTCCATGAAAGAACTTCTTTCCAAAGCACCGATTATTTTATTGGTGCTTTTTTTATTCCAAATCACACCTTTAAATGCATTCAATGAGGAGTCGAGAACGCTTGATATTTTATCTGCTTTCATCACCTCGCCAAATCAAATTAAGATAGTTGTAAGCCAGGAAGTGGATCCATCTGATATTAGTTATATCGCAGATGGACGAGAAATTACAACCAGTCTGGTCCTTCCGGGTGCAAATCAAACATACACGATTATCACTAACGAAGACCTTGATTATACAAAGCTTTATCAGGTGAAAGTGGGCCAAAAACAACGAAATACACAAGTTCACTGGAAAGCAATTGATGCTATGTTTACCTACGATGGTGATTTAGGTATATCCTATACCGAAGAAGCGACCGATTTTAAGCTTTGGGCACCTCTTGCCACAGATGTAACGGTAGAAATTTTTGAATCAATGAGTGATGAAGAAGCACTGCTTTCCAGCCCATTACAAAAAGGTGAAAAAGGAGTGTGGTCGGTTCAATTAGAGGGAGATCATTTTGGAAAATTATACTCCTACAAAGTCACCAATTACGGGGTTACCAAAGAAATACTCGATCCATATGCATTTTCTAAAGGGGTGGACGCATCAGATGGAATGATCATTGGAAAAGCTGTGATACTGGATCCATCAAATATAGGTCCCGAATTGGAATTTGCTGAAATAGAAGGATTCAAAAAACGAGAAGATGCCATTATTTGGGAAATTCATGTGAGAGATTTTACTGTTGATCCGGATATTCAAACAGATGCCCGGTTTGGTAGCTATTCTGCATTTACCGAACGTCTGGATTACATCGAAAATTTAGGAGTTACCCATGTGCAATTATTACCGGTAATGAGCTATGCCCATGGAAGTGAGCTAAAGGCGGCCAACCGTGAAATGGATTATGATGTAAGTGTAAATTACAATTGGGGCTATGATCCTCATGGCTATTTTGCTCCAGAAGGTATGTATTCTGAAGACCCTGCAGATCCTGCACTCAGAATCAAAGAACTGAAAGAGCTGATTGCTGCAGTTCACGAACGAGGACTAGGATTAACCCTGGATGTAGTCTACAATCATACTGCAAGTCTGGGAATTTTAGAAGATATCGTGCCGGGCTATTATCACTTTATGGACGCAACCGGAGAAGCCAAACAAAGCTATGGTGGTGGCAGAGTTGGAACTACACATGCCATGGCCAGAAAATTAGTAATCGACTCCATTTTATATTGGTTAGAAGTGTACAAAGTGGATGGATTTAGATTTGATTTAATGGGCGACTTAGATGCCGAAACCGTTCAGATGCTTTGGGATCAGGCGAAAGAAATCAATCCTAACGTACATATGGTTGGAGAGTGCTGGCGTACCTTTGCCGGTGATGAAGGGGAAGAGACAACTCCCGCCGATCAGGATTGGATGAATCAAACCAATAGCATTGCATGTTTTTCGGATGAAATGCGAAACGAAATCAAGTCAGGATATGGCTCGGAAGGTGAAGCCAGATTTATCACCGGCGGACCTCGTTCCATCGAAACGATTTTCAACAATATTATTGCTAAACCCAGCAACACAACCGAAGATGATCCCGGTGATATTCTGCAATACATTGCCGCGCATGATAATTTAACGTTGCATGATGTAATTGCATATTCGGCAAAATTAGATCCTGCAATAAAAAGTGAAGAAATACATCGTCGAATTCGTCTGGGTAATTCCATAATTCTAACCAGTCAGGGAGTTGCATTTATTCACGCCGGACAAGAGTATGGCCGAACGAAACAATGGCTTTCCGACGAAATTCCGGAAAAGGATTTCACCTATGTGGAAGGCTTTGAGCATCCATACTTCATTGAAAATTCCTACGATGCCTCGGATGCAGTTAATATGTTTGATTGGGATAAAGTTGAAGAACCAGGTCTCCATCAACAAACCATGGAATTTACCCGGGGACTAATCGAACTTCGAAGGTCGAGTGATGCATTTCGTTTAGGTACCGAAGAACTTATTGCCGAAAATGTTCGAAGGATCGAAAGCCAGGATATCATGGAAACAGATTTGATAATTGGATATTCCGCGACGTCAACATCTGGTGAGGAATACGCAGTTTTTGTAAATGCAGACTCTAATGAAAGAACATTGTCCTTAGCTGAAGATTTTTCAACATGGACGGTCGTAGTGGACGATGATGAGGCTGGTTCACGGGCAGTTTCTGAGGTTTCGGGTGTGCAAATCAATAGTGCCTCAATCACTATCGATGCACTAACAACTGTTGTTATCAAAAAGTAAGATCACCAAAATTTAAAGAATTTTGTACTTTCGGATATGAAACTCGACCAGAAGTATTTTGCGCCCTTCATAGGTATAGGTGCCATCATTACCATGATGTTTATCGTATATGCCTCCTTTAATTTTAAGGAAGAGCAAGAACAAAATTTCCGTGAAAACACTCAGGAATATGATCAATTGCTAACAGAGGCCCATCCATATATAAGCCACGGTGATAGCCTTCGATTGGCTGAACTAACTGGAAAACGAGTAATCGTGCTATTCTGGGCTTCCTGGTCCGATCGATCTGCCGACATAATGAATGAGTTCGATATTTTTGGAGCAAATAATCAATATCAGGTCATAGGAGCGGTAGTTAAAGATGCAACTGAAACTGCTGAGCTAATTATTCCAAATCACGATTTTATCTACATAGACGGAACCAAATTATTCAACACGCTTAAAGTTCCTGGGATACCAAGCTACTTTGTTCTAAACGAGCGTGGGGAATTTGTCGCTTCTTTTGTGGGATATAGGGAAGGTGCTGCCCAGAACATAAATCAGCTCTTTTGATGAGAGAAATCGTCTGTTTTAATGGTGATTTTCTACCGATTGATGAAATTAAGGTATCGCCATTTAATCGAGGTATGATGTATGGGGATGGCTGCTTCGAAACCATTAAGAGTTACTCGGGTAGATTTCTAAATCTAAAAGCACATTTTAGCCGACTATCTGCTTCACTTAATTATCTTAATCTGAAATCTCCATTTACAGGTAATGAGTTTGAGAAATATCTCCTTGAGTTAGTTCGTGTGAATGAGCTCAATTCCGATACTGGATTGATTCGATTTCAATGTTGGCGTGATGGAGGAAGAGGTTATCAAACAAACAATGATTCCATTCAATGGGTTATTCGTGCTAAAAAGTTGAAAGAATCTAACACCTCACCGATTTCATTAGTAACGGTAACTATTCCGGTGATACCTTCTCGATCGCTAGATCGATCAATGAAACTCTCCAATGGCATCAATTATATATTAGCCTCAAATGAGGCCACAAAAAACAATGCACAAGATGCCCTTATGCTAACCATTGATGGTAAAGTAAGCGAGACTACCATCTCAAATATATTTTGGGGTCAAGGAAATCAGGTTTTTACCCCATCAAAAGATTGCGATCTACTCCCCGGAATAACACGGAACTTGGTAATTCAAGAGTTAAAATCATCAGAAATAAACATTCAGGAAGGGGAGTATACATTGGATAATTTATATTCTGCCGAATATGTGTTTACCACAAATGCGATTTCAGAAATTAGACCAGTTTCTCGTATAGATAAAACACCATTTGACGTGAATCATCCTGCATTGAAGCGAATAACTGATCTGTTCGAAGTTTTGAAAGCAAAGCGGCTTAGCTGATGAACGATTTCCAAAACATTCAGGATGTTTGGACCTATTTAGATCAGATTCCAATGTTTTCTAAAGTGGGTGTATCAGCAGCTAATTTTGGGTTGAATAACATTCGAAAAGCAAGTGAAGCAATAGGTAATCCACATCTAGCTTTTAAGAGCATTCATATTGCCGGAACAAATGGGAAAGGTACTGTAACGGCACTATTAGAGACGATTTACTCTAAAGCTGATTATAAGACCGGATCCTTTACATCACCACATTTGCTTAGATACAACGAGCGGGTAAAAATTAATGGGGATGAGATTCCGGACGAACTAATTTTATCTTTTTTTCAACAGACAAGGGTTGTGCTCAATGAAATTCCGCTTACTTTTTTTGAGATAAGCACTTTATTGGCATTTTGGGTTTTTGCAAAGGAAAAAGTGGATGTCGCCATTATTGAAGCCGGCTTAGGTGGTCGACTCGATTCTACAAATATCATCGAGTCGGAATGTGCTGTAATAACAAGCATAGGTCTGGATCATCAACAAATCCTGGGAGATACAAAAGAAAAAATAGCGCAAGAAAAAGCCGGGATTATTAAGAACCAAAAGCCCGTAGTTGTGGGGAATATTTTTGGAAGCACTTTTGACGAGATTGATAAAATTGCGACGGAAAAGAATGCAATGGTGATATGTGCTTCAGCGCTCAATCCTACGTGGTTAAACGGAGCGGTAACTCTTAATACACTAAAAAGGCCAATAAAAACACAATTTATTGAGCCTATAAATGCTCATAACATTGCTATAACAATTTCAGTAGTTGATGTTTTAAAAGAGCAACTTCCAATAAAAACAGAACAGCTTATCAATACTATTGAAGCATTTCCCGGGGTCCCGGCTCGATTCGAAAAGATGGATCAGAATAAAGATTGGTACTTTTCAGGTGCTCATAATGTCGATGCATTACAGTCCTTATTTCAAGGATTACAGGCATTTAACAATCGAAATATCATCTTTGTGTTTTCATTTTTGGCAGATAAAATTGATACCGAGATCGGCTCCATGCTAAACCAACAAAATCATATCTATTATTTTGAGATGAGTAGTGAACGAGCTGCCCGAAAACATCAGGTAGATCGGTTTTTCTCCTCTGAATTGATTAGTGAAATGAATTTTCAAACAATATTAGATGATTTTCGCAACGAGGTAGTAATTTTTGCGGGAAGTTTTTACTTTTATCCCATCGTAAAACGGTGGTTAACTCAATTGAACTAATCAGACTTATCCACTACGAACATCCTTACCTGATTGAGCGCTTTTCAAAAACTATTTCGGTGCTCACCCCAAACTCAGTAAGATCATTCTTTTGCAATAGCAATTTATTTTATGTCAGATAATCAGACCTCGGGTATTTCAGCTGAAGAGCTGGAATCCATTGAATCAAAAAAATTAGGCGAACTTCAAGTAATCGCAAAATCGGTTGGCATTAAACGTGTAACCGGCGTACGAAAAAGCGATCTTATTGATCAAATTCGGGATAAAGCTGGCTCAGCTACTCAAACATCCTTGCCTCTTGCAGATTCAAAAGAATCTCCGTTAAGAAAGCGCAAACCACGAAGGAATGTACAGAAAGTGAATATCCACGAAGTAGTAGAAGAAACTGAGAAGGTGGAACAAAAAGTTGAGCAAGTAGAAAAGACATCCCAAAAAGAAGATGAATTAACTTCATATGGAAGCTCATCGCACATTGTATCTTATAAAAAAGAAGATCCGGAAGAGGAAAAGCGAAAAGCTGAACAAAAGAGAAAGCAGCAGCAACGAAATACTCAGAATCAGAGGAACAATCAAAGAAAACGAAATCACGAGCACGATCAACTTCCTGTTTCCGATAAGCCAACGCTGCAAGAACGTTTAGATGAATTAATTCCACAGTTGGGACCGTATTTAGTGAACGAAGGAACACTGGAAATTCTTCCCGATGGATATGGATTCCTTCGATCTGTAAACTATAGCTATAAAGCATCTCCTGACGATATTTATGTTTCACCGTCGCAAATCAAGCGTTTTCGTTTAAGACAAGGGGATTGTGTGATTGGAATTATCCGACCTCCAAAAGTAGGAGAGCGGTATTTCGCATTATTAAGAGTAGAAGGTGTAAATGGCCGAATTCCCACGGACATGGACAATCGTGGTGTTTTTGATGAACTACTACCTATTCACCCAGATGAGCGCTTCAAACTAGAGTATACTGCCTCAGATTACACTACACGCTTCATCGACATGTTTGCACCGGTAGGAAAAGGTCAACGCCAGTTGATTGTTGCGCAACCAAAGACGGGTAAAACCACCATCCTGAGAAATATTGCAAACGCGGTAGCACAAAATCACCCGGAAGCAAAAATTTTGATTGTACTTGTGGATGAACGTCCGGAAGAAGTTACCGAGATGGAGCGAACGGTTGAGGGTGCTGAAGTAGTGGCCTCTACTTTTGATGAGAAGCCGGAAAATCACATTGGACTGGCTGAAATCGTATTCGAAAAAGCGAAACGCCTGGTAGAAAGTGGTCATGATGTGTTACTTCTGCTGGATTCAATCACTCGACTCGCTCGGGCTTACAACGTTTGTGCCGGAAATAAAGGGCGAACAATGACTGGTGGGGTAGACTCTGAAGCGCTGAAAGTTCCACGTCAGCAGTTTAGTTCTGCTCGTAATATTGAAGGTGGAGGATCACTTACTATAATCGCTACGGCTCTAGTTGAAACAGGATCGCGTATGGATGATGTGATTTTTGAAGAGTTTAAAGGAACAGGTAATAGCGAAATAGTGCTGGATCGCCGAATTTCCGATCGCCGTATCTATCCGGCCATTGATGTATTCCGAAGTGGTACACGTCGCGAGGAGCTCTTAGTGAGCGATGCAGAACGTGAAAAAGTGGTTTTGTTACGTCGATATATGACGAACATGAATTCGTTCGAAGCAGCAGAATTTTTGATTGAAAAAATACGTGGTACCAAAAACAACGAAGATTTTCTTATTTCGATGAATAAGTAATCTGAGTTAATAGATTACAACTTCCACTTAAAGCCGCCATTGATGACAAAACCATCTACCGGGGCATAGATTTCCTTGAACTGTGGATTGGAAATATCGCCTGTAAAAATGGAATCAAATCGAGACTGACGGGTATCCAGGAAATTTTCGAAATTCAGAAATAACGAGAACCCTTTTCCAATTACTCGTTCAGTCATCAGACCGGTGATCCAGTAAGAATCACCCTCTGATCCATCAGAAAGAGTTTGCGGGCTGAAATAATACGCTTCTAACCCAATCCAGAATTCACCATGTTTCTCATACATCAAAACATTGTTTAATCGGTGTTTTGCTACGAGCGGGAAAGGTGCAGAAAAATTATCCTGAGTTTGTGTTACATCAGAAAGGGTATATCCAATGAACAATTTGAAATGATCATAGCTCCATTTCATATTTACTTCCACTCCCTGCGATTCAATTTCTCCGTTTGCCTGACCGAAGAAGAAGCCAGTATCGTAAGCTTTTAATTGAATGGGATCATCAATTTTGGTGTAAAAAAGAAGCACATTCGTTGAAAGCGCCAAATCTTCAGAAATCAAGAAACTCTTATTTACATCCACATTTAGGCCATAAGATCGTTCTGCGTTCAATTTATTGGAATCTAGAGGATCTAAATCTTGAAAATGAATACGCTCTGTCTCTTCTGTAAAAAGTGTTGGTGTTTTGTATCCAAGGCCACCACCTAAGCGAAAAGTAAGTTGCGATTCCGGTTTATACATCAACGAAAAACGCGGTAGTGCAAATGAACCATATTCTGAATGTTCATCTAATCGTAGCCCTGATTCCAAGGCCCATTTCGGATGAAAGGCCCAAATATTTTGAAAAAACACCCCATACGTTGATTCGTTGAAATCAAGCAAGTTTGGGCTGCCAATAAACACTTGAGATTGCTTGAAATCCTCAGTCCACAGATTCAAGCCGGTAATCCATTCTGATTTATCGGTATTCCAAGACACATTAATTTCGCTAAAGGATGAAATTTGTGTGCCTTGAAATTCAAATGTTGGAATCTCTATATCTCTTCTGAAAAAACTCACACTGTTTTTTGCCTGCAGTTTAATTCCGTTATCAAGGGCATGATTTACTAAAACCTGTGTTGATATCCGCTCGGTATTATTTTCTTCGAAATATGCATTTACACTAGAATTTCCTTTTATATAATCGATATTTCCTCCTAAACGGTCTTCTGAGACTATGTTTAACCCGGCAGTGATTTCAGTATTTGTAGAAGGATAAAAGTAAAATTTGGGATTAACGGTAAATCGATTGAACTCAGGGATGGCTGATAATCCTATATCAGCTGGATCATAGGCGGTACCTTTGTTATAGGAAGCAAAAATAGTAGTGCCAACTTTGTTATTTCTGGCAGAATAGAATGAACTCACATCCAGTCCTAATGCGGAAGTTCCATTTACCATAACACTTAATTCAGGCTCCTCTTCCGGCGATTTGGTAATAAGATTTACAATGCCTGCAATTGCGCCACCACCATATAATGTTGATGATGATCCTTTGATCACTTCCACTTGTTTTAAATCTAACGGAGCAATTTGCATCAAACTGAGTCCACCCGAATACCCTGAATAGAGGGGCAGCCCGTCTCTGAGTAGTTGCGTGTATTTTCCGTCCAATCCCTGAATTCGAATACTTGAATTATAGCTTGTTGCGGATGTTTGTTGCGTGGTAATGCCGGTACTCTCGTTGAGTAACATTCGGATATCACCAGGCTTCATATTGCCTTTTTCTGATAATTCTTCTCCTGCAATAAATTCAACACGGGTTGGAATATCTTCAATGGTTCGGCTACTTCTTGTTGATTGGATGATAACTTCTTCAAATTCTTCATGTCCATGCTCAAGTTGAATCATTTCTCCGTCGAAGTTTTCATGAAGGGGAAAGGCTCTTGCATAACTAAATTTTTCATATCCCAAATAAGAAATCTCAATAGTAAATATTCCATCTGGTATGTTTGAAATAACTGCATTTCCTTCAGCATTTGTAACATCACCTATTTCCAAACCCGGGAAATACACGGTAGCCCCAACAAGGGGTTCATTTGAGTCGTGGTCTACAACAAACACAGAATAGGAATGCTGAGCTTGAACGGTGGAAATCAATAAAGAGAGTAATAACAATAAGAAGCGCATGCACTTTATTTAGATGAAATTCGGAACATCTAAAATTACGATAAAACTGAAGCTACAATCTGTAAAAATTGAAAATTTACACATGTTGGTCGGTATCCTTCTTCATTGGCTGAAGTTGAACGTAGGTTAACGATCTCCATAACCACTCCAATGGGCCAAATTTGTAATTATCTAGCCAAGGTTTTGACCAACCTAATTGTAATAACCATATTCCTAGTATTACTCCAACTTGCTCAATACGGTCAAATGCACCAAAAAACCCAAAACCTGCTCCGTAAAAAATAAGTACCCCCAGTAAGGATTGAGCTATGTAGTTGGTTAATGCCATTTGCCCAATTGCAGCGAAACGTTCTTTTAATGCAATGAAACCATCTGACTTTACAAAAAGCATGATCCCACATATATATGCAAAGCTTATCCCTAATGAGCCAAAATAATTGAACTGTGATCCAATGAACATTGAATATTGAATTGACCAGTTTGCCTCAAAATTTTTGAAAATGCCAAAAATGATGATAGGCAGACCAAATAGGAACCCAAATAGCATTCCTTTTCGATAAAAGGACATACTTTTCTGGGCGCTTAAGACTCCCCATTTATACAATGCCATTCCAACGAGCATAAGTCCACCGGCACGCCAGAACATGAGCATCCCAAAAACAGTAGTTTCCATTGCAATAGCAGACTCTGAATTATGATGAATTTGCTCTGATAGTGACCCGGTGACAGCTTTAATTTCTTCGAACGTAGCTTCAATATCAGGTTTCCAGAAATCATTACTCATCTCGGTTAATGCTTCTTGTGGCAGAAATTGTATGCTATAACCGATAAAAAGATAGAGGATGGAGTGAACCGAAATGGTTAGTAGTCCAATAATTAAAAGTTTTCGAGCACTGAGTTTTCTAAACAGATATGCCAGCAGTGCACATAAGGCATAAGCTACCAGAATATCACCATGCCAAATAAGATGGGCGTGAACCAATCCAATTACCAGAAGCCAAAAAGTTCGTTTATAATGCAACGCAGCGGATTTTCCTGCCCTGTGTTCTGCTTTTTGAGTAACGAGTACAATTCCGGCTCCAAAAAGGATTGAGAATATAGTCATGAATTTCTGATCGGCGAACATATGGCTGATCACCCACACCCAATAATTAATACCTTCAAGATCGCCAAAAGCGGTAGGGTTGAGGTAGGCGGCACTTGGCATCGCAAAACTCTGGATATTCATAATTAAAATTCCAAGAATAGCGATACCTCGCAGTATATCAAGCGATTGAATTCGTTCTTTCCCCAAAGTAGGTTGTAGAGAAGTTGCCATATTTGTACCCTCGATTTTCCCTTAAAACATTACTCAACAATAAAATACACGAATAGTTAACTATTGATAGTAGAAAATACTATCCGGATTGTTTATCGAGATTGGGATATAAGTGTTGCGTCTATATTGGCTAATACAGATTTAGCTGCTGCCAATTGGCGTTCATATATACTTTGGATAGTTTGAATTCGAAACAGACTAAGCTTGATTTGATTTCTTCCGTCAACACTTTCCAGCATTGTGATTAATTGTTTTTTTCGCAATTCTTCGTTTTGGAAAACAGGAATGGAATCTTGTGGACTAATAAAAGTACTTACTTCAAAATTTCCTTGTCTAATCCAGTAGTTCGACTCTATCATAGATGATTCGGTATCCCAGCTATTAAAACTATTCAGATAATCCTGGTTAAAAGTGTAATAGATATTTATCTGACGGTATAAAGAATCAAACTCAGCTATGTTTAGCACATTGGGATCATTCATTTTATTAAAAGCCTGATCATTGGTTTGAATATTGAAGTATTTCGAACTTGTTATGGCTTCCAGATATTGAGGATCTAAGAAATCGAAGCTTTGTTGTTGTAACGCCCATTTTTTAAACTCAGCCATACCTTCAATTTCTTTTAAAGTATTAGAAAACACGGTCGTGTCTTGGGCTAAATCTGTTTGAACATTGGATAAGTACTTTAAGGCAAGCGCATTATTTTTTTGATTTTCATTCCAATTATTAATTTGAAGGGCGATCAAAATTCCAATAACAACGAGAATTATTTCACCAAGTCCATAAAGGAGGTATTTCCTTGTAATCCCCATTTTTATCTCGCCATTTCTAAGTTTTCTAAAGAATGAAATCATTGAGTACAGATTAACATGTGAACTATAAAATATCTACTCCAATTCGATGCGTTCTCTAAAACGAATTTCACTTAGCGTGTCATTGTAATATGTTAGCTGCTCAGTCCAATTACTGTCTGCTGATGGTCGATATTCATATCGTACTCTAAAGGTCGGATTACCCTCTAAATCAACAATGTTTTCTTTAATTGCTATTCCGTTCTCATTAAACTCACGAACATAATAGTCGATAATTTCTTTTTTTGCGTTCATCGAGCCAGTTGAAATGTGATTACCCAGGCTGTCATATGCATTCTTGTATCCATATAATAATTCTTCAGTTTCTAAACTAAATGCCAGCCCCTGAGAGATGTTATTTTCGGTATCTAATTCATAGTCATAACGCGTAGTTGCAGAGTCTCCATCAAAATAGATAGAACCTATACGATGCCCATCTTTGTTATATCTGTACACTTCGTACCCAAACATATCACTCATATTAGCTTTGTAAAACCGCAATTCTAACAGAGTATCATCGGCGTTATATACTTCAGCTTGATTACAAGAAAAACAATCCTTTACTGTATCTTTTTGAGCTATATCATTCTCGTACTTGATAGAATAATAGTGGGTAACCAACATGTAGGCAGGGTCTTTGTCATTGCTTTGATTGCTGCAACCTGAGACCATGAATAAAACTAGACAGCAGAAAATTAAATTATATGACATTGGTTTTTTTGCTTTAAAAAATGAATAATTAACAAATAATTCTTACTCGCATGGAATTGGTAGTTTTTCAGTTGAAATCCTATAGATATCTGCTCGAGGATCAAAAGTCTCTGTGGCTGGGCGATTACTTGCAAAATAGAGCCACTCCCCGTCAGCAGTTAGAAAAGGTCCACCATCTGAGGAAACACTATTAATAAACGGGATTAATTCCGGTGAACTCCAGGTACCATTTTCTGCTTTGCAAGAAAAAAATAGCCCCGTATCTCTGCGACCGGTATGTCTTCCTTCCATAACTGCAGTTTTACCATCTGCTGAAAATCCTATGTAAGAAACAAAGGTATTTGCTGAAGGGTCAGGTATTTCATCAATGGGTACAACATCCATAAAACCTGATGATTTTGATACCTTAAATCGTTTGCCTGGACGATATGGTTGGCGAAAGGAGTAAAAATACAGATTTCCATTTTCATCAATGGCCGGACCATATTCATCTACGCCGGTATCAGGTTCATTTGGCCTATTTTTGCTCGCATTTTCCATTAATTCAGGTTCTGACCATCCATCCTCCGTTCGCTCCACTTTCCAAATATTGATAGAGCCACTAGCTACAGAAGGGTGGGGTCGCATTGAGTCGAAGTATAGGGTATTGCCATCTGGTGAAACGTAAGGAGCGTCATCGCGGTAAGTTCCAGAAAAGGGGGCTACAACTGGATTTGACCATCCATCTCCAGTAAGCTTGGAAGAAAAAATTGTATAAAAAAACCTTCCCGAAGTTCTTCTCATAAAAAATAACTCCTGATTTTTACTATCAAAACTGGGGCTGTACTCACCTATCTCTGTTGATATTAAATCTACGCCAACTTTCTGTGGCTCAGTCTGTTGATATCCAACACTTAAATCAACTGTTAAAGTGGATATCACTATTAGCGCACTAAAAAACCTTACTGTTTTCATGGTTTTATTCTTCATTTATGTCTTTGGCGAGTCTAAATCCAGGTCCTTCGAATTCCGGTAGTACCCAATTTCTGCCGGCAATTCGGGTATGCCACGGATCGGAAGCGTAACTAGCACCACGCCCAACTTTATGTGTTCCGGTCGAAGGTCCGGTTGGATTGATTTCATCTTCATCTGGATAGTGGTCGTACCAATCAAAAACCCATTCCCAGGCATTCCCATTAATATCATACACCCCAAATGCGTTTGGTTTAAATGATCCGACTGGTGAGGTAAATGTGAATCCATCATCGTAATTTTCCCAAACCGCACGTGTTGTTTGTTCGCGAAACGATTCATCCCCAATATTTTCATTAATTAATGAATCGGATGACCAGCTATAAACTGATCCATTTTTTCCTTCACGCATTACAAATTCGAATTCTGCTTCAGTTGGAAGTCTGAAATGCTCATCAAGTTCACTATTCAACCATTGTATATAAGCAGTGGCATCATTCCATGAAATATTAATTATGGGATGATTTTCCTGCCAACCCCAATCGGGCTCGCGAGGCATCAGCCCGTTGGTTGATTCAACAAATTTTCTGTATTCCTGTACAGTTACTTCATATTTACTTAAATGGAACTCTCTTAAAGTTACTGTTCGAATAGGTTTTTCATCGCCTTCACCATTTTCTGAGCCCATTACAAATGAACCTCCTTTTATCAGCACCATTTCCGGAGTTTGTTGGCCAAACAAATTTGACGTAAGTAGAAATAATATTGATATATACAATGGAAAGCGGAAGAACATAGTCTGGTATTAGTTCATCAACATATACGAAAAAAAAAATTTGCCGGATTTAATCCTTTGCTTAAAACCCTTCGCCGTTGTTACCACGAACTACAATGCCATCAAGAAATAACTCATTTCCATCAGTGGCAAAACCGTTACCCAAATAGCGAAATGTATTACTTACTGCGCCTTCAACTATGTATTTTGTACTGTAGCACGTATAGGCTTCATCAATAATCTCACACTGCAGCTCAATCGGGAAATAAACGTTAACAGAATCCCTGGCATAATTAGAATCTGTCCAAACCTGGAATGAATGGGGATCTGCTTCTTGAATTATGGTTATTTCAAACTCTGGATTTCCTAAGTGGATGTTGTTTTCGTTGTATACATAAATGTCGAGTGTATCGCCTTGAATGAGAGGGGTCCAGATCCCGGTTACTTCTCCTCGAACTCCAAATGGATTTGGGTTAACACCATTATCTAAACATGCAGCTGTAAAAAGTATACAGCAAAAGACCAGCAGGTATGATTTATTCATCCAGATAAATTTTCTTACCTGTTTTTGCGCTTTGCATAGCAGCGTTTAAAATCTCCATAATTTGTATTGAGTAATTCGATTTCAAAATTACAATTAGTTCGTCGGAATAAAGTATTGATCATTGGGTAGGTCTATTCCACCACCCAGATGTTCTTGAATTACCATATCAGTAATAAATAAACCTTTTTGGGCCATATTTGAAAATGTGTCAAAACCATCATTCGCAAATCCCTGTCGCGTTCTGTGAATATAAAATTGTTCAGAAAAAGATCGGTCGAATGCTTCTTCAACACCTTCAACTCCCATAATAAATCCTAACATTCCTGCCCAGGTTGCAGTAGGATTGTCGGAGTCCCAGCCGGCTAAAGCACCAATTTTTATGGTTTCCTTAAGGTCGCCTTCTCCATAAAAAAGACTTACTAAACTAGCCGCAAAATTAATTCCTGCTGCAAAACAGCCATTACAGTACAAATTTTTCGAAGTGATGTCGTACCCATCAAATTGGTTTACCTGATAACGTGTATAAAGATCATCTCTGGTTTCTTCCCAGGTAAATCCAAGCTCGTATTGTTGCTTCACAAAATCATACATCGCAGCAGGATAACCATCGTCATCAAGATGTTTCCGAGCGGTGTCGGCAATCTGTTTTAATTGATTATTTATTGGCTCATCACTAGTCACAGTTGCCGATAAGGAATACATGATCACATAAAACTCAGCAATTTCCTGTGCTTCATTACGTGCTACATTTTGGATTGGAAGATGAGCCATTTTTAGGGCAAAATCAGGTCGAGCAGGCGAGAAGAGCCCAAATATTTCGGTTGTAAGTTGCGCATCAATCATTTCAAAATCTGGGTTATTTCTTGGATCTCCGGTTGCCGGAGGAAGTAAACCTTCGTACATCAAATCCAAAGCAGTTTGATTGGAAACCCATAAATAATTTTCTTCCTCTTTTTTGATATGAGTCATCCAGCCAACCCGGATTTGCTCACCTGAAAGAATCGCTGTTTTATGTTGATAAAGTAAATGTTGATAGATGTATTCTATATCAGTGTCGTCATCAGCTCCCCAAACATCACTACTGTCTTCAAAAACGAAATCAATAATAGGTGATAAAGCACTAGGAACCCCTTCGCCCCAGATGCTGGGTTGGTCAGGTTGACCCCAATCATCGCGAGTATAAAACTCACCTGTTTTAATGTCTCCAATATTCCCAATTTTATCCATTTCGGTAACTAAACCCGTCCAATTAGCTATAGATTGAGCAAGCCAAAAACCATGTAATTTATTTCTGTATTCAGCTCTTGAGACTACCAGCTCCGAGCCATCCGGAGAATAAGACTGATAATTTATGATAGGGGATAACTGATCCGATGTCTGAATTTCATTATTACAAGCTATTAGTAAAACAGTGATAGCTAATGATTTTTTAAAGTGAAGTCTCATAAAGAATAGATTTATTGGAGTATAAGTTGTTCGAAATCAACACTAAAATATTTGGTCAACTATTCCGGTACTCAGGAAGGTAAATGATTAGCATGTCTCATTAAAATAGTGTTAATTATTTATGCTTGTGCGTATGTTGTTAATTAAACCTAGTTTCTTGATCATCTTTAAAATTACGGTTGGCATTGTATGAAGTTCAGCATAGAACAAATAAGAAATAGCGATATCGTTTATGCCGTTTGGGAGGGACCAATAACTGGGGAAGAACGCCATGAATTTAGAGACAAAATAGCAGAGAAATGTGAGGAGATTGGGTCAAAGAAGTTTATTGTTGATTTAAGAAAACAAGAGAATACAACTGGCATTAAAGACAATTATGAATTCGGTAAACAACTTCGGCGTAAGATGCCGGGATTTTCCATTGCCGCCATTTACAATAAACTAGGTTTTCATGAAGATGTACTAACAGAGACTGTAATGAGAGGGGATGTAAATCTTCAGCGTTTCAATGATTTTGACTCAGCTCTTACATGGATAAAAGATCAATAACTGTCTTTTAATGAATCTAAAATGTAATTACGATATTCATCCTTCATCAATATTCCGGCTTTTGTATGAATGGAATGATAGAAAATGAGCATGGCTTTTTCTTCATAAGCCTGCTTTAGCAAAATCGTTTTTGCTTTTTTTGCCTGAAGAGGTTCGGCGTCTACTTGATTCATAAAATAATTATTGAGGTGCAATTCACTCGGCACTAAATCACCTAAATAATAAGCTGTTTCACCATTATCTTGAATTTTTACGATTTGATGACCGGGAGTATGGCCCCCAGTATGGATAAGTTCAATGCCCTTAATCAATTCAAAATATCTGTCTTTAATCAACACCAGACGATCTTCCGCAAAAAGTTTATACAATTCATCCATTTGATAGCCTGCATGTGCACCATTCGGATTCTCAGAAGATTGTTCAGCAGCGTACAGCCATTCTAAATGTTGAACAAAATAATGGGCGTTTGGTAGTGTGGCTTGTGTTGAATTTAGTTTGTCCACAAAGGTTGAACCAGCTGCATGATCAAAATGAAGATGACTTAACACAACATGTGTAACGTCTTCGGGTTTGAATCCGAAAATATCCAGATTTGTAACCAGATTAGAGGTTTCGGTATACATACTACCGTGATCTAGGCCCCATCCAAGACCGGTATCTAACAAAATAACCTGTTTACCTGATCGAATTAAAATGGGGTCGATCCCAAGCGTATGTATAAAACTTGAGTGTTCATCAATTGGTTTATTTCGCGTAATTTCGCTGGCTTCTAATTTGTGAAATACTCCATCATCAACAACTTCGAAGATGCCTTCGCTTAACTGCTCAATAGAAAACCGGCCAATATTCATATGGAATGAATGTGATAGAAATGGTTATGGTTACGCCTTCACTGAACTTAATAAAACTTCGGTTTCATACAATTCATTTTATATTTAATTCATGAATTCTTTTGACGCTATTATTATCGGCTCCGGTCATAACGGGTTAACTACCGGTTGTTATCTGGCAAAAAACGGGTATAAAGTGCTCGCATTAGAACGCAGAGACACTATTGGAGGAGCAGTGTGTACGGAAACTATGTTCCAATCTGAAGAAAACCCACATGGCTTTAGGATGGATGTTGGCTCTTCGGTTCACGTGATGATCCATCAAACCGGTATCATAGAAGAGCTTGAGCTTGAAAAATATGGGCTCGAATACATCGATATGGACCCTATTATGTCTTATCCGGTGCCCACAGGTAAAGGGGTAATTCATTTTTGGAAAGATGTTGATCGGACGTTGGAATCTATTTCGAAAGTTGCCCCCGAGGATGTAGCTAATTACAAAGAGTTCATAAAGTTTTGGGGAAAAATCAATAAAGGAGTTTTGAAGACTTTCATGAGTTCGCCAACTGGAGGCAACATAGTTTCAACGATGGCGAAACAGCAAATGAGGGAAGGATCCATGTTTGATAAAGGCGATCACATGGCCGGACTTCAAAAGATTTTATCTAGCTATGGAAAGGTGGTAAACGATGCGTTTGAGTCACCTTATATGCGAGCCGCTATATTATGGTTCGCAGCCCAGTCGGGCCCATTACCAGATCATTCAGCAACTGGAGATTTTGCTGGTTGGCAATCTATGTTACACGAATCCGGTGCAAAACATCCACGCGGTGGTAGCGGAATGCTCACTCAGGCAATGAAAAATCTGATCGTAGCGCATGGTGGGGAAGTAAAGGCAGATTCACCCGTTTCATCCATACTAATAGAAAATGGTGAAGCCATCGGTGTTCAAACTGAATCTGGAGATGAATATCGGGCACCCATTATAATTTCAAATGCCCATGTACAAACAACCATGCTCAAATTGGTTGGAAAGGAGCATTTGGAAGATTCCATGATTACGAAAGTGAAAAATATTCACGTAGGTAATGGATTTGGTATGGTAATTCGTTGTGCAGTTGAGGAACTCCCGGAATATACTGCTGCGCCAGGTGATCCTCATATTCACAATGGCATACAATTATTGGCACCCTCAGTACAATACATGAACAATGCTATTGGCGATTACATGCAAAAACGACCGCCGGAGAAACCGGCGGTACTTGCTATGACTTTTTCAGCTATCGATCCCGATGTAGCAAAAGATGGCAAACATACCATGTTTGTGTGGGCTCAATGGCATCCTTATGAATTGGCTAATGGAGTTAAATGGGATGACATAAGAGAACGAGAAGCCCAAAAAATCTATGATGTAGTGGTCGATTATGCCCCAAATATGAAAGATAAACTTATCGATTGGTACATTCAGTCTCCTTTGGATATTGAGCGTAAACATGGGTTGCTTCGCGGCAATGTAATGCATGTGGAAATGAGCTTTGATCAAATGTTTATGTTTCGCCCTATTCCAGAAATGAGTAATTACGAAACGCCTATCAAAAACCTGTATCTTTCCAGTGCATCATGCCACCCTGGTGGTGGAGTGTTCGGAGCTGCCGGTTATAATGCAGCACAGGTAATTCTCAAAAATCATAAAAAGAAACTGTGGGCACGTTGAACTCCAAAATCATCGTTCGCAAAGAAAATTTATTGAATAACATTCGAGTTATTAAAAATCACTTGAATGATGGAGTAAAAACGATGGCTGTAATAAAAGACAATGCTTATGGCCATGGATTTGAAGGTGTTGCGCATTGCCTTAATCCGGAAGTTGACTGGTTTTGTGTTGCCCGAGTGCGTGAAGGAATCCAATTAAGGGAAGCAGGAATAACCAAGCCAATACTCGTTTTTGAATTGCCCTTATTGGATACGGCTGAGCTTTACCCGAAATATGAGCTAACAGCCACGGTTGGTTCTTTAGATAGTTTCGATATGCTACAACCCGGAACCGACTTTCATATAAATTTGGATACGGGAATGCGAAGGTTAGGAATTTCACCAGATGAGATTGAGGAACTTGTAACTAAATTAAGATCCAATACTAACGCAAAACTAACGGGCATTTATACACACTTTGCCAAAGCTGATGACCCTGGTAATCCGGAAGTAATAGCTCAACTGGAATTATTCAACATATTACGAGTAAAATTCGGTACTAATTTATTCACTCATACTGCAAATACAGGTGCTATCTTTCATTATTCCGATTTAGACCTACAGTTTGATGCTGTACGTCCCGGGGTTTCTTTATTTGGATACAGTGCTGGAGATTTGGTAATAAAAGCTTTGAAACCTGCTATTGAATGGCAAAGCTTTTTAATGCAGGTTAAAGCAGTAAAGAAAGGGGATCCCGTAAGTTATGGTGGAAGATGGCTAGCTCCAGAAAACGGATTTATTGGCATTGTTCCTGTAGGTTATAGCTCTGGGATTCTACGACCTTTAAGCGGACTGATAGAATTTGAAATTAATGGTATCAAATATCCACAGGTTGGTACTATAAGTATGGATTATTCTATCGTGTATCTTGGGCAAAACCCACCAAAATCTGATTCAAGGGTAATTCTTTTAAACTCTGGTCAGCTAAACGCCAAGGTATGGGCTGACAAAGCAAAAACGATTCCTTATGAAATCACCACAGGATTACATCCTCTTATTCAACGGGAATTTGTTGATTAGAACGCTTAAAAAAGGATTGAGTCTAACTCAAGATCAACAATAACGGTATCAGAATACACGCTTTGAGTTGGAGGAATCACAACTACGCGTTTGGAACCTTCTTTCATTCCAAGTACACCTTCAACGAAACCGTCACCTTGTCGGCTGGATGCATTGGCTATGCCGTTGAATTGCAGAGGGAATGTAGAATTATTACCATATGAGCTTTCAATTATCTGATTTGTTGGCTTAAAACGAATGGTGTAATAAAGAAGGATATTGTCTCGGGAAACTACTTCTAATGGTCCTGAACCCGATTCGAGTTCGTATATGATTACGCCTGTTTCAGAAGTTACACCGATGGTTCCGGTTGTATCAAAAAGAAATTCCTCAGCTAAAGAATAATCAACTCTAAAAATGTTGGTTTCCTCATCACACGAAGAAAGGAA
Organism: Balneolaceae bacterium; assembly: GCA_965249965.1. Classification (GTDB taxonomy): domain Bacteria; phylum Bacteroidota; class Rhodothermia; order Balneolales; family Balneolaceae; genus HXMU1420-13. The sequence continues at coordinate 2,287,470 of OZ252262.1, forward strand.
AACAAGTGAGAAAACGGCAGTAATCAGAAAGCCAAATGATTTGATGGAGCGCATGTAGAAAACAAGTGATTTAGTTCGTTGTGTAAACCGCTTTGCTAACGATTTATTATACAGATATCAAAGATACGGCTTGATGAATCAAAAATCCTTGAAAATGTATTAAGAAGCAGTCTCTTCAGAGCCACTGAACGCTTTTTCCAATTCTTTAGCTCGTCGTTTTACAGCAATGGCACTTACCCAAATGGAAAACTCATACAATACTGCAAGAGGCATGGCAATGAGAATTTGTGAAACGGGATCGGGAGGAGTAAGTAATGCTGCTAACACTAGGCAGCCAACTAAGGCATGTCGGCGATAAGTTCGAAGAAATTGAGGGGTGAGAATTCCAATTTTAGATAATGCATAACTAATTACCGGGATCTGAAATATTACACCACAAGAAACCACCCATGTGGCTAAAGAACTAAAGTAGGCATTGATATCGAAATCATTTCGAACAATACCGGAATCTGAAATATTGAACGAGGCAAAAAACTGAAGTGCAAATGGAACCAAGATCAAATAGCCAAAAGAAACGCCTATCAAAAAACAGAAAGTAATAGTAAGAGCACTTAAAATGGTCTTCCATTTTTCTTTTGATTCAAGAGCCGGTTCAATAAAGGCCCAAATCTGATATATGAAAATGGGCGAACCAATTACAAAACCTGCTACAAAAAGCATCCCCCAATAGGTGAAAAATTGCCCGGGTAACTTTCTGCTTTGTAGCACCAGATCAATAGAGTCCACCCGAATAACATCGTACATAAAAAAATCTGCTTTTGTTGGACCGAGCAGGATCACATCAATTACAAAATCATTAAATATCGCAGCAACAATAACGCCTATAAGAATTCCCCCAAATCCTTTGATTAGCCTCCATCGTAGTTCTTCGAGGTGCTCAAGAAATGACATTTGATCGGTTCGATCGGGAGCGGGTACAGCTTTGGGAGGTTCTGCTCCCATAACTTTGCGTTTTTGTTCGGTGGCCATTTTATGCGTTTACAAAATCATACAAAGGGAAGCGTTCGCATAATGCAACAACTTCGTTGTTAACTTTACGATGAACATCCTCATCCGCTGGATTTTGAATTACCTGATCAATTAATACTGCAATATAGGCGAATTCTTCTTCACCTAACCCACGTGTAGTCATTGCTGGGGTCCCGATTCTTATTCCGGAGGTCACAAATGGACTTTCCGTATCGAATGGTACCATATTTTTGTTTACTGTAATAGCCGCTTTTCCTAAAGCTTCTTCTGCTATTTTACCGGTTACGCCTTTGTTCCGAAGGTCTATCAGAATTAAATGATTGTCGGTACCACCGCTTACAATGTTGTAGCCTAGTTCCATAAACTTGGCTGCTAATGCTTTTGCGTTTTTTTGAACTTGTGTTTGATACGTTTTAAAGGATGGCTCTAATGCCTCTCCATAAGCAACAGCTTTTGCAGCAATTACATGCATTAATGGCCCACCTTGCGTTCCCGGGAATACCGCCGAATCGAAAACTTCGCCCCAGTTTTTAACACGCCCAGACTTTCTTGCTATTGCACCAACGGTATTTTCACCATCTTTCCCAACAAGGATCATCCCGCCACGTGGTCCACGTAAGGTTTTATGCGTTGTTGTTGTTACAACATGCGCGTGAGGCATGGGATTATTCAGGTTTCCGGTAGCAATGAGTCCGGCTGTGTGTGCCATATCCATCCAAAGCAAAGCTCCTACTTCATCGGCAATACTACGGAATGCTGCATAATCATAATCTCGAGAATACGCAGAAGCTCCAATGGATATCATTTTTGGATTCACTGCTTTCGCTTTTTCCCGGATTTTATTGTAATCCAATCTTCCGGTTTCTTCTTCAACACCATAAAATTCTGGTTTAAAAAATATCCCGGAAAAATTTACAGGCGAACCGTGGGTTAAATGACCCCCGTGAGATAAATCAAAACCAAGCAGTGTTTCGCCGGGCTTCATCAGTGCAAGGTAAACTGCAGCATTAGCCGTAGCTCCCGAATGTGGTTGCACGTTCACCCAATCGGCGCCAAATAATTCTTTTGCTCGATCACGTGCGATATCCTCGATCACATCGGCAAATTCGCACCCGCCGTAGTATCGTTTACCCGGATAGCCTTCTGCATACTTGTTGGTTAGATTACTTCCATTAGCTTGCATTACAGCGCGGCTAACAAAATTCTCAGAGGCAATAAGTTCAAGACCAAAGTTCTGGCGTTCGGTCTCTTTTGTAAGTAATTCAAAAACTTTTTGGTCTTGTTCCTGGATGGATTTCATTCGTTGGATGCGTTTGAAGTCAAAGTTTTAATTTTTTCTACACGGCGCTCATGGCGTCCACCTTCAAAATCAGTAGTAAGCCAATTGTTGAGAATAGCCTCAATTTCATCTTCATTGGATTCTAATTCACGACCCGGTAAGCAAATAATGTTTGCATTATTATGGAGCTTGGTCATGGAGGCTACTTCCCGATTGTAAACGAGAGCCGCACGTACTTCGGGATATTTATTCGCTGTCATACACACGCCTTGTCCACTCCCGCAAATGATTATCCCAGCTTCATGTTCGCCATTATTAATACGTTCAGAAACCTGAATGGCAAAATCAGGATAATCCACCGAATCCTCTGAATGAGTACCGAAATCTACCGGGGTATGACCCAGTTTTTCGAGTATTTTTTTAGTGATGGCTTTTGCTTTAAAACCTGCGTGATCGCTTGCAATGGGAATAATCATCAACGGAGAGTTTAGTTGTGATGAGTTGCAGTAAATATCTTCATAATATACCTCATTTTAAACAACGGTTATCCACAAATCGATTCATTTATTAACTATTATTTCTTTTAGAAATAATTCAAGATTTGGAATTAAAGTTTAAAAACAGTGTGATTTGAATGCTAACTTCGAGTAACCTTCAACTTTGATACTTTAATCTTGAAATACAGCCAAGAGCTACAAACAGCAAAGATCGCTGCCAACGAAGCGGCTTCTATAATTCGGAAATATCAGGCAAATAAATCGTTTGGAATAGAATTAAAGGGTAAGAACGATTTAGTTACAGATGCAGATTTGGCTTCAGAAAAACGGATTATTGAACTTATTAAGCATAGTTTTCCAAAAGATCAGTTTTTAGCAGAGGAATCTAATACGCATACAAGTTTGCCAAAAGGCAGAATCTGGATCATCGATCCTATTGACGGCACCACAAATTTTGCTCATGGTTTTGCTCCTTATTGTGTATCAATTGCCTTGTGGTTAGAAGGTTCTCCTAAGGTTGGGGTAGTTTTAGAAGTAGCTCGCGACGAATTATTTTGGGGCGTAGAAGGGGAAGGAGCCTGGTTAAATGAAAAGAAGCTTGAAATTTCCGGAATTACTGATGCTGCCAAAAGCCTGATCGCAACTGGTTTTCCATATTCTCAGTTTGGTTTGGTCGACCCCTATTTGCGTGTTCTCAAAAACTTGATGCAGAAAACACATGGAATACGTCGCCCGGGTGCCGCTTCCTATGACCTGTGTTGTGTAGCAGCCGGACGTGTAGAAGGTTTCTATGAATATGGACTTAGTCCCTGGGATGTTGCTGCAGGATCCTTGATAATTAAAGAAGCAGGAGGGACTATCACCGACTGGCAAGGACAACAAAATTGGTTGTTCGGGAAGAGAATAATTTGTGGGAATGAAAATATTGTCAAATTTTTGGCAAAAGAAATTCGTCGTGAGTTTTCAAAATCAGATTTAACTAAATAATGCAAAGCTCTAACACCATCAACCTTGCCCTCATTCAAATGAGTTGTTCTTCTAATCCTGAAGAAAATATGAAAAAGGTATTGGCTGAAATCGAGACAGCAGCCCAAAAAGGTGCACAAGTCATTTGTTTACAGGAATTGTTTAAGTCGCTGTATTTTTGTGATGTAGAAGATTATGATAATTTTGAGCTTGCAGAATCTGTTCCCGGACCTTCAACGGATATCTTATCAAAAAAAGCCAAAGAATTGAATGTGGTAATTGTTGCTTCGTTATTTGAAAAGCGAACGGCCGGTATCTATCACAACACAACGGCTGTTTTGGATGCCGATGGAACGTATTTAGGTAAATATCGAAAGATGCACATCCCTGATGATCCCGGATACTTCGAGAAGTTTTATTTCACGCCCGGCGATCTTGGCTATAAAGTATTCGATACAAAGTTCGCCAAAATCGGTGTACTTATTTGTTGGGATCAATGGTATCCCGAGGCTGCGCGACTTACGGCCATGAAAGGAGCTGAATTACTGGTATATCCCACAGCTATAGGGTGGCATGAGGCGCAGGATGAAGCCACAAATACAGAACAATTAGAAGCCTGGAAGACCATCCAAAAATCGCACTCAGTTGCTAATGGAATTCCTGTGATATCGGTGAATCGAGTAGGAAAAGAAGTAGAGATGCGGTTTTGGGGAAATTCTTTTGCTACAAATAGCTTCGGAAAAGTATTATATCAGGCAAGTTCTGAAAAGGAAGAAACGGCTGTTGTACAACTGGATTTGAATGAATCTAACGAAAAGCGTACGCATTGGCCTTTTTTTCGAGATCGAAGAATTGATAGTTACGCAGGATTAGATCAACGTTTTTTAGACACCGATGAATCTGATTGAATTACCTGAAAATCAACTGGTTCAAACACTTAAAGGGAAACCTGTAGAGCAAGGTTATTACTTTCCCGCAGAATGGGAAGTACATGAAGCTACCTGGCTAAGTTGGCCTCATAACCCTGAAACATGGCCGGGAAAAATGGATAAAATCTGGCCGGCATATTTAGAATTTGTTAGAATTTTATCGCAAAGTGAAAAGGTGAAGATTAATGTGAACTCACCTGAAATGGCGAAAGAAGCATGTAAGAAAATCAGAAATTTTGGTGCAGAACTTGATCAGATTTATTTTTATCTGCACCCCACTAATGATGCCTGGTGCAGAGATCATGGTCCAAGTTTCTTGGTGAACAAAGATCCAATTAAGCCGAAAATTATTGTGGACTGGGGGTATAATGCATGGGGAGAGAAGTATCCGCCTTTTGATTTAGACAATGAAATTCCGCGAAAAGTTGCTGCCCAACTTGGTTTGGCGGTTGCTGATCCTGGTATAATCATGGAAGGGGGGTCGGTTGACTTCAACGGAGCAGGAGCATTGGTTACTTCAGAAGCATGCTTGCTGAATCAAAATCGAAATCCAGAGTTATCCAAACTTGAAATCGAACAGAAACTAAAAGATTTCTACGGAGTTTCTGAAATTCTTTGGGTAAAAGAGGGAATTGTTGGTGACGATACCGATGGCCATATTGATGATACTGTGAGATTTGTAGCGGAAGATACCGTTATAACAATGGTAGAGGAAGATTCAGGTGATCATAACTATCAACCATTACAAGAAAATCTGCAGATTCTGAAAGAAATTAGGATTAGGAATCGGCAATTAGGAATAGTTGAAATTCAGATGCCGGAACCATTGTATTATAATGGTCAAAGGTTGCCATCTTCTTATGCTAATTTCTACATATCAAATAAGAATGTGATTGTCCCGATATTTGGTTGCAACAATGATGATCAGGCGTTAGGTAAGTTAAAGGAATGCTTTCCGAGTAGAGATGTAGTAGGTATCGACTCGACACATCTGATCTGGGGTTTAGGCAGCTTTCATTGTTTGAGCCAGCAGGAGCCTGGATAACTGGCCTTATTTATCTAAACTATAAATACGCTCGAGGATCTTCCCCTTTTACCGGGCCTACAATTTCATCGGTAATCCAGCCTCCATAAAAACCACCCGGTTGAGGTCGAACTCGCTCATCATTGATAAAACATTCAACTTTAGAGGGATAAAATGCCAGATATCCTTCAATTTGTTGGTAATCTTTAAAAGGGGCTGGATATGACCATGCCACATCTGAAATGTGAAGATCATTAAGCTCAAAATCCCAATAATGAGCCAGACCCTTCCATTCGCATCGAGAGGCTCCGGTAGCCTTTTTCAGAACATCAAAATTGATATCAGACGGGGGCAGGTAAAATGTTGGTGGGCTTGCTGTTTCGAGAATTCGGATAGCAGAGGCAGTTTTGGCAAGTATTTTACCAGAATGCTTTACAGTGATAATTCTTGAGTCCGAAACAATTTTAGGAGGGCGCGGGTAATCCCATACCGATTCTTGTCCTTTTGCAGGATCAATGGCAAACGAAGGCCGTTTCTGACCAAAGTATTCCCATTGTGATCGTGCTCTTTTTGCCCAATCGGGTAAATTTTTCATGCTTTTTTGTAGAAAAACGGAGGATCAGAAATTAACATTCCCGATCCTTTAAAAACTATGCAGCCTCAGTCTTACAAGTTTTGATCCCAAAGATCGCATAAAGTGGGCAAAAGCTTACAGCACTTGTAACTAAAAATATACCGGCAATAACAGCCAATACGATAAATAACGTGCCTGTTGAAATAATATTTGTGAAGTATAAAACAGCAACTACAACTGCTACAGTTGTTCTGATAATTCTATCAGCAGTACCCATATTCTTTTTCATAGATCTATAAATTTTAATTGGTGAAATATTGAACCAGTAAAACAATTCCATAAACGATACTAATGCAAAGTATGCAGCTTATTATCAGTTTTAGGATGTCTTTCTTTTTCATTGTTTAGATATATTACATCGATTAATTCACTAATTCTGTGACTTTAGTCACACTTCTAAAATTTTTATCCCAATAGCAGTCGATTCAATTTTACCTTCATTTTCCAGTTTTTTCAACATTCTGCTAATTACCTCTCTTACAGTACCCAATTCGTTTGCAATCTGAGAATGTTTAAGAGCGAGCACATTGGTATGTAATAAAGAGGCTTTTTGTTGTAAATACCTTAATAGGCGATCGTCTAGTTTGTTTATCAGAATGTGCTCGATAGTATCTAGCATTTCAGCATAACGCATATCGTATTGTTCAAAAAACAAGGTATTGAACTGAGGATAATTTTTAATCCAGTGGGGGAGTACTTCTACAGGTATCAACAATACCGTTGATTCTTCCTCGGTTACAGCATGAATTTTACTGGGTAGATTTTTTAGTCCTGATGAGAAAGACATTACACAACTTTGCTTAGGTTGGATGTAGTACAATAGTAATTCTCTTTCATCGAATCGACTATATACCTTTATTAATCCTTCTAAAACAATGGGTAACACCTGCACATATTGATGTGCACGTAGCAATTCTGTGCCTTTAGGGAAAGTTTGGATAGTTGCTTTCTCGATAGCAACATCAATTAATTCTGCGGGTAGAAAATTTAACTGCTTCTTAATATCAGATTTAATCATCTGCTAAATCTTTGGATATTTTCTTTTCAGAAAAATACTGGCGACCTAACCAGGAATTATGGGTATCGTCCCAGGTGGAATAATGTCCAAAATCCGATATTCCAGAAATAGTGGCTCCCCAGGTTCCTACGCTCAATTGATAGTCGCGGGGAAAAACATTCATCGGCAGATTATTGGTGTAGTATTCCACATAACTAAAAAGGGTATAAGGCATTTTATCCTTCATAATTTTTTGAACCAGCTTTGAACTATTGATATGATCGGAGTGGTCTTCCGGATTCTTTGTGGAATCAATTTCGGCTACATGAACATGAAGAGGGTGTTGAAAGGAAGGTTCAGGTATTAACTCTTTCAGCACCGCTTCCAAATCACTTAAAGAATAAGTATTTAAACTATCTACCGTATTGATAGTTAATTTCTCTCCGGAAAGGATTTTTCTAACACTTTCGTAATTATGGCGCACATACCCATTGCCATCAAAGTTGCCATCGGGTAATCGCAAAAAATATGCTGTGATGTTCCTGTAATGATATCCATTTACAGTAAATCCATTGATGACATGCGCAGAATCAATGGGTTTTTCTTTGAAGTTTTCTCGTGGAAAAGCAGCTTTCACTAAAAATCGAAGCGCCCGTTTACTGCCTTCTTCACGGGCTAAAGTGTACTGATTATATTCCATACCATGACCCGCATCCCCCGCTGTGATGTGCAGAAAGATCAGAGTATGATTCGAATCTGCTGCTGCATGAAAAGCATTCGGGTTCATAAAAAGTTGCCAATCATCAGGATGGGCAGTTACAAAAACTGAATTAGGTTGTGCAACAACAGAATGTATTGATAATGCTATCACCAAAAGAAGGGATGCATGTATAAGTAGGTTTCTATTCTTCATGAGGTCGAAGGTATTTCAAAAATCAATGATAATAAACCAAAAGCAGAAGATCGGCTTACAAGAATTGACTTCAAATTTTGCCAGAAAAGCGCTACCATAGAATATTATCAAGATTGAGTTTAATCCTTTTCAAAAATCATTGAGTGAATGAAAACGCACTTTGAACTGAACGAAGTTACTCGAAAGTTACCCAAGCATTTACACAAGTTTATTGTTCGTCAGCCGTATGAAGAGTACACACCACAGAATCAGGCGGTGTGGCGTTATGTGATGCGAATGAACGTAGATTATCTCAGCAAAGTAGCTCACGGATCATACCAGGATGGATTAAAAAAAACGGGTATTTATGTAGATCACATCCCAAGAATGGAAGGGATGAATCGAATTTTGAAAGAAATAGGGTGGGCTGCAGTATCTGTAGACGGATTTATCCCACCAAACGCATTTATGGAATTTCAAGCATACAATGTGCTTGTTATTGCCAGCGAAATGCGCACTATCAATCACATTGAGTATACACCGGCACCAGATATTATTCACGAAGCAGCTGGTCATGCTCCTATTATTGCCAACCCCGAGTATGCCGAATATTTGCGTCGATTTGGAGAAATTGGTAGTAAAGCAATTTCATCTTCCAAAGATTATGAAATGTATGAGGCTATACGATTGCTTTCCATTTTGAAGGAAGATCCAAATTCAACCGAGGAAGAAATCGCCGAGGCTCAGGAAAAAGTGGAGTTTTTACAGGATAATATGGGCGAATTGTCGGAAATGGCGATGATTAGAAACCTGCATTGGTGGACGGTAGAATACGGCTTGATTGGTGAGCTAGAGCATCCAAAAATCTATGGAGCCGGATTATTATCATCCATTGGCGAAAGTAAATGGTGCATGCAGTCGGGAGTTAAGAAAGTCCCGTATTCTCTGGATGCTGCCTATCAAAATTTTGATATAACTAAGCCACAACCTCAATTATTTGTTACCCCAGATTTTGCCTATTTGAGTCTCGTTCTCGAGGAATTCGCAAATACAATGGCATTGAGGACAGGTGGCGCAAAAGGTGTAGAAAAATTAATTGATTCTGGGAGTTTAGGAACAATTGAGTTAAGTACCGGTCTGCAAATATCAGGAGTGTTTACCAAGCTGATTAAAGACGAAAAAGGAAAAGTTGATTACATCCAAACAACCGGACCAACTGCTCTTGCAAATCGAGATAAAGAATTGATTGGACATGGAACCAATGTTCATTCGGATGGTTTTGGGAGTCCGGTTGGGCATTTAAAAGGAATTAATTTGCCGATCGAAGACATGGCTCCTCGTGATTTAGATGCTTACGGAATTTATGAAGGTAAAACGGTTAAACTTGAATTTGAAAGTGGAGTAATTGTTGAAGGAAAAGTTGTAACTGGCACAAGAGATTTACGCGGTAAAATACTTCTTATAACGTTCGAAGATTGCCTGGTAACCTATTTTGATCAGGTTTTATTTAAACCGGAATGGGGGGTGTACGATATGGCCATAGGCAAGGAAGTGGTTTCGGCGTATGCGGGCTCTGCGGATGTGAGTTCTTTTGGTGAAATTGGGAAAGTTTCAGAAACTAAGACACACAAAATCCAATATTCAGATAAAGACAAAGCCCTTTATAAACTTTATGCAACCGTTCGGGAAATTCGTGAATCTAAAAATATAGATTCAGCTACTCTTCAAGCAATCTTCAATCAAATTCAATCTGAGTATTCAAGCGATTGGCTCCTTACGCTTGAAATGTACGAGTTGGGGTATAACTTTGACTTAGATCTTCAAGATGAATTGCTACAATATCTTAAGCAGTTACAATCCAACGAGAGCCTGAGCAAATTGATCAAAAACGGACTTGAGTTGATTCAGAAAAGCGAAGTATTAAATCCCTGATTCGCTAATTAATTGAAGACATATCGAATGAAAATTCAAATTCATAGCCTACTTTAAAATTAGCTTCAAAGGTAGCATCAATCTGTTGAAGCAAAGAATCAATTAGTGTGGTACCTAATGACTCTTTTGGGTCGTACGAATCTTCTGCAATTCCTTTTCCATTATCTCTGTAAGTGATTATCACCTTATTTCCCGTTTTGGCAGCACTAATTATAATAGTAGGGTCACTTATACTTTCATCAAAGGCATGTTTGAGTGAATTAGTGATTAATTCATTAAGGATGATCCCAATTGGTACCCCATAGTTTAGATCAATAAAATCTAGATCCACATCGTTCTTAAATGTGACCTCTTTCTTTTGATTACTTAAGCTATTTAAATGAATGTTTACTAATTCCTGGATGTAGATATTGAAGTCGATTTTGCTGAAGTCATCCGATTGATAGAGTAATTCATGTACCTTGGCAATACTCATTATTCGGTGCATACTTTTTGTAAGTATATTTTGCACGTACTGGTCGTCAACAGCTGTTGATTGTAGATTTAATAACCCTGAAACTACAGCCAGATTATTTTTAACGCGGTGATGAATTTCCTGGAGTAATACGTCTTTTTCTTTAATGTTTTGTTCAAGCTCTTTATCACGTTTTTGGATGCTATCATTCGATTTTTTTAGCTGTAAAAAGCTTAGTGTCATAGAATTATTAAAAGAATGAACAAATATCGAAAGTATAAAAGCTACAAGCGTAATTGTTGATATTGAGTTAATCCAAGCGGAAGTTGTGTTCTCTTCAGGTAAAATTGCATCAGAGGTGATAATTCCATTTATCATTGCGTATGCAATTATAGTGTAAGAAATGAGAATACCGATGATTAAAATAATAGCTGTCCGGACGTTAAAAACCAGTACAGTTAAAAAGGGAATTAACACCATAAGCACCTGATCGGTTGACCCGGAGCCATTTTCCAGTAAATCGTTTATAAACATGAAAAAAATAAAAGCAATGATAATAATTGCTTTCAGAGAAACATCGATTTTATGGCGAGTAAAATATAAACTGAGTAAAGCAATAAGTGAGAAGAGATCGCCATAGAAATCAAAATTGAATTCTAACGTTGATAATGGAAAAATGGAGATTAGGAGTACAATGAAGCCAAGAATAGTTCCAAATAATAAAAAGCGATCTATTAAGTTACTTTTTAACTCATCGATAGATTTTGTCTCGCTATACGCTGATCGTCCTTCCAACTTCCTTCCTCTTATTCTATTATCATTATACAATAGATGAATTATCGTCTCAAATCAAAAAAATGAATGCATATTAATAATCAACCAGGTATTAAGAATTCGAAAAAAACAGATGTTTATTTCTTTGTACGTGAATTACTTATGATCAAATGGCAGAAGTTGTAAAGAAAAAACTAAGTTTAAATTGATTATTCAGGTCATACTCATAGCTTGCTTCGATTTGATCCAGTAGAGATTTAATGAGTGTAAAACCCAAACTTTCTGTTAGTGCTTCTTCAAAATTTAGGATACCTACCCCATTATCGGCATACTCTACAAATACCGTATCGTTTATTTTTTTTATGCTGATTCTGATTTCCGGAATATGATATTCCCCAATAAATGCATGTTTGAGGGAATTAGTAATCAATTCATTAAATATGATTCCAAGCGGAACCCCGTAATTGATGTCAATATGCTCGAGTTCAATAGAATTCTTAAACAATTGCTCTTCTGATTTAGAGAGGCTTTGTAGATGAATGGTCGATAGCTCTTCAACATATTTATGCAGGTTGATCATGCTAAAATCATCAGATTGGTACAGTAATTCATGCACCTTGGCAATCGACATAATTCGATGTATGCTTTTTGATAATGCGTTTTTTACATACTGATCGTCAATGTTTGATGATTGTAGATTTAATAATCCAGAAACCACGGCCAAGTTATTTTTAACACGATGATGAATTTCCTGAAGCATCACGTTTTTTTCCGATAAAGATTTTTCCAATTTATTATCTCTGTCGGCAAGTTCAATATTTGCATTTTGTAGCTTTTCAATCATTTGATCAACCGACAAATTGTACCGTTTTACGAATAAACTTATGATGATAGAAATCATCAAAATGGTACTAATATTTAGAAACCAGTCTGTAAGGCTAAATTCATTATTAACATAATCTATTGCTTCAAATAATTCGTTTAAATATGCAAAGGCAATAATCATATATATAAGAATACCACATAAAAAAGTGAGTATTGTGGTTCTTAAACTAAATGCGAGAATTGATATGAAGGGTATCAGTATGATGAGCGAAACTCCGGTGGCGTATACATGGTTTTCAATTACATCGCTTGTAAAAGCAATTAACAGTAATAAAATGACAACCTTAGCCTTGGTTTCTAACGTAAATCGATGTCGGAATCCATAGATACCAAATACTAGTACTTGTATAAAAACATCAATAAAAAAATCGGAGTTCAGATATGAATGTTGCCAGGGAAAGAGTGATATAACAAAAATTATCAGACCCAGAATTGCACCGATCAGGATAAACTGATCTATCAGTTGATTTTTAATCTCTCTAATACTTTCTGTATTACTACTAATATTTAATTTGCCAGTATCCATTTAGTCCATGAAACTGTTTTATTCTTTCATTTTCAAGTTAGCACTGCAACACATTTGTTTTATTCTAACAATCATTCTCGACATCAATAAGGCATTCTAAGTCTTGACTATAATTTCCAGCGATTTAAGCCGACACTCATAAATCAATTCTATACGTAACCAATTGATTCTTTTTTAAAACCCTACTTGTCTCTTGTTCAAATAGTCTGTAACGAAATAATAGGCTTGCAGTGCTGCTTAATGGTAGTGTATTCCTGTTTTTATGTAAAGGAGCAGCAATCCAATGGTTTACTTTTAATTTGTTACCGGAATAGAAGCTTCGCTGATTTCGGCTGGGAATGTGAAAGTTAGCTTAAATTTATTGAGAGTATCGTATTCAAACGTAGCTTCAATTTGCTGCATGAGCGATTGAATGAGTGTGAACCCTAAACTTTTTGATGAAGCTGTTTCGAAATCTTCAATGCCTACACCATTATCCTGATACATAACTTTAAACTCGTCATCTATCAAACGAACTGAGATGTCGATGCGATTTCCTGCTTCTCCATTAAATCCGTATTTAATCGAATTTGTAATTAATTCATTAAAAATTATCCCAAGTGGTACCCCATGATTTATACTTATAAATTCGATATCAATATCGGTTTTAAATTGAATTGACTTTTCGTCCTGATTCATGCTATCCAGAATTATCGTTGATAGTTCTTTGACATATCTATCAAATGGAATCCGGTTGAAATTTTGCGATTCATAAAGCATTTCATGCACCTTTGCGATACTCATAATCCTGTTGGTGCTTTTTTCAAGAATAAACTTACTGTTCGGGTCATTTATGTTAAATGATTGGAGAGATAGAAGTCCAGAAACGATCGCAAGATTGTTTTTCACCCGGTGATGAATTTCCTGAAGTAGCACAGTTTTCTCTTCCATGCTATTTTTAATGATTTCATCGGTTCTAATTTTTTCAGTTATGTTTTCTGTAACTACAAGTATTTGATCAATTTCACCTTTATGGTTTTCGAATGGGAGGATTTTGTAAAGCAAATGTTCATTTTCAAAAACCTGATGTTCTATTTGTGGGGATCCGTTAAAAGCTAATCGATAGGCTTTTTCCATCTTAGCAACGTTTTCATCACCGAATATTTTAAGAGTATCAAGGGCATTAATTCCTATATAATCACTAGGATTAAGATTCCACTTACTGTATTCACTTCCATCGGTGTATTTGATAGTTAAATCTTTACCTATTACAGTTAAGGTAGTTAATGGAATATTTTTTGTGATTGCCGATAAGAGCGATTCTCGTGCAACCGATTCATTTTTTTGGGACTCAAGGTCTTTAATTAGCTTGTATACAGTTAGATGAAATCGGTTAAGAAAAAGAGTGATCATCACGGTTACAACAGATAAAACCAGCGCAACTTCTACCCATCTAAAAAAAGAATCATTAGAGGCATCATAGAAATTGGAAGTTACAGTTCCACTAATAAACAAATATCCGATTATAAGGTAGATTCCTATAGAAGCGACGTATAAACAAACTGTGACCCAAAAATTATAAACTAATATCGATAGAAATGGGATAAGTACAATTAGAACAGTATCTGGTGTTTCAAGCCCATTTTCGAATACATCAGATATATAGATAATAAATAATATCGCAATGATGATATTCGATTTAAACATCAGGTTTAACTTCGTTCGGAAGAAGTAAGTAAAAAGCAGCGTGCTTAAGCCTATTACATCGAAATAAAAATCGGCATTAATAAGGTCTGTACTGAAGGGGAACAAAGAGCTGAAAAACGTTAGTATTCCAAAAACGGTACCCGCCCCAAGGATACTATCTACCAGCCGATTTTTAATCGCCTCGACATTTCGAATGTTCACTGATTTTTCCATAAAACCTAAAGCTCCTTACAAGGCAAAGATATATTGCCGAAATCAATAGTTATATCGGCTGTTTTGAAGAAAAATCAAGAAGTGAATACTAAATTAAATTTCCAAATGATTTTACACCAATTGGGCCATTTAGTTTTTTTAAAGGTTCTCCGAACTCGAAACCGGCCAGATGTCCAAAATATCGAGCTCGTGCCTCTATTTGTGCAAAGTATTTCGGATCTGAAATATATGTAGAAGACTCATTTTCAGGATTTTCCACATTAAACTGAGTTGAGAAAGCTTTTATCGCTTGTTTTTTAATCTCCCAGGTGTTGCTAATATCAAAGATTAAATCGGGCTCGAATGGTCGATCTTGCATGTAATGGTATATACTTGTAGGCCGCCATGCTTCCTGTTTAATACTATTAAACTGGGTTTTAATTTTGGCGAGTCCGCTGTAGAATAGGGCATCAATACATAACCTTGTTGCTTTGCCATGATCCGGATGACGGTCATAAGGGGCACCAATCAAACAAATATCAGGTTGAGAAAACCGTACTTGTTGGATGAGTAATTCTTGATTGGATTTTGAGTTTTCTAGAATTGAGTCGCCCAAATCTAAATTTCTACGATAATGAACACCTAATATTTGTGTGGCTGCTTCAACTTCTTTAGCCCTCGTTTCAGGTGTTCCACGAGTTCCTAATTCACCTTTGGTGAGATCAATGATTCCAACTTTCATGCCATCAGCTACCAAAGAAGCAATGGTACCACCTATGTTTAATTCGGCATCATCCGGGTGTGCTGCAAAAACAAGTACATCTAATTTCATATCAGAACTTACAATCAAGAATTACAATTGGATGTAAAAAAAGACAACTTTTAGTAATAAAGAAGTTAATTTTCATAACATTGAAACGAATTTATATTTGAAGCGTATTCGTTCTATTGAAGTAATCAGGTCTAATTTATGAGATTATTAAACAGCGTTATCGAAGGTCTTAAAGTTGCTTTTAAGGCACTATCGATTAATAAAGTTCGCTCAGCTTTAACAGCTCTGTGTATCATCATTGGAATAACAATGGTAACGGTAGTAGATGCTGTAACTACCGGAATGGATGAAAATTTTGAAAATAGCATGGCCATGCTGGGTAGAAATGTGATTTATATTCAAAAGTGGCCATGGAGTGGCGATCAGGAATGGTGGGAAATTATTGGACGTAAAGAAATGGACGTACAATATGCCGATTTTCTAGAAGAACGCAGTCAACTCGCTTCCGTTGTTGCTGCATATACCGAAAATTATGTACCGGTTCGTTATCAGGATAAGTTAATAGAAAATGTTGGTGTTAACGGAGCATCCGCAAATTATCTAAACATTCAGGGATTGGATATCACATCCGGCAGAATGTTTACAGAAAATGAAGTTCGATCCGCAAATAAAGTGGCGATTATTGGAGTATCAATATTGGATGAGTTTTTTGAAGAATCTGATCCACTTGGTAAGCAAATCAGGATAGGGGGGCAGAAATTCACGGTTATTGGTGTGCTTGAAAAACAAGGGAATTTCTTAGGACTTGGAGATTCTGATAATCGTGTAATTGTTCCAATTAATGCTTACGGTCAAATTTATGGATTGCGGTATGGTGTAAATATTGGTGTAAAATTCCCCAATGAAGCAACGATGTTGGATGGTGAATACGAGATTGAAGGTTTAATGCGGCAAATCCGAAATTTAGATGCCACGGAGGAAAATGATTTTGCCATTAATAAACCTCAGGCTTTTGAAGAACAATTAGCAGCATTTAAAGGGGGATTGTATGTAGGCGGATTTATTCTGACGGGACTCTCACTTTTAATCGGCGGTATCGGCATTATGAATATTATGTTTGTTTCGGTGAGAGAGCGTACGAAAGAAATAGGTATTCGAAAGGCTGTTGGGGCGAAGTCCTGGGAGATTTTAACACAATTTCTTATCGAAGCTGTTATGATTTGTATCGTAGGTGGGTTTTTCGGGGTAATTATAGCTTCTGCACTTACATACACCATCGACCAATATTTTACCGCTACAATGAATGCAACAGTGGTAGCAGCTGCCATCTTAATTTGTACCATTGTTGGTGTTCTATTCGGCTTTATTCCTGCGTATAAAGCTTCAAAATCCGACCCAATTGAATCATTAAGATTTGAATAATGCAATACTCTGAAACGATAAAACAAGCGGCTGATTCATTACTGGCAAATAAGCTACGTTCTTTTTTAACCTTATTGGCCTTGGTGATTGGTGTTTTTTCTGTAATTGTATCAACTACAGCAGTAGCAGTTCTTGATAATTTTTTCACAAATACGATGAGTATTTTGGGAAGTGACGTAGTTACCATTCAAAAAAATCCGGCAGTACAAATGGGGCCAAGAGATGCAAGTTTGCGTAACCGAAAAGACATCACTTTTGAAGATGCAGAACGACTAGAAGAGCTTGTAAACATTGCGGAAGGAGTAGGGTCAATTAATTCGTTTAGTTTCACCAGCATCTCCTATGGCGATGAAAAGACAGATCCTAATATTCGTATTCGCGGTGGAAACTCTGAGTTTATCGAAAATAATGCGTTTACTTTAGAAGATGGACGTAATATCAACGAAGAAGATGTTCAATTTAAACGCAATGTAGTTGTATTAGGGAAGGATGTTCAAACCGAGCTATTTAAAAACGAATACCCGCTGGGTAAAACGGTTAGAATCGATGGTCAGCCATATTTGGTGATTGGGCTTCTCGAAAAGAAAGGTCAAATTTTCGGTTCTTCGTTTGATGACTTAGCCATTATTCCATATTCCACAGGTATAAAAAACTATGGTGGAAATCGAGGAATCGCAATTCAATTACGTGCACCGGAGATTGCTAAAATCAATGAGACCATTGAAGAAGTAACCGGAATAATGCGTGTGATTCGTGAAGTTGGTCCACGCGATAATAACGATTTTGAAATCACCACAAACGATTCGTTAACCGGCACCTTCGATGGCTTTACCGGATTCTTGTATTTTGTTGGTTTCGCAGTTGGGTTAATCACTTTAACTGGTGCAGGAATAGGGGTAATGAATATTATGCTGGTTTCTGTTACTGAAAGAACTCGAGAGATTGGGGTCAGAAAAGCAGTTGGTGCAACTAAAAAAGCCATTATAAATCAATTTTTGATGGAGGCCGTATTTATTTGCCAACTTGGAGGCTTAATCGGAATGGTTCTTGGAATGCTGGGTGGTAATATGGTTGCAGTATGGATTGATACTGAAATGGTCATCCCAATGGCATGGGTAATTGGCAGCTTCTTTGGGATGTTAATAATTGGCCTGATGTTCGGAGTTTATCCTGCATATAAAGCGGCACAATTAGATCCGATTGAAAGTTTACGATACGAATAAATTTGGTGTGGGGAACAGGTTAGGTTCTCTTATATTCTAACAAATAAAAGGGCATTGTATGAACGAAGAAATCATCCAAAACTTAAACGAGCGCTTGGATAGAACTATTGATCGTGGGCGAGATATGCTTGCCGATGAACAGTTGCAACAACAAGTTGCTGAATTAAAAGACCGCGCTGAAAATACAATTCGCAAGCACCCAATTAAAAGTGTGTTAGCCGGATTGGCAATTGGGATTCTATTTGGTGCTATTATCGGATCTGACGACTGATGGAACAGCTAAATTCCAGAGTTAAACAAATTACAAACGAGCTTAAACAATATGTTGAGATTAGGCTCGATTTACTTGTTCTAAATGTAGGAGAGCAAGTAACCAAATGGCTGGGTGAATCAATTCAAAAGTTGATCGGGTTTACCATTCTTGCCATTGGTTTATTTTTTGGCATGATGGCACTGGCAATTTATTTAGGTGATTTGCTTCAAAATGCGGCTCTTGGATATGGAATTGTAGCTGCACCACTGATTTTAATTGGATTATTATTGGCCTCTTCGAAACCGAAAGGAGTTGCCAGAAGCATTCAAAATCAGTTTATGGATGGAATACTAAAATCCATTGAAAAGAAATCCGATAGTAATACTGATCAGCTTTCATCAACCAATCAAAAGGTACTTAAAGAGAGTAATGAGCAAAAAAATTGATCGTATAGAAGCTAAAAAGAAAGAGCTGGAAGCAAATCTGGATCGAATTCAATCGGGCATAGAATCAAATCTAGAGCAGGTTAAATCTGATGTGACTCAAAGTGTAAGCCCGGTTGAAGTGGTTAAAAAATATCCGCTACCGGTAGTCGGTGCTGCGATTGTTGCAGGATTTATGCTATCAAGAATTGGTTCTGGAACAGGTTCAAAAGAAAAGAGACAATCGTCAAAGAGTGTGATTTCTGACTCAATCACTTCATCACTAAAAAAACGATTAGCAAAAAAAGCTACAGATACGATCCTCGATTACATCGAAGATCGAATAACCCAACAAAAAGATTCGAAATTGGATTGATTGAGTTAAAAGTTTTGTAAAAGCTTTTGAAACCCAAGACTATACCAACTATTTCGTAACTATTTTCTCCCTGCCTCGTGCAAGGCTATCATCAACAAAAAACTAAATACAGACATGAAGAAAACGATTCTTGCTGTACTATGCGCAGTACTATTATCAAGCGGAACATTACTAGGGCAATCCGCACAAAGCATTACTCTTGAAGATGCGATAAGAATTTCTTTGGAAAATAATTTTCTACTAAAACAAGCAGAGAATAATCTTGACCTGGCGGATGAAAGCATCCGAAATGAAATGGCTGACTTCTTGCCATCATTAAATTCTAATTTTAATGGAAGTAGAACAACCGGACAGCAGTTTATTTTTGAAAGATTTAATGAAGGGCTAAATCCATTTGTAGATGTTACATCACAATCGTTTAGCGGGAATTTAAGCGCAAACATTGCCATTTTTAATGGGTTTCAAAATATAATAACTCTTCGCCAAAGCCAGCAAGAACAAGTATCAAGAGAGGAGAGTCTTCAAAGAGCACGCGAGCAGGTTATCTTTGATACAGCCACAAGATTTCTACAAGTAATATTAGATCAGGAACTTTTGGAAATCGCTAGAGAGAATTTAGTTACCTCACTGCGCCAATTAGAGCAAGTTCAAGCACAAGTTGAAGTAGGTTCAAGGCCTGCGGTTGACTTATATAATCAGGAAGCCACAGTTGCTAATGATGAGTTAACCATCACTCAACGAGAAAATACGCTGGCGCTTAATAAATTATTATTGATCCGAACGTTGCAAATTGATCCGGTTGCAGAGTACAATTTTGTAGTTCCAGAAATTGACGAAAATCAGACATTTAATGCTGTTGAAACGTATAGCTTACGCGAGCTTATTGATCAGGCACTTAGTTCAAGAAGTGATATTCGCAGCGAAGAGGCTTCTATCAAAGGATTAGAATACCAGGTTTTGAATGCTCGTGCATCGCTTTTGCCTCGTATTAACGGTTCAGCTTCAATGTCTTCGAGATATAGTGATCAATACACATTACTAGGTGATAAGGTGAGTTTCTCAGATCAGTTTTTCGATCAACAAGTTAACCGCTCTTTAGGATTGTCAATCAGCATCCCGATTTTTCAAAACTATAACAGACTTTATAACATTCAGGCAAGCAGAGTGCAGCTTAAAAATGCGGAGTTAAATCTTGATAATAGCCGATTACAGGTCGTTCAGGAAGTAACTCAGGCTTACAATGATTACTCCAGCTTTATTAAATCGAAAGAAGCGACTCAAAAATCATTATTTGCATCTGGAAAAGCTTTTGAAACACAACAAGAACGGTACAATGTTGGCGCAAGTACCCTGATTGAGCTAAGTCAGGCACAAGCGAATTATGTAAGTGCACAATCAAATTATACTCAGGCTGTATTCAGCTTAATATTTCAGGAAAAACTACTTGATTTCTATTTAGGGAAATTGAGTGGTGAAACCATCGAATTTTAATATCAAACTTTCAATCTTTGGGGAACAGTAATTATGGCTAAAAAGAAGTCATCAACCGGGAAAATGTTTATTTGGATTACTGTAATTCTGGTGATCCTGCTCGGTGGCGGATTTGGTCTCAGAAAAGCAGGAATTATTGGTGGTGGTCTTAAAGGCGTTGCTGTAGAAACCGATACTGCCAAATTAAAAACCATTACTCAGGTAGTTTCAGCTTCTGGAAAAATTCAACCGGAAGTGGAAGTGATTATACGTCCGGATGTGTCGGGAGAGATTATCGAACTACCGGTGAAAGAAGGTGATTTTGTTCGACGTGGAGATCTTCTCGTTCGAATTAAACCTGATATCTACCAAGCTAGCATTGACAATTTGAATGCAGCGCTTCTCACACAAAAAGCACGTATGGAGCAGACTAAAGCAAGTCTGATACAAGCTGAGGCAGCTCATTTAAGAAATAAAGAGTTATATGAGCGTGAAGTAATATCTGAGCTGGATTTCATTCAAACAAAATCAGCATTTGATGCAGAACAAGCCAACTTAAAAGCAGCCGAATATCAAATTCAAGCGGCTGAAGCACAATTGCGTCGAGCACAGGAAGAACTCGAACAAACAGTTATTCGGGCACCGCAGGATGGAACCGTAACTGGACTTGCAGTGGAAGAAGGTGAACGAGTGTTAGGAAACTCGCAAATGGCGGGTACCGAAATGATGAGAGTATCATTATTAGACCGTATGGAAGTATTGGTTGAGGTTAATGAAAATGATATCGTAAATGTGACTCTTGAAGATACCACTCGTATAGAAGTGGATGCATACCCTGAACGAATGTTTAATGGTATTGTAACAGAAATTGCGAATTCAGCACAAGTAACCGGCGCAGGTTCAAGCGAACAGGTAACAAATTATCAGGTAAAAGTTCGGATTGTAACGCCTCATAATTTAGGGTCGAGAGGAGAGCAGTTGGTGGCTAGTGAAGCACCGGAGAATCCTGGGGAAGCCTTTGTTCCTAATTTTAAGCCAGGCATGTCGGCTACGGTTGATATTGAAACAGAAACAGCCATAAATGTGGTTTCGGTACCTATTCAGGCAGTGACAGTACGAGATTTTGCGGAAGATGTGAATGAAAATGAGGAGGATTCGGAGAATTCTGATGAAGTTGAAATTCAACCAGCCTCTGATACTGACGATATCATTGTTGCCCGAGAAGACATAAGAAAAGTAGTATTTATGGTAGTTGAAGGGAAAGCGGTACGGGTTGAAGTAGAAACAGGAATTTCCGACAACTCTCACATTCAAATTACAAACGGACTTAGTGCCGGAGATGAAATTGTAATTGGTGGTTACCGGGTACTTTCAAGATCTCTGGCTGATGGCGATCTGCTTGAAATTACAAATCGTGATGATGCAGGGGAAGAATAATGGATCAACCAGTTATTCAAATATCTGATCTCACCCGTTTCTATCAAATGGGCGACACTACTGTAAAAGCATTGAATGGTGTCACTTTTGATATTCATAAAAATGAATATTTAGCCATTATGGGGCCTTCAGGGTCAGGTAAATCAACACTGATGAACATGATTGGTTGTTTGGATACGCCAACTTCGGGCGAGTATATCTTAAACAATAATCGAGTTTCGGAAATGAATGATGCAGAACTTGCAGAAGTGAGAAATCGAGAAATTGGATTTGTTTTCCAAACATTCAATCTTTTACCGAGAACTAGCTGCCTTGCAAATGTAGAACTCCCACTTATTTACGCTGGAATGAAATCCGCAGAAAGAAAAGAACAAGCTATTGATGTTCTTACGAAAGTTGGGTTGGGAGATCGAGTAGATCACAAACCTAATGAACTTTCTGGTGGACAACGCCAACGTGTAGCAATTGCTCGTGCTTTGGTTAATAATCCGTCAATTTTACTCGCAGATGAGCCAACTGGAAACTTAGATTCAAAAACAGGTGAAGAAATCATGCTATTATTTGAAGAGTTATATCGACAAGGCAATACAATTATTTTGGTAACTCACGAGAATGAGATAGCTGATCACTCTCGTCGAATCGTACGACTTCGTGACGGTGTAATTGAATCGGATTCACCTGTTGAACACCCTACATTGGCCAATAAAGAAGCTGTATAAATCAAAGTCTCTAAAAACAAAAAAAAGACGCCCTTGAGCGTCTTTTTTTATATATGATAATCGTGTCGTGTCTAGTTTCTAAGACCGATACCTATACCTACATTATAGGTGGAATATTCCGCAACAGTAGCCTCACCATAAATTCGGAATATGGCAATTTTGAACTGAACACCTGCAAGTGCGTGAACTGCAGCATCTGAGTCTTGAGTGTATGAAACAGGATTTGTATAAGTTTCTGAAAGTGCACCAGAACCAATAGTGTAATTTCCTAGCATATCTAACTCAAATGTACCTGTTTGAAAGCCAACACCTGCATAAGCCGAGATGAATGGTAACGTTTTACCAACCATGGCATTTAGCACAAAAGTATTCGTAGTGGTTTCTAGACGTTGAACTTCTCCAGCATTGAAATTTAGATCAGCATTTAATGTAGTTTGCGAGAATGCAGCTAGCACAGAAATGTCAACCGGAAGTAATTTTCCACCAGGTAACCATTGATTTAATCCGTGTTTAACGCCGGCACCAACCATAGACATATCACCAAAATCGCCTAGAGCTGTTTCTGGGATATAGCGAATGGTAACATCGGTTCCTTTTATCAGACCAACGTTTCCCTGAAGCATTGCAGCGGGTACATATTCAACGCCTGTACCACCAGGTAACGTAATGGTTGAACCGCCAGGTAAGGTTAGTACCTGGCCGCTTCCTTTTCCACCAGAAATGGTATTTGATTCTCCTGCAGATACATTTATCCCAGGTGATAGACCTATTGTGCTGGCATCAAAAGTTTGGCCACTTGAGGGAACTGCAGTTAAAGCAGTTCGAAATTGGACACTGAATCCAAGTTTTTTTGTGGGTGCTGCTTTCGTTGCCCATCCTGAATTTAACGCAGTACTTAATCCTGTAGCCATAGGGGTGAGGTATGCCTGCGTAAGTGCAGATGCATTTTGTTCCCCTTCGCTCAATACATCTAAGAACGCTTCGATATCGCTTAGTTGTGCATTAGCAGGATTAGAAGTGAGTGCCATTGTAACAGCAAAAACTAATGTGGTACAAATAGCTGATATTCTTTTAATCATTTTATGTCTCCTTTTTTCGATAGATAGATTGCGCTAATATTAGCAATTAAATTCGGAAAACATATACCCTAATTGCGTGATTAATGAGCTTTAATCTTCAATGGATTCCAGCATGTTGATGTATGAATTATAGCGGCCTGCATCAATTTTACCTTCTTCAAACGCTGCGATAACTCCACAACTAGGTTCATGAATATGAGTACATGTATTAAATTTACAGTGCTTCCTCCCATCGAGCATTTCGGGAAAATAAAGGGATAACTCCCAAGGTTCTATATTAAACAGACCGAATTCACGGATTCCTGGTGTATCAACAATGAATCCCCCGTTTTCAATTTCAATCAATTTGGCGAATGTTGTTGTATGCTTTCCTTTATTTGAATAGGAGGATACTTCGCCAATTTTCTCTGAATATGTTGGGTCGATTGCGTTTAACAGACTTGTTTTACCAACTCCCGAAGGCCCAACAAATGCCGTTGTTATTCCAGCTATAACTTCTTTTAATTGAGTGAGGCAATTTTGATCCAAGACACTTGTTTTAAATACTTCGTACCCTAAAGATTCATACAGCTCTTGCAAGTCTTCGAGATAACCTTCGTCTTTTTTTGTGGCCAAATCCAGCTTGTTGATGATAATACTGGCTTCTACATCGTATGCCTCGCAGGTAACTAAAAATCGATCTATAAATCCTTCTTTCATTTTAGGTTGGCGAATAGATTGAACCACAAAGGCCCTGTCTAAATTTGAAACCAGAATCTGTTCACCACGGCGACCGTGTGTAGCTTGTCGGGTAATGTAATTTCTACGTTCATGAATAACTTCAATAGTTCCGGTACCATCATCATTCATGGCTATGTCTACTATATCACCAACAGCAATTGGATTTGTAACGTGTTTATCATCTAACCTAAAGCGACCCGGAAGTCTGCTTTCAATTAAATCGGAATCGGTTCTCACTTTATACCAACTACCGGTTGACTGTATAATTCTACCTTTTTGCATTCCAGAAAATACGCAAGTGTGAAGATTAGACAAGCATTTAAATGATGGCTTGTTATCTTAATCCAAAAAATGCGCACTTTACTGGTTTCACTTTTTCTGGTTTCAAGTTTATCGGCTCAATCATTTCCTAATTCAGAAATCAATGATTTTTGGTTAGAAGCTTCCAGACAAGTTGCCGAAGGTGATTTTGACGCATATGCTAATTCTTTTCATGATGAAGCTATTTTAGTGAACGGAATGGTAAGCCAAAGTTACCCGATACAATTTGCTTTGAATGGTTGGAAAGAAGGCTTCGAAAATACTAAAAACGGTAAGATGAAGGCTTCGGTTGAGTTTAGGTTTTCGGTAAGTGCCATGGGCGAAAGTACGGCGCATCAAACCGGTATATTCAGATATGCCTGGCAAAATGAGGGCGAGGAGTTCCAGGAGGTGTTTATTCATTTCGAGGCGTTGTTAACCAAATCTACTGGGGAATGGAAGATGCTAATGGAATATCAAAAAGCGATTGCTACACGCGAAGAATGGAATTTGCTGGAATAAATTTTATCAAATTAGAAGGATCGGAACTAAATCATCGATCTAATTCTTATTTTTAGAATATATATTCATCGAATACAACAAGGTTTGGATGGCTAAATATTTACTTCTATTTCTATTTCAGTTTGTAATTACACTGCCGAGTAATTTATTTGCTCAAATCAATGAAAGTGATTCTCTTGACTTTCAAGGTGATCTAACGCTGAGTGGTTTTCAGCAGAAGGGCAATGTTCAAACTCTAATTTTCAGAGCTTCATCGAATACTAGCATCAAATTTGAAGATCATTGGGTATTCAAAACTCAGAACTCTTACGTCTATCAGGAATTTGGGAATACAAAGGCAGACGAAGATATTCTGAGCCTTAACTTTCTGTATCTAAATCCCCACAAAAAAGTGTACCCGCTTGCCTTAGCATTTATTAGCACCAATTTTCGGCGAGACATAGATGTGCGATATTTACTTGGCGTGGGTGCTTCAGCGCAGGTTTTGGAATCTGATAAAAGTTGGCTCAAGTTTTCAATTTCCACCGAGTATGAACGAACTAATTTTGGAACTCAAACTTTTAATCGCTCGGAATATGATGGAGAATCCTCCATTAATACTTGGCGAGGCACACTTTGGGTGAGCGGAACTTACACTGTACTTGAAAACAAAATGGTTTTAAAGCATGAGAGTTATTACCAACCCTCATTGCTTGAAAGTAATAATTTTCGATGGAGGGCCGATCTGGGTGTTGAGTTCCCAATTTGGAGATACTTAAATATCAGCTTCAACTATTTGCAAACGTTTGAAAGTATCGTAAAACAAGGGCAAAGCAGGAGAGACCAGTTTCTTACACTTGGACTTACTTTAAAGAGTTATTAAACGGTGGTAAAGAATTCATTCCCTTACTCTTCTTTACTAATGTGTTATTTAGTGCAATAAAAAAAGGGATTCACTTTTGTAAATCCCTTTCAGCACTTAGGTTGGTAATTTTTCCTTAGCATCTTTTTCAGGTGCTTTAAAATACTCAAACGGATCGCGAACGGAGTCTTTTTCAAGAATCAAATCCAATAAGGGAGCCATGCGTTCGAGATATTCAACTTGAAGATCACCTATTACATCGGTTTCGATGTCGGCAACATCTTTCTCGTTTTTCTTAGGGAGCAGAACTTTCTTAATACCGGCTCGTTTTGCAGCCAATACTTTTTCTTTGATTCCACCAACTGGTAGTACTAAGCCACGTAGAGTTATCTCACCTGTTAAGGCGATAGTTCCATTTACTTTGCGCTGTGTAAAAATCGAAGCGATAGCAGTTAATAGCGAAACTCCTGCAGAAGGGCCATCTTTTGGAACTGCACCCGCTGGTACGTGAATATGCAAATCAAAATGTTTGAAGGCCGCCTCTGGTATTCCAATATCTTCAGAATGAGCTTTTAAATAGGAGATCGCCAACATGGCAGACTCTTTCATTACATCACCGAGTTGGCCGGTTATATTCAATTTTCCGCTTCCTTTCGAAACACTTGCCTCGATAAATAAAATGTCTCCACCAAATGGAGTCCAGGCTAGTCCGGTGGCAACTCCGGGTACGATAGTTCGCTCGGCAACGTCACTGAAAAACTTCTGCTTTCCTAAGAGATCTTCAATATCATTTGCAGTTACTTCGAAGGATTCTAACTCACCTGATGCAACTTTAGCGGCAACGCCACGAGATACTGATCCAATTTGCCGATCTAAGTTTCTTACGCCAGATTCTCGCGTATATTCATCAATCACTTTAACAACCGCATCATCATTAATATTTATTTGATCGTCATTAAGGCCGTTTTCTTTCACCTGTTTTGGGATGAGGTAATTCTTTGCAATCTCTGTTTTCTCTTCTAGCGTATACCCGCTAATGTTGATGATTTCCATACGATCGCGTAGAGGAGCAGGTATAGTGTCCAGAGAATTTGCCGTGGCAATAAATAGAACTTTTGATAAATCGTATTCTAATTCAAGATAATTGTCGCTGAATGTATCGTTTTGTTCGGGGTCTAGCACCTCAAGTAAGGCTGAAGTTGGATCCCCACGATAATCGGCACCTACTTTGTCAATTTCATCTAGCATAATCACGGGATTTCCCTTTCTGGCTTTCTTCATCGAACGGATAATACGACCGGGTAGAGCGCCAATATATGTTCTGCGATGACCACGAATCTCTGCTTCATCCCTAATTCCACCTAAGCTAAATCTCTCAAATTCTCGGTTTAAAGATCGCGCAATAGATTTACCTAACGAAGTTTTACCAACGCCGGGAGGGCCATAAAAACACAAAATCGGAGCTTTCATGTCTTTCTTCAGCTTCAATACAGCTAAATACTCGATAATTCTCTTCTTTACTTTCTCGAGCCCATAATGATCTTCGTCTAAAACTTTTCTGGCGTACTCTAAATCAAGTTTGTCCTCAGAATAATCGTCCCATGGAAGATCCAGAATCCATTCTACATAGCTATGGATGATGCCATAATTTGGCGATGCATTTGGAGTCATTTCCAGTCTGCCAAGTTCCTTCTCAGCAACTTCTTTGGCATAATCGGGTAATTTCTTGGTCGCCAGCTTTTCCCGAAGCTTATCAACTTCTTGTTGCTCGGCATCTTCCCCAAGTTCCTCTTGAATCGCCTTCATTTGCTGTCGAAGGTAGAATTCGCGCTGCTGATCGTCGATATCAGATTTAACTTTCGTGCGAATTTTCTCGCTCATGTCCAGAACCTGAAGTTCCTGCTCCAAAAACTCCATAATCTTATCCAGATTTGTGGAGAATTTTTGAGTTTCCAGTAAATCCTGCTTGTCGTCAATCTCAACATTTAAGTTTGAAGCAATGAAGTTGAGTAGAAAAATTGGGCTATTGATATTATTTACTGCAATTGCCGCTTCCGATGGGATATTGGGCGACTTATTGATAATATTTACAGCAGTCTCTTTTACATTTCGAACCGATGCACTAAGCTCTAGACCCTGTAAATCCATTTCTCGGGCATAGGCTTTGGTTTTAGCCTTGAAGTACGGCTGATCCTGAGTAAATTCTTCTACTTCGAAAACCGATTTCCCTTGAATTACAATACTTCTGCTTCCATCCGGCATTTTGATGAGTTTTAAAATGCGGGCAACAGTACCAATTTTATGCAGATCATCAAATCCGGGTTCTTCAACATCTTCATCCTTTTGAGTTACCACTCCAATAATTTTGTCCCCGGCATATGCTTCTTTCACCAAAGCCAGGGAGCGGTCGCGCCCTACAGTGATAGGAACCACCACACCAGGAAATAACACCGTATTTTTTAAAGGTAAAACAGGTAATGATTCTGGTACAACCGACTCTGTTAATTCTTTCTCTTCTTCTTCCGACATAAGAGGTATTGCCTGCTCAAAATCGTCGAACACTTCGTCGCTTAAACCAAATTGATTTTCTAAATAAAAACGTGACTTCATTAAATAATACTTGCTTGAATCTTTTTCGGTGTTATCGGCAAATACAAAGCCAATATATAAGGCTAATCTATAAGTCGTAAATATTGGCGGTAGTGTCAGTGATGTAGGGCAAACTGACAGACTAAAAATGAAACTGTAATGCTGCAACCGTTACCCCGGAAAGGGTAGGGTTTTCATTAAAGGTTCGTGAAACAAATTGTGTAGCAATTGATAAATCCCAAACCTTAGTCTCAATGGCTGTACCAAAACTGAAATAATTTGGCAGTTCTGTTGCCAATTGTGTGCCTGCTCTAAGTGGCAGGAATTTCAGTGGGCGTATTTCAATACCTGCCGAGGCCACCAATTTGTTCGAATTAAATGCAGTATTGGTTAACCCTAAACTTAGATCTCCCATTAGTTTTAATCGATTTATTTCGAACAAAACACCGGCATGCATCGCAGTAGGTAATAGCACATAATTTACCTGCTCGCCTCTCACCGCTGATCTAAATGGATTATTAATTGAAAATTGATCCACAAAATCCAAAAACTGACCTGGTGCGCCAACGAATGCATCTGCTGAAACTGTAGTAGGCAATGCTGTAATGGATGCCGTATCCGAATTAATTTCAAAGTGACTGGTTTGATCGTATTTAACGAATCCAATATCGGTGATTGAAAATGAGATTCTTAGGGATTTCTGAGTTCGCTGATCAGTGTCTTCAAGAGTGGAAAAGTCACTACCAAGTGTAAGTAAGTATGTGAAACCAATATCAAAACCTGCTCCATAGCCTTGAGGATTAAAAAGTTCGTCGGTGATGTTTCTGGATAATGCATTTTGAGCTGGAATACCGGATAAATAGGAAGCTGTTGCTTCAGTAAAATTACCGGAGTCCTGATATTCGAATTCCTGAACCTGACGTATTGAACCATTTTGCAGTTCTTCGAATCGGTTAAACCATCGTGCGTCGTGATTGGAACCGCCTATCACTAGTTTTGGAGCAATTCCTACGGTAAATTCATCTAGTCGAGGGGTCATATCCGTGAAGAATTGGAATGTCTCTGCAAAGCCAACCGAAAATTCATATAACGACTGATAACGATGGGTGAGGGAACGGTCGATGAATGAGGTAGAGCCTTCGTTTTGGACATCTGAAGTGTACCATCCTTTACCTACTTCAAAGCTAGAAGAAATTCGATTTCTCACCGCAATCGAAAAAGCACGTTTACTGTTTCGTACTTTAAAGCCCAATAGTGTAACATCAATTCGGGTTTGATGAAGAGAGGTAGAGCGATCCCGAATATAATTTTCTTCTAAAATTTCTTCTCGGTCTAAGGGGGTTATGGAATAAGTGCCGGGTTGAAAAGCATAGATATAGTCCTCTAAATTGCGACGTTGTTCATCAATATCAGAGAAGTTTTGAACCCCGTTAAAGTAAAACCCACCAATCGCCAGGCCAAAATCGAAGTTTCTAATCCTGTCGGAAATAAAGAGGTTCGCAGGATTATAAAAGTTGGCATTATAATCGGTAATGTATGTGATTCCACCACCGCCAAGTGCAACATTTTGTGGCGTTAAAACGGGCTGAGCGAACACTACAGGGCTCATGAACAGCACCATCACCCAAATAAGTGAGGCGAATCTTCCCATAGAAGAATGTTAAATTTTTACCGTCTATTCGATGATCTGGAGGGGGGCTGCCCTCAACATTAATTTTTTTTGTCCTCTGTTCTTGAAAAATACGACAACTTTGGCATCCATTCCTAATCCGCTACGACTAATGATTTTACCTGGTCCAAATTTGGCATGCTGAACTTGAGCGCCTACTACAAAAGGATCTTCACCCGATTCATACTCATAGTGAATCGACCCTAACGAACTAGTGCTCGTTTTCTTAGTTTTTGGCTTTTGCCAATCATACTCAATGTAGCTTGAATCTCTTTCACTGCCAGTTGTTCCCTCATAATTAAATCGGTCTGTTTTTTGGGAAATTGTGGCACCGGATTCTGTACGAACTACGCCTGCATCTACTTCATCTAGAAACCTTGAACGAAGCTGTTGTTGTTCTTCTCCAAACTTAAATCGTGATTTGCAATGGCTGAAATAAAGCCGTTCTTCAGCCCGTGTAATAGCCACATAAAAAAGCCGGCGTTCTTCCTCAATATCTGCATCAAAACCATCACGGCCACCTACTGGAAAGAGGTTTTCTTCCAAACCAACCACAAAAACAACCGGAAATTCAAGTCCTTTTGATCCGTGAACGGTCATTAAGGTAATAGCGGGCTTATTTTCATCGAATTTGTCACCGTCGGTGATTAAACTGATTTCCTGTAAAAATGCACTCAAAGAGGGATTAGAAGTGCCTTTTTCGTAATAAGAGATGGCATTCTGAAATTCGAGAATATTCTCCCGACGCATCATAGAGTCGTGCGAATTTTCCTCAACCAGCGCTTTCATATAACCTGAAGATTCCAGCACTGCACGGGTGACTTCTGTGAGGCTTCTTCCGCCTTCTAAATCGGCAGCGAGGCGATTCATCATATCCACGAAATCCCGAATTCGAACTTTTGCCGGTTTGTAGACATTCGACTCTTCAACATGTTCCAGTATTTCCCACATGGTTTTGCCAGACTGTCGTGCCTGAATTCTCAAATCGTTGATCGATTTGTTCCCAATCCCTCGCGAGGGCTCATTTATAATCCGAACGAGATTCGTCTCATCATGCTTGTTCACCAATAACGTGAGGTAGGCTAGCACGTCTTTTATCTCTTTGCGCTGATAAAAAGAGAGTCCACCAATCAATTGATAGGCTAAATCGTGGCGGCGTAACGCTTCTTCAAAAACCCGCGATTGATAGTTTGTACGATACAAAATCGCCATCTGATTATTGTCGTATGCATGCCGCATTTTTAAATCAATAATGTGCTGAGCTACCCGATTGGCTTCATCTCTCTCATCATAATTCTGAAGTAAGGTAATGGGCTCCCCGTATTCTTTTTCCGTCCACAGGGTTTTATCGAGCTGGTTTTCGTTCTTTTTAATGATGGAGTCAGCACACTGTAAAATGGAGCGAGTTGATCGATAATTCTGCTCTAAAGGGACCTGTTTGGCATTTTCATAGTCTTCCTTAAAATTCAAAATATTCGAAATATCGGCACCACGGAACGAATAAATAGACTGCGCATCATCACCAACCACACAAATATTCTGATATTTTGCAGCCAACATTTTCGTCACTTTATATTGGGCATGATTGGTATCCTGATACTCATCAATCAAAATGTATTTGAACCGATCCTGGTAGCGTTCAAGTAGGTCTGGATTTTCCTCAAATAACTCGATGGGTTTTACCAGCAGATCATCAAAATCCATCGCGTTACTTTGTTTTAATCTGGTTTGATAAATCTTGGAGACTCTGGCCGTAATATCATCAAGGGTAGAACTGACAAAGCGATTTTGAAAATCTTCCGGACTGATCAGCTGATTCTTAGCATCGCTGATTTTGTTCCGAATAGTCTTTGGCTTGATTTCTTTTGGGTCAAAATTTAGCTCTTGAAGAATCTGCTTAATCACCGTTTCTGAGTCGCTGGTATCATAGATTGTGAAATCTTTGCCGTATCCCAGTTTTTCTGCTTCGAAACGTAAAATTTTTGAGAAGATAGAATGGAAAGTACCCATCCATAATTTATTCGCTTTATCCCCAATTAATTTGGTAATACGCTCTTTCATCTCCCGAGCCGCTTTATTGGTAAATGTAAGCGCTAGAATTTCGTTGGGTGCGGCTTTGTACTGTTGGAGGAGATAGGCTATACGAAACGTCAACACTCTCGTTTTTCCAGAACCGGCTCCGGCAACAATTAGAAGTGGCCCTTGCGTTGTGGTCACAGCTTCATGTTGCTGCTTATTTAATCCTTTTAAGAAATCGGCAGGTTGATGCGGTTCTTGAGGTTGAAGTGAAAAGGTTTTCATTTAAACAGTTACTCAAAATCTTCGAGCTGTTCTTGCAATTTTGCAAGGTTGGCTTCACCGTCGCGTTTTTTATTCCGTTCATTCTCTACAACAGCTTCCGGAGCGTTATTTACAAAATTCTGATTATTAAGTTTTCCATTAACTCCTTTCAAAAAGCCTTCCACTCGTTGGATTTCTTTTTTGATGCGATCAACTTCTTTGTCAACATCTATAAAACCGGATAGCGGTATATACAACTCATTCCCGGAAAGTAGGGAAGAAGCTGATGCTTTTGGTTTTTGGATGTCTGTGTTGATCGAAATGGACTTCAAAGATTGTAGTTGTTGGATAATCCAAACATCTGCATTCAGAAACCTGGAAACGTCCTCAGTTACCGTTTTGATTAAAACATCCAATTCTTCTTTTGGAGAAAGCTGCATTTCTGCTCGGATATTTCGAATGGAAGAAACGATCGACTTAAATAGTTCGAAGTGTTCGATATCATCACGATTATCCAGATTTTTATCGTAGCTCGGCCATGCTGAAATACAAAGTGCTTCCTCATTGCTACGCTCATTGATATACTGCCAGATTTCTTCTGAGATAAACGGCATAAAGGGATGTAAAAGCTTCATCAACACTTCGAAGAAACCAAGTGCCACATTCATTTTTTGTGGATCGAAAGGTTGGTCATATTCCGGTTTAGCCAATTCGATATACCAATCACAGAAATCATCCCAAATCAACGAATACACGCGCTTTAAGGCATCATTTAAGCGATAGTTTGCAAAATCTTCATCAACTGCTTTTATGGTTTGCTGAATACGTCCCATCATCCAGCGGTCGGCAAGATTATCTGAATCAAATTCCAGCGTTGGAGAATATTCCACTCCTTCTTGCATATTCAGAGTAAGGAACCGGAAAGCATTCCAAACTTTGTTCGAGAACTTTTTACCCTGTTCGCAAATCATAGGGTCGAAAGGCAGATCATTTCCAGCAGGCGTAGCAAACAACATACCCATACGCACCCCATCAGCCCCATAAGTTTCCATCAACTCAATGGGGTCGGGAGAGTTACCGAGACTTTTACTCATTTTCCGGCCGAGTTTATCACGAACAATCCCATTGTAATACACATTCTTAAAGGGCATTTCACCGCGATATTCATATCCCGAAATAATCATTCGGGCTACCCAGAAAAACATGATTTCCGGTGCTGTTACCAGATCGTTAGTAGGGTAGTAATAATCGACTTCTTCTTCATCGTAAAAACCATCAAACACAGAAATCGGCCATAACCAAGAGCTAAACCAGGTATCAAGAACGTCTTCATCTTGTTGAAGATCACTAAACATCAACTCCTGATCATTCGATTTAGCACGCGCCAGTTCAAGTGCTTCTTCTTCATCTTTGGCCACTACAAAATCGTCTTCTCCTTCACCGTAATAATACGCCGGAATCCGATGTCCCCACCACAATTGGCGGCTAATGCACCAATCTTTCACATTCTCCATCCAGTGGCGATAGGTATTTTTAAATTTGGGTGGATGAAACTGAATGGTGTCATTCATTACATTTTCGAGAGCAGGTTGCGCCAACTCTTTCATCGAAACCCACCATTGAAGGGACAATCTTGGTTCAATTACTACATCCGTTCTCTCAGAGTATCCAACTTTATTTTGATAATCTTCAATCGACACCATGTGACCGGCATCGTCTAAATCTTTGGCAATTTGTTTGCGCACATCGAATCGGTCCATGCCCACATACAGCTCACCTTCTTCACTGATTGTACCATCGGCATTCATCATGTTGATGGTCTCGAGACCATGCTTTTCGCCTAATTCGTAGTCATTAACATCGTGAGCCGGGGTAACTTTCAAACACCCTGTTCCAAATTCAACGTCCACATAATCATCCAGAATGATTGGAATTTCTCGATTTACCAATGGAACAATAGCTTTCTTCCCATGCAAATGCGTGTATCGTTCGTCTTCTGGATTGATACAAATTGCTGTATCACCAAGAATAGTTTCCGGTCGAGTGGTAGCGATGGTAACATATTCATCGGAATCGACCATCTTATACCGAATGTGATAAAGCTTTGAATTTACCTCTTTATAAATTACTTCTTCATCACTTAAAGCTGTTTTTGCGGATGGATCCCAATTGATCATCCGGGCACCACGATAAATTTTCCCTTTGTTATATAGATCAATGAAGGTATCTAAAACACTTTCCGAATAATTAGGATCCATTGTGAAAGCAGTGCGATTCCAATCGCAGCTCGCACCTAATTTCTTTAATTGTTCAAGTATGATCCCACCATGTTTATGCGTCCATTCCCAGGCATGCTCCATAAACTTGTCGCGGCTCAAATCACCCTTCTTTATGCCTTCTTCTCGTAATTTCCGAACAACTTTAGCTTCTGTTGCAATCGAAGCATGATCTGTTCCAGGAACCCAACAGGCATTATAGCCTTGCATCCTTGCTCGGCGAATCAATACATCTTGAATCGTATTGTTGAGCATATGCCCCATATGCAAGACGCCGGTTACATTCGGCGGCGGAATGACAATGGTGTAAGGCTCTTTAGAATGATCTACTTCTGAATGGAAGTAGCCGTTTTCTAACCAATACGCATACCATTTGTCTTCAACATTATTTGGATCGTATTTGGAAGGGATATTTTCTGGTGATTTTGTCAAAACTTTTCAGGGATTTAGATATTTGCTTTCTACTTAAATCTGAAAAGGCACAAAAGGTCATTAGTACAAAGAAATGCTTTGTACCTCAGCGCCTTAGTCCCTTACTTAACTCGTTCTAAAAGTACGCCAAAATGACCGTCACAACCGTGTTTGTGAGGGAATGTTTGGTAAGCTTTGCCATCCTCTGTTAAGACCTCTTCCGGTACATAATCTTCCAATGGTAGAAGCACAAAATTGTCATCCATCTTGTCGATTAGTTTTTGGATTTGCTCCATGTTTTCTTCCGGTTCTAAAGAACACGTACTGTAAACAAGTCGACCGCCCACTTTAACCATATTAGCAGCTTCTTCCAGCAATTGCTCTTGCAGTTCTACTGCTTTCCTTAAGCCTTCTTCATCGCGCCTCCATCTCAAATCAGCACGCTTGCTTAACACGCCTGTTCCGGTACAAGGTGCATCCAGTAATACGGCATCAGCTAGTGGGAGAGAGAGTTCCAAAACATCACCACGACGAATTTTGATATTTTCAGCTCCATGGCTTAAGGCACTTTCCGCAAGTTTTTCAAGGCGGTCTGCAGAAATATCTACTGAAAGTATATCACTTTGTGCTTCGGTTAAATCCGATATCATAATCGATTTTGTACCTGGAGCGGCGCATAAATCGTAAATTTTTTCTCCCGGTTGAGGATCCAATACAAAAGGGGCGAAGCCTGCTGCAATATCCTGTACCTGGCATAAACCTTTAGCTAATAACCCTTTTTCGATGAAAGGCTGAACACTTTCTACTTTATAAAAATTTGGAAGCCATTCGCTCGCTTCAAAATCTACTCCCATTTTATCCATCCTAAGCTCGAAGTTTTCGGGCTTGGTACGCAGGGTGTTTACCCGAACATAATAATTTGGGCGTGTATTGTTGGCTTGCATTAATTGAAATGCTTCTCGTTCTCCGAATCGTTTACTCCAACGAGCAACCATCCATTCAGGATGAGAGAAAGTTGTGGCAACTAATTTAGTTCGATCCTGAAATGCTGGTTTGGGCAATTCTTCGATGTCGCGTTGCAAGTTGCGCATGATCGCATTCACAAGGTCGCCTGTTTTGGACCCAAGCATCGCTTTGGCAATTTCAACAGCCTCGTTGATGGCAGCGTAATCAGGAGTGCTATCCATGAAAAGCAGGTCATAAATACCAAGTCGCAGAATATTTTTTAATTCCGCTTTCATTTCATCTACACTGATGCTGGAATAATGATCGATGAGGAAATCTAGGTAGCTTCTTTTTCTGAAGATGTTTTGAACATATTCCCTAACCTGAGCTCTTTCTCTGGGCTCTAGCTCGTCTGCAAACGAGTAGTCTAAAACATGATTTAAATCAAATTCTATAAGTATGTCTATACTAGCACTGCGTTCTGAAAATTCGGTTTCCAATGGTTCGGGATTTTTATAGTGTAAGGTTCTTGCTACGAAAAAAGGTGATTTTTTGGGTCACCTTTTAGAAAAAATTCTTCAAAAAAATGAGCCGATGGGTTAGATCGGCTCGAATCTTAAAGATAGAGTTTTGAGTGTTGATTTGCTAGCTAAATCAGACGTTTTTTATTTGGACGGAACAGCTTGCGAAGTTCTAACCTGATTATGGTGAACCGATAAAGATCGATCGTTTTTTATGACCATATATCCCCAAAATATTAATAGAATTCCCAGCAATTCGGTCACGTATAACACGTATGTATATCCAAATTTTGTAGCAGTTCCACCGATTCCGGGTAACAGCCCACCTACCGCGATAAACAGGTTTCCCCAAAATCGACCTTTAAAGTCTTGCGTTTTGAAATATCTCCAGGCGGAATAAAATGCACCTCCTACTAAAAATATCAGGGCATAAATATTGATAAATGGAGTGATGGCACGAATCCATGACCATTCTAGCACATTTCCATTTAGTTTTTCCGATACTTTAGAAACATCGAGCGGGGATAGGATTACCAAAATTGATGAAATAATGAGAATGATCACAAGTCCCACCGTAAGTTTATTGGCAGTAGATTTTTTCATCAATAAATAAATGGTGCCCTGGGCTAAGGGGACGCCACCCAAAAAAGCCCCGGCTATATACCATGATTTGAAAATAAAAGGACTCCATCCATAAATGGTATGAATGCTTTCAACCAGTGTGCCAATGCCATAACAAACCACGCCAATCGTCCACCAGAGTAAGTAGGTAGCGTCAGGCTTTTCGCGCCAATGTTTATAAATAACCGTAAAGAAGTAAATAGAAAATAGCGTTGTGGATATAGGTATATAAGCTACCAATGGCATAGTTGTGATGAATAGTTTTTGCTGTGATCTTAAAAAGTGTCAAAGAAAAAACTTGAATGTGAAGATTGTGTGAAGTTGTAACGTAAACATTAACAATATTACACAAACTATTATATCAGAATTGATTGCCCTTTTTAGGTTAACTCGCTATCTTTATCAGCCTTTGCAATGATGCAAATTATACATTCATTTTGAGACTCAAATTTTAAATCTAATCGCAAGTTAGTACATGAATAAAGGAACTGTAGCACAGGTTATTGGACCTGTAGTTGATGTTGATTTTTCAGAAGGAACAACGCCCTCCATCCTTAACGCTTTAACCATTAAAAATCCTACCGACGGTTCTGCTTTGTTTTTGGAAGTAGCGCAGCACTTAGGAGAAGATCGTGTGCGTACCATTGCGATGGATTCTACCGATGGACTGGTACGTGGTATGGAAGTAATCGATACCGGTACAAATATCTCAAT
The DNA here is from genome assembly GCA_965249965.1 of Balneolaceae bacterium. Taxonomy (GTDB): domain Bacteria; phylum Bacteroidota; class Rhodothermia; order Balneolales; family Balneolaceae; genus HXMU1420-13. Next base: position 2,325,748 of record OZ252262.1, read on the forward strand.
GCCTGTTGGTGAAGATATCAGAGGCCGCTTGTTTAATGTAGTAGGTGAATCTATTGATGGGATTCCTCAGCCTGAAGGGAAGAAGAAGTACCCAATTCACCGCCCGGCTCCTCATTTTGACGAATTAGCTACATCAGCTGAGATGTTGGAAACCGGGATTAAAGTAGTTGATTTACTTTGTCCGTACGCGAAAGGCGGTAAGATTGGATTATTTGGTGGTGCAGGTGTAGGTAAAACGGTTTTGATCCAGGAGCTTATTAATAACATTGCGAAGCAACATGGTGGTCTTTCAGTGTTTGCCGGTGTTGGTGAGCGTACAAGAGAAGGAAATGACCTTCTTCGAGAATTTATCGAGTCTGGCGTAATTAACTACGGCGATGAGTTCAAAGAAAGTATGGAAGCTGGCAAGTGGGACCTTTCGAAAGTAGACGAAGCTAAATTGAAAGAGTCTCAAGCTACGTTGGTATTTGGACAGATGAATGAGCCTCCGGGAGCACGTGCTCGTGTAGCTCTATCCGGCCTAACAGTAGCTGAATACTTCCGTGATGAAGTATCTCGAGATATTCTTCTTTTCATAGATAATATTTTCCGATTCACTCAAGCTGGTTCTGAAGTGTCTGCACTATTAGGACGTATGCCTTCTGCGGTAGGATATCAGCCAACTCTGGCAACGGAGATGGGCGCGATGCAAGAGCGAATTACATCGACCAAAAACGGTTCTATTACCTCTGTACAAGCTGTGTATGTTCCGGCGGATGATTTAACGGATCCTGCGCCAGCAACCACGTTTACTCACTTGGATGCGACAACTGTACTATCTCGTGCATTAACTCAGATAGGTATTTATCCTGCAGTAGATCCTTTAGATTCTACTTCCAGAATTCTTGATCCTAAAGTGGTAGGTAAAGCGCACTATGAAACTGCACGAAGAACAACTGTTCTGCTTCAGAATTATAAAGATCTCCAAGATATCATCGCGATTCTTGGTATGGATGAACTTTCTGATGAAGATAAATTGGTAGTAAGCCGTGCACGTCGTGTTCAGCGATTCTTATCTCAGCCTTTCTTTGTAGCTGAGCAATTTACAGGAGCTCCAGGTAAATATGTAAAGATCGACGACACAGTTAAAGGTGTGAAAGCAATTATTGATGGTGAGTATGATCACCTGCCGGAAGCTGCATTCTATATGGTGGGCGACATCGACGAAGCCATTGCCAAAGGCGAGAAAATGCTCGCTGAATCGGCAGAGGTCTAAGGAGCAGTAGCATGGCAGGTTTCCAAGCACAAATTTTAACTCCCAACGGTTCGCTATTCGAAGGCGAAGTTACCGGTGTACAAATGCCGGGTACGATGGGTAGCTTTGAAGTAAAAGCGAATCACGCGCCTATTGTTTCTGCCCTTGAAGAAGGAACCGTATTAGTTCGAAAAGACGACGGAGATGTGAACTATAACATCTCAGGTGGATTCGTAGAAGTAGCAAAAAACAAGCTTACTCTACTGGCTGAGTCAGTAATCGAAGAGTAAAATTGCTAGTCAAAATTTTTGAAAGCCGATGTGGAAACGCATCGGCTTTTTTTGTTCGGTTAATCCTAACCCAAACTGTGATTTTCAACACTTCAATTAAAGCCGCACATTGTTCCGGCTTTTAAGAAATAAATAGGTCAACAATATTAGAGTTATGGTTATAAATACTGGTCACTAGATCCATATTAGAAATAATTGTGCCAAAGAAAATCCAATACAAAATGGAATTAAGTACAAGTGAAGGTATTATCTATTTGGTGTTATCCAGTTATTCTTAGTGGACAGCGTATATTTTATTCAAATTTCTTTAATCACTGTTTCACATAAATTTATTGAAAGGTTTTACCATCTGATGGGTTTTTGCAATGAAATCATATATAATGACTCAAGAAGCGGAACAGTTAATTTATTCACCTGGTTAACCTTCGCCTCGTTAATATCAATTTTCGTTTGATCAATTTTCCATTCTGGAGTTGACTTAAAGCTAATAAACATATCAAGTTCCTCTTCACTATTTAGAAATGAAAAGTAATAGTAGTGTCGTAATGAGCGCAAAATCTGAACAAAAGAATACGTATTTAACGCTACCGCATATGTGCTTTTACTTGGATGTAGAACCCCTAATCCTAGTGAAACAAAACCCCCAACTAGTTCACCAGCGAGGTTGAATAATGTAGTTGCATCATCTGGTTTATATTTATACTTATCTTTGTTGTTTTCATCCGAATACTCATCATTTTTTCGGCTTTTTCTCAACTTATTTATAGAATATAATTGAAGAAAGAATGGAACCAGTACTGTTAATAAATCAAATACTGTAAATCTCAATAGAAATCCTTCATTTGTACTTTCTTCTTCAGAAATTTCTCCTGATTTAATCCTCAAAGATCTAAGATGAATTTTTAATATTGTCGGAATTAACTTCATCACAAATAAACTAAATGATGAAAAAGTATATGAGGCTTTTAGCGCATTCCCAGTTTCTCTCAGCCTACAATCAAACTTTAAAAGGTCTGATAAGATTGTACTTGTAATATTCAGATAGCTTGAACCTATAGTAATTGACCTCCAAATTTCAATATTTTTTGAAGTCATTGTAGGGCTCGAATTTTGCTTGCTCTCAGAGTTTGAATTAGTAGAAAAAAGTTGAGCGCCTCCGTTTTCAAGCATACAACTAAATGTTAACTGAATAGCAGGCATTAAACTTATGAGTGTACCAGCAGTTAGTGGGACCTGTAATTTGTTTTGGTAAAAATCACTAAAGAAAGGAATATCATGTAGTGGTTCTTTCCAAAGTTTAATCAAAAAATCAGCATGTTCACTTATATAGACTAAGGATTTATCAACATTTTCACTCAATTGGTCTTTGAACGAATCTAAGACATCAATCAGATTATCTTGGACAATTGCCTCTAACTGATGAACTGAACTACCAGGATTATTTGGGTCAAATTCTTTAATTATAGTTTCTAATTGACCAATTATTTGGGGAATAATATGTATTAAATCGACTGATGGCAGCAGATCATCTAAATGAAATGTAAATTTAATGTCATCATATTTATTGAAAAAATTTTCTAACCCTAATATATCTGGATGATCAGCTTGTATTTCACACATCTTTTCTTTGATCAATTTTTCGAGTGGATTGTCTATTTTTGGGATACTAGGTTTATGAATTTTTGGTGTTTTTCCTGCAGGGGGTGCTTTTTTTCTAGCTCCTAACGCTTTCTCGAATGAATCAAATGTGCTATCTATTTCTTGCTTAAATTGTTTTGTATTTGTAGATGTTATCTGATTACTTCCAAACTCAATAGCATTAGGAATCTCATTCAATGCAGCGATTAGTGTATTTGTAATTGGTTGAAAGAGAGCAGAATGTTCAATCCAGTTAAGTAGAGATTCCAAATCTTTTGCAATATTAGCTAAGAAATTTGAGGCAGCATCCATTGTGTTTTCGGCAGTTCGATCAATAACCAAACATACACTTGTGGCTTCGCCTTTCACTTCGCCTTCAAATTCCACTGCAATACGTTCAGCTGTAGTTGCAAAATGAGCAACAGACCCAGTATCAAATGGTATAGTATTTTTCTCAAGTTTTGTACTTACTAGTTGACCACTTCTTTTTAAAAACTCCTCAGAAGTTGCTGTTACTCCCTGTATGGCTTGGTTAACAACTTTATTCGTGCCATCTATAGTTTTTGATGTTGTATTAGCTATATCCTGAGCAGTTTTTTTTGAAGCTTTATTCACCGAATCAACTGTATGTTGTGCAGTGTCCGATGCTTTTTTTACAGTTTTCTTAGCCTTTTTTGTTGCTTTTTTAGCGGTTTTTTCCACTTTTTTTGCATCTTTATTAAGTTCGTCTAGTAACCCCATGTTAGTCCCAGTTTTATTGATTGTTTGATGAATGTCACTCAAATTGTAAAAAGAATTGAGCTATCTTACCCACTAATAAACACGTGCTTAATATTCAAAATAACAACAAATTTCTACAAGAAATTATCTTGGAATTCAGATAAACAAACTCATCACTAAAACCATAGCGAAACCTGTTAGTGAGAGTATGGTAGTAGCCACCGACCAACTTTGAAATGTTTGTTTTTCATCCAACCTAAGGTATTTACTCACTAACCAAAAGCCGCTGTCATTTACGTGTGATAGTATCGTGGCCCCCGCAGCTATAGCAATAACCGTTAGAGATGCTTCCATCACTGTAGCATTAAACAGGAGTGGAGCGGTAAGACCGGCAGCTGTAATCATGGCCACAGTAGCAGACCCTTGGAGAACTCGTATTAAAACAGCTGCGAAGTAAGCAAAGATCAGGATGCCAAAGCCTTTATCAGCGAAAAATGTTGCCAACATTTCACCTGTTCCGGTATTTATAAGAGTTTGCTTGAAAACCCCACCTGCACCTGTAAGTAAAATAATAATCCCAGCAGGTGCCATCGACTTAGTCATAATATCGAGAAGCTCATCTTTTGTTTTTCCTCGTTTCAAGCCTAAAAGTACCCAAGCAATTAAATTGGCAATGATAAGCGCAGTGAAAGGATGACCTACTAACTCAAATATGTTGCTAATAGATCTGGGTATAAAATCGTCGGGTAAAACCGGACCATTGATAATGGTATTTGAAACTATGAGTAAAATTGGAGTTCCAATAATCATAAGAATCATACCCAGAGAAGGGAGGTCAGAATGTTCGACAATGGAATCGTCTATTTCGGGTGCTTCGATGTGAAGTTTTTTAGAAAGATATTTGGCGAAGATTGGTCCTGCTACAATTGCCGCAGGAATTCCAGCTAGCGAACCCAATATTATCACCCAACCTAAATCGGCATTTAGTATGTCGGCAACGGCAACAGGACCAGGAGTAGGAGGGATAAATACATGAGCGGCGCCAAGTCCGGCAATCAATGGAATAGCATAAAACAATAGTGACTTACCTGATTTTCGCTGAAGAGCATAAACAATCGGGACCAGAATGATCACTGCAACATCAAAGAAAACAGGGATTGCAACTACTAATCCCGTAAAAGTTAATGCCCAGGGTGATTTTTCGTCGCCAAATTTTGAGATTAAGGATTTTGCCAGTGCTTCAGCCCCACCTGAATATTCAAGGATTGCCCCAAACATGGCTCCTAAGCCCACAACAGTGGCTACAAATCCCAAAGTGCTGCCCATACCTTCTTGAATGGTGTCGATAACCTCAGCAGGAGGGAGTCCTGCTAGCAGACCGACAGTGATACTGGAAATGAGTAATGAAATAAAAGCCTGGATCCTGAACTTCAGAATAAGAACAAGTAGAAGTACAATTCCTAAAAAAACCGCACCAAGTAATCCCCAATCAAGCATTATTTCTCCCAGTTTGTGTGATACGATTTACCGCTTGGGTCATCAACTCTTTGATATCTATGTGAACCGAAGAAATCTCGCTGAGCCTGAATTAGATTTGCCGGCCCAAATTCCGTTGTAAGTCCGATCCAATAATTCCATGCTGAAGAAAACGCGGGTATAGCAACTCGATTACCAGCAGCATCACGAATGATCTTGGATATTGAGTTCTCGTTTTCTGTGATTGAATGGACAAAGTCTGAATTTGTTAGTAATGAGTCACAATCATTAAATGTCTCAGAAAGCTGCTCCATCAGCAGTGATCGTATGATACAGCCATTGGTCCAGATTCGAGCAATTTCTGCAAGATCAATATTCCAATTAAACTCAGCTGAAGCGGCTCTAATCAACTCAAATCCTTGAAGATGATTCAACTTCCGGGCACATTGATACGCCGACTTCAAGCTCTTGAGATCTATCGGTAAATCTTTCTTTTCGATCGATGTTTGTGAATCGAGAAAAGTGCGAAGTCTTTTAAAGGATGAAACATATCGGGCAAAAACAGCTGCACTCATCATCGAGTTTTCTGTACCTAATTGTAAAGCAGCAATAGTACTCCAACTACCCGTGCCTTTATTTCCAGCTTTATCTAAAATGTTATCAACTAGTTTTTCTTCACCTTCTTTAAAAGCTAGAATTCTGGAGCTTATTTCAAGTAAATAACTCTTTAAAGGACCTTTATTCCAATCATTAAATGCCTCCGCGATGTTGGTATTAGAATGCTGATATCGAAGTAATTGGTATAATTCTGCAATCAACTGCATCTCAACGTACTCGATACCATTATGCACCATCTTTACAAAATGACATTAACCGCCAGAACCCACATAATTCATGCATGGATTTCCGTGGAAATCTTTGGCGGCGATTGTTTTCAAGTAAGGCACTACCTTTGAGAAAGCTGATTTTGAACCTCCAGGCATAATTGATGGTCCTAATCTAGCACCATTTTCACCACCAGAAATTCCACATCCTATAAAGTCAACTTCACCTTCTAAGCAACGTTTTTGTCGTGTTTCTGTTTCTTTAAAATGAGAATTACCTGCATCGATTATGATGTCGTGAGAATCAAGCAGAGGTAGTAAGTCATTGAGAACAAGATCAACTGCAGACGCTGAAATCAATAAAATTATCTTTCTGGGTCGCTCAAGTTTCGAAATAAAGGCTTGCAGATTAGTGAATCCATAAATGTTGGTATTCTGATCATTGGTTGATAGAAAGATTGAAACCGTGCCTTTTTCAGAATCTTCATCACGGTTGTAAACTGCCAGTTTAAACCCTTTATCTGCAATATTTAGGCTAAGTGCAGCGCCCATAACACCAAGTCCTATTACCCCGATTTCTGCAGATGAATTACTCACTTAGATTTTCAATTATCAGATTTATGATTTCGGATGGAGGATACTCAATTGAAATTGAAAAAGCATAAGCAGGAATTTCCAGTACTTCAAATTGACTCTGAAGCATCTCTGCTTTCATAAAATGATTATCTCGAGATTTAATACGTGTATAGATCCTATCGAAATCACCTTCTAGAAATACCCATGAATCTACGATTACATGATCTGATATAATCTTACGATACGACTCTTTTAGCGCAGAACAGGCTAAAATCCAGCCCATTGGTTTTTCAGCAAGTACTTCACCAATTTGAGAGAGCCATGGATATCGATCACTATCGCTGAGAGGTATACCCGAAGCCATCTTTGCGATATTTTCAGGAGGATGAAAATCGTCAGCGTCGAAAAAGGGGAGTCCAATCTTGGAAGATAGCTGTTTACCAATTGTACTTTTACCACAACCTGAAACACCAAATACGACAATATTTGGAGTCGATTTCATTAGTTAATTGGCATCAATTCTAAGAATATCCTGCTCGTTTACCATAATTAGCACATGGTATTTTCCATCAACCATTCTCCGACCAATCACCCCGATGTTAGAAAAAACATGTTTTGAAGTAACATAATGCACTGTATCGAGCTCGTCATCATAGGTGCGTTGTAAAGATTGAACAGATGTATTCAAATATTCTGATAAATTTTGGAGAGCCCGCTGTTTGGCTTTAGTCCATCCGCGCCCGGGGTTAAATCTGGTTTGTTCATTCATACCTGATGAAACCCAGTATCCATCCATTATTCTTGGCTCGAAGAACTCGTAAGTCCAATTTGCATTATTCGCAGTTGAAATTATCTGAGAAGGAAAGCTACCGGTATGATCTGCATCTTTGATAAAAAAGACAGCCCAATCACCAACCACGGCAGAATCAACCACTGCAATTTCTGAAATCTCTAAACTATCAGAGATTCCAAATTCGGATTTTAAACGACTTTGGGTCCCATCAGTGCCATAATACTCCAGGTATACACTTGTGAGAATAGAAGCTTCTAAATCAATGAATGCATTCCTTTTTGCCTCAGCAAAAGACCGAGATGGATTGAAGCTTGATAATCGTGCAAATCCAGCGCCATGAACGATACCCGGCGAGGGCACTTCAAGAAGCGATTCTGGTTCAATAATTGTGGCAACACCTCTGCCTTGAGCTTGTGAGGTAGAAACCAGAATCGTTGCAAATAATATTGCTGCTAGAATAATTCGCACTTAAAAAATTTCCATATACCCGATGTGGAATACTTCGTCTTCGGGGGTTACTCTTTTTGGTTGCCAGGTTCTCACGTGAATTAACGGTTTTTCAGGATCTTCAAAATCGATTAACAGAAAGAGGTATCCCTCGTCAGAATAGGTTGCTGAACTATAATATTGAGTGAGAGATACACCATAAATGTCTGGGTGTTTAGGATGCCTGATGATTCCAATATCTTCATACCCAACATTAATCCATTCGTTCCTTGCAAATAAGCGGCGCAACCGATCTACATACTCCCCTTTGGTGAATTGCAGATATTCAACTTGTTGCTGATAGGATGATTCTTCGCCCGTATTTTCAATTACACGGCCAACAATAATCAAAGCCTGATCGCTAAAAACGGTATTAATATAGTCTATATCTTTTCTGTTATACGATGTCCGAAAGTTCTCAACAAAATTTAGAATCGTTTCCCTATTTGCCTGATCTACTTCATCCTGACCGGCATTCATAAGTTCCTGAAAACGGTGTGCAGCAAGTCCAATACGGAATTCACTGATTAAACCTGAGGGTGTGAATTGGATTACTGCTTCTTCGTAATGTTCTTCCCCATCGGGATCAACAAAATAGGCTGGTACATTTCTCATCTCAAATCTACCAGTAGCAAGTCTGTTTACCGATTCTATAATGGTATTTTCGGGGATATAAAATGGGGTGCTTTCCCATAAATTTTGAAATTCTTCTTTATAAGAATTCAGAAAAAAATCGGTTTGAAGAAGAGAGGTAGAATCGTACTCAAATGCAGTGTTTACATTACTTAGGAATGCAGTCACATTTTCTTCCATGGTTAATCGTAACGCATCGTCAGTAAAATCTGCGATGAAAACTTCAACCTGATCTTGTGCATGAACACTGGCAACGGTACATGCGAAAATAAAAAGAGGGGTGAATAGTATTTTTTTGATGTGTTTTGCCATTACTTAAAGTATTAACAATTAGAACAATACTGGTTATTTAAATTGAAACCAAACAGATCCCATGCCCTTAAAAACATCAGCAATGTCTTGATCTGCGATTGGATTTTTGGTTGCTAAATTATATCGTTTTCCGTTGGTAACAGGGCTTAGTACGGCAACAACTAGTCTACTTTGTGGATTTATTATCGCCAAATAACTTCTGTCAGGATTCGAGACATCACTGCGGCGACCCAGATCAAGAATTTGTCGCATTTTTAAGCGATTTAGATAAACGGTGAGGCTTTGGCCATCTGTTTGCCGTATCACATTTTCGATGTAAGACTGTTGTCTGGATGGAACGCTAAATACTTGTGCTTCGCTGTTCGTAACTTCGGAACTGCTGGATTCGTTAGTCAAAGGATTAGACCTGGAATTATTTGATGATGTTGTTAACTCATCACGCAATGCACCGGATGCGGTAATCACTTTTTTCTTTAGTAAATCAGCTGAGCCATTAATAGTTAGCGAAACTATAGATTCTGTAAAATTTGTACCAAAAGTATGGGTAGGTGAAGTTTCTGAAGATGTCGCTCCATCTCCAAAATCCCACTCCAGACTGTATACACTCAGGTTTTTAATTTCAGGAATGAAAGTAAATCCATCGTCTGAGTCTCCCGTGACATCGAAATCAACTTCAATTACATCGGAAAAATCTATATCAATAGTCAGTTCCCGTAGTGGGAGAACTCCGTCTAAAATAGCTGCTTTATCGCTATCAATGGACGATGGTATAATCGGCGATAATGTAAATGTGAAAGGACGTGTAAGCTCTTCCGGTGCTAGATCGTAAAACACACTGGTTCGGCCATTTCTAATTGGATGCGCTGCATAACCTGCTTTATTAAGTGCCATTTCCAGATGTGAGGTTTCAACACCGTTGTATTTGAATGCAAAATCGAAATAAAATTCAGTATTAATCGAAGTTGATAAACTCCGAACTCGTTGAACTTCTATATCCAAATTATTCACCCAATTTCTAATTTTTGAAGCAAGAAATGAGCGCAGTTCTACCGAATCGGATTCTGTATAATCGGTGGTATAAAACGGCACTGGTGAATAAAAGGTAGATGCCAGAATATCCATATACTGGGGAATTGCAGCATCTAGTCGACCTTCTTCTTCGTCTTTTGTTGCAATAGATAATGAAGAAAGCAGACGATCTTTTTCGATTGCCATAGTTGTGTTGAAATCTTCAATCGATACATAGGCGATGGCCTCCCAGGTGCCATCACGCCGTTCTTCTGCGGGCAGATAGTTTAAACCACGGAGTTCGATCCGGCTCATTGTATTGGTGTTGGTTTCCAGAGAAACTTCATAATCGTCGTTTGTATCGCGTTCAGAAAAACTTGATTCAGAATCGATTCTTACAATCATTTTCTCGATTAGGTCGCGTTTGGCATTGTTAATAGCAGATTGCCTGTCTTCTCCAAAACCCTCTCCCCAGTAATATTCTCTGCTTAGTTTAATTGTACGTTCATCAATTTGAGCGTACAGATCTCCCACACCAACCATCAACATAGCTAGAAACAAGAAGCTTCTTATATACACCTTTTTTGATGGTTTCATAGATAAAGGTTATGGAAATACAGTAAATGTATGTGTTGCATCCTGAGAATAAAAGCTACCCTGATACGAGAAAGTAATTCTCAAATTGATGGTAACAGAAGCAGTTCCCGAACCTGATAAACTTGTAATTACCCAAGTCCTTCCTAGATAGAACTCATTCGATTCGTTGCAATTGAAACACCAATATGTGCCTGGTACGGCAGAATCAAATCTGGAAATAAATCCAAATTCGAGTACATCAGTATTCCAGGTATTTACTAAACTAGTATTATCTACCCCGGTTATACTAAGCTGCACATCACTTACTGATTCTTCCAATCTGTTTGTGATTATAGCATCAAAATAAATACGCTCGCTCCAGTTTGGAATACCATTGAGTGTTTTTGAGTTGTCGAGTAGATTATTTACATCATTTCTGAACGTGAACGACAAATCTAATTCGGGTTGTTCTACACCCGACTCATCAAACAATGCATTCTGAATTCCTTCGGGCGAGTCATCACAGGATAGCATGAAAACCCCAATTCCAAATAGTGCTAATAAAATCTTGTACTTCTTCATTATTGAGTTCCTTAAAAAGATAAAATTAGACTGTACTTAACCTGACTCCACGGATTGTAAACATCCGCTAAACCAATGTCCCAGCTGTTTCTGGAATCCATCATAAAACCAATTCCCCATGACTTTGGCTTGAACGTAAGTTGGAACGATAAGAAAGCATCGTAGGTGTAATAATAGGCCAAATCATCGGCATCTTCATATTGGGTGAAGTCAACTCCTACTCCATAGCCAATCATGAAAGGGCCTAAGGGCAAAGTTGGAACAAACGAGGCCGCAATATTGTAGGATATGATTTCATCTGGTAAGCTAGAGCTGTTGATCATTGTATAGCTGTTGTACACAAAGTCGATGCTGGTAGTTTTTAGATTTTTGTATTTAAAAAAGCCAAGACCTAGTCCATAAGACTCATCTACATTTGTTGAAAAAGCATTTCCATCAATTTCGAAGGCATTGTAATGAAGATATAAACCACCAAAAGCAGGACGTTTGAAGAAAGATTGCCTACGATCTTTTGCTGCATCTTTTCGGCGTTGTTCTTCACGTGCTGCAGCAAGGGCTTGTCTGTCTCGCTCTAGTTGAGCTTGACGTTCTCGTTCTGCAATTTCAGCTTCAGAAAAGGAAGTCATTTGCGCATCAAACGTCGTGGTTTGATTTTCACGAATAACGATGCTAGTCGTGTAAGGTTCATGCTGATCTGCGCTGGCTCGAAGCGTATAATTTCCTGTGGGAAGGGAGGGGATGAAACGTGCACCTTGCCATTGCTGTACTGTATTTCCAAATCCGTCTTGCAGTATAACATCAGCGAAAATAGGTTGAATCGAAAACTGTAAACTACCAATGATTTGCTCGAGATTTATTGTTCGGGTGATTACATCATCTTCGTTAATGATTAAAGGCTCTGAATAGGATCTGTAGCCATTAGCATCTACACTTAATGTATAAGTTCCGGGAATTACTCGTGCGGTACCATTTGTAAGTGCAACAGGTTGTCCATTCAAGGAAACACGTGCATTCGCCGGTGTGATACTCAGATTTAAATCTCCACCAAATTCTTCCAATACAAAATTGAAGGTGTTGGATTCATTTTCAACAACTGAGATAGTTTGTTGAATGGATTTGTATCCGGCTTTAGAAATTCGAACAAAATAATCTCCGGGGAATTCAAATAACTGTCGATCGGTATTACCGCGCACCACATTATTTATTTCAATAATTGCATCGGAAGGAGTAGAGGTAATTGTAATCGTTTGTGGCTCAAGTTGTTCCATTTCATAACGACGAATAGCAGTCTGATCGTCAGATATTACGATTGTTTCGGAGATGGTTCTATAACCTTGTTTTTCAATACGCAAATCATGACTTCCTGGCGTCAATTCAACCGCTCGATTAATATCCACGGCTTGGCCATCAATAAATACGGAAGCATCCATGGCCTGTGCAGGGGAGATAGCAAATACGGTTGGTATCAAATCCACTTCTTCTTCCATAGGTTCGATGGTAAAAAAGCGAACTTCTCTGGCTTGAGAAACGGGAACGGTAAATCGCAACTGTTTATAGCCATTTGCCTGAACAGTAATGGTTTGCCGGAAAGGGCGAACGATAATACGGTATTCACCGGCAGCAGCATCACTTTTATCATCAACTACTTCGAAGTTTGAATCGAAACGTAAATTTGTAAGTGATGAAGTTACGATTATCGCTGCATCATCGGGGTAGTCAATAAATACAGGAATTGTGTTAAATGGGTTTTCAATTTCGTTAACAACCAAATCACGTAGTTGCTGTGCTTGAATGTTGAAAGTGAAAAGCGTAAGAATTATAACAAATACTGCTTTCGGTAACCTACCAAAGGATAAACCCGAAATAGATGTAATTTTTGGCATTCGAAAAGAACTAATTGATGAAATCAATGAATCTTAAGTTAGTATAATTTTCTGAAGTCTGTAAAATAAAACCCGAGAAATATTCATTTATAAATCTTATTGGGTTTGTAATGAAAAATAAAAAGATGTGTTTTGGGTGGTTACACGAATTTCTTCATTTTTTGTAGTATATCCATCGAGTTCAACATGTACCGTGTAAGTGCCTGGCTCTAACCTTAATACAGGCGTTTGTTCAAGCGAATTATCGAATAAGTGTCCTTGAACCTGTACAAGATTATCGTTGATAAAAATAGATGCTTGCGATGGAAAGACGGCTATTTTTACTGGTAGTGAACCTTTGCTGCCGGTTCGAACAGTGGGTGTAGTAGAAGATTGCTCTTCCTGTAATGGCGGTCCTAAATAACCTTGAATGAAGGTATCTGGAGAATCATCAATTATATTATTGCTAACCTGCGAATTATCTATGGGCTGCGTAACTGGAGTTGTAACAGGTGGTGGTGGGGTAGCAGTTGATGGAGGATCGGATTCGGTCCGTTCAATCATTTCAATATTTCTGCCAAAAATTTGATCTCTTTCAATAGTAATTTCTTCAGCATAATTGTTGAATCCATCAGCATTACCCAATAAGCGGTAATTTCCAATAGGAACATTGTCCAAAATTATTGCGCCGTCCCATTCGCGAAAAGTCTCATTATCTGAATTAATAAGGCGCATTCTAGTTGAAATGGGTTGAACGGTTAATCGAAGTGATCCAACTATCTGCTCTAAGGTGATCGTTCTGGTGATGACGTCACCTTCCACAATAGATATAGGTTCTGAGTAGCCCGTATACCCGGATTTTTCTACTTCAAGCAAATAGGTGCCTGGAGTAACCCGAATTTCAGATTGACTTCCATAAGATTCCCGATTTAGGTAAACCGTAGAGTTTGGTGGATTAAGTGTCAGGTTTAACTCTCCAACGGATTGTTCAAGTCGAAAGTGGAATTTATTTAGGGAAGGATCGTTACTAAGATTTTCAACAATAGTAATACTTTGTTGAATGGATTTATAACCAGGCTTAGAAATCCGGATGAAATAGGTACCTGGAAATCGAAATTCTTGCAGGCTGGTCTCACCAATTTCTACATTATTTATTTCAAGTCGCGCTTCAGGTGGATCAGAAGTGTAAGTGATGGTAGTAGGTTGAATAGCCTCGAGTTCGTAATCGAAACGGAAACTCTCTTCATCGATTTCAATTTCTTCTACAATGGTACGATATCCTTCCTTCTCAATGCGTATAGTGTATGTTCCTTCTTCCAGCCTAATAGCAAGATTTGGATCGTAAGCAATGTTGTCGATTGTTACTGTAGCATCTAACTCATTAAGTGATAGGACGATTGGTATAAGGTCTTCCGTATCAACTAATGGTTCAATATTATAGAAAACAACCTGTCGTGGATTTGTTACCTGAACAGAAAATCGAATTTGTTTGTAGCCAGGCGAGTTAACAGAGATTGATTGCCGGAAAGGCGCAATGATTAGGCGATATTCCCCAGAATTAGGTTCACTTAGGTCTGCCACAATTTCAACATTAGAGTCGAATTGCAAATTCGTGAGAGAGGAACTAACGATTATTGCTGCATGGTCTGGGTAATCACGAAACACAGGTATAGTTTCGTTGGAAGCATCTAAAGGTTGAACTTCTAAATCCTTTAATTGTGCAAAAATGTCAGAAGGCATTATCAACCAAATGATTACACCGATTAAATACAAACCCCTCATAAGCAATTTCTTAAAACAAAAACAGGAGCTTAAAGCTCCTGTTAAACTGTTGTTAATTGGTTATTGATCTAACCCTAAACGTTGAAGATTTTCCTGAAGCTCTTCAAAAGCTTTTGATTCTTTGAATCTGATGTACAGCTCTTCGTCTTGTGAAAGTGCGTTATCAATGATTTCACGTGCATCACCGATAGGTAATTTCATCAAAACATAAGATGTGAACTGTCCGCTAGCTGTAGGAACAAATGCTTGTTCTTCCACAGATGCTGCTCTCAGGTCCTGAGAGATCACATTTTGATTTGCTGAGGTAAATGCAGCGCTATAAATAGACTCATTACCGTTTGTTACTTCTTCTTCGAATAATTTCTGAAGAGCTTCTACTTTAACACCTAATTTAGCACTAAGAGCAGTTCTTCCCTGAATGATTGCAGATTGACGAGCTGAGCTTCTACGGCTCATTGTTACTTCTGCGATTTCATAAAGAAATTCTTCGCTATCGCTAGGTGGATTTAAATACCAGCTTGGCATTTTATCGATTTCGCGTTGAGCAGCTGCTTCCGCTTCAGTCATTGCTGGTTCTGATGAACCGCAACCCGTTGCAGAAACAAATACCAGCACCGCTAGTATCGAAAATAAAAAGTTTGAAAGATTAGCTTTCCCCAAGGTCATAGTGTACCCATTTTGGTTATTGTTGATGTTTGGAAGTTTTAAAAAAACTCATTCAAATGAAATCATTTTTTTTTAATTGCTACTACTTTTTATTGTAATGGCTGTTGAATATGCATTCAATACCTAAATAGGGGTATATGAATGCAATCTTTTTCTTAAATGCAGTTAGCAAAAAAAAGTTCCTACCAACCAATACGACCTCGTTCATTATCTCGAAGTAGTTCATTTCGCTGTTCTTCGGGATCTTCGGGCATAATAAAACCTGGTGGTGGAGAAAAAGCATCGTAACCCCAATATGCTTCTTCATCAGAGGTTACTCGGTTAATAAATTCACCAACAATAGGAAGCGCCGTTCTGGCACCCTGACCAATACTATAATTCAGATCGGTTGGAAAACGTATTCTTCGATCTTCACCACCTACCCAAGCGCCCATCACAATATGTGGGGTCATGCCAATAAACCAATTATCGGCCGAATTTTGTGTTGTACCTGTTTTTCCAGCAATATCCTGTCGAACATTATATGAATTTCTTAAACGCACACCAGTGCCATTATATCCATCTCCACCGCGAATCACTCCGCGCATCATATCAGTCATGATGTAGGCAGTTTCCGGACTTATAACTTCTTGTCGGTATTCTGGGTGATATTCTACCAATACATTTCCTTCTCGATCTTCAATACGTGTAATAGCAATTGGGTCAATATGAACTCCCTGATTAGCAAATGTAGTGTATGCACTGGTTATTTCCAGTAAAGAAACTTCTGCCGTTCCTAATGCAAGAGATGGATAAGCTGGGGTATTACTCATATCGATACCAAGATTAGCTGCCATCTCTTTTATTTTTCTGGCAGCCGGATCCAAACGCCAGAGTTCATTTGTATCGGGTGCGCCCGCGATTTCGGGAAGTAGCCTCACCGTAACATTATTCATACTTCTGGCCAACGCTTCCCTCAATGAAACCATAATCGGACCTTCTGCTACCGATTGATCTTTAGGAGCCCAAACGTTGCCGTTTCTATCGTAGAACTTGGTAGGGTACTTCGAAAACTTATGGTAAGGTTTGTACCCGTTATCAATGGCAACAGCATATACAAACGGTTTAAAGGTAGAGCCTGCTTGCCTACGTGACTGATATACATGATCGAATTGAACATTGCCGTAGTTAGATCCACCAACCCAGGCAAGTACATTTCCATTGGTAGGGTCAACGGCCACAAAACCTGCTTCTAAGCGAGTTCTTGATTTCATCACAGAATCAACAAACATCGAATCTACTTTCAGGCTATCCAATACTACTTTTCGAATATTTGTTTCCCACTTTTGATACCCATTTTTGTATTCATCAGTGTCTTCCAGGAAGCTATCTTTGAACGTTGGGAATTCGTCCCAAAGTCTATCCATGTAGATTTCACTTCCGGAAGAAGTCCATTCCCGTTCAAATATTTTTTGGAGTGAGTCTAGTTTTACACGCATTGCTGTTTCTGCGTGTTTCTGTAATCTCGAGTCGATGGTGGTGTATATGACTAGACCATCCGTATAAATATCATAGCCATTTTCTTCAGCCCAACCCGTCACATTTTGGCGAACATATTCACCAAAGTACCGGGAAACCCGTCCGGCTTTACTCGGTGGTTGATAATCAAGTTGAATTTCTTCAGCTATGAGTTGATTGGTATGAAGAGAATCTAAAAAACCCTGACGATTCATTAATCTTAACACTATATCCCGTCGTCTTTTGGAGCGTTCTGGAAATAATCTTGGATTGTATGCATAAACAGCGTTTACGCTCCCTACTAATGTAGCAGCTTCGGGTACGTTTACATCCGCAGCCGATTTATTGAAATGTGTTCTCGCAGCAGCTTCAATTCCAAATGCACTGTTACTATACTCAACCGTATTTAAGTACATTTCAATGATCTCACGCTTTGTATAATTTTTTTCGATTTGTACGGCTGTAATCATTTCACGGAATTTTCTGGAAACAGAAAAAGCCTGGCCAATTTCTTTATATAGATTCCGTGCCAATTGTTGGCTGATAGTTGATCCTCCTTGACGCCGCCCCATGGCCAAATGATAGGGGATAGCCAATGTTCTAATCATATCCATTCCCCAATGATTGAAGAATCGATGATCTTCAGTAGCTACTAATGCATCAACAACATGTGGGGATATGTCATCATATCGAACCCATGTCCTGTTTTCAGTAAAATATTTATCAAGAACAACACCGTCTCTACTACGAACTTCTGTGGCAATGGCTGTTTCCGGATTTTCAAGTTGTTCTATGCTTGGTAAACCCTGGAAGAGGAAGTAAATATATCCACCAGCACTTATTAAACTAACAAGAAGGAAGAGACCCGTGAAAATAAATAACCGTTTAGTTAAGTCCGGTTCACCTTTTGACGGAGGCTTTTCAGAAGCAGGTGCAGAATTCCTTTCTTCTAAAATTCGTTTTCGATATTCAGGATCATTAAAGTATCTGTGCTGATCGATTGGATCGTGCTTTGATGAACCCATATTAGTTATCTGAATTTATTTCTTTGAATTGTTGATGCTGTGCATCCCATTGCACTAGCGAAAATACGTTATTGATACCTCTAACTAACGTCCTGTGATGGAAAAAGGTACCCAGATTTATATACAATCCGGAATTAAATGTTTCCATTCTTGGGATATGATCATGGCCAGCTAACACAACTTCGGCAGTTCCGTTTTGCAAAATGAAATTAGCATTTTCTGACAATGGTTTAGGATTGCGTCGTTCAAGCTTTCTCGTTGAATTTGAAAACCATTTCATAATTGCGATTGCAGCTTTTTTCGATAGTATTGATTGATACCCTTTTATAAACCACGGATGCCGTAAAATACGGTGTAGCAATGGTCTTTGTAAGCTTCCATTTTCTTGTAGCAGTCCATCACCATGCATACACAATACTTTTTTTGAGAATATTTCGATCAATTGATACTCAGATTCTACGTTAAAGCCTAATTTCTCAAAATAATTAATCGTCCAATTATCATGATTACCGGTTATAAACAAAGCAGGTGAAACAGTTTGGTTATAGCGATTAAATGCTTCCAATACATTTTCATTGATTTTTGGGATGAAATCAGAGCCGGGAAATTCCATCCAATAATCAAATAAATCGCCGAGTATGTACAATTTCGATTTATATGTTATGGCGTAATTTATAAGGGCAATTAAATCTTGCTCGATTTTCTGTTCTGTAGTTGAATCAAATGCCCCAAGGTGAACATCCGATATGAAAAGATGCTCCTGACTCACTTATTTTTTCCTTGTAATTATGAAATGAATCAGATCTACAAATTCCTGTTTATGAGCACTTTCAGGAAGTTGTTCTAGTAAGTCAATGGCTTTGTTAGCGTACTCATACATAGATTTTTTTGCATACTCCATGCCACCGTTCTTATGGACAAAATCTACAATTTGATCTACCTCTGAAGCTTTCTTTTTCCTTTTCTTCATCAAAGCACGCACTTTAGACGCCTCTTTATTTGAAGCATGTTCGTAAGCTTTAATAAGTGGTAGTGTAACTTTACGCTCCTGGATGTCATTACGAGTTGGTTTGCCAATATCATAAACACCATAATCAAAAAGATCATCTCTGATTTGAAATGCAATCCCCACACATAAGCCTATCTCTCTCATTAATTGATGATGCTCTTCATTATCCGTTGTTGAGACTGCCCCAACTTCGCAACATGTTGATATTAAACTGGCTGTTTTCTCGGATATGATTTGGAAATATCGATCCTCTGTCATGTTAAACAATCCCGCTGTTTTAAGCTGACGCAGTTCTCCTTCGCTCATTAATTGAACTGCTTCTGATTGGATTTCCAACATGCGATATTCTTTATGTTTTAAAGCTATCTGTAAGCCTTTTGCGAGTAAAAAATCACCCAAAAGTACCCCAGCTTTATTCCTCCATATTCTATTTATGCTAACAAATCCTCTCCTCGAATTAGCTTCATCCACAACATCATCATGAATTAAAGTGGCTGTATGGAGTAGCTCAACCATGGTTGCAGCTACATGACTCTTCTCATTGATTTCACCAAACAAATTTGCTGCCATGAAAACTAAAGTTGGGCGCAATTCTTTTCCTTTTTGGCGATGTAAGTAATTTATGATTACATCTAACAGTGTAACATCAGTCTTAATTGTATCTTTAAAGAACTCTCTAAACTGATCTAAATGGGGCTTGACGGGCAGAGTAATTTCATTGAGTGATTTTCGTGACACTGTGTCTTCATTAATTCTTTGTAGTTCTTCACTATCAATCATCAAATGTGTTCAAATTTTCTTAAACTTGGCTGCCTCTAAATTTAGCTATTATTGCTAACAAAAATATGAGGCGATTTTCTCACTCATTATCATAAAAAAATAAATACATGTTAGATCCTGTTTCTGAAGTAAAATCGATTGCTGTTCTTACCAGCGGTGGAGATTCCCCGGGAATGAATGCTGCAGTACGTGCAGTAGTAAGAAGCGCAGCTGCATCCAACATAAAAGTTCATGCGGTATTTCGCGGGTATCAGGGATTAATAGATGGAGATTTCAAAGAATTTGGAACTTATGATGTTTCTAACATCATCCAGCGCGGTGGAACTATCTTAAAATCTGCCCGATCGAAGGAATTCAGAACACCGGAAGGTCGCGCAAAAGCTGCAAAGAACCTCAAAGATAAAGGTATCGATGCCTTAGTTGTTATTGGAGGTGACGGTACATTTACCGGATCAAATTTTTTAGCAAAAGAACATGGAATTAATGTTGTAGGAATTCCTGCAACCATCGACAACGATATAATCGGAACCGATGAAACAATAGGCTACGATACAGCCCTGAACACAGCAATCGAAGCGATTGATAAAATCCGTGATACAGCAGATGCCCACGAGCGCATGTTTTTAGTTGAAGTTATGGGGCGGGATGCAGGTTTTATTGCACTCGAAACATCTATTGCTACCGGAGCAGAAATCGCATTATTACCCGAAGAGCTAACAAATATCGCTGAGGTAAAAACATTACTTAAAGATATGTTGCAGAATCAGCAAAGAAGTAGTTTAGTGATAGTTGCTGAAGGCGATGAAACCGGAGGGGCCTTGCATCTTGCTGAAAAAATTCATGACGATTTCGCCCAGTATGATGTTCGGGTTTGTATTCTCGGACACATTCAACGAGGTGGAACTCCGTCTGCCAGAGATCGTGTATTGGCCAGTAGACTTGGTGCTGCAGCTGTTCGCGTTCTTACTGAAGGACACAGTGAGATTATGGTAGGGGTGGTTAATAATGCGTTAAAAATAACCCCAATGAGAGTGGCTGTATCCAAAAAGAAAAATCTGGATTACACACTCGTTCAACTTGCAAGACTTTTAAGATAAATTATGATTAGTTGTGACCTTAAGATCGCAAGATCTTTTTTAAATGATGAAGAATACATAAGTGCTCGAAGTAAAGTTGATTTCGGCTACCAACAATTAATTGATAAATCCGGACCTGGATCAGAGTGGTTGGGATGGCGAGATATTCTAGAAACCCCAAACGATGCGATTTTAGAAGAAATTGAAACACTTGGCCAGAATATTCGAAGAAATGCTGATGTATTTATCGTTTGTGGAATTGGAGGTTCGTATTTAGGAGCAAAAGCAGTAATAGATGCACTTTCTCCACATTTTAGTTCTGATGGCCCTGAAATTTTGTATGCCGGACATCATATGGGCGGAAAATATCTTCAGGAGCTCATCGATTATTTGAAGAAACCAAAAGCAGATGGCTCGATAAAATCTGTTTATCTAAATGTGATATCTAAGTCTGGTTCTACTCTAGAAACCGCACTATCATTTAGAGCAATACGAGAAGTTCTGGAAGAAATGTATGGTGAGGATTCAAACAATAGAATCATTTGTACAACCAGCAAAGAAGGTGGTATTCTAAATCAACTTATTTCGAAAAAGGGCTACAAGAAATTTGTGATTCCAAATGATATCGGTGGCAGATTTTCTGTTTTAACACCCGTAGGGCTAGTTCCCATAGCAGTTGCAGGTATCGATATTAAGGCACTCTTTTATGGTGCTGTTACTGCATACAATTCTTTTGAAAATGACGCAGAAGAAGTGCTAGAGTATACAGCGCTTCGTAATGCACTTCATAAGTCTGGTAAAACAATTGACGTCATTTCATGCTTTGAGCCTGAGTTAGATTCATTTGGGGGTTGGATACAGCAATTAATGGGCGAGAGTGAAGGGAAAGAAGGAAAAGGTATTTTCCCAACGGTTGCTAGTTACTCTACCGATTTACACAGTTTAGGACAGTTTATTCAACAAGGTAAGCGTTCATTGATGGAGACCTTTCTAATAGTTGAAAATTCATTTTCTCCAATTGCAGTTACTGAAATGGAAGGGGACGACGATAATTTAAATTATTTAGCCGGAAAAACTTTTCATGAAATTAATGCAAAAGCCAGACTTGGTACAACTGAAGCTCATCAGGATGGTAATGTGCCGATAATAAATATCAGTATGCCAACATTGAATGAAGAAAATATTGGTGCCTTAGTTTACTTTTTTGAACTAGCAACGGGCGTTTTTGTGTATTCGCTTGGTGTTAATCCATTTAATCAACCAGGGGTTGAAGATTACAAAAAAGCAATGTACCGTTTGCTAGGAAAAGTCTAAAAGAATCATTGTGCAGGAAAAGAAAAGTTCAAAATATATCGCAGTAGCAGGAAACATTGGCGCGGGGAAGTCGAGCTTAACAGGCTTACTATCTAAGCATTTTAAGTGGGAAGCTTTCTACGAATCGGTAGATGATAATCCATATTTGGCCGATTTTTACGAAGATATGCTTCGCTGGAGTTTTAACCTTCAGATTTACTTTTTATCAAGCCGTTTTAGGCACCAAAAAGAAATGCTTGAACAGCAAATTAGTCTGATACAGGATCGTACGATTTATGAAGATGTTGAAATTTTTGCGAAAAACCTGCACGAAATGAACCTTATGAGCGACAGAGATTTCAATAATTACGAAGCTCTGTTTCATGAAATGAGTCATTATCTACGTCCGCCCGATTTATTGATTTATTTAAGAGCACAGGTACCTACCTTAGTTCGTCAAATTCAGCAAAGGGGAAGAGACTACGAAAATACCATTCGAATCGACTACTTAGAGCGTTTGAACCGACTTTATGAAGATTGGATTGAACGTTATGAATATGAAAAGCTGATAATCGATACAGATGATTTGGATTTTGTAAATAATCCAGAAGATTTAGGTAAGATTATCGAGCTGATTGAACAAAGGCTCTACGGATTATTTAACTGATTGTAAGGCAATACTAAGTTCCGTATCTTTACCGGCTGTAAAGGAGATGATTATGTTTACCTTTAAGATCTTTGAAATACCTGATGGCAAAAGCACAGAAGAGCTTTCTTTAAATTCGAATGATTTAGAGCTTGGTGAATACAGTATTAATCAAGCCAAAATTAATCTTGAGTTTGAAAAAACAGCACACTTTATCCGCGTTCAATTAGAAATTGATGCAATTGTTAACCTAATATGTGATCGTTCATTAGAGCCATTCACATATCAGGTGATAGAGCCTTATGAAGTTTTATTTAAATACGACTTAAGCGAAGATGCTGAAGAAACGAGCAGTGCCATTAGAGCAATTGATACACAAAGAAATGAGATAAACTTAGAACAAGATATACTAGATTCGATCTTGGTTCATATTCCTGCAAAAAAATTACACCCGCGATTTTTGGATGAAAATGGTAATGTTAAAGAGTTTGAAGTTCAAACATTTGGCAAGTCAGAAAACAATGATGATTTTGTTGATCCAAGATGGGCGGCACTTAAAGATTTAAAAAAACAATAGATATACCATAGATCATGGCACATCCTAAACGAAAAATTTCAAAAGCTAGAAGAGATAAAAGAAGATCTCATCATG
Organism: Balneolaceae bacterium; assembly: GCA_965249965.1. GTDB lineage: Bacteria > Bacteroidota > Rhodothermia > Balneolales > Balneolaceae > HXMU1420-13. The sequence continues at coordinate 2,349,184 of OZ252262.1, forward strand.
CAATTGCAGATGTAACTTTAGCAAAATGTTCAAATTGTGGCGAATTGCATCGCTACCACCATGCTTGCCCATCATGTGGATTTTACAGAGGGCGTCAGGTAATCAACGTAGTTAACTAAACCACGTATGATTGTTGCAGTAGATGCAGCTGGTGGTGATTATTATCCGAGAAATCCCATTGAGGGATCTATTTCCGCGTTAAATGAATCTAAGGATCTCGAAATCTTACTTGTTGGTCCTGAAGATTTACTCAATAAAGAACTCGCGAAATATTCTTCATATGATTCGTCAAGACTCAGTATAGTTGGGGCAACCCAAATCGTTGGTATGGAAGAATCACCAGCATCTGCTGTAAAAAATAAACGAGACTCGTCTATCTCGGTAGGTCTTAATCAACTTAAAGAAGGTAGAGCAGAAGCCTTTGTAAGTGCCGGAAACACTGGGGCATTACTCGCAGCTTCTACTTTTATTTTAGGTCGACTGGAGGGAGTGTCTCGCCCGACCATTGCTACATTTTACCCTACACTTAAAGGTTTTAGACTGCTTGTAGATGCGGGAGCAAATTTGGAAATTAAACCAGAAATGGCACTACAGTTTGCAAAAATGGCTCAAATCTATGCTGAAAATGTGATGGGCATTGCTTCACCAAAAGTAGGATTACTAAATGTGGGTGAGGAAGACGAAAAAGGAACTGAAAACATGAAAGCCATTCACACTCACCTAAAACAGTTAGTAGGATTTGTAGGTAATGTTGAAGGTCGAGATATTTTTCCGGCTAAAGCTGATATTTTCGTTACCGATGGGGTTGTAGGTAACGTATTGCTCAAATTTGGTGAATCCATTCCGGTTACACTTAAGCATTTAGTAAAAGCAACTGCAAAAGATGGATTGCTCGCTAAATTAGAATTACTAGCTGCTCAAAAAGTGCTGAAAAAAGCACTTAAACCATTTAATTATGAAACCGTCGGCGGAATTCCGTTTCTTGGTGTAAACGGAGTAAGCATTGTTGGCCATGGTGGAAGTTCACCACTTGCCATAAAAAATATGATTAAATCAGCCGTTGAGTATGTGCAGCACGACATCAACGGAAAAATTGTCGCATCACTAAATTGATCAAAACTCACCTATGGAATTAAAACGAGCGAAGATATCTGCGGTTGGACATTATCTGCCTGAATACAGGATGACAAATTTTGAGTTGGAAAAACTTGTTGATACCAACGACGAGTGGATAAGAACCAGAACCGGAATTAGTGAGCGTAGAATTTTAAAAGATCCTGATAAAGCTAGTGCATTTATGGGTGCTGAAGCTGCTAAAGAAGCACTTGAAGCCGTAAATTGTGATCCTTCAGAAATTGATCTTGTGATCGTTGCTACTGTAACCCCGGATTATTTATTCCCGGCAACTGCATGTTTAGTACAGGAAATGATTGGTGCAAAGAATGCTTTTGCATACGACATTTCTGCTGCATGCTCTGGGTTTATTTATGCACTTACAACAGGAGCCGCATTTATAGAATCAGGAAATGCCAAAAAAGTTTTGGTTATTGGTTCTGATAAAATGAGTTCGATCTTAGATTATACAGACAGAACCACTTGTATATTATTTGGCGACGGTGCAGGAGCTGTATTGCTTGAAGCTTCAGATGATGAGACTGGCGTAATAAATAGTATTCATTATACAGAAGGGGATTTAAATTGCAGTTTATATCAACATGCGGGTGGATCCAGAAATCCTTCAACTGCAGAATCAGTTGCAGCTCGTCAGCATTTTATCACTCAAGATGGCCGTACGGTATTTAAAAAAGCTACGATGGGAATGGCTGATGTTTCTCTTGAGATCATGAAAAAAAATAATCTATCCGCTGATGATGTTGCATGGCTAGTGCCTCATCAAGCTAATCTTCGTATAATCGATGCAACAGCCAATCGTATGGGGATTTCTTCAGATAAGGTGATGATAAACATCGATCGTTATGGAAATACTACAGCAGGAACTATCCCATTATGTTTGTATGATTGGAAAGATAAATTGAATAAAGGTGATAATTTAATACTAGCTGCTTTTGGTGGTGGTTTTACCTGGGGCGCGGTGTACGTAAAATGGAGCTTATAAAATGAGTACAGCTTATTTATTTCCGGGTCAGGGCTCGCAATTTGTTGGAATGGGAGCAGATCATTACAATGAAAACGACGAATTTCGATCGTTAGTTGAAGCTGCAGACGACATACTTGGTTTCGAATTATCAATGACTATGTTCGAAGGTCCTGAAGAATCGTTAATGCAAACAGAGTATACACAACCAGCTATATTTCTTCATTCTGTAGCTTTATTTGAAACTCTTGGTGTAGAACCAGATATGGTTGCCGGGCATAGCCTGGGAGAGTTCAGCGCATTAGTTGCATGTGGCGCAGTTTCTTTTGACGACGCTATCCGCATTGTTCGAAATCGTGGATTACTAATGCAAAAGGCCGGAACAGACAATCCAGGTACAATGGCTGCTATTATTGGTTTAGGAGATGATGCGGTTGAAGAGTTGTGTAAAGAAGCAACTTCAGCCACTGGAAAGGAAGTAGTACCTGCTAATTATAACTGTCCCGGTCAATTAGTAATATCAGGGTATGTGGAGGCTGTAAATAAAGCAGTTGATCTTGCACCGGCTAAAGGTGCAAAATTGGCTAAATTATTACCTGTTAGTGGTGCGTTTCATTCCAGCTTATTGCAGCCGGCTTATGATGGTTTAAAATCTGAATTAGAAGCATTGACTATACACACACCAAAATGTCCGATTTATAGTAATTATTCAGCAAAACCGACTACAGATATTGAAGAAATTAGAAGTAACTTGTTAAATCAGTTGCTTAATCCTGTTCGGTGGACTCAAACTCTATTGCACATGATGGAAGATGGTGCAACAAATTTTGTAGAAGTCGGCCCTGGAAGGGTACTCCAAGGATTAGTAAAACGCACAAACAGAAAAGCAGAAATTTCAGGACATCAATAATCAAATTATGGGATTAACACTTAAAGGTAAGGCATGCCTGGTAACAGGTGGTAGCCGTGGGATTGGGAAAGCGATTGCATTAACACTTGCTAAGTTTGGAGCAGATGTTGCTATAACCTACGCACGATCTTCGGAAGCAGCAGAAGCTGTAAAAGCAGAAATCGAAGCACTTGGAAGTAAGGCAAAGTGTATGCAGGCCGATGCTGTTGATTTCGATGCAGCAAATAAAGTGATTGAAGAAATTGTAGCTGACTGGGGAAAATTAGATGTGGTTGTAAATAACGCTGGAATCACACGCGACAACTTAATTTTAAGAATGTCCGAGTCAGACTGGGATGAGGTAGTTAATACAAATCTAAAAAGTGCTTTCAATTATTCTAAAGCCTGCGTGCGCCCGATGATTAAAAATAGAGGTGGTTCGATCATTAATATTAGCTCGGTTGTAGGGATTAATGGAAATGCAGGTCAATCAAATTATTCAGCATCTAAGGCTGGATTAATTGGGTTTACAAAGTCTTATGCAAAGGAATTAGCCTCACGAAATGTAAGAGCAAATGTTGTTGCTCCGGGTTACATCACAACAGATATGACTGAAAAACTTGGCGATAAGGTGTTAGATGGCATTAAGGCTGCTACACCACTTGGCCGAGCAGGTGAAGCCCAGGAAGTGGCTGATGCTGTAATATTCTTAGCTTCTGATATGAGTTCATATATCACTGGCGAAGTAATTCGGGTGGATGGCGGAATGGCCATGTAAGTGGTTGCGCATCCATTATCGAATGTTTAATTTTCTCGAGTTTTATACCAAAAATTTACCAATAACAATATAACAGGACACATTATGTCACAAGATGTTGAATCAAAAGTAAAAGCCATTATCGTTGACAAGTTAGGAGTTGATGATTCAGAAGTAGTAGCTGAAGCAAACTTCACAAACGACCTTGGCGCAGATTCTTTAGATACCGTTGAGCTTATTATGGAATTTGAAAAAGAATTTGATCTTAGCATTCCTGATGAAGATGCTGAAAACATTGCTACAGTTGGCGATGCAGTAACTTACCTTTCAGGTAAACTATCATAAAAACACGCTCTCATCTATTATGAGTGAAAGACGCGTCGTAATTACGGGTATTGGCGCTCTTACCCCAATCGGTAAGAGCGCACCTGATTTCTGGAATGGTTTAGTTTCAGGAACCAGTGGAGCTCGTTCTATTGAACATTTCGATACTACCAATTTCGCAACTCAGTTTGCTGCTCAACTCGACGAATATGATCCACAGGATTATTTTGAACGAAAAGATGCCCGCAGACTCGACCTGGTTGCGCAATACGCAATCGTTGCAACTAACGAAGCACTAAAGGATTCTGAACTTGATCTTGAAGAGATCAATAAAGATCGGGTTGCAGTTATAGTAGGGACCGGGATTGGTGGAATGAAAACGTTTTACGATCAGTCTATATCATATCATGAAAGAGGCCCTAGAGGGGTTTCGCCTTTCTTTATTCCTATGCTGATACCTGATTTAGTTTCAGGGCAAATTTCTATTCGGCATGGATTCAGAGGGCCAAACTTTTGCGCCGTTTCAGCCTGTGCAACAGGTTCACATAATATCGGAATTGCCTACGATTTGATTCGGTACGGTCAGTCAGATTATGCTGTTACTGGTGGTACAGAGGCACCGATCACCCAGATTGGGATATCAGGTTTCAATGCAATGAAGGCAATGTCGACCAGAAACGATGAGCCTGAATTAGCTTCTCGCCCTTTTGACATTGACAGAGATGGTTTTGTTCTGGGTGAGGGTTCTGGAATTTTTATCCTCGAAGAGCTTGAATCGGCTCGCTCACGAGGTGCCAGAATCTATGGCGAAATTGTTGGGTATGGTTACTCCGCTGACGCCTATCATATCACTGCCCCGGATCCGGAAGGTGGTGGAGTTATTCTGGCTATGAATAACGCCTTACATGCAGCTGGAATAAAACCAGAAGATGTTGATCATATCAATATGCATGGAACATCAACTCCTTTAGGCGACATTGCTGAGACAAACTCGATTAAAAAGGTATTTGGTGATCACGCAAGCAAAATCAATTTGAATTCTACTAAATCCATGACTGGACACACCCTGGGTGCAGCTGGTGCGATAGAATCTGTAGCTTCGTTGTTAGCAATTTATCATGGAATAATTCCACCTACTATTAATATTGATAATCAGGATCCTGAGTGTGATTTAAATTACACAGCCAACGAACCTGAAGTAAGAGATATAAAATACGCACTTAATAATGCGTTTGGTTTTGGTGGCCATAATTCTACTCTAGTGTTCAAGAAATTCGAGGAATAATATGCGGTCAATTATCCGGTCTCTCTTTTCCAAAGTTGGAAAAACACCTGCCGGTAAAAGTAACCGTATTAAAGCCTTAGAGAACATTATTGGTACACCAATCGAAGAACCATCTCTGTTTCAGCGTGCTCTTCGCCATCGATCTATGCTTTCACTGGATCAGTACGCAAAATACGATAGTTATGAGAGATTGGAGTTTCTTGGTGATGCTGTACTCGATTTGATAGCTGCGGAGATATTATTCAACGAATATCCACAAAAAGACGAAGGTTTTCTTACAAAAATCCGCGCAAAATTAGTTCGTGGTGAAACGCTGGCAATGCTTTCTAAGAACCTTGGTTTCGAGGATTTGATGGAAATTGGCGAAAACAATTCGGCAGTAAAAGTTTCAAAAAGTATCTTGGCGGATGTCTTCGAATCTATAGTAGCGGCCATTTACATAACAAAAGGGTATAGCCACGCCTTTGCATTTGTAGAGCGAGTATATAAAAAACATATCGACTTTGACGACCTTATCACCACCGTTGATAATTATAAAAGTGCTCTTTTGGAATATACGCAGGCAGAGCGCCTACCATTGCCACAATACAAACTGGTAAATGAGTCGGGCCCGGGCCATAATCGAACGTTTGAAGTAAAAGTTTTAATAGGCGCCGACGAATTAGGAACGGGAATTGGAAAGAGTAAAAAGAAAGCAGAACAACTAGCTGCAGAAGTTGCTCTTCAATCGCTTTCTATTCATTAAACAATTGTAGTCTTCTCTTGTTTTTTGGCTGATTAAGCACGATTCTTAGCGGTGCCAATCATCCTTTAAAAATCTCATCACAGGCTGCATTGCATGTTAGTACAGCTAATAAAACCAGAATTTCAGGAGTTAATAGAAAGCAAAAATTGGGTTGCCTTGAAAGAGGTGTTGGCAGATGTGCCGCCGGCCGATATTGCAGAACTTCTTGTTGAACTCGAAGGGGATATTGCAGTTGTTGTATTTCGATTATTAAAAAAATCCACAGCAGCTGATGTTTTTGCTGAAATGCCTACAGCTAAAGGTGTAGAGCTCGTTGAGCTTTTTACAAAGCAGCAACTTACCGATGTGATGGGTAATCTGGAACCGGACGAGCAAGTATCTTTGCTTGAAGAATTGCCCGGTAATCTCACGCAGATGGTTATGAATACCATGCGTCCGGAGGATCAGAAACAAGTTAAAAAACTACTTGGCTATCCGGAAGATAGTGTTGGGCGGTTAATGACACCCAGGTATGTTCGGGTAAAATCTGACTGGACAGTAGGCCGAAGTATGGAGCATATCAGAAAGTATGCCAATGTCGCCGAAACCTTGAACGTGATTTATGTTGTGGATGATCGAGAACGACTTATTGACGATTTAAAAATCACACAACTTATAGTTTCTGAATTAGCTTCAACCATCGACGAATTAATGGATGAATCCTTCAATGCGCTTCATGCATCGGATGACCAGGAAGAAGCTGTTAAAATGTTTGCCAAGTACGATAGAATAGCTTTACCCGTAATAGATTCGGATGGAATATTAGTAGGCATAGTTACCGTTGATGATGTGATCGATGTGGCGGAAGAGGAAACGACCGAGGATATGCAGAAGATGGCCGCCATGGATGCCTTAGATGATTACTATTCTCAAACTTCCATTGTTGAAATGGTGAAAAAAAGACTTGGTTGGCTGGTTGTTTTATTTGTTGGCCAAATTCTTACAGCCTTAACGATGGGGCAATATGAAGAACTATTGAGTAAGATTGTGTTTTTATCATTTTTTGTACCTTTGATTATTTCAAGTGGTGGTAATTCTGGGGCACAAGCTGCAACGTTAGTAATTCGTGCTCTTGCTACAGACGATATCAAGTTTAGTGACTGGAAGTCTGTGTTTTCCAGAGAATTTATTTCAGGAATTTTACTTGGTGGATTAATCGGACTTTTGGGCTTTGTTACTTTAATTGCCTGGGATATGATTGCCGGTAACACAGTTGGGCTTGAGACAATTTTAACTGCGTTAGTAATCGGGTTGAGCCTATTATCTATCGTATTATTTGGAAATTTTGTGGGCGCTATGTTGCCGTTTATCCTTTCAAAAATGGGGCTCGATCCTGCCGTTTCATCTGCACCATTTGTTGCAACTATTGTGGATGTAAGTGGAATCATTATTTATTTTTCCATCGCACTCTTATTTTTATCTGAATTTTTACTTTAAATCAATTTAGCCAATGAAAGCCTACCACGACCTAGTTAGAAATGTTCTCGAGAATGGTGTTCGCAAAGAAAATAGAACGGGAACGGATACCATTTCCAATTTCGCGGAATTTTATAAGGTAGATTTGTCGGAAGGTTTTCCGTTATTGACTACTAAGAAAGTATTTTTTCGATCGGTAGTGCTGGAATTACTTTGGTACTTAAGAGGAGAAGACCATATTCGTTGGCTAAGAGACGAGAAAGATTGCCATATCTGGGATGCATGGGCCGATGAAGACGGTCATGTTGGGCCGATCTATCCTGTGTTATGGAGAAGGTTTCCATATCTTGAAAAAACAGAAGCTGGTGAATGGCAGCGGAAAGAATTTGATCAGGTTCAACGAGCAATCGAAATGCTCAAATCCAATCCAAATAGCCGTAGAATAGTAGTAAGTACATGGCACCCTGGTTTGTTACCAGAAATGGCATTACCACCTTGCCACATTATGTACATTTTTAATGTTCAGGATGGAAAATTGAATTGTCATCTTACCCAAAGATCCGGGGATATTGCACTTGGCATACCATTTAATCTGGCTTGTTATTCAGCGTTAACCATGGCTATTGCTCAAGAAGTAGGTTTAGAACCTGGAACTTTTGCCCATACAATAGTAGATGCTCACATCTATGTAAATCATGTAGAAGGGCTCAAGGAGCAACTTACCCGCACACCACGTGCACTACCAACTCTGAAAATTGCGAACAAGCCGGTAGATGAATTAACCTACGACGATTTTATCCTCGAAAATTATGACCCGGACCCGGTGATTCGTTTCGAGGTGGCTGTATGATAGTAACGCTCATCGCTGCACATGATCCAAATTTAGTAATTGGGAAAGATGGTGAACTTCCCTGGCGATACCCTGAAGACCTCAAGCATTTTAAAAAGCATACCACAGGTCAGGTAATTGTAATGGGGCGAGGGGTATTTGAAGAGCTAAAGTGTAAACCGTTACCCAATCGTAGAAATATTGTTCTTTCAACCACTCAAACTTATGATCAGGTTGAAACTTATAAATCTCTTGAAGAAGCTTTAAAACATATAGATGAGGATGAAATATTTATCATTGGTGGCGGTGTTTTATATAGGCAAACCATTGGTACGGCAGATCGATTAATCATCACAGAGATAAAAAAAGGATATCAAGGTGATACATTCTTTCCAGAATATAGAGATGATATTGGATCGGTTTGGGAATTGAAAGAGAGTACAGAAACAGTCGACTTATTTTTTAAAGAGTATAGACGTCCACAAAAGTAACAATTAAGAAAAGCTAACCGCTTACAAATAATAGTTTGCGTAATTTTACTCTCGAACTAGTCTAAAGAGTTTGAATTACATCAATTTATTATTTCTTAGTGCTACTGATGTAATTGTTTCAATTATAGCTGTTTTAACAATTGCGGTTTTGTATGGTATCTATTGGTCTATTAAGCGTAGATACAATACGGGTTTACAACAGTTTTATATCGATACACTTGTAAACGAGCATGATCAGGCAATCGCCCTCATAGGAGAGGATGAAAAAATATTACTCTCCAACAAGATATTTGAAGAATTAATTGGGGTCTCATCTGGTAAGCTAATAGGGAATAAATTATCGCAATTATCTCTTAAGCCTGATATGTTAAAGGCCTTAACTAAGAGTGACGAAAAAATCCGCATTGATGGAGCAACTCATGTAAGTTACAATTACAAAATCCGGCGATTTAAATCTTTTATTTGGCTGAATGTTCAAAAAAGAGTGATCAACGAAGAAAAAACCGGCAAAAAACACATGTTGCTGTTGGTTACTGATATTTCAGAAAAGAAAAAGGTAGAAGAGCGGTTATTCAACACACAGATTGAATATCAACAGCTGGTAGAGTCGGCAAATGATATAATTTACAGAACAGACATTGCTGGCAATATTTTGTATTCAAATTCTGCGATTACCAAAATTCTTGGATATGAAAATGACTTTCTGAGAAAAATTAATATCAAAAGTATAGTTCATGAGGCTGATTTAAATCGCCTGATATCCTTTTTTACCGAAAAGCTTAATGAAGTAAACGGAGAAGACTACATTGAGTTTAGAGCAATTGCAATGGATGGATCGTTATGCTGGTTAGGCCAAAAAACATCTCTAATTACAGCTGGTGATGAGACCATAGGTTTACAATCTGTTGCCCGTGATATTACATCTCGTATTGAAGCCGAGCAGGAATTGCTAAGAGCAAAAGAAATTGCAGAAAATGCCAGTGAGGCTAAATCAAATTTTATTTCAAGCCTATCACATGAATTTCGAACTCCGTTAAATGCCATTTTAGGATATTCTCAAATTTTAGAACGAAATAGCGCCATTTTACCCGATGAAAAGGGGCATGTTTCAGAAATAAAAAATGCCGGTGAAAAACTTCTAAGTATGGTGGATGATATTCTTGAACTTTCTAACCTGGAAGCTCGCCATACGCAGAAACAAACAGATAGAATGATGCTGCGTCCATTTATGGATAATTATGCACATCGATTTTCTGAGGTAGCTAAATCGAAGCAACTTGAGTTTAATTATTCACCAGAAGTTGATGCTCCAGAATATTTAATCACAGACTTTAATCGACTTTCTCTGGTTATTAAAAACATTCTTGATAATGCCATCAAGTTTACAGAAAGTGGGACTATTGATTTAAGCTATTCTGTTGAATCAAAAAACCTTGATCATTTTCTAAAAATTTCTGTTTCTGATTCGGGAGAAGGAATAAATGAAAGTAAGTTAAAAGAAGCTTTTCAACCTTTTTGGCAGGCCGATCCGCTTAAGAGTTCAGGAACAGGTTTAGGACTAACACTCTCAGAACGAATTGCACATTTTTTGGGTGGCGAAATTACGTTACGGAACAAACCAGAAAGTGGTCTTAATGTTGATATAATTATCCCGGTAGATATCGTAAAATCTACTATTCAACAAAAAATTACACTCAATGAAGATTCCGAACATGAAGTTGTAATCCAACGAACTGGGGAAACGAAAATATTGATTGTTGATGACCTTCTTCCAAACAGAACGATTACACGGATTATTTTAAAGGAAAATGGCTACGATTATGAGGAAGCCGAAGATGGGTTAGAAGCATTAACAAAGATTGAAGAGTTTGACCCAGATGTGATTCTGATGGACATTAATATGCCTATTATGGATGGTATAGAGGCCATGTTGAAAATTCGGGCAAGAGATTGGAAATTTAAAAACATGCCAATTATTGCGGTTACAGCTGGTGCAAAAGGTGGTAGAAATGAATTAATTGAGCAGGGGTTTTCAGATTATCTTCAAAAACCATTTAAAGAAGCAGATTTAATTGAGTTAATTGAACTTCAAATCGAAGAGAATATCAGTAAGTTTTTCGAAGAGGATGATTCAAAAAGCGACGAATTAACTTCAGGTGATGTTGCTGAATATCTTCATAGATTAGATGTCAATAGTAGAAGATCAATCTTGAATATCATTGAAAACCAATTCCTGGAAAAACTTAATGAGGATTACTTTTTAGATCGGAACCCATCTATAGTATTTTCATCTTATATGCAGCGAATATTTGAGGCTGCTGAAACCTACGATTTCCCTTTCTTATCAAGCGTCGTAAATCATGTAAACACCTTCGCTGATTCTAAATCTGAATAAATTTTGGGTGCACTACATAATACCGAACAAGTGGCTCGGTCAATGCGATTATATTTTTAGTATCAGCAGCCTTAGAAAATTCAATAGCCTCATTATCATCTAATATCCAAATACTTTCGTTTCGATATTTGTAGGCTTCAGTTTTATTGATTTCGAACTTGAAATAATACCCAGCAGCCTGCTCGTTTGCATTAATCCCTAATGCCTGCAAATGCTCTATGGTTTGTTGTTGTACATCATTGATCAATTCCTCGGTTGGGGGGGCATCAAGAAATGTTGTTCTGAAAAGATCTCGATTTAAAAATCGGGTACATAAATCTGACAATATGGTATCATTCGAATCTTGCCAATCCTTGATATTCTGAAATACATCATAATCATCCAACGCAGCATACAATGTGATGGCTTTTTTTGATATAGATTTTCTAGCAGAGGGCTTCTCTTTAATGAAGTATTCTAATTTTGGTGATGCGAAATGAAGATCCTGTTTTTGATCAAGTAAATCGCTCACACGTTTAAAAATACTACGCAACAGAGTATCTGCACTAAGAACAGTTTTATGAAGATATACTTGCATGTACATCAATCGCCGGGCTATGATATAATTCTCGAGCGCATAAATTCCTTTTTTCTCGATCACGATATTTCCATTAAAAACCCGCATCGTTTTAAGAATGCGATTGATGCCCACGGTTCCTTCTGAAACCCCAGTAAAGAAACTGTCTCGACGTAAATAATCCAGCCGGTCTAAATCTAACTGCGAGGAAACCAATTGATATAAAAACTTTTTCGGATACTGATTGGTAAATATTTGAATAGCGGTATCTAACGCACCATCAAATTGTTTGTTTAGCTCTTTCATGATGGCTAAACTCATCATTTCATGGGTAAAATTTTTGATCAAGGTGTGTTCTAACGTATGAGACAGCGGACCATGACCCACATCATGCAATAATAAGGCAATAAGCGTACCCTCAAATTCCTTATCGCTAATCGTTGTGTCTTTTTCTCTTAGATTCTGAAGTACTCTTTGTCCCAATTCAAGAGAACCTAAAGCATGTGAAAATCTGGAATGTTCCGCACCGGGAAATACTAAATAACCAAGACCTAATTGTCGAATTCTACGCAATCGTTGAACATAAGGATGGTCAATCAGTTTTAATATGATTCCTTTTGGAACAGTAATAAAGCCCTGAACAGGATCATTAAAAATCTTATAGCGGGTACTTTTATCCATCCAGATTAACCATCATATATTCAAGTTTGGCAACTTCGGGTACACGTGTTGGTCGTTGCGTTTTCATGTCGAACCAAACCCCTTTAGTTGTCGCAACAGCATGTAATTTTTTCGAATCCTGATCATAAATTGCCTGAAACGCTTCAACGCTGGAATTTCCAACTGATAAACAACCAGTTCCAATCACAATTGTTTGCGGATATATGATCGGTTTGATGTACTCAACCGTACATTTAGCTAAAACAAAAGATTTCCCTTCAGAAAAGCTATTCGATAATTCCGGTACACTTTCTACAAAATGAATTCTGGCTTCCTCGAAGTAGCTATTAAAAACAGCATTATTCACATGATTGAGAGGATCAAGATCCCGAAATCTTGTTTTAATTGTATGCCAATGAAAAAATAAATCCGGATGATAAATTGGTCTTGCCATTAAATTTTTGGCAGGAAAATGCGAATGACTGCTATCAAATCAAAGCTGTTAAATAAGCGCCTAAAAAAAGCACTTGAATTCTCAATTCTATATCTTCAGGCGCAAATTTTAAATAAGAAAATATGAACGAATCGTCCAAAGCCTTTTTAGAAGATCTATTAATGACACCAAGTCCAACCGGATGGGAAAAAGCCGGAGTACAAATCTGGAAAAATTATGTCGATAATTTCTCGGATTCAGTGGTTACAGATGCATATGGTTCATGCGCTGCTAAAATTCAAACCAATCCTGACGTACCAACTGTAATGTTGGAAGCTCATTGCGACGAAATTGGTATGGTTGTGCAGCATATCACTGAAAAAGGTTTTGTGTATATAAACAAGCTGGGTGGAAGCGATTCAACCATCGCACGTGCAAAGAAAGTATACATCCACAATAAAAAAGGCCGTGTCGTTGGCGTTACCGGCAATACAGCAATCCATTTACAGTCCACAAAAAATGGGGGTGGCAACCAACCTGCCTGGAAAGATATTTATGTGGATATTGGCGTAAGTAGCAGGGAAGAAGCGCTTCAATTGATTCAGATTGGCGACCCGATAACCTATGCCAGTGATTCTGAGTATTTAAACGATGAGATTTTAACAGGTCGTGCTCTCGATAACCGTATTGGTGGATTTATAATCGCAGAAGCCATGAGAAGGCTCTCAGAGCGGCGATCAGAGCTCAAGGTCAATGTTATAGCCCTAAACTCCATTCAAGAGGAAGTAGGCGGTTTTGGAGCTAGAATGATGAGCTACCGATTTATGCCGGATGTGGCAATCGTAACGGATGTAACTCATGCTACCGATTCACCGGGTATTGATCAAAAACAACATGGAACCGTGGCGCTTGGCAGCGGACCAACTATTCAGCATGGTGGGGCAAATCATCCAAAACTTGTTGATTTTCTGGAAGAGGTTTGTGAAAAAGCAAACATTGAAGTGCAGCATGAGGCCACAAGCGTAAGAACCGGGACGGATACCGATAGTATTTTCTATCAAAAAACCGGAATTCCAAGTGCACTAATTTCATTGCCCTTAAGGTATATGCACTCACCCGTAGAAATGTGCTCAATAAATGATGTTGAACACCTGATCCAAATCATGGTTGACGCTGTTTTGGAGATGCGACCAGATCAAACGTTTAGTGTTTTTGAGGATTGAAAAGATTAGACCTTAATTCTATTAACTGTCCTGTTTTTTATAAGCGTATTCGATCATTTCATCAATATCAATAAATCTAAGGGCTTCTTCGGCACAAGCTTCTAAAATTACCTTTGGAGCTTTACCATTTTTGTAGGCTTCTTTCCAGCGTAATGCACAAAGGCACCATTGATCGCCTGGTTTTAAACCCGGAAAACTGTACTCTGGTCTTGGAGTAATGAGATCATTACCAGCCTGTTTCGAAAACTCAAGGAATTCCTCGGTCATTATAGCACAAACTACATGAGAACCTCGATCTGAATCATCAGTTCGGCATAGTCCATCCCGAAAGAAGCCTGTTAGTGGGTTGAAACAACAGGGAATAAGATCTTCACCGAAAATATTTTTAGCCATGTTAGAGAGAATACGATTAATGAATTAGAATTGAATTTATTCAAACTTCTTTTAAAGAAATAAAAAAAGCCTGTCGGGTACCAACAGGCTTTTGTAGGGGTCATCTACTTAGTTATCAGTCTCCAGCTGTATAACTTGGCGGTAATAAAACGCCATCAATTAGGTGGATTACTCCGTTTGTTCCTTCGATGTCGACAGAGATAACACTCGTTGCTCCATTAAAAGATACGTTTCCATCACCATCGATAGCTACTGTGATATCCTCACCCTGGAAGGTGGTAATCATCTGGCCATCTGTTAAATCAGTAGAAAGTGCTTTAGATGTTACAACATGGTAGGTTAATACTTCAGTCACTTGCTCTGAAGTTAAGGTTCCTAAAACATCCGAAATTGCTGCAAATGCAGTGTCAACAGGTGCGAAAAGCGTGAAAGGTCCATCACCTTCAAGTGTCGGTTCTAATCCCTGATCAGTAACCAAACTTACCAAGGTAGAAAGGTCATAATTCTTACCGGCAATTTGTACGATATTTAAGAATTCGTTCGGTAACAGTACTTCATCAACTGCATGGATTACACCATTACTTACATCAACATCTGCTGTAACTACAGTTGAGTTTCCATTAACTGTCACACCATTATCACCTTTTGTAACGAACAGTGTTTCACCTGAAAGGGCTGCAGGAGCTTGAGCTGTATCAAGATCTGCTGCAAATATCTCAGCACCAATAACATGATACGTGAGTATGTTTGTTAATTGTTCGGTGGTTAAACTTTCTAGAAGACCTGCAGGGAGTTTACCAAATGCAGCATCGGTAGGAGCAAATACAGTGTAATCTCCAGAATACATTAAGGTTGAAGTAAGTTCGGTAGATTCAACCGCATTGACAAGCGTAGTAAAAGTTCCTAATTCTGTTGCTTTGTCAATAATGTTTGCATCGCGATAGCCTGCAGGAAGCAAAACTTCGTCGATGACATGAATAACACCATTATTAGTTAGAACATCAGTAGCAGTGATGTTTGCGTAACCATTAATGGTTGCAGAAGCGTCAACTTCGATAAGAATTTCATCACCATTTACAGTAGCAACTTCTTGCGTGGGAGCTAAGTCACCGGCCAATACCTGAGTATCAAGTACATGGTAGGTAAGAATATTTACTAAATCTTCTGTTGTTAGGCTATTTACAACAGCGTCTGGAAGTTTCGCAAATGCTTCGTTAGTTGGAGCAAAAACAGTAAATGTGCTGTTCGGATCTGAAAGCGTAGCTGCAAGTTGTGCGTCAATAACAAATTGCACTAGTGTACTGAAAGCAAATCTTTTTGAAGCCGCATCAACTATACTACCATATGCATCGGGTAGTAGCACTTTATCGATAGCATGGATAACTCCATTACTTACGTCAACATCAGCAGTTGCAACCATCGAATTATTATTAATGCTTACACCGTCTTCGCCAGCACTTAAATAAATACTGCCACCTTCTAAAGTTTCTAGTGTTGTCTCTTCTCCAATTGCATTAGAAAAGGTTTCTCCGCCTGCAACATGATAGAGTAGTATTTCAGTTAATTGTTCAACTGTTAAGGATGCAAGAAGTCCGTCTGGTAAATCAGCAAAAGCATCATCCGTTGGGGCAAATACCGTAAAATCGCCTTTATATGATAGGGTAGAAGCTAATCCAGCATCAGTAGCTGCAGATAACAAAGTAGTAAATGTACCAAGCGATGCAGCCTGATCTACTATGTTCGCATCCCGAATACCGGCAGGAAGCAGAACTTCATCAATTGCGTGAATTACTCCGTTTGAGGCATTAAAATCAGCTCTGATTACAGTAGCATTATTATTAACTACTACATTCGAACCCGCTTCAATCAAAATATTTTGACCAAGTAATGTAGTCACATCCTGTGTTGCATCAAGTTGAGAGGAAGGAATTGCACCTTCTACAACATGGTAACTTAAAATATCTGCCAATTGCTCGGTAGTTAACGATTCTAAGGTACCTTCTGGTAAATTATCGAAAGCTGCATCAGTCGGCGCAAAAATAGTAAATGGACCAGTACCTTCGAACGTAGACAATAATCCAGTACTTTCTAATGCTTGATTCAATGTTGTATAAGCTTCATTGAATTCTGTTATTTCAGCAATTGTTTGCTCTCCTTCGACGATAGGAGTTGTAGTTGTAGTTTCAGAATCTTTGCAAGCGGTACTCAATAGAATAAGTGCAAGTCCTCCGAGTAATAGTTTAGATAGATGTTGTTTCATTTTTTTCTCTTTTTATTGAATAGTCGAGAGTAAAAAATGAAAAAGCGGTTCCAGAGTTCCTGAAATTTGAGTCAATTCTTAGATTTCATCAGGAATTATGTAAAATATTTATAATAATATAGACTTAGGTTTTCGTAAATAGATGCAGCCCTTACAGATACGGTGTTTTATACAAATATCATTATGAAAAGTTCAAAAGTGAAGTAGATAAACGCAATTGCAATACCGGTTATGAGGATAGTACTCCGTCTATGCGTTTGATTTCTAGAGAGGATTTTTGTGTACGATAATTTAAATTTTGAAGAACTAAATTTTGACGGTGCTCTATTACTTATCGAATGATCTACATCTTTAAAAAAGCTGTGCTTTCTTAATAATGAATGATTGTATTGTGTGGTTTTCCCTGATTGCGAAACAAAACCCATACGACCTCCTTTCTTTAACTACTACAAAATTGAACAGGAGAAGTTTCGTTACAAGTGGCAACAAATCTTGTACTTACCCAATTGCTTTTTGGATTCTATTTAGCAAGGCTGATTTTATGTCTGCTTGGTACTCGTGAATAGGCTCGATAGCAACTTCTTCAAAACCTTCCAGGTCAGCCTGGCGAAATCTGTCATAGATCTCTTTTGCAAATAGATCGAGATTTTGGTTGTAGACCACCACATTTGCAAAAGACCCCGAATAATTTTGTATCAGGTATAGAATGTGATTCTCTTCAATTCTTTCCTCTGGCTGTAACCATCGTACCTTTGCAGAAGGTTTATAATGGGAATATTTTTGGCCGGGACTTTTCGGGTTTTTAAGATGATGGAAAAAGGACTCTTCCACAAAAACACCCAATACATCTTCGATTTCTTTTCTACTGATTGAACCCGGTCTTAAGATGGCAGGAAAAACATCGGTTAAATCTATAACGGTCGATTCTAGTCCAATAGCAGTAGCTTTGCCATCCATAATGGGTATCTCATCACCAAAATCAGCGAGTACATGTTTTGCTTTTGTAGGAGAAGGTTTCCCTGAATGATTGGCACTTGGGGCAACTACTGGTCCTGTTTTTTTTATAAGAGCTAGTGCGATTTCATTATCAGGCATTCTCAAGGCCACGGTGTCTAAACCCGCCGTTACGGCATCGAGAACTTCATTTCGTTTTTTAAGCACAATAGTTAAAGGACCGGGCCAAAATTTTTCAATAAGAAGGTGTGCTTTTTCCGGTATATCAATAGCAAAATCATGTATATCTTCTTCAGAGCTAACATGAACAATAAGAGGATTATCAGATGGCCTGCCTTTAGCTTTAAATACTTTGGCGATCGCACTTGCATTCCAGGCATCAGCTCCTAAACCGTACACTGTTTCGGTAGGGAAGGCAACAATGCCACCTTTTTTAATGATATGTGTTGCTTCTTTGATGTCCATCTAACAGAATGTACATCACTTTACGGACAGTTTCTTTAAGAAGCTTAATGCTGCTTCGTAATCCGATATATCCTGAATTACAAACCGCACAACTTCATTTTTTTGAATAACCTGGAACTTCCCTTTCTTGATTTTTTCCAGCTTTTTTAAGGTTTCCTGGAAAACATTGTTTTTGTAATAATATTCCCCGATTTCTGTCCCAGATTTGGGGCAAATCAACCACATTCTTCCGGCGCGAATCGTAACTTTAGTAATGAAAGAACGTGAAGCAAAAAGCTTAATTTTTGTGGCTAAAATCAACGTATCTGTAGCTTCCGGGGGCTTCCCGAAACGATCTTCGATTTCATCTTGCCACTCATCGATCGATTGTTCAGTTTTTGCCTGCGATAGTTTTCTATACAAATTTAGTCGTTCCACATTATCCTGAACATATTCGGTCGGGAGTAGGGCGGTTTCGTCAATTTCGACCATGGTCTCAGGATACTCGATTTCTGCTTCAATGCCTTCAAATAGATCGGAAAACTCACTTTCTTTAAGTTCTCGCACTGCATCGTTAAGAATCTTGGTGTACAAATCGAACCCAATATCGTTTATAAACCCACTTTGTTCGCCGCCAAGAATATCACCAGCACCACGAATGTCCAGATCGCGCATTGCAATATTAAATCCGGAGCCTAAATCAGAAAATTCTTCTAAGGCGAGTAATCGTTTGCGTGCTTCTGTTGTTAGGGTTTCGATGGGTCGGGTGATTAAATAGCAAAATGCCTTTCTGTTCGAACGTCCAACCCTTCCTCGAAGTTGATGCAATTCTGCCAATCCAAAGTTATCGGCATTATTTATAATGATGGTGTTTGCATTTGCTATATCGATGCCATTTTCGACGATATTTGTAGATACCAGGACATCAAATTTATGAGAGTAAAAATCCTCAATGATTTTTTCTAACTGTGAGGCTGTCATCTGACCATGGCCAAATCGTACTCGTACATCGGGAACTAACCGCCGGATCATTTCGGCAACTTCCTGGATATTCTTTACACGATTATGAATGAAAAAAACCTGTCCGCCCCGGCTCATTTCTTGTAGAATTGCGTCACGAATTAATTCTTCATTGAACGAATGAATTTCGGTGTAAACAGGCTGCCGATTGGGTGGAGGAGTATTAATTACACTTAAATCACGAGCTCCCATTAATGAAAATTGCAGAGTTCTTGGAATTGGAGTGGCAGTTAAAGTGAGTACATCAACGGCGGCACGAAATTCCTTTAATTTTTCTTTTGCAGCTACGCCAAATCTTTGTTCTTCATCAACAACGATCAAACCAAGATCTTTGAATTGAACGTCTTTGGAAAGAATTCGATGCGTTCCAATAACGATATCAACATTACCGTCTTTAAGTTCTTTAATTACTTTGGTTTGTTCCGCTTTGGTTCTGAATCTACTGAGTACTTCCACTCGAACCGGGAAGTTTTTCATTCGCTTCTTGAATGTTTTTGCATGCTGCTCAGCTAATATTGTGGTCGGTACTAATACACCTACTTGTTTATGATCCATGACTGCTTTAAATGCGGCCCGAACTGCTACCTCTGTTTTTCCAAAACCTACATCCCCACATACCAGCCTATCCATAGGTTGCTGGTGTTCCATATCCTGCTTTACTGCAACAATAGCTTCGTTCTGATCAGGAGTTTCTTCGAATTCAAACCTAGCTTCCATTTCAATTTGCCAACCAGTGTCGCCACCAAACGCATGTGCCTTTTGCAATTTCCGTTTTGCATATAACTGTATAAGTTCTCTAGCAATATCTTTTACTTTTCTCTTGGTTTGAGCCTTCTTTCGAGCCCATTCACCCGAACCAAGTTTAGTAATTCGTGGTGCGGTTCCTTCTTTACCGGAGTATTTTTGAAGTTTATGTAAGGAAGAAACATTCACATATAAAAGTGAATCTTCCTGATATCGAAGAACTACTACTTCCTGTTCCGACTTTTTTACTTCGATGGTTTTAAAGCCAGCAAATTTGCCAATACCATAATCAACATGTACAACATAATCGCCTATCGACAAGTCTTTCAATTCTTTAAAAGAGATTCCACCAGAATATTTTCTCTTTTTGATCTTTGGGCGATAGTATCTATTAAAAATTTGATGATCAGTATAAATTGCAAGCTTCGCGCTCGGTAGAATAAAGCCCTCATGAATGGACTCAACCCTAAGTTCATAATTAAAGTGAGGTTCTTTTGGCCCAAGTAATTCTGTAAAGCGTTTTTCCTGACCGTCGTTGTCACAAAAAATAAATGTCTTTAAACCGCTTTCAGAATTTTGTTGGATATCCTTTTTTAACAAGTCAAAATTGCCATGAAAATCAGGTTGAGGTTTACTACCCAGATTAAATTCATTCTCCTGCTTTTCAGTTACTGCACCAAGGAGTAATTGAGTATGAAATCGTTGGATGTATTCACCAAAATCTGATCCTGAAAAGAATAATTTCTCAGGTGAAGGTAAATCATCATTATCCTGAAAAATTTCTGAAGCGCGTGCAAATTTCTCTTCTAATTCCGATCTGATTAGTGGTTCGTTTTTAAGAACGAGCAAGGTATCATCGCCAAAATATGACAGAAGATTATCTCGAGTCACATCCGGTAAGTTGGAGAGATCCGGGACAATCTTAACTTCATTAAGAAAAGAAATGGAGCGTTGAGAGGAGGCGTCAAACTCCCTTATGGAGTCTACCTCATCGCCAAAAAACTCAAGTCGTATAGGGTATTCACCAGAAAATGGAAAAACATCCAAAATACCGCCTCTTACCGCAAATTCTCCGGGTTGATCCACAAATCGTACCGTTTGATAACCCTGATCAACTAATTCCTCCCTTATTTTTTCCGGATCATATTCTTGACCTTTTTTTATCAGAATACTCACTTCGTTTATTTGAGATGGAGGGGCCACCTTGTCGAATATGGCTTCGGCAGAAGTGACTACTAAATAGCTATTGTTTGATTGAATAGCCTGGAGAGCTTCTGCGCGTTGAACCAGCAAAGATGAATCCTGAATTTGACCGCTATCGTATGCTTTATGATTCGTAGCTGGGAAATATAGACTCTCCGATTCTGAGATTAGGTTCAAATCTGATTTTAAAATTCTTGCTTGTTCATCGCTTTCGGCGATTAAAACCAACTTCGGAAATGTGCCGGTTAATCCATTTAAAACAAAAGAGGAAAGTGACCCTACAGCTCCATTTAGGTGGACTTTTGATTTATTTTTAAGCTGGGTCTCCAGCTCTTGTAGGTTTAATTTCCCGGTGATAAGGTTCGAAATGTCGGATACGGACATGAGTGTTTTGTGGCGAGTCTAAAGAATCCTTAAGAAACACCCTTGTTATTTTGAATGGTTAAAAGTTAGCGGTCTGTTAGTCCACGCAACCATATTTTTTCAGCAAGAAATCCAATCAATAAAAGAGAAAATGCATAACCAAGAAAAGAAGCGTATTTATCTTCATAGTCTGTGTAAATAACTTCTTCAACCTTAGATTTTTCAAGTTCATCAATCTCGTCGTAGATGCTTGCCAATTGATCGGTGTTTGTAGCTCTATAGTATTTACCACCTGTTAACTCGGCTACTGAAGTAAGCATTTCCTCATCAATATTTACCTGAATATTTTGATATCGCCGACCAAATATCGGGTCTTGAACAGGGTAGGGCGCTGTGCCTCGGGTACCTGCACCGATGGTATATATTTTTATTCCATAAGTGACAGCCAGATCGGCTGCTGTTACCGGATCAATTTCACCGGCATTATTTTGGCCATCGGTTAGAAGAATGATCACTTTACTGGTGGCTTCACTGTCTTTAAGGCGATTTATTGCTGTTGCAATACCCATTCCGATGGCGGTACCATCTTCAATAACTCCCATACTTACTTCATCTACCAGCTGTTTTAATAATCGATAATCGAGGGTTGGGGGGCAAACAGTAAATGATTTCATTGCAAAAGTTACTAAGCCAATCCGATCCGAAATTCGCTTATCTACAAATTGTTTGGCTACTTCGCGAGCTGCTTCGAATCTGTTTGGTTTCAAATCTTCGGCCTTCATACTAGAGCTCATATCCAACACCATCACAATATCTATCCCTTCAGCATTTCTCTCTATGGTTGTTAATTTGTCCTGAGGTCGAGCGAGTGCCAGAATTAAAAAGGTTATTCCGGCAAGAGTAAAAAGTTTGGTAAGCCAATGTAAATAAGACCGCCAATTACCATCTAATCCCTCAAAATATTGAACGGAAGAAAAAGTTAAAGCGGCATGTTTTTTAGTAAAATAGCGATAAATGAAGACTCCAAGTATCACCGGGATTATAATAAGACTAAAGAGCCACTCAGGATTTGCCCATTCCATTAGTTAACCTCCTCAATTTCCTTCTCTACTAGACTTTCAGCTGGTAGTGATGCATTGTTTTGAAGTTCATGATCCGCTTTTTTCCTTGCAATCCTAGAAGCATCGATCAATTTTGCGCGCTCCGTAAAATCAATGGCATCTGCATAGCAAATCCAGGCTTTCTCGAGTGTTGGTTCAAATTTGGCAAACTTTACCATATCGGATTTGTTCAATACAGTTCTAGTGCTTTGAATCATTTCGTGATCAACCCCAAATGCATCCAGGAAACGCATTAATTCGCGCGTTGTACTTTCCAGTGCGGGAATATCATACAAATCCTCATAATAGCGACGTATAGAATCACTAATCGTGGAATAGAAGAATTTAAAATCTCTTGTTTCGGCTAAATTATATTCTTGTTTGAGTGTGATTAATTCGTTTTCTAGTTGTTTTAAAGGGGATACAAATGGTTCCGGTGCGACGTATGTAATTATTTCATCAACAGGTTCACTTTTGAAGTATGTAAAATAAGCCCAAACTAATGCAGCCAGAATTACTAATGTAATTAGTAAGATTGCCCATGGAAATGAATCGAAATCTAAAATGGGTTTGATTGGCTTAAACTCAGTATCAGCCGAAGAAAGAACTGTTCTAAAAGGTAATGTAATCGAATTACTATAGATTACAGTTGTATCATTGTCGTTTACCAGGCCGATTGGGAATGAGGGGATGTACACATCCTGATTTGCAAAGTACTGAACGCTATAAGAAATACTGTCGGCAAAGTCGGTAAGCTGGAATTGTTGAATGCTTAAATAGGTGAGTTCTGGGGGAAATGCAGACGAGTCCGGAAAAACAATATCAGATACTTCCTGATTTCTTTGAATTTTGAGATTTAATTGAACAACATCACCAACTGAAACGGAATCGGTATTAGTAGAAAGAGTAACCGATTGGGAGATAGCCTTCTCTGGTGAAAACACCAAAAGTAACCATGTAAGTAAAAAAAACGCCTTCTTTAAGTCTGAATTCATTAATACCATCTGTTTTATGGAAAATAGCACGATTGAATCATTTTATTCACAATATCGGCTTTGAATTTTGTAAAAATGATGAAATATGAAGTAAATAAAGTTTTTTGTATCATTTGAGCCTTCATCTACTAAATAAATAACAGTTTGAGTCGGGTTAAAACTAACAATATCATATTAGTGGGCTTAGTATGCCTATTGTCGTGTGGGCTTTTCCAGAGCGAAGAGTTAGCTTTTGAAAATGAACCAGCTATCACATTGGCTACATTTGAAGAGATAAGTGAAGACATTTTAAAAGATGAATACGGTTTTGAAGAGAGGACGTTACTCGTAGACGGCAAGGTAAAACGAAATGAAAGCCTGTATACAATTTTGACTGAATTTGATGTTAGTCCTCAAACTATCAGGTTACTATCGATTGAAGCTCAAGGTGTATTTAATAGTAATACATTGCGACCTGGGCAAAGATATTTGATATATCAAAACCCAATTACTACAAATATTGACAGAATGAT
Source organism: Balneolaceae bacterium (assembly GCA_965249965.1). Classification (GTDB taxonomy): domain Bacteria; phylum Bacteroidota; class Rhodothermia; order Balneolales; family Balneolaceae; genus HXMU1420-13. Next base: position 2,373,309 of record OZ252262.1, read on the forward strand.
TATTCACTTGAACAAAGTAGAATATGTAGTTTTTGATTGGGGAGATAAAATTTGGGTAGATAAAGGGGAGAAAAAAATCTCAAAAGTACAGATGGTAACGTCTGGAGTGATAACATCCTCGTTATACGAAGCGCTTCAGGAAAATGATGACAACCCAATACTTGGCAGTAAGCTTAGTGAAATTTTTGGATGGCAAATCGATTTTTTTAGTTTGCAACCAAATGATAGTTATCAAATTGTTTATGAGCAGCCATTTGTAGACGGAGAACCTTTTGGAGTTGGTGAGATTATTGCAGCCGAATTTGTCCATCGCGGAAAGAAACATCATGCGTTCTATTATGAAACTTCAGACCGTGCTGGATTCTTCGATTTACAAGGCCAAGGATTGCAAAAAGCTCTTTTAAAAGCACCTTTTAAATATTCGCAACGAGTGAGTTCAGGGTTTTCACATAACCGCTTTCATCCTGTTTTAAAAAGAAATATGCCACACTATGGTGTCGACTATGCAGCACCTTTAGGGACACCTGTGATTGCCGTTGGAGAAGGAGAAGTAGTGGAAGCCAGGTACCGAGGACCAAATGGAAATATTGTTAAAATCAGGCATAATAGTTTGTATACAACTGCCTATTTACATCTTAATGGATTTGCACCTGGTATTAGAGTTGGAAGGAAAGTAAAGCAAGGAGAAATAATAGGTTATGTTGGTAGAACAGGAAGAGTAACCGGTGTTCATTTAGATTATCGAATCTATAAAAATGACCAACCTGTAAATCCATTAAATGTAGATTTGCCGCCTTCGAAATCTTTAACTGGTAGCGACCTTGAAAGATTTAAATTATACCTTGAACGGTATAGGCATCTAATGAGAATGGAAGCTTCAGGAATGTTAGCTTTAAATAATTGATCTAATACCTGCTTAACCTTCTTTTAAAGAAGTTCATCAAGGGCCGTACGTATGACTCGTTTGTGATCACATTAACCGCATCCACTTTCATTTTTAACAAAGATTCTTCTAGCTCGGCCTTATTTTTTAAACGTCTTTTTTGGTAGGCATTTCTAACTTTTTCGCTAGAAGTATCTATTAAAATCTCTCTTTTTGTTTCGGCATCTCTAAAAGGAACTAAACCAATATTTGGTAACTCATCCTCAAAATGATCGTGAATTACGATGCTTACCAAGTCATGTTTTTGGTTCGTGATTCGAAGTTGTTTTTCAAAATTTTGATCTTGAAAATCCGATGCTAAAACCACGATGGCTCGGCGATCGAGTAGCCGGTTAACATAGCCAAGTGCATCTGCAATCTTTGTACCCGTACCTGTAGGTTTAGTAGTGTATAACTCTCTGATGAGACGCAAGACATGTGTGCGACCCTTCTTAGGGGGCACAACTTTCTCAATTTTGTCTGAGAATAAAACTAGCCCAACTTTATCTCCGTTATTGATTGCTGAAAAGGCCAAAACTGCACTGATTTCGATAGCAATATCCATCTTTCTCTGATGGTCACTACCAAACAAACCGCTTGCAGAAATATCGACGCAAAGCATCAAAGTTTGCTCTCTTTCTTCTTCAAATATCTTGATGTATGGCTCACCAGTACGTGCTGTTACGTTCCAATCTATCTGGCGAATATCATCACCATAGGAATACGATCGAACCTCTGAAAACGCCATTCCACGCCCTTTAAAGGCCGATTGGTACTCTCCACCAAACAAAGTGTTTACCAGTCCCTTTGTCTGGATTTCGAGTTTCTTAATTTTCTTTAAGACTTCTTTAGATACCATGATCCGAATTTAGTGAATCTTTTGGCATCAAATAAACTACATTCGTAAAAATAAATAATCAATTAAATTATATAATAAAATATATAATAATTAGTATACATTAAATCCATGTATTTATATAGTAAGCGCTTACAAGTTTCGATTTAATCGATAATAAAAATTGAAAAAAACAAGCTTTAAACATTAAGAAAGCCACATTTACATTAGAATGAATTAATAAAACACTAGTAATGTAACACTTCTTTCTTAAGGCACTCTAACAGAGTTTTCAGCATCTAAGGGTTATTTTTGTACATACCATAAATGGGTTCAATTTCAAACCAATGAGTGCTATGAAAAACAAATGTACATTTTTGACAATTTTGATTCTGGGTTTTGCTGCTAATGCTTTTGCGCAGCAAGGAGAAGGAGTTACCTCGGTTTTAGAGGTTTTCCAAATAACCGTTAACGAAAACGGAGAAGAAATTTCAGTTCCTACAACTGAGGTTACACCGGGTGATTTGATCGAATACCGGTTAACCTACTCAAACAATTTGGATAACGGCATTACTCAGCTTCGGCCAATCCTTCCGATTCCAATCGGGATGGAATACGAGCTGGATTCTGCTAGTCCAAACCCAGAGGGTGCCAGCCTCTCCAATACTGGCAACACATTCCAAAATCTTCCCTTAACTCGTCAAGTGCGACAACCTGACGGAACCACCACAACAGAATTGGTTCCGGGCCGAGAATATCGGCGTTTACGCTGGTTGGTTCCGTCACTAGAGGCGGGGGATCAAGTCATTCTTGTCGCCAGAGTTAAGGTGATAGACAATTAGATTTTTGGAAAAACTAAACAACAAACAAATGAAAATTCTAAACCTAAACAGGATAGAAACCATGAAAACAAACAAAACACGTACAATCAGAAACAAGGTATCACGCCTTGTAGGGTTGTTCTTGGTTTTTGGCGTTTTACTTGGCGTATCGTCATCTGACGTGTTCGCACAGGTGCCTCCAGCCAATACTCAGATTGGTAACCAAGCAAGTGCAACCTATGTAGACAATGGTGGAAATAATCAATCCATCACATCGAACACGGTTCAGACGATCGTGCAACAAGTATTCGGTGTTGATATCTCAGACGGTATCAGCCTGACAGTTAGCCCTGGTGGTCAGATTACCTTTCCACACACCATTACCAACACTGGTAACGGGGTTGATAGCTATAACTTAGCCACCTTAGAAGGTGCCGGTGATTTTGATTTCGATAACATCGTAATCTACCCGGATGATGATCAGAATGGTGTTCCGGATAACTTTACACCAATAACAGTAACTCCGAACATTGATCCCCCAGGTTCACCAAACGGTAACACTTACGGGATCGTAATTGTTGCTGATATACCAGTTACTGCCTCTGAAGGTCAATCAGAAACTTTTACTATCACGGCGACAAGTACAAATGATGGTAATGTTTCAGACGTAGCAACTAACACAACCAACGTAGATGAAGATGCGGTTGTGAACGTTCAAAAAAATCGTGACAAGCAATTCGTTGCTGTTGGCGATACTGTAACCTACACCTTCGCATATGCAGAGAGTGGTGGTTCTTCAAATGCAGCTAACTTAGTAATCAAAGATCCACTACCAGCAGGTGTTACTTACGTACCTGGTTCTGGTGTTTGGTCTGGTGCTACAGGTACTCCGCTAACGGATGCTTCTCCGGGTGAGACTGCAACCGGTATCTTGTATGAATTCGATAACTCAGGTGTTGCGGATTCAGTTATTATCGAGATCGGAAGTATCAATGCTGGTGCATCTGGTACCGTTAGTTTCAAAGTAACAGTTGATGCAGGAACAGAAGGTAACACCATCGTGAACAACGGTACTTTCCGTCATGATGATGCTCCAACTCCGGTTAATACTAACAATGCAAGTATTCAGGTTGATGAAAATTACGACATCAATCGTGTTGGCGCTGATACAGTATTAGTTGCAAGCGCGGAACAAGGTGCTATTGTAAACTTCTTGAACTTGTTTACAAACGACGGTACAGCTACTGATACTTACAACATTACCTTAACAGGTTCTAACTACCCAGCTGGTACAACCTTTACTTTCTTTAAAGTAGATGGTAACAACCAACCTACATCACCTTATACAGATACCAATAACGATGGTATTCCTGATACAGGTCCTATTGCCGTAGGTGATACTGCCAAAGTTGTATTACAGGTAAACCTTCCTTCTGGCGAGAGTGGTGGACCATATGCAGTAGTTAAAACACTAACATCTATCAATGATCCAGGGGAAAGTGATTTCCATACGGATGCTTTAGGTGAAATTGCTACACCAACAGTTGATATCACGAACGTTGCCGAAATCGGTGGTGGTGGAGAAACTGGTGTGGGCGAAGGTCCGGAAACATCTCCGGTTACCACACTTCCTGCAAACCCAGGAACAACTGTAAACTTCACGTTATTCATCAACAATACATCACTAGTTGACGATTCTTACGACTTATCGTTTGCTACTGATACAACTGCTGGTGGTGATTTACTGAATGCAGGTTCATTACCAAGTGGTTGGACTGCTTCATTCAGAGATCCAAATAATGGTAATGCAGTAATTACCTCTACTGGTACTATCACTGCTGGTAACTTTATGGAAGTTACACTTAGAATTAATATCCCTGCAGGTTTCGCACCGGGTGATGTAGACGTATTTGTTCGCGCATTATCGCAAAATACAGGTGCGAAAGACATCAAATTCGAACGTGTAACTGTGAACATTGTTCGCTTAATGACTCTAGTTGCCGGCCAATCTGGTCAGGTTTCACCGGGTGGTTCTGTGGATTATATTCACACATTAACGATCAATTCAAACGTTGATGAAAACGTTGGTGGTGGCGGATCAGAATCTGATCTTCGTGTAGAGCTTACAAACTCTGTGCCTACCGGATGGACTGCCAGAGTTTATTTGGATACCAACGATGATGGTCAGGTAACTGGCGTTGATTCACTTTTAACAAGTGCTGCATCTCCACTAATTATCGACCTTCCACCATCTGTAGGTACTCTACAATTTGGTGATCAATTGAAATTCATCGTTCAGGTTACGGCTTCTACTGGTCTTGATGACGGTGCTACAGTAACAACTACGCTTGAAGTATCAGATGATAATTCTCAATTAGCTTCTGTATCTAACGATGATCAAACTGAAGTTCAGGCTGGTCGTCTTTCAATTGATAAGTTCCAGGCTCCTGCTGTAAATGGTGCTGCCGGTACGTTTACCAAAACTGACTTTAACGTACTTCCAGGTGATACTGTGTATTACCAAATCACCATTGTAAATGATGGTTCTGAGCCTGTTACCTCTGTAGTTATCAATGATGCTGTGCCATCGTTTACTAAAGTTCTGGAAATCGGAGCTTTTACCATTGATAACGGTACAGTTCCTGGTATTACGCTTACAAGTAATCCATCTGTAGGAACTACAGGAACCATAACACTAGATATTCCTCAACTAGATCCAACCGAGCAGGTGACACTCACCTTTGCGGTCAAGGTCGATAGTTGATGATTGAAAATAATTCTTAACCCAGACATGAGGGTGAGGTTGATCACCTTGCCCTCCTTTTAAAACACATTTTTTGAAATACATTCTCCGACATATCAACCTATTAATTCTGATGATGGCAGCCATCACAGGAGTAGGGGAATTGTATGCTCAAAATACACCACCTCCAGGCCAGGAGATTATAAATCAGGCTTCTATTACTTATTCGGAAGATGGTGAGGAAAGAACCCAATTCACCAATCAGGTAAAAGTAATTGTAGATTCGAATCCAGATTTCAGGTTCTTCCCAAATAATAGCATTATTGAATTCAGAGGTACTCAAATTGAGTTAACCCACTTCTTATTAAACGAGGGGAATGCTACAACTACCTACAGAATTAAAGGGTACAACCAAGATGGTGACGATTACGATCTTGCTGATCTGACATGGAATACCCAATCCATCAGCCGCCCACGTAGATTACCTCTTTTCAGTACAGATACATTATCAACAGAAATTACATTGGCACCGGGAGAGCAGTTTGAAGTTTCCTATTTCGGTACTATTAGTAATACAGAGCCAAGAGATTCAATCACTGCCAATATGGTTTTTGAAGCCACTGATTTAAGCACGGGTGTTACTAAAATTAATGTTGATGCAATCTCGATTCGCATTGGTGCCATTGTTGATATAGTTAAAGACCAAATTGGAGCTGAAGACCTAGCACCAGGCGATGATTTTATCTATAGTATAAGTGGCCAAAACGTTGGTGATTTAACTGCACTGCCTCGCTTAGTAATTATTGATGGAATTCAACGCGAACAAGTGCTATTGACGGATTCAATTCCTGCAAACCTTACCTTTGGTGAGTTTACATCTGTTGATAAAGGAATCCCACTATATCATGAAGTTGGTGATGGCGAATTTGTATTCAAATCAACTAGACCAGAAGATGCAATTAATGTAGATATCATTGCTGTTGCCTTCGACTCGTTAGAGGTTGGAGAAACGTTTAAGGCGGATTTCAGTGTAATTGTAAATGAAGGCGCCTCCGGTCAGATAATAAATATCGCTGAAGTTTCATATGTAGATCCAGAAGGAACAGTAACTACAGCTGCAGCCTCAAACGACGTAATCGCGGATGTTGGCGATCCATCAGCAGAGATTGATTATTTCACAAACCAAGGATTTGAAGAGAAAACAGCAACTTCGAGTATCGGGCAACCTCTGAATATTCAGGCAACGGCCTCTGCATGTAACGAGGACAGAACTCGAATTGAAGTTGTAAATATCACCATAACATCAGAATTAACCGGTGATATGGAGGTATTTGGGGGAGTTGAAACTGGAATCAACACAGGTATCTACCGAATTCCACAAGAAGTACCCACCAGAGATGGATTTGAGTTTGAAGTTGTACAGTTCAACGAAATTCTTGAAACTGCAGAAGAAGATGTGATTACAGCTCAACTAGATTGTAATGGTATTCGAGGTGGCGATGGCAGACCATTCTTTGGTGAAATTGAGGCAAATGTATTAGTCGATCCTTTTGGATTCGTTTTTGATAGTGAAACGAATGCAGTAATTCAGGGTGCAGAAATCAGCATTATTGACATATTCGGTACTTCAAATGGTGGAAATGCAGGTGGGCTTGCAAATGTATATCGTCCAAATGGAGAAAATCCTGCAAATAATATTGAGAATAGTGATGCACAGGGTAAGTATCGATTCCCATTTTTACGTCCGGGTACCTATCGGCTGGATGTAATCCCACCAACAGGTTATGAGTTCAGTTCAAAAGTACCAGTAGACAGCCTTCCTGAAAACCGAACAGTTGATAGTCTGGGATCGTACGGTATGGAATTTGAAATAACAGGAGATCCAATTGGTCTTGATTTCGATATTCCACTTGATCCACTAGCAAACGGAGTTCTTTTTGCTGAAAAAACGGTAGATCGTAAAGTTGCAGACATTGGTGATTTCGTTAACTATAAAATCGAAATAAACAGTAAAGCGATTAACCTTGTACGTAATTTACAAGTATTTGATAAACTGCCTTTTGGCTTTGAATATGTACCAGGTACTGCTCGTGTTGATGGCGATACCTTAGCAGATCCTACCGGCAACGTTGGTCCTGATTTACTGTTCGAGATTGGTGACATTGAGCCGGGTGGAAAGAAAACGCTAACCTACCGTGTATATATAGGACCTGGAGCTGAGCGAGGAGATGGAATCAACATCGCATTGGTACAAAGTGATGAGCTAATTATTAAAACCTCGAATGAAGCAAAAGTAGAGATCGAAGTTCGAGGTGGGGTGTTTAGCGACGAAGCGCTCATCGTAGGTAAAGTATTTATGGATTGCGATGAGAATAATATGCAGGATGCTTCTGATATGGGTATCCCGGGCGTACGACTTTATCTGGAAAATGGTAACTATGTAATCACAGATGCTGAAGGTAAATACTCGTTCTACGCAATCAAGCCGAATAAGCATGTAATTAAAATTGACAACCATTCTTTACCAGAAGGAAGCCGATTAAAAGTACTGGATAATCGACATGCATTCGATCCTTCTAGCCGTTTTGCTGATGTGAAGAAAGGTGAGCTTCATCGGGCAGATTTTGCAGTTTGCGAATGTTCTCCGGGAGTTTTTGAAGAAATTGAACGCCGTGCCAGCTTGTTATCAGAAGATAATGATGCAATCAGCAATTCTCTGAAGCAGTCATTTACAGTGAACGAAACTAGTAACCGTGGTGCTGGTCGATTTGATAAAGCAAGTGGTACAGTTGGAAACGTTGAAGCTCCGGATTTCAAATCGGCTGATGAAAGTCCAGATGCAGGTCAACGAGTAAACGCAGAATTATCTGATGATTTAACGGATCCAGAAGATACTCGAATCTATAATATTGAAGAGATTCTTCGCAATGCTGAACCCGGAACTGAGATTTTAAATGTAACCCATAACGACACGCTACAAACTGATAAAGTTACTATTCTAGCAAAAGGTACAAGCGGCGCATTGTTTGATGTGTATGTTAATGGTGAAATAGTAACTGCAGAAAGAATTGGTCAACGATCGTCATCAAGTGAAAATGGAATTCAGATTTGGGAATATGTGAGTTTGGATCTTAAACAAGGCGAGAACATAATCCTTCTACAAGAAGGAGATCCTTTTGGAAATGTTCGTGGATCTGACACCAAACGTGTATTCGTACCAGGCGAGTTAGCTGAAATTCAGTTAAGAGTTACAAGAAATAACGTTGCTGCCGATGGTAGTTCAACGGCTAAGATCGAAGCATTATTCCTTGATGATGATGGCATTCAGGTAGGTTCCAGAACACCAGTTACCTTAGATACCGAACGCGGTATTTGGCAATTAATGGATAATAATGCACAAGCGCCCGGCACACAGACTTTCGTTGAAGGTGGAAAAGCCTCGTTCGAACTTCAGGCTCCAATTCAGCCTGCTTCTTCTAAAATCCGAGTTTCGGTTGGTGATAATTTTGCAGAGGCTACTATCGAATTTTTACCGGATCTACGACCTCTAATTGCAGCGGGTATTATTGAAGGAACGCTCAGACTTCGCGAACCACTAAATATCGCAAATGTTGATAACGACGGATTTGAAAGAGAGCTGAAAGAACTCTCTGTAAATATGAACAACTTTACAGCCGATGCGCGATTTGCTTTCTTCTTAAAAGGAAAAGTATCAGGTAGAACACTACTTACAGCAGGATACGATTCAGAAAAAGAAAAAGAAGAACGACTATTCCGTGATATCCGCCCAGAAGAGTATTATCCGGTGTATGGAGAGTCAGCAATCCGAGGGTACGACGCTCAATCTTCTGGCAGAATGTATGTTCGATTGGATCGTGGTAAGACGTATGTATTATATGGTGATTTCGTAACACAGCAGAACGATCCCGATATTCAACTTGGAGCTTATAACCGTTCACAAAATGGTGTGAAAACTCATTTCGAGCAAGGTGGCTTACAAGTGGATGCATTTGGAGTAAGCTCTGTCACCAGTCGACGTGTGGAAGAATTTAGAGCTCAGGGTATTTCTCGTTATGAACTTCCTGATAATGGATTGATTTCAAATTCTGAGATCATTGAAATTATAACGTATGATCGTGAGCAGGTTGTTGGTCTTGATACACTAGGTGTACCAAACGATCCAAGCCTGATTCTAAGCATTGAGCGACTAACCAGATTTACAGACTATGTAGTTGATCCATTCACTGGTGTAATTACTTTTAAACAACCGGTTTCTAGTGTGGATGGTGAATTTAATCCTGTATTTATTCGCGCAACCTATGAAGTAGATAACGACGAAGAACGATATCTAATTGGTGGGGCATCAGCAAATCTCGAGTTATCTGATGGTGTGAACATTGGTGCAGGTATTGTTCAGGATAACAATCCAACCAATGAATTCACTCTCGCAACAGGTAATATCAATGTAGAATTAAGCGACCAGACTAAGGTTGTTGCTGAATTAGCATACACTTCTTCGGATACGGACGGAAATGGAACTGCAGGTAGAGTGGAAGTTCAACACAGAGGTGATCGCTTCGATATGCTAACCTCTTTAGGTAAATCTTCTGAAAACTTTGAAAATCAAGGTGCCACATTAGGTGAATCAAGAACAGAAGCTCGTTCACGGGCACGACTAAGTGTTGCTAAATCCACCAAACTAGCAGCGGAATTCTTGCTTTCACGAAACGATACTACCGGCGACCAAACATTAGGTGGGTTACTAAGTGTTCAGCAAAGTATTAGTTCAGGCATTAATGCAGAAGTTGGGGTGCGTTACTCAGATAAGTCTTCGAGAACGGCTGAATCAATTACTAACACGAATTTACGAAGTAAAGTAACTGCTCAGCTTCCATTCTTAAAAGGAGCGTCTACCTTTGGTGAGTATGAGCAAGACCTGAACGAGTCGGACAGAAAGCTGATCGCGGTTGGTGGTGATTACAAAATCAAGAATTTCGCTAAAGCATTTGCTCGTCACGAGTTTGCCTCTACTGCAGGCGGTAGATATACATTAAATAGCAATGCACAACGTAACAGCACAGTATTTGGATTAAGCGCAAACTATCTCAAAAACGGACAGGTATTTAGTGAGTATCGTATGAGCGATGCTTTAGAAGGGCGATCAGGTCAGGCTTCTATTGGTTTAAGAAACCGATTTGTACTTTCTGAAGGTCTTGGTATGAATGCCGGATTTGAACGCGTATTTACTGTACAGGGACCTAACAGTAATGACGGTACTTCAATTTCAACTGCCATCGACTACACAGGTAGTGCAAACTGGAAGGGTACAGCCCGTGCAGAAGCCAGATATGGTCAAAATTCTGATACCTATTTAAATAGTCTCGGATATGGTGTTAAAATTAATCGTGACTGGACTATGTTGGCACGAAACATCATCTCGGTTAACACAAACCGTAATCGTGCAGGTGTTCAGAAAATGCAAGAGCGATTCCAGCTTGGTGCAGCTTACCGTGATTCTGATACCAACATGTTCGACGCATTATTCCGCTATGAATTTAAGTACGAGAAAGACGACAATATTGCACCGGATTATTCGAAACTGGCTCACGTATTCTCAACTCATGTAAACTACAAGCCTCAATCTGATCTGGTATTCTCTGGTCGTGTTGCTGCAAAATATGCCCGATCTTCTGATGACCTTCAAACTAATACAAGTTTCTTAGAGTTAGTGTCTGGTAGAGCTTTGTATGATCTTAATGAAAGATGGGATGCCGGAATCAATGCAAGTATACTTGCAAACAGCGATTTTACAACCAAGGATTATGGGTTAGGTGTTGAACTAGGTTACATCGTTGCGACCAACTTAAGATTGGCCGGTGGATTTAATTTCTTCGGATACGAAGATGAAGATCTAGCCGTGAATAACTACACACAACCTGGAACTTACCTGGGATTCAGTTACAAATTTGATGAACAAATTTTCAGAAATCTTGCACCAAACCGTGCTGCCGGATTACTTGATGAAAGTGTATATCTGAAGTGTATTCCATGCCAAAAGCCGGAAATCAAAACTATGCCGGTTGATATGCTTGAGCATGAGTTAGAGCCAGTAGTTCTTGCACGAGAATTGTTTGAATTTGAGCCGTTAGCAACATTAGTAATCTTACCTCGCCAGATTCACTTCAACAACGATATGTCGTACATCAATGCTTCTGCAGCACAAATGCTGGATAAGCTTGCTAAATACTTAAGCGAGAAAGACGAGTATCTGATAGATCTTAATGGTTTCACTGATACAAAAGCTTCCGTGGCTTACAATAAGGCACTATCCGAGCGTAGATCACTTGCAGTTCGTGCTTATTTAGTGGCAGCGGGAATCGACAAGCGAAGATTACTAATCGAAGGATTTGGTGAGCTGGATGCAACCGGTAAAAATGCAGTTGAAATGGCACTTGAGCGCCGTGTTGAATTTGATTTAAATGAACTTAACGAAGATGTAACTTTTGTAGATCAAGTAGAAGATTTACAAGTGCAGCAACGTGCGCAAAATGTTGGTTCTTGGGATTACATTTTCAAATTCGAGCATAATGCAGTTCCAACAAACATCAACTTACAAAACGGTTCAAGTGAGTTGAATTATCTAAACAGATATTTAGTAGAGCGTATCGCAATTGCAATGGATAAGTATCCTGAAATTGGCGTTCGTATCGCATTACCGGCAGACAACAGATTCGAAAGTTTGCAACAACAAATACTTGATGAACTTCAAGCTGCTGGTGCGGATATTAATAGATACATGTTTGGACGTGGGGTACAAGGTGATCAGAATGCAATTCAAATCTCGTACACTCGCGATAATTTACTTCAGTTATTCGAACAAAAAGACGATATCAAATTCTTGAACAACAATGTTGTACCAGAGTTAATCGAAAGTATGCTTCGAATTCTAAAATCTCGTGTTGATTATGAATTGATCCAAGATCTATCTCAAAGTTACGTTGTTCCAGATCGTGTGAACTTTATTCCTTCTGGCACTAAATTAGATAACGAATCTCAAGCTGTGGTATCTAGAATTGGTTCTTACTTGAGAAACAATCCTGGTGTGTATTTAGAACTTCGTGGAAATGGTACACAACGCGATAGAAACCGAATGGTTGAAATGCGACGATACTTACAACAATGGGGAGTTGATGGTGGTCGTGTAGAATTTAGTCAAATCACTGTGGAAACCGATGGAACTGCAATTCGGGTAGAGTACAAAAACGCAGACTCCATCAACCTGCTAAATGTTGAATCACTAAACCTGAAGCCAGGTGCAGGAATTAATCAGGGTAGATAAAAATGAAAGTTTGGGCAACACATATCGAATCATCTAATTCACAGAATAAAGTGTATCTACTTATGCTGTGTATTATGTTTTGTTTTTCAAGCACTAGTCAATTATTTGCACAAGCGGTAGTTGTTAATGAGACTACGCTGATTTCAGGGAGTTACACTGTACCGGAAGATGGACAAATAACAATTACCCTTATTGGTGGCGATGGTGGCGATGGTTCAAGTACTATTGGTGGGGAAGGAGCTACAGCAACGGCAACGTTCAATGTATTGACTGGAGACGTTATTAGATATGTTGTAGGTGAATCAGGTGATACAAATGCAGGTACAAGTGCTGGCGGTGGTGGATCATCCGGAGTTTATATAAATAGTACGCTTGTTATGGTTGCCGGCGGTGGCGGTGGCGGTGATAATTCTGGCGGAGCAGTAGGTTTAGGTGGAAATAGTATCAATAGCGGTGATGCAGGTACCGGAACGGGTCCGGGCGCGGCTGGAACCGGTGGAAATGGAGGTGGAGCAACCACAAATGCTGTAGCCGCAGGTGGTGGTGGTGGTATTAATAGCGCGGGTGGTTCTGGTGATGGAATTGGTGGAGGTCAAGCTGATAATACAGTTTCCGATTTAGGTCAATTACTTTCAATTGCATCTGGTGGCGCTGGGGCTGGAACTGGATCTGCTGGAGGCGATGGATTTACTGGTGGTGGTGGTGCTGATGCAAACTATTCTGCCGGTGGTGGAGGTTATTCCGGTGGTGGTGGAGCTGGTGGTAATGGTAGTGCCGGTGGTGGCGGATCATTTATTATTGGAACTGCAATATTACCAAATATTACTGCCGGTGGTGATGGTACTGGTACAGAATCTGATGGTTCTATTTCAATACAATATAGTGAGCCAACCCCGCCAGGCATTCCTCAAAATATAGTGGCAACATCAATATCAGGCGGAGCAATTAATATTTCTTTTGATGATTTGGATGAAGTTGGCTCCGGAGTTGCATCATACTCAATAAAAAGATCTACAAGTCAAGGTGGTCCATATACGGAAGTTGGAACCGTTGTAGATAATGAAAGTTCATCATATACCTATTCTGACAATACTACATCTGATGGTATTACCTATTATTACGTTGTAAGTGCAATTGATGGAAGCAGTAATGAAGGGGGAAATTCATCCGAAGTAAATGCAATTGCTGATGGTACGGTGCCATTATTAAATTCAGCCTATGTAGATGAAACAATCCTGGTACTTAAATACAGTGAGATTCTGAATCCAACTTCGGTTCCCGAAAGTAGCGATTTCAATATTCAAGTTGATGGTTTACAAAGAAGTATTTCTAGTGTATTAGTACAAGGTGATTCAGTAAGAATTAGTCTAACTCCTGAAGTTGAGCAATCTGACGTTGTAACTATTTCATACACAGCAGGATCTAATCCAATTGAAGACATCGCAGAGAATACTGCAGCAAATTTAAGTTCTCAATCTGTTACAAATATTACAATACCCGATGCGCCAGCACCTCCAATTGTTTTAGCAGCAACTGCGGTATCTAACGGAGATATCGACATTACATTTGATGATGTTGATGGTAATCCGGCAATAGCGAGTTATATAATAGAGAGAAGTAATAGCTCTGGGGGGCCATATACACAAATTACAACAGTTGCTGATAACGAAAGCGCCAACTATACTTTTACAGATACCAATACTTCTGATGGAACAACTTATTACTATATAATTCGGTCAGTTGATGCAAACACCATTGAAAGTATAGATTCTGAAGAAATATTTGCTAGAGCAGATGCAACGGCTCCAACAGTTAACTTAACTACGGTTAATGCTGGGTTTATTACGGTTGATTATGATGAATTGATGGATTTCAATTCTGTACCAGCAACAGGTGATTTTACTGTACTAGTAAACTCTAATTCTGTAACTGTAACTGATGTAGAAGTAAGTGGGCCTAGAGTAATTGTTGAAATAACCCCAGAAGTTATTACCGGTGATAATGTTACCATTAGTTACACCCCAGGAGTTAGTCCAATTAGGGATTTAGCAACTAATAACGCTGGTTCATTTTCAGGTGTAAATGCGATTAATAATACACCGGGTTCTGGAAGTTTCGGACCGGATCCTTGCCCTATTGTAAATGGGCAAGATGTGGCATGGGCATGTTTTGATGGCACCTTTAATGGTACTTCCATGACGGCAAATGTTGGCGGATTAGATATAGCAACTGTTATAGCAGCTTCCGGATCTGCCACAACTTTTGCTCCAAATGCTTTACAACAATGGTCAAGTGGTGATTTCAGTGGTGATCAGTTTAATGGACCACAAGCTAACCCAGTAGGTACGAGTGGCGATGCAACTTCACTGGATATCAATATTCCAGCAGCAATTCCAACTGATGCACTCATTTTATCACTTAATCGGCTTCGTCCAATAACAGGCGCTGGTACATCCTATACATTAGAAGCATTTGATGGACTTAACAATAAACTTACAATTGATGATTGGCTTACCGGCCAAGGATTAGATGGCGGTGTTTGTACTAATAATGTAGTTTTGAACTATACCAACGGAAATACAACCATTGAATTTCAACCAACTATTTCGGGAAATCAATCGTGTGCTTCGTCTTCAAATCCAATTTGGTTTAGAATTACAGATGATAATGTAGAGCGTATTGAACTTAGAAAAATTGCTGCCGATGCCGACAATATTCACATCGGATTAGGTATAGTTGCAGATTTTGGTGATGCACAAAACACATATGGCACTGATTACTCAGGAAGTGGAACCCCACCAGCATTTCACCTACTTAATAACGGTTCACCTGACTTGGTTTATCTAGGCGCAGGTGTTGATGGTGATGGTAATGGTGTGCCTGGTAGTAATTCAAATGGCGATGATACCGAATCGGGCAGCATTGATAGTGGAGATGACGAAGATGCTATTTCGATATTGACTGATATAAACACCTCCCAAACTTCTTATCAAACAACATTGGTATGTACCAATGGTGGATATGTTTCCGGTTGGATTGATTTTGATCAATCGGGAAGCTTTGACCCTAATGAATTTGCTAATACTACCTGTTCTGCCGGTAGTGCTGCTTTAAACTGGACCGGTATTTCCGGCTTAGTAACCGGTGTTACTTCCGCGAGATTCAGAATTGCAAGTATACAATCTCAAGTAACAAATCCTGTTGGTTTTGCATACGACGGTGAAGTCGAAGACTACAATATAAATATAATTCCGCCACCACTTCCTGATCTCGAAATTGCTAAAACAGTAAATAATTCTAGTCCTGTTATTGGTGAGACTGTCACCTACACATTAACGGTAACAAATCCAGGTATTTTCGAGGCAACCGGCATACAGGTTACAGATGTTCTTCCTTCAGGTGTATCTTTTAACTCGGCAACAGCATCTCAAGGGTCTTATAACTCGTCGAATGGTATTTGGAATATTGGTACGATTACAGATGGTGATTCTACTACAGTTACCTTAACCATTGATGCCACGGTAAACTCTGGAACTCTTGGTAATACAATTATAAATAACACCAGTATTACACAGTTGAATGAGACCGATCCTGAATTAAATAATAACTCTTCATCTGCAGGAATTACTGTCGTACCGGAATCTGCGGATATTGGTATTTCAAAGATCGTGGACGATAGTTCACCTATTGAAGGTCAAGGAATTGTTTTTACGGTTATTGTTACTAATAATGGCCCAAAAAACTCAACGAATCTAAAAATTATTGATCAGTTACCTACAGGACTCACTTTTGTCTCATCAACGCCAAGTGTGGGTACTTACAATAATACAACTGGGATTTGGGATATTGGTACGCTTGCAAATACAGCACAAGCAACACTTGTAATTAATGCATCTGTAAATGGGGGTACAGAAGGTTCGACTATTACAAACGCAGCTGATGTAAATAGTGTAGATCAAACGGATCCTCAAGCCAATAACAATACGGGCTCTGTAGACATAACCATCGTGCCAGCTGGTTTCCCGGCTTCTTGTTCGGAGATTGTTGCCCTGGATTTTTCAAATTTCTCTTTGATAAGTGGATCAGGTGGAGAGGTGGGTGCCATCTATGAATATATTTCGGTAGCACCGGGTATAAATGCTCAGATTGAAATTGTAACCAAGTTAAATGCCACACTTGCAAATATTGATCAATCTGCTTCTGGAACCGCTCAAAATTTCCAGCCACAAATTGGTGTTGTTGATGAGAACGCAGGAGAAGGATTCTTTGATTTTGAAGTTACTTTCATTGATTCAATTACATCAAATCCGCGTTATTTAACCTACACAGCTACCGCAGTTGATGTAGATGGTGATAATACTTCAACAAGAGAATTTGTTGGCTTCCAGCGTCTGAATTCGTTTACGGTCGAAAACACAACAAATTTAGCAATCGGAAGCTCAGGTATTTATACCACTTTTGAATCTGCAACAACGTTGCAAATTGGTGGGATTGATCTCAATAACACTAATAATATAGCTTATACGACCTATACGAATGAGCCAAAATTTAGAATTCGTGCTGGTATTAAAGACCCAACGAATACTACTGCACGTCTTTACTCGATTAATTTCGAGCCTTGTATCATTGATAATTTTAACAATCCAAGTTCAACTGATATAGTAGAAGTAGGAGTAACCAAGGCAATTGATGAAAATAATTCGGAAGTTGGCGATTCCATTACTTACACAGTAACCGCTTCAAATAATCAGGGAAATGCGGTAAGTAATGTGGAAGTAACCGATCAGTTACCAGCTGGCCTAACATTTGTTTCAGCTACTCCAAGTCAGGGTACATATACACAAGGTACAGGCATTTGGGATATAGGGTCGCTAGTTGGATTCCAAAATGTTAATCTGGTAATAACTGCCACTGTTAATGCTGGCCAGGAAGGGAATACGATTACCAATACGGCTACACTAACAGACTTTTCAGGTACGGATGGAAATCTCAATAATAACTCTTCGGCGGTTAATGTCTTTATCGATGACCCGCAAAGCACCTCTTGTAACGAGTTGCCACTATTTAGTTTTACAAATCCAGTACTTGAACAGGGAGTACCTCTTCAGGTTAATGCCATTTATCGCTTTTCTAATATTGCCTCAGGGTTAGACGCACTTGTTACTGTAGAAAGTATCAATAATGCGACATTAGATAATATTGATAATGATGGAATTGCAAATAATGTAGCAAACTTCAGTCCATTTTTTACGGCACTTCAAGGTGGGGGATACATTGATTATAAGATTCAACTTGTCCAAGCTGGTACACTCACCCCAGTGAAACGTGATTTTGCTCTAACAGGATTAGATATTGATGGTTTTAATGCAGGTGGAGGAGAAACAATTCAGGATTATTTAGGCTTTTCTCAAAATCAATCGAATACCGTTCAATCAGGGAATAATCTTACTGAAACTACAGGCGGCCCATTCCAACTCTTCCAATCATCTACTACAACCGATGGTAACGGAAGCTTTGATATTAATCATATGGCCTACATCGTATATAATTATACCTCAATCTTTAGGCTACGTACAGGTTCTGTTACAGGTGGAACATATAGCGATGACCGATTAGTTGATATTGACTTTACGCAATGTAGAAATCAGGATTTTACCAATCCGGTTGTTACTACAAGGGATGCCGATATAGCCATCACCAAAACGGTTGACGAAGATTCTCCTTTGGAAAATCAGACTGTAAATTTCACAATTACAGTTACAAATAATGGTCCCGAAAGAGCAACCGAATTAGATGTAAATGAGACACTTCCAGCCGGACTTACCCTGGTACAATCAACACCAAGTCAGGGTACCTATAATCAAATTAATAACATATGGGGTGTGGGAACTCTTAATAACGGTAATTCTGCTACCCTTCAATTAGAGGCAACTGTAGATGCTGGTCTACAACAAGATTCATTAATTAATAAAGTGTATGTACAAGGGTTGAATCAGGTTGATCCAACTGTCGCAAATGATACATCTCAGGTAATTCTTAGAATTGGAGTTGAACTAAATGGGGTTGTATTCCAGGATATTACTGGTAATGGATTCTCCGGTGATCTCGTATTTAACGACGCCTCTGGTGATCAACAGGCATTAGAAAATGTAGAAGTACACTTGTTTAAAGATGGTGGGGATGCAAACCCTGATGGAACAGATGATACATTTATTGAAACGGTTCTCACCTCAAACTTAGGGGAATATACTTTCCAAATTGGGGATGACGCTGATTATTGGGTTGTTGTGGATTCAAAAACAGGTGAATTATCTGATGGCGACTTCTGGGGTGAACAAACTTATGGTCCGATTGGTGGAATTTGTGAAGATGGAGCCGGAAACGAAGTTTCGAAAGTTGCAGCCGGTCATTGTTTTGGTGGTAGAAGAGGAGATCAATCTGATAATATTTCTGATACTCCGTTACCAACAGATCTGCCAAATGCAGAACATATCGCAAAAGTTACCATTGCTGGCAGCGGTGTATCTGATGTTGATTTCGGATTTAGTTTCAATGTGGTAACCAATACCGATGATGGTGATGACGATGCAACAGCAAATCGTAGTGTTCAAGGTTCTTTACGTCAGTTTATTACTAACGCAAATGAAATTACCGGCGCAAATTCAATGCGATTTGTTCCCTCTGTACCTTCAAATTCCTCAGGGAGTGGGGGTAATTGGTGGACAACAACATTAACTTCAGAACTCCCTGCCATTGTTGATGCTTTAACAACCATCTCAGGTACTGCATATCAAAATATAGCCCCAAAAACGATACGTAACGACAATTCAGGATTAGTGGGAATTGGTAGTTCTGTGGGTATTGATAATCTTTCAGGATCAACAACTAACAAACCGGAGTTTGAAATTAATTTATCAGATGTAGGCTCTAATGCTCTACTCGTAAATTCATCCGGCGCATATACGATCAGAAATATTGCACTTTACAATAATGCAACAGGAATCAGAGTACAATCCGGAAATAATGGATTATTAGAAAAGAATTTAATCGGTGCCCGCGCCGATGGAACCGATCCAACAGGCGGATCCAGATTGGATGTTGGGATAGATTTTAATAGCTCGTCGTCGGTAAATCCACTTATTCAAGAAAATTACATTGCATTTACAGCAGGATCCGGGATTAAATCCACGAATCAACAAGCGAGCCTTAATGTATTTAAGAATGAAATTTACCGGGCAGGTTTATCCATTAATGATGCTGATGGTATTGAGGGAATTGGAACATGGACCATCCAACAAAATCGAATCCATGAAGTTGGAAATGGATCAAGTTCTGTAAATGATGGTGGCAATGGTATACAATTGGGAGCTGCAACAGGTACATCATCCAATAACACCATCCGAAATAATTCGATTTACAATAACGCTGTTACGGGAATTACGGCATTTAACGGTGTAAGTGCATCAATCTTAGACTTTAATGTGATTTATCAAAATGGAACAAATTACACATCTGGTTCACCAAAATATGGTGCCGGAGTTAAGTTAACATCACCAGCAGGTGTTGCTCAGCAAGGAGTTCGGATTGGTCGAAACAGTTTTTACGATAATTATGGAATTTCTATAGATCTAGTCAGTGGTGGTTCCGGACAAGCAAATGGAGTTAACCCAAATGATGGTCTGCTTGTGGCTGCAACACAAACCCCGAATCGTGGCCTCGATTATCCCGTATTTACTCTTTCAACACTTGAGAATGGAGTGCTTCATGTTGAGGGTTACGTTGGTACATCGGCTACTAAACTCAATGGTCCGTTTACGGTTCAGGTGTATAAAGCTGATGACGATGGCGATAGTGATGGGTTAATTGAAGTTGGAGGTTCGCTAACTCGGGCACATGGCGAAGGTAGGAACTTAATTGGAGTAATCACTACCAATGCTAATGGTTCATTTAATACAAATATTCCGGTACCCGGGGGAGTTACTTTAGCTTTTAACGATAGAATAACAGCCATAGCTATAAGTGCTGCAAATAATACCTCAGAGTTTTCAGCAAATTCACGTGTAATACCAACCGGAGTTTCAGTAAGCGGAACAGTTTATCACGATATAAATCACAATGCGATAAAAGATGGTGGTGAAGTTGGGTTGCCAAATGTTACAATAACACTCTTCAATACGCAGGAGAACAACTGTAAGAGTGTATTGACCGATGCCAATGGTAATTACCAATTTAATAATGTATTAAATGGAACTTACGATCTGATTGAGTCATTTGGACAAAGTGTACCAACACCAGATGTTTGTACACCCGCTGAAAACGATCCTGTCGATTTTATCTCAACCACGCCAAATAAAAGAACAGTAATCGTAAATAATTTACCTGCAATTCAGGATTTTGGTGATTTCGAAGGATCGAAGATTACCGGTACTGTTTTTAATGATGATGGTATTGGCGGTGGAACAGGAAATGATGGTATTCAAAATGGTGGAGAACTTGGAATTTCTACACAACTAGTTGAGGCGTTGGATGTAAACGATGTTCAGATCGATCAAACAACCACGGCTGCAGATGGTTCTTATACATTATATGTTCCAAAATCTGTGGTTGGTACTGGTGGCACCGTTAAAATTAAAGAAACAAATGGCGCTATTTATCTATCAACCGGTGGTGATGCCGGAACAACCACTGGAACTTATACCATAGCCACAGACATAACTGAATTTACTAATACGGTGGGATCAGAATACGAATCAGTAGATTTTGGGGACGTAGCGGTATCAATTTTACTAACAGATGGTACACAAACAACTCAGCCTGGAGCAGTTGCAACTTTTACGCATTTATTTACTGCTAAAACAGCTGGTGATGTGGTATTTACTCTGTCTTCGGTTAATAACCCGAACATTAATTTCCCAACGATTTTAAATAATGATTTGAACTGCGATGGGGATGCGGATCCAGGCGAACCTGTAATTACTCCATCCACAACTTTTACTGTAACATCCGGGCAAGAAATTTGTCTTGTTCTTAGGGTAACAGTACCGAACGGGGTGAACGACGGTGCTACGAGTACAACTACTGTAACGGCAACTTTCGATTATTCGAATAGCCCTACAAATATACAGCAGATTTTAACCAGAACCGACATTGTTACTGCTAGTACAAGTGATGGTGGTTTTGTAATTATTAAAGCAGTGGATAAAGCACAAGCATTACCGGGTGACACGTTGACTTATTCCATCAACTATGAAAATTTGGGAGATGAACCCATTTCTCAGGTAGAAGTAATTGATGAAGTTCCTGTGTTTACCACCTACCAATCTAGCCAATGTGGCACATTACCATCCGGCTTTACAAATTGTTCCATAACTACACCTACAGTTGGTACTAGAGGAACAATAAAATGGACATTTACTGGCGTACTTCAACCGGGTGAAACCGGTACAGTGAGCTACAAAGTATTAATAGATAACTAACTAATAATGACGCAATCAATTAAAAAAGATAAACCGTTGGTATTCATAGTAGAAGACAATGAGGCTTATAGAATTCTACTGGGTAAAATACTTGAGAAGAGGGGGTTTTTGGTTATGATGTTCGAGCATGGTAGAAAAGCAGTGGATATGCTCCAGTATGTTCAGCCCGAATTAATTTTATCGGATATTTCAATGCCATGCATGGATGGCTTTGAATTACATAACTATGTAATAGAGAATTATGGTCGGCTAAATATTCCTTTTGTCTACCTGTCCTCAAATACAACCTCGGAATATGTTAGTAGGGCCACAAAGTTAGGGGCACGCCGTATGTTGGGTAAGCCAATTGCACCCGATGATTTAGCTGATACTATCGATTTAGTATTAAGCGAGCAGTTTTAAAAGTAAAGTTAATTAATGGTTTATTTTTGGGTTGAGGCAAGCTATGTTTTGCCATGATTTCGCATACACAGGCCATAATCTTAAAATCGATCGATTATCAGGAATCAAGTAAGATTCTTACGGTCTTATCACAACAGCATGGTAAGATATCTCTGATAGCTAGAGGTGTTAAAAAGCCAAAGAGTAAACTTTCAGGGTTAATTGAAATAGGCAACGTGCTGGATGTAGTCTATTATTATAAACCAACTCGATCGATACAAAACCTCACAGAAGCATCCATTCAGTTTAGTAGCATAAATTTTCGGCGTGACTTTGAAAAAGCTTCCATTTTATTTGCTTCACTTGAGTTAATTGATCAAATCATACATGAAAATGAAGAGAATGAATTGATCTTTAGCTTTTTAAATACGTTTATACGATGGTTGGCCGATTCAGAGAATACTCAAGCATCAATATTTTGCTATGTTCAATTAAGATGTGCAGAATTAATTGGGTTTAATTTGAATTACTCAGCTGACGATACCAACAATACCCTGTTTTTTGATGTAACTCACGGTGAGATCACAAATCAGGTGCAATCGGAACTTTCATACAAATTAACCGTCTTACAAGCTCGATTCCTACAACTGGCACTAAACTCAAAAACAAAAAAAGTATTTGAAACAGGCCTTAGTGGTGGGGAACTAAAGCAATTAATACATCATTTAGATGTTTATTATAAATACCATATTGATGGCTATAAGGATCGTAAATCCGATTCTATTTTTGATCAGATGCTAAAGAATAATCAATGAGAAAAAGAGAACTTTATTTAACTGCCCTTTTGCTGATTTTAATTGGCGTTTCTTTGGGTACAATCGTGGCCTTATATAGCATAAATCCTCAGTTTGCACCACTTAGCGAAGTAAATGTTACCGAAGTCCAGAGAGCTGAAACTCCACTATTTAATGATGATGATCTTGTAAATCTGGATGCTAGATTTGTTTTTAAAAAAATAGCCGAAGAGGTAACACCAACGGTAGTGTATATTGAAACAATCATTCCTGTAAATACGCCGGATGATGAAACTCATAACTTCAGCGACGAACTATGGGACAGACTGGTACCTCAAAGAGCACGCACGGTTGGATCGGGTGTCATCATCACAAAAGATGGGTACATTCTTACTAATTACCATGTAATTGAAGGAGCAGTAAGAAATGGACTGAAAGTTGTATTAAACGATAAGAGAGAGTTCCCGGCTGTATTAGTGGGTCAGGATCCGAGTACCGATTTAGCCGTCATCAAAATTAATGCAACGAATTTACCGGCTGTAATTGTAGGAAATTCTGAATCTGTTGATGTAGGGGAATGGGTTCTGGCGATTGGAAATCCTTTTCGTCTTCGATCTACGGTAACCGCAGGAATTGTAAGTGCCTTAAGCAGAGATGTACAAATTATAAACGACCGCATGCGCATCGAGAGTTTTATACAAACTGATGCAGCTATCAATAAAGGAAATAGTGGTGGAGCCCTAGTAAATACAGCCGGAGAATTGATTGGGATAAATACTGCGATTGCATCTCAAAGTGGAGCATATCAAGGGTATGGTTTTGCTGTGCCTAGTAATCTTGCGTTAAAAGTTGCTACTGATATAATTGAGTTTGGTGAAGTTAGGCGAGCGTTATTGGGAATTAATATTGCTGCAGTAGATTTTGACAGAGCCCAGGAAATAGGTATGCAGTTAGTTCGAGGCGTTGAAATTTTAGGTGTAACAATAGATGGCGCAGCTGACAGATCTGGTATAAAATCCGGTGATGTGATTCTAGAAGTGAATGGACAAGTTGTGAATGAGTCGAATGAATTACAGGAGAAAGTTGCCGTCATGAGACCAGGTGAAACGGTTGATTTACGAATTTGGCGCCGTGGAAATGAACTGTCTAAAAAGGTAGAATTAATGTTATTAGAGCCAGAGCCTCTTGAAGAATTAGCTTTTGAAGAGGAACCAATTTTAAGAGATGAAAACGCACCTGTTGAAGAAGATAACTATGGTGTTGATTTTTATGAATTCGAGTTAGGTTTTCGGGTAATGGCTTTAGCTAAGCCGGAGGATAGCAGAACGTTCGACTTATTGGTCTCACATGTCTACAAATATTCTGAGGCATGGAACAGAGGGGTAAGGGAAGGGCAGAAAATATTATCAGTGGCCGAAGAAAATGTTGAAGATATCCAAACTTTAAGAGACCTTATTGACGAACAATTAACCGATAATGGTTCGGTATCCTTAAAAGTTGAAAATGAAGAACGCGCAATAGGATATATCGAGCTCCAACGAAATTAAATGTCACTACGTACTCTACTTTTCACAGCTTTTATATCAACTATTCTTATCTCATGCTCTTCAACCAGTTCTACTGTTTCAACTGATACCTTGAGTTCAGGTCTATATCCAGCCTGGTATAATTCTGCTGGATATGCAGCTGATTCAGTCTCGATATCAGGTTTCGGTACTGCAATTGCCTCAGACTCAACTACAGCATCACTTAGAGCCCATTCTGAGGCGAAAAAAAACCTCGATTTATATATCGGTAAATTAGCAGAAGATGTCAGAATTAAATTAAGTGAAGCAGGTGTAGAAAATGTATCTAATACAGATTTCATTTTGATTCTTAGAAATGCGCATTCTCAGGCATTAAGGGCAGCAAATTCTACACAAAATCTGACAATTTTTACAGATACTAGCTATCGCTCAAGCGCAGAAGTTCGTATTTCTAAAACCATACTTATACAGCAACTAGAAGAGGGATTCGTCGGGCATCCTAGATATTGGGCTGCCTACTCCGATAACCAGGTTTTTACATCTACGTTTCGTTGATTTCCGCTCAAAAATCGATTTTTCGATCAAATTAGTTATCCACAATTTTTTTACTAATTATCACTCAAGAAATTAATCGACTCGTTCTCATTGGGTTAACAGGTTTTTTTGTTGATAAGATTAAATAAAAATTTTTGGTTGTTTTGTGAAGAAAGAGGGTGCAACTAATTATTAATTTATGTTAATTAAAGTCTTCACTCACGGGGGTACTCTGTTTCGGGGGAAATAGAGCAACCTATCTTTTACAAAACAATAACTAATCTTATCAGAGGATTCTATGATAAAGAGATCAATAAGGGGACTGTATTTAGTACTCGCACTGTGTATCGCAGTCGGTTCGAGTGTTCAGGCTCAGATCAAAACAACCACCTTTAACGATAAAACCGTTAAGGAAAATAGTATCGTTGTTAAGTTCGATGATACTATGATAACAGCCAAAGGAAAGGCAGTTGCGCCAAAAACATTGGCAGCAACCGTTCGAACGGCATATAATGCTTCTATTGGTAGAACTATTGACGCACAGAATGTTGAAGAATGGATAGTATCAGGCGATATGAATTCTGTTCTTTCAGAACTAAACAAAATCCCGGGGGTAAGGGCGTTTCCAAATTATGTCTTTTATAGAGACGAAATGGAAGTGACACCATTCGACTTTAGTTCACAATTACAATTAGTAGCTGACGGGGAGAATCCTTTCCCTGGTTTAGAAACTATGTATGGACCTGAAATTATCAATAATGGTGATTTTTCGGCCGCTGGTTTCCAAGATTGGACAACTTATAATGCTGATTTCGCTGGTGTTTTCGCCGATTTCAGTAATGCAGATAGTGTTGCTCGTATAACTAACATAACTGGTCCAAACGATCAAATTTGGTATATCCAACTCTTCCAGGAATTGACAATTGATCAATTAGACGCATTAAATATTGGTGGTCTGTATGAACTGAATTTTACAGCTTCTACTGATTCTGCAACAAAGGACTTGAATGTTTTTGTTGGCCAAAATTCAGGTGATTTTCTATCACATTTGAGTCAAATAGTAACGTTAACTCCTGGTGACTCTACCTATACCTTACAATTCTATATGAACGATGTTTGGTATTTTGAAGGTATGAAAGTTGCTTTCGAGGGCGGAACATCTGATGCTTCTATTTTTGTAGATGATGTTTCTTTACGTCAGGCAAATTCCCCCGTATTTGCAGCACAAACTCCTGATGTTCCTGAAGACATGGTTATTTCACTATTTAGTGATGCTTATACCAATGTCCCGGTTGATACATTCAGAACCGTATGGTCTGATTCTAAGTTCGAAATTGATGTAGTTGATGGTGATGAAATCATTATCTACGATTCATTAAACTTTGTTGGAATTGAGACTGTTGCAAATCAATTAGATGTAACTGAGATGTCTCATGTGCGCTTCAATGTGTGGACTCCTAATGCAGATGAGTTACGTTTTAAACTAGTAGATTTTGGTCCTGACGGAGTATACAGCCCAGCATTTGATGGTGGTGATGATACTGAGTATGAAGTAATCTTTACCGATTTCCCGAAAAGCACCTGGTTAATTGCTGAAATACCATTGTATGTATTCGAAGGCATGAATTTTGAAAACATTGCACAAATTATTTTTGCTGCTTCTCCTGTTGGTGAGGCTACTGTCGCAATCGATAATTTATACTTCTACGATGATGGACTTCCAACAAATGATCCATTGCTTACATTACAGTATGGTTTGAATAATGATGGTTCTTTCCAACCTGGTTATTCTGTACCTGGTGCTGATGTGGATGCATTCGCAGCTTGGGATTATACCACAGGTAGCGACGATGTAGTATTCGTTGTTTATGATGATGGGGTAGATTTCTCTCACCCAGATCTATATGATAATGCGTGGATGAATCCAGGTGAGATTCCAGATAACGGAATCGATGATGACGATAACGGTTATGTGGATGACGTCTATGGTTGGAGTTCAGTATATAATGATAATTCATTCCTAAACTGGGGTTCATTCCATGGTACTCACGTAGCAGGTATCTTAGGTGCTCAAGGTGATAATGGGTATGGTGTTTCTGGGGTTTCTCAGGATGTTAGCATCATATCTGTAATGATCTTCAACGAATTTGGTGGAACTGATGCCATTGCAATTATGGCCGGTTATCAATACATCAGTGATCTTCTTGATTCAGGTGTTGAAATTACCGGTATCAACCAATCTTGGGGTGGTGGCGGATTCTTAGATCTAGAATCAGATCAACAATTCGTAAGTGTAATGACAGATTACGCGTTGCATCACAATAGTTATGGTGCTCTATGGATCGTAAGTGCTGGTAACAGTTCTTCGAATAGAGATGATCTACCATTCTATTCGTATCCAAATAACATCCAGGCTCCAAATATTGTAACAGTTGCAAGTACGGATGATGCTGATGCACTTTCAGGATTTTCTGATTTTGGCGAATTTACAGTTGATGTTTCTGCACCAGGTTCGAACATTCTTTCAACCTTGCCGCCAAGCACAACAGGTGTTGAATTCGGGTACTTAGGTGGAACTTCTATGGCTTCTCCGCATGTGTCCGGTATTTTAGCACTCGCTAAATCTTACTATCCAGATGAAGATGGGAATGACCTACTTGCAAGATTATTTGCTGGTGAAGAAAGTATTCCTGGTTTTGAAGGTGTTGTAGGATCAGGTGGTCGGTCAAATGCTATGGGTACTTTATTCCCAGACAGCGTAGGCAATGATGCTGCGTTAGCTTCTGGTGCAAGAACACAATTCCATAGAACCTTTGTGGATGGTGTTTCTCAGGAAGTAGCAGGTATCGTAAATAATTCAGGTGGTGACGTTACAGTAACTAGCATGTCTATTACTGGACCAGATGCCGATCATTTTGCGATTGACACTGATGAGCTACCTACATTATCGCCAACAGAATCTTTTGGTGTGCCTATTTTATTCGATAACATGGGAATATTTGGTGATTTAACAGCTAGTCTGGAAATCGAAACAGATGCAGGGACTGCTTCTTTAGCCTTAATTGGACACGAGCAGGGATTCCCATTCCCATACATCGATCCAGTTTACCACAACTTTGGTTCAGTTCCTTATGGAGAAGAGTTAACTACTTCATTTACACTATTTAATGATGGTAACTCAGATCTGTTCTACGACCTACAACAAGGATTGTTCTATTATGATCTTGAGTGGTCTTGGTTCTCAGAATCAATCACAACCTTCGAGCCTGAAAATTCAAATATTGAAAAAGCGGCTCCAGGTGATGATGTTGAAATGTTAGACGAAATCACAACTCGAGTAATGCTTGAGCGTGGAGATCGTAAACTTCCAAAAATCACATACGAAGAAGGAATGCATCCTCGTAGAGAGTTAGATGGTCCAGAAGAAGTATTCTTCGACGATCTAAACGATAACGATGCAGTTGCAGAAAATTGGGAATTGTTGAGTTTTGGAGTAAATGAAGATTATTTCGAACTCTATGACTGGGATTTCTCAGAGGATACAAACAATGTGTTCCTATTCGGTGATTTTGATTTTGGTTATCAAAATGATGCGATTTCTGTAGCAATTCCTCCTGCATTCGATTTCTCTGCTTTAGAACAAGGTAGAGGTCCGGCTTACTTAGTATTTGATGCTGAAACTCAGCTAGAATGGGGTTACGATGACTTCTACGTTAATGTAATTTCAAATGGTAGCCGATTAGCAACAATTGCCGGTACGTTTGATGGTTCTATTCCAAATTACGGTGGATACAACCAAATCTGGGTAGATATTAGCCAATTTGCTGGACTTGATGACGTTGAATTCTGGTTTATTGCCTACACCGATGGTTCAGTAGTGGACGGTTTCGGTGCATTATTTGATAATGTTGGTGTTATTGTTGATGATATGCCATTCTTTACGTCAACTGGTGGCGGAGTTATTGCACCAGGTGAAAGTGAAGACATCGATATAACAATTAGAACAGAGTTATTACCTCCGGGAGACTTTGTACTATTTACTGATGTATTCACAAATGGATTCATCTCATACTATGGCCAAAACTTTGTCTACCATACTGCTGAATTCTCTGCACGTAACGTAGCTCTGGAAATTGATCCTGCATGGGATTGGATTGGTGAAGCTTCTAAAGAAGAAGCAACTACCTTCGATTTCGATGCCACAAATGTTGGTACCGTAGATGTTGAATATTTCAGTGATGTATTTATCGCATATAATCAACCTGTAGACTTCTTTGGTGAAGACTTTGTAGCAGGAAAAGATGCCGCGATGGGTAGATTTGAAGTATCTGACAAAGGTGAAGGTGGAGATATCGACCTAGTTGAGCATAGAAATGTAGTAATGGAAGGCATTTCGAAACGAAATGGCGTTACCGGTACTACAAGCTCTAACAGAGTTTCTGATATTCCAAGAATGAGCCCATCCAGAGAAGACTTAGACATCTATTTCGAAGATTTCGAGACAGGTGAATTAAACGAATCATGGGATGTCTTTGATTATAGCTTTGGATTAGGCCACGTATTTAATGTAGAAAACTGGGGTAGTGTAGATTTCCCTGATTACTTCTTAAATGTAGGTGGGCTCAGCGAAAATGGCTGGTACATTTACAATAATACGTACACTTTAGCATTCTCAGAATCATTCGATCTTTCTGAAATTCCTATTAGTGACGCTACTATTATGGAATTCACCTATTCATTCTTGCTCGAGCCAGGTTGGGATTTTGGTTCCGTTTGGTTAGGCGTAGAGACTGAGGCAGGTATCGAATTGATCTATGGTGGTTCTAGTGAAGATGTTCTCTGGAACGATGGTGGAGTATACCGAATGGGATTTGACATCTCAGCATTTGCCGGATTCGATAATGTATTCATGGCATTCTTGGTAGAAACAGATCAGTCTGTACAATCTGCATGGGCTGGTTTCGATGACCTTGATGTTTACACTTCAGAAAAGCTTGCATATATCGATCCAGTTGAAGGAATCATTGATTCTGCAGCTACGCAAACATTTAATGTAACGGTAAATACTCCATGGTTATGGCCAGGTGAGTATATTGCGATTTCAGTAATCGACTATTACGGTGGAAACGAAGACTTCTTCGTTGGTAGATCTGCTGAGCAGTTTACTTACTTCGAAATTCCAAATGAAAAACCTGTTGCCGAAGATGACTTCTTAGCAGTAATTACAAACGAAGTAATTCCTATGAATGCAATCTTGGATTACATGCTAAGTAATGACTACGATGTTGACGGATGGGTATATCTCTATGAATTTAGTGATCCTTTATTCGGTGACATTAAATATACTTTCGATGGTTGGATGTATGTTGCACCTGAAGTAGGTAAAAAAGACGATAGCTTCCAATACATCATTACTGATGGGCAAAAAATGGATACTGCTACGGTATACATGTCGGTTGGTGAAGAGCCACACTTCCCGGACGGCGCAGACAAACAATATGTATTCTTGGAAGATGAAGAACTTACAATGAGTACAGTTGGAATGGCTGCTGGTGTAGGATTCTGGGAAAATGTAATGGTATGGGCAGACTCACATGATGATGGTGTATTCATCGATCAGGGTGAAGAGATGCATTCTATTACCTTCTCAGCCGATGATAATTTATTCGGACAGTTCTCTGCTACATTATATGTAGGAACCGATGATGGTACTGCATGGGATTCTCTGGATGTTTCAATTATTGTAACACCAGTTAATGATGCACCTGTTGCAGAATTCGCAGCTAATATCGACGGTTCGATGGTAACATTCACCGATCTATCATCTGATGCAATCGATATGGATGCCGGTGGTATCGTATCGTGGGCATGGGACTTCGGCGATGGAAATACAAGTACTGAAATGAGTCCTGTTTACGATTATGGTACAACGGGTGACTTTACAGTAACATTAATGGTAACTGATAACGGTGGATTAACTAACGACTTCACTGGAACGGTTGAAATAGTTTCCGTTTCTAACGAAGTATTTGGTGGTGTTCCAACCGATTTTGCAATTGAGCAAAACTATCCGAATCCATTCAACCCATCAACGAACATTAACTATAGCTTACCTGAGGCTTCAAAAGTATCTATCGTTGTGTACGATATGCTTGGCCAAAAAGTAGCTGAGTTAGTAAATGCAGAACAATCAGCCGGTTATCATACCATAAGCTTTGATGCCTCTGCATTATCTTCAGGTATGTATATGTATCAGATTAGAGCTGGTGCGTTTACTCAAACCAAGAAAATGATGCTTATCAAATAAGCTGATTTTCAAACTTTATGATAAAACCCCGCCTGATTTCAGGTGGGGTTTTTTATTTTAGAAACCTTATAATCATTTAAAAACGAAAGGTTTAATTGAAAGAAGTAATTAGAATCGCATCGGGACAAGGTTTTTGGGGAGATCTTCCTATCGCACCTATTAATCAGGCAAAACAAGGCCCCATTGATTATTTAGTAATGGATTACCTGGCAGAGGTAACCATGTCAATCATGCAAAAACAAAGAATGCGAAATGCTGATTGGGGATACGCAAGAGATTTTGTTC
Source organism: Balneolaceae bacterium (assembly GCA_965249965.1). GTDB lineage: Bacteria > Bacteroidota > Rhodothermia > Balneolales > Balneolaceae > HXMU1420-13. Next base: position 2,405,272 of record OZ252262.1, read on the forward strand.
AGGTTATAGACGCTATACTTCCTGAAATTGATGAAAAAGGAATTAAAGTTATTAGCAATGCTGGTGGGGTAAATCCTCTTGCATGTAAAGACGAGATTTTATCGATCGCCAGAAAAAGAGGATTCAAGAATTTAAAAGTAGCTGTTGTTAATGGTGATGATATTTTAGATCAAATTGATGAATTAATCGAACATGGTCATCCATTAAAAAACATGGAATCTTCTGAGCCAATTGCTTCAGTAAAAGATCAGCTACTAAGCGCGAATGTTTATTTTGGATGCCGTGCCGTAGTTGAAGCTTTGAAAGAGGGTGCAGATGTAATTATTACAGGTCGGGTCACAGACACTGGTTTGACCTTAGCACCAATGATTTATGAATTTGGATGGGAGTATGAAGACTATGATAAAATGGCTATTGGAACCATTGCCGGTCATATAATCGAATGTGGAGCACAAGTATCGGGTGGCAATTACACCGATTGGGAAGAGGTTGAAGATTTTGCAAATATTGGGTTCCCAATTATCGAAGCCCACAATGATGGAACGTTTTATGTTACTAAACACGAAAACACAGGTGGATTAGTAAACCAGAAAACGGTAAAAGAGCAATTACTTTATGAGATAGGAGATCCTGCCGAATATATTACCCCAGATGTTATTGCTGATTTTACTACCATACAATTGGCTTCAGATGGAGAAAATCGGGTAAAAGTAACGGGAATTAAAGGGAAGCCTGAAACTCCGACATATAAAATTTCAGCTAGTTATAACGATGGATTCAAATTATCAGCAACATTGGTTTACTCTTGGCCCGACGCTTTAAAAAAAGCAGAAAAAGGAGCTGAAATTCTTGAGCAAAGGGCAAAGAATCTGGGTTTAAAAATCGATGAATTTAATAAGGAATATGTTGGTTATAATGGAACAACTGAGAAGCCAACAAGTGAAAGTTCTAGTGACGATTTTGATGAAATTCAGATGAGAATCTCACTTAGTGGGCCAAGTAAGGAAGATTTAAACCGCTTTGGTATGGAAGTTGCTCCTTTGATTTTAACCGGTCCAAGTGGAGTTACAGGATTTGCAGGCGGCAGACCAAAAGCCAGTGAAATTGTAGCGTACTGGCCCGCTTTACTGGATAAAAACGCAGTAAGACCAAAAGTAGAAGTATTTAACATATAGGCAAGAGAATTGGGCGCCTTATCAGACTTAAATAAATATTTAAAAAAGTATTCACTAAGTGTTGGCCTGGGAATATTGTTTCTTACCTGTGCAAATTTCTTTCTAGTTTGGATCCCGGTTTTAATACGCCAAACAATCGATGAAGTTGAATCACTGTCGGGGGGTGCTTTTCAAGTTCCGGATAGTTTGATGGAGACACTGTTTACTAGTGAAGTAGGTCGAATCCTTGGTGTAAATTCGCTCATACTATTAGGCGCTGTTATTCTTTACGGGTTCTTTCTTTTTCTAACGCGCCAAACCTTAATTGTTAGCTCGAGAAAAGTAGAATATGATATAAGAAATGATATCATTGAGAAGCTAATGCAGCTCCCGCAAAGCTTTTATGCCAAATACTCGCATGGCGAGGTGTATGTACGAGCCTCAGAAGACGTAAATAAGGTAAGGGAATATTATGGCCCGGTAATTATGTACAGCATCAATACGATTACGAGAGCAGGGTTTGTAATTACTATGATGTATGTTGTTAACAAAGAACTAATGCTCTGGGCATTATTGCCTTTACCACTATTGTCCATTTTCGCCTACTGGATAACTGGTTACATTCACAAACATTCTATTATTATTCAAGAGCAATATTCGAAATTAGCCGGGCAGGCAAAGGAGTCATTTTCAAGTATTCGGCTAATTAAAGCGTACAATCGATTAAATAACGAGCAGGAAAAGTTTGAACTTTTAAGCGAGGATTATCGAAAAAAGAAACTTCGATTAGATATGATTGAATCGTTATTTCATCCAGGTTTAAATTTCCTTATTGGGATTTCTCTGATTATCGTAATCTGGCAGGGTGGAATTATGATTATTGAGGGAAGCCTCACGGTAGGAAATATTGCTGAATTTCTGATTTATGTAGCTTATTTAATTTGGCCAGTTGCAGCGCTTGGATATACTATAAATCGGTTTCAAAAATCGCTGGCATCATGGTATCGAATTAAAGAAGTGTTAGACTATCCACTTGAAATCGAAAACATTGATAAAGAATCTGAACTACATTTGAAAGGAGAAATCGAATTCAAAAATGTATGGTTTAAGTATCCTGAATCGGATGATTTTGTGATCAAAAATTTAAACATGAAAATATATGCAGGAGAGAATGTTGCCATTGTAGGCAGAACTGGAGCCGGTAAAACAACGTTAGTTCAACTTATTCCTCGGCTTTTTGAAGCTACAGAAGGGGAAGTGCTCATAGACGGTATTGAGATTGAAAATCATCCTTTATATCAATTAAGAACTAATATTGGGTATGTTCCACAGGGTACTTTTTTATTCTCAGATACGATTGGTGATAACATCGCGTTTGGACTTGAAGAGGCGAGTAACGAACAAATTGAGAATGCCGCTGAGCTAGCTATGGTAAAAGAGAATATTTTGGATTTTGAGAAAAAATTTAAGACTATGCTCGGAGAACGGGGAATAACATTGTCCGGAGGACAGAAGCAACGTACCGCAATTGCAAGAGCATTAATAAAAAGTCCAAGAATACTTATATTTGATGATTCATTGAGTGCCGTGGATACAAAAACAGAAGACGCAATACTAAAGAATTTAAATCAGGAACTGGGCGACAGAACAACGATTACCATAAGCCATAGAATTTCCACAATAAAAGACGCAGACAAAATATTTTACTTAGAAGATGGTCAAATAGTTGAGCAAGGAACACACGAAGAACTTTTAGAATACGACGGTCACTATAAGGCTATGTATAAAAAACAAATACTTGAACAAGAACTAGCACAAATCTAACAAAACATAAAAAAACCATACGTGTACGTTGTTGACTGCAGCGTACCTACGGTAATTGGGAGAAAAAAATGATTGTAGTACCATTAGGCATCGCATCTGCCACACCAACAGCAATTCGGCATCTACCCGCCCTGGCACTTTGGAGAGAAGGAAGTGTATTTTTATTCGATTGCGGAGAAAATGCACAAATGAGAATGTTACAAGCGGGGCTTAAACGTTCAAAAATTGAGTGTATTTTTATTTCACATTTTGATGTGGATCACTATTCAGGGCTAATGGGATTGTTATCAACCCTTCAATTACAAAGAAGAGAACGAGAGTTATCTATTGTTGGTCCAAAGGGAATAAAAGAATATGTAGAATGGAATCTTGGATTCTCAGGTGTTGAATTATCATTTGATATCAACTTTGTTGAAGTTGAAGAAGATATTGAAGAGCAAAGAGTGATTGATTCAGACGAATATTATGTTGAAGCAAGACCTCTAAAACATAAAAGATTTTGTTTAGGCTTTAGATTTCAAGAAAAAGATAAACCTGGTAAAGTTGATGCTGAAAAAGCTGCTTCTTTAGGAATTACGTCGGATGATCACTTCAAAGAATTAAAGGCTGGCAATAGCGTTACTCTTGAAGATGGTACAGAAATTGAAGCTTATGAAATTGTTGGCCACCCAAGACCCGGCGACAGTTTTGCATATGTAACTGATACAGAGTATTGCCCGAATGCAGTTAAGTTGGCCATGAATACAAATATTTTGTTTCATGAAGCCACATTTAGTTCTCAGCTTGCGGATAAAGCAAAAGAAACAGGACATTCTACTGCATTAGATGCTGCCAGAGTTGCAACAGAAGCACAGACTAAGCTCTTAGTAATTGGTCACTTCTCAGCTCGCTACACGAATCTGCATGTATTATTAAAAGAAGCTCGGGATGCATTTTACCCAACTTGGCTGGCAAACGAATTACGACCGATATTTACAGATCCAACCCATGAACGCGGGATTGTAGATGCTAAAGTTGAGCTAAAAGACTTAACGAAAAAAGAAGATTCACGCGGGGGTTATGGCCGTGGGCGACCTGGTGGAAGAGATCGACGAGGTGGTGGCCGAGATAGTAGAGGCGGTGGAGGTAGAAACTTCCGCCAAAGAAAGCAACACGGTGGTGGACGCTATGATAACGACCGTGGAGGCGGATATCGCAGCAGCGGTGGCCGTTATGATAACAACGATCGCGGTGGTGGATATCGCAGTGGTGGAGGTGGCGGAGGCTACCGTGGAGGCGGCGGTGGCCGTTATGATAATGATAGAAGTGGTGGGGGTTACCGTAGTGGTGGCGGCGGAGGATACCGTGGAGGCCAAAGCGACGATAAAGGATCTGGTGGTGATCGAAGATATGGAAGCAGAGATTATAACCGCGATGATAAATCAGGTGAAAAAATGCCAAGTAGATCAAATAGCCCTAGAACCTCTTACGACGATTTCGATCGTTTCTAAGATCTATAGATGAGTAAAGATCCTAAGTATAAAGCCGTTGACAGAACACTGATCAAACGGCTTTACTTTTTTGTGAAGCCGTTTCGTTACTATGTGTTATTAGCCGTAGTTCTAACGTTATCTGCTTCGTTTCTTGGCACAATACGTCCAAAACTTACCCAAATCGCCATAGATGATCATATTGTAATTGGCGATTATGAAGGGCTGGGAAATGTGATCTTATTACTTTTTGGCGCACTCATCGGTGAATTTATACTGCTGATGAGCAACACCTATCTGACACGGTGGTTTGGTCAGGGAACTCTTTTTTCGCTTCGAAATGCAATTTTTAAAAAAATTCAGTCGCTGCATGTCCAGTTCTTTGATAAAAACCCAATTGGCCGATTGATCACCAGAAGTACCAGTGATGTAGAAGCTTTAAGTGAATTACTTTCGGATGGTGTAGTCGCCATAATAGGTGATTTGTTTCGGATCATTTTCATCCTCTATTTCATGTTTAGCATGAATTGGGAACTCAGTTTAGTTACGATTGCTGTACTTCCAATTTTATTTTACGCCACATTCTGGTTTAAAGAGAAAGTGCGGGTAGCATTTTTAAATGTTCGGGATCAAATTTCAAATTTAAATTCATTCGTCCAGGAGCATATTAATGGGATGGATGTAGTGCAACTATTCAATAGAGAAAAAAAGCAACAAGACAAGTTCAATAAAATTAATGCCGATCATAAAGCCGCTCACATAGAAACAATTTTCTATTTCTCAATTTTTTGGCCTCTGGTTGAGGTTTTTTCAAGTTTCGCAATGGCCTTAATAGTTTGGTATGGCGGTGGGCGTGCTATGATGGGCGGCGTGACCTTTGGTGTATTGTTGGCTTTTATCCAATATGCACGCCAGTTCTTTATGCCTATTCGTGGATTATCGGAAAAGTTCAATACGCTACAATCCGCATTGGCATCATCAGAGAGAATATTTAGTGTAATGGATACTGAATCTCAAATTATTGAAACAAAATCACCCAAAAGAATTGAACACCCAAAAGGGGAGATTCGATTTGAAAATGTATGGTTTAAATACAATGAAAATGAGGATTGGGTGCTACGCGACGTTAGCTTCATAGCAAAGCCGGGTGAGAATATTGCTATAGTTGGAGCTACTGGAGCCGGTAAAACAACCATCATCAATCTTTTGCTGCGATTCTATGAAATCAATAAAGGAGCAATTAAACTTGATGGGGTTGATATTCGAGAACTGGCAGTTTCTGATTTGAGATATTATTTCAGCCTAGTGTTGCAAGACCATACGCTGTTCACTGGATCAATTTTGGATAATATTACACTTGGTGAGGAAGGAATTACTAGAAAACAAGTGATAGATGCTGCGCATCAGGTAGAAGCACACCGTTTTATTGAAAAGCTTCCAGGAAAATATGATTACATGTTAAAAGAGCAAGGTAAATCACTTTCTATGGGCCAGAAGCAACTAATTTGCTTTGTGAGAGCGATGGTATTTGATCCAAAAATTTTAGTACTAGATGAAGCCACTTCCAGTGTGGATTCTGAAACAGAATCTTTGGTAAACGAGGCTAGCGCTAAAATGATGGATGGAAGAACTTCAATCGTAATTGCTCACCGACTATCAACTATTCAGCATGCTGATGCCATATTGGTGATGCACAAAGGGGAAATCAGAGAAAAAGGGCCACACAAAGATTTGATTAAAGTGGAAGATGGTATATATCGAAGATTGTATGAGTTACAGTATAAAGAACAGGCTGTATCTTAATTTTACCTTAATAAATTGATCAATACCTGATAAACAATATCATACGCTCCCGGTCTATTCGACTCACTCGGTCCACCCACGCTCAGGATTCTGATCTCGTTTATTTGGATCCATTTTTTTATTGGTGATACATCAATTTCATTGAAAAGTGGAATCACTAGCATGGGCTTTTCGAGCCTTTGAGCTGTTTCGATTGCTAACAATGTTCCTGTATCACTTTGCAATCTGGATTCTGTGAAAATTAATACTCCATCGGCATCTCTGACATTCCAAATAGTTCGTTGAGATCGGGGAATTGTTGGTGCAGTAGGGTCTCGATCTAATGGAGTTTGAATCAATTGATACTTTTCAGGAATTGTTCCTGACTCACAAACTCGTTCTGGTGGACACCAGCCACCATGTTGTATTCCAGAATCGATTGCAGCTTGAAGTGCTGCCTGATCTACGCCTGTTTGACCACCTGAAATAATCTTTTTGATGATCATTTTAGCATTAATTGTATAATTGATTGAATGAAATGAATGCTAGAACTCGTTTAAAAGAATTCTTGGATATAGAGAGCAATCAGTCTAATAAATTGATCTCATATTTGTATTTTCAATAATCAAAAAATAGATAATTATGGCAGAATCAAAGAAAATTCAGGAAGTACAAAAAAAAATTGGTCGAGCAGTTGAAGAGACCACAGACATTGTTCAGGAAAAAGTGGAAAAGACTTACGATGATGTGATTGATCGTATCCAGGATGAGCGGGAATGGATCGAAAGGGAGCTTCGGCATGAGTACAGGAACGCTCGAAGATATGTTAGAGCTAATCCTGAAAGAGGAGTTGGCATTGCCCTGCTTGCCGGTGTAGTTCTTGGGATTTTACTCGGCAGATCAACCAAATAAAAATTTTAGAGTAATTAAATAAATAGTAAAACGACTGTGAGAGTGGAGAAATGACTAATTTTCGTACTCCTTCTTACAGTTGCACTTTTCACTTTTTGAATCAATTATGGCAATAAATAAAGATCATTTACAGGCAAACTATGAGCGATTGGATGCGCTAAGGGGGTATCTTTGACTACGATAAAAGAAAAGTTCGGATTATTGAATTAACTGAGAGAACTCAGAATCCCGAGTTTTGGAACGACCCTACTAACGCACGGGTAGTAATGCAACAGCTTGATAATGAAAAAAGTCTGGTAAAAGGGTGGGATGATTTACACGCTATACGCGAAAGCATTAATGTGTTTTTGGAGTTTCAGGAAATGGGGGAAGAAGTTGAGGATGAGCTTGATGCTGAATATGAAAAACTACTAAAAGGCTTAGAATCGCTCGAACTTCGAAATATGCTGAAGGGGAGTGATGATCATCGTGACGCTGTTGTTACATTTAATCCGGGTGCAGGAGGAACTGAAAGCCAGGATTGGGGACAAATGTTGTATAGAATGTACACCCGGTGGGCAGACAGAAATGATTATAAAGTCTCTGTTATAGATTATCAGGACGGTGATGTTGCCGGTCTTAAAAGCGCTACAATTGAAGTGCAGGGAATCAACGCTTATGGTTTTTTAAAAGCAGAATCAGGGGTTCATCGATTAGTTCGTGTTTCCCCATTTGATAGTAATGCCCGAAGACACACATCTTTTTGCTCTGTCTTTATTTCTCCATTAATCGACGATACCATCGAAGTTGATATAAATGATAGCGACGTAGAACTTCAGCGTTTCCATTCGAGTGGAGCTGGTGGCCAGAACGTAAATAAGGTAGAAACAGGTGTTCGCCTTGTATGGACGGGTAAACTTTCCGACGGTACTGAACAACGTGTAGTAGCTGAATGCCAACAAGAACGTTCACAGTTACAAAACCGTGAAAAAGCAATGGTTTTGCTAAAATCTAGGATATATGAACTGGAGAATGAGATTCAGGAGGCAGAAAAAGCACGTTTAGAAGGATCGAAAGGAAAAAATGAATGGGGATCGCAAATTCGCAGCTATGTGTTTGATGATCAAAGAGTAAAAGATCATCGTACAAATTATGAAACTTCAAATGTGAGTGCAGTAATGGATGGCGATTTGGACGATTTTATTAAAGCCTATTTATTGATGATTTCTACCCAGCAACAAGAATAAACCCAATATTTTGAATCTGAATTTTGATTTTCTGGTAATTGGCAGTGGTCTTGCAGGTCTTTCATTTGCTCTAAAAGCGGCAGAGCATGGATCTGTGGCAATTGTTACAAAACGCGAAATCAATGAGGCAAACACCAGTTATGCCCAAGGTGGAATATCGGGGGTTATGAATTTTGATACAGATTCGTTCGAAAAACATGTTAACGATACCTTAAAAGCAGGAGCCGGATTAAATGACCGAACAGCTGTTGAAGCAATGGTAAAAGACGGTCCACGGCTTATCCAGGAGTTGATTGATTATGGGGTAAATTTTACCCGAGAAAATGGACAGCTGCACCTGGGCAGAGAAGGAGGGCATTCAGAAAATCGGGTAGTTCATGCTGCCGATGCAACAGGTTGGGAAGTTGAAAATGTGATGGTAAGTAAAGTAAAGAACCATCCGAATATCACCATCTTCGAACACCATTTTGCAATGGAATTATTGACAGAGCATCACTTGGGTAAAAAGGTCAAGTACTTGAATAAAATCAATTGTTTTGGTGCATATGTTTTAGATGAAGCAAATGAGAAAGTGCTTCGCATGCTTGCTAAAATTACTGTACTTGCAAGTGGTGGCGCTGGATCAGTGTACGCGAAAACTACCAATCCCGAAATTGCCACCGGAGATGGTATTGCAATGGCATATCGGGCCAAAGCAAAAATAAAAAATATGGAATTCGTACAATTCCATCCAACTGCACTCAATGTTCCGGAATCTGATTCTTTTTTGATTTCAGAAGCTCTTCGCGGCCACGGTGCCATACTTAGAAATGCGGATGGTGAAGCTTTTATGGAACTTTATGATGAAAGAAAAGAGCTTGCCCCTCGAGATATCGTTGCACGTGCAATTGATGATCAATTAAAGAAAAGAGGCGATAAATCAGTTTTTCTTGATATCACACATAAACCTGCAACTGAGGTAAAATCTGCGTTTCCTAATATTTATGAGACTTGTCTATCTTTTGGGATTGATATAACCAGTCAATGGATCCCGGTTGTACCTGCAGCACATTACTTTTGTGGGGGTGTTGAAACAGATATCAATGCACGTACTTCTATAAAAAGATTGTATGCCTGCGGTGAGGTAGCTTGCACCGGTGTTCATGGTGCAAATAGGTTGGCATCCAACAGTTTACTAGAAGCACTTTATTTTGCAAATCAAGCAGTTTTATCTTCCAAAAAAGAAGTCAATTCTCTAGAATTTAATACCAAAATTCCAGAATGGGATGAGTCAGGAACTTTTAATAATAAAGAGTGGGTACTGATTTCTCATAACAGAGAAGAGTTGCAGCAAATTATGAGTGATTATGTAGGAATCGTGCGGAGTGATCTGCGATTAACTCGAGCCCTGCGCAGACAAACTCTTTTATACGAAGAGGTTGAAGAATTCTACGAAAGAACCAGGGTTAGTATTCCACTATTCGAGTTAAGAAATCTAATAAGTATCGCTTATTTGATTATCATAGCTGCAATGAATCGAAAGGAAAGTTGTGGTTTGCATTACAATCTCGACTTCGAAGACCATGCTCAATAACTATGATTAAAATTGGGGTTACAGGGGGAATTGGCTCAGGTAAAACAACTTTTTGTAAAGTTTGGGAAAAGTTAGGTGCGCATGTTGTTTACGCTGATGACTTAGCTAAAAAACTAATGGTGACCAATTCAACTTTAAAAGATGGAATTGTAGCTACATTTGGCGATCTATCTTATCATCCAGATGGATCGCTCAATACGCATTTTTTAGCAAAAGAAGCTTTTTCAAAAGGAAGGGTAGAGGAATTAAACAAGCTGGTGCATCCTGTGTTATGGATCGAGATGGAGCGATTATCAGCCAAGAAAGAAAGGGAAGGATGTAGCCTCTTCGTTCATGAAGCTGCAATATTATTACAAAATGGGCGTCCTTCTAATCTTGATTATGTGGTGTTGCTATCCGCTTCAAAAACTCAACGAACAAAACGGGTCTCTAAAAGAGACAATACCTCAGCAAATTTAGTACTCGACCGGATGAACAAACAACCTGATTTCGATAAACTAGTTTCTTATGCAGATTTTGTTATCACAAACGAGGGTTCAGAAAATGAGCTGGAAAAACAGGCAACATCACTTTTCAAGCGTTTAAATTCCCAGTGATAATTTTCCCATTTGGGGGTTTTCTGAAATAAAAACATTTGTATATTTATCAGAAAAGCGCTTCCAAAAGTAAATTTTATGCTTACAAATTTTGATGACCGTTTGGTAACTCTTGAAGAGTACATTATTCAATCTCAAAATCGTTTTCCGGGTGCAACAGGGGAATTATCACAACTTCTTAGGGATTTAGGACTTGCCACAAAAATCATTTCCAGAGAAGTTAATAAAGCCGGGATAACCAACATTCTCGGGGTGGATGGCTCGGAAAACGTGCATGGAGAAGAAGTAAAAAAGCTGGACATTTTTGCTGATCAACAGCTTATTTCCGCTTTAGAAAGATCACAAATTACTTGTATGGTAATCTCTGAGGAAAACGATGGTATTGTACGGCTTAGCAGTACAGGGGGGAAATATATCGTCTATTTAGATCCACTTGATGGCTCTTCAAATATTGACGTGAATGTTTCAGTTGGATCAATTTTTTCAATTTATATGCGGGAAGCCAGATACGATCCAACAGTAAAAGAATCAGATGCATTACAGCCGGGTACACGGCAAGTAGCAGCGGGTTATGTTTTGTATGGGTCAAGCACTACTCTCGCATACACAACAGGATTAGGAGTATCCTTATTTACTTTAGACCCTACCATTGGTGAGTTTATTCTGTGTGAAAGGAATATTCGAATCCCACAATTTGGAACCATTTACAGCATAAATGAGGGAAGCTATAACTCCTGGGATTACGGCCTGAAGAAATACATCAAGTTTTGCCAGGAAGATGACCCTGAAACCCATCGACCTTATACAACAAGATACATCGGTTCCATGGTCGCAGATGTGCATAGAACCTTAATTAAAGGTGGAATATTTATCTATCCACATAGCGCAAGGTACCCCGAAGGTAAACTTCGACTAATGTACGAGTGTAATCCTCTAAGTATGATTATGGAGCAGGCAGGAGGGATGGCAACGAACGGGGAAAAGAGAATTCTTGAAATTCAACCCAAGGCCATTCATGAGCGAAGCCCAATTTATATGGGCTCGCCTGAAAATGTTCTTAAAGTGATGGACTTTCTAGTGGAGTACTCAGAAGGGGTAAAAAACTAACGTTTACTTTTTTAGAATTTAATTTTCATCCCTTCGGTAATACCATGCGTTAATGCATACCCCGCGTTAGTTTCTACAACATATTTGGCAGCATCTCCAGATGGTAAACTAGTTTCTGAAAATGGAGTAGTATCGGGGTAGATTCGCACTATCACAGAATCATCATTTACGTACATAATATCTAACGATAAGGGAGTATTGGCCATCCAGAAGCTGAGAGGTCTGGTTTCATCGAAAATGAAAAGCATTCCTTCATCTTGCCCCATAGATCGAACATCCATCAATCCTTGATTTCTTTCCATTTGTTCGTCTGCTACAGCAATTTGAAGGGTCGAAAGTATATTTCCCTCATTATCTAAAAAACTTAATTCGCTTTCCGGAGTAATTATTCTGCCTTTAGGCTGGTCGGGATCTGACTTTGATTCTGAGTTTGAACAAGCCATGCCCAAACCCAGAATTAAAACTATTGCAGTTTTATTTAACTTCGAAAGTAACGTCATGCGAAGCTCGTCTTGTTTTAAATGTTAAGGTATACGTGCCTTTTTGTAAAAATTCCAGATTATCATCTGAATCGTTAATTACAAGGTCCCACTGGTAGGTGTTAAAACCGTGATTACCTTGTGTATCAATTTCTGTAACCACATCACCGTCTTCATTTTTAACTTCGATGGTTACATTTTGATCATCACCGTCGTTGCTTAAAAAGTAAACAAGGTGTACTTCAGGTTTGTTTGGTGCTTGATATTCAGCTGATGAAGTGCCCCAACGATTTGAATATCGTATGCTTTTTGGGGTTGTACCAGAAATTCGTTCATCCAGTCGGTCAGCCACTTCATGAATAGGTTCAATATCCATCACATAAATAGAGCGACCATGTGTTGCAATCACTAAATCTAAATCTCGTGGATGAACAATCATATCATACGAAGCAACATTGGGTTTTACGGACAAATAATGCCAGTTCGTTCCATCATCAAAACTTACATAGGATCCGTGATCGAGTCCCGCATAAAGAATAGATGGATTAACCGGATCCTGAACAATCACATTAACAACATCTTCCGGTAGATTTCCTTTTATAGAAGTCCAGGTTTGCCCAAAATCAGTGGTTTTGTAGATGTAGGTTTTAAATTCATCCTTACGATATCCGTTTAAAGATACATAAGCAGTAGCTTCATCGAATATAGATGCGTGCACTTCGCTTACCCATCGACCTTGAGGTAGAAAATCTGATACTTTTGTCCAACTTGCACCACCATCTCGAGTTACCTGAATATTGCCATCATCTGTACCTATCCAAATCACAGAAAAACTTAGAGGCGATTCTGCAATAGTTGTGATTGTAGAATAGGGTACATCACCATTTGGTAGATCGTTGGATACATCAGGACTGATTGGTGTCCAGGTTTTTCCTTCATCCATGCTTCGATTCAATCGCTGTGAACCAAAATAAAGGATGTCAGGATTATGATGACTGATATTCACCGGTGTATTCCAATTATATCGATATCGAGGTTCGCCCACATCATGCCTAGGGGAAATTCGGTTGAAAGATTGCTCAGAAAGTACGGTTCTGAAATAATTTCCGTATTGAAACCCCACGTAGACTACATCGGAGTTCCCTGGTTTAGGAGCCACATGCATACCATCACCGCCAAAAAGACGAGTCCATGGTTGTTCGCGATTGCCGGTAGATGTTGATGGACCTTTAAAGGTACCGTTATCTTGTAATCCGCCATAAATGTTATAAGGCTCTTCCATATCCACATTTACAGTATAAAATTGACCAACTGCAGCCGTATTGTGATGAATGAAATTCTCACCTCCATCATGACTTTCATACAAGCCGCCATCGTTTCCGAGCAGAAGGTGCTCCGAGTCGTTTGGGTTAATCCAAAGTGCTTGATGATCGGCATGAACTCTTTGATTATTTGCTACGTGTTTCCATGTTTTACCACCATCTATGGATTTTAAAAACCGTACCCCCAGTATGTAAATAGTATCCGGATTATTCGGATCCACCCGAATTTCGCCGAAATAATATCCATAGGTAAAGTACACTCCATCTAAGGGGTATTCATTCATTTTTGTCCATGAATTTCCGCCATCATCCGAGCGATAAACTTCTGCTCCGATAATTTCAGTATCAAAAAGTGCCGAGTTGGCATCCCCTAGAAATTCTGCCAATGCGATAGGCTCATATTCGCCGGCTTCAATATCGGCTTTTACTTTCACAGCATCGTATTCTGCAGGAAAACCACTTCTTCTCAAATATTGATTCAGTTTTTGATTATCGAGTTTTTGAAAGTCTGATTCGGAGATATTTACAAATGTATTTTGTGTGATTTCATCGGGGTTAACATCTCTTTCGGTTCTGGTTTCTTCCTGATTATCAACGCTCACGTACATTATATTTGGATTGGAATGTGAGATGTCAATGCCCATTCTTCCAACATGTTCTCCATCAGGTAGTCCATTAATTACTTTCTCCCACGATTCTCCACCATCCACAGATTTGTATAAGCCACTTCCTTCACCGCCTTCTTTAAAATTCCATGCTTCCCGGTCACGTTCCCAGGCAGTTGCCCAAAGTAATTCAGGGTCGTTCGGGTGAATTATCAAATCTATAACCCCGGTTGAGTCATTTATGAAGAGAGTTTTAGACCAGGTCTCGCCACCATCTGTAGTTTTATATACACCTCGCTCAGCATTATCTGAGTAAAGTGCTCCCATACTTGCCACCCAAGCGGTGTTTTCATCTCTTGGATGAGTTACGATACGCCCAATGTGCTGTGTATTTCTTAAACCAACATAATCCCAGTTTACACCACCATCTATTGATTTGTAGACTCCGGTACCTGCATAAGTTGATCTCGAACTATTATTCTCGCCGGTACCGGCCCAGAGTACATCAGAATTAGCTCTGGAAATTGCGATATCACCAATTCCAAGTGCTCCCCCAATGTGATCAAAAATAGGAAACATAGTATTTCCGCTGTTTATCGTTTTAAAAATTCCGGCCGACCCAAACGCTGTATAAAATACTTTTGAATCCTCTGGGTGAACTGCGATGTCTGATACTCGTCCACTCATTACAACGGGACCTACATTTCGAATAGGGTAGTCGTTAAAAATTGAGTTTTGGTAATGTTCATTTCGTTCCTGGATAGATTCTTCTAATTCCTGAACAGTAGTTGGCTGAATTTGTGCTGATAAGTGCGAACTAAAAAAAAGCCCGAGAAAGAGTAGACGTAAAGTAAATCCCATAATTATTTTATTGATGCATTGATTGGCAGGATGATATAAAATTGCAGTCACAGAAATTATAAAAATTCGTTGCGTGTTTATTTCAAACAAAACGAGCTCAATTCATTGAAATTCATACTAAATAAGTCTACCTTTGGGGAGCGGTGAGCGTCGGAAGGCACTCACTTTTTTTTGTTTCTGGATTTTGGCTATGACACCCGACATTACGAATCAAATTAAAGAGCTCGCGGCTCCTCTAGCAGAGGAACGTGGGTTATTTCTGGTTGATGTAGAATTAAAAGCTGCATCAGGTAATGAACTATGGGTGTATTTAGATGGCGAAGATCGTGGTGTTAATCTCGATGAATGTGCAGATATCAGCAGAGAATTAGGTTTTCTGATTGATGCACATGAATTATTGGAGGCGAAGTATCGACTGAATGTTTCTTCACCGGGATTAAGCAGGCCATTGATCGATTTTCGTCAATATCTAAAGAATATTGGCAGAATCATTAAAGTACGGTATAAAGGCACAGAAAAAACAAAGAAAGTGAAAGGTGTACTGCAACACGCAACGCAAGAATTTTTAACAGTTATAGAAACTGAGGGAAAAGAAACTCAGGAACATTTAATCCCGATGGAAGAAGTGTTAGAGGCAAAAATAGTCCCTCAAATTTAAAACGTACATGCAGAACGATTTATCAAAACAAATTATCTCATCATTTGCTGAAATTGCAAAAGACAAAGGTATCGATCGCGATTTGTTGTTATCAATTTTGGAAGATGTATTCCGAACAATGATTCGCAAGAAGTACGAAACTGATGACGCATTTGAAGTAATTTTAAATGCCGATCGTGGTGAAATCCAGATTTTGCATGTTCAGGAAGTTGTACCTGCTGAGGAATTAAGTGATCCTGTTGCTGAAATTACACTTGAAGATGCTCAAAAAATCGATCCTGATATTGAATTGTATGATGAATTAGCCCAGGAAGTGCAAATCTTTGATTTCGGACGCAGAGCTGTAATGATGGCTCGACAACAACTGGCGCAAAGAATTCGTGAAATTGAAAAAGACAATATCTACGAAGACTATACCGACCGAGTTGGAGAGATCATTTTAGGAGATGTTTATCAAGTTCGCCATAACAAAGACATTTTGGTAAACCATAATGGCATTGAGCTTCTTCTTCCAAAAAACGAACAAATTTATAAAGATCGTTACCGTAAAGGAGATACTATTCGTGCAGTTGTGATTGGTGTACATATGCGTAATGGCAATCCTACAGTAGTAATCTCACGTACGTCTGAATTATTTCTTGAGCGTTTATTCGAAAATGAAATTCCGGAAGTGTTTGATGGTATTATCGAACTAGTAAAAATTGCTCGTGCTCCGGGAGATCGCTCGAAAGTTGCTGTGCTCTCTCACGACGAACGCGTAGATCCGGTTGGAGCTTGTGTAGGAATGAAAGGTATTAGAATTCATGCGATTGTACGAGAGCTGCAAAACGAAAATATAGATGTAATTAACTACACCAAAGACAAAATTGAGTTCATTAAACGCGCATTACAGCCTGCGGATGTACTTAAAGTTGAGCTAACGGAAGATGGCGCAAAAGCCAATGTATTGGTGCCAGCTGATGAAGTATCGAAGGCAATTGGTAAAGGCGGTGTAAACATTCGATTGGCTTCGAAGCTAACAGAATGTGAGATTGATGTTTACCGTGAAGTAGAAGAAGAAGATGATATTGATATCAATGAATTTGAGGAGGATTTCGGTGCCGAAATCATCGCAAAACTCCATGATATCGGATGTGATACGGCAAGATCAGTACTTGATCTTGATAAAGATGAAATTGTACGAAGAACAAATGGCGATATCGATGTTGAGCAAGCAGCGAAAATAATCGAAGTAATTGCCTATGAATTTGATGATTAATTCATAACAGATTAGATCAAATTTCTTTAGTTTAGACCAGAATTAGATAGCAAATATGCCCATAAATCGACCAAAACCATTATTCAAAGTAGCCTCTGAGTTCAACGTATCTACTCAATCGATTATAGATACGCTTTCGGATAATGGATTTACTGCAGCTAATCGACCAAACTTCAAAATCACCGCAGAGATGTACGAAGTGTTGGATAATGTTTATGGGGAGGATAAAGCGCGAAGTTTAGATCATGAGCGTGCGAAGGAAGAGTACGAAAGCCGTCGCAGTCATATGATGAATCAGCGCAACGAAAGCGTTACCCTCGATAACATTCTCGAACCTCTAGATGAACTTGCTCCAATCGACCCTGCCACTCCATCTTCGATAGAAGAAGAATTAATTGGGGGTCTTGAACCAATTTCTGATGAAGAGCCTGCTCTTGAACCTGCTGATGAAGAGGAAGAAGTACAAGAGAAAGCACAAGAAGTGGTAGAAACTCAAGTTGAAGACACGGAAGTTGAGGAAACTGCCAATGAAGAACCCGAACCAACTCCAGAGCCAGAAACCGAAGTAGCGGAAGAAGAGCCAGTTGCTGCTGAAGCAGAGGTTGAACTTGCTGAAGAAGCAGAGGTTGCAGAACAAGTTACCGAAGAAGCAATCGCCGAAGAAAGTGAGGAAGAAGCTACATCAGATACGGATGAAGAAGAGGAATCTGATGAAGATAAGGAAATTGAAGCAGAGGATAGCGAAGAAGAGGTAGATGATGAGGACGACGAAGAAGAGCAGACTGATGCGGATGGTAAAATTATTCGTGGGCGAGCTAATAAATTAAAAGGGACTAAAGTACTTGGTAAAACAGCATTTACCAACGATTTAACGTCAGACTCGAAAGTACGTAAGAAAAGAAAGCGTAGAAAAGAACGCCCCACAGAAACTGATCTTAAGGCAAAAAGAGATTCTCAAAAAGACGGAGACAATAAAAAAACTGACGCCAAACGTCCGCAAAGAAAAAATCAACCTAAGAAAGCGAAACCCAAGAAGGAAAAGGCTGAGGTTGATGCGATTGACGTTGATAAGATGATGCGCGAGACCTTGAAAAAGATGCAAGGCAAAACTACTGTTGGTAGTAAGCGTGGTAAACGTCGTCGTCAGCGTAAGGAAGAGCGGGAAGAAGAGTTGATGAATCAACAGGAGATGCAGGAACTCGAAAGCGAGACTATCGAAGTTACTGAATTCATTACTGCAAATGATTTGGCCGAAGAACTCGGAGTTGGTGTTAACGATATTATATCAGCATGTATGAGCATTGGATTGATGATTACCATCAACCAACGCCTTGATGCAGGAACCATCGAATTGGTTGCCGGTGAATTTGATAAAGAAGTGAAGTTCATCGATGCAGAAGAACTTGTAGTTGAATTAGAAGAGGAAGAAGATTCGGAAGAAGATCAGAAACCTAGGGCGCCAATTATTACGGTAATGGGCCACGTAGATCATGGTAAAACCTCTTTACTCGATTACATTCGTGAAGCGCGAGTTGCCGAAGGCGAAGCTGGTGGTATCACGCAGCACGTGGGTGCTTACGAAGTAGTCCACAACGATCGGAAAATCACTTTCCTTGATACTCCTGGTCACGAAGCTTTTACGGCTATGCGTTCTCGTGGTGCACAAGCCACTGATATTGTGATTCTTGTTGTAGCTGCAGATGATTCTGTGATGCCACAAACTGTTGAGGCGATAAACCACGCAAAAGCAGCCGGAGTGCCCATGGTTGTAGCCATTAATAAAATGGATAAAGACGGCGCATCCCCGGATAAAATTAAGCAGCAATTAACCGATTACGACGTACTTGTAGAAGATTGGGGTGGTACTGTTCAATACGCTCCTGTTTCTGCTAAAACTGGGTTTGGTATCGACGACTTACTTGAAAAAGTATTAATTGAAGCTGAATTACTTGAGCTCAAAGCTAATCCTGATCGTCGTGCAGATGGAGTTGTACTAGAAGCCCGCTTAGATAAGGGAAAAGGTATTGTTGCTAATATTTTGATTCAAAATGGAACTATGAATGTGGGTGATCCATTTGTTGCAGGCCCATGTTTTGGTCGGGTACGAGCTATGGAAAACTCGCGTGGAAATCGAATTGAAAATGCCGGACCAGCAACGCCGCTTCAGTTAACCGGTTTCGATGATATGCCTCAAGCAGGTGATAAAATTGTTGTTGCCGCTGATGAAAAATCAGCGAAAGAAGTGGCTAATCAACGCCAGCAAATCCGACGCGAGCAAGCAATGCGTAAGACTAAGCACATGACGCTTGATGATTTATCCAGACGACTTGCACTTGGCGAAGTTTCTGAACTGAATATCATTATTAAGGCTGATGTGGATGGTTCAATCGAAGCATTGTCAGGCTCATTGCAAAAAATAAGTACCGATGAAGTAGCTGTAAATATTATTCATACTGGTGCTGGAGCAATCTCTGAATCGGATGTATTATTGGCCTCAGCTTCTGATGCGATTATTATTGGTTTCCAGGTTCGTCCAACTGCTCAAGCCAGAAAACTTGCAGAAACTGAAGAAATTGATATCCGCCTGTTCTCTGTAATTTATGATGCAATAGACGAAGTAAGAGATGCTCTTGAAGGACTCCTAAGTCCAGAATTGAAAGAGCAAATGCTAGGTATTGTTGAAGTACGTGAAACGTTCAAAGTTTCGAAAGTTGGTACAATTGCCGGGTGCTATGTAACCGAAGGAAAGATTGATCGAAATAATCCTATTCGAATTATTCGTGAAGGTGTAGTGATTTACGACGGAGCAATTGGAGCGTTAAAACGTTTTAAAGACGATGTTAAAGAAGTTGCCTCCGGATATGAATGTGGAATTAGCATTCAAGGATACAACGACATTAAAGTTGGCGACATGTTCGAGAGCTACAAAATCACCGAAGAAAAACGTACACTCGAAGACGCAAACTAACCTGAAAAACAGATTCAATGAGTTTCAGAGTAGAACGACTTGGCGAGTTACTCAAGCGAGATCTTGGTGAAATTATCCAACGAGAATTTCAGCCTGAAGGTACGTTTGTAACTGTAACTCAAGTTAGAGTAACTCCAGATTTATCCATTGCAAAAGTATATTTAAGCGTTTTTGCTCCAGGTCGTGACAATCAGGTTGTATTTGAGTTTATTGATGAGCGCGTCTCGCAAATCAGGCATAAATTAGCCGGACGTATTAAAAATCAGGTTCGTAAAATTCCAGAACTGCATTTTTATGCAGATGATACCGCCGAATATGTAAACAAAATGGAAGGGTTGTTCAAAAAAATAGATGAACAACCTAAAGCGCCCACCGACGAAGAAGAATAATGGCCAAAGCTCCTGAATTGGCCACCTTGCCTGTATTTGGATCTCATAATTTGCCATCACCGGAATTTGATTTTCAATCTGGCACCGTAATTCTTGTTAATAAACCGCAGGGTTGGACCAGTTTTGATGTAGTTAAATACCTGCGTGGTAGAGTTAAATGCAAGAAAGTGGGTCACGCCGGAACTCTTGATCCAATGGCAACCGGCTTGCTGATTTTATGCACGGGTAAAGCCACAAAAACCATAGATCAAATTCAAGGGCAGGAAAAATCTTATCTCGCTGAAATCACTTTTGGTGGAAGAACTCCAAGCTATGACGCTGAATCAAATGTTGAGGAAGAAGCTGCTTTTGATCATATAACACTTAAGAACATACAGCAGGTTTTGAGAAATCAGTTTAATGGCGAAATAATGCAGGTTCCACCAATGTACTCGGCATTAAAACGCGATGGAAAAAAGTTATACGAACTTGCAAGAAGAGGGAAAACCATTGAGCTTGAACCTAGACCCGTAACAATACATAGAGCCACAATTGTTGCTTTCCAAGCGCCTAGGTTAGAAATCGAAATAATCTGCAGCAAGGGTACATATATTCGTTCTATAGCTCATGATCTTGGCAAAGCTCTGGGATCACTTGGATATTTAAGTGCGTTGGAACGAACATCTATTGGAAATTATTCGAACACAAATGCAATGTCACCGCATCAATACAACGAAATTCTAAATCCCGATGGCTAAACTGACTCACCTTAATGAAGTGAACTTTCACCAAAATTCGGTGGTAACCGTGGGTACATTTGATGGTGTGCATGAAGGTCATCGTGCGTTAATGGAAACATTGGTTCGGGCTGCCAAAAAGCGTAATGCCAGGAGTGTTGTCGTTACATTCGACCCTCATCCGCGTACCATAATCCATTCAAAATCGGATGGAATAAAACTATTAACAACTTTACGAGAAAGAGCTGAAGTTCTCGAAACGATAGGTGTGGACGAATTAGTGGTAATTCCATTTACCCGTGATTTTTCATTATTAAGTAGCGAAGAGTTTGTGAAGGATGTGATCTATGAAAAGATCGGAATCAGTGAATTTGTAATTGGTTACGATCATCATTTTGGGAAAGATCGGTCCGGGACCATTGAAACGCTTGAAACTTTGAGTCCGATTTTAGGATTTGATGTACAGGTTGTCACCAAAAAGGAGATGGGGGAGACAACAATAAGTAGTACAGTTATCAGAAAAGAAATAATGGAAGAGGGGCGAATGAACCGGGCTGCTCAGCTTTTAGGGCGACCCTATATGCTTAATGCACTCGTAATTCATGGTGATGAACGAGGCCGAACCATTGGATTTCCAACTGCAAATCTTCAACCAGAACATCAGGATAAAGCGCTCCCAAAAAATGGTATTTATGCCGTGAAAGTTCGGGTAGATGAAGAATGGTATAATGGAATGATGAATATTGGCGTTCGCCCAACATTTGATGGTCAACAAAAATCACTTGAAGTAAATATTTTCGAATTTGACCAAATGATTTATGGGAAAATGGTACAAATTCGATTTTTTGATCGCATTCGGGATGAGCAAAAATTTGATGGTCTTCAAGGATTGAAACATCAACTAAATATTGATAAAAAAGCCGCTATTAAAATTTTGGGTTAACCTCATCAGCCGAACAATTTGGGAAGCATAAAGTCGAAATTGGGTATTTGACTCTACCTTGATATTCCTCATCTTATCAATGATTATTCATTCATATAATTCGTGTGCGATACCTATATCTCTTGATTGTTCTATTCGTTTATTCGTCTTCTGCTATGGCTCAAACTGAGCAAGATATACTTAGCAATGAATTCAGAGCCAATTTTGACACAAGCTTCGATTCACTAGTTTGGTCTGATGAATTTGATGTGGAGGGTATTATTGATACCACTAAATGGTTTCATCAAACTCAAATTCCTGAACATGGGGAATGGTGGGGAGGGATCATCCAGCATTATACGGATAGAGTAGAGAACACATTTTTAAGTGATGGAAACTTAAACATGGTTGCCAAGAAAGAAACCTTTGAAGATCAGGGGTGGACCAAAGAATACACTTCGGCGAGATTAAATTCTAAATTTGCTTTCAGATATGGTAGAGTAGAAGTTAGAGCGAAAGTACCTGAAGGCGTTGGAACATGGCCCGCAATCTGGATGCTTAATACAAATATCACCGAAGCCGGGGCCTATTGGGAACAACTTGGATATGGTACCACAAGTTGGCCACATTGTGGTGAAATCGACATTATGGAACATTGGGGGAAAAGACAAAACTATGTTTCAAGTGCGGTACATAACGGGCATAGTTACGGATATAACGTTCAAAATGTAGGTGAACAAATAATTGAAGATGCTTCGAACCAATTTCATATATATACACTAGATTGGTCACCGGAGCGTATGATTTTTAGTGTAGACGGTGTTGAACATTTACGATATAATCCTGAAGACAAAAACTCACAGACCTGGCCTTACGACGACGAATTTTACTTTTTGATGAACATTGCAATCGAAAAAGAGATCGATCCTGAATTCACCGAAAGCGCAATGGTGGTGGACTATATTCGAGTGTATCAGTAAATCTTAGTTAGTCCAATAATCAATGACCAATACATCATCCAAATGCGGTCCTACAATTTCAGTAAATGCTACATGGTCTGGATGAGGCAGATATACAGCACGGGCAATTTCATCCTTAAAAGTTATAAAATAGCAGTGTGTAAATCCTTTATCTAAGCCTTCAGGACTGTTATTAAGTCCCCATTCAAAATCTAGGATTTCAGGAATTTTAGCTGGCAATGCAGCAAAAGCTTCTTCAATTTCTTTGATGTCAGTTTCTGTAGTTGCTTCATTGAACTTGAATAACACTACATGACGTAGCTCATTATTATTTTCCTGCACATTTACACTCATTGAAACTTGTGCATTACTGTTTGAACTGGAAAAGGAAATTAGAAATACAATCGAGAATAGAGTTAGAATTAAACGCATAAAGTGGTTTATAAAATGGTATTAGCACTCCAAAATAGGTTGCATATTAGTTTGATGGTAAAATAAACCCTTCTTGCGCTGATTCAACAATATAATTTTGTTCTATAAGAAAGTCGCCCAACCATTCAGCCATAAGATCATATCCTTTTGCATTTAAGTGTTTATCACAAACGTTAAAGAAATAGGGGTAGTCTAAATTCGTTGAATCGACATACGATAGTGCTCTGTCTAAAGGATCGAAAAGTGTAATATTTAACTCATCAGTTAAATCTTCGAGTCTTTTATTGGTTTTTCGGATATCTAATTCAACTTGATGCGTAAATGCAAATGTCTCTTTCCAATTTTCATCTACTTGAAAAGGTGTTGGAAAATTGAGTAGAATTAAATTTGAAGCATCCAGCTCTTTATACCTTATTAATGAATTTTCAAGAACTGTGTAGCCATTTGTAATTATTTTCGGTTCCTCAGTATAGAAGGGAAGGCCAATTATCTCAGAAAATTCAAATTTAACATTTAGCCATACTTGCAGATATGATTCTAAGGTGTTGTAACCTCTTTTTATGAAGTACGGAACGTACAGTCCAAAGGGCAAATTTTGATTAATTGTAGGCTCAATAGTTTGAGTAGCTTTTTCAAATACCGTAGAACTATCCGAGGTTGGGAAATTTAAGTGAAAAGTATCGTTTACAAATCCTTCATCAATAGCCGCAACATTATCATATAAATCATTGTAGCTCAGAAATGATACAATTACTATATCAGGATCAAATTCATGAACATAATTTTCATAAAGCGAAACTGAATGAACATTTCCAAAACCGCCACTTGTTCCAAAATTTAGTACTTCAATATCATGATTAAATCTCTGTTCTAATAATTGAGGTATTGATTGGCTGTTTGGCACACCATAGCCTTCAACATATGAATCACCAATTATAGCTATGCGCGGTTTACCTTCCGAAATAACATCATCTTTCATGCCAAATTCATTTGTAGAATATTCAGCATTTATACATTTCCAGGAATGTTGAGTAGTTGAATTAGGCAGATGCCATACTTTCCAATATTCGTTATCAATTAAAAAATCCTCAGATTGCCTTTCAATCCCTAATAATTTTGGCTGAAACCAGCTAACAGTTTGAAAGAATAATTCAGCAAACAGTAAAGCAAGTAAAGTGGAAAAAAGAGAAAGAAGCCAACTTTTAGTTTTTGTAGATAGCAATATTATTTGAGTAAAATTAGAAGAACGATTGCATTAAAAAGAATTGTACTACAGAAAATATTTTGATAAATAAGAGATTCCTACAGATGCAAAACATGCTTATGGTACCATCAAAATTTAAGTGTGCCAAATAATTATTAATTGATTCTAACTAAGGTACTGCCAAAAAAACCCGATAACATCAATTAAAGACAAAATTTACGATATAAACCTTATTAGTAAGATTGTTGCTTTACTTAGAAACACGTATCTTTGGCGTCTTATTAATCGATTAAATAGCTATAACAGAATATTGCAATGAGCATTACTGCAGAAGAAAAAAAGGATCTTTTTAAGAAATTTGGTGGAGCTGAGGAGAACACTGGTACTACTGAAGGCCAGATCGCATTATTTACTCACAGAATTAATCATCTGACAGAGCATTTAAAATCTAATCAGAAGGATCACGCTTCACGTCGTGGTTTACTAAAATTAGTTGGTAAGCGCCGCCGTTTACTCAACTACCTCATGAAAAAAGATATCCAAAAATACAGAGAGCTTATTAAAGAGCTCGGTATTCGTAAATAAATTAAAGGCTCCGGTCATTCGGAGCCTTTTTTAATTCCTCCCGTCTCATTTTCTAACTATATCTTATCAGCATTTCGGGGCGGGATAAAGCAACAATCAAAGACAAAAATAAATGAAAGAAGATTTTAAAAGTGTAGAATTTGCACCGGGTAAGGTGCTATCTATTGAAACCGGAAGAATAGCAAAACAAGCCGATGGGTCTGTTATTGTAAGAATGGGAGATACCATGGTACTTTGTACTGCGGTAAGTGCCAAAGAGCCAAAACCTGGACAAGATTTTTTCCCATTAACTGTAGATCATAAAGAAAGTTTTTCAGCTGCCGGACGTTTTCCAGGTGGTTTTATGAAAAGAGAAGGGAGATCCTCAGAAAAAGAAATATTATCAAGCCGATTAATCGATCGTGTACTTCGTCCATTATTCCCTAAAGGATATGTGTGCGATACTCAGGTTATTTCAAGTGTAATTTCATCTGATGATGAAAACGATGGCGATGTGTTGGGTGGAGTTGGAGCTTCTCTTGCAATCCATTTGTCTGATATTCCTTTTGATGGGCCAATGGCAGAAGTGCGTGTTGGCCGAATTGAAGGAGAATACATTGTTAACCCAACTATTTCTGAATTAGAAAATAGTGACCTTGATATGGTAGTTGGTGGTACGGAAGACAGTATCCTTATGATCGAAGGGGAGATGAAAGAAGTTTCAGAAGCGGATATGCTTGGAGCTATCAAAGCTGCTCACGAAGCCATTCAAAAACTTTGTGCTTTCCAAAATGAATTAAGAGAAGAACTAGGAAAACCAAAGCGTGAATTTATTCCTGCTGAAGTTGACGAAGATCTTGAGTCGAAAGTTAAAAGCCTAGCTGAAGCACCAATCAAAGAGATTGTAAACATTGGACTTGGCAAAGAAGAGTATAACGACAAAATCAGAGAAGCTAAAAAAGAAGCTATTGCAGCTTTAGAAGAAGCTTTCGCTGATGATGAAGACGCAGATAGCAAAATAAGCGAAGCGAAGAAGATTCTTGGAAAAATCGAGAAAACAGAACTTCGCAATATGATCCTGGAAAAAGGTCGTCGTATCGATGGCCGTTCAACTACAGAAATTCGCGATATCTGGACTCAGGTTGGATATATCCCACGGGCACATGGTTCATCTATTTTCACACGTGGGGAAACTCAAGCTCTTGTATCTGCAACTTTAGGTACTCGTCGTGATGAACAAAGTGTTGATACTTTGTTTGACCAAGAAGCAAAACAATTTTATTTGCACTATAACTTCCCTCCATATTCTGTAGGTGAAGCTGGATTCTTAAGAGGCCCTGGTCGTCGTGAAATCGGTCACGGACACTTAGCAGAGCGTTCTTTACGAATGATGATGCCGACATTTGAAGAATTCGGATATGTAGTTCGAATTATTTCTGATATCACAGAATCAAATGGTTCGTCTTCAATGGCCTCTGTTTGTGGTGGCTCTATGGCATTGATGGATGCAGGTGTTCCTTTGAAAAAACCAGTTGCAGGAATTGCAATGGGTATGATTGTTGGTGAAGATAACACTGCAATTCTATCTGATATTCGTGGTGAAGAAGATTTCATGGGCGATATGGATTTCAAAACTGCAGGTACTACTGATGGTATTACAGCTTGCCAAATGGATATGAAAGTTCAAGGAATTAGCTTTGAGACCATCGAAGAAGCTCTTGAACAAGCTCATACTGGTAGAATGCATATTCTTGGTGAAATGGCTAAAACCATCACAACTGCAAGAGAAAGCATTTCTGAGTTTGCTCCTCAGTTCCTGAAAATGGAGATTGATGGTAGCGATATTGGCGCGGTTATCGGACCTGGTGGTAAAGTAATCCAGACATTGCAGAAGGAAACTGGTACGGAAATTCTGATCGAAGAAGATTCGAAAGGAAAAGGTCAGATCACTATTTCTGCAAATGATCTAAACAAAGCTGAAGATGCAAAACAACGCATTAAAATGATTGTTGGTCATCTTGAAGAAGGTGCTACCTACAAAGGTATTGTAAAGTCGATTAAAGACTTTGGCGCATTTATCGAAATTGCTCCTGGAAAAGATGGTTTGCTTCATATATCTGAAATTGATCACAAACGTGTAGAGCGTGTGACGGATTACCTTCAGCTAGGTGATGAGCTTGATGTGAAACTTCTTAAAGTTGAGCACGGCGGTAAACTTCGCCTTTCTAGAAAAGCATTGATCGAACGCCCAGATCGTAGAGACGATTAAGTTTTTCTACATTTTTTTAAAGGCGCTGTCTGTATAGATAGGCGCCTTTTTTTTATTATTCGATTGAAATATTAGTCAGTGAAATAAATGGAAAACCTAAAAGAAATAGAAAGCGTAACTAAGTCAACGTTAGAGAATGGATTACGCATTGTCACAGAGAGAATTGATAGCGTAAAAAGTGTATCCATTGGAATTTGGGTGAAAACAGGTTCCAGAAATGAGAAAGAAGAACTTGCCGGTGTTACCCATTTCCTAGAACATATGTTGTTTAAAGGCACCGACAAGAGAAGTGCTTTTGAAATTGCTCAAAGTATGGAATCTGTGGGCGGTTATTTGAACGCTTTCACTTCCAGCGAATACACGTGTTATTATGCTCGATGTGTGGATGAACAACTTGGCCGAGCATTGGATGTTTTATCTGATATGGTATTAAACCCATCTTTTCCAGAAGAGGAAATTGAGAAAGAGAAGAAGGTGGTTATCGAAGAGATGAAAATGTATCGCGATTCACCGGATGACTATTTATTTGAAGCTTTCACAACCAAAATGTTCGAGGGTCATGCGTTAGGAAGGCCAGTACTGGGATTCGAAAACACTGTTTCTGCGTTTAGTCGACAGGATTTATACGATTACATGAGTGAAAGATATCGTCCGGATAATTTACTGGTTGCTGTTGCTGGTAATGTGGATCATGAAGAAGTTGTTGAATTGGTTTCCACGTATTTTGCTAAGAGATCAGCAAATAAAACGACAAATGGCATTCAGCCACTCGATGAATTTCATCCCGAAAAATTGGCATTGACCAAGCCTATTGAGCAAACACATTATATTTTAGGTCGTCGCGGAATGCACTTCGATCACGAGGACAAGTATTTGCTGTTATTAGCGAATACAGTTCTTGGTGGAGGAATGAGCTCCAGATTGCATCAAAATGTGCGTGAGAAATATGGATACTGCTATTCTATTCAAACCTTCAATCAATCGTACTCAGATTCAGGAATATGGGGTGTTTATGTAGGCACGGATAAAGATTATGTGGAGCATGTTCACGAATTAGTTGTAGCCGAATTGGATAAAATCCGAACAGAAATCATCCCTGAAAAAGAATTTTCCGAAGCTAAATCTCAGTTAAAAGGAAAGCTCCTTCTTAGCCAGGAAAACACAAGTAATCGTATGATGCGATTAGCAAAGAGCGAGCTTTATTTCGAGCGTTTCATCACATTGGACGAGTTGGAAGAAAACATTGATAAAGTTACCGCCGAAGATGTACTTGAATTCGCTAAAGACTTTTTTGACCAGAAATATTTTATGGAAGCTGTACTCACTCCAGAAGAGTGAGACAATTATCAATAATTCAATTTTCAATTAAGAACTATTTTGTCATTTCGAACGAAGTGAGAAGTCTAAAGTTACTTTAAAAGCAATCCTAAGATTTCTCGTTCCACTCGAAATGACAAAGTTTGAAATTCTTAATTGTCACATTCTTAATTCTTAATTGCACAATGATCTACATCAACCAATTAGCAAATCACGTCGACTCCTCAATTACCCTAAAAGGATGGGTGTATAATTACCGTAGCAGTGGAAGCCTGGTTTTTATCGAATTGCGTGATGGTACCGGAATTACCCAATGTGTAGTTGCAAAAGATGAGGTTTCTGAATCCGCATGGGAAGCGGCATCATCCTTAAAACAAGAGAGTTCTGTAATTATTACCGGAACGGTGAAAGCCGATGATCGAAGTGTTGGTGGGCACGAGATGCATGTATCGGACGTACAAGTAATTCAAAT
Organism: Balneolaceae bacterium; assembly: GCA_965249965.1. Taxonomy (GTDB): domain Bacteria; phylum Bacteroidota; class Rhodothermia; order Balneolales; family Balneolaceae; genus HXMU1420-13. Next base: position 2,434,310 of record OZ252262.1, read on the forward strand.
CGCGGAAGATTATCCTATTACACCGAAAGATCATGGAGTCGAATTTTTGATGAATAACCGCCATCTGTGGCTGAGAAGTCAACGTCAGTGGGCGGCAATGCGGGTACGAAATGAGATCATTTTTGCTATTCATACCTTTTTTCAGAATCGAAATTTTGTACAAATGGATTCCCCGATCTTTACCGGGAATGCAGCTGAAGGAAGCACCACACTATTTGAGACCGATTATTTCGATGAGAAGGCCTATCTCGCGCAAACCGGTCAATTGTATGGCGAAGCAATGGCGATGGCTCACGGACTCATTTATACCTTCGGACCAACATTCAGAGCAGAGAAGTCAAAGACTCGACGTCATTTAACTGAATTCTGGATGATGGAACCGGAAATGGCGTTCTATGATTTGGATATGAATATGGATCTTGCTGAAAGTATGATTCAATTCATTGTAAAAACGGTACTTGATAAGAGAGGTAAAGAATTAGAAATACTAGAACGTGATATTTCAAAACTTCAACCTATTGTTGAGAAGCCTTTCCATCGAATGAAGTACACGGAGGCCGTAGAAATCCTAAAAAGTGCTGAGACTGCTCAAATGCTGGATGATATGCTGGCATCCAGAAAAGAGGAGGAAAAATCCCTGAAAGAGGAGAAAGAGGCTATTAAAAAAGAGCATGGATCGGCTAAGAAATGGAGAAAGAAGCAGATCGAAGCCCGACAGGTAGAAATTGCAACACGCCTCGATCAAATTGAAGAAGACTATCGCAATATTCCAAAATGGAAAGAGTCTGCTCAAAGCTTTGAATGGGGAAATGACTTTGGTGGATCAGATGAAACCGTTTTGATGATGCAATATGATGTGCCACTTATTGTAACACACTGGCCTGCTGAGATCAAAGCATTCTATATGAAGCGGGATGAGACTAATACACTCGCACTTGGAATGGATGTTCTCGCACCGGAAGGTTACGGTGAGATTATCGGTGGTTCTCAGCGTGAAGATGATCTAGAACTTATGCACGAGCGTATCGAAGAGGAAGGGCTAGATAAAGAAGTGTTTGAGTGGTATCTCGATCTTCGAAAATTTGGTACGGTTCCACATTCTGGCTATGGACTTGGATTGGAGCGAACGGTTGCCTGGATTTGTGGACTTTCTCATGTTAGAGAGACCATACCATTCCCAAGAATGATGGGTAGATTGAAGCCTTAAGCTTGTCTAAAATTTTAGTTTATAAAATCTTTGATCTTGGTGATTCTAAGATTTCTGTTGATAGAATATATTCTTTCATCGTGTTCAATAAACTCATAGAGTTGTAAACTTTTTGCGAATAGAGTGAGGCTTTCGTTGTGATTTTCAGGATTATCAAATCCATTATCTGCAAGCTCATAAAGAATATCCGCAAGAATATTGAGGTGGTCGTTTGTGAATCCTATCTCGTTTTTAAATGCAAAAATACCTTTTTCATCTATGATTGTTGATAGTTCAGCCAGATCAAATCCGAATTCTCCGTTTAACACTTTATTTGTGTAAGCTACAATTTCTTCCACATGCCCATGTTGTTTGATTCTCAAGACTTGAGTTAAAATAGAATTCAGCACTTGAGTGAGTTGCTGAATTTGTCGCATTATATAATCCTGGCTGAACATGAAATCTGTGTATAGTTCTTGTCTTAATTATTACAAAGATAAAGCCAAAACATCGTGTTAGTCAGAATGGCGTACACATCATTTTTACGATTACCTATATCAATAACCCTATCCATAGAATGATCACGCTCAACCCAGCAAGAATCAAGATCAATGGCCAGATAAATTTCAGCCAGGAATCATAATTTAGGTTTACCATAGCAAGAGATGGAAGGATTAAATTAGCCGGGGTAAGGAAAAGCATCATTCCCATTCCAAACTGATAAGCATTTACAATTTCCTCTGTCGGCACTCCGATTATTTGTCCGAGCGAACTCATGATGGGCATCGTCAAAACAGCAAGACCTGAAGTGCTGGAAATGAAAAATCCCATCACAAAAAAGACCAGTAGAAGGAGAGGTAGGAATACAAAACCTGAGGTGCCTTCTACTAATTGAACCGATTGATATAAAATGGTATCAGATACTTTACCATCAGTTAAAATGATTGCAACTCCTCGTGCAATCCCAATAATTAAGGAAACCCCAAGCAGGTCTTTGGCTCCTTCAACAAATCTGGATACAAAGGTTTTCTCAGGAATACGCATCAGAAAGCCCATCAGAATTGCCGAGATTAAAAACAATACCGTCATTTCTTCCAGCCACCAATGAAGGAATGCAACTCCAATAATCATCACAATAAATGAACCACCAAAAAGAACAAGTAAAAATATGGTTCGCAGATCGAGCTTTTCAGTATCCGTTGAACTAACAGATTTAAATGGAGATTCTATATTTAAGCCAAATAAAACAGATTTTGTTGGATCTGCTTTTGCTCGATTTGCATATCGCACGATGTATGTTATACAAGCCGTTGTTCCGATAATCAGCATGGCTAATCTACTTGAGAATCCAATGGTCCAGTTTATTCCCGCTGCATCAGATGCAATGATAGTTGCAAAAGGGTTAATAGTACTTGCCATGGTTCCCATGCAAGACCCAATAAAAATCACCGCTACAGGAACCATTAAATCATAGCCGGCAGCAAGAAAAATTGGCACTAGGATAGGATAAAAAGCCAGAGTTTCTTCAGCTAAGCCAAACGTTGTACCACCTATGGCAATTAAACTAGTAACCAATATAATGAGAAGACTTTCTCGACCTTTTAATTTTGTTGCTAGAAATGATACCCCTTTATCCAAGGCTCCAGTGCTGTTAAATACTCCGATAAAGCCACCAATAATTAGCACCAGCATTACGATATCTATGACTTCATACATTCCTTTAATGGGGGCCAAAAATACAGCGAGTATTCCCTGTGGGTTTTTTTCAACGGTTTGATATGTGCCAGGGACCGAAACCGGACGAGATAAATCTCCATTTTCGAACTTTTCAAAATCAATAAGAATATCCAGATCATCTAAGGTGGATTGTGTACCCGGAAGAACTTCACGACCGGAATTTGAAATTAGTTCAAAACTGGATGAATCTTGATTGTATATGATAGTTGAATACTGCCCGGAGGGTAGGAGCCAAGTGGCTACAGCAGCAAGTACAATTACTCCCATTAATACAGAATAGGGAGTTGGAAAAGTGAGTTTCATAAATGTAGTTACCCGAAAATATTCTTAATAACTACAAGATAATTGAAATATGAAATGAATGCCTATTAACCGGCTTTCTTTTGTAGAGGTACTTCTTTAATCGTCTGATCTACAAGTACTTTAACATCTTTGCCAGTGCGTAACATGCCATTTATTTCAGCGCCATGTTCAGTAACTAATTGTTTGGCATAGATATTACCGTTTACTATTGCTTTGGCATGTAATGTAACGGTTTCTGTAATTCGGAGATCTCCCTCAATAGTACCGGAAATCATGGCCGTTTTTGCAATGATATTCCCGCTAATATTGCCTGAATCGTTAAGTATCAAATGCTGCTTTGTGATGATTTCACCATGGGCTATTCCGGAAATATGGATATTGCCTTCACAAGTGATGTCAGCTTTAATCGTTGTTCCTTCTGCTATAAAGGTAGTGTTGTTTGTCCTTGTATCTTTCATATACCTAAGAGGGTTCTTGACCTGAATTCGTTACGTATTTTTTGAAACTCTTTTACTTTGTAAAGATACGGATATACTAGTATTTCTTTTTAGAAATTCTGTTGTTTGTTATCACTTTTTGAGCCTTTGATTTAAAACGACTTACATCTTCATTTCTGAGTGCTCTATGTTTAGTCTTACGTCCAGTTACTCGGGCTCTCCATTTCTTCCAATTCTTGAGTTTCATCTGGTGCTTCATCAATTTAATGACTTCACCTTCACTAAGGCCAAATTGTACTTCTATGGCCTCGAATGGTGTTCGATCTTCCCAAGCCATACCAACAATTCGATCTATATCGTATTGGTCTAAATTGTATTTCTCTATGATTTTTTGTGCCATATTCTCTTAACAGAATGAGAGCACAACTCGTTCGAGATAAATCTTTAACTTCGAATTTTCATAATCCAGACTTATACTGCGCCTATGAATGAAGATCTCCTCGATTTTGATCCACCTAAAACCAATGTATTTCCAATACTACTTGTTAATTTTATCGGTGCACTTGGCTATAGCTTAATTCTACCTTTTTTAATTGTACTGGTATTGAAATTTGGTGGTAATGAATTGATTTATGGAATTCTGGGTGCCACATATTCTTTTTTCCAACTAATTGGTGCTCCGATTCTAGGTAAATGGTCGGACTCAATGGGGCGAAAGAGAGTTTTGTTGATCAGCCAAATTGGAACATTTTTAGCCTGGGTATTATTTCTTGTTGCTTTGGTGGTTCCCAATAATCCCCTTTTTGATATCCAAAATGCATATCTCGGAGCTTTTATTCTATCACTACCTTTATTGATGTTATTTGCCGCCAGAGCATTAGATGGAATCACCGGCGGAAATATTTCAGTAGCGAATGCCTACTTAAGTGATATCAGTGATGATACTGACCGAAAATCAAACTTCGGTAAAATGGCTGCTTCAGCTAATCTTGGATTTATTATCGGTCCGGCATTAGCAGGAATATTAGGAGGGACCTTTCTTGGAGAAATATTGCCCGTTTTTGCGACCATGCTCATTTCATTGATTGCGATTGGGGTAATTCAATATTATCTGAAAGAAACCAATCCATGTGCTATGCAGGATATGGTACAGACCGGTGAGTTGAAAAAAATCTATAATCAGGAACAAAAAGACTGTTTTCAGAAAAAAGATGAGAGGCAGATTGGTTTAATAGGTGTGATGAATTTACCGAATGTTGGATTTTTGCTGATCATGTATTTCCTGATTTTTCTAGCATTTAATTTCTTTTATGTATCGTTTCCTGTTCATGCCATTCAGGCTTTAGAATGGGATTTATTTCAATTGGGAATCTACTTTTCTTTTATGGGAACAGTAATGGTACTTGTGCAGGGGCCTGTTCTTTCGTACCTGGCTGATAAATTCAGTGAGCCGATCTTAATTATAACGGGTAGTATATTATTGGCAATTGGATTTTTTCTCTACACTCAACAGAACACATTTGTTTTATATGTTGCCATCTTATTATTCGCCAGTGGTAACGGAATTATGTGGCCATCTTTTCTTTCTGTCTTATCAAAAATTGCGGGAGATACCTTCCAGGGTGCTGTTCAGGGCTATGCTAGCAGTACAGGAAGTTTAGCGTCTATAATTGGATTAATTGGAGGAGGATTTATTTACAGTATTTTTGGAACATCCATTTTTATTATTCCTGCAATTCTGATGGTTTTAATAGCTGTAGCTTCAATCAGATTTAATGGGATTGTATCAGAATCAATCAGTTGATTTTATTTTTACTCCATTAAAAGAGTTGCCGTCGTTATTTGTCCATACCATTATTACATCTTCTCCTTTTTCCTGAAAAGCGATGCTCGAATAAAGTGTACGAGTGAAAAAGGTTTGTGAATCAACAGGCACAAGTTCTGCAAAACCACCTTCATTAGCTTGTGCAAGCAGTTTATTGTCTCGTACAATCACATTAACTATAAAGTTTGGTCCAAACGAATAGCTCCCAACTAAATCAGATAAATTTGAATTAACTCGATCATACTGAGAAAAAGTATGTGACCAGCTTTCATACTCCTCGCCAAATAGTATGGCAGCTAAATCCCTGCGTAAATAGTCGGCAACTCCGGTTTGAACATTGCCAGTTATTATTACGGTTATATCTTCATCCGAATAATGTAAATAATCTGCGATGTATCCACTTATTCGCCCATCATGGCCAAATACACTTCTACCAAAAGAGGTATACAGGGAAATCCCATATCCATAATTGTTGATATGATTAGTGAACAGTTTTTCTCTTGATTCATCTGATAGAAAATCATGGGTATTGAGTGCATTAATCCATTTTTTAAGATCTCTATTTGTACTGTACAATGATCCTGAACCTGTTAACACTGTGTTGGCTATATATTGTGCATCTTGCAAACTAAAAAGACCATCGGGATCATAACCTTCTGCTAAATTCTCTACTATTTTGGATGAATTGAAATGACCGGTATTAGTTAATTCAAGCTCGTTAAATAGAGCGTTTTTCAGATAATCTCTGAATGATTCACCGGAAACTTCTTCAATAATTTTGGCTAAAATCGCATAGCCACCATTGGAATATTCATACTCGCTACCAGCTTCAAAATTAAGAGGCTCACTCAGTATTGCAGTTACTAATTCATCCAAAGTGGCTTGGGATGTTGAAAGATGTGAAAAATCTGAGATTGAGAAAATATCTTTAGTTCCAGATTGATGGGTTAATAGCTGATGTATAGTTATTTCTTTGTAGGTATCAGGTACTTCAAGATGATCAGATAGATGATCGTCCACAGAAAGTTTTCCAGCTTCTTCAAGCTTAAGAATTGCAACAGCTGTGAATTGTTTGGATATAGATCCAATTTTGAATCTCGTAACTGTGGAATTTGGAATTTTAAAGGCAATATCTGCATATCCGAAGCACTGTTCGTACAGAGTATCATTCGATTCGGTGATTAGTACGCATCCTGTAAAATCATTGTTATCTACATATGATTGGAGATACGTAGTGATCTTTTGAGGAATAGATTGAGCTAGAATTGTACTACAAAACAGAAGAGAAAATAAAAGTGTACGGATCATGGGATAGATATTGATTTAAATAAGCACTCTTATAATTGCCGATAGTTACATTCTTTAGATCAACTAACCGGCTATTCCATCACCATCAATATCTGTACCCACATGCTCCTCTAATACATGAAGTGTTTTTATCAATAATTCTCTTGTTGAAGCAAGCTCGGTTTCAAGTTGTTCAACTCTATCTTCGATTGAATCGGCCTGTTTTTGCTGGCGTTCAATTTCTGTTTGTTGCATTAGGTCAAAGAAAATTCCCATAATATCAAAGAGTGTTGTTTATGTTTTAGTTTACTTTTTTTGCGAGTGTATCATGATGATGAAGGAGAAGTGATCGCAGATAACTGCCTATAAAGTTTACACCTTCAAATCCAGCTTTTTTTGCGGCTTCATCTTCTTGTTCAAAAGTTATTCCACCATCATCAGCATAATCTTGAAGGTTGTAATAAGCACCGATTGTAAAAATATCCCACGAAGGTCCCCAAATCCGTGTAAAAATCATGTTTCCCTTATGATGTATTCCGGAATAAAATACATTCTCATCCCCGCGCTGTTGCAAAAGTGCGTTTTGCTTACCGGCTAAAGCTGTAAATATCTCGATATGGAAAAACGCATATTCTTCAAACCACTCAATAAATTGAGCATGTTCAGGACCTTCAACAATTGCTTCTTCTTGAAAGCTAACCAGGTTATGATAATCATCACCGTATGCCTGATCGAGCGTCTTGGAACTTCTTCTGAGCGAAAGATTATCCTGTATAAAATGATCAGAAATATCTGTGATTGGGTACATCAACATCAAATCCCAGTGATCTCCCTGACTATGCCTTAGTAAATATGGCTTTTGAATTCCAAATTCTTCATGATTCTCAATATCCGATTTTACCAAGTCAATGAGTTCCAACAAGTCGCCCGGTGCTGCACGGAGCAATGTAACTTTATATTGATTTTGAGCATGTACATCGGCACTAATAAGCAGGATAAATACAGTCAGGAAAAAGCGATAAAACATAATGAAAGATGGATTTTAATTAGTTCTAATTTGATTCATAAAGTCTTGCAGTTCTTTGGAGGAATAAATTTTTCCACTTTTGATTACGCTTTTGATCAAAGTCGTATTCGTTATGTCAACGAGTGGATTTTCTAAAAGAAGGATAAAATCAGCAATTTTACCTTCTTGAATCGCGCCATAATCATTTTCTAAATCAAAAAATTTAGGACCATTAACCACTGAAGTTTGAATTGCTTCCAGAGGAGTTAACCCGGCCAAGACCATCATTTCTAATTCTTTATGTAACGACTCCCCGGGATATACATAGGAGTTAAATGGACCCGAATCAGATCCTGCTAAAATATGGATTCCAGCATTATTCATGGGTTTTACCATGGCTCTGAAAGCCTCACCCCAACGGGCACGTTGCTTGGTATATCGCTCCCCACCACGTGCTGCAGAATTAATCCGACGTTGATAGGTCTCAATAATTTCTGGCGCCATGTAATTCAATAGAGTATCCGCAGAATGATCGGTGATATTTAACTCGGCCAGTGTTTTACCAATGTGTAGAGTAGGAGTGACATAAAATTCATGCTCAGCTAAATCCGTATAAATGCTTTCAGCTAATTCCTCATCGTAGCTATCCATAAGTGGTGTGATCATCGAATACCCGGGATTGGCAGAGCGAATCTCATCAGCATTAATGGAGGTCTCTGTTAATGCATAATATAAATGCTCAATTCCGTCTAAGCCCAATTCACTGGCTTTCATTAAATCAGCAGTAAGTGGCATATGTCCGGTAATTTTAAGTCCCCGTTTTTCAGCCTCCTCAATAATTTGGTAGTATAAATCTGCTTCAAGGTTACCATCGTAAATTTTTACGAAGTCCGCTTCCATTTGCACAAGTGAATCAAGAGCATTTGATACATCCTCTGGAGTAACAACATGAATTGAACCATCCCAGGCAGGATTAGAACCATCAAGTTTTGGACCTGAAGTATAGATGGCTGGACCACCCAGAGTTCCATTCTGTATGTCTTGATTCCACGCCTGAATTGCTGGAGTAATATCACCGCCAGCATCTCTAACGGATGTAACTCCGAACCGAAGAAAGAGTGGTAACATCTCTTTGTTTTGCTCAGTCAGCTCGGTTCCACCTCGAAAATGCACATGATTATCCCACAAACCAGGAATAACAAAAGCGGCATTTCCATCCAGAGTGGATAAGACTTCAACGCGTTTATGATTATCCATATGATCCACAGCAATAATTCGATTATTCTTTATTGCAATGAATTGTTCAGGTGTTATTTCACCGGTATTCACATCAATAATTTGAACATTAAGAATGGAATAATCGGCTTGTTTAATTTCTGTGCAGTTGAAAAAAAAGAGAGCTAAAAAAATCAGGGCAAGTATTCTCATAAAGTGTCGATAATTAGTAAGAGAAAATATCTAATGAATCTCTTAAACTATAATCAATAATCAACGACTTTTCGGGAAACATGAGCAGAAACACTTCGATTGCCTTTTTTGCATTCTCATTAATATTTATCGGCATTACATTTTCGCCTGAACCAAGGGCATTCTGGATGTTTAAAATCTTCCCCATTATTCTGTTAGGAATTGAGGTAACCAGGGATACGAATTTTGCTAAAAGCAGCATTCTTATACTTGCTTTAGTTGCCTCTGGAGTGGGAGACTTACTTCTTCATTTTGATTTGTTTATCCCCGGGTTGTCTGCTTTTTTAGTAGCTCAAATTTTTTATGCCTGGTTATTTTTAAGTAACAGAGCATCTTTTACTAATCGACTTAGTATTTCGATTTTTCTCATCTTTTATCTACTGGGTGTTTTAATTATTCTATATCCAAAACTCGGTGAAATGCAGATTCCCGTATTTGCATATATGCTTGTTATTTCGATCATGGGATTCGCTGCTATTCAATCCAAATATGCCGTTAAATGGGCATTAGCCGGTGCTTTGATCTTCATTTTATCCGATTCATTGATCGCCATAAACAAGTTTATCATTGATATACCATTCGAGCGTGTGTTAATCATGACAACCTATTACGCGGCACAATGGATGTTGGTAAAAGGTTTTTTAGAAAGCCCGATTAATTCCGACGAATTAGAACTCGGAAAATGATATTTTCTGCCGATGGCAAAAAAGGCAACTAGCGCAGATCAATACCAAGCAATTCTATCACAGTTACAATCAGGTGCATTTAAACCTGTTTATTATTTGTATGGTGAAGAAGAATTTTATCTCGATCAACTGGTTGACAAATTCTCAAATCTGTTACCTGCCCACGAGAAGGATTTCAATTTTGATTTGCTGTACGGGCAGGATGTTACTCCGGCCAAGATATTGTCTATTGCGCGAAGTTACCCAATGATGGCAGAACGTCGGGTTCTGATTGTTCGAAATTTTCTCCAAACTGCAAAAGGCGCATCTGGAGAAGGAGACATGAACGATTTTATTCCATATTTCGAACAACCCAACCCATCTTGCCTGGTTGTACTTTTTGATACCGCTAAGCCCGCGGGAAATACAAAAATAGGAAAGGCAATTTCGAAAAGTCCGAATGTTGGATTTTTCCATTTTGATCCCATGCCGGATTATTTAATTCCAGATTGGATTATAAGCTGGGTTGATGCTCATCACCATAAAAGAATACAACCGGCAGCAGCACAGCTTCTGGGACAGTTTGTTGGGAATAACCTCCAGCTTTTGTCTAGCGAAATAGACAAAGTGTGCACTTTTGTGGACACTAAGCATGAAGTCACTGAAGCCGATGTAAAAGAAATTATCGGCACTTATCGCGAATATTCGGCGATAGAGCTCAAAGAAGCCATTATTCGGCGAGACTTAAATCAGGCGCTTTATATATCGGAACAAATATTGCAACACAGTAAATCAGACACGGGGGAATTAATTCGGCTCGTGGGATTCTTTTACAGTGTGTTTGTTAATATTTGGCAGATTAGACGTCTCGCTGAAAAAGGCATGAACAAAGCTCAGGTTCAAACTCAAATGGGGGTGAACGCCTGGTACTTTGATCGCCTTTGGAAAGACGCTTCTAATTTCCGGTATGCTGATATGCCTCGGGTATTCGAAGCATTATTAGATGCCGACAAATCCATCAAAGGATTCTCCACACTTGATACCACGTCCATTTTATTCCTTCTGGTCAAGCGATTGATAGGCTAAGCCTTCTTTTGCGCTTAAAACTGGAATTAGGAACTAAATTGGGAAAACATCAAGATGACTGCGTTCAAGTACACAGCTGTTGCCACATACAGCGATGAAGACTTAATGGAATATGTGCAAATGGGTAAGGAATTGGCTTTTAACGAGCTTGTAAGGCGTTATAATGATCGCCTCCACAATTTTTTATATCGATATACGCAGAATCATCAAGACTGTGAAGACTTAGTGCAAGAAACTTTTCTTCGCGTTCATAAAAGTAAACACAGCTACGAACGTATCGCAAAATTCAGCACCTGGATGTATACCATCGCCATCAATTTGGCCAAAAGTCTGTATAAGAAGAAAAAGAGAATGAGCTTGGTTTCTATTCATAAAGACGAAAGTAATCCCGATGCATTCGAAATGATTCTGGAAGATCATGCGATTTTACAGGATGAGGAGCTTCATCAAAACCTAAGTTTGCAAAAACTGGAAGAAGCATTGGCAAGTTTGCAAGAAGAATTCAGAAACGTGGTGATTTTGAGAGATATAAAGCAATTAAGTTACGAGGAGATTTCTGAGAAACTCGATGTACCGATGGGAACCGTGAAATCGAGAATTAACAGAGGGAGAGCGCAAATAAGCAAAAAGATAGGAGAGTATGTAGACCTGGGAACATCTTTCTAAAGAGAGAATACAAGAGGGACAGAAAGTAACTAAACGCCCCCTGAGTATGGAATTTATGGAGAAAGAATACCATCCCGTGATCGAAGAGTACGTGGTCGATTATGTGGATGAAAAACTAACGGCGACAGAGAGAGACGCTTTCGAGGAGGTGCTGGTTTCGGACGATGATCTCCGAATACTGGCATTCTCCGCGAAAGACGGCCAACGGCTGTTAGAGATACTCAGAGTGCTTCGAAAAATTGAAGCTTAGTCGATTAGGAATTTTTCAATGATCAATTGAAAATAGAAGATTTGTCATTTCGAACAGAGTGAGAAATCTAGATTCAAAATCCAATATCCAACAAGGAATATTCACTGAGCAAGTTCACCTATTCCTAATTTTATATTCCTCATTCCTAAATTATTCGATTAATCTGCTCTGAATGAAATTTGGCTATTTTTATAATTCGCCTTGAGTTTGAAAATCAACACGCCCTAAGGTGTTTTAAATCCATTTTTGTGGAAAACTACGTGGATAAGCTGTTGGAAAGATGTGGGAAAGTAATCGTTTTTTTTCTTGGATTAGTTTTTCAAACGTAGTTAATTAGTAGTGGATTAAGCAACCAGAGTTACTACGGTGATAATGGTTACAGAGACGAAAAATCCAGCGTCTCATCTGAGTAAAACCTTTTCAAACCGAAAAATTTATGAAGAAGAAATCCCTGGTACTTTTTTTATGCCCTTCAGTTTTGGATGAAGTCATTAAGAATTAAGAATGCTACAATTAACAATTGCGAACAGATTTATTTATCCGATGAATTAGCACACCTTTAATTGATAATTGATAATTGATAATTGATAATTGATAATTGATCAATTAATCAACATCATCTTTCTCGTCTCAACAAAACTTCCTGCTTCGAGGTGATAGATATACATTCCACTTGAAAGGGTAGAAGCATCGAATGAAACCGCATGGCTACCGGCAGTTTTTAACCCATCTTCAAGTACCGCAACTTCACGTCCCAGCATATCAAAGACTTTCAATGTGACATTGCTACTTTCTGCCAATTGATAACTGATAACTGTACTTGGGTTGAATGGGTTGGGATAATTTTGGTGGAGCTGAAAACTATTTAGATCATTAATAGTTTCTTTTGATGTTAGAACTGGTTGATAGCTTAATACTATTGTAGAATAAGGTGCAATATTGATATTTGTGATCGGTTGTTCTGTATAATCAAAATCATAGGGAGCAGAAAAATTGTCTGCTTCAATATCGCCAAGTAAATATTCATCATGATAAAAACCAGCAAAACTTGGGTAACCGTTAGAAAACTGATTTGAAAATGTGGCGGTTGCGTTTTCTATGGCGGAATTGGAAATATTGATGGCCGTTAATACTGGGCTACCACCATTCAAATCATCACGAAAAAAAATAACCAGGTTTTCATGTTCAGTTTCACCGATTTCAAGTATTCCCGTTTGTAAATCTGAAACTCTATTTCTTAGCTGAATCAACTCTAGATAATGATTAAACAATGAATTCTCATCCTCACGCATGACTTCCACATTGTAATCTGCATAGTTTGAGTTTGGCGCCCGCCAAGGATTTCCATTGGTAAATCCTGCATTGGCTTCATCATTCCATTGCATGGGTAGGCGAATGTCTTCATCCGGTTTTTGTCCAAGCATTCCAACTTCTTCCCCATAGTAGAGATAGGGAATTCCAGGTAAGGTGAGATACAATGAAGCGGCTACTTTGTTTTTATTCACATCCTGACCAAAATCATTGAATACACGATTCATATCGTGATTAGTGAGGAAGTTTCCATATTGAAGAAATGGATAATTATCATACACTTTTTGCATCTGACCAATAATTCCAGTCGCATCTCCAGAATTAACTCCATTGATGATGGCTCGGGCTAAATCAAATTCAAAGGCATAATCCAAACGGTCATTGGTGATGTACTGAAGTACGGTTTCAGTGGGTTCCCATGCTTCCCCAACAGAAAATGCTTCGGGATTGGCAGCTTTTAAGTTTGCAGTGAAATCTTGCCAGAATTGAAATGTTTCCGGTGTATTTTTAAGCGTTGATCCATCTTCATCGATGTATAAAACTGCATCCTGACGAAAACCATCGATTCCAATATCTTCAATCCAAAAATCCGAAATAGCGAACATGGAATCTTTTACAGCAGGATTCTCATAATTCAAGTCGGGCATTCCACCCCAAAATAGTCCATAGTAATAATCGCCATTGCGTTGATGCCACACCTGTTGTCCCCACGGACCATTATATCCCGGGTTGGAATTTTCCCAACGGTAGAAATCTCTGAAATGAGCATCACCATTAGAAGATGCCTGGAACCAGGGATGTTCTGTTGAGGTATGATTCATCACATAATCGATGATGACTTTGATGCCACGATCATGTGCAGCGGCCAGGAAGTTTTTGAAATCTTCCATGGTGCCATAATCCGGATTAATTGCTCGATAATCGGTTACATCATAGCCGTGGTAGGAAGGAGAAGGGTGAATCGGCATTAACCAAATACCGCCGATTCCTAAATCCGTATCTGTATTCGGATCTCCATCGTTTAGATAATCTAGTTTTTGAGTTAATCCATTGAAATCACCAATGCCATCTCCGTCTGAATCGTAAAAAGAGCGAACAAAGATTTCGTACCAAACAACTTCGTTCCACCACTTTGGTTCCATAATTACCCGCTCAGTAACAGTAATGTAATCTACAAAGATAAGTGTATCTGCTTGAGTATTATTAGATGCAATTATTTGAACATCGTAAGTTCCTGGCTCTGAATATCTAACAGATGGTTCAAATTCAGTTGAACTGCCTGGATTACCACCTTCAAAAGTCCATTCAAATTGGGTGATTTTTCCTGAAGATTGATTCAAAAAAGGGACTAAACTGTTGGTAACAACCTCCGTTGAAATTGCTATAAAATCAGCGATGGGAGGACCGGTTGGGCTTGCTTCATTGTTGTACCACACAGTAATTATATTCTCACCATCTACTGGAGTATAATATCGGTTATTACCAACTCCCGGAAATTCCTCGGTTCCATCCCACGTGAAGTTTTTTCGGAATTTAAAAGCCACTTCATTTCCAACCGTAAAACCATCCAGAGTTACCGAATAAGTTGAGTCCCCGTCTTCATCAAACATCTGTGTTTCGGTAGCTCCCCAACCATTAAAACTACCGGCAATATCCACTGTTTCATTTGCCGGGTCATAGTTACCAAGCTCTATTTGATAGCTCATATTCACTTCAAAGGTAATCGCAACCTGCTGAGCTAAAAGTGGGCTTGATATCAGAAATAGCAATAAAAAGAGCGAGCGTCTCATGTTTAATAGTTCATTTACTCGCTAAGATATAAAACTAAGCAATTAAGAATTATTCAATTAAGAATGACTTGAATCTATTTCTAAATCAGCACACCTTAATTGATAATTGATAATTGATAATTGATAATTGATAATTGATAATTGATAATTGATAATTGATAATTGATAATTGATAATTGATAATTGATAATTGATAATTGATAATTGATCAAGTCAATGTCAGCTCCAACCCAACAAGCTCAGTTTTCAATCTTTGGATCTCAGCCTTGGCTTTTTCGCTTATCTCTTCCAATTGTGAAGCCGTTTCATCAAAAAGCTGCTCGTAGAATTCTATTCCATTCTCCAAATTCTTAATAAATTTCTGAATGTATTTTTCATTCTTCACAGACTGCTCTTTCAGATTATCATTAATCTTATTTTTAATGTAACCAACATACAATTCAAGTTCTTTTACGAACATATTCGGTCGATTTTTTAAAGCAACCAAATCTATTCGACCGTAGATATGGTCCACCATTTCTTTTAAGCTAACCACTTTATTGAAATAGGCCGTATTTGGACCAGGGCATATCGCCACACCTTGTGTGCCTTTATTCACAGTCTCGCCTTTATCCAATAAGGCTCCGTTGCCTAATCCTACGCACAAGCAAACTTTCTCTACGATTTTCTGGAATTCTTCCTTCATCTCAATAGTTGGCAGGTCTTTCGCAAAAAGTTCATCGATTTTTGTTTTCTGATATTTAGTGGATGCCGTGCATAACAGTTCGTCATCTTCACCTTTATTGAAAGCAAGATGCTTTTTCACACATGGAGCGCCTGGTTTTCCGAAATCTATTCGAGCTTCACGTTCAAGCTCTGCGGAGTTTCCACGGATAGTGTTAAATGATACACCAAGAGGGGAGACTTCACTCAAATAGTAGTCTTCTTCTTTAGCTTTTGTAAGTAAGCTAAGAGTGTCTTCATCAATAGTAACAGCTTCAGGTACGAGCAAAAATGGAGAGCCCCAACCAATCGAATCAGCATGATCATGATCCATCAAAAAGTCATGCTCTTTAGCAGTTCCTACGCCGCCCTGCACAGTGAGTAAAATTTCTAAGTTTTTGATATTTGTAGGGCGACCTTCTCCGGATAACGCATCTTGCAATAGTGGTAACAACGTTTCCTTTAATGCCAGTTTGTTCTCGTTAAATTCCTTAAGGATTGGTCCCATTAAATATCCATCGGTTGCAAATGCATGTCCACCACAGTTTAAGCCACTTTCAATTCTGAATTCAGAGACCCAGATGCCTTTTTTTGCGAGGAATTTTCCTTGAATTAATGCAGATCTGTAATCGCTCACTTTCAGTACAACTTTCTTCTTGATGTTCCCATTTTCGTCTGGAAAGAAATCATCAAACTGAGCGATATAACCATATAATCTTGGGTTTAATCCCGCTGAAAATACTACAGATGATTCAAGTTCGCTGTTCGCAAAGCCACGGAATGCGGCATGAGCATCGTTGAATTCAACACCATCTTCGTTTTCTACTCTTTTGATTCCGGCGCCATCAAGTTTAGTCATGATATTTACATCAATCGACCCGGGGGAGATTATAGTACGAAGTTCATCCTGAATCTTAAGTTGTTCAGGTTCTGCTAATTGAAGCATCAAATTATATTTCTGCTTCAATTCTGAGGAGTCTGGCAACATCTCAAAATACTTGGTGATTTCAGAACCTTCTTCGAAAGCTGATGCTTTTAATTCAGCAAAATTCTGGTCAACAATTTTTTTAACCAGATTCAGATAGGCCGTAATTCTTCGGGCTCTGCAATCGGCTTCTTTTTCATCTATAGCAGTAAATTCGAAGCTGAATTTATTGCAATAAAACGCTCGCATTTTTTCAGTTAAGCGGTGATCGATAATCGAGATAACGGATGAAATTCCGTAATGAGCGACTTTAATGGGGGTATCTATGGTATATCCTGTTCCCATAACAGGTATATGAAAAGTGTGCGGACTGGTTTTGATCATTGTACCTCTACGTTAGTATACAGTTAGCAACTTAGGATAGAGAGGAATTGTGTAGAATAGATGAAGAGGAGTTTTAGCTATTGAAAAAACAGCACAAAGCCCAAGGCAGCTAGAAGTGATATTAGGTTTCCGATCAGGAAGTAATCATTCGAAATTTTGTGTTCACTGTCATTTATGCGCGTGCCTATTTTTAATGCGGCAAAGGCTGTAATTACATGTGGGTAGCCATTCATTATTCCAATGATCAGGAAAACTCTTTCAAGCATACCTTTCAACACATCCCGAACATTTAAGCCGGTTCCTTTTTCATCATTCTTCGAAAACACATGCGCGTTAAGAATATTGAAAAGTGCATTTACGGCAATTTCCATAATCACCCAGCCAATAATAACGAATCCACTCATTGTGCTAAGTCCTCAATCACTAATTGTACCTCACGATAGAGTTCAACTTGTAGCGTTTTTCGGCGCTTCCAAATTTGAGCTCTTGTTTTTTGATGCTTATCGGCCACGGTTTGATTATTAACCTCGTTCAACATATCCAGAATTAACGGAAAATCTTCCACTTTCCAAGATTCCGATAATCCATCCAGCACGGCAAACAATCTGTTCAATTGATTGGATAAAAAAGCATCCTGAAGGCGAATTTCAAATCGTTTACGATCTCTTTTCTTAGAAGATAATAGTTCACGGGCGGATGTTAGTCCGCTTCCAAGCATTCCATAAGCCGTTTTTGTGTTAATTTCGGTATCAATTTCACCTTCTAACAATACAAAGTGCATGCGATAGGGGGTTTGGTGCGAAAGCCGGTATTTTTCCATATTAATTAAAATATTGATTCCATCAGCAACGCTTTTTGCTACACCTTGAAATTCATCCCCTAGTGTTATGGTGAGTGGCGATAGGATGGAGGGGCGCTTTTCAGAATTTATGGATTGAATCATGGCAGACAGAGATTTCTGAACAAATCCTGAATCCAGGCTAGAACTTCCTTCTACATCGCCCATTAATATGGTTTGAACTGTTGGCATGTCTTATTGTATCAAAAAAAATGAAACTAATCAATATGTTTCAATAAAAATGAAACTAAATATTTTGTTCCGAATTACTTGAAACCTTCAGATATAGACATGAGATACATAATTAAGGCAAAGAATGGGAGCCCAAAAATTGGTGAGAGAGTATCAATCTTTTCATTCAAGTTTAATTTCTTCAAGTTCATAAGTTGATGCCAGTCTTTGATGATACCAAGAATCATACTTATCAGAGTTATACCAAAGAAATAAACGATGTTTGAAAAAAGGAATTCGAAGAAGGTGCTCGAGATGCCAGAACGAATGAAATTCAAATCAATGACAAGAAGAATCATCAGCCCGGTTACACCATAATTAAGGATTTTCAGAAAGCTGGCAAAAGCACTACGAATGGAAGAAACATGAACTTCTTTCCAGGTTAGAATCTGTAGTTCACGTTTACCTTTTTCAATGAAATCGGACACGAAATCATAGGTAAAACTATCTGAAATACCATGTAGAATAGATCGGTATTCCTTTTTCAGATATTTATCGTAATACCAAAATTTAAAGCCGTATTCGTGTTTATACGTATCAAATCGAATAAATAGGCGAATATTAGAGTCTTCAACAATAATGTCTCTTTGGCCAACGGGATTCAATAATTTTGCTTTGAAATCCTTTTCAGAAAGCACATCGAATTGATCGATGGAATCTCCTTGAATTTTGAAACTAACGTCTGGACGCAGCCGCAAAGATGGGAAAGGATTTTTATTGAGACGTTCGGAAAAAATGGGTCTTTTCGGACTGTCGGTATTGGAAAAAGGCATTACTTCACGATCAAAATCCCGGTTCTTTATTTCATCCTGCAACACTTTTAACCTAACCGGATATTTCTCCTTGTTAATCCAACTTAGCGATTCAAGTAATTCATCGTAAGAGTAGGTTGAATAGTCGATGGCTTCCTTTCGCTCGCTCAAAATATATTGAGCAACTTTATACGCTTCTTTTTTGATGCCTTCAGGATGGTTAACCATATACTGAAGTTCGGAATCATTTTTCTCAATCAGCCGGATGAAATAATTGCTGTTTTTGGGATCCATAAAAAATAACTACCACTCAGAATAAATAATTCTACCATGCTCGAGATGGGTGATATGCCGGGGTGTTCCAATCAACTGACGCCCAACCCAAAGCGTTAAATTTTTACCAACTAATTCATTGGAAAGAGAATCGACTTTTAATCCGGTTTCTAGCCCTCGATTGATATAAAATGGAAGTTCATGATTATCCAGTTGGAATAAAATGTCAAAAGAAGGTCCTTCTGAGACCGATATTACATTGCCGGTAAAAGGGGTAGCGTGCTCTTGAGTGGTATCCACTTTAAGAAAAATTATGGCTGCAAATACGGCAAAAGCGAAACCAATAAAGGTCCCTAAAATTCGATATCCCATATTAAAATCAGTTTCGAAAGTTCAATATTACCAGGTTAATACCTGGGTATCAACAAGACTATGAAGCCACCCAAGGAGTCCAATCGAAAATACTATTACAATTAGTATATCCATCCATTTCTTATTGAATATCAATCCAAGTGCGAAAAAGATACACCATACACTTAATGTCGCATATTGGCTAATATCAAGGGGAACATCGGTATTCAAAAATTCCTGAAATCCATCAGTTCCATCAACAATTGAGAAGATAATCCCAAGAACATAAAGCCGAAATCTGTTGGCTGTAAAGTGTTCAAAAAAATCAGTGATTTCTTCTCCTTGAACCGGAAAGAGCAATCCGCTGATAAGATAGGTAACAATGGCATACGCAATGAGATTTAAGAAATGAAGTACACTAATCTCGGATAATGGAGAGAGCACAAAACTACTCAGCCACACAAGAATAACGGCAAATAACATATTGATGGTCCACAAAGTGTGAATCCAATATGTTTTGGTTTCTTTTCTGGTATCAATCATCAAAGAAATTCCGCCTAAAATATGTACTACAGCCAGCCCCAGAACCAAGGATATAAAAACAGAAATGTGTGAAATAATGCTCATAGCAAAATGAATTCCCAAAAAATTTCAGAGATGTTAATTAAGAAATCAACCAAAAACTAATCTACACGATCATGCTTCATATTACTTTCATATGATGCCCGTATCTATGCATCGGACTCAAGAAAGACCCATTTTGTAAGAATGTTAATAGGAGGTATACCATGAAAAATCGTTGGTTAATCGCAGCTTCGGCAGTCGGGGTTCACATCTCAATTGGGTCTGTATATGCCTACAGCGCGTGGAAAATGCCCCTTGAAAATATGCTTGGTTGGACGGCAACGAATACTTCAATGGCTTTTAGTATTGCCATCTTCTTCCTGGGACTTTCAGCTGCAATTCTGGGTCGTGTTATTGAGAAACATGGTCCTTCTAAAGGCGGACTGCTTTCAGCGACTTTCTTTTCCATTGGTTTATTCGGGTCGGCTTTAGCTGTATATCTGGAAAGCATTTGGTTGTTTTATTTGTTCTTTGGGGTGATAAGTGGAATCGGACTTGGACTTGGATACATCTCACCCGTTTCAACATTGGTTAAATGGTTTCCTGATCGCAGGGGACTTGCCACCGGTTTGGCCATCATGGGTTTTGGATTTGGCGGATTGGTTGCCGCCCATTTAATCGATGTATTTAATCCACCAAATGATGAGTTGGTTCTCCCAGTAGAAGTTACGGCCCGTGAATATGTCCAGCTCACGGAAATAAGCCCTGAGGAAGCCAATGCTGTTATTTTGGATCTTCCAAGTTTGGAAGAATTCAAATCCATAGAAAATGAGCTGATGGAAATGCAGCGAAATGGAGAAGAGGAGTCAGCTCCTTATTTAGCGTTAAAAGAAACAATTTCACCCTATAAAACTGTGGTCTTTTATGAGAAGTCTAAAATTGTGACGGCTTTCGTGGCTTTGGGGATTATTTATTTAATCGTGATGCTTCCAAGTGCATTATACATTGCGCCACCTCCGGCAAATTATATCGAGCAGTTTGATCTGAACGGGAACGGTGACTCAAAGCGATCGTTGCTATCCGTTCCAGATGTAACAGCCTTTGATGCCATAAAAACCGCTGGATTCTGGGGTTTGTGGATCATGCTTTTTATCAATGTATCGTGTGGGATTGCGGTGATAGCCACAGCTAAAAAAATGGGCTACGAAATGGTTCGCCTTTCTGTTGAGATGTCGAGTTTACTGGTGATGGGGATTTCATTATTCAATGGATTTGGACGCATATTATGGGCTTCATTCTCTGATTATATCGGTCGTGCAAATACTTATGTAGCGTTTTTTGTGATACAAATGATCGCATTTCCATTACTCGCAAATCTCACTACAAGCCCAATTCTTTTCATGGTTGTGACTTTTATCATCCTCACTTGCTATGGAGGTGGATTTGCAAGTATTCCGGCATATATCAGCGATTTATTCGGACTAAAAGAAATGCCAACCATACACGGGTTTATTTTAACTGCCTGGTCGTTGGCCGGTATCGTAGGGCCACTTCTTAATTCTTATGTATACGAACAGACGAAAAGTTATCAGCAGAGCTTATACATTTTTGGTGGGGCATTTGTACTGGCACTTATTGTTTCTTTGTTGATGAAAATCGAGATGCGAAGGGTACAGGCGAAAGTAGCCTAAGATTTACGGCAGCAAAATCTGAATTGCGAATTTGTCATTCCGATCGGAGAGAGGAATCTAAAAATCAATGGATTAAACAAGATTGTAGATCTCTCGCAACGCTCGAGATGACAAGAGAGAAATCAATACAACCATTCTGTTTTTTATTTGAGTAATAGATATTGAAGCTGGAAGCGCTTCCACGGTTAAGTTATTGTAATAATGTTACTTATTTAAGGTGATATGCGCTAAATCTTTATAGGGTCTTCATAATTCGGGAGTAATTTTTAGCTGAAATAAACGAGGGCGCAATTAATATCATCGGTGCCCGACTCACTAAAAATCAGCTTTAAATATCACAATAATGAAAGCGATCAATAACAACCCAACTTTGCCATTTATCACAGACGAAACCCCTACTGAATATAGAGGCTATACCTCGGGCACATGGAATAATGAGATTGATGTACGAGATTTTATCCAGAAAAATTATACCCCTTATGAAGGGGATGCTACTTTCCTGGCCGGATCTACAGATACAACCAAGTTGCTTTGGCAGCAAGTTTTAAATCTTATGATGAAAGAGCAAAAAGAAGGGGTGATTGACGCTGATTCTGAGACCGTTTCATCTATCGTTTCGCATGGACCTGGTTACATCGACGAAGAACTTGAACGCGTAGTTGGTCTACAAACCGATGCACCGTTAAAACGCTCAATGATGCCTTTCGGTGGTGTTAGAATGGCTCAAAAAGCATTGGAAAGCAATGGATTCAGCTTTTCAGAAAGAACAAAAGAAGCATTTGCGGCCATCAGAAAAACACATAACGATGGCGTATTTGATGCATATACCCAAGAAATTAGAAAAGCACGAAAGTCTGGTATAGTAACTGGGCTGCCTGATGCTTATGCTCGTGGTCGGATTATCGGGGATTACCGACGAGTTGCTCTTTATGGAATGGATCGGTTAATAGAGGACAAAATTGATCAACTCAATTCCCTTGAAATTCATAACCTAAATGAAGAGACCATTCGATTACGAGAAGAACTTAACGATCAAATCCGTTCTTTGAATGAGCTCAAACAAATGGCGGCTAGTTATGGATTTGATATTTCTGGTCCGGCAAAAAATGCTACAGAAGCAGTACAGTGGACCTATTTTGGCTATCTAGCTGCAGTAAAAGAACAAAATGGGGCAGCGATGTCGTTTGGGCGTGTTTCCACATTCCTGGATATTTACATCCAACGAGATTTAGACGAAGGAACCTTAAATGAAGCAACTGCTCAGGAACTTATCGACCAGCTAGTTATGAAGCTTCGGATGGTTAGATTTATGCGTCCCCCAGAATATGATGCGTTATTCTCTGGCGATCCAACCTGGGTTACCGAAGTAATTGGCGGAATGGGAATTGATGGGCGTACCATGGTTACCAAAACTTCTTTCCGTTTCTTGCAAACCTTGCACAATTTAGGTCCGGCACCCGAGCCAAATTTAACAGTGCTTTGGTCACAGAATCTACCTGAAGGTTTCAAAGACTTTTGTGTGGATACTTCCATTAAAA
Organism: Balneolaceae bacterium; assembly: GCA_965249965.1. Lineage (GTDB taxonomy): Bacteria > Bacteroidota > Rhodothermia > Balneolales > Balneolaceae > HXMU1420-13. The sequence goes on from OZ252262.1 coordinate 2,457,575, forward strand.
CGTCATCGCTACAATACGAAAACGATGATATGATGCGTGGGTATTGGGGCGATGATTACGGAATCGCATGCTGTGTGTCTGCTATGAAAATAGGGAAACAAATGCAGTTCTTCGGTGCCCGTGCAAACCTGGCAAAAACCTTGTTATATGCCATTAACGGTGGTAAAGATGAGATTTCCGGCGAGCAAATTGGCCCGGAGTATGCTCCAATTACCAGCGAGTTTTTGAAATATGATGAACTTATGCCAAAATTCGATGCCATGTTGGACTGGCTGGCAGCTACCTACATGAATGCGTTGAATGTTATTCACTTTATGCACGATAAATATTACTACGAGCGACTCGAAATGGCGTTACATGATCGTGATGTATTCAGAACGATGGCGTGTGGTATCGCAGGGCTTTCTGTAGCGGCAGACTCACTTAGTGCTGTGAAATTTGCTAACGTCCGTATCCTAAGAGATGAAAATGGATTAGCAACGGATTTTGAAACCATTGGAAATTTCCCTGAATTCGGGAATGATGATGATCGGGTAGATACCATCGCTCGTGAATTAGTGAAAACCTTCATGGGAAAACTTAAAAAGCAGCCAACGTATCGAAATGCGGAACCAACTCAATCGATCCTGACCATCACTTCCAACGTAGTGTACGGTAAGAAAACCGGAAATACGCCGGATGGTCGTAAAAAAGGTGAACCTTTTGGTCCGGGAGCAAACCCAATGCACCGACGTGATAAAAACGGGGCTGTTGCAAGTATGCGATCTGTGGCAAAATTGCCATATGAGTACGCTCAGGATGGTATTTCCTATACATTTTCCATAGTACCGGGAGCTTTAGGAAGAAGAGAAGAAGATCGCAAAACCAACCTAACCAACTTGTTAGATGGTTACTTTAGTGAAGGTGGACATCACATTAATGTAAACGTGTTCAATCGCGAAACCTTGATTGATGCCATGGATCACCCTGAAAAATATCCACAACTAACCGTTCGGGTATCAGGGTATGCGGTAAACTTTAATAAGTTGACCAAAGAGCAACAAATGGATGTGATCAACCGAACCTTCCATGAACGAAACTGAACATAGATAGAAGATGATGAAACAAACGGGGGCACTTGCCTATGCGGTGCTCCTGTTTTTTAAAGAAGTAGAACGATGGAAAATGTACCCGGATATTTGCACTCAATAGAATCAGCTGGCATGCAAGATGGACCAGGAATCCGTCGGGTATTGTTTTTAAATGGATGTCCATTGAATTGTGTGTATTGCCACAATCCGGATACACGCAAATGCAAAGGCGGAACCAAGACTGATTCGTTCACTGAGCTAAAAGCCATTTATAAGCAGCAGGATTTACTTCGAAATTGGAAGGGGGGCGTGACCATTTCAGGTGGCGAGCCACTGATCCAGCCTAAGTTTGTGAAGTCGGTGTTTGAGGGCTGCAAACTGATGGGAATCCACACAGCCCTGGATACTTCGGGTTTCGTTGGCAAACTTGCTGATGACGAATTGCTTTCTAACACCGATCTTGTTTTGCTCGATATTAAACATTTGGATCCTGAAGGCTACAAAAGAGTTACAGGTGTTAACTTACAACCCACCTTAGATTTTGCAGAACGCCTTGCAGCAATGAATAAACCCGTTTGGTTACGCTTTGTCCTGGTTCCGGGCTACACCGACGACATGAACGCAATAAGTAAAATGGCAACCTATGCTCGAGAGCTTGGCAATGTAGAAAGGGTAGAAGTCCTTCCATTCCACAAGATGGGTGAATACAAATGGGAAGCCCTGAATATGGAGTATCAACTATTTGATACCGATGAACCTACCAATGATTTGCTTGCCCAAACCAGAGCTCACTTCGAAGATGAAGGGTTAGTGGTTTATTGATCAGTCATTCCTGCGTAGGCAGGAATCTGGATTGAATTTGGGCATCAGATTTGAATGAATTTAGATTCCCAAATTCGTAGGAATGTCTTTGAAGTTAGTCGTCATTTCGGATACCGAGCCTATCTCAGTATATGGTTCAGTAGGATAACAAGTAAATATCAATTCTTATTTAATGTTGATATGGCGACTTTTTTATAATAAAGTCCCTCATCACTATCGAAGATTATCGCCAGATTATTTTTTATTTCATAAGAATAAAAAAGCAGTGAATCACCATCCGAAACTAATCCACCAATTATTGATTCTGAATTTCTTCTATTCGGACCACTAACTATCCATCCAGTAGGATTCAAACTCTGATAATCAACAGCAGCGATATAGGCAATGTGGTTTGTTGGCTTCCAAAAAGGCTTAACCATATGTTTATGTATCTGACCGCTCACATAAATATTCTGATCATCGAAAGTTATAGACTCTAGAGACAAAAGATCGGCTTCTACACCAAAGCGGTTATTTGCCAGTAATTCTCCGGTTATAAGATCCGTTCTTTGCAGGTACACAAACATCATCGAGTCTTCACTAAGTGTGTAATAACTTAAGATCTGGTTTTGAACTGTATCTATAGTGAATTCAAGTAAATGATCTGGTGTAAAAGGTGTTTTCTTATCATAAAGATCCTGTTCCCAAATTATTTTATTGGTAGAATCTCTGCGCTGAATCCACATACTTGCTATATGTGATAAGGGTCTATAAGAAACGGAATATAGTTTGTCAGTACTTCCCGGGATGCTTTCTATCTGGCTTATAAGATGGGAATCAAAATCACTAATTGACTCTGGAGAATAATTTAAAGTCCAGATACTATCGTGCCTGCTGAAACTCAGTAATTCATTATTATCATGTGAATTTAACAACTGAATCTCATCTTTAGAATCTGAATACAGTGAAATAAAATCCGGTTCTTCTGCTTGTTCAAGTAAGAATGTTTGATAATTGCTTCCATCTTCAGAAAACAATGTAAAAAAGATGAGATTGCTATCCGGTTCAAATCCCCATTGAATTAGAAACTCAGCTTGTGGAGCATGTAGTAAAGAGTACGAGTAGGCCCAGTAATTTCCCTCTGGTTCAACATATTTTTCCCAGATAATTTGGGAATCTTTAATCCTACCTATTTGATAAAACGAAGAAAACCAGACGGATTGTTCAGAATCAATGATGAGTTGTTCTAAAGAACCCCCAGAATAATTTTCGATTTCAGTTGCTATGACGTCATCGTTTGAAGGAGATAAATCATAATAAACAGTTTGAGGATTAACCAGATTTTGCGTCAATGAATACAAATAAGGAGTTAATTCACTCGTGATGCTCGACGAAATTACAATAGCTAAAGTGGCTTTTGGTATACTAAAATACCATTTATTGAAGGTTAATGTTTGGAACTGGTAAATACAGAATAGGATCAGAAAACCTATAGTTAACCAATCCAAAAATTCACTATAAGGAAGAGAGTTCTGAATAAAGAAAAGAGCCAATATTAGAAGAAAAAGTGCAGAGGTTTGATATAAAGACAAACGGTAAAAAAAATACCAGGTTTCGTGCCTGAAAAATAAGAGTCTAAGTGAGATAAAGTATGCGGGAAGCAAAATCACCATGTTTATGTACGCAGTGTAATTTTGAGTAATACTTGCTTGCACTCTTTGGTATTCCTGTTCACGTAAGGTTACATTTAAAAAATCGACAGCACTCCATGAGTCAACCCAACTAGGGTCAAATAAATAAATTAAAATAAAGACGCTCGATATTGTAGCAATTGTAAAACGTAGAGCAGGGGTATAAGTACCTTTTGGAGCATAAGTAACCTTTACTGGATCTATTAAAACGCTACCTAAGGTTCTTAGGTACTTGGGGTCGTAATCCGAAATACTCCCATAAAGGTCCTTTAATTCTTCTTTTAGGCTCATAAGAAAAGCTACTTTTATAAATACAATTATCCAATTAATGCAGCTATTTCTAAATAGTTGGCTAAGATTAACCCAGTTAAAGAATCAATAGTTGTTGAAGAATTAATTCAGAAATACTAGTTCAAATAATCAAAACCACTCTTTACATTTCTAGCCTTTCAAAGCAGTACGATTTTGAGTTACTTCTTTTCGAAATTAAAATGCTATCCGAATGAAATTGAATATCCCAAAAACACTTCTGTTTGCTGTTCTCATCAGCCTACCACTTAATATTCTCGCCCAAGGCGTACTAACCTTCGAAGATGTGATGAAATTCGACAACATTACAACCTCAGAAATCTCGAAACAGGGCAACTGGTTAATCTATGGGGTATGGCCAGATCGAGGTGATGGACATATTGTAGCACAAGAAGTTAATGGAAACAACGAATTTGAAATTGAACTAGGATCTAATCCTGAAATTTCATCCAATGAACAATGGGTTGTTGCAAAAAGAGAAGTGCCATTAGCTGTGAAATTGAAGGAAAAGAAGAAGGCTCCCAAGCCGGGAATGAGCTTGCTTTCTTTAACGGACGGATCCATTACTCAATTTGATAGCGTTTCTGCATTTGAGTTTTCGAATAATAGCGAATGGCTGGTGTATCAGAATCTTCAAACTAAAGCCATTGAAGATCTAAAATCAGACAACAAGAAACTCGGGACGGAATTAGTCCTTCGGGAATTAGGAACCGAAGAAGAGTTCTCTTTTCAGTTCGTGACTGCATTCGAGTTCGATAGCTTGTCTAATTATCTGGCTTTTTCTGTGGTGGATACATCGAATATGGAAAATGGGGTGTATGTATTCGATTTATCTGAAAATGAAACGATGATCATTCATAACGCAGAATCAGGATTGTATACGAACATGACCTGGCAGCCAAAGAAGTCGGATTTGGCTTTTACTGCAGCGACTTATGATACTTCGTACACCGAAAGTGATGCTTCTTTAATGCTATGGACGTCCAGAAATCAGGATTTAGAGACGCTAGTAAGTGCAGACGAAGTGGATGAAGCATTCGCTTTGCGACTCAGAAATCGACTTCAATTTACACACGATGGCGACCGACTCTTTTTTGGATTGATGGATCGCGAAATGGTGGAGCTTGATCAGAAGGAAGATGAAGACGAGGAAGAAGGTGAAATCGATATTTATGACATTGATTCGATTATCGAAGATCGTGGACTCGATATCTGGCATGGCGATGATCCTCTGATCAAAACACATGAAATTCAAACCTGGAATAGCCGTAAGAACCATTTATACATGGCGGTTTATCATTTTGGTCGACGTGCAAAGTGGGTTCAATTAGCTGATAAAACGGTTCCTGAAGTTCAGGTTCGTCATAACGAGAATGTGGTGTTGGGCTACAGCAATATTCCTTATGCGAGGGAGAGAACCTGGGATGGAACCTATCGTGATTTCTACACCATCGACCTAGAAACCGGGGAGAAAACCCAATTTCTGACTCGTCAGGGTTCCTTTCCTCAACTTTCTTCCGGTGGAAACTTCGTAGCCTATTATCAGGACAAACACTGGTATTTGTATGATGTGAAAAATGAGTCCTCACGTAATTTAACAGAAGGAATTGATAATCCCTTTTACAATGAGGATCATGATTATCCAAGTGCCGTTCCGGGATACGGTGTAGCCGGTTGGACTTCCAAAGATGCGCATGTGTTGATTTACGATAAGTTTGATATCTGGACGTTCGACACAAAGAATGGATCAGCAAATAACATGACGGGTGGTGAGGGAAGAGCGGAGAATCGCATTTTTCGTGTTGAACGACTCGAAGACAATTGGGATGCTTTTGCTACGAACGAAGAGTTGTTGCTAACTTCTTATCACGACTTAAACAAGAATTTCGGTTTCTATTCCACCCGAATCAATGATTCTGAAGTGAGCGTACTCCTCGAAGAAGACAAGAAATTCACTTTTGTGGCCAAAGCTGAAGATTCTGATGCCATTTTATACAAACGCGAAGCTTACGATGAATTCCCAAATCTATGGGTATCTGATTCCAGGCAATTTAATGAGGTGCAACAGCATACGAATCTGCATATGGACTTGTCAGAGAAATGGAATTGGGGAAAGGCGGAATTAGTGGATTGGTTAAGCACCGATGGAACGTACATGCAAGGCGTGGTCATTAAGCCGGATAATTACGATCCTAATAAGCGATATCCAATCATGACCTACTACTATCGGTTCTTCACGAATCGATTGCACGACTTCAACGAACCAAGAACGAATCACCGACCGGTGTTTGCCCAATATGTAAGCGATGACTATGTGGTTTTTCTGCCGGATGTTCGCTTTGAAATTGGTCGACCCGGATTTGCGGCCACCAAAAGTGTAGTACCCGGTATTCAGAAACTCGTGGATATCGGAATTGCTGATCCAGATAAACTGGGTCTGCATGGTCATTCCTGGAGTGGCTATCAAACCGCCTTTATTGTAACTCAGACGGATATTTTTGATGCCGCCGTTTCCGGAGCTCCGGTTAGTAACATGACCAGCGCGTATGGCGGAATTCGTTGGGCTTCCGGACTAGCACGTAGTTTTCAGTATGAAAAAACACAGAGCAGGATAGGAGAGACCCTGGTGGAAGCTCCACTCAAATACGTAGAAAATTCACCGGTCTTTTATGCCGATCAGATCACCACACCAATGCTAATTCAACATGGAGATGACGATGGTGCTGTTCCGTGGTATCAAAGTATTGAAATGTATGTGGCCATGCGCCGCTATGACAAAGACGTGATCTTCCTACAATATCATGGAGAGCCTCATCATTTGCAGCGATTCGAAAACAAACTCGATTACGCCATCCGCATGAAAGAATATTTCGATTTTTACCTCAAAGACGAAGGCGAACCCGAATGGATTATCTCAGGGGAGAGGTTTCAGGGGAGATAAATAATAAACCACCCTGTAGTCATTCCGGACTTGATCCGGAATCTATGTGGAGTGAACCCTTGATCAAGGGCTTGCTTCTGCTGAAAACCACGCACTACAGATGCTGAATCAAGTTCAGCATGACAACTAAGAAATAGAGCTTCAATCTAGCCCTATTGTCATTCCGGACTTGATCCGGAATCTGTGGTGAGAATTTTATTGAGTCAATTTTAAGTGGAAGCAGGAGATTCTTGACTGCATTCCCAACGAGGACGTTGGGAACGAGTTGAAAAATCAATTAATCCGCTAAATCCGTGGTTCAGATTGATTTGCCAAGCGGACGCTTTCGCTAGGTTGTGCAAGTTAGTAATTGTTGGGAATTGTCAATTATTGATTTTCAAAAATAATACCAATGTGCTGATAACTAAGCGAATCATTATCAATTCTGTATCTATGTTGAATGATTTTATTTTCGGCAATCCAACGCTTTTCATATTGTGTAAGACCTTCAACAAAACTCATTGTTATAGGTTCAGCAGTCCCAAATTCTTCTGTTATCATTTTATCAATTGAGGAAATACTTTCATCGATTGTTGAATGGATTATGTTAGTAAACTTGTAACCAATGGACTCAACTTCATTATCATTAAAAAAAACAAAAAGTTGGGCATTTCTTTCCATGATTTTTACATCTAGATATACGAGGAAAGTTGTGTCAGCTATACTCTGAGAAAAAGGAATACCATAGACTTCTTTAAAATCATCCATAGTAGATGATTGACTGAAATTATGCCATTGACTGAATCCATATTGTTGAAAAACGATTAGTAGAAAAGTGAGAGATAATATTTTAGACAACATAGAATGTAATTCTAATACCCCAACAACTTCTCCATCTTCTCCTTCAATCCATCCAAATTATAATACCCTGCTTCCAGTTTTTTGTTGAAGGGTATGGGCGTATCAATGGGGGCAGCACGGAGGACGGGGGCATCCAGATATTGGAAGCATTGTTCGTTGATAAGGGCGGAGACTTCGCTCATCGGTCCCATAGTGATGGAAGGTTCCTGGAGGAGCAAGACTCGGTTCGTTTTCCGAACCGTTTGGTATATGGCTTCTTTATCCAGCGGAGCTAAACAACGGAGATCGAGGATTTCCAGGGAAACACCTTGTTTCTCATATTCTTCGGCTAGTTCCAACGCCCATTGTACACCGTAACCATACGTGATGATGGAAGCATCAGTACCTTCACGTTGAATTTTGGCTTTGCCCAGAGGTTCATATACCGCATGATCTCGTGTAGTAGCTCGTAAACTGCGGTAAAGCTTTTTATGCTCGAAGAACAACACGGGATTAGGATCAAACAATGAGGAATAGAGGAGGTTCTGGGCATCTTCTACGGTTCCCGGAACTACAATTTTGAGTCCGGAATGCGGCATAAACCAACCTTCTGGCGATTGGGAGTGAAACGGTCCTGCACCAACGCCACCACCATGCGGCATTCGAATCGTAATATTTAGTCCCGGTGACCAACGATACTTTGATTTCGCAATGTTCTGGATGATCTGATTCATTCCACAGCTAACAAAGTCGGAAAACTGCATTTCTACCACAGGTTTATATCCTTCTAAAGACAAACCAATTGCTGCGCCAAGTACACCGGATTCAATAATCGGTGTATTTCGAATGCGATCAGCTCCAAAACGATCTAAAAACCCATCGGTGATCTTGAATACACCGCCATAGCCTGCAATATCCTGTCCCATAATCATGAAGGAGTCATCTTCTGCAAAAGCCTGTCGAAGCGAAGACTGAATTACATCCACAAACCGCTTCTCGGATTTACTTCCGTTCGTTCGGGTTACTTTTGGGATTTCAGGCTCTTCGAGGGAATAAACGGCGTCTAGCTCCGTCTGTAGGTCGAAGGTCGGCTCAGGGGCATTTAAGGCGCGTTTAAGTTCGCCTTCGAACATGGCATCTACTTCATCGCGGATCTCATCGAAGTCCTCTTGCGAATGCATGTGATGCGTTTCCATATATTTCTCGAAACGCATGATCGGATCTTTCTTCGACCACTCATCAAACATGTCATCCGGAACGTAGGCTGTTCCAGAAGCTTCTTCGTGACCACGCATACGGAAAGTTTTCGCTTCAATCAGAACCGGTTCGCCTTGTAAAGCTCGTTTTCGGGCATCTTTCATGGTATCGATCACGTCAAGCACATTGTTGCCATCGATGTAATACCCGTGAATTCCATAGCCTTTCGCCCGATCCGCTAAATGCTCGCAGGCATATTGCTCGCTGGAAGGAGTGGAGAGTCCATATCCGTTATTCTCAATCACGAAGACGATAGGCAGTTTCCAAACAGCAGCCAAATTTATGGCTTCGTGGAAATCACCTTCAGAAGTAGCTCCATCCCCAACGAATGAAAACGCCACGGCTTCTTCACCTTTTAATTTCTTTGCAAGAGCAAGTCCATCTGCAACCGGCATCATTGCTGCGAGATGGGAGATCATTCCCACAATGTTATGTTCCAGCGAACCGAAGTGAAAAGAGCGTTCTCGTCCTTTGGTGATGCCATCCGCTTTGCCAAATAGCTGACAGAATAATTCATAAAATGGAACCTCACGAGTCGTAAAAACACCGAGGTTTCGGTGCATCGGAAGGATGTAATCTTGTTTGTAGGCGGCGAGTGCAACTCCAACGGCCACAGCTTCTTGACCTATCCCGGAAAACCATTTCGAGATCTTATTTTGGCGCAATAATTTGAGCATTCGCTCTTCGATGCGACGAGGGAGTAACAGGGATTTGTAGATGGTGAGCGCTCTGGTGCGCTTTATTTTATTCTTAGGTACGATCACTTGATCAGATTGTATCTCTAGTTAGTAGTCATCCCGGACTTGATCCGGGATCTGTGATAGTATCAGGTTTCTTTATCGGACAGATCCTGAATCGAGTTCAGGATGACAACAGGTTTGTAGTCAATTCAGTCGAATGTAGATAGGCAAATTTGTATCCATCAACAATAGAAAAATGACTCAGAAAACCGCTTTTTTTATCGAAGTGAGGAAGCTAAAAAGTTGCAGAGTGACAAAGAATTAGGAACAATTGTGCATTGATTATTCCTTGTTGGAAATTGTTTATTGAAACTCGCTTAATAGCACAAAGTTTTGAGACTAGTTATAAAGGAAGTTAAGCTTGTCGAACCCACGATTTTGTAAAACGGGCCTTCGACAGGCTCAGGCACCTTTAAACTATAATCTTTCAATTATTCATCATTCGTCTATTCCTTATCTCCAGTTAACGAGATGTTATTGGACATAGCATCTCACGACTAGAGGTGGGTTAGCTTCTCGAACCCCTGAAATTGTAAAAAGTGCCTTCGACAGGCTCAGGCACCAAATAGTATTCCTAATTCACCTATTCCTAATTCCTAATTAAACCCTACCAACCGAGGATATATGCAAAAATCAGTGGTGCAACAATCGTGGCATCCGACTCGATGATAAACTTTGGAGTATCAATACCCAGTTTTCCCCAGGTGATTTTCTCATTGGGTACAGCGCCGGAATAAGATCCATAACTTGTCGTAGAGTCCGAAATCTGGCAGAAATAGCTCCAAAGTGGAGCTTCAATACCTAAATCCTGATCCAGCATTGGAACCACACAAATGGGGAAGTCACCTGCAATTCCGCCACCAATCTGGAAGAAGCCAATCCCGTTTTCCGAGTTTTTTTGATACCAATCCGCTAAAAACATCATGTATTCGATGCCTGATTTCATTGCGTTGGGCGTGGTTTCACCTTGGATACAATGGGAAGCAAAGAAGTTGCCACAGGTTGAGTCTTCCCAGCCGGGCACGATGATAGGGAGGTTTTTCTCGGCTGCAGCTAGCAACCAAGAGTCTTTCGAGTCAATTTGATAAGAATCTTTCAAATCCCCTGATAGGAGGATATCGTAGAAATATTCATGTGGGAAATACCTTTCACCCGACTCAGAAGCAGAAACCCATCGCTTTACCAAATGCTCCTCAATAGCTCGCATGGCTTCTTCTTCGGGGATGCAGGTGTCGGTCACTCTATTGTAATGATTATCGAGGAGTTCCTGTTCGTCTTCCGGACTTAAATCCCGATAATTTGGGATTCTTTTGTAGTGATTATGCGCAACAAGGTTAAATACATCTTCTTCCAGATTAGCGCCTGTACAGGTGATGATATGCACCTTATCCTGACGAATCATTTCAGCTAGAGAGAGGCCAAGTTCAGCGGTACTCATCGCACCGGCAAGCGTAATCATCATCTTTGATTTATTTTTTAGCTGATCCTCGTAACCAATTGCTGCATCAATCAATGAAGCTGAGTTAAAATGGCGATAATGATGAGTGATAAACTTTGAAACAGGTCCTTTTTTAATCATTGTATCCTAATATATCTAGCATGGTTTGTACAGATTGTTCGTCCCGATAGAGGAAGTCCGTTTGATTTCCATCTTCATCTATATCCACGACAATTTGTTTTGGGGATGGAATCAGACAGTGTTTGATTCCACCATACCCGGAAATTGAATCCTGATAAGCACCGGTATGAAAAAAACCAATGTATAAGGGTTCAGAGTCTCCTTTTGGATAAGTGGGCAAAACTATTTGTTGGTTCAAATCCTCGGAATTGTAGTAATCATATTGATCGCAACTAATACCGCCAATATTCACCCGGCTGTATTCATTTTCCCATTTATTCACAGGAAGCAGGATGAATTTCTCGTTTAGTGACCATGCATCCGGGATCGTATTCATCAAGCTGTTATTGATGATATACCATAATTCGGTATCGTTTTGCTGTTTTTGAGTTAATACTTCAAATATGACGGCCCCGCTTTCTCCAACCGTATATTTTCCAAACTCTGTGTAGATGTTGGGTGCTTCAATCTTTTCTGCTTCACAGGTCGATTTAATAGCCTCAATGATATAATCAGCGATGGATTGGTAATCGTAATCAAAACCCAAACTATTTCGAATTGGAAATCCGCCTCCAATATTCAGGGCAGTTAGTTCAGGAAGAATACGCTTTAAATCTACATACAAATTAAGCGCTTTTTGGAACTCACCCCAGTAATAAATAGAGTCTGATATCCCTGAATCCACAAAAAAATGAACCATTTTAAGCTCAAATTTGGGGTTTTCTTTAATTCTATATTCGACCAGGCTTAAAATATCTTCTTTGCCCATTCCCATTCTTGATGTGTAGTAACTGGCAGAGGGTTCTTGTTCTACAGAAAGTCGAACACCAATTTTTAAAGGTACATGTACATCTAATTTTTCCAGTTTATCGAGCTCTTCAAGATCGTCGATGATGGTTACCGAATGATGAAATCCCAGATTATGGAGTCGTTCAATCTTGGCCAGATAATCGGGTGTTTTATACCCGTTATGAATGATATAGCGATCTTCATCGATTCGATGATTTTCAAAAAGTTTCTCAATGAGATCGATATCGAAAGATGAAGAGGTTTCCAGGCTTACGTTTTCCATCATCGCTGCACGCACAACATGGCTGAAGTGGCAGCACTTGGTGCAATAACAGAATTCATATCGCCCCGAATAGTTGTGTTTCTTGATCGCTGAATTGAAAATATCCCGTGCTTTGGTAATCTGAGACCTGATTTTCGGGAGGTAGGTCAACCTGAATGGAGTTCCGTATTTTTTTATAAGTTTCGACAGATCAACATCGTTAAACTGTAGAACGCCATCCACTAATTGAAAGCCATCCTGAGGAAAATTATAACTTTGCTCGATAAGCTCTTTGTACGAGTTATTCATGAACTATATAACGTTGAGAAATGGGTGCCTAATGTATTCAGAATCGGTGTTAGATGGAATATGAGAGCAAAATTTGCATTGGGTAAATTTTTGTTGATTTCGTTTCTATCGTTATTAATTAATTCCGGCACTTTAGCACAAATCACACTGGTGGATGAAACCGAGAATCCGGTTGAAATTTCTACCAAGCTGGCAGAATATTTAATGGAATCTGACGCTTCTCCTCTAGATAAAATTAAGTTTTGGTATGCATCTGAAGGGTTTTTAACTGCAGAAGTACTGGAACTCAATACAAATCAATATCAGGTTATACCAGGGTGCAGGTTTGATATGAAACTGAATCTCTGGGATGGTGAACAGGAAATTGATTCCTACGAACATGCATATTCGGAGGAAGTGTTAACCGAATATTTGAATAACGAGCTTAATAATTTTGTACGCGGTGGAGCCTACTTTGCGGAAATTCGAATTTCGAAGTTTGAACCAAATAATGAAGATTGTGAAGTGGAAATTTCAGCTAATTTGGTCAATAATGAACCAACAATAATTACAAACATAGAATTTGAGGGGAATCGCCAAAACTCAGAAACGTACATTCGCCGTCGAATTCAGTTTGATGATTCCTTAGTTGCCTCAGAAATCAATCTAAACCAGTTAAAGATAAAACTAACTCAGACTGAACTTTTTGAATCAGTTTATGAACCTGTGATTTACTCGTATCCAGATAAGCATGTCCTACAGTTTGTTGTTGAAGAACGCTCCCTGAATCAATTTGATGGTGTGTTAGGCTATGTTCCAAATGCTCAGGGAAATGGTGAATTGGTTGGGGATTTATCGCTCAAATTGTGGAGTGTATTTGCAGAAGGAAACGGATTAAATCTGGATTATCGGAGACTGGAACCCGAAGTTAGTCGGCTAAATGTTGGGGTTTCTCAACATTGGTTCGGGCAAGTTCCCCTTGGATTGAGCGTTGATTTCAATTTCTTCCAAAATGATACAACCTATCAGGCCAGAGAGGTGAATGTAGTTGGGTATTTCGAGCTGGGAAGTGGACTTCGCTTAATTGGCGATGCAGGAATCACCACAATTACCGGTTCGAATACTTCCCGATTTACCATCGAGCCGGGCGGGGAGAAAGTATCCAGTTCTTTTGGATTTCAATATTCATCATTGGCTGGGGTAGAAGTTCCGTTAAGCGGAATAAAAACAGAACTTAGAATTGGGGTATCCAGAAAATCCACTGCTATCGATTCGATAAACACGAGCACCCAACGATTTATCAAGGCAAATGGTGAAGCTTACCATTCTTTTGGTAAACAAAGTGTACTTGCTACAAGATTTTATGCGGCAATACTCGATGCCGACTTTTATACCGATGTAGATCTAACCCGATTAGGTGGCGCTAATTCAATCAGAGGGTTTACGGAAGAACAATTTCAGGCATCCGAATCCATTTGGAGCGATCTTGAATATCGGTTTATGACTAATTCATCCAGCTATTTATTCGCTTTTGGAGCTGTAGGTTGGTTAAACAGGCCAAGTTTAATTACAGAGGGCTCAGAAGTTCGATCAAATACACAGCGAATAGAATCCCTTGGATTTGGGCTAAGTTATAAAGTTCGCACCGGTCGACTTAAACTCACTTATGCCATTTCACCTACTGATGGTCTTGGAAATGGAAAAATACATATCGCATTAACCACGCGACTTTAAGCCTTAATTCTGGCAATTCTCATCAATCAATATTTGCACTTCCTCGTGACCAAACTGTTTGGCAAGAAGAAAATCGGTGCAGGCATCATCAATTCTATCCACTTTTAAATACGATTCTCCGCGTTCTTTATAAATTTGTTCGTCGCTGGGATAAAGACGAATGGAAGTACTATAATCTTCTATTGCACCCTCAACGTCGTCTAATTCAAGTTTAGTTCTTGCCCGATAATCGTATGCTTCGGCATAGTCTTCTTCGATGGTTATTGTCCTGGAGAATAAATCCAGCGCTGTTTCAAAATTTCCCAGCTCGAAATGTGAGAATCCCTGATAAAATGAAATCTCAGATACATCCGGTGCTAATTGGTAGGCTGTGTCAAAGTCTGGTATGGCGATTTCGTGCAATCCACTATCCTGATTGGCATAGGCACGGAACAGAATGGGTCGGAAGTATTGATTGTTAATTGAGATAGCCTGATCGAAGGCATTAATTGCACTTCCATAATCTTGTAGCTGATAGTAAGAATATCCAATCTCAGTAAGATTGTACTCATCGCTATAGGTGAGACTATCACTTTCAAGAACATCAATCGCTTTTTGAAATTCATCCAATCCCATGTACGATTGGCTTAAATAGTAACTCAAATCAATGATTTCCGGTTTAAGGTCATACACCATTAGGAAATTATCTACCGCATCCGGGTAGCTTTCTACGTAGTTATTTAGCAAACCTAGATTAAAATGTACTTCTGCAAATAGAGTATCAATCGAAAGTGCTCGATAATAATCTGCGTATGCAGCTTCAGGATTATAACTGTAGTAGTAGGAGAGACCTCTGCGATTTAAGACTCTAGCATCGGTTGAATCGTAGGTTAAATAGGTAGTATAATCCTCTATAGCTCCCTCATAATCTGTTAACTCAAATTTTGCGTTTCCTCGATGAGCATAAGGCAACACATTATTGCTGGTCATATTTATTGCCGAGTTCAGATTACTGATTGCACCGTAATAATCCCCAATCTCATTTTTGCAAAATCCTAAATTGTTGTACGCCGTGAATACTGTAGAATCCGGTGCGGTATCGATATCTAAAATTTGTTCATAAATTGGAATAGCTCGTTGGCATCCCCCCGTATCGATCATTTCATTGCCTTCCAGCAGAAGGGCATAGGCATTTTCTCCATCATTTTTTACACTCGCCATGATCAGTTCCATAAAACTCGGGCAAGTTGAAACCAGGTTTAAGCCCAGCATTTCACCAAATTCTTCGCCAAGATCATCTATAGTAAAGTCCATATCATTATTTTCGGCATACATTGCGAGGAGATCGGCGTTGTTTTCGAAATACTCGATAATGCAAACTTCGAATTCAATGGTCATTTCTTCTTCGGTTATTTCCGGTGAAATCATACTTACACATTCACACATATCAACCGAAACGATCTCAACTAGCTCCACATATTGGGCGTTAACGGTATTAAAAAGAGTGAACGAAAGGATGAAAATTAAAAATGAAATTCGATAAATCATGGAATAGTGTTTGTTTGTAGGATGATAGAAAACAAGTCACAAAAATGAATAGGAATTCAAAATAAAATCTACCTATTTTAAGTCGTTTAATGCTTATTAAGAAAGACGGAGGGAATGGGCCCGTCGATGTCTTGGCAACCGTCTCACTGGAGAAAAGGTGCCAAATCCCACTCAGAGTTAAACTCTGAGATAAATAAGTGAATCATTTTCTTCACTCTTTGTTAATAAGCCAATCAATTTCAGAGTGAATATCAAACAACTGTTAGAAGAAAGAATTTTAGTTTTGGATGGAGCCATGGGCACCATGATTCAGCGTTTTAATCTCACAGAAGAAGATTTTAGAGGTGATCGTTTTCAGGACACAAATATTGATCTGAAAGGGAATAACGATCTTCTATGCCTGACCAGACCGGATGTAATTCAAAATATTCATGAGCAGTATTTGGAAGCCGGAGCAGACTTGGTAGAGACCAATACGTTTTCCGGAACGAGCATTGCTCAGGCTGATTATGAGCTTGAAGACATTGTGTACGAACTCAATTTTGAAGCAGCACGTATAGCAAAAGCAGCTTGCGATACATTCACGAAACAGAATCCGAATAAGCCAAGATTTGTCGCTGGAGCAATGGGTCCAACTAATAAAACGGCTTCACTTTCTCCGGATGTAAGTCGACCCGAATACCGAGCTATTACCTTCGATCAATTGGCTGAAGCTTATAAAGAACAAGCTAAAGGGTTAATGGATGGAGGTTCTGATGTACTTCTCATCGAAACCATTTTTGATACGCTAAATGCTAAAGCCGCCATTTTTGGAGTACTCGAATTGTTTGAAGAAACCGGAAAGGAAATCCCAATCATGATTTCCGGAACCATCACAGATGCCAGTGGCCGGACATTATCTGGTCAAACAGCAGAAGCGTTTTTGATTTCACTTTCTCATGCGCCCATTTTAAGCATCGGATTGAATTGTGCATTAGGTGCATCACAACTAAAACCATATTTGAAAACATTATCAAAACAAGCGGGATATTTCATTTCAGCATATCCAAATGCTGGACTCCCAAATGAATTTGGTGAGTATGATCAGGGTCCGGAAGCAATGGGCGACGAAGTGAAAGCGTATCTGGAAGAAGGGTTAGTGAATGTGCTAGGCGGTTGTTGTGGAACCACACCGGATCACATCAAAGTTATGGCAGATTTAGCCGCTGATTTTCAACCAAGAACGGTTGAAGGAGCTCTTGTAGGATGAAACCCAATCCAATCATATTAAGTGGCTTAGAACCGCTCATTATCACTCCTGATTCGAACTTTGTGAATGTGGGTGAACGAACTAATGTGACAGGTTCAAAACGTTTCCTTAATCTCATTAAAGCAAGGGATTATGAAACTGCCCTGGAAGTTGCTTTGGATCAGGTGCAGGGTGGAGCTCAGATTCTGGACGTGAATATGGATGAAGGGATGCTGGATTCCGCTGAGGAAATGACCACCTTCTTGAATCTTATTGCTTCTGAACCGGATATTGCACGAATCCCGATTATGATCGATTCTTCAAAATGGGATGTGATTGTTGCCGGACTTAAAACTATTCAGGGCAAAGGAGTGGTGAATTCCATCAGTTTAAAAGATGGGGAAGAGGAATTTATCCGCAGAGCAAAAATCATTCGTCGCTTTGGTGCTGCAGTTATAGCCATGGCTTTTGATGAAGATGGTCAGGCAGATACTTTGGATCGCAGAATTGAAATATCGGAGAGATCCTACAATATTTTAGTCAACCAAGTCGGATTTCATTCTTCAGATGTAATTATAGATCCAAATATTTTCCCCGTTGCAACGGGAATGGAGGAACATCGCCGAAATGCCCTCGATTATTTCCTGACTGCGAAATGGATACGTGAAAACCTTCCGGGAGCTCATGTGATTGGGGGAGTTAGTAATGTTTCGTTTTCATTCCGTGGTAACAATCCGGTTCGAGAAGCCATGCATTCGGCATTTCTGTATCATGCCATTCAGCATGGAATGGATATGGGAATTGTGAATCCAACTCAACTGGAAGTGTATGATGAAATACCAAAGGAACTACTCGAACGTGTGGAAGATGTACTTCTGGATCGAAGGGATGATGCCACTGAGCGATTGCTGGAAATTGCCGAGAAATACAGAGGAACCGGTGAAATCAAAGAGAAAGAGACTCAGGAATGGCGAAATAATAGCGTAGAAGAACGCTTAAGTCATTCGTTAGTAAAAGGCATTACTGAATTTATTGAAGACGATACCGAGGAAGCACGCCGGAAAATTGGTAGTCCCCTGCAAGTGATTGAAGGTCCGCTTATGGATGGAATGAACATTGTGGGTGATCTTTTTGGGGAAGGAAAAATGTTTCTTCCTCAAGTAGTTAAAAGTGCTCGTGTGATGAAGCAAGCTGTTGCCTATTTAACTCCTTTTCTGGAGGAAGAGAAAGCCAAAAATAACGATGAAAGTGAGCGAACTAAAGTGCTCTTGGCAACGGTTAAAGGGGATGTTCACGACATTGGAAAAAATATCGTGGGAGTGGTTCTGGCATGCAATAATTTCGATATCATAGATTTGGGCGTAATGGTGCCAACGGATAAAATTCTGGATGAGGCGCAAAAAGAAAAGGTAGATATCATCGGATTAAGTGGGTTGATAACACCCTCACTCGATGAAATGGTAGGCGTTGCCACAGAAATGGAAAAACGAGGTATGAAAACTCCACTTTTAATTGGTGGCGCGACTACATCACGAATCCACACCGCTGTAAAAGTTGATCCAAATTATTCATCACCCGTTGTACATGTTAATGATGCATCACGATCTGTTGCTGTATGTAGTGAATTGTTGAGCGATAAAGCAGTTCAATTCTCAAAATCTGTGAAGTCGGAATACGAGAAAATGCGGATTGATCATTCGAATCGAACCGAAAAAAAGACATTTCTACCATTTGAGTTAGCTAAGAAAAACAAGCACCTGATAGATTGGGAAAATGAACAACCACCAAAACCAACTAAACTCGGGATTGAAGTTTTAGAGAATGTTGACTTAAATGAACTTCGAACATTCATCGATTGGTCGCCCTTTTTCCGAACCTGGATGTTAACCGGTAAATACCCGGCAATCCTGGAAGATAAAACAGTTGGGGAGCATGCATCTGAACTTTATCGTGATGCCAATCGCATGTTGGATGACATCATCGCAAACAAAAAGCTGACGGCGAAAGGGGTTTACGGGTTATTCCCTGCACACGCTATTGGTGAAGACGTTAAAATCTTAGAAGCTGATTCTAATGAATTGGAGTTAGCAACCTTTCATTTTCTTAGGCAGCAAGTTGAAAAGAGATCCAATCAACCTAATTCCAGCTTGTCAGATTTTATCGCTCCTAAAGATTCAGGAAAAGATGATTATCTGGGACTTTTTGCAGTCACTGCAGGGATTGGTATCGAAAAGATGCTCGAAGAATTTGAGTCAAACCATGATGATTACAGCTCTATTATGGTGAAAGCTCTTGCGGATAGATTAGCTGAAGCTTTTGCCGAATATCTCCACTTTAAAGTCCGGACTGAATATTGGGGATACTCTGGCGAAGTTTTTGATAATGAGAAATTCATCGCGGAAAAATATCAGGGAATTCGTCCGGCACCGGGTTATCCTGCTTGTCCGGATCACACGGAGAAAAGAACACTTTTTGATGTATTGGATGTAGAGAATCAAATTGGGATTTCTTTGACGGAATCATACGCCATGTATCCCGCGAGTTCGGTGAGTGGATTCTATTTTGCCAATCCGGCATCCAGATATTTCAACGTTGGAAAATTAGCAAAAGATCAGGTTATCAATTACGCAGAAAGAAAGGGGCAATCGATCGAAGAAACCGAAAAATGGCTAGCTCCAAATTTAGCGTATGGCAATTAAGGATTTAGAATGAATCAATTAAGAATTAAGCAAAGGTATTACTTAAGTAGTCATCCCGGACTTGATCCGGGATCTGCGAGGTTTGATACTTTGATCGAGCACAATTCATTGAACAAGAACTACTCTCTACAGATCGTGAAACAAGCATTTGCTGAACTCTATTCAGTATTCAAGATGGCCATTAATTGAAGAAAGATTATCTACTAGAATGAAAGTAACAGACTATTTCAAGAAGGCGAACGGCGCAACCTTATTTACTTTTGAGGTATTGCCACCATTAAAAGGGCAAAATATCCGAACTCTTTTTGATCACATCGATCCATTGATGGAATTTAATCCACCGTTCATTGATGTAACCTACCATCGTGAGGAATATTCCTACAAAAAGCATAAAACAGGACTGCTTGAACGAAAAACAGTTCGAAAACGCCCGGGTACGGTTGGGATGTGTGCGGCTATCCAAAATCACTATAAAGTGGATGCGGTACCTCATATTATTTGTGGCGGATTTACCAAAGAAGAAACCGAAAATGCCTTAATCGATCTCAACTTTCTTGGGATAGATAATGTGTTGGTTTTACAGGGAGATGTGCGAAAACCGGATCGTGATTTTATTCCCGAAGAAGGTGGACACGCTTATGCATCCGAATTACTAGGTCAAGTTGTAGAAATGAATAAAGGGATTTATTTGGATGATGAAATCGAAAATGCCATGTCTTCAGATTTTTGTATTGGAGTTGCAGGATATCCGGAGAAACATGTAACCGCGCCAAATATGGAGACAGATCTTCGTTATTTAAAGAAAAAGGTGGAAGGCGGTGCAGATTACATTGTAACTCAAATGTTTTTTGATAATCAGAAATACTTTGATTTTGTTGAAGCATGCCGAAATATTGGAATAGATGTGCCTATCGTTCCTGGACTAAAACCAATTACTACAAAGCGACAAGTGACATTACTTCCTCAGCTTTTT
The DNA here is from genome assembly GCA_965249965.1 of Balneolaceae bacterium. Lineage (GTDB taxonomy): Bacteria > Bacteroidota > Rhodothermia > Balneolales > Balneolaceae > HXMU1420-13. Next base: position 2,478,321 of record OZ252262.1, read on the forward strand.
CATATTGACATCCCGGAGCCATTGAGCGTAGAATTGGAAAACTGTAAAGACAACGAAGCAGCCAAACAACTTGGCATTGAATGGGCGATCCAACAATCGAAGGAGTTAATTGAATTTGGGGTGCCAACACTACACTATTACTCAATGGGGAAATCAGCCTCTGTATTTGAGGTGGCAAAAGAGGTTTTTTGATTTAAACCGTCTCTATTTTCTGTTCCAGGCAATCTTCAATAAATCGATGAATGCGTGTGAGTTGCCGGTGTCCGAATCGCTGCCCAAAGTATGCAACTAAATACAGGCTCAAAAAGAGAAGAACTAATGCGGGAAGTAGCCAAACCATCCAGGTCTCTTCGCCGATGGTACGATAAGAAAGCCAGATCATCAGCACGATCATGGTTGCAAACCCAATAAAAGAATAAAAAAATACGAACATAGTCCAAACTGAAGGGCGAGGTCCGTACAAACCCCGGACTAGAGTTTTGCCATCGTGATTTTCTAACGTAATGGTTAATTGTGGCGACCAATAATGCTGATCTTCTTTAGGGGGATAAACAGTAGCAAAATTAGAAGTAACCTGACCTTCACAGCCACATTCACCAGAGTATAATTTCTTTTTTATGCGAGAGGTTATTTCATCTGCAGCCAAGGTACTTTCTATTCGAATTCTTGGCCTAACTCGCTTGAAATGAATATGATCTTCATCCATTATGCGCCTCCAATCCAAACGGTGTATTGTGGAAATTGATAGTAAATATGATCCCCGGCTTTAACTTCACGATGAGGTTGTTTCATTTTTCTGGTTAACCACCTGCGAGTATCGTAAAAATCCTCCAATGATGCCCAGTCTTCCGGATCTCCAAGATATTCTTCATCGATGGAAAGTTCATCGATGGCATAATTCCATGTTAATTTTTGTGCTTTTTCATATGCATCCCCAAAAACTGAAAAATCAAGATTCGGTGTTGATGATTCCGGTTTATAGAACGTTTCTTCGTACCAATCAATCATTTCATCTATAGCACAAACTACCTGTGATTTGCCCACATTTTCAGGGAAATACCAGATTTTGAGATAGAAGGGCTTATTTAGTTTCTCTAGTTCTGATTGCCATGCATCATAAATATCAAATAAAGCATGCACAATTTTTGAACGAGTTTTTCCAGCAGGGGTTGGAGTTACTGAATTAATCACATCTATACTAAAAAAAGGGTAGACATACACTTTGGTATATTCCCTTTTTCTAGCTAATAACTCATTGGTATCCAGTTTAGCCTCATGATTTTTCCACCGTTCAATACGATTCCATATTCTATGATGGCCGCGTATTTTTTTAGTACGAATCATTGTCAAACAGCAGGTAACTCAAAACCTTTTCGATATTGCTTACCAAGTTTTGAATTAGCGTAATCATCATTCAAGAAACGTTCAGCATTGGGATCCCATGTTAATGAGCGCCCTAATTGATAGGTGATATTACCAATGTTACAAATGGTTGCTGTTCGATGACCAATTTCAACATCAGCAACTGGTTTTTCTCTCGTTTTGATGCAATCCACAAAGTCTTGATAATGATTGGTCGTCCACTTTAATTGGCGTTCTTCCTCGCTGAATTCTCTGTTATGAAGCATTGGAATACTGGTTTCAAGAAACTCTCTGCTTACTGTTAATGTACCCTCAGTTCCAGTAAACTCAACAGCATTTCCTCTACCAAAATCTATATGGGTAACATGCACTCCGTTCGCATATTTAAAATTAAACCCTCGATCCTGACTTTTAAGCTTCGGTGGATGAAATTCAACCGGACTGGTATCATCCATTCCCAATGCCCATTGTACAATATCAAACATATGTGCCCCCCAATCCGTAACACCACCACCACCAAATTCACTAAATGATCGCCAGCGTGGCCAGTTAACTAATGGGTAAGCAGGTGCAAGAATACTGTTATAATATTGATAAAAAGCAGGGCCGATCCATTTATCCCAATTCAATTCGGGTCGCATGGGTTCTTCTTCTAAATTATATGGACGTGAAGGTCCTCCAACATTTACTTTTACGGATGTGATCTCACCCAGATAGCCACCTCGAACAAGTTCACATGCTTGCCTAAAATCAGACCAGGATCGTTGCATACTTCCGGTTTGAAAAATCCGATCATATTTTCTGGTAGCATCCACCATTGCACGACCTTCTTCAACGGTATGAGAAAGTGGTTTTTCACAATACACATCTTTGCCAGCTTTTAGAGCATGAATGGCCTGATTTGCATGCCAATGGTCAGGAGTACAAATCACAACGGCATCAATATCATCCTGAGCTAGTAAATCTTCATAGTCGTGATACCCTTTACAAATAGACGATGAGTAACTTTCGCCCTGATCTTGATAAAATCTACTTACGTGCTCCTGAAATTTCGTCATTTTTACAGAATCCACGTCACTGGCTGCAATCATCCTAACACCTGGTACATTCATGATATCGGTACTTAATCCCGGAGATTGTTTGCCGCAGCCAATAAAACCCATTGTTACCATATCAGATGGGGCGATATGACTTTTTCCACCTAAAACATGGGCGGGAACAATGGTAAATGCACCTATACCAAGTCCTGATTTTTTTAAAAATTCTTTCCGTGTAATCGATTGTTTTTTTGAACTCATTTCATGCTTTTTTAAGATTGATTGAATGTGAAGAAATGAGCTTAAAAATCAAAGTATCTCTACTATTTTAAATCCATTCTTGATTAGACTCATCCACCGTTTTTTTAGTTTGTACAGAGCCGGTATGTGCGGTGCCTTTTGGTTCAATTAACATCACCCAACATTCATCTTTTGCGATAGGATAATGCTCTGTACCGCGAGGAACTATATGGATTTCGCCTTCACATAGCGTAACAGAATGTGTGCGATATTTTATTTCTAGACTTCCATTTACTATGTAGAATAGTTCATCTTCTTGCGCATGAGCATGCCAAACAAATTCGCCTTTTAACTTTGCAATTTTTATGAGCTGCCCGTTGAATTCACCTAAAATTTTTGGGGTCCAAAATTCATCGAATTGCCCGAACTTCTGAAGAAGATTGATAGGAGGGATCAAAACTGGCTAAGTAAATTTTCAGATTCTAAGATTTCTTCACGAATTGCTTCCGTTTCTTCTAATCTAAAAGAACGTAAATCAACAACAACAGTTCCGGCAATTTTATCATGAATTGCCTGTCGGTTGGCATCCCAAAACATCTGGAAAAATCCAATTAACCCTGTTGCAAAACCTGCGGCATATCCACCAAAACGTTCGAAGGCAAAGAATAACCCAATGGGTTTATTGTTGAGCCGAATTACACGAATGTTTAATAACTTTTTGCCAAGCGTTTGACCTTGAAAGAAGGCAATTGTGGAGATGAAATAGATTCCAATCCAACCAAGGGAAAGCCCCATCAAACGTGTCGCTTTTTTAATAGAAACATATAAACTAGGATTCTCGATTTGATCAGTTAGCTCTTCATTTTCATCTCTTAGTTCTTCATTTCTATCATCTAAATTGTTGATGGTTTGCTCTAAGGCTGAGATTTCAACCCCTGCGATAATTGGCGCTAATACCTCTCGTAAAGAATCAACTCGAACTGAATCCTGTAATCGAATGGCAGATTGAAGCAGCGCGAGTTGTTCAGGAAAATCCTCAGGAATTGTAATCAGGAAATTTTGAACTTCATTTTGATTAGACATCGATTCAAATTCTTCGAAAAAATCTTCTATGGCATCAGGATCTGAATAATCCATCGTGGCCATTTTAGAACCAAATTCATTCCAATCTATGTTTTCAGAATTTTGCATAGTTACAATACTATCGGGAGTATCAACCGAACCCGAAGAATCAAATGATTCTAATACGGCATAGGAAATAATAAAAACAAAAATACTGGCGAAGGTTGCCCCGGCATATCTTAGTAAATTTCTAAAGACATTTTGTCCACGTGTTCGAATCGCAATCCAAAATATGAGGATGGTAGTTGCGACAGCTAAAAACATATTTCCTAAACCTGTTAGGATGGAAGCAATTAAAAGATCAATGATCAGTGCAGCTAGCCGCCTTTTTGGCGTAGCTAATGGTAGACCCAGCACATCAGGATGTACCGAAAATGCAAATTGTGTGACGATTTGTTTAGGGTCTTTGATCATAACAGTTTTTAAAAATCACTACAAAAATAGGTGGTTTTGTTTCTTTTACTAGTAAACAATGCAGGCTTATCATAAAATTTAAATACAAAGTAATAAGCATGATCAGGATGATCTGAACATAGTTTTCTGTAAAGGGTCAAGTGTGTTTGTTTTGAGGGATTCATAGCAACACCCAGTTCTTGTATGGTCCACTTTTGAGTAAATAATATGTATTCAACTTCATTAAAAGAAGGAACTACTCTTTTTGGAATTTGTTCAAGCAGTTGCTCATGAATAATAATCTCAGATTTAACTTTATTGCCAGTATACAGTGATCCGGATAAATGTTTTGGCCAATAACCAACCAAGCCGAAAAGGGGCAATATTACTATCAAAACAACGAAACTAATCTTAACATGAGAGTTCCAAAAAGGAATGAAGTATTGGATATAATTTCTATCTGATTTGATAAAAAGCTGATACAATATGAGCATGAATATTATATTCCAAGGCCAAACAACTATATTTGTGTTGTGTCCCCATGGACCAAGTGATGCTAGAATGAAAAAATGCATACTAATCAATAAGAATGCTGCTTTCTTCCGATAACGGTAAAAAAGGAGACCAAACCCAGCTGATGTTTCGATTAAAGGCGCCGTCCACCAAATCGAATTCAGAAAATCAACTGTAGCCTGATTGAATTGATGAACTAAGGGTTTAATTAACCAAGGGAAAGTGCTTTGAGAGAATTCAACATGAAATTTTTGAATACCACTGAGCATATAGATGACTGCAAATAGAAGACAAAAGGCACCCATTTTTTCGAATTTTTTATGCCTTGTCCATAAATTCATTACAGCTATTATCAAAAGGAAATAAAAAAACCAAGGTTGAATTCGATTATAGTCACCAAGTACAAAGAGTAGCGATAAGAGTAACCCTATTGTGATAATTAATCGATCTTTGAAGAAACACAAAAAGATCAACCCCAATATGAATAGTGCTGAAAAAGTCCACTCAATTGAAACATTATTGAAATCTAGAACCTCAAGAATTGGTAGAACCGGGTAAAAGGTGTCACTAGGAATCCATACTCTCCAGGAAATAATTAGACAAATAAGTAATCCAAGTGAAGCGAAGAAATCTATCAGTCGTTCTTTCTTTCCAATAATTAGTGTTGATTCAAATACGCGGCTCATGCCCAAAAATAAAAAAAGCCAATAGAAAAACTATTGGCTCCTTGTATCTCGAAAAAGCTGGTTTAATCCAGTCCGTATACGTTAACTACCTCATAATAATTAGAATAATCGATGCCTTTTGCTTTAAAAAGCTGAGAAGGAGGTATGGCTATCACACGGATGATATCGCCATTAAAAATACTTTCATTTACCTGATTATTACCGGCGATTTCGCCTTCGATAATTAAATCGAAATTATCGATATCAAAACCATAACGTAAAACTACAACATCGTTCTCGAATGGAGTAGACAACGGAAGCGATTGCCACGAGGTGTTTCCTTCAAATTGGATGTACGCAAGAACAAGCCCTTCATCTACAGTTGATACATCTAAAATATCCCATCCATACGAGGCTAGCGAAACATACTCGTCAACTACACCAAAATCATTGTCAGAATTGATGGTAAAAAACCCGTTGTAGATTTCAACTTCTCCATCTCGTCCGTCTCTGCCTGATGGACCTTCAGGGCCTATAGTTGAAATACATGATGAAATTAAAAATCCCATTATTCCGATGATGCTTAAAATTCGTGCTCTCATGATTTACTCCATTTGTGTTAAGTGCTTGCTTGAAGCTATACGCTAAAATACTCGTACTCTATCACATGATGAGGCTAGGCATTTCATGCGATGCTTAACAATTACGATACATAATGTGTTAGCAATGCTAGTAGTTTAACACTTGATTTATTTTCCATAACTTAGATGCTGCTAATTCTAAGTTTTCAGCCAAACGGAAAAAGGTTTTGAGTAAAGTTTTGATGGACATTTTAGGGCTTTCGACCAGCCCTAGCAGCGGTGGCGCATATGCTTTGATACTTACAGAAGTAAATGGCATACGTAGATTGCCCATTATAATTGGTTCTTTTGAAGCACAGGCTATTGCGCTTGAGCTCGAAAATATTAAGCCTCCCCGCCCGATGACACACGATTTATTAAAAAATATGGTGCAGGGTTTTGATGCTGTAGTTAATCACATCATTATAAACGATTTAGCAGAGGGAACCTTTTATTCGAAAGTTGTACTTGAGCGAGGTGATGAATTATTCGAAGTTGATGCCAGACCAAGCGATGCAATTGCGTTAGCCGTACGATTTGGTTCCAAGATTTATGTAAATGATCGAATATTAAAAGAAGCCGGTATTCGTACAGATCAGGATGAAGAACCCTCAACAACGAAAGAAGCAGATGAACAAGAAAAGGCAACTGTTGAGAAGGAATTATCAAAACTAGAGCAATTGGAAATTGATTTGCATACTGCCATTGAAACCGAAAATTATGAGAAGGCAGCAAAATTGAGAGATCAAATTTCTAAGCTTAAGGGTTAATTGTGGAAAAATATCAATGTTCGTTTGCTCAACTCCCATTTTCGAAGCTCTTCTCGACGTATATATCCGATTACAATCAGCTAGCTGATTTTTTTGAATACAATCCGTTTGACGATAAGGATATTACGAAAAGAGCAGCAAGTCTATCTGGGTTCAAAAATCGCGCAGAAATTGTCCAAGCATTAAGTGATTTCCACAATCACCTGGGAATTGAGCAAAAGCAAAAATCACAACTAGCCAAATTTTCATCCCCCGATGCATTAGTAATCGTAACTGGCCAACAGCTTGGGGTGTACGGCGGCCCGTTATACACGGTGTACAAAACTCTAACAACGATATTGTTAGCAGAGATTTGGGAAAAGAAACTGAATAAACCGGTGGTTCCAGTTTTTTGGTTAGCGGATGAAGACCATGATTTTGAAGAAATTGCATCTATTGGAATACCCGGAAATGATGGAAAAATAGCCGTCCGATTATCACAAAAGGGTAAAGGAATTCCCGTTGCAGACGAAATGATAGGAGCTACTTTCACTGAGTTTATCGGAAGCACAAAAGAACAACTCTACGATACTGATTTCTCTGATTCTTTATGGAATCAGTTAAATGCATGTTATGTTGATGGTAAAAGTCATGCAGAAGCTTTTGCTACCTTAATCTTAGAATGGTTTGGTGATCGTGGGTTATTAATTGCTGGGAGTAATCATGATTCATTGAAAGCATTAGTTAGCTCTACATTGCAACAGTCAGTAACTGATAATTCCGCTATTCATAACTCTCTGGAAGTACAAAGCTCAAACCTGGAAAAAGATTTTCATCGTCAAGTTGTAGTCGGGGATTCTAATTTATTCTACTTATCCGAAACCGGTCGGCATAAATTTCATCTGGAAAATGACACCTGGATTAGTGGAGAAAATTCTTTTAACGAGGGTGAGTTAATTAAAGAGATTTCAGATCATCCTGAAAGGTTCTCTCCAAATGTATTTCTACGACCTGTATTACAGGATAAGTTACTACCAACTATTGGATATGTAGCAGGTCCGGGGGAGCTAGCGTACTACGCACAGATGAAAACGTACTATCCGCATTTTGGACTAAAGATGCCGGTTATTTTCCCCAGAATTAGTGCAACGCTGCTTGAGTCTGGGATTGAGCGCATTATGGAGAAACTACCATTCGAATTATGTAGCTATAATCAAAGAATTGAAGATTTGGAGTCGAAATATATAGAATTGAATAGATCTAACGACATTGATAAAATATTTGGAAAGTGGATAGGGCAAATTCGGAATATTTCCAAAGAACCAATTAAACATATTCAGGAAATTGATCCAACGCTAAAGGGAACTGCTGGTAAAGTGGTCTCAGGATTTGAGAATGAAATTCAAAAATTAAAAGGACGTGTTTTCAGATCTTTGAAACAGCAGGAAGAAACACAGTTGAAACGTATATCTCGTGTAAAAAACCAAATATTCCCGGATGGTTTACAAGAGAGAGCTATTACTCCCATTTATTTTATGAATAAATACGGGATTGACTTATGGGATCGATTATATGAAGAGTTTAAAGACGAAAATTTGGACATGCGTACACACCATATAATTAAACTATGATAGATCTTGTTCAAAATGAGAAAGAGGTTCTAAGGAGGGAGTTTACACTAGAGCGTTCTCTCATCACTGATAATGAGTATTCTGTGTCTTGTGCAGCAATACTAGAACGAACCCTTTCTGTAGTTGACTATTATGACGCGGAAATAATTCACTTATATATTTCAATGAATGAAAGACTCGAAGTGGATACCCATCAGCTTATTATTGAGCTAAAAAAACTTGGGAAAAAAGTAATTATTCCTGTAATAGACGAAGAAAATCTCGTAAACACCGAGTTTCCAGGATTTGACCAACTTCAAAAGAATAAATGGGGGGTACCCGAGCCAGTATCAGTTATCAAATATGGTGGTAAAATCGATTTAATTTTAGTGCCTTTATTGGCGATCGATCATGATGGCAATCGCTTAGGGTACGGTAAAGGTTATTATGATCGATTTTTAAAAGAATTTAGTGGACCTAAAATTGGCTTAGTTTTTCAAAAGTTGGTAGTAGATAAAATCCCTACAAATACATTTGATGTGAAATTAGATGGATTTATAACTGAAAACGAAGTAAGATTGCTGTAACACCGATTTGAAAGTTTCGTAGCAGACACCCGGAGGAAATTAAATGGCACAACGCACAAGAACAAAAACCGCATCGAAAACAGGTACAGCTACATTAGAGTTTGACGATTTTGAGCTTCACTCAACGATGCAGGAATTCCTTAATGAGGAAGAACAAAAAAAAGAATCAGGGAAAAGTATTTGGAATATTGCTACGGTTTCGGGTATGACTATGCTTTTTATCGGAATGATGTTTTTACTTCAATGGATTGGTCTGCCAATTGGTGATATGTCTGATTTTGCTCAAGCAGCGATTTCCGCTCTGCCATTTATAGGTGGAGCTTTGGTTACACTTATTGGATTTGGCTTTTTAGTGGGTGACCGTAGAAGGGTTAAAGCGTATGAAAGAAAAATAAGAAGAGATTTAAAAGCTAAAATGAAGTCTGCAAAATCGAAATCATCATCAAAAAGCAAAAAGAAAATGGATGATATCCATGGTTCAGAAGATGTATTCGGTAGCACTTTTAGCACCCTAAGAAACGATTTGGATTCTGATAGTTCATCTTCAGAAACATCCTCGTATACAAGTTTTGATACCTTTGCTTCTACAAGTTATGGGTACAAACAGTCTAAAAAATTGATGAAATCTCGCTCAGATAAAAAATGGGCAGGTGTTTGTGGTGGGTTAGCAAAATATTTTGGCATTTCGTCAACTGTTGCCCGATTACTTTTTGTCATTTCATTTTTTATGACTTCAGGAACTACTGCACTCGTTTATATAGGATTAGCACTTGCAATGCCGAAAGAGCCTGTCGAACTTATGGACGACTTTGATTTTTAAAATATCGTCTGTTTAACCTATGCTAATAAGTTTCGAAGGGATTGATGGCAGTGGGAAATCCACTCAAATCCAGTTGTTAAAGAATTATCTCCAGAATAACGGAAAAACTATTAATGTATACCGTGAACCTGGTGGGGTTTCCATATCAGAAAAAATAAGAGAAATCTTGCTAAACCCTGAGCTGGACATTGATCCTATTGCTGAAATGTTGCTCTTTTCTTCCGCACGAGCTCAATTAGTTGCAGAAAAAGTACTTCCTGATTTGAAAGCTGGTAAGACTGTGATCTTAGATCGCTTTTACGACTCAACAACGGCATACCAAGGGTATGGTAGAGCAGTTATCGATATCGAAAAAGTACACCAGATAAATGAAATTGCCTCTTTAGGGCGTGCACCAGATATAACCTTTTATTTGCGCCTTAGTTGGGAAGAATCAAAACAGAGAACTATGCATTTGGAGGATGATCGCATGGAAAAAGCAGGGGAGGATTTTTTCCGAAAGGTGATTAAAGGTTTTGATGAGTTAGCCGAAAATCATTCAAGATTTGAACTAATTGATGCCGCAGCACCGGTAAAAGACATACATGAGAAAATTATAAACAAACTCAAATCTTTTATCTAAGTTGGTATTGTTAACGAGTTAAGCCTCTTATAAAATGACTCGAGGCGTAGGCTACTAATTTTTGAAATATTTTGTTCCAAACGTAATTGAGGCTTAATCATATTATCCGTATTTTTAGAACAATATGGATGAATCCTACCTGTTTCATCGAAATCCGGTTCATCGCAGAAATACCCAACGATCAAAACATCCAAGATATCTATTATGGCGCACGAAAGAATCGAAATTGATTTGCCACTTGCTAAAGTTTATGAATTATTAAGTAATCCCGTTGATTTCCCAAAATTTCTAGATCGAGTAGACGGAGTTGAGCGTATTAACTCTCAAACTTTCCAATACAAAACGAATATTGGTAACGAAGAATTCACTTGGACTACAAATTTAATTGATAACTTGCGTAACACCCGATTCGCATGGATTACAATTAATGGTAACCTAAATCAAACTGGTACTATTCGTTTTACTCCACTCGAAAACGGAACTCGCACTCGTGTTGAATTTTCTTTGGACTATCGTACATTTTTTGGTGATCCTTCGGAGGAGCTCGCAACTTTTATCGAAGAATCTCCAGCACAGTTAGTTAAAGATTTAGAAAAATTTAAGCAATTAGCAGAGTCTGATACTTTCAAAGAAGCTCAATTAGAGCCAAAAGAAGAAGTTACAGCCTAAAGGTAATTCATCAGTGTAATTTTTAAATGCGCATCAATTTTGATGCGCTTTTTTTTTGTCTATAATTCTAGATATGACCTTTCAAAAATTTCTTGATTCAACTGAGTCAAATCAGCCACACTTTTTACTTTTTGGAAACCCAGTAAGTCACAGCATCTCACCGTTAATGCATAATGTGGCTTTAACTCATCATGGGATTCAGGCTAAATATATTGCGGTAGAAGCCTCTATAACTGATTTTACCTCAATTGCTACACACCTTAATAAACCTTCTTTTCTGGGTGCTAACATTACAATTCCATTTAAAGAGGATTTTATACCTCTAGTTGATGAGTTAACAGTAACAGCCGAATCAGTGGGAGCTATAAATACAATATTAAAGAGAAAAGAGCGGCTGATCGGTGATAACACAGATGTTTTTGGGTTTAGTGTTCCAATAAATGAAATTGAAGACCCAGATACTGATCGAGCTATTATTTTTGGGTCGGGTGGGGCAACAAAAGCAATTATTCAAGCACTGAATGATTTCGGATTCGAAGAAGTTTATATCGTATCAAGGAAAACGAATCTGCAGCCACATCAAAAGAATATATTCGTTTGTTCATATGATGAATGGCAACATTATGCGGAAGATTGTTCGATGTTTATAAATGCTACACCACTAGGTATGGTACCAAACATAGATCAATCACCGGTTAAGGATTCAGAAATTGAATTTTTAACCCATGCACTATGTTATGATATCGTTTACAATCCGAGAGAAACTAAATTTTTAAAACAGGCTAAAAAAGCAAGAGCCATTACTATTGGCGGCATCGATATGCTGATACATCAAGGAGCTGAAGCTTTTTTCAAATGGACTGGAAAGAGATTTCCGGTTGGTTTGATAAAAATGAAACTGGATGAACACTTTTCAATTTGAATTTATACGACCAAAACAGTTAAACAACTCAAGAGTGATGTCGTGGTTTAGCTACAAGAATGGGGTATATCATTCTGAAGGAGCTACAATCAATGGATTAAATGTTGGTTTTAGTTCTCATGAAGATCAACACATTGTTTTAAAACATATTCATGAAATGTGTACAGCAATTGGAATAAGCCATCGAGATCTTGCTCTTGCAAATCAAATACACAGCAGCAATGTTTTAGAAGTAAAGAAGGGTGGTGTTTATCCGAATGTAGATGCATTTGTAAGTAATATCCCAGGAATTGCTCTTGGCATTCAAGTAGCTGATTGTGGAGCTGTATTACTGGGCGATTTTAAAAATAAAGTAATAGGATCTGTCCACGCAGGCTGGCGCGGTGCAGTTGATGAAATAGTTCCGCGAACGATAGAAAAAATGGTGCAAATTGGTGCCGAGAAACATTCAATTAAGGCATTTATCAGCCCATGTTTAGGCAAACACAATTTTGAAGTAGGTGATGAAGTTTCCGAAAAATTTCCACAACACTTAGTTAATCTAGTTGATTATGAAAAGCCACATGTAGATATGAAGGGATTAATCTTTGAACAATTAATTAATTCCGAAATACTAAGCAATCATATCGAAGTGGATGGTAGGTGCACTATTGATAATTCTGATCTTTTTTATTCCTATAGAAGGGAAAAAAATCAAAGTGGAAGAATGATGGGAGTTATTAAACTCAATAAATTTTAGGAATAAAAAAATTACCCGGGATTTCTTTCTCATAAATCTTTCGGTTTGAAAGGGTTTTAATCGAATGAGACGCGGGATTTGTCGTCTCTGCAATCATCATTACCGTGATAACTCTGATTGCTTAATCCATCAGTAAATAAATGCACTGACAAGAATAAAACAAGAAAAAAAAGCGCGACTTTCCCACAACTTTTCCACTTAGTTATTCACAAAAGTTGTTATATGAGTCAAAAACGACATCCTAAATTTCTTCCAAAAAAAACTACTGAGAATGGCTAACACATTTTTTAATATTTGTTTGGTTGAATAGAAAAAGTAGAAAGGAATTTTCTATGGGATAATTCAATTTGTATGTATTATCAACGCAGATTTAACCTAGATTTTTGAGAAAACAACGTATAGCGATACTTGGCTCAACGGGGTCGATTGGGACACAAGCATTAGACATAGTTCGGCAACATCCGGATAAATTTGAAGTAGTAGTATTATCTGCAAACTCAAATGTTGAATTATTAATAAGACAATCACAAGAGTTTAAGCCCAAATTTTCAATAATTTGTGATGATTCGAAGTACGAAAAAACACAAAGTATTTCGATCAATGAAACAGAATTCCTAAAAGGCAATTCCGTACTAAACGAGATTGTTACACACGACGAAATTGACCTGGTATTAAATAGCTTAGTTGGTTTCGCAGGTTTTATACCAACTTTTAGTGCACTGAAAGTCGGAAAGAGAGTGGCTTTAGCCAATAAAGAATCTCTGGTAGTTGGTGGAAAACTAATTACTGATCTCATCAAAAAAGAAAATGCAGAATTAATTCCTGTTGACTCCGAGCACTCGGCAATGTTACAATGCATTGTAGGTGAGCCAAAAAACAGGATCGAAAAAATTATAATAACGGCGAGCGGTGGTCCTTTTCGGGATTATGGTATTGAGCAAATGAAAAATATCACCGTTGAACAAGCTCTAAAACATCCAAATTGGGATATGGGTGCGAAAATAACCATAGATTCATCAACAATGATGAATAAGGGTTTGGAGATTATAGAAGCCCATTGGTTATTCGATTTACCTGTTTCGAAAATTGAACCTGTAATTCATCCACAAAGTATCATTCATTCCATCGTGACGTTTGAAGATGGATCGAGTAAAGCACAGCTTGGTCCACCCGATATGAAGGTACCCATTATATATGCACTAACTTATCCGGATAGATTGCCGTTAGAAACCCCAAGGATGGACTGGTCGGTTGCTCACGACTTAAACTTTTATCCGGTAGATTACGAGAAATTTCCATGTGTAAAATTAGCAATGGATGTGATCGACAGTACCGACCTTGCACCAGCTATATTAAATGCTGCAAATGAAGTTGCGGTTGCACGCTTTTTGAATAAAGAAATTGGTTATATTTCCATACCAAAAATCGTAGAGAAGAGTTTAGAGACGTTAACAGATAGCACTCAAATCAGTCTTCAAAATTTAATCGACATAGATAAAGAAACAAGGGAATACGCCTCCCGAATTAATTGATTACATGGATTTTATAGAAATACTACAAACGATAGGTATCTTCGTAGGCGCACTCATGATTTTAGTTTTTGTGCATGAGTTGGGTCACTTTTTAGCGGCAAAATTATTCGGGATGCGGGTTGAACGCTTTTCCGTTGGATTTCCTCCTAGAATTTGGGGATTTCAATACAAAGAAACAGACTATTGTATTGGCGCTACTCCACTTGGCGGATATGTGAAAATTTCCGGTATGGTAGATGAAAGCATGGATACTGAGTTCCTTGATAAAGAACCAGAACCTTGGGAATATAGAAGTAAACCTGTATGGCAGCGTATGGTTGTGATTACTGCTGGTGTAATTTTCAATATGATATTGGCGTTCATCATTTTCAGTGGAATGACTATGAGTAGCGGAAAATTAACACTGCCACTCGAGAGCGTAGAAGGGTTATACATTCCTGAATCTAGCTTGATGTACGAAATTGGATTTCGCACAGATGATCAAATAGTAGGTGTAAATGGTCAGGCCGTTTCAGCTTTTGAAGACTTAGTTTCACCTTCTGTAATAACCTCATCTGATTTAACTTACCAGGTTATGAGAAATGGCCAGGAAATCGATATACCAGTCACACCAAATTATTTAGATAGCCTGCAGACCAGAGATTTTATAAATCCGATTTTCGCATTCCCTAGCTCAATTTCAAGTGTTTCACTTGGAACCCCAGCATATGATGCAGGCTTAGAAGCAGGGGATAAATTCCTTTTGGCGGATAGTGTTGAGATAAAGTATTGGATTCAGCTCACCGAAATTATCCGTGCTGCTGAAAACCCCATTAATTTTACCATTCAACGTGGCGATTCAATATTTACAGCTTCCATTATGCCAGAAAACCAGGCAATTGGTATTGCATCCCCAAATCTTGCTATGGCCGGCGGAGAACGTGTTGAGCTTGGAATATTTGCTTCTATTGGTGATGGATGGGATCAAACCATCGATCAAACGGTTGGAATTATTGGCGGATTTTCAAGAATGATTTCTGGTGATATTTCGGTTCGTCAGAATCTTGGTGGACCTATTGCCATTGCAAATATTACGAAGCAAGCAACGGACCAATCGGGTTGGGATGGATTTTGGACAATCACAGCATTGCTGAGTATCACGCTAGCAATTATGAACATATTACCAATTCCAGCATTGGATGGGGGGCATTTAGTATTCTTGATTTATGAAGGAATCGCACGCCGGGAACCATCAGAAAAAGTAAAAATTGTAGCTCAAAATATTGGCTTTGTAATATTATTAACATTGATGGTTTTTGTGATTTTCAATGATGTTTTAAAATATTTCTAAATGTTTGCAAAAGACGGTTATCCAACCATGGCCTTGGCAACTATAGTCACGGCCATCGTTTTTTATATTTCCATAACATTTATAGACCACTGGATTTCATATGTCCTGATGGCAATATTTTTTGTGCTATGGGGAATCGTGATCTATTTCTTCAGAGATCCAGAAAGAATTCCCCCAGAAGGCGATCATTTGATTATTTCACCAGCAGACGGCAAAGTAGTACTTATAAAAGAAATTGAAGAAACAGTTTATTTGAAAGGTCCGGCAACACAAGTAAGTATATTTCTTTCACCTTTAGATGTGCATGTAAATAGAAATCCTATCTCGGGCAAATTAGAGTATTTGAAATATCATCCGGGAAAGTATTTAATGGCCTGGGATGAAAATGCATCTGAATTAAATGAGCGAGCAGATTTTGGGGTTCTACATTCCAGCGGCACGAAATTATTCTTTAAGCAGATAACAGGTTTCTTAGCCCGACGTATTGTATATCATATAAAAGAAGGAGATCAACTTAAAACTGGTGAACGTTTTGGAATGATGAAATTTGGTAGCAGGATGGATGTGATTGTTCCCAAAAATGTTGAAATTCATGTTAAAGAAGGGGATCGTACGTGGGCCGGTCAATCCGTATTAGGCGAAATTAAATAGCATGAAGTATCCAATTCAGAAACAATACAAGAATTTTAGAAAACGCAGGGATGTAATTCGCCAGGGCAAACCACCTGTAAATAGACGAATTGCCGTTCCCAGCTTCTTTACTTTGATGAATTTGTTTGCTGGATTTTTAGCCATTATTGCAATTGCTGAAGGAGATTTATTTCGAGGTGCATGGTTGATAATGGCAGCTGGTATGTTTGATGTATTTGATGGAATGATGGCTCGATTAGCAGATGCTCATTCTGATTTTGGAATTGAGCTGGATTCATTGAGTGATATGGTGTCTTTTGGGGTAGCACCAGGATTCTTGATTTATAGTTTTACACTTTCAGAGTTGGGAACACTTGGAGTTTTAGTAAGTGCAGTGCCACCATTATGCGGGGCAGTTCGCCTGGCTCGATTTAATGTAAATGCACGGTTGGAACCCAAATCAGAAGTATTTACTGGGCTGCCAATTCCTTCTGTGGCAATTATAATTATCGCGTTTTATTTAACATTTCAGGATAGCCTTGAGATTTTTGATTTCTTCAAAAATGGTGTGAATAGCGTACTCATTCCAATGGTGGTTTTGGTTTCATTTTTGATGGTGAGCTCCATTGAGTTTGAAAAAATTCCACGTTTCGATAGGGAATCTGCACGGCAAAAAAAATGGACAATCGTTTTATTTTTAGTGTATCTGATTTTAATTGTGGTTTTCCGTGAATACGGGCTGATGGCTGTAATTCTTATTTATATTTCAAAAGCCATCATTTTTAGTGCATACCGCTTTATAACCGATTCTTATGAGGGGGAAGAGGACTCTTATCAGGATTTCAGCTGAGGCTTTTATACACAGCTAGTGTCTTCTCTGCTACAGCTTCCCAAATAAAGTTTTTTAGAATATGATCCTTCAGATCTTGAGGGGCATCTTTATTTAATGAATTCTTTAATGCTTGTTCCAGCCCTGTGGCGTCCTCAGGATTTATGTAGGTAGCCATATCATTAAAATATTCTTCTGTACCACCTCTTTCGGTTATCACAATTTGAGAACCTGCCAATGCAGCCTCCATAGCGGCAATTCCAGGAGTTTCATACAAAGAAGGAAGGCAAAACACCGAACTTGCAGCATACGCACTTTCAAGCAATGGTGATGCATGTTCCAGACTTTCAATTAAGGTCACATTGTTAAGTGACTCTGCTATTTCCAGACATTTATTGCTGTAAGGATTGTCATAGAAGCTACCGATAATCACAATATGTTCATCAATAAATTCTGCCACTTTTAATAGTTGCAGGACGTTTTTTCGTTCGGCGCCCGCCTGACCAACAAACAGTATAAAATTTTGAATACCGTAAGTTTTATTAAATAAATCTGGAGTAGCTGAAGCAAATCGAGATTCAACGCCGTTTGGCATTACCTTAATTTTCCTGGCGTCTACTTTTAATCCATCTCGAACTAAATCGCGTTCTGCCTTTGTATTTGGAAGAACAACATCAGCCCATTTACATATCTGTGATTTAATACCAAAATCGGATCGAATTCCTGATCCAACACCGGAAATCGTTTTTTCAATTGTTAGACTTGCAGCTATAGTTGATGCAGATCTATTCGAAAAAAACACAGGTGAAACCGCAAGTTTTATACCTTTATCTTTTACCAGCTTGGCAATCCCGATGGTCTCAGGACTTGCTGAAAATACATGTACCAGATCGTAGTCGAACTGTGTTTGATCAAAATGTATAAATTCAACTTCTACATCTAATTGAGATAAGTATTTTGCTGTTTGAAGCACCTGCGTTCTTACACCGCCATTTACTGCAGCAATACTTAAAGGTGCCGCTATTCCGATTTTCATAGATTTATTCTGTTTTTCCAATCTAATATAGACGTTTTTAAAAGTTGAAGCTGATTTCCTTCCAGCTCATCTTTTAAGTGGCTAACATCAGGTCGAACCGTTGGCATGGGAATAGCTTCGAACGAGGGAAGAGGGCGATCAACTTTAGAGGCTTCTATTAAATAAAATTCTTTCGATTTAATTGAAACCTGAAGCAGTAAGTCAGGACTATCACTCGAACATTTAATTACAGATTGTTCTTCATCATAAAATGCTTCTATACGAGCAGAAATCCGGTGTTTCCAAAAGTCTGAGATTTGTAAAAAAGAAAGTTTAGGCAGTTCCATTTGATTCACATAATTAAAAACTTTTTCCCAAAGTTCTCCCGTTGGTTGTAATGGATGATGGTAAAAGATCACGGATTCCAGCTGAGATATTTTTTGTTCAATCACTTTCATAAAATAATCTGTCATTTCAGATTCTGTGACTTTTTTTCTATTCAAACTTCCAGTGCAAATTGGATGAATTGGAATTTGAAGCGTTGAATGAATGTGTTGATAGTGAATTGGGTAAAATGGGGTAGAATCAAATCCAAGGGTAAATTCTGAACTATAATCGAATTCAAATTTCTCAAGCACTTCACCTAGTGCATCATTCCAAATCGAATAAGGCACGCAGAATCCTTTTGGATTAAAACCAGCTTCAAGTAATGTTCGAAATCCACGCTCTATGTTGTTGTAAATATGTTCGTAGCTTGTGGAGGTGCCATGTTCGTAGCCATGCAACGCAATTTCCTGATTTTCAAACTGATGGAAAACATCCAGCCATTCTTCGTGTGCCTGAACATGTAAAAACCAGGTCATTGGAATTTCAAACTCTTCTGCAAGAGCATATAATTTTTGAATCGATACTTGAGTTCCAAAATCAGTATCAACCCGAAACCCGAAATACGGCAATTTTGAAGGTGATATCCATTTTGCCAGATAGGGCAATTTTCGGTGATAGTGGAGTTCTTTTAGTATGAACTCCAGCGTTTGAATCAAAGAATTTCGGTCTAATGTGCTTACTAATTCATCCGGGTGAGCACCCGACTTAAAGGGAAACCTTTTTCTGCGATATCGATTAGTAGAGATGGATCCTTCAAGGTTAAAATCAAAGGAATACATTAAACCGGATCCGGCGAAGTATTTAGCAATTTTTTTTAAGTAAATATCAGGCAGTTGCTCAGCAACTTGAGATTTGGTCCTGCTCTCTTCAAATAGTTTCTTGTCTTGTAAAACTAGTAAACCGCCACTGTTCTTTGTCAAGAAATGCTGGATTTTTGCTAGTTCTGAATCAATATGTTGCCCATTGATAATCAGGCATGAATAAGCAATAGATAATGATTTACTGAAATCAATTTCTTCGTAGATAATACCTAACTGCTGAAAAAGAGTAATCCATGCAGGGGTTAATGTCGATATGCCAATTGATAGCCGTATCATTTTATCAAGATCGATTTTAACCAACGAATATCGGATGGCTTAATAACTCTGCCTATATATAAGATGCCTGAAAAAATGATGGCACCAAGAACGGCTTCAATTAACCCATGTAAGTGAATGAACGATGAAGCAAAGTACAATGAGATTCCAAATCCAAGTGCAGCAAAAAATTCTAAGATATAACTGAATTTTAAATATTGTCTAAACCAATAAAAACAAAATCCTGCAATTACGAATTCACCTAAAGCTACCGATAAACCAACCGCAGCAGCGTCGAAATAAATTGCGGAAATAACGATTGAAATGATTGCAAGAATGCCACCTACTGAGGTTGCAATAAAAAATTTCGAGTCTTTTCCAATGGCAACCAATCCATGCGAAAACATACTATTTTGAAAAGTGAAGAATAAAAACAAACTCAGCGAAACAATAATAATGGCTGAATTAGCAAATTCTTCGCCATACAGTAGGTGAGATATCTCGGTGGCGCCAATTGCAATACTTAGGGAGATAGCACCACCAATTACAAGCATAATTCTACTTGTATGCTCCATATTTTTAGTAGCAGTTTCTTCCGATTCGCTCCAATACTTAGATAGATTTGGAATGAGTAATTGGACGAATAGTCGATCGAAAAGCATGCCGATAATAATCACTTTATATGCCGCACTAAATAAACCTGCATCGGCTGTTGAGATATACACACCTATTACAATGGGGGGTAACAGCTGAACTATTTGAGCAAATAACAATCCTGAACCAACAGAAGATGATGCTTTAAATAAGTTTCTAAAAACTGTTAAACCACTTATTTCCCATTTAAATGCTTTCTGACGTAAAGCGAGGATAAAAATTGAGATTGCAGCTACGAAAAAACTAAGTACATAGATCTTAGGAAGTTGATCAATATCAGCAATACTTTTTACTGCAAGAATGGCCCCAATGGCATAAATTGCCGTATGTACAGTTCTCGAATAGGCATTAATTCCATACTGTTGATCGCCTACAAAATACCATTCAATTAAAATCGCATGTGCCAATAATGCCACTGAAAAACCTTTTGTAAGTTGAAGAAGTAATGGATCTGCAATAATAAAAGGTAGAATAAACCAGGTTATACAAAAGATAATTGTCGCCAAGAGAACTCTTGCGAATAAAATGTCTGTAGGTGTAAATGCACGTTTAGAAGGAGATTTAGCAACTTCTCTATTTCCGATATTATATAAACCAAAATCTGCGAAATACACACTGTACCCCAAATAAGATAGAGCAATAGTTACAAGGCCATATCCTTCTGCACCTAAGGTTCGTGTTAAGTATATAGTGGTAACAAAGGCAAAGCTTTTACTCAGAATATCGCCGGAGACTATTTTTGCTATTTTATTTGATAAGTGCGTCAATGTTCAGCTATCAGTTTTTTAAGGATATGCTTGAACTCAACCTGATCGGAAAATAAATGGACCTGTTGCATGTCTTCCTTATCGTGTAAACCTCCAAGGCGTGGTGCCACTATCATTCGGTTGTAAGCCAGCGATAATTCTACCCCTCCAGAGGTAGTAATTTCCTCAAAATTAAATGGACAAATATCAAATGAACTCATGATAAACGGCAGGTCGTTTTCGTCCACAAATCCGGGTACATAATACAGCCAGTCTAGCTTCTCTGCATAAGATAAAAGCGTACGATGTAATTCAGATTGTCCTTTTTTCACGTAGCCAAAAATCAGGTAAACAAAATTATCGTCAATCTCTTTGAGTAGTTTTATAGTTGTTAAGAAATTCTTGTAATTGCTAATGGCACCAACAGAACCCAATACTTTTTTTGTAGGATGTAATTTGAGACCAAATTTTTCAAATAGATAAGAGTGAGCCTCGTCACGCTTTTTTAATTCTGCTGGGAATTTTGGATGTGCATAAACTTCAATCTTATTTTTGTCGCAATCATAAAATTGGGAAACTTCATTAATGACATACTCCGAATGCACGAGAATTAAATCTGCTTTACTGGCCATCCATTTATGTAGAATTTGATGGATCGAAAGCCATTTCCCGTCATGAGGTTTAAGATTATGTATGGTCCAGACTAATTTTCCGCCAAATAATTTATACTTCCAAAGGCATAGAATTTTATAAACCATGCCAAATGCTGATTTATAATCTTGAAATTCTAACCAATGATAATGTAGAATACTTTTAGACTTTGTGAATCTGAACAGTACTAGTTTCCAGTGTTGCAGCGCTGAAATACTTTTAATTTTTATATCTGGATTTGACGCAATTAGTGATGCATACAGCAAATGTAAATAATCGGTATTAGGGTAGTTATACCTGATTTTTGGTACTACAAAAACCTGTTCATAAGAAGGTAACACTTTTGTAAAAAGTGCATGAAGAGAATGAGCCGTCATTCAGTGTAATCGTACTTACAATTGATATTGAAGTCCGATGGAATGTACAGTTCCAAAACCTGTATTGAAAGGAATCAACGCATAATTAAACGTTACTTTTTCAGTGATGAACCCAAGTCCAAAAGAATAGGGGCGAACATTATCTTGTGTCTTATACCCGGTGTTGACTCGAACTACCTCTGAAACCAATAAGGAAAGTCCCAGATTGAAATAAGATTCGGAGGGATTGAAATTCTGATTGTCCAGGATGGATTCATTCATTGGATGTACCCAATCAGCCATTAAAGTAGCTAATATTGGGAGATTAGGACTCTTTCCATGAACAAATTCCAGAACATCCATAGAAACTCCAACATTGAAACTGGTTGGCAATTCAGTAGCAACCTGATCAAGTTTTTCCATTTCACCCATATTAAGTATAGAAGCACCCCATCGAAGTCTTTCATCAAGCAACTCACCAGCTAACCCTATATTGAAAGCATAACCATTCGCTCGAAATGGGAAGACCTCTTCGTTTAGATAATGACCAGCTATTCCAGCTTTTAAAATTTTAAAATCATAAGCATAGGCTCCCGAAATTGATAAATACTGAATGCTAAATTCACCATTAGATTCACCGGGATTGTTACGCTGTTCAAAACCGGAAATCCCAGAAGTATAAAATGAAAAAGCAATGGAACGGTTGCCTTTTTTTAGGTTAATACCACCAAAAAGGTTATCAGAATCTGCTATCCAACTTGTATAACCAAGGCTAATAGTAGGGCGATTTTGCATAACCAAAAGAGCTGGGTTGGTATACATCGAGGAGGAACCATTTGGTGTTGCCACAGTAGCTTCTGAGATAGACAGTTCAGTAGCAGTTGGCCCAACTTCAAGGAGTTGAAGACCACTTGACTGCGCATATAATGAACTGCTCAACACGGCTAAAAAGATGGGAATTAATAATGCTCTCATAAGTTTATACGGATTGCGACAACATGAATATTTGAAACCCCATAGGGCTCTTTAACGAAAGCATAATCTATCGATGGAGCGAATGAATCGAAAGGAAGATGAACGGAAAATCCAGAGCTAAAAGATCCGCTACCCGACACTTTTGTATCGGATACTCGATATCCGCCTCTAAGCGTGAATCGCTCATGAGCCTTCCATGAAGTACCGATTTTTAAAGAACCAGTGCTCGTTGTGATACTAGATAAATCGTAAATGGTAATCGGATTTCCTGTTTGATCCACAAATAGAGAAACTTCTGAAACCTCACTACCAAAGATGAATAATTCATATTCACCAACGATTGCCAGACTTTCCATTTGATAGGAAAGTGCCCATTTTAATCGTGTTGGGAAGTTATTAACCACATTTCTCGACTGACTTTGCCCATACAACTCACTCGAATTCCAGGTATAGTTAGCGAACATATCCTGAACAGTAATTCCAAGATTTAAATGATTACCAATCAGGTACAAAAATCCAAGATCAACACCAACAGCGGTCGCAGCTGAAACTTCTTTATGATAGTTTGCATAATTGAGTTTAAAACTAACTCCTCCATAAAAACGGTCACTAAATCTCAACCCAAAAGACGTATTAAGCTGATATTCTGAAATGTCAAAAGTGCCTAAAGAATAGCCGCTTAAAGATCGTTCATCAATGTTTGTTACACCGCTTCGTATAAGTCCTATATAAATTCCTGCATTAGGTGGAAGCTGAAATGTTGAACCAATTGTTTGATATACGCGATCAAAATCTAAGGCCGAGACCGACATATCCACTTGATTACCACTTGCTTTAAAAGCGGCAAGTGAAGGATTGTAATAAGGATAAATGCCTTCAAAAGTTGATGCTGCCATTGCGTTGGAAACACCCATAGCACGAGGACCAAATCCCAAACTCAATGCATTACCTGCGAAGCCACCATTTTGAGCCAAAACCGAGTTAAAAGGCACAAAGAGAATAACCAACAATGCAATTACAGATATCTGTCTCATTCTATTAATAAGATTTTCCCATCGATGGTTTCGTTTGATGTTTCAATGAGATAGAAATAAGGCCCGTTTGCAACATTACGGCCATAATTATCAACACCATTCCAAATCGCTTCATACGAACCCGGAGTAAAGAACGTATCTTCAACTTCACGTACTAAGTTCATGGCAAAATCAAATATTCTCACTTTTACATTTCCGGCATTTTCAAGATCAAATCGAATTCGTACTAATTCATGTTGATTAGGAGAGTATGGATTTGGATAAGCATAAGCAGATACTGTTTTTGCATTCTGATCGTACGTATTACCACCTGACAAAGGGAAATTCACTCTGGTAATTTCCCAGGTATTGCCATAATCATCTGTGGAAATCAAGCCATCTGAAGTTCCAAACCACACACGATTTGTTGTAGTTGCTGCAGATTGAAACTCAGCGGTTGATTTCAAAAAAGTATTAGCGCTTTTGATCTGGGCAGACTGAATCCAGGAATCACCACCATCATCTGAAATAAATAGTCCGTTTTCACCGGCTGCAAAGACATATCCATCTTTAAAGGTTATTCCTAAAATTTTCTGGCCAATTAATCGCTGGGTAAATGTACGGCCTCCATCTTCTGAATAAACAATTCCAAATCTATCCTGACCTTGAAATATCGATCCAGTGCTTTCCGCCAACCAATTTGTCATCCAGACTCTTCCTGTGCTTGTATCTTCCTGAATTTCAATAATCCATCGTGCCAGCAGTCCATTCGAAGTATTGTTAAAGCTTACATTTCTCCAGCTTATGCTATCGATAGGAGCGGTTAGTGCATTTTCTGAAACATTAATTCCACCGGCACTTCCGTACCAAACTCTGTTTTGCGAGTCTATATGAACAGCAAATCCTTTTAAATTATCATCCTCAACGCTGTTGTAAATATTTTCGCTTTCAACGCAGGATCCATTATTAACCTCAATGCAATCGAACCAGAAATAGTCATCGCGCTCGGGAGTTAGTTCTCGAACACCGAAGGGGGGAAGCACAACTCGCTCCCAGGATATACCTAAATCTGTGCTCCGTAATAAACCAGATGCCCAGTTTGCTGAAAAAATCACCTCATTTTTAAAAGCCACGTTATATGGTGGAGATTGTTCAGGAACAATTATTCTTTTGCGAGCATAACTAACTCCTCCATAAGTGAAAGTTGTATCACCTTCAACAAAACGATCAAGTAGGAAGTCGCTAAAACGCCAGGTTTCACCACCATCAATAGAAATGTAATATCCGAACCCGGCAGGTTGTGGACCGGCTGTAGTTTGCGAAGTAAAGCCTAATCCTGCAACTACTGTGTCCCGATTCACATCAATAGAAAATACTCGCGCTACACCGTTATCAATGCTGTCTATGCCTGTTGGTCGAAACCATTCTGGCGAATTTTCAACATTTCGATTTAGTGCCGGACTAATCCACAGTGTATCTCCAGTTGCTGCTATTGAGGAAATACCGTTTTGCCGAATTCCATTAAATTGAGAATTCATTGGACCCACAACCTGAGCAATACCGGGTACATACATCAATATGAAAAGAAGAAAAGTGCCTATTTTCATTGATTATTAGTGATTTTAAAGGTCGTACGAGTTGTGTCACTATAAATGCCACCTTGATCAACTGCGAAATATTCTATAAAAAATGATTGAGTTTCTCTTCCAGGAACTGCTCCAATTGGGAAAGTGATGGAATACACAGAATCTGCAGCTTGAGCATCATTATAAGTAAGACCATCATCGAACATTTCGAAAGGGCTATCCGGAACATCAGCACCAAAAATATCAAGTATGCGAACAAGAACCCGGTCGATTGTGGCTTGCCCGTCTGCATCAGTAACTTTGGCAATAAACTGAGTTAAAAACTCTCCCTCTGCAGGTCTATTTACTTCTGCCGGATTATTAACAAGAAGAATTTCTGGTCTCGCATTTGAAAAACCAAGCAACTCGATGTTTTGCTCAGCCACAGTACTATTACCCTGATCATCAAAGGCATAGATTTGCACACTATAATTTTTGAATTCTGTTGTCGAAGTATTTAAATCGATGGTAGCTGTAAAACTATCTGAATCGGTTGGCGCTAACAGTCCTGAAGTTATGAACTCTCTATTGGTAATATCGGTAACCACATAACTTGGGAGTTCACTGCTACCTTCCAGCAGTATGTCGGCATCTAATTGAACGGTTATCGTCGTGTCTTTATAACCATCAGTATCTAAAGTGAATTGTACCTTCGATGGGTTTGCATTTATTGAATTAATAATCGGTAATTCAGTTATTCCAGTATCCGGACTACCAGTGCTATCGCAAGCGACGTAGGTGAATGATAAAAGGATAAGTAGTGATGAATAGAGAGGGGTTCTCAAAGCTAAAGATCTACCAAATTTTTGGAATGCAATGTTACGGATAAGCCATCCTCAAATCCACTACGAAGTTATTAACCAGAAATTGTTGTAAATGTAGATTGATTTTAGAAAAAGGCAGGTTTATATTCGTCACGCAATGCAATTTCAATCACAAAATATCACAAATTGGTGGTGGCTAACTGTAAAATCTACAGCGGGCATTGTGTGTTAAATTGCGCATAAGAAATTTTTATTACATACCCGCTGTTCGCACCGAAGAGTGGGTTTTTTTTTGAAATTCACTCCGTAACAGTGAGTTCAAAACCCATAAATAATTGGACAAAAAGACTTTTTTATCACTTGCTAAAAACTACACAGCAATTCCTGTTTTTAAAAGGTTGCTAGCTGATGTTATTACCCCTGTATCGTTATTTCTGCACGTCAGAGAAAACGCGACTAATCCTTTCCTTTTAGAATCGGTTGAAGGCGGTGAGCAGTTAGCCAGATATTCCTTTATTGGGAGTAATCCATATCAGGTATTAACTTTCGACGGTGAAAGATTAGAATTGACAAAATCAGGAAAAACTGAAGCGATCAACGATGGGTATTTCGAAACATTAAGTCGCTTAACAACGGCATACTCAGAACCAGATATTCCCGATTTACCCAGACTAACAGGCGGTGCGGTTGGATTTTCCACGTATGATACCTTCAGATTGGTTGAGCATTTACCAAATACACCACCTGACACCCTGCATTTACCGGAAGCTGTTTGGGGGTTTTATGATGAGATTTATGCGTTCGACCATGTAAAACATCAGGTAGTTTTAATTAAAACTGTATTCATCGATGAAAAGACTGATTTAGAACTGGCGTATTCGGATGCTGTGGATGCATTGGACAATATGGAGATTGCCGCCACAAACGGGTCTGTTGAAAAGCGATCATTTAAAATTTATCCGGATAGTTTGACCAGCAATATGCAGAAAGCATATTTCGAAGAAGTTGTGGAGAAGTCTAAAAACTATATCTACGAGGGTGATATTTTTCAGGTAGTACTTTCACAGCGATTTGAAGCAGATATGGAGGGTGATGCTTTTATGCTATATCGAGCCCTTCGAATGGTGAATCCATCACCTTATTTATTCTTTCTGGATTTTGAAGATTTTCAACTTGTTGGCTCATCACCCGAAGTGCTTGTAAGTGTACAGGATCGCAGAGCTAAAGTCTTGCCCATTGCGGGAACAAGACCTCGAGGTAAGTCACATGCAGAGGATATTGCGCTGGAAGAAGATTTACTTGCCGATCCAAAAGAGCTGGCGGAACACGTAATGTTGGTAGATTTGGGTAGAAATGATTTATCACGTGTTTGCAAAGCCGGTACGGTTAAACTAGTCCGCGACCATGTAATTGAGCGTTATTCGCATGTAATGCATATTGTAAGTGAAGTTCAGGGCGATTTAGATGAATCCAATACTTCTGTCGATGCACTCATGCAGTGTTTTCCTGCGGGAACAGTGAGTGGTGCTCCCAAAATCAGAGCAATGGAAATCATTGATGAGTTTGAGCCAACTAAGCGCGGAATTTATGCCGGTGCGGTTGGGTATTTTGATTTCTCTGGCAATATGGACACCTGTATTGCCATAAGAACCATGGTTGTTGCAAGCAACAAAGTGTACATTCAGGCGGGTGCTGGAATTGTCGCGGACAGCGATCCGCAAAAAGAATTTGAAGAAACTCAAAACAAAGCAGGAGCGTTAGTTCAGGCTTTAAGTATTGCATTAGACATCCAATGAGTAAAAAGAAAACAATATTATCTGGCATACAACCTTCCGGTAAATTGCACATCGGAAATTACTTTGGTGCAATTAGGCAGCATATCGCCATGCAGGATGAAGGTGAGGCCTTTTACTTCATCGCCAATTACCATTCATTAACTTCATTACGAGACGGGAAAGAGCTTTATCAAAATACTATAGATGTTACCCTAGATTATCTGGCATTAGGACTTAACCCCGATAAAGCAACATTTTTTGCACAGTCGGATGTCCCGCAAGTGGTAGAACTCGCATGGATGCTTGGGACATTGACTCCGGTTAGTTTGATGGAGAAGGGAGTATCTTATAAAGATAAAATTGCAGCTGGATTGAGTCCAAACATTGGATTATTCACGTATCCGGTACTTCAGGCGGCTGATATTTTGATTTATCATTCTGATGTGGTTCCTGTTGGAGAAGATCAAAAGCAAAACATCGAAATCTGTCGGGATTTAGCCGGGAAATTTAATCGGGCGTATGAAGGTGATTTTTTAGTTATCCCCGAGGAACATATTGTTAAATCAGTGGCAATTGTCCCTGGTACCGATGGGCGCAAAATGAGTAAAAGTTATGGCAACACCATCCCAATTTTTGGAGAAGGAAAGCCATTGAAGAAAATCATTATGTCCATTCAGACAGATTCTACACCACTGGAAGAACCCAAAGACCCAGATAACGATAATGTTTTTGCATTGATTAAGTTATTTGCATCCAAAGAACAGCAAAATGAAATCGCAGAAAAATATCGAGCCGGTGGATATGGATATGGGCACGCTAAAAACGAACTTCTAGGATTTATAAAGGAATATTTTGGCGAAGCTCTTGAGAAAAGAAAGCAACTTGAGCAGGATTTGGATTACGTGAAAGATGTATTAGCAGAAGGCGGTAGAAAAGCTAGAATCCGTGCTGAAAAAGTGATGGAGCCAATTAGAGAAGTGACTGGAATTGTAAGGAGCTTTAAATGATTTTGATCATCGACAATTACGATTCGTTCACTTACAATCTGGTTCACTTGGTGGCTGCAGAAACGGAAGAGTATAAGGTGATTAGAAACGATGCAATGACTTTGGAAGAAATTAAAGCATTGAATCCAACCAAGATTTTAATATCACCGGGACCAGGTCGACCACATGAGGCTGGTATTACTGAAGAAATAATCCGTGAATTAGGGAAAGAAATCCCCATCTTAGGAGTTTGTTTAGGTCATCAGGCTATAGGCGAAGTTTATGGGGCAGAAGTAGTTTATGCTCCTACCTTAATGCATGGTAAAGTGAGTAATGTAGAGCATGATGGTAAATCAATCTTTGAAGATGTCGAGGAAAATTTTGTTGCTACCAGATATCATTCGTTGGCGTTGAATCCGTCATCCATTCCTGATGATTTAGAAGTCACCGCTCGAACTGGAGATGTAATTATGGGAGTAAGACATAAAAAATATCCGATAGAGGGAATTCAATTTCACCCGGAAAGCATTCTTACTAAGGAAGGACCAAAAATGATTTCGAATTGGATAAGGCAATGACAGACTTTAAAGAAATACTTGAGCAGCTATCATTTTCAGAGGATTTAGATCCTGTTGATGCAGAATCAGCTATGAATCAGATCATGACCGGTCAGGTATCAAATGAACAAGTAGCAGGCTTTTTAACTGCAATGCGGCTTAAAGGTGAAACTCATCAGGAGTTGACTGCATTTGTTAAAGTGATGCGGGAAAAATCAGAAAAAGTACATGTTAATGTTGATGGCGCAATAGATTTAGTTGGCACAGGAGGGGATAAGTCTGGGACGTTTAATATTTCTACGATAGCTGCCTTCGTTACTGCAGGAGCTGGGGTTCCAGTTATAAAACACAATAATAGGAGTGCCTCCAGCCAATGTGGTAGTGCTGATGTATTAGAGCAACTTGGCGCAAAAATCGAACTGAATGCTAAAAAAGTGGAACGGGTTTTTAATGAAGTTGGAATTGCCTTTATGTTCGCACCGATGTTTCATCCCGCCATGAAATATGTAATGCCGGCTCGCAGAGCACTTGGCTTTAGAACATTCTTCAACATTCTTGGCCCAATGTGTAATCCCGCAGGCGTGAGAAGATATGTGATTGGTGCTTACAGTAAGGATGTAGCTGAAAAGATGGCACATATTCTCGCAAATTTAGAAACAGAATTTGCATACACGATCAACTCTCATGATGGATTGGATGAACTAAGTTTGACTTCGCGAGCAGATGTCTATGAATTGAAGGATAGCATTTTGTCGATGCCCATCTTATTTGATCCAATTTCACTCGACTTTGAAATGCGCACCATGCAAGATATTATTGGGGGTAATGCCAAAGAGAATGCTGTGATATTTGAAAATATTTTGGATAATAATTCTACGGAAGCACAACGCGACATAGTTTTACTGAATGCTGCATTCGCTATTCAGGCATCGGGTAAAGTGGTTAGCCTCGGTGAAGCAAAAATTCTAGCTGAAGAGAGTCTGGAATCCGGGCGGGCCCGCGATCTTTTTGACAATTATATAGAGGCGTCGAGAAACGTTTAAATATGGCTACCATTCTAGATAAAATAGTAGCTCAGACATCAGCTGACCTCAAAAAGAGAATGAGTTTGGTTAGTTTACAGGAACTCCACTCTTTTGAAGGATTCGAAAAATCAAGAATTTCATTCAAAAATGCTCTTCAAAAGGAAGGTGTATCGATAATCTCTGAGGTGAAAAAGGCCTCACCCTCGAAAGGAATAATACGAAAAGATTTTCATCCCGTTGATATCGCTCTTAGATATCAGGATGGTGGAGCGTCGGCAATTTCTGTATTAACCGATCAGCCATTTTTTCAAGGTGATTTGAACTTTCTTTCAACAATCTCAAAGGAAGTTGAACTTCCATTGTTACGTAAAGACTTTATTATCGACCCTTATCAAATCAAAGAAGCCCGGGCTTTTGGAGCCGACGCATTTTTGATCATAATGGCGATAGTTTCTGATGCACAATTGGATGAATTATTAGCCGCTGGAAATGAATTCGGGCTTGATCCACTCGTAGAATGCTACGATCAGGATGATTTTGATCGAGTTCCTTTTGATAGGGTCAATATTCTTGGAGTAAATAATCGGGATTTGAAGAATTTTGAAGTGGATGTGCACCGTGGGATTTCCATGTTAAAGCAAGCTCCTGATGGAACAGTGCTGGTTTCAGAAAGTGGCATCTCAAATGGAAAGGATATGGCACTACTTCAACAAAAAGATATTGATGCGGTACTCATTGGTGAGCATTTTATGCGGCAACAAGACCCAGGAAAGGCAGTTAATGCGCTCATCGAGGCTGGAAAAATTGACTATGAACGGAGTCTGGCAAATGGCTGAGCAAACTAAAGTTAAAATTTGCGGAATCACCAATCTGGAAGATGCACGATTTGCTTCCGGTGCTATGGTCGATTATCTCGGTTTCATATTTACCGAAAAAAGTAAACGCTTCATCGATCCTGAAAAAGCCGGTGCAATAATTAATTGGGTTGAAGGTCCTGAAAAAGTAGGGGTATTCATGGATCAACCTTTGGATGATGTGAATCTACTCGCAAAGTTTTCTGGTATCGATTATGTGCAACTCCATGGACAGGAATCCCTCGAATATTGCCAGTTGATTGAAAAGCCAATCATTAAAGTGATTCATGTTGGGGAAGCATCAACAAAAAAAGAGTTAGAAGCACAAGTAGCGCAATATGCAGAAGTAGCAGAGTTTCTCTTATTTGATACTAAATTTAATGGAGAATTTGGCGGAACGGGAAAAACATTTGATTGGTCTTTATTAAGCGATATCGCGGGCGAAAAACCATTCTTTTTAGCGGGTGGTTTAAACCCTGAAAATGTGTCCGAAGCAATCGATCTTGTTCAACCCTATGCAGTAGATGTAAATAGCGGGGTGGAAGAAGAACCCGGACTAAAAGATTTTGAAAAAATTGAACGATTGATGGAAACCCTGAAATCGTATAAGATTTAAATTATGCAGACAGAAGAATTAAAAATAACCTACAATCAACCTAATGAACGTGGTTACTTCGGTGATTACGGTGGGAAATTTGTACCGGAGATATTAATTCCGGCAATTACAGCTCTGGAACAAGAATATCATAAGGCTCAAAACGATCCTGAGTTCTTACGAGAATATCATGAGCTGCTTGAGGAATATGTTGGTAGACCTACGAAACTTACCTTTGCCGATAAACTAACCGAGCATTACGGAAAAGCCAAGATTTATTTAAAACGTGAAGATTTATGTCATACTGGTGCTCATAAAATCAATAATGCGATAGGTCAGATTTTATTAGCACGGCGAATGGGTAAAACCCGGATTATTGCTGAGACCGGAGCTGGTCAGCATGGTGTTGCAACGGCAACTGCATGTGCCAAATTCGGCATGAAGTGTATCGTGTATATGGGCGCTGAAGATACCGTTCGCCAGAAATTAAATGTCGATCGCATGCAATTGATGGGCGCTGAGGTTCGTGAAGTAACCAGCGGCTCCCAAACCTTAAAAGATGCTACGAATGAAGCAATTCGCGATTGGGTAACCAATGTAGAAGACACATTCTATATCATTGGATCTGTTGTTGGGCCACATCCATATCCAATGATGGTTCGTAATTTCCATCGAGTAATTGGTGATGAAACTAAACGACAGATCTTTGAAAAGGAAGGTCGATTTCCTGATTACCTTGTTGCCTGTGTTGGAGGCGGTTCAAATGCGCTAGGTCTATTTTATCCATTCATGGATGACGATGTGAAAATAATTGGTGTTGAAGCGGCTGGTTATGGAGTTGATTCGGGTCAAACTGCTGCAACAATCACCAAAGGTACCCCTGGTATTTTACACGGCTCGCTTAGTTATTTACTTCATGATCAAAACGGTCAAATTGAGTTAGCTCATTCCATTTCAGCAGGACTTGATTACCCGGGAATTGGTCCGGAGCACTCTTTTTTACACGATTCAGGTCGTGTGCAATATCATGCGGTAACGGATGATGAAGCGATGGATGCAGTAAAATTACTATCCCAAAAAGAAGGAATTATTCCGGCATTAGAAACAGCCCACGCATTTGCCTGGTTGGAAAAACTGATGCCTGAAACTACCAAAGATCAAATAGTCATTTTGAATCTGTCTGGTCGTGGTGATAAGGATATGAAAACGATCTCAGAGAATTTATAGATGAACCGAATTGCAAAAAAATTCCAAGAAAAAGGTGCTGATGAAAAGCTGATGAGCTTGTTCATCACAGCTGGGTATCCTGACTTAGATTCAACGGTGGATTTGGTTTTAGGCTTCGAGAAGAATGGAGCTGATATTATCGAATTGGGCATGCCATTTAGCGACCCATTGGCTGATGGACCAACCATTCAATATTCCAGCGATATTGCAATCGAAAAAGGCATTTCCATTGATAAAATAATGGATATGGTGGCAGAGATCAGAAAGCACAGTGAAATTCCAATTATCCTTATGGGGTATATGAACCCTGTTTTAAGGTACGGTGTATCTGATTTTTGCGAGCGTGCAAAAGAAGTTGGTGTCGATGGGTTTATTTTACCTGATATCCCGGTTGAAGAAGGTGGCTTGATTGAGAATGAGGCCTCAAAAGCTGGAATACCGATTATTTATCTTGTAGCACCGAATACATCAGACGATAGAATGGAATTAGCCGATGAGAAGTCCGGCGGATTTGTTTACTGTGTCTCAGTTACGGGAGTTACCGGTGCACGTAGTGGTGAAGAAGTTTCACAATCAGTAGATAGATTTATTAAGAGAGTGCGAACAAAAGTAACCAAAAATCCTGTGATGATTGGGTTCGGGATAAAATCTTACGATGACGCTAAGCAAATTTCTGAAAATGCAGACGGTTTTATAGTTGGTAGTGCGTTGATTAACCAAATTAAACATCATTATCCAAAACAAAACTGGAAGCAGCACGTCTTTAGCTTCGTACATTCATTAAAATTTGGGCATTAAACCGTTACCTTCTGCTATGCAGTATTTTAAAAATCTACTATTCATCACGCTAATTATTTCAACTATCGCTTGCGAGGGAGACTTCAGGGAACGATCGCAGGGGAGTCCTCGAGAATTTATCGTGGTAATGGATTCTACTATGTGGGACAGCGAAACAGCTAATGCAATTCGCGAGACTTTTGGTAAGCCGATTTACACTTTACCTAATCCCGAACCGAATTACGATCTTACATTCATGCCCATTCGATCACGACAGCAACTCGAACGAATTCGAAAGACCAAAAATGTGATTTTTGCTGCACCTATTGATGAAGACACAAATGTTGGTCGCCAAATTCAGGCATTTCTAGATGATGGGGTTGAGGCACGAGTTAGAAATGGTGAAAGTTTTGCATTTCCAATCGAGGATCAATGGTTTAAAGATCAATTTGTTGTAATTCTAACAAGTACCAGCGATTCTGCTCTAGCTCAAAAAATTTATAACGCAGAAAATTCACTTACAAAAAGTGCGCTGGATAAAGAATTACTACGATGGCATTACGAAGTGTACGACAAAAAAGAGCAGATTCAATATTCTGATACTCTTTGGCAAGAAGAAGGTTTTTCGGTCCGTTTCCAGCATGATTACTATAAGGGAGTGGACACTACCGATTTCCAAACTTATCGAAGAATGCTGCCGGATAACGAGCGTCGAATCTGGGTTTGGTGGAAAGACAACGTAAATGATATCAGTTTTTTAGATGACAACTGGATTAACGCTACCCGTGATAGTTTGATGCAACAGTACTTTAAGGGAAGTCGAGATAATCAATATGTTACAACCGAATATCGTCGTCCGGTAGAAACCTATTCTTTCCAAAAAGGAAGGTTGCTAGCGTATGAAACTTTAGGAACCTGGCAATTAGTGAATGGTGCCATGGGTGGACCGTTTGTTAATTTTACTTATTACGATCCGGATACCCGTCGACTATTTATGGTCGAATACAATCAATTTGCACCATCGGTTCGTAAAAAGCTTCCATTTGTACGCCAATTCCGGGCAATGGGTAGAACCTTTGAAAGTGATTCAACTTGGACATCCACAATTAATTAAGGTTTTGTGAAGGAGAATTCGTCAAAATTTGATTTTATACATAAAGAAATCGAACAACGAATTCAGGACCATAGATTACGAACGCTTCATTCGATAACTCCATCTCTCAATGATGTAGAAGTTGTTATAAACGGTCAAATACTCACTAATTTTTGTTCAAATGATTATTTAGGGCTATCAGTCCATCCTGAAGTTATAGAGCGTAGC
Organism: Balneolaceae bacterium; assembly: GCA_965249965.1. Taxonomy (GTDB): domain Bacteria; phylum Bacteroidota; class Rhodothermia; order Balneolales; family Balneolaceae; genus HXMU1420-13. The sequence continues at coordinate 2,513,691 of OZ252262.1, forward strand.
AAGCAATATTTAGAGAGATACGGTGCAGGTTCTACATCATCCCGACTTATTTCCGGAACCTATGATATACATGAAGCACTGGAAGCTAAGTTAGCAGCTACATTTGGAGTTGAATCGGCGTTGATATTTAATTCAGGCTTTCAGGCAAATGTTGGCATACTTTCGGCGATGGCGGATCGTAATTCCGCAATATTTATTGATAAAAAATGCCATAATAGTTTGTACCAGGGAGTGATTTTAAGTCGAGCAGAAATAAATAGGTATAATCATAATGACTTCGATCACCTGAAAAGTCTATTAGAAAAAATTAAGAAAAGGGACTACAATCGTATTTTTATTATTAGTGAAACGGTTTTTAGCATGGATGGAGACCGATCTTCAATACATAAGCTGATTGAACTTTCTAATATTTATAATGCAATCCTTTACTCAGATGACGCTCATGCACTTGGTGTATTGGGGGATAAAGGGCTTGGGTTGAATTTTGGTCACAGTGGTATAGATTTATCCATTGGAACTTTTGGGAAATCATTCGGAGGTTTTGGAGCTTTTGTAGGCTGTTCTCAGGAAATACGGTCTTATTTGATTAACAAAGCATCAGGTTTTATTTATACAACTGCACTACCACCAGCGGTTATTGGGGGATTGAATGCAGCTCTAGATTTAATTCCTACAATGAATGATGAACGAACTCATTTATTCAATCTGATTTCAATAATGAACAGTGAATTGAATGCAATCGGGTTTCAATTGGGTGAAAGTAATACCCAAATTATTCCCCTTATTATTGGTGATGAGAAGAAGACAATTGATTTGTCTAACTTCATGAGGAAGAATAATATGTGGGTATCAGCTGTGAGGCCACCCACGGTAGAAAAGGGTGCTTCAAGATTAAGAATTACGCTTACCGCTAGACATACAGAAAACCATGTTCACCAATTTATCGAAGTGCTAAAAAAATGGAAAAAATAATTGAAATCCATGCTTTTCATGGATGGGGGTTTGATGCTTCGTTTTGGGATAAATTCAAATCATTGATACCGCCAGAGATTGTTTTTAAAACTGCAGATCGTGGTTATTTTGGCATCGGGAGTATTCCAGATTTTGAAAACGAGAGTACTTATAAACTGTTGATGACCCACTCTTTTGGTTTACATTGGGTTCCTGTAGATAAATATCAGGAATATGAAGTTATTATTATCATCAATGGGTTCGATGATTTCTTGTCTAGCGACTTAATTAAAAGAAAGAAAGAAGAAAGGGTGCTGAAACGAATGATTCACCAGTTTGAGAAAAGTCCTAATTCTGTATTGAGTTTATTTTATGAAAACTGTTTTTATCCTGAGAAATCAACTTTTCAAACTCAGTTAGATTTCAATCATGATCTACTTCTTAGCGATCTAACACAGTTATTATCAACAAAAATTAAGTTCCACCCATCTCTTTACAAGATGATTTCAATAGATGGAGAAAAAGACATAATCAAATCAGTAAGTATTAACAAACAGTTAGGTTTAGAAATTTTTTCAAATCAGATGCTTACAATTCAAAATGCTGGGCATGTGATTCCGATTGTAAATTCTTCTGAATGCTGGTCGTTTCTATGTAAAGTACTTCCTATTTTTGCTGAGTATGCAAACAAAAATGGATCGAAATAGAAAGATAGCACAGACATTTGGTCGTGCTGCAAAAGACTATCATCAAAAGGCAAGTGTTCAGCGTAAAGTTGCGGAAGGATTAGCTGCTTCTTTAATGCCCTGGAAGGATATTTTACCGGATGGTCCATTTTTAGAAGTAGGTTGTGGCACAGGGTTTTTAACCGGATTGATGATGAATGAATTTCCGGAAAGAGAATTTGTGATTACTGATGCATCCCCAGAAATGGTTCAATTTGCCAAAGAACAATTGGGAAGTACGGCTAACCGATCTTTTAAAGTTTTAAATGTTGATGAGCTAACAAGTGGAAATCCTAAATATGCTTGCATAATCAGCAATTTTGCTGCCCAATGGTTCGCAGATCCTGCCATAGGATTAGAAAAATTGGGTGAATTGTTATTACCGGGAGGACTTCTTTTAGTTGCATTTCCTGGAAATCATAGTTTTAAAGAATGGTATGAGCGATGTCTAGAGCTTGGGTTACCTTTTACAGCTAATACTCTGCCAGATGTGGAAGAAATCGTAATTAAGCTATCAGTTGGGCCATATCAGATTGATTACTATGAAAATGATTTGAGTCAAAATTTTGAGCATTCCATCGAATTTTTTAGACATATAAAACAAATTGGAGCTGGCATATCATTATCTGGTAAATCACTGACAGCAAGGCAATTGAAACTTTTAACTAAGTATTGGGATAAGAAAGATTCTCCAGTTAAAGTTAATTGGCACGTTGTTTATTTAGCAGCAAAGAAGGATGTTGTATGATTGAAATTCCCAAACAGTTTTTTATAGCAGGAACAGACACTGAAATTGGTAAGACAATAGTTTCTGCAATGATGATGGCTAATTTGGATGCAAGCTATTGGAAGCCTATACAATCCGGGATTGAAGAAGAAACAGATTCGCAATTAGTTAAAAGACTTGCAGAAGTCGAAGATTCACGAATTATCCCCGAGCGATGGGTGCTTAACGCGCCAATGAGTCCGCATGCATCAGCAGATATAGACGGTGTATCCATTTCGCTTGATGATTTTATGCTGCCGAAATACTCTACAAGGCACTTAATTGTAGAAGGAGCAGGAGGCCTAATTGTTCCAATAAACTGGCAGCACACCATGTTAGACCTTATTGAAAAGTTACAATTACCAGTATTGCTGGTTGCAAGAAGCGGGTTAGGAACGTTAAATCATACATTATTATCGCTTAATGCGCTTCGTGATCGGGGATTGCATGTTTTTGGAGTAATTATGAGTGGCCCGTATCATAATAGTAATCGTGAGACCCTTAGGCATTTTGGTCAGCTACCGATTTATGAAATTGGGGAATTACCTGTTATTAACAAAAAAACACTCCAAACTATTTTTTCACAATTAGTTAGCCTGGAATCATAATTCATGCACAAGAATATTTGGCAACCATTTACCATTCTAAAAGGCACTCCGGATCCTTTAAAAGTTGTATCAGGAAAGGGGGCGTATTTAAATCTCGAAGATGGTAGACAAATCATAGATTGTATATCCAGTTGGTGGGTGAATCTACATGGACATAGCCATCCAACTATTGCAAAAGCCATTTATGAACAATCGCAACAGCTGGAGCATGTGATATTTGCGGGTTTTACCCACGACCCGGCAGAGCAATTAGCTGAAAAAATCACTTCTAAGCTTCCTAAAAATTTGAATAGGGTCTTTTATTCAGATAATGGCTCAACGGCGGTTGAGGTGGCATTAAAGCTTTCCTATCAGTATTGGCAGAACCTTGGCGAGAACCGAACTACCTTTATCTGTTTCGAAGGGGCTTATCATGGCGATACATTGGGCGCAATGTCGGTTGGGGAGCGTGGAAATTTCTTCGCTGACACGTTTAATGATTTATTATTCGATGTAGAGATTATTCCATATCCCGAAACCTGGTTGGGTGACCCTGATCGGGCCTCAAAAGAAGATGAAGTCATCGAACATTTGGAGAACCTCTTAGATGAAAATCCCGAGAAATATGCCGGCATAGTCATGGAACCTCTTATTCAAGGGGCGGGAGGGATGCGAATGTGCAGTGAAGAATTTCTTCAAAAAGTACATTGGGTAAACCGGCAGTTTAACGTATTACTCATTTTCGATGAAGTAATGACTGGTTTTGGTAGAACCGGTGATTATTTTGCATGCCTTAAAGCGCAAGTTGAACCTGATATTATTTGCTTAAGTAAAGGTATTACAGGTGGGTTTACTCCCTTAGCTGCAACAGTTAGCAGTGATGATATATATGAAATATTTAATACAGATGACCCCATTAAAACCTTCTGGCATGCTCATAGCTATACAGGAAATCCAATCGGTTGTGCTGCGGGTGTAGCTTCATGGGATTTATTGGTGGAAAATGAAAATCACTTTAAAAGGATGGAGACGATCCATTTAAAAAATGCAGAGCGAATAAAGGAGCATGAAAAACTTAAGAACTTTCGTGTGAAGGGTACCATTTCTGCTGTTGATATCATTAATGACGAGCAAGATGGGTATTACAATTCCATCGCTAATGAGATAAAAAAACGGTGTATTGATCTTGGTTACTTGTTTAGACCGCTCGGAAATGCATTTTATCTTATGCCGCCATATTGTGTAACTGAATCAGAAATTGATGGAATGTATGACGCTCTATTTGAGCTTACGGGGATTTAATCATCTAAATCCCATTGATCGATAAAGCGTAAGTAATCGTCCATATTATGGTCTTTTACACCATCAAAGCCTTTTTCTCTAAAATCTGAAACAGCACCATCTACCACATCTAGAAAACGGAACCAAAAACCAGGTTCGTCATAAATTTTCTGTTCTTCAGAAATGTAAATGCAATTTCCTACGTGTGAATACCCCATTATTCTGGCCGGGACTCGACTAACTATATCATTGTTATTCTGGAATCTGTAGAATCGGTTTCTTGCTTCAGCATTAAAGATTCTAGCTGTGTAGCGATCCATTGCTCTTGGTTGACCAAAGGTGTAAACAGAGGTGAATGGAAGGTCTTTATGGATTAGCTTCGACGCGGCGATAGTAGCCATCGCACCACCTAAACTATGTCCTGTTATAAATAGTGGTCGCCGTTGGTTTTTGTTAGCCCAGATATACTTTCCATACATCTCGCCCCAAATATCATCGGTAGAATTCCAAAACCCACGGTGAAAATCACCAAATAACTCATTTACCGGCAATGCGTTAATGTTATCAAGCCAATCCAGCGCTTCATCGGTACCTCTAAATACCATGCAAAGATAGTCTTCATGCTCTACAAACATACCTTGCGCACTATTGCGGTCATAGCCGGTAATCTTTAAGAACTTATCATCCTCTTTTTTTAAACTTTTAAGAATGGTTTTTTCATCCGGCTTCAGGTCTTTTTTTGATGTTCTTGTATACACTTCTTTTGAAAGACGAGCCATCCAGTAAGCATTTCCTTCATCAAGTTTTGTTCTATAAGGATGTATTTTTTTCATAACCCAGTACCCATTTTGTTTATTAAGCCTGAATATTCATCATAATTAAGAAAAATGAAACCAATTGTTTGTGAAGTTTACATTTGGCTTTATCCTAGTTCTCCATAGGCATTCAAAATTTTGTCTATCATTGTATTAGTTTCTGCTCTTACAACCATTCGTTTTGGATCTTTTTCGAACCACTCAATGGTCCTTTTAATACCTTCGGAAAATGGAATAGTGGGGGTATAATCAGGGACGAAATTCATAATCTTTGTATTATCGAAAATTCCACAATGTGCCTTATCCCCCCATAAGCCATCTTTTTCGCCCGGAGCTATTTTATCTATGAAATCCGTTGCAATATGTACGGCATTCAATTCTGCGCCGGCTGCGTCTGCCACAAACTGATAGATTTGATTCCAGGTTAGCCATTCATCACTAGTAATATGAAAGGCGTGCCCAATGGAACTGTGGTTACCAAGTAGGCCGTTAAATCCTTTTGCAAAATCTTCGGAGTGTGTAACCGTCCACAAACTTGTTCCATCCCCCTGAATTATAACTTTTTGTCCATTTTTCATGCGATCTACTGCTGTGTATTCAGTCCAGCCACCAATTGTAATCGGAATCACCGTATCGTAAGTATGGGAGGGACGTACAATTGTAACTGGGAAGTCTTGCTCGCGATAAGCCTTCATTAATGCATCTTCACAAGCAATTTTATTTCTTGAATACTCCCAAAAAGGATTATATAAAGGAGTTGATTCCGTAATTATTGGAAATGTTGGTGGTTTCTGATAAGCAGAGGCGGTGCTTATGAATATGTATTGTTTGGTTTTTTCAGAAAATAGTTCAATGTTTCTACGGATATCTTCAGGGGTAAATGCGATCCAATTAACAACAACATCCCAGGTATGTTCTTTAAGTAGGACTTTCATTTCATCTGTATTTCGAATATCACCCAGAAGAGTTTTGGCGCCGGGAATTTCAACACCAGTAGTTCCGCGATTTAAAAGATATAGATCGATGCTTTGATCAATGGCTTTAAGGCTACTTGCTGTACTAATATTTCCGGTTCCACCGATATAAAGTACTTTCATAATTCACTGTAATTTGGAATGAATATATCTCCTTCAAGATGCAATTCAGTGATTATAGATTTAATAAGTAATTTCTTGTAATTCAGTAAAATAGAAGTATTACCTGATACTAATTCTTTAATCAGTCTATTATTTAAAATAAACGCTCTAGTATACTCCCCATGCTGTTGATCCAATGCTTTTTGGATGGGTTTGAAGAAGTGTTGTTTTGCATATTTTACTTTCTGTTCAAATGCTCGAATCTGTTGGTATTCTTCTTTAGATGGTTTATTCGTAGCTCGTTTTCGAGTAGAGAGTTCCAGATCTTTAGCTTCTCTTTTCGCTGACTCTATCTCTTTAACTAAACGATCAAGAAATTCGGGATTTTTAGTAGTGTGATGATTTGATTTTGTGGCCATCCAACGATCCGCATAAACTGGATTTTTAGCAATCAGGGTTAAAGTTCCCCGCTCTGCGATATGATAGGGAGGCCGATTAATGGATTCAGCATGTTGTTCCCTTAAGTGCATTAATTTCGAGAATATGTGCCATTCAACCTCATTCATATCACCTTTATATTTTTCCTTGAGGATTTCGTTTTGGGTGGCATCCTCATGATTAACAGATTCGAAAAAATTCATTTCCTGCTGAATCCAATCGGAAACACCGCGTTTTTCAGCTTCATTAAGAAATACTTCATACAACTTGGGTAAATGAATAACATCCTCAATGGCATAATCAATTTGCTCGGCAGTTAATGGACGTTTAAACCAATTACTTTGTTGTGATGTCTTAGACAGTTGAATTTCAAGTACCTGTTCGAGTAATGTGGCGAGCGAGGATGGCGGAAAATTGAGAAGTGCACTGGCAATTTGTAAGTCATACAAACCTATTGGATAACACCCCAATGAATGCAGTAAACGCTGATCCTCCCCAAAAGAGAACACGATTTTAGTAACTTCAGGATTCTCAAATACTTCAAAAATAGGAGACAGGTTCAATTCATTGTTGATGGGGTCTATCAAGTAGGTAGATTTCCCATCAAATATTTGAATGAGGCAAAGATTAAATCCATATCTAAATCGATTTTTATCAAATTCTAAATCAACAGACAAACATGTTGATGTTGAAAGTTCATGAACTGCTTTTTCAAGTTTATTTTGGGAGGATATATATATGTGGGAATGCTTTGTTTGTATACTCATGCGCGCTGAGTATAAATAGAAAATAGATTATTTGTAGCGCTCAAAAGCAATTACCATTCAGATGCCAAAAGATTGATATTATTTTACGATGACATCCTGAAATTCACTGATTGGTATTTCATTCTTATCAATAAAAATCATCCAATATTTCAGTTGAGTTATCGATGGCTTTCGTAAGTTTTTGGTTCTAAAATATTAGCAATCGAAGATAAAGTATTAGATTCTATTGTTTTAGAACCCTTTTCTATAATATTTAAAAGTTGAACCAAAGTCCGAATGCCAATCACTGCAGATGCTATCATTGGTTTACTTAGAACAAATTGAATGGCTACTGATAAGGGATTTCCTGTTTGTTTTAAAGCCCGCTGTAATGATTCAACATCCGCTTTTGCACATCCCAAATACTGGTCAACAGGTTTATCAATGAGAAGGCCTTTAGCCAAAGTTCCTCTGGTTATTACAGACAGTTCATGTTGATGGAGTAGAGGCAAAATTTCTTCCTCGGGTCGTCGATCAAGCAAACTATATTGCATCATCACAGAAACCATATTCGATTTTTGTACCCACTCACGAATTACATTAGGCCGAATAGACGAAATACCATATTCCCGGATTTTGCCTTGCTTTTTAAGTACTTCAAAAGCTTCAATGATATCATCAATAGGATCTTTAATAGTTCCTCCGTGCAATTGATATAAATCGATGTACTCTGTTTGAAGTCGACGCAATGAATCTTCAACCGCCGAAAGTATGTACTTTTTTGTAGGATTCCAGGTCCATCCGGTTCCGTCGGCATTCCACTGATTACCAACTTTTGTTGCGATTATAACCTCATCCCGTACAGACTTTAGAGCTGTTCCCAATAACTGTTCATTTGCCCCGTTGTTGTACAAATCAGCAGTGTCAAAAAAAATTATCCCGTTATCGAATGCTTTTTTTAAAATATATTGGCTTTCAGTTGAATGAATATCCAGCGACATGCAACCAAAGCTGATTTCTGATACCTTTAAATCTGACGTTCCTAGTGTTCTGTAATTCATTTTAAATAAGCTGCATTAGTAAAATCACTAAACAGGTCAAACTATCATGTTCTGGAAAACAACATTGATTTATTTTGTTCTAGTGACTCTTGTTGGTTGCTCACCAAGTGGAATAATTATTGATAGATTTTCTGAAAGTGCGGTTTCTGAACTTAACAATGAATTACAAGTGTTGAAAACCAAAGTTTATTTAACAAATGGTGATGTGCTTAAAGAGGGTGAATTTATGCTTAGTACAGACTCATTAACTCACAGTATCAACGGGAATAGAACTAAGTATCCTGTTTCTATAATTCAGTCAATTAAAACAATTGATGATCATTCATCTTCCACAATATTGGGATTAAGTTTAATGGGCGGTGGTGTTGCAGTTTTCGCAGTAACCCCGGAAAAAAAGGACTGGCTAGAATCTCCAAACGATGTTCGAGAATTACAACCAATTACATCAAAAAATGAAAGTCTTACGGACCGTTTGAAAGGAAATTTATTGGGGTCTGTGCTCAGTGTCTCAGGCTTAATTGTATTAATTAGCGGGATAAACAGAGCAACAAGAATTTATATTATTAAATAGGGTTTCACTATTTATCGTGTTTGGCAATCACCCAAACAGCGTGAATAATACCTGGGAAATAGCCTAAAATGGTGAATAAAATATTCAACCAAAAAGCACCGCCAAGTCCTACGGTTAAGAAAACACCAACTGGTGGGAATAATATTGCAATGATAATTCTAAAAATGCTCATGACCTTTATTTTTGATTAAACACTCAAACATCTACGACTTTTAACAGGATATGATTCAATTTTATTTATCCAAATCGAAGGCCTCGAATAGATAAAATCGAATCATTTCGATGTCTAGATCTTCTGCTGTGTTAAATGTTAGAGTGCGAACATATTTTCGGTTTCCTTTTTCCAACCGATTATACGGGTCGGGTAGTTGATGTCCTTTTAAAAATCCCAGGGTAATGTGGCCCTCTTTAACCTTACCCCATGGCACAGAAGCAGGCCAGAGGTAGCAAATAGACTTGTTTCTGGAGTAAAAGGGCACATTATATGAGATCTTTTCTATCACATCCGGAAGACACTCCTTGATAAGCGAGCGAAGTTTTTCGATGACTATAAATTCTTCTGTTGGCAGATAATCCAGAAAATCATCAATAGTTCGAAAGCTAAGATGCTGAATCTTATTCATTCGTTTTTTCAGCATGTTCTGATGATTGCTCGAAAGAATCTATAAATGATTGCAAATTATTGAAATCATTAAAAAACTCAGGAATCAATTGAACTGCATAGCTGGTATTTGAGTGAAACAGAATACTGATGCCGATTTGATTCTCTCTATCAAAAGCGATCTCGCTGCGGTAACCATTTACATATCCACCATGATAGACAATGGTCTGTTCGCCATTATTCAACGTTCTCCAGCCCATTCCATAATACGATTCATTAACACCGGGCCAATGTCTTGAGAATCGCCTGTTCGGTATTGTTGAAATGGGTGCAAATATCTGATCCAACGTTTCTTCTTTTATTAAATCAGGTCTATTGCCAGTAAGCAATAATAACCATTGTCCCATATCTGAAATAGATGCATTTACACCACCTGCAGAAACCGCATTAAAATAATTGTTTTTGATGGGGACCATAATTCTGGTACCTGCACGCCGGCTATATAGATGAGGGAGAGCTTTGTTGGTGCTTTCTTTTAAGTCGCCATAGGTAACCGAAGCATCATTCATGCTAAGTGGTTTAAAGATCTCTTCTTTTAACAATGTATTGAAATCCACATTGGTTCTGCTTTCCAAAACCTTTTCAATTACAGCATAGGCTGCATTGGTATAAGCTTGTTGTTGACCTTCGGTACTAATTAAAGGAACATCCTCAAATTTTGGAATAATTCGTTCGAGGGATAAGCCATCTTCAACCAAATTGGTATACGCATGCCTTGGTAGCCCGGTTGTATGAGATAATAAATGCCGAACTTCAATTCTTTCTGTTTGATCAGCGTCGTTTAATTTGAAACCCGGAACAATTTTATAAACGGGTGCATCAAAAGTTATCAGCCCCTGATCAACCATCATACCTGCGAGGATGGACGCAAATCCTTTCGACACACTACCAAGTCGGAAAACAGTATGCTCATCAATTGGCAGGGGCGATGCAATATCTCTGGTGCCAAATCCTTTGGCTACAAGAATTTCATCTTTGTACGTAATTACATAGGCTCCACCAGGTAGATTTCGATTATTTGCACCCTTGGTAATGGTGTCGTGAAAATCGGAAAGAAAAATGGATAGCGAATCTTGAACAGTATCGCTAACAGGAATTACCGGTTCAGGAATATCCTCTTTTTGATAGATATTAGTGACACCAATAATCAGTAAACATGTAAATAAGAGGATAAAAATTCGTTTCAAGCGCAGCAGTTTTAATACATCAAAGTTAACAATTCAAACTTTGGATTACATTAAAAGTACGGAATAACTTCCTCTGGGTAACTATCATAAAAAAAGCCCTTCAACAAAATGCTGAAGGGCTGATATCAAGTAAAATAATTAGTTGCCTGGTTCTTTTAGAAACGAACTATACATCCAAACTTTCTTTTCTTGTTCTCTGATGTAATCGCTCATTAACGCATTTGTGCCTTCGTCGTCCATTAAATCAGATAAATTTAAGATTGTGCGTTGCTTTTGGAGCAATATTTTGAAGGCGCTTAGAATTTCAGAAACCGCCTTCTCTCCGTCACTAACTTCTACGCTTTCCGGAATATCCGCAATCTGTAGATATTTAGTAAACTGATGATCGGGTGCAAATCCCAAAGTTAAAATTCGTTCTGCTACTTCATCAATTTTTTCGAACAAATCGTTGTACAGTTCTTCAAATTTTTCATGTAATTCGAAAAATTTATCTCCCTGTATATTCCAATGATACCCTCTTACATTTTGATAGAATACCGAATAGTTGGCAAGAAGATTTGTAAGATGCTTCGCAAGTTCTTCGCTCTTTTCAATATCTAATCCAATTCTGTTTAGTTGTTGAGACTCTGTCGCTACACTCATGTTATTTTTTGATTTTATTTTGATTTCATTACCTACAACTAATCAATATAGGGGAGAGTTCAGTATTACTCATTGAAACAACTAATGCATGCAATAAGGAATATTGAAGTCAGGGTTTTGTGCCTTGAATGAGCCAGAAAATACTGCCGAGTTTTTCGTGTGTACTTTTCTTTAACGTAGTGACTAATAAAATTTCGTCAATATCACGTGTGACGGTTGTTGCTAAAAATGACGTTAGCGGATTGAACATTTTTCGAATCAACGAAGGGTGTGTGCCAGGTGCAATAAATTTATCCATCACAGTAAATTTTCCACCAGGCTTTAAAACTCGTTCTACTTCCTGAATACATGAAATTGGATCGGGAATTACAGCTAGAATTAAATGGAGAATTACCACATCAAAAGCGGCATCCTCAAAATCCATGTTACTTGCATCCATCACTATTGTGTTCACATTAATATCAAAAGCTTCAGCTCGATCTTGGAGTTTCACTAACATGTTCGGGGTGATATCAACCGCTGTAATGTTTTGAAACCCTTTTAAATATTCAAGATCAAGCCCTGTTCCAGCACCTAAAATGAGAATGTTATCTTCTGGACTTAGTTTAAGTGATTCAATGGAACGAGCTCTGAAAGGCCGGAAATAGGAAGCAATTACATCGTAAAACGGCTGGTAAATTGTATATCTGATTCTATTCCAGGTATTAGTATTAAGCATCAGTTCTGAATTAAATAGGCTCCAATTACCTCTTGCCAAATAGCATAACCAGTTTCATTCATATGAAGATCATCTTCAATAAAAAGGTCAGTTCGTACAACTCCATGTTCATCCATCATGGGATTCCAAACGTCGATAAAATAGGTGGAAAAATGCGTTTGACTTACACGATTTAGCAAGAGATTTACCGATAAATACTGATCTCTAAGTTGCCATCTGGATATACTTGGTTTAGGTGAAATAAGAAAGATTTTGGTATTTGGAAGCCTGCCTTTGATTTCCAGAATTAGATTATTTGCTTCTTCAGCAATATCGGCAGGAGGTTTTCCGCTATTAACATCATTATCACCTTCATAAATAAATAGATAGTCGGGTTGGAAATTGAAGATTAATTCTTCTTTGTAGTGAATGAGATCTGAAAATTCTGATCCGCCGAAACCATTATTTAACACTTGATACCCAGGAAAAGCAGTTTCTAAATTTTCCCACATTCTTATACTGGAGCTTCCCGTAAAAACCACTAATGGAAGATTATTTCTTTCAAAATTTTTGCTTTGTATTGATTCAATTTCAGATTGAAACCTAGATGGGTCTTGAGCCTGTACATTTACGCCCGTAAAGGCAAAAAAGAGAAGAAAAAGAACTTTCATTTTTATGGAGTAGTAGTTTTGGGTAATGAGATTCGTACTTCGGTGCCACTTTCACTGTTGGAGCTAATATCCATTGACCCATTTTGTTTACTCAGATACGTGATGCTTGCTTTTAATCCAAAGCCAACTCCGGTTTCATGAGCGGTTCCGGTTGTAGTTTCATAATGAGTCTGGGTTAGAATTTGCTCAATTTTTTCCGGATTCATCCCAACGCCGGAGTCCTTCACTTTGGTGATGACATGGCCGTTTTGTTGCTCAACACTTAATTCAATTTGTCCACCTTTAGGGGTGAATTTTATCGCATTCTGCAGCACGTTGCGAATTACAAACGAGTAACTACCTTTATCAGCATAAATGAAACCAGAAATTGATTTCATGCAAATATTAATTTCTTTCTGAGAAATTATGGGCGAATAAAGCTGAATAGTACTTTCAATAACTGGTTTTGTCTCCACCAATTCCGGGGAAAGTGGTTTCTTATCAATTTGGCGTTTACTCCATACAAGAAGTTCATCAAGAAAGCGGATAAGGTGTTCGATATCTAACGATAATTCTTCAATCAGGTAATTAGTTTCCTCAACTTTGATCTGACCTTTCTTAACCATGTCGAGTAATAAAATTATACCGGTCAAAGGACTTCTAATATCATGTGATATCGTAGAAAAAAGTTCTTGATTTAATTGGTTTAGTCGATCAAGCTCATCATTCTGTCTCTCAATTTTTGCGGTAAGTTTCGAGATTAAAAGCGTTGAAAAAAAAGCGATTGAGCCAGATACAGTGGCAGTAAATATTACCCAAAATCTAAAAATTTCAAATCCTGCCAACAAGGAGACACTCACGTATGCAAATTCTGATAATACTATGGAAATCATCGCCATTACGAATGGATTTCTCAACGTGCGATATTCCCAGAGTTTATAAATCATCCCTTAGTTTCAGTTGAACTTTTATTTTCAGAAATTAGAAATCTTAAAACGAAATGCTAATAAAATTTATGAAAGCAAATATGTTTTAAATGCCTCAAAATTATTCTCGAAGGGGATACTTTTTTTCTTAAGATTCGTAAGTGTTACATGATGTGGCATAGGCACGTCTCTTTGAATCTGTGCTTCCACGGTATCTTTGAATTTTATTGGATGAGCAGTTTCCAGTACAACACCAACTCCATCAGCATGTCTGTAATAATCCATTAACCCTAAATATCCCACAGCACCATGTGGATCTAAGATGTAACCGGTAAGTCCATACGTTTTTTGTATGGTATCCCTGGTAGAATCGTCGGTGTAGGCGTACCCGCTTATATCCTTAATCATTTTATGATGAGAGCCGTCAAATAAATTTAGCATGCGTGCAAAATTGCTTGGATTTCCTACATCCATAGCGTTTGATATAGTAGCCACGCTTGGTTTGGGTTCAAAGCGGGTATTCCACAAATAAATGGGCACGGTGTCATTTACATTTGTACATGCAAGAAAATGCTTTACCGGGAGCCCCATTTTATGTGCTATCAAGCCCGCAGATAAATTACCATAATTACCGCTTGGAACTGAAAACACGACCTTACTTTTTTCTTCTTCTTTAAGCTGAGCCCATGCATAAAAGTAGTATATACTTTGAGGGAGAAGTCGGGCAATGTTAATTGAATTGGCAGAAGTTAAATTGCATGAAGTTCGTAATTCATCGTCAAGAAAAGCTTGTTTTACTAAATGCTGGCAATCGTCAAACGTACCATTTACTTCCAGAGCTGTAATATTCCCACCTAAAGTGGTCATTTGTTGCTCTTGAAATCCGCTGACCTTACCGGATGGATAAAGTATAACCACGTCGATTTCAGGCACATTATAAAATCCATTTGCAACGGCACTTCCGGTGTCGCCGGAAGTTGCAACTAATACTTTGAGCTTCTTTTTCTCTTTTCGTGTGAAATAGCTAAGGCTACGGGCAAGAAACCGTGCTCCCACATCTTTGAACGCTAAGGTTGGACCATGAAACAGCTCTAAGGCATACACTCCCGGTTTAATTTGTTTGAGAGGTATCTCAAAGGAGAGTGTGTCTTCCACAATTTTGGTTAAATCATCCAAGGGAATATCATCTTCTACGAAATGTTTCAGCACTTCGATTCCTATTTCAGGTAGCGACATCGAGCTTAAATTCTCAAAAAAGGAGGAGGGAAGAGTTGGAATTGATTCCGGCATGAATAACCCGTTATCAGATGGTAGCCCCTGAAAAACTGCTTCACTAAAACTAACCGGCTCTATTTGATGATTCGTACTAAAAAATTTCATGCAATTACTTTTGTGCCTTTTGCATTTACCTGCGAGATATACACATTCGCAAGAATTCCATTTGTTGCATAAATATTATTAAACCCAATAGCGATACTTTCTGCAATCTTTCGGCTAAATGATAAGGCAAAAATGGAGGGTCCAGAACCCGAAATGCTTCCACCTAAAGCGCCTTCGTTCATCGCGGCTTCTTTAGCTTCTTTAAACAATGGTATTAACATTGATCTCGCAGGCTCTGCAATTACATCTTGCAAAGATCTTCCAATTAAATTGTAATCTGGTTTTGCAAGCCCGGCAACGAGTCCACCCACATTTCCCCATTGAACAATGGCGTCCTTTAAAGCAATCTGCTTTTTTAAAATCTTTTTTGAATCGGAAGTCTTTATTTCAATTTGTGGATAAACCACCGAGGCATACAACATATCAGGATACTCTAACTCAATGATATCCAAAGGATCGTAACTGCGAATTAGCGTAAATCCACCAAGTAAACATGGTGCAACATTATCGGCGTGAGCAATACCTGAAGCAGCTCGTTCGCCTTCCATAGCAAATTGAACTAATTGTTTTCTTTTAAATGGTGATCCAAGCAGTTTATTCACACCGTAAACCGCAGCAGAAGAGCTTGATGCACTAGATCCTAAACCACTTCCGGGCATTATATTTTTTGAGACTTTAAAATGCAGTCCGAAATCTATTTCTTTGCCATAAGCCTCTAGCATGGCTTTCACGGCAACGCCTATTACATTTTGTTTCGGATTAGTTGGCAGACCATCACACCCTTTTCCATTCTCGATAATCCATTTTTTTGAAGGCAGTTTTCTTACGGTCATCGTATCGCCAATATCCTTCATAGCAAATCCCATAACGTCATATCCACAGGCTACGTTAGCTACTGTTGCGGGAGCAAAAATTTTTATTTCATCCATACCCTAAGCCGAAGTTATTCTCATTACATCTGCAAAAATTCCGGAGGCAGTTACAGCTGCCCCTGCACCCGCACCTTTTACTACCAACGGTTGTTCAGGATATCGCTTGGTATAGAATAAAACAATATTGTCTTTACCGTCTAATTCGTAAAATGGGTGATCAGATCCAAAAGATTGAAGACCAGTTGAAGCCTCGCGATTTTCAAAACTTGCAACGTACTTGATGCGCTTGTTTTCCTTGGTTGCATCATCCAGCAGTTTTTTAAACACTTGGTCGTGCTTATCTAATTGATCATAGAATTCGTCTATACTAGTTGTATTCATACATTCTTCTGGTACAAATGGATGATTGGTAATATCACTCAGTTCCAATTTATACCCACTTTCGCGAGCGAGAATTAAGATTTTACGCATCACATCTACACCAGACAGATCTAGTCTTGGGTCAGGCTCTGTATATCCTTCAGCTTTTGCCTGTTTTACTACATCACTAAATTTTTGGGTTCCATCATAGGTATTAAACAAGAAATTCAATGTACCGGATAGTACTGCCTGAATTTTATAAATACGATCTCCACTTTTTAGTAAATCACTTAACGTGGATATAATAGGAAGTCCAGCACCTACATTGGTTTCGAATAAAAACTTTGCCTGGAATTCTGTAGCTGTTTTCTTTAAACCTAGATAACTATCAAAGTCGGAGGAGCAAGCCACTTTGTTTGGTGTAACAACTGAAATGCTATTCTTTAATATCTGTTCATAGGTTTTTGGTACATCATCACTTGCAGTACAATCAACGAAAATGCTGTTACGCATATTCATAGTGATCATATCTTCAACAAAAGCATCTGAGGTCATTGGTTTACCCTTAGCTTCTAATTCATTTTCCCATGAGGCTAAATCTATTGGGTTTTCGGTGAACAGCATGTTACGGGAATTAGCAAGTCCGCATACATTGATTTGCACGTTGAATGCATCAGAGAGAAAGTCGTTTTGTGATTGAATTTGCTTTAAAAACTCTTTTCCTACATTTCCGACCCCAATCATGAAAACATAGAATTTTCGGATATCGGATAGGAAAAAGCTTTCATGCACAGAATTCAATGCTTTTCTTAAGTGCTTTTTATCGATTACTACTGAGATATTTAACTCAGTTGAACCCTGTGCAATCGCTTTTACATTGATACCATTATGACCTAAGGTTTCAAAAAGTCCGGCACTCACCCCAACTTGCTGGCGCATTCTAGTTCCAACCAATGCAATAATCGATAAATCGGTTTCTACTGAGAGGGGATTCACTTTTCGTAAACGAAGCTCATTTTCGAATTCAGCTTCAATACTTGCTCGGGCGCGCTCGGCATCGCTTGAAGATATACCAACCGTAATAGTGTGTTCTGAAGAAGCCTGAGTAATCATAATTACATTAATCGATTCTCTGCTCAGTGAAGCAAATAATCGATAGGAAAAATTGGGGACAGCCACCATCCCAGAACCCGATAGAGTGCATAAAGCCACATTGTCTATGCTTGAAAGACCTTTAATCCATCGCCCATTTGGATCACCATTTTTAGTAATCAGTGTTCCATGGTCCTCGGAAGCAAACGTGTTCTTAATCTCAACAGGTATTTCTTTATCTAATACCGGTTGTATAGTTGGCGGGTAAATTACTTTGGCGCCAAAATGAGAAAGCTCCATGGCCTCTTCATAACTCAAATGTTTAATCGGATGGGCTAATGAAACCATTCCGGGGTTGGCCGTCATCATACCCGAGACATCGGTCCAGATTTGGAGTTTTTCTGCATCTAATGCAGCCGCTAAAAGAGCCGCAGTATAGTCTGATCCGCCACGACCTAAGGTTGTGGTTAAATTACCGTCGTTTGAAGACGCCATGAATCCCGGTACTAACATCACCTTTGCCGGATCCTTGAAAGCCTGCTTGATATTTTTAGTTGTTAGGCCCTGATCGACAACCGCATTGCCAAATTGAGCATCGGTTTTTATGATCGATTTTGGGTCTACTAATTCGACATCAAGTCCATTTCCAGCAAAAAAATCATGGATGATCGTGGAAGACAATCGTTCACCAAAACTTAGTAAACTATCACTGGATCGAGGGGAGAGTTCGTTAATTAGAAAAACTCCTCTGCAAATATCTTCAAGATCGTTAAATAGTAGCTTTACTTTTGTGATGGTTCCACTTCGCTGTGAAATCGGGATTAATTCATTGCATAAAGTTACATGGCGATTTTCTGCCTGTTTTAGTAATTCTTCGTACGAAGAATCTCCTTGTTCTGCCTTTGCTGCGATTTCAACCAATTGATTTGTGAAACCACCAAGCGCTGAAACCACAACAGTTTGGTTATGACCTGCATCAGCATGCCTTTGGCAGATTTTCAACACCTCTTTCAGGCTTTGAGAAGAACCGACGGATGTACCGCCAAATTTTAAAACGATCATAAATGATACTTTCGATGAAATAGTAAATGAGTGATAGCCCGAAGGTAGTAAACTCTGTAAATGGATGTAAAGATATTATCGTATTCTAAGTGTGTGCTCAAAATTTGTAAGGCGTTGTTTCGCAATAAGTATTTCCCCTTTTACTTTTTGTCGAAATTGGCTTAAATACCAAGCTATTATAAGAGCGCGAAATTGTATCGCTCAACGGAATAATTCACTCAAAAATACATCGGAGTATGAGCAAAAAAGAAAAGAACAATCAAAATGAATCATCCATCTCACGTCGTAATTTCTTGAAAAAATCTGGGATGTTTGCTGCAGGTGTAACCATTGTACCAAGCACCGTAGTTGCAGGATTAGGGCATAAAGCGCCAAGTGACAAACTGAATATTGCTGGAATTGGTGTTGGCGGAATGGGACGCAGAAATCTTCGGGCTATGAATACAGAGAATATTGTTGCTCTGTGTGATGTAGATTGGAAATATGCCGCCCGATGTTTTAATGATTATCCGGGCGCACAAAAGTACATGGATTACAGAGAGATGCTGGACGAAATGGAGGATGAGATAGATGCGGTAATGATCTCAACTCCTGATCACACACATTATGTTTCTGCAGCTGATTCGATGAGAGCAGGCAAACATGTGTATGTGCAAAAGCCACTTACCCACTCTGTATATGAATCCCGAATGCTGGCTCAAATTGCAGAAGAAACAGGAGTGGCTACACAAATGGGAAATCAGGGCAATTCCGGAGAAGGAATTCGCTTGATATGTGAATGGATTTGGAACGACGAAATTGGGGAGGTTAAAGAAGTTCATGCATGGACAAACCGACCAATTTGGCCACAAGGTTTAATGCGGCCTATGGAAACCCCATCCACACCACCCACATTGGATTGGAACAATTTTATTGGACCGGCACCGTGGAGACCATATCACCCTTCATACACTCCATGGAACTGGAGAGCCTGGTGGGATTTCGGTACCGGAGCATTGGGCGATATGGGGTGCCATATCATTGACCCTGTATTTATGGCGCTCGATTTAGGTCAGCCAACAACGTTAGAGGGAAGTTCTACTCAGGTTAACACTGAAAGTGCACCTATGGCAGAAAAAGTGATTTATCATTTCCCTGCTCGGCCAAAAAAGAACAAAGTGAATATGCCGGCTGTGAAGTTTACCTGGTACGATGGTGGTTTAATGCCGGAACGTCCAGAAGGTTTACCAGCGGGTAAAATGATGGGTGACGGCGGTGGTGGAGCCATGTTTGTAGGAACAAAAGGCACACTGATTTGCAGTACCTATGCCCGAGATCCTTACATCATAGGAAGAGAAATGGATCCGCCAAGTGTCCCGCAAGAATTTCGCCGAGTTACAACTTCTCACGAAATGGATTGGGTGCGTGCTTGTAAAGAAAACCGAAGAAATCGAGTTAATCCAAGTTCTTATTTTGGTTATTCAGGTCCACTCAATGAAGTTGTAGTAATGGGTAATCTTGCTGTTCGGCTTCAGGACTTAAAGCGGCCATTAGAATGGGATGGCGAAAATATGCGCATTACAAATATTGATGAGATGGAAGAAATCAGGGTTGTGAGTTCAGACATTTTCACAGTGGTTGATGGAGATCCTCAATTCGATACCGAATATGCAACCATTAACGCAGCAGAAGCTGCCCGAAATTATATAAAACGGCCATATCGCAATGGCTGGAGTTACTAATACATATCAAAATTAACAATGAGACTTACAAAAAATTCTATGTTGAGTATGCTTTTAGCCATTTTTGTGCTGATGGCGTGTGCTCAACCAAAACAAGATGCAGAACCAATGGAAACGGAGCATAACACGCTTACTCAAGCTGAAAAAGATGAAGGGTGGATTCTTCTTTTTGATGGAGAAACTACGGAAGGTTGGAGGGGATTCCAGAAAGAGACTTTTCCAAATGCCTGGAACATCGATGAAGGAGCTTTACACATACAAGGTTCGGGTCGTGGTGAGCTGGGAAATACAGATGGTGGTGATATTATATATGATCGCATCTTTACTGATTTTCACTTTAAAGTGGAATGGAAAGTGGCAAAGGCAGCCAATGCAGGAATTTTCTATCGCGGGAGTGAAGATCCGCAGTACGACTACATCTGGAAGTCTGCTCCGGAAATGCAGGTATTGGATAATGTGAATCACCCTGATGCCGCTCTTGGTAAAAACGGAAACCGACAGGCAGGATCATTATATGATTTAATCCCGGCAGACCCGCAGAATGCAAATCCGTTTGATGAATGGAATTCTGCTGAAGTAATTGCCCGAGGAAACATGGTACAACATATCCAAAATGGAGAAGTTGTTGTTGAATATGAAATTGGTTCAGATCGATTAAATGCACTTATAGCTGATTCAAAATGGCCCGGAATTAACGAGGATTGGGGCGACTTAGCGCTGGAAGGAGTCATCGGTTTACAAGATCATGGCGATGATGTGTGGTTCAGAAACATTAAAATCAAAGAGCTGTAAAGAAAAAATGGTTTAATAAGCCTTCAATGTAAACTGAAGGCTTTTTTAATGATTACGACTTTTCTAAGGGTTATTTGGTAGCCCAGCCAATGTGTTTATAGAGGAATAAGACTAATTAGGACAATCAATAGAATGAAAAAGAAATTAAGTTTTTGGCAAATCTGGAATATGAATGTCGGCTTTTTGGGTATCCAATATAGTTTTGGGTTACAACAAACCGCGATCAATCCAATTTTCCTGTTTTTAGGCGCATCCGAAGAAATGCTTCCTATATTAAATATAGCCGGACCGATAACCGGTTTAGTTGTTCAGCCAATTGTAGGGGCGATTTCTGATAAAACATGGCATCCAAGATGGGGAAGAAGAAAACCATTCTTTTTAATTGGGGCTGTTCTAGGCAGTCTTTGCTTGTTTGCTTTTCCATTGAGCCCAACGTTGTGGTTTGCCGTGGGTCTTTTATGGATTTTGGATGTAGGAAATAACATGGCCATGGAGCCATATCGTGCTTTTGTTGGGGATAAACTCCCGGATGAACAATTGCCGTTGGGTTATCAAATGCAGAGTCTGTTTGTTGGCGCTGGTATTTTGCTTGCAAACGGTTCAATTTTCCTATTTCAAGATTGGTTTGGTGGTGGAGAAGAAATTGCTCAAACAATCCCAAAATGGCTTTATTATTCATTTTTCATAGGCTCTTTCTTGTCCATTTCAACCATATTATGGTCGGTTTTAAAAACCCCAGAAATTCCACCTACCGAAGAAGAGTTGAAGCACATTTTAGCGAACAAAGCTCTATCATTTGTCGAAAAATTTAAAGCACCATTTATTGAAATCGCCGGAGCTGTTAAAGACATGCCCAGGTTTATGTGGCAACTATCTACGGTATATTTATTTCAATGGTATGCGCTGTTTGTATACTGGCAGTATATCACGCCACTATTTAGAAATACGCTTGGTTTTAATACTTCAGAAGCCGCAGCTCAAGCAGCTAAAATGAGTACTACTTATAACATTGTTACAGCTGTTGTTGCATTAGTATTAGTGCCATTGACGGCAAAATTCGGTGGTAAGAGAATTTATGCCGCCAGTTTGTTAGGAACCGGAATTGCCCTTTTGATGATTCCAAACATAAGCGACCCAATTTATGTGCTTTTCCCTATGATATTCTTTGGAATTGGATGGGCAGCTATGATGGGTATCCCATATGGAATGGTTTCAAAGATTGTACCTCAAGATCGAAGAGGAGTGTATATGGGAATTTTGAATATGATGATCGTTATTCCAATGGGGATTCAAACACTTTCATTCGGACCAATTTATAAATTCGCATTAGGTGGCGATGCCGCAAATGCTATGTTTTTTGCTGGAGGATTTTTCATTATTTCAGCAATTTTAGCAACTCGACTTACGGTGAAAAAGGATTAGCCTCCGCTACAGCATATTTAGGATTGATTTATCCAATCAATTTGAAGCTTTCCGAGATAATTAGGAAGGCTTTTTTATTTAGAATTATTCAAAATAAGTATTGACCAGAATTTGAAACTCGCTTAACTTAGATTTATTCTAAATAGGCATCAAAAGTTACTCTGGTGAATTTAAAAAAATCGATTCTAGTACTCCTCGTTTCAATCTTTGCTTCAAATCTAATCAAAGCTCAGTCGGTCGATAGTTTAAATGTGTACGATGAAATCATCATGAAAAGAATTATGGTGATTGGAAAACCAGCCTGGCTTGAGAAAGCTACCGGTTCTGCTGCGTACATTGGAAAAGCCGAACTTGAAAAATTTAATTATAGCGATGTTAATCGTATTCTTAGATCGGTTAGTGGTGTAAACATTCAGGAAGAGGATGGGTTTGGACTTCGACCAAATATTGGTTTACGCGGTACCGGTGTAGAGCGAAGTTCCAAAATCACTTTAATGGAAGATGGGGTATTAATAGCCCCAGCACCATATGCTGCACCTGCTGCCTACTATTTTCCATCAGTGCATCGAATGAGTTCGGTTGAGGTTAGGAAGGGTTCATCTCAAATCAAATATGGTCCTTATACTACAGGTGGTGCAATAAATTTTATTTCTTCTAGAATTCCCTATGAATTTAGTGGGAAAGCAGAAATCGGAGTTGGGCAGTTTAATAGCCAACGAATAGCTGCAAGTATTGGCGATACACAACATAATTTTGGATATTTACTGGAGTCGTATATTCAAAGAAATGATGGATTTAAAGAATTAGATAACAACGGACTTACCGGTTTTGATGTAAAGGATTTTCTCGGAAAGTTTATGTTTAAAACCGATACGGATGCCAGAGTCTTTCAAAAAATTACAGCGAAAGTTGGGTATTACGACGAACGCTCAGATGAAACCTATTTAGGATTAACTGAATCTGATTTTAGTAGTTCTCCTTTCAGGCGCTATGCATCTTCACAAGAAGATGTGATGAATGCAGACCAAATACAGCTTTCACTTCAACATTTTGCTCAGCTTTCATCAAATGTAGATGTGATCACAACCATATATCAAAATGAAGTAAACCGAAATTGGTATAAACTTGATAAAGTAAATGGGGTGGGAATCGGTTCAATATTAGATACTCCGGATATTTATAATTCTGAATATTCGATTATAGTGGGTGCCAATAGCGTTGACGATGCTTTATCGGTAAAAGCTAACAACAGGGAATACTACTCCAGGGGAATTCAAAGTATAGTAGGAGCATCATTAAAAACTAATGCATTAGATCATGAGATTGAGTTTGGCCTTCGTTACCACGAAGATGGAATGGATCGGTTCCAATGGGTAGATGGCTATTCCATGCAGGACGGAACGATGTTTTTAACAAGTACTGGAACACCTGGTACCGAAAGTAATCGTATAGAAAGTGCTGCGGCTACCGCATTATTTATCCAAGATGTAATTACCGTTAATAAATGGAAATTTACTCCTGGACTAAGATTTGAAAACATCATCCTTAAGCGTAAGGATTTCGGTAAAAATGATCCTGAAAGAACAGAAAGCGATTTGTCAACAAAGAGGAATCACCTTTCTGTATTTATACCCGGTATAGGTTTTAATTACGAATTAAACACAGTTACAAATCTTTTTGGTGGGATTCACCGTGGATTTGCTCCCCCAAGTCCTGGAGCTGCTGAAGGTACCGAAGAAGAAAGTAGCGTCAACTATGAATTGGGTGTTCGGTTTGAGAATGACGATGCTCAGAGGCTTGAGCTGGTTACTTTTTTCAATAATTATTCGAACCTGCTTGGTACTGATTTAGCAGCAGGTGGTGGTGGTGGGTCAACCGATCAATTTAATGCGGGCGAAGTTCAGGTGTTCGGTGTAGAACTTGGTATGGCTGCAAATTTAATGAGTGCAGATTCTGAACTTCAAATTCCATTGCACTTAAACTACACGTTTACCTCAGCTGAGTTTCAAAACTCTTTTGAAAGCGGATATGATCCTTGGGGATCAGTACAAAAAGGCGATGATATGCCGTACTTACCGCGCCATCAATTTAATATTGGAGTTGATGCCATCTACGATGAGTTATCGGTTAATGTATCCGGTTACGGTACTAGTAAGATGAGAACTATTGCAGGTAGTGAAAGTCTTGATATTGTTCCAAATACAGATTCTTATTTTTTAGTGGACATTTCAGTTAGTTATCAAATTACATCTACCACTCAGTTTGTAATTGATATTCGAAACATTACTGATAGAACGTATTTAGTTTCACGAAGACCAGCAGGCTTGCGACCGGGTTTACCGCGGATGATACAGGCTGGAATCAAGCTGACTTTTTGATTCTAGTCTTTTTGATTAATTACTTTCTTATCTGAATTATTTAAACAATTTGAAGTTTATCATCTTTTATACAAATTAGACACTCAACTAATTTGATAAAACTATATGAAAAGCGGGGTATTGAGAAACTGGGGTTTAACGCTGTTAATTGCTTGCGGTTTTATAAACCTAACTTTGGCACAAGAACCCATTATTCCGGGTCAGCCGTATTTTATTGAAGTAATGAGTTCAGGTAAATTAGTTGATGTAGCAGGTTATTCTACTGAGAATGGCGGACCAATTCATATGTGGGAAAGGCATGGTCAAACCAATCAACAATTTGTGTTTCAACCTACTCAATATGAGAATTACTACACGATAGTCTCAGTTCATAGCGGAAAAGCACTTGATATCCCTGGCGCATCAAATGCAGATGGGGTTGGTGTAATTCAGTATGACCGGCATGATTCATCTAACCAGTTATTTCAATTGGTTCATGCAGCCGGAACCGATGACAAGTATTATTACCTCATCAATCTGAATTCCGGAAAGGCCTTAGAAGCTGATCCCGGAAGTCATAATGGAGCTTTGCTTCGCCAAAAAACGAATCAGGGAATACAAAATCAGATGTTTAAATTTATCCCTGTTAACAATACCGGAAACCAACCAGCTAAACCGGTGTTAGTTTCACCTGTTAATGGGCAAGTCTTAGCACATGGAAGTGGGGTAGATTGGGTTTTTAACTGGCAGGAGGTTCCTGGTGCCAGCAGATACCAATTGCTAGTTGAGCATAGTAACGGGCAAGATGTATTTTTCAATGGCATAGTATTTGGAACCACTTTTGCTACAACACTTTCTGCTCCTATTACTGATCATTTAAGCAACGATGCATGGAGTTGGTGGGTTCGTGCGGAAGTGGGTAATGAATGGGGAGAATGGAGTACAAATAATTACTTTTATGTTGAAAATAATGCTACATCAGTACCTAGCTTACAATACCCAACTGCCAATGCACAACTACCCAATGGAATCTTAGATTCAAATACTGAATATACTTGGGAATTTAGTTGGAATACAGTTAGCGGAGTACCCGCCTATCAAATCCAAATTCGTGACAACCTACAGCAACTTTGGCATTCTAATACTATTGGCTACACACCTTATTCGATACCACTTTATTCGGCTATACTGCCCGAACATTTAAATGGTTGGAGCTGGAGAGTCTGTAATTTTAATAATAATGTAGTAGGCGAATGTAGTGCATATAATTGGTTTACGGTTGCATCACCAGGGATTGATATACAACCGCCTGTACTTAGTACACCTCAAAATTATGCAGCACTTGATAATGACGAAGACGAAGGGCTTAATTGGACATTTAGTTGGGAATATGTGCCCAATGCCAATCGATACCAAATTGATATCATGCAGGCGGGAGAAATCTATGATCAGGCTTTTATTGATGGAAACCAGAGCTATTATACCTATATCAATACGGAGATAGTTATAAATGAGAGATATTTAAATGATTGGACCTGGCGGGTTCGTGCAGAAAGAAATGGTATCTGGAGTGATTGGAGTGAGATCCGAAATTTTACCGTCCATTCAGTTGATTATGAAGCTCCATTAATCAATAACTTTGGAAATTCTTTTTATCGCATAAAAAGTGGGTATACAAATGCCTTTTTAGGCGCTTGGGAAGAGTGTTATTCAGGAATGGACCTTACTTGTTATGGATTCAATCTAGTAATAAACCAGCTTGAGTATGATGAACTCTTAGAATTTCAATTTGAAGGATTATCAAGTGAGGAAGAGATTTACGGTATAAAAGCATTCTATCGTGATAATAATAATCAACGAAGAGAGCTAGGTTACTTGAATAACACTCTTAAATTTAGTGATGGGTCTGAATCGGGATATGCAACATGGAAATGGATCATTGAACCACATCCAAGTGGCTATTTCTATATCAGGCTTTACAATTCAAATCTAGTTCTTGAACTAAAAGATACCTCCTACTCAGAAAGGAATTTTGAAATGACTTTAGAGAATATGACTGGGAACCAAAGACAGTTGTTTAATCTCATGCGAAACTAGCTTGGATTTTCTAGCAGTAACTGAGTTACATACATTATAATTAAAAAAGCCTTCATTATTATTAATAGAAGGTTTGTTAGTACCAAAGATGGGACTTCCCGCTGAAGCGGGATAGGCTTCTCTTCCCGAACATATTAATATAAAAAGGCCAGACTGAGATAAGCTCAATCTGACCTTTTTAGTACCAAAGGTGGGACTCGAACCCACACTTCCGAAGAAACGCGATTTTGAGTCGCGCGCGTCTACCAGTTCCGCCACTTTGGCTTTAGACAAGACTCAAATATACGGCAACATTCGGTTAATCTTCAAAGGATGATTCCAATAATTTATTGCCAGGAATCATGAACTTTCGATTTTTTACAGCCTTTCTAATTCAACATCGCTAGATTCAACCATCCAAAAAACCAATCATTTATCTGATGAAAATTCGCATCCCTATTTATTTATTGTTTTTAATGATCTTTGTAGCTGATGTACAGGCACAAACGCCATTTCAAAGTCTGGACGTATTTGATCTTCAGTGGGTGGATAATCCACAAATTTCGCCGAATGGAGATCAGGTGGTGTATCAACGTAGAGGGATGGATATCATGACAGACCGAAGAACTTCATCGCTCTGGTTGATTAATACTGATGGATCAGCACATCAAAAGCTAACGAGTTTCAATGGAAATGAGTCAAGAGCAGCGTGGTCACCGGATGGATCACGCATTGCATTTGTAACCTCCGATGAAACACATGGAGCCGAGTTATTTGTGTATTGGGTTGAAACCGGAAAAGTGGCGCGAATTAGTCAGCTTGAAAGAGGGCCGGGAGCAATAAGTTGGTCGCCAGATGGAAAGAACCTTGCTTTCACAATGAAGATTGAAGAAAAAAATCCTGTGTTAGCGAGAGGGCCAAAAAAGCCGGAAGGTGCAAA
Source organism: Balneolaceae bacterium (assembly GCA_965249965.1). Taxonomy (GTDB): domain Bacteria; phylum Bacteroidota; class Rhodothermia; order Balneolales; family Balneolaceae; genus HXMU1420-13. Next base: position 2,541,545 of record OZ252262.1, read on the forward strand.
TTGGGCTCCTTCGCCACGTGTAACTGACCGTTTTAAATATGAACAGGATGGTGCCGGGTATTTAGATCCGGGATTCACACATATGTTTGTAATCAGTGCAGAAGGGGGCGCTATTCGTCAAATTACTTCAGGTGATTTTAATCATGGTGGAACACCGGTTTGGTCGCCAGATGGTTCTAACATTTATTTTTCAACAAATCGCCATCCCGATTGGGAACGTGTTCGAAGAAATTCAGAAATATATGCTGTTGAAGTCGCTTCCGGTGAAATTACTCAGCTCACCGAGCGATTTGGTCCGGATGGAGCGCCTGCTATTTCCCCGGATGGAGAAACGATAGCCTATTTAGGATATGAGGATAAGATTCAAACGTATCAGGTTGCAACTATTAGTTTAATGGAAGCAGACGGATCAAATAAAAGAACTCTCGATTTAGACCTCGATCGTTCAATTTCTAATGTAACATGGTCTCCTGATGGCAGAGGTTTGTATTTTCAATATGCAGATGAAGGGATTTCGAAAATTGGCTACACGAATTTATCAGGCAGGATGGAAGTGGTTGCCGAGCGAATAGGCGGGAACTCCATTGGTCGTCCTTATGGTGGCGGATCTTTCTCAATTTCGAATAATGGCATGATCGCAACGAATATTGCCTCACCATATCACCCGGCAGAATTAGGTGTAGTTAGAAAAGGAAGAGCATTGAATAAAATTACCTCATTAAACGATGATTTATTCGCTCAGCGAACTTTAGGTCAGGTTGATGACATTTGGTATAGTTCATCAGTTGATGGACGGGATATACAAGGCTGGGTCATATATCCACCAAATTACGATGAGTCGAAAACTTATCCATTGTTAGTTGAAATTCATGGTGGGCCAATCTCACATTATGGACCACATTTTACTCCTGAATTCCAACTTTTTGCTGCAGATGGATACGTTGTATTCTATCCAAATATGAGAGGAAGCACTAGTTATGGCGAGGAATTCGGTAATCTGCTTTATCACGATTATCCCGGTGATGATTATCACGATATTATGGACGGGGTGGATGTGTTGATTCAGGAAGGAATTACCTCAGAAGATAGCTTATTTGTGACTGGTGGTAGTGCAGGTGGGATTATGACCGCCTGGATGATAGGAAAGAACAATCGGTTTGAATCTGCTGCCGTTGTAAAACCCGTAATGAATTGGATTAGTAAAACACTAACTGCGGATAACTATTATGGTTATGCAGACTATCGCTACCCCGGACAACCATGGGAAAACACCGAAGAATACTGGAAGTTTTCACCGATTTCTTTAGTTGGCAATGTGGAAACACCAACTTTGGTCATGGTTGGTACAAATGATATGCGCACCCCGTTATCTGAAGCAAAACAACTTTATAATGCACTTCAGATTCGGGAAATTGAAACAGCATTGGTTGAGATTCCGGGAGCAGCGCATTTTATCTCAAATCGCCCAAGTCAGTTGATTACAAAGGTAGATCACATTCTTGCATGGTTTGAACGCTATCGCTAACAATTATCAATTAAGAATTTTAATCAAAGTGCCTTAATTGATTCATTGATCATTTTTAATTGTTAATCCTCGTATCCATTGGGATTGTTGGATTGCCATCGCCAGGTATCTTCACACATTTTGTGAATATCAAATTGAGCTCTCCAGCCTAATTCCTTCTCAGCCAATGAACAATCGGCATAACAAGAAGCGGCATCACCGGGTCTTCTGGGGGAAATGTTATAGGGAATGTCTACTCCAGATGCATCTTTAAAAGCATGTACTATTTCAAGTACAGATGACCCTTTGCCTGTTCCAAGGTTATAGGTAACCACCCCGGGATTTTCTTCCAGCTTTTCCAATGCTTTTAAGTGACCTTTTGCCAAATCTACAACATGTATGTAGTCTCTTACTCCGGTTCCATCTGTAGTTGGATAATCATCCCCAAAAATGGAAAGTTCTTTCAATTTACCAACTGCTACTTGAGAAATGTAGGGCAATAAATTATTAGGAATACCATTTGGGTCTTCACCTATGAGGCCAGAATAGTGAGCTCCGATAGGATTGAAATATCTCAACAATGCAATGTTCCACTCTTCATCTGATACATGAATATCACGTAGGATATGTTCGCACATCAGTTTTGTTTGTCCATAAGGATTCTGAGCTGAGGTCGGAAATTCCTCTGTTATCGGAACTGTATCAGGCTCGCCATAAACGGTTGCAGAAGAGCTAAAAACGAGATTTTTAACCCCATGTTTTGCCATGATCTCACAAAGAAATAAAGTAGAATTCAGATTATTCTGATAATACTTCAATGGGTGCGCCACAGATTCACCAACGGCCTTATATCCAGCAAAATGAATAACAGCATCGATATGATGTCGATTAAATACTTCGTCGACTGCGGGTCTGTTTAACAGGTTAAACTGATAAAATGTGGGTTTTCTACCTGCTATATGAGCTACTCTAATTAGCGATTGCTCACTACTATTAGATAAATTATCGATTACAATTACTTTATGTCCGGCTTCTAATAATTCGAGCACGGTATGCGAGCCAATAAAACCGGCTCCCCCTGTAACTAATACTGTCATAGATGATTTTTTTGATTTACACCAAATCTAACAGACATATAATAAAAAAGCCCCATTAACTTTCAACAATGGGGCTCTGATTTAGACTAAGCTAATAGTCTTCTTTTCGGGGTACAATTTATATAGTATGATCGTGAATTAAATGAGTTCTTATATCACAAAAGAGTAAACTAATCGATTTTAAGCCCCATTTTTTCAAAATACTTATGCTGGCTTTTATATGAGCTATAACTGGTGACAAAAGTACCTTTGTAATCTTCGGTCACTAGTTCCAGTACCGTTTCTTTTGTATTCCCTTCTTTTTCGATTCTTAAATTCAAGCCCAATATGGATTCTTCAGATATAAGTATTGCCCGCTGGTAATTACTTCGATTTACCAGGAGAGCTAAACCTTTTTCATAGCGCTGAAAAATTCCTTTTGAGTCATCCCAAATAAGCACTTCTTCACCATGTGAATTTTTCAATTCTTTGATGAAATAGTAGCTAGATCCGGTAACGGTTAACCATTTACCGGGTTCTTTGTATGGTTTTCCAAGGATAGGTTCAATGTTATCCTGATCAATCTCACTTTCTTTTAAAATCATCTTGATGAATTAATTCTAGTCTACATATGGAAATAGACTAAAACTGAAAGTCGTTCCCTGATTTAAGGCACTTTTTACAGATAATTTGCTGCCATGTAATTCCAGAATCTTCTGAGCAATCGAAAGTCCAAGTCCTGCTCCGTTGCCCGGACTTCGGCTACCATCAACTTGATAAAACCGGTCAAATATCCGGGCAATTTGGTCATCAGAAATGCCAACCCCAGTATCGGTTATTTTGATTGTTATTTTGTCTCCGGAATTTGTTGGTGTTATCGTAACCATGCCACCTTCAGGGGTATTTTTTATAGCATTATCGATGAGGTTAGAAATCGCTCGTTCCATTAAGGCAATGTCTGCATTTACTAATTTCAATGTATCATCCGTTAGATCAGCTTTAAGGATGATTTTTTTAGAATTTGCTTGTGGCTGAAACTGCATTACCACATCTTGTGCAAGTTCAGCAATTGAAACCGGTTCCAAATCAGGTTGCACATTTTTAGCATCCAATTTTGATAATTCGAATAATTCAGAAATCAAATTTCCAAGTTTCTTGGTGTTCCGGATTACAATATCATAGTATTTAGTTCGATCTTCATCTGATAGAGTTTTTTCTTGATCTTTATATTGAATGGTCTCTAAATAGCCCTGAATAGACGCTAAAGGACTCCTTAAATCATGAGAGACATTTGCTATCAGCTCACGCCTTAGGCGGTCTACCTGCTTAATTTCATCCATATTTGCAACCAGGGTATCCGCCATTTGATTGAAGGAGAGAGCGAGTTTGCCTAGTTCATCATTTGAACGAATCTTAACGCGTTCATCCAATTGACCATGTTCAAAAGCCACTACGGTATTAGTAATATTCGTCAATCGGTCGGTTAATAATCGAAAAACTAGCAGCCCTAGAAATACGGTGGTAATTATTACAATTATCAAACCAAGCATCGAATTTTTTATGATGTAACTCTCTGCCAGTATACCGGCAATTTCATCGTATTGTTGACTTTCCAGAATTACATATAAATAGCAGCCTTCGCTACCCATAATAGAGATGTGAGCAGTAGAGAATGGCTTTTTAATCTCAGGGTTGAGCGGATCTTCGCCGAGTATAGGCAACGTTTCCCCGGCAATAAAAGCATCTAAAGGGGCGGTATCAACTTTTGCCATGGCAAGTTCAGGTGGTGCGTCTTTACCCAGAAATGATCCTTTTATCATCCCATTGCTACCAAGTAAATAAATATCTACTTGAGGATTTATGCCTTTCAAATACTGAATTTTTTGGATGATACTGTCATTTTCGATGGAATCCATTAAAAATGGTTGGAATTCCATGGCCATTTCATGGGCAAGATTTACATTTACCTTTTGAGTGGTTTCTTCAACAAACATCATCGAAGAGTTCAAGGTTAGATAGGCAAGAACTCCTCCCAGCACTAAAATACAAACCAGGAATACCGAAGAAATTTTGGCATAAAAGCTATTGGTTAACATTTTCATGCTTCTAGTTCCTCCAGTTCAACAAATCGGTACCCGACACCCCAAACTGTTTTTATGAATGTGGGATCAGAAGGATCTCTCTCAATTTTACTCCTCAATCGATTTATATGACTGTTCACCGTATGGCTATACCCATTGTATTGATATCCCCAAACCACATCGAGTAACTCTTGCCGGCTGTACGCACGCCCGGGGTTTGTTGCAAAAAGCATGAGTAAATCAAATTCTTTCGACGTTAAATCAAATGTGTCACCTCTTAACTCAATTACTCGCTTATTTGGATAAATTGAGAGTTCGCCAAAAGATATCGCGTCATTAACCGAATTGGTTTGAGAAGTTGAAACCTGAGATCTTCGGATTAATGCTTTAACGCGAGCAGTGAGTTCTCTTATACTAAAAGGCTTGGTTAGATAATCATCAGCTCCAAATTCTAGCCCCATAATTTTATCAATCTCCTCTGCTTTTGCAGTAAGCATTAGAATAGGAGTAAGAGAATCGTTTTTGCGTATTGTTTTGCAAATCTCGAATCCATCTTTACCAGGAAGCATTATATCCAGAATAATTAGAGAAAATGTCCCTGTATTAATTTTATCGATAGCATCGATCCCATTAAAACTCTGATGAATTTCATAATTCAGGTCGAGTAATTGAATCTTGATCAGTTCGGAGAGGTCTTTATCGTCTTCTACAATTAATATAGGGGAGGAGGTAGATGCGCTCATGGCTTTTCAAGCCAAATTAGTAAAGCTACTTAAATAAAAGTATCACGATAACGTAACATTTACGCGTTTTCAGCTACTTCTTTTAATTCGGAGAGTACTCTATCTAGAATGGCACTCATTTTTTGGGATGAGTTGCCAAGTTCAGCATCTGGTTTTTCATCCCAAATTAATTCTTTGGCATGCTCATATTCCTCGAGTATCATATTTAAACCGAGCATCTGAGCCACAGGCTTAATTTTGTGCCCTGCCTTTCTAAAATTCACTTCATCTCTTTTAATCAAAAAGAGTGTATAGTTTTCTTTGAACTCTTCAAAGGAAATAACAGCAGCTTCAGCAAACTCTTTGATATACTTAGCTTCGCCAAATAGCATTTCGTTTAAAGTGGTAAAATCAACAATTTTTTCCTGATTACTCACAAGATGATTATTCGTTTGCTGGTTCTGTTACGTGATGTGGGATGGGGTTTCCATCCTTATCTATATGAACAAATACAATTCTGTCTATGGTGATGATCGTATCTTTTTGAAATTTAGTTCGAACTTCACATTTCACAGTAATTGATGTTCGCCCAAATTTAACAGTTTCCATACCAATCTCAATCACATCACCTAATTTTGCTGAACTCACAAAATTAATTTCCGACATGTACTTGGTTACAATGCGTCCTTTTCCTAGCTGACATAGCACATAAATTGCTGCTTCCTCATCAATCCAACTTAATACGACACCCCCAAAAAGAGTGCCATTTGGATTCAAATCTTGAGGTTTAATAATTTTTCGTGAGTAAAAGCGCATTAACTGTACAATGAATTGTTAAGCTATAAGTTAAGAAACTTTGAAAATGTTCGATACCAAATACACACACTAGAATTATTTTAATGTTTGTTGGTTCTCTATTATATGTTTTCGGATATTTCTATTAGAAAATTAAGTGATTCTAACTACCTTAGTGAACCGAAAAACCATATCTATTAGATATCCTGTAACAATCGATTATTATATCCTCTTTAATACTCTATTAATGATATAAGCACGGCAATAAAGAGTTATGAAAACCATTGCTTTTACAAATCAGAAAGGTGGCGTTGGAAAAACCACTTCTACAATAAATGTTGGAGCCGGACTGGCTAAACTGGGTAAGAAAGTTCTGCTAATTGATCTTGATCCTCAAGCTAACCTAACCTATTCGTTACGAATGCATTCTCAGCGATTAGAGAAAACAATATATCAGGCCTTAAAAGGGCAGGCTCGCATTCAAGACGTTATTATCAAACATAGTGGATTTGATTATATAGCTTCTTCTTTAGAGTTATCCGGAGCAGAGCTTGAGCTTGCAAACGAACCTGCACGCGAGAGTTTACTAAAGAATTTTTTAAAACAATTGAAAGGCGAAAGTTATGATTATGTGCTAATCGATTGTCCACCAAATCTTGGATTGTTAACTCTTAATGCATTTACCGCAGTACAAGATGTATTTATCGTGTTGCAATCAGAATATTTGGCATTACACGGGCTATCTAAATTGCTCGACCTAATTAAAGTTGTACAACAACGTTTAAATGCAGATTTAGAAGTTGGTGGAATTATCTGCACTTTATACGATAGCAGAAAGAATTTAAACAAAGAAGTGGTAGGTCATATCAAAGATTACTTTGGTAAGAAAGTGTTTAATACGATTATTCGTGATAATGTAGCTTTAGCAGAAGCACCAAGTCATCATAAGACAATATTTGAATACGATGGAAGTAGTAATGGTGCCAAAGATTATCTAGCTCTAGCTAAGGAGATTAAAAACGGCCATTGATGATGGATAAGAAAAAGGTGATGGGGCATAACCCGCTCGGTACAAATCACCTGGAAGATGCTAAGTTTGAATTTATACCATACACTGAATCTGGTTCGGTGCACAAAGAGTCTGAGAAAAAACAGCCAAGAAAAAAGAAAAGAGTGGTAAGCTATTACTTAGAGGAAGACTTGATTAACGCTGTAAAACGAAAAGCAACGGCAAATGAACAATCCTTCTCTACCTTTGTAGGTGGTATCTTAAAAAAAGCGATTATTGACTAATTAATTCTTCTAAGTGTTGGTTTTTTTTGAGTATTATTAAGCTGTTGAGCTTTCTAATACTGCTAAATGATTTACTATAAAAAAGCACAAAATCTTAGGGACTTAGTTGCCGAACTTTCAAATCTGATAGCTCAAGCAGATGATAAAGCCAATCCACTGTCGCAGGATTGGATTGTAGTACAAAACAAAGAAACACAAGAATGGATTCATAGCGAACTTTGTGCCCGCAATGGTATTTCTGCGAATGTTAAGTTTGTCTATCCATCGGAATTAATTTGGGTTTGTCTTAGGCACATTGAACCGACTCTTCCATCAAAATTACCCACAGACAAACTCGCCCTAGAAGCAAGAATTCTGGATAAACTTGATGAAGAACGCGATGAATTAAGTTCCAGGGGGCTAAACATGCCATCAGATTTGTCCACATTATTGGATTTGGCTATCCAGATTGCTGATGTTTTTGATTTATACCAGGCATTCCGTCCTGAATTACTAAATAACTGGGAGAGGAAAACATCCGGCTCTTTGAATGAATGGCAGCCCTATTTATGGAATATACTTTCGGAGGATTTAATTGAAGAGTACCCTGATATCCCAGGAAGAAGTGAAGTTACAAGCATTATAATTAAGCAAATCGATGAACTTGAGAACGCTTTACCAAATCGAATTTACCTATTTGGCCTCTCACATTGGTCGAAGCCATTTAATCAATTTATCCAGGAACTTTCAGGAACGGTTGATATTATTTGGTTTGATCAGGATTTCTCATCGTATGTAACAGATAGTGATACGTTTAAAAACTGGAGTACACCTAAAGTTGAGGTTCAAACATGGTTGAACCCAAAAAATAACTCGGATTCTAGTCGAATAGAATCAATAACGATCAAATCAGAAAATGACAAAAAATTACCTGAAGTCAACATCCATTCCTGTCATAATGTTGAGAGAGAAATTCAGGTTTTAAAAACAGAATTACTTAACTCTTTTGATGCAGATAGTACTCTAACATGTGATGATGTACTGATTTTAGTTCCCGATTTCAAAACATATGCTCCAATAATCTATGAGCAGTTCAATAGAGAACTAGAACCAAAAATTCCTTTTTTTGAGCCTTATTCGATGAAATCGGCACCTTCGGATAGTCTACTGAAGGTGTTTAATTTTTTTATCGATAATGAAAAGGTAAGCTCTTTCATAGAAGTTCTCGGCTTGCACCACATCAAAAAGGCATTTTCCATAAGTGATGATGAACTTTCGTTATACATTAGAGCTTTTGCAAAGTTGAATGTCCATAGTGGATTAATTCAATCTCAGGGTCTGAATAGTATAGAAAAGGGGATTCGAAAGTTGCTTCTCAGTTATTCAATGGAGATCGAAGCATTTAATAGCTTTCTAGGTTATAGTGGTATTGAAATAATTTCTACTGATGAAACGCGAATAGCGCTAAATAAGCTGGTTAGGGTGCTGGGCTGGTTGAAAGCACTGAATGCGTATAAAGAAACAGATCATTCTCTCCTGGAATGGATTAATTTTATTGAAGATTGGCTGATTATTGATTCAAAGTCACCCATCTTAGAAGTATCCCAACTGAAGGAATCTAAAGAGTACCTGATATTATCAAAATCAAAAACAGTATTTCCTTTTGAAGTCTTTGTGCAGTGGCTCAATCATGTTTTTTCTGATCAAAGTGCTAGTGCCACAAAACCAGGATCTGGAGTGCAAGTTGGTACTTACGTTCCTTTCAGAAATATCCCATTTAAATTTGTTGCCATGTTAGGGTTGAACGAAGGGATATTTCCAAGAAATCCATTTCGACCAGAATTCGACTTAATCCACTCAAATCCATTGCCAGGCGATCGTATTACACAAAAAGATGATCAGTTGATGTTTTTAGAACGATTTATCTCAACTGAGAAGAATCTTCACTTGAGCTATATCGGTGAAGGTGAACAAGGCGCATTGGGATCGACATTAATTGATGCACTTCTTGATGTTTATCCTGAGAGTAAAATTCAAAAGCATGCTTTGCATGAATTCTCAACAAATGAGTTGACTAAGTATGAAACCTACTCTGAAATGGCAGTTGAAATTCTAAATGGATCAAACATTGAATCAAAAGAAAAAGAAGTTCAGTATTTAATTAAAAGAGAACAGCCGAAAAACCTGCACTTAAATGATTTAATTCAATTTTTTACTCATCCATCTAAATACTTGCTGGGTAATATATTAGGTATCAAAAATATTTATGAAGAGGATGAGCCAAAAGATCGGGATGTGTTTAAGGTGTCCGCTTTGGATAACTATAACATGAAGTTAGCAATTGCTAAATCTATAGAATCAGAGATTCCTACTTGTGAGCTTATAAAGTATCTGCAAATCTCAGGTAAAGCACCGATGGGTATTGTTGGGAGAAATCAAATTATTGAATCCAGCAATCTGTTGAGTATTCAGAAATCGATGGTTGAGGGCTTAGAATTAAATGACCCCGGCAAGGCTAAAATTCAAATCAAGCTGGATAGTCTTTCTTTAGAAGGTGAACTTACAAATGTTTATAAAAATCAATATGTCGATCTAAAAGTCAGCACTATAAAACCAAAGCACATTATCGAACTTTGGATTAAGCATTTGGTACTCTGCCTAAATGACGAAGTGCACCTATCATCGAAATTAATTGGGACTAATAAAGACAAAATTGAATCCATTGAGTTCAATGAAATTAAAAATGCTGAAAACTTTATGCTAGATCTCTTAGAGATATTCAACCGAAAAGAACTTAATGCTGATTTATGTTCTTTTATTCCTGCATTAAGCAATGGTTTTGTTACAAAAAAGGGAGATCGCGAAGCGAAACTGATACATGTTGAAAATGAGTGGGAACCCAACAAATACCCGAGAGCAGAAAGCGATGATTTCTACAATAAAATTCTTTGGGATGACAAATACCCGTGGGAAAGTCCATTTTTTGAGGAAGATTCATTAGCAATTTGGTCACCAATTATATCTCATATAAAAAGATCTAAACATGGCTAAGCCACTGAATATATTTGATCTTGACTTCAAGGGGCATCATTTGATTGAAGCAGGCGCTGGGACAGGAAAAACGTATAGTATCACTTCGCTGTATGTCAGGGCACTGGTTGAACGTTGGGTAATGCCAAGAGAACTTCTTGTTTTGACGTTTACAAACGATGCAACCGCTGAGTTAAAACAAAGAATTAGAGATCGAATTAGAGACGTTATTGAAGCTGCTGAAGGAGCGACGTCGGAGGATAAATTTGTTGAGGAATTTGTTAAGAAACTTAATCCGAAACAGGTCGAGCATTTAAAAAAAGCATATTTAGCATTTGATGAAGCTGCTATTTCAACAATTCACGGATTTTGCCAGCGAATATTAGCCGAATATCATATTGAATTTAAGGTTCCAGCAAATTTTGGGTTAGTACCATCCGAATTTGAACTCATCCTCGACGCTATCCATCAATTTTGGGTTGATTTCTTTTTTTCAAATGCTAGCAATGATGACTATGAAAGATGGCTCAGTGAATATTTAAATATTGAATTTCAATCACCTGACTATCTTCTAAAAAAAGTTCATCCATTGATTAAAAATTCGGATATAATTCTGGAGCCAAATATCATTGATTTCAAATGGTTTAGAGGGGTTTATACGACTTGTAATGAGATTCATCAAAAGATTAAAGATCAGTTTGGAATAGACAAACAAGCTTTACTCGAAATCTTGCATTCAGAAGGATTAAGTAAGACCTATTATAAAAACCCGGGGCAAAAATTTGAGGCGTTTCAGAATTGGGCTGAACAAAATGTTGATTGTCCAAAACCCATTGAAAACCTAAAGCATTATGGTAGATTCATTATTGAGAAAGGAACAAAGAAAAATGAGTTCACGCCCGAGCTTGATATATTTCAGTTGGTTGATGCCTATCTTACTCAATTCCAAAAATTCGAAGCATTAAAGCCACAAGTTTTAGCATTTTCTGTCTATGAAGTCAGAAAGCGTTTAGCCGAGATAAAAGCAAGAAAAGGAGGGTTAGGCTACGACGACCTTCTTGTGAAAGTAAGAGACGGACTAAATGAATCTGAAATACTTGCTAGCAAATTGGCGGCTCGATATCCTATTATGCTAATTGATGAATTTCAGGATACCGATCATAAACAGTACGCTATTTTTGATACAATAGCCTCCAAATCTGCGTCGAATTGCTTAATAATGATTGGAGATCCAAAGCAAGCTATCTATAAATTCCGAGGGGCTGACCTCAACACTTACCTACAAGCAAAGCGTGATGTGCCTGAGGAAAATAAATACACCTTACTTTTTAATTATCGTAGTTCTAAAGAGTTAATCAAAGCTATAAATGTTTTTTTTGAGGGTGATAACGCTTTTCAGATTAATGGATTGAATTATGAAAACGCAGAATTTCCAGAAGGAAGGTCGAATAATCCAATAAAGAAAGATGGGAAAAAAGTTTCCCCACTTAAAACTATAGATGTTGAATTTGGTACCAAATCAATAGGTGCAGTTAGATCTTTAATAGCACAATCTGTAGCGGCTGAGATAATTGAATTACTAAATGAAAATTATACAATCGGGGAAAAGAGTATACAGCACGGTGACATTGCAGTATTAGTAGATTCGCATAAAAATGCTGAACTCATGCAATCAACACTTTGGAAGAATAGAATTCGAAGTGTAATAAATTCAAAATCTTCAGTGTTTTCATCCAAAGAATCGGATGAATTATTTAGAATATTAAGTGCAATCTCTCATCCTGGGAACATCGGATATTTAAAATCTGCTCTGGCTACAAATCTTTTGGGAGTTGATAAAAAGGAACTTATTGAAATTGATAGTCTTGAAAATCAACTTCTGACATATCAGTCTCAATTTTCACACTTACATGAAGTTTGGCAAAGCGAGGGATTACTTCAGGTTTTTAGAAATATTGAATCGATTTTTAATCTCTTTATTTCAGCTTCGAAAAAAGATAATATTGAACGGGTAATTACTAATTACAAACATTTAAAAGAGCTCTTAATTAGAGCCGAGACAGATGGGCTAACATCTACGTTTGGCTTATTGCGTTTTTTTAGATCTAAAAGAGAGCAGGATTTTAATCAAACACAGGATGATGAGGTAATTCGACTTGAAAGCGACGATGATCTTATACAGATTGTGACGCATCACGCTAGCAAAGGACTAGAATACAAAGTTGTGTTTTGTCCTTTTCTATGGAAGTCTACGATTGATAGGCCAAAGATTCCCATATTATCAAATGGTGCTAAACAAACCGCCTATTTAGATGCTTCCAGCTCCTTTTTTGAACAAGCAATAAGTGATCATTTAACCGAGGAGCGCGCTGAGAAAATTCGAGTTACATACGTAGCACTTACCAGAGCTAAATCGAGGTGCTATGTCTATGATGCACATTATAAAACTAAAAGTAGCGAGTTTAATGCACTAGAGTCGCTTCGATCGAATAGTAAATCGCTTTCGAAATTGTTGGATGAACGTGCTGAAATCTTAAAAATTCTTGATGTGCAAGATAATAGTAGTTCATCTAATACTTTTCATAAGGAAGTTATTGTTCCTTCTTTCAAAAAAATGAGTAGATCGGATTACAGTAATTTTAAACGGACGGTAAGTTTTTCATCATTGGCTATTTCGGGATCAACCAAGGCAGATGAGGATGCAAAGGCTGCTTTCGATGAATGGAATCTGGATTTAATTGAATCAGAAACTGATGAGAAAAATGAATTTACATTGCCGAAAGGAAAAGATACAGGTAATCTGCTGCATCATATTTTTGAACACATTGATTTTACAACCAATAGTGAGATAGACGAGATTATTGATCAGTCATTTGATCAGTTTAATTTTGATAAACAGTGGATTCCAACGGTTAGGAAAATGGTACTGGATACAATCTCTCAGTCACTGGCAGAAGGGGTATCGCTGAATCGCATATCAAATGATCAACGGTTGGTAGAAATAGAATTTATGTTTCCTCTTAAAAATGCAGACACCACTAGAATTTTCTCACTAATTGGGCATTCAGAATCTAAACTCCAGCCATCTATTGATGGGTTTATGAAAGGGTTTATAGATCTAACTTTTTGGTATAACGGTCGATATTATATTTTGGATTATAAATCAAATTATCTGGGTAGTAGCAAAGAAAATTATTCAATAGAATCATTGAATGAAGAGATGAAGCATTCGATGTACAATCTTCAATATCATATCTACACCATTGCACTGGTTCGGTATTTAACTCTAAAAAACCCAGGTTTTAATTATAAAACGGATTTTGGGGGAGTGTTCTATGTATTTCTAAGAGGTCTACAAAAGGGTTCCAAATCTGGTATTTACTTTGATAAACCGAAGCAAACTATTATCGAACAATTGAACGAAGCGATGGGGTAAAATGATAGTTCATCCTACTATTACAGCATTACTCACTAATTTGTTACAACGTGGATTTATTGACCATGCTGAGTACGAAACCATGCAAACCTGGATTGGAATCGATCCATCCATAAATCAGGCGCAAATACTGGCTATTTTAGCATATCAGCATTATCAAAGAAAAGGTCACATTGCCATCGATGAAAAGATGGCTAACGAGCATATTGAATCTTTTAAATTAAAAAATGCGAAAATTTCAATTGATGACTTAAAAGAGGGGTGTTCCCTGATTGGATCTGATTCAGATTATGAGCCATTTATTGTGCATAATCAGCTCTTATACGACCATAAAAGCTACAACAAAGAAAAAGTACTTGCGCATTGGCTAATCCATAAAGCCAAACAAAGTGATGAAGATTTCATCGGAAGAGAAGACGAAATACAGTCGTCAATTTCAGATTCATTGCACGAACATCAAAGAGAATGTGTATTCAAATCATTCACAAATAAATTTTTAATCATCACTGGTGGACCAGGGTCTGGGAAAACGTTTACAATCAGTGAGATTATTAAGCAGCACAGAAATTTTTTCGATGAGGAGTACATCATAAAAGTTGCTGCTCCAACCGGAAAAGCTGCTCAACGGATTAATGATTCATTAGCCGGATTTCTTGAAGAAAATGAAAAAGCAGTTACTGTTCATCAATTATTAGGTGCTTCTGATGTTCTTAAAGGGTATTCCCGAAACAAGGAGAATCCTATTGACGCGGATTTAGTGATCATTGATGAAGCATCAATGATGGATTTAGGAATATGGCATGCATTGTCCCAATCGTTAGCCGAAGACTCTACAGTAATTGTTGTTGGTGATCCTTTTCAATTGGCGGCCGTAGAAGCTGGAGCGGTTCTTCGTGATATTCATTTGTACTCAAATAATAGCTCTGAGTTTGTGGATCCAATTCAAGAATGTGTTGTTTCTTTAGACAAACGGTTTCGATTCTCTGAATCTAGCGGGATACATCATTTTGCAGATGCGATTAATGCTTCAGACGTAGAAAAAGCAACAGAAATTCTAGCCTCGAAAGAATTTTCTGATGTTCAATTTGTGGAATTAGGATCTAATTCTATCTCAGAAACTTTACAAAAATATGCGATAAACAACGGAGTTAAAACTTTACCAAAAGTAGACGCGTTTAAAATCTTGACCGCTCTCAGAAAAGGTAATCTGGGGTGTGATGTACTTAACACCCGTGTAGAAAATAAAATTAAGATCGAGAGGAGACTACCTCGTTCAATTGAGTGGTTTAATTCCAGAATGGTGATGATTAGTAAGAATAATTATCAATTGGGAATACAAAATGGGGAGATTGGAATTTATTCCAATAAAGGGGATGAGATCATATTCTCAGAAGAAAAAAAGTTGAAAAAAGAGATGCTAAAGTACTATGAATCAGGATATTGCATTACAATACATAAAAGTCAGGGCTCTGAGTATGATCATATTGCGATAATTCTTCCGGATAAAGAAAATCCAATTTTAACTAAAGAACTTTTATATACAGCTGTAACAAGAGCAAGGGAAAGTGTTCTTGTAGTTGGAAAAAGTGAAATTCTTAATTACTGTATATCTAATAAAACGATAAGAAAGTCTGGGCTTCATTCACAATTAAAACAAGTATTGGTCGATTCGGGACCCCATCAAATTTAAAAAAAGCTGTAGCAAATTTTGCTACAGCTAGTTTCTGTACCCCGAAAAAGCCAACGTATTCATGGAAGGTTGGTTGATAGCCAGCCTTCTTTCTTTCTCTTTCAAGGCTCTCTCAATATTCAAACTTCTGAGGTTACTTACCTTTAAAACTTACTAATGAGTATTAGAGAATATTTAATTTATTAGGGAAGAATATCTACCAATTGAACTTTGAAAATAAGAGCGTCACCTGGTTCAATAATACCACCTGGGCGTGGATTTTTGCCGTAGGCTAGCTCGGAAGGGATAAAAAACTCATACTCAGAGCCTACACTCATTAATTGAATTCCTTCAATCCAGCCTGGAATCATTTCGCCTAATACAAACTCAGCAGGTTCACCGGAATCAAACGTTGTGTCGAAAATAGTGCCGTCAATCAAACGACCCTCATACATAACTACGATTTTATTCTGAGCAAATGGTTTGCCACCTTCCGATTCTGTCACCACTTTGTATTGAAGACCACTCGGTGTTTCAATAACACCATCTTCCATACGATTTGCTGCAAAAAAATCTTCTTCTTCCTTCTGATTTTTTAAATACATCTTGTCGTTAACATATTCGTTTAGTCGTCTAAACAGCGAACGAATTTCTTCCTGACTGATTTTACTTTCTTCATCATCTAACGAAGTTTGAAAGCCGGCCACATACGCTTCAAGATCTAGATCTTCGAAGCCTTGTGAAGTTAAACTGGTACCGGTTCTATAACCTATAGCATAACTGGAACTATCAACTAGTGAGTTTAGCGAAACCTCTTTATTGAAGCCTTGTTCTTGTTGAGTGCAGGCGCTAGTAAATAGTAATAGAAAAAAAATGGGTATAAATAGATGAATAACTCTCATTGTAAACAAATCATTTTTAGATTTTGGATTTGGCCAAAGATAGAAGAATTGTGTTTGTAAAACACTTTAGAAAGGTTCTGTGTATATTCATCTTTTATAAAGAATTTAATCTATCTAAACACATTGACTTTTAGCGAATTTAACCTCGAAGAATCGTTGCAAATGGGGCTTCAAGACATAGGCTTTTCTGAACCTACGCCTATTCAAGAGCAAAGTATCCCAATTATTTTAAATGGCGACGACGTATTGGGTGCTGCACAAACGGGAACAGGAAAAACGGGTGCTTTTGTAATACCGATTTTGAATAACATATTACAACACCCAAATGAAGGCACCATTGCTCTAATATTATCGCCAACCAGAGAGCTAGCTCATCAAATTGATGAACAGATTTTTGCCCTAGGCTACCACACAGGAATCTCTTCAGCCACTATTATAGGTGGGGAAGATTTTGGCAAACAAGCTGAGGCGATTCGTGCTGGTGTTGATATTATTGTGGCAACTCCGGGTCGACTTATAGATCAAATGAAAGTACTAGATGTCGACTTTAGTCATATCAAATTTTTGGTGTTGGATGAAGCTGACCGTATGCTTGATATGGGATTTTTACCCGATGTAAATCATATCATCGACAAGCTACCAAAGAAAAGACAGACGCTTTTGTTTTCGGCTACTATGCCTAAAGAAATTCATAAACTGGCAAATCAAATTATGATTAAGCCAGAGAAAGTTCAGATTGAGGTTTCTACACCGTCGAACTCGGTTGAGCAAAAAGCATATAAGGTTGATGGTCGAGAGAAGCTAAAACTAACTCAACACTTGCTTGACCAATTAGAGTGGACATCCTGTATTATTTTTACAGCAACAAAAAGAGGTACAGATCAGCTTGAACGATTACTGGTTAAAAAAGGCATCAAAGTAGCCAGTATTCATGGAGACAGGGAGCAGGCAGAGCGAACAAAAGCACTGAATGATTTCAAAAATGGAAAAGTACCCATAATTGTTGCAACAGATGTTCTGGCCAGAGGCATTGATATAGCAGACATCTCTATGATCATAAACTACGATGTGCCACAAGCTGTGGAAGATTATATACATCGAATTGGTAGAACCGGTAGATATGATAAATCGGGCATTGCGCTAACATTAGTTAGTAAAAAAGATTCAAAATTATTTAGAGCCATAGAACAAAAAGTTGGCAATGATTTAGAAATAATAGATGGGGATGCCTTACTCCAAAATCCGAATAAACAGCTCAATAAAGAAAAGGTTGAAAAGAAGAAAATTGAGGTAAAGCTAAAAGATAAATCAAAACAACCGTCAAAATCTGATAGTTCTTCTAAACCAATTGAAGCAGATTATAAGAATACAAAAACGGTTAAAGTTGAAAAGAATGAGGAAGGCAAATTAGTTATCGAACTTCTAAATAAAGCTGAAAAAGAAGTTAAACCCAGCAGAAAGGAAGTTGAAAAACCCAAATCTAAACAGGCCGAGAAAAAGAAACCTCAGGCGCCGAAATCAAAAAAGTCAACAACTAAAAATAACCAGAGCCAACCTAATAAAAAAAATCAGTCTAAGAGTAAGAGAGCAAATCAGCACTCAGGCAGGCCACCTGTTGAGATTAAAAAAATTGATAAAGCTGCTGAACGTAATAAAAAGGCTCACAAACCTGCAAAAGGGTTATGGGGACTTATAAAAAGTATGCTTCCTAAATTCTAAGAAATAACAATTTTGTAAACTCATAATGTTAGATTTAAAGTAAACTTTATTAAAAAATGCGCTACACAAGTTTATTCCTTCTTTTTGCCTTTTATACAACAACTGCTTGTGGATATCAGGTTATAAAAACCGACTCGATCTCTGTAAATACGGGCACCGAAGTAGTTGAACAGAATTATCCACTTATTGAAGATGGACCAATTAAAAACGTAATCTTTATAATTGGTGATGGCACAGGGTTGGCACAGTTATATTCTGGTCAGGTTAATTTAGTTGGCACAGATAACAAATTGAATGTTCAGAAAATGCCGGTTACCGGGCTAGTGACAACGCACGCTGCAAATCGACTTATCACAGACTCCGCTGCTGGAGCTACCGCTTATTCTTGTGGGGTAAAAACAAATAATGGAATGATTGGTCAACTTCCCGATGGAAGAGCTTGCAAAACTATCTTAGAAATGGCCGAAGACCAGGGTAAAAGTACAGGATTAGTGGCAACATCAACAATAACGCATGCCACTCCAGCAAGTTATGCTTCTCATATTGATTCAAGAAGTAAGCAAGCCCAAATTGCGGAGCAATATGTAACCTCAAGTGTTGAAGTACTTTTAGGTGGTGGACTCGAATATTTCATTCCTAAATCTGAAAGTGGAAGTTCAAGAGATGACTCTAGGAATTTGGTCGAAGAATTTGAAGCAAATGGCTATGAGTTTGTTGAAAATGCAGAAGAGTTGAATAATTCAGATTCAGGTAAACTACTTGGATTATTTTCAATGTCTGGGATGCCCTCGGAAGTTCGTACTCCAACATTATCCGAGATGACAAGTAAAGCATTGGATGTATTAAGCTCTAATGACGAGGGATTTTTCTTAATGGTGGAAGGTTCACAAATCGATTGGGCAGGACATGGTAACAACGCAGCTTATGCAATGCGCGAACTTGCCGATTTTGATGCAGCAATTAAAACTGCATTGGATTTTGCACTAGAAGATGGTGAAACTCTGGTTGTAGTAACTGCAGATCATGAAACAGGAGGGATGAATCTCCTTTCAGGGAAAACTGAAGAAGAACTAAAAATTGTTTGGACAACAGATTACCACACTGGCATTCCAGTTCCATTAATGGCATTTGGTCCACATGCCATTGAATTTACCGGTTGGATGGATAACACAGAAGTTGGGATTAAAGTAGCTGAAATATCCGGTTTTGGAATGCTTCCAGAAATTATTGAATAATTGCTGTCCTAATTTTCGGTTTTTCATCAGAGATATCTGTCCAGGCCATCATTAAACTATTGCTAAGTTTCGTTAATTGTGGAAACCCGCTTGCTCGGGAATCACTAGTTAATGAAACTGTCTGCACTTTGATTTCGCCTCTTTTGTGAACTTCCGCTAGATTGATTTCTGCAGCACCATCCGTTCTGGATACCCAGCTAACCATTGCGACATCTTTCGATTTTAAAACTACATCCACTCGTCCTAAAGGTGAGCTTTGATCTACGATAATGGGAGGGTTCCAATTAGTTCCAGAATCATCTGAAAATGCCATTTTAACAATAGGCTTTTCATTTGCCCCAGTAAACCATGCAATTGCTACCTGGTCATCAATAGAGTCAAGTATAGGCCCATTTACCGGGCAACCAGCAATATTCCAACCATCCTCAAACACCAAAATTGGATCACTCCAAATGTCAGACTCTGCATTATACTTACTTACATATATATCACGAATCTCGTCTTTGGTTCGATTTCTATAAGCTACAATTAACCCGTTCGATGTCTTTGCTAAAGAAGTGTTGCAGCAATCACAGACTGCTGGATCAATTTCTTGTTCCGAAACAACGTTAGAATGGTTTATCAAGGCTCCCCTAAGTGTCATTGCACTCGATAAATCAGATCCGTGTTCTTCTTCATGATCATGGTTGGTTCCCCCAGTATTTCTACCATCAAGCCAAACTGCGTGGTAAACACTATCCGATATGGGAAACATGCTAACAAAGCCATGTTCTGTTGGGGTACCATCTGAATGTGGTACAAAGTGATTACCAAAATTATTCTCATAATGTGCAATAGTTACATCATATGAATATGTTCCTCCTTCAGTTTTGGATAACCAATGAGCAGCAGTAGCATTTCCATCGTAACTAATAATAGATGGGAAGTCAGCCCAATTGACAAACCAATTGTCTGATGCTGCAACTTCTACGGGTTCCGACCAATTCGACTCTTTATAAGCGCTATAGTACAATCGGGTTGAATCGCCATCACTTTCCATCCAACTCATAAACACCGTCCCACTATTATCTGTGAATAGCCGAGGGAATTTACCTTGATCCTCTGCAGGATTAGAAATCTCAATAATTGCAGGAGGATTTGAGCACCCTAAAAGAAGAAGGCTAAGAAGTAGTAGTAGTCGCATTTATTTTCTGTTTAGATATTAGAGCAAGCCAGATTGCAACAAATTGGAAAAATAATATTGTTAAAGTGTAATAGAAATTGGGTTCATTCATTGCAAAGAACTCACTCATTCTCCAAAGAGATATTACAATAGAAAGAGCTAACAGATGTTTAATTGGCGAAAAAGTTGTGATTGTTACAGCTAGCATGCTTCCTATCCATGTAGCAATTGCTACAGCGAAGTAGAGGATGATAATCCAGCTAGTCCCCGGAAAATTTGAAATTCCATAAAACTGAAGGTCGCTTTGATGATAAAAGATGATGACAACCCTGATAAAAAATTCGCAGAACACAACGAACAAGAACGAACCTAATACGGTAATGATACTTTTCATCAGGAAAAAAGAAGTTTTGACATAATCAAGGAGATAAGATGTTGTAATCTTTAGTAATTTCTGATTGAAAAAAATATACGCATATGAAATACTTATTTACTGCATTACTTTTTATTACTACCAGCATCTATGCACAAGATAGTGAAGTTGTCCGACTATCTGAGCCTGTACAGGAAACTGTGGCATATGAAGTCTTCGGCTCTGAAATGATCGAAGAATCGGCTAACCAATCTATCTCACTTACAAGTGCCATTTCTGATATTAATTCTGAGGTCGAAATATTCATCAAAACTAGAATTACCCAGGTTTGTAAAAAGAAAGGGTGTTTCTTTATTGCAACAGATGGAGAAACGACCGCACGAGTATCTTTTATTAATTACAGCTTTTTCGTTCCTACAAACTCTTTAAATAAAGATGTAATAGTTCGAGGCGTACTTACAGAAAAAGAATTAACTGTAGAACAGGCTCAACATTATGCCGAAGATATGGGTGAAAATTCTCAAGAAATAAATGCAGCTCAAATGGAATATTCTATTGTAGCAACTAGTGTACGTATCCCAAAATCTAAATAAAAAATGCCTGATAACGATTTTTTAGCACCAGAAGAGACCATCTCATCAGAAAAACAACTTATGGAATCTCCCGAAATGGAGACCATGGCAAAAGATGTGATAAAAAAGTATAACCTTGAATTTGGCCCAGCAGAAATTGGCTTTTTCTTGGTATATCCTCACATTTCAAAACAAAGAGCCGCTAAATGCATGAAAGCTACTCGAGAGGTTAAATACTATTCAGGGAATGATTACTTAATTGAAGTTTCCGGCGAGCTTTGGGATATGTTGGACTCCAAAACTAAAGAGATGGTCATATACCATCAACTATTGCATGTAGATCCTACTTTTAAATCAAAAACTCAGGAATGGAAGATGAATCTCAGAAAACCAGATTTTTCTGATTTTTATGCTATAAACGACAAATTTGGAAACGAATGGTATAAGACCATTCAAGCTACTGCTTCATCTTTATACGATTTAGATCCAAAACAAGAGAGTAAAGTTACTCTTTAATCAGGCAACTGAATACCCTTCATTTTGGAGAATCGATTTAACTTTAGGAAGGTGATTACCTTGTATCTCAATCACCTTTCCTTTTATAGTTCCACCAGCACCAGCTTGAGTTTTTAGTTTTTTCGCAAGAGCTTCAATTACCTGTGGATTATGTGTTAATCCACGGATTACGGTAACTTGCTTTCCTCTTCGGCCACCGGTTTCAAGACTTACTTTAAGTTTCATTTTAAACTTGTTTGGTTTTCCATTTTCCTTGTTTAAATACTATATATCCAATTACTGCTAGAAGAGTTTCTGCGGCTACTATTGCATAGAAAACACCATCGCCACCAAAGCCAAACTCGAGCGCCAAAAAATAAGCGAGAGGTATTTCAATAAGCCAGAAACATATAAAGTTTATCGCAGTAGGTGTAAAAGTATCACCTGCACCATTAAATGCCTGAATTATAATCATCCCAAACGCATAGGCCAGGTATCCATAGCTGATTATGCGCAAAAATCGTCCACCAATTTCAATAATAATAGGGTCTGTAGAAAATAATCCAACCAATGATTCGGCGGCAATTAAAAATACAATACCAACTAACGCAAGAAAGATCATATTTACTCCAGCTGTTACCCATACTGATTTTTCTGCTCTATCGGGTTTTCCAGCTCCCAGATTTTGACCAACTAATGTTGCAGCTGCATTGCTCATTCCCCAAGATGGTAAAATGGAAAAAATAAATATTCGTATAGCGATGGTATAACTAGCAACCGTAACACTGCCAAATTCAGCTAATATTCTAACCAATCCAATCCAGCTGGTAGTGGCGATTATAAACTGAAATATCCCGCCTAACGAAACTTGGATAAGTCTTTTCATGATTTGCAAATGCGCGACAAATTGCTTGATCCCGATTTTAAGCCTATGATTACCCGAGCCAAGTAAATAAAATTGATACACCACACCAATTCCTCGTCCGGTAACTGTAGCTATAGCGGCTCCTTTTATACCAAATTCTGGAAAGATCCATATTCCGAAAATGAGCAAGGGATCTAAGATGATATTTAATCCATTCGCTAACCACAAAACCCGCATGGAAACTGCGGCATCACCAGTTCCCCTAAATACTGCATTAATGACAAATAGGAGCATTATTACAATGTTTCCACCAATCATTATTGAAGTATATTCGTACAGCGTATCAACAATAATTGGCTCTGCACCCATCAATCGAAGTAAATCTTTCGAATAAACAATTCCAATGAGGGCAATTGGCAAAGATATTAGAGCTGCCACTATTATGCCCTGTACAGCGGCAATAGAAGCTCCTTCTTTGTTTTTTTCGCCATACCTGCGGGAAACCATAGCAGTTGTTCCCATTGCAAGCCCAATTCCAATGGCATAAACGATAGTGATAAGCGATTCAGTAATTCCAACTGTGGCAACAGCTTCAGCTCCTAACCGTGAAACGAAAAAAATGTCTACCACCGCAAAAACGGATTCCATCGACATTTCTAATACCATAGGAATTGAGAGGAGCAGGATTGCCCGGCCAAGTTTTCCTTCAGTGAAATCTTGTTCTGTACCCGCGATTGAAGATTTTATATCTGCCCACAACGAGGGCTGATTTTCTAACTTAGATTCCAAACTCAATTATATTTTGAGCAAAGTAAGAGAAAAAATCCCCAGATATAAAAAAAGTGCTGATTTATTAAAATCAGCACTTTAGTGAATTACTTAAAAGGTTTTCCTTCTTGTTCCAGTAATACCCGTTAATGAAGTAACATTACCAGAAGGGGAGGTTACCGTAATACTGATAGATAAATCAGCCGGTTCGGATGATTCATCATCAATATCTCGAATAGAGAACGTAAACTCTGTGGCACCCGGACCTGGGAAAATATGATTTCCAAGATTGATGTTTCCATCTCCAGTAACTTCTATACCGCCGCCGGCTTCAATAACTATGGTTGTACCTGCCGCCATAGGATTACCATTTAAGTCAGTTACGGTATAATTAAAGGTTGCGCCTCCATCTGGCGGAAGATCAAAGGTTGTTGGATCTGCGGTAATAACTGCTGTAGAAGTGGAGAATACAACATTTATTGATTTTTCGATCAGTTCGTTGTCTTTGTTTACCGTTGAGGCTGTAATTGTACCCAGTCCATCTCGTGGGAATGGGGTACCATCCACAGTTTCAGTATCATTTGGTCTTCTTGCTCCTGAAATTAATTGTACAGAAGCAAAACCTTGATCATTGGTATTACCTGTTGCTGAGCCTTCAATAACCCCACCAGTTGTACTAAAGTAAACTGCTGTTCCAGGCTTAACCGGGTTACTAAATTCATCACCTATAATGGCTGTTATCTCGTTTGTTCTACCATTGGTGGTATACCCTTCAAAATTGTACTTCGAAGGAGCAAGACTAAAATGCTCAAGATCTGGGAAGCCACCATGAATGGTTACAGCTACGGGTTGAGAGCGAATGGTTAGCCCAATATCCTCACGAACAATTTCAGCTTGAACCTGAACTACACCAGATATTGTTCCGGAATATAGATTAGTGGTTACGCGACCCGAACCATTGGTTAATGCCGATTCTGGTAGCAAACCTTCACCACCATTAGGTCCAACCAAAATACTGAATGTAACAAGCGTTTGATTTTCAAAATCTAAGTTACGTCCTGCAGAATCCTGTACCTGGAAAGTAAACGCTGAATTAACAATACCACCCGTTCCTTGAATGTTGATCACATCATTAGAGACGTTGGTTAAGATAATTGAGGCAGCTCCACTTGGGGAACCTGATACTCCATCTGCAACACTGCGGCCACGAATTTCATTATAAGTAGTTACCTCACCAGAAGGTGCAGTAACTTCAATGGTTACAATAATATTGTCATCTGGGTTACCAACTTCTTCGATAGAGAATTCAAATTCTGTGGTTCCCGGACCAGGAGTTTGATCTCTACCTAGTTCTACAAATGTTTGACCACTTAATAGCACAGATCCATCAGCGGAAACTCTAATCGTAGTACCATCAGCCATAGGATTACCTAACATATTTGTAACTGTATAAGTAAACGATTCAGTACCTCCTGCGTCCAACTCGAAATCTGTTGGCGTGCCGGCAACCAATGCTTTGCTACTACCACAACTAAAATCAACACTTTGGGAAATTTCATTTCCATTCTCATCAATAGTTGTAGCTTCTAAAGTTCCGGTTCCGCCATCATCTGTTATATTTAATCCAATACAGCTTAAACGAATAATACCCGTTCCATCATTTGGATTTCTTGCCAGACCAAAATCATCGGTGAATGCAGAGCCTGAAACAGAACCTAAATCCGTAGAAAAATAAACCGCTGTACCCGGTTTTACCGGGTTCCCAAATTGATCGGTTAGTTTTGCTGTGATAAACGTTTCTTCTCCAACTTCCATATTGGGATTGTCAACGACAATATCTACGCCATCAGCAATAGGGAAGCCACCAAAAATTGTTAATGCAACAGGTTTAGATATAATAGTTAAACCCACATCCTGGCGATCTATTTCAGCTTGAATTTGAACTACGCCAGCAGTATTGCCACTGTAGAAATTCGTACTGGCACGTCCGGCTGCATCTGTAAGTACAGCTTCCGGCAGAAGTCCCTCGCCACCGCCCGGGCCTGAAAGTATTGAAAAATTAACCTGCGCTTGATTAGCTAAATCAAGATTTCTACCTGCAGAATCCTGTACCTGAAATGATATAACTGAATTTACAATACCGCCTGTTTCGCTGATATTCAGATCGGTTTCGGTAATATCTAACAGAACAATTACAGCAGCACCTTCTGATGGGCCTGATATTTCACCGCCAGCAGAATTTCCGTTAATATTATAGGTAGTGATGTATCCGGAAGGTGCGGTTACCTCAATCGGGACGACAATTTCATTCGATTCACTTCCAAAGAAATCTAGAATAAACTCAAACTCAGTTTTTCCATCACCAGAGACAGTTGTATTGGGGATAGTAAAATTCTCATTACCAGAAATATCATAACTGGCATCATTATCAATTACTCTAACCTGAGTTCCTGCAGGCATTGGTTGGCTATTTAAATCAGTAATAAATAATGAAAATCTTTGAGATCCTCCTTCCTCAATAGCAAAAGTAGGGGGATTAACTAAAATAATTGCTTCGCCAGAAGAACACATCACATCTAGCGTTTGGCTAATTTCTTGATTGTTTTCATCAACAGTGCGAGCGGTTACAACACCTTGCCCAAAGTTGCCATCACACCAAAATCGAACATTTACTTCACCGTCTTGATTTGACTGACCATTCTGGCTGCCTTCGATGGAGCCTATCGTTGTACTAAAGTATACAGCCGTACCAGGTTTCACTGGATTACTAAATCGATCTACTAGTTTTGCCGTTATATTCGTTTCCTGAGAATTGCTGGATTCCAAATTTGTTTTATCTGATGTAAGATAAAATCCATCTTGAGTTGGAAATCCGCCATGAATAGTAATTGCAACCGGGGTAGAAGTAATGGTTAAATTTACATCATCACGAATAATTTCAGCTTGAATTTGAACAACTCCTGAAAGATCACCAGAGAATAAACTGGAAGTTGCTCTACCTGCAGCGTTTGTTTTTACGGTTTGTGGAATTATGCCTTCACCACCACCTGGACCTGAAACTATAGTGAAATTAACATCAACTGCGTTGTTTAAATCTAAATCCCTACCTGAGGAATCTTGAACCTGAAAAGTAAATACACTATTTACTATACCACCTGTTTCTCTAATATTAATTGTTGAGGGCTGAATTTCTCGAAGAATAATCGTAGCTGCACCTTCAGAAGGGCCAGATACATCGCCTCCTGTATCACCACCATCGCCGCCATCACCACTATCAATAAGTGTTAATTCGATGGGTTGATCCAACGCTATTTCTAATCCGCCTGATACTGGAACATTAATGGAACCATCTATATATCCGGTTTTACGAATCGACAAAATGAGAGTGGGGGATTCAGTAACAGTGAGGCCAGTAAAGCTAAATGCACCATTTTCATCGGTTACTTTTGCCGTTCCTGTAAATTCTGCTGGTGAGGTAATTTCCACAATAGCTTGTGAAATAGGATCACCTGTATTCCCATCAATAACGTTACCTGTAATTGATACATCATCGTTTGAACTTGTTGTTTGGCATCCTTGATACACCGAAAAAGACACGATCGAAAGAAAAAAGAAAAGAGCTGCTCGTTTCATACTTTTTTAATTTTAAGAGAAAAGAACGGTAGTAGGGTTACACTACCAACTTAGATAAAATACTACACTTTAATAGTAGAGGAAAGCAAAGTTGAATTAAAGAGTTGGTGTGTTAGATTTTACTAACTCTGGCTCAGGTACATATTTCCATACTAAAAGCGCTGTTAATACAATAGTAAAAGCTCCGAATAAGGTATTAGACAAATAACCGGAAAACTCATAAAGAGGGCCGGCTAGTATACCTGCCAATCCAGCACCAATATTTCCAATGGCGACCAGTAAACTCATTAAAGAACCTCGATTATTAGATTTAACAAGCTCACTAGAAAGTGCTTGAAATGGGCTTATTCTCATTGCTATCAATAACATGGCCAATGGAAACATGATAAATGCTACCCAAAAACTTACAACCACATAAGTTGTTATCGCCATTAGAATAGCCAAACCAATGCACGACCAAATAATCATATTTTTGCGCCCAATCTGATCGGATAATTTACCAGCTCTAGGGCCAGTAACCGCATTCATTACACCGCCGGCAAAAAATACCCACCCAATATCCGATACCGTTACACTAAATTCTGCGGCTAACCATGATGGCAAATAAATAATATATATGGAAAGACTTAGGAACATTAGCAAATATGAGAAGGCAACAGCTTTTATATCACGATTTTTTAATAAATCACGATATTTTATAAATGAATTCTTAAATGTGATTTTGGCTTTTTGAAGAACAACGTCAGGTTGCGGTACATATATTAGGACAAGAAAAAATGTTATTCCCATTATTATACCAAATAACATAAATGGAAATTTAAAGCCATAAGCCTCGGCTAAATATGTACCCATAGGTATACCAAGAATTTGTCCCATGGCAATTCCGCTCATAATCCAACCATTAGCCCAACCTCTTTTTTCATAAGGGAAATAATCACCTACATAAGAAACTGCAGCACCACTTAACATACCACCAGCCATACCAGCGCAGGCTCTTAATACAATAAGTGATAGAAAAGTATCAGCTATACCATGCAATAAGAGGAATAAGGTCATACTTGAGCTGCCTAATAACAAGATCTTACGTCGGCCAATTTTGTCTGAGAGTGGACCAACGATGATAGCACAAATCCCGAGCATTGTAGCATAAACAGTGATTAAATTACCTAATAAACTCACTGAAGTACCGAGCTCAGCGCCAATTTTTGGTAAGATAGGAGCGATAATCATCACCTGACTACTGGCGGCAAAAACTAATAACCATAAAGGAAAAATAATAAAATAGGGATTGCCCTTATCTTTCATTAATTCGTGCCGATAAACAGATGAAGAGAGATAAAATCATAGATTTTGGTGTTATGAGAATTTAATATGAAATATTCATCAATGTTTTATTAGTTTGTAACATCATCTACCACTTTTACTCATAGTAACAGTGTAATAAAATCGGCTAAGAATATTCTAATTTTGTTTTAAAAGAGTATTTCTGAACTTGTTTTCAAACTTAAAAGTTTAAATAAACAATAAATAAAAATACCTAGGAGATCATCATGGGTCAACAACAATTACTTCTCGTAATTCTAGTAACAATAATCGTTGGAATCGCAACAGTAGTAGCGATCAATACTTTCTCAAGCGCAGCTGATTCAGCTAACTTGGATGCAGTTCGACAAGATTTAGCGCAAATTGCTTCTTCTTCTCAAGCTTATTACATCAAACCAACCATGCTTGGTGGTGGTGGTAATACCTTTACTGGTCTTACATTCAACAATATTACTTTCCCGGCAGATTCTATCTATAATAGTGCTGCTTCTGCTGCGAATGCAAATGGATCTTATGTACTTACTACTGTAGGTGCTCAATCTGTTACAGTAACTGCTACTCCATCTAGTGGGGCGGTTACAAGTATTGTGGCTACTGTTACTCCGGATAACATGACACAGACTACAAATCAGTAATGGTTTCTGAATAAACCAATTGTGAAAAGCTTCTTCGTTTGAAGGAGCTTTTTTTTTAAGCTATGGGACAACAACAACTAATGTTAATGCTTATTGTAACAGTCATTGTAGCTGTAATGACTGTTGTTGCAATTACGTTGTTTGGTGACTCTAGAGATGAATCAATAAAAGATATAATAAGACAAGATTTGATGGAGGCCGCCACAATTGGGCAAATGTATTATAAAAAACCGACAATGTTGGGTGGTGGTGGAGAGTCATTTAACAATATTACGCTTTTCGATATCCAGCTCGATTCAGCCAATGCTGTAACAGTATTTGAAATATCAGAAGCCGCTAATACCTATTTTAAACTAACTGCAACGCCTTTAAGTGGGCTTGACCCATTTACCGCAGTAGTGTATGTTGATGAAGTTATTTGGGAGTAATAATTATCAGACTTGAACTATGGCTCAATTTCGTTTAAAAGCTGTCTCACAAAAAGGAAAATTGGTTCAAACAGAATTTGAAGCGCCAAATAAGAAAGACGCTCAAATTAAAGTCGACCGATTAACAAAAACTAATGGTTTAAGAATTCAATCCTTAGATCAAAAATCAGTATTTGTATACCGAGTAAAAAAGACTGGTAACAAAAAAACTATTGTTGGGGAACAAGAAGCATATAGTAAAGATGAACTTGAACGTGCTTTAATTAAGCTTGGGTATCAAATTCAGAGTATCAATAAAAAGCTCTTCAATTTCTCAGGTGGTGTTCCAATGACAGAAGTTGTTTCGTTTATCAGCCTTTCAGCTGATTTATTGAAACAACAATTAACCTTTGATGAAATCCTTAATCTACTTATTGAAGATACTACCAATAAGAGGATGAAAGAGGTTATTAAAGAAATTCAAAAAGACTTAAAGGAAGGTAAAGAAGGTTCGCAGGTTTATGGTAAGCATGAACCAATATTTGGAAAATTTGCCGCATATATGCTAAGTGTTGCTTCAACATCCGGAAATATGGCTCTAGTATTTGAGAGCACAGCAAAATTCCTGGAACGAGACGCGGAATTCAAAAAGAATTTAAAAAGATCTCTAATGATGCCTGCAGTTACTGTATTTGCAGTAATAGGGGTAGTGTTATTTTATGTGGGTTATATATTTCCTTCAACAGCTGAACTTTTCGTTGAAATGGGTATAACGTTACCACCAATGACCCAAACAACTTTAGATTTAAGTTATTGGCTTAGAGATAATTGGATTATGCTGGTGATTGGCTTCGTGGCTCCCATTGTATTCTTCATCTATTTTGCTAGTACGGTTAAAGGAAAATTACTTATCGATAGAGTAA
Organism: Balneolaceae bacterium; assembly: GCA_965249965.1. Lineage (GTDB taxonomy): Bacteria > Bacteroidota > Rhodothermia > Balneolales > Balneolaceae > HXMU1420-13. The sequence continues at coordinate 2,572,142 of OZ252262.1, forward strand.
TAATTAGGATACCAGTTATTGGTGATTTATTGCATAAAACCAGTATTGAGATATTTTCTCGTGTATTTTATACTCTATATAGTGGTTCAGGTCAGAACATCGAAGTTATAAGAGTTGCTGCTGAAGCCTGTCGGAATACTTACATGGAAAAACAAATCAAAGAAGTTGCGATTAAGAAGATGTTGAAAGACGGGGCAGGTCTTATAGAAAGTATTGAAGACACCGGAGTATTTACTCAAACAGCAATAAGTAGGTTCAGATTGGGTGCAGAATCCGGAGCATTAAGAGAAAATGCAAAGCAGCTGGCTGAATATTATGAAATTCAAACGACTTATAAGATGCAATCTGTAATTGATACCATAAATTTGTTCATAAATTTATTTATTATGATCGCATTAATTAGTATTACAGTTGTATCATCAGAATCAGCGGTTATCAAACCCGACGCCGGCATTTAAAGAACTAACATAGCCTCACAGAATGGGTAAAATCAATATTCGTCGACATATTGGAGATATCCTTGTGAGAAAGGGGGTAGTCTCAAGCGAACAGCTCGATCAGGCTCTTCAAATACTTGAAGAAGAACCAGAGGGTAGTTCCAGGAGATTAGGTCAAATTCTGTTTCAAGATATTGGTCTGAATAGACACATCATCATGCGTGAAATCTCAAAAGTATATGCTTTTAGAGAAGTTTTACCAGATGTTGAAATTGTTCCAGATGAGATAATTGAGACCATCAAAAAAAATATCGAGCGCCTTCCTGAGGACACCGTTGATGAGCTAGTACATCATAAAGCGATACCATATCAGCAGACAAATGGTGCAATATCAATTGCTGCTGCCGATCCTTCCGATCCTCAAATCCAGACAATTATTAATAAGCTTAATTTTAAGCAAACCGAGCTTGTTTATTGTAATTATGAGTTAGTTGAACAAATTTTAGGGAAAGTTTACGAACGAAAAAATGAGTTTCTCGATCTACTCGAAGAAATCGATTACGAAGAAACGAATATCGAGACTGACGAAGAAGAAGTAGACGAAGAAGAAATTGATGCGGAGATAAATCAAAGTATGCTCAACTCTTTAGTTGAGGGTATGCTAGTTGAATCTGTTCGTCAAGGGGTATCGGATTTACACATCATTCCAAGTGGGCAAACAACTACCGATATACGTTTTAGAGTTGATGGCAAATTGCAATTATGGTATCAACAGAAGAATGTAAAACCAGAGGCGATCTCGGCTGTTATTAAAGATAAAACCCGGAATGTTGATCGTTTTGAAAGAGATTCTTCTCAAGATGGGTTTATTCAAAGAGTGATTGACGGGTACAACATCCGTTATCGAGTCTCCATTATGCCAATTGTAGGAAACCAATACGATCGTAAGTTTGAATCGATAGTAATTCGGATTCTGGATGATAGAAAAGTAATTCGTGATTTAGACTTACTAGGTCTACAAAAAATTGCGAAAGACAATTTTGTTAAATCCATTCAACAACCGTCTGGTATCGTAATAATCACGGGACCGACCGGTAGTGGTAAATCTACTACGTTGGTTGCTGCTTTGTATTATGTAATTGATCCTACTAAAAACGTACTAACCGTTGAGGAACCCGTAGAATATATTATAGATGGCGCACGGCAATTAAAGATTTCTACATCGATGAGCTTTGACCAAAGTATTCGAGGGATTCTGCGCCATGACCCTGACATTGTATTAGTAGGTGAGATACGTGATTTAAAAACTGCCGAAATTGCGATCAAATTAGCGAACACTGGTCACTTAACGTTTTCCACACTTCACACAAATGACGCCCCAAGTGCTGTATCTCGTTTATTTAAAATGGGAGTGGAGCCATTTTTGATTGCCAACGCTGTCAACTTAGTAATGGCTCAACGCCTGATACGGCGATTATGTAAAAACTGTAAAGAAGAATTTACACCCCATCCTGAAGTTGCAAAAGGATTGGGATTTACAGATGAAGAAATTGATTCGACAACTTTCTATAAACCTGTTGGGTGTGACGTGTGTAGTGGAAGTGGCTATAAAGGCCGTTCAGCGATACATGAAGCTTTATTCTTTTCAAAAGAAATTAAGCAAATGATCTTAGATGCAGGTGGAGATATAGATGAAGGTGCAATCAAAGAAATGGCTGTTAGCCAAGGAATGTTGACTCTCCGTGGATCGGGGAGGGAGCGAATAAAAGAAGGAATTACCTCAATTGAAGAAATTATTGCATCTACAATCGATGATTAAGCAATATTTAGGTTTTTTTATTGATGATTTTAATACATATTTAACTGCTCGTGCTAAACAGTGAGGATCTATGAGTACTGGTACTGAGCCGTCGAAGGAGTGGATGGCTGATTACATAAAAAAATTTTTAAAGGAACCACCGTTGCTTTTAAAGAACTTCCATTATGAAGATGTATTGGAATTCCTGCAGCTTGGTATCGAAGAAAAATTTCATTCAGATGATATTATTTTAAATGAATCTGAATACGTGAATTCTGCTTATTTGGTAGCAGATGGTAAAGTTGCAATCTGGAAAGACAATATTCAATTAGCTACCCTTTCTGAGGGGAATTTTTTAGGTGAAGCTTTTCTTTTTAGCAAAAACAGTAGGATGGCAAAAGTAACTGCAGAAGGTGAATGTATTCTGCTTAGATACGAACGGTATGAAGCGTTGAACTTTTTCAGAAAAAAACCTGAAAAATTATTCAATATATTCACAAAAAATATCATCGAAATACAGCAAAGAAAAATCAGTAATATGAATATTCAATTATTGAATCTTAAAAAAAGATTATTGAATGATTCAAATTGGTAGAAAAAACTCTATCAATAAATTGTATAACAATTCAGGTTTTTCGTAACAATACAGACTTAATTTTATCTATTATATCCCTGAAGTTGGTGGGATAAACATGGCGGCAATAGATTTAGATAAAATATCGGGGCTGATACAGCCGATTATAGATCGCATTCCAAAAACTGCGCGCGGTACGGAACTACATCGAAGAATTGGGGACCTTATCGAAGATGCTGATATATCATTACGTGTAGATTTAAAAGAAGCTCTTGATTCTTTTTTGGTTAACATGATCAAAATTAGCGCTTCAGATATTGATTTAGGTGGCCCTGGATGTAATGGAAAAATATGGTATCGAGTATTTGGTGACAAAAACCCACTAAAGCTATCAAAAAAATTATCTTATTTAGAAACCGACGTCCTGCTCCATAATATTTTATTAGCTACTCAACGAAACAGGCTTATAGAAAATAAAAATCTCGATTTTTCCTATCAGATTTCTCTCGGTAAAAATAAAACGCAACGATTTAGAGCCGATATGTATTTCGATTTAGATCATTTGGCGTTAAATATGAGAAAGATCGATAATCTAATTCGACCATTTAAGTCGCTCGGGGCGCATGCTGAAGTTGCTAAAGCCGTAAGCCTTAAATATTACAAATACGGGTTAACCTTAATAACAGGAATTACCGGTTCAGGAAAGTCCTCCACACTTGATACTATTATAGATGCTAATAACCGCACTGTTGATGCACATATCGTTATTATAGCTTCGCCAGTAGAATTAATCCATGAACCAATTAGATGTGTTGTTCGCCATAGAGAAATCGGAAGCGATGTGGCTTCATTTAAAGATGGTGCAATACAAGCTTTACGACAAGACCCGGATATCATAGTAATTGGTGAGCTTCGCGATCCGGAAACTATTATGACGGCTCTTGAAATCACGGATTCAGGACATAAAACTTTCGGAACATTGCATACTTCATCTGCTATGGAAAGTATAGAGAGGATATTGGGGGAGATGCCAACTGAAGAGCAAACAAGGGTTAGAACACGACTAGCAGATGTTTTAACTTGTGTTGTCAGTCAAAAATTAGTGCCCAGTTTAGATGGAAAACGAGTATTGGCAAAAGAAGTGTTATTAGCTAATTCTTCAGTTAAAGCTGCTATTCGCAACAATAATATCGGTGAGATTTATCAGATGCTCATGGAAGGCCGTGAGAGAGGGATGAACACCATGGAGCAGGATTTGAAAAGACTTTTTGATGAAGGTAAAATTTCTAAAGAATCTGCACTAAATTACGCCAATAATAAAACCAAAATGGTTCAACTGCTCAGCGAGGTTAGCTACTGATGGCGTCAGGTAAATTATATACCGGAATAAGTTTAGAGGCGGATAGCTTGAAAATTGCTGTCGTCAGAATAAAAGACAAGCAAATTAAGCTCGAAAGTGTTGATAAAATCTCTCTTCTAGAAAAATTAGATAAGCCAGTTGCTGATAATATTACAGGTGATTTATTTGATGAATTAACGACTTCAGATGATGTATTTGATCTAGATGCTCAGTTGAATGCCGATGATTCAGACACTGAAATAAATCTTGAGGACGATTTTTTAGGTGACCTTGATGATGATTTACTGGGAGACGATCTACTTGGAGAAATTGGAGATGATCTCGATTTAGAAATCGATGAATTAGAATCAGGTGGGGATGAAATTGTTGATGTTGACATGGTTGATGAGGCAGATGGTCCGGTATCAAACGAAATTCAACTATTTAACTATCTCAGTTCTTTAAATGCAAAAAGAGTTGATCTTGGATTGAACATCCCGGCAGGAACAGCGTTTTTTCAAATTCTAAAAGATGTAGACTTTACAGAGGTAAAAAAGAAAGATCTTAAAGTAATTATTGACGACCGCCTTGAAGCATTGTATGGCGAACCCAAAGCAGATGATTATTACTCATATGGTGTAAGAGATGATGGCGCTCTCGTTCTTTCTAGTATCGAAGAAGACTCACAATTATTAGCTCTTGTTGATCGTACGCAAACTCTTTATCGAGGGAAAATATTTATTAGCGAGCTGTTACCAGATGAATCTATTATTCTGGGATTAGTAAAGGCTAACTACGAACTAGAAGACGAAAAAATAACGTGTGTAATTCAGTTTTCTGAACTCAACTGCCGAGTTATTTTCATGAAAGGTAATCGATTATGGTTAGTTTCACCGATAATAACAGAGGGAGTTCGATCGAGAAAGTTTTTAAATACCGTTTTCTCTAAGATTTTATTCCAACTCGATACTGGTGAAGTTCCAAATTTAGATCGCCTGATAATTTGTAATAATTCGCTGGGAGAAGAAGGAATTTCGTTCTTTAAAGAGCGTTTTCCGGATGTTGAAGTATCTGAGTTTGAATTTTCGGATGAATTATTTGATCCTCAAGATAATACGCTGGATTCTATATCAGCATATACCTCAGCAATTGGTATAGCTTGGGCCGCTTCTGGATATAAAAAAGAGTCTTTTGCTAATATTTCATTTTTACCAAAATATGTTCTTGACCGGCAAAAGATCTTTAAACTTCAATGGCATGGAATTTTATTACTATTTATGATAATGATCTCTTTTCCATTAATTAATAATTATTTTCAAGGATATTTTGAAGATATAAACGTTCTAGAAAATGAAGTCGCAATTGTTGACACTCAACTTCAATCCTATGCTCCAACTGTAAATAATTTTAACCGGGTAAGTAGCTTATTAAGTCAGATTCAAGACCAGCTAGAGTTAATGAATACACTATCAGAAAATTCGATAACCTGGTCGGTAAATTTAAACATCATAAATAGAGGGCTAGATGAAATTGGTGGAGTTTGGTTAACAAATATTTCTCCTGGAGACGGACCAAATACATTAATTATTCAAGGGATCGCACGAAGTCAAGATAAAGTATCAGCGGTTGCAGAATTATTCGCAGATGCTACTTTATTAGATGTTACACGTTCGGAAATTAGAGATGTTGAGGTGTTTAACTTCAATTATGCAATCAACCAAATAGTTGAAAATACCGACGTGTACACACCACAAAATTTACAAGGGCTAGGAGACCTAACGGGCAATTAATGTCGTACGCTATACGAAATACCTTGATCCTCCTCACCACCTTATTGTTAATATTAGGGTTAGGATTTTCATACTCAAAATTCTTCTTAGAATCGAAAGTTGAAGATTTGCAAAGTTCACTAACCAATAAACAAAACGATTTTTCTTCTAAACAAGATATTAATTCACAATTTACAGAGTTGAACTCCAGATATGAAGCTGCATTGGAGGTGATGGGTAATTATGACAAAATTATGTATCCAACCAACAAACCAGACGATGTTTACGACTTCTTGAATCGTGTTAATACAGAAGGTGGTTATCAAATAAGTTTTGATTTTATTTATTCAGACTCAGTTCCAAATAATGAGTATGGGGTTCTGCAATCTTCTATCGCAGGTTTTGGCGATTATGCGGCTCTCACAGATTTTATAAACCGAATTGAACATAGCCAACTTTTGAATAAAGTAAGTGAACTGAACATTGCACCAGCAAGACAAGAGGATGATTTAAGAATGGTCAATTTTTCATTCAGTCTGGAAAGTTTTTATGAAAAAACATCACTTTTTGATTCAGTAGGTGCTGTTAGTACCATTATATTAGACGAAGAAATCTCTACATATAACCCGATTTATCCGTTAATACAGCCAAGTATTGAAGCGAATCTTGAAGGTCTTACTGATGTAAGATCATCACGATTAATTGGGATGACGAGCTCACGAATATTTATAAGAAATCAAACGGGTAGAATTATATCACTAAAGTTAGGCGACAGAGTTTATCTTGGAACTTTAGCCGACATTGATTTGGAAAATAATACTGCTACATTTAACCTTGACTTAGGCGGCATACCGGAAGTTGTTACCCTGGAGGTAGTACGATGAAATCACATCTACATTTAAAAAAATCAATAGCAAAACTTGCCTTACTTGTAAGTTTGTTATTACCTGTTTTTTCAACAAATCTGGTATTTGCTCAAGACGAGTATCCTAGAGAATTTACGAACCCTGATGAGATCGTAGCTTTTGACAGAAGCACATCTTACGTAGAAGCCATTGAAGTTTTAAATCAATTTTATCAGGAATACCGAAATAAATTCATTATAGACCAAACTGGAACTGCAGGCCAGATTGGGGTGAGTTTGCCCGCAATGCACTGGGAGGATGCGCTTGCATTTATTTTAAGGTTAAAGAATTTGACTTTACTGGAAGAGCAGGATTTCGTGGAGATAGTTACGCTCTCGTCTCAAGTTCAAACTGAAGACGTTTCACCTGCCGGGCAAAATAACGCGAATGGAGATTTAAATCTTCAAACACGCGAAGTGCGAATTAACGCTACATTTTTTGAGGGAAACAGACGTGCTTTGCAAGAAATTGGGGTTGATTGGTCAACTCTTAGAGGTATTGTTCCTGAAGATATTAATACAATCGTAGCCGGTGAAGGAGCAAACCCTGACGAAGGGTTACCAAACACTACCTTTAATGATCAATTCGTGGCTGTAAATTCATTCAATGCAGCTAATGTTTCTCAAAACGTATTTAATGCACTCGTTAATTTTGGTCCATTTGGTGAAGGAGAAAGTGCAATTAGTGTTCAGGCTCTTTTTAGTGCCTTTGAAGCAGATAATATTGGAGAAGTACTTGCAACTCCATTTACAAAAGTATTAGATGGTCAAGAAGGTAGAGTTCAAGTCGGCCAGGATTTTAGTATAAAACAACGGGATATTGCCGGAAACGTTACCGATCAGTTTTTTAGCACTGGAACTATCCTGGTAGTAACACCAACGGTAGTAGAGATAAATGATACTTCGTTTATTCATTTAAACATTGAAGTTGAACGCTCATCAGCGCAGCCTGATGTGGTAAGTACCATTATTAACAAACAGCAGGCTTCTACTCAGGCTTTGTTATTAGATGGCGAGGCAACAGCAATTGCAGGTTTATATAGAACCGAAGAAACTAGTGTACGGCGTGGAATTCCAATCTTAAAAGATTTACCGCCATGGTTTTTCGGACTTCGCTATCTGTTTGGATTTAACTCCAATGATGTGGTAGAAAATGAATTGGTAATCATTGTTCAGGCATCTTTGGAAAAAACATTAGTCGAAAGAGCGTCCAATCAGTTTGCTACAAAAAGAGAAATTCTTGATGGATCTCGGGATTTAATGCGAAATGATTTGGATAAGGTATTTGAAAACAACTTACTTACATCATCCTTTTCGTTGAACGATGTAATGAATGAAGACATCGTAGAAGATGAACCTGAAGAAATTATCGCTGAAGAAACCACCATTCCAGATAATGCTGAAGAAGAAGAGATGGTTTCGGATTCTCAGAATGAAATGGTAGATACCACTGAGCCAAGTACAATAGATGAAGAACTTGTAACTGATGCATCTGTTAACATGGAAGTTGATCAGACAGATGAAGTTTCGATGCCGGAAGAATTAACCCCAGAGGAGCAGCAATTAGCTGAAGAGTTAAGTTTACCCGTAGAAAACCCGGAACTAATGGTTGTAGTACCAAGGGCATTTAGTTTGAATGAGTATCTCACAAAAAAGGAAAATGGAGATGAAGAGCTTATCTTAGATGATGAAATTAATGAGCTTAGATTTTTTGTAATCGGCGGCTCGTTTATCGTAAAAAATAATGCAAACAGATTTTTCGATACCTTGAGTGGCGAAGGTTATGAAACACATGTACTGTTTCATCCTGAATCAAGGTTTAATTTTGTGGCATATCAAGGATTTGCAGAATTTCAGGATGCTGTTAATTATTTGATGAACATTAGAGAAGGCATAAATCAGGAAGCTTGGTTATTTACTCTTCCAAATAATTAAATGGCATGTTTTTCAATAAAATTAATTGAGATTTTATTGAAAAGTCGTGGTTTCTCTACATTGCAAACGTGGCCGCAATTTTCAATTACTTCAAGTTTAGAAGATTCATGCTGAGAAACTATTTGTTGAACAGGAGGTAAGAACATATGATCCTCGCTACCCATAACGTACAAAGTTGGTGTTGAAATCTCTTTTTCTTTAAAGTATCGAAGTAGTGGATTTACATTATTTGTGAGTTTAAACCAACGTAAGAATTCTTTTTGATAGAGTTTTTTCGCCTCACTTATGAAAAGACTTCTTGCGGTTGCATGGCGCTTTCTGGGCATGATAATCCACGCAAAAAAACGGTATAACCACATGTAGGGAACAAATTTCTTAAAAGTATTCCCTAGAAATACGAGAAACCTAGACCGAATATTCAATCTAGTAATCGCTCCACATAATATGGCAGACTTAACTCGATCAGGAGCTAATTCACTCAAGTTTCTTATAATTATAGTTCCCAGTGATACACCAACAAAATGTGCTTTTTCAATTTCTAAATGATCCAAAACCTCGAGAACGTCTTTACTTATATCATCAAAGGTATATTCTTGTTCATAATAGAGTTGTAGTGCATCTTTCGACTTTCCATGACCTCTTAAATCAACGAGTAACACATTGAAAACAGCTTTAAATGCCTTTAGTTGCTGGAACCATATGGACGAGCTTCCACCAGCCCCATGAACAAAAACTACCCAATCTTCCTCTAAACCTTTTTCGTATTTTTTATAATAAAGCACTGTGCGCTAAATATTTGCGTATTTTTGTGATGAATTCATATACTATTAATGCTTAGATAATAAAATATAGATTTCATCATTAATCATCTAAAACTAAGCAGAATGAGCGTATCCAACAATTATATCTCACCAACAAAAGTTGATGAATTATTCATTCCGGGAAAAAAGTATTCGGTAAAAATTGCTGGTACTAGAGAAGAAGTTGAAAAAGCTCTGAGTTTGCGATTTGATGTATTCAATATTGAACTTGGTGAAGGATTGCAAGAATCATTTGATCATCAAATGGATGAAGATGAATTCGATGCTCAATGTCATCATTTATTAGTTATCGAAAATGATACGAATGAAGTTATTGGTACTTACCGTATGCAGGATAACCTAATGGCTGCTGCTGGAAACGGATTTTATACAGCCCAAGAGTTCGATATAAGTGAGTTTCCAGAATCTATTTTGGAAGATGTCGTTGAATTAGGTAGGGCATGTATTCACAGAGATCACAGAAGTGGGAGAGTTTTATATTTGCTATGGCGTGGTCTCGCAAAATATCTACAGCTTTCAGGAAAAAGATATTTATTTGGCTGTTGCTCGATTACCAGTCAGAACCCGGAAGAAGGACGTGAAGTATATAAATACTTAATCGAGAAAGGCTATATGCATGATCAAATACTGCTTAGTGTCGACTCGAAATTCGAGTGTATGACAATCGAAGCTAACTCTAGCTTTAATGATGAAGTGAAATTACCACAACTTTTTAGCTTATATATGGACCTTGGCACAAAAGTATGTAGCCCACCGGCACTTGATCGGACATTTAAAACCATAGATTTCTTGATATTATTAGATAAAGAGGCATTATCTGAACAATCTAAAGCACTATTTTTAAGATAGATTTCATACTTTTTAGGTATGAAATCTATTCGGGCAATTATCAGGCTTTTACTATTCTTGGGTTTAACACTTGTTTATTATTCTGTGATACTCTTGGGAGTATTTCTATCCATTTTTGGGGCAGACAATAAAGCCTGGGCTTCTTATGCCAGATATAAATGGGGTAGAGGCACATCAAAGATTATCGGAATGAGAATTACTGTAAACGGACACCCTCCTGAGCCTCCATTTTTCATGGTAGCTAATCATTTAAGCTACTCCGATATATGGGTATTGTTTGCAAATGCTAGAGGGACATTTATTGCTAAAAACGATATTAAAAAATGGCCCATTGCAGGTTTTATACTTTCAACATCCGGACTAATTTTTGTAGATCGTAGCAGAAGAACGGATGTTTCTAGAGTTAATAAGGAAATTTCTGAGCATTTAACTCAATCGCAAGGCATATTTCTTTTCCCTGAAAGCACTACCTCTGGTGGAGTTGATCTACTTCCATTTAAATCATCCTTATTTCAATATCCGGCAGAGGAATCGATAGAGGTTTCTTCTGCAGCAATAACCTATAGGTGCAACGATCCGGAGATAGAAGTTTCTACAGATATATGCTGGTGGACAGATATAGCCTTTCCCAAACATTTTTGGAACATGCTCAAGATCAAAGAATTTGAGGCTATAATTACATTCAGCGATCAAAAACTTGTACATTCCGATAGAAAATATCTGGCTTCATCAACAGAAGAGATTGTCAATCAACTATTTGAACCGGTAAAGCAACCAGAAGCAAATGCAGAATCAACTAGCAGCGTTACACTCTAATATCCATTTTATTAATCAAGGTATAGAGTTATTGAAATCGGTAAGTGATGAGCTTTACACTAAAAATAACGGGCCTTACAATAAATCGGGAATAGGCAGACATTTTCGTCACATCATTGAGCATTATTTTAGTTTGATAAACAGCAACTATACAGGCGTTGTTGATTATGATGCAAGAGAAAGAAATTTGCAATTGGAAAACGATCGAGCTTATATGATAAACTCGTTATTCACTGTAATTTCATCTTTAGAGAATCTATTAGAACAGCCAGAAGTTTTGACTCATAAAATTCAGGTCAGAAGTAATGAAGGTATTGGCCAAGAAAACTCCCCATTGAGTGAATCAAATATTTTAAGGGAACTTCAATTTTTGATTTCACATACGGTACATCACTACGCATTGATAGGGCTTATCCTGGAAACTTTGGGGTTTAAACCCGATGAAAGTTTCGGTGTGGCACCATCCACATTAAAATATGAGCAAGATAAGCGATCGGAAAGCGTCGCTTCTTGATCAAGATTTAAAAAGTTTGGGAAATAAAATGAAGCAATATAAATGGGTGTTTATCCCGTTGCTTTATTTACTCGTGCTGGCTATTTCGCATTTCTACACAAATTTGCCACATCATGAGAATCCTGAAGTTTCTTTAAATGCTGATTCTGTAGTAGTGTTTATTCAAGATCCATTAAAATGGCATTCTATTGATGAAGAGAGGTTCGATGCAAACCATCAAATTTTTAACATTGGGGTCACAGATCAGTCTTTTCATGGAAATGCAATACGATTACGTGATTCGCTAAATGTATTAGGCGTTACAAACTATCATGTAATTGGCGAAGGCTTAGGGGGCACAGTAGCCATTCATCTAACAAAACTTGATTCCGGAAATGTAACATCCTTAGTATTGATAGACTCAAATGGAATTGAAGAACTTGAATTATTAGGTGGATATCATTTGAATCAGGCGATTTATCGGGTGAAGAAAGTTTTTCATCAAGTATTATTTTATGGGACTCCACATTTTGGATATTTAAATGAACACTATCAGCACATATTAAGATCGAAAGTGCAAATTGCGTCCGATCAGAGAGCTATCCGCCCGATTTTATCAGAGATTGAAGTTCCTGTTGGCATTATACATACTGATAAAGCGCATATAAATGAATCTGTTTCAAGAGAACACCATAGAGTATTACCACAAAGCAAATTTCTAAGCCTAAATGATCAAAATCCAACGTTAGAAATAGCTTCATTTATTACCAATGTGGAAAAAGGTGTTGCCCTTAACAGAAGGGAGGTAAGCCTGGAAGCTCAAATTAGGTCTCTAAAGCCATTCAATCCAGAAAATGGTGTAAGAGCAGAGGGAACTGGTTTAATCCTTCTGATGCTGGTTATAATACTTTCTACTCTGATTTCCGAGGATTTGACCTGCATTGGTACAGGTTTAATGATAGCGAGAGGATTAATCGGCTTCTTCCCCGGAACTTTGGCATGTTTGGTTGGTATTTTTTTTGGTGATATTCTTCTTTATTTGGCAGGGAGATGGCTTGCATCAAGTACCTTGCATAAAGCTCCACTTAAATGGTTTATAACAGAAAAAGATATTCAGTTATCCTATCAATGGTTCCAGGCAAAAGGTCCCTCAATTATTATTGCCAGTAGATTTATTCCGGGAACAAGATTCCCAACTTATTTTAGTGCTGGAGCAATTGGTGCCAGCTTTGGAATGTTTATTCTTTATTTCGGTGTAGCTTCTGTTATTTGGACGCCTATTCTGGTTGGTTTAGCCGTATTACTTGGAAATGAAATGATAGAATACTTTTCTCTATACCAAGAATATGCACTTTGGGTACTAGTGGGAGTACTGGCAATACTTTTCGTTTTGTTTAAAATTATTATTCCCTCGTTCACCTTTAAAGGTAGACGATTGCTTGTAGGATGGATTAAAAGAAAAAGGAATTGGGAATTCTGGTCGCCAATTATCATATATCTTCCAGTTCTGATATCAACTGCCTGGCTATGGATTAAATACCGTAGCATTACTTTAGTGACGCTCGCCAATCCAGGTATCGAATTTGGTGGAATCGTGAATGAATCGAAAAGTGCTATTCTAAATAGTATAAAGGATTCTTCCTCCATCGCTCGATTTCAATGTATAGATGGTTCGTTATCGTCGAGTGAAAAAATTGAGTTGATTGACTCATTTATGAAAACTCATTCACTGGACTTTCCAATTGTTATAAAGCCAGATGTTGGCGAGCGCGGAAAGGGAGTCAGCATTTCTAAGAATCGATCACAGCTAGAAATGACGCTACTTCACTCTACAGAAAACCTGATCGTTCAGGAATACATCGACGGGGTGGAGTATGGTGTATTTTATTATCGATACCCTTTATCCACTGAAGGAACTATTTATTCCATTACACGAAAAAAATATATGTGGCTGGAAGGAGATGGAGAGCATACCATAGAGGAACTTATTTTGCGAGATCCCAGAGCGGTTTGTCTTGCAGAAAAGCATTTTGAACAGCATCTTGATCATTTGTTCTCAATCCCAAAGAAAGGAAAAAGAATTTCATTAGTCGAAATCGGTACGCATTCAAGAGGTTCCATTTTTGAAGATGCAATTCATTTAAATTCTTCGCATCTATCAGAACAAATAAATGAGATTAGTAAAAGTTTTGAGGGCTTTTATTTTGGCAGATTCGACATAAAAGTACCCACAGAGCAACATTTAAGAGATGGTAATAATCTAAAAGTTCTGGAATTAAATGGAGTAACATCTGAGGCTACACACATTTATGATTCAAAATATTCAGTGTTCTATGCAATCAAGGTGCTGATTGCGCAATGGAAACTAGCGTATAAAATTGCTTCAGAAGTAAAAGAACAAAATCCTGAGTTAAATCCTCCTGGCTTATTAAAAATCCTAGGATTACTTCGCTAATGCTTTATTCTTTTTGTGGCGAAAAAAGACTTCAACAAATATTCTGAATCTTGCTCGAGAATACCTTGTATAACTTCAGGGTGATGGTTTAATTCATCGTTCTGAAGCACGTTAAACAAGCTTCCACAAGCGCCTTTTTTAGGATCAGTTGCCCCAAACACAACGCGAGAAATTTTTGACCACACAAGCCCGCCCGCACACATAGGGCAGGGTTCTAGTGTAACGTACAGTGTGCAATCAGTAAGGTATTTACTTCCAATTGTATCGCAAGCAGCTGAGATAGCCAACATTTCTGCGTGTGCAGTTGGGTCGTTTAATCGCTCAACTTGATTGTATCCTTTACCAATTATTGTATTGTGCTGAACAACAAGTGCGCCAACTGGAATCTCACCTTCTTCAAATGCTTGCTCAGCTAGTTGTATAGCTTTTGCCATAAATCTCTGATGGATGCTCCAAATTGGTTCGTCGTGCATGTTAATTAAATTGAATGATGACCGCTTTTTTATCTACTTTTGAGGCGAATTTCTAAGTACAAGTTTATGCAAAAAGTAGAAGAAAGTATTAAAGAATATTTACTCGAAAACATTCGAACTATTCCTGATTTTCCAAAGCCTGGGATACAATTTAAGGATATTACAACGCTGCTATCAGACAAAAAAGCACTGCAGCTAACTACTTTTTTGCTCACCGAGCCATTTATCGAACAAGAAGTGGATATTGTAGTTGGTTTGGAATCACGCGGGTTTTTATTTGGGACCAATATCGCTCATAATTTGAATGCGGGGTTTGTACCAATTCGTAAGCCCGGAAAACTCCCGTCTAAAACCATTAAACAAGAGTATGAGCTCGAATATGGTACAGATATTCTGGAAATTCATGCTGATGCTATTCCGGAAGGGTCGAAAGTTGTTATTCACGACGATTTAATAGCCACAGGCGGTACTGCAGAAGCTGCAACAAAATTAGTACAGCAACTTGGCGGTGAAATAATCGGGTATTCGTTTCTGATGGAACTAAGCTTTTTAAAAGGCAGACAAACACTAGAAAAAATTGCCCCGGTCGAGTCAATAATTATCGTTTAGCGGAAACATTTTTATCAATAATGGCTTCTACTCAGTGTAACTATTCAAACTGAGGAGAAGAGATGAAACCACCAAATATCACCATTATTTTCATTCTTGGGCTTGTATCGTTTTCGGCCTGTACTAAGTCCCTGGTAATAGAAAACGTAAATTATGCTCAATACGTGGAATCTGTTTTGATTCCGGATGAGTCTGGATTTATAGAAGATTATCGCAACAACATCCGCTTTTCAATAGAACCCATAGTTGAAGAAGAGTTTGGGGAAAATTCGGAAGAGTACATACAGGAAGTTCGGTTGATTCGAAATCGGGATGGATTCTATTTCATAACTGCTGATGGGTTTAAAAATGTTTATGTGTTTGAGCCCAAAAAAGGAGTTTTGAAACTCAAAGAAACTATAAAAATAGATGAAGGTGGATTAGAGTCACCTATTTTTAATTGGAGAGCTCCATATGTAGAGCTACTTACAGTGAATAAAGAAATTCAGGTTTATTTGTCTGAAAAAGGAGAAATCGAACCTACAAACGAGGAGGGAAAGTGATGATTAAAACAAAACTTATAGTAGGGTTACTCTTGTTAATAAGTGCATCTGCCATAGCTCAGGAAAGTGATCATCAACAAATTGCATTATTCGAAGAAAGATTGTCAGAGCTTCGCCATCAAATAAACAATGCGATTACTTCAGAGCAATTAAATAAGTTAGAAGTTGAGTTGAGTGAGCTTCAAGCTGGGTTTAATGATTATGAACAGTTGATTGATAGAGTGCATTATCCAAATACATTTCAGGATATCGTAGCTCGATTAAATAGTACGCTTTTAACTAATGAACACCGTTTATTGCTAATTGAACACCAAAGAGAGCAGTTATTTGATCTAACGAATCAGTTAACAGCTCATCGTGCTGAGATTTCACGATTATACACGGAATCAGACTCGCTGAAAAAAGAAATCATAGCTTCTCAGGCAAGTGAGGCTCAACTCTCAGAAATGATAACATCCTATAGAAAGCAATTACAAGCTAGAGATAGGTTAGTTTTTGAAATGATTGATTCCCTGCTAATCACGCAAAAAAATAAATTTATTCAATCATTGAATGAAGAAAATTTGCAAAATTACCGTATCTCTGGCGACGACAATCCCTTACCATGGATTCAGGCAATTCTTAATGAGAATATTGAATTTACACGACATCAAAATCGGCTGCTAGATGTAGAAGATCATATCAGAATGTTTGCTCTACAGCACCATTTTGAAAATACATGGAGTAAAGTGGGCGATGATTTGATTACCGTTTACGGTGGTAATTTTAAAACACAAACGGCACATGCTATTGAAGAGGCGATAAGAGAATGGAGAATGGTTTCAAATCAGAGAATGTGGAATTCTATGCAGCAACATTTAGAATTCACCGGGATTGAAGTGAAAGGATTCGATAACAAAGAAAGTTTTTTTGAAGCGTTAGATTCGTTAATCGAAAAGGGAAAGACGCTAAGTGAAAGTGAGATTCTAACGTCAAATGGTTATGCTGAATATCAAAAAATATCTCGATTCTGGTCTTCAACATTCAAAAACCAATGGAATCATCTTTCTGACCAAACAAGCTTGTTAACGGATGACCATGTAGCCTTAATTGATGTAGCATTAACCGAATGGGAGGAACAATCAAAACCAATACACCCAATGTTGGTAGCAATCCTTTCGCTTATGATGGTTAGTGTAATGGGGTTTATTCTCGTGCTACTTCGTTCGAAAGCAGTACGCTGATATCAAAGCCGGTGAATTAGCCGGCTTTTTTTGTATACTCGAGAAAAAAATGAAGCGACTCTTTTTTCTAGTATTCTTCCTTGCTGGAACAATTCAGGTTTATGCTCAACTGGTAAATTTAAATCAGGATGAAACATTACTTATTTTTGTAAGACACACGGAGCGAGCTGAAGACGGAACTAGAAACCCGCCAATTAGTTCAGATGGTATAGCAAGAGCTAATAATCTTTCTGAAGTTTTAAAGAAGCTAGACATGCCGTTGGCTGTGATTTACAGTACAGATTATAAACGTACTCAAATGACAGCCCTACCAACGGCTTTTGATAGAAATTTACCTATCAAAACCTATGGATTTGATGATGTAGAAAGTTGGTTAGATGAGGTTATAAATACCTATCATGAAAAAGCAGTGTTGATTGTTGGTCATTCAAATACCACCCCACGTTTAGTAAACTTAGTGCTGGGTGAATCAACATTTGATCAATTAGATGAGCACGATTTTGGAGATATTTTCTATATAACCACAACAGCACTTGGAACAGGGCAAGTAACCAGAGGTGAGTTTTAAAGATTTAAGGTAGAGAAAAGTTTTTTCTTAAAACCCATTCGGTAGCCAGAAGAGCAAGAACCAGGATAAACCAATAGAAAGATCGAACCGGAAAATGGTAACTCTCAATTTCTATGGTTTGTTGAGTTAGCGGTGTTTGTTCCCGCAGATTACTCCAGAATTCACTCACGTTTTCAAAAGAAGTAAAAGTACCACCAGTTTCATTCGCTAACGCGATCAATAATTCATCGTTCCGAGAGGTATTGATCAACTCGAGATTTGAATCTTCAACAACAAATTCACCGCTTTGTTCATCAATAATTCGCGAGTCTTTTCTGGCTGTAGCTGTAAACGAATAAATTCCTGTATTCAAGGCATCAAATGAAAGAGAATAATTGCCTGACCCCAGATTATTTAAATTAAATACCCGTTCTTCATCTTCTTGGCTATAGATGTGTAATTCGATTGAAGCTTCAGATTCAGGATTTCCACTTTCGTTAATTAAACTCGCATTGATGATTACCTGTTCGTTACTACCGAATGAATTTTGAGTGGGGCTAACTTTTAATAATCGGTTATCAGGGTTATTTGATGCCCAATTAACAATATTGAGAAATAATTGACTTACAAATTCTCGTTCAGATTCACTTGGACTTTGAAATAATGTATACCATCCCCAGGCAGCTACATGTACTCTCCGAATACCCCCACGTTCTGATATTGCCATAAGAGGGTTAGGGGTTTCTATTCCCTGAAAGCCAATATTCATTAATGGTATGGCATCAGGAACAAGAAGCTCAGTTCTCAACGATGTAAGAATAGGTGCTAATGCCTGATAGGAGACTTCATCATATTCTAGAATAGGGTGACTTTCAATTGAATTTGATGGAAATAAGCTCATTTCAAAAACTTGCATACCAAAATTATTGATTAGCTTGAACGTAAAATCAGCATTTAATCTTCTTCTTGTTTTAGGTAATTCGATATAAAAGGTAGGAGAGGAGCTTAATAATTCCGTGTTAGCAATTATTGGGTTTTGAGGGGGAATTCCATGAAGAATCATTAAATCAAATTCTTCAAAATTTTCAGGAAACTCTTCTACAAAATTATTTCCACCTAACCAGGTTAAAGTGGTTAATTCTATACTGGGATCGGTAGATAACAATGATCGTATAAATTTTATGTCCGGGTGAATTTCACTTGATATGTGAACTATTCTGGTTTTTGAGTCCAAGACATCAATAGTGAAATTGCGAGAATTATTTAACACCGACCACTCTTCATTAAGAGGTAGAACATCTACTTTGTATGAGACCAAACCCTCTTCAATTAGTTCTATTTCTGTTGTAACTGTAGTTACACTTTCACTGCTGGTAAATGTGACATTTTCTTCACTAATTAGATTATTCGAAGCATCCAGAATTCGCACTTGTGTGTTTTCATTCTGATATCCATTCTGCGCGATTTCAATTTCAACGACTTGTCGCGTATTTGTATAACCGGTAGCGTTTGTGACAACATTATTTATAGTGATGTCCCTTACAATTGAGGTATCACCAATTCCAATAGTATGAATTGGAATTGATAAGCCAGAAGCGGTGATTAAAGGATTTCGTCCTATGGTAATGATTCCATCGGAAATCATAACTGTGGCTGCGTAATCATCCTCTGATTCTACAATTTGAGTAATTGCTTCAATGAAATTACTTGCCGGCTGATTAAAAGTGAGCGAATCTATTGATTGAATTTGAGTCGTTCCGGATCCAATAGTGAAATAATCAACTTCTAATTGCGCATCTTCAGTATTGGCAACTTTTTTAAGTACTTGTTCGTAGCTTTCCAGTCCTTCATAGGAGCCTCTTAGTATAGAAGTACTTTCTGAGTCATCTAAGAGCATTAATATTTTAGGATTTTGCACCTGTTCTTCCGAAGAAAAGAAAAACGGGTTTAAAACAAGTACCAACACTACAAGGAATGCAACTGCACGAATAGAACCAAGTAGTACCTTTACCGCAGGACTAAGAGATTTTTGATTTCTATAGGAATAAAAGGCAAGTGCGACGAGAATAATCGCAACAAAGAAGATTATAGATGTAGAGTAGGCACTTTGAAATCCTTGAAATTCCACTTGCAAACTCTCTAATTTACATCGTTAACAAGGCGTTCAATTAATTTGATGGTTGTTAAGCCTTCAGCTTCAGCTGCATAATTGTTTACTATTCTATGCCTTAAAACTGGTTTCGCTAAAGCTTTAATATCATCCTCAATGACATTATATCTTCCTTGAGACAACGCACGGGCTTTGCCACCTAAAATCAAATATTGGCTGGCACGTGGACCTGCGCCCCAACTCATGAATTTTTTTATGTAATCAGGTGCCAAATCAGAATCAGGGCGTGTCATGCCAACAAGTTTTACAGTATAGTCGAGTACACTATCCGGTACTGGTACTTGCCGTACTAACGCTTGAAGCTCTTTAATTTTATTTTTATCCAGAGTTGGATTAATAATTGCGTCTTTTCCGGAAGTAGTTTGGCTCACAATTAATTTCTCTTCCTCAAAACTAGGATAATCTACCCAAATATTGAACATGAAACGGTCAAGCTGAGCTTCAGGTAGGGGATAAGTTCCTTCTTGTTCAATTGGATTTTGAGTTGCAAGTACAAAGAAGGGAGTATCTAAATCATAGCTGGTTCCAGATGCAGTTACATGATACTCCTGCATACCTTCAAGAAGGGCGGCTTGTGTTTTAGGAGGGGTGCGATTGATTTCATCCGCTAAAACGATATTCGCGAATATCGGGCCTTTAATGAATTTAAATTCCTTTGTGCCTTTGTCTACATTTTCTTCAATTACTTCAGTTCCGGTTATATCGCCGGGCATAAGATCTGGTGTAAATTGAATTCTATTGAAACTAAGATTTAGTGAATCCGCTAATGTTCTGATAAGCAGTGTTTTAGCTAAACCCGGTACCCCAACAAGAACACAGTGTCCTTTTGAAAATAAGCTGATCAATAGAAGATCAATAATATCTTCTTGCCCGATAACTGCTTTATGGATTTCAGCTTTAATTTGATCGAAAGACTCTTTGAATTCATCTGCCAGCTTTACGGGATCGTTAATTTCAATTTCCATTAATTGCTCTCCATATTTGGCATTGGAATACGGTACTCGATATACACTTCAGATTTTAGGTCATTAATCCATTTTGTGTATTCATCAACCTGTTTGCGTTGTAATGCAATATTTTTCAATCGCTCATAATCTTGACTAATATTGGCAACATGTTCAGGAATTTGATTATCCAGGCGCACAATGCGATAGGCTTTCCCACCGGTTGGCAAGTTGAAAGGGCGAGGATCAGAAATACTTCCAATTTCATCCATTAGTAACACAATGCGATATAGTGCAGGGTCCAGCCTGTTAAGTGGAATTAGTCGTTCACCTGTTTGTGGATCTAAAATCTTTCCGCCTGTTACTTTGGTTACAGGATCTTCACTTCTATATTTAGCCATTACTGAAAAATCAATATCAGGAAGGGTAAGTACAGAGTCTTTTATTTCTTCTAAACGCTGACGAGCAAAATCATCATCAAGTTCGTTGTTATCAACTTTCAATAGTATATGTCGTGTTTCGATCTGATCACCAACACGTCGTAATAATTCGATTACGTGATACCCAAATTCAGTTTCTACTACTTGTGAAATCTGACCTGGTTGAAGAGCTGATGCAGCAGCAGAATACTCACTAACAAGCTCGTTGAGTCCCATTAAAGGTAATAAACCACCTCTTGGCCCGGAGGGACCGTCGCTATGTCTTCTTGCAAGATCTTCAAGCGTTTTTCCGTGATTTAATATCGAATCGCGCAATGTTCGTGCAAATTCAAATACCGCTTCTTTGGCATCTTTTTTAGCAGGCGGCACAATAACAATTTGTGAAAGTGCAACTTGTTCAGGAATTGTCGGCAAAGAGTCCTCAGGAATCGAGTAAAAGAATTCTACAACCTCAGGTCGAGTAATCTCAACGGTTGAAAATTTATTCATGCGAACAGTTTCCGTAAGCATTTGCTCTCTAAAGTCCTCACGGAACTCCTCTTTAAGCTGAATAATAGATTTACCGAAAGCTTGCTCAAGTGCCTGTTCGCTACCGGCTTGTCGAATTAGTTGATCAACTCGGGCATCCATTTGCCGATTTACTCGACCATCTGGAACTACTACTGAATCGATTTTGGCTTTTTCAATAAGCAACATGTTTTCGATTGAAGCATTGAGGAAATCGTACCAAAGTTGCTCGCTGAAGGGGATAGGTTGCCCCATATTCTGTGCTTGCCGTAAGTAAGCAGTTACATCCGTGTCGATATCGGATTTAAGAATGATATTGTTATTTACAACAGCAACAATTTGATCTGCAGGTTGTTGAGCTTGTACTTGTGCAGAAAACACAAATAATAAGCTGAGTGTAAGAAGTGCTAAAAAGTTATTTTTCATTAAGATGATATTGTATGGAAAGCGCTAAAATCTAATTTAGAACGTCGAAAGTCTCGATTTCATTATTCGCCTGAGCTTGAAGATAAAGATTCTTTACATACGTATTGAACGCGATGCGCTTTTTTTCAAGGATTAACCAGTCTTTTATTTGATCTATGAGCCATTCAAGATCAGGATGATCTCCAGTTGCCCGTTCTTCAAGGAGTTGTACAAAATGATATTCATTACCTATTCTTTCAATTACGGATATTTCTGAAAGTCCGATTACTTGTAAATAACGATTTAGAATTTGAACATCGCTTACCGCTGCCGACTCTGGCCAAAATCGTTCAGATTCTCTAACCGCCAAATCAGGGTTGATGGTGAAATTTTCAGCAACTACTGCCCATTCGATACCTCTTAACAGGTCTTCGCGGGCATCTTCAGCATCTTGCATATTCCTTGCCCGAACGTGCCTGAATCGGATATACCGTTCTTCAAGGACAAAGCTGTCCTTATTTTCTTGATAGTAATTTCTAGCCTCTTGATCGGTTACGATTAGCTCGTTGGACAGCTCGGCTATGATATATTCTTGAGTAGCTTTAGCAATATAATCGTTTCGAATCTGCTCCAATCGATCAATAACATTATCCTGACGATGAACCCTCAATCGATACGCTTCTTGCAAAAGTATTTGTTGTTCAATCCAATCCTCACGATAAAATTCATAAGCCTGTAAACTATCTTCAAGAAAAATATTTTGAGGGATATTGGCTCGTGCTTCCGATTTATATAATACGGAAGAACCAACCTTTGCCAAGGCTGGTTCTGAAAATTCTGCTTTTCGGGTACATCCCCCAAACAAAAATAATCCCATCATTATATAGGAAAGCACCTGTTTCATCTATTCCTGACTTTCTTCATTAACAAACTGAGCCCTGACAACCTCTGGAAATGCTTGAATATTGTACTCATTTCGGATTCGATTCAACCATTTTTCTTCGCGAATAGGTTGATATTCTGAAGCAAGTCGATTAAAAGCTTCATCAAAAGTCATAGTTCGTTCAGGGAGAATATCGATTAAAACAAAATGTCCCTTTCTGCCACTATAATCAAAGCGATCTGAAATAGATCCAGCCTCCATTTCACTAAGTAGTGTAAACGGCTCACCTTGAAAAATACCGGTTGAATCGCTGGACACACCTACCCGATAACCTCTTACAAACAAACTATCCGGTGACCCACCTTGTCTGACGAATTCCATTGCTCTGTCGAGCGAAGAATCGCGGCTTGAAGTGATCAAATAATAATGATAGCGTTGCGGATATTGAAAATCGTTGACGTTATCAACATATCTATTCATGAGAATGGTAGTATCAATCGTGGCTGTACTCCAAACAGAGTCTTCATTTACCTGATAAACAACCAAACCGTCTTGATAGCTTTTAGTAAGCTCCGAAAACTCAGGATATTCTTGTAACGTAATTGCCGTTAAATTTTCATCAACTTTAGCTTCTTTAAAGCGATCAAACCAGCTTCTGTTAAACTGTAGATTCGTCTGATTACCCCGGGATTCTTGAAGGTAATTGTGAAAATCACCAACATTAAAATCCAGAGCACTTATTGAGTAAGCCGACATTTCTGAAATGCTATCAGGAAGTACAATATCATTATATGTAGATGTGTCTAATTGTGCTAAATAAGTTTCAAATTTTAAGATGTTATTTAGCTCAGACTTTGCCTGATATTTATCATTCAGATAGTCAATAACAAAAGAATTGTTTTCTTGAAACGAGTCTGATTCCTCTAAGATCTGCATGATGTAATCATCACGTTGCTCATCAGTTTCGAATGTTCGAACTGAATCGATTCTAAAAATATGGTACCCATAATTGGTTTCAATGGGAGGAGTAAAAGAAAGATCTGGATCTATGTTCATCACAGTATCGATAAATTCAGCGGAATAACGGTCGCCATAATTTACCCAGCCGATATACCCGTTATTTTGGATAGAAGGGGTGTCTTCACTAAAACTACGAACGATATTAGCCCAATTAGCTCCATTTATTAACCTGGTGTGCGCTTCTTCAAGGCGGTTATTTTCGGAATTTTTTCGTGCAAAAATATGAGATACTTGTCGAGAAGGTTTTCTTTCTCTTTTTTCCTCTAAATAAATGATGTGATACCCAAACTGAGTTCTGACCGGCATTGATAATTCATCAATTTCAAGTGAATACAATGCATCTTCAAATTCTGCAACCGTTGTTCCTACAGAAAACCAGGGCAGATCACCACCCATAGAGCGGCCATTTCTGGAAGTAGAATATTTAGCATCCAATTCTTCTAGTGAGGTACCATTTGCAAACTCCACTCTTGCCTGTATTAATCGGTTGTACACTTCTAGCGTATCTTCAGGAGATGCATTTGGTGCTAAGGCAATAAGAACATGTTTACTTTTTAATTCAAAATCGTAGCGTTCTTTGAATGCATTAAATTTCGTTGGCCGGATTTCTTCATCCATCCAAAACGCATAAGCTGCTTGTTTTGCGTATAAATCGTATTCGCTTTTTATACGCTCATCGTTATAATAGCCAATTGCTCTTGCGTCAAGTAATTTTCCACGATAGTCTAAGTAAATTGGCAGAAAATCTACCAAATCTTCTTCCGAATATTCTTTATCTAAACTACCCGAGACATAATTGTCTTTCAGTTCTTCGAAGCTAACGTAATCTCCTCCAACTATCCCAACTGTACCATCGGGTGGGGTAGAAGTTTTTAAAGTTTCGTTGCTGCTGGAACATGCGCTCCAAAAAAGGGGTAAGCTCAATATCAAAAGAGATAAGCTTGTTCTTTTCATTTTTCTAATGATGAATATGTTAGTTTTTGTTTACTCTCAAAAAAGCATGCCGGCAATTGTTGCGGTCATTAAATTGGCCATAGTACCAGCAAATACAGCCTTTAAACCGAATTTAGCTAAATCAGATTTTCGGGATGGAGCAAGCCCACCAATACCACCAATCTGAATTGCAATTGATGAAAAGTTCGCAAAACCACATAATGCAAAAGTAGCCATTGCTATCGTTTTAGGCCCGATTGAAACAGCAGCTACTTCTTCTGCGAGCTTTAAATAAGCAACAAATTCGTTCAATACTATTTTGGTACCCAGTAAAGACCCCATCACAGTTGCATCTTCCCAGGGAACTCCAACAATCCACGCAATGGGAGCAATCACCCAACCCAATAGCATCTCGATAGTAAGCTGAGAACCGATTAAACCTGTCAGCCCGGTTAAATCGCTTATCCATCCTGTAAACCCGTTAAACATTGCCAAGAGCGCGACAAATGCCAAAAGCATAGCTCCCACATTAAGCGCTAAATGCAGCCCGGTTCCAGCTCCACTTGCTGCTGCATCAATTCCATTCGCATCAGTTTTTTCAACTACCATCTTTATATCGCCGGCGGTTGCAGATTCTTCCGTTTCTGGCTGTAATATTTTTGCAATTACTAAAGCAGCCGGAGCCGCCATTAAACTGGCACCAAGTAGTCGTTCAGCGAAAAGTTGTTGAGCTTCTGCAATTTCTAGCCCGTTTGCAGCTGCAAAAGAAGAGCCAAGCATAGCAACATATGCAGCCATTACACCACCTGCGATAGTTGCCATTCCACCAGTCATTACAGCCAGCAATTCTGACTTGGTCATTTTATCTATGAAAGGTTTTATTACGAGTGGTGCTTCTGTTTGACCAACAAAAATATTTGAAATAACGGAAAGGGTTTCAGCGCCTGAAGTCCCCAATAATTTTTGCATCCCTTTGGATAACCCACGCACAATCGCTTGTAAAACCCCATAGTGATAAAGAATAGAGGTAAGGGAGGCAAAGAAAATAATTGTTGGCAATATTTGAAAGGCAAATATCACCCCAAAACTGTCTTCATATTCTGGGCCTCTACCAAGAAAACTGAATAGAAAACTTGCACCTTCTGTAGTGTATGTTAAGACAATCACAAAGAAGCTGGCTACCACTTCAAAAAATCGCATAGGCCAACCTAGTGGCGACCAAAAATCAGTTAAAACATCAGCTTTTAGAATAAAAATTGCCAGAATAAACTGGATGGATAACCCTGTAATTACCAATTTCCAGTTAATGTTTTTTTTGTCTTTACTTAGCACATAGGAAACGCCAATAATAGCGACCATTCCTAAAATTCCTCGAAGGATATTTTCCATTAATTCTGGTGTTGATTTTCAGGTTCTTTTTTCATCTCTGATTCTTCAGTCTTCGGTATAATAAATGGCCGTATTGGCTTTCCTCTGCGTTTGTCTATAGATGGGCGAAAACAGTGCCTCGCTCTTGGTTCATATGCGTCATATTCGCCAACCAATACCGTATTCTCATTTTCTATTACGCGTTGTGAGAAGTTTGCCATCGCACCACTTTCGCTACAAACTGCATGTAATTTTGTAACGAATTCAGCAATTGCTAATAAGTATGGCATTGGTCCGAAGGGCTTACCCTCGAAATCCATATCCAAGCCAGCTACAATTACACGTTTACCATCGTTAGCTAATGAATTTGCTACATCAACTATGCGAGCATCAAAAAACTGAGCTTCATCAATACAAACTACATCTGAATTACCCGTTAATAAAACTATTTGATCTGCTGTGTCTACCAAAATGCTTGGTAGGGCGGTTTCGTTGTGCGAGACTACTTCTGTGTCGCTGTATCTTTTATCGATGGCGGGCTTAACAACTATCACATTCTGTCCTGCAATATGTGCACGCTTAGCACGGCGGATAAGCTCTTCAGTTTTCCCACTGAACATGCCACCGCATACTACTTCAATCCAACCAAAATCTTTTGGAGCTAACGAGGGTTCGTTAATCATTCATTTTTTATTGATAGACACTTGTAAAAAGACCAAATATAGAAGCCTCTACAATGAATGGAAAGCCATATTATTGATAATAAAATCACATAGAAAAGCCGTTGCACATAATTTTTACATATTGTGTAGAAATTGATACTTTTTGGGATGAAAAAGTTCGTACTAAAAAAAAGTGAAACAGCTCCAAAACCTGTCGACTATCAGATAAAATATGCCGAGTTATTAAATGAGCAGCAATTAGACGCTGTAATGTTTAATCAAGGGGCAGCATTAGTTATTGCGGGTGCAGGTACCGGAAAAACGAGAACCCTCGTTTATCGTGTAGCTCGATTGGTAGAATCCGGGATAAACCCTTCCAATATTTTACTCCTCACCTTTACCAGGCGTTCGGCCAATGAAATGATTCAAAGAGCCAGTTCAATATTGGACGAGCGGTGTAAGCGCATAAAAGGAGGAACCTTTCATTTCTACTGCAGTCAAATCCTACATCAATACGCCACCAAAATTGGGTATCCTAATGACTTTACTATTATTGATACAAGCGATGCACTTGATGTTATTCAGCATGTTCGAACAAAATTAGGGCTAATTAAAAAGAGTAAAAGATTTCCAAATAAGAATACTCTGCTAACTATAATAAGTGCAGTAAAAAACCGAAATCTTGATCTTAGAGTAGCGGTAGGTGACCTATATCCGCAATTTTATGAACAAATTGAGCACATTGAAGCTGTTTATTTAGAATATGAAGCATACAAAACGCAGCATGCAGTTATGGATTTTGATGATCTGCTCGTCAAAACTGTAGAATTGTTAAAATCACATGATGAGGTTCGTCGGGTGGTTTCAAGTGGCCATCATTATATAATGGTTGATGAATTTCAGGATACCAATCCATTGCAGGCTGAGCTTACACTGCTTTTGGGCTCTATACACGGAAACATTATGGTAGTGGGGGATGATGCGCAAAGTATTTATTCATTTAGAGGAGCAGATCATAGAAACATTATGCAGTTTCCCGATTTAGTTGAATCAACGAAAGTGATAAAACTTGAAGAAAATTACAGATCACAACCATTGATATTGCATGCTGCTAATGAATTGCTAAAACAAGCTATTTTTAAATTCGACAAAACCCTTTATTCGAACATTGAAGAAGGAGAGCTGCCTGCCTTTGTTAAAGCTGTTAGTGAGAATGAACAAAGTGAATTCATATGCCAGGCAGTGCTTCAGCTTCGAGAACAGGGTATACTCTTAAACGAGATCGCTGTGTTATTCAGAAATGGTCGCGATTCCTTTGATCTTGAAATAGAATTGAACAAAAAGAACATTCCATTTGTGAAATTTGGCGGCCTTAAATTCACAGAGGCTGCGCACATTAAAGATGTGTTGGCTCATATTCGGGTGTTAATAAATCCGCAGGATACTTTGGCATGGAACAGAATGTTAATGCTTATTGATGGAATTGGCCCAAAGACAGCGCAAGACCTTTTTGAATGGATACGTGTAGCAAAAAATCCATATTCCTTAGAGGCGAAAGAAGTTGTGAGTAAGAGTTATTACTGCCAGATTAAAGCGTTGAGTGATTTACTTATCAAATTAAAAGACAGAGATTTAAGTATCGGTGAGATTGTAGAATCTATTGTTGAATATTATCGGATTTTCTGCGAAAAAAGATACGATGACTACCCAAAACGCTTGAAAGATCTTGAAATCTTCGTTGGAATTGCATCCGGATATTCCTCGCTGTCTGACTTACTCCGCGACATGGCTTTAGACCCAATTAGTGCAACAGCAATTGATACTGAGCAGCAGCAACATGATGAGCCACCGCTAGTTTTAAGTACCATTCATTCTTCTAAGGGATTGGAGTGGCAACATGTATTTGTCATTCAGTGCTTAGATGGAGTAATACCCTCTGCGTTTTCCATCGAGGATGAAGAACAATTAGACGAAGAGTTGCGACTGCTATATGTAGCCACAACACGAGCAAAGGATATGTTATATTTTTCGTATCCAACGGTTGCACATTCTTCACAAGGTGATTATTTCACCAAACCCAGTAGGTTCTTAGAAAAATTAAATGAAGAGATTCTCGAGCCATGGATGCTCTCGTATGAACAAGAACAAGCTATGCTTGAAGAACAAAAGAAGTTTATTGAATAGCTATTTAGTTCTTTCTCATAAACATATGCTGCTCAATCACATCACGAATTAACCAGTATATCGGGTAAATAGGAATAAATATAGCAACAGCTACTTCCCATTTATTAAATTTTGGTTTTCCTCCATCAACAGGTAGCGTAATTCCAGCTATTCCGGCTATCCAAAGAATAAAAAACAGAAAAAGAGCTAAGGAAAGTCCTAATGCTCCAAAAAAACCAAATAAATCGTAGAAGGTTTGCAGCATACTACAGTTGATGGTATTAAAAATGCTTATTATTAATCAAACTACTAATTCAAATTATTAAATGCTTCCTGTAGTATCCATTGTAGGCCGCCCAAATGTCGGCAAATCCACCATTTTTAATAGACTTATTGGCGAAAGAAGAGCAATTGTACACGACGAATACGGCGTAACCAGAGATCGGCACTATGGCGAATCATATTGGAATGGGAGGGACTTCAATGTAATAGATACAGGTGGTTATCTACCAGATGATATGGATGTTATGGTGGTTGGGATTCGAGAACAAGTCCATATAGCACTAGAGGAATCAGATGTGGTTCTATTCGCCGTAGATACCGAAATGGGTATTAATACTCTTGATAAGTCGGTTGCTAAATTACTTAGACAGCAGGATAAGCCAGTTATTATTATTGCAAATAAAGCGGATAATGAAGTTCGTAGGTTAAACTCTACAGAGTTTTATGAACTTGGTTTTGATGAAATTTTTCCAGTCTCAGCAATCAGTGGATCCGGGACAGGGGAGTTATTAGATAGAATTGTTGAATTACTTCCTGAAGAAGAAGAATCTGATGAAGATGATGCTCCTAAATTAGCCTTTATTGGGCGTCCAAATGTTGGCAAAAGTAGTCTTGTTAATGCTCTTCTGAATGATGAAAGGTCTATAGTTACAGATATAGCCGGTACAACCAGAGATACCATAAATAGTCGTTTAAACTTTAATGGTAAGGACTACATTTTAGTAGATACAGCAGGATTACGAAAACGTGTTAAAGTTAAAGAAAACATTGAGTTCTATAGCACAGTTAGAACTGAAAAAGCAATACGAGAATGCGACATTGCAATTTTAATTTTAGATGCAGAACGCGGATTTGAAGATCAGGATAAGCGAGTACTAAGAGAAGCAGAAAGGTTTAATAAGGGGCTTATCATCGTCTTGAATAAATGGGATTTAATCGATGAAAAGGATACCAATACAGTTAAAGAATTCGAGGATTATATTTATGAAGCCGTACCTCAATTAAGTTATATCCCGATAATTACAATATCGGCATTAAATAAAAAAAGGATTCATCGTGTAATAGAATTGGCTGATTCTGTTCTTGAAGAAAGAATGAAATTGATAAGTACATCAGAACTGAACAATTATTTAGAAGATATACTGTTTAGTCGGCCATTACCTATGAAACGTGGTAAACAACTTAAAATCAGCTATATGACACAGGTAAAATCTAATCCGCCTGTATTTAAGTTCTTTATGAATAATCCGAAGGATATGCCGGCGAATTATCGGAGGTTTCTTGAAAATAAACTGCGAGAGCGCTATAAATTTACTGGGGTACCTATAACAATGACATTCAGACAAAAGTAAGGTATGCTAGATATCAATTGGATTTATGTAGTTTTTTTTGCTGCAGGTGTACCAGCGATGATTATTATGCTCGGATTAGCCTATAAGGCAAAATCTTTAGCTAATTTATTTTTTGGATTATCATTATTTAGCTTTTTACTGGGTGTAACTCTCACTTATTTCAGCCAAATTAATCCTGATTTATCCAGAGAGTGGGGTGATTTAGTTGCTATAACTCTTGTCTTATGTGGGCTATTTGTTAAAACAAGAAACTCGAAGCCTATATTTGCACGGTTTCCCATGCCTATGACCATGCTACCTTTAATTGGTATTTTCTTTTATCCAATGATTATAGAAGCAGAGGTAGTAAAAGATTTACTAAGAATAACCTATCAAGGAGGTGCAATTCTAGTAGGGCTTCTTGTTATTTCTATCAATCATATGATGTACAAACATCGATCTGTGTTAATTCTATCATGCATAGTTTTCTTAGTTGCTTTTACAGGCTATTGGTTTATCGAACTTCCAAATAAGGAACTGGTACAAAATATATCGTTGATATTGATGTCTGCAGGAATGCTATTAGGAGCAATTGGATTTCGTAAAGTATCTCTATCAAAAATTAATAAACCAGTAACTGCATGAGCTTAAAAGATAAAAAAGCACCGATATTTAATCTGCAAAATGCAAATTTTGAATTTATAAGCAACGAAAACTATAAAGGAGAGAAAAACCTGTTAGTTTTATTTTATCCATTAGCATTTTCCAGTGTCTGTACAGAAGAGCTATGTACTACAAGAGACAATATGAAAATTTATAATTCTCTTGATGCGGAAGTAATCGCAATAAGTGTTGATAGTTTATTTGTTCAAAAAGCTTTTAAAGCCTCGCAGAATCTAAATTTTGAATTATTGAGTGACTTCAACAAAGAGGCGTCAAAGAAATTTGGGTGTTTTTATGAGGATTACTATGGTATGCATGGAGTATCAAAACGATCAGCATTTGTTATAGATAAACAGGGGATAGTTCGATATGAAGAAGTACATGACCAGGATGATGTAATACCTGATTTCAATAAGATCCAATCTGTTTTATCAGAATTAGATTGATTATGAATTACTGTAACTTTACATAATATATATTATAAGACATTTATTTAAGGTTGATATAAATTGTCCGATAATATCGCTGCATAATAGATTCAATTATAAAATGAGATTAAGATAAATAAGTATGATTATCTCTATTTATTAGCTTAGTTAGTTTTGTATAATCTTGAAGTTAACCATAGCAATTAGAACAATTGAATCTTACCTTCAGAAGATCAAATTTTTAGTGACATAGATGCAGAAAGTATTAATTGTTGAAGACGATAAAGTATTATCCCTTTTGCTCATCAAAATGATGGAAAAAATGGAAATGCAGGTTATTGCTACAGTTACTGAAGGTCGTGAAGCTATTCGCTGTGCAAAAGAGATGGATCCCGATCTTATTTTAATGGATATCATGCTTGAAGATGATGTTGACGGAATCGATGCAGTAAGCAGTTTGCAAAATGATGCGATAAACATTCCAGTTATCTTTATAACTGGTAATTCAGATCCTTATAATAGAGAGCGTGCATCTAGAATAGAATATGTTGATTATTTAGTTAAACCAATAAGCTACAACATATTAAAAGACTCAGTTGATAAAGTTAAAAACTGAGTCTTGCTTGTCATTTCGTAAATAATCAGCCTAATTAATCAGCTGTCTTTATTGTAAATTTTAAATGTGATTGGTAACGAATAACGAACAGCAACAGGGCGTCCTCTTTGCATACCTGGCTGAAATTTCGCCAATTTAACTGCTCTAATTGCTTCTTCATCACATCCACCGCCAATTCCTCTCATAACTACAGGGCTAACAACTTTACCGTCTCTATCTACAACAAACTGAACTACTACCCTGCCTTCTATCCCAACTTTAAGTGCTAATTCTGGATATACAATTGATTTTTGAACACCTTGAATTCCGCCAATCAATACTGGTGGCTGTTCCACAACTATAAAAATTTCCTCGTCAAACTCGTCATCATTCGCGGGCTTCGGAGGTGGCGGCGGTAGATCTATAGGTCCATCAAGGTCTAGTTCTGCATCGAATTCAATGAAATCATCGACTAGAATTTCATCATTTGGAACTTCAATTGGAACCGGTGGTCTTGGTGGTGGTGGTGGAGTATCAACTTGTTTTGTTTGTACAATTTCTTCAACAAACACTTCTTCCTGAACTTCTACGTATAAATCTTCCTCTGCTTGCTGTGGATAGAAGTCAATTCTAAAAATTACAATAAACAAGCTAAGAGTAAGAATTAAACCAAGTTCAATTATCAAGAAATAATTACGACTAAGTGCATTATCACGATTAATGATCTTAACTGGAACTTTCATATCATACCTCCTATCAAATTGTTATTTAATAATAGGGGGCATAAATGAAGATTTTATGAAATCGCTTTCAATAAAAAAGCCCATCTGAATATGGGCCTAAGTGGTTTCTTAACTTGTACTCAACGAAAAGGTTATTGGCAAGCTATAACTAACATTTACAGGGCGCCCTCTTTGATATCCAGGCTCAAATTCAGCGTATTTTAGCGCTTCTAAAGCTGCCTCATCACAACCTCCTCCAATTCCGCGAACTACACGAGGGTTGGCAATTTCACCTGTACTAGTAACTACAAACTGAATAACTACTCGCCCTTCTATGCCAGCATTACGAGCCAATTCCGGGTATTTAATTCTTTTTTGTACACTTGCTATACCCCCTTTTAGCACCGGAGGCTGTTCCACAACAATAAATATTTCATCGTCGGCTTCATTGTTGGCTGGTGGTGGCGGAGGTGGTAAATTAATAGGCCCATCTAAATTGAATTCTAAATCCAGATTAACAATATCATCCTGAAGGATTTCATCATTTGGTACTTCAACCGGTACTGGTGGCCGCGGTGGTGCCGGTGGTGTTGTAATTTGTTTCGTTTGTACAACTTCTTCCATCACAAATTCTTCTGGAAGTTCCAAATACATGGCAACGGGAGGTTCGGATTTGATAGTCATATTAAACGCTACTAAGAAAATGCTAAGACTTCCAATCAATCCTAATTGAAAATGAAGTCCATAATTTTTTCTATGATCTTTAAGCCGTTTCATTCTTTTAACTGGTTCTCTCATTGTATCTCCATACTGTTTTTGATGACGGCCATGTATGCGAACACAGCTTAAATTTGTTGCGACTTAAATGTGAATAAATTGTAAACTATTTAAAATAATACTCGAACCACACCCGGTAGTACGCTAATTTCATTAAGCTTATCTAGTAATATTACTTCACCATCAATATGGGCAACTTGGTCTGATTCTAGCTCAATTTCCATATTTGTAAAGCTCTCTCTTTGTATTTCTTTTGTGGATAATTGTCTCCCTAAAGACAATTTAATTAACTGTTTGAGAAGTTGAAATTTACTAAGTGCAGTGCTAATACCAAATTCAGCAACTCCATCAGTTGGAATAGATTCAGGAGAAATAAAGAAGCGCCCACCCTCCCATTTACCATTCGTAATCACCATCATAAATGTAGTTGTAATAATAGGTTTTCTACTCTCATATTTAATACTGGTTGTAAATTTCTCCAAAGCAAATAATGAAGCAAACGCTGCGGACATATATTTCAATGCAGATGGAAAGTATTTTACTTTTAAAGCCTTTTCATTCGCTAATCCATCAAACCCAATTCCAAATGTATTAATGCAATAGTGTACCTTATTTATTCTTAGTAGATCTACGGGTTTGGCATGTCCATATTTTAGTATATCAAAAAAGGGATTCAGATCGCTAGATTTTGAGCTAAGTAGTTTTGCAAAGTCATTTCCACTACCAATAGGTAGAATGCCAAGTAATTTATGTGTACCAATGAGCTGAGATGCTATAAATTGAATGGTTCCATCTCCTCCACATGCTACAAAAACATCTGTATCAGCTAAATGGAGTTGGATCTCACTCTTTGCTTCTTCTTTTGTTAACGTGATGCAAATAACAGCGTTCGGGAAGTTTAGCTTGATCTGAGTTTTTAAGTTGGATAAACGGCGATTACTTCTTGCGAGATTGGAGTTTTGATTAATTATGAAGCAGTATCGCATTTACCCGACCAATAATTAATCGAAATGCTTAACTCTTACCTTAAAAGTACCATCTTTTTGTTGTTGTATCGGAATTCGGTCAATAATGGCATCGATTGAGAACTCTCCTTGAATATTTAATAGTTCTAGTTCCTGATCTACTGCTTTTTTTATGGGTTGATGAATGCGAAGCGGATCAATTACTATTAATAATAATTCCTGAAATTCATTAAACCTTAGATTTGCAAAAGTCTCTGCAAACTTCCCCTCTATACATGTGATATAACCGTTATTATCAAGATCCGTAGGTTTAAAATAACCTGACTGTGTAACTAGTTTCCAGTCTTCTTTTTTTATAAAAGTAAATAGTAAATCGTATTCCAAACTATTAATTAATTAAAAGCTAAGTGAATTAAAGCATCCCCTTTATGAACAATGGGATTGTTGTTTTGTCCGATAATAATTCCATCATGAGAAGATACAACATTTGATTTTCTACCACCAAAAGGATCATTTACATAGCCAAGTGTTTCTTTTTTTGAAACTACAGTACCTAAAGGGCGATCAGGATTGAAAAGGCCGGATTTATTCGCTCTAATCCATACTGATTTTCGGTACATTTTTGATTGCTCTGCAGGTTTAGAACTATCAATCATTCCAAGGTGATGCATCACACGCAAGGTACCGTCAACTCCTTCTCTAATTGCATCGGTACTAAATCGAAGTGATTCTCCACCTTCGTAAACAATAATTGGAGTACCCTTTTGATGTGCTGCCATTCTAAACGAATTCTTTATCAGTGTAGAATGTAATACAACAGGCGCAGCAAATTTATTGGCTAGTTCTTTTGCATCAGACAAGTTAAAAGAACAACGGATTTGAGGATAATTGGCTCTGCTCGCTCCACCCGTATGAAAATCAATTCCATAATCTACATATGGGATGATATAATGCATCAAAGTATAGGCTAATTGTCTCGCTAACGATCCGGCTTTTGCCCCTGGGAAGCTTCGATTAATATCTTTTCCATCGGGAACTCCTCGCTCATTTAAAATAAATCCATAAACATTAACAATAGGTATTGCCACTACTGTTCCACAATCTGGAATTACAGATTTAGTTTGAATTAGCTCACGGATAATCTCGATACCGTTAATTTCATCGCCATGTAATCCACCGGTTAACAATAATACCGGACCGTCTTTTTTCCCTCGATACACATGAACTGCTAAATCGATATTCGTGTACGTTGGAAGTCGAGCAATGTTAATATTTACCTTTTTGTGTTCTCCAAGACCAATTTCAACGTCATTAATTGTAAGGATTTTAGGCATTGCTCTTAATCTTTCTTCGCTTAGCAGGGTTGTTTATTCGGCTCTCAGTTTCCTTTACAACGTACCTTATTATTGAGCCGGCTATATCTTTACCAGTCGTATTTTCAATGCCTTGTAATCCTGGGGATGAATTTACTTCCAAAACTAAAGGGCCTCTTTCTGATTGCAACAAATCAACTCCAGCAATAGGTAGTCCCATTGCCCGGGCTGCTGTTCTCGCTGCTTCACTTTCTTTTTTTGATAGTTTTATCAATGTGCCGCTTCCACCCTGATGTAAATTTGATCGGAACTCCCCTTCCTTTCCTTGCCTTTTCATTGCGCCAACTACCCTTCCGTCTACAACAAATGCTCTAACATCAGCTCCTTTGGATTCTGCGATGTACTCCTGAACAATAACGCGGGCTTTCATACTATGAAAAGCTTCAATAATTGATTGAGCAGCTTTTTTAGTAGGAGCTAGAACAACTCCATACCCTTGTGTTCCCTCTAATAATTTTACGATTAAGGGAGCCCCGCCTACGGTATCTATTAGCTTGTTTACCTCTTTTGAATAATTTGTAAACACAGTTGTAGGTAAGCCAATCCCTGAACTTGCCAGTATTTGAAGACTTCGTAATTTATCTCTGGATCTGACCAATGCCTGTGAATGAACGGCTGTGAATTTGTTCATCATTTCGAATTGGCGAACAACTGCAGCTCCGTAAAAGGTAACAGATGCACCTATTCGGGGAATAACTGCGTCAACATAATCTAACTTTTCTTTGTTATAATAAATGGTTGGTCCATCCTGCTCAATTACAATATCACATTTAAGATGATCAATAATTTTTGGGATATGTCCAGCCTTTTCAATGGCTTCTTTTAGTCTGCGTGTCGAATATAAAGCTGGATTTCTTGAAAGAATTCCGATGGTTAATTGCAATCTATTTACCTCTTTTTTTTAAGGATACATTCTTTTTTGCGACGTCTACTATAAAATTATTTTTAAGAAAATTGCGACCGATTAAGATAGGAAACCGCATTTCTGATCGGTCGGTGAGCGATAGTTCTATTTCATAATCCGATTCAAAAATTCTAATCTTAGTCTGGATAAAATAACGTAAAGAAGACTGACCATTTGAGCTTTTTACATCTCTTTTATCAACAATTGGAAGTATCAGAAGTTGTCCGTTATAATGTGGATGTTCTGGGTCTAAAAGATTGAACTTTACATGTGAAATTCCATCTTTTTGAATTTCTTCGATATGATGACAATGTACGCTGGATGAATAGGCACCTGTATCAATCTTTGCCTCTATATTTTCAAAATTCCACAAAGGCAAATCAACACGCTCAACTCTACCAACAATGTGTTTTTTTGTTGACATAAAGCATATGATAAGCTAAAGTTCGATTGAACGCACCATTTGAAGTAAATATTTATCCTGATAGCATGATACAAAGCTACCCGCGCCTACGACTAGAAAAAGATACTGTTCTACGAAATATTGAACGAATGGCCCAAAAAGCTAAGATTGCAAAAGTTGAATTTCGGCCTCATTTTAAAACCCATCAGTCGCATTTAATTGGTAGCTGGTTTAGGGATTTTGGGGTAACCGGAATAACTGTTTCTTCCTTAAAAATGGCGGAGTTTTTTGAAAGGGATGGCTGGGATGATATAACCGTCGCATTCCCTGTAAATTTTTTAGAAATAGATAGAATCAATCGATTAGCGAAAAAAATCCAATTAAACCTGCTGATTACTGATCCAGAAATGCTTCAGCTATTGCATGGAAAGCTTTCTACATCCATCAATTGTTTCATAGAAATTGACCCAAATTATGGGAGAAGTGGAATTGGAATCTCAGATTTTTCAAGAATCGAATTGTTGATTTCAAAATTATCAGAAATAAAAAACTTACGATTCATTGGCTTTTATTCCCATGCCGGACAAACCTATAAATGCGAAAATAGATTGGAGGTTAAAGAGCTAAGTAGTTCAATAATATATCATTTGGATAAATTAAAAACGTATTTTGGTGGTACCATTTGTTTTGGCGACACTCCCTCCTGTTCAGTTCTTGATCATTTTGGATCGGTCGACCAGATTAGCCCGGGTAACTTTGTGTTCTTTGATTGGATGCAACATAAAATTGGGTCATGTACGGTAGAAGATATTGGGGTAATAATGGAATGCCCTGTTGTAGCAAAATTTGAAGATAGATCAGAAATACTCATTCATAGTGGAGCGGTTCATTTCTCAAAAGAATATGTACTGAACAGAGATGGTTCTAGAAATTTCGGACAGGTTCGAGATTCCAATGACCAATTGAGTGAATCCAATTTTGTGAGATCAATATCACAGGAACATGGAATTGTTGCTTGCTCAACTGATTTTTTTCGTAAGATAAAAGTTGGGGATATTCTTCAGGTTTACCCAATCCATTCTTGTTTAACAGCAAATTTAATGGGCGCATATATCACTGAAAATGATGAAATTATTCATCAATTCAGAAGTGGCGCTCCTTATACTGACTAAAACAATATCTGAAATCCCACTGAATTGCCGTAGTCACCAACGATTCGGCGGCTAAATTCGGCGTAAATAAATCCGAATATTTTAAATGCTGCAATGCCAATTTCGGCTTGAGTTTCTGATCCTGAATAAGGTAGTAGTGGTTGCAGACTTGAGTTTTGATCGACGGTTCCTATTGTGAAAAATGTTGCCAGATGAATGCCACTTTTTTGTACTAAATCGAAAGGAGCTTTTCTGGTGATTGAGCTACCAAATTTATATTTCACTTTCAATATAGAAACTCTGCTTCCAATGGGTTCCTTGAATGAAACCGTATTAAAAGGACGTTCGCGTACATAGTCGTCCATTACAAAGCCATTGAGGTTAAACAGGCGTTGTGAAGGTGTTTCAGCATCAGATGCACCAACGATAAGATCTGTTTGGATAAAGTGAGAACTGAATACGGGAACATTAAACTTTAACCCTATTCTGTAGCGATTGTAGTCAAAATCACTGCCCCAAACCGCGATTCCTTTTTCTAATTTTGCATCAAAAAGCCATCCAAAATCGCGAATATTATAATCACGCAAGAACTGTGTTCGTAAATATTTACGGGTATCATGATGCAAATGAAGCGAAAGTCCGGTCATTCGACCAACATCCGTAGGTTGAGTTAAATTCGAATTTGGGAAAAGTCGAAGTTCCGGACCATCTCCAAATAAGGTGAAATCTGTATTTGAAAATAATCGATCATGAGATTCTTCCAGATATAGCACGCGAATAAAAGACTCGATGTCAAAACGGTAACGAAGACCTGCTTGAATTCCTTTTCTTAGAAAATAATTATTCACAGGGCTTCCATCTATAAGGGCAGCCATACTATGCCGGAATTCAAAAAAATCTAGGGGTGTTCGATTGTATTCATAATCCTGATACTGCTGAACCACATCTTTGTAAACAACTAATTCGGGAGCAAATGCCGTACCCGGGATAAAATGATATCCGCTAAAAGAATACGTCCATTCCTTGCTCGAAAAACCATATTTAGTAATGGCGCGATACTCAAAATTTGGATGTACGGGTGTTCGGATACCAAGTCCCAGAGAATGTCCTTCTACCCTATTGTAGTGGTAAATATCGCTGATATTGGTAAGATAAAATCGTTCTAGCTGGTAGGGTAATCGAAAGAAATTACTCATCACACTCATGCCTAATCGTAGTGTGCGGTTTTTCTCGTTGTAGGATTTAGCCTGTGTGAGAAAAGATAGATTATCATTAGCAGAATTGGTTGAAACACTATCCCAGAATTGTGTCCTCTTTCGATTAGATCCTGCTTCAATTACCAGGGTATTAAGTGATAAATCATCAGCATTTAAATTTGTAGGATTAATCTGATGATTACTCCAAGACCATTCATCTAAATAAGTGATCGGTTTAGTTGCTGTAAGGAAATCTAACTGAGCCGAAAGCTTTGTATTATCAGGTAACCAGTACCCATCAATATTAATGTAGGATTGCTGATAACGAAGATTTGAAATACTAAAAAGGCCATTATTTGTGGAGGCGTAGTCGTTTAAGGTAACATCTATGCCAAGAATGGTTGATGTATTCTCATTAAACCAAACAGATCCTTCAAAAAGTGGCCGATTATTTTGGATGGGAGAAAAGGTGATTTCTCTGGTTCCTAACGGCCAGTCATCTCCAGCTTCGATGTCATCAATTATATAGAATCGGCCTGCACGTTTAGAAATTGGACCTATAACTGTAATATCCTCAGATAAAATGCTCAGAGGGACCAATTCTTGATTTAGATTTAGTGGAGGGCCACCCGTTGAAAAGAAATCATACTCACTAAAAAAGTTTTTGCTTGAACGATTAGCCGTCACAGATTCTGAAAATCGTTCTGGTGTGATGATATGTTTCACCTCAGAAACGCGTTCGGAGTACGCTAATGGTGTAAAAACAGTATCTGAATCTGTATTTTCTTTGCCAAGAATGGCCAATTTGTAAAGATCTGCTGAGTAAGATCGAAGACCTTTGTTTTGATTATCCCTAAAAACAGCCAGTTGCTGAACCATTCTGGTTGAACGATCTGCACTAATTACAATTTCATCAAGAATTAATCGATCTTCTCGCAAGGTTAAATCCAGTTGAAGAAAATCACCTTCTTCAATTTTTACTGTAACTAACGTGTCGACATATACAAGAGATGAATACCTCAGTTCATGTAATCCTGAAGGTAGAGCTAATTCATATTCTCCGATCTCATTAGAATTAGTACCAATAGTTGTACCAATTTTAAGAATATTAACTAACGGGATAGTTTCACCGGTAGAAGCATCTGTTATTGTCCCACGGACTCCACTTTCCTGAGCTGCTACGCTTGAAAAACTTCCAACTAGCAGACATAAAACAAGCCTTTGTACCCAATTATTTAATTCAATTCTAATCAATGAATAGTCGTGTAAGTTGTAC
Organism: Balneolaceae bacterium; assembly: GCA_965249965.1. Classification (GTDB taxonomy): domain Bacteria; phylum Bacteroidota; class Rhodothermia; order Balneolales; family Balneolaceae; genus HXMU1420-13. The sequence continues at coordinate 2,613,287 of OZ252262.1, forward strand.
GCCTAAAGTACTCCAGGCTCTAAAATTTCAATGGTTCGTTTTGTTGCATTTATAGATGCCTGCACCCCTACGGGAATCGTCAGGTTTTGTTCCTCATGGCTAATCATTGCTCCATAAAAAGCTGGGATATCAAGTGGTTTTATATACTCTGTAAGTACTGTTTTCAACGATAAACTATTAGCATTTGCACTACAGTCTGTACATTTACCGAATAAAAACCCATTAAGTGAATTCAGGATGCCACTTAATTTAAGTTGAGACATCATTCTGTCTACCCGATAAACATCCTCCCCGATATCCTCTAGAAATAAAATAGCGTTATTAAAATCCGGCAAATAATTGGAACCAATCAAAGAAGTTAAAACGGTTAAATTACCACCTAATAAAGTCCCTTCAGTTTTGCCTTCATTAATGATAAATGCATCATCTTGATCTTCTGGTACGTTATAAATGGGCGTTTCAGCATTGTGCAATATGTTAGTCCAAGATTGAATGGTAAAATCATTCCAATCTGATTTACCTACAGGTCCATGAAAAGTGACCAATCCAGTCTGTTTAAATATCGCCAAGTGCAAACTAGTGATATCACTAAATCCGATAAATGGCTTTGGGTTGTTTTTAATAATGTCAAATTCAATTAATTCCAAAATTCGGTTACTTCCGTAACCCCCTCTAGTACAAACTATACCATCAATTGAATTGTCCAGAAACATTGCATGTAAATCTGAAACTCGTTCATCATCCGTTCCTGCTAAATATCCGTTTCTTTTTCGATGATTTTCCCCTAACACCAATTCATAGCCTAAATCAGTTAATGAGGCAATCATACGGTCGTAATCAGCCTGACCATATATTGGACTCGCAGGAGCTATTAAGCCTAATCGGGCATTAGATGGTAACCGTTTAGCTTTAATCAATTGTGATGGATAGTTGGTTTTGTCTTTACCAAAACAAGCATTTAGACTGAGGCCTGTAAATCCTAATAAGGAAGTCGATAAAAAGGATTTACGTGAAATTGACATAGTTTTGTTACTGATATAAATGATGCGTGCGAATATAACTTTCCACTCGCTGATCTACCAACGGTTGCAAAGATTTGTTTCCCGATACTCTATCCCTGATTTGAGTAGAAGATACATCAATTGGTGAATGTGATATAAACTGGCACTTATCGAGAAGCTTCTTTGACAATTTGGAATGATCAAATTTTGGCCTTTCAGCTATTAAAAGTGACACTTCTTCCAAAATTACATCCGGATTTTTCCAGGTATGAAAATTCACCAGACTATCCTCTCCCATGCAGTAAAAAAATTGTACATCAGGATGTTTCATTTTAATATGCCGGATAGTTCTATAGGTATAAGAAGGTTTGGGAAGCTCTTTTTCTAACGTGGATATTTGAATTTTATCCAAATCCTGAAAAGCTAACTCTAGCATGTCAAATCTATGCTCAAATGATCTGAACTCCATGTTTGGCTTATGAGGTGGATCCGGGGTAAGTAAAATCCACAATGAATCAATAAAACCAGAGTTTAAGAAGGAGTTGGCGAGGCTATAATGCCCGACATGTACCGGATCGAATGTACCTCCATACAATCCAATCCGTTTTTTCATTAATTGCTGCCTAAAGTATCTCCGGTTGTTGGCGCCCCTAAATCAGAAAGTTTGCCTAGGGCATCCGAGTACATTGATTCTGCATCACCTCGCTTAGAACTTTGTGGGAAAAGCTGAATAAATTTCTCATAATTATCGATCGCTAAGGTATAACGCTCGGCCTGCTTTTCTTCGATACTATTATCCGCGTATATAATGTAAGTCTCAATTTGTTTTAACAGTGCTTCTTCCGACCATTTTGATTCAGGATACTGATCTACCACCTGATCGAAGTAAATTGATGCTGCCAGATATCTATCTGTTCTTAGATAAAATTCACCGGCCTCAAATGATTTTCGGGCTAATTTGTTGCGTAATTCGTCAATTCTTGCGGCCGACTCAACTACATACTCGCTGTCAGGATATTTAGTATTGAATAATTGGAAAAGCTGGATAGCCCGCTCTGTTGGTGTTTGATCTAAACGGTAACGCGGACTTTGCTTATAAAAGCACATTGCAAGTTTATATTCAACTTCTTGTCGGCGTTCATCACGTGGGTAATAAGTGACAAAACGCTCATATTCAGATGCTGCTAAAATGTATTGTTTATCCGAATAGTAGCTTTCTGCGAGGTAAAATTGTGCGTCTTTTGAAAAATTAGTGCCACGCCCCATTCGCGTTACCAGATCGAAACCATAAGCGGCATCATCGAATTTACCTTCCTCATATAATGCTAAGGATTTGTCGTAAGCAACGTTTAAAGGATCGCCAGGACGAATCAGGTCTTTATTTCGGCAAGCACCGGTTAAAATCAGAATAGAAAAAAGCGTTATAAAAATTGGACGCATAGTAGGTGAAAATGTCTCTTTAGTGATCACGATTTTGAAGGAAGATAAGCAGATTTTGAAGTTCTTGCCTGTATGGGCTTTCATCAAATTTTTCCAGATAAGAATAGCAAGTTTGATAATGACTATGGACAATGTCCTCGACATCAGAAATCACGGATAACTCATTCATTATCATTAACACTTGATCTACTTCTTCTTGAGTTGAATTTGATCCTTCCAGAATCATGGATAATTTTTCTTTTTGTGTTTGGTCTGCCCGCTCTAACGCAAGAATGGTCAAATATGTTTTCTTGCCTTCAATAATATCTCCACCTGGGCGCTTACCAAACTTTTCAGGATCGGCAGTGGCATCCAACAAATCGTCTTGAATTTGAAAAGCGATACCCATTTCCATTCCAAGCTTAAATAAAATGTCGAGCTTGTCTGTGGATGCTTTCGCAGCAATACCACCCATTTTTAGCGATGCAGCAATTAATGCACTTGTTTTGCCGGAAATCATGCGTAAATATTCATTCAAAAGAACGTCAGATCTGTTCACAAAATCCATATCAAAAGCCTGACCTTCACACACAGTAATAATGGCATCATTGAACGTTTTATTCATCTGGAAATAATCTCCTTTTGAATATTTATCGTTCTCTCCATAGTAATCTAAAAACCGATACGCATCAGCGAACATCAGATCACCACTTAAAATGGCAGTATTTTCATCCCATTTTTTAAATACAGAGGGCTTTCCACGTCGGGTATCTGCAGAATCCATGATGTCATCATGAACAAGGGTAAAATTATGAAGCACTTCTACAGCTAGAGCTCCCGGTAACGCGTCCTCGATCTTGCCGCTGCTCATTCCGCAAGCGAGTAAGGTCATAAGTGGGCGGATTCGCTTACCACCCACCGACATGGCATATTGGTAGGGCACATATAATGAAGCAGGCTCTAAAGCCAAATCCAGTTCATTCAGAGCCGATTCAATGGTTGATAATAAGTCTTTACGAAGGTCTAGTTGTTCCAAAAAATTCCCTGTGATGAAAGCTCGAAAAGATACGGAAATTACGTGCGTTTTGAATGATTATTTTTGTAGCAGATGCGAATGATTTAACTCAGCCGGGGATGAACAACCTAGCAAAAGTAATGTTGTTTTAAATGATTGTAATAAATGAGAGTAATACGATTCTAAACCTTGGATTCCATCTTCTATTATCGCTTTAATTATGGGTTGAGCTGTTGCCGTAAATGTTGCACCTAAACACATCGATTTTGCAATATCAGCTGCGTTTCGGATTCCGCCAGAAGCAATTAATTCAAAACTTCGCTCCCACTGTAACGCAGATATTTGATTCAAGCATTCAGCAGTAGGAATTCCCCACTCGTTAAAATCATCATTTCCAATATGATTATTAGGGCGCTGGTTCTCCACTTTCGACCAACTCGTTCCGCCAGCTCCCGCTACATCCAAAACCTGAACACCGACATTTAATAACCGTTTAGCGGTGTAACCGGAAATTCCGGCTCCAGTTTCTTTTGCTATGACAGGTACATTCGATTCCTTAACGATCTGTTCAATTCCTTCCAAAACGCCCTTAAATTGGCGATCTCCTTCTGGTTGCATCAATTCCTGGAGAGGATTTAAATGAACGATTAACGCATTGGCTTCTATTGTTTTTATAATAGTTCGGGTTTTATCGATCGACCAATTATTAACTAGTTGCACTCCGCCAATATTTGCAGCGATAAATGCAGTTGGAGCTTTTTTTCGCGCAATTGAGAAACTTTCTGTTTGTGAAGGATCTGCTAACATTGCCCGTTGAGATCCGACACCAAATGGCAGATTGTTGGCCTCACAAAATTCAGCAATAATTGCATTAACCGGACCAGCATCCGCATATCCGCCGGTCATTGAAGAAATCATTAGCGGAAATGAAAAAGTTCGATCCAACAGTGTTGTTTCTGTCGAAATATCCTCGAAGTCTAATTCAGGAAGTGCATTATGCTGGAAATAATAGCTATCAAACCCGGTTTTAGTTTGATATTGAGTTGAATCAGTTATTGTGAGTTCAACATGATCTTTTTTACGGCTGGATATATCTGACATGTTGAGAAGTTCAGTATATCATGTATCAAAATCCATACGTTCAGCCAATCCTGTGATTTCTTGAATTTAGAATCTGTTCAAGATCTAGGATTGCTTTGAAGATGTACTAAAATTTCAATGAGTAATTCAATTTTAAATTTCCTAGATCATAAAACTACCTGAATTCACATGAAAAGTCTGGCCAGTAGCATGGGTTAGCTTTCCTTCTGCGAGGAACAATGCTAAGTTCGCTATTTCTTCAGGTGGAGCGATGTCGTTCATTGCAAGCCCTTGAGTGAGGTATTCCTTCCCGTACACTTCGATGGAGCCTATTGCCATATCTGTTTCGACAAATCCCGGAGCAATGGTATAAGCGGTGATGTCTATTTTACCAAAACTGCGCGCTATGCTTTTGGTTAATCCAATCATTCCGGCCTTACTGGCAGCATAAGCTGCGTATTCCTGAGTATCTCCTCGCATTCCTGCCCGGCTAGCAACATTGATGATCTTCCCTTCAATGCCTCTTTCCGTCCAAGCATTGATGGCCCATTTACATAACAATGCCGCAGATCTGAGATTAACCTGTTGTGTGATGTCCCAGGTTTTAAGAAACTCTTCATCGGAGATGCCAAAATCAGCATCTCTGAACATTCCCGCGTTGTTAATTAACACCTCTGGAACTTCATCCCCAATGAAAACTTCTTTGAGTTTTTGTAGTTCTTCTTCATTAGAAAGATCACAAACTATGTGCTTGTAACTATTTTTTGCATGGTCAATCAATTTGGTTGAGGTGCCTATAACCGAATGATCCATGTTTAGAAATAAATCAGCGATAGCTTTACCAATACCGCGAGATGAACCGGTGACTAGTACATTCATTTTGTTTGAAATGGGGTTAATAACTAGTTAGATACATTATATTTAATTCTTCCACAGAAAAATCTGGATTTGAGGTAATACTTACTTCCAATTCCTTGGTACTGTCTGCTCCTAAAGCAGCCGGGAAATATCTAATGGTTCTAATATTCTCATCATTAAAATTTTGAATGAAAACCGTTGCCTCTAAATCTGTATTTAGAAAATTCAAATTGATACCATGATCGAATAATGATTCTCCAACTAATTCTCCAGGCCTCATTGCATGGAAGTAAGCAAATTCAACGGTATCAGTTGAAAAAATATACTCATCAAACTGCACCGATATTCTGGATTCATCATTCAGAATTGTTGGAGCGCTTTCTACGCTGAACGAATCAATCAAATTATTACCATCATCAACAAACTCAGACGAATTGATGGAATTAATCAGATTAAATTTAAAGGGAAGCCTGACATTAAGGGTTATACCAGCACTATAAAATGATAATCGATTGATTTCTATTGATCGATGATTTTCTACAGCATTAACTTTGAACATGTAATCGCCTCGGTCAACTTTCGGAACCTCAAATCTTCCGTTTTCATCTGTGGAATCAACAACAGACCCATCTAGTAAAATTTTTGCTCCTGATATGCTTGAACCATCAAAATCAGAGGTAACTCTGCCATTTAACTCGTAAGTATTATCTGTGGAGACACTATCATTGCATGAGCTAAGGATTCCAATCGAAAGAATAAAATAGAGCAATCGGATCATTTCTGAAGTATGGTTTTAGTGATTAAAGTTTTAAAATTCACCCTTTCCAAACAGGTACAAAACTACAGGCTTCACCATACATAATTTTTTTTACTGTTCCTTGTAATTTATTGGTAGTCAATAGATAAACGGAATTAGGCACATGAATATCTCCACAACCTTTTAGCATAATAAACTTACTCAGATATTGATTCCAATCGTGGTTTTCAATGTTCCTTCGGTATAATTCATGAATTATACCAGCTGTTTCCAGATGGAAAACTTCTTTTGCATATCCGGAAGCGTGCGTTGTGACTAACATCCAGGCCCATGGAGCAATGATGGCGTCCGTGGAACAAAAGACGGATACATATTTCCCATCAAACTGTGACCAATCAAAGGATTCTAAATGAGCTCTAAAGTCCGTTTCTTTCAAAAGAAGCCCCATATGCAGAAAATCCTTAATGTCTAATTCAACAATTGGAGTATCATCATGGAACATCTTGGCTAAATCGAGCGTGATTAGCTTTGTGTTCGCTTTAACTTTATTGATGATTGGTTCTGACATATTTTTGGTTAATGGAGTATTCTTCAATAAGAGTCATCCAGAGCGAAGCGATGGATCTTCAAAATTACTATCAAACAATGAGACATAGTGAAGAATCTTCGCTTCGCTCTGAGTGACTTCTACACTGAAAAGCTCTCACCACATGAGCAAGTTCGGTTTGCATTGGGATTATGAAAATGAAACCCCTGCCCTTCAAGTCCATCTGTAAAATCTAATTCTGTACCAGCGAGATAAAGAAAACTTCTCATATCAACCAGCACCTTTAATCCATCAAGTTCAAAAATCTGGTCCTGATCTGAAGGTTGAACATCGGAGGAAAAATCTAAGTTGTATGTGAGTCCAGAACATCCACCTGATTCCACACCTACTTTTAAAAAAGCATCCCGTGGAATGCTTTTTTCAGTACGGATTTCTTCAATCCTTTTGTGAGCTCGTTCACTAATCGTAATCTCGCCCATAATGCTCCTTAAACTGAGATAACTTGTATTTCTGGATCGATACGCTTAACCATACTTTCGATAGCATACAACGTACCTGTTGTTGCCGTTGGGCAAGTTCCACATGCTCCCTGATAGTGAACTTTTAGTCGATTTTCATCTAAGCTCAATACTTTTAATCCACCGCCATCAGCTAATAAATAAGGCCGAACTTGTTCATCCAGCATCTGATTGATTTCCTGCAAACGAGGGTCATCAGAATTTGCAGCTTCCTCACTTACATGAACGGCGTGATCTGCTTCTAAATCCATTTGAGGTTGAGCTTCGCGAATTGGTGGAGCTAGTTTTCTTAATAATTCCGACCAAACTGCTTTTCCATCCTGAGTGACAGTGATGTATTTATCTACATAATACACGTTAATCACATTTTCGATTTCAAATAATGCCTTTGCCAACTCGTCTTGTTGAGCATCTACACTATTTTCGAATGAGCGAGTTACGCCATTTGTGAGTGGTTCTGCAAGCACAAAGCGCATTGCATCAGGGTTTGGTGTACGTTCTATCTCTTTAATTTTAGCCATCTTTGTATCCGATTTATACGAAAAATTCTTGGGTATACTTTATTGCCTCTATCAGGCGATCAATATCGTCTTCATTATTGTAAAAAGAAATGGATGCTCGTAAGGTCCCCGGTATTGCAAAATAATCCATCACAGGCTGTGCACAGTGATGCCCGGTTCTAACTGCTATACCTTCTTTGTCCATAATGGTACCAGCATCAGTTGGATGAATTCCATTCAATAAAAATGAAATGACACTTGCTTTATTTGGCGCTGTTCCAATCAATTTCACTCCATCAATTTCTTTGAATTTTGATGTGGCATATTCAACTAACTCTGCTTCACGAGCTGCAATATTGTCCATCCCGATTTCATTGAGAAAATCTATAGCCGCACCTAATCCAATTCCTGCAGCAATTGGCGGCGTACCTGCTTCAAATTTATGAGGAAGATCGTTGTAGGTCGTTTTTTCAAACGTCACTTTATCAATCATGTCTCCGCCGCCGCGATATGGGGGCATCATATTTAACAGATCTTTCTTGCCGTACAAAATCCCAATACCTGTTGGGCCACACATTTTATGTGCCGAAAATGTATAAAAATCAGCATCAAGAGCTTGCATATCTACGTTCGAATGAGGTACAGATTGCGCCCCGTCGATCAAAACAACTGCTCCAATATCGTGTGCTGCTTTTATTATTTCTTCCACCGGATTAATAGTACCCAATGCATTTGAAACATGGATGACAGCAACTAATTTGGTTTTATCAGAAAGTAATTCATAGAATGTATCCATGATTAACTTTCCGCTATCATCCATTGGAATTACGCGAAGAACTGCACCAGTTTGTTCGCAAACCATTTGCCATGGTACGATATTCGCATGATGTTCCATCTGCGAAACGATGATTTCGTCCCCTTCTTTTAAAAAGGTACGACCATAACTTTGAGCAACCAGATTAATAGAATCAGTGGTGCCTGTAGTAAAAATTATTTCTTCCAGAGATTCTGCTTTGATCAACGAGCGGACTTTCTCGCGAGTAGCTTCATATGCATCGGTAGCTTTTTGACTTAATGAATGTATGCCTCGGTGAATATTCGCATGCTCATTACTGTGATAATCATTCAATCGATCGATCACAACCTGTGGCATTTGGCTTGAAGCTCCATTATCAAGGTAAACCAATGGCTTACCGTTTACTTCTTGTTGAAGTACGGGAAATTTAGCCCTAATAGCTTCCCAGTTGATCGATGTTGATATGTCGTTGAGTGTTTGATCCATTCAGTTAATTCTCAAGCTGAACTTGATTGATTATCGAATCAGGGATGATTACCTGTGTTAGTCTCTGGTTGTGTATTTTATCACCTCATCAAGAAGTAGTTTTTCTACTGATTCAACCTCCATGCTTTCAACACTTTCGAGTGCAAAAGCATACACTAGTAATTCACGAGACTTTTGTTCTGTAAGTCCACGCGAATGTAAATAGAATACTTCTTCATCATTCAGATGTCCGATTGTTGCTCCATGCGAACAACGCACGTCATCTGCGAAGATTTCAAGCTGAGGTTTCGTATTTACTTTTCCATCTTCAGAAAGCAATAAATTTCTGTTTTCCTGAAAAGAATCAATCTTTTGGGCATCTTTTGCTACAAAAATCTTTCCATTGAAAATGGAATGCGCATTGTCATTTACTACTACTTTGTGTAGCTGATGACTATTCCCGTGAGCAAATCTGTGGTCCATAATAGAATGCGTATCTGCAATCTGATCACCATCAATTAACACTAATCCATCCACTGTGAAATCAACTTCTGCTGCATTCTGAATCACACGAGGATCATTTCTGAATAATTTTGCTCCTAAACAAATGGTATAGGAATGATATTCAGCATTGCGATCAATAATTGCGATAGGACGAGAAACATGTACAGCTTTCTTAGAATCGCGTTGAATTCTGGCATGATGTACATGCGCTCCTGCAAATAATCTGAATTCCGTAACTGGCACATTCAAGTATACATTATCTGCCAAGCCAATATGCTCTTCGATAATTGTTGCTTTAGAATACATTTCGCCTACAAAAAGCAATCGAGGAGTAGCGTAAAATGCTTCTTCAGCATCCGTAAATAAATTCAGAATATGAATGGGGGCTTCAACAGATGTTTCTTCGGGCAAGTAAATGAAAGCACCATCTTCGAAAGCAGCATCATTGAAGGGTGCGAAAACGTCGTCTTCAAAATTCGTGATGTTACCTAAATGCTCTTTTACAGCTTCATGATCACCGAATTCAGTCATATTACCCACAATTACGTGATTTGGTAACTCACTGATAGATGATAATTCATCATTGTATACACCGTTTATAAAAACTAAACGAGTATTCAGTGCTTCCGGTAAGAAATGCTTTGAAATGTCTCCTATTTCTGCTGGATTTGATTCCGCGACTGATGAAAAACGATTCTTTTTAATCGCACTCAAGTCAATGAATCTCCAGTCTTCATCTTTTTTTGTAGGAAATGGAGTTTTCTCCAGCGCTTCACTTCCCCTAACATTAATGGCTCGAATTGCAACCGTCTGGGCGTTGCTGATGATTTCACCATTAATGAAGGATAACATTGTTTCTTTTTGAGCTACTTCACTCATCTTACGCCTCTCCGTCTACGGCTAATTCTTTTTCGTACTGATCGTAGCCTTCTGCTTCCAGTGCCTCAGCCAACGAGATGTCACCTGACTTAATAATCTTTCCGTCCATCATTACATGTACGAAATGTGGCTTGATGTAATTCAATAAACGCTGATAGTGCGTAATCATCACAATGGCGTTTTCACTGTTTGCAATCTTGTTTACACCATCCGAAACTACTTTTAATGCGTCAATATCTAGTCCGGAATCGGTTTCATCCAAAAAAGAAAGAACTGGATTTAAAACCGCCATTTGAAAGATTTCATTTTTCTTCTTTTCTCCACCAGAAAACCCGGTATTTATGGAGCGATTTAAAAATTCATCCTTCATGTCGATTACATCTAACTTACTTTCGATGTAATCTTCAAATTCAAGTGGATCTAGCTCTTCGCGATCATTTGCACGTGCAATGGTATTATATGCTTCGCGAAGCAGCGTTCTGTTAGTGATTCCAGGAACTTCAACCGGGTACTGAAACGCTAAAAACAAACCTAAGTGAGCACGTTCATCCGCATCCATTTCTGTAATGTCTTCACCATTGAACAGAATTTCACCCTCGGTTACTTCATATTCCGGATGACCGGATACCACTTTAGAAAGAGTACTTTTCCCACTTCCGTTTGGACCCATTATGGCATGGATTTCACCGACGTTCACTTTCAGGTTTACGCCTTTAAGAATTTCGATGTCTTCGCCTTCAACTTTGGCGTGTAAATTTTTGATCTCTAACACAGTTCTATCTTTTAGCTTTTTCGTTTTAATTCGTTTTGTTGATGTGACCTAGCCTACACTGCCTTCTAATTTCACATCCAATAGTTTGTTTGCTTCTACAGCAAACTCAAGGGGTAATTCTTTTAATACCTCCTTCACAAATCCATTAATGATCATGGATATTGCATCCTGCTCGCTAATACCACGTTGCATGAGATAGAAAATTTGCTCTTCTCCCACTCTGGAGGTTGTTGCTTCGTGTTCAACGCTACTACTTGGATTTTCACTGGAGATATAAGGGAACGTATGAGCCCCGCACTCTTGTCCGATCAGCATGGAATCACATACCGAGTAGTTTTTCGAGCCATGAGCCTTTTTCCCGATCTTTACTTCTCCGCGGTAGCTATTTTGTGAACGTCCGGCAGAAATTCCTTTCGAAATAATAGTTGATCGCGTGTTCTTACCAAGGTGGATCATTTTTGTACCAGTATCAGCCTGCTGTTTTTTTGTTGTAACAGCGACGGAGTAAAATTCACCGATCGAATTATCACCCTGAAGAATTACACTTGGATATTTCAATGTAACTGCTGAACCAGTTTCTAGTTGAGTCCAGCTGATTTTTGAATTCTTACCTTTGCAAATACCTCGTTTGGTTACAAAATTATAAATACCACCTTTTCCATTTTCATCGCCGGAATACCAGTTTTGAATCGTCGAGTATTTAATATCAGCGTTATCCAGAGCAATTAATTCAACAACAGCGGCATGCAGCTGATTCTCATCATACATTGGTGCTGTACATCCTTCCAGATAACTCACACTTGATCCTTCCTCTGCAATTATGAGCGTTCTTTCAAATTGACCAGATTCCATATTATTAATACGGAAATAGGTACTTAACTCCATCGGGCATACCGTGTTTTTTGGGATATAGCAGAATGATCCATCTGAAAAAACAGCTGAATTTAGTGCTGAGAAGTAATTATCCCTAACCGGCACCACAGAAGCCATGTACTTTTTAACCAACTCAGGATGCTTATGGATAGCTTCAGAAATCGGGCAAAAAATCACTCCCGCCTCAGCTAACTTCTCTTTGAAAGATGTAAAAATAGAAACGCTATCAAACACAGCGTCAACCGCTACATTTGCCAGCATTTTTTGCTCTTCTAGCGGAATCCCTAATTTCTCATAGGTTTCGCGGATGTTCGGGTCCAGATCATCCAGACTATCTAGCTGTGGTTTATGCTTAGGAGCAGAATAATAGAGTAGGTTTTCGTAGTCAATTTTTTCGTAGGTAGCGTTAAACCAATCCGGCTCTTCCATCTCTCTCCAGGCATGATATGCCTTTACACGAAAGTCTGTCATCCATTCTGGCTCATTCTTTCTTGCAGATAGTTCACGTACAATTTCCTCGCTTATGCCTTTGGGAAATTCTTCGTATTCAACGTCGGTTGAGAAGCCATATTTGTACTCCTCGCCAATCATCGATTCTAATGCTTTTACCTCATCACTTAATTCTTCACTCATGTAGAAAAATTTTAAACGTTTAATTCTGCTTTTTTTAACCGCCTTTTTTGGTGCGGCGTTCAATCTTTAACTCAGCTTATTTAGATCGCTTCCAAATATAGTAAATCCCTGTCTCAGATATGATTGAGAAATCTTATTAGGGGGATAGAATGTCTATTATTTGTAAGATTTTACGGAATTCTTACTTCCAGAAGTTTTGAATCAGCAGTTGGATTGATTGCAATTTTATTTAATGCATTCGGAATTAGTATTGAATCACCTAATTTATATGAAATAGAGCCATGATCGAATTCAATACTTCCATCCCCCTCTAAACACATTAAAATAATGCATGAGTCAAAAGAGTTGTAGTCTCGCTTCGTTGATTCCGCTATAACTAATCGGTTAGTAACGAAGTATTGACTGCGACCAATTTCTGCCTCTGTAGCTGACTTATTGTAGGATGTTTTATAGTCTTCGTAAAATTTATAATCGATAGCATCTACCGCTTCTTCAATGTGCAAATCTCTGCCATTACCGTCTGCATCCACCCTATCAAAATCATATATACGATAAGTGATGTCTGAAGTCTGTTGAATTTCAGCAATCAATAATCCTTTTCCTATCGTGTGTACACGCCCGGCCGGTAGAAAAAAGACATCATCACTATATACATCTTCCCTATTTAAAAGATCAACAAGGTTACCCGATTCAAAATATTTTAAGTATTCCTCTTTATTTGTAGGCTTATTAAACCCTGAGATGAGTGTAGCCCCTTCATCTGCGGATACTACATACCACATTTCTGTTTTTCCAAACGAATTATGGCGTTTCATCCCTAATTCATCATCCGGGTGTACCTGAATACTTAAATCGTCATTTGCATCAATGAACTTGATGAGCAGAGGAAATTTGTTCCCGAACTTCTCATACACAGAGGTACCAATCAATTGACCTTTAAATTCATTAATCAATTCAACGAGCGACTTTCCTTGTAATGCATCTTCGGATACTACAGAAATATTGCCTTCAACTCCTGAAATCTCCCACGATTCCCCGGCTTCTTTAGAACCTTCAGTTGGTTTATTTAAAACGGAAGCTAATTTTTCCCCACCCCAAATTTTGTCCTTTATAATTGGTGTAAATTTTAATGGATATAAATTCATTGAAATTACTTTTTAATTACTTAACAGTGCTGCTACACATGCTTCGTTTACGATATCTTCCCAACTACAGCCTCTCGATAAGTCCATCATGGGTTTTGCCAAACCCTGAATTATTGGTCCTGTTGCAGTTGCACCAGCTAATCGTTCGGTAATTTTATAGCTGATATTTCCTGCATCTAAATTTGGGAAAATGAACACATTCGAATTCCCAGCAACCTTTGAGTCCGGGGCTTTGCGCTTACCCACGGCAGCTACATAAGCTGCATCAAATTGAAGCTCCCCATCAATAATTAATTCAGGATGTTGAGTTTTTGCCATCTCTAGCGCTTCTCTAACGAGATCAACTCGTTCATGATTGGCACTTCCCATCGTAGAAAAGCTAAGCATGGCCACTTTAGGCTCATCTCCGGTCAATTTTTGATGCGTGTCTGCAGAATCTATAGCTATTGACGCTAACTGCTCGGATGTTGGATACGGCACCACTCCACAGTCGCCATATGTGAAGACTCGGCCGTCATCAAAACTCATTAAAAAGGTAGATGAAACAACTTTAGATCCCTCTTTTAATCCAATAGTTTGAATGGCTGCACGTAATACATCGCCTGTTGTAGATACCGAACCTGCAACACCGCCATCCGCGTCGCCAGAAGCTAACATAGATGAAGCAAAAAATAATGGATCTTTTACTGTTTGAAGAGCTTGTTCCCGTGTGATTCCTTTATGCTTCCTTTTTTCATAATAAGCATGTGCATATTCCATCAATTTAGGGTGATTTTCTATGTCAAGGATGGGCACTTTTGTATCAAGATCTACTTCGTTTTTTAATAATATTGGGATGCACAGGTTATGGTCAGTTAAAAATTCTGCAGCCTGTATAACTCTCGGATCAGAAGATCGTGGTAGTACAATTTTTTTGGGATTCTCAGAAGCTTTTTCTCTTATTCTATCTATAATATTCATATCAAACGATTAGCAGGATAATAGCCACTATTGCGAGGCTTAAGCCCCATTTTTGTTTAGTCTGTAGTTTATCTTTCCAATAAATAATTCCAAGTACGGTTCCGAAAAATACGGTTAACATATTTGTTGCGGAAAACACCAATGCACCGGACAAATTTTCAAGTGCCAAAAGTAAGAAAAACGACGAGTAAAGATTAACTATACCGATCAAAATCCCATAAAAAATACTCGAGCGATTAAATTTGAACGATTTATTTAAAATGAGATAAACAACACCTGCGATACAAGACGAGGCGAAAACTAGAAATAGAAATAAGTTTTTTGGGAATATTTCAGCCAACTCACGGTCATAAATCTTCAACAGAACATCTACTAACCCATTTAAAGTAAAAAGCAGTAATAAAGAACCTGACAAATGGAACTTATTTATGGATCTAGAAAATGGTACTAGTAATATCAATGCTAAAAATACTGCGAGAATACCGATATAGTTTTGAGGCTCCAGAAATTCCCCATAAATGAATAAGCTAACAATCACTGGTAATACCAACGACAATCGCATGGCTGCTACACTTACACCCATTCCATTTTTATTTAGTGAGTAACTGTATAAAAAGAAATTCACGATGAACAACACGCCGGTAGCGATTGCAAAAATATAAGTGGTAGCGGGGGTCTCAGTAAGTATATAATGTTCGTCAGATTGTATAAAACTTATACTCGCCGCAGTTAAATAATTAATTATCAGAACCGGAATAACCGCGATTTCCTTTTTGTTTACTAGTTTTAGAAGATGCGCGATGCAAAGCGAGCAGAATACACTTAATAGTATATAGAGAAGTCCCATTATTCGATGAAACTCAACTCAGAAGTACCAAAGAAAAGGATATGCTGAGGTTGATTGTGCAATCTGCGTGAAGTGTAATCAACATTTCTTTGTAAGTGATTTAAGACCTCTGTAACCGTAGTTGATCCCGATTTTATAGCATCTGCAATAAAGTACGAGAAAATACTATGGCGTTTTTGTTCACCGGCTGAACTCGAATAATTCTGGGAGCGCTGTGATTCTGTTGAGCTAACCAAAATGGCAGCATTCGGATTATTTTCGAGAATCTGGTTAGCAAGTGGTTCTAATATATTCTTGTCTTCGTCGTCAACATTGTCTAGATCTAGCAAAACAATTAGTTCATTTACCGGTAATCTGGAAATTCCACTAAAAAAAGAATTCAAATTTATGGGCGAAGAAACGGTTCCTCCGGTTCCCAGCAACATAACCTGGTCGTCATCACCAGAATCCACATAACCGGAAACATACACTACCAGTTTTTCTTGTTGATTTCTTAAGGTATTAACCAATCGGTTGTAAGCAAGTACCAGTTGCTGCTGATTTTCTACATTGGTGGTAGTTTGAATATTATCGTTGCGATACCCAAATGCCTCGTTCAGATAGGTTGATATTAACTCAGCGTCACGTTCAGCATAAATTCGTTCTGAATGTTCCCCCTGATATTCCCTGTTTGCAACAATAAATCCATATGCACTTTCTGTTCGATCAACATATTCGGGGATGTCTGATTCAACATCGATATTACCAAATGGAATATTAGGAACGGTGATTATGGATAATTGAGATGCAAATTCTGATGGTCGCCAAATTAATTCAGCATCGTTTTTAGCGATATAGTTTTCCGATATCCCATATAGCACTTTATACCAGTTTTCTTCCTCAGCAACGAACTTTAGTTGGCTACCTAATGCTAAGTCGGTAAGAATCGATCTGGTATCCAGAATGGGCTCGTCTCTTAAGGCAGTTACTTCAGAAGTAATCACCACAAATTGCTCTAAAAAGGAATTAACTGGAATGGTGTTCACATAAATATCATCATTAAAATAGATTTCAAGAGTGATCACATCATCGCTTTGATAATCTGCTTGCTCTGGATTAAAACTTTCAAGAAGATTAATGGTGTATCGGTTATTTCGATATTCAAGATCGTCGCCAATAGCGAGAATTTCCCCTTCATAATAAATGGTGTAGGAAACATCTGTATTATTAAAAGGTAGAGCACTCACCGTATCTGTTTCTATCACCGTACCGGTTTTTCTTAAAAGTCGGATTTCTCCTGTTGGAGTTGGTTCTCCCGTTGGATTCATATTTAAGAACGAACCCAAAGTTATCACAGCTGCTGAACCTATTAAAACTTGTTCAGTGGTGGTTGGCTCATTAACCGTTAGTGCTGTACCAACGGTTATTCCGGCCCCTAAAAGACCAAGAATAGTCGTTCCAAATGATGGGCGGTATCTTTGAATATATCGGTCGGTTCGTACGCGTTGCGTGTACTCGAAGGTATTTACCGATTTAATCTCGAATTGTACGATCGGATTATCAGGCGTGATGGTGCCTACCCTTTGCAAATATTGGCGAGAATCCAATAACTCAAAGTCATTTCTATCCACTTCGAACTGGTTTTCAACCACCCATTTTGAGCTAGAACACGCAGCTGAACTGATAAGAATTAAAACTATAAGTGCACGTTTTATCATGCCCAGGGCGTTTGTTTCGATGCAATAGCAATTTTTGCAGCATCAATTGCAATTACTAATTCTTCGTTGGTTGGAATAACCAAAAGCTCAACTTTTGAGTCTTTATGGCTAATTGACTGCCCATCTTCTCTATCCTGATTCAACCCCTCATCAAGAACCACTCCGGCATATTCCATATCCTCTAAAATCATTGAACGGATTTTTGTAGCATTTTCACCAATCCCTCCTGTGAAAATTATTGCATCAACACCATTCATTGCCGCTATATAAGACCCGATATATTTCTTGGCTCGATAACAGAACACATCCACTGCTTCCTGACATCTCCGATCTCCTTTTTCTGCTTCTTCAAGTAAATCACGCATATCTGCAGCGTACCCACTTAATCCCAAAAGTCCCGAATGCTTATTTAAAAGTGCATGAACATTTGCCAGAGATAATTCTTCTTTCTCAATAATGTAGAACAGAATGGATGGATCGATATCCCCACTTCTTGTTCCCATTACTAATCCTTCTAGTGGGGTGAATCCCATGCTGGTATCTATAGAAAGTCCATCTTTTATTGCCGTTATTGAGCCACCATTCCCTAAGTGGCAGGTAATGATCTTGGTTCCTTCTTTCTTCTTACCTGCAAGCTTGTAATACTGCCGGCTAACGTAATAATGACTGGTTCCATGAAAACCGTATCTACGAATTTTATATCTGCGATACAGACGGTTTGGGATGCCATATAAAAAAGCATGTTGTGGAATAGAATGATGAAATGCGGTATCAAAAACAGCTACATGGGGCACATTTGGTAAATGTTTTTTTGCTGCTCGGATCCCCTGCAAATTTGGTGGATTATGGAGTGGTGCAATATCATATGCCGCTTGTATAGCTTCTTCCACAAAATCATCAATAAGTACCGAATCTTTGAAAGTCTCTCCACCATGCACCACACGGTGACCCACTGCTTCAATTTCATTTAACGATCGAAGGTGATCATTATCCGCTGAAATTAGTAGATCCATTACGGTTTTTAATGCAGAGGCATGGTTATCCAATGCCATAGATTTCCTAACAGCTTTCTCTCCTTTAAACTCCTGCTTTACGATAGCAGTTACTGCCCCGATTCGCTCTACAATTCCTTTACAAAGCGTTTCTTTATTCTCAGTATTTATCAATTGGTATTTTATCGACGAGCTGCCGCAATTGATGACTAGTATTTTCATAGCTAAAAATTAAAAATAGCACCGATACCAATCACGTTTCGGTACTTTAAATTACTCTCATTGTTTGATGTTGATGACAGCCATAACGGAATGTCGTACCTAATAAAGATACCGCGATCTTTACCTAAATAATCAGGAATATTCGCAGATAATTGGAAGCCGATTCCAACATCATAAAGAGTTCCTGTATTTTCAATTGGTGGGTTTGGAACTACCCTAAATGTATTTGAATAGCGTGATTCATTTAATCCACCACCTGCATCGATAAAAACGTAACTCTCAAATTGTACTAAATCTCTGAGTATTTGATTTTTTTTGATCTGGTTGTTTATAGGATTTGGTAAAACTAGTTCAATGTTAATCCCATATACTGTCTCATATTGAGTAAAAACTCCATTATTAACATCCTCAACTTGATGTTCAGTGTAGCCACGCAGATTTGGTCCACCACTGAATTGAATAAAACCATTGCCGATCGAGGATTCTGGAATAGTTCCTTGAGCCCTTTTAAATCCATTTCTCAACCATTCAATTTGAGAATTAGACCATAAATAACTGAAATATTCACCATGTGCGTCCTCATCCGTAGCCTGAAAATACGTGCGTGCTCTTATTTTTATAGTTTCCGAAACTGAATATGCATTGATTGATTCGATCAAAATTGAACTAAATCCAAGATCGATTTCTTGTAAATAGTCGAATCTGGTTTCAGTTCTGAATCTGTCAAAATCTCTTGAAAAGACGAGATCAGAGCCAACGATTGATTTCCAAAGTGTTGACCAACTATCTGGATCATTTCGGTAGGCTAACTCAAAATTCTTTTCATATGATCCATAAACTGAGATTTCAAAATAGTCCAGCTCATCAAAACCTTTCTGCCAACGCTTATTAAGTCTAAGCTGATGTAATGCATATCCGGTTCTGGATGAGGATATAAGTTGTACACTTCCCTCGCTTCCAAAATCGCTGAATGCAGCAATCGGCTCCGTAAAAGAGATATAATAAGAAACAGGGTTCTCAGGAAGCTTTGAACCCACCCAAAGACCTGCATCCAGTCTATGCGGACCATCTTTAAACGTGCCTTCGATTTCCCCCAGGATGCGAACCCCAAGGCGTATTCCATCCACATCGTTAAACCAAAGATCGGGATAAGGCGAAAATCGATATGTCTGGGCTTGTATTGATAGTGATGAACTCATCAACACAAACAAAAAAAGAACAACTATGAAAGCTCGATGCGCCACTCTGGAAGAATTTGTTGGTTACGTAACAACTGATCTGCAAGTCGAATTAACCGCTTTTGTTCCGGCCACGCAATCATTTCTTCGATTTCATCCACCGTTACCCAATGATATTCAGTATGTTCGGCATTCAGTGTTATCTCTTGATCAGAAATTTCTGCTGCAAATGCAGGAATCCGATGAATTTGGTCCGACTTCGCCTCGTAAAAGGTATTCAGTGAAGGAATAACCCAAAAGGTATTGGGTGTTAACCCTAATTCTTCCTCTACCTCTCGAAGTGCTCCTTCCCAATATGCTTCACCTTCATTCACTTTTCCTCCAACCATGCGCCATTGATCGGCATAGATTTTCTTTTTAGAACGCAGTAAAAGCAAAAACTCCGGCTCACCGGAGTTCAATCGATACACATATACGTCAATAAGACGTTTCATCGTGTTAGGGTTAAATTTCGATGTTTTTTATTTCAAGCTCTAACAAACCAGCTGGAACTTTAACTTCCACTGTTTCTCCTATTTCTTTGCCAAGCAATGCCTTACCAATGGGTGAGTCAACTGAAATTTTACCCTTTGCAAAATCAGCTTCATTTGCAGAAACCAAGGTATACTGCATTTCTTTATTCATTTTCTTGTTAAGAATAGTCACTTTTGTAAGCACTCTCACTTTAGATAAATCCAAATCCTTAGCATCTAAAATGCGCGCATTTGCTAATATGTCTTCTAGTTTTGTAATGCGATCTTCCATATGACCTTGTGCTTCTTTAGCAGCATCATATTCAGCATTCTCACTCAAGTCACCTTTTGCACGCGCTTCGGCAATGTCAGCGGCTACATCTCTCCTACCTCTGGTTTTTAAATCTTTTAATTCTGCATCCAGTTTGTCGTAGCCTTCTTGTGATAAATATTGAACTTTGCTCATTCTTCTTTGTTCTTATGCTGATAAAATAAAAAGAAGCATGCCGACCCCGCGGAATGCTTCTTTGAATAGATTGAAAATACAGCCTTTCAAGCTGTTTGTCTAGTAAAATCGAAGTAGTCTTTAACGAGTACTCAAATGCCGATACCTACGCATCATAAATAATGCACCAAAATAACAACCTAAACACAGTAAGGAGCCGGCTACAAAAGCAGCACCAGGTAACTGAAAAGGGGCACTATCTGAAGTAAAAAAGCCGAATAAACCAGTCATAAGTGGTGGTCCGATGATTGCAGTTAAGCTGATGAGGCTGGTTAAGGCCCCTTGTAATTCCCCTTGCTGATTATTTTCTACACCATTTGAGATGATTCCTTGAAGTGCAGGGCCGGCAAATCCACCTAATGCAAAGGGAGCAATCATTATCAATAATACCCACCCGGTAGGTGCAAAAGCGAACCCTAGAAACCCAAATGTGTAGAACAATAATCCTATATAAACGGATTTTTGCTCCCCAAATTTTGGTATTACTACCCTGGTTAATCCACCTTGTACTACAGCAACACATACTCCAACTATCCCGAGTGAAAATCCTACCATTGCTTCATCCCAATCAAACTGAAGCATTGTGAAGTAGGTCCAGGTACTTTGTGTGGCATGATGAGACAGGTACAGTACAAAATAAACTACAACTAGGCCGGCAATTGCAGGAAACTTTTTGACCTGCATGAGAGAGCCAAGAGGATTTGCTCTTTTCCAATCAAAAGCACGTCTATTTTCCTTCGATAAGCTCTCTGGCAGTATAAAAAAGCCATACAGACAATTGATGAAAGCAAGTGCGGCAGAGGCGAAAAATGGGATTCGTGAACCATATTCTCCCAATAAACCACCAATTACAGGACCAAGGATAAATCCCATACCAAAAGCTGCACCAATTAAACCAAAATTTTGAGCTCGTTTCTCTGGCTCGCTGATATCTGCAATATAGGCTGTAGCAGTTGTATGAGATGCCCCGAAAATGCCAGCAAAAATTCTGGCTGCAAATAACCAGGTGATGCTTGGTGCAAAACCAACAATTAGGTAATCAATCCCAAATCCAAATAAAGACAATAGTAAAACAGGTCTTCGCCCAAAACGGTCACTTAATCCCCCAATAATTGGAGCAAAAAGAAATTGCATAAACGCGTACACGAACATTAACCATCCGCCATAAATTGCGGCTTTCCCCAGACCCTCTCCGGTTAGTTCCATAATCAAAGCTGGTATTACAGGTATGATGATTCCAAGGCCGATAGTATCGAGCACTACGGTTATAAAAATGAAAGAAAGGGCTGCTTTTCTGGGTTCTTTACTTGCCATGCTGAGAAATGAAGGCAGAAAGTACTTTCATTTAAGATGCGTTGAAAGAAAGAATTATACTATTTTCTATCCATGACAAGAAAACTATCAACAAAAGAAATTCTAAAGGAAAACCTGGCTCAATCTCCACCCAAAGGAATGGAACAGGTAAAAGTGATACTTCACAACATTAGGAGCATGCACAATGTAGGATCAGTTTTCAGATCCTCGGATGCATTTGGAATCTCAGAAATTATATTATCGGGATATACACCCACTCCCCCACGCGATGAAATCAACAAAACAGCTATTGGCGCTGAAGAATTTGTTAATTGGCGATATGTTGAAAATGTGATATCAGAAATAAAGACTCTAAAAGCAATGAAGTATTCTATCATTGGCCTTGAACAGACAAACTCGAGTGTCTCGATGTTAGATTTAGATTTCAGTTCCACTGCTAAAATCTGCATTGTGATGGGAAATGAAGTATCTGGTATAGATGACGAACTACTCCCTTTAGTTAACCAGTTTGTAGCAATTCCCCAATATGGGCATAAACATTCGTTAAATGTCTCGGTTGCTACCGGGGTGACATTGTATGCATTACTTCAGAAGTATTATCTATATGACAACCGACCGTCGACTAATGACGGATGAAATTCGTTTGTCAATAGTCTTTTGTCATTCTCCGGTATTTTTCTCCTTGCCAAATGTTCTAAACCGCTTATTTTTAGCCAACTTTTAATCCAACCAATTTTTTGATGAGTACAGAAGCAGCTTCCAATACGATGTTTAATCGCTTACTTAACAGTATCGAAAAAGCCGGAAACAAACTTCCGGATCCGGCGATCTTATTCTTTTATTTGATGGTGATCGTTTGGGTTTTATCTGCCATTCTTGCTCCTATCGACTTTGGCGAAACACATCCGTTAACCGGAGAGGAACTTTCTGTAAATAATTTACTTACCGGAGCCGCACTTGCAAATTTCTTAGCTACAATGGTTGGTACATTCACAGGTTTTGCACCTCTTGGAATTGTGTTGGTTGCCATGCTAGGGGTTGGAGTTGCTGAAAATTCCGGTTGGATTGATGCGGGGTTAAAAAAGTTGCTCAATTCTACACCAAAGATGCTAATCACACCAATGCTGATCCTCATTGGGATTGTAAGTCACACCGCAGCTGATGCAGGATACGTGTTAGTGATACCACTAGGTGGGGTGATTTTCTACGCGGCTGGAAGGCATCCCTTGGCTGGTATCGCGGCGGCCTTTGCGGGAGTTTCAGGTGGGTTCTCGGCCAATTTCATTCCATCCGCCATTGATCCGCTGATTATGAGTTTCACGCTAGAAGCTGCTCAAATCCTAGATCCTGAGATCAATTTGAACCCACTTAATAATTATTACTTTACGTCGCTTTCTTCGCTTCTAATTGTTCTCGTTGGTTGGTACGTCACCGATAAAATTGTAGAACCTCGACTGCAGTCCACAGAAATTGATGGCGATGAAGACGGAATGCCTCATATGGAGGATGTTACAGATAAAGAAAGTCGCGCATTTTGGATGGGACTTGGAGCTATGGTTCTGGGGATTGTTGGATTGATTATTTGGGCTATCCCGGCTGATTCTGCTCTTCGCGGACCAGACATGATTGATCCTGAAGTAATGAGCCTCACTTCGTTTTATGCGCCACTGATGCAGGCCATTGTACCACTTATCTTTGTACTACTTTTAATCCCTGGCGTGGTGTACGGATTCGCTTCCGGGAAATACAAGAAATCGAAAGATATGATCGATAATATGTCGAAATCGATGCAAAGCATGGGGTATTACATCGTAATGGCCTTTTTCTGCGCCTTATTTATTGATGCATTTTCTTCATCAAATATTGGACTTTTAGTTGCTTTAAAAGGTGCAAATTTCCTTCAGTCATTGGCATTACCCGGACAAATTACCATTGTCGGGATTATCATTTTGAGCGCATCTGTGAATTTATTAGTGGGGTCTGCATCTGCAAAGTGGGCGTTAATAGCTCCAATTTTTGTACCAATGTTGATGCAACTAGGCATCTCGCCGGATTTGACTCAGGCTGCCTATCGTGTGGGGGATTCCGTTTCTAACATCATTACACCATTACTGCCATACTTCCCACTTGTTGTGGTCTTTTGCCAGCGTTATGTGAAAAATACAGGTATAGGCACACTAATTTCGATGATGCTTCCATTCTCGATCATTTTCGGAATTGCCTGGACTATTTTCTTGCTTCTTTACTGGTGGATCGGAATTCCATTGAGCTTCGAAGCGAATTACTTATACCCGGCGATGTAAGCGCTCAATAGATAAAAATCAATAATTCAACATTCCACATTAAACCATCCTTTCACTATCTTGGTTAGCTGAATAGTTGTATCAAAGGTTTCATGCAGGAAAAGAAAAAAATTCTAGTTACGGCGGCTCTTCCCTATGCAAATGGTCCATTACATTTGGGTCATTTAGCAGGAGCTTACCTCACCCCCGATTTATACGTTCGCTACAAGCGATTAAAAGGCGATGACATCGTTTTCATTTGCGGATCAGATGAGCACGGTGTTCCAATTACTATCGCCGCTGAAAAAGAAGGAATTCAGCCACAGGATATTGTGGATCGATATCATGAAATGAACAAGAAAGTTTTCGAGGATTTCGGCATTACCTTCGATTACTATGGTCGAACTTCCTCGCCTGTTCATCATGAGACTTCACAAGAAATTTTCACAACGTTATACAACAAAGGATTCTTCAAAAAGAAAACGGAAAAGCAGTTGTATGATCCTAAAAAAGACATGTTTCTACCAGATCGATATGTGAAAGGAACATGCCCAAATTGTGGCTTTGAAGAAGCCTATGGGGATCAATGTGAGAATTGTGGTACGAGTCTCTCTCCTACAGAATTGATAAATCCTGTAAGTGCGTTATCAGGTGAAAAACCTGAGGTTAAAGAAACAGAGCACTGGTACATGCCATTGGGTGATATTCAACCTAAACTTGAAGCCTGGTTGGATACTCGCCAGAACTGGAAACCAAATGTTATGGGTCAGGTTAAAAGCTGGCTCAACGATGGTCTCGCAGATCGGGCGGCAACTCGTGATCTAAGCTGGGGAGTTCCAGTTCCACTTGATGAAGCAAAGGGCAAAGTACTTTATGTGTGGTTTGATGCTCCAATTGGCTATATCTCAGCTACTAAAGAATGGGCGCAGCAGCAAGGAAATCCGGATCAATGGAAAGAGTATTGGCAAAATCAGGATTGTGAGCTGTATCACTTCATTGGAAAAGACAACATAGTCTTTCACTGTATCATGTTTCCGATTATGCTTATGGAACATGGTGATTATGTACTTCCTAAAAATGTACCTGCGAATGAGTTTTTAAATCTTGAAGGCCGAAAGCTCTCCACATCGCGTGGATGGGCGGTTTGGTTACACGAGTATCTAGAAGATTTTAAACCCGATTTACTGCGATATGCCCTCGGTACCACCCTACCGGAAAGTAAAGATTCTGATTTCTCATGGAAAGATTTCCAAGCCCGTGTAAATAACGAATTGGCTGCAGTACTTGGAAATTTTGTGTTCCGTGCACTTTCATTCACGGCAAAATTCGCAGATAGCAAGGTTCCTGAGCTTGTTGCACCAACTCAAACAGATCTTGATGCTTTAGCTGCCATCAACATTCAAAAAGCAAAAGTAGAAGCAGCTTACGAGGCTTTTAAATTCAAAGAAGCCATCCAAGAAAGTATAAATCTGGCCAGAATCGGTAATAAATATTTTACTGAGACTGAACCCTGGAAAACCCGGAAAGACAATCCACAGGCGTGTAATAATACATTATATGTTAGTGTACAGCTTTGCGCAGCACTGTCGGTATTAATGGAACCTGTTCTCCCTGATTCGATGAAGACATTACGATCTCAACTCTCGCTTTCTAACGAACTTGGTTGGGATAAAATAACAGATAAAATGATTGAAGCCGGGACAGTTATTGATCAGGGCGAAGTACTATTTACAAAAGTAGAAGACGAACAAATTGATGCCCAAATTCAACGTTTAGAAGAACGAGCAGCTGCAAATGAACCAAAAAGTCCATTTCCTGATCTAAAAGAGAACATAAACTTTGGTGATTTTATGAATCTGGATTTACGCTCTGGTGAAATTGTCGCTTCAGAACGTGTTCCAAAGTCCGATAAACTACTTAAGCTTCAAGTCGATATAGGCATTGAAACCCGTACCATTGTTTCTGGAATTGCAAAGCATGTAGATGAAAGTTCCTTAATTGGACAAAAAGTAACGGTGGTTGCTAATTTAGCCCCTAAAAAATTGATGGGTGTTGAAAGCAACGGAATGATTTTAATGGCTGAAGACAGTGAAGGCAATTTAAAATTTGTCGAGAGCGTGGCTGAAAATGGAAGTACTATCTCCTGAGATGGCAGCAATTAAACTCAAAGAGAGAAAAACTCGTACCATCGATTTTAATGAATTTGATTTAGGTTTTACCCTCCTGAAAGATGGAATCATATTCAGAGTATATGCACCTGCAGCTGATTCTGTGCAAATCGTAGTTTTTGATGAATATGAACATCTCTATGGCACTTATTTTAGAATGCTCAAAGGCATGGACGGAGTCTGGAATTATTATTGTCCGTCATTAGATCTAATTGGGAAATGGTATGCCTATAAACTTGAAGCTGAACACCCTTCTCCAAAATTTGAAGCTTCTGATAAGTATATAGCCGACCCTTGGAGTAAACATGTAACAAAGAGAAATCATTATCTGGGCTTTGCTAAAACTTTAATTACTAAAATCCCTGAATTCGAATGGGAAGATGAAAAATTCAATGCACCTGTTGATCCGCGGGATTTAGTGATTTATGAAGCTCATATCAAAGACATGGTGGCTCATCCCTCTTCTAAGACTTACGTGCAGGGCATTTACAATGACTTTTGGCAGGCTGAGGTTGGTGGACTAAAACATTTGAAGGAACTCGGTGTGAACTGCGTTGAATTTCTACCACTTCAAAATTTTGCATACTGGGAACCTCCTTTTGGTTCTATGATTTTTTCTGGATTAACCAACACTTGGAATCCACACAGCAAAAATCATTGGGGGTACATGACCTCATTTTTCATGGCTCCGGAAACAACATTTGCTAGTGATGGGAATATAAATCATGGTTCCGTTGTTGGGCGTAATCTAAACGCTGTCAATGAATTAAAGCAAGTTGTAAATAAGCTTCATCAGGAAAATATCACCGTAATAATGGATGTGGTATATAATCATGCATCCCAATATGATTTGAATCCACTTAAATACACGGCTAAAGGTGAATATTTTCGATTAGATGATCACGGCAATTATATCAACGATAGTTGGACAGGAAACGACATTAATACCAGAAATGAATACTCACGAAAATTGATTGTTGAATCAATTAAATACTGGGTAAAAGAATATCACATTGATGGTTTCCGATTCGATTTGGCTGGTATTTTAGACTGGGAAACTGTGGATCAGATTAAAGAAGAAGTTCATAAAATCAATCCAAATGTGATTCTTATTGCCGAGCCCTGGGGAGGCGAATATAAACCTTCGGGCTTCTCAGATCATGGTTGGTCCAGCTGGAACGACAAAATCAGAAACGGATTTAAAGGCTACGACCCGATTTCAGATAAAGGATTGTTATTTGGTTCGTGGCATCATGGTTGTAATCGTTATGCTTTGGAGAATTTCATACGAGGCACTTTAAAAAGTGGTGAACATGGGTTATTTGCGAGCTCAACACATTCCGTGAATTACATTGAAGCTCACGACGGATATACCTTTGGTGATTTTATACGAATTGCATTGGATAGTTCAAAAAAAGAGCAGCGTTTCCATGATAATACCGAAGCAACCTCTCTCAATAAAAAAGAGTTGGAAATTGCCAAACTGGGAGCTTTAGCGTTATTCGTTAGCCAGGGAATAACAATGATTCATGCCGGCCAGGAATGGGCACGTTCTAAGGTAATTGTTGATCATAATGGAGTAGATGCAAACGTTGGGAAATTAGATCATGACTCATATAACAAAGACAACGAGACCAATTGGCTAAACTTTAATGAGATAAAACAAAATCAAGAACTTTTCGAATATTATCAGGCGCTAATTGAACTTAGATTAACTTCACCAGCTCTTAGAAAAGCAGTTCCGTATGACATCGAGTTTAAAGTTTACAATGATCCGTTGCACCTGACATTCTCAATTGATGGTTCAAATTCAGACGATCCATACGATTATTTCGTCTCGATTAATGGAAATATCAAGACTTCGCATAAAATTGATCTCCCTTCCGGCAATTGGAATATGGTCGCAAACGCTCGTAAATGTATCTCTAAAGGCATTCGAGTTGTAAAAAATCAATATCGGGTACCTGCATCTTCAGGAGTTATACTTCGCAGGTTGCGTAAGAAGTAGTCTTTTAGATATTTTCTTGGGCTATAATCATAATTTTTTGGAGGTATCTCTTGGCAGTATCATCATCTACAGAACGTGGATCCTGGAATTCTAAACTCGGTTTTATTCTCGCAGCAGCGGGTTCTGCTGTTGGTTTGGGTAACATTTGGGGTTTCCCCACAAAAGTAGCTACCGAAGGCGGTGGTGCATATCTGATTATTTATCTGCTCTGTACCTTTCTAATTGGATTCCCAGTTATGGTTGCAGAACTCTCAATTGGTAGAAAATCTGGTAAAAATCCAGTTGGTGCCTTTAAAGCCCTTTCTAGTAATAAATTTTTCCCGTTAGTAGGTCTTTGGGGAGTAATTTGCGGTGTGATGATTCTCTCATTCTACACAGTAATTGCCGGATGGGCCTTTGGTTTTGCCTTCGAAGAAATCTTCTACTTTTTTGGATGGGATGCTGCCGCTGCCTGGCTAACCGATACGGGAAATGGCTTCAAAAATGCGATTATTGCTACCATCTTTATGTTGGTAACTATTAAAATAATCACCGGTGGAGTGAGTGACGGTATAGAGAAAGCCACAAAAGCAATGATGCCTTTGCTTATCGGGATCATTCTAATCATGATCGCCTATGTGTTAACGCAGCCCGGAGCAATGGATGGTGTTCGTGAATATTTACTCCCTGATTTCAGCCGAATTAATGCACGTCTTATTTTTTCAGCTATGGGTCAGGCATTTTTCTCTCTTTCTTTAGGGATGGGAGCATTAATCACTTATGGTTCATATTTAAGCAAAAAAGAGAATATTCCTCAAGCTGCTGCTTTGGTAACTCTTGCTGATGTTGGGATCGCCTTTCTTGCAGGATTAATGATAATTCCAGCTATGTATGTAGCTCAAGCTGCCGGAATCGATATATTTGTTGGCGATCAACTCGCTTCGTCTACCGATTTAGTGTTTCAAATTCTTCCGGCACTCTTCCATACAATTGGTGGCGTGGTTGGATTAATTCTGGGTGTAGTATTTTTTCTACTTTTAAGTATAGCAGCACTTACTTCTACGATATCGTTACTTGAAGTGCCAGTCGCATTTGTAATTGATGAATACAGTGTACCGCGTAAAAAAGCTGCTCGCGGAGTTGGTCTCGGTATTTTAGTAATTTCGATTCTTGTTGCGTTTAACACATCACTAATTGGTCACTTCGATAATATCTTCAACAACTTTGGTCTACCTCTTGGTGGATTACTGATGTGTATTTTTGTAGGCTTTGTTTGGAAAACAGACTCGGCATTGTCTGAAATGGAATATGGCTTTAAAGGTGTTAAAGAAGGATTGTTTGCAAAAATATGGCCAATATTTATCAAAGTGATTTGTCCATTTGTTATTGCATACAATGTATATCAAGGTATATTAGGCCTACTTTAGAATTGGAAATAAATTTGGTGGGAAAACAACCACCATTTTCCATTCTTTCACTTGTTATCGAAGCATGCACCCCCTATTTTTGCGCAACTAAAAACGGAATAAAATTTTAATGGCAAAAGTTTCTACCGCTGACTTTAGAAATGGACTCGTTCTCAATATGGATGGCGAGTTATATTCAATAACTGAATTTCAGCACGTAAAGCCTGGAAAAGGACCAGCCTTTGTTCGAACCAAATTAAAAGGTATTGTAAACGGCAAAAACATTGATAAAACCTGGCGTTCCGGCGAAAAAACGGAAGCAATTCGTATTGAAAATAGAGAATATCAATATCTATACAACGACGGTTCTATGTTCTATTTCATGAACAATGACACTTACGAACAGATTCCAATTGCACCTGCCCAAGTTGAACGGCAAGATTTTTTAATTGAAGGGCAAAATTGCAAAGTGCTTTTCAATGCAGATGACGAGCAAGTTTTATATGCAGAACCACCAGATCATTTAGTGCTTACAGTATCGCAAACAGATCCTGGTGTAAAGGGAGACACAGCACAGGGTGGATCAAAACCCGCTACCTTAGACTCTGGTGCAGTAGTAAATGTACCACTATTCATTCAAGAAGGAGAAAAAATCCGGGTTGACACACGAACCGGTAGTTACATCGAACGCGCAAAATAATTTCTTATGGATTTAAAACTTATCAAAAATATTCTAGATATGATCTCTGATAGTGATGTGAACGAAGTTTCCATCGAAGAAGGAGATTTTAAAATTAAAGTTAAGAAAACGAGCGATGTAGAACAGGTTACATACAGCCAACCTGTTGCACCGGCCCCTGCCCCAGCTCCAACTGCATCGGCAGCACCGAGTGCGCCTGCTGCTGCTACTGAAGCACCTGCTACAAAGGGTGATACCTTAAAATCACCAATTGTTGGCACCTTTTATGAAGCTTCTTCCCCAGAATCCGATCCATTCGTTAAAGTTGGAGACGTTGTAGCTAAAGGTCAGACGTTATGCATTATAGAAGCCATGAAAATAATGAACGAGATAGAAGCTGAATTTGGTGGTACAATCCGCGAAATTTTGGTTACTGATGGCACTCCGGTTGAATTTGATCAACCATTATTCATCATAGAAAAAAACTAGAGCTACATGTTTAACAAAATTCTGATTGCGAATCGTGGAGAAATCGCACTTCGAATTATTCGAACATGTAAAGAATTAGGCATAAAAACTGTAGCCGTTTATTCAACTGCAGATGCTGATAGTTTACATGTTAAATTCGCAGACGAAGCAGTGTGTATCGGACCTCCATCCAGTAAAGAAAGCTATTTAAAAATTCCAAGTATTTTGGCTGCTGCCGAAATTACAAACGCAGAAGCCATTCACCCTGGCTATGGATTTCTTGCTGAAAATGCTGAGTTCAGCCGTATTTGCACCGAACACGATTTAAAATTTATTGGACCATCGCCCGCGGCCATTTCTAAAATGGGTGACAAAGCGGTCGCAAAAGCAACAATGGTTGCAAATAAAGTACCGGTAGTACCTGGTAGTGATGGAGTTGTTTCTACCTACGATGACGCCAAGAAAGTATGTAAAGATATTGGCTACCCCGTAATAATTAAGGCTTCTGCAGGTGGTGGTGGCCGTGGAATGCGTGTTGTAGAAAAAGAAAGTGAGCTCAAGAAAAATTTTGAGATGTGCACCAGCGAAGCTGCTAGTGCATTCAATAACCCAGAAGTATATATCGAACGGTTTGTAAAAAACCCACATCACGTTGAAATACAAATATTGGCTGATCAGCATGGGAATGCTATACACTTAGGCGAACGTGACTGCTCTTCTCAACGAAGACATCAAAAGATTCTTGAAGAAGCGCCCTCTCCCTTGGTTACTCCAGAGCTACGAGCAGAAATGGGCTTAGCCGCCGTTAATGCAGCCAAATCAGTTAACTATGAAGGGGCCGGTACTGTTGAATTCTTGGTAGATGACGACCTTAATTTCTACTTCATGGAAATGAACACCCGAATTCAGGTTGAACATCCGGTAACCGAAGAAGTTACAGGACACGATTTAATAGAACAACAGATTAGAATTGCATCTGGAGAATCGATCGCTGATTTATCTGTTGAAATTGAAGGACATTCCATAGAATGTAGAATAAATGCGGAAGATCCGGCTCATGGATTCCGACCATCTGCTGGGGTCATCACCGTGTTTCACCCTCCCGGTGGTCATGGCGTACGTTTAGATACTCATGCATATTCAGGCTACAGAATTCCTCCTTTTTATGATTCGATGATAGCTAAATTGATAGTTACAGCACCAACTCGAAAGCAGGCTATTATTAAAATGAAGCGTGCCTTAGAGGAGTTTATTATCGAAGGAATTAAAACAACGATTCCTTACCACATTCAACTTCTTGACGACCCGAATTTCAATGCCGGGTCGATTTCAACTAAGTATCTTGAAACATCTTTCAACTTCAAACCAAACGAGGCAGAATGAGCACACCATCTGATTTAAAATACACCAAAGATCACGAATGGATACGTGAAAATGGGGATGGCACTGTAACCATCGGAATTACTGATTTCGCACAAGGCGAACTTGGTGATATTGTATTTGTAGAACTTGAAGATGTTGGTTCCGAATTTTCGCAGGAGGATACATTTGGTACTGTAGAAGCTGTAAAAACAGTTTCAGATTTGTATGCTCCACTAGATGGTGAAGTGATCGAATTAAATGAAGAACTAGAAGATAATCCTGAGTTAGTTAATGACGACCCTTATGGTGATGGCTGGATGATAAAGATGAAGATTTCTGATGCTTCTCAAATTGAGGGCCTCCTTTCTGCCGACCAATACAGCGAACTTACCGATTAACTGGAACTAAATTAATGAGCCGACATAACGAGTGGATTTTAATTTTAGATTATGGTTCACAATTCACGCAATTAATAGCCAGACGGCTACGTGAATTCAATATTTATTGCGAAATCCATCCCTTTAATGTTGAGCTTGATGAAGTATTAACACCAAAACCAAGTGGTGTAGTACTTTCAGGTGGCCCAATGAGTGTGAACGACGAAGGAGCACCACATCTGCAGACAGAAATATTTGATTGGGAAGTGCCAATTCTAGGTGTTTGCTATGGACTTCAACTCTTATCCCACACCGAAATCCCTGGAAGTGTTGATAAAGCTGAAAAAAGAGAATACGGTCGTGCCCATCTTATTATTGACAATTCCAGCGATCTTCTAAAAAATATTGAAGATGGTTCTGTAGTCTGGATGAGTCATGGAGATCACATTCATGAACTTCCCTCCTCTTATGAAATTATTGGGCATACGGCAAACGCAGATGTTGCAGCCGTTCGTCATATTAATCAGCAGATATATGGTGTTCAATTTCATCCTGAAGTTGCTCATACAGAGTGTGGCAAGCAATTGCTTAAGAACTTTGCATTCGAAATCTGTGGATTATCAGGAGATTGGACTGCTGCTTCTTTCATCGATGAACAAATTGAAGCGATCCGTGCACAAGTAGGTTCTGATAAGGTACTCTGTGCATTATCTGGTGGTGTTGATTCAACAGTTGTCGCAACGCTGATACATAAAGCAATTGGAGATCAACTAGAGTGTGTATTCGTTGATAACGGTCTTCTTAGAAAAAACGAGTTTGAAGATGTGCTACATCTTTACACCAGAGATTTGCACTTGCCGGTTCGTGGCGTGGATGCAACCGATCTATTTATGCAAAGGCTCGAAGGTATTTCGGATCCAGAGAAAAAACGAAAGATTATTGGCGTTAGTTTTATCGATGTATTTGAAAAAGAAATTGGCCATGATTCTGATTTCAAATTCCTGGCACAGGGAACGCTATATCCTGATGTAATCGAAAGCGTATCTTTCAAAGGGCCATCTGCTACCATAAAATCCCATCATAACGTGGGTGGTCTGCCAGATAAAATGAAATTAGATTTAATCGAACCCGTTCGTGAATTATTTAAAGACGAAGTTAGAGTAGTTGGGCGCGAATTAGGGATTCCTGAACATTTTATTGCCAGACATCCTTTCCCTGGTCCGGGTTTAGGAATTCGCGTAATTGGGGATTTAAGTAAAGAACGCCTTGATTTACTGCGTGAAGCTGATAAGATTTTTATCGATGAACTAAAGGCTAATCACTTATATAGCGAAGTTTGGCAGGCATTAGCAGTTTTACTGCCAGTGCAAAGTGTTGGAGTTATGGGAGACGAACGCACCTATGAATTTACCGTTACACTTAGAGCCGTAACTAGTTTAGATGGAATGACAGCCGATTGGGCGCACCTTCCTTATGAGTTTTTAGCTCATGTATCTAATAGAATTATTAATGAGATAAAGGGCATTAATCGGGTAGTTTACGACATCAGTTCGAAACCCCCCGCTACAATAGAATGGGAATAAGAACAAATCCCAAGTTTTTAGGTGTAAGAGAGCCTAATTTGTACATCATGAAAAAAATAACACTTAGCATTTACTTCTTTTTGTTTGCGTCTATTCCAGTTTTAGGGCAAACCATCGAAATGGGTAAAAACCTGTATCAACAAGGTGATTATGAACGAGCAATTTTCGTTTTTGAGAGACTTCAATCTGAGGAAGCTCAACTGTTTCTTGGGAAAAGCCATTTTGCCCAACGTAATTATTTAAAAGCTTTAAGTTTATTACATCAATTTGATACCAATTCTGATGCAGAATATTATCAAGATGCACTTTTCACTTCAGCTTTGGCTCATTTCCAACTAAACAATTTTGCTGAGTCTCTTGAGACACTGAATGCACTCATACATAATACTTCCACTTCGCCAATTACCCGGGCAGCTGATAAAATGTATGATGATATCCTCGGATTTTTAACCCCAAAACAGCGATTTGATACCTTCAAATCAGTATCTGAAGATGAGATCAGGCTGGATATACTCGAGTTTTCAATGGGAAAAGTGGATTTTAATACTGCTACAGTTTTATTAAACCTGTATGAAAACTCGGCGATCACAGAGAATCAGCTACGTCTTAATCGAGTTAAAACTCAATTAGCTGACTCTTTGAGTTATGCGTCCCAAGTTCGAACGAATTATTTGTTAACCGCCCCAGTAGGTATGGAATATAATATCGGTGTAGTTTTACCAGAGTTCGACTTTGATTCTCCTGAGTATGAAATCCCCCAACACTTGTATTATGGTATACAGCTAGCGATTGAACAATTTAATCGAGAAAATGCGGAGCAAAAGGCATTCATTACCTATAAGAGTACAAATGCAGGGAAAAGCCCGGAAGAAATTGTAGCTGATTTTGTTTTTAATCAGGGTGTTGATGTAATAATCGGCCCATTGTTTTCACAGATCGCTAAGCCTTTTTCTGATTTAGCCGAGCAGTATGAAATTCCAATGGTGTTACCACTTGCAAATGCAGATAGCTTGGATCTTTACAATAACTATGTATTTCAACTAAATCCTGCGTTTGGTACTCAAGGTAAAATCATGGCACGCAAAGCGATTGAGCTTGGTTATGACACGTTAGGAGTTATCGCAGAGTCCAGATCTTTAGGAGCTCCTGCTGCCCGTGCTTTCAGGCATGAAGCAGAGCGATTAGGTGGTTATATTGAGTATTATTTCGAGGAAGATTTAGAATCGCTGGGATATGATATCAGGGATTACACGCAATTCTTTACCACAGATACACTCGACTCGGTTGATATGGTAAAAGCCGTTTATGCACCTTTTACGGGTACTATTGCGCAGACTTTAATTGAGAGTATGTTAACGGATTTGGAAGCTATGCGAAGTGAAGTAGCAATTTTTGGCTCCGAAGAATGGCAAGAAATTAACATCGAAGCCCGCCGACTAGATTCTACTCAACTATATTTTTCCCGTTCTTTTGATGTTGATACGAGTACAACCAATGCTCGTGAATTCATTTCTGAATTTCGAATCCGATTTCAAACAGACCCTAACCAATTCGCTTATATTGGTTATGATGCAGCCTACATCATCTTGGATCAGCTATCTTTCATAAAGAACCCTGCATATCTGCGAGATTATTTACGCCGTTTAAAAGGCTATAAGGGACTAAGCATCGATGTAAGTTTTAATGGAACTCATGTGAATGAAGCTATTGGCTTCGAACGCATGATTCGAGAATCAGAATTATTAGATGATTTGAATTCTAATGGTCCTGAAAACAATTTTAGGCGTCGTTAATCCGATTCTGCTCTTTCCTGAGCCCTTCTAATTCGATATTGTTCTCGCAACCATCTTCTCCATTTTTCCGAAGCAACTTGATGTTCCTCGAATGTTCTGGAGAATTCGTGCCCACCTTCTGGATTTGCTACCATATATAAAAAATCATGCTGTTCTGGCCTCAAGGTGGCAATTATTGTACTTAAACTCGGGTTAGTTATTGGACCAGGTGGCAAACCACGGGCTATATAAGTGTTGAATGGATGATCGTACCTATAATCTTCAAAAAGAAGCCTTCTGCGCTCACCAAGTGCAAAATTCACTGTTGGATCTGCTTCCAAACGCATTCTTCGATTTATCCTGTTCCAATAAAGTCCACTTATGGTGGCTTTCTCCTCTTCTAACTTTGCTTCCCATTCAACGATAGAAGCCATTGTTAGTATTTCGTTGATGGTTTTATTATTTGATGCTGCCTCATCAGATAAAGATTCAACAACCAAATCATTAAACTCTCTCAGGACTCTTCGTACCACTTCTTTCGGGCTGGATGTCCAATAAACCAGATATGTTTCAGGGAGCATTCTACCTAATAACTCTTCCCTGGTTATTCTTTGCTCCTTCAGAAATAAACTGTCAGAAAAAACAGATGCAATTGCTGAGCTATCAAATTTCAAAGTTGATGAAACACTCTGTATAAATCGCCCTTCAGTTATTCCAGGCAGAATCACTAACTCAACAGGATCCTGAATACCTAATGCTAGTTTGGAAAAGAAAACTTCATAAGAGTAAGCACCAGATAATTCATAATTCCCGGGTTTAAATACTCTCCATCCCATAAGTTTTGCTGTCCACTTAAATTCCTCAGAGTCGAATACCACATCTTTAGCATTTAATACTTCAATGAGTTGATCAACATTAACCGATTCTTCGAGCTGAATGATGGTTTCTTGAGACAAAAGTAATGAATCATTGGCGCCTAAACGTAATTGTCGCGAGCCAAATACTATTACAAATATCAGGATAAACGCGAGTAATCCGATAAGGAATTCAAATTTCCGTAGCGACAAATAACGAAAAAGGTTCATGCTATAAGATACCAAACTTCAGGGATAGGTTTTTATTCGTAAAGAAAGGTGAAATACAACAAAATAGTTCGAAACCTTAAATACTTACTCACGTACCTACGCCGCGAAGAGCAAACGAGCTTTTGGATGCTGCAAAGCACCAAATGCCCTAAAGAAAAACCCGAACTTTGACCGGTTCGGGTTTCTTTTTTAGGTTCTCATGTATTTAAAATTATTGATTTAAAATACATTAAGTGAAAGATGATTTTACTTTCCTGAAAATACATGTATCAAAAAAATTAGGTGCTCGCTCAGCTCTTTTCCAATTAACTTAACTCCTTTATGGATGTCATCTCTGGAAACATTAGCTGCAAAATTTAGAGTTTTGAGCTTTTTTGTCACCGATTTCGGCTTCATACCTTCAAACCCAGTGGGTCGCATTAATGAAACTGCGTGCATAAAACCGGATAATTCATCACACGCAAAAAGATACCGTTCAATCTCTGTTTCTGGCTCTTTTCCTGTACGCTCAGGAGCATGAGCTTTTATTGCATCAATAATATTTTTTGGGTACCCAATTTGTGGTAAAATTTCATCAACTGCTTTATTGGGATGTTCATCGGGATATTTTTCCCAATCTAAATCATGGAGCAATCCCGCGGTCCACCACTCTTCTATTTCTTCATTTGACTTATTTAAGTTCTTCGCATATGCTTCCATAGCTTCAGCAACCATAACACAATGGTGCGCTAGCGCATCGTTTTCGATATATTTTTTTAGCAGTTCTGTTGAAGTATTTCTATTAATCATTTATCCCGAAGTTCTTATTAATTTATTTACACACTATTCGTTATAATTATGCATTATTAAGAATAGAGGAAATCAAAATGATTAAAAAATTTGTATTGCCATTGTTAATGGTATCATTTCTAGGGTGTTTAAATAATGTTGAAGATGTGACTGGGGAAGTTCAATTAGATGTAAGCTTCTCTAATGACGTTCAGCCTATTCTAGATCAACACTGCATAAGTTGCCATAACTCGGGTTTTGCAAACAACAATTCAGATCTTAGTAGTTATTCAGCAATATTCTCAGGAACAGGAGCTATTTACGGCAGCAAACTTGTGGTACCGAACTTCCCTGATAGTAGCGGTTTGGTTGATAAAATTGAGCCTAATCCAGATTCAGGTGGCAGAATGCCAACCGGTGGACCATTTTTAAGTGGCGATGAAATTCAAACCATCCGTGCCTGGATTAACGAAGGCGCACTAAATAATTGATTATGAAAGCATTTTTATCAACTATAGGCACCCTCCTATTTTTAACAACAACTCTATATAGCCAGAGTTTTTACTCCGAAAATGGAAAGGCAGTTTTTTTATCAAAGGTACCGCTACATAGTTTTGAGGGTACAAGTGAAAACTTAGTCGGGCTTATTAACTTTGATGATAATATTGTGGACTTCTATTTAGATTTGGAAACCTTAGATACCGGAAATGGCAAACGGGATAAGGATATGAAGCTTACCCTCGAAACAGATGAATTTCCGTTTGCAGAATTCTATGGCACTTTAACCACTCCTTTTGATATGGAAGACCCTAACCCACAAGCAGCGATTGTGAAAGGTGATTTTAAAATTCATGGTGAGATTCAGGAGGTTGAAATTGAAGGTACCCTTCAAAAAACAGATGCTGGAATTCTGTTGAAAGCCGGGTGGATTCTAAATTTAGATGATTACGATATAGTGCCACCCAGACTTTTAATCATTAAAGTAGATGAAAACCAGGAAATCGAAATTGAAATGCTCCTAACTCCATACGAAGGTGAATAAATGAAACAAGTAATGTTCCTGTTATTAATTTTTGGAGTTTCTAGTTCAATCCTTCAAGCACAAATGCAACGTCAGCGAGCTGTTAAAGATGCACCTGTAGATGAATTATTTCTAATCGGATCTATCGCAGGTATGAGTACCGTAACGAATTTAGAACAAGGTGATCTGAACAGTGTGATCATGCACAATTTCGGATTAGTGAGTACCGGAATTGAAGAGTTTTGGGGGTTAGATCAGGGAGCTGCTGTACGACTGGGTCTGGACTATGGCTTAACGGACAAACTATCGATTGGAATAGGCAGGACCAGCATCGAAGATAATGTTGATTTAAAATTTAAATACACCTTGATGCGCCAAATGAAGTCAGATAAAATTCCTGTAGAGGTTGCTGTAAAGGGTAATTTTGGTATAAATACCCAAAAAAATACGCAATTTGATGATTTTACATTCGCAGAGCGTCTAAATTATTTTGGCTCGTTAATGGTAGCCAGAAAATTCAACGATCATATAGTTCTGCAAGTTGCGCCAATGATCTCTCATTTCAATACTGTTGTTCTTGACCAATCTGGCATTACCCCGGAAAATACTTTATTTGCCCTTGGTTTAGGAGGCAGGTATAAGTTGAATGAAAGAAAGTCGCTTACCTTCGAATTTCTGCCTGTGTTAGGTAATCAAAACCAAGATACATTCAATCACTTTGCTTTAGGCTATGAAATTGAAACAGGTGGACATGTTTTTCAAATGTTTTTTATGTCAGGTAGATGGTTTACTGAACAACATTTAATTGCCCGAACTAACACCTCTTTCTTTGAAGGTGATTTTCGTCTTGGATTTAATGTAAATCGAGTTTTTGGGCTCTAATTACATCAACTGGCGTAATTCTTTTGCAACTTCCCTATTGTATTGAAAAGCTAAATCCTTATGATTTACTAAATCAACGATAGTACCAATTAGGCAAAGTCCACCGGTAAAAAGATACAGTATTCCCATACCGATCTGATTTAGTAAAAAACGATGGATGCCGGCAATGGAGAAAAGTCCTAATAAACAGGTTAATAAAATGGTTTGTGGATCTTTTCGCCGTGCACGATAGGCATTTGAAAACTGAGCTAGCTGTTCCTGATCCATTCCCTCAGTAATTTTACTTAAATAAAGTGCTTCATCTCCAGATGCTTCTGGAATTACGTGGATGATATTAGACATAATTTGTACCCAATTTATTTTGTTTGTGCAAAGTGTAAAGCTTTATCCAGATTGAAACAATTCTGAACGACAAAACTAGTACGGCAAAAGGCCCCATAATGTTAGCCTGAAATGAAGATTTAAAATCTCCCTGAAAAAAATAGGCGATTGAATGACCCAATCCTTCACCTAGACAATATTTAAAACCCACCCACTCAAAAAAACATAATGAATGATTAGAATTACTAACGTCCATACTGCCCAGCAGTAACAATCCAAGTAAGAAAACACTCCATTCAATATGTTTATGGATAAATCTCATTAATTCCGGTAAAGCCTCCAAAGAATAGTACCTGCCTGTATTACCAATTTAGAAGTCAATTCAAATTCCTGGCGAGAAAATAACCGCGATCTCTTAATAACAATTACTCCAAACAACTTAGATTTTTCCGGCACTTTTAAATCATTATGGAGTAACCCTTTTTCTGATATCGAAAAGATTGGGATTACCGCTTCCGCAGGCAGCTTTGAGTTTTTATCCAGGTCTTTGAAGAACGTTTTTTCTTCAGAATAAACATGATTAGAAAAATATGGTTGCTGAGTTTCAGCGATTTTAGAGAAACCACTTTCTGCCATTAACTCAGTTTCTATTGCATTTATACGAACTTTCCCTTTCTGAGTAATCATCTTGGAACTGGCCTCTCCTAGTACCCACATGCCAACAAATTCAGCATGCAATAGCGCCATTATTTCAGAACATAATACATCTACTGTCTCATTAAATAAACCCAGGAGCGCACTATCCATTAAGCTCATTACAAGTTTATTCTTACTCTCTTCCAAATTATGACCTATTTCATCAATAACTACATTAGTTACTAATTTCATCCTAATCCTTTCATGGAAAGATTCTTTATTACTAGTCAGAACATCTTTTTTGATAAAATCGGAGGCACCCAACTGCATGGCTTTTTGTTCTTTTTCTACAGTAGGCAAACTTGTCATTATTAGTACTGGGATATTTTTCTTTTCGCTATCTGATTTGATGGACTCAAGTAACTCAAGGCCAGTTAATCCCGGCATATGAATGTCAGAAAGTATTAGATTGATTTTCGTTTCAGCTAAAATATCTATGGCACTTTGTGCATTTCTAGCATGAAATAATTGATACTCTTTTCCTAGTATACTTTTAACCAAGTAATGGATTGGTTCATCATCATCAATTACTAATATCTTATATTTCATTTTATTTAACAGCTATTTCAGTGGGAGTTGAATTGTGAATTCAGTTCCTTTATTCTCTTCTGATATTACTTTAATCGTTCCCTTATTTAGTTGAATATACTCTTGAACTATTTCAAGTCCCAACCCTCTTCCATTCTCGCCATCAGTACCTTTTGTACCTTTTTTTGTTTCAGAATTAAACAAATGTGGAATTAAGTTTTCGGGTATACCTATTCCTGTATCCTTTATGATAATTTCTAGTGTTTCCTCGCGCTGTTTTACTATTAAGAAGACACTTTCCCCTGTTGGAGTAAATTTCAATGCATTTGAAACTAAATTATTAAGTGCTATCTCAATTTTAATTTCATCAAAAACGAAAATATCATCACTTGTTGAAATTGTTTTTAATAACTCAATATTCTTTAAAATTGCTTTTGGCTTATGCAGATCTATCACTCTTTGGAAAAGTTCAGTGATGCTAAAAGGAGTTGGATTTACCTCTATATCAATATCAAATTTTCCTTCTTCATTTAATATTTTATCCACTAGGCGTATTAGTTTCTCGCTACTATTAGATATAAGTTGATTTAATTCTTTGATATCTCCTGTAAGTGAACCTGATTCTTCAATTAAATCTGCAAGTCCATGTATACTAATTAGTGGAGTATAAATATCATGTGTTACAATTCTGATTAATTCTTCTTTCTTTTCCTGGAGGTCTTTTAACTCTTTTTCTTGTTTTTTTAATAACTCAATTCTGGAATCTCGCTCTTTTATTAATTGTAACATAAAAAGGTGAGTTTTTATGCGAGCAAGAACTTCTTCTTTTTGAAATGGTTTGGTAATAAAATCAACTCCACCAGTGCTAAATGCTTTCAATTTATCATCTAAGTCTGATAAAGCAGTAATGTATATAATTGGAGTTGCATCAAAATTATTTCTCTGTTTGATTTGTGCTGTTACCTCAAACCCAGTCATGTCTGGCATAAGCACATCCATTAGGATTAAATCAGGAACTCTATTATTAAGCAATTTTAGAGCCTCTTTCCCATTGAAAGCAGCCAGAACGTTATAGCCCGCCTGCCTTAATACAAATGAAAGAAGTCGTACATTCGATTCTGTATCATCTACAATAAGAATTGTAAAATTTTTTTCTTCTAGTTGGAACTGATTCATCTCAAAATTCATTAGACAAATCTAGTAGTATGCACATTGAAATGAAACGATTGCTCTTAATAATTTAAAATTATGCAACTATTGTTTATTTCTTTCGTCATATTACCGCACTATAAATCTTAGGTATGATATAACATGAAAATTTTACGCAAACTAACTCTGTCTATCATACTCACTGCGCTCATCACATCTACTCAAGCATTTGGTTATCCAGCCAATGACGACACGATACTAGAAATTACCGACCGATATAAAGAAGTGAAATTAGGTTTAACTACTTCTTCGGTTTATATGGTTATTGATGAAAAAACTAGGTCTTACATTAATAATGAACTTCAGAACCAATACAATAAAGACTTAGAGGACTTCAATGATTCTGAAGGTAATTTCATCCCTAGTGAACATACATTTTTGCAAAGCAATGTTATAGAAATTGCCTTTGATGATTTTGAAGAAATTGAGTTTATAAACGGGTCATTAAAATTTAACTATTCAAAAAACGTCTCTTTTCATTTTGAAAATATTGTTTCTACTAATGGAAATAAGGCATTAGATAACTTTTATTTAGAAGATCTAGAATTATTTTACCGCACATTACTCGAGGTTAAATAGAAGTTTTTTTCAACAATTAATGTAACAGCGCTAAT
Source organism: Balneolaceae bacterium (assembly GCA_965249965.1). Lineage (GTDB taxonomy): Bacteria > Bacteroidota > Rhodothermia > Balneolales > Balneolaceae > HXMU1420-13. The sequence continues at coordinate 2,656,484 of OZ252262.1, forward strand.
AGTCGATAACTCCTGTTAAGAAAAAGGACAAGACTATGCTGAAGTATATACTAGTTGGTATATTAGCAATGTTAGGTTATTACGCGTGGACATTCTACCCTGTATCACATGGCCCAGGAGTTGTCGCTCCCGATAAACCAAAAATATCCTATACCGCATGGGATAAACCCTTTACTTTTAAAGGAAGTACACTTACACCAATTAAAGATTACTCTGCCACCGTTAGAGTATTAGGTCAAAAAAGATACTTTTTTGATGCTAAAAAAGATCTAGCTCCGGTTGATCTTGTAATTGGTTGGAATGAAATGTCTGATGAAAGAAATCTCGAATTTGTACAAGTTTCATTAAAAGGCCGGTCATTTCAATTAAACTATACAAAACCACCTATCAAAGATTCCAGAATGTATAACCAAATGGAACATTTGCATTTGATTCCATCAACAAGAGAAATTGAAAAAACCATCTCTTGGTTAAGAGCTGGAACAATTTTAGCTATTAAGGGAAAAGTAGTAAATGTAGAATCGACAATTGACTATGATTGGAATTCTGAGATCCTTTTAACTAATGATGCTGAGACAAAAAAACTCATATTATGGGTAGAATCTGTAGAGGTTCAATAAAATTATACAAAAAACCACCTTTTAACTTGAATTGAACCGAAATATGCACGTTATTTTAAGTGCTTTGTTTACGGGTCAGAAAAAGTAATCGTTATGTCGTCGAAAAAAGTTGGTACTGTAAAGTGGTTCCATAACATCAAAGGTTATGGTTTTATTAATTCTGATACAGATGAAGAAATTTTTGTGCACTACAGCGAAATAAACGCTGATGGTTTTAAAAAACTTAAACGTGGCGAAAAAGTTGAATTTGTATTAGATACGGGTGATAAAGGTCTTCTTGCTAGAGATGTAACTTTATTAGGTGAAGAAGAAATGCAAGATCCAGATATCTTTTAATTCATGCCTGTCTGGATTAAAGACACTCTGATTGATCTTATTTCTCTTACACTCGTTGTTATTTATTCAATAACACAGAATAATGTTATTGAAATAGTACTATGGATATACACAGCTCTTCTACTAATTGGAAAAATACTTTACTTCACATTTCCTTATCTGAAGAAAAAAGCTCAGAAATCTAGAGTGCCAGACAGTTTTTATCACTTAATCTATTTTTTAACTGTTCTAGCTCTAATTTTTTCAACTAATTTTTATTTAACGGCAGTTTGGGCAATAATTTGGATTCTTTCCTCATTACCAAAGGTGTTAGATTCAAATTCTAAGTAGCTTTTATTTATGACCTCATCACTAATAAGAATTGCATGTATTTGTTTTATTCTTTTCTCAACCAATCTGTTTGCACAACAATTTGAACTTAATAACGATCAATATTTCGAAGTAAAGACCGCCTATTCCCCAAGTTCAATGATCTTTCTTGGGAAAACACCTGATACCCAAACGTATTTTACATCGATAGAATATGGAAAACGAATAAATACATTATCCAATAATTTGAACCTATATGTAACACGTTCAGTAGTTCCTTTTGCTGAGTTTGTATATCCAAAAAGAGATAATGGCAATGTTGAAGATGTGGTTTATGGGTTTGGATTTTCCCCTTTAGGCTATCTTGCTAATTACCCTACTCAATGGGGTGCTTTTTATTCCGGTGTTTCAGGAGGCTTTATGTTGATTAATAAAACTTTCCCAACCGACAAAGGGCGCAGATTTAATTATACTTTTGACATAAAATTTGGCATAGAAAAAACAATTTATCCAAATACCTCCCTATCTTTAGGTTATCGATTTCATCATATTTCAAATGCTCAAACGGGGAGTCAAAATCCCGGAATCGATTCAAATTTCTTATTTATCAGTTTAAAATATTTTAACCATGCCCATTAATGCTGTAATTAATACATCGAAAGGTATTATTAACCTTGAACTTTTCGATTCAGAGACCCCTAAAACCGTCGCAAACTTTGTAAATCTAGCTCAACGTGGTTACTACGATGGTTTAAAATTTCACCGTGTTATCAACGACTTTATGATTCAAGGTGGCTGCCCTAACGGGATTGGAAATGGTGGCCCGGGATACATGTTTGAAGACGAATTTGTAGCAGATTTAAAACATGATGGTCCAGGTGTTTTATCGATGGCAAATGCTGGCCCAGGTACTAATGGCAGTCAGTTTTTCATTACACATATTGAAACGCCTTGGTTAGATGGTCGCCATACTGTATTCGGAAAAATCATCTCCGCCGAAGATCAGAATGTAGTTAATTCAATTGTTCAGGGTGACACTATTGAGACAGTAAAAATCGAAGGAGACGCTGCAGAGTTGATTTCAGGCGTTCCTGAAGTAGCAATGTGGAATGAAGCTTTAGATGAAAAATTTGATGGATTAAAACCAGCTTAAAATGCTTGGTTTCGGAAACTCAACCCCGGGTAAAGGTTGGAAGAAAAAACTATTTGTAGTCATTTTTGGGGCGGACACAAGGTGGGGTAGGTTTTTTGATATTTTCCTGATACTTGCAATTACGGCCAGTGTATTGGTCGTAATGCTTGATTCTATCTCATCGCTTAGAGCAGAATACGGAGAGTTTTTTAAAACATCCGAATGGTTCTTTACCATATTATTCACTGTTGAATATGTATTAAGAATTATTGCAGTAAAACAACCTAGAAAGTACATATTCAGTTTTTTTGGAGTTATCGATCTGCTCGCTATTGTTCCCACTTACATCAGTCTTTTTCTACCTGGCACAGAGTATCTCATTGCTATACGGGTTTTAAGAATCCTTCGGGTTTTTCGAGTTCTAAAACTAGTAAAATATCTTAACGAAGCGGAGTATATCAATAAAGCATTAATTGCCAGCCGCAGAAAAATATTCGTTTTTTTGTTTGCAGTATTTATGATCGCAATCTTTGCAGGGTCTATTGTATATGTAGTTGAAGGACAGGAAAATGGTTTTACAAGTATCCCAATTAGTATATACTGGGCCATAGTTACCCTTTCTACAGTTGGATATGGCGATATCATCCCTGTAACACCATTGGGGCAACTTGTATCTGCTATCATTATGATCTTAGGCTATGCAATTATAGCTGTGCCAACCGGAATTGTAAGTTATGAAATGGCACGAATGCAACGTATTCCAAGGGTATGTAGCAAATGCAAGTTCTCAGATCATGATTTCGATGCTGAGTTTTGCAAAATCTGTGGATCAGAATTATAAAATAATCGAAACATTTTTTTGATAAAGAAGTATTCAGTTCCGAATCAACAAACTAGTTCTGGTTATGAAAAAATTCGGCTTTTGGGTAATTCTACTAATTCTAATCCCAGTTTTCACTTCAAATACTCAAGCTCAAGATTATTACGACGAACTTGAATACCGTCGCTGGCGTGTTACTTTGTTCCCTCCTATCTCAACGAATGGAACAAACGCAGTAGACTACACCGCTCGTCGATCCATTAATTTGATTGGTGGATATCATGGTGCATTGGATGGTTGGGAAGTTGGTTTACTCTTTAATGCTACTAAGTATTACACAGCCGGGTTTCAATTAGCAGGTGGTGTTAATTACTCACAAGGCGATTTAGATGGTTTTAATGTAGCCGGACTTGCAAACATTTCAAGAGGATCGATGGCTGGAGTTCAAGTTGCCGGCATAGGAAATTTCAGTAAAGAAGCTATTGAAGGTCTTCAAGCGGCCGGGCTTTTTAATGCTGCATCCAAAAACATCTCAGGTTTGCAAGCAGCAGGAATTGGAAATAGCAGTTTAAATGATGTTGAAGGACTCCAGGCTGCCGGCATTTTTAACTCCTCTCGCGGTGATATTTCTGGGCTACAAGCTGCAGGTGTATTTAATTTTGCTGCTAGCGATGTAGAAGGTCTACAAGCGGCAGGAGTACTAAATTTTGCAGGGGATGATATTGAAGGGTTGCAAGCTGCAGGTGTGGGTAATATTGCGCTTGGTTCAATAGAAGGTTTACTAGCATCTGGGTTTTTTAATGTAGCTAAAGAAAATGTTTCAGGCTTAGTATTTTCAGGTGGAATAAATGTGGCTAAGGAAATTGAAGGAATGGCCGTTGCCGGAATAGGTAACTTTTCTGAAGAATTAATGGGGCTTCAATTTGCTGGCGTTAATTTTGCAAAAAAGGCTACCGGCTTACAAATTGGAATACTTAACATCGCCAAGGAATTTGAAGGCGCGCCTATTGGCGTTCTAAGTTTGTACGGAAATGGGCGGCACAATATAGACGCAAGATTCAGTGACGCCGGATTTGTTGACTTCTCTCTTACTACAGGAACGCACCGGGTGTACAACATGGCTATGATCGGCTACAATACAGCACTTGACAGAGATGTTTACCGCATTGGATTTGCCGTTGGATTAGAAAAGAATATTCAAGATTCCTTTGAAAAAATGGAGAGCACTACCCTGTTTGTAAATCAAGAGTTTAGCGTACACCATATGTTTAAAAATGATTGGGACAAAACACTCAACTTTATCTATTCTTATAAATATATGGTGGGAAATCGATTCGGAAATGGACTTTCGCTTTATGGCGGACCTAGTATAAATATGCAGGTTACCAGAGTGAATGAAGCAAACGATTACAGCTGGTATAGTGTCTGGTCGCCAGAAAGAAAAGGTCGAGAATACCAATTCTGGGTTGGATTCACCGTTGGATTACGTGTCTTCAAACAGAAGAATTTACCTCTTCTCGATGATGAATTTGATGGATGGGAAGGTCGATGGGATTGGTAATACAAAATAAATAACAATGAAATTTGTTACTTATTTGTGATGATTGAAATCTCGGGGATTGGTAACTATCAGGAAAAGGTTAAAAAGAAAAAATACCTGATAACATGAAATCTCTATTTATTACTCTTTTTGTTTTCGTTGGAATTGGTGCAGTATCTAATCAAAACGATGAGCATGACCATCACAGTACTGAATTAACACATGATCATGACTTAGTAGCGCCTATGCAAACTGATACTGTCCCTACATTCCCTTATCAAAAAACTGAAGCTGAATGGAAAGAAATTCTCAGCTCTACTCAATATCGGATTCTACGTAAGAAAGGCACCGAAATTCCCTACATCAACGAATACTTTGATTATAAAGGTGACGGAATTTACGTTTGTGCCGGCTGTGGACAAGAACTGTACGATTCTAAGCACAAATATAAAAGCGGAACCGGATGGCCAAGCTATTGGAAGCCTATAAACGATAGTTTAGTGGTTGAACTTGAAGATCGAAGCCTTTTTATGGTGCGAACAGAAATTGTTTGCTCAAATTGTGGTGGGCATCTTGGTCATGTTTTTGACGATGGTCCCCGCCCTACCGGTCTTAGATATTGCATGAATTCAGCTGCTTTGAAGTTTATTGACCGCGAAGAATTTGAAGAACGTGAATCAAACTAATTGACTCTTATTAATTACTGTTATTTCTTAAGGCGACTCAATCGAGACGCCTTTTTATATTTAATCTACTAGTATGTCAAAACCGGTTTTACTCAAGAAAGCAGAATTCAACCCCAGACTTAAAACTTACCTGAATTTATACGGGATATTTATGATGCTGATTATGCTGATAACCATCCCTCTAATTCCTTTTTGGGTAATTATCGCTCCCTTTTTCATCAATAAATATTTTGAACGCTTAGAATGTGAATTAACTACACGATCCCTTCGTTTTAAAAAAGGATTCATTGTTCAGGTTGAGAAAACAATTCCCTTAGATAAAATTCAGGACCTTACTTTTCGGGAAGGTCCGCTTTTAAAGAAATTCGGGCTAAGCATTTTAAGAGTGGAAACTGCCGGGAATTCTGCCAGCGCTGCTGCAGATTTAAGTTTGATTGGCATAATTGATGCCCATGAATTTCGACAAATGGTATTCGATCAGCGAGATAAGGTAACCGATAATACAGCTTCATCCGATTCTCCATCAGAATCAATGGTTGATATCTTAAGTGAGATAAGAGATTCAATTAAATCAATAGAACAAAAACTATCTGATAAGTAGCACACACTTCATCTAATCTTCATGCGTTAAGCTCATGTTTTAGATGATAAATAGCGCGTATGAAATTCCGGGCATTACTACTTCTTCCACTTTTTCTTTCCTGTTCAATTTTTGAAGCAGATCAGGAAACTTCATTTAATGAAGAACTTATGCTTGGAGAATGGTTTTATGAAGATTTTGACGGCGATTTTAAATTAATACGCACCGATGATGTTGATACATATGATTTTAATGATTACATCTATTATAAATTTGATGTAAATAGTAAGTGTAAAATTCTACATCCTCAAAGGCCATTAACCAAAATCGATAATTGTTATTGGTATTTTGTTGAAGGCGCACCCAATCCAAAATTCAAGTTGATGTATACTCGAAAAGCTTATCAAGCTTATTCCATCAATGAATATGTTGTTACAGATACTCGACACTTGAGTTATTTGTATGATATTGAAAGGTTGACACCCACCAATCTATTCTTAAAGCACAATCTTTCGGCTGCTAATGTAGAAACTCGGATATCAGAACCGCATGACCCTTAATTAATTCATACTTCATAAACTCTTCACACGTTAAGCCCATGTTTTAGATGATTAATTAGGGCGTATGCATCTTCGGGTTTTACTACTTTTTCCACTTATTCTGTCTTGTTCTATCTTTGAAAATGAACAGGATTTTGAAATTTACCCGCCAAATATCTTGGGTGAATGGATTCGAACGGATTTTAATGGGGATGCAGAGTTCCAAAAGATTTCAAGCATTGATACTAGTTCGTTCAAGAATTACATCATATATGAATTTAAAAATGATTATTCCTGTGAAATGAATTCGGGATTGCAAACAACCAATTATTCAATTTTTACAGATTGTGGTTGGAGTATGTTTGGAGAAGAACCGGATATCTATTTGACAATCCAGTTTTCCATTTTTGATCCCATCTGGCCAAGTACAATTTTTTGGGACTTTTACAAAATTACCGAACTATCGGAAGATAGAATTTCACTAAGACAACTGGACTCCAATCACGATAATGATGAATAAACTAGTTTTATTGGCAATATCTGTAGTCCTAAGTTGCTCTATCTACAATAGCGAAGATGCAGTAGTTATAGATGAGCGTTTTGCAAACCAAAAATGGATGCACTTAGACTCTTACGAACAATTTACATTGAAGAAATACAATTCAAATGAAGCAAATGATGCAGAATATCACATCATTTATGATTTCCGTGAAACTTCAACAAGTAATTGTGCAATTACTCATTCAGAAAGAAAAAGGAATTATTACCAGCGATGTATTTGGATAATTAAGGGTAATGAAACAGAACAATTTTTCACTCTTCAGTACCAAATTACTGGCGAAAATAATACAACTCAGAGCTTCAAATATTTTTATGAAATAGAAGAGTTATCGGAAGAATGGTTTAAATTAAAACTCATTCGGCAGTCTTTTTAGGCAACAATCTTCGGTTAAAGAACCACACAATTCCCAAAGCCAAAATCCACTGACCAATTACCGTTGCCACTGAAAATGGATCAAATGGGTTGTACCAGGTATCGGGTGCATATTCCGTAGCAGACAAATACATCCACCAGAAAAGTAACGTAATAACTTCTACCGGTACGATATAGCGAATAATGATATCCCACCATCCTCCTAGCTTCGTTTTGCTTTCCTCGCTATTCACTAGTTTTAACCTAAAGTCTTTGGCACTAAAACTTATAACCGCATAGGAGATGAAGGCACCGGAAACCATCAAACCAACGCCCCAGACAAAATCCTGATTGGCGAAGAACGTTAAATTCAACGCCGATGGAATTCCAAATGCAAAACCGATTCCACAAATCCACATTGTTGCTTGCTTACGTGAAACACCTGTATCCACAAAAACTTTTACAGCAAGTTCAATCATCGAAATTAACGAACTAAAAGCCGCGAATGTGAGCCCAAGAAAGAATAAAATGGAAAAAATGCCACCTCCTCCCATACTTGCAAAAAGTTGAGGCATCCAAATAAAAGTAAGTCCGGTACTGGCCGGACCTGAAGTTTTCATTACATCTAAAATTTCAGCATCGGTCATGGTAGAGCCTAACGTCCCGAAAACGGTGCTAAAAATAATAATGGCCGCAATCAGTGAAATTGTATTATTCCCAATCCCTGTTTGAAAGGCGCTAATCGTAATATCATCCTGTTTACGCATATACGCCCCGTACGTAAGTATCAGTCCCCATGCAGCCCCAGTGTCCCATGCGTTTTGAGTAAGCGCTTCAAGCCAAATTTTAGGGTTGCTTAATGTCGACCAGTCTGGCGTAAATAAATAACGAATTCCATCCACACTTCCCTCTAAAGTAACTGCACGAACTAACGAAATAGCCAGTACAACGAGTAAAGATGGAATCAGAATTTTATTGATTCGTTCAATCGATGAAATACCTTTTACAACCACAAATCCACCAAAAAGCATAATGATGGCATGAGTTAGCACAGGAAGCCCGGCATTATGATAATTATCCCATAACTGAAGGGATGCTTCGTAGGTATCGGGCAATGTTGAAGTAAGCGATTGAAATAAATAGTACAAACACCAACCGGCAACTACGCTGTAATAAAACATGATGGCTGTGGCAACGAACCCAATGAAACCCCCCATCCATCCTTTTTTCTCACCAATTAGTTTTGCAAAAGAACCAACAATACCCTGGCGTCCATTTCTACCAATGCCATATTCGGCTATGATTAATGGAATAGACCAAAGAATTAAAAAACATAACCAAGCTACTAAAAAAGCCCCTGCACCTGTTTCCCCGCCATTTTGGGCTGCGATTCGAGGGAATCTCCAAATATTTCCGGTTCCAATTGCGATACCTAATACACTAACAATGAGCCCAAGTTTGGAAGAAAAAGTCTCGGTGTTCTTAACTGCCATGCAAATAATTGTTAATTAAAAAATAGGGTGAATTTATGCTCGTTTAGATAGCCAAATGCTCAGTATATTACTGCTCATTTTGATGTGATTAAGGCTATGCATATCATTGCTGGCCAATCATACAGGTTAAAAATCGACTATCCAAAACTTTTTCATAGCCGAGTATTAAATACATGTTTTCAAATCATCAATCGACGAATCGAATTTTAGCGCTTTTTGCCTTCTTAACGTCGCTTATCATCTACACCTTAACTATGGCTCCCACTGCAAGTTTTTGGGATGCCGGTGAATTTATTGCAGTAGCTCATGGCCTTCAAGTAAACCACCCTCCCGGGGCACCACTCTATTCTATCATCGGGCGATTGTTCTCGATGTTTATGCCAATGGAATATGTTGCTGTGAGCATTAATTTCATCTCTGCGTTGTCTTCCGCTCTAACTGTAATGCTACTTTATCTTATTGTAGTGCGGTTAGTTAGAGAGTTTAAAGGACATCCGGATGAGATGAGTTTAATCGACAAAATTGGAATGTATGGCGGAGCATTGGTTGGAGCTATGACCTTCGCTGTAACCGATACCTTCTGGTTTAATGCGGTGGAAGCAGAAGTGTACGCGATGTCCATGTTCTTTACGGCCATTGTAGTTTGGCTCGCTCTCAAATGGTCGGAATTCCACGACGAAGAATTTAGCGAGCGTTGGCTTGTATTGATCGCATACATGTTTGGTTTGGCTATTGGGGTTCACTTATTGAATTTACTTGCGCTATTCTTTGTAGCATTAATTGTCTACTTCAAAAAGAGAGAATTCTCACTCATATCATTTAGTATTATGGGTGTTTTGGCCGTGTTATCATTTTTCTTGGTCTACCCTCTTACCATTCAATTTATACCCGACTGGACAGATAAAATTGGCGATGCTACGTATGGTTTAATCGGTCCGTTTGCCTTTTTATTGATCATTGTTGGATCGCTGAGCTTCGCGATTTATTACACTCACAAAAATAAATATCGCCTGGCTAATATTGCTTTGATTAGCTACGCAATGATTTTGATTGGATATTCGAGTTATGCTGTGATTATGATTCGTTCTATTGCGGATCCACCGATTGATGAAAATGACCCCGAAACCATCGAAGACTTTGTTAGTTACCTGAAAAGAGAGCAATATGGCGACACCCCAATTCTTACGGGTCGCTACTATGATAATGCAACCGGTCAGCTTTCTCAGGATGAGAAATTATTCCCACGCAGGCATTCCAGCGATCCGCGGCATATGCAATTTTACTCTCGGTACGACAGTGATATTGAGTACTTCATTTCGCATCAAATTAACCACATGTATGTTCGGTATTTTAACTGGAATTTCATTGGGCGAGTCGCAGATATTCAGGATACCGGTTGGCAATCCGGATTTGGGCCGGAAAAGTATCCGGAGAATAAAGCAAGTAATAAGTACTTTTTTGTTCCCTTTCTGCTCGGATTATTTGGGTTAATTTATCACTTTACTTCCGATTGGAGGCGGGCATTTGCAGTATTTGCACTCTTCATTGTTACAGGGCTGGCTATTATCATTTTCCTCAATCAATCTCCCTATCAACCAAGGGAACGAGATTATGCCTACGTAGGGTCTTTCTTTGCTTTCGCCATTTGGATAGGATTGGGAGTAACCGGGCTTATTGAATTAGTTAAATCATACGCAAAAGGAAATCCGGCTGTTGGATATGCTGTAATTGCACTTTGTACGCTTGGCTCTCCTGTATTAATGGGCTTTGAAAACTGGGACGACCACGACCGATCAGATCGCTATGTAGCACCCGATTACGCAAAAAATCTCCTCAATTCGCTGGCACCAAATGCGATTGTTTTCACGAATGGTGATAACGATACATTCCCCCTTTGGTATGCCCAAGAAGTGGAAGGTGTTCGAACAGACGTTCGCATAGTATGTTTAAGCCTTTTAAATACCGATTGGTATATCCGACAAATGCGTGATCAGTGGTCGCATGAGTCTGCCCCTCTCCCAATTAGCTGGACTGACGAAGAAGTGGAGAGAATTACTTCGCGTATTGATAGATGGCAACCTCAGGATATCACCTTACCAGTAAATAAACCAATGTTGAAAGAAGCATTCTCTGAGGATTACGAATACAAGGAAGCTATTGGTGTTACCCCGGATACTTCGCTACAAATTCTACGAACTGGTACAGATTTTGAAATTCCGGTTGATTCTCTCGATGACGAAGTAACCTGGAGATTGAATGGCCGTTTCTTTGGAAATGATGCTCAGGGTAACGGTGTATATTATTTACAAGTGCAGGATTTAGCCATTGTAAACATTCTTGAAAACAATGATTGGTTGCGACCTGTATATTTTGCTAATACCGTTTCCAGCCAAAGTATGCTCGGATTACAAGATTACTTCCGAACGGAAGGTAAGGCTTACAGAGTGGTTCCAATGGAAATGGAGTCGGAATACACAGGGTATATTGATACCAAAATCCATACCCGAAGACTGAATAATTTCAGTTTTAAAGAATGGAATAATACCGATGCCTACCTTGATGAAAATATTCGCAGAATGATGGGTAACTATCGATTTAGTTTCCTTCAACTAGCAGAAACTTTTGCCGACCAGGGCAAACCAGACAGCGCAGTATATTGGTTGAACCGGGCAGAAGAAGTAATTCCATTCCGTGTAGATGAAGAAAGTTATAATTTACAGGCTCTTTTTGCTGTTAATTATATCGAACTTGGTCAAACTGAGGATGCGAGTAGGGTTGCGAATGCAATAAAAGGAACGATAGTTCGGGACTTCGAACGAAGTTATGAATCATTCGTGCGTGCTGAAGAAGAATTCGCTCGTTTAAACGAAGAATTTGAAGCAGCTCGCCGTCAAGGTGATATCCAGAAACAACGTACACTAAGAGGACAGATAAACGCGAGTTACGAACGCCGACAAAGTTATGGTGATCAACTTATGCAAGTACGCCAATATTTATCGATAGCAAGCTTTGCATTCTTCCAATCAGGCGAAATTGAATCAGCAAACGAAATTGTTGCGCTAGTAAATGAGTCATTTGAAAGCACCCCATTCCCTGCTTTACCGACATCACCGGAAGAAAGTGCATTGGAAATGCAGAGATACGGTTTAACTAACTAGGCAATTTTATATATTTGGCCAGACTTTTAGAATTATGATACATCAGTTTACCACAGAAAACATTGAAAACATCGGAAAGGTACTTGGAGCTACTCCAAAACCTTTGGGCGATGATGTGTTTAGAATCGAAGTAAAAAACGAAGAAGAGAATGCGAAACTCGCCCTTGAAATACATCTTGGGCTGGAAGCTAACGGAAAACAGATGAATCTGGTTTCTGTTTATTCTCATAACACATTCATTCAACTGCAAAATTGTACGGCATTTGTAGCAAGTGATATTCTCGAACAAGTTACTTTCTTCGGTAAATCGGGGGATAAAACTTCGGGTTTAATTGTGGATAAAGCTGCGGGATGTAGTTTATACGCTAATGTCGATGAATCTATCATTTCCGGCGATTTTACTGCATTACCTGAAGATTTAATGATGTGTGGCATCGCACTATCCTTGACCGAATCTATGGATGACGACCTCGGCTTGTAAAAGTCATGGAACGCATCCCTCCCATTCAGATTTTTAATACCAGTGGCATTGAGATTCCAATTAATGAATCTGATGCCATTTTTATTTTAGAGCAGATTCAAACTCAACAAAGCAGCAAGTATCAAGAAGTTGAGGTTGTTTATGTGGCTGAGGCTGAGATCACCCGAATTAATAAAGAATATCTGGATCACGATTACGTGACTGACATTATCACTTTCCGTTTAGATGATGGTGTGGACAATTCCGCAATTGAAGGTACGATTTATTGCTGCGCTCAACAGATATCAGAACAAGCAGCAGAATTCAATCAAACTGTTAAAGATGAATTCTTACGAGTTATGATTCATGGTTTGATTCATTTGCTTGGCTTTAACGATGAAACCGTGGAAGAAAAAAAGGAAATGACCCATTTAGAAGATCATTACCTTAAAATGTATCATGAATCCGATTCAATCAACTGACCTGCTAATTGAAGCAACTGAATCTCTGCTAACTTAGCCTGAATCTTTAATCGAACAATGTTTTGCTGAACGCGTGAGATATTTAGCTGAGCTTCGCGGAATTGCGTATTCGTAATCTGACCAGTCTCAAATAATTGCTTGGAGCGTTCGAAGTTTAACTCGGTAGTTTGAAGGTTGATCATCTCCTTATCAATCAGGAATAAGTTAGTTTGATAATCCTCATATAGATTCATCACATCTCGCTCAACCGACTTCTGTGCCAGCATCAATGACTCTTCGTTATTCTTTAACGCAACCTGGGCATTTTGAATCTGAGTTTCTCGCCGGAACCCATTAAAAAGATTAACGCTCAAAGTAATCCCACCATTAAATCCGGTTAGTTTTTGAAATTCCTGGAAACCTGCATCAAATTCGCTTTCTGTATAACTATAACCGCCACTTAAACTAAGCACTGGAAAACGCCCTGCCCTCGTTTGTTTAAGCTGTAATTCTGAACTTTCTGATGCTAATCTACTTATTACCAGAGCAGCGCTGTTCTGAGTTGATGATGCGAGTAATTCGTTCGCTTGTAATCCTGAGTTGATATTGATTTCATCTTCAATCGAAATTTCGGTTAATGGGTTTTCACCTAATTCGATTAATAAATTTCGTTTTGCGTTATTTAATCGAGCCATAGATTGCAAATACAATACACTATCGGCATTTAAATCAACCTCAGCATTAAGGACATCCAGTCGAGTTGAACTTCCAAGTGAAAAGCGTTCTTCCACACGTTGGAGTCGATCTAACGAACGTGTAATCGACTCCTCTGCAATCATCAAAGATTCTTTTTCGAGTAATACCGATAAATATTGGCTGATTACTTGGATCAAAGTACCTTCAATTTGTAGGCGAGCAGAAACACCGGATTGTTCTTCTAACTTCTTTAGATTTTGGAATGTGTAGTAGTTTCCAAATCCATCAAATAACACATAATTTGCAGTTAAAGAACCAGATAACGTATTAGATCCGGCTCCGGTAACATTGATATCAGGCTGAGCTCCACCTGCGAAGCGAAGTTCAGTATCCTGAACAGAACCTGAATAGGAACCACCTGCGGTAACAGTTGGTAAAAGTCCGGCATTACCAATCGTTGCGTTATTCTTTGCAATCTCGGTTGATCTTGTTGCAATCTTGATGCTGTGATTATTCTCAAGAGCAATGGAAATAGCTTCTTCTAACGTGATGTCTCTAGAAGGAATTTCAGTATCCTGAGCAACAAGTCCGCTACTTATAAAAGAAAGGATGAGTAGTATTTTTAGCTTATTCATTTTCTTTCTCCCAAACGGTTTCGATGTATGCAGGTTCTACTTCATGGCGTTCAATTTTTAGCTTCTCTCCTGTCCATGCCCAGGTTTTGAACCATTTCACATTCTTTCTGATATTATTCGCTATCAACAAGAGTGATGGCAAGACAGAGAGTAAAAGGAAGGTTCCAACAAGTAGACCGTAAGCAATGGTAATGGCCATTGGAATCAGGAACTGAGCCTGAAAGCTCTTTTCAAAAATGAGCGGAGCCAATCCGGCACACGTTGTTGCGGTTGTTAAAACAATAGGTCTAAATCTCGAACGTCCAGTTTCTACGATCGCTTCAACCACATCCATTCCACTTCGTATTAATCGGTTGTATGCATTGATAAAAACAAGTCCGTCATTTACCAGAATACCAATCAATGCTACAAAACCCAGGAAAGATAACAGGCTAATCTGGAAATCATGAATGAAATGTCCAAGCGACATCCCAATTATTCCAAAAGGCACAATACAATAAAGTACAATCGCCTGCATAAAGGATCGGAAGGTATATGTAACAATTGAAAACAAGAGAATCAGGATAGCCGGAAGAGCCACCTGTGCCGAGTTTGCTGCTTTTTGAGTTTCTCTAACCTGACCTTCAAATTGATACGTTACATTTGGGTGTGCTGCTAAAACTGGCGGTAGTGCAATATTTTCAACTTTACTTAGAGCATCGGTACCGGAAACATCAAGGTTTGCAAGTTCAGCTTCTACCCTAATCTCTCGCTTACCATCCCGGTGATTGATAGCAACTAGTCCAGAGGCATATTCGATATTGGCTAATTCCCTCAAAGGATAAGAGCCACCTGTTATTGATTTAATTCGCATATCCAATAATTGACCAATATCTCGACGGTCTTCTAGAATATATCGTGTCCAGACTTTTACTTCTGTTGTACCGCGTTGAAGTCGCTGTACCTCATTTCCAAAAAAAGCATTTCGAACCTGGGAGATTACCTCACGATTAGTAAACCCAAGTGCATAAGCTCGATCTTTTAAAGTAATTTTAAGTTCCGGTTGATCTTCATTATCAGTATCAGTGATGTCTCTTAGCACGTCTAATTTCAACATCTCAGAAATCAGCATTTCTTTTGCACTTCTAAGTTCAACAAAATTATCAGCTGCTAAAGATACTGAAACAGGTTTACCGAATGGATTTTGAGATACAAAAGAAAGCAAGGTTGCATCCGGAATTGCTCCAACTTCTTCTTTTATGGCTAGTGAGATATCAAAACTTTGTATTTCTCTAACTTCTGATGGAAGTAGATATAACGTTACTTGTGCTCTATTACTTCCAGGACCAATTTTGGCTACAATGTTTTTGATGTAACCACCTTCGATTCCAAATTGATCTTCATATTTCTGATTCAATCTATTTACCCCGGCGATAATCTGATCAACCCGAGCCTGCGTAACTGCTTCGCTTGTTCCCTGAGGCATTACAAGTGTAGCTGAAACAGCATTCTGTTCAATATTCGGGAAGAATGTAGTCTGAACATAACCTCCGGCAATGGCGCCAAATGCAATTAATAACAAACCAATTGAGGACAAAACAACAAGTGTTTTGTTCTTCAAAGAAAATTTCAGAAACGGGATATACATGTGATCCCGTACATAAAACAATCTACGCTCCATCCACCCTCGAATACTTTTATCTACTTTGTTTGGATCTTGATGTAAATCCTTTGAATGAGCCAAATGTGCTGGTAAAAAGATAAATACTTCAATTAAAGAGACGAGCAAAGCTCCCCCAACAACAAAGGCGATATCACTAAAGAAATCCCCTAATTGGCCATCCACAAAGAAAAAGAATCCAAACGCTAAACAGGTTGTCAAAACTGCTGATGTTACCGACGGAACTACTTCAAGCGCACCTTCAACAGCAGCTTGAATAGGATGCATTCCCTGTTCATACTTTTGGTAAATGTTCTCCCCTACAACGATTCCATCATCAACCAGAATACCAATCACAACAATCATCCCAAACAAGGAGATTACATTGATCGTTACCCCATAAAATGAAGCAAGCACTATCATTCCTAAAAATGAAATTGGAATACCGAGAGCTACCCAAAAAGCCAATCGGATACGGAGAAATAGTCCGAGCAAAATAAATACCAGCATTACCCCGATTAATCCATTTTCTGTCAATAATTCGATCCGTTCAATCAAGGGTACAGTTGCATCATCTACTAATACTGCCTCTACAATATTATTTTGTTGATTAAACTTATCGATATACTCCTTGATGAATTCGGAGGCGGCTAAAATGTCCTCGTCATTCGTGGTAGTAACAAAAATGAATACCGCAGGTTGACCATCAAGAGTACCTTTGTTGGTATTTTCATTGAAGGTGTCTTCAATTATGGCTACATCAGAAAGACGAACTATCGTACCATTAGGCTGACTTTTTATTACAATATCGTTAAACCCTTTAGCGAAGTAACTTTGTTCATCAACTCGAATAGTGAATTCTCTTCGCTCACCGCGTAAAATTCCACCCGTAGAGCGAATATTTGAAGCTGACACAGCTCTACTTATATCAGAAAATGTAAGTCCATATGCGCGAAGTTTGTCTTCACTAACCCCAATCTGAATTTCAGGTTCTGTAAATCCACTTAATTGAAGTTGAGATAGTCCTTCATAAGCAATTAATCCATCTTCGAAAGCATCAAGCGTACTTTTCAATGTAGTTGGAGTAACGTCCCCAACCAGGGCAATTTCTCCTACCTGATTAATTGGTATTTCTTTAAAAACAACAATACGTTCTAACCCTGTTGGAAAGGAGCTAATTCGATCTACTGCATTTTTAACTTCTTGAAGAACAACGTTTGCATCTTGATTCGGAAGTAATTCAACCGTCACAGTTGCAAAGTTCTCTTGTGAAACCGAAGTAACGCGATCCACTCCTTTCGTCCCTTCAAGACTTTCTTCTATTTTAAGTACAACACCTTCCTCGATTTCTATCGGGGATGCACCTGGATAGGTAGCCTCAATAAAAATAAATTGAACCGTTCGGTTAGGAAAAAATGTGGATGTTAAACTTGAAGCTGCTATTACACCAAAAAGGATAAATAACAAGATCCCAAGATTAACCAGAATTACGTGTTTGGTAAAAAACTGAATGATTTTTCTCATCTATGGCCTCTCAATTTTGAACCGGAACAATACGAGTCCCTTCAAAAGATGCATCACGAAATTCATCAATTACTAAATCACCGGCAGATAATCCTCTAACAATAACGCTATCGCGTTCATTTGCTAATATCTCAACCTCTTTAATTAGTGCAACATTATTTACTGAAATAAATACCATGTTATTTCGAACCAGTGATTTTTGTGAAATTTTCTGTGCGTTATCAAAGGTTTCTCCACTGATATCCCCAGTTACATATTGACCAGCAAGTAATCGATTGCTATTCACTTTTAAATAAACAAGTAAAGTCTGAGTAGGTGCATCAATACGCGCGTTTATTCTGGCAATTTCAGCTTTATAATCCGTTTGATCATCATTATCAATGTGGATACTGACCTCATCTCCTTGGTTGATAAAAAATCGATCTTTGGCGTTGATGGAAGCTTCAATTTCATAGCTTCCCACTTTCGTAAATTGTCCCAAAGGTTGGTTTGGCCTCACCAAAGTACCGGGCTCAAGCAGTGCTTGTGTTATTACTCCATTGAATGGAGCCACAATTTTATACTTAGATAGTCGAACTTCAGCTTGTTTAATATTATAAAAGCTAGACGGTATGTTACGACCCGATAAAAATAAATTAAACTGACGATCTGCTGATTCTGGCAGATCTGCAATAATTTCACTTACATCCAGATCATTCAAATAATCACTCCAGGCTTCAAACTCATTAGGATAATCCAACTTAATATCCGCTAAAGTCTGTGTTAAAAGTGACTGAAATTGCGACTTCAAGTTTTTAACTAATTGTACTTGTTCACGATCATCAATTTTTAGAATAGTCTCACCGGATGAAAAAGCAGTTCCTTCCTCAAAGTCTTTACTAACTTCACTTAATACACCTTGAACTTCGGCATATATCTGAATTTCTTGTTCAGGAATTACACTCCCTGTAAAATGGATATTCGTTGTAATCGCTTTTGGGTTGACAGGAATAACTGGTACTCCAATTCCATCCAATTGATTGTTTGTTACCTGTTCACCGTCGTCCGGTCCTGCAGCCAGAAAACGGAATAATAGAAACGCCCCTATAAAAATCACGATTCCCAGGATGATAGATAGTTGTCTAAACTTCATTTTTGTTATTGATTTGATTGATTCATAAATAATTCAATGTGCTCCAGCATTTGCTGTAGCTCCATGGTAATTTCTTCTCTTTTTCCGCCAAGACTACTGTAAAATTCTTTCTCAGCGTTCACCATTACCGGTAACACCTGTAAAATTTTATCCTGTCCTTTTTTGGTGATATCCAGCACATTTACTCGGGAGTCTTTTTCAGAGGATCTCTTAACCAGTAATCCAGCTTCAACATTCTTTTTCACCATTTTAGAGACCAACATTCGATCTATTTTAATGACTTCTACCAGATCTTGTTGTATCACTTCATCTTTCTGGGTTTTTAACCATTTAGTAGCTACCAACGTGATTAATTGCGTATGCGTTAAATCAAATTCATCAACCAATTGATTTACCCTTCTCACCCATTGCATATTTATCTGCCAGAATAAGTAGCCAAGTTTCTCTCTTGGATTTGGAAATCCGCCTTTTTCGATAAGATCTTTTAGGTTTGTTGTCATGACTACAATATATGTACTAATTGTAGTTACGACAACAATTAAATTCAATTCATTCCTTAATGTTTGAACTTTTTTTGAGTGAACAAATCTCTTAACATAAACGAGACATTTTCGTAGTGCGCGCTATGGCAGAAATCGAAGAAAAAAATATCATCAAAGAAAACAGCAAAAAATATGCTGGTCAGCTTTGGGGCTTAATTACTACACAAATTGAGCGACAAGCGAATAAGAATGAGCAGATTGTTCAACATCTGCCACCGCCAAAGGATCAATCAGGTAAAAAATGGCTCATTAAGCTGTTATTCATCTTTCCCCTGTTTCTGCTTATTGGCTTCATCACTTCGTTTTGGTGGGACTTTAATGGAATCAATCTTCAACTCTTCGGAAATCAAATTGCTTTAGATGGGATTTTAAAAATTCTAACAATTGGTGGATTAATCGGATTTATGACCAATTGGGTTGCTATAAAGATGTTATTCCGCCCTACTCATCGCCGCCCTATTTTAGGTCAGGGATTAATTCCGGCACAAAAAGAACGAATTGCTTACAGGTTAGCTCGCGCTGTTTCAGAAGACCTGATCAACCCGGACATCATTAAACAGAAAATTCATGAGTCTAAAGCTATCTCCAAATATCGCGAGAAAGCAACGCAATACATCAAAAACATTATTGATGACCCGGATTTTAGAAGTGAACTAAAAATTCTGCTCGTTAGCTATGTAGATGAAATGATGACGGAACCCGAAGTTCGTGCTTCAATCGCAAAAGGAATTATCGAACAGATCAATAAAACCATTGATGAAAATTCATTTGAGAGAGTTGCGTTAAAAGCATACAGCTTTTTTAAAGGGCAGGAAATGCAGGACCTAGTTGAGGATGCCTTAACGAAATTACCAGGAGGAATTGAACAAGGGTTAGACAAGATGGATGAATTTTTGGATTCTCTACCCGATCGAATTGAAAAAAACAGCGATGCCATCGAAGATATTGTTACCAATATTCTTTATCGATTAATCAATCAATTGGATGTTCATGCTTTGGTTGAAGATAATCTTCGACAATACGATGAGAAACGCATTGAGATGCTCATTAAAAACGCATCCAACGAACAACTTAGATATATTCAATATTTAGGGGCTGTGTTAGGAACTTTAGGCGGTTTTATTATCTGGAAACCTATTGAAAGCATGGTTGTGATTGGGGGTATTTTGGGACTGACAGTTGGAATAGATATGATGCTATTGAATCTCAAAAAATCGAAATAACTTTCTATCTTCCGCATAACTTAATTCAAAATTTAGGGCAAATAAATATAGATTTTATGACAAAAACGCGCTTATCACAGCTTTTCGCACTATTCATTATACTTGTTTTTATTGGCTGTTCATCCACTTCAGAATTAACAGAAAATACACCTCCGATAAGTGAAGCATCCGAAACTCCAATGGAAATGCCTGTTGCTGATGTAGGACCAACCGAAGATTGGCATTTGTTAGCTCCAAACAATGACCCCTACTACGGAACAGGAGTTCGATTAGCATATGAAAATTTACTGGCTAATAAAGATCCCAAAAAAGAAGTTGTAGTTGCGATTATTGATTCAGGTACAGATATCAATCATGAAGATTTATCCGGCAATATCTGGGTAAATGAAGATGAAATTGCAGATAATAATATAGATGATGATGGCAATGGCTATGTAGATGACATTCACGGTTGGAATTTCATCGGAGGTGTTGACGGTTCTCACGTAGTTGATGACACCTTTGAAATCACTCGTTTGTATGCAAAACTAAGCCCAAAATATGAAGGTGTTGATCCGAATACCTTATCAGAATCTGAGCTCACTGAATTCGAATATTATCAAAAAGTAAAAGTAGATTTTAAAAAAGAAAGAGACGAAGTCACTGAGATTTACACTAATGTGTCGGGTTTTGAACAAGCAATATTAGCTTCAAGATCAATCTTTAGAGTATCAAGTTTAGATTCACTTACAACAGAGCAAATTCAAACTAAGAGTAACGATTCTCCCCAAATATCTCAGGCTAAAGGACTCGTGAATTACATGAGAGATAATGATATAAAAGAACAAGATGTAATTGATGCTCGTGAACAATTTCAGAGTCTAGCTAATTTTGGTATGAACCCAGAATTTGAACCACGCAGCATTGTGGGTGATGATTACGATGATCTTACCAACCGGTTTTATGGAAATAACGACGTATCCGGACCAAGAAATGATCATGGCACTCATGTAGCGGGAATTGTCGGAGCCGTACGGAATAATGATATTGGAGTAAATGGAATTGCTGATGTGAAATTAATGATCGTACGAACTGTACCTAATGGGGATGAGCGAGATAAAGACGTAGCAAATGCCATTAGATATGCTGCTGAAAATGGAGCAGATATCATCAACATGAGCTTTGGAAAAGGATATTCACCTCAAAAATGGTACGTAGATGAAGCCATTCAATTTGCCGACAGTTTGGGCGTGTTAATGGTTCATGGTTCAGGAAATGATGGCGATAACATCGACACAACCGATAGTTTTCCAAATAAGAACTATGTAGATGGAGGAACTGCGATTAATTTTATGAATGTTGGAGCTTCTTCCTGGGAAAATGGCGTTTCTGTGCCAGCTGATTTTAGTAATTATGGAAAAACTGAAGTTGAAATTTTCGCTCCGGGAGTAGGTATATACTCTACATTTCCAGGAAATTCATATTCCGCACAAGATGGCACCAGTATGGCTTCACCGGTGTTAGCAGGTGTTGCTGCTCTGATTATGACTTACTACCCGGATTTGTCGGCAACACAGGTAAAAGAAATTCTAATGGAAACAGCAACTAAGCCAACGGTTTCTTTGGTTGACCTACCGGGAAGCATCGAAGAGCCACAAATGGTTCAGTTTTCAGAGCTTTCAATCTCTGGTGGAATTGTAAATGCATATAATGCACTAAAATTAGCAGAAGAAATCAGCGAGTACTAGCACGTGTCAAAATTTGATGTCATTATCGTAGGATCTGGACCAAATGGGCTTTCTGCAGCTATTTTAATGGCTCAGCAGGGACTCAAAGTTCATGTAGTTGAAGCAGAAGACACAATTGGCGGAGGTACTCGAACTAAAGAGCTTACAGAACCAGGTTTTTTGCACGACGTTTGCTCAGCCGTTCACCCCACTGCCGTTGCATCCCCTTATTTATCCACGCTACCACTTAATAATTATGGACTGGAATGGATCCATCCGGAGGTAGCTGCCGCTCATCCTTTAGAAAATGGAAAAGCAGTGCTAGGCTACAAATCGATGGATAAAACCGTGGAAGGTTTTGGGAAAGACACAGAGAAATATATGCGACTTTTTAAAGATTTTGTAGCTACCTGGGAGTCGTTGAAATATGACTTATTTGGAACTCTTAGAAATCCTCAAAATCGACTTAAAATGGCACGTTTTGGATGGTATGGGATGCAATCAACCAAACAGTTAGCTAATTCTATTTTCGAGTCAGTTGAAGCCAAGGCTTTCTTTGCTGGTCATGCAGCTCATAGTATATTACCTCTAGAAAAAGCCTTCTCTGCTTCATTTGGACTTGTTTTAGCAACTTCGATGCATGCCGTTGGGTGGCCCATTGCAAAAGGTGGATCATCAAAAATCACAACTGCAATGGCAGAATATTTTAAGTCGCTAGGTGGGTCCATAGAAACCAACCATAGGGTATCAAATATCAATGAGATTCCAGAATCAAAAGCAGTTTTATTTGATTTAACTCCACACCAGGTTGCCAAAATTTGTGGTGATAGGCTCCCATCCGGTTATAAAAAAGCATTGATGAATTATGAATATGGACCGGGTGCATGCAAAATTGATATTGCAGTTTCAGAGCCAATTCCTTGGTTAAATGAAGGCACCAAAAAAGCAGGCACGGTTCATTTAGGTGGAACTCTTGAGGAACTAGCTGAATCAGAACGTGAAGTTTGGGAAGGAAAGCATCCTGAAAAGCCTTATGTGTTACTTTCTCAACCTAGTGTTTTTGATGAAACACGCGCACCTGAAGGTAAGCATACGGTTTGGGCTTACTGCCACACACCTAATGGCTCTGATCGGGATTGTACCGAAGAAATTATTGGTCAAATTGAACGCTATGCTCCTGGATTTCGAGACACTATAATCTCATACAACACAATGACAGCCGTGCAAATGAATGAGTATAATGAAAACTATATCGGCGGTGACATTAATGGTGGAGCTCAATTCTTGAAGCAGTTGATTGGCAGACCGGTTCTAAAATGGAATCCCTATAAAACACCGGCTCAAGGAATTTATATTTGTTCATCCTCAACCCCACCCGGAGGCGGTGTTCATGGAATGAGTGGTTATCATGCAGCTAAATCGGCTTTAAAAACTGAGTTTGGCATTTTGGTATGAAAATCCCGGAAATTCTTGTAAACCACCCAGAAGAGCTCAATCAACCAACTATAGAACAAGCTTTCACTATACCATCCTCATGGTATCACGATCAGGAAGTTTTCGATTTTGAACAGGAAGAACTATTTGCCTGTAATTGGCAATATGTTTGTCATAAAGATCAGTTGAAATATACTGGTGATGTTGTTCATGCAGTTATTGCCGGAAATCCAATTCTACTCATCAAAACTAAAGACGAAGGAATTCGGGGGTTTTATAATGTTTGCAAACATCGTGGTGGTCCACTTGCTGTAAAAAAAGGCACAACAACTGTACTGCAATGCCAATATCACGGCTGGACTTATTTAACTGATGGAAGCCTTCGCGGTGTTCCGGATTGGAATCTAGTGGAATTATTTGATGAGAAAGATTTCGGACTTGAACCAGTTGAGCTACAATCTTGGGATGGTTTGATATTTGCAAGAATCGAATCTGGCGGCACAGATTTAGAAGAAATTGTAAAGGGAATTGCAGAACGAATTGCTCCAATTTCATTGGAGAATCTTCAATTCTATCGAGAAGATGAGTACGATATTAACTGCAACTGGAAAGTGTATGTCGACAATTATCTCGAAGGATATCACATCCCAATTGTACACCCAGAGTTGGCTAACTTACTGGACTACAAGAACTACGTGACAGAATCTTATCCAATGTATTCACTGCAACATAGTCCATTTAAGGGAGAAGACAACGTGTATCAAGTAAGTGAAGGTGAAGCTTTTTATTACTTCCTCTTCCCAAATATGATGCTGAATATTTTGCCTGGAAGATTTCAAATGAATTTGGTTGAGCCAATATCTACCAATCGTTGCAAAGTGTATTTCTGGTATTTTTATGATGATGTTAAATCAAAAGAAAAGACAGGTATCATCAAAAATGATTTAGCTTACAGTGAAATTATACAGCAAGAAGACATCGAAATTTGTGAAGCAGTTCAGCGCGGCCTTCAATCTAAAGCTTATAATAAAGGTCGATTTTCAGTAAAAAGAGAGTTAGGCGTGTATCATTTCCAAAGTTTACTGAAGAAGCAATTTAAATCAGTGATTCAAAAATAATTCTGTAATAAATAGGGTTCTAGGGTACTCATGTGTATGTAAGGTGAAGCAGTAACTAACCTATCTACTCATGAAACAGAAAAAAGCCTCTGGCTTAAAAAGAATTCAAACCGGATCACAAGAAAGCAAAAATTCATCGAAATCAGGGATTAGATCCTTGTTCAAACATCCGGCTAATTTATTTCAGCCGTCTACAGAATCCTCTGGCGTGTTTACTAAAAACTATAAAACAATTCGCTATAGATAGCTTAGCGATGATTTGCCGGGTCTAACCAACGTAGTGTTTCCCAGCGATACATCCCAGAATTATGGCCATCAACCCAGGTGATTTGCAGCGCATGATTACCTATAGGTTTTAATGTATTGATATTCATTCTGGGGGGATTTTCTAAAAAGAAGGCGTTTGGTTCAAAATTTTGCATTTGATCATGTCCCCCACGGCACATCACACATGGGCAATTTTTTCTAAGCCCATATAACGGATATTTAGAAACAACCTCATCCTCCCAGGTAATTTCCAGGTACTGTTCCTCATTAAATACATCTATTCCTACTGCAGTGGTTGACTCGTCCATGAATGATTTTTATCGTTCCAAAATGGAAAATTACGAAATGCTTTGGATAATAGTCACCGCTTCAATCACTGGGCTTATCAGCGGTTATTTTGGCTATCAGCGTCTTTTGTACTTACATCAGCTTGATGTGAGGAAAGTAAGCGTATCTGCAATATCCGGGCTAGTCATTTTTACTCTGTTGATGATTTTATACCGATTTAACATCATGAGTGAGGAAATTGGGGCTGCGATAATCACAAATGTATACGCATCAATAGCCGGTTTTTTCGCCGGACCTGCTCTGGATCAATATCAAACAAAAAGAACTTCCGGAACCATTTTATATGCAAATCGCTCATTTTTAACCGACCATGCAGCTGTAATTATGGCAATTGGCATTATTCTTTTCGGTATTTATAGAACTGCACTATTTACTGATCTAAACATTACACCCATCAGACTTACCTCCGGATTTTCTTTCATTGCTTTTGGATTTTGGGGTATGACTCTTCGTTTAGTCCCGGAATTCCGGCAAAAGGGAATCATTTTGTTAGATCAGTTAATTGAATGGGATGATTTTCTAAATTATGGATGGTACCTGGAAGAGGTAATAGAAGTTGAATATGAGCAAAATGAAGCCATAAAAAGCTTTAAAACATATATCCCACCAGAAGATCACCTCCATATTGAAGATGTGTTACGAGCCAAAATGATGGCTAAAGTTGAAGAAAAATCATTTAAGAATTAAGAATGATTCAATTAAGAATGTGTATTTTCTGAATTGATAATTGTAAAATTCTTAATTGAACACTGAACTATGGCTAGCTTCGATATTGTAAATGAGATCAACGCACAGGAAGTTGATAACGCTATCAATAACACCCTAAAAGAAATTAATACCCGTTATGACTTCCGCGGACTTCATTCTGAGGTCACCTTCCATAAAAAAGAAAATCGAATTCACTTAGTTGCAGCAGAAAGCATGAAAATGCAGGCCATTAAAGAAATGCTGATCCGTAACTTTGTAAAACGAGGCATCGATTCAAAAGTGCTTGAATTTGGGAATGAAGAAGGCACTTCTCAAGGTCATGTTAAAATGGATGTACAACTACTTGAAGGAATTTCTCGCGAGCAGTCAAAGAAAATCGTAAAAGAAATTAAGGACATGAAAATGAAGGTCCAGCCGCAAATCCAGGATGATAAAGTCCGGGTAACCGGCAAGAAAATCGATGATTTACAGGCAGCAATTGCACACTTAAAAGCCAAAGATATGGGTGTTCCGCTTCAGTTTGTAAATTTTAAATGATTAATTTTTAATGTTAAATGTTGAATGAGTCTCAATTCAACTTTTAACACTTAACATTTAAAATTCACCGAAGATGATCCAACTCAACCATAATGCAGAGGTTTCGGATATAAGGTAGCTCAGCTCTTTCAGCTTGCAACTCTGCCTCAGGTGAAGAAACATCTAATTGGGTCCAAACCACAGGATTTTGCCCCGTTTTCTTTTTCCAGCTAGCCACCTCTTCTACCACACCTTCGGTATATCTTTTGTTTCTAAAAACATTCACAATATCAATTTGAACTTCAGCAGGAATGGCATCCAGATTTGGGTAACAGGTAGTGCCAAGAATCTCTTTCTTAGCCGGATTTACAGGAATGACCTGATAGCCCCTTTGCTTTAAATATTTGGCTGCATAATTACTGGTTCGATACGGATTGGCCGAACATCCCACAACCGCCACCGTCTTCGCTTTTTTGAGAACAGACTGTGGATTTGGCTGAATTAGATTACTCATCTTGATGAAAATATTGGTTTCAAGGTTCCTTATCTTTGGCTTCATTTTTAATCTACTCAAATAAGAGGAACATTTTGTCTACTATTAAAAACGGTGACACCGTAAAAGTTCATTACACAGGAACACTTAGTGACGGCGAAGTTTTTGATTCATCCATCAACAGAGATCCGTTACAATTTACATTAGGTCAAGGCCAGCTAATCCCGGGATTCGAAAAAGCAATTATTGGATTAGCAGTTGGAGAAACAACTACCACAAATATTCCTTCCGCAGAAGCTTATGGCGATCATAATCCACAAATGGAGATCACCGTTCAACAAGACCAGCTTCCCGAAGGTATGACTCCGGAAGTAGGAATGCAGCTTCAGTTAAATCAACCGGATGGACAGCCTATTCCCTGCCTGGTTACAAAAGTTGAAGGCGATGCCGTTACAATCGATGCAAATCATCCTTTAGCAGGAAAGGATCTTACGTTCAATATTGAGATCGTTGAGATCGCTTAATTAACTTCGAGAAATGAGAAGTGAGCTTTTGAGCTCTTCGCTTAATCAATCTCACTTCTTAATCTCACTAATCTTGCCTGATATATTTCAAAATCCTAGCTAATGGCTGACTTTTCCCAATCCTCCACAATATCCATCACTTGCCCAAAAGGGATGGTCCCATTTCTAAAAACCGAACTGGTTTTATTAGGTTTTGTAATTCGAAAAACAAGGCTTGCAGGTGTGGAGATAGATGGAACACTGGAGGATTGCATGTTTTTAAACCTCACATTAAGAACTGCGCATAGGGTGCACTTCCTTTTGAAGGAATTTAAAGCAAAAAACGCAGATGAATTATCAGATGGATTAAAGGCTGTTGCGTGGGAAGATTTCATCGATAAACACGGGTATGTGAGCCTTACGTCGTTCATCAAAAACCGAACGATTACGAATACCCAATTTGCAAATTTAGCTGCAAAAGATGCGATTGTTGACCGAATTCGGGCTCGAAAAGGTGCACGACCTGACTCAGGCCCTAAACTCAATCGTACGGTAGTTTTTCTTTTCTGGAAAGATGAACAGGCAATGGTGTATTTAGATACGTCCGGCGAATCGTTAAATCGTCGAGGTTATCGTCGTGAAAGTCACATGGCTCCCATGCAGGAAACACTGGCTTCTGCAATTATTCAGGCTAGTAAGTGGGAATCCGACTGGCACTTTATCAATCCAATGTGCGGGTCTGGAACTTTAGCAATTGAAGCGGCATTAATGGCTACCCGCCGAGCACCTGGATTGCTTCGCCCAAATTATGCCATAAAGCATATACTTGGATTTGATGAAGCTGCATGGAAAAAACTACGCTCTGAATTAAAACAAGCTTCTATTAAAGAGCCAACAGGACGGATTCTCGCAACCGACATTGATCGACGTGCCATCGAAGCTGCGAAGAAAAACGCAACCACCGCCGGAGTTGATCATCTTATCGAATTTAAGGTCTGCGATTTCCGGGATACCGAAATTCCTTATGGTGATGGTGTCGTTGTTTTCAATCCACCCTATGGCGAGCGACTTGGAGAAGATGACAATCTTATCCCGCTGTACAAAGCAATGGGTGACTTTTTTAAGCAAGATTGCTCTGGTAAATGGGGATACATTTTTACCGGTAACTTCGAACTTGCCAAAAAAATCGGACTTCGTTCCTCTCGTCGAATTGAATTGTACAATTCAACGATTGAGTGCCGTTTACTGGAATTTGAGTTGTACGAATAATTTTCTAGTCTACCTTCCTAAGACTATTGCAAATTGATGGTTGATTCTTGCCTGTCATGAAGATTGTAATTGATCTATTCATAATTCTTAACTCCATCCTTGATAACTAACTCACTTAATGGAGGAAATTATTTAAAAAAAAATTGTGACCTGTAATTCTTTGCTCTAATTTTTTGGGGAGATAAATGAATTTATAAATCCTTGTATATAATTTATTTTGGTACAGATAGTTATTTAAAAAAGAATCAGAATTAAACTTAGGGTTTGAAATTATTCGGGGCATATATCTTCATTATAATTCTGTTTGTGCCAATCTCAACGGAAGCACAGGATGAGAATGAAGTATTTTTCACAGGGAAGTATTTTCTTTCTAATGGCGCTATTTCATTAGATAAATCCGATGGTATGGTCGTTTGGAACTTGTTCGGTCCACAATATTACCGAGGATTAACTAAGAATCTTCAGGTGGGGATTACCTCATATTGGCTACTAACCCCTATTGTACTTGAATCGCAATTATCAACTAAGGTTGTTGATAATATTCATATTGCAGGTGGGGGAATGTATGGACTTAATTGGGTTGGTGAAGATACTGACCCAGTTAAATCATTGTATGGAACACTAACATTTGGAGATCAGAAAACTAACATTAGCGCATCCATTTACCAGTTTACATTTTCTGAAGTCATATATGAAGAATGGACAGATTCTTATGAAAATTCTGGTCACATGATAAATATCTCTACCTATTATCGCACAAAGAGAAATGCCGCTTTTGTAGCCGATATTTTTTATGCATCATGCAGAGATGATAAAGGATTACTCTTGATCTATGGTGCACAAATTCTAACAAAGAGAAATCGCTTCTTCCATATAGGATTTATGAATTACTATAATGAGAAAAAGGAATTCTACTTTATTCCAGTTCCGTTTCTACAACTTCAAGTTGCGGTGAATTAAAACTTACTCCCTCTAATCCAGGTATCAGATCGCTCCCAGCTTGCATCGAATTTAGCTTGTAGTTCAGCATCTTCTACCCCCTGACCTTCCAGGGCTTGCAACAAACCAAAGTAAGACCAGCCATTATTTGGGTGATCATTTAATTCGAGTCGGTACACTTCCTCGGCTTTTTCGTAATCTTGTACTTCAAGATAGGCAGCACCCAACCAATGTCGGGCTGCAAAAGGCAGTGGTTCGGGTTCGTCATAATCAAGCGTATCTTCGATGCGAACTGCTTCTTCAAAGGCATTAATTGCGGCATCCATATCACCTTCTAACCATGAAATTTCCCCTTTCAGAATTCCTGAAACCGTACCAAGAAGTGTGTTTGCTGAATGAAATCGGAAACGAGAACTGGTAGAATCCGTCAGTTCAACCAATCGATTTAAATACACATTGGCTGAATCTATCTCTCCTTCTTTGGCGAAAGCATATCCCCAGGCAAAATCAAACATTCCGGCTGCCACATCATAATCAGATCGTTCAGTGACTCTGAAAACTTCATCAAAACGGCCGAAACGAATGAGCGTAAGTAGCTCATACATGTTGTTTCCGGTCAATGTTGAATAATCTCGTCCGGCTTGCGTTGAAACTCCACCTTGTCCATCCATAGATCCTGCAAAGAGCAGCATATGCAAGTTATGACTTGGATAAATTGCAAAACCCTCTCCCACGGCTTCTTTCTGATCAGAATGCCACGCCATAATATTTGCACGAACGGCATCGCCCCAACGACCAATTTCTGCCCATGTATGCGAGGGCATGTGATTCATGTGGCTCGCTCCCGGAATGGAAGTCCCAACATATTCAGAACAATCCTCTGCTTTTCCAGGATCTTGAGTGGATTCTGTAGCATGAATATATAAATGACAGGCTCCGGGATGTTTGATGTCTTGCGCAAGCACACTTTCCAGCACCTGGTGAATTTTCATAACATCCTCATCGATAATATCCCGATAGCCACGTCGTGGTTCGAGTAGAAATAATGCTTCCCCATAAAAAGTACCGGCATCTAAATCATCCGGATATTTTTCATACAGTTTTCCTGCCGCAACAGCATACAGTGAGTCGAGTCCTTTTTGCTCGTCGGAATCAAATTCAGCGGCGTATCGAACCGCCATGGTTTCAATAAAATCTTTCTCTTTTTGGGATGCATGGCCTTCCTCTGCAAGTTCTACTGCTTTTTGGATTGCTGCAAAGGCTCTTGGAGAATCATCTTCGCCCATTCTGCCATTTAAATAAGAACCCCATGACCACGCTTCGCCCCAGTAGCATATCGCACAATTTGGATCCAATTTCCATGCTTCACGAAATGACCGCGAGGCATCTTCTGGTGTAAAAGCATACATCATTTGAAACCCCTGGTCGAAGTACTTTTGAGCTAGCTCGTTTTCAGAAGAAATTGGTCGATGAAAATCCCCTAAGGCTTTTTCATACATAGGAAATGGCTCTTCAAATTCAGATGGGTAGGTAATTTCTGCCGTTTGCGCACATGCACTTAACGAAACCAAAACGGCTAGACAAAATGTAGTAAAGAGAGATCGAGTCATAGCATAGATTAATTTTCGGAAAACTAGTTGAATCTTTGTGCAGCTGCAATTCTAAATTACCGTTCAAAGAAGTATACTTAGAGATGTTTACAGCTCATCTACATATTAAGAATATGGTTTGTGGCCGCTGCCTTAAAGTGGTTGGCGATATATTAGATCAACAGGGATTTGGTGTGATTTCGTTGGAGCTTGGCAAAGCATATGTTGAGTCGGAGCATGAAATTGATCGTGAAGCGATAGCTTCAGCACTTGAAAAAGAAGGATTTGAGCTTATTGATGACGATCAATCCAAACTCATCAATTTGATCAAAACGATGGTAATTAAACATGTTCATCATGAGTCCAGCGAAATTGAGCAAATGAATATTTCGGCTTTCCTAGAAAAGGATCTTGGGAAAAGTTATTCCTATCTGAGTTCATTATTCTCAAAAGTGGAAGGTCGAACCATTGAAAAATTTGTGATTCTGCAACGGATTGAACGAGTGAAAGAATTACTCGTTTATGGCGAAAAAACCATTTCTGAGATTGCCTGGGAATTGGGTTATAGCAGCTCACAATACCTTTCCAATCAGTTTAAATCCGAAACCGGACTCACTCCATCTGAATTCAGAAAAATGATGGATAAGCCAAGAAAAGCTATTGATAAGCTTTGATTATCATCCTTTTTGAGCCGTCATTACGAGGAGAAAACTATTGTAAATAAGATTGCTAAATAGTCGACGAAGTAATCTCTTTCAAATTGTAGAGATCGCCGCGTCGATTAAATCATTGTATTTTGTTGTAAGATTGTCTCCTCGCGATGACCTTCTTTAAGGTATCCCAATCCAAAAACCTTATACAAATTCTATACAATTCTATACATGTTTAGATTCTTATTCTACCGATGTTCAATCACCAAATTAAAAACCTATGGAACAGATTTATAAAGTAGATGGCATGTCGTGTAATGGCTGCCGGGGACATGTTGAAGAACTTCTTTCAAAAGTTGATGGAGTTGATCAGGTATCTGTTTTGCTTGATGAAGCCGAAGCGCATGTATCAGGATCATCTGATCTCATAGATCTCCAATTAGCTTTAAAAGAAGATGGTGGACATTACTCCATTCGAGATGTAGAAGATACTCCGATCGAAAAAGATGAGATTCCTGAAGAAGCCAAAACAGGCAAATACTATTGCCCGATGCACTGCGAAGGCGATAAAATGTATGATCAGCCCGGTGATTGTCCGGTTTGTGGAATGGATTTAGTTCCTGAAGTCTCTGATTCTTTGGAAGATGCCGAACAAGCAAACTATCAGCGATTGAAAAACAAACTATGGATCAGTATCGCATTTACTCTGCCTGTGTTTGTAATTGCCATGTCAGAGATGATTCCAAATAATCCACTCTATCGATGGCTGGATGTAGGAATCTGGAATTGGATTCAATTTGTACTAACTCTTCCCGTAGTTTTCTACAGCACCCGAATGTTCTTCGAACGTGCCTGGAGATCGCTCAAAACATGGAATTTGAACATGTTTACATTAATTGGAGTTGGTGCCGGTGTAGCATGGACGTTCAGCGTAATCGCCTTGATATTCCCCGACCTATTCCCTGCTGAATTCAAGAATATGAATGGTCATGTATTTCTGTATTTCGAAACTGCAGTTGTAATTCTCACGCTGGTTTTAGTTGGACAAGTCCTTGAAGCGAAAGCTCATTCCCAAACCAATGCATCCATCAAAGCCTTGCTTGAACTCACTCCCAATGATGCCGTCCGAATATCAGAATCCGGCATGATGGAGTTTATCACGGTGGATGAAATCAAAGTTGGGGATCGGCTTCGAATCAAACCAAGTGATAAAATTCCGGTTGATGGTCATGTTTTTTCAGGATCCGCAAACGTCGATGAATCCACGATTACAGGAGAATCCATGCCGGTTTATAAAGCCAAAGGTGATTCTGTGACTTCCGGCACCATAAATACCAACACCAGCTTTGATATGATTGCCGAGAAAATTGGCGATGATACATTACTCGCACAAATCATTGATTTGGTTAAAAAAGCGAGTTCAAGTCGTGCTCCAATTCAGAAATTAGCAGATCGGATATCCGGATATTTTGTCCCTACTGTCATTTTAGTGTCGGTCGCTACATTTTTCTTGTGGTGGATGTTTGGTCCTGAGCCTTCGATGGTCTATGGACTGGTAAATGCGATCGCTGTACTCATCATAGCTTGCCCTTGTGCGCTCGGACTAGCAACACCGATGTCGGTTATGGTTGGAATGGGCAAAGGAGCTGAAAACGGCGTTTTGATCAAGAATGCGGAGAAACTCGAAGAACTAGCATCCATTGATGTACTTGTTGTGGATAAAACCGGAACATTAACCGAAGGCAAACCAAGTTTAGAATCCATCCGCATTTTGGATTCTGCATATTCAGAGGATCAGGTCCTTCAAATTGCAGCTTCATTAAATGCACATAGTGAGCATCCACTTGCGAAAGCTTTTTTGGATGCAGCTACTTCAAAAGGAATTGAGCTGATTGAAGCCTCTGAAATTAACGCTAAATCTGGCTTTGGAATCGAAGGGAATATTGAAGGCAAAAAGGTACGATTAGGTAGTGAATCCTATATCAAGCCAAGCCAGAATGTGCATACAGAAGATCAAAATCATACTATTTCTTGGCTTGAAATTGATGGAGAAATTACTGGATATTTTACTATATCAGATCAAATTAAACCATTGGCTAGCAATGCAATTAGTGAATTACACGATAACAGTATTGAAGTTATCATGCTTTCCGGTGATCACGATCAAGTAGTTGCTTCGGTTGCTAAAGAATTGGGCATCGATGAATTCAAATCCATGTGTTTACCTACAGATAAAATCGAAGAAGTAAAACGACTACAAGCTGCTGGTAAGAAAGTTGCTGTTGCAGGTGATGGAACCAACGATGCCCCTGCTCTTGCTCAGGCTGATATTGGAATTGCGATGGACACAGGAACGGATGTAGCCATTGAATCGGCAGACATCACATTACTAAAAGGCGACATTTCCGGAATCACTCGAGCTATTCGGTTAAGCAAATCAGTGATGAAGAACATTAAACAGAATCTTTTCTTTGCTTTGATTTACAACACTATTGGAATTCCGATAGCTGCAGGAATCCTTTTTCCGGTTTTTGGGATGCTTTTATCACCCATGATTGCAGCCCTTGCAATGAGTTTTAGTTCCGTTTCTGTAATTGGAAACTCATTACGGTTGAAATCGGTTCGCCTAATTGACTAAATTCAATTCTTGACTTCAAAAAAATACATATCCATTTTTTCAGGACTACTAAGTATAATATTAGTGGCCAATGTTGTAATTCCAGCCCTATCAAATTGCTTGTTATTAGCTGATTGTGATATGATGAAAATGTCTAATTCTGACCAAAATCATAAGATGAGTGTTATGACGGACATGAGTGAAATGAAAGATGCTCATGATTCAATGAAATCGAATTCAGATCATTGTGAATCAATGAATGATCTACCTGCTTATTTATTAACTGATCATGAAATATCAGCCTGTGAGTGTCTGGAAATAGCTTTTAATGAATTGGAATCCATTATTCCACAGTTAAAAACATTACAAAATGTAGATGTTCGCGAGTTAATTCATATGAATGAAATTGACTCAAAACATGATCAAGAAACGATCATGTTTATTCAGCTTGAAACAGATCCCTCTCCACCCGATTTATTTATTCAATTTGAGTCACTGTTGATTTAGCGATCCTTTTTAAATCGCTCCCCACACAACATCAACAGAAATATTTTCAATTACTTTTACGATGAGATATCTACTCAGCGTTGTGGCTTTATTAATCGCAATAACTGCTCAGGCTCAAGAACTTCAACCCATTATCAAAGGCGACAGCATTATTTACCATCTTACAGTGAGTGAGATTGAGGTAAACATCTCCGGGAAAGACCGAAAAGCAATGGCTTTTAATGAAACTATTCCGGGTCCAACTTTACGCTTTCAAGAAGGAAAACATGCCGTAATTCGTGTTAAAAATGATTTAATGATGGAAACATCTGTTCACTGGCATGGATTGTTACTTCCAAATTATATGGATGGAGTTCCATATTTAACAACACCACCCATTCGACCAGGAAAAACGCAGCAATATGATTTTCCGTTGATTCAATCTGGTACGTATTGGTATCACTCACATACTGGATTTCAAGAACAAAAAGGAGTTTATGGAAGCATAATTGTAGATCCAATCGAGCAAACCTTGGAATACGACCATGATGTAATCATTCTTCTTTCTGATTGGACGGATGACAATCCGGCAAGAATCATGAAAAACCTGAAACGGCACAATGAGTGGTACGGAGTTGAAATCGGCAATGCTCCCTCAATCATTGATGCAATCAAATCAGGTACTCTTTCTTCCCAATTTGATCTGTGGAAAATGAAAATGCCCGGAATGCATATTTCTGATATTCCTTATGACGCATTTCTGACAAACGGTTCAAAAGAAATTGAGTACACGAACTATCAGCCTGGTGATAAAGTTAGAATACGGGTGATCAATGCTGGTGCTTCCAGCTATTTCTGGCTTCAATTGGCTGATAAGCATTTGAATGTGGTTTCTGCAGATGGTATCGATATTGAACCATTTCACACTGAAAAGCTACTCATCGGACTTGCTGAAACCTATGATTTCATTGTTACAATTGAAGAAGGGAAATCCTTAGAGTTTAAAGCAACCGCTCAAGATGTAACCGGATCAACGAGTGCATTTCTTGGAACAGGTGAACGAGTGTATGCACCGAATATCCCATTTCCGGATTATCAACAGCTTGGAAAAGAAATGGCAGAAATGCATTCTATGGATGATCATGATATGAGTTTGGACGCTGAAGAAGTGGGTACAATGATTGCAAATCCAGATTTTGATCAACATGCCCATCATCACATGGAAATGATGCCAATGGAAAATTCCATGGATATGAGTAGTATAGAAGATCATTCAACAATGGATCATTCAGATCACAATATGGAATCTGAGAAAGAAGATCATAGTATGCATGAACTGGAATCCTCTGAAATGGATCACAGCATGCATTCGATGGATCCAACAGCTCCAATGAATATGTGGGATGTGGGATATGATTTCTCAAATATACGCGCTACCGAGTCGACCGTCATTCATTCAGCTGATTCCATTAGATCACTGGTTTTCAACCTTACAGGCAATATGTGGCGTTATGTGTGGAGTATAAATGGTAAAACTCTTTCGGGTTCAGAAGATATTCTCATAAAAAAAGGAGAAATCGTTCGGGTTACCCTCAATAATTCTACTATGATGCATCATCCTATGCACCTTCATGGTCATTATTTCAGAGCGCTAAACGGGCAGGGAGAATTATCTCCATTAATGCATACCGTTGATGTTCCTCCTATGAGTAGAGTAACTATCGAATTTGAGGCTAACGAAGAACAAGACTGGCTATTTCATTGTCATTTATTGTATCACATGATGTCGGGAATGACACGAGTTTTCACCTATGAAGGTAGCACTCGCGATGAACGGCTTGCACCCTATCCGGTTGCAACCATGTTCAAACATGATAAAATGTGGTTTACATGGGGCGATATCACGCTAGCAAATCACTTTGGCGAAATTGACCTTACACATTCAAATACTTATGGTGAATTTGCTTCAAATCTTAAATATGGATTAAATGAAGAATTTGAACTACAAATGGACTATGCTTATTTCACCGGTGACTTCTTTAGAGTATATGGAGGAATTGATGCCCAAGGATCATATGAAGGCGAATTTGAAGTAGATGAAACGCTTGGTGTTTTAGGGTTTCGGTATCTGATGTTGTATATACTTGATTTAGATATTCGAATCGATCATAAATTACGCCCTCAATTTGGATACGATTCACATATACCAATTACAAAACGCTTAATGCTTAATAGTCATCTGGAAGCAAGATTTGGCTCAAACGAAGGGTTTATAAATCAACTGGAAAATGCCTTTAAGTCTGAGACTGAGTTTGAATTCGGATTAGAATATTTGCTAAACGAAAAATTCAGCTTTAAAACTTCTTATCACAATCATTTTGGATATGGAGCCGGAATTAATTGGTTGTTTTAATTATGATTTTTTCTATTAGAAATATCTAATAGAATCAAGATTTGATTTAAATCTTCTTCCTGATAAGGGAAACACCGTCTCTTAAAGGAAGGAGAACTACTTCTAAGGAAGAATGTTGATTTACAAATTTGTTAAAATCCGCAATTGCTTGAGCTTTATGATCTTGCGGATTTAAAACTGTACCATCCCAAAGCACATTATCTGCAACGATTAATCCACCGATCCTCAGTTTTGGTAGCACGGTTTCTACGTAAAATTGATACCGCAATTTATCGCCATCCAGATACACAAGATCGAATTCTTCATTGATTTGAGCTAATGTTTGCTGAGCATTCCCTTTAATCAATTTGATTTTCGAAGATTGAGAAGATGCATTAAAATGATTTTGAGCAATCTGCTGATACCTTTTATTCATTTCTAGAGTGAATATTACCCCATCATTCGGTAATGCCTCGGCCATTTTAATTGCTGAATATCCCGTAAAAGTACCTATCTCCAATATTTTATTTGCTGATGTAAGTTTTATCAGCATCTGAAGCAGTCCACCAACTACCGAGCCGCTTAACATATCTATATATTCAAGTTCCTTGTCACTTGATGTTATCACAGCTTTTAACTCTCCAGAATCAGGCATAGAATGCCTTTCTGCGTACTTTTCAATATCAGGATCTGAAATAGGAACTATTGGCTTTCCACGATGCTTTTTCATAATTGGAAGATACAACCATGAACCCTATCATCTCTAGAAAAAAAATCTGTGGAATTTATCCCCGCAAAAGAATCCAGGTTTTATATCTCCTTTTTTTATCGATACACCCAGTTTTTGTTCAGTATTCGATTTAAAAATGTATATGTGAATCAACAATATTTCCCCGATAAACACGCTAAAACCGTTTATTACTTAAATCACAATTACTGGTGGGATGGTTTGATCCCATTGTATCTCAATGAAAAGTTTTTTCATCAGCACGCTAGAGCAATTATGGAAGATAAACAAATGAGGCAATACCGCTTTTTTTCCAGAATTGGAGCATTTTCAATTAATCCGGAAAACCCGAAATCAGCAATTAAGACCTTACGTTATGCGGTAGAATTTTTAAATCGTGATGATGCCTGCTTATTTATCTATCCAGAAGGTAAAATAATGCCTGTCTCTACCCAATTAGCTGAATTCCAACAAGGGTTAAGCTGGATTTATAAAAAAACCGAGGAAGTTGATTTCGTACCAATATCATTAGTCATTGATTCGTCTAAA
This sequence comes from Balneolaceae bacterium, assembly GCA_965249965.1. GTDB lineage: Bacteria > Bacteroidota > Rhodothermia > Balneolales > Balneolaceae > HXMU1420-13. The sequence goes on from OZ252262.1 coordinate 2,695,233, forward strand.
GCAAATAAACCCGATTTGCATATTGAGATTGGTGCAAAATCTGAATTTGATAAAACACTGAATAGAAGTGAGTTAACAGAATTATTTAAATTTAGTTTAGAACAACAATTAAATAACCAAATACAAAATATTTACCAGGTTAATTCGTAAAAGAATTTCGATTTTTGCACCCAATGTGGTCTTTCACGCAAGTATCTCAATCTCATTCGTACCATCCACCAGTATTTTTCTAACTCTATTCTCTCGGGGTGTATATACTCAGAAATTCCAATGCAACTCTCTTCCCCATTAACACCCGTAAAAACAGCTTCGGATAGAAATCTTTGATAAAACGGCCCGTTGTCGATAGTCTTTTTTTGCTGGATATGGAGGTTTCCCAGTAAACCGGATAGGTCAATTTCTCTATATGATTCCAATCCAAGTAGATTTTTTGCCCTCTTCGATAATTCAATTTTATCGAAATAGCCTGCTATTTCCTGATTATCCCGAGATATTAACCAAGCTTTATGCTGCTTTGAATTGAAATTATTCATGATATAATAAATCACAGTATGCTTCTCAAAATGAAATCGTCCCCAATACCAATCCTTAAAACTTGCACTCATAGGCTCATATCCTGTATTGTGATCGTGATACCCATTTCCATGAAATCCTACATGGTAAGAATCAGTTTTACCAACAATCTTAAAGGATCCTACTACTTTACATATTGGGTTAATTAAGTTCCAAAAATGTTTGTCTTTCTTGGAGTTAACAGATATCAATTTATTGTCAACTCTATTGCCTATAAACTTTAACTTGCCCGTTATTGAGTGCCCTGAATCTAAGGTTTGATTTAGGTTAATTTCATATTCAACCGCATCAGATAGTGTAGTTCTGTGAAAAGCACACCCACCAATCGATAAGTGCAACTCATCTTCTTGATCATATAAAAATTTAGATTTTGGAAACTCTAAAAAACTATAAAACTCGGTTTTCCCTTCCTTATATACAGAAATACTAATGGCTGGATATTCGCTTGCTTGTTTTGTGTATTTGCCTTTTATGTAGTTTGTTGAGAATGGATTGCCTTCGTAAAAAATTATGACAATTGACCAATTTTTGTCCGCTGAAATCGCGTCGAAATACCACCATTCATACCCTGTGCGTGGTTTTTCAACATCAAGAAATTCATCTTCTATATTTGTGGAAATGTTCATTCTCTATCCGTGGTTAATAGTGCTGCAAAACCTTGATTATCGTACATTTCGTTCAATATGATCTACATTCTTACATTTGGGTTACTATTTACGATCGCCACAACCATGGTGCTTCTTAGAAATCGCTTCGAATTTAAATCAATAATTGAACAAGGTAGTAACAGCACTACCTCATCTTCTAAAGTAAGTATTTGTGTGCCCGCAAGAAACGAAGAGTTAGTAATTGAACGATGCGTTCGAAGCTTACTCCTTCAAAATCACCCTAACTATGAAGTAATGGTGCTCGATGATAACTCAACCGATAAAACACCACATATCCTGGCGGAGCTACAAAGTAAGTTTAAACACTTAACCGTTATAAATGGCAAAGCAAAGCCAGAAACGTGGCTGGGTAAACCCTGGGCATGCCATCAATTATCGGAAGCGGCTTCAGGTGAATTCTTAATTTTTGTGGATTCCGATGTTTGGCTAGAGCCAAATGTAATTTTGAATTCCATTTCTCAACTTAAAAAAAATGATGCCATTACAATTTGGCCGCAACAGAAAGTTGTTGGGTTTATGGAGCGTTTAGTTGTACCTACAATTTATTATGCGTTACTAACCCTCCTCCCGGCAGTATATGTACACCGATCGCCCCGATGGATGCCCTCCTTCTTACATTCATATTTTGATACAAAGTTTGTTGCAGCATGTGGCCAATTCATTGGTTTCAAAAAAAAGGTTTATGATGCCATAAACGGACATAAGGGTGTAAAAAACGATGTTGTAGAAGACATGGAATTGGCACGGAATCTAAAAAAAGCCGGATATACTCTTCGCATGTTTAACGGTATTAATGCTGTTTACTGCAGAATGTATAACTCATCACAAGAAGTTTGGACTGGATTCCAGAAAAATTTCCTGGCTGGTTTTAACAGCGTTATTGAATTTCTTTTCATGGGAATTCTTCATTTCCTGGTCTATTTATTTCCATTCTATACTCTTTGGCTGGGCATAACATCCGAAGAGCTTCTTCTTATAGTAGTTTCATCTGGCATTATTGGTTTGTATATCGCTCAACGGTTTATATTAAATTTATGGTTTTACTGGAATTGGTGGATGGCATTACTTCATCCACTAGCAGTGATCTGGTATCAGGTTTTAGCACTTAAGTGCCTGTACAACCAGATTTTTAGAAAAAAAACGAAGTGGAAAGGTCGGTCGGTTTAATTCATCAAAAACACATAATGTGTTGTTTCATTTTATGTAACAGATGAACATATTTCGGCAGATGAAAATGCTGATCGACAAATACCTAAGATATCTACAGGTTGAAAAAAACGCTTCTCCTCATACGGTCACGTCATATGAAAATGATCTAAATAATTTCCTCAATTTTTGTACGGAACAACAACAAATCGAAGTAGAAGAAATTGAAGTAAATTCTGTATCCCGACTAACTATCAGGCTTTGGTTAGGAGAATTATCTGATGAAGGATTAGCAAAAAGCTCTATTGCGCGAAAAGTTGCTGCGCTGAGATCTTTTTTTAAATATTGTTTCAAACGGGGATATATCGAGAAAAACCCAGCACATTTGCTGGTTGTTCCCAAGAAAGAAAAGACATTACCAAAAACAGTTACTACCCATGATATAGAACGACTGTTAGATTCTATAGATATCTCTACCCCTAGAGGTTTGCAAGATCGTGCAATTTTAGAAATTTTTTATGGAACCGGCATTAGAGTGAGTGAACTTACCGGGCTTAATATCACCGATATTGATATTCGCTCAAGGCAAATACTTGTTACCGGAAAAGGAAATAAACAACGTGTCATTCCATTAGGAAACAGTGCATTGGAAATCATTAAGTCCTTTTTAAAAGTAAGAGTACAATTATATGGTTCTCGAACTGATTCCGACGCACGTAGAGCATTATTTTTAGCAGCAAGCGGCCAACGGATGTATGATCGTTCTGTTCGGCATATGGTTGAGAAATACTTGAAATTACATAGCGAAGTCACGCAGAAATCGCCACACGTTTTACGCCATAGTTTTGCAACTCATATGCTCGACAATGGCGCAGATATTCGAATAATAAAGGAATTTTTAGGTCATGCTAATTTAGCGGCTACGCAAGTGTATACACATACCAGCGTAGAACGGCTTAAAAATGTATATGAACAAGCACACCCAAGAGCAAAAAACTAAGGAGGAAATCATGACTGTTAATTTTACAGCCCGACATTTCGAAGCAAGCGAAAACCTAAAAGAATACGCACATGAAGCCGTAGAAAAATTACCCCAATTCTTTGATCGAATAGTTAGTTGCAGTATTGTGCTTGAACCTTCAGCATCAAATAAACACCCGCAAAAAGCTGAAATTCATATAAAGGTTCCAAATAAAACACTTTCGGCTGAGGAAAAAGCAGAGAAATATGAAAAAGCCATATCCAATGCAGTGGACAATCTATCCCGTCAATTAAAGCGCTATAAGCAAAAAAAATTCTCTCACTAATATATGCCATTTAGTATTCAGCCCCCGATTCCGATCAAGGAAAAAATCAGCGTAAAATATATCGTTGATAATCTCCGGGATCGGGTGAACATCAATTTAGTAAATCTTGCCGCTGAAGATTGCTGTACAGATAGATACGTTAAAGAAGCGGATTTACATCGCCCCGGTATTGCTTTAGCAGGATACATCGAACTGTATACCTATCAAAGAATTCAAATTATTGGTAATACAGAAACCGAGTATTTGGAGAACATGACTAAAGAGAAGCAGATATCTGCGTTTAAAAATCTTATGCAGTTTCATATTCCGGTAATTTTCCTAACCGACGGTAATAAACTACCTAAGTACCTGCTAGAAATGGCTGAGGATGTTGGAATACCAATCTACTCTACCCCGTATGAAACTACCCGTTTCATGTATTTATTAAGAGATTTTCTAGATGATCAATTCGCTTTGCAAACCATTGTACATGGAGCAATGGTTGATGTTTATGGTATCGGAATTTTGATTGTAGGCCGATCCGGTATTGGTAAGAGCGAAGTTGCTTTGGATCTTGTGGAAAGAGGCCACCGATTGGTTGCAGATGATGTAGTTATGCTCACCAAAAAAAGCTCTGTTTTGATGGGAGCAGCTACTCAAATCAGCCAGCACTTTATGGAAATTCGTGGACTCGGTATTGTAGATGTGATGAAGATGTTTGGAATTCGATCTGTTCGATATCAAAAAAGATTAGAAGTTGTAATGGAACTTACTCTTTGGGACGATAATCTTGATATAAACAGAACCGGTCTCGACCATGACACCGTGAATATTTTGGATGTTGAGATACCGTTCATTCAACTTCCAATTACACCAGGTAAAAATATTACCGTTATTGCAGAGGTAATTGCAATGAATCATTTGCTGAAACATTATGGATATGATGCTGCACAAGCTTTTCAGGATAGAATACAACAAAGCATTGCAGCAAAATCACAAGGCAAAGATGATAATGATACCATGAAACGTGCTATCGAATACTTCGAAGGTGATATTGAGTAACAATTGGCTAAAAAAGCGCTCTTTTAAAAAGCTTACGCACTTCTTATCTTATCAAGGTTGGATCAAATTCGGATGTCACTAAAAAATCACTATTACTACGACGAGGAAACCTGTGAGTTTATACCTATAGAGTATAAAAGAAGGGAGCAGATTATCTATAATTTAGCCTTATGGATTCTCAATGGTGTAGTTATTGCCGGTTTAGGGATCATCATATTATCTACAAAAATTGGCACTCCTACAGAATTAGCACTCCAGGCAGAAAATAAAGCGCTTTATGCTCAATTAGAAGAGACTAAGTCAGTGCTGATCGATTTAGATTCTCAACTTTCTGAAATCGCTTCACGCGACAATGAAGTTTATCGATCCATCTTAGGTTTAGACCCAATTTCATACGATGAGCGCCAAGCTGGTGTTGGTGGTGCTACAAGTTCAGAATTCGATATTTATAGTCAATCTACGGCCGAATTGTTAGAGTGGACTTCTGAACGTGTAAATCAATTAGAAAGAAAAATTGGTATTCAGAATTTAAGTTTCGAAGAGCTTAAGCATCAGTACAACGAAAACTCTGAAAAAATGCGTCATATCCCAGCAATAAAACCCGGTTCTGGAATATTGCTAAGTGGTTTTGGTATGCGTGATCATCCGATTTTACAATATCGACGACCACACAATGGATTAGATTTCCGAGCTGATATCGGGGCTCCCGTTTATGCTACCGGTGATGGTCGCATTAAATATATGGGTCGGCAAGGCACCCTGGGCCGGATTGTAATTATCGACCATGGCTATGGCTATGAAACTTTGTATGCTCACCTTTCTGATTTTGAAGATGGCATGCGTTCTGGAGTTCAAGTGAAAAGAGGTCAACAAATAGCAAAAGCAGGTGACTCAGGTTTATCCGAAGGTCCACACTTACATTATGAAATTCGACTTAACGGTCGCCATGTAGATCCCCTCTACTATCTTTTTGCAGATACATCCCCTGAGGAATATATGATGTTCAGGCGAATTTCAGAGACCAACACTAAATCTCTCGACTAAAATAGTTTCACGTAGCATTTCGTGCTTCGATTCAGTTTATTTGTACCGTTAAAATTTTTTGGTACAATGAAACACATACTTTTTTTAAGCTCTCTCCTACTATTACCTACAATATCTATTGCTCAACCTCTTATCACAGATGATTTATCCGCTAATGCAGAGTCTCTGATAGGTGAAGCAATGTCAAGCTCTGAAGGATGGCACCGATTTAATCATTTAGTTGATTATTTTGGACCTAGATTTAGTGGTTCTGAAACTTTGGAGAACTCCATCGATTGGATCGTTGAATTAATGAAAGAAGATGGATTCGACCGCGTTTGGACACAGCCTGTTCAGGTACCACATTGGGTGCGTGGAAAGGAATCAGCGACCTTAAAACTACCCATTGAACGTGATTTACCAATGTTAGGTCTTGGCGGAAGTATTGGAACACCTGAGAATGGAATTACAGCTGAAGTGATGGTTGTAAATACGTTCGACGAGCTAGATGCACGTGGCGCTGAAGCTAACGGAAAAATTGTATTGTTTAATGCCGAATACACAACCTATGGACAAACGGTTCAATATCGAATCCGTGGTGCATCTGCTGCTGCAAAATATGGTGCTGTGGCTTCTTTGATCGCCTCAGTGGCCTCATATTCAATTCAAACACCTCATACCGGCGTTATGCGGTATGAAGATGGGATAGAAAAAATCCCACATGCAGCAATCACCGTAGAAGATGCTTTGATGATTGAACGATTTGCAGATCGTGGTGAGAAAATTGAACTCACTCTAAACATGGAAGCCGAAACTCTACCGGATGCCACTTCAAGAAATGTTATCGCAGAAATCCGAGGTTCCATTTATCCTGATGAAATAATTGTAATGGGTGGGCATATTGATTCATGGGATGTTGGCCAGGGTGCTATGGATGACGGAGGCGGATGCGTTGCAGCCTGGGAAGCTCTTAGATTAATGAAAAAACTGGGAATTCAACCTAAAAGAACAATACGTGTGGTATTATGGACCAACGAAGAAAATGGTCTTCGGGGTGCTGAAGAATATAAACGTTGGGTTGAAGAGGAGGAAAAGAGTCTAGAGAATCATGTGCTTGGAATGGAATCTGATAGTGGAGTCTTTGATCCATTAGGCTTTGGTTTTACCGGCAGTGATGAAGCATTTGAGATGCTCAAAGAAATTGGCACTCTTTTACATAGAATAGATTCTGGTATAGTTACCCGTGGCGGTGGAGGTGCAGATATTGGACCGTTGATGCGTGCTGGAATGCCCGGTATGGGACTGAGAGTTGATGGAGAAAAATATTTCTGGTTTCATCATACCGATGCTGATACCATCGATAAGCTAAATGAACAGGATTTTAATGAATGTGTGGCTACGATGGCTGTTTTTGCTTATATGGTGGCTGATATGGAACCAAGATTACCTCGCTAAAGTAAAAGATTAATCATTACCATTTTCTTTTAGGAATTTTTCAACAAGCTGATCACCAGCCTTTATAGTTTGTTTAATCCACTGAAATCGAAGTTGGGTTTTGTAAGCTTCAGTAAGACTCCAATTCACGTCACTTGTTCTCAATTCTTGTGTAAATGAATGCATACAAATGGCAGCACTTACCGAAATATTAAAACTTTCACTAAACCCATACATGGGGATCCGAATGAATCCATCTGCCTGATTGATCAGATTTTCGCTCACCCCTTCTAATTCTGTACCAAAAACAAGCGCAGTTTTTTCCGTTATATCTAGTTCCGAAAGCTCTGTGTCTTTTTCGTGTGGTGTTGTCGCGATAATTTTATATCCCTCCGATTTCAGCTTCTTGAAACATTCGGTAACATCGTTGTACCGATGTAAGCTTAACCAGTTATGTGCGCCTATAGAAACTGTACTGGCCTCATCAAAGGTATTTCTGTTTTCGATAATATGTACATCCTGAATCCCGAATCCCTCACAGCTTCGTAATACGGCGTTGGCATTATGAGACTTGTGCAAATCTTCCAGTACAATGGTTAAGTGATTTGTTCTTTGGTCTAAAATGGAGCTAATACGTTCGAATCTATCTTCCGAAATAAAATCACGGAGATAAGCGATTAACTTGCGATAGGTTTCAATATCAAAATTCATAGATAAAAAAAGGGCTGAGTCGATAATCGAATCAGCCCAAAAAAAATGTTACTTGCATTTATCCGCAACGGAAAGTAAATCCTTTTTTACGAATGGTTTCGATGTAATCTACATCTGAATGTTCACGGATTTTCTTTCTCAAATAGCTTATGTATACGTTAATATAATTTGTTTGAGTATCGAAGTGAATATCCCACACTTTTTCAGCAAGTTCTTCTTGAGTGATCACTTTATTTTTATTTCTGATAAAGTAAACAAGAAGATTAAATTCATTATTTGTAAGCTGAACTTTTTCAGTGTTAATCATGAACTCACGTTTCAAGAGATCAACTTTTAGTTCACCACAAATTAGAACCTGATCGCCGGATGCTTCAGTTCTACGTTGTATTGCCTCTAAACGTGCAATTAATTCTTCGGTATTAAATGGTTTTGTCAGATAATCATCGGCTCCTACTCGCAAACATTTTACTTTTACATCTGCTTCTTGCTCACCAGATAAAATTAAAACAGGAGTAGTTACATTTTTATCTCTGATATTTTTACATAATTCATAACCATCTCCATCCGGCAAACCCAGATCAAGAATGATCATATCAAAATTGCCTTCTACAGCGGCTTTCTGACCTGTAGCTACCGTGTCTTCTGTTTCCACAGAATTTCCGTTATGCTCCAGAACTGCCTTTACCAGTGTGCGAACCGAAGGATCATCTTCAACAACTAATATATTCATGCGTTTTTCGTGCTAATGAATGTGAGTGGTGATGTTGTATCGTAAGGATTTATATGCATTCAATCAATACAGTGATTAGAAGAATTTAACAAACATTAGAAAACGATCAAAATGCTCATTACTTAGACAAATCCTATGATTTTTAATTGATTAATAGTTGAGATTTTTAAGGAATTCATGCCCCGCTTCAACATTTATCATAGGGGTTTCGGTGCGTTCATCTTCAATAAATACATATTGAATACCTACCTCTTCATTTAATGCCAATATAGAAGCAAAATCAATGATTCCCTCCCCTACGGTGGTTTGATCAAGTGCTTCATTTGCATCTTTTACATGGTATGAAACAAATCGACCAGGATATTTTTGTATAAATTCGATTGGGTCTACTCCGGCTTTAGTAAACCAATACAAATCAGCTTGAAAACTCACTAGTTCAGGATCAGTGTTATTTAAAAGAATTTCGAGTGGCACCTCTCCTTCGGGTGTCTCAAAGAATTCGAAATCATGATTATGATAACCAAAGCCAATGCCTGTTTCTTTAAACTGTTCCCCTATTTTGTTCAAATTTTCGGCCACACTATAATAGTCCTTGCGTGTTTCTTCATCAATCCATGCGATTATTGCCCAATCTGTATCAATTCGTGTTGCAGCCTCTAAGACAGTTGGGGTTTCATCCGCCTGAAAATAATTTGCATGCGAGGATGCAATTCGCATCCCAAGGGATTTAACAACACGCTCGTATTGATTGGCTGTTATCATATTAGGGAAGATTCCGGTAGGATTAAGACCAAATGCCTCAACATAATCAAAGCCGATATCTGCTATTTGCGTAAGCGCCTTCTCAAAATCTTGTTCCAACTGATTACGTACCGACCATAATTGCACGCCAATTTCTTTTTTCACTTCTTTTTCTGATGCTGCACAAGCCATATTTAATAATGGTAACGTTGCTGCTCCTGTTGCCAAAAGCGCTGATTTTTTTAAAAATTCCCGTCTGGATTCCTTCATTTTACCCTTAATTTTTATTGCTGAAGGATATTAACACAAAGCGACGGTTTTAATCAACATAAACGTATTGGCATTTCGACCGATTCACCTTACTTTCAAAAAAAAATAGTCATTTAATCGAGTGTACATGTCAACTAAACTTCGCCATAATTGGACCCAAGAAGAAATCAGCGAAATCTATCATACCCCATTAATGGAATTGATTTATCAAGCGGCTACGGTTCACCGCGAATATCATGAAACCGGAGAAGTTCAGGTATGTACACTTCTTTCAATTAAGACGGGCGGCTGCTCTGAGGATTGCTCCTACTGCCCGCAATCTGCCCGATACAACACTGGCATCAACAGTGAGAAATTGATGCCTAAAGAAATGATTTTAGCAGCTGCTGAGCGAGCAAAGGAAGCCGGAAGTACACGCTTTTGCATGGGTGCCGCGTGGAGAAGTGCTCGCCAAAACAAAGACTTTGATGAAGTGCTGGATGTAGTTTCGGGAGTGGCTGACTTGGGCCTAGAAGTTTGTGCCACTTTAGGAATGTTAACCGATGAACAAGCTGCACAATTAAAAAAAGCCGGATTATACGCCTATAACCATAATCTGGACTCTAGCGAAGATTTCTACAAGAAAATTATAACAACCAGAACGTATGATGATCGTTTAGATACCATCAAGAAAGTTCAGGATAACGAAATTTCTGTGTGTTCAGGGGGAATAATTGGAATGGGTGAAACGCATGAAGACCGAATCGGACTTCTTTACACGCTATCGAATTTAACACCACATCCCGAATCAGTTCCTGTAAATGCCTTAATTGCAGTTGAAGGCACTCCGATGGAGGGGCAACCTAAAGTTCCCAGCTGGGATATGGCACGCATGATTGCCACAGCTCGTATTTTAATGCCGGAATCTATGGTTCGTTTGTCTGCGGGTCGAGTGCGAATGAACTTCGAAGAACAAGCTTTATGCTTTATGGCAGGTGCAAACTCCATCTTTACCGGCGAAAAACTACTTACGACAGATAACAATGGATTGGATGAAGATGCTCATATGTTTGAGCTCTTCGGACTTAAACCACGCCCGGCTTACAAAGATGCAAAGCCTGAGCATGTGCCCGAAACAATAGAAGCTTAACTAGTTATCGAACTAATTATTTAACCACCCAGGTTTCATTTCCTTTTAATAAAGCATCTAAGTCTGGTTCGCCATGATTTTCTTTGGCATGTTGAACTTGAACGTTTACTCCCTCGTCGTACGTGGGCTTATCTTCCGCATATAATACTCCGAATGGTCGAGGATATTTGAGCCCATTTCCACTTTCAGGTTGCTGCTCAAAAAATCTGGAGAGAATGTATGCTTTCACACGATCCGTTTCATCGTGAATCCAGAGATCGTCTTTCGTTACATTATCACCTAGTTCTACAACTTCGGGCATAAATCCGTTTAATCGAACGCCCTTTTCATTGTCTTTACCAAAAACTAATGGTTGGCCATGTTCAAGATATATAGCCTCCATTGGACGAGATTTCTTATCTGTGAATAATTCAAAAGCTGCATCATTGAATACAATACAATTCTGGTAGATCTCAAGCATCGAAGTTCCCTGATGTTTGTGAGATCGAAGAATTAAATCTTTTAAGTGTTTAGGATCGCGATCCATAGCACGTGCTACAAAGGTACCATTTGCACCTAAACTCAAAGCAAGTGGATTAAACGGATGATCGATTGATCCAAATGGGCTGGATTTTGTAATTGCCCCTGTTGGCGAAGCTGGCGAATACTGCCCTTTTGTTAGGCCATATATCTCGTTGTTAAACAACAAAAGATTAACATTTACATTTCTTCTTAATAGCTGGGTAAAGTGGTTTGCACCAATAGATAATGAGTCTCCATCGCCGGTAATGATCCAAACTGAGAGATCTGGTCGGGATACTTTTAATCCGGTAGCAATTGCAGGCGCGCGCCCATGAATAGAATGCATCCCAAAGGTATCCATGTAATATGGGAATCGGGAAGAACACCCTATTCCCGAGATAAAAACAATATCCTTTTTGGCAAGTCCAAGTTCGGGCATCGCGTTTTGAACCTGCTTTAAGATCGTATAATCTCCACAACCGGGACACCAACGCACATCCTGATCAGAGGCGAAATCTTTTCCTTTATAATCCGGAAGTTGAGTTAAATCAGCTTCGTGCTCTTTTATAAAATTGTCGATTAATGTTTCAACCATAATGTATTACCTCTACGCTTCCGCCTTGTTTAAAATTGATTCAATCGCTGATTTAAGTTCGCCAACTCCAAACGGGCGACCTTTTACCTTATTAATCGGAATTGCCGGGATCATAAATTCTGATCTGATTAGCCGCACTAACTGTCCGTCGTTAATTTCCGGAACAATTATTTTACCAAAGCTTTTCAACATAGCCTCGAAATTTTCTGGAAATGGGTTGATATATCGCAAATGAGCATGCGAAATATCCAATCCTTCTTTTCTAAGTTGATGCACCACTGTTCGAATGGATCCATATGTACCACCCCATCCAAGCACGAGTACATCACCAGATTCTGAACCCTGATCAATTTCTTGCTTTGGGATATTGAATGCCACATTATCTCGCTTCTGTCGGCGTATATTTGTCATTTTTTGATGATTGTCTGGATCATATGACACGTTTCCGGTACCATCTTCTTTTTCTAGTCCGCCAACTCGATGTTCAATCCCTTGTGTTCCCGGTATGGCCCAATTGCGAACTAACCGATCATCTCGTAAATAAGGCATAAATGCACCAGCCTCACCATTTGTTCGAGGACCTTCAAATTTTACTTTAATTTCAGCTAGGTCGGCTGATTGTGGGAATTTCCAAGGCTCAGATCCATTCGCAATATATCCATCAGATAAAAACATGACCGGAATCATGTGTTCTAAACTTATACGAACAGCTTCAAAAGCCATTTCAAAACAATCCGCAGGAGATTGAGGGGCTAACACAACTAAAGGACTTTCACCATTTCTACCATAAACTGCCTGCATCAAGTCGGCTTGCTCTGTCTTGGTTGGCATTCCTGTAGATGGTCCCGCTCTTTGTACGTTCAAAACAATAAGAGGGAGTTCAAGCATCACTGCGAGTCCAATAGCTTCGCCTTTTAATGCAATTCCCGGCCCCGAAGAACTAGTAACACCAATACTTCCGCCAAATGATGCCCCAATTGCTGAGGTCACTGCCGCAATTTCATCTTCCGCCTGAAACGTGGTTACTCCATATTTTTTATGAGCTGCAAGCCCGTGTAAAACATCCGATGCAGGAGTAATGGGATAACTTCCAAAAAATAATGGAAGATTAGATTTTCGCGCTGCTGCAACTAAACCTAAGACAAGGGCTTCATTACCCGTTATATTTCGATATTCACCTGGTGCAAGTTCAGCTTGTTTTACAGTCACCCGCGAATTAAAAAGCTCAACCGTTTCACCATAATAATAGCCTGCTTTTAATACTTTTATATTAGCATCAGCAATTTCCGGATGTTTTTTCCCAAATTTTTGATTTAGAAAATCCATGGTTGATTCCAACGGCCGGTTATACATCCAATACAATAAACCGAGGACAAACATATTTTTTGATCGCTCAATATCTTTGTAGCCCAAATCTGAATCCGACAATGCTTCTTTAACGAGTTTTGTAACATCTATTTTAATGACCTCAAAATCATCTAATGAGCCATCTTCTAATGGATGTACTCCATCGGGATATTTTGCAAGACTAAGGTTCTTTTTGTCAAACCCAGCTGTGTTTGCAATAATTATCCCCCCTTTTTTTAGCAAAGATATATTGGCTTTCAGTGCCGCAGAATTCATCACCACTAAAGCGTCACACTCGTCGCCGGGTGTAAGAATTTCGCGCGAACCAAACTGAAGTTGAAACGAGGATACTCCCGGGACAGTCCCTTGTGGTGCTCGAATTTCGGCCGGGAATTCTGGCAGGGTTCTTAAATCATTTCCTAAAAGTGCGGTAGTGTTCGTAAAAAGCGAACCGGTAAGTTGCATTCCGTCGCCAGAGTCACCCGCAAATCGAATAGTGACATCTTCACGAATCTGATCTGTATTGCTCATATATGTAGATGAGAGTGTATGTATATAATAGCAGTCGGCACAATTTGTTTGTTTTTCGAATTAAAAGAAAGGTTAAGTTTCTTTTTTCGATGAAGGCGATTGATCTGATAATAAGATTAGTACCTAATTTCCGAGATGAGACAACACAGGATGAGTTAATGGTAGAAAGCTTTGTACTAGTATTCTATTAAATTTGATAATTGAATTCTCCTTATCTTTGCAGGATGAAAAGCGTAGCCTTCGAAACACTGGGCTGTAAACTCAACTTTTCTGAGACCTCATCCATGAGGCGCGACTTCGAAAATGAAGGATTTGAACTTACCGAGTTTACCGATCCAGCAGATATTTACATTATCAATACTTGCTCTGTTACCCTTGATGCGAATAGTGCCTGCCGAAAAACCGTACGCCAGGCCTTACGGAGAAATCCGGATGCATTTGTTGCGGTTGTTGGATGCTACGCACAGCTTGAACCCGAAGAAATCGCACAAATCGAAGGTGTGGATGTTGTTTTAGGAGCTAAAGAAAAGTTTAAACTCCTTGATCTATTCGATGATTTCTTAAAGCAAGAAGAGACAATAATCCATCGTACTGATGTAAACGAAGCGGTCGATTTCCACAATGCATTTTCATCCGATGACAGAACCCGTGCTTTTCTTAAAGTACAGGATGGTTGTAATTATAAATGCTCATTTTGCACTATTCCATTGGCTCGTGGTGTATCCAGATCCCCTAAAAAAGCGACCGTTGTTAGAAATGCACAGCAATTGGTTGAAGAAGGATTTCAGGAAGTAATTATTACAGGAGTGAATTCAGGTGATTTTGGCCATGGTACAAACGAAGATTTTCTCCAACTTCTGCAAGCGCTCGAGAAAGTTGATGGGCTGGAAAGACTTCGAGTCTCCTCCATCGAACCAAACTTATTGAACAATGAGATTATCCATTTTGCAGCTGAATCACAGAAATTACAGCCTCATTTTCACATCCCTTTACAAAGTGGTTCCGACGAGATGTTAAAGTTGATGCGGCGTCGATATCGAACTGATTTATATCAGGCCAGAGTTGAATTGATTAAGTCGTTGATGCCAGATGCGTGCATTGGGGTGGATGTCATTACCGGTCACCCGGGAGAGTCGGAAAGCGTATTTCAAGAATCTTTCGATTTTATTGATTCTCTTGATGTCTCCTATCTACACGTATTCACGTACTCCGAGCGTCCCAATACCCACGCGTTAACGCTTAATCCTGTGGTTCCAAAACAAGAACGAAAATCCAGAACGCATCAATTACGAAGATTATCAGCAAAAAAACGCTTTGAATTCGACACCCAGTTTTCGGGCCAAATTCGTCCGGTGCTTTTTGAGGAAGAAAATAAAAATGGCTTCATGTTTGGATGGACTAACAATTACATCCGAATTGCGGTCCCCTTTTCTGCGCGATTAATCAACACTATTCAGTCTGTGGAGATCGGTACATATTCAAAAGATGGTTACCATTTTGGTAAACTTGATGACAACCTCATATTAGAAGAAAAAACGATACAGGAACTACTGGGATAATGGCAATCGAAAACGAGAAAAATATATTCGAAAAAGTAGCTCGTCTGCTTCGCCAACAGCAAGAAATGTATGGTAATTTTGAGGTTGATTTAGAGCGGCCGAGTAATAAAGAAGTAACGGCTAAAAGTGTAGTTTCTGAACCTCAATCAGAATATGATTCGTTAAATGAACTTTCAATTGAAGAGCAACTGGCAAATTGTAAAACACTGGATGAATTAAAAACGCTCTGTGAACGCTCTGAAGTGTTGAAAACCAATCTTGATAACACAAATTTAGTATTTGGGGTTGGAAATCCGAATGCCGATTTAATGATCATCGGGGAAGCACCGGGAGAAAATGAAGATAAACAAGGCGAACCATTTGTAGGCGCAGCGGGTCAGCTTTTGGATAGAATTATGGAGGCCGTACATTTTAAAAGATCGGATCTATATATCGCAAATATTTTAAAACATCGGCCACCAAACAATCGTGATCCTAAACCCGAAGAAAGGCAACGTAGCCTGCCTTACTTGTTGAAACAAATAGAGTTAGTAAATCCCTTAATAATTCTATGCGTTGGTAAAGTTTCTGGTAATACCTTATTGGCTAAAGAAACTACATTAAAGGATATGCGCCAAAAATTTCATGCATTTAACGGCAGAGAATTAATGGTGACCTATCACCCAGCGGCATTGCTTAGAAATCAGCAATGGAAAAGGCCAACCTGGGAAGATGTGAAACTATTGCGAAAACGATATGATGAGTTAGGTGGCAAGCCATAATGTGGATAACATGTGCAAAGCTTGTGCAAAAGAACTGAAAATGGACACCATTTTATTAATTACTTTTGGCTACTCACCATAAAAATGTGACTGAAATTGGCGACTAAAAACGGCTCATCTTATAAAAAAGACAATTACAAAAAAGAAGCTTCTTTGCTAGAACAGGAAGGTCGGGTTCCACCACAGGCTGTAGAAATTGAGGAAGCAGTTTTAGGCGCAATGCTTATAGAGCATGGAGCAGCAACCATTGCCCTGCAAATGCTTAAACCAATCGACTTTTATAAAGCTGCAAATCGCCACATTTTCGAGACACTTTCTAATCTTTATGAACGGGATAATCCATTAGATCTGCTAACTGTAGAAAATGAACTTCGGGACAATGGACTTCTGGATACATGTGGTGGACCAACATATTTGTCTGACCTGACCCGATCTGTAAGTTCAGCAGCAAATATCGATTATCATGCTCAAATTATTACTGAGAAAGCGATCAAACGGCGTTTGATTCTTAATTGTACCGAAGTAATTAAAGAGTCGTACGATTCTACCACTGATGCCTATGATGTACTTGACGAAGCCGAACAACGGATTTTCGATTTAGCGAATCAAAAAAGCAAAAGTAGTGCGCAGCCGGTTGCAGATATATTGAAAGATACCCTCGCTTATTTAGAGGATATGCGCGGAAAAAAATATGGCATTACCGGAGTTCCTACAGGATTAGCTGTTGACCAGATGACAGCTGGTTGGCAAAATGGGGATTTGGTGATTATAGCCGCACGTCCATCGATGGGTAAAACAGCCTTTGTGTTGACAGCAGCACGAAACGCGGCTATGCACCCTGATGAAAATCTAAGAGCGCCAGTTGCAATTTTCTCTTTAGAGATGTCGAATCAGTCGCTGGTGCAACGCCTGTTAACTATGGAAGCCCGCGTAAGAGCCGACGAAGCCCGGAAAGGAACGCTTAACGATGAAAGCTTCAAAGATTTAATTGAAGCTGCCGGCAGACTTTTTTCTGCAAATATTTTTATTGATGACACTCCGGCAATTACTTTGATGGAGCTTCGAACAAAATGCCGCCGTTTAAAAAGTGAGCATAATATTGGAATGATCGTTGTTGATTATCTCCAATTGATGCAAGGTTCATCGAAAGATACGGGCAGTCGTGAACAAGAAATTGCTTCTATTTCAAGAGGATTAAAATCACTTGCAAAAGAATTAGATATCCCTGTAATCGCCTTATCGCAGTTGAGCCGTGCAGTAGAACAACGTGGTGGGGATAAACGACCTCAATTGAGTGATTTACGTGAATCAGGCTCTATTGAACAGGATGCTGATATTGTTATGTTTCTGTATCGACCGGAGTATTATGGAATCACAACTACAGCTGAAGGTCAGTCTACAGCCGGACTTGCTGAAGTAATTATTGGCAAGCAAAGAAATGGACCTGTTGGTAGCAAAATGCTTTATTTTGTTAAGGATTATGCCCGTTTTGAAAATCTGACTTCCTCTGATTCTGGGGCTGCTCTACCCCCTGTTTCAAACGATATGATTGATGCTAATTTCACCCCTTCTGATGGCCCCGTAATGCCGCATAATCCGGCTCCCGACGAAGATGCACCGTTCTAACAGATGCGCTTATTTCTGTTACTTCATTTTTTACTTTTTGTAAGTCAGCCAACTCTTAATGCTCAATATCAAGAGTATGCCAAAAAGGTAGTTCATATACTAGCCTCCGATTCTTTGGCCGGCCGGGGTTATGTACATGATGGTGATAAAAAAGCTGCCCATTTCATTCAATCAGAATTTCAAAAGTTTGGCGTAACACCTGTTTTAGAATCCTATTTTCAATCGTTCGTTATTCCGGTAAACACTTTTCCTGATTCCATTTTTCTATCAATTAACGACCAAGGATTTAAAGTAGGCGCTGATTATCACATCATGCCTGGATCCCCTTCTATTTCAGGTACGTTTGATATTGTTTATCTATCAGCAGAAGAACTATTTGATCAGGAATTATTCATTGGTAAAGTCAGGCAAAGTGTTGGAAAAGCTCTAGTTATAGAAGAGCCACTTGATTCAGAAATGGATAATGAAAAACGAGATGTATGGAAACAAATCGAGCAGTTTTTAATGCATCATCCAAATAACCCAGCAGCGATAACTGTAATTCTTACTGAAGATAAACTCACCTGGTTTGGTTCTCAATTTGAAGATCCAACTCCAACGATCCGCTTTAAAAAAGATAGCTTTCCTTCCGACGGTGCAAAAATCACCATCGAACTGCAAAATAAGTTTATAAGCGATTACCAAACACAAAATGTTATTGGAAAAATAGATGGGATGAAGGAAGATTCTACCATAGTTATCATGGCGCATTACGATCATTTTGGAATGATGGGTCAGGCCCTTTTCCCTGGTGCAAATGACAATGCAAGTGGCGTTGCAATGCTTCTTAGTTTGGCAAAATATTATAGCGAAGTTAAACCAGCTTACACGTTAATTTTTGCTGCATTTGGAGCTGAAGAACTTGGGTTAATTGGGTCGAAATTCTTTGTTGAAAACCCTCCTATTGATCTTTCAGCTATCAAATTTATGCTAAATTTTGATATAGCCGGCACTGGTGATGATGGGATTCAGGTAGTAAATGGATCTGTATACAGAGAAGAATTTGATCAACTTGTTGAACTGAATTCGGAATATAATTTACTACCAAATGTTAAAATCAGAGGAGCTGCCTGTAATTCAGATCACTGTAATTTTGATCGTTTGAATATCCCCGGATTTTACATGTACACATTAGGTGGTATTCAGGCTTATCATGATATTTACGATCGTGCTAAAACCCTTCCTCTTACTGAGTTTCAAGATTACCACACCCTTATAACAATATTTATTGAATCGTTGGATTAAATAGCCAAGTTTTCAAACAACCGATCAAATTTCTTGATCATTCGGTTCCAGTCAAGGTGCTTGTTAATGTTTTGCAGGGTTGTTTTGGGGAGAGGTTTGGTCTTCTTTTGAAGTAAGTCGCGTAAGTAATGAAATAATTGATCTTCATCATCATACAAAACTGGTGCATGGAGCAACGGAGAATGCAAACTCTCAGGTATTAATTCAGGATAATGAAGTGCATTTGGAACTAATGGATGGCAGCCACAATAAATGGCCTCCATAATTGAAACACAGAAGAATTCGTACGTAGCCGTTGAGACTACAATATCCCCTGAATGCAGCAACTTACTGTAAGCTTCTTTGTCATCCACATATCCAAAATGCTGGATTTGGGATCCAAATCGTTTCCATGCTTTTTGAAATTCTTCGGGCTTATCATGTTTGCTGTCACCTGCCAGAATCAATTCAAATTTAAGGTCAATATCATTTAGTCGATTTAATACACGGAAAAACATGGCCGGATTACGATCGAATTGCCAACGTTGATTCCACACAATTACCGGCCGATCATTATGTTTGCGTGTATCTGCATGTTGATTAAAATATTTCAAATCTAATCCGGGATGCATCACAACACTCTTATCGCGAATCTGATCTACGGTGTGATAATGTTTGTCGCCTGGAAAATTATCCAGAAAACTAGGCAAAGCTTCTAGCAGATCATCCAAATGAAACTGAGATGAAAACAACAATTTATCAGCTACCAACATGCTAACATAATTGATATAACAATAGGTTAAGTCTCGAGTTTCTCCGTCCGGAATTGGCCGAGTAAACTGGTTATCATGCATATACATGATCTTGGGAGTATGAGCAAACCTAGGATTATTTAGCGCCAAAAAAGCGGGCAAATTGGTCATACTGCTGGTCATTAACACATCAATGGGTTCTTCAACCTGCTTAGTTAATTCAGCGAGTGTAACAGAATCGCCATGCATACGCCATTTCCATCCCTGATAATTTAACTTAATGGGAATGATATTGTGGCTTGAATGCTGTTCTAAACCTTTTAAAAAAGCTTTGTGCGAGCCGCTGTAGTATGGTTCAATTGCAAGTATATTCATCTACCGAAAACGCGATTGAATTTCGTCGAGCGAAAGATACACGATGGTAGGTTTTTTCAAAGGATCAAGATAGGGTTGTTCGCAGGCGAAAAGCTGATCTACCATAGCTTCCATTTCATCATACGATAATTTCTTGCCACGTGGTATTGCGGCTTTTGCCGCAAAAGCTATAGCCAATCTTTCTCTGGCTTCTAAATTGATCTTCTGCCCCAATTCCTGGTATTGACGTAACATAGACACTAAAACTTCTTGTTCATTCCCGATATCAATATCAGCAGGTACTCCATTTATCATTGCTGTATTGCCACTCAATAGTTGTACAGAAAAACCCATACGTTGAACAATAGGATGCAATTCCTTCAAGAGGGTGAAATCGGATGCCGATAGTTCTAAGGTCTGAGCAAAAAGCAATTGCTGGGTACTTGGCAGAGCTTCTTCTGTGGCGTTAATTGCTTTCTCAAAAATGATTCGTTTATGCGCTAAATGCTGATCAATCATACACAATCCGGTTCTTGTTTGTGTAATGATGTAGGTATTATGAAGTTGCCAAAATGAGTTTAATTCCGGTGTTTTTGATTCAATTAATTCACCGGGATATTCCGGGCGATGTGAAGCAATATCTTGTTGATTTGGGCTCTCACCATATAATTGATGCGCAAGTTTATTTCCTTGATGCCCAATTTCAGTTCGGTTTATTCTGGAAGGAACACTAAAGCCACCACCTGATGGGAAGTCTTTCGCGGGAGCTTTAAAATTAAAACCGGTGTCAAATCCTTTATTCGATTGATCACTTAAAAAAGGATCTTCATCAGTAGGAATAGATGGAACGTTAAAATGATTATTTAATGCTCGATTTACGACCGATTTTGCAAGCTGAATTACGCTTCGCTCATCTTCAAATTTAACTTCCATTTTGGCTGGGTGTACGTTTACATCCACTTTAGAGGCATCGATTTCGAAAAATAAAGCATAAAATGGATATTCATTATTTCGGGTCCATGCATCGTACAAACTCAATATTACATGAGTTAAATACCGATGCTGAAATGGTCGACCATTCACAAATAGAAATTGCTCACCCCTGCTTTTTTTTGCCAATTTAGGATCAGAAGCGAAACCATAAATTTTGAGATAACTCGTTTCCTCCTGAAACTCAATTAAACTGGCGTTATATGCCGACCCGAATAATGAAACGATTCTGTTTTTAAGTGAATCTTTCGGCAAGTTATACACGTGTTCACCATCAGCTACCACCAAAAATGATATACCCGGAAACGCAAGCGCTGCATATTGAACAGTGCGTAAAATATGGCGTAGTTCGGTGACATCAGTTTTTAAAAATTGTCGCCTCGCAGGCACATTATAGAATAAATTTCTAACTGAAATACTCGTTCCATTTTGAGTAGCCACCGGAACAATCGGTTTTTCCTGCCCCCCATGTACCTCAAATTCCCATCCACTTGCATCTTCAGCGCGTTTAGATTTTACAGAAACCTGTGCAACACTGGCTATCGATGCCATTGCTTCCCCACGAAAACCCATGGTTTTAATGGAGAATAAATCATCAATGGTGTTGATCTTGGAAGTTGCGTGCCGCTCAAAACAGAGAGGTAAGTCCTCTTCGCTCATGCCACAGCCATTATCAATTATTTGTATTAGCGTTCGACCCGCATTTTCGATGATAATTTTTACGTCATCAGCACCCGCATCAATAGCATTATCAAGAAGTTCTTTTACTACCGAAGCCGGGCGTTGTATTACCTCACCAGCAGCAATTTTATTGCTGATTTCAGGCGGTAATTGATGTATAACAGATGGGTTTGTGCGGGTTTCGCTCAAAAAAAATAAACTTTAGAGGATGCTTATTATGTACACCACTAAAGATAAGAATAGTGCCAGAAATAACACCCGTATATTCTGTTTGGGTTTAACTCTGTTATGCGTTTGAAATTTGATTCTGCGACGTGCTCGATTCTTCTCCCTTTCTTCTTTTTCGGGATCGTAATAACGCAGCGGTAAATCGAATTTTTTTGGTTTCGGCCGATAGCCGAACATTGGTTTAATCATGGCAATGTGGCTTTATTAAGCTTAAACGAAGATAACGAAAATTATTTTCGATTCGTACTACATCGATTTAATAAGTTTATATCGAGTTATACTACGTTCTAATCTAAGTTTTAATTCCTCCGGATTAAATGGCTTTATCAGATAATCATCCACACCGGCTTTTAGGCAATTAATGCGATCTTGAGATTTTTCTTTGCCCGATAATATGATGATGGGCAACCATTTAGTTTTTGTTCGAATAGCTGAGATTAAACTATAACCGTCTTCACCATTTAAATTTAAATCAAGTATCACAGCCGAATATGAGAAATTGCTGAATGATTTTAGTGCTTCTTCTAAATCATGGGTAATAATGACTTTATAAAATGGTTCCAAAACAACTTCTAAAAGGCGGGTCATGTTTTTGTCATCATCAACAATTAAAATGCTTTCTTTTGTCATAGTGTAATTCTATTTAGCTCAATGATAACTTTTTTCAATTCAATTTCTAATTGCTCCAATTCACTTTCTAAAGAATTAAAGCTTCCATCTGATTCCAGGATATTCTCGACTTGTACAATATGCTTTCTAACATTGTTTGTGCCTAAGTAGCTTGCCATCGACTTTGACTTATGGGCTGCATTACCTAAAACCTGATATTCATTTTCTGCAAGAGCCACTTTCATTTCATTCAACAATTCGGGCATGTCGTTTCGGAAACTGTTAACCATCTCCAGAATAAATGTCTCATTGTTTCCACTTAGCTCTCGCAAATAGGTTAGATCAACATTTTTAGAATCAGATTTATTTTCGCTTAAAGATCTTGCTTGATTTAATTCACTCTCTAACCCAAGCTGACTCGAAATGATATCGAATAGAATTGCCGGATTGTAGGGCTTAGAAATATAATCGTTCATACCTGATTGAAGGCATTTTTCTCGTTCCTCCGGCAATGCAGCAGCGGTCATAGCAACAATTGGCACTTTTGAAACCGCCGAATCTAGTGCTCGGATCTGTAAGGTTGCCTCAATTCCGTCCATCACCGGCATTTGCATATCCATTAATACTAAATGGAAGTCCTCTTCAATTAATATGTTGAGAGCTATTTTTCCATTTTCTGCGTAATCAACATCTGCACCCCATGTTGAAAGAATCTCATTAGCGATTTCAAAATTTACCTGATGGTCATCAACTACTAAAATCTTAAACCCTTTCAGTTTATCGACCTTCTCGAATAGTTCACTATTTTTATCAAATAAGGCCGTTTCTACATCAACTTTCTCGAGGCTAAGTTCTATGATAAATGAACTGCCCTTGTTCACTTCTGATTCAACAGTGATCGTGCCATTTAATTTTTCAATGAGCTCTTGCACGATATTTAATCCCAATCCGGTGCCACCATATAGAGTTGATGTATTTGTGGAGGACTGATCAAAGGCACCGAAAATTTTATCGATGTGTTCTTCAGGAATACCAATTCCTGTATCCCATACTTTGATTTTAAAAGAGTGTTCGGTTTCTGTTTTAGATATCGAAGAACATTCTATCCCGATACTACCACGATGGGTAAACTTGATAGCATTAGATAGCAAATTCAACAGAATTTGTCGAACACGAACAGGATCTGTCAGTAGTGGGGAATCAAATATTTCAAGCCCTTTAACTTCTATGGATAGATTTTTATCGTCGGCCCTGTTTTTGATATTTTGAATGACTCCTTCAACGATGGTATTAAATTGAATGGGAGTTTCTGAAAGTATCAGCTTCCCTTCTTCCAATTTGGATACATCCAAAATATCGTTGATGATATGAAGAAGGTGTTCGGAGGAATCTTTCAGTATTCCCAAATACTTTTTTTGGGAGTCGTTTAAAGGAGTTCGCTCTAACAAATGCACAATTCCTACTACCCCATTCATCGGAGTTCGAATTTCGTGACTCATATTAGCCAGAAATTTCTGTTTCATCCTACGCGATTCTTCTGCCTCTTCCCTGGCTCTGATTAGTTCTTTCTCAGCTTCTTTCTTCTCGGTTATGTCTCTGTATTCCCAGAGGTGCCCTAAATATTCTTGCTCGAGATAAATGGGAATAAAATCCCTTTCAAATATCCTGCCATCAGCAAAATGAATTTCTTCGTTTGTAATAATTTTTCGCTGCTGTACAATCTCGTTAACATCAGCTACAAACAATTCTGGATCTTTAAGCAAATGTTTCGACTGTTCTGCTGAATTTGAACAATCTACTCCAATTAGATCACTTGGTTTGGCTGGAATATTAAATATGGAACAAAATTCTTCATTCGTAACCAGGATGTGGCGGTTCTTATCCTCTAGTAAAATGCCACTGTTTAAACTAGAAATTAAAGTGGTTAAGCGGGTAGAAGTGGTATTAAGCTCAAGATTAGTTTTTTTGATGTCTGTAATATCAAGGGCATACCCGATCATCATTTCAAGATTATTCTCTTCATCAAACACGGGGTACAAGTTTCTTAGCTTCCACTCCATCTCACCTTGCGCATTAGTGAGTTTTTCCTCAAAATTTAATGGCTCTTTGCTTTCAGCAACTTGTTTAAAAACCTCTCTTCGTTTTTTTGCTATCTCGATTGGCTTGTTTCGATGTTCAACATAATCGAAATCATCTTTATCGATAATCCATGAGCGAATTTCCGGATTTTTAATGGCTATAGGATTTACGAATTTATATCGATGATCTTTATCAAAAACAACCAGATCTGAGGGAATGGAATTGAGTACGTTTTCATAAAATGCACGCTGTTCCTCCAATTTTTTTCGCGCCTCGAATTTTTCAATAACTGATTCTACCCCAGCTGCATACGCTAACAAAATTGCTTCATCATTTTCTGACCAGTCGTATTCGATATCCAATAACTCGATACTAATGATGGCTCGTATTTTCCCCTGATATTCGATGGGCATCAAAACTACTGAGCTTAACCCAATTAAGTTCATTGTTTTAGACACCAGGCGATGCCGCTTATGACCAGAATTAAATTTAACCAGCTTTTTACCTTTGAGGAATTGTTGGGCAAACTGAAAAAATAATTGATCTAAATTTTCTTGCCCTAATAGGAGTTGAAAAAGTGAATCGAATTCAGAATTAGCATGCTTAAAGTTGTTGATTAATTTAAATCGATCACTTCCTTCTTCTACCGTTGCAATACTAAATCGATCAACTTCTATGGTACTTCCAACAATGTTGATGGAGTCCATTAAGGCTTTTTCGAAGTTTTCCTCTTTAAATAGAACGATCAATGACTTCGAAATTGCTTCTAAAAGTTCGTCCTTCGTTTTATATAATTTTTGAAGGCGTTCGTTGGCGGTGAATAATTCGAGAGCTTTTTTTTCAAGGATATTTTCTGCCTCTTTACGAGCTTGCTTCTCGCGTTCAATGCGTTTTTTATAAAGCTCCAGATCGCTCATTTATTCTATCCGATAACGAATTTAACTTCGCTTCCATCTTCTGAAATCAACTCTCTGGAGATTTCTAAGTCTTCCCCATAATGTTCTAATGTTTTTTCCATCAAACCCTGGGCAAGGGCAGACATACTCCGCTCGCTTTTATAAATCATTTCCATTTTGCCATCTACAATTTTCGTAGAAAATTTTGGTAAAGTTGCGTCTGGATAGAGCTTTTGAACCTCTACGTGAATATAATTATCGATGGAAGCAAGAAATTCAAAACTATTCGAGGCTTTTTCAAAAAAAACTGGATATGATTTTAAAAAGGTATCGAACAGGTACCGACCAAAAGCATGAAGTAACACTTCAATTTCAGTTTTTGTCTGTTTTGATAGATTTACTACCAGGTTTACAATTTCTGAATGGTCATAGGTGCCCACTGAAGTGTACACACCACCTGATTCTAATTCTGTAGTTTCGATTAAAGTATCAACCATATCGTAGCCAAACTCTTGTTCAACCATTTCAAAAAATTCGGTAAAAACGATCCCCTTCATAGTGCCATTTTATATTGGTGGTTATAAATAAACGAGTTTCACCCTTTCGGACAAAACTCGTCGATAGTAAGAATCTAAATTATCTGCTGCTAAAAAACAGCACCTCCAGATTAGTCTTTATTATAGAACATCACTGTATTCATGTTAGCATTGTTTTGGTGAAACCAATCGGTATGGGTTACCCCACTACTTTCTGCCCAGTTTCTGAAATTTACATAGGCATTCGCAAAATCTGAATTTTCTGAGGGATACTGAATAGATTCCATCACATGTAATGCCCATGGAAGTCCATCTGAGTTTTTGTATGTAAAGCCCAAATCGAAATTACTTGCATCATCCTGGGTACCAAATAAATTCATGCTTGCTTTCGCTGTTGGCTGCTGACCCGGTAAATGTATTTCATTTCCGCGGTTAAATTCTGTGATCATGAATGGGTCGTACTTATTAATGCTATTTTCTGGTATTGGATTTGTAAAAATAACTCTTGTAATAATTTTTGCATCCTCAACATGAGGTTGATCATTAAATACATTAGTAACTGAGAATCCTGCTGGTGGTGGCAAAATTGAGCGAGAGTTGTCAAAAATTGGGATTACTGCATCCGTTAACCCCGCTTCAGTTCCATTCGAATTTAATTTGATGAATTCGTATTCCAGAACATTACCGGAAACTGATTCAACCAGGCTTTGGTCAATTCCTAAATTAAATAGAAGAGACCCTTTTTTGAGTCCACCAACGGCTTTTAATATTGTTTCAATAACTAATTCTTTCACATCACCATTAGCGTGTTTCACATAGGTAAATTTATAATCAGCTACCAGATCATTGAAATCATAATCTCCTACTGATGGCCACTGGTCTTCAAACAATATCGTTGCATGGGAATTGTACGATGGCCAAAAACTTGAATATGCACGATCAGGATCGTTCGGGAATTCGTCGTCATATCCGGAGAGTCCATCGCCGTCTGCATCTGTGGCTTTTTTCGTTTGAACAACATTTCCAGTTTCGATAGCCGAATATGGATTAGCTGTTATATAAAAGATGGCGTCATTGAAATCGTTATCCCCACCCGGTCGTGAAATATCTTCAAAACTAAGTAGCAATAATTCACGCTCTTCATCTTCCAGAAGAATCACATGTTGATTATAAGTATCAGAAGTAAAGTCGTTAAAATCGTTAATCGAATATTTAATTCCTGAGACAAGGTTAATATCACCCGATCGGCGATTCCATGCATTAGGCATTAAAAACCAACCAATAGACGTACCTGCATCAAATCTGCCTAAGTACACTTTATCTCCCATATATAAGCCACCACCGGATCCGGCATAGGATACGTTTGGAAAAATGATGGTTAAATTATCAACTTCGTTAATCGAATTTGGAGGATTTTGAGAATCGAAAGTGAAATAACCAAGCACATTCCGATACCCTGCCCCTTCATGTACAAACGTGATCCAAACATCGGCATCATCGTTTATTACAGTGTTCATATCTAAGCCATTTAAGTATTCCGGACTGTACGTTGGTACAGGTCGCCCTTCGGGCAAAGTAACATTGATGTCATTTCTGAGGGAATTATCCAGATCATCTCGATCTACGAGGTAGTTTGGCACACCACTTGAATTCCAGTCTCCCATAGCATAATAGCCTTCAAGCGCCATTAACTTTGAACTTGGATCTGAGCCATTTTGTACAAAATCAAAACGGTAATCACCATTTCCGGATATTCCCTGAGGAATTGAGTAAATCCCCTTCGTTGTCACATCGATATCGATGTTTAAATCTTCCCCTTCAAGAAAATATTTTCCCAAATAAGAAGTATCTGATTCATCAACTTGATAAACCGAAGCAAGGTGATTTGTATGAGATTCAGGAAAATTAAGATCAACAGATCGTGCAGTTCTGAAGTCAAAATCTTTTGAAACCTGAATTTCACTAAACTCAGCATTTTCAGTACTTAGAGAGTCTCCAATTACATATTCGCAGCCTGCAAATACTACCATCAGCATTAAAAATTGAATGTATTTCATTGTATTTATAAATGATTTTTGCGCCTTTTCTTTAAAGTTAAGCTCTCAGGTAGGATCGGATGTTAATTAACCGATGAACTTGTTTATAAGTCGATGAATGAGATATTTCATCGATGAACTTAAATAGGCAGGAAAGCTTCAGTAGTTAAAATGCTGATAAGCACAAAAAGTCTACACGAATGGTCAAACAGACTAATCTCAGATTACATTTATCGTACGATATAAGCGTTGTTTGTAGGTATTCCCGATTGGGATCATTTTATCCCCAAGAACTGCAGTACCTTCTTCAATCGAATCCAACTTTTGGAGATTGATGATATGTGAACGATGGATACGAACAAATTCGGATTTTGGGAGCCTGGCTTCGATTCCATGCATCGTTGAAAGCGCATGATATTTACCGGAATCAGTGTGAATGGTTATATAATCGGCCATTGCCTCAATATTTATTACCGACTTAAGCATCACTTTTTTTATTAACCCATCCTTTTTCACAAAAATGTAATCACGTACATCTTTTGTACCACCGGCTTGATTGAACCGGGTTTGAGCTTTATCTACCGCTTTTAAAAATCTTGGTTTTTCAACAGGCTTAAGAACGTAATCGGCAACATCCATTTCGAACGCTTCCGCGGCGTGCTTCTCGTTGCCTGTGATAAGGATAATCTGTGGCTTCTCTCTTAACGAATCGATAAGCTCGAGACCCGTCATTTCCGGCATATTGATATCCAGAAAAATCAGGTCTACAGGCTCATCTTTAAGCACTTGAACTGCTTCAACTGCAGATTCACACATTGCTAAAAGTTCTAAGTTTGGTACAAGTTGCACCAATTCTTTTAAAATACTTCGCGAGGCGAAATCGTCATCAACAATTATACAGTTCATTGCTCCGGGTTTGTTAATCAACTAGCCTAGGCGCGTTGATCTTTGCCAATTTACGTGTTGTTTCCCGCTAAAGTAGCGAAACCAACCCGCAATTGCACTAATATGCATAAACGTAAAGTAAACAATAAGTAATAATGGCTTCGGCAGGTGTTTCTGATTCATTTCAACCGATAAATACGTAAGCGACAAAGCGAAAGTACCTCCCACAAAGTAAGTTAAGTACATGCCTGATTGATAAATCAAGATCCCACTCAAAATATAGCTTAGTAATAATGCTAGTGGAGCTAATGTCCAGCGACTTACTCGATGCACGAGAAATGAAAATGATTTTATGCCATATCTTTTGATGTTAAACAAAGCACGGCTTCGGATGGTCGACTGAATACCACCGGCACAGATTCGAACTTTTCTTTTCCATTCGTCTTTATATGATGCCGAACCATATTCTGTGGCATAAGCATTTGGTTCGTAAATCACCTTATACCCAAACTCCACCACTCTTGTTGACAGCATAAAATCATCTAAAAGGGTATCTGAGGGCATTGTGTCGTATAGCTCAGAGCGAATAGCAAATAACTCACCTGCTGCCCCTATTACAGATGCTACATCCGAATCTAGTTTTTTCAACCAACTTTCATATGTCCAGTAAAGCCCTTCGCCTTCTGCTGATTCTCCATCAGAAGTGGAGCGTACTTTTTTCTCACCGGAAACCATTCCAACATCTGGATAATTGAAATTTTTACCCATATGGATTAATGCATCTCTGTTTAGCATAGCGTTGGCATCAGTAAACACTAGAATTTCATTATTAGCTATCCTGGCAGCTCGATCCATTGCTTTTATTTTTCCATTTCTTGATGATTCATGAACAAGCATAATATCATCACCAAATGTAGCAGCAATTGAATTCGTATCATCAGTAGAGCCGTCTGTTATCACGATGATTTCTAACTTTTCTGATGGATAACTCAAGTCCAGACTATTACTGATTTTATTAGCTATCCAATTACCTTCATTGTACGCTGGAATAATTAAACTCACAGAAGGTAACTCGGTTGAAGGTGTGTAATATACTTTCTGTTTTTTGTCTTTTATCATTCTAAGAATTGCCATAATTGGTCCGTATAATGCATATACAAACACAATTACAGCAATACACAATGCAAATATTATCTCTAATAGCAGCATGACTTACCCAGCAATTTTTAGCTCTAATTGTTGAGTACCGGAAACGGCCCTTTTAAAGTATGCTAAGGTTTTTGCTAACCCATCTTTTCGTCTAACTTGAGGTTCCCAACCAAGTACTTTTCTTGCTTTATCAATATTCGGCTGTCTTACCTTAGGATCATCAGAGGGAAGATTTTTATAAATAATTTCACTCTTACTATCTGTGAGTTCAATGATCTCTTTTGCGAAATCTAAAATTGATACTTCCTGTGGATTTCCAATATTTACAGGTTCACACTCATCCGACATCGCCAATCGATAAATTCCTTCAATTAAATCATCAACATAAGTAAATGATCGGGTTTGGGAGCCATCACCAAAAACAGTGATATCCTCACCTCTTAACGCCTGTCCCATGAATGCTGGTAAAGCACGTCCATCGTTCAATTGCATTCTTGTGCCATAGGTATTGAAAATTCGAACAATTCGGGTTTCGACACCATGATACCTGTTGTAAGCCATAGTCATAGCCTCGGCAAATCGTTTAGCTTCGTCATACACACCTCGGAATCCTGTAGGATTTACATTTCCCCAATAGTCCTCTTTTTGAGGGTGTACAAGTGGGTCGCCATAAACTTCACTTGTTGAAGCAAGCAAGAATCTGGCTCCTTTTTCTTTTGCAAGCCCAAGCGCTTTATGTGTACCTAACGACCCAACTTTTAAGGTTTGAATTGGCATCTCCAAATAGTCGATGGGTGATGCAGGTGAAGCGAAATGAAGAATCAAATCTAATTCACCCGGAACATGGATAAATTCAGTGACATCTTGCTTGATGAATGTGAAGTTATCGTTACCTAGTAAATGAGCTACATTATCGATTGAACCAGTTGACAGGTTATCCATAGCTACCACCTCCCAACCTTCTGCAATAAATCGATCTGATAAATGAGAACCTAAAAATCCGGCTCCACCTGTTATTAATACTCTTTGTTTTGACATAATTTTTTCCATTTGTTTGATTTCTTTTGTCAAAACTAAGCCGTTACAGTAGCTTTTAGTGAGGTTTTCGTTGAGCTAAGCAGATCCATCGATGAACTCATATTTTCTTTGGATGAAATTTTCTTGCTCATTTTTGATTCAAAACCATGTGGATTTTTTAACTGCCAAAACCAGGCATCAGCACACATTTTTTCCAAATCATATTCAGCTTTCCAGTAGAGGTCTTCGTAAGCTTTTGTGGGATCTGCCCATAATGCTTCAGCGTCACCTTTGCGACGAGCTACAATTTTATAAGGGATATTGATTCCACTTACCTTTTCAAACGTTTTAACTACGTCTAGTACAGAATAGCCTTTGCCTGTTCCAAGATTTATTGCCTCAAAGCCTGCTGTTGTGATTGACTCAAGAGCGGCAATATGTCCATTGGCAATATCCGTAACATGGATATAATCGCGAATACAGGTTCCATCCGGAGTGTTATAATCACCCCCAAATATGGACAAACTTTCACGCTTACCCGATGCCACCTGTGCAATATAAGGCAGTAGGTTGTTGGGTATCCCTGAAGGGTCTTCCCCGATATCACCTGAGTCGTGGCCACCAATAGGATTGAAGTATCTCAATGCTGTCACGCTCCAATCCTGATCTGCAGCGCATATATCTTTCAACGCGTTTTCTGTATAGAATTTTGTTCGGCCATATGGGTTTGTTGGGTTTAATGGATTACTCTCATTAACAGGAGATTCTCCTTCATCACCATAGACGGTACATGAAGAACTAAAAACAAGATTTTTAACATTATGTTTGTCCATTACCTCGAAAAGCGTAATGCTGCCACGTAAATTATTGGAATAATACATCATTGGATTTTCCATCGATTCACCTACGGCTTTGTATCCGGCAAAATGAATTACGCTGTCGATTTTGTATGTACTAAAAAGTCGATCTAACTCTTCATAATCTCTGATATCAACAGCACGAAAAATCAGACTTTTGTCAGCAATGGAAGTAATTCTTGAAATCACTTTTTTATTGCTATTAGCCAGATTATCGATACCGATAACTTCGTAGCCTTCATCTAGTAACTCTATGATTGTATGACTAGCGATATACCCAGTTGCGCCTGTAACTAGTATTGTAGTTTTAGACATAACTCTCCTCAAAATTTTGAATTCTAACTGGTGAGCGTCCAACACTGTGATATGTTATCCTGTTCTCTTCCATTTTATTTGGATCGTATAAATTACGTCCGTCGAAAATGATCGTTTCTTTCATATGAGCAGTGAAATTCATTGGATCGAAGTTTCTGAATTCAGCCCATTCTGTAGCAATAATCAGTGCATCCACATTATGAATCGCGCTAAAAGCGTTATCAACATAATTGGTTGAATGATTTACTAAATCAGAAGCGGCTTTTTGGAAAGTCTCCTTAGCTTCCGGATCAAATGCGATAAACTTTGCACCACGTTTTGCTAATTCATGCATCAAATATAAGGCAGGTGCTTCGCGAACATCATCGGTTTCAGGTTTAAAAGCTAGTCCCCAAATCCCAAAAGTTTTTCCTGTTAGATCCTCGCCAAAATGATTGGTTACTTTAGGTACTATGGATGTCTTTTGCGCCTCATTTACCATCATTACAGAGTCAAGGATTTTAAAATCATATCCGTATTCATCTGCTGTGTAATGAATAGCCTGAACATCTTTTGGGAAACAACTTCCGCCGTAACCAATCCCTGCAAACAAGAAACGTTTTCCAATTCGGGAATCTGTTCCAATACCTCTTCGGATTTGCTCCACATCACCACCAACACGTTCGCAAATATTCGCAATTTCGTTCATGAATGTGATTTTGGTAGCCAATAAAGCGTTAGCGGCATATTTGGTTAACTCTGAACTTCTTTCATCCATTATTATGATTGGATTACCACTACGAACAAACGGCGAATATAAATCTTTCATTATCTGCGCTGCTCTATCGCTTTTGGTTCCAACAACTACTCTTTCCGGTTTTAAGAAATCGTCGATTGCAGCACCTTCGCGTAAAAACTCAGGGTTTGATACTACATCAAATTCTACTTCAGCATTGATGCTGATTTTCTCAGAAACACGATCAGCAGTTCCAACCGGCACAGTACTTTTATTCACAATAACTGTGTAGCGATGTAACATTGCACCTAATGATTCAGCTACATTTAATACTGCTGATAAGTCTGCCTGACCATCTGCACCAGGAGGTGTTGGTAAGCATAGAAAGATAATATCAGCAGATTGAACTGCCTCTTTCATGTTGGTAGTAAAGTGCAATCTTCCTTCCCGAATATTTCGATCAAAAAGTGCATTTAATCCTGGTTCATAAATCGGTACTTCACCATGGTGCATTCTTGCTACTTTGGCTTCGTCGATATCTACACAGATAACCTGATTTCCGGTTTCTGCAAAACATGTTCCGGATACGAGTCCTACATATCCAGTTCCAATTACAGTTATATTCATTTTTTTATTTTTTTGTTGTTTAAATATCTGTTTTAAAGGTATGAGTAGGTCGATTCTCTTTGGTTGAGTCTTCGACCAACCACTCATATAACTCGATGAATTTTGGATATCATCGATTAGAGGTAGGCAATGTTTCTTCCTTCTTCTTTGTGCCACTTAATCAGGCTTTTATAGAGTTCCTTTTTCCTATTACTGAAGAAAGAAATTCCTAGAATTAACCTGGACATCCACCACACTCGATCGTGATATTGGATTAATAATTGGCGATCAAAATGTTTCTTAAGAAATAAATACATGCCTTTGTAGTTCATCAAAAACATGCGGCTGCTGGATTGAATCGTGCTTTTCCCTTCTAAATGAATAATGCTGCAACTATTCAGATAAACTTTTCCCCATCCGGCTTCACCAATTCGATAGCATAAATCCATTTCCTCGCCATAGATGAAAAACTGTTCGTCAAAAAGTCCAATTTCTTCAATAACTTCTCTGCGAATTAGTAATGCAGCTCCTTTCGCCCAATCGATAAATTGCGATTTGTTATGATCCAGAAGTCCAGGCAACCATTCGGTGATTTTAGGAAATCTTGCGATTACTGGATTCATAAATCGATTATCTATCAACGACCCGTAGTATGAGTAGAATTGACGAATTGACCGCTGGAGAGAACCATCTTCATAAAGCAATCTTGGCGATACTAAGCCCGTTTTCTGATTTGCTTTTAAATACGCGATCATTCGATCAACAGAATCATCAATAAGTATGGTATCCGGATTCAGAAGAAATATAAATTCACCGCTTGAGTACTTGTATGCCTGATTATTACCTGCACCAAATCCAAGGTTATTTTCTGATGCAATCACTCTGGTGTTATCATATTGCCCCATTAAACTTTGTGTAGACCCATCATTAGAAGCATTATCAAATACGATAATTTCATACGGCGTCTTAACATGTTTTTCGATGCTTTGAATGGATTGATGCACCAAATCACCAACCTTATAATTCACTATTAAAAAACTTACTACAGGCGTACCCATTCTCCCACCTCCTTACAATATTTCTTAACTATACGGGCGGGATTACCCACTGCCATATGATTATTTGGAATATCTTTGGTAACCACAGAGCCGGCACCAACAACTACATTGTCGCCAATAAAAACTCCTGGCAAAATGCTTACGTTAGCTCCGATAAAGCTTCCTTTTCCTATATGAGTAGGATTAGTTGTAACCCCCTGATCTTTGATCGGAGTACCAAATTCATGGAAATTGTGATCTAGGCCGGTGATTAAGCAATTTTGTCCGGTTATGGTGTTATCCCCAATTTCAACGGGACCCATAACCACACTTCCCACACCTAAGCGGGAATGTTCTCCGATTACAACTTCCCCTACTCCATTGTTAACAACCGTGTAATCTTCAATAGTTGATCCGGCTCCAACCTCGAAATAATTAAAAGGGAACACATCTAAACGAGATGTTCTTTTTAACCGGGCAGTTCTATGAATATTATGAAAGAAAGGATTAACGAAAGGTCGTACGAACCACCTTGGCTCTGCTTGATTCTTTGGTACCAATGTTCGATGTACCATTTTTTTAATCAAGTCATTTTCGTTTAACCACAACTTTACTTTGGATAGCATGTCCTGGTTTTGTGTGTAAGAGATATCTGAAATAGTTCTCATAGGTTTTTGATTAATTAATTTTCCTAAACCTATGACCTTATCAGATGAATGCTTTTAACTTCTCGATGAGGCAAGCTAACTACTAGACAAAATCGCTTATCAATCGATAAACGATTTCACCTCTAATGAACTGATAATTGCTTTCCAATCTTTCAATCTATGATGCCAGGTATTCTTGGATGAAAATTTGATTCTTTGGCTATGTAACCGCTGCGAGTTATTGTCAACGGCTGACTTCAAAACAGCACTCGAAGACTCATTATTTTCAATTATTTCGAGCAATCCATTGAATTCCGTTAGATCTGTAAACTTCGTGCTAACAATTGGCTTACCGGTAGCAAGATATTCATTGATTTTAAGAGGATAGATATGATGAGTAAGTTCATTCTTTAAAAATGGAATCAGTAGAACATCAGCATATTGAATGTATGCAGGCAAGTCTTCATATTTTCTGGGTCCTAGAAACTGAATGTTAGATATACCTTCCAGTTCCTGACCTTTGAAATATTTTGGATGTTTAGGACCAAGAAGAATCACTTTTTTATCTGGATTTTCAAGTGCAATAGATTTGATCAAATTATAATCTATTCGATGGCCTAAACTTCCTGTATAAACGATTCTTTCTTTATCCGAATCGACATATTCAACGGGTCTTTCTCTCTTTTCATAAAAATGATCATAATCTGAGGCGTTTGCTATGCATTCTGTATTCGCATTATAAGCTTGTAGCTTTTGTCTCAACGGCTTAGAGGTTGTTATAACTACATCTGCTTTTTTACAAGCCTCTTCTTCTGCTGTAGCACCATGTTTTGCGATATAAGGTTCTCCTTTAATTAAATCCACACAATGGTACAGTTTAAAAATGCAATTATGGGATGTCTTGAAATCAAAAAATACCGGATCAAAGCTATTTACATAACCAAATTTTTTAATACCAAACACATCCAACACCCAATCTATCCTATTCCAAAGTTGTTTCTTGTATAGATTCAGCAGGCTTTGATACACTGCTCCTTCACTTAATGCATTTATAGGAAGTATTCTCGGGGGATGAATCACATAAAAGTCCGGAAAGTCCTCAAACGGTCGTTCAAATAATTTTCTAGTTCTTTTTACTCTTTGTTCTTTGGTGTGAGATCGGAAAGTATCCAACCAACTAAAAGGATGTTCAACATAAAAAACTCGTCTCGATTTAGAGAGTAATTTTGCAACTGTAAGTGAGGTAGAATTATAAGGGGCATCCCACTTTGGTAAGGCCTGAAAAACTAACGGGTAACTCATGATATTTCGGCTCTTTTATATTCATCCCAGTATTCAGGCAATAAGAGCATTAAATACACCCAACATGCAACTGTCAAAGACATTGCCTTTATAAATAATATTGGCTTAATGATGTATTTTAAATTCGATTTCAGCGTGAGTAATTGATGCTTGATGAATACCTCACCATAGATGGTCTTCCAGGGATTTGCTGTTCGCCACTTTTTATAAGATTCGGGCTGCTTTTTAAACAGCAAAAACTCTGACCGTAAAAAACGCATTCTTTTTAGCTGACTCCTAAATGGAACAGGAACAGCCGGGTGATATACCTTTACATTCTCGTCGAATTTTACTTTAGTAATTTCATGGGCTTTCCAGGCTAAATCGGTGTCTTCGTTATGAGGGAACGGATAGTTTGTATCAAATCCACCAAGCTTTACAAAGGTTTTCTTTAAATAAGTAGCATTACAAGTTGGGACAACATCACTCCAGGAATCATTTTCGATTTGATGAGTAAATGGATTGATCTCTTTTTTATTGGAATAAGTCAATCCATGTAACACTTTAAGATTCTGATCTTGGTTAAATGCTTGAAGTATGTTTTCCAACCAATCATTGTCAACAATACAGTCATCATCAGTAAATGCAATTATTTCGCTCGAGGCCTGAATGACTCCCGTATTTCTGGCAGAAGCCGGACCTCCATTTATTTTGTGAATCACTTTAAGATTTAAATAGCGTCTACTCCAACCGTCTAATAGTTGTTTTGTACTATCCTGTGATCCATCATTAACAATAATTACCTCAAATTTAGATTTGTCTAGTGTTTGATTTTCGAATGCTAACAGCTGCTTTGCGAGTAAATCTACCCTGTTATAAGTAGCCATTACAATTGAGATTTTAAGTTTCATGCAGACACCCCTCTAAATTTAGCACCAACACCTTTTTTAAGTAATTTTGCGAGTATCAGCAGTCTGTTAAATAGATTTGAATAGGATTCTATTATCCTGTTTTTAAATACTTTTCTTAGGATAACTTGAATCATAAATAAGCCAATTAAATCCGTAATAATAGGTGAAAGAATTGCTCCCCAAACACCAAATAATACGATCAATATGTACGACAGGCTTAAATTTAAGCAGCTATTAATAAGTACAACTTTTGTCACTAAATCTGGTCTTCCTGCAGCTTGACTTACACTTCCGAATGCATGCCCATACGGTGAGATAAATGCTCCCGCTAAAACAAGAACGATGAAAAAAGGAATTGAGGCTAAATACTCTGTGCCATGTAGAATTATTATTCCAAAACTTCCCGCAGAAATAAGCACTGATACATAAGGAACAAAACCTGCTTGCATCCATGAAATTGCTCGTCGGTAATAGTGAAACATCGTTTGTACTGAGCCACGGTTTACCATTTCACACGCTTTTGGATATAACAAGCCCTGATACGCTGAGTTTGGCAGATAAATCAAGTTCGCATAACGCGAAGCAATTCCCACTAATGCAGATTCGGTGTAACCGATTAGACCTGCAGTAAATAGTATGTAAGCTCTGGAAGAAATAGTACCAAACAATTCTCGAAGCAGTCCATTCTTAGCAAAATCCAAATATCCCTCTGGAAACTGAATTTGCTTGAAGTTTAATTTCCAGGAGAATGCGTTATGCATTAAAAGCTGCCATCCAAGTCCCACCCAATAAGCAATTGATATTGCTTTAGGTAATTCCCCAAAAGCTAGCTCATTTGTAAAAACAAACATCAACACGAGGCTCATAATATTCAGCAAAACAATATTACTGTTTATCATGCTTTTCACATCTAATCTGGATTGAGATATGAATTGAAAAAGCCTGAATAAAGCCTGAGGTAATGCAAGCCAAATATAGTTTCTTAGTAAGAAATTTAGAGGCTCGTCAATGAAAAATGTGGCGGAAATAAAAGCTGTTAATCCCAGCAGTAATTCAACGATGATTGTCAATCCTATGGAAATCCAATACACAGAAAATCGTTGTTTTTCATTAACTCCCACCGAATATTTCATTAAACTGGTTTGGGTAATTCCCTCTCTGAACTTAGTTCCAACAAAAAGTAGTGTCAGGAATACAATCCACGCCCCTGCTTCCTCAATAGAGTAAACCATCGTAACCAGTACTAGAAGTAGCGAACCGATCAAAAACTCGATTCCATTATTTGCAATAGCAAGCAATCCTTTCTTAGTCATGATGCTCTCCGTTCAATTTTTGAACCATAAAGTGCATTCTCATACATAGCTAAATGAGCTTCTCCACTTCTCTCCCACGAAAACTTTGCCGCTTGTTTGATTGCACGATATTCTAGGTCTCTCTGAAGAGATGGTTGCTTAATAACAGACTCTACAGCCATGGCAAGTGTATTTGCGTTAGGTTGAACCGTAATTGCTCCATCAGCTAAAACTTCTTTAAGTGAACCCGCATCACTTGATACTGTTGCTGTACCACAAGCCATTGCTTCTAAAGGTGGAAAGCCGAATCCTTCATACTTTGACGGATATAAAAATAAATCTGCTTCAGCTAGAAACAACCGAACATCATTATCAGGGATGAATCCTTTAAATGAAACGGATTGAACTCCAAGCTGATTAACTAATGCTGGCAAACTGGTATTATCTGGGAAACCGCCACCAATCTCCATGCTGAATTCAAGTCCACGTTGTTCTAGGATATGGGCAACATGAATTAGGGTCTCTGCATTTTTATGTGGTCCGGATAAACCACCTATATATCTGATGATAAACTTCTTATTGGAGAAGTGTTCCAGACCCGGATAAAAGAAATCATGATTTATTCCATTATAAATCACCTCAACTTTGTCTGGATTTATTCCTGTAAACTCGATGAGGTCTTTTTTTGATGCTTCAGAAACCACTACAATTTTGTAGGAATTTTTGATCGCAAATGCGAGCTGCCGCTTGTACACTTCAAACGCTATTCCAGAAGTTGGAAATAAGAACGGAATAGCGTCATGTACATTTGTGAAGAGTGTAATTGGTTTTGAAGGCGATTTCCAAAAGAATGCAGAAGCAGCATCAACATAATCTGCATGCCATATATCTGTTTCTCTTTTTTTTATCGCTTTCGATAAATAATATGGAGCGATGTAATGCCTCAGGTTTCGTAACGATCTATGTGGGTACACCTCAAAAATTGAAGAGTCATCACCATCTTTTCTAAAACCGTGTACTTGATGTTCTGTACTTGCCAGATAGTTTGCTAACTCGTTTGTATAACGGCCGATACCACATCGGGTATTGGCACAAGAAATTAATTCTATGTTCATGGTCGTTGTTTATTGTTTCGACCAAATCTACCTGCTTCTCTCTTTAGGTTGTTTAGATACTCGATGGAATAGTTAATTCGCTGGATGAACTAAACCAGCGTTCGATAAATGTCTAGCGTATTTCTGGTGGTTTGCTCCCATGTAAAATTTGATGCCCTATTTAAACCCTTAATAGCAAGATCCTCTCTTAACGTATTATCCGTAATCATACTTTCCATTTTATCGCATAAGTCGTCAATCTCGTAATCAAAATACAGGGCACCATCACCAGAGGTTTCTGTTAAAGCACCGCCTTTTGCCGATAAAACCGGAGTTCCACAAGCCATGCTTTCTAAGGGAGCCAACCCAAAACCTTCGTATTCTGAAGGAAAAACCATGCAATGGCCGCCTCGATAGAAATCTGCCATGTCTTCATCTGCAATAAATCCTGTAAATTTAATGTGTTGTATGCCTAGTGAATTGGCTAAGGTTGGGTATTCTGTTCGTTCCGGATGAGCACCTGAAATTATGAGCTCACATTCTGAGTATTTCTCTTCTATCTTTTTAAAGGCTTGAAGTAAAAGTCCTACATTTTTCCTCTTACCAAGTCCACCGGAATAGATAAATCTAAACTTGTTTTTTGGTCTTTTCTCTTTATTAAGTAACGGAAAAAATTGCTCATGATTTACACCATTATAAACTACATGCACTAGCTTTTCAGGATACTCCGCATGCTTAATTGCATCAAGTTTGGCACGTTCGGATACAACAATTATTGGAATCTGTAGCCTCTTAAATTTCTGAATTGCTTTTGCATAGTAATCGATATAACGCCCCCCTTTTTCCGGTAAATGAAGGAGCGATACATCATGCATGGTAATGATCTTGGGATTCTTCCTGAACTTGCTAATCGCCAAACCTGAAAGAAACCAATGAGCATGAAGAATATCTCCTTTCTCAACTTCTAACGACTGTTTGATGAACCATGGTAAAATGTAAGGATGTAGATCCCTCAGACTTCGATACCGATACCCTTTCACCCAATCATTTGTATGATATAGTTCATCACTATGGCCTTCTTTCCTGGGCTTATAAAACTTCTTCAGGTAGCCTTCTTTTTGCACTCCCGCTGCTAATTCCCATCCATATCGGCCAATGCCCGAAAGTAAATGCTGACAGGTAATTTCATGTACGTTCATCTGGAATAGCCTCTTGTATTTTTGGTAGTCGAATCATCAATGCCATCAATATCCATAAAAGAATATTCATGGGTAGTTTACCATTTATGTCCTGGGCGTATTCAATTAGAAATAAGGTAGAAAGTGATGAAAGTAACGCAAGGCCCAGAATACGCAGATTCGGATCTTTGAGTTTGATGAAATTCATTAATGATAAAAAGAAAAGTCTAATCAATAATCCCAGATATAGAATTACTCCGATCCAACCCAATTCAACGGCAACACGCATATAGCCGGCATCGGGAGCAAACTGAGCTAACATGGTGTATGGTGAAAATCGCATTCCCCAAACTCCGGTCGATCCGAGTCCACCGCCAATGGGATGTGAGTAAATAAATGGCATAATCGCTATTCGATTTTCTTCACGTACCTGAAACGAGGCATCTTCCTCGGTTTTAAAAACCGATTGAATACGCTGTACATGATAATTATTGGTTGGCATCAAAATAACTACCAGAAATATAATCCCCATCACTGCAGAAAGACCATATAGTTTCGGTTTTCGCTCTAATACAACTAAAGCAGCTATTGCAAGTGGGATAACTATGTAAGCTGTTCGGGTTCCGGAAAATATCATCGCTGAAAAACCAGCCAATGCCAGAACTAGATATAAATATTTAGTTTTATTTTTTAAAAAAGCACCAAGAAGTAAAAAAACCATACTAAATATGGTAACAACAACTCCATATTGGGCAGGTGAAGTAAGCGTACCGAAGATTCGCCATCTGCCTTGAATATACACTAGATGAATGGCTTCAGCTGCTTGAAGATATCTCATTTCAAAATCGAAATAGCCATTAATATGCTGCACAAGTCCCCAAGTGATGGTAATAGTAATCCCGGCAACAACAAATCCCCATACTCTGCGTAAATCTGCCGGAGTTTTCAGCATGTTCATGGCAATAAAAAACAAAAACGGATAGGCAACCGCGGGACGCATCACATAAAACCATGCTACTCGGGATGCTGCAGTTGGATTTCCAACCTGCAACAAATGATAGGCAACCCAGATTAGAATCACATATTTACCCGGAACATTAAAATAACTCCAATCATGACTTTTTAAACATCTAAGTACGACTCCAAGTGCGCCTGTTAGTAACATTGCATCCATCAATAATCCAATGGGAACTCCTTGAACTGCCATTAAAAAAGGACCTAAAAAAATGGAATAAAGAATGGCTATGGGAATTAAATATCTTTCATCCGTAAGTAGCAGATAGCCTACAGGCACTGCAACTAATAACCCAATTATTAAAACCGCGCCCTTTAAACCCAAAACATATATTCCACCAACTACACCAAGTAATCCGGC
Source organism: Balneolaceae bacterium (assembly GCA_965249965.1). Taxonomy (GTDB): domain Bacteria; phylum Bacteroidota; class Rhodothermia; order Balneolales; family Balneolaceae; genus HXMU1420-13. The sequence continues at coordinate 2,737,709 of OZ252262.1, forward strand.
AATGCTAAGTGAAATTAAGATATTCACTCGCTGTTGAGCTCTTTTCTCGGCTTCTAACCCACCATCTTTTATGTTGTAGCCGAAACTCATTTTTCTATTCGGGTATGAATGAATGTTCCGGAAGAATTAATGGAACCAGTTATCGCAGTAAAACCATTTTTGAGGGAAGTCCAAATAAGAGGCAGGATGTTTACTACTACTTTTTTTAGCATGCACTCATTTATCAAAAAGATGATGATGGCTATGCTGGACAGTACAGCTGAGGAAGTAATAATTGGTGCTGGTATCCAATCGAATGCAAAAGCTAACATGTCGAAAGGAACTAAAATTGCTGTTCCCACAATCTGAAATGAACGTGGCGGTCTCCAAAGACTAATTCCATAATCAATTAATGACAGACTTTTACTCGTTAACAGCCTCCATCCAAATGTGTAAGCATTATAGTATTGATTTCCGAACCAACGTAGTCTTTGTCTGCTGAATGCATCCGCATCTTCTGTTTTTTCATCAAACACAATGGCTGATTCATCATAAGAAATCGTTAAATCCTGTTTTGTAAACATCATTCTGATAAGTAGTTGCTTATCCATACCCGGCGACTTTTTATCGAGTTTTAAAACAGCTTGTTTAAATAGTTGAGTTTCCATCAACATACCACTGCCACTCAGTTCCGGATGAAAGCCTAAAAGAGTTTTTGATCTCCTGAACATATAATCATTCAGGCGTTCAGACATTCCATCAAATAATGATGTTGAGGATTCCTTTGAATAAGATTTTCTCCTGCTTAAAACAACATCATAACCTGATTGTCGCCCTGCAATTAACTTTTTGATTGATGCCGCTTTCATAAAATTATCGGGATCCATCAAGAGCACACTTTCAACATCAGAATCAAAACTTTCAATCTTGTTAACCGCAAATTCCAATGCATAATGATAGCTATTCCCCGGCAAGTGACTAAACGTTTCTGAGATGTGATGGTCTGCAAGCTTTGCAAGTTCTTCATCTATTTCATAGTCAGCTTCCTGCGACAAAATGAACAGTTTTGCATTTAATCCTTTTAGCTCATTTGCTTGTTTTTTAATGTTTTGAATTACCTGAGTGCCTGGTTTGTAGATTGGGAAAAAAACAATCAGAGAGTGGTCGCAATTATCAAACACGCGATTCGGTGATTTGTAGAACAATCCAATTCCAACAGTTAGCAACATGTAGAGTGCGTAAAAAAGTAGAATGGAAGCAATTATTGTATATAGCATTACGCTACCTCAATGGTTTTGGCTTTAAACTGTAGATTCAAAATTCGTTTTGTCCATATTCGTAAAAACGAACGATTACGCTGAACCTCTACTCCGCTATCTTCGAGGTAATCTAGCTGAACATTATTTAATACTGTGATTGAGTCGAATGCAGAAATTTTTTCAAACACATAGGTGTCGTTTTTGATTGGTGCTCTGCCTGCATGGTACATCCATACAAAAATCTTTTCCGACTTCAACCACTTTTTCCAACAGGTTATAAAAGATGTAGGTGGAAGAATGGTAATTTTCAACTTAGTAGCCGATGAGTTTTCATCTTCTCCTATGATTTCTTCTGCTTCCTCGAATTCATTTACATTGGTTACAGAAGCATTATATCCTAGGTTGTCCATTTCTGATTGTAGTCGTGAAGCAAGTATCTGCTTTCCTTCCCCCCTTAAAGAAGATAGTAACACAACTTCTTTTTCATTTAACTGCGCCTGATTATGAACTTCTATGGCAATGGATTTTACTTGTTGAACATGCAATACTCTTAAGTAGTGGGCTAATCTATCATCCTTTGTAGCCTCCGCTTCAGTTAAATCTGGCAAAGCAGAATATGGCTCGATATTGAATCTATTCTCAAAGTCCCTAGCCGACCAAATACCTGCATCCAAATATTCGATGGCAGCAATCAAAAAAATCACAATAATGAATACTAATATGGCGGCTAAAACGATCAGTATTTTTCTTTTGGAAGGAATCGGCAACAACGGGACATCTGGTGAATCTATAACTACTAATTCATTTACCCCCGTACCTTGCGCTACCGTTTTGGCGAGATTCAATTTGTTAACCAAAATAAGGAAAGTCTCTTGCGCGGTAGTAATTTCGCGTTCAAGTGTACCTATATTTGATTCAAGCGGGGCAAAAGTTCTTGCATATACACTGATTCTTTCAATTTCAGCTTCAACTAATGGAATCAACTGTCTGGTCATTTCTAGTTCAACCTGATAATTCAAATACTGCTGAATTAACTCCTGACGAGCTCGTCGAATATCAATTGGCACATCACCAACATACTCCTGTACTAAACTTCCAAGCTCCTCACTGGCGGCCTCGATTTGATTTAATGTCACATCTCTTCGAAGCTCTGAAGTATTTCGCTCATCCAGTTCACGCATTCTGTTTTGTAATTCTATAAAACGAACATTTTTTGATAGGTCCACCGGTATTTCTTCCTTCACATCCAATTTTGACTGGATTTGAAAAATTCCTTCCTGCTTTGAAGCAAGCATCTCAATAAGTTCAGCTTTTTGAACTTCGAGCTGCACCATCTGATTAACAATGGCTTTGGTGTGTTCCGGAAGGTTGATCACATTATTACGGATTTTATATCGTTCCAAGTCGCCAACTTTCTCGTCTAATTCTTCCTTTGCCTGAGCAACCAGCTTCTCAAAAAGTTTCGTATCAGCTTCAAGTTTTCCACGATTGATTTCCTTATTTAATCGCGACATTGCAGATATGATTTTTTCGCCCACATAGGCAGAGATAAAAGGATCACCTGTTGTTACTTTCAGTCTTATATAATTTGAAGATCCTTCTCGATATAGATTAAATAAGCTTCGAATCGAATCATTGGTCAAACCCTGATCTCTGAGAAAAATGGTGATGGTTGCATCTAACTCATCACGTACATCAAGCATGGAATTTTTCAAAAACAAGCTATCAATACGCTCCTCTACTGCAAGGGAATCGGTCCAGGGAAATGCATCTGCAGGCGCGTTTAACAGTGTATTTTCCTCTCTAAGATACCCTTGCAGTATGGAAAGCTTTACATACTCCATCGACTTATTCGACTGGGTGTGATGAATCAAATCCTGGATATATGCAGAAATCTCATGCTGTTTAAAGCCTTCGTTAGTTATACTCAATCCTTTATTAGTAGGCAGGTTCAAATACAAGGATGCTTCACTTACATACTGCTTGGTTCCCTTTCCTGTTAAATAGAAAATTGCTGATGCTGCAATCATTGGTAGAAATATCCATAAGTACCATTTCTTTCCAATCTGTCGGATTATTTGGATGATCAGACTCATTGCAAACCTCCAAGTCCCATACCCAGCCCATTACAAATAATGGTTACCAATTTATCAGCTGTATAGTCGGATACATGAAAGAATGGAACTATAGATTGTACCTTCATTAAAAGGATCACTACCAATAACATGGCCGAAAGCATTGTTAAAGCAGTTATTGAGAGAATGATGTTTACAAGTCGTTTCATTGTTTGTTCTTTTAATTTCTTTCTAAGGATACACTACTATCCAATTTGTCTGACTCTTTTTTCGATTAGTTGACCGTATTCGGGGATGAATGAAATATTCAGTCTGTGAAATTTATTGTAAGCTTCCCATTTCTAATCCAAGCTCATTTTCGAGGAGAGTCAGCATTTTCTCTGCCGCAATTTTTGTCTCATAAAATGCTTCTTTAGCATTATCAACTGAGTTGACTGAATTCAGGTAGGTGTTTAAGTCGGTTTCACCATTCTTAAACCGTTCTTCGATAAGTTTACCCTGTTCTTTTACGGTTTGAAGTGTGGTAAATCGAACCTGGGTTTGCTCGATGAGTAACACGTAATCGTAGTAATAGGAAGAAATCTGATTTACTCGAACTTTCTCAAGTCGGGTTTTTTCCAATTTGATAATTTCCGACTCATACCGAGCACTTCTGATTCTTGATGGAGTAGTAAAAAAGCGCTCAAAATCTAATTGAAGTGACACCCCAAGTGTAGGCAACACCCCTACTCTTGTTATGTCGTTATCATAGTCCTGATTTACAGATAGGAACTGCACTCCCATTCTAAAACTGGATAACCATCCAAGTTTTTCTCTTTTGATTTTCTCGTCTCGGATAGCAAGTTCAAAATCTTGTTGCTCAATTTCTGGAGTATTTGTTAGCGCGATTGTTGCTAAAGAATCTGCCATCATACGATGCTTCATATAATCAAATTCCTGCGCCTGTACTGATACACTGACCAGAACAATAAAGATGGATATAGGTATGATTTTATACATTTTCACTCTGAAATAAGGCTGGGATTGTCATTAAAATGATTTTCAAATCGAACCAAACACTATACTTTTCTGCATAGGTATTATCTAATTCGATTCTCTCTCTGGGCGTGATCTCACGTTTACCTCGTTGGGTAACTTGCCATAAGCCGGTGAGACCGGCAGGTGCTTCAAATCGAAGGGTTGCTTCATCTCTTGTTAATTGCTCTGCTTCGTATAGTGGAAGCGGTCTGTTGCCAACCACACTCATATCCCCTTTTAAAACGTTGAGAAGCTGAGGGATTTCATCAATACTGGTATTGCGCAAAAACTTACCCACTTTCGTAATACGTGGATCGTTTACAATCTTTACGAAAGCCTCTGCCGAGTCTTTTTCTTTTCGAAGGCTGTATAGATTTTCACAAATTGTTACCCCATCATGAAAAAGAACCGGTGAACATGCGCTTTCATCGGAACAAAGCTCGCATTCGTCTAAATCTACTTCCTCGTTTGTGGCATATTGATTAAGATGCTTAAGGCTGTCCAATTTTTGATCGGCATTTACAATCATGGTTCTGAATTTGTAGAGATCAAAAATCTGATAGTGTTGCCCAACTCGTTTTGAGATATAAAACACTGGGCCTTTCGATTCCAGCTTCATCGCAATAATTACGACGAGTAGTATGGGCGAAAGCATGATTAATGCTGTAAGTGAGATAAGAATGTCGAGTATTCGTTTCATTGATTCGTTTTTTAAATTCGAACCAAGAATACCCCTCTGATTAAAGTAGTTGACTCATTTTTCGATTAGCTATCCATTTTTGGGGATGAACGTGTTACTTACTCGGTGAAAATATTCCTCATACATTGCGAAAATGTAAATCCTCTTAATTCGCTACAGTTGAAGCAGGTTTTTTCGTAAACTTGAGCCCTTCAGAAATTCAAAATTTTTACACAGATAATGGCCTCAGATAAAGCAAAAATTATTTACACCTACACAGATGAAGCTCCCGCGCTAGCTACTCATTCATTCTTACCAATTATTGAAGCTTTTACAAAAGCTGCCGGAGTTTCTGTTGAAACTCGGGATATTTCACTGGCGGGACGAGTAATCGCGAATTTTCCAGATTTTCTTACCGAGGAGCAACAAATCGGGGATGCACTAGCTGAATTGGGTGAATTGGCTAAAACTCCTGAGGCGAATATTATCAAACTGCCGAACATCTCGGCATCCATACCACAGTTAACAGCTACCATAAAAGAGCTTCAGGAAAAGGGATACAACCTACCCGATTATCCCGAAGAAGCTACCACCGCTGAAGAAAAAGAAATTAAAGCACGCTATGACCGTGTGAAAGGAAGCGCTGTAAATCCGGTTTTAAGAGAAGGAAATTCTGATCGACGTGCACCAAAAGCGGTAAAAGAATATGCGCGCAAAAACCCACATTCTATGGGTGAATGGAGTTCAGATTCGAAATCGCATGTAGCAACAATGGGAGCAAATGACTTCCGTTCCAACGAGCAGTCAGTTACCGTTTCAGAAGCAACCACTGCTTCAATTGTGCATACCGATAAGGCCGGCAATAAAACAGTGTTAAAGGATGGAATCGCTCTTCAAGCTGGAGAAATCATCGATTCTACTTTTATGAGTAAAAATGCATTGGTTGAATTTCTGGCTAAGGAAGTAAAAGACGCCAAGGAAAAAGGCGTGCTTTTCTCTTTACATATGAAGGCTACTATGATGAAAGTTTCTGATCCGATTATTTTTGGTCATGGTGTGAAAGTTTTCTTTGCTGATGTCTTCGAAAAACATGCTGAAACTATTGAAAAACTTGGGGTTGATGTAAATAACGGTTTGGGTGATTTGCTAGCAAAAATCGAAGACCTACCAGCTGACCAAAAAGCAAGCATTGAAGCGGATATACAGGCGTGCTACGATAACGGACCCGATTTAGCCATGGTAAATTCTTACAAGGGAATTACCAACCTGCATGTTCCTTCTGATGTAATCATCGATGCTTCCATGCCGGCCATGATCCGAACTTCCGGCTGCATGTGGAATAAGGATGATAAAACTCAGGATACAAAAGCGGTAATTCCAGATAGCAGTTATGCAGGTGTGTATCAAACCACCATCGAGTTTTGTAAGAAGCACGGTGCGTTCGATCCAACTACCATGGGTTCTGTGCCAAATGTTGGTTTAATGGCTCAAAAAGCAGAAGAATATGGATCGCATGACAAGACCTTCGAAGTTCCGGCAGATGGAACAATGTCAGTTGTGGATGCAAACGGAAATACGTTAATGGAACACAGTGTGGAAGCCGGTGATGTTTGGAGAGCATGCCAGGTAAAAGATGCTCCTGTTCAGGATTGGGTAAAACTTGCCGTTTCCAGAGCCCGGGATACGGGTTCCCCTGCAGTATTCTGGTTGGATGAGACTCGTGCACATGATGCCGAGCTCATCAAAAAAGTAACTACCTATTTGAAAGATCATGATACGAGTGGACTCGAAATTCATATCATGAATCCAGTTGATGCCACTCAATTCTCTCTGGATAGAATCATCGAAGGAAAAGACACCATTTCGGTAACAGGAAATGTGTTACGTGATTACCTCACCGACCTCTTCCCTATTCTGGAACTTGGTACTTCCGCAAAAATGCTTTCCATTGTACCTTTAATGAATGGCGGTGGATTATTTGAAACCGGTGCCGGTGGATCTGCTCCTAAACACGTTCAGCAGTTTGTGAAAGAAAATTATCTGCGTTGGGATTCATTAGGTGAATTCCTTGCACTGGCTGTTTCTTTAGATCATTTAGGCAAAACCTTCGATAATAACATTGCCAAAATTCTAGGTGAGACTCTGGATACTGCCACATCAAAGTTATTGGATAATGGTAAGTCGCCTGCTCGCAAACTTGGTAAAATTGATAATCGCGGTTCGCATTTCTACATCGCATTGTATTGGGCTGAAGCATTAACAAATCAAACCAAAGATGCTGCTTTGTCTGCCAGATTTAAACCAGTGTTCGAAGCAATGAGTGAAAATGAGGAGGCCATTAATGCTGAATTAATTGGAGTTCAGGGAAGTCCTGTGGAAATCAACGGCTATTTTAAACCCGAAGCTGCTTTGGTTGATGAGGCCATGAGACCCTGTAAAAAATTGAATAAGATTTTGGCTGAAGTGTAGTCGAAACGCTAAATTTCTAAAATCCAATTTTCCAAAAGCCTGATCAGATTGATCGGGCTTTTTTATTTCCTTCACACATTCTTCAAACCATAGTTGGATCATTCTTCCGATTAATTTATCTCAAAAAATATCCATGAAGAAAATCGTATTAATTACTTATTTCATTCTCTTCTTTTCATTACTAGCTTCCTGCTCTCAGAATAAAACTGATGAAACACAGTTGGAGTCAAATTCTGTAAAGGAAGAAATAGATCTAGTAAGAGCCAAGCAAATAATTGATACGGGATGTATAGTATGCCATTCAGCAACAGCAAGCGAAGAAAATCGAATGGCTCCACCTCTTGAAGGAGTTAAACGACGTTATTTAGAGAAATACCCAAAGATCGAAGATTTCACAACAGCAATGGTTGATTTTATAATCAGCCCATCTGAAGAAAATGCCATTATGTTTGGAGCCGTTGACCGCTTTGGTGTGATGCTTCCTATGGCTTATACTGAAAAAGACCTAAAAGCAATTGCAACATATATATATCAATTTGAACTAGAACGGCCGGATTGGCTTGAAGAGCACTATCAGGAAATGCATGGTGATTAGAATGTAAAAGATTAGTTCCTTCACACATTCTTCAAATCTTTGTAGCAACATTCATAGATGAATAAATAAATAGACAAGGTGATGGCTATGAAGAAAGTGTTCATGATTTCGTATTTGGTCTTTTTCTTTTTGATTCTGGCAACATGCGCTCAAAAAGTGGATGATCAAGTTATCGAGATAATTCCAGTCAATTTTCAGGAACAAGTTGACCTGGTAAAAGCCAAGCAAATTATAGATAACACGTGTTTGGAATGCCATTCCGCAACTGCAAGCATGGAAGACCGTATGGCTCCTCCTTTAGAAGCTGTAAAACGACGTTATTTGATGGAATATCCAGTACTTGATGACTTTACTACTGCGTTATCTTCCTTTGTTACTGAACCGACTGAGGAGAAAGCTTTATTACATGGTGCAGTAAGGAGATTTAATGTGATGCCAATTCAAGCACAAGAATTTTCTCAAGAGGATTTAATAGCCGTTGCAACCTACATCTACCAATTCGAGTTAGATAGGCCTGACTGGTTTGAGGAACATTATCGGGAAATGCATGGCGAAGGTGGAATGAGACACGGTCAAGGACGAAGAATGAGACGAGGTCAGGGCGGTAATTGATGTTATAACAAATGGAAGGAATTATCTCCTGATAATAATAGCTTGATAAAAAAATATGAGATATCTAAGTGTTTTAGTAATCGGTTTATTTTTAACACAGTGTTCGGGTGAAGTTAAAAATCACACTCCCACCTATACAGAAGAAGAACTTGTATCTTATCGTGAAGAAGGACTTCAAGCAGCCATGGCTACAAAGGCTGCGCTTGGTTCTGTGTTGATACCAACTGTAACTCAGAAGGGTACGGTTGCAGCACTTGAATTTTGCAACATTAAAGCCATTCCACTTACAGATAGTATGTCTGTGGATCAGAACAAAGTTTTATATCGAGTTTCTGATAAACCCAGGAATCCTGAGAATTTGGCGAATGAGATGGAATTGGAGTACATCGCATCTGCAAAAGAAAACATTGCTTTGGGGGAAATGGTTACCCCAACTGTATATGCTATCGGTGACCGGGTAATTGGCTACTATCCAATTATTACTAATCAATTTTGCTTGCAATGCCATGGTAATGCTGGAGAGGAAATATCAGAGGAAACCTTAGCCGCCATTCAAAGAATCTATCCTCAAGACAAAGCAACCGGATATAGTGAAGGTGAGATCAGAGGAATATTCGTGGTTGAAATGGAAGGTAAGTCACCTGAGAATTAATCTTCGAAGAGTTGAATAATGGCTTGATGAGCTGGTTTCGGATTGAAATTTTCATCATAAAGTAGGGGCCACTCATTTTCATTTTGCCAAAAATTACGAAGCCAGGTATCATCATCCTTAACTCCCCACATCGTAATTCCAAATTGATATTCTTCAGGAATGGTTCTGTAGTAACCAAATACCTCCTCCACCTTTTGTACTTGTCGGGCTGATAATTCAGCATTGAAGTCAACATTTTCAGCTTCAGGATTTACCCGAATATCCAACTCGGAAAAATGAACCATTAATCCACGTTCAAGGATTGGTTCAACAGCATTTCGTATTTGTTGAAGACTTGGAAAGTTATAGCTGATATGCATTTGAAATCCTACACCGTCTATGGGCACTCCACGAGCCTGGAAATCATCAATCATACGAATCATTGCTGCATATTTTTGAGTGTCGTAAATCGTGCCATAGTCGTTATAAAAAAGTAGAAGATTAGGATCTTCTTCACGCGCCCACTCAAATGCTTTCTCAATATAATCTTCTCCCATTTTCCGATAGAAAACGCTATTTCTTAACGTTCCTGAGCCATCTGAAAATGCTTCATTCACAACATCCCAACTTGCTATCCTACCCTCATAACTCGAAACAATGTCCTTAATGTAATTTTCAACGAAGTTTTCAAATTCAGCATCTGAGCCCCCAAAGTTTTCCAACCAGCCTGGAGTGGAACTATGCCAGATTAATGCATGCCCATGAACTCTGGTATTATTGAGTTCTGCGTAGTCTAAAAACATATTTAGTGGTTCGTAGTTTATTCCTGATTGAGATGGATAGAGTATGTTCATTTTCATCTCATACTCGGCAGAAATGCTTGACGCATCTTCATTTAGAATATTCACATAACTACTATTTCTTAAATGCTGTTGTTGAATAGCAAATCCAACGGGAAAGGTTGGAGAGTTCCTCAGACTAGGTTCAAGATTTTCATCTTCTTCTCCTGAATTTGAAGATGAATCAGAACATGAAATACTGAATAGTATAAGTAGGGAAAGGATTGAATAAATTGACTTCATAGTAGGTATTTTTATGCTCGAAGAATACAAAATTTCGGATCCTACAACTATGAAATTTACTGCTCCTTTAACTCCTCATATTCCACCTCAAAATGAAACCAGTCGTTCATTAGGCCTTTTAATTCTTTGTACAAATCGTGTACTTCCTCGATATCATCTGCATCTAATTTCACCAAACGAATTCGTTGTTTATCGGTAAGCACAATTTCCAGTGTAAACCATTCTTTGGTAACCAGCCCCCGCTCAACTAACGCCTGACCAGAATCAAAATTTGAGAACAAAAACTTATCGATGTCATCGAATGAAATTACCCGGCGGCGGATACGAAGATAACTGAAGATTCGAATATACCTTATGAGTGTGTAGGTATCCGAATTGAAGACATATTCGTGGCGAGTAAAAAGCTTGATCAACAATGCGGCGGCGAAGATCCACAAGAAAACCATGAAGAAAACACCAAGAAGCAAACACGCAAATAACGCCATAAAGTCGAGCAGTGTAAAGCTGTCCTCAACAGAAAGAATAACGTTCGGTTTTTTAAAGCTTATCTTATATCGCATGTAATTGTACCCAGTGCAGTGAACATAGTTCTATTTTCGTTCAGTTTTTTATAAAATAAAGCGGCAATCAAAAAATCTAATTTTTCGGTACTATAAAAGTATATGAATAGGGAATCTACAAGAAAGAAGGTGACGGGGAATCGCATTAAAGATATTGTGCCTCAACCCTCTCCTCGTCATTCAAATAAAATTATTGTCGAAAAAGTAGATGCTGACCAAAGTATGGTCACGTTGAAACCCGCTGGTTTTAGTGCCGGAACGCTGGGAATCATGTTCTTTGCGCTTTTTTGGAATGGTTTTTTAGTGGTCTGGACAACAATGGCATTAATGGCATCCGTTTTGTTTGCCATGTTTTCCATTCCATTTTGGCTGGTAGGTTTATCTATGATTGCAGGAATATTAACCAATTTATTTGGCCATCAAGAGTTACTTATTCGCCGAAAGAACATGGTAATTCGAAAATATACCCTTGGGTATAAAGTGGAACACATTGTGGATTATAACACACTAAATTCCATTGAACTGGAGAGTTATACCAAGTATCAGAATAAAGCAAAAAACAGTTTTAAAATGGTCGCATCGGGTGCAAACGATAGCGGACTGAATTCAAAAACCATCGTGATTTCTCACTCCAACAAGGAACTATTCATTGGTGAGCACCTGGAAGAATCAGACAAAGAATGGCTCGTTGACCATTTGAATAATGAAATTGTACCACTACTTCGGTTTGTTAGTTAAAGCATGAAAGATATATCAACAGCAACATTTAATATCGATGAAAAAGATCGATATCAATTTGAGATTCATATTAAACCTGAAGGTATAAATTCAAACAATTTCGCTAATCCTCTACTTTTCGATTTAATTTGGCTTTTTATCGTACTTCTTTTGACACTAGGTGCAATAGTCGAAGGTGCTAATGAAGTTTATTTTTCTATCATTTTTTGGATCGCTGGAATCACAAATTTAGCTAGGACCTTGTCACACTACTATACTAAGCACTCCATCAAATTTACCCATGAGTGTTTAACTTTCATTAAAAAAACACTGTTTTCAACTACAGAATTGGAAATGAATTTCAAGGAAATAAATAAAATTCATGCAAATCATCTTATAAAAAAAAAGATACCACAATGGACTGGTCGGCATAGTAAGTCGAAAGAAACAAAAACAAGAGGATTAGTTACCTATTATGAAAATACAAATAAGTACGAATTTGCAGATCATCTAACAAGTGCCGATCAAATTGCCATTGCTGATTTCATTAATGAAAGAATTGAAGAACGAAAGAAATTTTTAAGATAAAGGGTTCCCACGATCTTTCAAGTTTGTAACTTGAAAGTCAACGTTCAGCAAGTCTCCTGACTTGAATTACCAGTCATAGTCTCAATAGTAATTTATCTTAGCTATATTCCTGATCGGTCATTCACTATGCAAGACAAAGTCTTGCTGTACTACAAGTTTTAAGTCACAGACTTAAAACATCTTGGGCAAGAACTTCTTATCAAATTACCTTTCACAATTTAAATTTGGTGGTTCTACATATCTTAATTCTGACTCGCCAAATTTCGTAATAACTCTCTTATAGATAGTTAAGTCATTTCGACAAAAATAATAAGTTGCTGATTTACCAGCTTTACTGAATCTAATTTCATCTAAGTATTGATCTTTTTCATCATAAATATATTCTGCAATATTAAACCTTAGTAGTTGTTCAATATTTGAATCTGTTGCAGTGTAATTATCGTCATACCAATAGAATATTTTTTCATCTACTTTATAAAACCGAGAAGGAAGATGATCTCTCCTATCAACCCCTAAACTATCAAAAAGTGGGAACCGACCATAATAAGCTGCTATACCTAATGCAATGATATTGTCATATACTTTATCTTCGACAGATATTACATTATATCCATCACCTACCTCGGCCGTTTTTAAAGTAACCAAAGTGTCGTAATAAATAATTGAAAATACATTATCAGATTCATAGAGTTTTTTGATATGTGTAAAATCAAGGATAGAATTTCTAATCGCGACCTCTTTACCCCCAGTCGCTTCCAGTCCTTCGATATATTGAACCCTACAACCAGCAATAAATAATAACCCAATTATTAAATATTTAATCATTTGAATATTCCTTTTTTCCCCTAGTTCCCTAGTTCCTCTGCGGGACAAACCATCTCGATCACACACATCCATCACCCCGCTTTCAGCGAAATAATGGATTCTGTACTCTTTCGATCTTCGTACGAACATCTATTTAAACCTGAATCACACCGGTTTTATACTCTTCAATTACAGGATTTAGATTCGCTACTTCTATCGCTTTCGAGATTCGCTCGCGGGTTTCCAGCGGGTGAATAATGCCATCTACCCATAAACGAGAGGCGGCATAACGCACATCGGTTTGTTTATTGTATCGGTCGGTGATGGTTTTTTGCAGTTCGGCCTGCTCTTCTGCACTTACTTCCTTGCCTTTCTTTTTCATGGCTGCAATCTGTATTTGAGTAAGTGTTTTTCCGGCAGAGGCTCCGCTCATCACCGCGATATTTGCCGTGGGCCAGGCGTACATAAAGCGTGGATCGTACGCACGACCGCACATCGCATAATTTCCGGCTCCGTAGCTGTTCCCCAATACAATGGTGATTTTAGGGACGGTCGAATTTGCCATGGCATTCACCATTTTAGCGCCATCTTTGATGATTCCACCATGTTCACTTCGCTTGCCAATCATAAATCCCGTCACATCCTGCAAAAATACGAGTGGAATTTTCTTTTGATTGCAGTTCATGATAAAACGAGCAGCTTTATCGGCCGATTCAGAATAAATTACCCCGCCAATCTGCATCTCCCCTGACTTCGTTTTGCTGATCGTTCGCTGATTTGCCACGATCCCCACACTCCAGCCGTCAATCCGCGCGTACATGGTAATAATCGTACTTCCGTATCCTTTTTTAAATTCTGTGGCACTCCCCTCATCAATCATGCAATCAATTACATCGTACATATTGTAGGGGGATGTCCGTGATTCGGGGATCAAATCGAACAAATCGCTTGCCGGGCGTTGGGTATCTTTGGGTTCCGATCGGTTGAAGCCCGCCGTATCAAACGGACCTAATTTATCCACCAAATCTCGAATAGTTGCGATGCATTCCTCATCGTCTTCCATCTTGTAATCGGTAACGCCACTGATTTCGGTATGTGTGGTCGCACCACCTAAGGTCTCATTATCTACCGACTCGCCAATTGCTGCTTTCACCAGATAACTTCCGGCCAGAAATACGCTTCCGGTTCCATCCACAATCAGCGCTTCGTCGCTCATAATTGGCAGATAAGCTCCACCTGCAACGCAACTTCCCATAATGGCTGCAATTTGAGGAATGCCCTTGGCTGAAATCACGGCATTATTTCTGAACATGCGCCCGAAGTGCTCTTTATCGGGGAAAATTTCGTCTTGCATGGGCAAAAATACACCGGCCGAATCCACTAAATAAATCAACGGAATGTGGTTTTCGATCGCGATTTCCTGCGCTCTGAGATTCTTTTTTGCGGTGATCGGAAACCAGGCCCCTGCTTTTACTGTGGCATCGTTAGCCACGATCATACATTTTCTACCTGAAACTGTGCCGATTCCGGTAATTACACCACCAGCCGGACAACCACCAACCTCTTCGTACATTTCGTAACCGGCCCACAGTCCGAGCTCATAAAAAGCGCTTCCATTATCAGTTAATAAATTTATACGCTCACGCGCAGTTAATTTTCCTTTTGCGTGTTCCTTATCGATACGTGTTTGACCTCCCCCCAGCTTAATTCCGTCTTCTTGCTCACGTAATTGTTCAATAAGATCTTGTAACCAATGTGCCGACTTCGCTTCCGCCTTGTTACTCATAGTTTCTATTAAATGATTTTATATACTAGTTTCCATCAATTTCACGTTCAAAATAGGAATTATAGATCATCATTTTCGTGTCTTACACGTTAAAGCATCAAAAAAAACATCTATGCACAAGCGCATCATACTGTTCTTCGCCTTTAGCTTATTTATTAGCACTTTTAGTTTTGCTCAACGCCAACGAGTTGATTATATCGATTTGATAAACCGGGCATCAGCTCCACAAATTTTTATTGATAACATTCTTCTGCCAACGGAAGACGGAAAAGCAGAAATGGGAATCATCTTTCGTTTTAACAACGATTTTTTGCCATACAAGAAAATCACGCCTAGTTCTGAGCTAAATGCCCCAGAAGGTTCGCAATATTACACGATTATTCGATTGAATAACGAAGTATTTAAAGGCAGAGCAGAACGTGGAAGGCGCGGTAACAGCCAGGTTGAAGTTGCAAGTCGGGATATGTGGATTGACACTTTGTACACCAAAACATTTGAGGATACTGAATCAAACAAACTGTACGCTTCAGGTTCATTATCTACCCAATTAGATCCTGGAGCCTACAATTATGTACTCCAATTAAGTTTGATTGAAAACACAAATGATCGCAATTCGAATGAACGAAATTTTCTGATCCCGGAATGGGATAAAAAACCGAATGGTGAAGTTTACTTGTTAAAAAATTACGCTACCGAGGCTGATAACCTGACTCTGACTAACATTGGGAATAATATTTACTTCGGTGAAGACTTTCGCACGCTTATTCGAATTCCTGATTTTGATGAAAATGCAGAGTACAAGTTGAACATCTTCAAGATGAATGCAGGTAGACGTGATACCACCAAAGGTGATTTGGTTCATGAGATCACAATTTCTGAAAGCGAAATTATCACCGGAAAACGACCTGAACTTTCTAAGGGCGCAGATCCTGCACTTAGGTTGGTGGACAGTGAACTGGAATTAACCTACGTATTGTTGGATGTTCCTCATTCTACCTTTCAAAACGCGGTGTACAGTCTCGAGCTAAGTAAAGATGGGGAATCAAAACCACTGGCTAAAAAAATATTCAGATCGTATTGGCCAGATATGCCTGCAAGTTTGCTAAACCTCGACATTGCCATTGATCACCTGAAATTCATTGTAAATGAAGAGCAAATCAAGAATATTAAATCTGGTAATGCGGCCGAAAAAGAACGAAAGTTCAGAGAATTCTGGAATCGCAGAGATCCCTCTACCGGCACTGTTTATAATGAATTAATGGCCGAATATTACCGCCGAATTGATTATGCATTCATGGAATTTAGCAATAGAGGAAATTTTGAAGGCCACGAAAGCGATCAGGGTAAAGTTTATATTAATTTTGGGCCGGCTGATTCTATCGATCGTCAGTTTCCAACCAATGGAAAAGTTATCGAAATATGGAAATATGGAAACAAGCGATTTGTTTTTGAAGCAAGCACAGGATTCGGTGATTTTGTGCTGGTAGGTTCAGAATAAGTTTCTCGTTCGTTACGTAAGCCTTACCTTTGTGTTAAAAAGGATGCTCCCTAAAATTGTATTCAGTATTGGTGATATTCATGGCATTGGTCCGGAAGTAATCCTAAAATCACTCCATGAACATGATTTTTCTTCGTCCACTCCTGTTGTAATAAGTCCGAAAGCGGTGCTCGATTTTTATGCTGAAAAATCTGGTTTGAGGTTTGATTTTCAGCCATGCGAATCTATTGATCAGGCGAGTGAAACTGCCATTAATGTTTATTGGGATGAAGATTTTGATGATGATATTCGCCCGGGAGAATTAAGTGCGGCAAGTGGTAAAATCGCAATGAAATCCATTGAAAAATGCATCCATTTTACCAATGAAGGTACTGCACATGCCATGGTTACTGCTCCCATTTCAAAAGAAGCTGTGAATTTAGGTGGATATTCTATTCCCGGACACACGGAGTTTCTCGCTGAAAAAACAGGAGTAGAAGAGGTGTTGATGATGTTAGTGAATGAAGGATTACGAGTTGCTTTAGTTACCGCCCATGTGCCCATTTCTGAAGTAGCCTCATCAATTTCATTGGAATTGATTCTTAAAAAAGCCCAGCTGTTACATCATAGTTTGAAATTCGATTTTGGTATTCCAGAACCAAATATTGCTGTTTTAGGACTAAATCCCCATGCAGGTGATGGTGGCGTAATCGGAATGGAGGAAATTAATATTATCGAACCTGCTATCCGGCATGCTAAAGAAATTGGAATCAATTTAAATGGTCCTTTCCCGGCTGACGGTTTTTTCGGTCATCAACTACACACACAGTTTGATGCAATCCTGGCAATGTATCACGATCAGGGTTTGGCCCCATTTAAGCTACTTTCGTTTGGTAAAGGTGTAAACTTTACGGCGGGCTTACCCATCATTCGCACCAGTCCGGATCATGGAACAGCCTTTAATATTGCCGGTCAAAACAAAGCAAATCCATCTTCCTTTAAGCAAGCAATTCACTTAGCTGAACAACTGGTGTATCAACGCTATGGCCTCTGATTCTACCCCTATTTATTCAAAACTGGCGGAATTATACGATACCATAATGGGCGATGTCGATTACGAGTCATGGGCCGATTACATCGATGAAATCATGCAAACACACCATCCTGATCCAATTCAAGTGATGGAAGTAGCCTGTGGTACCGGTTCTGTAGTTTTATCACTGGCAGAACTCGAATGCTATGCATTGACGGGAACCGATCTCTCCCCTGCAATGACAGAAATTGCTGAGCAGAAAGCGAAATTGATGGAAGTTAATGTCCATTTTGAAGCTGCTTCTTTTTTCGACCTCAATTTCATTGATAAGTTCGACTGCGTATATGCAGTATTTGATAGTATTAATTATTTGCACACCCCATCAGAAATTATAAAGGCGTTGGTTTCCATTGAAAAAACGCTAAAACCTGGAGGACTCTTCATATTTGATTTTTCCACACCAACCAATTCGCTCGAAGCACTGGATCATTTAGATGACACCACTGGGGAAACCGGAAATCTTCGCTATCATCGCAGAAGTTGGTATCAACCCGAAGAAAAAATTCATTACAACGAATTTAAAATCGAGGAACTTGATCCAAAAACAAAAAAGGTTGTAAACACCTGGAATGAGAAGCACAAACAGCGGGCATATACTTTAACAGAAATGCTGTCAATTTTGGAACAAACGCCCTATCATCTGGTGGCTAAATATGAGGACTTCGACCTGATTGAAGCCGACGAAAACAGCGCACGTGTAACCATTGTTCTTCGATGTCAGATACCACAGTAATTGAACTAAGTAATATCTCTCTCAGCTACGAAAACCGACAGGTTTTAAAAGGCGTGAATTTCAAACTCAGAAATGGAGAATTCTGCTACTTAATTGGTCCAACAGGTATTGGCAAAAGTTCAATTTTGAAAATGTTATATCGCGATGTCCTTCCAGATTCAGGTACGGTGCGAGTCACTGATATGCCCGTGAATAAATTGAGCATGCGCCAGATTCCAATTCTACGTCGAAAACTTGGCATCGTATTTCAGGATTTTCAACTCTTACAGGACCGGGATGTGTTCGATAATGTGGCTTTTGCTCTTCAGGTTACTGGAGAAAAGCCAAAATTTATTAAACAACGAGTGCTGGAAGTGCTGAGCATGGTGGGGTTAAGTCACCGCCGTAAAAACATGCCCAATGACCTTTCCGGGGGTGAACAACAACGTGTGGTAATTGCGCGTGCACTTGCCAACGAACCAAGAATTTTACTTGCCGATGAGCCAACCGGAAATTTAGATCCCAAAGCCTCAAAAGACATCATGGAAATCTTAAAGCTCATCAATAACCGTGGAACAGCTGTTTTGATGATTACTCATGATTATTCTATTGTTAAGCGATATCCATATCGAACAGTTCGAATTTTGGATGGCAAAGTTCAGGATTTAGCATGGAAAGGCGACAAGCTGGTCCCTGTAATGACCCCCGTTTAATTCTTGCTATATTCATCGCGTGATGAATACTTCGGCACTTACCCAACAAATTAGAAATTATGCCCTTTCCATTGGTTTTGATGCTTGTGGATTTGCTCAGGCCCGTGAACTTACCGAGGATGCACATCGACTAGAAAAATGGTTGGAAGAAGATCGCCATGGAACGATGGACTGGATGGGTAATAATTTCGAGAAAAGAATTGATCCTACCGTATTAGTTCCCGGTGCTAAAACGATGGTTTCCTTGCTTGCGAGCTATCATCACCCTTCTCACAGCGAGCAAATTGGCATTTTTGACAAACCACTGATTGCGAAATATGCTCAGGGTCGGGATTATCACAAAGTGCTAAAAAAGAAGCTTCAAGAGTTGTTCAATTTTACTGCTGATTTAGCGGGAGGACTTGAAGGACGTGTTTTTGTAGATTCGGCTCCCGTGTTAGATAAAGCCTGGGCTGTTCAAGCCGGGCTCGGATGGGTCGGCAAAAATTCCAACATCCTTAATAAAAATTTGGGTTCATGGTTTTTTATTGCTGAAATGATCATCAATCTGAAATTAGATTATGATGCCCCTACTACCGATCATTGTGGAACTTGTACTCGCTGTATTGATGCTTGTCCCACTGACGCGATATACGAGCCTTACAAAGTGGATGCAACCAAGTGCATCTCCTACTTAACGATTGAACACAAAGGTGAAATCGACAAAAAATATCACACAGATATACAAAACTGGGTATTCGGATGTGATATCTGCCAGGATGTATGTCCCTGGAATAGCAAAGCAAAATTAACACAGCTGGTTGATCTTCAACCTCGACCAAAAGTAATAGAAGCTTCCGGTCAGCATTTTCAGGATCTGGATGTAGAAACCTTCAATGCACTATTTACCGGTTCGCCTGTTAGAAGAGCAAAATGGTTAGGTTTTGAGAGAAATCTACGTCTGGTACAAAAGAATATTCAACGTTAACTGTATTTTAAGATTGTGTTAACAAATTGTTGTGCCGTTCATTAAGGGCAAAATTCATCATACCTTATCATAAACTTTAAAGATTAGCACACATTATGAAAAGGTACACACTCATCGTGGCAATGTTTTTATTTGCTACCACAACAACTGTTTTTGCACAAACCGCAACGGTAAATACGTTTGGTAAAGGAATAGTTTTTAGTCCCGAGGATGAATCATACCAACTAAAGCTTGGAGCGAGATTTCAGACACTTTATGCCGGCACTTATGATATTGATTCTGAAGATTATTCCGATCAGCTATTAACACGAAGAGCAAGATTAAAACTTGAAGGCTTTGTTTACAGCCCAAAATTGAAGTATAAGGTAGAGTTGGGTCTCTCTAACCGTGATACCCGAAACTCAAGTGGTGGCGGAATCCCTCAAAATAGTGGGACATCAAACATCATTTTGGATGCGGTAATTAAATATGCATTTGCAGATAATTGGGAAGTTTGGTTCGGCCAATCGAAATTGCCGGGTAACAGGGAACGGGTAATTTCTTCTCAAAAGCTTCAATTTGTAGATCGAAGCTTGGTGAACTCCAGATTTACCATCGATCGTGATCTGGGTGTACAATTAAGAAATTCATCGAATGTAGGTGATGGAGTTTTCAATACGCAATTTGCTATTTCAACCGGTGAAGGCAGAAATATAACATCTGGAAATACGGGCGGTTATTCATATACCGCAAGAGTAGAATATCTGCCATTTGGTAAATTCACCAACAAAGGTGACTACTTCGGTTCTGATCTAGAAAGAGAAGAAGATGCAAAGTTATCTGTTGGAGCAACACTTAACTATAACGACGGTGCAACCAGAAGTCGGGGACAATTGGGCGGTTTTGTAACCGACAATTTTGGCAATCTGGTATACAATGATTTAAGCGCGGTTTATTTAGATGCAATTTTCAAGAAAGATGGGTTCTCATTTCTAACAGAATTCGCTTCTAAATCAGGCGACGATGCGATTGCCGGATTTGGAACAGGAACTGGATTTGTTGCTCAGGCTGGCTTACTTCTTGATAATAATATTGAACCTGCACTGAGATTCACTACCATTAACCCTGATGATGTATCCTCTTTAAGTAAAAGAAATGAGTACACTCTAGGGCTATCGAAATACATTGTTGGACATAACCTGAAGATTCAAACCGATCTTGGTTATACGGATTTCGATGCTCGTGGAAACAGAGTTCTTTATCGATTCCAGGTTGAAGTCGCTTTCTAATCCTTTCTAAAAGAGGTAGATATTTGATAGAAATCGAGATTATCTGCCTCTTTTTATATTTAGATTGGGTTATAGTAAAGGCTCACTTTGTACAGATAATTGAAATCATTCTCTGGTTAAAACTTATCCTTCTTATCTATCAAAGCCTTATACAGAAGCTCACGAGCACGGAAAATATGGGCTTTTACGGTACCTAAAGGAAGGTCAAGTTCTGTTGCAATTTCATCGTAGCTGAGCTCTTCCATATGCCGCATTTGAATGACCTTACGGTATTTATCAGGAAGATTATGAATGGCATCCTGTACAATGGCTTTTCGCTCACTTTTCATAATCGGAGCGTCTGTAGCAAATGAAGTATCAGGAAGTTGCACTTCCATCTCTCCATCTTTTGTTTTCACAGGATCATTGATAGAAAACGTCTGAAGTTTCTTTTTGCGCAAGTAATCTATGGTATGATTCGTTGCAATACGATACAACCAGGTACTAAAAGCATATTCGTTACTGTAACTCCCCAAATTTTTGAACGCTTTAATAAACACCTCTTGCACAAGATCTTCCACCATCTCAACTTCTTTAATCATCTTTCTGATGTGGAAATAAATGGGACGATCGTACTTATCAACTAATTTTTTATAGGAGTCTTCCCTGCCTCGGAGCGCTGCGGCAACGAGTTTATCGTCTTCTATACTGCTTGGAGATGCGTTCTCTCGTGGGCTGTAATTCTTAGTCTGTTCGGTGTTGTCCTGCATTAACGGGGGAAATTAGTCGCCTAAAATACAAAGCTTCGCATTAATGAAAATCTGAAATTTCAATCTTTTTCGCTTATTAAAAGTGTACCATGGCGAATGCCGCCAGTGGAAACTACGATCTCGGTAAGATTATAGTATTTCAAAAACCCTTCCAAAATCAATAAACCTGCCAAAAAGATATCAACCCTGCCTTTTAACGCCACAGGGCATAGCAAAATTAACTCGTCAAATGTTCTTGAACTAAATACTTCAATAGATTTTCGAATTTGATCTATGGATAATTTATATCCATTAATAAGTTCGGGCTCATACACCTCACTTTTAATTTCTATGGCAGCTAAGGTTGTTACTGTGCCTGCAACTCCAACCGCACTTGTATTTTTATTGATGGAAAGTTTTTGCTTCTTTAATAACTGATTGATTTCAATTCTGCATGCTTCAATTTCATCAGAGTTGGGTGGATTTCCATTTAAAAATCGCTCTGTAAACCGTACGCAACCCATATCGATGGATGTATAATGTGATAGTTCGAACCCTTCTCCCAAAGCAATTTCGGTACTCCCTCCGCCAATATCGAGCACAACATAGGGACTCTCCCGACGGGTTTTTAAAGGAGCCAGCGCGCCTCCGTACGTATAAATTGCTTCATCATCACCAGATAATAATTGAACTTCGAATCCAGTTTCACGTTTAATTCTGTGCAGAAACTCATTCCTGTTCTGAGCGTCACGAACTGCACTTGTGGCTGTAACTATCACTTCTTTGCGATTGGGATACTCCTTTTCAAGTATCTGATTGTATTCATTCAATACATTCAACACGCGTTGCATACTATCAGCATGCAGGCTTTTTGATTCGTCAACTCCTTTACCCAGCCTAGGAATCCGGTATTCTTCCCTAACAACGTTTAGTTTACCTTCCTGAATTGTACCAATGAGCAAAAGCACCGTATTAGTGCCAATATCTATAGCTGCTTTCATTTACGAACCAACATTGCAATCCATTCTTGCTGTTGCCTGGTTGATACATGAGTTAGCAATTCGCCATTTAATACATCCAACAGTGTTGACTCATCTTCTGCAAGTAGTCCCGAAAGCAGAAGTTTACCGCCCGGCTTTAGATGGTTTTTAAGGTCCGGAATCAACTCAATCAGAGCATTTCTGTTGATGTTTGCTAAAATGACATCATATTCTTTGCCACTTTGAATGGTTTCTAAAGATCCCAGTTTAACTTCAAAATTTTCAACATGATTGAGGAGCATATTTTCCCGAGCATTATCTTTACTCCATTCATCTATATCAAAGCCAAAAACTGACTTAGCTCCCAATTTGAGTGCAGCAATGGCTAAAATTCCGGTGCCGGTACCTGCATCTAGTACAGTTTCTTCATGTTTGATAATCTCAGGTAACCATTCCAAAATTAATCGTGTAGTAGCATGATATCCGGTTCCAAAGGCCATTTTCGGATCAATTAATAGCTCAATATGATCCTCATCCTCAAATTTTTCTCCCCAGGTAGGTCTCACATAAAACTTCCCAATGGTTTGCGGCTTTATGCTTTGCTCCCAATTTTGATTCCAGTTCTGCGGATGAACGATTTCCTCCGTCAAAATTTTGGAATCACCCCCATAATGAAAAAGGATGCGCTCAATTTCTTCTCTCTTGTAGTCATCAAAATCTTTGGCACGTATAGTAGCTACTAAAATGTCTTCTTCCTGTTCTTCAAAACCTTCAAAATCCATATCAAATAATTCAGCAATCAGTAATTCCTGAAAATGTTCTGCAATTGATAAAGTTAGGCGAATATAATCCATCAAATACGATTATAAATAAGTTCGAGCAACACTTCTCCTACCTGCTGGAGGGTTTCTTTTCCGATAATGGGCATATCATCCTGATGCGTATGCCAATATTCAGCAAAAACAATATTTCCATCTTCACCTCTTGTGTGATTGATGATATTAATTACCGGGATATCAGTGTACTGATTTACAATGTAATGATCGTCGAGCACACCTGCCCCTAATTCGTTAGGAAACCGATCTTCAAACCCCTTGTCGCGTGCAATGCTCCAAACTTCCTCTACTAAATTTGGCGCATAACCGGTTGAGTATTCTTCTTTTGGGAAAATGGCATCTGATGCTCCAACCATATCTAACAAGATTCCAAATCTGGGTGAATAACCGGGAACCGGGGGATTTTGTGACCAGTACCTGGATCCCAAAAAATAATTCGATAAATCACCCTGTACGCCGTAATCTTCTCCATCAAATAAAACAATATCAACGCCAATAGGTGGTGGATTTTCACCAAAAATTCTAGCCAATTCAACTAAAACACCAGTCCCTGAACCGCCATCATCAGCTCCCGGAATATAGTCGGCAGTTCGGATGGTATCCATATCTGCTCTTGGGCGGGTATCCCAATGTGCGAACAAGACAATTCTATCTTCTGCAGATGGATTAAAGGCAGCAATGATGTTCGCCATTTGTAGATCACCCCCAGAGTACGATGGAGATGTAAATTCCTGCGCAAATACCATTTGTTGGCCAGCATATTGTCGAAATTTGCGCTCTAAAAACTTTCGTGTTTCTACATGACCATAGGTATTCGGTACTCTTGGACCAAAATTGACTTGTGCTTCAATAAAAGCATATGCAGAATCGGAATTGAACTCCGGAACTGCTCGCCCCTGATCAGAAAATTGGAGTCCTGAAGTTTGCTCATTCGAGCATGAAATCATCAAAAAAAAGCTTACTACGAGTACAAAATTAATTCTCATTACGATGAACCATTTGAGCCGATGATTGTGCCACCGGCATTACGATTGAATCTAATATGTTTACGTGATCGGGACGGTTTGCAATGAACACCACAATTTCAGCAATATCTTCAGCAGTTAATGGATCCATGCCTTTATAAACAGAATGTGCACGATCATGGTCTCCATCAAAACGCACATTGCTAAACTCTGTTTCTACAAGTCCCGGCGATACCATACTCACCCGAATTTTGGACCCATGAACATCTTTCTTAGTTGCTTCGGTGATTGCCTTAACTGCATGCTTTGTAGCACAATACACAGACCCACCAGGATAAGCTTCATGACCTGCAGTCGATCCTAAATTGATGATGTGACCACTATTTTGTTCTAGCATTTGAGGCAAGAATAGACGAGTCATAGCCAACAATCCTTTCACATTGGTATCAATCATGGCATCCCAATCTTCGAATAAACCAGATTGAACAGGATCAACCCCTTTTGCTAATCCGGCATTATTCACAAGTATATCTATTGGTGAATCTTTATGTTTCTGAGTAAACATTTTACAGGCATCTAACTGTCGAATATCGAACGAAGATGTAGCGATTTTTACCGAATACCTGTTAGCCAACTTTTCAGAAAGATCATTCAGTCGATCTTCCCTTCTACCTGTTAAAATGAGATTACAACCCATCTCTGCAAAATGCTGTGCGATTGCTTTTCCAATTCCAGCAGTTGCTCCGGTTATAAGAGCTGTTTTTCCTTTAAGTCGATTCATACTCCGTTCTTTTTTTCTAAGAACAAGAATTTATCCAAGTAACTCAACTAAACGCCCCGCATTGATGATTTTTTCTTCCTGAAATAAATCACCCAAAAATTGAATACCCACCGGGAGTCCATTTTCATGAGTACCTGCAGGCACGCTTATCCCACAAACACCAGCTAGATTAGCTGTAATTGTATATGCGTCGTTCAAGTACATTTGTAACGGATCATTGATCTCAGACCCAATATCAAAAGCAGTTGTGGGCGCAGTAGGACAAGCGATTACATCCACTTTCTTAAAAGCTTCTTTGTAATCATTTTGAATAAGTCGACGAACTTTCTGTGCTTTACCGTAGTAAGCATCGTAGTACCCGGCACTTAACACATAGGTGCCCAGCATGATTCTTCGCTTCACTTCAGGACCAAATCCTTCGGTTCTTGATTTTTTATAGAGGCGCGTTAAAGCAGAATCAAGCGTTGATAATTCCTGTTCAATACCGGGCACTTCCTTCTCGTCGGCATTTTTTAATCTGGATTTAATCTCAGCTTCCTCAGCTTTCAACTCATCTAAAACAGCATTTTTCTCTGCTCGATGTCCATATCGAATGCCATCAAAACGAGCTAGATTACTTGAAGCTTCTGCTGTGGCAAGCACGTAATAGGTTGCAAGTCCGTACTTTGTATGCGCCAGATGAATTGGTACTATTTCTGCCCCGCTATCCTCCAGTTTCTTGATGGTAGATTCCACAATAGCTTTTACGCCTGAATCCAATCCTTCCCCAAAAAACTCTTCGGGTACACCAATTTTAATATTCTTGTTTGGTTCATCCGCTGCTTTCACATAATCAGGTACATCTAATTGTGCCGATGTATTGTCTCGCTCATCAAATCCTGCTATTGTTTGAAGAATAGAAGCTGCATCGTGCACAGAATGAGTTAAGGGTCCAATTGAATCGAATGAAGATGCAAATGCAACTAACCCAAATCTGGAAACACGCCCATAAGTTGGTTTTAGTCCAACAACGCCACAATATGAAGCGGGTTGGCGGATGGACCCCCCTGTATCTGATCCCAAGGTTGCATTCGCCATTTCTGCAGCAACAGCAGCAGCACTACCACCAGAGGATCCACCGGTGACTTTTGTAGTATCATGTGGATTTCTTGCTGCTCCATATCGAGTGTATTCATTCGTGGAGCCCATGGCAAACTCATCCATATTAACGCGACCAATGAGAATAGCATCTTCCGCTTTCAGGCGTTCGATAACCGTAGCATCGTACACGCTCTCAAAATCGGCGAGCATTTCAGAAGCGCACGTAGTTGGCTTACCCTTTTCGCAAATTACATCTTTGATACCCATTACTGCACCCAGCAATCGGCCTGTAGAACCTGCGTCTATTTTCTTTTGGATTGCCGATACTTGCGCAAGAGCATCTTCTTTATCTTGAAAAACGAAGGCATTTATATCCTCATTTCGCGCAGATATTTGCTCAAAGTAGTGTTCAACCAGCTCAGCCAGCGTTAGTTTTCCGTCCAGAATCAGCGCTCTGGTTTCTTGAATTGTATGTGGAATCAACGGTCTGTGTTACTTATTCGTTTTCTTTTCGTCGATATTGACGGCGTCTTCGATGTCTTTTGAGCTTTCCTCAATCTCTTTTTTTATGTCTTTTGAGGCTTGTCTGAACTCTTTTATGCCTTGTCCCAGACCTCTTGCTAACTCAGGAATACGCTTTGCTCCGAAGAAAACAAGCACAAATATCGCTATGATGATAATTTCGGTAGTTCCTAATCCATTAAACATATAATAAACCTGCGTGGAAATTGTTGATGTATTTGTGCTAAGATAGCAATATTTTCGGCACGATTTTTAGAAGAAAAAAATTCATATACGACTTGAATTTTAATCAGTTCAAGTGTTTAATACATCGAATCAATAAAAATAGACTACGAACAAGGTATAAACTATGATCTGGACAGTTGAATTAGCTGCCGCGTTGGATGAAGCGCCGTTTCCGGCCAGCCGTGAAGAATTAATTGAATGGGCTGAAAGAAATGGATTGCCGAATCAGGTTATTGTGAATCTTGAAGAGCTTGAGGAGATTGATGAGGGTGAAAATACCATTTATGAGAACATTGAAGATATTTGGCCCGATTACATTCGCAAAGAAGACTTTTTTCACAACGAAGAAGACGAAGGTTTTGATTACGACGACGTGTAATCAAGCTATTAATTAACTCATTAATTTGAGCCACACAATGCAAACTTGATGCGCAAACATCTGCTACTCTGCCTGCTTAGTGTTGTTCTGGCTCCGATATTTCTTTTAATCACGCCTCAGTCTCATGCAATTGCACAAATTGCTGAAATCGAACAATCACAAAATGAGGATGTAATTCGAAGAGTTCGGTTCTCGGGGAATAGATTCGTAAAAGACCGAACCTTAGAGAACTTGGTGCGCACAAAAACTAATCGAGAGTTTTTGGGGATACCACGATTTACCCCCTGGTATTTTTTCCATCGTATTAGCAATGGCCGATTTGGTGAAGATCCTTCTTTGCTCGACAGAGAGGTTGTAACCGACGATATGGAGCGCATTACGCTGTATTACCAATCTTTAGGATTCAGAGATGTTATTGTTGATACCACAATTGTGGAATACCGAACAGAAAAAATCGAAGTTTCCTTTATCATCCGCGAAGGAGATCCGTCTCGAATTCAATCTGTTAGTTACAGTGGGTTTCCATTTAAAAACGACCCCGAACGCCGTCGTCGCTTTTTTATCCAAAGTGAATTAACGGGACTTGGTTTAGATGACAGCACTTTTTTTGTTAACAGGCAATACAACGCCGAGGAATTAAATAACGAACAACTGCGCATTATTAACTTTCTCAGGAATAATGGCTATGCCTCTATCGAAAGGGATTCTGTGATTGCTTTTGTTCGCCCGGATTCAACAAGCCCCCTACTTTTGCATGTTTTGTATCAGGTAAATCCAGGAAACACGTATTTATTTGGGGATATTCGTGTCCGACTAGCAGATGCAACTCCGCCCGATACTTATTCTGATGAGCAAATCATACCCGGGAATGTTCCCGGTTTGGATACTCTTAGCACCACCCTACAACTTGAACCATCCACAGAAACCAAGCTTAGTTTACTCAGCGATCAGTTGCTATTCAATCCCGGAGAAACCTATAACGAAGAACTCTATCTGGAAACCGTAAAAGGATTCCAGAATCTTGGAAATCTGTATATCCGGAGATTTGGCCAGTCCGAAAATGGCATTCGGCCGGATTTTTCAAAGCCTACAATTCCAACTTTTTTCGATTTAGAAACAGTGACCAAACATAATATTAGTACCGAATTTTTTGGAATGCGAAGATATGGGTTTGGTACCGGTATTGGTGTTGATTATTCAAATAACAACGTTTTTGGGAAAGCAGAACAATTAGTTGTTGGGGCCAATGCAAGTTTCGAATTCGTAACCTCAAGCACTCTTAAAGAAATTGCCCCTTCAGATACCGTTCAATCATCATTATTTCGCAGCTATGAATTGCGAACCGATTATTCGGTGCCACGAATAGCCTGGCCTTTTGCATTTTTAGATAACCGGCGTTTTTTCACCAGTGGTTTAACACGATATAGTCTCTCCTATTCAAGATCCGACCAACTTTTGTTTGATATTAATTCGGATGTGCGATTCAACTTTCGATACGAAATTCAGCACAATAATCGCTTATCCTCGTTCTTCGATTTGCTCGAACTTGATATTGTTGATACAGAAGCATCAGACGAATTTGAACAAAGTTTGATAAACGAATTCGGTATAGGTTCCTTTGAATACACTCGAATACAGCAGGAATTTGAGCCTCAGGTATCATCAATTATTCGATATACACTTCGAAATCAAAATACTGATATTATTAAGCGAGATCGCGGATATTTCAGTGAATATTCCATTGCTGCGGGGGGTAATATCCCGTACGCCATTGATCGTTTTTTAGTAACAGGTGGAACTGTTGAAGGTGAGTTACCAGCACTTTTCAAATTGAGTGACAACACCCTTTCATATAGCCGTTTTTTAACCTTCACCGCAGATTTCAGACGATATTATTCAATTTCAAATTCCTCGGTTTTTGCATGGCGTTTCTTTGGAGGTTTGGCCCAACCTTATGGCGATAGCCGTTCAATACCACTTAACAGAAGGTTTTTTGCCGGTGGTAGTAACGATATTCGTGGTTGGGGTCCCTTCCAATTAGGTCCGGGTGCAATTGCATCAGATGAAGTATCGATTAGTGGTGGTGAAATTAAACTTGCCGCTTTTACTGAAACGCGTCAGGTTTTTATTAGGGATTTACTAAGTGCTAATTGGATCGCAGCCTGGTACATTGATGCTGGAAATGTATGGTACGGACCTAGAAACGATTTTCGAAACGAAGACAATCAGGATCAACTAGAACGGGGAAGGTTTAAATTCAATGATTTTTACAATCAAATTGCAGTAGGTACCGGCTTAGGTTTACGGCTTGATTGGGAATATTTAATCGTACGATTTGATTTTACTACTCGGGCCCATGATCTTGAAAATGGTTGGTTTAATTTCCAAGATGGTAGGTTTATTAAAGACCATGTATATTTTAGCTTTGGGATCGGTCATTCATTCTAGAAATATTCACTAAACGATGAAAGAAAAATTGAAACGGTTAAAAAATCAGGCAAACGTTGTTTTCAAATCTAAGTTTTTGAAAAACTTCTCTCCTGCTGAACGCTACGAGTTTCTCCAGTTATGCCACCGTAGATCGTATAAAGAAGGTGAATATGTGTTCTACAGAAATGACCCCGGAACCGGCATGTACTTTATTGAAGATGGTACTGTAGCTTTAACTTTTGATGTTGGGGAAGGCGAAGAAGAAATAACAGAAAAAGATGGGTTTATTTTAGAAAGTGCAGATAGCTTCGGTGCTCTATCAATTGGGTACAATCTTCGAAGAAAATCGTCAGCAAAATGTGTACGGGATACCACGTTACTAGGTTTTTTTAAACCTGATTTTGAGGTATTAATGGAGCGACATCCGGCAATAGCGGTGAAATTTCTTCAGACACTTACAAATATTGCCTTACGACAGTTAGAAAGAGCTCAAAATAAAATCGAAGAATTGAGCGATCCGTACACGGCCGTTAAAATTGAATTTGATGCCTATTACGAACCCGAAAATCAGGCATGAATACACCCAGTTTAAAGAAAGGAGCTGAACTTACTCTCACAATTGTAGATGCAGCTTTTAAAGGAAAAGGCGTCGCCAAAGTAGATGGGTTAGCCGTTTTTGTAGCCGGTACTATGCCTGGAGATGTAGTTAAGGCACGAATCGTTAAACGAAGAAAAAGTTATCGGGAAGCTAAACTACTTGAGATTATAACACCTAGTCCCGACCGGATTACTCCAAAATGCCAACATGCAAATGTATGCGGAGGCTGTAGTTGGCAACATGTACCTTATTCAAAACAACTGGAGTTTAAAACTAATCAGGTCGGAGATCACATTCAGCGAATTGGCGGACTAGATATTCCGGTATACCCGGCAATTGGATCAGAGAAAGAATTCTATTATCGAAATAAAATGGAGTATTCGGTGAGCAGTAAACGCTGGCTAACCGAGGACGAAATTCGAAGCGATGACTTTGTAGACGACACTTCGTTTGCAGCTGGTTTACACGCACCTGGCCGATTTGATAAAATCCTGAACTTGAATGAATGCCATTTACAAAGAGAAGAGTCTTTTCAAATTCTGCAATTTGTTAAAGAATATTGTGTAGAACATGGAATAGAACCATTTAAAGTGTTCGAAAAAGAAGGTTTTTTGAGGCATGTAATGATCAGAACAGCTTTTCACACTGAAGATTTTATGGTAAATCTGGTTACGTTTAAAGATGAGCCCGAAACCATTAAAGCTCTTACTGATGCTCTTCTAAAGAATTTCCCAATTATCACAACTGTAGTTAATAACATAAACGATCAGCATAATCCAACGGCAATTGGCAGATATGAACGCGTGGTTTACGGTCCTGGCTATATTAGAGACAGAATCGGAGACTTTGAATTTAAGATTCACCCAAATGCTTTTTTCCAAACAAATACAGATCAGGCTGAGAAACTCTATGAAATTGCCTTAGAATACGCTGAACTCCAAGAAGGCGATATAGTCTACGACTTGTACTGTGGGGTAGGCACATTAAGCCTTTATATGAGCCAAAAGGCGAGTAAAGTACTTGGTATTGAAATTGTAGAAGTTGCCGTTGAAAATGCAAAATTCAACGCTGCCGAAAACGGAGTTGAAAATGTATCTTTTGTTTTGGGGGATATGAAAGAAGTTTTTACAACTGAAATGGTTAAGGATTTTGGAGCTCCAAATGTACTTATCACTGATCCTCCGCGTGCAGGTATGCACGCCGATGTAGTTGCTAAGCTTTGCGCGTTAAAGATTCCAAAAATAGTGTACATAAGTTGCGATAGCTCAACAATGGCAAGGGATTTAAAACTACTTTCTGAAGTCTATGAAGTGGAAAAAGTTCAACCGGTTGATATGTTTCCTCAAACATATCACGTCGAGGCGGTGGCTAAATTAACCCTGCGTTCTCACTAAACTGATCTGTTAATATTTTAGCTTCTTTAAACATCGATTGAATTAATTGCCTGTTTGCATGCAAATTTTTGTAATTCAACAGGTGTTATTCATTTAAATCTAATTTTTCCATTATACTTCCATCCTATTCTAAGAGTGCATAAGCATTCTATTTAACGAACAGATATTAACTAACGCATTAAGAATGAAAATACTACGAGAAACTGCTTTTCGTTTGCTACTGCTCGTTCCCTTCTTAATGGTATCATTTAATTCGCAAGCACAGAGTGATCCAACCGGCTCCTCTCCTGCTACATTAACTTATGCGATAACAAATGCTACCATAATCCCATCTCCGGGTGAGAAAATCGAAGGTGGAACCATCATTATTTCCGATGGTTTGATAACAGCTGTAGGAACTAACGTTGCAATCCCATCCAACGCAGAAGTGATCGATGGAACCGACCATTATGTATATGCCGGTTTTATTGATGGAATGTCGCACACTGGCGCAAAACGACCAGAATCACCTGAACGACCGGATGATATCTTTACCCCAGATCCACCAAACTTTTATGCAGGAATTACCCCTGAATTAAGTGTAGTCGATCAATTAGATGTGGAAGAAAACAGCATAAATAGCATGCGAAAAATTGGGTTTACTCTTTCTCATACTGTTCCTTATGGTAGAATGCTTCCTGGTAAAGGTTCTCTAATACTACTTCGTGATGGAACCCATCCAGACGAACTTGTATTACAAGATGAAGTGTCTTTGCTATCTCAATTTGTTGGTGCACCTGGTGCATATCCGCAGAATACACTGGGAATAATGGCAAAATGGAGAAACATTTATCGTAATGCAGAATTAGCTAAAAATCATAGCGAGATGTACGCTTCCAATCCTGTTGGCTTACCACGCCCTACACAAGATCGAATGCTTACTGCTTTTTATCCCGTAGTTGAGAAATCACAGCCAGTAATTTACAACGCTTCTTCCATGCTGGAAGCTCAACGAGCATTACGTTTGCAAGATGAAATGGGATTCCGTTTAATTTTAGGCAACCTTAGTGAAGGCTGGCCAATTATGAACGAGTTAAATGGTACAGATCTTTCTGTGTTTATGACCTTAGATCTACCTGAAGCTCCAGAAAATTCAGAAGATGAAGATCTTTCTGAGGAAACTCGCCAACTGCAAGAACGAAGACAAGAATTTTATGAGCAACATATGGAGCAATTTGCTGCTATGCGTTCTGCAGGTCTTAAATTTGGGTTTTCAACCATGGGCGTTACCGCATCCAAAATAAAGAAGAACTTAATCGCCTTACAGGAATTTGGCTTTGATTCAGCTGCAGCACTCGCTGCATTAACTACAGATGCGGCCGATCTACTTGGGATAAGCAATATTGCCGGAACGTTAGAATCAGGTAAATTAGGAAATGCAATTGTAACAACCGGACCATACTTCCAGTCAAATTCAAATGTTAAAATGGTCTTTGTTGATGGTCATAAATATGAAATGGAAGTTCGCGAAAATACTGGAGCTGAAGTATCCGGTGAAGTTGCTGCTATTTTAGGAACCTGGAATTACAGTGGGATTTCTCCACAAGGCGAAATATCCGGCACCATCATATTTAGTGACGAGACAGGAGATTTAACCGGAGTCATAAACAGCTCTCAAGGAATTTATAATGATGTGATTTTAACAAACATCAAATTCAGCGAAGGCACCCTAACCTTCGATTATTCCATTGATTTTGGTGGACAAAGTTTAGAGCTACTATTAACTGGTGAAGTAGATGGTGATAATTTAGAAGGTGAGATTTCAGTCCCTGCCTTCAATACATCATTCCCTGTTTCTGCTACCCGCGAAATTCCAGAAATGAGGTAATCATGAAAAAAATAATTTTAAGCTTATTTATTGGACTGTGCATTGTTTCAGTAACAAATGCGCAAGTTGAACAAGGTGATGTGTTAATTAAAAACGCAACCGTGCTAACCATAACAAACGGCACGATGGAAAACACCGATATTCTTGTTGAGGATGGAAAAATTTCTCGAATTGGAGAAAATCTAGCAAATCCGGGAGACGTTGATGAAATTGATGCAACTGGCCTATTTGTAATGCCGGGTATCATTGATGCTCATTCACACATCGCGGGTACTTCAATTAACGAAGGAACCAGCCAGGTTACGGCAGAAGTTAGTATGGAAGATGTAGTTAATCCGATGGATGTTTCTATTTACCGGGCGCTTGCCGGTGGTGTAACTTCCATTCATTTAATGCATGGTTCTGCAAATGTAATTGGTGGACAAAATGAAACCATGAAATTACGCTACGGAACTACAAATCCGAATGACTTGCGTTTCGATGGTGCTCCACGAACCATCAAATTTGCACTTGGTGAAAACCCAACACGTGGTGGGCGCTCCAGAGGAATTCAACCTCAAACTCGAATGGGTGTGGAAGCAATGATTCGCAATGCTTTTAACGATGCCATTGTTTACCGAAAAGCCTGGGAAGATTACAATAATGACCCAAGCAGTAGAAAAGTAGCTCCGGAATATGATCTTCGAATGGAAACTATCGTCGACATACTGGAAGGTGAAATTTTGGTTCACTGTCACTCCTATCGTGCAGATGAAATTTATATGCTTTTGAATGTATTCTCAGATTTTGGAATCGAAAAACTAACATTCCAGCATGCGAATGAGGCATACAAGGTAGCACCCGAGTTAGCTGCTTTCGGCGCATCTGCTTCAATATTTTCTGATTGGTGGGCCTATAAATTAGAAGTGTATTACTCAACGGCGTACAATGCTGCAATCCTGACGAATAATGGCGTAAACACTTCCATCAATTCAGATTCAGGTGAGCTCATTCGTCATCTATTCCACGAGGCTGCAAAATCACAAAAATATGGTGGCTTGTCTGATAACGAGGCATTGGCTTTAATTACCATCAATCCGGCCATGCAGTTAGGTATTGATGCTCGAGTAGGATCAATTGAAGAAGGTAAAGATGCAGATATAGCAATTTTCGATAATCACCCCCTCTCTATTTATGCAGTTCCGCAAATGACTTTTGTTGATGGTGTTAAATATTTCGATATCAACAACGACGTTGCAGATCAACGCATTATGGTTGATCCAGAATCAACGATTGAAGATGTGGTAATCTTCAGTCGCGAAGATTTTGATATGTGCATGAATGAAGATAACATGGTTGATTTCTACGAACTTATAAATGAGGAGAACTAATGAAATTTTTAAAATTTGGATTACCGATCCTCCTGGCAATTGCAGGATTTAATTTTGCAAATGCTCAGACAGAAATTACACGTCAAGCGCGAGCTGACAAATTCGCATTGACGAATGCTACCATTTATACTGTAACAAATGGAGTTATTGAAAATGGAACCATTGTTATTAGCAATGGAATTATTGAAGCTGTTGGTGCGAATATTCCCATTCCATCTGATGCTATTGTCATTGATTATGCCGGTAACGAAATCTATCCGGGTATGATCGATTCTGGCACTCAACTTGGCCTTGTAGAAATCGGCAGTATTTCAGAAGCACAAGACATTCGGGAGTTTGGTGACATTAAACCTCAAATGGAAGCATTGACCGCTGTAAATCCAAATTCCGAGGCTATTCCAGTAACCAGAGTGAGTGGTGTAACTACGGTAATTACCCGCCCAACTGGCGGAGTGCTACCCGGTATTGCCGCGTCCATTAATTTATTTGGATATACCCCCGACCAGATGTTTGCCGGCTCTAAAGGTATGGTAATCAACTTCCCAAATAGCGGAAGAAGATGGCGCCAAACTCAAGAGGAAGCTGATAGAGCCCGCGAACGTGCGCTTAAAACGCTAAACGAAACCTGGGCTAAAGCAGAGTTATATGCACAAGTTCAAGCTTCTGAGGATTCACGCTACTATCCAGAAATGGAAGCTATTGCCAGAGTTATTAATGGCGAGTTATTGGCTTATATAGAAGTGAATGCGGCAAAAGATATTCTCAGTGCAATAGAATGGGTAGAAGAAAAGGAACTTAAGAATGTAGTATTTACAGGTGTTTCAGAAGGATGGCGTGTTGCTGATGAAATTGCAGCAGCGGGTATCCCTGTAATTACCGGACCGGTTCTTTCGGTACCAACCCGAAGAAGTGATTCGTTTGATGCGGCTTATCGAAACCCAGGAATAATGCAACAAGCTGGTATTAAAGTCGCACTTCGTACAAACGATACCGAAAATTCTCGAAACCTCCCCTACAATGCTGGTTATGCGGCTTCATTTGGAATGGGACGAGAAGAAGCTCTGAAAGCAATTACCATTAATGCAGCGGAAATTATGGGCATTGATGATGAACTTGGCTCCATCGAAGTTGGTAAAAAAGCGAATTTGTTTGTATCAACGGGCGATCCATTTGAAACATCAACTCAAATCTTAGATGTATATATCGACGGCTATCAAATACCGATGACTAGTCGCCAAATTGATCTGTATAATGAGTTTTTGAATAGAGTGCCCGGTTTAAATATGAATCCGGTTACAACAGATCAATAAACTTTGATCGAATTGTTAGTAATTCTTAAAAGCGAGCTTCGTCTCGCTTTTTTTATGTCATTATTATAATGAAGATTAGATTATTCAAACGATGTAACGATTTTAAAGCAATTACTTTTATTAGCTGTAATTGATATACATTTTTAGATCAGAATCGATCTTTATGGAGAGTAATAAAACAGGTACAAAATTAAATAAAACTTTTTTCGATCCACTTATCATGGATCGAATTTCGGATGGTGTTGTTGCTTTAGATAGAGACTGGAATTATGTTTTCTTAAATAAACAAGCAGGTGAATTACTTGGGCGGAGTCCGGAATCACTAATTGGAAAACATATTTGGTCTGAATTTCCAGAAGGAATTGGCCAGCCCTTTCATTTACTCTATGAAAAGGCCATGGAAACTCAGGAAATTCAAATGTTAAGAGAATTCTACCCACCTTGGCAGAAATGGTTCGAAAATAGAATTTACCCTTCTCCTGATGGACTCACCATATTCTTTACCGATATAACCAATAAGGTTAAAAGCGAAGAGCTTACAACCGATGAACTTCAGAGATTTAAGCTCTACAAGACATTTTTAGATCACAGTAATGATTCATTTCAGGTTTCTAATATCGATGGCTATTTAGTATTTGCCAACGAGGTTGCTCTGGAAAGGCTAGGCTTCTCAGAAGATCAACTTAACAAAGTGAATGTGATTGATTTTGAAGATTCATTCCATTCTATGGATGATTGGAGAGCGCATATTGAAGAGATGCGCTTAGTTAAAAAGCAAACGTTTGAAAGTACAAATACCAATCTAACCACTGGTCAAAAAATCAATATTGAAGTAACGCTGAGTTATGAAGTAATCGACGATGTTGAGTACATCATTGCTATTTCAAGAGATATTTCTCAAAGAAAAGAAGCAGAATTACAGATAAAAAAATCCATCGAAGAGAAAGAATCATTATTAGCAGAAATTCATCATCGGGTGAAAAATAACCTGGCGGTAGTTGCCGGACTTATGTACTTGCAAACAGTAGATTCTGAGAATCCCGAACTTATAGAGCGTCTTTCATTAAATATCGATCGCATTAAAAGTATTGCCGCCATCCATGAAGAATTGTATAAATCTCATGACTTCTCAAAGATCAACTTTGCGAATAACATCAAAAAAGTAGTAGACAACCTTCAAGCCAATACGTATCAGAATAAGCAGGTAAATTTTACTTTAAAGCTTGAGGATATTTACCTGGATATTGCAAATGCCTTACCTGCTACTCTCATCCTTAATGAACTTATCACCAATTCTTTTAAACACGCATTTGACGGCATCGAAAATCCTATGATTACCATAGAACTTTCCTTGCTTGATGGCCGAACCAAATTAGTTATTGCAGATAATGGAGTTGGAATCGATAAAAAGCTTATTCCAAATTCTGCCTTATCTATGGGGCTGCATTTAGTTGATTCGCTGGTTACCCAATTAGATGCTACTATGGAATTTGAGAATAAAAATGGGCTGACCTACACCCTTCTAATTTAGCAGTTCTACATTTTCGATTATTACTAAATGTAAAGTCTGGATAAAAAACTAAACTCAATAAGTTTTTTTTCTCAACCACTTAACGTGCAATAATCAGCGCCGATAAGTGAGTTAGAGTGCCTTAAAGTGAGGTGCATATCATCGAAAATAGGTAGTACAGAATGAATGAAAAAGATGTAATCATATGCATCGATGATGAATCAATTATCCACCGACTGATTAGAGCCCAGTTAGAGACTCATTTTGGTGATAAATATTCTTATCTGTGTTTTGAAACAGCCGAAGATGCATATACAGAGGTATTAAAGTTAAAAGAAAGAAAAGAAAATCTGGTAATGGCGATTGTAGATCAGATTTTACCCGGTGAACAGGGAACCGAATTTCTTACCCGGATAAGCGATGTTTATCCGAATGTGGTAAAGATCTTATTCTCAGCAAAATCAGACTTTTCTGCGGTAATAGCTGCTATAAATGAAGCAGAAATTTTTAGATATCTAATTAAGCCCTGGGATGAAGTCGACTTCCTTAACATCGTAGAGCGTGGCTTGCAACAGTACTACATTAAAGAAAATATTGAGCTACAGTTAGCAGAAATTCACCATCGTGTGAAGAATAATCTCACCATCATAACTTGTTTATTAGAGTTACAAATCGGCGAGTTGCCCGATGAACAGAGCAAATATCATTTCCAGCAGAGTATAAACCGGATTAACTCCATCGCAAAAGTGCATGAGCTTATCTACGAAAGTGAAGATATGGCATCGGTAGATATCAAAAGATATCTGGAAAAGATTGTCCCTGCAATTCAACATTCTTTAGATGGGTTCAACAAGGAAGTCTCATTTAATTTTGAGATACCAAGCCATAAAATGAAGGTAAATCAGGCTATCCCTTTAGGACTTATCTTCAATGAGCTAATCACCAACTCCTTTAAATATGCCTTTGAGGGAAAGAAAGATGGCAACATTACGATTACTATGAAACCGGATAATAAGCGGGTAACGTTTGTTTATGAAGATGATGGTGTTGGATTTGATGCATCAGAAAACTTTGATAAATCAAAAACCTTGGGGTTAAATCTGGTGCACCTCCAATTACAGCAATTGGAAAGTATTTACAATGTGCAATCGACTGGGAAGTTTAGACTGGAATTTTCTTTCGATACAGGAAAAGCTAAATACCTTGGTGAGGCCATTCAAAATCTATCCCCCATTGTCTTTTGATCTATATTCTCTTTAATTACCTCAACAAAAAAAGGCTGATATCTACGATACCAGCCTTTTTTGATTGCTCAAGCAGTTGCTCTACTCTGTAAGTTGATAGGTAATATCGTACGTAACGGTTGTGTTTGGGTTGGTTATTGAAGGTCCGTTATACGTAGTTTGTAGTAAGCCTACTCCAATTCGTATTACCGACCATTCCATATCAGAGCTAAAGCCCTCTGAGATATTGGTGATATATAACATGGAATGATCTTCATTAAAGTGCCATTCACCGGTTAAAGTGTCAGTTT
Source organism: Balneolaceae bacterium (assembly GCA_965249965.1). Classification (GTDB taxonomy): domain Bacteria; phylum Bacteroidota; class Rhodothermia; order Balneolales; family Balneolaceae; genus HXMU1420-13. The sequence continues at coordinate 2,777,301 of OZ252262.1, forward strand.
CTCCTGTAGGTATTCCATTAGCATTAACTCCAGGGTAAATATACTCTACCCCACTTTCGTGAAATATCGCTTCTATTTGTCCTAACCCGGGAATTGTAACTGGGTAAACTTCACCATCGATAGTTGCTGCACTAACCTGCCACGATCCAAGTATTAGGTCTTCTGGGGTTAGAGGTTCTGATACGCCGGACACATCACTGCAACCAACAAAAAGGAATAATGCGCCAACAAAAAGGGTACTGTACTTCATATTGAATTCTCTTGGTTTTAATTAAATACAATATGTTTATCGGCGAGTCTTCATTTTTTCATTAATCCGGGATTTAAGCACTTTATATATCAAAATAAATAAGCCGTAGCGCTTAAAAAGAACGAGAAACTAACCGATAACCTCTTATGAAAATGAGTGCAAACTCATAGTTCCATTAATAACAGGTTTCAATATGAATAGTAAGTTCGTTGGTGTTTCGGTGCTTTTATGTATCCTGTCGATGTGTTTTGAGGATGTACAAGCCCAGAGCTATGACGACGAATTACATATATTTGGCTTCTCACAAGTTCTTTTTAATGCGCGCCATACCGACCTTACTTTATTCGAATCTGCATCAATTCCACTTACTATAAACACAAAAAACAATGCAAATTCTTTTGCACTGCATCAGGTAAATCTATTCTTTCAAAAATCAATAAATGAAAACGCAACATTTTTCCTAAATATTGAAGCTACCGGGTCCTATTCGTCAAAAATTCCAAGTGGTAATTTTGAAATTCCTGAAGGCTGGATTTCATTTCGACTAACAGACCAAATGGAGCTGAAAACCGGCCTGCTTTTACCTCGTTTTAATAATCTAAATGAGATTCAAAATCGGCTCCCATTGTTTCCATATATGATTAGACCAATTGTATATGAGAATTACTTCGTCAATATTTTTGATTCTGAAGATTACTTACCGAGCAACGCCTATTTTCAGTTAAGTGGATTTAAAATAATCTCAAAAAAACTCACCTTTGATTATGTATTCTACATCGGGAATGCAGAAGATTCATTTTTATCAAGTGTTCCAGCTGGTGAGATCGGAACAGAAGAAGAAACTACGGCATTATACCAGGGTGAAAATCTAAATACACAACTCCTATATGGTAGTAGAATTGGAATTGAAAACAGACTAAAGTCAATTAAACTCGGTGCATCCTTTACTTATGATGAAGACAATAAAACGGCATCCAGAAACGCTAAGGTTCTTATTCAAGAACTTAAAATCCCAAATTTGGGTGAAATTCCACGGTATAGGCTTGGCCTCGACGCATCCTTTACCTACAAAAAATGGGTTTCAGAAACAGAATTTATTGGGGTATTTCACAACCTAAATAAAGTCCATAAAATTGAAGCTTATAAACAAGCAAATCTAAACAAGTTCTTTTTCTATTCGAACCTCACATACAACGTTACTGAAAAAATGTATGTGTTTGGCTTCACTTCTACACTAAGAGACAAGCAGAATCTGTTTTTAGCAGCTAACCCTCCAATAGATTACTACGTTAACTCATTTGGTGGAGGTTGGAAAATTAATGATGTCACAGTATTTAAAGTTCAGACTATGTTTTCCAAAGTTGGGAATAATGATTTTTTAGATGTTAAACTTCGGTTTATCTCGCTCGGGATAAGCACCATTTTTTAAAGTGTACAATTTTAACTGTGAATTTCTTTATGAGTAGATATCTAAACTATTAATTCTATTCATATAATCACTCCCTTTTTCTTTAAAAAATAAAATTTAATAATTCACAATTTCACTCCGATAAAGAGATTGAAAAGAAGTTCAAAAAAGGCTTTAGACAATCTATTATTGGTTACAGATGTTAAACAGGATCGTTGGATTTATTTTACTAATTGGGTTGCTGTTTGGTTTAACTGAAAACAGTAATGCACAAGACTCTGATGACGAGTTATATATTTTTGGGTTTTCTCAAGTGATTTTTAATCAGAGAAATATAAATATTTACGTAAAACCATCTACGAATGTACCAACAGGGTTAAGCATCGATTCATATGCTAATTCATTTGCATTACATCAGGTAAATTTATTCTTCCAGAAAAATATTAATGATCGCACCACTTTTTTCTTAAACCTGGAAGCTTCTGGCTCCTATTCTACAAAAATTCCAAGTGGTGATTTTGAAATCCCGGAAGGGTGGATTTCATTTAAGTTGACAGATAATCTGGAAGTAAAAACAGGCCTACTACTCCCTAAGTTCAATAACCTCACTGAAATAAAGAATCGCCTTCCACTCTTCCCCTACATTGTTCGTCCGTTGATGTATGAGTCTTTATTAAGCAACCTCATCGACCCGGAAGATTACAAACCAAAAAACGCATATTTCCAATTGTACGGATTTAATGATATTTCAGAGAGGTGGCTAATTGATTATGCTTTTTATGTTGGGAATGCCGAGGACCCATTTCTCTCATCTGTCCCAGCTGGAAGTATAGGCTCAGAAGAGGAAAGTACAGCGCTTTATCAAGGAGAAAATCTTAATACTCAATTATTGTATGGCGGACGAGTTGGAATCGAGAATGAACTCCAAACGTTTAAATTTGGTGCATCATTTACCTTTGATGAAGATGACCGAACTCAACCCGAAAGCTCGCTATTCAGATTACCAGAGCTCACTACACCGGTGTTGGGAGAAGTTCCTCGATTTCGATTAGGTTTCGATTTGTCCTTTACTTATCAGAAATTTGCTTACGAAGGCGAATTTATGGGAGCTTTTCACAATCACACCGAGATTAAAAAAGTGAATGCATTCAAAAATGCCAATCTCAATAAATACTTCCACTATTCGAATCTTACGTACCACATCAAAGATAACCTCTTCCTGTTCGGCTATTACACGCTAAATTCGGATAATACTTATGAATTTGTAGCTAATAATACTCCTTCGAAAGCTGGGGTCCTGGCCCTTTCTGGCGGTGGTGGATGGCGCATAAATGAGGTTACCGTTTTTAAAGTACAATATCTGCATAGCAAGGCAGGAGAAAACGATTATGTGGATTACTACTTGCGATTCCTCACATTTGGTATAAGCACAATCTTCTGATGAAATTAGTACTGCTACATATCATCTCATTTTCTCTTGTTTTTAGTGCATCAAGTAATATGAACAGTATTAAAAAATTAGCAGAGCCTATTGCAGTAATTGTGCATGAAAGTGTGGATACATCTCCCATAGACAACGAAGATTTACTTGATATCTATACCCTGTCGATGCAACGTTGGGATGATAATACAAGAATCCGGGTGGCTGATTATAAAGGGTCTCAGGAAATAAGACTTCAATTTTATGATGTGCTGGATACCACCCCTAATAACATTAAAAGAATATGGCTGAGGGCACAGTTTACCGGTAGATCTATCCCACCAAAAACTGTCAGTACAGTAAATGAAATGCTTGAATTGGTTAGGAATAATCCGGGAACTATTGGGTATATACCATTATCACAAGTGCCACCTGATGTAATCATTTTACTGGAAATTGATGAATAATTTCAATTTCACATATCAATTTCAGTTAAAGCAGCAGCTCATGATATTGGTAACAATCATTGCAGTTATTGCGATTACTTTGTTTGCCTATATCAATGGTGAGATTCAAAAAAGATTAGTTTATAAGGAATTTGAACGTAGTGCTGTTACTCAAATAGAAGCCGTTAGATTAGGATTGGAAATAGGCTTACAAGAAGAAAACTACGAAAGCATTAGTGAAGTTTTTAATTGGGCGAAGCGAAATCAAAACATTGATTTCATATTAATCTATGATGAATACGAAGATTTACTCACGGCGTATCCAGATGGTTTTAACATAAACAAAGTTGAATTAGACGCACTCCCTGAAAGGATCTCGGATAGTGATGACTTGTTTATTAAGTATGCCCCCTGGTATTCAAATATTTCCGGGAATGGAAAAATCTACATAGGATTTAACACCCAATACATCAGAGAAGCAGAAAATACTTCGTTTTGGAATCTCACATTCATTACGCTCTTAATCGGTGTAGGTGCTGCATTAAGTGCATTCATACTAGCAAATAGTATTACAAGGCCAATTGAGGCACTTAAAAATATTACTCAGAAATTCACCATTGATAATCCGGATTTAAGAGCAGATGAAGGTAAAGGTAGTTTAGAAATTAAGGTTTTGGCAAGAGCATTCAACAATATGCTCGACACCTTAGTGGAAACTCAAAAACAGCGTATTCTAGAGATGGAGAATTTTAACAAATCTCTGTCTGACAGAAATAATCGACTATCCAACGCTTATGGGAAATTAGAGAAACAAAGCCAGCAACTGGAGAAAGAGAAAACCAAGGCAACACAGGCTTTTGATGATTTAAAGCTAACACAGGTTAAGTTGGTTCAGTCGGAAAAGATGGCCGCTCTTGGACAATTAGTTGCGAGCGTTGCACATGAAATTAATACTCCTTCGGGTGCAATTAATAGTGCTATTGATGAGATTAACAGGGATTCCGTTGACATTCTAAACGACCTAATTGTAGTAGTAGATACTCTTCCCGATAATAAAAAAATTGTGTTCTTAAATGCCTGCAAACGCATTATAGGCATGGAACGAAACATGACAACATCCGAAATCAGAAAAAACTCTCGCGAAATTCAAACAGTTTCTGAACTAAACTCTATGGTAGATTCTGGCTTTTATGCCCGCTTACTTGCTCAAGTTGGTTTTAGGAAAGAAAATGTTGAAGAAGTTTCTACCCTCTTGGACGGCCATTATGCCCCAATGATCATAAATGCATTCCATAACTTAGGGATGTCGCAAATTCATATTCGGGATATCAGAATTGCAATTTCAAGGATTATTCAACTGGTAAAAGCACTTAAAACGTACTCCAGAGTCGATAACGAAACTGAGACCTTCACCTCTATAAAAGACGACCTGGAAAACACCCTGATTATACTACATAATAAAACCAAGCGCGCTATTACAATTGAGAAAGAATTTGAGGAGATTCCTCCGGTAAAATGTTATCCAGGAAGATTAAATCAGGTTTGGACCAATTTAATTCATAACTCTATACAGGCCATGAATGGCAGTGGAAAAATTATACTTCGTCTTTTAAAAATTGATGAAGATCATTTTGCCGTAGAAGTTGAAGATAACGGCCCGGGTATTAAAGATGATGTATTGCCGCATATCTTTGACCCCTACTTTACGACAAACGCAAAAGGAGAAGGAACCGGCTTAGGATTAAGTATTTCTAAAGAAATAGTAGAATCACATGATGGCGTAATTGATGTAAAAACAAGCTCTGAAGGCACTTGCTTCAGGATTACAATTCCTATTATCAATACAAAGAAAGAAACCGATAATAAGGAAAACAAAGAGAGCATAAACACAGCTTCAGACGAAGTTACGGAGGCTAGTAATGAATAATAAAGATGTGATACTGTGCATCGATGATGAACAAATCATCTTGAATTCTCTGAGCAAACAACTCATCAGAAAATTTGGCACCCGATTCGAATACGAATTTGCAGAAAGTGGCGAAGAAGCACTAGAAATTATCGACGAACTCGAACAAGATGGCCGTACCGTGGTAATGGCAATCTCTGATCAGATTATGCCGGGAATGTATGGCGATGAATTTCTTACCATTTTCCATAATAGATTTCCGAAAAGTATTAAAGTGCTTTTAACAGGTCAGGCAGCGCTTGATTCTGCAATGAACGCAATTAATAAGGCTGATTTATACAGATACTTGACTAAACCGTGGCAAGAAGATGATTTCTTGCTTACCGTAGATCGGGGGTTACAGCAGTATTATTTACAAGATAAGGCCACCGTTTTACTTGCTGAAATTCACCATCGAGTAAAAAATAATCTTACCATAATATCATCGTTGCTCGAACTTCAAGCCAATGAATTGAAGGAAAAGGACATCAAGTTACCTTTCCAGCAAAGTATAAATCGCGTGCATTCCATCGCGAAAGTACATGAATTAATGTACGACACAAACGACATGGCTTCGGTTGATATAAATGAATATTTAAATCGAATTTTACCGGTGGTTCAGCACACCTTACAGGGCGATAAAAACATAGAATTGCTAATCAATATTCCGGAATTTCGACTGGATATGAATCAGTGTATTCCTTTAGGATTAATGTTCAATGAGTTATTAACCAATTCATTTAAGTATGCCTTTAGAGATACGAATGATGGGAAAATTACCATAAATATGGAACCTATCGGTAGAGATCTTCACTTTCAGTACGAGGATAATGGGGCTGGTTTTGATTTAAATCAAACCTTTGAAGGATCCACCAACCTTGGATTGACTCTGGTGAAATTACAACTTCAACAACTTGAGTGCGACTATCAGGTTATTACGAACGGAAAATTCAAACTAAATTTTAACTTTCTAGCTAATAAAGTTGAAACTCAATCTGAATCGAAATCAATCTTTTAACACAATTATCTAAAATCGTATCAAAAACCTGCGGCGAATTTATAAAACTTCGCACCTAACGGAGTTAATGCTCCTTTAATGTCGTCTGTTACAGGGCCATAAATCGAGAAAGATTCAATGGTTAGATAGGTCATAAAACGTTCTGCGAATTTCTCTCCAAAATTGCCCAGGTGAATTAGTACCGCTTCGGCGTCTTTATATCTTTCATTAATATGTAATTCCGACTCTTCTTCATTAATAAACCATTCATAAAGCAGAGCGCTTTTTTCGTTGGCTTTGGTTGCTTCCACCATTTCTGCCATAAGGGTTCTTAAATTGCCCAACTCACCATCATTAATAGCTAAAACTAAATTCCATGAAATATTTGAACTCATTGTACCTCAACTAATTATCAATTATTCCCAATTAAGGACATTAATAATTAGAACACAATTAGAATGTTCAATCGAGCACTACTTTATTCGGTTACACTTCAGACATACATTTCCATCTGTTTCGCTTTTACAGAAGATTAGATATGTCTCTCCCCCATCCGAAATGCCGTATTTTTTCTTTATCTCAACTACACTAAGCGGATAGTTTTTTGATAGGGTATTCGCCTTTATATTCTTTATCGAACGTTTTGCACTTTTTTTATCCAGCGATAATTTTTCTTCGAGCTCAAACACTCTTCCCTGAAATTCTTCAATCAAACTTTTCGAAGAATAAATATGAGTATTTGTATGAATTTTTCTTAAATCAAATTCCTGAGCGATCAATTTAAAAAAACCCGCTTTTCTGAGAGCTACATTGGGTTCATACAAGTAGCTAACAACCGGTCCGATAGTAAAATTAGCATTTTGTTCCCGTTCAAAGGTGCCTGTGTATGAAGTTTTTTTTGAGCCAATCAGATTGACTGCAACAATTACTGGGCTTGAGCCTGATTCATCTTTTGACAATTCAAAAAACAACTCCTTAAGCTCGTTATTTACAGCAACACAATGAACCCTAGTTACATTATTCAAACTCCGGATTGCCTGTTTTATATCCAACATAGGTGAAGCTTTGATGATTACCTTTCTCCCCCTTTCTAAAAGATTTGGCAATAACTCCAAAACATTGGGCTGATATTCTTCTAGTTTAAAAACCCGCTCTTTAGTCCCTGTTCTTCTCGAAGGATCGAGATATATAATATCAAAATGCTGAGAAGTTGATTCCAGATACTGTTCGGCGGTTGTGTGATTTACCTCGATATCAGCTTTTAAAATACCAAAATTGTGGGCAGCAAGTTCACATAAGTTGGCATTTGGTTCAACGAATACTCGTGTGTCAAATCTTTGCGACATATAATAACAGTCGATTCCGGTGCCCCCAGTTAGATCAACAAAACTTTTACCTACAATTAATGATGCCTTATAAAGTGCAGTTTGTTCAGATGATGCCTGTTCAAGATTTTCTTTAGGTGGAAATATTAAAAACGTGTTTTCTGTCCACTCAGGAATTTTCTTTTCCACTTTTTTTCGCGATGCAATTTGCGAGGCAATTTCTCTTATCGGAAGTGAAGGATACTTTTCTGCTTCTAAGGCAACCTTTGTAGGATCGCGATGTAGGTTCTGCTGAATGAATTGTATAACATCGGGGTTAGTAAGCTTCGAGATCATAATTTAAGATACCAAAAGGATTCTAAGAGTTTAAATGAAGGTAGCAGTAATTGGTGCGGGGATTGGTGGCTTGTCTGTAGCCGGACTATTGGCAAGCGAAGGGCATGAAGTTCACATTTTTGAACGGAATGATCGTGTTGGTGGAAAAATGAATATTGTCGAAAAAGAAGGGTTTCGATTTGACACGGGACCAAGTTTATTCACTATGCCTTATATCCTGGAGCAACTTTATAAGCGTATGGGCACTATATTGGAAGCCGAACTTGATCTTGTTCCTCTTTCCCCAATCTGCCGATACTATTTCAAAGACAATACTATCTTCGACTGTTTTGACGCACTTGCACCAACTCTGGACCAAATCAAAGAAATCGCGCCAGAAGACGTGAAAGCCTACACAGAGTTTCTTGATTATTCCTCGTCTATTTATAAGAAAACGGCTGACGCTTTTATTTTTAATCCACTCTATGACCTGAGTGATTTTAAAAATCTGGATTTGTTTTCTTTTTTTGGGATTGATGCATTTACAACGGTAAGTGATCGGGTGAACTCAAAATTTAAATCCGACTATCTGCGCAAATTTTTTAAGAGATTTACAACATACAACGGTTCGTCACCCTTTCTTGCTCCCGCTACTTTAAATGTAATTCCCCATGTTGAAATTAATCAGGGTGGTTTTTACATCAATGGCGGTTTATATAAACTGGCAGAGAATTTAGAGCAGTTAGCACGAAATGCTGGAGTAACTTTTCAATTTAATGCAGACGTTAAGTCGATTATCACCCATTCATCCAAGATCACTGGCATCAACATTGATGATACATTTATTGAATTTGACCTCATAGTATCAAATAGCGACGCAACAGAAACAATTGTTAATTTATTGGATTCGGATGCAGTTTCTCCAGCAAAAAAGGCTAAAGCATCTTCCATCGAGTCTTCTTGTTCGGGATTTGTTTTACTACTTGGTATTGATCGCAAATACGATGATTTAGTACATCATAATTTATTTTTTACTGAGAGTTATGAACATGAATTCGCACAAATTTTCGATCAAAAAGTGATGCCCGATGACCCGACAATTTATATCGCGAATACGAGTTACTCTAATCCTGATCATGCTCCAAAAGGTGGATCAAATTTATTTATCCTGATTAATGCACCGTACTTATCAGACAACTATGATTGGACCAAAAAAAGAGAAGATTACGCTGATTTCGTGATTCAGGAATTAGAACAACGAGGGCTGGCGGAATTATCGAAGCACATCAAAGTTAAAGAAATAATAACACCTCAAGATATTTACGACAGATATGCTTCGAATAAAGGAAGCATTTATGGGACTTCCTCGAACAGTAAATTTGCAGCATTTGCCCGACCTCGAAATAAATACAAAGGAATCGAAGGATTGTACCTCGTTGGGGGTTCAACGCATCCGGGTGGTGGTATTCCGCTCGTGATTCAGTCTGCATTAAATGCCGTTGAGTTAATCAATCGATACGAGAGTATTTAGACCCCAGCTTTACGCATTGAGCCGAGATTCACTACTTCGAGGTTCTGAATCTTGCCGGCATTAATTTCAAATCGAATGATGGTCCTATATTCCTGAAACCCTTGTTTTCCTGCCGCGCCTGGATTAATGTAGAGCATTTTCTCTAAATTTTGATCTCTTGCTACTTTTAAGATGTGAGAATGCCCGCAGATAAAAACATCAGGAGTATTATTTTCAATTTCCTGGCGAATAGGAATACAATATCTACCTGGAATACCTCCAATATGAGTCATCCAAAAATCGATTCCGTCTCTTTCAAAACGTTGATGAAGTGGATATTCATTTCTAATATCCTGGCCATCAATATTCCCATATACGCCAATTAACGGAGCAATTTTTTCGAGTTGTGTTGCAATTTTTATGGTCCCGAAATCACCGGCATGCCAAATCTCGTCACATCCGTCAAAGAAATCAAATACTTGAGGATCGAGGTAGTTGTGCGTGTCTGAAATAAGGCCAATTTTGATCATACAATTTTGGTATCATCTTGCCGTCTAAAATAGCGAAAGAATTAACGTTTTTTTCACGTTATCTCCTATATAAATTCATAAACATCGAAAAACTAATTTAATTTCTCTTGAAAGGGTTCAGCATCATAATTGTTACTTGGAATGGGCTTCATCACTTAAAGAGGTTTCTCCCTTCTGTGGTGGAGACAAAGTATGCTGATTTCGAGATTATTATTGCCGATAACAACTCAACCGATGGAAGTAAAGAATGGCTTCAACAAACCTATCCGGATGTTAAAATAGCCGCTTTTGATGACAATTATGGGTATACAGGTGGGAATAATAGAGCAGTAAAGTTCGCAGAAAAAGAGATCCTACTTTTTTTAAATAATGATGTTGAAGTTACGCCAAACTGGTTAGATGCAATTTCTACAACGTTCGAGTCTGAAGAACAGATAGCTATCGTTCAGCCAAAACTTCGAAGTTATAAAGATCGTGACTTCTTTGAGTATGCCGGTGCTGCTGGGGGCTTTCTTGATGCTTTAGGCTACCCTTTTTGCCAGGGGCGCGTATTAGATGTGGTAGAAAAAGACGAAGGTCAATACGACGAAGTTCGGGAAATTACCTGGGCATCGGGTGCGGCCTTTGCTATAAAAAAAGATGTTTTTGAGTCTCAAGCCGGATTTGATGAAAATTTCGAATTTCATATGGAAGAAATCGATCTTTGCTGGCGAACAATCAATGCTGGACATAGAGTTTTTTATACACCTGGTAGTTTAGTGTATCATTTAGGAGGTGGTTCATTGCCAATGGGATCCACTAGAAAGGTTTATTACAACTTTCGCAATAGTCTTGTAATGTTGTGGAAAAACTTACCTTTTAGCCAGCTTTGGTATAAAATATTCATTCGATTAATCTTGGATGGAATTGCTGCTTTCAGATCGTTGCTAAGTGGCAGACCCGGTGAATTTATGGCTATAACAAAAGCCCATCTTCATTTTTATTTACGTGTACCAAAAGTGCATAAACAAAGAAAATCATTGGATCAATCAATGCGGCGAGAAGTCCTCACTCCTACATCCATTATCTGGAAATTTTTTGTGCTGGGTAAAAAAACTTATCGTGATATTATATCGTGAAATCATTTGCAGCAAAAGAGTCGGTAATTGATTTTACCAAAAAGTGGTGGCTCTCTGTTCTATTAATATTTCCAATTTGGCTTGTGATCCATCAGTTTTATTTGTCGCTCGCCAGAAATATTCTCAATGCTGTTAATTATAATTACCCACCTGTATTTGATATTCTTTTCTTCATTTTGGACACGGTTACGCTTCTTATCCACGAAGCAGGCCATACCTTGTTTGGTGTATTTGGTTTGGAATTTCTGGCAATTCTTGGTGGTACCTTACTTCAGCTTTTAATTCCATTTTTACTTTTTATTTCGGGATGGTTTAATTCACAAAAAGTATTAATACAATGCTCATTATTCTGGCTAGGCTTTAGTTGGATGGATACGGCCGCCTATTGCGCAGATGCAAAATTTCGAGACTTACCTTTAATTGGCAATTTACCTAAATCAGCGCATGATTTTTATAATATGCTCACACAATTAGGGGCGCTGGAAAACTACCGTACAATTGCCTGGCTCCTCTTTTTAATTGGCTTAATCTGTCTTTTACTATCTTTGTTATGGCCAGTGATTAAGCATAGAAAAACCGACCTTGCCGATCTGAGCAATCAGCTGGAAAAGGCCGGTCTTGATATCTAATTATTTATTTATTTGGATTATCTCCAAAGACCCAGAACAAGCCCCATTATGGTAAATGTTACTACCCAATACCCACCATGGATAAGAATCAATTTCCATGACTGTTGCTCAAATAGTCCACTAATTGCGAAAGCTGGAAGAATCCAACCTGCTCCGGTTAAAAATCCATAAAAAGTTGCACTTCCAACTGTCATTTGAGCAGCACCTTCAGGGGTTCCAAAAAAGAACATGGCTAAACAGAAAGCCATGATAATTTGAAACAGGAAAGATAAGCCGAAAATCTTCGCCATATTTCCTTCTGCAGCTTTTTCTTCTGTCATGCCAGACTCTGCCATCCAGGCCTTCCCAAATAAGGGACCATACCAAAGAAATCCAACAGCAAATCCAACCAATGATGCGGCTACAACCGCTAAATAGTTAATTGTTGCTCCTTCCATTGTACCTCCATTTTTAGTAATAGGATGAGACACATAGAATTAACAAGAAAAACAAGTCTACTGCAAGTAAGCTCATACCGACTCTCAGTTAGATTTTGTACATTTGCACCTCGTAAAAATGATATAGAGTCAGATACAATTTTGTAGTTCATGAGTTCTCCAGATTTCTCAATACCTGTTCCCATCGATTATGTTGCCGTTGAAGAGCGCGTTGCTCGTTTAAATAAGCGAAGCATCAAAAAAGAATCGAAAATACAGGCCTTAAAGCTTGCACTTAGCATGATGGATTTAACCACCCTTGAAGGAAAAGATTCGGAGGGAAAAGTGATTCAAATGTGCCAAAAAGCAAAAGTGCCATACGCACCTATGCCAGATTTACCTAGTGTTGCTGCTGTTTGTGTGTATCCTACGATGGTTAGAATTGCAAAAAAGCATGTTCGTGGCACAGGCATAAATGTAGCTTCAGTCGCCACGGCATTTCCAAGTGGAATGGCTCCTCTATCAGTTCGCCTTGATGATACTAAATTTGCAGTAGATGAAGGCGCCGACGAAGTTGACATGGTTATTAGTAGAGGGGCTTTCTTATCAGGTGAATTCAATCAGGTTTATGATGAAATTGCTGCGATCAAAGAAGCCTGTGGCGAAGCACACTTAAAAGTGATTCTTGAGACCGGAGAACTTCTTACCTACGAAAATGTGCGAAAAGCTAGCGATATTGCTATGGAAGCTGGTGGAGATTTTATCAAAACATCGACCGGAAAGATTAGTCCGGCAGCTACGCAACCAGTTACGCTTGTTATGCTTGAGGCCATTCGGGATTATTATTACAAGACCAGTAAAATGATTGGTATGAAACCCGCAGGGGGAATTAGAACTGCAAAACAAGCCATCCAATATTTGGTTCTTGTAAAAGAAACGTTGGGTGCAGCGTGGTTAAATAACGAATATTTCCGTTTTGGAGCTAGCTCCCTTGCCAACGATGTACTGATGCAAATCGTAAAACAAACTACTGGCCAATATCAAAGCGCCGATTATTTCTCAGCGGATTAATTACACTGATATGTCTGATACTGAATTAAAAGAAAAAATGTACAAACCAACTTCACCCAACTCGAAATTGGATTTCGCCTCTGTTTGGGAATATGCGCCTGCACCGGAAAGTACCTCGCACGTTGAGATTAAGGAAAAATACGATTTATTTATTGGAGGTAAATTTGTTAAACCTTCGAAAGGCAGATATTTCCCGACTACAAATCCTGCCACCAAAGAGGTTATAACAGAGTTCGCAGAAGCCACACAAGCAGATGTTGACAAAGCTGTAAAAGCAGCAAGAAAAGCTTATGAAGGCTCCTGGAGTTCAATTTCGGGAAAACAACGCGGTAAATATCTTTATCGAATTGCCCGAATGATTCAAGAAAGAGCTAGAGAGTTTTCTGTACTTGAAAGCTTAGATGGAGGCAAGCCTATTCGGGAATCTCGGGATGTTGATGTACCCTTAGTTGCTGCGCATTTCTTCTATTATGCCGGCTGGGCCGACAAATTGGAATACGCATTTCCGGGTAAGAAGCCAGAGTCTATTGGGGTTTGTGGACAAATTATCCCATGGAATTTTCCACTTTTGATGTTAGCCTGGAAAATTGCACCTGCCTTGGCTTGTGGAAATACCGTGGTTCTTAAACCAGCAGAAACTACCTCCTTAACGGCTCTAAAATTTGCAGAATTAGTAAAAGACGCTGGACTACCAGACGGAGTAGTGAATATTGTGACTGGTGCTGGTCAAACAGGTGCAGAAATTGTAAATCATCAGGGTATTGATAAAATTGCATTTACTGGTTCAACAGGGGTAGGAAAACTAATTCAACGATCCATTGCAGGAACAAGTAAAAGGTTCACACTTGAGCTAGGTGGAAAAGGTGCGATGATTATTTTCGAAGATGCCCCACTTGATCAGGCAGTAGAAGGAATTATCAATGCCATTTATTTTAATCAAGGGCATGTGTGTTGCGCAGGTTCAAGATTACTAGTTCAGGAAGGTGTTGCTGATCAGGTAATCCAAAAATTAAAAGACCGAATGGAGTCGTTAATTGTTGGCGATCCTTTAGATAAAAACACCGATGTAGGAGCCATAAATTCAGAAGCTCAATTCGAGACTATCAATAAATATCTCAAAATCGGACTTGATGAAGGTGCGGATGTTTATCAAAGTGCATGCAAAGTACCTGAAAATGGGTACTACATCCGACCTACCCTGCTTACCAATGTTTCTCAATCTAACCGGGTTGTTCAAGAGGAAATATTTGGTCCGGTTCTGACGGTACAAACGTTCAGAACTGCTGATGAAGCAATTCAAAAAGCAAACAATACACCTTATGGACTTGCAGGTGGAGTTTGGACCGACAAAGGATCCAAAATATTTAAAGTAGGTGCCGGCCTTCGTTCAGGCGTGGTTTGGGCAAATACGTACAACAAATTTGATCCAACTTCCCCATTTGGTGGATTTAAGGAAAGCGGCGTTGGTCGCGAAGGCGGCCTTCATGGTTTAGCCGCATACACGAAATTCTAACAATAGACCAATGAGGAACGATGGAAGTCCAATGTATAATGTCCTTCGTTCGTATTTGGTCGTTTATCAGTAGATGTTAAAATGAGTCATTTAGAAGTATTAAAAACTTACAAAATGTATATCGGGGGGCAGTTTCCCCGAACAGAATCCGGACGATTTTATAAAGTCTTAAACAGCGAAGGAGATTTATTAGCTAATGCCTGTTTAGGTAGTCGGAAAGATGCCCGGAATGCAGTAAAAGCAGCCCGTAGCGCTTTTGGCGGATGGAGTAAAAGAAATGCCTACAATCGCGGCCAAATTCTATATAGAACTGCTGAAATGTTAGAAAGTCGAAGAGCAGAATTTGAAAAAGAGCTATCTAGCATTGGATTTACAAAAGCGGAAGCCGAAGCAGATGTAAATGCGTCCATTGATCGTTTAATTTATTACGCCGGTTGGACGGATAAATATCAGCAAGTATTTGGTAGTGTGAATCCGGTAGCTAGTGCACATTTTAATTTTAGCTTATTGGTACCAACAGGTGTAGTAGTAATTTTTGCCGCTGAAAATAGTCCACTTCTTGGACTTGTTTCAATGATTGCTCCGGTTATTGCGGGTGGAAATACCTGTGTGGTTCTTTCATCAGAAAAACACCCTCTTCCATCCATAACTTTTGCCGAAGTTCTCAATTCTTCTGATGTACCTGGTGGAGTGGTAAATATTCTTACAGGTAAAAAAGAAGAATTAGTGGAACATTTTGCTGGACATATGGATGTAAATGCATTGTGTTACACCGATCATTTACCGAAAGAAATGGAAAAACAGATTGATGAGCTCGCTTCAGAGAACATAAAACGAATTATCAAAAATAAGATTGAAGACTGGTACTCTAACGAAGCCGAAAGCCCCTATTTCCTTACTGATGTTCAAGAGACAAAAACAACATGGCACCCTGTTGGGTTCTAACATGAAATATCTTTCACTTTTATTACTTCTTTTAATTGGTTGCACTTCCACAGAGCCCGTTATGGAGGCGAATCAAGTAGAGACTGATATTACATCCGAAGAAAATCAAACCCCTTCATCAGACGCTCAATCGGTGATTGATGAAGCCTCAAATCCGGAAATAAAGGAAGAATATCCGTATTTAAGCTCACTTTCTGATACTTACTTTAACCGACAAAACTCTATCCCCGAAGCCTACGCTCGCATTAAAGCTGAAATTGAGGAAGAAGAAGTTGATTTATTCGAAGGATATCGAGTACAAATCTATTCCGGGCCAAATGTAGCATTAGCAGATACAGCGGCTAAACGATTCCGGGCTTGGTCGGCTGAACGAATTGAAGGTTACCAAGCGGAAACTTACACTGAATTTAGAGCTCCGAATTATCGGGTACATGTGGGCGATTTCCACGATCGGAATAAAGCGATTGAATTCTCCAATCTCTTAAAGCGCCGATTTAGAGATTCATGGGTAGTTTACGATCGGATAAATCCTTTTAATGTTCCATCAGATACAACTCAAATCATCTATCTCAGATAGAACAGATGCAGCATAATGTAGGAGTAGTTTGTTTGGATCTACCACATCAGAAACTGTTTTATTGAATCTCAATTAACTATACCAAAGAATTCGATTAGAATACACTTGCACCAAAGCATATTTAGCTGTGGCTCTTTAACTTAGGAACGTATCAAAATGGATACGGGTTTTACTGGCGATCACAATATTTTATGAAGGCCTTAATCAAATTTGTGCTTCTTTTAGGAGCATTTTTCACTTTTACATTAATAGTATTTAAACTCTTAGGTGTTTTAGGTACCGATGATATCAAGCTTTGGCTGGAAGCAGCAATGGAGCTTTCACCATGGATTGTAGGCACTATTATTGTGCTGTTAATGCTCATCGACTTATTTATTGCTATTCCTACACTTTCTCTTACCATTCTTTCCGGTTTCTTTCTTGGGGTTGAACTTGGCGTATTTTATTCGAGTATTGGTATGCTTGGAGCTGGAACTATGGGGTATGTAATAAGCCGATTCCATGGCGAAAAATTGCTCAAATTCGTAAGTAAAGATCAGCAACAAATCGAAGAGATGACCCGGTTATTTAATTTATTCGGTCCATTTAGTTTGATGCTTTGTAGAGCGGCCCCCATGCTCCCTGAAGTTACTTCCTGCCTCGCCGGAGTAACAAAAATGCCATACTGGAAATATCTTTTATTTTATTCGATTGGCACCCTTCCTTATGCAATCATTGCTGCTTATTCGGGATCAATTTCTACAGTTAGCGATCCTGGACCAGCTATTTTTACCTTTATTGGAATATTTGGTGGCTTGAGTTTAGTTTGGGCTGGATTCCTTTATTTCAATAAGCATAAGTTGAAAAAAGAAACCTAAACATTAAACCTGAAAAGCATTACATCACCATCGGCTACGATGTACTCTTTTCCTTCCTGGCGCATTTTACCAGCTTCTTTAGCAGCTTTTTCGCTTTTTAATTCTGCGTAATCGTCATATGCAATAGTCTCAGCACGGATAAATCCCCGTTCAAAGTCTGTATGAATTACACCCGCAGCCTGAGGCGCTTTAGTTCCTTTTTTGATTGTCCAGGCGCGTGCTTCTTTGGGACCTGCAGTAAAATAAGTAATCAAGCCAAGTTCTGAGTAAGCTGCGTGAATTAAGCGGTCAAGTCCTGCACTAGAAACGCCTAATTCTTCTAAGAACATCTCTTTTTCGTCTTCATCAAGCTCGGCGATTTCTGCTTCTATTTTTGCGCAGAACATCACAACTTCATCATTAAATGTGGCCGCTACTTTTTTAACCGTTTCAACAAGATTATTGCCACTCTCTAAATCGCTTTCACCTACATTACAAGCGTATAAAACTGGTTTGGCTGATAACAAAAACAAGTCGCGATAGGCTATTTTCTGATCTTCTGAAGCATCAAATGTTCTGGCAGTGTGACCATCCTCAAGATGAGCTCTTAAACGGTCGACTATCTCAAGCTGAGCTTTGAATGCTTTATCACCACTCTTGGCCTGTTTTTTTAAATTTTCGACTCTTTTTTCTACGCTTTCTAGATCTTTAAGAATCAATTCTGATTCAATAATGGCGATGTCACGTTCCGGATCAACATCACCTTCTACATGAATAATATCATCATCTTCAAAACAACGAACTACATGTATGATAAGATCAACCTCACGAATGTGAGATAAAAACGCATTTCCTTTCCCCTTTCCTTCTGCTGCGCCCTTAACTAATCCAGCGATATCAACAAATTCAATGCTGGTGGGAATTACACTCGCCGCCTGCACCCACTCGCCCAAATTGGTGAGTCGTTCATCCGGTAATGGTACCAGCCCTACATTAGGATCAATAGTACAAAAGGGAAAATTAGCTGATTCTGCACCCGCGTTACTTAACGCATTAAATAATGTTGATTTACCTACATTTGGTAAGCCAACAATGCCACATCTTAAACTCATTAACTGTTGGTATAAATTGTTTTAAAAATCGATTCTTTTTTGTTGAACAAATTCTTTTTCCGGCAAAATTACAGCCGTCAATTTTCCGAATTGTTCATAAACACATCCCGTATCTATGCCAATCATATTGTCTTTTTCGATGGGTTGCCTTACCGGAGTGTGTCCAAAAACTACGGTTTTTTCCCATTCATTATCTTCACTTTCTAAATGATCTCTTGTCCAAAGAAAACTGTTGTACACGTCTTCGTCTGCTAAAGCTTCCGCAACCGTCATATTCGGAGGTAATCCACCATGAACAAATACCCAGTGTTCTGCTTCATGAAAAAGCTTGGTAGTTATTAAGAATTTTAAGTGCTTGTAAGGCACTTTTTGATCCGGACAAGAGGCATAGTATGATTCTAATGTATATGCCCCACCATGATTCAAATATTCGTAATAGGTATTATCCTGATAATAGGTTAGAAACATTTGATCATGGTTGCCACGAATAAAATGACAGGTATGATCTTGCGAGAATTCGATAAGTGTGTCTATTACTTCTTTCGATGATGGGCCTCTATCCACATAATCACCTAAAAAAACATATTCTCGGGAAGCACCATAATCGTCATCTAAACGCTGTAGAAGAGTTTTTAAAGTTTCAACGCATCCATGAATATCACCAATTGCAATGTAGCCTTCAGTTTTTTGTGTCATTTAGTACCAGATCTGTCTATTAATCCTCTTCCTGATTTATTTATTTTTTCCTGACTGTTTAACTCTTCTAAAGCTGCATCCAATATTCCGTTTACAAACCGACCAGACTTAGCAGTTGAGAATTTTTTTACCAGTTCAATAGCCTCATTCATAGACACTTTTGTTGGGATATCGTCAAAATGCAATAGTTCGCATAACGCCATTTGAAGAACTATGCGATCAACTAATGCAAGCCGACCAATTTCCCAGTTTTTTATGTGTTTAGTAATGATTTCATCTAAAGATGATCTATTCTCTAATGTTAAAAAAAACAATCGTTCTCCAAACCTTCTGGCTTCTTTTTCCGTTCCTAGGGCTTCTTTTAGGATTGTATCGGCAACATGTTGAACGGTGTCGCCACTTTGTTGATATGCGTAAATACTTTGAAGAACGGTCTCGCGTACGAGTCTGCGATTAATCATGCGTCGGAACTAAAAATTGGCTGCAAAGATAAACAATATTCAACATTCAATAATCATTTAATCAATATTCATTTGAGAGTTCCCTGTTACATATCGATTGTTGTATATTTGATTGATGCGTTCTTAGCTCAGTTGGTTAGAGCGCCACGTTGACATCGTGGAGGTCGGCAGTTCGAATCTGCCAGAACGCACTTTTTAGATATAAGCTTTTTCGAATCGGAAGATAAATTCCGCCCCTTCACTGCTTCTAATTTCTGTTTCAGCTTTCAATTGTTTGGAAATGGTTCGAATCAATTTCATGCCTAAAGAAGTGCCTTTTCTGGTGTAATCCATATTGTTGATACCAACACCGTCATCTTTTACTGAAAGAGTTAGAACTTCCTTTTCTTTAGTAAATCCAATTTTTATTGTGCCAGAGTCTCTGCCTTCAAAAGCATGTTTGTAGGCATTCGTGACAATTTCGTTGATAAGTAGCCCACAAGGAATTGCTTGTGTTATGATCAATTTTATAGGGTCAATTTCATATTCAAAGGTTACCTGTACATCAATGGTTTTGAATGATTTTTGCAATCCTTGAATTAACTCTTTTACATAGGGCTGAACATCAATATCCGACAGATTCTCATTTTTATATAGCTTTTCATGCACCAATGCTATGGAATGTACCCGAAGCTGACTATCCTTCAACACTCTTTGTGCATTTGCGTTTTCTGTTGAATAAGATTGGAGCTCGAGCAAACCTGTAATTACGGCTAGATTATTTTTTACCCGGTGATGTACTTCGGCCAGTAGTAACTCTTTCTCTTTTAATGACTGGAGCATTGTTTCTTCTGCACGCTGACGCTCAGTGACATCCACATATAAGCCAAATTTCGCCTCTAAATTACCATCAATAATTACAGGTACCGAATACACGATCACTTCAAGTAATTTGCCATCTTTTGCTTTTCGTACTAATTGTTTCTTCTCGGCAATGGGTGAATTGGTAAGACGGATTGCTTCATCAGTTCCATCTTCGGGTACAATAATTTTGTCTATTTCCAGACCTTTTACTTCTTCAAGTTTATATCCGAATAGATTTTCAAATCCTTTATTTACCAACTCTACTTCATTATGGGCATTTAAAAAAGTAATGGCTAAAGGAGATGTGTTAAAAAGCTCGCTAAAAAACTTCTCTCTCCTCAATAATTCTGTTTCAGCGAATTTACGATCAGAAATATCACGTTCTATGATAATGAGCACATCCTTACCGAAATAACTCCCTTTATTAACCAACATCTCGGTTAAAAATACTTCACCATTAGCTTTCTTCGACCAAACTTCAAATTCCTGTGCTTTTTGATGTTCAGCATTTGATCGAACCTCAGCCATCATTTCGCTATCAAATTTACCGGGTGCTCTTAGTATATTCTGATCTTGATTAACCACATCCCTCAATCGATATCCATAGGTTGTCTTAAACCCTTTATTGGCTATCAAAATTTTGTTGTTTTCATCCAACAAGTAAATAGCATCAGTCATCGAGTCAAACAAATCCCGATAACTTTGCATGCTTTTTTCAGAATCTTTAAACGCTATAACCCGGTCTGTAACATTGGCCACAAGCGAATATATGGATAGAACTTCGCCTTGAGCATCATATAAAATGGAATTATACCATTCACTGTACACCACATTACCATTCTTAGTCACGTTTCTATTTATGATAGAAATGGTTTCTTCTTTTTGGCGATAAATTTGCTCAAGGCTTCCAAAAACGAGGTCAAAATCTTCGTGATATACGAACTCAGACAACACAGTATGATCTTGTAACACTTCTTCTTCAGACCAACCGAACATTTCGGTGGCTTTATCCGACCAACGCAAAATCTCTCCAGACCGCTTCCATTCTATTTCAGCTAGCGGGAATCCCTGAAAACCAACCGGTGAACTTATGAGCAGATCAATAGTTTTATCTGTAATTGGGGTCAGATCATGTGCTACTAAAAGTTTTGATGGTCTGCCTTTATAGGTAATTATGTGCGATGAAAATTGAACTAATTTTTTATTGCCATCAGCTGAATATATACTCCAGACCTTATCAAAGGTTGATGAATGAAAATCTGCTTTGATAATTTCTTGTTCTTCTTCGGAAGCTTCATGTACAATATCGTACAATGATTTTAAAAGCAGTTCACTTTTCGAAAAACCCAGGAATCGCTCTGTAGACTCATTTACATCAAGTATTTTGAGTGTAATCTGATCGCAAATAAACATGCATTGCGATTCAAAAAAGCCTCCATCAACGTCTGTCATTGTTACTTATTGAACTTTCAATTGCGGGGTCGAATATGCACTCTCTTTACTTCTAAATGCAAGCTGTTTCTTTAAAATAATCCTTATTAAAGCCAATGTTCCTGAACTTCAATTTTTCTATCTTCCAAGCCTTGTAAACAAAAGATAGACTTAATTCTTACATGTCATCAGATTCCTTTAAAATTACTTTACCAGACGGCTCCGAACGGTCGTTTAAGAAAGGTACCACAGGCATGGAAATTGCCGCATCAATTTCTAGTGGTCTCGCCCGGGTTGCACTTAGTATTACTGTGAATGGAGAAATTTGGGATTTAGACCGCCCGATGAGCGAAGATGCAGAAATTACCATAAACACTTGGGATTCTGACGATGGCAAGTACACGTTCTGGCATTCATCAGCACACTTATTAGCTGAAGCTGTTCAGGAGCTTTATCCAGATGCCAAATTTGGAATTGGCCCTCCTATTGAAACCGGATTTTATTACGACATTGATTTCGGTGATGAGCAAATTGGACAGGAAGATTTAACAGCTATTGAAAAGAAATTTATTGAGCTGGCTCGAACTAAGTCTTCCTTTGAAAGAAAGGAAGTCACCAAAGATGAGGCCCTATCTTTTTATAAAGACAAAGGCAATGAGTATAAGGTTGATCTCATAGATGGCCTTGAAGATGGTACCATTACATTTTATTCGCAGGGAAATTTTACCGATCTCTGTCGCGGACCGCATATTCCTTCCACAGGAATTGTTAAAGCTGTAAAGCTTACTAATCTTGCCGGTGCTTACTGGAGAGGTGATGTAAACTCGAAACAATTAACTCGGATTTACGGGGTATCTTTTCCCAAGCAGAAGATGCTTGATGAGCATTTACACCGCATCGAAGAAGCAAAACGAAGAGATCATCGCAAATTAGGCAAAGAGTTAGGAATCTACATGATAGACTCCATGGTGGGCAGTGGTCTACCCATTTGGTTACCAAATGGAACCACACTACGCAGAACTTTAGAGGCCTTTCTTCGGGATGAACAAATTAAACGGGGCTACAAAGAAGTAATTACGCCTCATATCGGGAGCCTTGAGCTTTATAAAACCTCAGGGCATTACCCCTATTATCAGGATTCTCAGTACGACCCAATTCAGGTTGACGATGAAGAGTATATGCTCAAACCTATGAATTGTCCTCATCATCATAGAATTTTCTCATCTGAACGTCGCTCCTATCGTGACTTACCATTAAGATTGGCTGAGTTTGGTTCGGTGTACAGATATGAACAATCCGGTGAATTGAGTGGCTTATCCAGAGTTCGTGGATTTACTCAAGATGACGCGCACATTTATTGCATGCATGATCAACTTAAAGACGAGATCAAAAATACCATAGAACTTACTCAACTTGTATTTACAACATTTGGTATGCCGGTTGATATTCGACTTTCTTTCCGCGATGAGAATGATGAAAAATATGGCGGAAGTTCGGAATATTGGGAACGAGCTCAGAAAGAAATACAAGAAGTAGCAGATGAAATGGAACTTGAATACTTCGTTGCTCCTGGCGAAGCTAGTTTCTATGGTCCTAAAATTGATTTTATTATTCGCGATGCTATTGGTAGAAAATGGCAGCTTGGAACTGTTCAGGTAGATTACGTAATGCCGGAAAGGTTC
Organism: Balneolaceae bacterium; assembly: GCA_965249965.1. Classification (GTDB taxonomy): domain Bacteria; phylum Bacteroidota; class Rhodothermia; order Balneolales; family Balneolaceae; genus HXMU1420-13. Next base: position 2,800,777 of record OZ252262.1, read on the forward strand.
GACTTAACCTACACTGGTTCAGACAATGAGAAACATCGCCCTGTGATCATCCACCGTGCACCATTTGGCAGCATGGAACGATTCACAAGTATCTTAATAGAGCATTTTGCTGGCAACTTTCCTCTTTGGCTCTCAGCTGAACAAATGAGAATACTTCCTATAAGTGATTCTCAAAATGAAAAAGCACATGAATATGCTCAAACTTTCAAAGAGCAAGGAATTCGCCTAACGGTAGATGACCGCAGCGAACAAATAGGTGGGAAAATTCGAGATGCAGAAACTGCCAAAATTCCATATATGTTGATAATTGGAGCCAAAGAAATGGAAAATGGCACGGTTTCTGTTAGAAAACATCGTAAAGGAGATATTGGAACTTTCAATTTTTCTGATTTTCTTAACCGTATAAACACTGAAATTAGTGAGAAATCACTACCTGAAGACTAATTAAACTACGAGGATAACTATCGCAAGAAGAAACTTTCGTGCACCGGTAAAAGAAGACCGACCACGATTAAACGAGGAGATAAACGCACCGCAAGTACGAGTTATTAAACCAGATAACTCACACGAAATAACTACTTCCGACCGAGCGCTTCAAATAGCGGAACAATTCAATCTGGATTTAGTGGAGATAGCACCGGAAGCTCGCCCACCTGTTTGCAAAATCATTGATTTTGGCAAATATCAGTATGAAAAGAAGAAAAAAGAAAAAGAAGCCAAGAAAAAACAACATACTGTGACGGTTAAGGAGTTGCGTTTTCGGCCAAATACTGATGACCATGACTTAGAGTTTAAAACACGCCACGCGCGTGAATTTTTGTCAGGTGGAGATAAGGTTAAAGCTTCCGTTCAATTTCGAGGCAGAGACATGTTATACACCGAAAAAGGTGAACTTGTTTTACTTAAGTTAGCTAAGGCACTTGAAGATGTTGCTAAAATTGAATCAAAGCCAAATCTCGAAGGCCGCCGAATGATCATGATGTTATCACCTCTAAAGTGATTTAGGCATTGCTTAAGATGCGTATTTATGCGTATTTTGTAAGTCTGTAAATTTTCACAAAGCAAGTGGATTTCCAATGCCTAAAATGAAATCAAATAGTGGTGCTAAAAAGCGTTTTAAAATTACCGGAAGCGGTAAAGTAAAGCGTAAAAAAGCATTCAAAAAGCATATTCTAACAAAGAAAAGCAGCAAAACTAAAAGAAATTTAGGTCGCACTACTCTTGTGGCGAAAGCCGACGAAGCAAGAGTAAAAGAGATGATCTAACAAATTATAACCCTTAAATCTTGACAAAATGCCACGTTCATTAAACTTAGTGGCTTCCCGTCGCCGTCGCAAGAAGATTCTGAATCAAGCGAAAGGTTACTGGGGCAAGCGTAAGAATGTTTACACGATTGCGAAAAATGCGGTTGAAAAAGGTCTTCAGTACCAATACCGTGATAGAAAAAATCGTAAGCGTGTATTCCGTAGATTATGGATTGTAAGAATTAATGCCGCAGCTCGATTAAATGGAAGTACATACTCTCGTTTAATCAGCGCCATGTCTAATAAGAACATGGAAATTAACCGAAAGGTTTTGGCTGATATTGCAATTCACGATCCGGAAACGTTTGCTGCCATCGTAAAGGAAGCTCACGCATAAGCGAAACTTGCTATTTTTATGACAAAGCCGGTAAATCTTATATTAATAGGTTTACCGGTTTTTTTATTTTCGGGACTCTCGATCAGACTTATTAAACTCACTTATGATTGATCAGATAAAAGATCTTACAAAATCCATCGATACTTATACAGTATCATCAAAAGACGAACTTGAAGCTTTTCGTTTGGAATTTCTATCCAGAAATGGAAAAGTTCAATCCATGTTCAAAAACCTTGGTTCTGTACCAAAAGAAGAACGTGGTGCTGTTGGGAAATTAATGAATGAAGCCAAACAGCTTGCTCAAAAGAAATTTGATGAGCTTAAAGCAGGCTTTGAAGCCGGAGTGGGTGTTCAAAAAAGTGCAATAGACGACATTACACTTACCGCACCCGAACCTGTAATTGGCTCTCTGCATCCCTTAACACAAACACTAGACGAAATGAAGAATATCTTTTATCGTCTGGGTTTTACCATTGCGGATGGACCTGAAGTGGAAGATGATTTTCACAACTTCACGGCACTAAATTTTCCACCAAATCATCCGGCACGTGACGAACAGGATACTTTTTTTGTTCGAAAAAGCGACGATCCGAATATTATGGATCTGGTTTTAAGAACGCATACCTCCCCTGTTCAGATTAGATTGATGGAGAACACAAAACCCCCGATAAGATCAATTATGCCGGGGCGGGTTTATAGAAATGAGGCGGTATCACCAAAATCATATTTCTTATTCCATCAAGTTGAAGCACTCTATGTGGATGAAAATGTGAGTGTGGCAGATTTAAAAGAGTCGCTCATCACTTTTGTAAAGTTAATGTATGGAAGTGACGTTAAATACCGATTAAGACCAGGATTCTTCCCATTTACAGAACCCAGTTTGGAAATGGATATTTGGTGGGGAAGTGAAAAAGATGGAAAGTGGCTAGAAATACTAGGTTCTGGAATGGTTGACCCTAACGTATTTAAAGCAGCAGGTGTTGATCCAGAGAAATACACGGGTTTTGCATGGGGTATGGGCGTAGAACGTATTTGTATTCTCAAGTATGGAATCGACGACATCCGCACTTTCTACGAAAATGATATTCGTTTCCTCGAACAGTTTAATTAAAAAGCCGCATCAGAAATAATGAAGTTATCCTACAATTGGCTTAAAGAATTTATCGATCTCCCTCTAGATCCTTACAATACAGCTGAAAAACTAACCTTAATTGGTCTTGAGGAAGAAGAAACCTTCGAATTTGGCAGCAAATTAGAAGGTGTAATAGTAGGTGAAGTGTTAGAAACTAATCAGCACCCAAATGCTGATCGTTTAACAGTTTGTCAGGTAGATCTAGGTAATGAAACGGTTCAAATCGTTTGTGGCGCACCTAATGTTGCCACAGGTCAGAAAGTTCCGGTTGCTACTGTTGGATCGACTCTTCCAATCAAATTAGACGATGGCAGTTACTTGAAACTTCGAAAAGCAAAACTTCGGGGAGAGGAATCTAACGGAATGATTTGCGCCGAGGACGAACTTGGACTTGGTTCAGATCATGATGGAATTATGGTGTTAGACGAATCTCTAAAAGTAGGAACTCCGGTTTCAGACCTTTTTGATCTTTATACCGATACAATAATTGATATCGCCATCACACCTAACCGACCTGATGCAACTGGGCATTTAGGGGTAGCTCGCGACTTGTCTGCTGCACTAAATATTCCTCTAAAGAAACCAGCAGTAACTATTTCTAAGAAAGTTACCGAATGTGATGACATTTCTTTAACCATCGAAAATGCAGAAAAATGTCATCGTTTTGTGGGTAAGATGATAAAAGACGTGGAGATTAAAGAATCACCAAAGTGGCTAAAGGATAAACTAGAGGCCATCGGATCACGTCCAATAAATAATGTGGTTGATGTGACTAATTATGTCATGTTTGAGCTTGGTCAACCTTTACATGCGTATGATTACGATGAAATAAATGGTAAGAAAATCATTGTAAAGGACTTTGACCGCGACGTTGAATTTGAAACTCTCGATCATACTAAAAGAAAATGTGCTCCTGGTACATTGTTCATTTGTGACGGTAATGGCCCGGTTGGCATTGCAGGTGTTATGGGTGGCTTATATAGCGAGGTAAGCGACAAGACAACGAATATATTCTTAGAAGGCGCATATTTCGATCCCAGTACAGTTCGCAAAACTGCAAAAGCACAAACGCTGCAAACAGATGCTTCATACAGATTTGAGCGGGGTGTTGATCCAAATATACAGGCATATGCTGTTGAACGTGCTGCTAAATTAATACAAGATGTTGCCGGCGGTACCTTAAGTGATGAATTGCTAGACATCCATCCTACCGTTACCCAAGGAAAAGAACTAACTCTTCGAAAAAGCTATTTAAATAGATTACTAGGTACTGATCTAAGCATTGATGAAGCTGTTACTATTGTTGACGGTCTGGAACTTGAAGTTGTAGATAAAAAAATAGAAACCGTTACTTTCAAAATCCCAACATTCCGACCGGATCTAGAACGCGAAGTCGATTTAATTGAAGAAGTGGGTCGTTTATACGATTACAACAAAATTGATGCTCCCAGTCATGGAATTTTCGTTTCCACTGAGAAATTTTCAGAGTGGGAAATCTTGATGGAAAATGTCAGAAAAACCGGTGTTGAGTTAGGTTTCCGCGAGATTTATACCAATTCTTTAATTTCGGAACAAGAAGCTGAGCATTTCGGAAGTCTGGATTCGATGATTGGAACTTTAAATCCGTTGACTGCAGACATGACCACACTGCGTCCTTCTTTGCTTCATGGTTTCCTAAAGGCTGCAGCATATAACTTCAATCGGCAGGCAACAAATATTCGATTCTTCGAATGTGGAAATGTGTTCAAAGCCGGAGAAACCTCATATCATGAAGGAATCAATGAGCAAACACACGTATTATTTGGTTTAGCTGGATTTAAAACGAAAGAGCATTGGACTGGTAAACCTGAACATTACTCGGTATTTGATTTGAAGCAAGAGGTTGCAGGTTTACTGACAAAATTAGGTTTGAATGGATCATATCAGGCAAAGGAAAATGAAGGCGAATTAGTCATCACATGTGCCAAAAAGGAATTAGGTAGAATTAAAGCGGTTGATACAAAACTATTAAAAGTGTATGGAATTGAACTTCCCGTATTCGTCGCCGAATTTTCTATCAACGCGATTGCAATTGCTTTATCAAAAGTTAAAGAAAAAGGATTCTCACCAATTCCAAAGTATCCTCCTTTCGAATTCGATTTTGCAGTAATCATCGATCAGCAAGTTTCTGCAGGAAAATTAATGACAGCCATTCGATCCAATGCAGGCAAAACCCTACAAAACCTTGATATTTTTGATGTTTTTGAGGGTGAATCTATCGGTAGTGACAAAAAAAGTATCGCCTTTAGATTAAATTTCATTGATCCGAACAAGACCTTGAATATCAAAGAAGTAGAACCTATTATTAACCGTATAGTTAAAACGTTGGAAAAACAATTCGGCGCCAAACTTCGAGGTTAATTGTATGAATCAGCTGTCTCAACAATCGTTAAAATTTAAAGCACTGCTCTCTGAAATAGACGAGGAAGTACTTTCCCTGAAACAGCAGATCAAGGATCTTAAAAAAGAAAATGCCAAGTTGGTTAACAAGTTGGAAGACCTGCGTGGTAAACAAACCGATATTTTTTCGGCAATTACCGAGTCGGAACGTTTAGCTATGCGCCAACAGGTGCAGGGCTTGATTTCTAAAATTGATAACCACTTAAACGATCAAGTATGAAATCCATAAAAGTTTCTATTCTTGGCAAGCACTACCCTCTCAAAGTGGAAGATCACGAAGAGGAGAATATGGTAAGAATTTGCAATTTTGTGGATGAACGCTTCCAGACGTACAGAAATCAATTGGTAAAGCAGCCAGAATCTACCGTTATGGTGTTAGCCGCACTAAGTATTGCAGAAGAATTATTTGAAGCACGTGCACTTACATCAGATGCAGAGAAAAACGAAGAATTGATGATGGACCGTGTAAATACCAGTCTTGAACGATTAATTGAAGAAATAAAAAGTTAACACGAGTTTTATATCGAAAAGAATAAATTGGCCGACACATTAAACATTCTATTCATTGGTGATATTGTAGGTGACGCCGGTCTCGCCATTACACAGATGGCTTTACCCAGCCTTATTAAAAAGCATAAAGCAGATTTTGTAATAGCGAATGGTGAAAATTCGCATGAAGGTCATGGAATCAATGAAGAAATAATAAAAAATCTTCATACCCTTGGTGTACATGTGATTACTGGCGGTGATCATTCTTTTGATAAATGGAAGGTATTCCAATACATGCGGGAAAATAATACCATCCTCCGCCCTCTTAATTACCCAAAAGGAAATGCTGGTGTTGGATTTGGGGTGTATGAAGTACCTGGTACTAAATTTAAGATTGGCGTCCTTAATGTTCAGGGTCGCACATTCATGAAGGCAATCGATGATCCCTTTTCTGCAACGGATTGGGCAATCAGTAAAATGAGTGAGCAAACAAATATCATATTTGTAGATTTCCACGCTGAAGCAACTGCCGAAAAAATAGCTCTTGCCTGGCACATAGATGGGCGTGCATCCGCATTAGTGGGAACACATACTCACATTCCTACAGGTGATGCAAGAATATTTCCAAACGGACTTGGGTACTTAACGGATGCAGGTATGACAGGTTCATTTAATTCATCGCTGGGGATGGACAAAAAAGTAGCCATCAAAAGATTTATGACGGGCGTTCATCAAAAATACAAGGCTGCATCAGGAGATAATCATATTTGTGGTGCATTACTAAAAGTTGATACCGAATCAGGAAAATGTATTCATATAGAATCGATTATCTATCCTGAATTTGAAAATTCTATGCTGAGCTGATGAATGCCTCTCCTATTCTAACAGCCAGTAATGTTCGAAAAACCTATCAAACGGAACAATCGACGCTCCCCTTAGTTGTTTTAGATGATGTGTCTCTTGATGTGATGCCAAAAAAAATCACAAGTATAGTTGGAAGCAGCGGTAGCGGAAAAAGTACGTTATTACATATTCTTGGTGGACTTGATACTCCAGATTCAGGTAGTGTAAGCTGGCGTAATACTGCGCTTTCTGCTATGAAAAATGAAGAACTTGCGGAATTCAGGAATAAAAATATTGGCTTTGTTTTTCAATTTCATCATTTACTTCCGGAATTTACCGCTCTTGAAAATGTAAGTATGCCTGCTTTAATAGCTGGCTCAGGTATGGAAGAAGCAAATGATCGAGCGCTCGATTTGCTAGAAAGATTTGGAGTGGCAAATAGGAGTACGCACCGTCCAACGCAGCTTTCGGGAGGGGAACAACAACGGGTATCTATGGCACGGGCTGTAATGAATAACCCCGGACTTATCCTAGCCGACGAACCAACAGGTAATCTTGATGATAAAAATACCGAAATAATACTCGATTTACTTTTCGAACTAAAAGATGCTTACGATACTTCTGTATTATTAATTACCCATGAAGAGGATATTGCTAAGCGATCCGATCATATTTTAGAAATAAAAAACGGTAAACTTAGTTCACTTTAGGTTTTGTATAACGCAAAAACAGCCTTATTTTTAAAGTCTGTATATTAATCACGAAAACGCTATTACATCATGTCTAAACACCTTTCAAAGGAAGAATTACAAACCGATCCGTTATTAGAAAACGTTGCAAAAGCAACCACTTTTTTTAATGAAAATCGCACAGTTATATTAGCTGTACTTATAGGTGTAGTAGTTGTTGTAGGGTCATTAATCGGTTATCAATATTATTCAGCTTCTCAAGAAGGACAAGCCCAAGAGTTATTAGCCATCGCAGAAGGGTATTACTCACAAGGTGATTTTAATCGTGCACTAAATGGGGATGATTTTGAGCTTACCTATGGATTTTTGGCTATCGCAAATGAGTTTTCTGCAACCGAAGCAGGTAATTTAGCCAATTATTATGCTGCTGTTTCTAGCTTTAAACTTGGTAATATTGAAGATGCACTCACTTACTTTGAGATGTATAACGCTCCGAGCGGTATTTTGGGTGTTGGTGCAGTTAGTTTTTATGCAAGTATCCTAAAAGAAAATGGTAGTCTGGAGAGAGCAGCCGACACTTACGTTGAAGCAGCTGAATGGGATGAAAATGAATTTACATCCCCGTATAATTTGTTAAAGGCAGCTGAAATTTATTACGAATTAGGAGATTTGGATGCTGCGCAGGAAACTGCTAAACGCATAGAAATTGAATTTCCAAATAGTGCTGAAGCAACTGAATCGCAAAGAATACAAGGTATGGTTGCAGCTTCGATGTGATCTATACTACAAAAGAAATTTTTAAGGCTCCTTCGGGAGCCTTTTTTATTTCAAGCCATTCATCCCAAAATTATGATTTTCATCATTATTTCAACGTTATTTAGTTGACTTAATAAAAAAGCAATGATGATGAAAAAAACAGTTACCGTTCTTTGTTTCCTATTTATACCTGCCCTTCTACATGCTCAATTCGACTTTGAACCGTCTGATGAATATCCATTTGGGAGATTAAATCCTGATGCACCTGAAGAGGTAGCGGATTTCGATCCTCTGATCGGAATTTCGGAATGTGCATCTGAAAGTAGAAATAATGATGGTACCTGGAACGAGCCTGCTACCTTAATCTGGAAATGGAAATACGTAATGAATGGCATGGGTGTTCAGGATGAAACCCTTCAGGAAGGCAGATTTAGCGCAGGGAGTATTCGCCAGTTTAATCCTGACAGCTCTGCATGGTATGTGCACTACTACAGTAGTAATGCACCAGTTGCTGTGCTACCCTCCTGGAAAGGTGGCAAAACTGATGAGACTACCATTACCCTGTATCGGGAACAAACTGCACCCAATGGTATGGATGGTTTTTATAAAATTAGCTTTCTAAACATGACCGAATCTTCTTTTGATTGGCTAGGTGAGTGGGTTTCACCCGATGAATCATTTATATATCCAACCTGGAAAATGAGTTGTAAAAAAGTAGAGTAGGTGCTTATTTAAGATGTTTATCAAGAAATGGAAGTATGGTTTTAAGAGCAGGTATTGCATGAGTATCAAAACAGCTATTAAGAAATTCGTTACATCCACTATCTAGATAGGCATGGGTAAATCCTTCAAATACCTTCATTTCCACAGGTTGACCAGCTAATTTTATTTTCTCAACATATTCGCGAATTACAGCTTCGGGTGTAGTCTGATCAAGATCTCCCACATGGTGAAATTGTGGCGGTAATTTATATTCATCAGCAGTTGGTATATGATGATACGGTGAAACTGCTTTGTATCGCTCAGGATGATCGATGGCATTAAAATCATCTCCAAAAATCCCCCTTGGCGATGCTCCACCCCAACTCCAAAATCCATTAGCTGCCGTTTCAAATCCACCTAATGCCCTAGCCTCCATATTGAAAGCTCCATAACTAACAACTGCTGCTTGAACTTGTAAACCATCTTCTGCTGCAATTTCTTCGGGTGATTTACCTTCAGGCATCCAGCTAGGAAGAAACCCGAAAGAATCTCCGGCAAATCCATCCGATTCCAACATTCGTCCGTGTGTTAACACCATCGAAGTTAAATGCCCACCGGCACTATCCCCGGTTATTCCTATTCTATTTGGATCTCCACCATACTCACTGATATTATATTTTACCCATAGTAGGCTACCAAATACATCTTCCACTATCTCATTAAATTCGACCGTATTATTCTGATCGCCGAGCAATCGATAATTCACATTACAAACGACGTATTCACCTTCTGATGCCACGTAAGCAGACATCTCATCCATGATCGTTTCATTATTAATGAGCCAACCACCACCGTGCCAAATAACCAATACCGGATAAGATTCTTTTCCGGTTTGAGGTACATAAATATCCATGGTTAGATTGAAACCCTCAGGTGAGGCAAACAGCACATTATCATGCTTTTGATATTCGAAAGGTTGAGCAAAACTCATTGAGAAACTTAATAACGCAGTGATCATTGGTAATATATATTTCATAGGAAGTGCTTTATGATTTGTTTTTTTCTTCGATCCATTTGCTCATGAATTTGGTAGAAGCATGTTGATGGTGCAATAGAATTTGGCCGATGAAATGTTCATTCCGATGATTACTTAGGTTTCCATGGAGTTTATTCAAGTTTTCTTCCAGTAGATTCCAAGGCTCTTCGGATGAAAATCTCTTATTAATCAGTTTTGGAATTTTACGCTGAGCTGATTTCCAGTCATTCTGATTTAAATAAAGGGTACAGGCTTTTTGTACAAATTCTTCGTCCGAATCTTCAATCAAACCGGGCCAATTATGATGATCTTCAACCATTCCCTCAGCTCCTATTGATGATGTTATCGAAGGAGTTCCTGCAAGCATTGCATCCAGCAACTTACCTTTTTGTCCCGCTCCAAATCTAAGAGGTGCTAGTAATACTTTCCGGTTCTTAAGTTCATTTATAGCATTTTCAACTCTTCCGTGTATAAAAAAACCATCCTTATCGCTATGCAACTGAAGGATTGATGCTGGTGGATATGCTCCATAAATATGAAGTTCGGCTTTCAGTATTTGCTTTCTTATTCCTGGCCAAATTGTTGATTTCAAATAGTGAACAGAATCAATATTTGGCTTATGCAGAAAATTACCGATGCTAATAAATCCTTCCCGTTCGTCAAAATCTGGTAATTCCTGTATCTCCGTATCAGTTTTTGGTGGAGCCTTGAGAGGAAGTTCATGCAATATTGAAGCTGGAATACCGAATTGTTCTTTCAAAAGATGATATTCATACTCTGAAATGATCAGTGTTAAATCGCATCGTAGAATACTGGCCACTTCCCTTTTGGCAACATCTGTAAATAGATAAGCTTTTTGTGCAATCTGATTTTGTTTAACCGAATACTCTCGGGCATAGCGTAAAAAATGCAGGTCTTCAGAGTCTAATATTCTTACTGAATCGGGACAATTTTCAGCTACTCTCCAGCCAAATTGTTCTTCCGTCATAAAGCGATCAAACAAAAATACATCCGGCTTCAAACTAATAATGAACTCGTCAAAACTTGAATTATTTAATTCTATTTCGACTGACTCAATTTCTAAAGAATCTAGATTGGCTGAGTATTCACTTCTTTTTGCTGTACTGCAAAATGTAATGGTATAGTTGAGCCGATTAAAAAACTCAATTAGTTGCATCATGCGGGTACCCGCGGCGGAAGAAGTTGGTTCTGGCCATACTTTACCAATAATGAGTAAACGTCGTGTATCTGACAATGGTCCCCTAATTATTCATGTACAACGCAATTACCTCAGAATAGCTCATGTCGTCCAGAAGGTCGCGATCAGCTAAGTCTTTAATAAACTCTGTTGGCACGCCGTTAACATACATGCCTATAATTCCTGAATAACTAATATCATCCAAATAGTCTAACTCATCTAATGCCTCTAAATAATCAGTACTTACCCCATTAGCATATAATCCAATTATACCTGAATAATTGACTTCATCGAGATAATCGAGGCGATCTAGAGTTTCCAGGTAATCAGTGTCCACACCATTTGCATAAAGTCCAATAATACCTGAATAATTTACTTCATCCAGATAATCGAGTTGATCCAGAGTTTCCAAATAATCCGTACTAACGCCGTTTGCATATAAACCAATAATGCCCGAATAGTTCACTTCATCCAAAAAGTCTAAATCATGCAATGTTTTGATATAGTCGGCATTTACTCCATTTGCATGCATGGCAATAATTCCAGAATAATTCACTTCATCTAGAAAATCATACTCTGCCAATGCTTGAATAAATTCAATGGGAACGTCGTTTTGGTACATCGCCTGAATATCACTTTGAGAGAATTCATCGCCGTCAGATAAGGCTCTTATCCCATCTAAATATTGAATAAAGCCAAATTCAGAAGCTTCAATATTTGGAGTTTCTGAGGCAACAAATTCAGTATTTTCATCGCTACCAAATATTCCGCTAAAAAATTGCTGGGTGTTTTCAACTATTGCACCCGGACTCCAATCTATCATCCAAAAAAGCAATAATGCGACAACTAAAACTACCAGCGACCTTTTTCTAACCGATTCGTCTTCTTCAGGAATATCCTCAACAAACTTTCTTTCACGACCTTCTTCATCATATCTGCCTTCTATTTCAGCCCAGTCAAAATCTTCGTTATTAGGGTCATTTTCAAAGAGGCTGTTTTTAATTCCTGATGAATGTTTTTTTCGATGAGAACTCAATTGAACACCTGGCAATTCGTTTTACATGATATCAACAGAACTTAACAATTTTTAGTATTGATGACATTAAATTCATATTTGTATCAAATTCAATTAGTATAATCTTTTTAAAATTACTTATGCGACTAATATGATTAAAATTGAGCATGTAGCTATGTGGGTAAAAGATTTAGATTCTATGCGCACATTTTATGAGACCTATTTTTCTGCTATTGCAGGAGCCTATTACCACAATGAAAGAACAAATTTCAGTTCATATTTTTTATCGTTTGGTAATGGATGCAGGCTTGAACTAATGCACAATCCGGATATAATGGACGCCCATGGAAAACTGCATTTAGAATTTACAGGATTTGTTCACTTGGCTATTGCTTTAGGGGATAGCAATGCTGTTGATAGTCTTACTGAAAGATTACGAAGTGATGGTTATGAAGTTGTAAGAGAACCCAGAACTACAGGTGATGGATACTATGAGAGCATTATTTTAGACCCGGAAGGAAATAAAATTGAACTAACTATCTAAATCGATTGGCCCTTAAAAAATCAATGGGATGAGTGGTTTTGCCATGAACGACAAGATCCTTTAATATCTCACCAATAACCGGTACAAACTTAAACCCATGTCCACTAAATCCGGTAGCCAAAATGATATTCTGATTGGATTCAGCAAGAAAATCAACCACAAAATGTTCATCTATAGTATTTGTATATAAACAAGCACTTGTAGTTTGAATTTTACCAGCTAAATCAGGCATATATTCTTCAAGAAACGAATCCATTTTCTCTATTTCTAAAGATTCATTATACGAATGAATATCCTCTGTCTGAATGTGTTTACCTGCCGTATGATGTGCAATCTTTAACAGCCCATTTCCACCGTAATGCATTGGATCAAGCATTGGAAAGCCATAAAATAGACCCGGATAAGAATCATCTGCGATCATCCAACATGGAAATTGAGACGGTAGAAATCTTTTTGAATTATCTGGTTTTATCCAAAAAATCAATTGTTGTGTAACATCTAACCTGATGCGCAGTTGTGGTATTATGCTATTAATGTAGGCACCGCTTGTCACTATCAACTTTTTCGTTCTATATGAGGTGTTATCACTCATTAATTCTATAAACTCACTTTGTTGTGCTATAGATTTGATGGCTTCGTTTTCTACAATAGTTGCACCCAGATTTATCGATTGGCTGAGAAATGCTTTAATTGCCTTTTCTGGAAGTATAAAGCCGGTATCTTCTTCATATATTGATACAAATGACTCAGGAAGTGCGAAACTTTCATGCCTATAATTCTGACCTTTTTTCAAAGTAAGGTTAAAATCTTTTGCGGATTGCATTATTCCTTTTATCACGGAATGATTGGGATTCCCGTGATAAACGAGACCTGTATTAAAAACCAGTTCTTCTCCACTCTTGTTTTCAATCGCTTGCCAACCTTTATAAGCCGATTCAAGCATAGGAACATAATCCGAGTGTTCAAAATATGCTTTACGGATTATTCTTGTATCCCCGGAATGAGACCCCATGTTATGGGTAACTTCAAACTGCTCAATACCTAGAACATTGAGCCCTGCCTTTGCACACTCGTACATAGCAGATGAACCCATTGAACCTACTCCAAGGACGATTACATCAAATATTTCGGGCATCTGATGATAAATTACATATTACGACGATACTGGCCACCGACCTCGTATAATGCATGTGAAATTTGTCCTAATGAAGCAAATTTTACGGTTTCCATCAACTCTTCGAAAATATTGCCATTATTTCGAGCGACAGATTTTAGTTGCTCAAGAGCCTGGCTTGTTGCTGATTCATTTCGTTTCCAAAATGCTTCTAAATTATTGATTTGCTGCTTCTTTTCTGCTTCAGTTGATCTAATCAACTCAATTGGCCCCTGCTCCTCCTCAGGACTATCATTAAGGAAGGTATTTACACCAATAATAGGAAGCTCACCCGTGTGTTTTTTACTCTCGTAGAACAGACTTTCGTCTTGAATTTTGCCACGTTGGTACATGCTTTCCATTGCCCCTAACACACCACCTCTCTCTGTGATGCGGTCAAACTCTGTTAGAATAGCTTCCTCAACAAGATCTGTGAGCTCTGTCAGGAAATATGAACCTTGATTTATATTTTCATTTTTAGCCGTTCCAAGCTCTTGGTTTATGATCATCTGTATGGCTAATGCTCTGCGGACAGACTCCTCAGTAGGTGTGGTAATTGCTTCATCGTATGCATTGGTGTGCAATGAGTTACAATTATCATAAATTGCAAGAAGTGCCTGCAATGTGGTGCGAATATCATTAAACTGAATTTCCTGAGCATGCAGCGATCGCCCACTGGTTTGAATATGATATTTGAGCTTTTGAGACCGGTCATTTGCCGTATACTTATTTTTCATTGCAATAGCCCAAATTCTACGTGCAACCCGCCCTATCACGGCATATTCAGGGTCTAGTCCATTACTAAAGAAAAACGATAAGTTATGTGCGAAATCATCCACATTTAAGCCGCGAGCTAAGTAATACTCTACAAACGTAAATCCATTTGCCAAAGTAAAAGCCGCTTGGGTAATTGGGTTAGCTCCCGCCTCAGCAATATGATATCCGGATATTGAAACTGAGTAATAATTTCGAACTTTATTTTGGGTGAAATATGATTGAATATCCCCCATCATTTTAAGAGCAAATTCAGTTGAAAAAATACAGGTGTTTTGCGCCTGATCTTCTTTCAGAATATCGGCCTGAACAGTACCGCGAACTGCACTTAATGCATTAGCTTTTATTTTCTGATACGTTTCTTTATCGATAACCTGATCTCCGGTAATTCCAAGCAAACCGAGACCAAAACCGCCATTACCCGCTGGTAGTCCATCTGCATAAACAGGGATGTTTAATCCTAAGTTAGAATAATGCTCTTTTATAAAAGAAAGTGCGGTTTCCCATTTACCTTCCGCTATTAGGTAGCGCTCCACTTCCTGGTCTATAGCGGTGTTCATAAACATAGCCAAAATCATGGGTGCCGGACCATTAATAGTCATTGACACTGAAGTAGTTGGAGCAGTTAACTCAAAACCTGAATAAAGCTTTTTCATATCATCCAGTGTACAGATACTTACACCGGAATTACCGATTTTTCCATAAATATCCGGGCGGTATCCAGGGTCTTCGCCGTACAAGGTTACGGAGTCAAAAGCAGTAGAAAGTCGTGCCGCTGGCAATCCTTCACTCACAAAATGAAATCGTTTATTTGTTCTCTCAGGGGTTCCCTCCCCGGCAAACATCCGGGTTGGGTCTTCGCCTTCTCTTTTAAATGGAAAAACTCCCGCGGTATACGGGAAATACCCTGGTAAATTCTCTTTTAAGGCGAATTTCACTCTCTCGCCGGCATGTTTTGTTTTTGGAACTGCAACCCTGGGAATCTTCAGCCCACTTAACGAAATATGATTTAACTTATTTTTTATAGTTCGATTTCGAACTTTAACTTCCAACTCGTCTTTCGAATACTTATCAGCTAGCTCATCCCAACCCTCTAAGATGCGCTTTGGTAATAAATCTAGCTGATCCTCCCATTTAGCCTTTAGCTTTGTTAAATGATTTAAGGTTTGATCTTTATCGTCCCCTTTCCAGCTTTTCAATTGCTCTAAGGTTCCCTTAACCTCACTCCATTTAGTTGCTATTTCCTCTTGTTGATTAGCCCAGGCATGATAATCTCGGATCGTGTCTGATATCTCTGACAGATAACGTACACGTTTTCCCGGAATGATAGCCTGACTTTGAATTTCATCAGATGGCGTTGAATTCGTGTATAAACGCTTTTCCCAATTTAACTCATATCTAATATTAATTTTATCAACCAGGGCGCTAAATAGCCGATTTACGCCCTCATCATTAAATTGTGCTGCAATCGTCGGAAAAACAGGCATAGTTGCTGGATCTTCGTGCCATAATCCTGCATTTCTTTGCATTTGTTTTCTAACATCACGAAGTGCATCTAACGAACCTTTCTTTTCAAATTTATTTAGAACAACTATTTCAGCCAGATCCAGCATATTGATCTTTTCAAGCTGAGTTGCAGCTCCATATTCACTGGTCATTACATATAACGGTATATCCGTTAAATCAACGATTTCCGTTCCACTTTGCCCGATGCCACTCGTTTCGACAATGATTAAATCAAACCCTGCTTTTTTATAAAGATGAATAACAGATTCAAGTGCCTCGCTGGTTGAACGATTAGATGCTCTTGTTGCCAAACTACGCATAAATACTCTAGGCGTATCAATACTATTCATTCGAATTCTATCACCTAGTAAAGCTCCACCGGTTTTTAATCTGGATGGATCCACTGAAATAATTCCAATATTTAATTCCTCAAATTCAGTTAAAAATCGGCGAACAATCTCATCGGTTAGTGAACTTTTACCCGCTCCCCCTGTACCGGTTATACCAAGTAAAGGGATACTATTTTCATTCTCATCTAACTCTTCTTTTCCATTGAGCAATAGTAGTTTACCTTTTTCATATCTTAGAATATCATCCCTATGATTTTCCAAAGCAGTAATACTCTTTGCTAATGCAATTGTGTCTCTCGAAGCGATATTCTGACCGTTAATTTTATGATGATCCAGGGTATCGAAATCACAGGTTTTTAACATAAAGTTAATCATACCTTGTAGTCCCATTTTCGATCCGTCTTCAACAGAAAAGATTCTGGTCACACCCGAATTATGCAGATCTTCAATTTCATCAGGAACAATAACACCACCACCACCACCAAATACTTTTATATGATCTGCTCCATGCTCTCTCAGTAATTCGATCATATATTTGAAGTATTCAACATGCCCTCCCTGATAAGAGCTAATAGCAATGCCCTGAACATCTTCCTGAATTGCACAATTTACGATCTCGTGTACAGATCGATTATGCCCTAAATGAATAACCTCGGCCCCACTACTTTGTAATATCCGCCGCATGATGTTAATAGATGCATCATGGCCATCAAATAAACTGGCAGCCGTTACAAAACGTACTTTGTGTTTCGTTTTAAAAGGTGTATTTGAATACAATTCTTTCTCTTCTTGAGTAATAGAATTAGATGACTTTGTTTTTGTGGACATCGATAGTGTGTTAAAATTGGAAGCGTTTCCAAAGATACAAAAATGTAGATGTGGATGCTGTTACGTACTGTTAATTACTCATAGTTTAGTACCTTCATAGATTATCAATTCGTATTTGTATGACTAATGCATCAAGATAAATTTATTGAATCGTTAACTAAATATGGTGAAAAGACTACATTTTCGGTTGGCGAAACCATTCTAAATCAACATTCATATATCCACCAGATTCCCATTGTTGTAAAAGGAACGATAAAAGTGATGCAAATTGATGAGGAAGGCAGGGAATTGTTTTTGTATTACATCCAACCCGGTGAAACCTGCATTTTGTCATTTCTTGGTGGCATACAACAGCAGCAAAATTCTATTAAAGCACTAGCCGAAACCCCGTGCGAAGTGTTATTGATTCCTATTGATCAGGCAACGGTGTTGGTTAAAGAATTCCCGGAATGGATTGAATACATTTTTAAGGTCTATCAAAAACGATTTGAAGAATTGCTTACTGTGGTAAATGAAGTTTCATTTAAAAAAATGGATGAACGCCTTCTGCAGTTCATTGACAGGAAATCGGAAGTCACCGGTTTAAAGATTCTAAAAATCACACACGAGGAAATTGCGAATGAATTGGGTACATCAAGAGTAGTGGTTTCCCGTTTGCTAAAACAGCTTGAAAAAGAGGGCCACATTTTGCTTGGTCGAAATAAAATTACCCTTATGTAACAATTGTAACTGAAGAATTCGAAAGAAGTGCCTAGCTTATTTAAAATTAACTTTAAAGAAATTATTAATGCTTCAAATACTTAAAGATATGTTTACCTCTGCCCCTGCTGTCGACTTCAAAGAATTAGTTAATGAAGGGGCTAAAATTATTGATGTTAGAACCCCTAATGAATATAGAAGCGGGCATATTAATTCATCTAAAAATATTCCATTGCAACAGCTCCATCAGAAAATTGATAAACTTAGCAAGAACGAAACTTATATCCTTTGTTGCGCTTCTGGATCAAGGAGTGGAGCCGCAAAAAGAATGATGAAAAATGCCGGATTCGAAAACGTACATAACGGCGGCGGTTGGATGCGATTACAAGGAAGATTACATAACTAAATTTTATAGTTCATTAGACATGGATAACAAACACTTATATAGCGTTGATTTAAATTGGGATGACACTAGAAAAGGCACATTAACTTCCTTTGATTTAAATCAAACGATTGAAGTCGCTACCCCACCAGAATTTCCAAATGGTATTCCAGGAATTTGGTCACCAGAGCATCTATTTGTGGCATCGGTAAGTAGTTGCTTAATGACAACCTTTCTGGCAATTGCAGAATATTCTAAACTAGATTATGAAGAATTTCGTGTAAAGGCAGTTGGTACGCTGGAAAAGGTAGAAGGGAAATTTGTGATTAGTAAGATCGAGTTATTGCCCGAGTTGCTGATTACTGACGCTTCAAAAGAAGAAAAAGCATTACGAATACTGGAAAAATCTGAAGCTGCATGCTTAATATCCAATTCTATCAAAAGCGAAATTGTACTACATCCAACAATAAAAATAGCTGCTGAAACTTTTATCTAGGAAAGCATAGAGGTAAAGTCAAAGCCCACTGTTTATATGGTTTACAGTGGGCTTTTTTGTATTAAAAATCGATGATTACCTGCGCAGTAAATCCAGTTCGAATATTCACCCTGTTTCTAATGATAAAGGGTTCTGGTGCCTCGTATGGTAGAACACTTCCCTTATCCCAAACTCCATTACCATTCTCATCTTTAAAAACCGTAAGCCGATAGACTAAGGGGGGCAACTCATCAACAACCAGAATTTTTTCCATCATACCAGTGTATGTAAGCCCATTTTGTTCATTCACTAATTCATAAAAATAGTTGCCAGTACTATCTTCAGAATTAATTGCGATTTCTAAGTCGCCCATCTCACTGGTATTCCAAATTTCGGTTGTGTACAGACTTCGTCGTTGGGATTTTGGGTTCCAAACTAAAAACTGATAATCAATTCCATCAATCCATTCATCTTGTGGACCAATAAACAGTCTGTTTTTGTCAACCCCAACGATGGGCCAGTCATCAAATGTAACATCCCCTTCCACCACTACCAGCGAATCTACAACTGCTCTATCGGTTATAGATGTAGAGTATCTCACAACAAAAGGCTGGGTTGGAAAAAGACCGGCTTCTGTTTCTATGCCAATTATTCTTTGTAATGTTGTATCACTTTGTGCACTGCCATTAAACCTAACATCATTATGTATTACTGCATTACCGGCATTATCTGCTATACCCGAAAGACTGACCTCATAATTCTGCTCTTCACTCAACAGAGAGTCCGATTCCGCAAATAGAATGAATGCCTCGTCTTCAGGAACATTGATGGGAAAAGCATTATTTAGCGTGTTACCCAAAGTATCGGTGATGATAATATCTACAGAATCAGACAACTCAATGTCTTCATTAAAACGAAATCTCATCCTTTTATTAGATAAAAGGCCAATCGCTTGTAATCTGGGTGCAAGAGTATCTCTTTGCTGAAGATAAAGTTCGCCAATATTTACCGTATCTGCTTTTGTAAGTCGAACGGTATCAACCCTAAAAGGCTGGGCAGTTTCATTGTTTGCATCCCAGATTTTATTTCGATTTCTATCATCAAAATAAAACGTCTTATAGTTACCCTCACGTAAATAAGAAAACTTAAAATATCCACCCGTATCTGTTTCAGCGGTATAATTATAGGGAGCTTCTAAATCTAAAGGCTCTCTGTAAAGTGCTATTTTTTGTGTTGCTATTCCTTCTCCTGTATTTGCACTCCTTAGCCGCCCCGTTATTGAGGCTTCATCAATTTCGTTACCGGTAGAAAACGCTACAATCTTGGGAGCTCCAACTTTATTTCCTCGAGTATCGGCAACGTTACCGCCAAGGGTCACTATTATTGTAGACGAGTCGGGTAAGGGATCTTCAAATATGATACTGAGTCTTTTTCTCTTCCATTTTAACTTGTAAATGGCTCCAAATTCTGGTTCTATTGTAATATTGTTATTTATTGAATTTCTTTGAATAAATTCATCGAAATAGAATTGGACTTCATCTCCACTAAAGTTAGTGGTACCGGTTTCTGGTTTTGTTTGTAAGATTTTTGGACCTGTTTCATCTCTGGGACCACCAGTTGGGCCACTAGGAGTTGCACAAGATTGAACAAAAAAGCAGCAAATGACTACAAGTAAAAATAGTAAATTCGGTTTCAACGCGTTATGAAGAATAATTTTCGTTGTATGTGAAAAACAATTTGGGGAAGTTCTGGGAATGTCGGGTACAAATATACATATCAAATTTCATTTGAATACCACTAAAATACTTAATTAATGCGAGTTAGAACCGGGGGTTATACTGCTATTGCTAGTGCCATTCTTTTATTAGGATGTGCAGCCTACATGCTGGATTCTGCTCAAGTGGATTTAAGAAACAGTTTTGCTGCCGGAAATTTTCAGGAAACGGCAGAATTAGTATCCAATTATCAAAATACCGGAGTGTACGAGGGCAAAGACCAGGTATTGGTAAACCTCGAGCTTGGTAGTGCCAATCATTTTGCCGGAAATTATCGAGAGAGTAATCAATATTTTGAATATGCAGAGTTTGAAATCGAGGATTTATATTCGAAAAGTATTACCCGGGCCTTAAAGTCGTTTTTAGTAAATGATAATATTTTGGCTTACGATGGCGAAGATTATGAAGACGTGTATTTGAATGCATTCAAAACTCTGAATTATATGCATCTTGGTAATCTTGAAGCCGCTTTAGTTGAATCACGCAGGATTTCTTATAAACTCAGTCAACTAAACTTAAAATATTCCGATTTAGTGGATGCATTGGCCAAAGCTGATACTACAAAAATTGAACAGGACAAATGGAAAACTGGGGAAACTAACATCCAGAATAGCGCCATGGGGCACTATTTATCTACTATTTTATATGCTAAAACCGGTAAGATTGATGACTCCCGAATCTCCTACAACAATCTACTAAAAGCATATGAAGATCAACCTTCCGGAGGTCGAGACAACACTCCTTCACCAAGGGAATTAACAATGTTAATGAACCCAAATGCCTATAATGTGTTGGTTAAAGTTTTTACAGGACGATCACCTTCAAAAAGTCAAAATGATACGCGCTTGTATTTCGATGAAATCGATACCTATTTGAAATTTTCACTGCCTGAATTAGAGCTCTTCCCTTCTTCTGTTTCTGAAATCAGAGTTACTGTCGGCGGTCAACAACCTGTTCGATTACACACAATTGAGCATCTCGACTTAGTTGCAAAAGAAGTATATAAAGTTAAAGAACCAATTATATATGCGCGTACTATTGTACGAGCCACGCTTAAAGCAATAGCTACAAATGCTGCCAGCAAAGAAATAGAAGAAGAAAACGAAATCTTAGGACAGGCTTTTAACTTTTTAGGTAAAATTGCACAAGAAGCTACAGAGAAAGCCGATTTGAGAAGCTGGCAGACAATGCCGGGAAAATCACATGGTATTGTATTAGACTTACCCGCTGGAACTCACACCCTAACGATTGACTATATTGGGATTAACGGGCAAATCATACATTCAGAGCTTCAAGAAGTAGTAGTGCAATCAAGTAGTGAATTAAAAATAGTAGAATCGATATACTGGAATTAGATATGAATATTCAGATGTGTAAAAAAGATAGTGTTCTTAAACTTTTATCTTTGTTCTTAATCGCTTCAATCTCTTTTAACTGTAAAGCTCAGCAGCAATCAACAAGAACCACATCAAGTGCATCGGATGGAATTCCTGCCTGGGTGAATGATCCATCTTCTGCATTTAGTGAGCGCCAGTATTTGATGGCAGTAGGTTCTGGTGATAATCTTTCGGATGCTCGTGCTGATGCTATGCTCAATCTGGCGCAAATTTTTAAATCCCGCATCGAGGGTACACAAAACCTATTTACCGAATTTTCTGAAACAACCAGAAATAACACTGATTTTACGTCAAGGGAAACCATCCGTTTAATGAATAATATCAGGGTTGGAGCTAACGAAGAATTAATGAACACGGAAGTTTTAAAGTCGGAGGTTGGTAGCGATGGTGCATACTATGTGTTAGCCGGAATGAATCGCACGGCTTCAGAAAGGGTCTATCTACAGGAAATTGCAAATAATTATCAAAGAATACGCTCAAATAAAGAAAGGGCAATGCAATCTAATGCGCCTATTCAGAAACTTTCTTTACTCAAAGAGAATGTGTTATTGGCACGCATCAATGAAAACCTTAATCAACAGCTCGAAATTCTAAGCCCGGGCTCGAACGATAGTGAAACAGCCATCGAGGCAGTAGCTAGCGCACAAGAGCAATTTGAAGATGCTCAGCAAACGTCCATCATAAATTTGACAATGGCTACCGATAATCAGGTGATAAAAGATGCTATTGCAGCCGTATTCCAAAAAGAAGGGTTTATTCTGGGTGATATTGAACCCATTTTGACCGTAAACGTCACCTACGAAGCTGCAGAAGCGAATCTTAATCGTGATGACGCAGAATTTGTAATTTGGGACTTATCCATTAATATCACTGAAACTAACACGGGAAAAGAATACAATACATTTAGCTCTCGTGGTAGAGATGGCGCTCTGAGTTTAAGTGATGCTTTTAAACGTGCAGAGTTTACAGCAGGAAAAGAAATTGAAACTAACTTTAGCCGATTCTTAAATAATGAGGTTCTCTCCAATGACTAGACAAATAATCCCTTTGATCGTACTGGTTTTGCTGATGTGTGCCTGTGCAGCACCAAAGCAAGTAACCCGGGTAGCTGCAGATTCGCAAACTGATTTATCTGGGCGTTGGAATGATACCGATGCCCGTTTAGTGGCAGATGAGATGATCGACGACGCCCTTTCCAGACCATGGTTGGAAAATTTTCGTCTTGATCACAACGAAGTACCAGTTACTATGGTAGGACGTGTTCGTAACGAAACCATGGAACATATCGATACTGAGGTATTTACAAAAGAACTGGAACGAGCTTTTGTAAATTCTGGAATGGTTGATGTTGTTGCAGGATTGGCTGAAACAGAACAAATTCGTCAGATTAGAAGTGATCAACAAAGCTATGCTTCTTTTGAAACAGCTGCAGCTTTAGGGAAAGAAGTTGGAGCAGATTTTGTGATTATTGGTAATATTTCATCCATACTAGATGAGACTTCAGATGGAAGGGAATCTGCAATATTTTACACCATAAACCTTGAAATGGTAAGTGTTGAAACAAACCGAAAAGTTTGGATTGGTAATAAGAAAATCAAGAAATCGATTGAACGCCGCCGTTTTCGTGGCTAATCGCACTTCTTGGAATTCAACGTCATAAAATCTCTTTAATTGGCTTCAAATTTTGATTTTTGTATTCTTGGCGCCGGTTTAGCTGGAATGCATTTGGCTTGGGAACTGTCTGATCGAGGAGCTTCTGTTTGCTTAGTTGATCCGAATGGAGTAGCTGCTGGAGCTTCCGGAACACCTGTTGGTCTTGCGAATCCGGCAACCGGCAGATTTGCTTCCAGAAGCTGGGAAGCTGATTTGTGCTTAACACATCTTGCAAATCGGCTTAATTTTGTAAATGAACAATCAGATAAAGCCTTTTTTAGGCAAAGTGGAATTTTACGCCCCGCCCTTGATTCCAAAATTGCTTCTAAAATGCAGAAAAATTTGAAAGATTATGTTTGGGAGCGTCAAATAGTTTGGTTGGATGAGGATCAAATTCAGGACCTTCATCCCGGTATTAAATGTGTAGAAGGTGGTGTGTGGGTTAAAGATGGTCTTACCGTTCAAATTCCTGATTATCTGAAAGTAATTGAATCGTATTTATTAGGGCAAGATGTAAACTTCCGAATTGGCTCTGATTATGAATTGAATTCAGATCAACCAAATGAACTAATATTTAATCACTCAGAGAATATCTTTTTTGATAAACTAATCTTTGCGAATGGCATACATTCGATTCGAAATCAATACTGGGATCACTTAAAAATGCATGCTGTAAAAGGGCAAACGTTAGTAATGCAAAGTGCTTCTCCCCTATCTTTTAATCACGCAATAAGTTCCCTTGGCTATATTTCTAAAATAGATGATTATACCTTCATCCTTGGAAGCACCTATGAACATAATTTTGAACATACATCTCCTGACGATTGGGGTAAGGATTATATGATCAGACGTCTCGAAAAAGTGTTACCAAAACTTTCATCAAATTCTCATCCAGTTTCTGCCTGGGCTGGAATTAGAGCATCAACTCCAGATCGTAAGCCGTACCTTGGTATGCATCACTCGATGCAAGATTACTTCCTATTCGCTGGATTAGGATCAAAAGGATTACTATATGCACCTTATTGTGCTTTTTTATTAGCGAATCACATTCTCGACGACTCCCCTCTTCCAACAGAAGTTTCCATTGATCGATTTAAATCTAAGGCATAAAAAAACCCCATCAGAATCTGACGGGGTTTGATAATATTAAACTGATTTGTTTTAGAATCTCAAGACTAAACCGCTGGTAGCAACTGTAAAATCGGTACCATCGCCAGTATCCGAAACAGTCATTAATCCAATTGTAAAATCGATAAATCTAAAGTCTAGGCCTGTTCCAAAGGAATATACGTCTGCTTTACCTCCATATCTGGTTCCAAAGCGAATTGGAATAAAATTAAGTAGGCGATATTCCATTCCAAGGGTCATTGAACTTCCTTTTAGGTTTCTACCAACATCATTGGCAGCATACCCATAATCGACAGTAGCCGTTAATTTACCTAACGTTAATGCTGCACCAAGATTGAACATAGTAGGCAGGTCATACACTCTTTCTCCAATAGACTGAGCTGTAAAACCACCATATACATCGTTTTCTAAACTATCAGAAAGTGAATCAAAGTAATCGCTGATAGAGTCATCACCTGCATCGGCATCAAATACAAAGGTATCGTTTGCATTTACTGTAGATGGACGATCATCATAAGTTACACTTCCAATATCAGTCATTGACGCACTTACACGTAAAACCTGCCGATTACCTAGCAATCCTAATGCAGGTAATGAAACATCGATTTCAGCAGTTACACCAAGATCTAGCCCTAGTCCAGAACCTAGCGATCCTATATCACTACCTGAATAATCCAGATAGTCATCAAGTTTGGCATTCGGGTTATTCTGGCGTGCATTAGAGTAATTCGTTAATTGTTCAGACAAATCACCGTATGATGTAAGCTCGTAATTAAACGCATGAGAAATTCCCTGATTCGCTGTACCAGCGGGATCAACCGTTAGTGTTGAATTGAAATCAAAATCAACTGCTTGTAACCCTACAATGTATTTAGGTGCAGCACCGGCATAAATGGAAATTCCATTTATAAATGGAAGACTTTCCACTAACCCTGTTAACGGAACCGGGATTTCCATGGCAAAACCGAATGAGAATTCAGCGTATGAAAGTGTACTAAAACCCATGTTTACATCTCTACCTGAACCAAAATTATCAGAGTCCAATCCATAGAATGCTAATTCAGCAAATCCACGGTTTATATCAAATTGATTCAACGTTCTTACCCGTGTTGCCAAACTGAATGCAGTTTTTTTGCCTCTGTTCGAAAATCCAAATGGCACAAAATTCATATTAAAATCAATTGTGCGAGTGTTGGATACATCGGCTCCAAACCAATCGTCCAGCATGTTTTCACGGGTTGTACCGGCTATTGTAAGCCCTGAAGTCAGGTAGTCGTCATATACTGCTTGATTTAGCAATGATCCACCTGTTTGAAGTCCAAATCCACCAAATAAACCAATCTGTCGTTTTGGTTTACGACCTGTGTTATTAATCATCAGGTTGGCAGGATTTAGAAAATTTGCATGGTATCCATCAATAAATGCGGTACCGCCATTTCCCATTCCAAGAGTTTGGGAGTTGTAGTGTCTGCTTTGTGCCACCAAGGAAGCAGCTGTAAGCATAAAACTGATAGTAAGAAGTATTCTAAGAGTTTTCATTGTTGCTTCCTCAATCTTTAATATCGGTTTCTATTGTAAAACTGGCACTTACACTAAGTGTGATAGTGTCTGTTCCTTTTACCTTTACTGCCTCGGTTGCAAAGGTGTTTAGGGCTGCACTAACAGCAATAGAATCTGTTGCACTGATTGTCATTAATTGAGACTCATTTAGAGAAATAATTAAATTGTCTGTAGTGGTACCTGAGGCAAATCGACTGACTGCATCCACAGATGCCGCTCTAAGCTCAACTGGTAATTCGCCGGCTAATGGTACAGAAGTTATCGTACCTCCTGCAGCATCTAGGAAATCTAAGGTAATATCAAATCCTAATGGCAATCCATTTTGATAACTTACGATTAATTCTCCTTGAGTTAGTCGTGCATCATCACCTTCGCCAGGTAAATCTTCCAGGCTGCTACCATCCTCAGTAAATTCTAGGCTTGCACCATCTGCGCTAAAGAATACAGGTAGATCTACAACCATACCGGGATCAAATTCTAATGGAGTTGAAATCGTTGCTTCTCCACCTGTTTCGTTTACAACAGCTTTACCAATAAATCTAATTTCCTTAGGTAGTGCATTCAAGAAATCTGTTACATTAGTATTGGTTTGGTCGAAAACTATAGCACTTTGGATTGGGTTTCCATCAGGACTTGGATCCAGGGTGAATTTAATAAGTTGAGACGGAGTCAATTGTACCCCATTTGCGACTAAACCAGTAATAGGGTCGCCAGCTTGAACTTCTCGCTCAGTACCAGATGTTCCTCCGAGGTATAATTCCTGATCATCACCGTCGATTCCTAATATTGCCATATAAATCGTGGTAGGAATACCAATATTAGATGTATAAGTAATTGATAAAGATGCTCCGGCAAATTCTATACCGTCAATTTCGCTAGATAAATCTTCAATTCCATCTATAGAAGTAAGTGAAACCTCAGTTTCATTATATAAATCAACAATATCTGTACCGTTGGATGCATCATCTTCACCCAATAATGTAACTTGAGAGGCGATTTCGCCAAACGCGGTTGCTATAGACAAATTGTTTATCGCAACGCTGGATGAAATTACATTGTCTTCTGCTATTTCTCGTATTGGATCTGCAGAGTTCTGGGTATTTTCGGTTCTCGCAGCAATGGAAAAATTGATTGTATTTCCCGGTGCATATATGCGATATCCGGCCAGATCAATATTCTGAGCAACCGATGTTTCTGATCGAAGAATCTTATCATCACCGGTATAAGAAATAACCAGAGAATCAGCTACACCATAAGGTGCACTTCTAATTCCTGGGAAAGAGATTACCAACGATTCTAATGTCAAGTCGAGTCCGTTAACAATAGGAGCTAATGCAATTTCACCAGTTGCTAGTTCTACATAATGTTCTGGAGTTGAAAACTGAAATTCAACTGCGTCAAAGGTTGTGGAATTGGATGTTTCGATGTCAATCTCTGTAACAGCAGCTCTAACTGAAGAAGCAACTAAATCTATACCATTTAATTCTTCAATTATAAGTTCGTTGGGTTCAGCAGATGTATTCTGTGCATCCCAATTAACATCGATTTCAACATTAATATCACCTAAGATATCACCTTCACTGAATACTAGCTGCCCAGTTGTAGTTACACCCTGATTTACATTATTAAGTGTAGTACTGGTTACAATATTGTTACCTGATTTTAGTATTACTTCGATAGATGAGATATCAAATCCAAGGTCGTTTGTTATCGATATTTCAAGTGCTCCTCTTTTAATGGTCGCACTTTCGAAGAAATCGGTATTTTGTCCAACATCAATTGTAACTGGTGTGGGAGTTGATCCAGCAGGTATAGGAGTTCCAGCAGGAACAAAAGCTGGGTTTAGACCCGTTAAATCTTGAAAGCCTGCTCTACCAAGATCTCCGGATCCGGGTGATGAAAAACTTCCAAGAGTAATTTCACCAACTGCTGAAGAAAAACTTGTTGGATCAATTCCAATGGTTGGAATTGCATCGTTTAAGTCACCGAATTCAAATTCTTCTTCAACCGAAATTGAAATTAGTCCATCATTCACACCGCCTTGAGTAACGACAAAAAGAGAATCAAAGTCGCCTTTTGTAGTATCAAGTAATGCTTCAGTTGCTCCTTCACCTCCACCTAAAAACTGGAATGTTTTTTCGAATAAAAGAGGTGCTTCTACCTTATGTGATGTTGTAAAATTTGGATTTTTAGGTGTGCTTGGGAGATCACAGTTTGTTAAAACTGCCCCAAATAAAACCCAAACCATTAACAGCTTAAAATTACGCATCTGTTATGTGTTCGTTTATATTAATATTCTTTTGTACCGGACCGAACCTTTTACAGGTTCCCCTTAATGAGTATGTATGTGATGAATTGAGTACCACCGATGATTTAGCCAACTTATTTATCACCTCGTGAAAGTAGAAATAAATACTCAATATTTTACTATCTGATTGTTTATTTAATAAGCTTATAACATAAGCCAATCAATTAGTTCCCATTCGTAAGAAATGCATTTTTTATCGGAGTCTTATTAGATTCCTTAATTATCTCTACTCTCTCAAGCTCCGTTATGAGCATCAACCGAATAAGTATTGTATTCTATATGCGGAGAGGGAGGGATTCGAACCCTCGGTACCCCGTTAGGGGCACACTCGCTTTCCAGGCGAGCCCGTTCGACCGCTCCGGCACCTCTCCTTTCATCAAAGGCTGCAAAGATAGAACTAAAACACCCTTCTTATCAATTTAAAATCCAATTAAAAAAGCTTCCTGAATATAGGCGCCTACATTTTCCCCGTCTTCTTCTGCTGGTCTAAATCTCCATTTAAATGCGGCCTCCAAAACATCTTGCAAAATGCCATATTCTAAATCATTCACCACTTCAAAGTTATCTGATTTACCTTCATATCGACGTATTTCAGCAATATATGCTTCTATTACGGTTCCGGTACTTGAAACGGTAAAGTTGACAAGAACCATCGCTTTAACTCCCGATTGTATGGCTTCCTGAGAAACGGTTGGCTCAACAATTCGCGATATTCGAGGTACTCTATCCGGATTGCCTGAAATTATCTCAGCTTCACCTTTTTGTCCAGTAGTTGTTGAAACACTTAAAGAATCGAAAGAAATTAGCACATCAAGTTCGGGGAAATCAATAATGTCATCAATCACTTCATCATTTGGTACCGGAATGGGAACTTGTGGTTTTGGTGGCGAAGCAGGAGCATTTGCCTGCCGTGTGATAATCATTTCTTCAACAATAAATGCTTCTTTTTCGAAGTAAACAGGTCTTGAAATTTCTTTTATTCGCTCGGGCCAGAATTTGAACACACAAATCATCAACATTTGGGCAACAATTATTGCCCCCATTATCCTATGCTGATAATGATTTTTTGATAAAAACTTTGAAATAGTATTTGAATTCAACTCTTTGTTAATTCTTCGTGGGCTTTCACAATAACTTCTCTTGAGTGATCTCGCAAGACGGTCATAGAATTGAAATTATTGGGATCAATACTGTCCAAAACACGCATTTTAAATGTAGCACGTGGATTAAAGAGCTTCGACCCTGATGCCAACGCAGAATAAGCGCCATCTATTACAATTGGCTGAATAGTAAACCCATGTTCCATAGCCATAAGAAATGCACCATTTTTAAAGGATTTTATATTTCCATCTAGCGAGCGTGTACCTTCAGGAAAGATCATTACTGGTACTAAATCTTTTAAAGGCTGAACCAATCTTGATAATTTCTTAATTGCTGATTTGCTTGACCTATTGATGGTTAATTGACCGGTTAACTTTACCATCCATCCCATTACAGGGATATAAGTCATGCTATGTTTTACCACCCATTTCATTTTCCAGGGGAGTTGAAATGCAAATGGGATATCCATAAAACTTTGATGATTACAAATAAAAATGGTTGGCTTTGAGGGATCGTATTTTTCTTCATCTTCGATATGCATTTTCCAGGTAGGTGTAGGGCGCATCATACACCAGGCCATTACTGAGAGTATTCGATTACAGATTTTTCGGTATCTATCGAATGGAGCGGTTAGAACAAATACAACGGCGATAATCAGGAAAAAAATTAGAAATAGTGCTGAATAATAACACCATACATAAATACTAAATAATGCTCGGCTCATATATAACTATGCATTTAAACAAGTGCTTTTCGGATAAAACCATTATTGGCACGAAGAATTTTTTTTGCCTCATCCAGTGAAATATCTTTCAATCCCATCAGTAATGCTGTTTTAACATGTCCATTAGTTGATGAAAGTAATTCTGAAGCTTCCTCGTATGATTTCCCAGTAAAGTTAACAATGATACGTTTTGCACGCTCTACTAGTTTTTTATTTGTGAGCATTAAATCCACCATAACATTTTCATAGATTTTCCCCTGCCGAATAAATGCACCGGTCGAAATCATGTTTAAGATCATTTTTTGAGCTGTTGCACTTTTCATTCTTGTGCTGCCCATAATCACTTCAGGCCCAACAGGCACATCAATCACAATATCAGTTTCAATAGGTAACTGTTCTTTTGGCACAGTTGTTACAAAAATTGTGGGGATTTCGTGTTCCTTTGCTTCTTTTAAAACCCCAAGCACATATGGTGTTCTTCCACTTGCGGCAATACCACAAACAACATCAAGCGATGTAATTTTTTGATTCGCAATTTCTTGCCTACCTATTTCTTCTGAGTCCTCTGCACCTTCCTGTGCAACAAACATCGCTTCTTTTCCACCCGCGATAAACCCCTGAACTTGCTCAGGATTACTGCCAAAAGTAGGTGGACACTCTGATGCATCCAATACACCAAGCCTCCCACTAGTTCCAGCGCCGAAATACAATAATCTGCCACCTATTGCAAAAGCCTGACTAACAAGATTTATCGCTTTTGATATCTGAGGTAATCGATCCTTAACCTTTAGCGCAACTTGCTGATCTTCAGCACTGATAATTCGCACGATTTCTGAAGCATCCGCTAAATCAATAGTTGATGAAACCGGATTTCTTTGTTCAGTGTCTAATCCTTTTAACTGATTAAATAGTTTTTTATCAGCCATTTGGTTTATCTGCGGTGATTCCACCAATCGGAGGGATTCTCACTATTTGTTGCAACTATTTCCTGTGAACTTACCTCAGCTTCAGTAAGTAACAAAGCAGCAGATAACGCAACTAAATCATCATCGTGTTTGAAGAATAATTTCTCTGCACTATAATGGTCTTGCACAAAATGAGTATCGTACTTCCCGCTTATAAAAGAATCATGGTTTAACGTGTATTCACAAAATGGAATAGTTGTTCTACATCCAACAATTTCATATTCACTCAAAGCACGGAGCATTTTTTTCCGAGCATCCTCCCTATCAATACCAAAAACAGTGAGTTTAGATATCATTGGATCGTAGTTAATACTCACAGCCTGGCCTTCTTCAATTCCTGAATCTACTCGAACTCCTGTTCCGGTTGGGATTCTATGCTTCTCTAGAGTTCCGGTACTTGGTAGAAAATTATTCTCTGGATCTTCGGCATAAATTCTACATTCAATAGCCCAGCCTTTCGCCTTAATATCTTCCTGTTTAAATGGGAGTTCTTTGCCTTCAGCAACTGCAATTTGGGCAGCAACCAGATCTAACCCAGAAATCATTTCAGTAACCGGATGCTCTACCTGAAGACGGGTATTCATTTCAAGGAAATAATAATTCAGATGCTTATCTACTAAAAATTCGATCGTTCCGGCACCTACATAATCACAAGCTTCTGCTGCGGCAATTGCCGTTTTTGCCATCTTAGCTCGTAATTCATCCGTAAGCAACGCACTTGGTGCTTCTTCAATTACTTTTTGATGACGGCGTTGAATAGAACATTCCCGGTCGAAAACATGAACAGTATTTCCATGTGTATCCGCCATTATTTGAAACTCAATATGACGCGGTTCCTCTAAGTATTTTTCAATGTACACCCGATCATCGCCAAAGGCATTACGTGCTTCATTTTTCGCTGCTTTTATACTCGCTTCAAATTCATCGGGATTGTGTACAATTCGCATCCCTTTACCACCACCGCCAGCTGAAGCTTTAATCAATATTGGGAAGCCAATATCTTCTGCAACTTCTCTCGCCTCTTCGATACTTTCGAGGGTGCTTTTCAATCCGGGAGGTGTTGGAATATTGTGCTCAGCCATCAATTCTCTGGCTGAGGTCTTATCCCCCATAAGTTGTATGGCTTTTGATCCCGGACCGATAAATATGATACCTTCCTTTTGGCAACGCTCAGCAAAAACTGAATTCTCACTTAAAAAACCATACCCGGGATGAACAGCATCTGCGCCGGTTAACTTACAGGCATTAATGATTTTATCCATCACTAAATAGCTTTCTGACGATGCGGCTTCGCCTATAAATACAGATTCGTCCGCTAACTGAACATGGGGAGCGAAACTATCCGGGCGCGAGTAAACTGCTACTGATTTAATCCCTTGTTCTTTACAAGTGTGAATAACTCTTACAGCTATCTCTCCCCGATTTGCTACAAGAATTTTTTTAATCTCTGGCATAATGAAAAGCTTTTCCTGAATAGTAGGAAAACGCCTGCAAAGTCACCACAAATTATTAGCTAACGGCGCGCATTTCTAAGATTATTTTCGGAAGGATCGAGAACTTTTCCATCTTATTTAAATAGGCTCTCTCATTGAATACATTGAATTCATTCTCTTCGATTTTGTCAAGAATTCTGCTGTAATTGTAACGCGCAAGATAAACCGGCAGACGGCTATCTTTCTCGAGCATTTTGATACCAATATCCGCTTTTTCGTAATAATCTCTTGCTCTATGAATTTGAAACTTCATCAGCTCGAGAAAATTATCAGATTTGTTCTCTTTAAATAAATCAACTTCTGTAACGCCAAATATTGTCAACTCATTTTGTGGGATGTAAATTCTATCTCTCTCTAAGTCTTCACCAATGTCTCGCAAAATATTCGTTAATTGCATCGCAATGCCTAGATCTATCGCATATTCAAGAGCTTTTTCATCATTATAACCAAAAACTCGGCTTGTCATTAATCCAACAACAGAGGCTACTTTGTATGAATAATCATACAGCTCTTGAAAGTTATGGTATCTGTTTTTGGTAAGATCTGAACGAACTCCATCCATTAATTCGAAAGGTAATTCAATGGGTATATGGTATTTTTTTAACGTGTCGGAGAACGCCATTAGAATGGGATCATCAGAAACTTCACCATTATATACGCCAATCAACTTTGTGCTGAATTCGTCTAATTTTTTATCAACTTCAGAGATTTCAATCTCTTTGTGATACATCAGATCCATAGTTTCATCTACCAGATTGTCCAGATATCGGCATAAACCGTAGATTGCAAAAATACTACGTTGCTTGTGATTAGGTAGAAACCTGGTTGCCATATAAAATGTTTTGGCATAATAGCGTGTAATCGCTCTGCAATGCGAATAAGCATTTTTTAATTGATCGTCAGCAACTTCCTCAATTACTGATCGATGAAACGAAGTCTTTTCATACAATGGGCGTAACATAGAATATGGCAATCGTAGTATTTCACTCATGCAGTATAAATCATCAAGTTGTGCTAAAGCGTTCCATTCAATTAAATAAATAAATTTATCAAGTTCATTACATCTTCAATCATTGTTGTTTATTTTAGGCATTTTATACACAATCAGTTAGCTTACTTGATTCGCTGTTAATGCTATTTTAAATCTTATGAGCAAAAAAGTAACAATCTATGAAGTGGCCAAAATTGCCGGGGTGGCTATTTCAACGGTATCGAGAGTACTGAACGATTCGCCGAATGTTTCAGACGAAACAAAAGAAAAAGTTCAAAAAGCAATTGATGAACTAAATTTTCGACCACAGGTAAGTGCAAGAAAGTTAGCCAGTAAAGAGCCTCAAATTTTAGCTGTTGCTGTTCCATCATTTACAACGCCATTTTTTAATGAGGTTTTGAAAGGTGTTAAAGATGAGATTCGAAAAATGGATTTGGACATCATTCTTTATAACACGGGAAGCAAGGACCCGGAAGAAGCAGTTATAAACTTTTTTGACCGTGGTACTGCTGATGCTCTAATTTTACTATCAATTGATGTGAGTGAAAGTGTACATCGCCATTTGCAAACCACACACATACCGATAGTACTTGTTAATACATCGCATGAATCGTACAACTACTACATGGTAAACGATTATCGTGGTGGATACATGGCCGGAGAACATTTAGTAAAACAAGGTTTCGAGCGAATGGGGATGATCGTTACCCCAATTGATACAAAATCCTCTAGCGACCGTGAACGTGGTTTTAAAGATGCTTTGCGAAATTTCAAAATGCCAATCCATAATGACCTTTTCGTATCAGGCGATACCACTAAACATGCTGGCTTTACTGAAGAAAGTGGATTTGAAGCTATTTATAAATTCAAAGAAATGGGACAATTCCCAGATGCTCTTTTCTGTGCAAATGATACTCAGGCACTAGGTGCCTTACATGCACTTTCTAAATTAGGCATGCGTGTACCAGAAGATATTGCAATCATGGGATACGACAATATCAAATTAAGTAAGTACCTGGATTTGACAACTGTAGACCAGCAAATGCATAAAATCGGTACTCAAGCAACCGCCAGACTTGCTGAAATCATTAAAGATTCATCTTCCCCATTAGTTCAGGAGTCGCATCAACCTATTTTAGTTGAACGAGGCTCAACAGTAAAGAAATAAGTCATTGAATTTTAATTTCGATACAACACAGGCTCTTACACATTGTATTACTGAGACTCAGGTTAGTGGCACAAAACCTCCTTACAGAGGAAAAGTGCGTGAAGTGTATACATTAAATGAGCAAACACTTGGCATTGTAGTTACAGATCGTATTTCTGCCTTCGATTATATTATGCGTCAAGCAATCCCCTTTAAAGGACAAATTCTGAACCAGTTAGCGAAATTCTCTTTCGAGCAGGTTCAGGATATCATGCCAACACACGTAATTGATGTTCCACACCCAAACGTAACAATTGGTAAGAAATGTAATCCAATTCCTATTGAAATTGTTATTCGCGGATACTTAACAGGGCATGCCTGGCGGATATATAAATCAGGAGAACGAATTTTATGCGGCGTTGAAATGCCCGATGGAATGAAGGAGCATGATCGTTTCCCAACACCAATCTTGACACCTGCTACCAAGGCAACAGAGGGGCATGATGAGGATATTTCTGAAAATGAAATATTAAAGCGTGGAATAATTAGCAAAGCACTTTGGTCGGAAATAAAAAGTAAGGCTTTTCAATTATTCCAACGTGGTACGGAAGTAGCTAAAGCACGGGACTTGATTTTAGTTGATACTAAATACGAAATGGGATTATTCAACGGTGAGTTAACATTGATTGATGAAGTGCACACCACCGATTCCTCTCGTTATTTTTATGCTGACGGGTACGAAGAACGTCAGGCAACCGGTGCCGGACAAAAACAACTATCCAAAGAATTCTTGCGAGAATGGTTGATGGACCACAATTTCCAAGGTTTGGATGGCCAGATATTACCGGATTTACCGGATGAATTTCGATTGGAAGTGTTCCACCGCTACGCCGAATTGTTTGAAATGTTGACAGGAAATAGCTTCCAGCCAAGTCTTCAGCTAAACATCAATAAAGAATTACAATCTATTTTTGAAGTTTATTCTTAGACGTTAGCTGGTTCCAACTTGGTTTTTTCTTGTTCGATCAAAATTTCTAAACAAGAATTGATCAATAATTCCGATCGGGCAGCTAAACCAAAATTCTGTTGAATTGCTTCTCTGTTTGAGTTAGCAACTTGATTGGATATATCCTGGATATCTGCAATTTTTCTATACTCATCTAAAGATTCAAAAGCGTTAGGTTGCAGCCCACAGGATGTAAGATAATTCCAACCCAAGTTTTCGTTTACTATTCCGTCTTTAGAAATATTCTGGCGTAAAAATGCCGGTTTATTTAGATATAATGCCATCAATAAATTGCCAACTGCCTGTTGCCGGTCATGTGCAGTGAGCATCATATCCGAATTCGCAATAAACGCGAGATATTCGTCGGGAGCAATGAAATCTTTGTGGAACTCCACTTGATTTCTCAACCCCAGTTCTTCAATCGATTGAAGCAGCTGTTTTCGATAGCCTTGATTTAGATTATATGCGATTGGAAGTACAAAAGTATATTCATGGGCATCTTCTTTCTCAGCTAGTTTCTCTAAAATTTCTATATGATAATTAGAAGGGTCGCCTGAGTTGCCAACGATTATCCTTTTTGTTTGATGTTCATTTTTAAATTCTGGTAGTTCCCCATAAAGTCCAGGATACAAATAGCCAAATTCATAGTTTGGTATCACTTTATAGTTTTCACGAAATAACTTCACATCGCCCGGAACAGGCGTGTGGGTACTGCTTAACTTCTTACCCGGGAATAGATGCGTAGTTTTATTTTTGATTGGATTGTATAAATCTCCACCCCAAATCATCCAACCAATATGTTTATGGTCGCCAATTTTATCGACGATATTAAATTGCCAGGGACGGAATAACCCATGCATGAAAATTGCATCAACCTCTGGTTTTAATAAGATTTCAGCGAGGCGTTGGCCATCGAGATTCTGATCAAAAAGATGGGCATCTGGATAGTCGCGTAAATCCACACTAAAATGTTGGATAGTTTGTTCCTGCTCAACGTAGAGCACATGCCTTTGGTGGGAATTCTCGTTGGCATATTTGAGTAAATCTGCAATTGTTTGAGCGTATACAGAATTGTAGCAAAAATGAATAAAAAGACCGGATTTGGACCAACTCCCCTTTTCCAGTAACGGCAGAAACTTTTTGTACTGTTCTTTTCTGCTGTATGGCTTTACTTCTTCTTTCGCAAAGGATCGTTTATTCAGCTCATCCTTTTCCATAATAATTTGGCTTAACGTTTCTCTTACCGAAACGGCATCAAAAACATGTGCGAAATAACATTTATCTCCGTGTTTTTTGGAAAACTCCATGAGTGATAATGGATTATCAGGGTAAATAAGAAGCAAAGCGAGTCCGGCATTGGCATAATCGTACAATTTTCCGCCCATGATATATGGCGTTGCAACAACATCCGAATTTACACTCAGACCAATATCAGCAACTTCTAAATTTGCCTGAATTTGAGCATTAGGTACGGGATCGAAAAATTTAAACGAGAGTTTGGTTTTCAGTTTTTTCAAATAATCCAGATTAACCTGAACTTTGCCCTGAATTATTAACGCATATTTTTTGGCTATCTCCGGGTTTTTACTAAAAACATCAAAAATAAAGGTTAGATCTTTATAAACGCCTTCAAAGTCCTGAATCCCAATTAAGCTCCCTGTACCAGCATAGTACATTACAATTCTACCCTCTTCCCTTGCTTGTTGTGCAAAACTGGCTACCTCAGGATCTACTGCTACTTTCTCCTGTTCTATAAACCCATTTTCAATAAGGTGAAACTTAGAGTCAGTGAAGTTTGCTTGAAATTCCTGATGTAAATCATCTGCAATTTTTTTCATTCCAGTGGAAATCGTTATCACTTCATCGGCATTCTGCATCACTTGTAATTCAATTTCCTTTTGCTCCAAATATCCTTCAGGAGTTTTACTTCGCGTAAGTGGGTGAATATGAATGAAGTCGCGAAAATCACTAATCCATGAAATTGATGACCCTAAGTTCTCTTTCACTTGTAAAGCAATTAAATGTGATGTGAGCGGTGGTGAACTCGTAACCAACGTTTTTACACCATATTTCTTCATGAATTGCGTCGTGAATTCTTCGACACTCAGTTCTGGATCTGTTGAGCGTTGTTCATAGAATAACGGATTCAAAATCTGAATTTTTGGATGCATTTTTGGTGCCTCCCTATCCGCTACCATTTTAGCAAGTATTATTAGATAAACGTCGTAACCTTGTTCAGCAAAGAAATTAGTTAGCGTATATGCCCGAATGCTATGCCCAATTCTCCCTTCGTCGTAAGGTGGATAATCGGAAGTAATAAATACCAGACGTTTTGACTCCTCTTTTTCCTTATCTGCCTCAGAAAATGCCCGAATTTGATGAATATTTTCCATCTGTTTAGATATTTCGGGATTCCCATCCAATATCTCGATAATCTTTTGATCCTGTGCATTTGCCCAGAAAGTTGATTCATTTTTTACTAGCAACCAAGATTCTATCGTTCGAACCATTAACCATTTGGCATAATCGGTTCTCACCGGTAACAACTCATGTTTTTTTATTGGCATTAAAAATGGCAGAGGCGCGTCCATGTTTTTTTGACCAAATGCGGAATCCTCGATACACGTTTGCATGATGTGCGCGGCTTCAATTCTTTTTCCTAATGCCAATAGAGCTCTGGTTAATGTAAAAACAACAGAAATTGAAGCATTTCCAGAATTATAAATTTCAATCAAACGATGAACTGCTTCGATCAGATAATTACTAATTTTGTTTCTATTGTCTCTTTCATTCGTTTCCGAATCTTGTAGGTTTTCGGCTGAAATAAGATAATTAAGTGCTTCAAAATATGATTGATGCTCAGGAGTATCTTGCATGTATTCCCAATTAAACATCATAGAAGTAGCCCACGGCAGCTGTTCAAATGTATGCTCCCAGGTATTTAATGCAGGGGTATCGTAAGTATGTTTATCGTCGAGAATTAAACCCGAAGATTTAAATTTTAAAACATGCTCGTTTGAAAGTGCTATCAGATTCTTATCTAGCTCTATAGAATCTGCTTCCAATTTTGCTAAAGAACCTGAACCGGGCAAATATTTATAAAAGGTATACTCTAAGTTGTTCATATTGCTTGAAATTGATTCCCAATTATCCGGATTTGCCGAGACTAGCAACATTGGACGTGTGGATTGAACTAGATGTCGGGCTCCAGCAAGAACCTGATCTTCACTTCCATTTGTATCAATTTTTATAAATTCGATTGATGGTTCTTCATTATTAGCCCACCATTGATCTAGCGAAATTGTAGTAACATTTTCATCTCCTGAGTACGAAATTTTACTCAATTCAGGAATGGGGTTTGTTTCCCAACTAACTTCTTTTTGTTGATCAGATACCACATTTCTTATAATCTCAAGGTGCTCAAATCCATTTTTATTCTTACTGAAATCAAGAAAATTTCGAGTAAGGAGATCGTTCTCGAACGCAAAAACCTTCCCTTCTTCACCTACCATTTTTGCTGCCGGCAGTGCATAGACCCCAAATCCAGCACCGACATCAATAATTTGCATTCCGGGCTCAACAATCTCTCTGATTAAGTTTATTTCCGGGTCAATCCAATCAGATTGCTCGAAGAGCACATACGGTGTTAGCAGTGAGAAGTCTTTTGGCGTGGAAATTATTACGCCGTCTTTTGTAGTAATGTCGATGGATTTCAAGAGAATACCTCGCTATAGTTAGATCATAAATGAGTTTGTTAGCACAGCAAACCCAATCAACCATTACCAAAAATAATACCAGTATTTAGTAGTTTACACTTACAAGGAACAGATCAACTTAAGCC
Source organism: Balneolaceae bacterium (assembly GCA_965249965.1). GTDB lineage: Bacteria > Bacteroidota > Rhodothermia > Balneolales > Balneolaceae > HXMU1420-13. Next base: position 2,840,517 of record OZ252262.1, read on the forward strand.
ATAGTTTTTATGTAGCTTACATTGATATTCTGAGCACAAAGCTTGTTCGTATTTTCTTCCGTTTTTGAAAATATTTCCGTTCGGAGATGGACTACATCGGCCGGGTTTCTCCACCTTGAGGCATCAAAATAATCTCTTCGGCAACACTTCTGGGACTAAGATTCGAAAGGCTTAAAATCAATTTCCCGACATCTTCTGGATCGATCAGAAGGTTTGGATCGATATCAAAACCATCCCAGGATGTACTAAAAGTTTGACCCAAATTTATTGCTGATACCGCAATGCTTGTAACTTTCAATTCCTCTCTTAACGATCTTGTATACCCCAATAAAGCGTGCTTGCTCATGGTGTATGCGCCACTGTGAGCATAGCCTTTTAAAGACGCCTGAGAGCAAATATTCACGATTAATGCTCGTTCCTGCTTTTTAAATACAGGCAAAACTGCAGAAGTAGCATGGAAGGCACTTAATGCATTTATTCTAAATTGTGACTCAAATTCATCCGCACTGGTTTCCTGGAGTGGTTTAAACAGAAACGCACCAGCATTATTGATAAGAATCCCCGGATTTAACGATGCTAAGTCTATTTCTTCGAACGGATCTTTATCACTGAGATCAGTTGCAAGAATTTCTACTCCACGAGCACCCTCTTTCAAACAGATTTCTTTAGCTTTTTGAAGATCCTCAAAACTACGAGAAATTAATACGAGTCTTCTATTCGTCTCTCTGGCAAAAACCCGGGCAATTGAAAGGCCTATGCCCTTGCTTCCCCCAGTTATGATTACAGATGCATCAGCAAAAGACATTATGGTACATTTAGAAATTTGTGGGTCTGTAAGCTAATGCCCCATTTTGGATTCCTTTTCACATAATCAACGATTAGTGGAATAGATTTTGGAGTATCCCATTCCGGCTGAAGTAAAAATTTAATCTCGTCCGAACATTTTTCAGCGTTTTCCTCAGCCCATTTTAAATCTTTATTTGTCAGCACTACAACTTTTAGTTCATCCACATATGGGAAAATACTTTCAATGGGTTTTTTGAAACGCTTTGGTGACAAGGTCACCCAGTCAAAGATGCCACTCATTGGGGACGATCCACTTGTTTCAATATGAGTTTGAACACCGATATTTTTCAAACAAATTGTCAGCGCATCTAAATTATGCAATAAAGGTTCCCCACCAGTAATAACCACGATGTTTGCACTAGACTGTTCAACTTGATCAACCAAATCTCGAACTTTCATTTTTGGGTGTGCATCTTCTTCCCAACTATCTTTAACATCGCACCACCAACAACCAACATCACAGCCTGCTGTTCGAATGAAATAAGCAGCCCTACCGGTGTGAACTCCCTCTCCCTGTATAGTAAAAAAGTGCTCCATTATTGGATATTCAACATCCAGCAAATGATCTTCAGAAACTTCTACGGGAACAAAATCTTCAGGATTAAACATCTTGATCAGTGTATTCTACCCAGCTGGTTTCAGTTTCCCACACCGTTACGGTAAGATCAATTTCTCCTGGGATTCTCTTCTTCGTTTCTTTATGAATATACTCTGCAATTCGTTCAGCGGTTGTATTCACTTCCATCAATTCGTTTAGTACGCCGTGATCTAACCCTCCTTTTTCAGAATCTTTGGCTGCCCACTTCAATTCTTTAAAATCACACACCATATCATCGGTGTTTAAATACGCAGATGGATTTAGTTTATGCGACTTCGCCGACATCAAAACCCGATAAGTATGCCCGTGCATGCGCCCACATTTTCCATTATATCCGTCGATATAATGTGCGGCATCAAATTTAAATTCGGTGTGTAAAGTCCAGGTTGGCATGTCTTTAATTGATTTCGGCTAAAAAAAATCCCCACACAACCTATCATGCGGGGCAGCACAAAATACGGATTTTCGACTAATTTTAGCCAGTTCGTTTAATAGTACATCCAACTAAAGCTGAAGACGGTGTTTCTATAACTGCGCCAGTTAGAATTGCTTCTATAGCCTTTTGCACATAAAAATTCCTTACTCCGTTGGCGTTGTTGGCGTTATCGTCGATCGCACCCGTATACACCAGCTCTAAATCAGCATTAAAAAGAAATACCTGTGGGGTTCGGGTTGCACCAAAAACATCGGCCATTATGTGTCCCTCATCGAGCAGGTATGGGAAGTTATACCCGGCTTTTTCTGCATGTTTGATCATATCCTCTAAATCATCACCACGATCTCGATAAGCCTCATTTGAATTTAAAGCTACTATCCCAATGTTATTTTCATCAGCTAACGATGCCAACGATAGCATGCGATCTTGCCATCTTAAAACCCATGGACAGGTATTACAAGAAAAGATAACAAGAAGTCCGTTTTCTTTAGTAAGATTACTAAGTGATAAATTCCTTCCGGAGACTTCCTCCATACTTTGATCTGGTAGTGGTAATGAACTACCTACAGGTAACACCGTTTGTGCGGTTGCTTGACCCGATGTACATATCACAAACATTAAAATTGCAGAAATAAAAAGGCTTAGAATTCTATACATGCTTGAAAATACATGAAATATTGAAGATAATTAATCATTTAAATTATGATCCGGATTCCAGAAATGACGCTTCATATCAACGGTGTAATCTTCGGTAAATGTCACGCCTTCCTGAACCAAACGCTCTCGCATCGTGTCGCCTTCAAAATATGCCCTTCCGGTTAGTTGCCCCAATCTATTTACAACACGATGTGCCGGGATTTCACTTCCTAGTTTTGAACTAAGATAGTTGTTCAATGCATAACCAACCATTCTAGCACCGGATTCTACACCTAAAAACCCAGCAATTGCTCCATAATTGGTCGCCTTCCCTACAGGAATTTTAGCTACTACTTCATAGACTTTTGCATAGAAATCTGATGTATCAGGCTTCATCTAACACTTTGTTTAATTCTACTTTTTGATTCTCCGAGAGATGCTCACCCAGCAATCGAATCGTATTTTGAGCAAGAATTTTATACGCTGATTTTAGCTCCGGATGATGAGATAATTGCCCAAGATGGTTTTTAACCGTTATAACATCCCCTCTTTTTATAGGACCGGTTAGCGCATTTTTTGGATCCGATTCTGATAAGTTATCAAGAGCAGATTTCATTAACGGTAAGAGTGCTTTTTTGACTTCACTTGAACCAAACTCAGAATCAGTAAATAACTCCTGTGCCATCGCCATAAGGGTAACCATATAATTTGATGTAATTACAGCTGATGCATGAAGTTTTGCTTTTTGAGATTCATCAATTACCAATAACTCTGCATCAAACTTCGCAATAATTGGGCTCACCCCTGTAATGAAATTATCCGAACCACACACATCAAATGTGATTCCGGAAAATGATTTAGATAATTCTGATATGGCCATTAATGGGTGCATACAGCCCACTATTGATTTGGAAAACTTTGGATGATCAAACACCTCAAGCCCGATCACCCCAGAACAATGAACAAATATATTCGACTCTAGTGGAGCAGAGAGCTTGATTAATCCATCAACTACTTTAGGTATCTGAGCATCAGGAACACAAAGAAAAACCCATCGGTTTAGTTGGTAAATGTCTTCATTCTTAATGATTACATCTATTTTTTCAAATCCAATCTGCTCTAATGATTTTTTTAGGAGTTTTCCAAGTCGTCCGAACCCGATAATTGTAGCTGTTGGCTCCATCAGCTTTTCCATGCAATTGAAAGTTGATGATTCTTATGAACAAAAGGTAACACAAAGATCGATTGACCTTCCCAGAATACTGTATACATATCACCATATTTCTGAATTTTAAATGCCTGAAGACTGGTTCTTATTCCTATCCCAAGACATTTTACAATTGCTTCCTTCATTGTCCAGACCGCCAATTCACTTTGTTCATCTAAAATCCATTGTTCGCTCTCATCCAAAATTCGTTTAAAAATTCTTGGATTAACCTCTCGGGTCAAAGGTTCACAATCCAATCCAATATCTTTGTTAAAACTTAATCCACATACTACCCAATCGTGGGAATGGCTAAAAGACAAATACAAAAGTTCATCCCGATATTCAGCGTATGGTTTCCCCAATTCCCTTTTGTGAAGATTAACCGATTTAGGGTCTAAATCCATCTCATTCAATAAATTTTCGAATAACAATCTGGAAGAATAATGCTCGTCTCTCCTTTTTCTACTCGAATTATTTTGAATAAAATCCTGATCGATAAAACGTGCTTCATTCACTTGAAATGACTCAAGCATACTCCAACCAATGATTACGTCATCTGGGAGGTGGGGAACTTCGTCGGGTAAAATTAGATTCACTGAACGTTTTTGAGGGTTATTGATATGCCACAATTTTGCGCACAATTCGGTATTTTTGCAACCTTCTAAAAGTACCCAACTTTGTAACTAAACAAATTTATGTCCCCAGAAGATATTTCACTTTCAGAACAAGAAGAAATTCGTAGAGAGAAACTTGCCCAATTAAATGAAATGGGCGTGAATCCTTACCCCTACTCATTTGACGTTACTCATTCCAGCGCAGGTATTAAAGCTGATGTTAGCCTGATAAGAGATGAAGAATCAAATCCAGAAACTGATACTGTTTCTATTGCAGGGCGAGTAATGACTCGCCGAATTATGGGAAAAGCTGCGTTTTTCAATTTACAAGACGCAGATGGTACCATCCAGGTTTACATTCGCCGCGATGATGTGGGAATAGATGAGTACAACACGGTATTCAAAAAAATGGTGGACATTGGAGACATTGTTGGGATTAAAGGTTTTGTATTTAAAACCCGTACAGGTGAAACAACAGTACATGCCGAGGATTTTGAATTCCTAACCAAAACCCTTCGACCAATTCCTATCCCAAAAGAAGTAGAAAATGAAGATGGTGAAAAAGTGATCTACGATGCATTTGCGGATAAAGAGTTAAGGTACCGTCAACGGTATGTAGATTTAATAGTGAATCCTGAGGTGCGAGATACGTTTAGAAAAAGAACGCAAGTTGTTCAAACGATGCGTGATTTCATGAATGGTGAAGGCTATTTAGAAGTTGAAACACCCATTCTTCAGCCTGTCTATGGTGGAGCCGCTGCCCGACCTTTTGTAACGCACCACAATACACTGGATATGGATTTATATCTGAGAATCGCAAACGAGTTGTATCTCAAGAGATTGATTGTCGGTGGTTTTGATGGGGTATACGAATTTTCAAAAGATTTCAGAAACGAAGGACTAAGCCGCTTCCATAATCCCGAATTCACTCAGGTTGAGTTGTATGTTGCATATAAAGATTACAACTGGATGATGGATTTCACAGAAAAGATGATCGAAAAAGTGGCTATGGATCTTCATGGCTCTACAAAGGTTACCGTTGGTGAGCATGAAATTGACTTCAAAGCTCCTTGGCCTCGAGTTCCAATGTTTGAAGCTATCAAGAACGAAACTGGTCACGACTTGTATGGTAAATCATTAGATGAGCTAAAACCGATAGCCAAAGAACTTCATATTCAAATTGACGAAACGTTTGGAGTGGCTAAAATTATCGATGAAATTTTTGGTGAATATGTTGAATCTAAACTGATTCAACCTTCATTTATCATTGATTACCCGGTGGAAATGAGTCCTCTTACTAAGAAACACCGAACTAAAGAAGGATTGGTAGAACGTTTTGAGTGCATCTGCAACGGAAAAGAAATCGCCAATGCTTATTCCGAGTTAAATGATCCTATAGATCAGCGCCTACGACTCGAAGAACAGGCTGCTTTGCGAGATGGTGGAGACCTTGAGGCTATGACCATCGATGAAGACTTTATCCGAGCATTGGAATATGGAATGCCCCCTACTGCCGGAATTGGGATTGGAATTGATCGCCTTTCGATGATCATGACAGACTCAGATTCTATTCGGGACGTTCTATTCTTTCCACAGATGAAACCGGAATAATTGGAACTGAATGAAGTTCGAAACCTACTTAGCTTACCGATATTTTAAGGGAACCCGAAAGGGAGCTAAGTTTCTTTCATTTATTAAAACTATGGCCATTACTGGTGTGGCTATTGGTTCAGCTGGGTTGCTTATTGCACTTTCTATTGTGCATGGTTTTAAATCCACGATAAATGACAAGATTTTAGGATTTGCACCTCACATTACAGTTACTACATTTACCGACCAGCCCATCTATCGTGCGGATACTTTAAGTGTGTTCTTAGATCGATTCGAAGAAATTGAATCACACCAGGTAGTTACTCAAGGTCAGGTAATGATTCAAACTAAAAAAGGAATTTCAGGCACACTGTTAAAAGGGATTTCCGACCCGAGTATTTCCTCTTTCCAGGAGTATTTATCAAAAGGAAGCTTTAACCTATCTGTTGACTCCACCGGATTCCCCGGGGTGATAATTGGGGGTGATTTAGCCCAAACTCTCGAAGCAGACGTCGGAAGCATTGTTACGATTTACACGATTAAAGGTGTTCCCACACTCAGTAACTCACCGGAAATCCAACAATTTAGAGTAACCGGTGTTTATGAAACCGGTGTAGATATTTTTGACGGACTTTACGCCATTTCAGATCGAATATTTGCTCAAAAACTGTTTGACTTACGCGAAAATCAGGCTCATGCAGTTGAATTAAAGCTTGTTGATTATGAACTAATTGACACATTTAATACCCGTTTAGATCAACAACTTAGTTTTCCCTATTACACAGAAACTATAAATGCCAGATATGGGAATATTTTTGCCTGGGTAGAACTTCAGGAAAATATGATCCCACTTGTAATTAGTGTAATGATCATTGTTGCAGCTTTTAATTTAATAGGTGCTGTGCTGATGATGGTCTTAGAGCGAACAAAAGATATCGGCATATTAAAAACAATCGGTGGAAAGTCGTCATTGATAAGAAAAGTTTTTTTACTAGAAGGTCTTATGGTAGCAGGAATAGGCTTAATCATTGGTATTACAATCACACTTATCTTCGCTTACCTGCAATTAGAATTTCAAATTATCCCACTTTCCGAAGACAATTATTATATGAGCTATGCGCCGGTTGAGCTACGTTTTTTTGATTTTATCATCACATCTGTGGTGACGATTACCCTTTGTGCATTAGCAAGTTGGTTGCCCGCCAGAATAGCCGCGAAAACCGATCCATTGAAAGTGATTGCTTTTGGCAGGTAACACCAGACTATAACATCATTAACTGAAACCTAAACAGATTGATGATATAATTAGTCTGATGTATTTCACCCACGTTCAATTGCCCCCCGAAAAAGCCTAAGTTAGAATCTAACTTATCTCACTCAGGTTTCCGCCACATGATCATGTGGTCTTTAGCATTAATCAACTTTTTCCTTGCGGGATATACCATAAAAAAAAGGAATCAACTTTAACATTGATCCCTCTTTGTGCATTCTCTATGAGTTAGATTCTAGCCCTTGAATTAAAGAATCAGCTAATTTTATTTGGATCAATCAATCGTCGTATAATCCCTTTACTTACCGCTTCAGTTCGTGAATTCACTTGCAGCTTCTGGTAAATTTTTCGGATATGATGCCGTACCCCATCCACCGAAAGAAAAATGGACTTTCCAATCGCGGCGTAAGATTTACCGGTAGCTAATTCTTTTAATATTTCGAGCTCACGTTCAGTAAGTTTTTCTTCTTCAGTTATTTCTGGTGCCTGCATAGAAGCAATTATCTTTCGCGCAACATTCGGTGTGATGGGAGAACCACCAGCGTGAGCATCTTTAACTGCAGAGACCAATTCATCCGGAGTTACATTTTTCATTAAGTAACCAACAGCTCCGGCTTTGATCGCTTCAAAAATATGATTGTTATCATCATGAACAGTGGCCATGATTACATGAATAGCAGGATTTATTTTCTTTACTGCTCTAACCCCATCTATGCCATTTATTCCCGGAAGTCCAATATCCATTATCACCACATTAGCCTTTTTTACCTCACCTGATGCTAAAGCATCTTCGCAGGAAACATAACTACCAAGCACAACAAGCTCTTTATCATAATCAATAAACGTACGCCACCCTTCGCGCATGTATTTATTGTCCTCGATAATTAAAACTTTAATCAAACCTAAATTCCTGTTTTGTTTAATAGCTAAAGACGGACTAAATGCCAGAGAAGGATTCATGATTTATATTTAAATAACTCAGGTCCATTCATAAACCTGAGCACCTTTAATTGTATATCTTCTATGTATAGAAGGACAAATTAAGGGTAACTAAATGAAGCCAGCTTTAAACCACCCAATCATGTGGTTTACAAGGTCAATTCAATCGTCCAACGAGTGCCAATACTCGGTTCAGAATCTAACTCAAGATTAGCTCCGATACTTTTCGCTCTTTTTTCAATGTTCTTTAATCCATTGCCAACTACTTCGCCGTTCGTATCAAATCCTATTCCATCATCTTGCATAACCATTTTAAACTTCTGGTGTTTAGCATCCATAATAATATCAACACGTTTTGCTTTTGAATGGCGTACAACATTCGTCAACATTTCTTTAAAAATCATCCACAAATGCTGACGCGTGTTCATCTCTAATTTCCCTGAAATAGTATCTGCAATTTTTAACTCATACTCTATCCCTCTGCTTTCAAGCAAGTCTGAAGCATACCTGCGGCATTTTGATAAAAATATGTCCCAGTCATCATTTTCTGGAGATATGGACCAAACGATATCTGTGATTTTCTCTTTGGCATCCCCAGCGCTTTCTGTTATCAAATTGATGAAATGGTTTTTCTTTTCGACATCCTGGTCAGTTTTTACTGCTTCTGCGAAATAGGATATTCCGGTGAGTGTTGCACTCACTTCATCATGCAAATCGCTGGCAATTTTAATTCTTGTTTTTTCTTCTCTTAACGCAGAAAGAATTCGATATCTATAGATTAGGAATCCACTTAAAAGCACAACTAAAAATACAATTAAGTAAGTTCTGGCTCTCACACTACCAAGTTCTGAGGTAATGTCATCAATTTCCTGATTCTTAGCCCGCATTTGGAACCGTACTTTGCTTTCTTCTTCCTGTTTTATTCTACCTATTTCTTCGAATCTTCGCTCTCGGTCTTCTAACTCTTTAAGTAGTGTATAGGCGGTTTCAAAATTACCATTCTTTTCGTGTGCTTCTGCTAATAATCGTTGGAGATCAAGAGCAATAAGTGATTGAGGCATGCGCTCCACAAGTTGTAAACCCTCGCTAGCGTGCTGTATTGCTGAGACCGGGTCATCATTCTGTAAACTACTTTTAGCTTTCAAAACTGCAAGATTAGCACGAGTTGGAATTTGTACTCTTCGCTGATCAATGCTTTCCATAATTTTTATGACAGAATCAGCCTTCGCATATAATGCATTATCGAAATATGCTTCTGCTAAGAATAAGTAGGTTGGAATGTTTCTAGATGGATTAGTAAAGTTAAATTCTGCAGCTCTCTCCACCCACTTTAAGCGCTCACTTTGATTACCTCGAATTTTTTCCAGATCACTCAAACTTCGATAGATAGCAACCTTTAGCGATGGATTCATTTCATTCACTTCAGAGCACAACATTAGTTGTTCAATAGCCTGATCAATTTCGTTCGCTCTTTTACGTGCATTACTGATTTTAAGACGAATGTTACATTCCTCATCCATAGAACTAGCTCCCATTTCCAAAAGCTCTGTTAAGCGTGTTAGTGCTATATCAGTGGCACCCAGGCGAACGTAAAGGTCAGACATCTCATTTAGTACGCGCCGACGATCAAATTCTAAAAGATCTTTTTCTTCGATGTATTCTAAAGCCCTAAAGTAAAGTCCTTCTGAGATTAGAAAGTTATTTAAACGATTATTGGATCTTGCCTGATTGATGATATGCCCGATCGCTCGTTCATGTTGCCCTAGCTGATCAAATTGTTGCTCTGCAAGTCTCAAATATTTTAACGCAGAATCAGGATCTGGACGATCCCAATACATTGCCCTAAGGTGATTATGATAAGCAAGTCGCTTAATCATTTCTGCACGTTCCAGATCAAGTAATTCATCTGATAAATCTAAAACCTTATCCGGATAACGCCGGATATTTTGATTGGCAAACTCCACATACAACTCAAGTACTGAGTCTTCATCAACAATTGTATTTATCTTTGTCCTAAATTCTTGCTCCGACATTGGAGCGGGTGGTCTGTTTTGAATTCCGGTAGGTTGGGCTATTGAAAAATTTGGGAAGATTATTATGACACCAATAATGAGGTAGAGAAGTCGATAAAGCATAAATCGAGACTATAAAATTTGACCAATTAGTAAACTGAGATGATAAATTTCCACTTAGAAAGATCATTAAGAAAATGCTTTTATATCAAAATAGCATCCATTTTTAAATAATCTTGGTAAGGAAATTTTTTGGTTACTAAATAAAAAATGCTCAATCAATTTTTAATCGATTGAGCATCAATACGTTATAGTAAATTGAAAATTATTTGATCAATAACATTTTACGTGTGTAATTCGCACCCTGGCTCACAAAACGGTACACATATATTCCACTCGATAAGCCGGAAGCATCAAATCGAATGGTATGGGTACCAAAATTTTGAAAACCATCTACGAGTGTTGCTACTTTTTGGCCATTCAATGCATACACTTCTAATAAGACGTCACCCGACGTAGGGAGGCTGTAAGAAATATTTGTAGCTGGATTAAATGGATTTGGATAGTTTTGATTTAAAATGAAATTTGAAGGAGCAGAACTAATTTCTTCATTTGAGGTCCTAATTTGTATATCAAGAATGATATCAAATTCGAGCACTCCACCGTCCAGATCTTCAACTCGAACACTAAGTGTAGCAAATCCTGCATACTCTGCAGAAGAAAGCGTAAGCAAACTATTAACAGGATCAAAGTCTGCAATTACACTTTCAGGAGTTAAAGAAAAAGTAATGATCAGATTTTCAAAATCATCTTCCGGATCAAAAAATAGATTCTCATCTACGAGCAGTGAAAGGCTATCACCAGAAAAGAAGGTCAATGTATCCGGAATTTGAACAGCAAGTGGCGGCTGATTTCCTCCTTCGTCAAAGACCTTAATTGTGGCTTCATTTTCAGGAAAAACGAGTTCATCCTCATTAATTCTATATTCTGAAATGCCAATATTTGAAGTTCCAACAACCAGCGTTTTGAATTCTAACAAAATCAAATCACCTGATTCAGATAGAGAATTTATGCCGGCCATTGAAATCAAAAGTTGATCTCCTTGCAGATTCGTAGCAGTAGTTAAACTGTCTGAAATAGTTCCTATTCTAGATGTTCCGACATATTCCAGCGCGGTGGTATCGAAGCTAACTTTTAGTGTAATTCCTAAAATTTCATCTTCAATATCCAGGTCTAAAAGGATTGGAACTTGAATATTCTCACCGAGAATACCGTCACCATCTGGAATATTTAGTGATGTTTGCCCTACAACTAGTGTAGAGCAAACAAACACAATAAATAAGACGCTAAGAATGCGTTGCATCATCATAATCTTATTTAATCAACATCATGCGCTTTGTAAAGGTATTCGATCCAGCCGTTAAGCGATAGATGTATACCCCACTTGATGCATTTCCTGCTTCCCAGTTGATTGTATAGGTTCCTGCTTCCTGATTTTGATTAACCAAAGTCGCCACTTTCTGCCCCAGCATATTGTATATCGTCAATTCTACCTGACTCATTTCCGGTAGAGTGTAACTGATATTCGTACTTGGGTTAAACGGATTCGGATAATTCTGATTCAATGTGAATTCAGTTGGAGCTTCCCCTATCAATAGTTCTTCGATAGATGGAGCTTGAACTTCGTTTAGTGTAACCTCAGCTTTTACTTTTGGTAATGCACCGTTAGCTGTAGAAGTAAGCTCAAGATTTAATGAGTTAGACTGAATGGCCTCGATACCATAAAGTGAAACATAAGTCACCCCATTTTTGGTATTCTTCATCAAATTCCAATCATCCGGTAGATTTTGCACCCCTTTAAAGCTTACACCTTCATCCAATGTAAGCTCTAATTGAATCGCAAATATTTCGAAATCAGTTCCAGAGAAATCTAATTCCAGATTTTCCACTCCGGCATTTGTGTCAATCAATCTTAGATCAACAATAGCTTTATCCGGGTTTTCTTTGATCGGAAGTGAAATACACCCAAGCTCATCTCGATTACCAACTGTTTTTTGAAGGATCCAAGAAGCATCAAAAGCACTAATATCCCCGTTGCCGGTAACATCAGCAGCAGTTGAATCCAGCTCAATGAGCGGCAGATATTCTTGAATCATTTCCACCGTATGCTGGAGCACATAACTTGCATCCATCGCAGTGACAAAGTTATCACCGGTTACATCACCACAAAGCCTTGGAACGATGTTTATGAATCCACTAAACGGTGCTAATGGCTTCTCATTAATCAAGATGTTTGTAATTTGAATCTCCGTTTCGCCCGAGGCTAATAAATCAAGGTTCATTTTGAAAAAAGTCCCTGTTTCAGTGATGTCTTGCTCCGGACTTCCATCCGTTGCAAAAGCTACATTTATTTTACCCGCAGTTGGTTCAAAACTTACAATTTCTAAGCCTTCTATTAATGTTCCTAATTGATCTTCAATATTTAAGGTCACAGCACCTGGATCGTAATGAATAGTGAATTCCATTCCTTGAATTGGTTCATCACCAAGATCAACCAATCTAATGGGCATGCCTTCATTTGTGTTTACTAAGGCAGCGAATGAATCCAGGGCAAAACCTGCTTCAAAATTTGGCCCAAGCTCTTCGATATCACCTTCACTTTGAGGCGTAATAACATGGAAGAACTCATCAAATTCATAGGTTTCTTTCACGATTCCTTCGAAGTTAAATAACCCTTCGGGCGGCGTAGTTCCTTCAAAGACTGAATTATTTGAACCTTGCATATAGAAATTAAAGAACTCTGTTCCGGTTTCATCCGAAATGGAATATACATCACCTGCGCGCATTGTATCAGTTGGAGATTCCGGATTGAACTTGATTCTGTTTAATCGAATCAATTCACTTTCAAAAGACTCTGGATCAGCGGCTAATTCACCTAGTGTAATTTCCTGAACCGGTAATGGATTGTTTTCAGAAATTACTTCCCATGCAAACATTCTTGTCAATTCATGTTGTCCTTCAAATTCTACAGCAACTCCAGCAACCTTGATTATGTCACCTTCTTTTATAGTGCCATTGAATACTGCTTCATTAAATGATATGGCATTCGCATCCCAAAAGAATGGACGACTAAACAACATAGTACCAGCCGTTTCATCCTGAACATATACAAAATTATAAGTTACACGTGTAACAATACCCTCAATTGAAAGGTGCGAACCATAGAATGCATTTCTGGCATCAATAATCGGTAATGCTTCAAAATTATCAATATTGAGATCACTACGGTCAATATCATTATAATAAGTATTCGGTACAGTAACTGACGTTAGATCTGTAATCTCTATCATTCTATTTGAGAATGCACCAATATTCATCTCAAGAGTTGGATCTGGTGACTCCCATTCGAATGCTCCTGTAGCTTCATCTTTTAGGATAAATTTGTACTGGATAGTATCGCCAAGGGCAACATTTATAAAATCCACGCTTCCCGAATAGGTGGTATCCCCAAACTCAGCTTCAAGAATTATGGGATTATCGGTATCCCACCCATTAAATTCCCCTACAAGACCTACTGAATGAATTCCTTTATCAAAATTCAGTAAATCTTGTTGAACGGCTGTATTAACAGAGAAATTAACGGTTGTTAAAACAATCTCTTTCTTAACAATTTGTACGTTATCTAGGTTAATTACTGCACCATCATTTTCGGGCATATTCAATTTAACGCCAAAACGCATTCCCACATCGGCATCAAAGTCGTTAGTAATGTATTCGAATTCGTAGTACGTCCAATCTGTGAATAAACTGAATCCCATAGTTACTACATCGGCAAAACCACCAGCTTCAGGTAAACCAAGAAAAGCTTCTCCTACTCTACCTTCCGTGTCAGACTTCATCCAGAATCCAACTCTCAATAAATCTCCTTCTGCAACAAAAATGGGCTCATTTACAAATTGTGTTCGCCAAATATCCGGTCCACCATCGTAAACCACATTAACTTGTGCAGATTTGCCGTCTTCATCCTGCGAATCAAGTACTACATGATAAACAGATGGGCCATTGACGTTATCAAAAAGCCAACCTTCGGTTCCTCCAATTTCATCCTCTAATGCTGATAAAGCGAAATTCCCGTTATAATTAACAGTATCACCTATTTCATAAGGTGGCATTGGATTTGGAAGTGGTAGTGCATAACCAAAATTATCAACCCCAAGATCCAGATCAGGTGTTCCATTTTCGTCGGAATCAATTTCATCCCCAAATAAAATGAATGCTCGGTTGTTTGATCCGTCAAAAGTTAATGCTTCTGGCTCATCCCAGGTGACGTCGTCCCCGTTTTTAAGGATAAATTTGTAGTACAGTGTATCTGGATACCCTAAACTTTCGATTCCAACAGTTGTTGTGAAATCTTCGTCCAATAAATCAATCATATCAATCGGTGCGCCGGTATCCCAACCGTTGAATGACCCTACCAATTTAACTTCCTGATTATCAGGATCATAAAATCCATCATTAAATGCGTCGGTTAAATCAACATTAAAGGTCACATCAACAACACTTACAACCGGACCGTCAACTTTTTCAATTTTAAGATTGTCCACATACATGCTGCGGTTATCATTCTCAGGAAAGTTTAAGCTTACTCCTGCTCGCATATTCACTTCTTCGTCAAATGCGCCAACTGTATAGTGATATACATATTCTGTCCAAGAAGTATCTACAGCTACAGTATCGATAGTACTTGTGTTAAAACCACCTGCTTCTGGCAGGCCAAGATAAATTTCTGCTAGTGTGCCCAATGAATCCGCTTTCAACCAAACAGAATACCTGAGCGAATCCTGTTCCCTAACAAAAATCGGTTCATTATTTATTTGAGTTGCCCAGGCATCTCCATCTGTATATAATACATTAACCTGTAGCCCTCTATCATCCCCGTCTTGTGACATTTCAACTACATCAAAAGAAGAAAATGATGTTTCTATTTTAAAAAATCCCCATCCATTCGTCGATGGTAGATCTGTCCCTAATTCCGAGTCAGTTAAGCTTCCATTATAATTAATGATATCCCCTAAATCATAGGGTGGCATTGGTGATTGCGCGAATAAAGCGCTGTTAATACCCATAGATAGAATTGCCCCCCAAAGGAACAATAGTAGCCTTTTTTTCATCCGTACTCCTTAATTTTTTGATTAGTAGCCTTCTTCACTTCAACCCCATAAGAAAGCAGCTGAATATGATTAATCCATATTAATCATCAAAATAAATTTAACATAACCACAAAAAAAAGAACCACATATTTATGCAGTTCTTTGGAAGACAATTGGTTAACTATTTGAGTATATATTTGATTACGCCATGAATTGGTCTACGTTTTCATACTCTAGCCCAAATGCATTGGCTACATCTGCATAAACAATGGTACCGTTCGCGATATTAAGCCCCATTTTAAGTTCCGGGTCATCCATAATAGCTTGTTTCCAACCTTTATTTGCCAAGGCCACTGCATAAGGCAGTGTAACGTTTGTTAACCCAAGTGTTGAAGTGTAAGGAACAGCCCCGGGCATATTAGCTACACAATAATGTAGTACGTCATCTACGAAATAAGTAGGATCCTGATGGGTTGTTGGTTTTGAAGTTTCAAAACATCCACCCTGATCTATGGCTACATCAACAAGTACAGTACCTGGGCGCATTTCTTTGAGCATCTCTTTTGTTACTAAATGCGGAGCTTTTGCGCCTGGCTTTAAAACAGCTCCAATGATCGCATCTACATGAGGCAACATGTCTCTGATATTTGCCTCAGATGAGAAAAATGTGCTAATATTTTTAGGCATTACATCATCTAAGTAACGAAGCCTTGGCATATTAATATCCATAATCGTGGTGTCGGCACCCATACCTGCTGCTATTTTAGCTGCATTTACACCCACTATTCCACCACCTAGTACTAAAACTTTTGCAGGTCGTACACCAGGTATACCACCCATTAACATCCCTCTTCCGCCTTTTGGCTTTTCTAAATAAACAGCCGCTTCCTGTGCTGCCATTCGCCCGGCAACTTCACTCATTGGGATTAATAATGGCAATGAGCGATCTGCTTTTTCCACTGTTTCGTATGCAATGGCAATACATTTTGAGTCAATTACAGCTTTTGTTAGAGTCTCATCTGCAGCAAAGTGAAAATATGTGAAAATAACCTGCCCTTCTCTCATCCTCGGATATTCAACAGCAATAGGTTCTTTCACTTTCATGATCATTTCAGATCGCTTCCATAGATCTTCAACATCATCCAAAATTTCAGCACCGGCATCCAGATACATTTGATTGGAAAACCCACTTCCAACTCCAGCGTTATTTTCTATATACACCGTGTGACCATGTCTCATAAGTTGCATAACGCCACCTGGTTGAATAGCCACTCGGTTCTCCTGCGGCTTTATCTCTTTTGGAACTCCAATAATCATGTTAACTCAATTTTATTTACTACAATTTTAAAGCCCCCAAAAGTAGAAAATTCTTTGCTAAAGAATGCATCATTTGAATAGCAAAAAATCGCTTTTTTTGTGGATCGGTGTTATTTGTTGTTAAACCCGTTTACTCTCTCATTTGATGTGCCTATCTACTCCGAAATTAATTCAAGACTATGTCGAAATATTCTATTCTTTTACTTTCAATACTTATTTTTTCCGGCTGTAATTCTTCAAAAAGTGTGGTTGAAGAATCTACGAGCCAAAACAGGTCCAGAGCTCCTCAAAATGGCATTAAAGCTTTTTCGGATGTTATTAAGTCTGATGCTGTGGCTGATGAGGGTCTGTTTAATATTTACCTGCAGGACGACAAACTTTACTACGCTATCCCCGACACCTTATTAGGCCGAGATATGCTTCTCGTTAGTCGCGTTGCCGACGTCCCGACTGATTACTTTGGATTTTTATCAGCTGGAGCAAAAACTGCAGAGCAAGTCATTCGATTTGAACGTCAAAATGATCAAATCCTAATTCGCAAGTATTCCTTCGAAAGTATTGCAGACGAAGAACTTCCGGTTTATAAAAGTGTACAGGCAAACAACTTCGCTCCTATTTTAGCGGCTATGGATATTGAGGCACTAACGGAAGATTCTAATGGCGTTGTTATAGAAATGACCGACTTTTTTGATGAAGATATAGAGGCAATTAGTGGCGTTCTCAGTTTTTTGAGAAGGCAATATCAGGTACGTAGATTTGACTCTGATCGATCTTATTTAGAATCTGCAAAAAGCTTCCCAAAAAATATTGAGGTGCGCCATGTGATGACCTATCAGGCTCAGAATCCTCCCTCTGATGCAAACACCGCTACCCTCTCGCTTCGGATGAGTCAATCCATGGTATTACTACCTAAAGAACCTATGCAAAAACGAGAATTTGATTATCGTGTGGGCTGGTTCACGATCCAGCAAATTGACTTTGGATTAGAAGAGCAAAAAGCCGCTTCAAAACGATTTATTCGTCGATGGAGATTAGAGCCTAAAGATCCCGAAGCTTATCATCGTGGAGAGCTTGTAGAACCAATTAAACCAATCATATATTATCTCGACCCTGCTACACCGGAAAAGTACCGACCGTACATCATTCAAGGGATTTTGGATTGGAATGAAGCATTTGAAGAAGCTGGTTTTAAAAACGCTGTTCAAGCTAAATTGCCACCAAGCTCAGAAGAAGACCCGGATTGGAGCCCCGAAGATATTCGCTATTCTACCGTAAGATGGGTAGCCAACACTATCAGAAATGCTGTAGGTCCGAGTGTATCAGATCCTCGATCCGGTGAAATCATTGAAAGTGACATCGTTTGGTATCACAATCACATGCGATCGTATCGTAATCGTTTGATGATTGAAACCGGAGCAGCAAATCCCGCAGCTCGATCTCTTCAATTAGAAGATGATTTGATCGGAGAAACGATGCGCCGAGTAATCTCTCATGAAATCGGGCATGCAATCGGGTTACCTCACAACATGCAATCAAGCTCAGCATATCCTGTTGATTCCTTAAGAAGTGGTTCATTTACTCAAAAATGGGGAATTGCAACTACTATAATGGAATATGCCCGCCAAAATTACATTGCACAACCCGGGGATGAAAACATCCGTTTTATTCGGCAAATCGGTCCTTATGACCTTTATTCGGTAAACTGGGGCTATCGAATTATTGAAGGCGCTACCTCGCCCGATGACGAAAATCAGATTCTGGATTCCTGGATAGAGGAAAAAGCAGGTGATCCGGTTTACAGGTTTGCAAGTTCTACCGGATATGATCCATCCGCTCAAACCGAAGATCTTTCCAATGATCCAATAAAGGCCAGTACATATGGACTGATGAATCTTAAGCGAGTTGTTCCAAATCTAATCGAGTGGACTTCTACCGACGGTAAAGGGTATGATGATCTCGATGAGATATACAACGAGCTAATCTTCCAATGGTCAAGATATGCTCGCCATGTTTCCACAAATATTGGTGGAGTTTATCAAACCCGTCTTGCATCAGATCAAGAAGGTCATGTCTATACTCCGGTTGATGCCGAGTATCAACGTGAAGCCATGGAATTCTTAAATGATCATGCCTTTACAACCCCAACATGGTTACTAGATGAAGAAATATTACGCCGAATAGAACATGCCGGAGCTATTGAAACCATAAAAAATCTACAAGCTAGAATTTTAACTGCAGCGATGAATCCGGGGTCGATGTCGCGGCTTGTAGAACAAGAATCTTTCGATTCTGACGCCTATACATTATTGGAAATGCTTGAAGATGTTCGCCAAGGTATCTGGAGTGAACTTTATGCAAATGAAGAAGTAGATGCGTATCGACGCGCTTTACAACGCGAATATATCAGTTATACGCAACGTATGTTTGAACAAGACATTGCAAATTATCGCTCAGGAAATGTTGATATCAAGGATTCTGACATCAGAGCAGCACTTCGTTTCGAGTTACAATCGTTGAAAAATGATTTGGATCGTTCAAACCAACAAGACCGTATGACTAAAGCTCATTTTGAAGATATTTCTGCCAGAATTAATGAAATATTGGATGTAGATTAAAATTAATATCAGTCACCACCATTTTAATTTTTCAATCCTTTCTTTGACACACCTGATTTAATTCTAAGTAATTGAAGGCTGAAAGTGTCTTCAATTACTTTAATGTGTGATTATTTAGCTTTAGTACGACTCGAAAGTTTAGAATAGTAGTTAGGTTTAGAAACGACTATCTAAAAAAAGATTTCTGAATCGCTTAAGAATCAAAAAATTAAGACGATTCTAATCGTAATTAACCGTGGATAGCCTCAAATTTGGACATTCATCTATCTATGTATAATAATCTCACATTACGTAACCGAATTTTCCTCATTTCAACGGCTTTAGTTGTAATGGCTTTTGTATTGATGTGGGTTTTTATACGTCCAGAGTACAAAAAAGCGATCATTAATGAACGAACAACCATAGTATCGCAACTTCAGGAATATTCGCTTCAACGGGCTGATGAAACGATTAGAGACTGGCTAAATTCAACGAGTTTCCTCGCAGAAGATGTAATTCAAGACCCAGGTTCAATTGAAACCATTGCACGCCGGGCAATAAATTACACTCCCGGATTGGTGCGCATAAGCATTCAAGAAATCGGTTCTACGCAATCTGTTGAGTTTACCCGCACTATTTTCGAGAACCTCACATTTCCATCAGAGGTCTCCACATGGTACGAATCCAGGCTTGATCCCCGAACTACCATTTCCTGGATGTTTGATCGAGCGCAAGATTTTAATTTCTTGGTTGCACAACGTGCCTTACAAATAGAATCCATTGATAGTGAAGGAAACTCCGTTCCAATACTTCTTACTCTCACACTTCATTTTAATGCATCAAGTATTGCAACAGAGTTAAAAGATATACCGCTTGGGGGTAATTATTCTGCAAATTTAGTTACAGAAAATGGCACGCATATCTTCCCAAATCAATCGCTTGAATTTCCACAAGAATTAATAGGTGATGCTAGTTATTCGGAAGAAACTACAATTAAAATTGATGGTGACGAATGGTTTGTAATGTCATCCAGGTTTCAAACTATCCCCTTTTGGCATCTAATAGCTGTTGAAGATGACTTTATTCTTCAACCGGTAAATAACCTGGTATTATTTTCGCTTCTCACGGCTACAGGTATTTTAGCCTTAATGGTTATGTTTAGCTTCTATGTGAGTTTTAGGGTAAATAAACCTATTGAGCAAATTCTTATTGATGTAGATCACATCAGTAACTTAGACTTTGATCATGCCATTCGGGAAGTAAGATTACCGGAATTTAGCAGCATGCGTGAAACCCTTGAAAATATCAGGATCACCTTGCATCGGTATCAAAAAATTAATGTCGAGAAAATAATCCTCGAAGAATGGAAGAATCGTTATATGATGACCTATTCTGAGGATTTGATTGGTATACTTGACAATTCAGGTCGCTTCAGGTTTGCTAATAATCATTTTGTTGAATTCATCGAAGGTTTTGGAAAGAATCCTCATGATGTTGAATTCTCTGAATTATTCACAAGCAGTAAAATAGAACTCACAAAGTCTAATCAAACGGTTCATTTCCCAAATCCCTATTCTAT
The DNA here is from genome assembly GCA_965249965.1 of Balneolaceae bacterium. Lineage (GTDB taxonomy): Bacteria > Bacteroidota > Rhodothermia > Balneolales > Balneolaceae > HXMU1420-13. Next base: position 2,861,305 of record OZ252262.1, read on the forward strand.
TAAAATCGACCGAGCCGAATTAGCACATTTTGTTGATGAAGAGACAACGTATTTTTATGATTATCAGCTTATTTCATTTGAGGATGAAGATCGAAACCCACAAGGTGCTTTGGTAATACTGCATGATAAAACCAAGGATAGACTTGTTGACATCCAGCGCACAGACATGATCAATATCATTGTCCATGAGCTTAAAAATCCTATTACCGGGGTAGTTGGTTTGTCTAAGTTGATGATTGATAATTCTAGTATGACTGCAGATGAACAGCGAGAATTACTCAAAGAAATTTACTTGAGTGGGGAGCGAATGAACGACCTTGTGAATCGCTTCCTAGATGTACAACGCTTAGAACATGGCAGAATACCTGTTGAATTCCTGGAAGTGGATTTATTCCAGATCGTAAACGATGTTAAATCGGTCTCAAACTCATTGCTTCAAGAGAAAAACCTTAAAATTGATATTTCGGCCAAAGGAACCAATTTTGTAACAAAAGGCAGTAAAGACTTACTGTTTGATGCACTCCAAAACCTAGTATCTAATGCCATTAAATATGGGGATAAAGATAGAACCATTGAGATGGCACTAACAGAAAATGAAGATTCTTTTGAAATTAGTGTAACTGATTATGGATTCGGCATCAGTATGGAAGATCAGAAAAAAGTTTTTGAGAAATTCTTCCGAGTAAGAAGTAATATTAAATCAGCTAGAGAAAAAGGCACTGGCCTTGGACTTGCGTACGTTAAAGAAATTGTCAACCGCCACAAAGGCGATGTGCTTCTCGAATCTAATGAAGAAATTGGTAGCAGATTTACGTTAGTTCTACCTAGAATTGATATGAATACAGATGAATGAGAATAGTTAGTACACTAATATTTACACTGGTTTTATCTTCCCAATTAGTTGCTCAAGAAAATGAGGTCACCTTTGCATCCGCTGAACTTCAGAACGTGGCTCTCCAATATACTGGGGATGTGTTGAATTGGCCACTTTTAGTATCAATAGCAGACAGAGACATCCAATCTAATACCTTCACCCTATCACAATCAGACATTCAGCAATTACGATCTGTTGCTGATATTACAGCTCAAACTACGGCTCAAAAAGAACGAATTAGAAAATTAATCTCGGATGGGGCAACCATATTTGCAAAAGATGAGTTGATTTCCGCTACAATTGCTATCAATTCGTACGACGATGCCGTTAAAAACGGGGACATCAATCAGGCTATTACAACGGGATCTTCCATAAGAGAAAAAGTTGATGAAGTTGAATTTACCTTACTTGAAAATCGATTAGTAGAAATTCAGGCCCAGCTCGAAGACAAAAAAGGAAAAGTTGATAAAAGAATAGGTTTACTAGGTGGCTGGGAACTTGCTGGTATTGGCGACCTTTTCAAAGAAGCAGACGGTTTAAAAACCGGGGAAGAAAGCTATGCAAATCTTGGATTCACAGATGGTACTAAGATTATTGTAGATCCAAACACAACAGCCACAATTAGAAAGTCCAGAGTTGATCGCCTAAACGAGACATCAGATACTGAAATTACGCTCGAAGAAGGTGGATTATTAGCGAAGCTCTCAAGTGTAGCAGCTGAGCGAAGTAAATACATTCTAAATGCAGGTTCATCGCAATCAGAACTACAAACAACAAGTTTCTACGCTGAAACCGATGGGGCCGAAACCGCCCGACTCACTAACTATGACGGAATTGCTAGTGTATCTGCAAATGATGTAACCATTACCATTCGCGAAAATGAAGGAACCATTGTTCGCGAAGGTGAACCTCCCGCTCCTCCTGTGCAATTATTACCTGCCCCTGAACAAATTTGGGCAAGTAATGACACCATTGTATACTCCGAACAAATAATTTTTCCTTTCCAGTTTGTAGATAATGCAGATTCATACATTGTGCAAAGAAGTACGAGTTCTAATTTTGAATCCGACTTAGAAGAAATCAAAGTTAGCAATAACACTGCACTACTTTCATATTTACCAATTGGTGATACCTATGTAAGAGTACAATCAGTGGATAGATTAGGATTAAGAGGTCCATTTTCTGAATCTACACGGATTATCCGAAATATCGACAATCAACCTCCTCCTGCTTTTGTTGATAACCTAAATGGCAATATTCTATTTACAAAAACGAATTCAGCTACCATTACAGGTGCTACACAACCCGATGCTCGAGTATTAATCGGAAATCAACCCGTAGAATTAGACGCTTCGGGTAGATTTACGAAACAGTTAGACAATTTGAACGCCGATCAAATGGTATCGATCGTTGCAACCGATAATTCAGGCAACAATACAGTTCGTGGAGTTCGCGTAGTTTATTTAAGCGAAGAAATTTTATTCAATTTTGCACTAAGTGGTGCCACTGGCCGTAATCCAATTCGTATTGATCGGCCAACAGTTACTATCTCATCTCGCGCTTATCCCGGCCTCGAAGTTATTATAAATAATGCAGGTATGAGTCGACGAGTTCAAACAGATTCGCAAGGAAGATGGGGTGTAACAATGAGTATGCAAGAAGGTGAACTTTCCATTACATTTAAGGATGTTCAAACGGGTGAAACTTACCTATCAAAATCATTTACAGTAGAAGCTAACTAACTTTTTTCATGTATAGAAAAATCGTACTCATTGCGGTACTACTATCGTTATCGGTTATTGGGTATGCTCAAGAAATGTATTTTTCGATTTCTGGTACTAACGTAGCAGTGGCTAGTGGTGATACTAGAAATCAATACGACATTTGGATCAAACCTATGGCAGGCTCTGTTGATGGGAGTATTCAGATTTTCGATGCCGGACTTGGCGGTGCGGTAGATTTAATCACACAAAATGATGCGAATACTACGACAACTTTTTCTGTCTATAATTTTGATGAAGTTTATTCTTTAAATGGTAATTCAGTTACCCCAAAAACCACTAATTCCACCTCAATTAGTAGTCTGGAAACTACAAGCGAAGAACGCTTTAAAAATCGTTGGGTACCACTTACACAAGTTTCCCCTGCTGGAAATGGATATATCATCCGTGTTTCTACAAATGATGGAGATGATGTGAATAGTTTTAATTTTAGAGTGGTTTCAGCAAGTGGTCAAATTCTGGGATCCGATACGTGGAAAATCATAGCCATTGATCTCTCAATAGGCGTATTTGCCTCAAATCCGAATACACTATTCCAACTACGCCCATATTTTGAAGGAAATGATTACTCCTCCCCTGCACTTCAATTAAATGGACAAGAGGATTCAGAAGCACTTAAAATTGATTCATTTGGTGAATCATATCCATTAAATGAAACTGATTTGCCTTTTTCAAATTATGGACTTGAAAACAAATGGGGTTTACAAATAACAGGATCCTCTCAGGTATTAAATACTTTGACAGTTTATGGAAGCAATACCCCAGTTTTATGGGAGTTTGAACCAATTGCTATTTCTGGGGCAACAAACCCGGAATTGTCGATTAGTGAAGTGGAAGCTCGCACATCCTGTACCGATAAAACATTCGAATTATCAGGAAATTTCTTCTCTAATTCCGATTTAAATCAAGCCCGTTGGATTTTAAATGACGCATTAATAACAACGGGTGCTCGCCCAACAATTACGTTCGAAGACCGGGGGCAAGTTCCAGTAGAAATTCTTATCCCTAATGATAGATCATACTATCCCGAATATTGGGCGTATCAACAAATTGTTTTTGTTAACACACCACCAATTGCCACTTTATATGCTCCTAAAGAAATTATATCTCCTTCTGAAGAATTAGTGTTAAGTGGCACCGATAGCTATGATTTGGAGGGTCAGGAAATAGAATATACCTGGTATGTGAATGGTACCCGCCGTGGAAATGGACCTACATTCACGTTTTCGAATACTGTTTCGGGTGTAAATACAATTACACTTCAAGTTTCTGATGGTGGGACATCCGTTAATTGTAGTATTTCTGAACAATCAGTTTCAATCCGGGTTAATACTCAACCTTACGCAGAAATTGTTGTTCCAAGAGTTTCAGGCACAGATGAGCCCATTACAATTAGTATAGAAAATGCATCAGATTCTGATTCAGATAATCTTAGCTACTTGTGGGAAGGATTGGGAGTTGAACCAAATTCTACCGGTCCTTCGGTAACTGTTCAGCATCCACAACCTGGGGTTTATCCAGTTCGATTAACTATAAATGATAATACCGGTTCAACCAATGCTACCTACACTATTAACAGAGTGTATGAAATAAACGCAGCCCCTGAACCTCGTTTTAATGTAAATGAATTTATTGCACCCGGAGATGTAATCACATTAAACGCGACCGAATCGAGCGATCCAAATGTAGATGATTTATATTTTACCTGGTTGTTGGATAATCAGATAATTGCAAGCTCTGATATCACCACACTCACTTTAGATAATCCTGGAGTTTATCAGGTTACTTTACGCGTTGATGACCAACGTGGAGCGTCAAACTCTATTCAGGATTTAACTCAAGAAATTCGAGTAAACGCTCCTCCGCAACCAATTATAACCGCAGTACCTATCACATCAAGTGCTTCTGTTGATTTCGCAGCTTTACAAAGCAGTGACACTGAAAGTGAAATTCAATCTTATCTATGGGACTTCGGCGATGGCAACCGAGCTTCTGGCCCTCAAGTAAGTCACACTTATCAAAATACAGGAACATACACCATTCGTTTAACAGTAGATGACGGTGCCAGTCTTGCAAATAGTATTCAATCATCTGAACATGTGTTAGTAGTAAATAGTGCTCCTCAGGCTTCCTTCTTTGCCCCTGCTGTGGTTGGGCCAAATCAACCGTTTACAGTTGATGGAAGCTCAAGCTCTGATGCCGAAGGCAGTATTTCTAACTACAATTGGATTTTGAATGGCGAGCTTACAGGGAATGGACCTGAAACAACTATTTCACTTTCTGAGCCAGGCTTACATACTGTAGCCCTCTCAGTTACTGACGACTCTGGCTTTGAAGACGCAACCGGATTTGTATCTCAGCAAATAAGAGTGAATGAACCTCCTGTGGCACGCTGGAGAACTGAGCCCGTGGCATTAGTGCCGAATACGGAGATTAAGTTTATTGCAGATCAATCTTTTGATAGAGATGGAACCATCGAGCGCTATATCTGGCGATTTGATGATGGAACTGAAATCCGGGGTGAAACTATCCAGCGTTTCTTTCAGGAAGGTGGTCAGAAAAGATTTACACTTGAAGTAACAGATAATGATGGAGTAAATAATTCAGGTACAATTGTAGAAGGAATTGTAAACGTAAATCATGAGCCATACATCATTACTGAAAAAATTGTTCGATCGAACTCATTAGATGTACGGTTAGATGCATCTGAAAGCTATGATCTGGATAACGATGCCATTTCCTTTGAATGGACATTGCCAGATGGTACAAAAAGAAGGGAAGCTGCATTCACTTGGCGAGCACCAGAAGCTGGCGTACATTTCGTTGGCTTAACAGTGAAAGATGGACTTGGATTGGAAAATAGTATCACCGAGGAGTCTATCACTGTAATGGTAAACCGACCTGTTGAAGCTGTTGTTGATTCACTTATCGCCTCTTGTACTGGTCAAACTGTATTATTTAATAGTAGCCAAAGTTTTGATCCAGATGGTGATGCATTCAGAGTTAGCTGGGATTTCGGAAATGGAGCAACATCAGAAGACGCCAATCCTTCCTATGTATATGAAACTCCTGGCGTATATGAAGCCAAATTAACTTTAGATGATGGTTTTTCAGGAATCCCTTCAGTTGCTAAAATTCCTGTTATTATCGAAGGCTCACCAGTAGCGAAATTCAACCTGAATGAGACTACCGTTTGTGTTAATTCCACCATTCGCTTAGATGGGACACAAAGTACGGATCCATCAGGCTCCCTCCCTTCTTTCAGTTGGGATCTTGGAGATGGAAATACCGCAACCGGATCTAAATATCAGCATGTTTTTACTGAACCTGGAACCTATACAATAACGTTAACTGTGGAAGGTAACGGCTCGGGAACATGTAGCAATACCTCACAAATTTCTCAGGAAATAACCGTAATTGAAGGCCCTGAAGCTTATTTCGAATTACCGGCTTGGATTTCGCCGGGCGAACCTATCATTTTAGATGGCTCAGCTAGTGTTGCTGATGGTGGATTTAAAACCGCAACCTGGGTAATCGACTCAGAAAATGGCAGCGAAGAATTAACCGGACTTACTTCAACACATATTTTCAATGAACCAGGTGAATATTTTATAACCTTAAACCTGGAAACAAACACGGGAACAGACTGTAATACAGTTAGCTTAACAAAAGCCATAAAAGTTAATGCTCCCCCTGTAATAAATTGGGTATTAGAAGAAAATATTCCAGCCGGTGGTGATTTATTGTTAAACGCCTTTTCAAGTAACGACCCGGATGGGTTCATCAAACAATTTAAATGGTATTTAGATGATGGGTTTGTCTCGTACAATGCCAGTGAATTGATCAAAGCCGTCACGCCGGGAAGACACAAAGTTACGCTAGAGATTCGTGATAATTCATCTGCCTCAAATAATTTTCAGACAATTGAAAAGTATTTCTTTGCAAATAGTGCGCCTAAACCTACTATTGATGCTCCTGCTATTGTATTCCAAAATCAAACCGTAAACCTACGCTCTGGTTTATCTCAGGATGCTGATGGAGACATTCTATCAACCCGTTGGAAACTTGATGGAGAATGGCTCCCCACTCCTACTTTCACAATTGATGAATCCAGAACTTATGAAGTAACTTTAATTCAGGATGACGGACGTGGATTAGTAAATAGTGTGGATTCCACCATCTTAGAAATCAGTCCAGTTTTAGTACCTGAAATCGCCCCATATTATCCAACCAAAATTGCGGTTGGTGGTTTTATTTCAGCAGCTGATCTCGGTATTGGTGCAAATTGGGCGTTTGCAAATCAGAACTTTTTTGAAGCAACCTGGAGAGCCACCAACCCCGGCGAAACTACCTTTACATTAGCCTGGATACCTCAAGGCCAGGCGCTAGCAAGAAAGTCATTCCCAATAACGGTTGTTGCTGCCTTACAATTTACAGAACAAGCCACACCAAAAATCATTAGTTGGAACCCAACAAATCCAACTACTGTACTTACTGCACCTAAATTTAACCGACCTGTTGCCGATGTAAACATAGTGTGGAGACAAAATGGTGAAGAGATTGGCAGAGGTCTTCAAATAAGCCCGCGATTAATTCAGGGACAAAATCGATTTACAGTTGAAATCGAAGACTTAAAAGTGGAACAATCGCGACCTATTCGCGCTGATGTAATTGTTACAACTCAATAATATCCTAGACTTATCAATTTGAAATTACCTTTTAACTATCTAAGAAAGATGGTAATTTTATATGTTTTGAAACTCAGTCTAAATTATTGAAGATTGTAATTATTGGAGCTGGTGAAATTGGGTACGATCTTGCCAGTGTTTTATCAAAAGAGAAGCATGATGTTACAGTAGTAGATCATCACAGAGAGTGTTTAAGTAAAGCTGCCGATACTATTGATTGCCTCACAATTGTAGGAAATGCTACTTCCGGTAAAGATTTAGTAAACGCTGGGGTGGATAAAGCTGATATTTTAATTTCCGTTACCAGTGTTGATGAAGTTAATATTATCGCAGCGATGATGGCTAAAAAACTAGGTGCTAAAATGGTAATCGCCCGTGTACGAAGCGACGAATTTTCGCATCCAAATGCTCCGCTTACGCCAAAAGATCTTGGTATTGATGTGATGATACATCCCGAGCTTTCAGCGGCGCGTGAAATTGCACATTTACTAAAAAGATCTGCGGCATCTGATGTGATCAATCTTGCTGACAATCAAATGCAATTGATTGGAATAAGATTGGATAAAACATCCCCTATTGCCGGGAAATCCATGATTGATTATGCAATTGAGCATCCCGACATAACATTTCGAGTTGTTGCAATTGCACGTCGTGGGCGAACAATTATCCCGAAAGGCCCAATTCGGCTACAGGCTTACGATCAAATTTTTGTACTGGCCAAAACTGAAGACATTCCCCGCATTATTGAAACAACCGGGAAAAAAGAAAGGAACTTAAGTAGAATCATGATTGCCGGTGGTTCAGCAATTGGAGCAATGATAGCACGAATCCTCTGCGCTGATACTAAAAAAAATTGGTCTATCAAGTTAATTGAGCCAGATTACGAAGTTGCTGAAGAATTAGCTATTGAGTTGAAGAATGCCATGATCCTTCATGGAAATCCTACTGATCCAGACTTGTTAGCTACGGAAGGAATTAGCGAAATGGATGCTTTTGTAGCTGTTACCGACGATGAAGAATCGAATATCATCTCTTGTCTAATGGCAAAGCATTTAGATGTTAAAAAGACGGTAGCTTTAGTTTCAAAACCAGACTTTATACCACTAAGCCAAACAATAGGTCTTGATGCAGTTATCAACAAAAAGATTGCTGCATCCAACGAAATTCACCGATATGTTATTCAGGGTAATGTTATTTCGGTTACAGAATTACGAGGCATTCAAGCAGAAGTAATAGAACTGAAGGCTACTGAAAAATCTAAAATTACTAAGAAGCCTATTAGTAAACTAAAACTCCCGGAAGCTTGCGTGATCGGTGGCGTATTGTGTAATGGTTCTGTAGAAATTGCGACAGGGAAAACGCACATCAAACCAAATGATCGAGTAATGGTTTTCTGCCTTCCAAATGCAATCGATAAAGTAACACAGTTGTTCTAACAAAATGTTGAAAAGCCCCATAAAAGCTCTCAACCGCCCAAAAATCGATTTTCGAATTGTATTGGGCATCCTTGGGGCATTTATTTTTTTTATGGGATTTGCGCTTTTACTACCCCTTATTATTGATTTGATTTATGCAGAACATCACTGGGACTCCTGGCTCATTTCTGCCGGCATTTCTTTTGGACTAGGAGGCGCACTTTGGTTTTTCTTTCGGCCCAACGAAGAACTACGAATTCGAGAAGGATTTTTAGTTGTAAGCCTCACTTGGTTAACACTTTCATTGGTAGGTGCATTACCTTTTATCATTGCCGGAATTTTACCGAGTTATACGGATGCTGTTTTTGAGACAATTAGTGGGCTCACCACAACTGGTTCTACTATACTTGGAGGTGTAACTTCCTCAGGTTTTGCAAATCCGATGATAGAAGATCTTCCAAATAGTTTTTTGTTCTGGAGATCGCTGGCACATTGGCTTGGAGGAATGGGTATCATTGTATTGTCATTGGCGATCCTCCCCTTATTAGGTATCGGTGGAATGCAATTATTCCAGGCAGAATCACCAGGTCCTACTACCGATAAACTAACTCCGCGAGTTCAAGAGACCGCGAAATTATTATGGGTAGTATATGTGGCATTTACTGCTGCTGAGTTCCTTCTTTTATGGATACATCCTTCCATGGATTGGTTTGATGCACTGAATCATTCTTTTGCTACTATGGCAACCGGCGGCTTTTCTACCAAGAATGCTAGCATCCAGGCCTTCGATTCTGCATATATAGATGTAATAATCACACTTTTTATGTTTCTTGCAGGTATAAACTTTGCTATGCATTTTCGGTTGATTAACGGAGATCGTGAATCTTTTTTTAATAATCGAGAAACTCGGTTTTATACGCTAATTACGTTCATTGGGATATTAGGAATTTCATTTTCACTTTGGTTTTTTGATGGTCGGGAACTTCTCGACGCTCTGAGATACGGTTCATTTCAAGTAGTGGCTATCATCACCACAACAGGCTTTGGAACCGATGATTATGAACTATGGTATTCATTTGGGGCGTTTTTCTTGTTCTTGCTCTTTTTTACTGGCGGTAGCTCTGGTTCAACAGGTGGTGGTATTAAAATGATACGCTGGATGATATTGATACGAAATACCGGCCGCGAGATCAAGCAAATCATCCATCCTAAAGCCATACTACCGGTTCGAATTGGTGAGCGCGCCATTGATGATAATATTCAACGCACCGTATTGAGTTTCTTTATTCTATACATGTTCATTTTTGGCCTTGGTGCATTTATCATAACCCTATTTGGGTATGATTTAATGAGCTCAATTGGAGCTAGTATTGCTGCATTGGGAAATGTAGGACCAGGCTGGGGTGACTTTGGTCCAACCGATAGTTTTGCTCAAATGCCTTATCTCGGAAAATGGGTACTTATTTCACTTATGTTAATTGGCCGACTGGAAATATTTACAGTATTGATAATTTTCTCTCCAGCTTTCTGGAAACAATAGGGTTCCTATAATTGCAGTCTTAGTATATATTCAAAATAGTTAGGCCTACTCTACTAATTGATTTATAGCCTGACACAATGTTGAGATCATCGCTATTTTTGCTGTAGTTAGGTTAAAAAAATTACATAAAATCAGCTCTTGGAATCATGGTTTGGACCTATAAAAGATCGATATTTAAAACAGTCTGAAGATCTATTTGAGCAATTAGGCTACGATCCGGAGTAATCATTTCTATTTATAAATAATCCACAAATTTTTTGGATTAAGACAACATTGAATTAGGCTATATAATATATTTGGCACCAAATTATTTAGAGAAATTCGTCGAGATAAAGCTAATTACATGAAGAAAGACACGCTGGATTCCCAAAGCCTTAGCAAAATTAAAGATGATTTTATCTACCTCATTGAGACCTTTTCAGAAATGCTTGTTTCTGTTGGCGAGGATGAGCTAGCCAAAAAACTTCCATGGATCAACGAAAACCCAACTCTTGCTAATACAACTAAAATAGCAGATCAAAAGATAATTCAGGCCCTTAGCATTGCATTTCAGTTATTGAATCTGGTTGAGGAAAACAATGCTACTCATTATCGACGCAAATCTGAGTTTTTTATGGGACCAGAATCTATACGTGGCTCCTGGGCTGAAACTTTGAATACACTTAAGGATGATGGGTATTCAGAATCACAGATTGGTACTGTGCTTGCTAAGTTAAATGTGATGCCTGTACTTACTGCACATCCTACCGAAGCAAAGCGCGTTACCGTTCTGGAAATCCAACGCGAGTTATACCAATTGTTGGTGAAAAGAGAAAACCCAAATTGGTCGCCACAGGAGCAAGATGTTTTGCACCATGAGATTCTAGGACTTTTAGAACGATGGTGGCTTACAGGTGATATTTACCTCGAAAAACCGGATCTAGCCGACGAGCGCAACAATCTATTGTACTATTTTGCGAATGTTTTCCCAAAGGCTTTGAATATTTCTGATCAACGGCTGAAATTTGCATGGAAACAATCAGGCTACGATCCAAAAAAATTATCACTGGCTGAACAGTACCCACTTTTAAAATTGGGTAGCTGGGTTGGAGGCGATCGAGATGGCCACCCTTTTGTAACTCCGGAGTTTACTGCTGATACTCTAAAGAAACATCGTGAGGTAGCCCTGGATCTACATATGCGAAATCTGAAAGATTTGGCTCGAAAAATCAGTATTTCATCAAAATTGACAAATACCCCGGTTTGGTTCCTTGAGGAAATCAGCAAAAGAGTTGAAGAATTTGGGGATGCCGGAGTTCATGCAGTTGAACGAAATCCCAATGAGCCTTGGCGACAATTCACCAATCTGTTAATTCTAAAGCTCGAGAGAACCATTAATTTATCCGGTTCGGATAATTATTATGAGTCGCCGAGTGCTCTTCTTGAGGATTTAAAAATTCTTGAAAAGGCGTTCACATCTGTTGGTTCTGAAATGATCGTAGAAGACCTGATATTTCCAATAGAGCGACAGATTTTATGTTTTGGATTCCATCTGGCAAAGCTGGATATCAGACAGAACAGCTCCTATCACGATAAAGTGATGGAACAAATGCTAACAGCAGCTGGATTTGATAAGACTGATTTTTCTAATTGGAGTGAACAAGAACGACTGGATTTTATCAATACAGAGTTAAACATTAATCGGCCATTCCTGCCAGCTGGTTTCTCATGTGGATTAGAAGCAGACAATGTCTTGGGCTATTTCCGGGTAATCAAAGACTTTACTGATCAATATGGAAATGAAGGAATCGGAACCATCATCGTAAGTATGACTCGCAGCTTAAGTGATTTGCTGGTTGTGTATTTATTCCTCCGTGAAGTTGGTTTAAATTCCGCTGATTTTCAGGTCGCTCCATTATTAGAAACCATTGGTGATTTAGAATCCGGTGAGGATATTTTGGATGCGTTTCTCTCCCATCCAAAAACGAAAGAGCGCTTAGAAAAAAGTAATAATCGCTTTCAGGAAATCATGCTGGGTTATAGCGATAGTAATAAAGATGGTGGAATTCTTTCCAGCCGATGGACCATCTATAAGACAGAAGCAAAGCTTACTGCTACAGCGCGAAAACATGATGTTGAACTAACTTTTTTCCATGGTAGAGGTGGGACAATAAGCCGGGGTGGTGGTAAAATTCATCGCTTCCTGGATAGTATGCCTCCAGGTTCTGTGAGTGGGTCTATTAAAATGACCATTCAGGGCGAGACGATCGCCAATCAGTTTGCCAACCTTTTAAACGCTACTTACAATTTGGAAATGTTCCTTTCAGGAACAGCAAAACAGGCAGCCCAATCCAGTTTAGATGATGAATTTGAGGCTATTTTCCCAACCTTAGATGAATTGGTTACCAAATCGAATGCAACCTATCGATCACTACTAGATCATCCTGGGTTCATTGAATTTTATAGTCAGGCCACCCCTATCGATGTACTGGAAGAAAGTAAAATTGGATCACGTCCTGCTCGCCGAACAGGACAACGATCACTTGAAGATCTACGGTCGATTCCGTGGGTATTTAGTTGGAATCAATCTCGATTTAACCTGACCGGTTGGTTTGGTGTGGGTCATGCTTTGCAAGCAATGAAAGAATCTGATCCTGAAACCTACACCAATTTTAAAAAGCTTGCTGAAGACTGGCCGTTTTTCAAGTATCTGATAATTCAAATCGAAACCAACTTATTGAATTCAGATCCAACCATCATGAATAAATTTGCAGATTATGTTCAGAATCATGAGCTGAAATCGGAAATCATGAGTTTGATTATGGATGACTATAATTTCGCATTAGCAGCAACAGATCATGTAATGGGCAGCGAAAAGGCAACTCGAAGATCTACAAAAGTGAAGGACTCGCAATTGAGAAAAGAAGCATTAGATATGCTACATGAGCTACAACTCCGCTATTTAGGAATGAAACGAAATGCTAAATCGGGTGACAACATTTCTAACTTACTAAATCATCTTTTACTTACCGTAAATGCACTTTCCGGTGGATTAAAGAGTACAGGTTGATCAAAAAAACGATATAAATGTTAAACAAAAAAGGCGCTTTTCGATTCACTTATTTCACAGATAAGTACCAAGAAACTTTCACTTTCTATGAAAAAAAGCTTGGACTTGAAATAACCCATTATTGGGATAGAAATGAACATGATAAAGGTGCTGTGTTTAGCGCTGGTTCAGGGTTGATCGAAATACTCCATCGTCCTAAAGACAAAACCTATACTTATGAAGGATTAGATTATCGTGTTCCTCAGGGAGCATTTATGTGCATTCAAGTATGGGATATTGATACGCTTTTTGAAACTTATAAATCCAATGATGTTCCATTTAAGCTTGAAATTATGGATCAACCATGGGGACATAGAAGCTTTTATGTTAAAGAACCAAATGGCCTTATTTTGGCTTTCTTTCAGGAGCAGTTTTAAACCATATGCCCCTCTGATATATGTACAACACCAGCTATTTCAAAGAAAATGATCTCAATAAAATTCTAGAATTTATTCATGAATATCCATTTGCATTGATCACGGGAAGTTTTTTGGATGGGAAACAAGTAGCAACTCAAGTTCCGGTACTAATTGAGGAAAGAGAAGGTGCATATTTCCTTCAGGCTCATTTGAAACGAAATACAGATCATCACCGAGCTTTTATAGAGAATCCAAATGCGTTAGTAGTTTTTAGTGGCCCACATACTTACGTTAGCGCCACTTGGTATTCTGATGCCAAGATGGGTTCAACCTGGAATTATATGAGCGTTCATGCAGCTGGATTAGTTCGAGAGATGAACGATGAAGAGTTATGTGAATTTATGATGAAATTCACCTTACAATTCGAAGGAGGAAACAACGAGTCCCCTACCGTCTTCGAAAACCTTCCTGCTGATTATTTAGCTAAAAAAATGCCAGGAATTGTCGGAATCGAAATCAATATTGAGAAGCTGGATAATATCTTCAAACTCAGCCAGAATAAAGACGAAAAGAGCTTCCGACAAATCATTAAAAATTTGGAACAACAAGGTGGGGATTCAACAAAAATTGCTGCTGAAATGAATAATAGATTCGACGAGCTATTTTAAAATATTATTCTAGCACAATACTATTTCGTATTACAATATTCAGGTTTGATTTAATGATATTTGTCCCGTTATTTTTGCGTTAAGATATTGTAGCTTACAAAAAATAAGATCAGCACTTTTTGAAGAAATTTATACTCGTAGGAATACTTCTACTACTGGGGTTTTTCCTTTTCACCAATCCATCAGTTAAAGAGATTGCAGCTGGTGTAGCAATTTTACTTTTTGGTATGATTATGCTGGAAGAAGGATTCAATTCCTTTGCATCCGGCCCTCTTCAAACTGCCCTAAAAAAATCAACTGATAGCCTTGCTAAATCCATTGGTTTAGGTTTTACAAGCACTGCAATTCTTCAATCAAGTTCACTAATTTCAATTATTGTAATCTCTTTCATTAGTATTGGATTAATAAGCCTAAAAGGTGGTATTGGCATTATTTTGGGGGCTAACATTGGCACAACGGCAACTGCTTGGTTAGTTTCAATATTTGGGCTAAAAGTTAAAATATCCGGCCTTGCAATGCCTATGTTAGCATTCGGTATTGTGCTTGTATTACAGAAATCAAAAAGAATAAAGGGCGTTGGTCAGGTCTTAGCTGGATTAGGATTTTTCTTTTTAGGCGTTTATTTCATGAAAACAGGGTTAGATGCTTACAAAGAAACTATAGACCTGGCTGAATTTGCCATGCCGGGAATTAAAGGACTTATTGTATACACTCTAATTGGAATAGTGATGACCCTCATTCTTCAATCTAGCAGTGCAACGATGGCTTTAATTTTAACAGCCCTAGCGGTGGGTCAAATTACATATACTAATTCTCTTGCCTTGGCAATTGGGGCGAACGTTGGGACAACCATCACCGCAATAATCGGCTCTCTTAGTTCCAATATCGCAGGTAAGCGCTTGGCTGGCGCACATCTTATATTTAATGTGGCAACGGGAATGGTTGCACTTATTTTTATTAATCAGCTGGCCAATTTTGTTGACCTAATGGCGAATTGGTTTAGTATTGCTGATGACAATTTCACATTTAAGCTCTCCATTTTTCATTCGGTATTCAATGTATTGGGACTGCTGTTAATGCTCCCCTTTATTGATCCACTGATTACATTTTTAAATCGCATTTTCAAAGACCAAGTTGTTGAAGATAACATAGAACAACCTCGTTTCATTGATAAAAATGCTATGCAATATCCTCAAACAGCATTACATGCCATTTATAAAGAATCAAAACGATTGTATGAAAAAGTAGCTTTTGAGATAATTGCACATGGGTTAAATATTCATAGAAGCGATATAAAAAGTGATGAAAAACTAAAGCAAATTGTTAAGCATTCGAGAGAAGAAATTACAGTGGATATCGAAGAAGAATATGAGCAAAAAGTTAAGACCATCTATAGTAAGATCATTAAATATGCGACATTAGCTCAATCTGAGTTGAATCTTTCACCAGAATTAACGCGCCTTTTTGCTAACATGAAACTAGCAAACCGAAATGTGGTTGAAGCCATTAAAGCGTTGAAAGAAGTCAGAGAAAATATAAATACCTATTTAGTATCAGATAATGAGGCTATTCAAAAGGAATATGATAGATTAAGAAGAAGAGTCACAAAGATTCTAAGAATGCTTCAGAATGTAAAAAACGCACCCGATCCAACGAAATATGCGAAAAGAATTAAGAAGCTAAAAAAACTAGCTGAAAAAGAAGATTTTTTACTCGATGGAACCATCGACAAATTGGTACGAGATAAAAAAATTACAAGTGCAATGGCATCATCTTTAGCAAATGATAGCCACAACATTTCTATTATTTCGAAAAAATTAATCGAAGCCACCGAGCTAATTTACTTACACAGCGACACATTCCTCTCAAATGGTAATGAGGAAGATTCCAATGTTGAAGAAGAACTCCAATTAGTATCTTAGTATACATATTAGCTTTTGTGACGGCATTAATTAAGATGCTTCAAAAAGTAAGCCTGTCACAGCTTGACCTTAATACTTAGGAAATGGAATGCAACGAAAAGTGAGATTACCTATTTAATCATATAGATCGAAAATCAATCCAACATAAATTTCTCAAGTGCTCGAAATACCTGTCTCACTCCTTCTCTATCCGGAATATTGTTAAGAAATAAATAAAGCGATACGGATTCTTCTGGATTGCTTACCGTAAATAATTCAAAACCGCGCATAGAGCCATCAAGGCTTACCGTTTCATTCCAAAAAAACTGGTTGTGATCTTCATCAAGTATGTCACCAGATCTAATTAAATCATAAAACTTTTGTAGATCATCCAGCGTGCTGAACATCCCACCACTTCCTTTAACAAGCCATGAGGTTGGTCCCCAGTTTGGCGGAATATTTGGCATTCCAACAATTTCCGGCCCGCCTCCTTCTGCAAAATTTTCCAAGGAATAACCAAGTGTTGTTCCATATTCTCCGGTGTAATTTTTTCCGGCAGGAATGAAAAAGTTTTCATTTAGGAATTCGTAATAATTCATTCCTGAAACTCGCTCAATTACCGCTGCCAACAAGCCAAAAGCGGCGTGAGAATGTTGTCGATTTGACCCAGGCTCAAAGAGTAAATCAACATCCAATAATCGATGTTCCAACTCTTGCCTATTTATCCATTGTAAATCAGGATTCCAGTCGGATGCGACATCAATAAAATCAGGAAAACCACTCTGCCCGGTCATCAAATGGCGCAAAGTCAATGTGTGTTTATCTTCCGGAACGTCTTCAAAATACTCTGTGATTGGATCGTCAACATTCAACTTTGCTCGTTGATCAAGCAGCATAATTCCAGCAATGGTATAATCAATAGGTCGGGACCCAGTTCCAAAAATGGTATTTACCGTGTTTGGTATTTCTAGCGATGGAATTGCCATTCCAAATGGATGTTCAATTACCACCTCACCCTGCTTTTCTGCGAATACTAAGCCTGCAAATCCCGCATTTTCCAGTGAATCAAATACAGCGATAATATTTTCTTCAGATATTTGAAGTCCTTTTTCAGCTATCGTTACCTGCATTCCGGTTATTTTATTACCCCTTAAATCAACCTTTAGTTTTCTTTCACCAGCAGGACTTGATAAATAAAAGATCAACCCTTCCGGGGCCCCTTCGATACCTAAATCCCCAAGAAAAGGTTTGAGTTCATTTCTAATGCTTTTCAAGTAATCAACATTCATGTCGTCGTCGGATCTGATGATCCAGGTATTTCGAAATATTTGCACATCGGAATCACTATCTGTTTGTAGAAAATCAATAACAGCAGATTCTAACTCTAAGAGAGTAAAACTCTGGGCTTGAATTGTTGCCGGAAGAATTAAAAAAATGATAAATAAATTAAATAGTCTCATAACAGGAATGTTTTTAAAGTTCCAGAATAGATACAAACAGGAAATGTTAAGTGTGTTAAGAGAAATGTTAAATCAGCAGCTAATTACTCTTCAACTCGAGAATACTCACCTTTCATCATTTCGGTTAGTGAGCCATTTTCCCCAACTGAGGAAAGTGTCCAGGTAAATGAATTTGTGGAAGTAAATATCCATGACTCCTGGAAAGTCAACCCATTGCCCATTGGCCCATATCCAACAAAAGTATTGATCAAATTGCCCTGTTCATCGAATACTGTTGTGTAATCAAAAAATGTAATTGGCATATTCTGAGCATTAAAAAAACCTTTGATTTTTTGCTCTCCAGGATGATAAAACCACTTGCCTTCAGATCCTTTTATTGCTTGCCCATCTATCATAAAATATGCCTCAGCTCGAACCGATAGATTACCCACTCCCCACTCAAAAGTTTGATAAGAATCTTCGCCCAACCACCATTGCCCACCAATTATTGACTCAAATGGTTGAAGTGGGTTTTGTGCAAATGCATTTACACTTAATAGTGTGATAGCACAAATTAAAGTCGTTTTCATCAACATAGGTTTTTAAGAAATGAACGGATTTCTAATAACGAATCCAATCTCGGTCTTCCAACCATTGTATCAGTGCAGGCAGAAAAGTGATAGAAGTTAGTAAGGTCATTCCAATCCCAAGTACAGCCATAATCCCAATAGACTGCAGCCCGGGATGAACAGTAAGTATCAGCCCTGCAAAACCTAACATGGTTGTAAAACTACCCATCGTGATGTGCTGACCCGTACTTGAAAGCACAGCCCACATACTGTCTTTCCCTTCTTCCCGATATCGGTGTGCCAGATGGACACCGCTGTCACAACCAATACCTAGTATAGCCGGCAGAACTACAAGATTATAGAAATTGAATTGTAAGCCAAATATCATCAATAATCCGAATAACCAAAGTAGTCCCACTAAAAGCGGAAGCATAGAAATAAGCGACCAGCGAAATGACCGGAAGGTATAAATCATAAACAAATAGATAATAATAAAGGTTGCCCCAACCATATATGGACTCTCAGTTCGCATTAAATCGAGCATAGAAGCTGCTACTATACTTGTGCTTGCTGCATGATAGGTTTTTCCATTTTCGATCGTTACAGCGCCAACATCGTTCTTAAAAGCTATCGATTTTCGCCCATCTGATAAGCCTTGAGATGGGTAAATAATTACAAATCTGCCGATTTCACCATCTTTAGTAATAAATCTGGATTTCAAATAATCCGGAATTTGGTCAATGGCTAATGGCTCGGTGGTTTGTGCAGCCTGCCGCAATTTATCCAGATCTTCATCTTCACGATTTACGATAAACGGATCTTGTAGCAGCTCTCTTACATAGGCGATTTGATCGAGCTTTTCATCCACTTCCTCTTGAGTAGATGGGAATCGCTCTTGCAAAGACTCCACACTTTCTATTGTTGGAGTATCGGTGTCTGTATCTACAATATTTCGAAGTTCATCGAGAAGTAAAGCTACTTCCGCGTCAGTATCAGCAATTACATAAGCGGGATTTCTTCGCTTGGGTTCATCAATCTGACCTGCTACTTGGCGAAATTTTTCATACTCAGGATATTCAGGTTCAAGATTACCAAAATCATATTCGAAACTGAGATTATTGGAATACGCCACCACAAATGTTGAAGCTATCAATCCAAGAATTACAATCACTCTTGCAAACGGGTATCTGTGTGGCGCTACCTCCTGAGGGCGATCGTCTTTACTAAATAAAATTAAATTGAATTTTTCGAATATCACTAATAGTGATGGAAGCACATATAACATTGCAAACAGGGCCAGCATTATACCTGTGCCTGAAATAAAACCAAACTCTGAGAATCCTCTAAAATCAGCGAACATTAGTACATACAATGCACAAGCGGTGGTAAATGCGCTTACCAAAATGGCTTCACCAGTCTTTGAATTCGTGGTTTTAACTGCATCTTCTACGCTAAGTCCGCTGGAACGCAACTCAATATATCTTGCGTAATAATGAATTCCATAATCGATCCCTAAGCCAAACAGAATTACAGCAAGTACCGACGTCATTGTATTGAGCATTCCCAGATAGAAATAGGTGAGTCCAAATGTCCAGATAAGACTAAAACCAAGTGGTATTCCAATTATCAAAACCGGTATTGGCATACGAATAACATGGCTCCAAACATTGTATTTACGATCTGCAGCATTTCCATTTCTATAATGCAGATACTTTTTAATAAAGAAATACAACATTACAAGTAGCACAACGCTACTTATCCCCGAAAGAAAACTTCCCACCACATCGCTCATTATTGAAGTTAATTCCTCTAAATGGCGCTTAAGTCGGCCACCGAACTGCACTTCCATATCCGGGTGAAAAGAAGCTGGGTCAAGGGCTGTAATCAAAGAATCGTAGACAGCAAACATATCCTCGAGATAGGTAATGTCACTTTTGGATCCGGTTGGATAAAATTTCAACACCATTATGGTGCTGTCTTCATTTACAGGGTATTCTGAAGGAACGAGTATTTCATAGCTTTCTTTGAAGCTTTCCGCCGGATCTTCTTCTTCACCTTCCTCGTCCTCAAAATCATCTTCGAAATCAACAAAAAATGGATTCGCTTCTTCTTTGGCATAGTAAATTTCATCCTCAAGCCAAAAGATGATTTCTTCTAATTCATCTTCACTGGCCAGGTAAAGCGCATTATTTTTAATGAGTTCAGTGTCTTTCCTAAATTCTGCTCGTTTAAAATAGAAATCGTCATATCTAGAATACCATAGCTCCAAAGTTTTTGGGATGATGGCTTCTGCAAATGCTTTATTAGCCTCAAAACTAGGTGACTTTATCGCCACCTGCATTTCGGTTTCTCCACCAACTGTTTCCTGCAATTGATTTAATGCGAGTACATTTGGATGGTCTTTTGGTAGCAAATTGGCGATATCAGTGTCTACCTGAAGCTTGAATGCGAAGTAACCGCTTACTACAGCGATGATAAAACTTACCCCTATTACCAGGAAAGGATGAGAAATGTTTAGTGCCAGAAGAGGTTGAAACAACCTCAATATTTGCTTCATGAATTTAGGTGATCAATTAAGAGCCAAAAATACGAAAGTTCAGTTAATTAGAGTGGGGTGATTTAAGTAAAATATTGTCGTAATCGGCTTTAGCAATATTTTGGGTATCGTTTCCATCGCTTAATAATAAGATAGCGAGTGGTTTTGCTGGAGGATCATCGCCAAAGAGGCGTTTGTAATCCTCTACTATATTTCGCTCAAAGTTTTGCCAATCCCCAATTTCTTTGTCTCCACTTCCAACAACTACGATCTTTTGGTTTCCATGAAACTTAGAAAGTTCAGTTCCAACTGGTAATGTTGAGCTCCACGTATATCGAATCGACTTAGGTACTTTTCTAAATAAAACATGTCCCAAATCAAATACTACATAGATACTGGCAGCAGTGTCATTATTTTTTTTACTGTCCTCATTTCCACCAATTGGTATCTCGTGAATTCTCCAGTCCCAACTTAAAATGGGGGTCTCAAAAATATTAACGTCAGATTCGTCTAAAAAAGGATAGTTCAAGTGTTTGCCACGTGTACCTTCAAAGCGCAAAAACTTGTTTCCACCTTCCTCTACAATCGAATAATTATAAGTATCTCGCAATTCACCTTCGTATGTAAAGGGTTGTGCTTCACCGCGCTGATTATACCATGCTCGTGGCAAATCACCAATTGGATCGGTTTGGAAATCTTCAACAAAATAGGTTGAAGGTGGCTTTAACTGAGCTTCTGAATGGTTTTTAAAGCCATCACTAAATAAAAGAAAAAGGATTGGGAGTAAAAGTTTCATGCGAATTTTGCAATAATTTGTGTGTAAACGTAACTGGATTACTAAAAAATTGCCTTATATGTACATTGTGTAATTATATTCTCTTAACTTATTGAAGTTATCTATCATTTCCTCTATTTCACATTATGAATTTCGTACAAAAATCAGTTCGGGTTACATTAATCACATTTGTGATTTATGGCGCATTAGTGGCTACTCACGAAGGTGAATATTGGCCATTTAGTATCTATCCAATGTTTTCTCAGGCAGGCAATCCTTGGACCAGAGCATTGGTTCGTGATGTAACTTATGTTCCCGATTCTTTAATCTGGAATACAACCGATATCACCCAGTTACAAGGCGACCCTGTGTCAATGCGAAAAATTGGTGTTGATCAAATTGATTATTCCAATTTTGTATCAAAAACAAAAAACTGGGATGAAAATCGCATTTCAGCTCTTCGAACCATGCTGGGTGAGCAATATATTGCAAACAGCGACTGGATGATCTATAAAGTACATGGTAGAATGGTTGGCGACGACAGTGTTACTGTTTCGTATGTCCCCTATTTACTTTTTACACACGATTCTACTTCGTTTAACCCCAATATTGAACTTCAAGAATTTCTGCAGCAGTAATGAAAATAGGTCAACTCATTAAAGAAAATTTGTACGGTGGAAGTGATGAGCTTTCATCAGCGCAGATCGTATACTTCAAAATTTTTGAATTCTTTGTGCTTTACAATGTTATCCACTTAGCATGGTATTGGGGGCTTTACACACTCAAAATCACCGACGTAGTATTACCACTTGGTATCGCCACATTGATTGACATTTCGTTTATGCATGGTAATAATTTGCCCATCATAAATGCTGTACTAATTTCAGTACTTACCATTCTTGCTTTCTTTCGTAAAGGCCCGAATTGGATTTATATGGTAGTTTTTGTTTTGCTCCATTTCCAATATGTGGCTCGTTTTTCGATTGGAGAAATCCCTCATAGCGCTAATCTCCCGGGTATGGCATTATTTAGCTTTGCAGTTGGCTTATTAGTATTTAAAGAAAAAGCTCATCGCTATCGTTTTATAATTGGGTTCACCTTATTTTATATCGGCTTAGGGTATTTCTCCGCGTCGATGTCGAAATTAATTGGAACCGGACCAACCTGGATCGATGGTCGCCATCTATGGCTTTGGATAGCCGAAAAAGGAACAGATATTTTAGGGCGAGAAGGCGCATTTGATTACAACATTGTTCAGATAATTGCTTTAAATAGCATCCCTGCTGCAACACTCATGCTTTTTGTTGGGATATTTACTGAATTTATTGGACCTCTGGTTTGGTTTAGAAAAACTCGTCCATACGCTATTCTGGCTTTGGTAGGTATGCATTATGGCGTGATGCTTAGTATGAACATCCGATTTGATGCTTTCATGATCGAATTATTGCTTATTGGTATGCCATGGCCCGAGTGGTATGAACGCTACAAACCTAGCTTGAAGCAATGGTTTGCCCCAGAAAAAATCCCAGTATAGGTATTTTATGTCATATTTTTCCGAGCTTAAAGTCCGCCATCCTGATAACAAATTTATTTTTTATCCGGTTCTACTAATTCTCTTTTTAGGGGTTTTGTGTTATTCGTTGTTTGGTATCGAATTAACCTTTTTGGTAGTAACACCAATATCTTTGTTAATCATATTAGCCACGGTTTTTCACACATACAGGGAACTGATCCACGAAATACGTTATCAGGATCAACGTACTCAGGCAATGTTCAATATTTACGAGTTGATCACTCCGAGGCTCCCACTTCCCTATTTATCAGGTTGGGCAGCATTTCCAGAGTTAATTTCATCCATACTTGGCGAAGTACTCACATTAAAACCAAAACACATTGTTGAACTAGGTAGCGGCTCATCTACAATAATTACTTCGTACCTATTGGAAGATATTGGAGCAGGCAAAATTTCTTCTTACGACCATGATGAGAGTTATGGAGAGATAACACGTCAGCGATTACGTGATCATGCGTTAGATCAATTTTCAACAGTATTCTCCGCACCTTTGAAGTCCACAACAATAGACAGCAATACCTATAATTGGTATGATATTAATTTGGATGAAATTGATGACCCAATTGATATTATTGTAGTTGATGGTCCACCGGAAAAAACACAAAAATATGCTCGGTATCCTGCCCTGCCATATTTTTATGAAAAACTTTCTGATAAAGCTGTAATCATTTTAGACGACGCTGGTAGAGATGAAGAGCGTGAGATCGTTGAAATGTGGTTAAAGAAATATCCAGAATTTACACATGAATATATCTACACAGAAAAAGGGATATCAATTTTAAGGAGAGGCTAATTATTTCCATAGAAATTTTAGACTAAACAAATCACGAAGATTCAACCAGTCACTCTTTTCAAGGATTTTAAATACACTTCCAAGAGCCAGGAATAATCCCATAAACAGCACAAATGCCAGTGAAATGGACATCCACTCGGTTAAACTCCCGAATTGCTGTAGCCCGAAATACACACTAAAGCCAATAGCTCCACTCAAAGCAACTACTTTTAAGTAGTAGGCAATCGGTAAAACTTTTATAGCCGGAAGGTTTATATGGCCGCCAATTCTATTCAATAAAAAAGCCCAGTTAATAATATTTGCTAGAAGTGTGGCTGATGCTGTCCCAACAATTCCAAACCATAAAGTAAACGGTATACTAAGTGCAACATTCAAAATCACAAGCTGAATGGAAAGCCTCAATATTCCCTTTGTATCGCCATATGCCTGCAGAATACTGCCATAGTGAGCTACTCTAATTAAAATGATAAGGTTATAGATTTGAAAAGGTAGTACTGCATTTTGATAATCAGTTTCGCCGGTTTCGATAACCAGGGATATAAAGTCAGATGCTATGAGAATAAAAAATGAGGCAAGAGGTACGATCAGCAATGCTACCTTTCGAATTCCCTTATGCCATAATTCAATCAAGTCGCCTCGCTTTCCATTTATTTGAAAATTGACATATCTGCTAATTAATACCGATCCAACAGCAAATGGAATCACACGTATAATGGGCACTTCCTGAGCACCAATTACATATTCTGCATAAGCTGCTTCTGTTAAGAAAAAAGCAACGATAAATTTATCAGCAAACTTGTTGAATTGGTTTACCAAAGCAGAAATACCCAGTGGAATACTAAATTGAAATTGCTCTTTCAAATTCCCTTTTGGGGTTTTTAATCCACCATCGGGTAAAATCAGCCACATCCATAAAAATGAACCTATGAATCGAATAACGGCATATCCAAGCATTGCATATAATGCAGTTTCGATACCATACCCCATGGCAAGTGGACCAATCAATGCTGCAAATGAGAGCAAACTTGTAAGCACCTGATACCAACCGGCTTCTTTTTGGCGATCTGAAGCAAGTAGTACATTATGAACGGGCCAGGTTGGGATTTCCAACAATGCTATCCCTGCAATGATGGGCAAATAATCCCGTATTGTTTGAATGGCTACCGGGTCAAAATCGCTGATTAATGAATCAGCAAAAATTCGAATGATAAAAATTATCCCGGCAGCAAGAAGACCCGTAACGGCCAGAATTGCCGTAGTTTGGACTGCAAAAGCTTTTCTAAAATTTTTTGTTAAATGTTCGAAGTAGTAGAAAATACTTTCGGGAAAACCAAGTGTCGCAAAATAGCGCGCCACCTCGTATATCATCAATAGATAGCCTAGAATCGCAAATTCTGTTTTCGAAAGAATCCGAACGATTATAATTGCAGTGGAAAAATCTATAAGGGAAGTAAGTACTCGCGAGAATACTACCACCATAGTTTTTTCAGTGAGCGATTTACCCGACATTTTGCAGCACCTTTCTTAACACATCGTCTAGCTCTTGCGCTCGATGATTTGCCGAATATTGTTCTATTTCCGCTGTATTCGGTTTCAAATCTAATGTACCCTTGTCAAGTTGAGCGATGAACTCTATGGCTGAACTAAATCCTTTGGTGCCAACATGTACACCCGTTTTAGTT
Source organism: Balneolaceae bacterium (assembly GCA_965249965.1). Lineage (GTDB taxonomy): Bacteria > Bacteroidota > Rhodothermia > Balneolales > Balneolaceae > HXMU1420-13. Next base: position 2,886,986 of record OZ252262.1, read on the forward strand.
ACTTCGATAATTTCTTTCACTTCAGGATTATCTACCATAGACAAAATTGGTTTACCTGAAGGTAAATAATCAAATAATTTAGCAGGGATTATATCGTCTCTTTCGGGCTTAGTACTTAATAAAAGTAGGTTAGACTTTACAATTTCATTTTGTACTGCATGGTGAGATACTTTTTTTCTTCTTACAAATTTATCCAGCACTCCTACCGAAGATGCTAATTCTTCATCCTTTTTTTCTAACGAGCCAAAAGAATGAATTTCAATGCGTTCATATAATTTTGGCGATTGTCTTTTCATTTCTTTCAGAAGGTGAATGATAGATTCTGCAGTTGAAAGAGTTCGAAATGAGCCCAAAAAAAGAATGATAAATTTACCTTCATCATTTGACTCAATCTCACTGGCATTGTGTTTAGCCAAATCAAAGCTATTTCGAATAGTGGCTGTTTTTCCATTTAACTCTTTATAATGGGATACATATTTATCCTCTGTGGTTGTTGAGGTAAATGTTACAAAACTAGCAGACTTCATCACCTTATACTCAGCCTTTTCTTCGAAATATCGCGCCAACACCCCTTTTCTTCTAAAACGTGTGTCGCATAACGTCCAGGGATCTCTTAAATCTGCAACCATCGGAATATCCAGCGCACTTGTAACTCGTTCGCTAATTACTGCCGAGGACCATGGATCAGAAGTTGAAAGCAAAATGTCTGTCTTTTGTTCGATTAACACATTTTCAATTTCCCCTTTTTTCCCCAGCAGAAATGGATACCAAGTATCGATTGGGAAATGTCTATCGAACCAATTTAAAAGCTCACTCCCGCTGTTTTTCTGGCTATCACCAGATGTGGATTTTTTCTTTTGAGTGCGATCAATTGGGGGCAATAAATTATGAATATAAACTTCGCTCAGATCTTCTTTTTGTTGATCTGAAAGCTCGTTCTTAGAGTCACCGATACAAATCACAGACACATCCCAACCCATTTTAGATAGGTACTTAGCAAAGCGATAAGGGCGAATCGAACCAACCCGTGGACGGGGTGGAAAATAAGGCGCTAATATGGTTAGTGAAGGATTTTTCGCCAAAACCTATATTTTCTTTATAGCGGTTGAGCTATAAATGAATGGTCTACTGATTGATTGCACTTGCTCGTTCTCGAATTGACTGAACTGAGAATGATTTGTCTGTAATTTTTTTCCAAACAAGTTCAGAAAAAGAATAAAATGGTGTTTTTTGATGGTACCATCCAAAATGTAAACAATAAGGAGTGGTATGTAGAAAATCTCCTTTCCCGGGTATATAATTAAATACTTTGAGTATAAATTTTCGTATCCAAACACTCTTTAACCCTCTAATTGAATACACAAATGGATCGTTGAAATATTTACAACTTACATACTGGAATTCATCATCGTGATCGGTTAAATCAGCAATAAAATCTAGTTGTGGGCTTTCGTGCCCTTGTAACCACGGAAAAATTGGGATATTTAATTTACTCATGGCCATTGCCAGGCTCCATTCGCACGACTCCATGGTTCTACCCTGTTCCATTTTCCGTGACCTAAAATGAGTTTCATCTTTGCGATCCAGCATTTCGCCAGCCAATTCGCACACATTTTTTGTGGTCTCGTAATCAGCTGCATACATCATACCCGATTGAACTCTGCTGAGGTACGTGAGGCCAAATCGCTTTAAAGTTCTACGTCTTCTTCCAAAAATCAAATCCATGAGTACTCCAACCCCTTTTGGAGCTCCAAAAAAGCTATCAGAAGTAAGATTGCCGGTAATTGTAAACTCGAATGGAGAAAAGTATCGCCATAATGCTTCCGGATTTTTACACCACACAATATCGCTATCTAAAAAAAGATTACGCTCGAACACCATGTATTTATGAACGTTGTGTTTGAAGCCTACAATTGAACTGTGTTCTTCGTTCAGGGTTTTTACTTCGTCAAACAGTTCGCTTATGCCATGCTCGTCCAGAATCTGCCGATGTTTTTCGCTACATATTATTGCGACAGGTCGATCCTTATCATATCGACGTAGTGTTATTACCGACGCAATAGTATGTTTTAGATATTTCGGATGGCCATAGCTTACATATACATAGCCTTCCGTGCCCTTTTTATCGTTCGTTATTGATGTAAGCACCGTCGTAGTTTTTATTTAAAGATACGGTGATTAGCTAAACAATGAAATGCACGATTATGATCTTGCTGCCCTTCTCCTTAGGCTATCCATCAAGGCATCAAATCCTCTGCGAGCGATAATTCTTTGAAACTGGCGATTATAAGATTCGGCGGTATATACGTCATCGATACTCATGTCTGTGATCACCCATTCACCACCTTCCCATTTCATTTTATATTCTACAGGTGTTCTAACTTCGTCTAGTTCGGCCATAGTCTGCACCAAAGCCTCATCTCCATCAATTGTAATGTCGTTATAGGTAACTGTAGCGCGATATATATCGAGTTTCGTTAGTGAATTATCACGAATGATGGTAGAAAACAGATCAACAAACTCAATTCTTTGATCTACAGATATTGTATCAAAAGTTACTTCTAAAGCCGTTTTCGACATTGCTTCAAAATCGATCACTCCATTGATGATTGCTTTCAACGTTTCCCGTTGATCATCGGTGTATTCACTTCCTTTGGGGCCTAAAATAGACTTAATTTCATCGTCTCTTTCCTCCAACATAGCCTGGATACTGTCTGCATCTTGTTGGCTAAATACATTTTGTGCACTTAACACCAAAACCATAAGCAGTATTATTGCTTTAAAAAATCTCATAAATCCTCTGTATTAATTATCAAATGACTGATGGTTTAACGGCAATCCTGCTGATTTATTAAGTTGAGTCATCGCAGAATTGTATTCAAATATACTTTGCATTTCCTCTAGCCGAAGCTCCAATTCCTGGCGGACCGCATCTATCAAATCCTTCGATTCACCAAATCCTAAATCATAGTCTAATTGTTCAGAACGCAGCCATTCTTTGGCAATTTTCAGAGCATCTTGGGTACGATCAACTTTTGCTTTAGATATTGCAGCTACTCGATAAGAGTTATTCAACTCGATCACAATTCCATCTCGGGCGGCATTCTCAATAAATTCTAATCGTTGTACCTCAAGTCTGCTGCGCTGCAGATTTGTTTTAGCCTGAAAGAAATTCAAATTCTGACGAATGGTTAATCCTAATGCTGTATTGAATGTGTTTTCCGGTGAACTGATAAAAGGATTTGGCTGCCGTGGCCGTATAGGTGTGCTGGCAAATGTTGTTGTAAAGCCAAGATATAATCCCGGTAAATTTTGAGCTTTGAGAGAATTGATGTACATATTCAACGCATCTCTACCAAAATCTAACGCCCTTAATTCCGGTCTGTTTATCATCGCAGAATTCTGATAAAAACTTATCTCTGATAAATCAGAAAATAACGGATCCAGAAATCTGACTTCCGGCTCATAAACAGTTCCTTCTTCATTTCGAAGTGCATAGCGCCAGGTTTCTTTTACATATTCCAGACTTCGGGCAACTTCTTCCCTTTGTATCCCAAATTGAGCTTTAAAAACCTGAAATTTAAAAACATCAGACTCATCCAAATCGGCTGGATTCTCTTCTTCTTGCTTCTCCATTGCTCTCTCAATTTGATCCATCTTATCTTCGGCATCTTTAAGTAGACGTTCTATTTCGAGCGCAAGAACGTAGCTGTAGTATAATTCGGTTAGCAGAAGTTCAACTTCGTTTCTGGTAGCATCAGATTGTTGCTGAACTGATTTAATACCAAGGTCAGCCGCTTCGACAGCTTTTTTAACTGCACCCCAGGTAAACAGAGGTTGAACCCCGGTAATACGAAATCGGGTGTAAATTCCAACTTTGCTCCAATCATTAGTAGCATTTGGGTCCAGATACACATTTTGATCAGAAAAATTTCCCGGTGAGCTAACACTTGGTACTACAGCATGTTCTGATCGATAATCTAATCGTGGTAGAAATCGCTGATCTGAGGCTTGTTGTTTACGATTTTCTGCAAGTTTAACATCCGTTTGAGCAACTTTAATCTGGCCGGCATTATCGAGAGCAATATTTAAAAAGCCATCCAAATTGATAGCAAGCGTATCCTGAGCTGCAGCAGATATTGTACACCCAATCGCCAATAAAAGTATGTTGATTATTCTCATATGGATATTTTTGCTAAGTAGTTTGTAAGCAACGCATAAGATATACGTTTATTTAAACAGAAATAGCCCCAATGTGGGGCTATTTAAGCGGAGAGTGAGGGATTCGAACCCCCGGAGGCTTGCACCTCAACGGTTTTCAAGACCGCCGCATTCGACCACTCTGCCAACTCTCCAATAAGTTCTATGAGCCTGAAAGTGCCTGAGCACCTGATACAATTTCAGAAATCTCAGTTGTAATTGCACTCTGCCGTGCCTGGTTGTACTTCAATCGCAATGAACGTTCAAGCTCTTTAGCATTTTCAGTAGCGCTGTCCATCGCAGACATCCTTGCACCCTGTTCAGAAGCATTAGATTCTAGTACTGCTTTCCATAATTGCATGTTTAAATGCAGTGGTAACAATTGATCCAGAATCGCTTTTGAATCAGGCTCGAAAATATAATCAATAGATTCAACAGATTCATCACCAGAAATTGATGAAGGATCGATTGGTAATACTTTCTCAACCTTTCGATTCTGGGCAATTACAGATCGAAATTCGTTATATGCGATTAAGACTTCATCATAATTACCCGCTACAAATTCTTCGGTTGCTGAGGTCATAATCTCAGATGTTGAAGCATATTCAAGCTGGTCGAAAAAACCCGGATACTTTTTTGAAATATTATACTTTCGCTTTCCAAAATAAGCAGTTGCTTTTTTACCTATAGTAACAAGCTCGAGTGTATTATCTTCTCGGTGTTCGTGGAGGTTTGATTCAATATACTTTTCAATCTCTTTAAAAAGATTGTTATTGAATCCACCACATAAGCCACGATCTGATCCAACAATAATCATCAATACTTTGTTAATGTCTTCTACAGGTCTCATTAACTCGCTTGATGTTTCACCTGAAACTAATCGGCCAACTACATCCTGGATTTTTGCAGCATAAGGTCTGGTACGAACCATTCGATCCTGCGCCTTTCTTAGCTTAGCTGCAGCAACCATTTTCATGGCTTTCGTGATCTGCTGAGTGTTGTTTACAGAACCAATTCTGTTTCGTATGTCCCGTAAATTTGCCATTTATTAAGCTTCCTCAGTTGCGAGTAATTGATCTATTACATGTTTTGCAGACTCAATTACATTGTTACCAAACTCGTCTGTTAATATACCTGATAGAGCTAATTCTGCCATTTCTGAAGAATACTTGGCTCCGATTGTTTCAAGGAATTGTGTTTGGAATTCTGCTATGCTGCTAACAGGAAGTTTATCAAGTAATCCTGCATCATTTACTTTCAATAGTACAATCTCTTGCTCTACCGGCAGTGGTTGATATACATCTTGCTTCAATAATTCTGCAGTTCGTTCACCACGTCGAAGCTGAGCTTGCGTAGCAGGATCCAAATCAGAACCGAACTTAGCAAAAGCTTCTAATTCACGATACTGAGCTAAATCTAGTTTCAATGTACCAGATAATTTTTTCATTGATTTCACCTGTGCAGATCCACCCACACGTGATACCGAAATACCAACATCAATTGCCGGACGTATACCTGAGTTGAACAAATCAGTATCCAGGAATATCTGGCCATCCGTAATAGAAATAACGTTGGTTGGGATATATGCAGATACATCACCTGCCTGAGTTTCAATTACAGGAAGTGCGGTTAATGATCCACCACCTTTAACCAATGGTCTGAGATCGTCTGGAATATTATTCATTGATTGCGCAACACCATCATCATCAATAATCTTAGCGGCACGCTCTAATAACCGAGAGTGAAGATAAAACACATCACCCGGGTAAGCTTCTCGTCCCGGTGGGCGTTTTAATAGTAAAGAAAGTTCGCGATATGCAACTGCCTGCTTAGATAAATCATCATAAATAACTAATGCATGACGTCCTGTATCACGGAAATACTCACCAACCGTAGCACCGGTAAACGGAGCGATATATTGCATTGGCGCAGCTGCTGAAGCTGGAGCAGTTACTATAACAGAATATTCTAACGCACCGGTTTGTTCTAAAACTTGCATTAAACCAGCAACTGTTGATGCTTTTTGACCAACAGCTACATAGATACAAAACACTGGTTTATCCGTGCTTTGCGTTGCTTTTTGATTGATGATAGTATCAATAGCTACAGACGTTTTACCTGTTTGTCTGTCACCAATAATTAGCTCACGTTGTCCACGACCAATTGGAATCAATGAATCGATTGCTTTGATCCCGGTTTGAAGCGGTTCGGTTACCGGCTCTCTATAAATTACCCCGGGTGCTTTGCGCTCTAATGGTAGACGCACAGTATCACCTAGTATTGGACCTTTACCATCCACTGGGTTTCCGAGAGGATCAATCACCCGACCAAGTAAACCATCACCAACGTTAACAGATGCGATATCTTTGGTTCTTTTAACTGTTTGACCTTCCTCAACTGCACTCGCAGAACCGAAAAGAACGATACCAACGTTATCTTCTTCAAGGTTAAGTACCATACCGGTAACTGGATTGCCGTCTTCATCTTTTGAATCTGGAAGGGTTACAAGCTCACCGGCTTGTACTTTTGAAAGACCATAAACACGCGCAATACCGTCACCTACTTCAAGTACGGTACCTACATCATAAACATCAGCTTCGTTATCGAAACCTGATAATTGTTTGCGTAAAATGGCAGAAACTTCGTCTGGTCTGACTTGGCTCATTTTGCTTTGGTTTACTAAATAGTTTTAGTTCAATTCAATGGTATTGTCGAGCAACTGTTCTTCTAATTGCTCTAATTTGTGCTTGATAGTACCGTCAATAATGGTATCCTCAATCTTTACCAGCATCCCACCTTTCAATTCTGGTTGAGTTGTAGATGCTAAAATCACCTTTTTTGAGGTGGTTTTTTCAAGCACTTTTTGAAGTTCCTTAACTTGCTTGGATGATAATTCCTTAGCTGCACGTACTTCTACTTCAATGATACCAGCGAATTGATTGTATTCGCGAATAAATGATGAAGCAATTTGTGGAAGTATTGAAGAACGCTCTTTAGTTGCAATAAGCTTTACAAACTGCATTGTAAGATCACCAACATGAGATTTGAAGATTTCAATCAAAGTCTCTTTCTTTAGTCTCGGTTTGATAATCGGACTCTTCAGAAATAATTCTAATTCTTTTGAATCAGATATCGTCTTATCAATGAAAAGAATATCGCTAAGTGTTTTTTCCACTACTTTTTGCTCTTTACTTAATTCGAGCAAGGCAATGGCGTATCTTCGTGCTGCTTTAGAAGCTAACATCCGTTGTTAAGTTAATTTTTTGTTAGGTCGCCGATAAATTTGTCGACCAATTTACTGTTCTTCTTCTCGTCGAGCTCTTCGTCCAAAATCATGGATGCAGATTGAATGGCAAGGCGAGCAACTTCTTCTCTTAATTCGGTAAGAGCGAGTTTCTTTTCTTGTTCAATCGTGTTTTTTGCCTGCTCAATAATTTGAGCGGCTTCATCCTTAGATTTATTTATGCGTTCTGCACGAAGCAACTCAGCCTCTTCCAGTGCATCTTTTCTAATCTGCTGTGCTTTTACTTCAGCCTCACGTAAAGCTTTCTCGTTGTCTTTAGAGATTGCTTCAGCACGTTCTAAAGCCTTTTCAGCAGATTCTAAGGAATCTTTGATTTTAGCTTCACGCTCGTTGAGTGACTTCATTATTGGAGGAACAGCATATTTCATCATCACCAGAATGAATATGATCATAGATATCAAAATCCATAGAGCAAATCCTGGATTGAATGATAAAATTCCGCCTCCGCCAGCTAAAAGAAAAGTCATGAAATTAGGCCCTGATAATTAATTATTGACCAATTCCAAGAGCAAGAAGGATACAGATAACTGCACCTAAAAGAGCAACACCCTCGATGAAGGCTGCTGTAAGGATCATCGCACCTCTAATGTCACCAGAAGCTTCTGGTTGACGTGCGATACTTTCTGTAGCTCCTTTACCGATCATTCCGATTCCGATTCCAGCTCCTAAAGCTACGATTCCGGCTCCGATACCAGCTGCTAAAAGTCCCATAGTATATAAATTTAATTTGTATTAAGGTTTAATTGTGAAAATCGTTTAATGAGCATGCTCTGCATGATGCTCGTGTTCTTCTGCTGCCATCCCAATAAATACCGCAGAAAGCAGCGTGAAAATATATGCCTGCAATAAGGCTACAAAAACTTTTAAAGCGTAAAGCACTACTGTAAGTACCACAGAGAAAATACTAACGCTATAACCAGCCACTGTCCCAAATATATCAGCAAATATAAAGATCAACCCTAAAATTGCGATGATCATAATTTTGCCTGACAGCATATTCGCAAATAATCGAATTGCAAGTGCAAATGGCTTTGTGAAAACTCCAAGGATCTCGACTGGAGTAAGGATTGCTCTTACCCATGTTGGCACACCTGGGAACCAGAAAATATGCCCCCAATAATCTTTTGTACCACTAAACTGAGTTATTACAAATGTCATAACTGCTAGAGTAGCTGTAACCGTTAAATCTGCGGTGGCAGTAGCTGCCCATGGCAATAAGCCAAATAAATTCATAAAAGCGATGCCCATAAACATCGTAAAGAAATAAGGGACGTATTTATCAGCTTTATTTACGCCGATGTTAGACCGAGCAACATCATCGCGGATAAACACGAACAGTACTTCGAAAATATTTTGAAGTGCCCCTCTAGGCTCAACATCTTTACCAACCCCGGTATTATATCTACGCGCCATCATAACAGTCCAGAAAACTGCAAGGAACATTCCTGCCCAGAAATACACGAGGTGAGATGTTATTGATAGATCAAGCGTGATGTGACCCCCATCTGCGGGAGCGAGAACTGCTTCTGCATCTGTAAATATTCCGGATTCTACCGCTTTTTTAGTACTTCCGAACATATTGAATTGGGTTGCTCCCTGAGCATCTTCCCAAATAATGATTCTTGGCAAATATAACTTGCCGAATGGGTGTTTAATGTAGTCATGATCAGCGACCGTGCCCATCACGTCCAATATAGGCTCATCTTCATTTGTTTCGGCGTCTGCTGCGAACAAATGTGAGGTACTGATTGATAAAAAAAGAAGTGTTAGAAACAGGCGACGAATAGTCTGAAACATTATGAACTGGAACTTCCCTTTTGGAGGATTTTATTGATAAAAATCGTTTCTGTTATAGAATGATAAAGATAGGAAATAATGAAACTAACTGTAAAGTAGATTTCGTCAATTTTTGTTACTAAAAGCAGAACCGCAAAAGTGGTTAAAACAAAAAAGAATCGTAATGGTATAGAGAGGATAAATGCTTTAAAAAAAGTAGGTTCATCGCTATTCCAAAATTTCTCTACAATAATTGTACTGCTTATTACAAATACCAGACTAAGAAAAAAACCTGAAATTACTGCAATAAACTCACTGGCATCAATAATAAATATGAGCGTAAGTAGAATAGGAAGAATAAAGGCTTGAGATTTTAGTAGCCGACTAATCATTACCATTATTTGAATTCAATCGCTTCACAATTCTTAATACGGTCATAAAAAAAAGAACCAGTCCAATGAATACTCCAAATAAGATTCCATATGGTGAACTATCAAAATACACATCTAAGTAAAATCCTGCGATCATAGGTAAAGCCAGAGATGCCGCAATTTCTGCACCTAATCCTAGATATTCGCGATACTTTCTTGGCAGGAATTCAGAACTCAACTACCGGAGGCTTTCAGATGTGTACCTTTTTCATATTCCGCATCATTTAGTTGCGAGAGTTTGCTTGACTGCTCCCCCATGCGGCACGACCCGTTTATTGCTGCTCCTTCTTCAACAATAAGTGTTTTGGTATAGATATTACCATCAATTACCGCACTTTTCCGAAGAATGAGTTTGTTAGATACACGTACTTCTCCTTCCACTTTCCCGGCGATATCTGCATCAGAAGAGGTGATGTTCCCATTTACTTTACCAACATTGGTAATAATCAATTTCCCTTTGCTTAAAGCTTCACCATCAATGGTTCCACTTACTCTTATATCAGCAGTAGCGTGAACATTTCCCGTTACTTTCGTGCCTTCACTTACAATATTTACGGCTGGAGAATTACTAACTGTATTCACTTTCTTGGGTGTTTTATTTCTGTTTAACATAGGGAATTACTGTATTAGATATAAAGACGGATCCTGAGGAATACCATCTTTCCAAATTTCCAGGTGCAAATGCGGCCCTGAACTATTTAAGCCTACATCACCTGTAGTTCCAACAATATCACCTTTTAGAACAATATCGCCACTTTTTTTTGTAATAGATGAACAATGCTTATAAACGCTTAAAATTCCTCCTGCATGCTGAATAGTTAATACATAACCATCATTTACTGTCCAGCTGGCGTTAACTACCGTACCATCAGCTATGCTTGTAATAATTTCATCATTGGCAGTGGCTATATCAATTCCATAGTGGAGGGAACCGGGATCATACTCTCTGGTAAATGTTCCGCTAACCGGGTAATTCGCTGGAAAATCGTCGGTTCCATTCAACATATTCGAAAAAACAATTCCAGATGGATTTACTCGCCCGGCTGTATTTGCAGAGTTATCCCCATACGTTAATCCATCGTCATACATGGAACCAGATTCGAAGACAGCGGTAAATCTATCATCTGTTGTGAGCGTAGTATCCATACTTAATCGTATGATATTCTTCATCTCAAATAATTGTTGGTCGCGAACTATAAGAGAATCCTGCAGACTAATCACTCGTTTAGATATTTGCTCGATATCTTCACGCATTTGCGCATCTTCTTTTGTATATAGCAGAGCACCTAATGGGGTAATCATAAATAAACCCACAAAAAAAACAGACAATATCAGGCAGGATAGTACAAATAGGTTCAACAGCGTTTTTGGCCTGATCTCAAACTCATTATCCTCCCCCGGTTTGCTATCGTCCAGCAAAATAATAGTGATGCGTTTTAATCGCTGTTCGTAAAGCTTTTTTAAAAATTTGATCATCATATCAGGTAGTCTTCAAAGATGACATTATCACAAAGAAATTACATTAAAAATATTAGCCAATCTTTGAGTCAGTTTTTTTCGGTCAAATTGATCGATAAATTTTTCGTTTGGGCTCGGTAGATCGTTCTTCTCCCAGAGCTTAAATACCTGTTCAATTGTTTGAGCTATTTCAGTTATTGAATTCGGTTTAGCATAAAATCCAGCTTCATAATCTTCAAGTAATTTGGTGGCCTCCGAGGTATGTAGAAGACCAATAATCGGTTTTCTACTTCCAAAGTATTCGAAGAGTTTGCCGGTTTTAATCTGTTTTAAACCTGGATCAAAATTTGAAATCATCCAAAGAACATCGGCATGTTTGAGATTTTCTACAGCCTGCTGATGTGCTACATATCCGTAGTCTGTTACTGAGTCTTTGACTCCCAAAAAATCAATTAGCTCTAAAACCCGTGGCTCCAACCCACTTTGAAAATGTAAGTGTATCTTTTCACGACTAATTCTGTGTTCGTCTATCAACTTGTTTACCGCTTTCAGCAAAATATCAGGTTGATTTTGCTCATAAAAAAGTCCGCTGTAGAGTAGATTTAATTTCCCTTTCTGATATTTAAAACTGGATTGCACACCATTATTCTCAAAATCATCAGGATCAAAACCATGGGGTACAACTTCCACCCTGTTTTCTATTTCTGGATAGTCTGCTTTAAAGTTTGCTTTTATATGATCATCTAAACAAATAATCTTATCCGAAGTGGCAACTACTGCTCTTTCCTGATTTCGGAGAATCTGCTTTTGCCACGCCCACATTTCTTCTTGAAAATGATTCCGCGTCCAAGAGTCCCGATAATCAACCACTAAAGGTAGCCCAGTCTTTTCTTTCACCTTTCTACCAATAATATGATTACTAAAAGGTGGGGCGGTACTAAAAATCAGATCGATATTATTTTCTGAAATTATTTTCAGAGCTTTCTGTACAGCCGGTTTAATCCATCCTCTTTTATTATCAGGATAAAAAAATAGTCGGGAAAATTGCCTTAGATACTTCGCGCGGTCATCAGAAATAGTAAGTTCTTTCTTCTTACTTGATGTTGCAGCTTTTTGAAAAATATCAGCATTTTTTACTCGATGGATTTCAAGATCTATTTGTTGGAGTTCTACTTCTAATGTTTCATCAAAAGTGTGATATATACCAGGTTCGGGACACAATATGACGGGTGTCCAATCGAAATTCCTCAAATACTTGGCAAATTTGAGTGGGCGTTGAACACCACTCCCACCCATAGGTGGAAAATAGTACACGATGAAAAGGACGTTCTTCATCTTCAAACGCACCTTTTAAACAGAATAATTTGGGGCCTCTTTTGTAATCTGAACGGTGTGTGGATGACTTTCTCTGTAGGATGCCGCCGAAATTTGCACAAATTCTGCCTTTTTTAGTTCGTCAATGTTTGCCGCTCCGCAATATCCCATAGCAGCTTTAAGTCCGCCATTCATTTGATGCACAACTTCACTTAAAAATCCTTTGAATGGAACACGACCTTCAATGCCTTCAGGAACCAGTTTATTTAAATCATCCTCAACATCCTGGAAGTACCGATCCTTAGAACCTTTCTTCATTGCTCCAATACTTCCCATTCCTCGGTAAGACTTGTATTTACGCGACTCATATATAATAGTCTCTCCCGGACTTTCATCAACACCGGCAAACATTGAGCCCATCATTACAACATCTGCACCGCCTGCAAGTGCTTTTGGTATGTCCCCTGTTTGTTTGATACCACCATCGGCAACAAGTCCAATTCCTTTTTCACGGCAAAATTCAGAAACCTCCATAATTGCACTAAGCTGAGGAACCCCAATTCCTGTGACGACCCGAGTTGTGCAAATTGATCCCGGTCCTACACCAACTTTAACAACATCTGCTCCTGCGTCTGCAAGTGCTTCAGCTGCTGCTTTTGTTGCTATATTTCCGCCAATTACATTTAATTCGGAATATTTCTTTTTGATTTCGGAAACTGTATTCAGAACACCTTGTGAATGTCCGTGTGCTGTATCTACGGTAATAATATCAACTCCGGCATTTACTAAAGCTTCCACACGATCCATAGTATCGGCAGTTACTCCTACAGCTGCACCTACTCTCAATCGTCCCAAATGATCTTTACAAGCATTAGGGAAATTCATTTTCTTTTCGATGTCTTTAAAAGTAATTAGACCAACAAGCTTATTTTTGCCATCAACGATTGGGAGTTTTTCAACTTTATAGGTCTGAAGAATTTCTTCAGCTTGTTTTAAGTTCGTTCCCTCTACCCCAGTAATGAGGTTCTCTTTGGTCATGATATCCCCAAGCTTTCTGGTGAGCTCAGATTCAAAGCGTAAATCTCGATTTGTAACAATTCCAATTAATAAACCAGTTTTATCAACAATTGGGATACCACCAATTTTATGTTTGCGCATCAAATTTCGCGCATCAAGCACCGTAGCATCTGCCCCGAGAGTTACCGGATCCACGATCATCCCGCTTTCACTTCTTTTCACCAATCGAACATGTTCGGCTTGCTCTTCAATGGTCATGTTTTTGTGAAGCATTGCAATTCCGCCTTCGCGTGCTAGCGCAATTGCGAGACGATATTCAGAAACCGTATCCATAGCAGCACTTAATACGGGGATATTAAGCTTCAATGTAGGGGTTAAATTCACACTGATATCTACTTCTCGCGGTAAAACATTAGAATAATTAGGCACAAGAAGTACATCGTCGTATGTTAGACCCTGGCGAGAAATGCGATCGAAAGGAGAATCGCTCATTTTATACATGAAACAGGAGATTTTGCTTGCAGTTTTTCAAAGATACACATTATTGCTCGCAAGTTTAATGCTTTAAACTATTTTTTTAATTCTTCGTAAAGACTTCCGATTATATCATAACTATGCGTTCGTTCAATAAAAGTGAAATACAAGGTATTCTAGCCAAAGCTGCAGAATTGGAGATGTCCAAATCTATAAAGGATAATTCTGAGCATTTAACAGAAGATGAGCTATTGGCTATTGCGAAAGAATCGGGCATTAGCAGTAAAAGCATGAAAGCTGCGATGAATGCACTGGCAAATCCTGAATTCATTAATGAGTTTAACTGGCTGAAAGGCAGCACTCGAATTCAACATTTGGAACAGTTCGATCACTCGTTAGAATCAGAGCATTTAGCTAAAATTCTACGAATGCTTCAAAACAATGAAAGTGAATTAGGTGAAACTGAGTTGCACTCCAAAAATCTCAGCTGGACGTTACAACGAGAAATTGAATCAACAAAAGTGTTAGTGTATGAGGATCATGGTAAAACATCCTTTGAATATACCAGCGATTGGACCGCACTTAAGTTTATACTTGGCACATTCCCCTTTATAATCATGTTTTTAATAACACTTTTAACTACCAAAGGAATGGGCTTTGATAAATTTACTTCGCTTTTGATTGCTCCATTTGGCGGAATATTTGGTCTTGCAGGTGGATGGTTGTTCTTAAAGCACAAATTTGAAGAGCAAAAAGCCAAACTTTATACAACTCTTGATGATCTAAGAGGTTTGTTTTTAGAAGGAGATGAAGAACATATTTCCATTGAGGCGTCGAATTCAATTAATTCCGGAGTTACAAATAACCAAAAAGGGAAAACTAGGGCATAAATATGTCAGGGCCATTATTTAATAAGAAAGAAATTAGTCAAATACTTAAGAAGGCATCAGAAATCCAAACGCAAAAGGATTTATATGGCGACAAAGACGGCCTTACCCAACAGGAATTAGTTAGTCTGGCTGAAGAAGTAGGCATTGATAAAGACTCATTATTAGAAGCTATCGCGAACCGTGATGTAGCCACCATCGATAATACATTTAATTGGATAAAAGGCACTTCTAAAGTACAAAACATCGCATCAGTCGACGGCGAGATATCAGCTGAAAATTGGGATGAGGTTATTAGAGAGATTCGAAGAGTAATTGGGGGAATTGGTAAAGATTCGAATCAAAGAGGGACCTTTGAATGGGAACAGCGGTTAAAGGAAATTGGATATCGTCACATTTCTTTAACGCCGGCAAACGGGAAAACCCGCGTTCAATATGTATATAGCTGGAGAGGCATAAAATTCATGAGCAACATGTTCGGCTTTATGATTCCAGCGATGTTTGTAGCTGGAAGCCTGGGCGATTCTGGATTTCCTTTAATTGCATTCTTAGCTATTTCAGGAATAGCAGGGATTGCGGGAGTATTTACCACTAGAATATTTCTTAAACCATATTTTGAAAAGCAAAAAAAGCTAATGCAATCAACGCTTCAAGCTATTTCAAGAACTTTAAAAAGCACTGGCTCGTCTAGTATTATGTTTGAGGAGAATGCCTACGAGAACGCAGACACTCTCCCCTCAAATCAAAAGTCTCGAGCCTAGTCACAGTGATTTTACTTTCAGAGCTTTAATTGCTGCCTCTTTAGATGCAATCTTATCCAAAAAGCTTTGTACCCAAAAGTGAACGGTTTCTCGTCTTCTTTGAATGTAAGGATCACAAGTTGAATACAATCCTTTTAGTTCTTTCACCATAAATCGAACATCGTCATAGATTTCGATTTTTATTTCATCGGGTAATTTGGCCCAACCCAGTAGGTTGAATGCTTCTTGCATTTCGGTATACTCTTCAGCGCTTTCTTTTTTGATTCGCTTTAAAAGTGGAGCAATAAATAGATTTGCGGTTTTAGCTGTTTTGCGAGTAGAAGTGTGAACTTGTGGTGTCATCGATTTGAGTATTTGTTTTTGATTTACCCAAATCTACAACCTGGGAGTGACAGCATTATGTCACCCTTCTTCAGCATATTATTTACAATCTTGAATATTTCCTTTTCTGATATTAATAGTCAAACAATCCAAGCATCAATATTATGAAAACCTTTCGATCAATTTTATTTCCTTTATCAATACTTATTGTGTTTTCGAACACAATCAATGCACAACTACCTGTTTCTCTAACTTTACCTCAGGTAAGCCCACTTGAAGATCGCAGCATAACAATCGGTCTTACAGAAATATCATTCGAGTATAGTTCTGTAGGGATAAAAGACCGCGATATTTGGGGAGGATTAATTCCATATGGAGAAGTCTGGAGGACTGGGGCAAATAAGAACACCGTTTTTACCGTTTCGGATGATGTTTTGATAAATGGACAAAATTTAGCCGCCGGATCGTATGGATTTCACACCATTCCCGGTGAAGAAGAATGGGTAATCATTTTCTCAAATAACAGCGAAGCTTGGGGAAGCTATTTTTATGATGAATCTGAAGATGCACTTCGCATTTCAGTACCAGTTTCCGAAATGGATAGCCGTTATGAGTGGATGAAATTCTCTTTTAGCAACTATACCGCTACATCTGTTGATGTGTCTTTAAAATGGGCGTACCGTAGTATTCCATTTACCGTTGAGGTTCCAATGGAAGTCACTTTTTCAAATATTGAAAAGCAATTTACTACCCGACCAGCGTTTACCTGGCAAGGTTGGGTGCAAGGCGCCGCTTACACTATCAACAATAATTACCGCATTGATAAAGGCCTTGAATGGGCAGAGCGTGCTATTGGAATGGAAAGAAGCGTTCAAACATTAGGAACAGCCGCAAAATTATATGTTCTAAATGATCAGACCGAAAAAGGATATGAAATTGCATCAGAAATGATTGAAACGTGGGGAGAAAATTGGCGTTCGCATTATTCTGCTGCTGAAGTGTATGAAACTGCTGAAGACTTAGAAATGGCAACCAAAGCTTATGAAATGGCTATATCTCTTGTGCCCGATGAACGATCTAAACAAGTGTTAAGGCAACGAATTGAACGATTAGATTAATCCGGATAAATCGATTTTTTTGCAGCCAGCAAGGTATTCTTCATCAACATGGCAACGGTCATGGGTCCCACTCCACCCGGGACTGGAGTTATCCAGCTGGCTTTCTTTTTAACTGCCTCGAAATCAACATCTCCGACTAATTTGTAGCCTTTCTTTGTCGTTTCGTCTGCAATTCGGTTGATTCCTACATCTATCACAACTACTCCCTCTTTAACCATCTCAGGTTTGATGAGATGTGGCTGACCGGCAGCAACTATCAAAATATCTGCATGAATGGTGTGTGCAGTAAGATCTTTAGTAAACTTGTGACAAATGGTAGTTGTCGCTTTACCTGTAGAATTCTCACGGGACAACATTACTGCCATGGGCGATCCAACAATATCACTGGCTCCAACAACTACAGCATGCTTCGATTTTACTTGTATACTGTAATGCTTAAATAATTCCATAACCCCGGCCGGAGTACAAGATCGAAAACAAGGTTGGTCGATTGAAAGTCGCCCTACATTCATTGGATGAAAACCATCTACATCTTTTCGATGATCAATACTTTCGATGACATCATATTTCGAAAGATGAGACGGAAGCGGCATTTGTACCAAAATACCATCCACAGAATCGTTTTTATTGTAGCTTTGGATCGTTTCTTTTAATTCGCGTGCTGAAATAGTGTCTTGCAAAACAAGCGTGTTTGTCTCGATTCCAACATCAGCGCAAGCTTTAGTTTTTGTACCTGTATACACAATAGATGCAGGATCATCCCCAACTAAAATAACTTGCAAAAAAGGTGGCCTATTTCCTTTTGCTACCCATTGCTCAACATCATTACGAACACCCGCACGCATCAATGCTGCTACTTTCTTACCGTCTATGATTTCTGCGCCCATATTATCGTTCGATATTATATTTTTTCATTTTGTTGTACACATGACTTCGCTGTAATCCGATCGCTTCTGCGGTCTTAGAAATATTCCAGTTATGCTTTTCTAACTGCCGCTGCAAAAATACACGTTCTGTAGCTTCCTTATAAAGCTGAAAATTATCTTCCTGATTTGCAAGGTCTTCTAATTTAGTATGCTGATGATTCGCCTGAATCACAGATTCAATCAACGCACGATCCATAATTCCATCCATGGATAAAATCGCTAATCGTTCTACTGCATTTTGGAGCTCGCGTACATTGCCACTCCAATTTCGTTCTTGCAATACGGATAACCCATCTGCCGAAAATTCTACCTTGCCTAGACTGATATCTTCGGATTGAAGCTTCTCTAGCCAGGCTTGTGCAATTCCAGGAATATCTTGTTTTCGTTCATCTAATGGTGGGACATCAATAGGAATAACACTTATTCTGTGATACAGATCTTCGCGAAATCGACCTTCTGCAATTTCTTCTTCCAAATTTTTATTTGTAGCGGCAAGTACTCTTACATCTACATTTATTGCTTCAGTACCACCTACTCGTGTGATTTCCTGCTCTTGTAAAACTCGTAATAGTTTTGATTGCGCATCCAGTGGCATATCCCCGATTTCATCCAGAAAAAGAGTGCCACCATCTGCTTGTTCAAACTTTCCTTTTCTTTGTTGATGCGCCCCTGTAAAAGCGCCTTTTTCATGTCCGAATAATTCGCTTTCAATTAATTCTGTCGGAATCGCCGCACAATTTACATCCACAAATGCCTCATTCACACGAGGGCTTTTCTCATGAATCCATCGTGCTACTAATTCTTTTCCGGTTCCATTTGCACCGGTAATTAATACCCGCGACTTAGATGGAGCTACTTTATCTATCATTTGTTTGATACGGGCAATAGCCACGCTTTCACCTAAAATCTCCGGCAACTTAGGGAGTCGCTTTTTGATTTTTGTAATCTGTTGATTCAGATTCTGCTGCGACAACGCATTTCGAGTTGCAACCAACAATCGATTTAAATCCGGTGGTTTTTCTAGGAAATCGAAGGCTCCGTTTTTTGTTGCCTCAACAGCAATTTCAATTGTACCATGACCCGAAATCATAATTACCGGCATTTGGTAGCCAAGCTTTCGGATTTCTTTCAGAGTTTCAAGGCCATCCATCCCCTTCATTTTGATATCCAGAAAAATCAAATCAATCTGATGTTGTTGAACGCACCTCACAGCTTCTAGTCCACTTTCAGCAGTGGTTACCTGATAATCCTCAAACTCTAAAATTTCCTTCAGCGTATTGCGAATTGCTCGTTCGTCGTCGGTGACCAATATGTGAGGGGTTTTAGCCATGCGAGAAGCTAATCAATATTTCTCATACAGGAACATCAAAATCTCTTCGTGAATGGTATCAATGGGTCGGACTTTGCCAATAAAATTATTAGCTGCCATACTCACTATCAAAGTGTCACCCGATGAAGTTTCGAAATAACCACTCAATGTTCGAACTCCACCTACATAACCTGACTTTCCATTAAAATTATTATAAAGCGAGGTCCCTTTCATCCGATGTGCAATGGTGCCATCAATTCCGGCAACAGATAAGCTGTTATAAAACGAATCGAACTCAGGATGATCCTGCATCTTAACGAGAAAGTCGGATAGAATGCTGGTTTTGGTAAAATTCCCTGATGCCATTCCGGATCCATCTTTCATGAATACATTTGTAGTATCAACTTCCATCCTTCCAAGAAAATCTCGTACCTCAGCAATCCCATTTTCGAAGGTTCCTGGAATTCCTTTGTTTTCTGCTGCCAGCGTTTTTAACAACATTTCAGTATAGAAATTGTCACTCTCTTTGTTTGTCCACTCAATGAGTTTGGAAAGTGGTTCTGAGGTATGTGTAGCGAGTATTGTTAAGTTGTACCAGAAATCAGAGTTATCCTCTTTTTGTACCTCAAATTGGTGGCTCGTAGTGATTCCGTTCTTATTTAGATAATCATTAAAACTTTGAATAAAAAACTGTTCAGCCTCAGATATAGCTAAAGATTCTTCCTCCAAATATCCTTGAGGTAATGAGCTCCCCAAGTGAATTTCGTTTTTACCTAAATACTTAAGGTAATCTTCATCATATTTTGTATTTGTGGGGGCAATTGTCTGCCGATTATAGAACGTTACATACTTCGTATTATAAGGAAACCATGTTATTGAAGGTAAATCGCCAATCTCTCCGTTTGCCTCGACAATTAAATCAACTGCATTATTATTGAAGGAAAGCGGATTGATTTCTACTCCATAATAAAAGCTTAGGTCTTCCCAATCCCACCCTTTTGGAAATATTTGATCATCAAAAAATCCAATATTGGCAATGATTGAACCTGATATTTCACGGATTCCGTTTTCTATAAGTTGATCTGTTAATGATCGAAACACGTATTCACGATCTTCATTGTACATGAAACCCGAAATACTGGGATCACCAACTCCGCGAACAATTAAATCACCATAAAACACAGAATCAGAACTAGAGCCGGATCCATAAATATGAGTCGCAAACTCATAATCAGAACCTAATCCATCTAAAATTGCAGCTGTGGTAAATAGTTTTTGATTGGATGCCGGAATTATGAATTTCCCGGAGTTATATTCTTCCAGAACATTTCCATCTATATCACGAACAGAGACTGACCAAAATGCCCCTGTTTCTGTTCCTTTTTCGATAATGGAAGTAACATTCTGAGCAGGAAGTGCGAGCGCAGCCAATGAACATATCAACGTAAAAAAGCTGCGTAAATTTAAAATCATAAGGGTTAGTGGACGAAATACTTTTCTTCTTCTTCCTGAAACGCCTCAATGATAACTTCTGATGTCTGTGAATTCAAGATTTTTTCGTGAAAAGACGCACTATTCATTAGACGAGAGATTCTACTCAATAACTTAATGTGTTGCGAATGATTGCTATCGGGACCAACAAGTAGAAATATAATTTGAACGGGTTCGCCATCTATTGAATTAAATTCCAATGGTGTTTCAAGCCGTGCAAACGCTGCGTAATTCTGATCAACTGCTTTTGTTTTGCAATGTGGAATGGCAAGTCCTTTACCAACTCCGGTAGACATTATGCGCTCTCTCTCAAAAACCGATTCTCGTATACTTTCAACGGTTTCTGCGTTTACTTTCCACCTTAACGTATCGATCAATTCATTGATAACCTGCTTTTTGTTCTCAACTTTTAGATTCGGAAGCACTGTGTTTTCATCAAGCAGGGTAAATAAATTCATAGGTTTATCAGATATCGAATTGTGATTCTCAGTATCAATTTCAGAGATTTTAATATAGCTAGCTGCTACGGAATCAACCAACGTTAAATTTTCACTCTCTGTAAATAAACGATCCTTTTGTATTCTCATTATGTCACCTAAGTTTTCGTCATCCAACGCAATTTCATCTTAAATCATTTAGCTCGAATACATTGAATCAGTAAAAAAATGCAATTGGCTTTCTGAATTTTACATTGAATTAATTCATCGATTCTAAATTTCCCATACACTTTTATCGGCTAAAGTTGCTCTATTCTTAGTTTTTTTAGTATCTGATTCAGAAAGAAAGCCCATTTTTACATGGTTCTTCTTATCCTTATGCATGGACTGGATTCAAACATCGATTGCAGTATTTAAGAAGGATTTACGGATTGAGTTCCGTACGCGTTTTGCTATTAATATGGTTTTGGCTTTTGTAGTAGCCTCCTTACTCCTTATCTCTTTTACACTTAGAGCCCAAAGCCTTGATCCAACTCCAAAAAGTGGATTAGTCTGGATCATCATCTTATTTGCTGCGCTTTCAGCATTAGGTAGAAGTTTTATCAGCGAAACAGATAAAGGTACTTACGACTTACTTCGAACATACGCACCGGGCACGGTTGTCTACCTCGGTAAATTATTTTATAACTGTTTGTTTTCGTTGTTTATTAATACAGCAACTTTTTTGATTTACATGTTTTTGATGGACTTATCTATTGCATCAATTCCAGCATTTTTAATTATGCTGGTTTTGGGAACACTTGGGTTGAGTTCTGTTTCCACGATGACCGCAGCTATTGTCTCTCAGGCTGATCGTAAAGGAGCTGTATTTTCAGTACTCTCGATTCCATTATTCATTCCTTTAATCTTGCTCCTTACACGGGTTACAAGAGCCGCATTTATTGATGGAACTCTCGAAGCATTTAAGGGAGATATATTTGCCTTAGTCGGATTTTGCGGTGTTACCATAACTGCCGGGGTGCTTCTTTTTGATTTTATTTGGGATGAATAATGAATATTGAATTTGGAAATCGTCGACTTGTTGGCCAACATCGAGCAAAAAATCAGATATCCAGAATGTTGGATTCCGGCCGCATTGGCCATGCTTATCTAATTTCCGGGCCTAAAGGTAGTGGTAAAACTCCCTTTGCCTTAGCATTAGCTGAAGCAGTAAATGGTATAAATCACATTACGGACCTGGGTGAAGCCGGTTTTTCAAAATATTCCAGTTGGTTTAATCATCCCGATATTCATGTCTTTATACCCAAACCTACCTCGGCAGATATTTCTGAACTTAGGGAAAGACTCGAATTACTGGCAACAGATCCCTACGAAATTATTAGTTTTGCCCAAAGACCATCATTAAACAAAGAAGGTGGCTCAAAAAATTTACAGGCTTTTTATCCGATAGATTATTTTCGTGATGAAATCCGTACAGTAGCCCGCCTCCGGCCCAACGAGGGTAATCGTGTAATCATTGTTATCACTCAAGTTGAAACCATGCGAAAAGAGGCCGCTAATGCCTTTCTAAAGCTCCTGGAGGAACCAAGTGATAACCTGATGTTTATTTTGACAACATCTAGCTACGAGAGCCTTTTGCCCACTATTACATCCCGATGCCAACATATTCCTTTAGCTGTGCTAAATACTGCTGAAGTTCAGGAAGGGTTAATTAAAATAGACGGATTAAATGAGGACGATGCTTCATATCTGGCGCGCGTATCGAATGGAAACTATGCAGCTACCCGGTTCTATGATATGGACCGCCTTAAAAATGACCGCGAAAGTGTGGTTAATTTTTTAAGATTCTCGTACAGTCAGGATGCTCAGGAGTTATCCCGCATTGCTCAAGACTGGCAAAGTAAAATGAATATTGAGTCACTCATTTCGTTAACTAACCTGATGGAAATGTATCTTCGCGATCTCATGATTTATCGGGAAACTGAAAATGACTCTTTGCTAACCAATGTAGATCAGGTGAATTCCATCTCTAAATTTGTGAGTGCTTTAAAAGATGCCCGACTGGAAGATATGATTCAGGAATTAGATGCAACCCGGCCAATGTTGCGACAAAATGTATCTTCAAAATTGATATTCACGGTGCTTAGTCTTCGATTTTCTAGTTTGATGAGAGGTCAGGATGCGGTTATATCCTCAAAAGATCCCTGGAAACATTTACCCGCATTTACCTCATGAACTCATTGAATTTCCATAAGATGCAGGGCGCCGGCAATGATTTTGTGGTTATTGATAATCGTAATCAGGGATTATCCAAAGAAGAGGTTGTATCGCTTTCGCCAACTTTGTGTGATCGTAAATTTGGAATAGGTGCGGACGGCGTATTAATTCTCGAAAGACCACAAATCCCTAATGTAGATTTCACTATGGTTTATCGAAATGCAGACGGCAGTGATGCCGGAATGTGTGGAAATGGTGCGCGTTGCCTGGCAATGTTTGCCGCACATCATGGTTTCCAGAGTAATGTATCGTTTAATGTACATGAAACCGTCTACAAAGCAGAAATTGATAAAATTGAAAGATTAGTCACTGTTTATTTCCCTGATGTTGAATTACCAGTTTGGATAGAGATCAATGGTGAAAAGTTACTTCAAATCTATCCAGGAACTGAGCATGTTGTTTGTTTTGTAGATCAGGCTATTCTTGCAGATGAAGATGATCTGGTAGACAAAGGTCGAAGTATTCGATACGCTGATAAAGTTAATCCACCTGGGACGAATGTAAATTTTGTAAGTATTTCACCTACTCAGGAAGTTTCCCTACAAACATACGAACGAGGCGTAGAAAATCTCACATTAGCATGTGGTACGGGTGCAATAGCTTCTTCACTTTCAGCACACTTCTTTAACGGCTTAGAGATTGGTGAATTCGCTCATAAAATATCCGTTAAAGGCGGAACTCTTATTGTTTCATTTTCTTATGATGAACAGTCTAAAAAATTCCATCAAGTTAGACTAACCGGTCCTGCAGAGTTTGTTTATGAAGGCACTTTCCATCTCTAAATTTCTACTACTTTCCTTTATTATTTTTTGGGGATCCTGTGAGTCTACGTATCAGACTTTACAAACGCCCAGAACTCAAAAGTCTACCTCAAATTCACTATTACTTGTTAATGGTCAAGTCCCACTACCACAAAGCATTAAAGGAGTTGAATTTTATAGAAAAGACTATTTGGGCAGTCCCCCGGTTATTCGCTTAAATACCAGCGACCGATTAATCCTAAAGTTTGATGAATTATCCTCTTTAAGCGGACAATTTAGTGTTCGTTTCACTCATCACAATCAAGATTGGACAGACTCGGGATTAGCTGAAATTTGGATATTCGAAGGAGTAAATGATCAGACGATTTTAGGTGGAGAATTAAATCGTCAAAGTCGGCCTAATTATTATTCCTATGCCTATGAATTTCCTAATCGTGAAATCGATTTTCTTGTAAGTGGAAATTACATGATTACCATTTCGGATTATAATAGTGGCACCGAATTGTTTAGCCTTCCCTTTTTTGTAACTGAAAACAAAGGCGAATTACAACCCACTACAGAAACTGTATTTAATTCAGGCCCACTAGGCGCTGCGATGGATCAACTAAGCGGCACTTATAATTATCCAGATTTTATAGAATTCCCACAATTCGATCTATCATATCGATTTGCACAAAATCGTTTTTGGGTAACTACAGAAGCACCAAATCAAACCAACTTTATTCAACCCGGTAGCACCTCGTTTCGAACCACAAGGGATCAACTTTTTCCGGCATATCCTGAATTTAATACGCTGGACCTGCGTCAATTAAACGTACAGAATCCTCAAATTTTTGCCTATGAGAGAGCAGAAATCCCTGAAAAAGTAATTTTAAGAAACGATTATTTTAATTTCTCCAGCGATGTTCGAACGATTACAGAAACTGGATTTGGGCGCCCTATTAATACTATTCTGGCTCGCTATCTTTCAGTCGAATTTAGATATGAAACCCAAGGCGCACTCTCCAGAAATTCCGAAATATATTTGGTCGGAGATTTTAATCAGTGGACGATTAGTGTGAATTATAAATTACAATTTGATAGCAATCTGGGCGTATTTACCACAACTGCTCTAGTTAAACAAGGATTATATAACTACTCGTATGCAATAGTTGAGGACAGTGAAATAAACATTATTCGCAACCTGGAAAGCCTAACCAAAAAGCCACAGGAGTATGCAAGTTTTGTGTATTACACAGACCCGCAGCTTCAATATGATAGATTGCTAAGCACCAGAATTTTCTATTCGGAATAAATTAGAAATCAATCCCGATAGAGATATAATTTATGGGTTCTCTGATGAATCCATTTCTACCATATGGCCACCCTATATCCCATCTTAGAGGTAAGCCAAACACAATGGTTCGCAGGCCAAATCCAGCTCCGATCAGAATATCCCCATCAAAATAATTTACTTCTATTGAATTTATATTTGGATCGTCGACAAATCTACTTTGTACTACATCGTAGTAGGCTGTTACTTCCTCACCTACTCTGAAGTTCAAATCTTTTGTGTTTTGGCTGATGGTTACAACATCTTGTTGAGCATTAACAAAGCTTTGATTTATATCAAAACCCCAGGCGGTACCTGCATCAATAAAAAATGCTCCCGTGATGTTATAAAGCGGGAAAATTGGTAAGGCTCCCGGTATAACCGCTGCAAACAATGGAAACCGATATTCGAGATTAATTAAAGAATATTTGTTTCCGTAAAGTGCGCTGTACTCGTACCCTCTTAAGGGCATAGCAGGCAGAGTAAAAAAGGTATCTGCCAATCTATCGAATGGAATACTGTTATCGGCCCAACGGTAATTTATCCAACCAAGCATTCCACCCAAAAAGTAGGTTTGTGATTCAGGCCCAATTGAATAGGCTCCTGATGCTCTAAATGAAAGTGTTGTATTGAATCCCAAACCAATATAATGCCTGAAATCACCAAATAATGATGCAAACGTAGGTGAATCAATGCCTAGCCCGGGAGACCCAGAAGCTGTAATCGTATAACGTGTTCCACCTTGTGGAGTAATAAATCCCGGTAGAGTGGCGTCCTTTGTAAACGAAACATTTGGATATAAAAACGAGCCTTTGGTCGTGTTTGCATCAATATCTCCTGCACTACTGAAGAAGGTTGAAACACCATCATAATCTCGAACTAAGCTGATCCAAGATAGATTCGCATCGATTCGGCGGAATTTATCGATTGGATATTGAAGTCCAACCCCTAAGCCCATCGTTCTGAAGCGTAACAATTCGCCCAAAAACGTTTGGTACTGCCGCGATGTATGGAAGAACGAGGCAATAAAATTCGTTCTATTTTTCAAATATCCGTATTGAACCGAATAATCACTGTTTCTTAAATCTGTTTGAAAGTTCGTACCCAGGGATAATTGATGGTCACCTAATAAATCGCTTATAATGAACTGAGTGAATGCAAATGTTCCATACGTTGATGCCACCACAGACGGACTGTAAGCAATGTCTGTACTAAACGTTAAACGATACGGGCGAGGCAGATATCTTCCATCTGAGGTTACATTGTCTTCAGGTTCAAATAGAAATCTATCTTTTAGGACCAATGTAGTATCCTCAAATATCTCTTCAGAGAACACATAATTACGAAAATCAATCTCACCATCACTGGTAAATTCTTGTTCCACCTCTCCTCGTTCTTCACGTTCTTCTTTTTCTTTCTGTGCTCTATCTGCACCGGAAATTACGCCTTCTTCATAAAGCTGCTGCGCGAATAATGTTGCTGGGACACGCGTTGACTGTGGTTCTGTTGCTCTGCGTTGCGCCCAATAATTTTCAGAAAGCTGAGATTCCTTTTTTCTTGAAAAGGGAGTTTTTAGCAAGAAAATATCCAAATACCCTTCATTAATTGCATTGAATGCAATACGGCTACCATCTGCAGATACAGAAAATTGTGTAACCCCGGCTTGCAGATCGGTTAGCGGCTCACCTTCGCCGGTTTCGAAATTGTGCTGGTAAATATTTTGAATTCCATTTCGATCTGAATTGTATAATAATTGACCGTTTCTGGTAATCTTTGGTTGACGCTCTACCCAACCCGGAGTATTCGTTATTCTTTCAAGGTTGGAGCCATCAACAGAGATCTTAAAGATATCTTTTTGATAAATACTCTCATCACTTAATAAACGATGATCGAGTGTAAATTCATGAACGCTTAATCGATCACCTCTTTCTGAAACAAAGTAAATATGCTGGGAATCGAAATCGAAATATGGTTCTGCATCTGTGAAGAAGTCACCGGTAAGATTTATTAGCTCCTCCGTACTCAGATCATATACAAATATATCCTGATACGGTCCGATATTGGCATCAAATGTGATTTTACTACCATCCGGAGACCATGATACCGAACCAATTGCATCAATATCAGCTAACCGAATTTTATCCACTCTTCGTGTTCTGTAATCGATAATAGCCAGTTCATCTACCCCTTTTGATTTTGTAGATAAGGCGATTTTTTGGCCATCCGGCGACCAGGTAAGATTTGGATTCAGGATGTTCAGTTCTTCAAAATCCGGATTATCTTCACCACGAATTACCGTTTTAAGCTTCTGCCCATTTAAGGCATTAATTACGATAACATCGAAATATCCTCTTTGATTGGTTATAAAGGCAATTTTGTCACCTTGTGGTGATATGGTTGGCGAGGTATTATAAGTTCCGTAATCGCCTCGTCTGGTCATTAATGTAGCGATTGATTTGGCAGACTCTCGTTCCGCAACTTCTGGGAAATATCTTCTTTTGAGAGCGTCTTCCCATCGTTCTGATAATTCTTCGGTAGTTAATCCTAGGGATTGTACAAATCCATATTCGATACTTCTGCTGGTTTTAATTCTGCCTAAAATCTCAGCGATTTTTTCACGTCCATATTCTTCAACAATGTAATTCCACACACTTTGGCCACCACGGTAAGCATAATACCCACTTAAACGTTGAATTGGTGGTAGATATCCATTTATTACTGCGTCGCGGATAAACATATCGGTATTCGTATCCCACCCAAGTGCCGTGTATTCAGCGAGGCCTTCTTCAAACCAAAGCGGAAATACTAATTGAATATTATTTCTTATGATCGACTGTACCGATCCACCGTAAAACATGTCGTTAAATACCGCGTGTACTAGCTCGTGATGTAAGGTTCGCCGGAAATCGTTGTAGTCTCCATCAAAGGGTACGGTCATTCTGTTTTTAAATTTATCGGTAACCCCACCAATTCCCTCAGCACTGGTTGGCAACGCAACCACATTGGTTTGAGAAAAATCGTTATGCGAATCGTAAATTATCAAGGGAATTCGATTTACAATCTGATGATCGAAATCTTCCTGGAGTTGCAAGTAGGCTGACTCTAAACTTTGAGCCGAAAATTCTGCAAGCTCGTAATTCTTTTCTCCGTAATAATAAATATCAAAATGCTTAGACTGGATGAATCTCCAATCGAAGTCTTCATATTGAACTCTGTTTTTTCCGAAGGAGGCATATTGCGCGTACGAATAGCTGGAAAACAACAAAGTTATTAGAGTAAAAACGGCGATAAAACGGAATTTCATAATACTAGTGGGTTACGCAGGAACAAAATCAATTTGACGCTTTTGATGGTTAACACTTTCTACCTTAACCTTAATTTCATCTCCCAGACGAAATTTTTTGCTGCTCGAACGCCCATTTAAACTATGACTTCTCGCATCGTAAATAAAGAAATCACCTTTCAAATCTCCAACACGAATCATGCCTTCGCAATGAATGTCTTTTAAATCAACAAAGATGCCACGTTCGGTAACACCGCTTATTATTCCTTCGAAAACATCACCAATATGATCGCTCAAAAATTCTACTTGTTTTAATTTTATGGAGTCGCGTTCAGCATCCACAGCAACTCGTTCGCGGGCACTGCAATGGTCGCCATGTTTACGAAGTGCATCGTAATTGTAAGCCTGGGTCCCTTCTGCATAGCCTTTTAACAGCCTGTGGACAATCACGTCAGGGTAACGGCGAATAGGGCTGGTAAAGTGTGCGTAATGTTGAAAACCTAACCCAAAATGTCCCAGATTATCCGGACTGTATTCTGCCTTAGCCATTGCTCTGAGGGTTAGTTCATTCACAATGATTTCGACCGGAGTTCCCTTAACCTGTTTTAGTAGCTTATTTATACTCTTTGGGCTTACATGATCTCCCAATTGAAAATCAATTCCAATTGGTCGCACATTTTCTGCAACCGAGGCTAATTTTTTATCATCAGGTCGATCGTGAACACGATAGAAAAAAGGAAACAGGTTTTTAGATCGTTTGCTCTTCGATTTATCCCTTAGTTTATCAATATGCGTAGCAACGGTTTTATTGGCCATTAACATACATTCTTCGATTAACCGATGAGCGAATATTCTTTTCTTCAGCACTACTTCAATGGGCTTGCCTTTTTCATCTAACACAAAACGTGGTTCGGGTGTATCAAAATCAATGGCTCCTTCCTTAAAACGTTTTTTCATTAACGTTTTTGCCAGTTTCCCTGCTAAATGCACTTCTTTTTGTAGGGGATGTTCTTTCCCATCTAAAATTTCTTGGGCTTCCTCGTAGGTAAACCGCTGTTTACTATGGATCACAGTTTCTTTGATGGAATAGTCTACCAAAAATCCATTTGGATCAATTTCCATAAAACAGCTAAAGCACAATTTTTCTTCTTCTGGGCGAAGAGAGCAAACCCCATTGCTTAATCTTTCCGGTAGCATGGGAATTACCCGATCAACCAAATAAATACTTGTTGCTCTGTTATATGCTTCCTCATCCAACACAGAATCCATAGGCATGTAGGCGGTAACATCTGCTATATGAACTCCGAGATAGAAATTTCCATTTTCCAGATACTTAATACTTAGAGCATCGTCAAAATCTTTTGCATCTAATGGATCGATGGTAAAAATTAACTCTTCTCTCAAGTCAAGGCGATCGGCAATCACAGATTGCGGTATCTCTAACGGAATATTTTCAGCATATGTCTCCACCTCTTTCGGAAAATCTGCTTTCAATTCATTCTCCGCTAAAATGGATAAAATATTCGCATCATTACTTCCAGACTTCCCCAAAACGGAGGTTACGACTGCCTCTGGCAATGCTTTATGATGCACCCACTTTTTAAGTTCAAATATTACTTTATCATCATTATTGGCACCATTTACATGTTCTGGTTGTACGTAGAAATCAACATGAGCAGATTTTAAATCTGGCTCGATAAGAAAGGTTTTTACTCCGGTTCTTTTAAAGGTACCTACATAAAAATCCTTACCTCTTTCCAGGACGTTTTGAATTTTTCCTTGAGGCTGTCCGCTTCGTTTATTCACACCTTGTACCAGAACTTCCACTACATCCCCGTTTAGCGCAGTACTAATGTCTCTTCTTGACACACGAATATCGTCATCTAATTCATCCACAATAACAAATCCTGTTCCACCAGGGGTGATTTGAATTTTTCCTTCCAACAATCCCCGGAAGTTTTTCATGTTTCGTGGTTTTTTTGCGCCGTCTTTATTTTGGCTGATGGTATTCCCCTCTTTATGTATTAGTCTTTTGCTGGCCAAACTATGCAGGGCCTTATCAAATCGTTTAAATTCCCGCTTACTTCCAAGCCGGAGAGTTTCCTCTAATTCGCTTTTATTAAATGTCTTCTTTGGGTGATTTTTTACTAAATCGAGGATTAATTCCTCAAAATTACTGAGCCTCTTATTTCTGCTCATTTATTCCTTGTAGTTTATATTATTCTGATGATGCGATTGCGTTTGAGTCCTCTTTTTTGCCAAATAACTTTCTAAATGGTGAGGTTACGCGCCTAAAAAACTCCTGCCAAGAGTTAAAACTTACCTCCGCCTCAAAACCAACCCCGTTAATATCCTGCGCTTGTGGAGAGTCTTCGCCACCCGAAAGATTGCTAAAGGTTGGATCTTGCCTGTGAAATGCCGTAACTGAAAGTGTATTGTTAATTCTGTACGTAGCCCCAATATCGCCGATGTTCGATTGTGCACCTGTAATTTGACCTTCTCGGCTAAGAATTATTCGATCATTATAAAGTCTGAGTGCAACTCCCAAATCAACGTTATTATAGGTATTTAAATTAAAATCGATATCTAAACTGCCAATGTCACTTCTTAATAGCGAATTGATCTGATTGGATAATAACGGACTAATTACCTGACTCGATAATAATGGATTAAGAACTGCCCCACTTCCAGAGAAGTTGCCGGCCAGGGTATTTGTGGCATCATTTGTTTCCGTAGCTGATGGAATGAAATCACCCATCAACAAAAAGCTTGCTGCTTGAATCAGTTTTTCATCTTCATTTCGGTTTAATGCCGCAATTTGGGTATTTAATGTTGAATTTTGCCTGGTCTCGAAATTATTTGGTAAACGGAAAAAGAAATTATTTTGGATTGCGGTAATTGAACCACCCACATTCAGAACCAGCTCAACCGGTACTCTTTGAGAGGTTTCACTATCTAAATCGGAGCGCGTTCGTGTAAGCGTATTTATGTCAGGTCGGGCTTGATAAACTGCATTTAAATTTAGCCGTGCATTACCAGGTTCACCTTCCCAAATAATGGTACCCCCTGGTTCCAATTCGAATCTTCGGGTGAAAATCTCACCACTTACAAATTGGTAGGTTCCGCCATTTATATCAAATTGTCCGAACATGCTTAGTTGTTCATCTTCAAGTCTTATCCCTAATCTACCGATTCCATTTGCATCGATCTGATCACCGGTGATTGGATCGAAAATCAGTTGAACTTCCATTGGGTTTTGAGCAACAAACTGCAAATCCAGTGTAAATCGCTCAATAAATGTTCCACTGAAAGGGTCTTCTTCCACATTTATACGTTGGCCGCTGCCTCCTTCTTGCGATGCAGCTCTATTCGAACTGAACTCAAAAGAATCAACAAATCGGATAAACTTGTTGTTCTCATCAAATTCTGTTTCTTCCAGTAATGGAATACCGATACTTGAAAAATCTGAGATTATAACAGGTGTTTCGGTAGTTAACACCGGGTTAAGATTGGTGCCTGTCATCCTAAGCGTTGTGCTGCCGTATGCATCCCCAAAAAATGCTACATCAGGATCGAATGAGCTATTTAAAAAGTGAAATTCATCCATCACAAGTGTTAAATCCATTTCATGGATTTTATCAAATTGTCCCAGATCATACGTTCCATTTAAGTTCGCTGAACCACCCGATGGATCTATTATAAACAGATCATTAAAAATTAAACCGTCTTGTCTGTTTAAAGTGATATTTCCTATACCGAAATAATAGGTATCAAGAAACCGTGGGCGGAAAAAGACGGCATCGTCCATGCCGATATCGTAGTTCACAGAAAAATCGAAGTCTTCAAGATTGCCCCAAATTGCGCCACCGCCACTTGCTACCCCAGACATTTCAGTGAATACTCTTGGAGCGATAAATGGTAACACCCAAAGATCAATAGATTCAAAATTCAAATCGAAATAAAAGAGAGAGTCAGCCATGGCAAAAGCGCCATCTTCAGGAGCATAAACATATCCATCAAAAGCAATATTCTGACCTCTCCGCTCAGTGCGGGTAAAGTAGTCGGGATATTTTGTTGAATCGGTTGAAATTGTGATACGTGTATCAAAACGGTTGAAATCTGAATTAAATAAACTGCTTATCCCAACATCGCCCAGTACACGATCATCAATGGAAAATGCGTCTACACCCAGACTTCCCTGAATGGAAGGGATCCTGGTTAGGGATTTGGTAGTAAATTCCGCATCGAGAATACCAGAAAAATTAATACGACCATTGATGAGTTCGGAAATACGAGCTAAATCAACATTTCGGATATTATAGTTTACCGAATCGGATACCTGATTACTAAAAACGCCTTCAAAATTTAACGACTCTTCCCCATTTCGGAACTCAAAATCCTGAAATTCTAAACGGTCACTTTTATTATATGTTAATGAAGGGGTTCCTGTACTTTTCCATTGATAGTTTTCATTTCCCATCGAGAGACTATCAATAACAAAGGTTAGAGTTGAATCGGATAAATTTGCAAAGCTGTTTACATAGAAGTCGTTTGATTCTGCAATATCAGTAATTCTTTGTTGGATGAATATGCTGTCATCGTTTAATTCAATGGAAAGATCTGTGGCCCCTGTTTCTATGAATTCACTGGAAAAATTAGCCGTGTTAGCTCGAAGTTGAAAGCCTGAAAAAGATTTAAGGGATTCGTTCGCTCTAAAACTACCTGTAAACTGAACAGCAACAGAATCAACGATATACTCTTGATACACAAATGAACTATCTAAGATTGTTCCTGTAAAGAGAATGGATTCATTATTCATATTAAAATTAGAGGTCCCCGAAAGATTACTTTCTAAGTCAGGCAGATTGGGCAGATAAGACTTTAGTAAGGCATAATTCTTTAAATTGAAATTCATCTCTAAAGCTGCATTTAGAGAATCAATCTTTAGCGTTTGAGCAGAGTTTGAAGGACTAAAGAAAAATTCTTCATCAACTTTTGTATTCAGATTATCTGCCCAAAAATTTAATAAGGTGATTACATCGTTTGGCTCAAAATTACCATCAATAGATACATCCAGGGGGGTTGATGTTAATCGAAATCGCTTACCCCGATTAATTGTTGAATTGAAATCGGCATAAATCTGATGCACTTCTAATGTATCCCCCTCAATAATTGTTTTAGGTAGATCAATTGTGAGTTGACCAAATGCATCATTCAATCCTGCACCATTAATGCGAAGGTTATAGTTCAAGTCGACGAGGGCTTTACTCAGATTCGTTGCATTTGAAAGTCCTTTTATATCAAGTTGCCTTGCCTGACCATCTATGCTGATATTTGTAACAGAATCAGAAAGAATTACATCGCCTGAACCATCAATAAATCCTTGTTCGGAAATTATTTGATACTCTGGAATTATACGTCCATCATTCCAATCAGCAGCAAAACTCAATGAATCAAATTCGTAAGCATTAAATAGACCTTGTTGCAATTCAAGTTCCGTGTATCCAATTGCTTCTGTCGGTTTAAAGGATGAAGTCATCATGCTTAAAGAGCCATTTAAACTTGTAGTGCTGATATTGGGTGAAAATAGATCGCCGATGTCTAGTCTTGAAATTTCTGCAAACAAAGAATATCGAGCAGAATCAATATCTGATTTAGAGAATTCAGCCCTTATGTCCCCTCTTGGACTTTGAATTTCAAATTCACCCGACTGCTTTGATTTATTTCCGTATATATCGCCGGAAAACTCACTTTCTACAATAGCTTGAATTTGATTTTCATCTAATGCGTCGAACCATGTTTTTAGATTCGTTGAATCAAATTTTGAACTTTCAATACCAGTACTAAACCTTTCGAGTTCAAATTCTTCTCCAAAATTTATTCCACCAAAAGCTTCGACTTCTGAATTTCCTACCAGCAGATATAAACTTTCAATTGTTAAGCTGTCGATATTCCCTTCTGCTTCGAGTCGGCTATAAATTTGTTCTTCAAAAAGTGGAAACTCTGGAATAATTTTTTGCAGATTTCTGGGATATGAGATCAACTCATTGATAGTTATTGAAAACTCAGCAGCTTTTAGCTGTTCCTTAATATCTTGTTTGGTGAAATCTACGCCATCAACTTCTGCGCTAAAGCGAATCGCATTATTTTTAGTTGATATATTTACTGCATTAAATTCAAGGAAGCGATCGTCGTTAAAAACTTGCCCGAACATGTTAACTCTGTCGATATTGAGGTCATTGATGCTAAATGCAAGTTTTTCGATGTCTAAGAATCGTTGACTGGTATTAAATTCCAGAAACGTTTCTAAATCTATATCATTAAATGTCAGTTCACTGGTGGTAGCAAATAAGCTATCCTGGTTTGGAATATTTGATAATATCAGCGAGCCTTTTTCAACTAAAATCCGTGGAAATAAAAGCCCAATATTACTACCTGATTCAGTTGAATCTGTATTTTGGTTTTGGGTTTCCTGAACTCGTGTTTTAGAAAACGAAGACCCCAAATTTTCATTAAAATCGAGAGATAATCTTGGATTATAAACTTCAATTGATGGAACAATTATTTGATTAGAAAACCATCCTCTGAGGTCGAGTCCTGCCTGCATTGAATCAACACTTAGGATAGATCTTGAACGTGAGGAATCAGCAAAAAGCTGAATATCCTCCAGAGCAAATGAAAAGGGAATATGTCCAGAGAGTTTATTCACTTCAAGAAAAGCCTGTCTATCTGTATTGAACTGCTTTTCAATTTCCTCGGCAAGGAGATTTTTAGTAACCGGTAATTGGAGTACCCCATATAAAACTCCTGAAATCACAATTACTGTTGCTAACAACAAGCCAATCGAGTTCCAAAAATAAACCCAGCTTTTATGTAACCACCTTAGGGTCATATCAAG
The DNA here is from genome assembly GCA_965249965.1 of Balneolaceae bacterium. Lineage (GTDB taxonomy): Bacteria > Bacteroidota > Rhodothermia > Balneolales > Balneolaceae > HXMU1420-13. The sequence continues at coordinate 2,922,741 of OZ252262.1, forward strand.
AAAATCTTTCTAACAATCGATTCCAGCTAGTTTGTAGTAGCTTTTGATCTTCAACTACATGCACAAACGGTTTGCCTATTTCTTCTAACAACACCAAACGTACTTGCTCATTGTTAACTTTTTTATCGTAGCTCATCCATTCAATAAGAGTTTGAACGGGTGGTAAGTCGCTTAAATTCAGTTTATATAAATCGAAAAAATGATCTAGCAACTCTTCAGAAATGGAATGACCTAGTACATTTGATGCTGATATCGCTCCATACATTCCAGCAAATACAGCCTCTCCATGGCTAAACGTATTGTACCCACCAGCCCGCTCTATCACATGGCCATAAGTATGTCCAAAATTCAAAAAAGCACGGACACCACCTTCAAGCACGTCTTTTTGTACGATATCAACTTTTATTTGTGCACTTTTTTCAATTACATCGATCCATTTACCGGGTGCTGCAAACTTTTCTTTAGCTGTCAGAGATTTTAATTCGTCGAGTATCTCTCCAGACTCAATCATCCCATATTTAATGATTTCACTTAACCCGTTTACCCATTCCTTTGGGGGCAGAGTTTCAAGAAATTCAATATCTGCAAATACCGCTTTCGGTTGATAAAATGCCCCTATGAGGTTTTTACCTGTGGAATGATTAATTCCTGTTTTTCCGCCAATTGAACTATCAACCATTGCCAATAAGCTTGTAGGCATATGAATTAGTGGCAATCCTCGTAGCACGCTTGAAGCTACATATCCAGTTAAGTCGCCGATTACTCCACCACCTATAGCCAGTACCGGGGTATTTCTTTCAACTTTTTCATTTAAAAATAAATCAACAATGCTAGTAAACTGCTCAAAACTTTTACTCTTCTCACCAGCCGGAACTACGTAGGTAAGAATTTTATCGAAGGCCGGTTCAAAAGTGTCTAGTAAACGAGTGATATGATGCTGATACACATTTTTATCGATAACCAGCAATAATTTGGTGCGCCCAAAATTTCTTGATATGTAGCTCGAAGCTTTCTCAAGCAGCCCTGCACCTACATAGTAGGTATATGCATTCTCAACATTCGTAGTAATTGATATGGATTTATACATATCGCTGTAATTTTTCGATCAGCTTATCTGCTTGTTCGTCCTTCGTTTCGTAGCCGGTAGATTCCAGAATTATTTGTGCTTGTTCATATAATTCCAAGCGTTTCAAATATAAGGTTTCCAACTCAGTAAACAGAGTTTCAGGGGATTTTAATTCATTGTGTTCATTTAACACAATTGGTCTTCTTTTATTTCTTCTAACCCGTTCTACTATTTTGTCTAGAGGGGTTTTTATAAAAATCATCAACCCAAATAATTTTAGATGATCTACCACTTGCTGATTATGTAGTGCCCCACCACCCAGAGATACTACCCCTTTAAAATTTTGTGTAGTTTCTAGTAAGTATTCCCATTCAATTTGCCGAAAATATGCTTCTCCTTTTTGAGTGAAGATTTTTGAGATCGGCATTTTCTCTTTTTCTTCAATTAAGCTATCTAAATCCAAAAATGGCCGTTCCAGTCTTTGAGCTAATTTCCTTCCAATTGTGCTTTTCCCGGTTGCCATAAATCCAACTAGAAAAAAGCTTTCTTTAAATTTTTGGAGTCTGTAGAAATTCATTTAAATGGATTTTTGGGCTCTACTATTAACACTTGTTCTTTCTGAACCGTAACTGCACCAAGTGCTGATCCCTTGGGTTTTCTGATAAACTTTCTTTTAGTATAAATAACAGGTACCAGATTAGATCCCTTTGCCTTTGATTGATAGGCAGCCATTGAGGCAACTTCCTCGATTACTGGCATTTCAGGAAAGTATTTATTGTTAGCCATTCTAATCACAACATGCGAACCTGCTACCCCTCTGGCATGTAACCACACATCTTCTTTATGCGATTTTTTCACCAATTCGTCATTGTTTCGTGCATTTTTGCCTATCCAGATGGTATACCCCATGCATTCTTTAACATAAAATGGGATAGTCTGTTCCTCTTTGGATTGAAGTTTGCTATCCAAATGCCCCAGTTCTTTTCTATTTATTCTAAGCCAATCTTGTACAGATCGAACATCTGAAAAACTCTCTAATTCTGATAATAGAGACTCATATAACTCACCTTTTTTTTCCAGAAGTGGGATTCGTTCTACAGCTTCTTCGTACGATTTAATAGAATTGGATGAACGAGAATAATAATGTTGAGCATTCTTAGCCAAACTAAGATCAGCGTTCAAAGGTATAGTTATTTCATTTCCATCCTGATATAAATCTTCCACGACAATTTTTGCAGTATTTGGTTTATCAAGATGTGCATTGGCCATTAGCAGATGTCCAAATTTTTCAAATGTATCCGCTTTCTCTAAACCTTTATCTGCTTTTTGCAGGTTCCTTAATGCCGACTTCGAGCGCTTAAGCTGGCGTTGAATATTTTTTTTCCAAACTCCTTTTAGCTGGTTTAATCTCTGGGAATGAGCGTAATTTTTAAATCGAAATTGGATTAGCGCATTCACAGAATCCATGTAATTTTTGGTTTCTAACGGTAAAATAGACTCTGGAATAAGAGTGGTGGAACCATTTTTAAGGATCCTAAAACTAGCATTACTTCGAAGTTGATCATCAATATCCCTGGCAAAACTGAGAAGTTCTTTTTTTGAATAGTGTTTGAGCTCTAGATTTTCTGTTAAATCGAGAATCCACTTTTTTGGCAGTAATGGGATTAATTTTTGAAGTTTCTTGTCCACAGATAAATCCGCATCGAAAGTATCATCAAACAGTATCGGTGCATGGGCAATTGGTTCATCATCACCTACTTCGTCTCTATCTTTAAACGTTGCAATTATTTTCTTTTCTGAGGTAAGAATTGCGTTCGCTTTTGAACCATACAATTTAATCCAAAGCTTATCGTGGTTTTCAAATTCGAAATATATTAACCGCTCATTTTGCTCTAAATGAATTGCAATAATTTTTTGGCCATAAATATGCTCAAAGAAATTTTGTGTATTACTTTTTTTTGCGGGTCGATAAGAATCGATAAATAGCGCAGCATTTCCTGGGCTTGCATTGAAAACCAGTCTGAAACTTTCTTCTTCATTTGAAATAAAAAGCTCCAACTGATTTTTAAAAGGGGTTATAGCACGCTCTAACCAAGAATTAGTTAATTTGGTTTTGAACTCTTCCAATAAATATATTAATTCATAGTAGTTCATTACGCTAAGACCACAAAAAGAGAGTCATACATATAATAGATAAAGAATGCATTATCCGATTTTTAATTCTATCGTAAACACAGTAAAAACACAGTTGGGGAAACGAGGCATCCACAATAATTCGTTCAAGACTTGGGAAGATAACAAAATACACGCCACCGGACTTGAAATGGAAATTGGATTGTCGAAAAGTTCAAATTTTGTTGAACATCTTGCCATAAACTTCGATTGGGACAGCTTTAGAGAAGCAGTCGTAGCTCGCGAAATGACCGGTATGCAAAGTCATCCATTTCTTAAAGTGGATCAACTTACTGGTGTGAGAGTAAATCCTACCATTGACATAGAAATGACCTGGGTATTTGATGTTGACGCCTGCCAACCTCACCAAAATGGAAAAGAAGGAAATTATCGCATTGAAATGGCAAGTAAATGGATGGAAGCAATCAGCAAAGACATTAATGTTGCGCTTAAAAATGAGAATATCATTACACGATGGCACATCGAAATTGAAGGTGATGAGCAAGGAAAATATCTAAGTGCCATACATTTAATTTCATATTTTCAGTATGAATTAAGCTCAGCAAAAGATTTAAATGCACTAAATAATTACGTGAGTCGTCGCCTTCAAGATCTGCTATTAAAAGGTAATCGTGTGATTTCTTTGTGTGACGATATTTTACAAAAATCAGTCGCAGCTTGATTGGAGCAAAAAAAAGGCTCCAATAATGATTGGAGCCTAAAAATTACTTTTTCTTGTGTCTGTTTTTTCTCAGACGCTTTTTGCGCTTATGTTTTGCAATCTTTGCGCGCTTTCTTTTTTTACCGCTTGGCATACACGTTCACCTGGTCGTTGATGTTTTAATTATCAGACGTGGAAAATAAGAACTTTCAACGGTTTTCGAAATCAGATTTTCACAGCCATTGAATCATTCACTGCTTCCTTAAAATCTTTCGAAATTTTAAGTACAGGAACAAACTGCTCAGGCACAATAACTTCAACGTTTGTTTTTGGATTTCTAGCTACCCGTTGTGCTCTTTTTACAACTTTGAAGCTTCCAAAACCACGTAATTCAATGTTTTCTCCTCTCTTCATTGAATCGATCACTGTTTCCATGAAACCATTTACAACAGCTTCTGTTTCAACTTTTGTAAGTCCAACGGATGATGAGATGATATCAACAATATCTGCTTTTGTCATTTTAAAGGGTTTTTTAACCTGTTATCCTTGATTTGCTCCTTCAACCAAAAATGAAATCTAAATCGTTCACTTTTCAAATATCAATCTGATAATATCGTTTCAAGATTCGGCACCATTATTTTATCAAATCTTTTATACTTTGTGCCGATTCAAAATCAGAATATAAAAACAATCTCTTTGCATGGAAACTTTTGAAAATGTTGTAGGTACTCTTAACGACTTAGTATGGAGTACACCTACGTACTTCCCTTTCATGGTAGCTGTATTACTTAGTTTCGGGATTTTTATCACGTTACGATTAGGATTCGTCCAGATCAGAAGATTTAAACACGGGGTATTTTCTGTTATGGGAAAATACGATTCGCCCGATGCAGTTGGGGATGTAAACCATTTTCAAGCACTTACCACAGCTTTATCCGCAACCGTAGGTATTGGTAATATCGCCGGTGTAGCTATTGCAATTCATTATGGCGGACCCGGTGCACTATTTTGGATGTGGGTTACTGCTTTTTTTGGAATGGCGGTTAAATACACGGAGTGTACGCTAGCCGTTAAATATCGAATTCAAAATGCGGATGGATCTGTTTCTGGGGGGCCAATGTATTATATCGAGCGTGGTCTTGGAGAAAACTGGAAATGGCTTGCCGTTTTCTTTGCAGCGATGGCTGTAATTTGTTCTTTTTTAACCGGTAATGCAGTACAGGCTAATACTGTTGCTGATACGTTAGCAAGCACATTTTTAGTACCTGGGTGGATTACTGGTCTTGTTACCGCTTCTATTGTGGGATTTGTAATAATTGGTGGTATTAAGCGAATCGGTAAAGTTACAGCCAGCTTAATGCCTTTAATGGCGATCATTTATGTATTAGGGGCACTTATTATTTTACTTTTAAATGCAGAGAAAGTTATCCCTGCTTTTGGAACCATTATAGAATATGCTTTCACACCAAAAGCCGGTGCATTTGGTGTTGGTTCAGGTTTATTTCTTACCACACTTGTTTGGGGAATTAAAAGAGGATTATTCTCTAACGAAGCGGGTCAAGGTAGTGCTCCTATTGCACATGGTGCTGCCAAAACTAAAGAACCGGTACGCGAAGGTGTTGTGGCATTATTAGAGCCCTTCATTGATACCTTAGTAGTTTGTACAATGACTGGTTTAGTAATTGTAAGTACCGGCGTTTGGGATATGAAGCACGATACGTTATTTACAACTGCTGCGATCGAAACGGAAATAACTCTGGATGAAAATTCGAATACGTTGATTTTAAGAAATGGAGAACCGGTTAATGGAACCATTGAACGAAATGATCATGGAATGGGCGTCTTTTATCTATCGGAAAATCGAACTCAGCCGTTTAATGGAACTATAGAAGTGGTTGATGGTGGTGTAATCATTCGAAATGACGCGGGTATTGAACTTGAAGAATTACATACAAGTATTGTTGAAAATGGAGCACCTCTCACGGCATTAGCATTTGAAAATGGACTAGCCCCTCTCTTTCCAGGAGGTAAGTACATCGTTACAATCTGTGTGATCCTATTTGGAGTTTCTACTGCAATTAGCTGGAGCTATTATGGAGATCGTTCTATTCAATATCTAGCAGGTGACAAATCCATCATTTACTATAAAATGGTTTATCTGGTGATGCATTTCATTGGAGCTGTGCTTGCACTTGAAACCGTGTGGGCGATTGGTGATATCGCTCTGGGTTTAATGACCTTCCCAAATATCATTGCTCTATTTGCTTTATCCGGCGTAGTTGCAACGGCCAGCAAAACGTACTTTGCTAAAATGAAGGAACAAGGCATTAAATAATGGAAAACGTTTCAATAATTTCTCATCCGGTTGTAGATCGTTATCTCACCTACTTGCGAGATAAAAATACCTCAACGGCTACCTTCAGAAGGGCGATGTCGAACATTGGTATTATTCTAGCCTACCATGCTTTAAATGATCTGAAATTGGATGAGACTATAGTTGAAACGCCCATTCAAAAAACCATAGGGTACCAGCCGGGACAAGAAGTTGTTGTGATTCCAATTTTGCGAGCAGGCCTTAGTTTAGTTGATGGCATTATTAATTTTATGCCCGATGCAAAAGTAGGACACGTAGGTGTTTACCGCGATGAAACTACTCACCAACCTGTTAATTATTATGATAATCTACCCCAAGGTATTGATAAAGCACTAAATCTGGTGGTAGACCCAATGTTGGCTACTGGTGGTAGCGGGTCTCATGCGTTGAAGTTTTTAAAAGACAACGGAGCAAAGCAAATTCGTTTTGTATGCCTTATCGCGGCACCAGAAGGTATTCAGCGACTACAAAATGATCACCCGGATGTTCCAATAATAACGGCAGCTATCGATGAGAAACTCAATGAAAATGCTTACATCGTACCAGGACTTGGTGACGCCGGCGACCGATTTTTTGGTACCATTTAAGCATATTTACGTCGTCTTATTTTCACTCCTGATCTTAAATTGTAGTGGATTAAGTGAATACGATACGCAGCAAATAGAATTGGCGTTGGGCGATTCGCTATTCAACTCTACTGAAAGTTGGGGATTTTCGATGGATATCATTGAAGACGGCCGGGTACGAATGAATTTAAATGGATCCCACTCGTATAATGTTCAACAAAACGGGGAGAATCAAACCATGATTCGCGGTCCGGTACTAATAAAAATCTTTAATGAACAAGGAACTCTTGAAAGTACTGTAGTATGCGATAGTGCATATTATGAACCTGATAGAGGTCGGTTTGAGATGTTTAGAGATGTAGAAGTTTCTACTGCTGATGGCAAAAATCTTAGATCTGAATATCTACTGTGGGAAAGAAAAATCGACAAAGTGAGCACCTCTGAATTTGTGATTTTCATCTCCCCTCCCGATAGCATTGCTGCAAACGGGTTTTATGGAAATTCAGATCTTACAAACTACACGCTTAACGAAGGTGGTGGTCGAGTGGTGATAGAATAGCATGAAGTACTATTTATCAATAATTCTTCTTGTATTAATATCTAGGTCTGCCCTCGGTCAGGATATAGTTCAATTAATCAGATTTGATTCTGCAACCCTCACAGAGATCAACAACGAGCGAGTACAAAAGCTATTTAACGCTCGAATGAGTATGAGAAATGTAGAAATGGTATGTGATAGTGCCTATCGTTTTCTAGACCGTAACGAAATGCGCGCTTTTGGGAATATTCAAATTGATACAGAAACAGAAAATATATGGGCCGACACTCTTTACTATTTCAATAATGAGGAAATCAGCAAATTAAGGGGGCGCGTAATTATTAAACAAGATAGCACTACTCTATTTGGTGATAAAGTAGATTATAACTTTGCCACTAAAGTTGCTGTTTTCCCACAGGGCATAAGGTTAGAAGACTCCGATGGTACATTAATCGCAAAGACCGGCACGTACTTTCAAAATCAGGACAGCGCCGTGTTTCGTTTCGATGTTCAACTTCAGGATAGTGCCCAATATGTGGAAGGTGATTCTTTATTTATTAATAGAGAACGAAAATATCTGCAAATATATAGTAATGTATTCGTTTCTGATAGTTCAAATAATGCGATTCTAACTGGTAACTATGTGGAAGCTGATTCTACAGGTCGTCGAAATGTGAAGGAGAATGCCTATTTGATGAATATAGAAACTGATAGTTCTTCCTCCGATACAACCCATATTTTTGCAGATGAATTATTATTAATTGAACAGGATTCTACCACTACTATTGATGGTATTGATAGTGTTAAAGTGTGGAGCAAAAAATTTGCCTCACTTTCTGATACTCTACTTTATAATTCCGAGAATGAAATATTTACGCTCACTGGAGAACCAAAAACGTGGAATAAACAAACTCAGTTATCTGGTCCGAAAATAATTGTTCAATTAGATAGCTCAGAAGTTCGTGAATTACGCTCTTTTACCGGAGCCTTTGCAATTCAACAAGACACTTCCACAATGCGGTTAAATCAGCTAAAAGGTGATACGCTGATTGCCACATTTAATGCCGGTGAAATTTCAAAAATTGAGCTTTTTCCTAACACACAAATTCTATATCACACCAAAGATGATGAGAATAACCCTGATGGCGCCATGGAATATACCAGCCCAAATACGACTCTATATTTTGAAGATGGAGAACTTATTCAGGCTAAAATGGGACAAAATGAAGGCTTGTTCTTACCAGAATACACCGATTTGGGATCTCGAACGCTTGACGGATTTAATTGGTCACCTGAACTTCGTCCCCATCGCCCAACCAGACTACCATCACCTAGATTTAGGCCAATACCGGCATTTCGTCCTTTTGCGCTACCAGTAAGATATATTCAATTTATTCAGGATTTAGAATCGGAGGATTAGAAAAAATAATCTTGAACAAAGTAGCAGTACACTGAGATAATTAGTACCGCAAGAATGTTTAGAAAAATCCCTGCTCGAGCCATTTCAGCCATCTTTATATGTCCACTAGAAAAGACGATGGCATTGGGTGGTGTTGAGATTGGAAACATAAATGCACAACTGGCACCAATCGTAAGTGGAATTGCCAGTCTTAATTCATCCAAACCAAAGAATTGAGCAATTACAAATGAAACCGGGATAAATACTGCTACCAGAGCCACATTACTCATTATCTCTGTTAAAAATATTGCAAACCCACACACAACCAGAATAATTACCAAAGGGGCAGCGATGGTGTTTGCACTTATCCACTCGCCAAGAACGCCTACAATATTTGTTACCTCTAGCCCTTTTGCCAGAGAAATACCACCTCCGAATAGTAATAAAATATCCCAGGGCAAACGTTGCGTATCTTTCCACTCAAGAAGTGGTTTGTTCTCTGAACTAGATGGTATCATAAATAACGCTATGGAAGCCGCAATGGCGATACCTGTATCTGAGACCGCTGAGAGTAAGTCAATTTTTGTTATTTGGGTTCGTAAAATCCAACAAAAGGCGGTTACAATCATAACAATCATCACTCGTCTTTCACCAATTTTAAGCGATCCAAGTTCTTTAAGTTCTCCTGTGATCAATGATTTTATCCCGGGTAATTCTTTGATTTTAACCGGATAAATTATTCTGGTATTTATTAAATAAACCGATGTAAACAGTATTACAACCAACGGAAAAGCAAAGAACAACCAGTTTGCAAAACTTAAAGCCGGCATTCCACTCTCTTCAACTATCCCTGCAAGCACTAAATTCGGCGGAGTGCCAATGATGGTTGTAATTCCACCAATATTTGCGGCATAAGCTATTCCGAGCATCAATGTGAGAGCAAAATTTTTATACGCTTTAGGATCTTCAAATTTATCGTTCAACAACAGAATAACTGACATACCGATAGGCAACATCATCACCGTAGTTGCTGTATTGCTAATCCACATAGATAGTAGCGATGTGGCAAGCATACCACCCAATATTATTCGGTTAGGTTTCTCACCAGCTAAATTCATGATGTTAAGGGCGATTCTACGATGGAGTTGCCATTTTTCAATTGCTAAACCCAAAACAAAGCCTCCAAAAAATAGATAGATTACCGGATTGGCGTAATTGATTGTTGTTTCCCTCAAACTCAATATATCGAGTAACGGTAAAAGCACAATTGGTAGCAGAGCAGTTACACCTATGGGAATTGCGTTAGAAACCCACCAACTTAACATCCAAACGGCCACAGCAATCATTCGAACTTGGAGAGATTCAAATCCTCCAACAATAATCACTAGAAAAAAAAGAGCTGGACCCAATAGTAATTTAATGGTTGATGCACCCATCCTTAATTCAAATCCTCCTTAGGGAACATAGATTTGATATCATCCCAGGGTAATTGGAAATGGTGATAATCCGGTTTGGTATCCCAGCTCCCGCCCCATTCCGTAAAACCATACTTCGCGAAAATGGGCACTATTTCTTCTACCATACCTGATTTGTTAACTCCTCGATTGACATAATTAAGTCCACTTGATGGATAAACTTTAATGGTAGAGGCATGATGATCAAATTGTAAGTAAGGGTTTTGTTTGGGGTTGATATCTATGGCTACACCATAAGCATGACTCGACCATCGCTCTGTGTTCATAATTCGCCGGCCATTGTATGCAGAAGAATTATTCGCTTCCATCGATTTTAAGTCATTTCCAAAAAAATCATCCATCAATAAAAGTGAATGTATAGGAAATTTTAGATCGTATAATTCCGAAAATATGTTCTGAACTTGTTCTGATATAGCGCTGGCCACCATAATCTGCCCAATTTGCGAGAATCCATCAAAGTTATGAAATGGTATTTGCAGCAAACTAAGTTGTGAATAATGAACGGGGCAATCTTCACCCCACATATTGTTATGCTTTAGCGATTGAATATGTGTTTCGTTCAATTTCATTGCTGATGGTAGAAAAATTAAGGACATAAAAAAAGCTCATTCCTTATCAGGGAATGAGCTACCAAAGCTACATTGCAAAACAGATTAATTATCTACCCTACTTAGAATAATTTGTCCGGTTTCGCCTTCGAATTCTGTATTAAGGATAATTTGTCCTCTGGAGTAATAACCACTATGTGGTATGGAAAACTGTTCTATTGTTAGTACGAATGAAATCTGTTGGCCGTCAACAACCCCATTGGTAAGGGGGACTACGCCAGCGGGTGTTGCTGCGGCTCCAGATAGTGTCCTTCCATCTGTTTGGAATTCGAATAAAATCTCAACATTTCCTTCGGGGGTAATCATCTCGCCGGTCCATCGACCGTCCCATCGCTGGGCGGATGCGTTTGCCATCAAAACGAAAAGAAACAACACAGAAAATGCAATTCGTCCTAACTTCATGGTACTTGGTTTTGTTGATTTTTTATTCGATAGTAAACTAAGCATGGTAAAACAGGTTATAAATTAATGTGACTTAATGTATGGTAGAACTTCATAATAAAAGAATACATTTTGTAGTGATGTGACACTATTTTTTAAAAAATTTTTATGAGAATACATTTTACAGACCAAATAAAAAGCCTGTCCTTATCAAGAACAGGCTTTTTTCGCATCTACTTCAACTATTTAATCAATCAACTCTATTTAATGTGATTTGTCCAGTACTTCCTTGATAAGTTGTACTAATCAATAACTGCTCTCTTAATAAATAGCCTGTGTGATAAACTGTTATGTTTCCATAGTCGATTGTAAACCAAACCGTACTGCCTTTTACTGTGCCTTGGGTTATAAGAAATACGCCATCTGAGGTAAAAACAGAACCCGACAACTCACCTTCATTGGTTTCAAACTGATACACAACTTCAATTCGGCCTTCCTGTGAATTCATAACTGTGCTCCAAGTTCCATCAACTTCTTGAGCATTTGTAAAGCCTGCATGAGTGCTTGTGAGTAAATACATGAGAGAGATAAATAATAATTTCATTGATAGTCAGATTAGTTTCCTTAAGCTGAACTAATCTAAAAAGCGCAAGTATTATGTCCCATTAAGCCCGATTAATCTTCAATAGAAATCTTTAATCTTACACTCAATTTTATCTAGATTAATGCCATGGATGAAGAATTTTTAAGAGAAGTAGCCAATCAGCTCAGAAAGCCAAATGGTATGTTTGGCAAGGAAGTGGCTGATAAGATGAATGTTAGCAATTATGCTATGAATCTCGTCACAATCAATTCATTAGAAATCAATGATAATGACACCGTACTCGAAATTGGTATGGCTAATGGAAGATTTGTACCTCATGTGCTGAAGAAGTCAAAAAATGTGCATTATGTAGGAATAGACTATTCAGAGGATATGATATCTCTTGCCAGAGATACATTCAGTGAGTTAAATACAACCGGGAAAGTTGAATTCAAACTGGGCGATATTCATTCTCTTCCATTGTCTTCCTGTTCTGTTGATAAAATATTTACAGTAAACACTGTTTATTTCTTGGAAGATATCAATCTGGCATTTGAAGAATGCCGACGAGTTTTAAAGCCAAATGGATTCTTTGCCATTGCAATTCGTCCAAAAGACTGTTTGCAAAAATATCCATCTACTCAATTTAATTTTAAGCAGTTTGAGATACAGGATATTGAAGAACTCTTCACTTCACAAGGTTTTGAAATCCATAAAACCATTCATCACTTTGAACCGGAAACCGAAGTGATAGATACAATGATTGTGCCTGAATTTGCAGTAATAGTGGGTAAAAAAATATCATAGATTGATAATAGAAACAGAAACCTCTACTCTGTCTTTATGAAAGAGAAAAATTTACTCGTCACTCTCTTAATTTTTATCGCAATTATTTTTGGTTGCAATAAAAATGAATCACAACTGGATGATTCATGGACTTACTTATTTGATGGAAAGACTTTTACAGGTTGGAAAATGTATGGAGTTGAAACAGACAGCATCTCACCAAAATGGGAAATCGAAAATGGAACAATCATCGCTTCAAAGAATGGAGATGGTCCCGGTATAAATACGGGGTTTGATGAATCTCTAATGACCATTGAGCCATATGATAACTTCGAACTGGAACTAGAGTTCAAGAATAGTGAAGGTGGCAACAGCGGGGTGATGTATCATGTGGTGGAAGATTCAACCATTCCAATGGATTATTACACGGGCCATGAATACCAAATTTTGGATGACTATTACTTCGAAGGGAAAGTTCGTGAGTTTCAATTGACCGCCTCTGTATTCGGATTATTTGCTGCTGGTCCAAAAACACTCAATCCAGCTGGTGAATGGAATCAAGTTCGAATTAAAGTCGAAGATGGTAACGTCGAACACTGGCTAAATGGAGCTTTAATTCTTGAGTTTGATCGGAATTCTGATGACTATCTATCTACATATCAAGAAAGCCAGTGGACGCAATTTCCGGATTGGGGGAAATCCCAAAAAGGTCACATTACCCTTCAAGATCATGGTGATAGGATTGAGTTTCGCAATATCAGAATTAAGAAATTATGAGTTTTGATAACCTAAAACGCCCCATTTATGAAATTCCGGCATTTGTTGAAAAAGCTCTTCATGAAAAAAAATTGATGAATGATTATTTGAATCGTCCATCCTATCAACAAAATGATTATATCGGCTGGATCCAACGAGCAAAGAAAGAGGAGACCAAACTAAAACGCCTCCATCAAATGTTGGATGAATTAGAAAAAGGTGGCGTTTATATGAAAATGGATCACCCTGCCAGTATAAAAAAAGACGAGTAAGCTTTCGCTCCTCGCCTATTTCTAAATTGATAATTGAATAATTCTTATTTGAATTACGCTTCTTCCAGTTCCAGGTTTTCCTGAATTACACGTTCCTGAATCTCATAAGGTACAGCAGCATAATGGCTATATTCGCGCGTATATGTTGCACTTCCTTGTGTCATAGATTTTAAACGTGTAGAATAATGATCTAATTCTTCAAGTGGTACATGCGCTTTTATTTGTTGCAAAGCGCCTTCGGCATCCATACCCTGAATCTGACCTCGGCGTGTACCAAGGTCGCTCATTACGTCGCCCATATAATCTGCAGGGACCGTTACTGTGATTTCATACACCGGTTCCAGCAATTGTGGATTGGCATCTAGGAATCCTTGTTTGAATGCCATACGCGCTGCCGTTTTAAATGCAGCTTCGTTTGAATCTACCGAGTGCATCGACCCATCATACACAGAAACCCGTATATCTCGGGCCCGGCAGCCACTCATGGGACCATTTTCCATTTTCTCCATAATGCCTTTAACAATTGCCGGCATAAACCGATTGTCAATTACTCCACCTACAATACAATTTTGAAATATTAGCTTCCCACCCCATGGCAATTCGTGTTCTTCCACTTTCCGAACTTTGATGTCATTGGGCATTGGTTTGTTTTCGGTATAAGGTTCAATCAACAAATGGACCTCGCCATATTGGCCGGCACCTCCAGATTGTTTTTTGTGCTTATACTTTACTCTAATATCACTCGTAATCGTTTCGCGATATGGAATCCTTGGTGTGTCGAATTCTACATCAAGCTTAAATCGGTTTTTAAGTGCGTGTTCAATTGTATTTAAATGCTCTTCGCCTTGTCCATGAATGATTATCTGCTTCAATTCCTGGCTATGTTCGATGATTGCTGAAGGATCTTCTCTGTGGATCTGATGCAGCGCATTTCCAAGTTTGTCTTCATCGCCTTCTTTGGTTAGTCGAACCGCAGAACGAATTACTGTTGATGGAAAATGAATCCCATCCATAGCTACATCATGCCCTTTTTCGTGTAAAGTGTCGTTTACTTCACTGTCTTTCAGTTTTACTACTGCACCGATGTCGCCAGTTTTAACTTCAGGAATTTCAATACGATTGTGACCTTCGGTTAAATACAAGTTCCCTAAACGTACCATGTTTGATGTGCGGGAATTTTGAAGATCTAAACCAGCTTTAACAGTTCCACCATACACTTTGAAGTATATCAAATCACCCACATGCGATTCTGAATGCGTTTTAAATAAAAACATGATGGGTTTTCCATCTGGATCTAGTACAACTTCATCGCCCGCATCTGTTTTTGGAGGATTCACTTCTAGAGGATTAGGTGCCACATCGTCGATAAAACCCATGATTCTACCTGTACCCATATTTCTGGATGCACAAGCGCAAAACAATGGATAGATATTTCCTTTTATCAATGACAGGTTTAATCCTTTCTGCATTTGTTCCTCGTCGAGTTCGCCATGCTCAAAATAGATATCCATCAACGTCTCGTCGTTCTCGGCAATAACTTCTACTAACTCTTGATGTAATTGTGAGGCTCTTTCTTTTTCAGAATCGGGAATCGGTAGTTTATCGGGCTTTCCACCACCTTCCGGGAATTCGTACATAGTCATGCGTAAAACATCTATAATCGCGTGAAAGTCCCCTCCTTCACTAAACGGATATTGGACTACAGTAACCTCTCTACCAAAATGGTTTTTCGACTCCTCCACCGATTTCCAAAAATCTGATCGCTCATTATCGAGCTTATTTACAACAAACATACTCGGAATCTGATACTTTCGTAAATGTTTCCATAAAGCATCGGTTGCAACTTCAACACCATTTTCTGCATTTATGGTCATGATGGCCGTGTCAGCAACTTTTAAAGCTCCTACTACCTCGCCAATGTAATCAGAGGTACCAGGAGTGTCGATCAAATTAATCTTATGTCCACGCCAATCTAGGTTCATAAATGAAGAAAACACCGACTTCCCTTTTTCTTTTTCTAATTCATGATAATCTGAAGTGGTGTTTTGATCTTCTATAGTTCCGCGTCTGTTAATAGCTCCGGACTCAAACAACATAGTCTCTGCTAATGTTGTTTTACCGGAGCCTGAATGGCCCAACAGCACAACATTACGGATGCGGGTAGGATTGTAAACTTTCATGGTAACCTCCGATTAAGATTATTGATGAGCCCTCTATCTGCAATTGTTTACAAGCTTGTAATAAGAACTCAATGGTTAGATTGCACATAAATATGTGCTTTGATTTTTCAAGGAACATGCAGAACATTCATGAAGCGAATGTGAAGACGTAAACTAAACATCTGGCGCTAAGAATCAACATGAAAAACATCCTCATAATACAAACTGGTGGCACTATTGCAATGAGCGCAAAAGGCGCCGGCGTTGAGCTTGATCCGAAGGCATGGTCGGGCTCATTAACAGAAAAAATTCCACAGCTCGGTGAAATTGCTCATATAACAACTATCCCCCTTTTCTTTGAGGATTCTTCTGATTTAAACCATCATCATTGGATAGAATTAGCATATTGCATCAACCACAATTACCATAATTTTGATGGATTTGTTGTAATTCATGGAACAGATACGATGGCATTTACTGCATCGGCACTTTCTTTCGTTTTAAGAAACCTGGATAAACCAATCATTTTTACAGGTAGTCAGGTACCTCTATCTTCGTTACGTAGCGACGCCCGACGTAATCTTATTAATTCCATTGAAATGGCAACCTCAAAAGTTAATGAAGTAGCCATATGTTTCAATGACCATGTATATCGTGGTAACCGTACCACTAAACTCTCCATTGGTGATTTCGATGCATTTGGTAGTCCAAATTTACCACCCTTAGCTACTATTGGTTTAGAAGTGAAATCAAGTTTTTCAATGCCAACGTCAACGGATGAATTTTCTGTTCTGCCATCTTTTTCAAATGAAATTCTAGTTCTAACCGTATTCCCTTCATTGAATACAGAATACCTGATGAATCTGGATGTATCAAAATTAAGAGCAATCATCGTCCGAAGTTTTGGCAGTGGAAATATCCCCACAAAAGGTGAGTTTAATCTTCTACCCTTCTTAGAACGTTGTTCAAAAGAAGGTGTGATTGTGGCAATAATATCTCAGGCAGATTATGATTCGGTAAACCTTTCGAAATATCCCGCAGGTAGAAAAGTTGCTACTGCAGGTGCGATTTCTTGTGGGGATATGACCCTTGAAGCATCGCTTACAAAAATGATGTGGTTACTTGCGCAACATAATGACAAAGCTGTTATCGAGACTGAATATCAGAAAAGCCTTGCCGGAGAGTTAACAATCTAGCGATTGATGTAGATCTTTATTATCTCTATAATCAGCAAACACAAGGGGTCATGTACTTTATTTTTGATTTAGAAACTATTCCGGATATCGAATTTATTCGTTCAGTATTGAACGATCAGGGTTCTGATGAAGAAATACTTCTGGAAAAAGCCAGTGAAGAACTCGCGCGAAATAAATCAGGCTTTTTACCGCCTATGTATCACCGAATGGTTTCCTGGGTTGGACTTTGGATTGAAAATACCGGTGGTCCACGCCAAAAGGTTGCCTGGAATGGTGAAAATGAAAAAGAAGGATTAGAGAAAATTTTTGAAACCATAGGCACCTTTAAAGATTTTGGTTTAATTCATCATAATGGCAAAGGATTCGATATTCCGGTGCTCACTTATCGGGCGATGAAACATGGACTTCAAATGCCGGTTAGGATGAGTGATTATGACATCAGATATCGATACAGCCGCCACAACATAGACCTTGTAGATGAATTCAGTAATTATGGGGCTAGCTCATGGCCTAAATTGAAACACCTTGGTCAATTGATTGGAATTCCTTTCAAGCAAACCGGGGAAGGCAACCAGGTGTATGAAATGTATAAGCGAAAAGAATTAGATCTGATCGAGCACTATTGTTATGAAGATGTGATGGCAACCTACATTGTTTGGCTGTATATGCAATTCACCACGGGGCATATCCCCGAAGATCAGTTTAGTAACCTGAAAGACAGGGCTTTAGGTAAGTTGAATGAAATTCAGAATTCTAATTAATTTTTTTTCAGCAACATTTAAGCCAATCAAAGTTAAAAAAGCCCTTCCATAATAATTTCCTGAATTTATTTAGGTTTTTATAATATTTACCTAAAGTATTTTTGTATTTAATCCGTTACACTTGATGATCTTTAACTCATCACTTGTTGGAATATTTATGAAAAAACTCATCGCAACACTGCTCTTCTCAGTGTTTTTCACCCTTACTGCTTTCGCTCAGGAAGCAGAAGCCACTATAAATTCAGGCGACACTGCCTGGATGCTTATTGCAACCGCATTAGTAATGCTTATGACCCCGGCTGGACTAGCATTATTTTATGGCGGATTAACTCAAAACAAACACGTACTGAATACAATTGGCATGAGTTATATGGCTTTTTGTACAGGTACCATTGTATGGATCGCCGTAGCATACTCTCTCGCTTTCAGTGAGGGAAATGCATTTATTGGCGGTCTTGATAATATCATGCTATCAGGAATTGGCGTAAATGATGTTAGCGGAACCATCCCTTCCCTCTTATTTGTGGTTTTCCAAGGTACATTTGCCGCAATTGCAGTTGCCATCGTAAGTGGCTCAATCATTGAACGCGTTCGATTCTCTACATGGGGGCTATTCTCTGTGCTTTGGGTTATTGCAGTTTATGCACCGATTGCCCACTGGGTTTGGGGCGGTGGATTCTTGAGCGAAAGTGGCGAAATGGACTTTGCCGGAGGAACAGTAATTCATATTAATGCCGGTGTAGCCGGACTTGTACTTTCCTATCTGGTTGGAAAGAGAATGGAGCACAGTCTGGAGGAAGTTCGCAAACCATCTTCTATTAAGTTTATGATCCTTGGCTCTGCCCTTCTATGGTTTGGCTGGTTTGGATTTAACGGCGGTAGTCAATTAGCCGCAGACGGAATTGCCGCCAATGCTTTATTAGTAACAAATGTAGCTGCCTGTGCAGGCGCCTTAATTTGGTTAACCATTGAGTGGTTTATAGTAAAAAAGCCAACGCTTATTGGAATGGCATCAGGTGCAATTTCAGGACTTGTAGGGATCACACCTGCATCTGGATTTGTGGATGTTTCAGGCGCACTGGCAATTGGTGTAATCTCAGGTATTGTTGGATATTGGGGCGTTGTTCACCTGAAATCCTGGGTTAAACATGATGACACATTAGATGCATTTGGCATTCATGGATTAGTAGGTATTGCAGGTGCAATCTTAACTGGAGTTTTTGCAAACCCTGAAATAAATGGCGGTGCTGGCCTATTATATGGTAATGCAGCTCAGGTTTGGGTTCAAACAAAAGCAGTATTAATTACCATAGCTTATTCAGCAGTAGCAACAGCTATAGTATATAAAGTTGCTTCTTTAGTTACTTCGGGCGGCAGGATCGAAGAAGAATTGGAATTAGAAGGTATGGATATCGGATATCATGGCGAACAACATTTAGTAGTAGACGACACCCATGTAGTTGCCTCAGTTAAGGTAAAGCCTGAATAAATACATACCTTAAAGTTTACAGAGCCTCTTTTTTAAAGGGGCTTTTTTTATGACAATAATTATTAGATGAAATTAATATTAAAATTCTCTAATGTTTTTTTTAATTCTGTCGATAACCAAATTAAGAGAGAAAAAAAAGGTCTACAACATAGTAGAAGTCAAGAATTTAAAACGGTCAAGAGAGAGTTTTTATGTCAAGAGTAATTCCAATCATCCTATTTGCACTTTTTTCAATTAACTGCCAAACTACTTCAGTCGACGATGTTCAAGCAGAACCTGAAAAGGAAGCGGTAAGTACTAACGCCGTTAATCAACCTACCACCAATTGCCAGGAGAATAACCAGACAGAAGCATGTTCTCTAACATTAGAAACCATCAGATATGAAATCCCAGACTTATCATGCGAACCTTACCAGTTAGTGGTTGAAGTTGAAACTAGCTTTTTTACTCCAGCAGGACTAGGAGAAGGTTCCTTAAGCCGAATCGATTGGGAGTTTTTACCTCAGGGAAATGCTGGATTTTGGGTTTCAAATATCGAGCAACCTATTGCACCTAATACTACAGGATCAATTTCAATGTCAGGATGTTTTACATATGGTGATCAAAGTACACTTCGCATAACCAGAACTATCATCGATCAATTAGGCAACGAAAGTAATGCATTAGTTGTAGAAGTGGATAATCCAAATACTTCTAAGGTAATGGTAGGTGCAGAATCAGCATTCTTATTTTCAACTACTGATTTACAAGTGAATTGAAATAATTAAACGATTCGATTTGGGTCACTATAGTCTGGGATTTGGCCCCTATATCCAAAAATTCGTTTCATCCATTTAACACTAGCTTCACTTTGATTTTTAATATACCATTGATCTGCAGCTCGCCGGGCTCCTAATGCCCAACTTGGATAAGGATGAATAGTATCTGCGATATTACGAAGAGTTACTCCATTTTTCATCGCAACAGCATACTCGGAGATCATTTCCCCGGCGTGAGCTCCAACCACAGATGCACCATAAATTTTACCGGTTAATTTGTTTGCAAAAATTTTGATTAACCCAGTGGTCTCCCCTTCAGTAATTGCACGATCAATTCTCGAATAAGGAAATCTATACGTTTCAAATTTCTGTCCACTCGCATGCAATTGCTTTTCTGTTGCTCCAACATGTGCTAATTCAGGTTCGGTATATGTAGCCCATGGCACATGCTTTTGATCGATAGACATTGGAATTTTCAACAATGCTTTTGTTACGGCTACTTTACTCATATGCTCGCTCATATGAGTGAACTGATAGCGCCCGGTTACATCCCCCATTGCATAAATATGATTTACATTCGTCTTGCAGGAATTATCAATCTGGATGCCTTTTTTATAAGTTTTCACTCCAGCTGAATCAAGATTCAAAGATTCATAATTAGCTTTTCTTCCTGTAGCAATTAATACATGAGAACCGCGAAGGATTTCTTCCTGATTGTCTCTTTTTATTGATATCTGTACTCCTTTTTTTACTTTCTCAACTTGCTCAATAGTTGCTCCAAGCTCAAATGTTACTCCTTGCTTAACTAACACATCTTGAAGAATTTCCACTAGTTCAGGATCGTCATTTTGCATTAAACGATCAGCCATATCAATCACTGTAACTCTTGCCCCTAAATTCACAAAAGCCTGACTCATTTCTATTCCAATTGGGCCACCACCTATGATTAGTAGGTGCTCAGGAAGATCATCAATTTCGAATAACGACTCGTTGGTTAAATAATCTACATCTTCTAACCCGGGAATTGAGGGAACAAAGGCTTTTGCACCAGTAGCAATAAAAATATAAGCTGCAGTAACGTTTCTGACGGAACCATCAATTAAAGAGATGTTGAGTGTATGTGGATCTTGAAAAGAAGCCTCTCCAAAAACTACTTCGATGCCCATTTCTTCATAAATCTCCGGCCGATCGGCATCTTCATATACCTCATCTCTTACATCATGTACATGTTCAATCACTTTTTTAAAGTTGATCTCTGGCTCAGAATCAATCAACCCAAACTTGCCTGCATTTCTTATTTGATGAGCTAACTTACCAGCTTTCAATATCACTTTCGATGGCACACAACCGGTCCAGGTACAATCTCCACCTAATCGATGGGCTTCAATCATCATTGTTTTTGCACCCACGTTGGCAGCAATCCCGGATGCAGTTAACCCGGCTGCACCTCCGCCAATAACAATTGCATCAAAATCAAAATTACTCATAAAAAATCTCCGGTCTTAGTTAAGCGATGGCAAGATATCCTTCGCATGTTAGCAACCAAAACCGGAGACTAAAGGTTTACAGAAATGTTATGAATCTATTTCTTCTAATTTTCTGTGTCTAATTACAGATTGAGCTATAGCTAAATGAGCAATTGGCACTCTGTATGGTGAGCAGCTCACATAATTCATACCTAATTCGTAGCAAAAATCTATACTAGCAGGGTCGCCACCGTGCTCGCCACAGATACCTACTTTTAGATTTTCATTTGCAGCATGGCCTAGCTCGGTTCCCATATGAATAAGTTGACCAACTCCATCTTTATCTAAAGTTTGGAATGGATCATCTTTAAGGATGCCTTCTTCCAAATAAAGAGGAATGAACTTAGCTGCATCATCACGACTGTAACCAAGCGTCATTTGCGTCAAGTCATTTGTACCAAATGAGAAGAATTCAGCTTCTTTGGCAATTTGATTTGCAACTAAGGCCGCTCTTGGAACTTCAATCATCGTACCGATTTTGAAATCAATTCTATCATTAAATTCACCAAAAACTTGTTCCGCGGTGCGTTCAATAACTGCTCGTTGATTTACATATTCCCGAACTGTTCCAACCAGTGGTATCATAATTTCAGGAATGGCATCTACTCCTTCCCATTTAAGCTCTATGGCTGCTTCAATAATAGCCCGGGTCTGCATTTCGGTTATTTCGGGATGTGTAATACCTAAACGACAACCTCTGTGACCCAACATCGGGTTGAATTCTTGAAGTGCGGTAACTTTACGTTTTAGAACTTCTGAGCTTACACCCAGATCGTCAGCTACTTGCTTGATTTCACTTTTTGAATGTGGCAAAAATTCGTGTAAAGGTGGATCGAGTAATCGAACGGTAACAGGTAGTCCATGCATTTCTTTGAAGATGCCTTTAAAATCTTCTTTTTGGAATGGAAGCAATTTAAGCAATGCGCGTTTCCGCTCTTCGGTTGTTTCGGCAACAATCATTTTTCGCATAGCAATAACTCGGTCATCCTTGAAAAACATATGCTCTGTTCTGGCAAGGCCTATACCTTTCGCTCCAAGATTTCTAGCTAAAGATGCATCTTCTGGAGTTTCGGCATTTGCACGCACTTCCATACTTTCAAAACCAGCTACCCATCGCATAAAGGTTGCGTATTCTTCACTGAGTAACGGCGGATGCATCTCTCTTTGGCCGGCCATGATAATACCACGTGTACCATCGATTGAAATCCAATCGCCTTCGTTAACGGTAACTACTCCGTTCGTAAACGATTTATTTTTGTAATTAATTACTATATCGCTACATCCCGCAACACACGGTTTTCCCCATCCTCTCGCAACAACAGCTGCGTGCGAAGTCATTCCACCACGGGATGTAAGGATACCTTCGGCAGAAGACATACCGCCTACATCTTCAGGGCTAGTTTCGATGCGAACTAGAATTACCATTTCCCCTTTTTCTGCAGATTTTTCAGCTTTTTTACTGCTAAATACTACTCGGCCAACAGCTGCGCCTGGTGAAGCAGGTAATCCTTTTCCAAGTATATCTTGCTCCAGAATATCATTTACAGCAAATTGTGGGTGTAATAATTGCTCAATGTGCTCTGGCTCTACTAAGCCACTAATTGCCTCTTCTTTCGAGATTACATCCTGATTTACAAGATCAACTGCAATTTTAACTGCCGCTGTACCAGTACGTTTACCATTTCTGGTTTGCAGGATGTATAATTTTCCTTCCTGAATTGTAAATTCGATGTCCTGCATGTTTTTATAATGCCCTTCGAGTTTGCTTGTATAACGGAAAAGCTCGTCATACACTTCAGGCATAATCTTTTTCATTTTAGAAATTGGCTGTGGAGTTCGAATTCCGGCAACCACATCTTCACCCTGTGCATTTACTAAAAACTCGCCATATAATTCATGCTCGCCACTGGATGGGTTTCGTGTAAAGCAAACACCGGTAGCACTATCATCACCCATGTTTCCGTAAACCATAGCCTGAACATTTACACCGGTTCCAATCAACCCGGAAATGTGACTAATTTCTCTGTACTTAATTGCACGACTGCTATTCCATGAAGAGAATACAGCGTTTATAGCAAATTTGAGTTGTTCAACCGGATCTTCTGGGAACATATGCCCGGTATGTTTGCGATAAATGGCTTTATATCGATCTGTAAGAATTTTTAAATCATTTGCGGTAAGGTCGATATCGTCTGTAACCATTACTTCTTTTTTTAGATGCTCGATGGCTTCTTCAAAATGCTCATGAGCAACTCCCATCACTACATCGCCAAACATATCGATGAAACGACGGTAACTATCATATACAAATCGTTCATTTCCTGTTTTCTTTATCAGAGCCTCAACAACTGTATCGTTGATCCCTAAGTTTAGAATGGTATCCATCATACCCGGCATTGAAACTGCGGCACCGGATCGAACAGAAATCAATAATGGATTAACTGGATCACCAAATTTAGTATCTGTTTCGTCTTCTATATGGTGAACACCTTCAATGATTTGGTCGTATAAATCTTCCGGCCATGTCATCGCATTTTCGATGGTATAAGCACAAGCTTCTGTTGATATAGTAAAACCAGGTGGTACTGGAATTCCGATATTACACATTTCGGCAAGGTTAGCTCCTTTGCCCCCTATTAATTCTCGCATTGTGCGATTTCCGTCAGTATTATTACCAAACCGGAATACAAATTTTTCTACAGCCATGATCAGCCTCTAATTAATTGATTGTGATTTTCGCGAGTGAGGAGCCGGCGCTACAGGCGTCTGCTCGGAAAACTCAACCTAAGTTCCACAATGCGTGTGAAGATATTATGTAGAGGTTTTTTTAATGTAATTCGGTAAGCTTTGACTGTACAGTTCGGTAAGCTGTGAACCCTCCATAGCTAAGTAAAATTAAGATAATACCGTATACCCACCATGCTACATCTTTACCAAAAAGCACGATATATAATGAGGGTAGAATAAAAAAGAAAAGTGTAGTTAAAATAGGAATGGATAATGGCTTATGGTTTTTAAGACTTGAAATTAACCAGCCAATCGACCATAAATAGGGTGGAATCGAACCAATGTATAGCACACCAAATATGATTGGATTAACACTATGTGAAAGTCCCAATTCGTAAATATATATCCAGGCGTTTTCCAGCCATTCAATCATCAGCTACCTTTTCCGATTCATTAATTCTGCCCTTAACTTTTTTAATTGTAGAATATGCACCAACACCCACCATTACAATTACAACAGCATATACCCAAATTGGCACATTTCTGCCTGCAATGATTAGATAAAGATACGCAGAAATAAAAAAGAAGGTGGCTGATAATGCTGGTAAAATAATCGATTTCTTCTTTCTATAATTTTGTACCAACCAACCGATTGAAATTGTAAAAAATGGAATCGCCCCAACATAAATACTGCCAAAAACTATTGGATTTACCCCATAATTTTCACCCAGACTTAAAAACCATTCTTTTGCAATCGTTAAAAATTCAGCCATATTATTTAGTTAGGTTTAGAACAAAATTTTGCAATAAATGAATGCAAAACCATATAATTTGATTATGCAATAAAATTAAACCCTTGAAACAAGGCATCACAAAAATATCAATTCTGGTTTGGGCTTTTACTATGCTCGGATTTGTTGGCTCAACAATCCACTATCATGGTGAAAGTTTACACTGTCTGGAACATGGGCATGAGCCACATATTTCAGAAAATGATTCTTTGTGTCCTATTACGGTTATAAAATCAACACAACCTGATCTTGATGTAACCGAGTTGGAAGCCCCTATCGTTCAAGAGGATATAGAATTTCATTATCAATCTTTTCTCAAATTAGAAATTCATGGGCAGTTTAAATCCAAACGTGCGCCCCCTTCATTGATCTAACTCAGATTTATCAACAGGTAAACTTCAACCTGTTTATCACTATTCATTAATTAAATCTCAATTTTTTAGATCATGAAAAATTCATTGATACCTAACATCTTTTTATACTCATTAATCGGACTATTTGTAGTAACAACAGCATGCTCAAATTCAACAGGTGCAGACGAAGAAGAACATTCTGACCCAGTGGGCTTTGTTTTAACAATGAATGGAGCTGATTTGATTACCCAATTACCGGGCGGCACTATTACAGGTGAAATAGAACTAGCTCCTGAAGAAGAAACAGATTTGATCACCATCTTTTTTATAGATGACGATGGAGACAGATTTCAACCAGACGAACCTGAATATAGTTTAGGATACGAATTTGAAAGCGCCGGTGTCGCAGAATTCGAGCAGCATGACGAAGATGGATTATGGAGTTTTCATATCCATGCCGAAACTGCCGGTATTACAGATTTACGTCTTAAATTAATGCATAATGGCCATTCTGACTTTACGACTCAGGATATTCATGTTCATGTAGAATAAGGTGTAACTGCCTTGCAACTATTTATATCCATAATTTTGCTCTTTCTCGGGGGTTTACTCCCTGAGGAGAGCAATTCTATTTCAGGGTATGTAACCGATTCTGAGTCAGGAGAAACAATACCATTTGTTTACCTGCATGTTGAAGAATTAAACAGAACGACGACAACCGATGAAGATGGATATTTTGAGATTTCTAATCTCCCACAAGGCGAATTACATCTAGCTGCACATCGATTAGGATATAAAACAACCCATATATCAATTATTGTAAGCAAGGAAATTCTTAATCAAGAGGTGAATATCCAGCTTACACCTACTTTACTTAGCTCCCAATCTATAGAGGTTGTTGGAAATGAAATTACAAGTGGGGCGCATCTTACGCATGTATCACAAAAGCTTTTTGGCGATGATTTACGTCAGAATTTGAGTTCAACACTTGCACAAACTCTTACTAATATTCCCGGAATTAGTCAACGAACAATGGGTTCAGCTACTGGCCGACCAGTAATTCGCGGTCTTGGAGATGAAAGATTATCCATTTTAGAAGATGGTATTAATTCTGGAGATATTTCTGATCAGTCTTCTGATCATGCCGTTACCATAGAGTCTACTTCTGCTCAGGAAATTGAAATTGCACGAGGGCCATCTGCTTTTGCTTATGGTGCTAATGCCGTAGGTGGCATTATTAATGTTGTGAGCAATAAGATTAGCTCGAATGTGCCCAGATCGATCAATGGTAGTTTTTCTATAAATGGTGAAAGTGTACATACTGGTGGAGCGACATCACTTTCACTTTCTGTTCCTATAAAATCTATGGTGATAAATACGAATATAAATGGCAGAACATCACTGGATACCCAAACACCAAGTGGTAAGATTGAAAATACATATTCAAATTCTTTCACCTCTTCACTAGGTCTGAGCTATATCACAGATTGGGGTTATTTAGGAGGATCTTTCTCTTATTATGACAATGAATATGGCATTCCACCAGATCCTAATGGGCACCCGGATGGAGTAGACATCGACATGCAGAAATTTCAATATGTGTTGAAAAGCGAGTATGTGTTTGATCATCCTTTCTTGAAAGTACTTGAAGCAAATTTTTCCATCAATAATTACAATCATGTTGAATATGAGGCTGCGGGTTCGATTGGAACTGAATTTGGAATAGTCACAACGAATGCTAAGGCCCAACTATCCCATGGAGAGATTGGAATATTCGAACAAGGCAATCTTGGACTTTCATTCGAATATGAAGATTACGCTGTTTTTGGAGCAGCAACACCAAATTCAAATAGTTTCAGTGTAGGCGCATTTATCATAGAAGAAAAGGATTTTGAAAAACTTCACTTAGAGGCCGGCCTACGTTTTGATCATGTCAGAAATACAACAGCAAGCAGAGAGCTTTTTTACAGAATCGGAACCATTACCGGTTCGATAGATTCTACCTTTTACAAAGATCGATCTTTTACGAATTTGTCTTCATCAATTTCAGCAATTTATTCGCTAACAAGTCATATAAATGTAGGTGCAACGCTTCTTAATTCTTTTAGAGCTCCATCCCTGGAAGAACAATATTCAGAGGGCCCTCATCTTGCCTCCTATTCTTTTGAAATTGGTAATCCAGACCTGGACCCCGAAAAAGGATTTGCCAAGGAAATATTCCTTCGTTACAACAATAAGAATATTGTACTTGAAGCCGCAGTTTATCATAACCGTTTTTCAAACTATTTATATGCACAGAATACAGGGCGAAGAAACAATAGCCGACCCGATTTAAATGATTATCAATTTGTAGGAGTAGAAGCAGTTTTGTACGGTTATGAGTTTTCTTCGGAAGTTCAATTTCTGAGAAATTTCACCATCAAAAATTCATTGAATTACACCATTGGTCGAAGAGATTTTTCAGAATCTGATTCTAAAAAAGTCCCACTTCCTATGATCCCTCCATTCGAATTTAACTCTTCTCTTAAATATGCGATGAAGAACCTTGAGATTGGCAGTCGAATGATTTTAGCTACTGATCAAAACGACTTGGGTGAATTTGAAACCCCTACTGATGGATATGTACTGTTAGGTGGATTTGCTTCCTACCGATTCACAACAAAAAAAATACTTCACACACTTTCATTTAATATCTCCAACCTATTAGATGAGACTTATTACAATCATTTGTCCAGAATTAAAGATTTGAATCCAGAAGCAGGTCGAAATGTGAGCTTGCTTTACCGCCTTTATTTTTAGGCAAAAAAAAAGCCCCGGTTCTTCAGGCCGTGACTTTAGCTTTAGGTTTCAGCTTAAGGAGTGACTAGTTGACTAATTGTAGGTTAGTACAATAGCTCTTGACTATCCTAAGAGTTACAAACTTTTGATTTGTTACACTTCGATTTTAAAAAAATCTAAAATTTTTTCGAAGTAGCTTTTAAAGTATATTTGAACCGCTTTTAAATAAGAATTTTTATTTCTAAATAATTGATATACCAAAGCTATTTAGAGACACCAATCGGTTTCCTACGTATACTTTCAAATGGTACTGCCATAACAGAAATCAAATTCATGGATACCGATGGTCCCGAAGATCCTGATATACATACTGAATCTGCCCGTACACAATTGAGCGAATATTTCCAGAACAAAAGACACGAATTTAGTTTAAGTATGGAGCCAAGTGGCACTGAATTTGAACAAGAGGTCTGGGATGAACTCAAAAAAATTCCTAGTGGAACTACAACCACCTATGGGAAAATTGCTAAAAATCTTGGTGAAAAATCCATGGCTCAGGCCGTAGGTTCCGCAAATGGTAAAAACCCAATAGCAATTGTAATCCCTTGCCACCGGGTAATTGGTTCGAATGATCACTTAACAGGGTACGCTGGTGGAACCCATCGAAAAGAATGGCTTTTGAAACATGAAGGAACATTGCTCTTGTAACTAAATTTAACCTCAGTTCGAGATCAGTTTTCATACCTTCGCATCTCAATTAATACCTCGATTATGAAATTCTTATCCTCCTTGTTATTAATCTTATCATTTTCAGTATCCGGTTTTGCACAAATGCCGGACGCTCCTCCTCGCTCTGAAGGGGATGGGCCTTTTGAACGACTCATCATTCGAGGCGTTAATTTAATTGATGGAACAGGTTCGCCTGCTACTGGTCCTGTTGATATTGTTGTAGAGGGAAATCGAATTGCAAGTATCAGAACTGTGGGCTATCCGGGACTTCCGATTAATGAACAAAGACGACCACAAGCAGATGAAAATACACATGTTATAGATGCAACGGGAATGTATCTTCTTCCCGGATTTATTGATATGCACGCTCATACAGGAGGCGGAGCTCAGGGTACAACACCCGAATATGTGTATAAACTTTGGTTGGCTCATGGGATAACAAGCATTCGCGAACCAGGATCGTTTTTAGGGATGGACTGGACCATTCGTCACCGAGAAATGAGTGAAAAAAATGAAATTACTGCACCTCGTATAGCAGCATGGATCGGTTTTGGACAAGGAGTAGAAAGTCCGATTATTAATGCAGATCAAGCACGCGATTGGGTGAAAATGATTGATGATCGAGGTGCAGATGGAATTAAGTTTTTTGGTGCTTCACCAGAAGTTTATTCGGCCGCTATCGATGAAGCAAATAAGCGTGGATTAGGAACTATGACGCATCATGCACAAACTCGGGTTGTTTATAATAATGTGTTACAATCAGCAAGATACGGCCTAACAAGTATGACGCATTGGTATGGGTTGCCAGAAGCTTTATTTGACGATAAAGTGATTCAAGATTATCCACTCGACTACAATTATAACAACGAGCAACATCGTTTCGAGGAAGCCGGTCGACTTTGGGCACAGGCTGCAAAACCAGGTTCAGAAACCTGGGATAATGTAATGAATGAGCTTCTTGAATTAGACTTCACACTAAATCCAACCTTCACAATTTATGAAGCCAGCCGAGACTTAATGGCACAACGGCGAGCGGAATGGCACGAAAAATACACCCTTCCATCACTATGGCGTTTTTATGCACCAAGTAGGATTTCACATGGTTCTTATTGGTTAGATTGGGGCACCGAACAAGAAATCGCATGGAAAGAAAATTATCGCCTCTGGATGCATTTCATTAACGAGTATAAAAATAAAGGTGGGCGAGTTACCTTAGGCTCTGATGCAGGGTATATCTACAAATTATATGGATTTGCCTACATTCAGGAAATGGAATTATTCCGAGAAGCGGGCTTCCACCCTCTCGAAATATTTCAGTCTGCATCTTTAAAAGCCGCTGAAGTACTTGGCCGCGATCACGAATTGGGAACCATCGAAGTTGGAAAACTTGCCGACATGGTTATTGTGGATGCCAATCCAATGGCAAATCTTAAAGTTCTGTACGGAACCGGCGCCATCTTAGTTGATGAAAACAATGAAGTACAAAGGCATGGTGGTATTGTATTTACCATTAAAGATGGAATTGTTTTTGATGCAAAACAGCTGCTTCGCGACGTAGAGGCTATGGTGAACGATGCGAAACAAAACGAGAATTTCGAAATAACACAACCTGGTTTAGATTACTAGCCACTCAAATTAAAAAGACAATAATAAAAGACTAATTATCATCATGAGAACACTATTAATAGGGGTATGCCTGATTTTTACTGCAACCACAGTAAAAGCACAAAACGAAATATCGCTAGGGGCAGATATTATTACCCCGGCAATTTCAGGAGAGTATGAATTATCCGAAAAAGCATCGGTTCGCCTAGATGTGGGATTTAATATCTCAAATTCATCGTTAATTACACTCAACCCTCAACTGCACTTCCATAAAATTAATAATGCTTACGACCTTGACGAAGTTGGGATTCTTGTACCCTATCATGGACCAGGTTTCCTGATTGGTGCAGACAGTGATGGAATCTCGACAGTAGCTTTCGAATTTGTTTGGGGCTTTGAATTAGATTTAGAGGAATATCCTATAGAGATTTTTGCTGATGTGGGTCCTTCCCTGCTTGTTGATGACGATAGCAGTGCACTTTCTTTAACATCTTCTTTTGGGGTTCGATATAAATTTTAGATTATTTTTATTGAATGAAATGGCACGCCCGCAGAGACTCTAGAAAAATCCATAGATTTGGAGCGATTATTATCGCTTTACCATTTCTTATTGTGTTAGTCACCGGATTATTACTTCAGGTAAAGAAAGATATCACCTGGGTACAACCGGCTTCGCAGGAAGGAGTCTCCTCAGTTCCAAGCATAAGCTTTGATCAAATTTTAGAGGTATCAAAAACAGTAGAAGAAGCGCAAATCTATTCCTGGGATGATATCGATAGATTGGATGTTCGCCCTGATAAAGGCATGGTTAAAGTTCGTGCAGTAAATCATTGGGAAATCCAGATTGATACCGAGACTTCGGAGATTTTACAGGTAGAGTATCGAAGATCAGATATTATCGAAGCCTTGCATGACGGTTCTTGGTTTGCTGATGCAGCGAAATATTGGATTTTCCTTCCAACTGGATTCATTGTGCTTGTACTCTGGATAACGGGCATCTACATGTATTTTATTCCCGCATTAAATAAGAGAAGAAATGCCAAACGAATGGCAGCTATAAAAGAGAAATCTGTTAAAGAAGAAAGTGCTTTATAGAATTCGCTAATAATTCTTACAGAGCGAAATTCAAGGATTTTTTAACATCAATATTTAGTTAAGTATAACTAAATAACTCACTTTAGATGAAATACAACATCATTAGAGACGACGATTCTAAAATTATTATGTCTGAGATCTCAGGGCATGTAACTACTAAAAAAGCTGCAGAAATGGGGCTTAAAGTGCGTAATCTGGCATTAGAGCTTGGTTATTCAATAATAATGGACTGGACAAAAACAAACGTCGAAATATCAATTTTTGATGGGTACGAATTTGTTCCAAAATACTATGACTCGTTAAATGAAAAACTTCGGTTAGTCCACACCATTCATATCTATGATTTTAAAGACAAAAAATTCTTCGAATTCATTGAAGCTGCTTGGCAAAACAGAGGCATTTTAACAAGATGTATGACCAATCTGGAAGAAGCCATTGAATACACTAAAAGCAGAAATCAGGTACTCAATTAGTTTTAACAACTTTTGAATTTAAAGCTCATTCCATGATGAGCTTTTTTTGTTGGTGAACATTTTATTCAGTTTCTTCTTTCATGTTCACTTTTCAAATCGAAAACAAATTGTTTCTGCTATGTCGGTTAAGTTTATAGGCAAAATTGTAGGCACTTTTTTTGTCATTTTTTTATTAAGCACAACTTCTGAATTATATGCTCAATCTGTTTCAGTTGGGGCTGGTAGCTATAGCACAGTTACACCACCCGGTAAAAACGAACCACAAACTCAATCGGGGCAGCCAGCCTTTCCAAGAGTATCAACAGAATTCAACCAATTAGTTAACACCAACGACTATTGGAGTAATTTGATTTTCCCTTATCGGGAGAACAATCACTTAAACGACGTACCTGCCCATCCAATAACCATAAAGTCGAATGAAAATGGATTTAGTATAGGATATCTCAATACAAACCTAAGTGCGGATAATTACTACTACTACTTTGCAAGAAATAATATAACTGTAAGTATAGCTGGTCTCACTTCAAATAGAACTTCTACTCGTAGTTACGGTGATTGGACTTTTTCTGCAAAGCTAGAATATGAGAATGCCTCACTAGTTGCCACAACTGGACACGGTTTACCTTATACCTACTTTGATGTAGAAGGCGGAGATATTCAAATAATTTCTGATTCTACATTTAATACCTGGCATAATACTAATGAAGTTATTGGTTTATCAATAGATGGCGTACACTATGGCTTATTTGCTCCTAACGGTTCAAGCTGGGCTGGAACTGATACACTAACTTCTTCTTTAAACAATAAAGGGTTTCTTTCTGTAGCAATTCTTCCCGATTCAACCAACGAAACCCTAGAGTATTATAGAAGCCATGCATACGCTCAGGTTACTAATAGTGTGGTCGATTGGGATTATGATGAGTTTAGCTCTGATTTAACGACCACTTTTTCTTATGAAACAGCACTTAGAGATTCAACCGAAGGTAATAGTGACCAAACCCTAACTGCACTTTATCGCCATCAATGGTTAAATACATCAGACATCTTTACTAGTTATTCCTACGACTCCCCTCGTGGAGAAATGAAAGTCTATGAAGGAAACTCATTTTCAACCACATCCCGATTTTCAGGAATACTACCCTCCCTACCTGATGTTGGGGAATATGACAGAATACAATTGTTGAATTATGTTGAAGAAATTGCTGAACTCGAAATTACTGCTTTAGACACCTACAATAGTGGTAAACAAATGGGGGTTGCTGCTGAATTAGTTCATATTGCTGATCAACTTGGAGCGGTAGCAGAACGAGATTATTTCATATCGGAGTTAAAAAGAGTACTCGAAGATTGGTTCACAGTGGGAGGTGAACGAGAATTCTCTTACAACAGTACCTGGAATACAGTAATTGGTTATCCTGGGTCTTTTGGTTCTTCTAGAGAGATAAATGATCATCACTTCCATTATGGATATGCCATAAAAGCTGCAGCTACAGTTGCCCAATATGATAGTACCTGGGCTTCTCAGGATAATTGGGGAGGAATGGTGAACCTTATTATCAGAGACGCGAATAATTGGGATAAAGATGATACCATGCTTCCATTCCTCAGAAATTTTGATGCCTACGCGGGGCATGGTTGGGCTTCAGGAAGTGGTGATTATGCCTTCGGGGATGTAATTCCTGGTAATAATCAGGAATCGAGTTCTGAGTCGATGAATTTTGCCACGGCTACTATTTTGTGGGGAGAAATGACCGGGCAAGAAGAGATACGAGATCTTGGGATCTTCTTATACACCAATGAAAATGAAGCCATTGACCAATATTGGTTTGATGTTGATAATGAAGTTTTCCCGGATGATTTCCCGTTTATCGCTCTTGGTCGCGTTTGGGGTGATTCTGGTGACTATGATACATGGTTTGGCAGAGACCCAGAATTTATTCACGGAATTAATTTCTTACCAATCAATGCAGGTTCTTTTTATTTAGGTAAAAACCCAGACTACATTCTAGAAAATTACAATTTCGCTGTTGCCCAACGCGGTGGAAATCTCATCCATTGGGACGACGTATTCTGGCAATACCTTGCTATGTCGGATGCAGACCTTGCCCTCTCCTATTATAATGCGGAACCCGATTATCAACAATTTGATGGAGAGTCAAAAGCTCACACATTGCATTGGTTGTACAACATGAAAGAAATGGGACATTATAACACAGAAATTACTGCAGATATTCCAACTTATGCTGTGTTTGTGAATGCCAATAACGACACTACCTACAACGTATATAATGCCGGTTCTTCAGAACGATTAGTTACATTTTCTGATGGATTTAGTATGACAGTTCCATCGAATACTTTGATGACTCACAGTACAGCTGAAGTATCTGAATCAGTACCTTCTGCTCCTGTACCTGAAGACGAGGCCGATAAAGTGTTATCGATATTCAGTGATAGCTATGCGAGTGCAGTTGGCGCAAATTTCAATCCACAAGAGGGACAGTCAACAATCGCTTCCATAATCTCTCTAGATGGAAATAATACGTTGAAATACGATTCGCTCGATTTCCAAAGTATCATTTTGGATTCCCCTCTAAATGTGCAGTCCAGATCGGCGTTTAATTTCGATTATTTCACCGACAATTCAACTCTTCTACAGCTTACTTTGATTAGCACCAATCAAAGTGAATCAATCTATGATTTCACAATTACTACAGGGGAATGGCAACGCATTGAAATTCCATTTTCTTCTCTTTCTGATTCATTGGATTTGAGTAGTATTTCAAAAATATTTATTACCGGTAACGGGATCGTATATTTTGATAATATGTACTTCAGCGGCGAAACTGTAGTTCAAAACATTCCTGTAGAAGCTGCACCCCTACCTATCTCCGACCCGGTAGATGTCCTCTCGATTTTTAGTGATTCCTATTCTGGTCTAGAAACGGTAAACCTCAATCCTGATTGGCAACAAAATACATCAGTATCGGTAATTCAAATTCAAGAAAATAATACACTGATGTACGAAAACCTGGATTACCAGGGAACAGACTTTGGTGACACCCTTGATGTAACCAACTTGGAATGGTTCCATCTGGATTATTGGACCGAAAACTCAACAACACTTCAATTATTCCTAATAGCGCCGGGTCCACTTGAAAAACCTTTCAATATCAATGTAAAACAAAACAGCTGGCAGAGTATTGATATCCCACTAAGTGAATTTTCTGATGTGGTAAACCTGTCTGAAGTGTTTCAAATAAAGATTGTGGGTGATGGCACCGTATTTCTTGATAATCTTTATTTTGCCAAACCACCGGATTTATCACCGGCTCCAATTCCTTCACATGACTCTTCAAAAGTAGTATCCCTATTTAGCGATCACTATGAAAATGTGACCGTTGATACATGGTCAGCCCCTTGGGATCAGGCCGATGTTGAGGACGTTGACATTGATGGCGATGTAGCAAAATTTTATTCGAATCTCAGATTTGCAGGGATTGAATTTGTATCCCAAACCATCGATGGAACAAGCCTTACACATCTTCATTTCGATATGTGGACTGAAAACCCAACGGATGGATCAAACAACCTTAAAGTTAAACTGGTCGATTTTGGTGCCAATGGTGTTTGGAGCGGTGGCGATGATGTGGAACATGAGCTTCGATTTGATGCTGAAAACACTGCCGGATTTGTTAGCAAAGAATGGATTAGTTTTGACATTCCGCTCGATGATTTTGAAAATATGACAACTCGTGAGCATTTAGCTCAGATTCTTTTTGTAACCAGAAATGACATCAAAGAAATGTACATCGATAACGTGTATTTCTACTTCTCGGATGCCGTTAATATCGAAAATGATGAAAAACTGGATATCCCAACTGAAGTTTCTTTATCACAAAATTACCCAAATCCATTTAATCCATCTACCAATATAGAGTTTAGTATTCCGAAGAGCTCGCAGGTTTCGTTAACTATTTTTAATTCTATTGGGCAGCAAGTAGCTACTTTAATAAATACCGAATTATCTGCAGGAACCTATACCTCTACTTGGGATGCTTCCAAAGTTTCTTCAGGTGTGTACTATTATCAGATAAATGTGAATGGTGCTACCATTACTAAACCAATGATGTTGATTAAGTAACACCAAAATGAAACAGTGGGAATATAAAATTCTTGATTCCCGCCTCTTGCCCGGGGGTGGGAAATTCAAAGGTAAAGAAAAAGACCTTGTTGAGATTTACCTTGCAAAGTTGGGTAAAGAAGGATGGGAAATTATTAGTATCGATTTTCGTGAAATCAGCCGTGGGTTTGAGTTTGCTGGCCTGGCAAAACGAGAAATCACAAAAGAATAACTTTTAGCTGTTTGTTATCAGATTGATACCATCTTTCGATACTTTGCTGTTTTTATGTATTATCTATTAATTCATTAAAAACTCAGAAGATGAAAGTCGCTCATTCTCTAACTACTATTGTCTTAATATTCATATTTAGTGCCTTTAATGGTGTTCCGGAATCATCAGCTCCCGAAGAAATTCAACTTAACTTGGGAACCATTGAAGGAACAGTTGAATTAGCTTCGCGATCAAGAGGAATTAGATCTGGTGGAGGCTTGTATGGGCGCCCATCACGACCAACTCAACAAGCAGCTTCCGGCGATTCGGTATTAATAATTTTAAGCAGCCTGAAAAGTAACTCAGACAGTGAACTACCCATTGAGTTTTTAAATCAGAAGGATCGCCAGTTTTCACCAAAGGTGTTACCGGTTAAATTAGGCCAAACCGTTCGAATTCAGAACTCCGATCCGGTCTATCATAATGTTTTTAGTTTAACCAGTCCGCATAAGTTTGATGTAGGTCGGCGCCCAAAAGGCGAGCATTTCGACGTTACCTTTGAAAAACCGGGTATGGTAGATGTGTTTTGTGATATCCATTCCAACATGCATGCCATTATATATGTGATGCCTGAAGATGCTGTTATATGGACTAAAGTTGCAGCTGGAGATCATTACGCGATAGTAGCACCTGAAGGCGACTACACACTAACCTATGTTGCTTTAGGATATAAGGAAACTTTAGTAAATGTTCGTGTGGATGATGGGGAAATCTCCAGCATGGGCACCATTACGCTAAATCCTTAATCATGAGTTTCGAATTCCACAGTCTTAGATGGAAGCTGCTTTCCGGTTTTGTTGGCCTTGTTCTGGTAATTGTGCTTGTACTGCTGTTCAGTTTAGGGCAACTAGTTGAAAATCGAATTCGAACAGATATCGACCAAAATTTCGTTGAAGCAGGTCGTGTGTTTGAACGCATTCAGGATATTCGATTCAGACAACTTCGCCAAACTGCAATTCTACTTGCAGATATCCCCAGTTTAAGAGCCGCTATTTCAACTGGAGATACAATCACTGTAAATCAGAAGATCAGAGAAGAATTAATTTGGCTCCTCGATTTTGATCCAATCATACCCGACTCACTCATTCCTGATTCTTATTATTCCGATCCAGACTCTGCCGGACTATTACTAGTAGCGGATAATCAAGGGCAACCGTTAGGCAGGCTTTCAACTTCCGGACTTCCTATTTTTTCTATAGCTGATCGCCCCGGAGTTACAAATGCTCTAAATGGGTTTATGCCCACTCAATCATATATTTGGCAGGAAAATGGTCGCTATTTTAATGTGATTACCGTTCCAATTTTTGCAGGATTTAATGTAACAGGCACACTCACTTTCGGGCTTCCTATTCGCCAGCAAGAAGCTGAACAACTTGCCCAGGACATTGGAATGGAAGTTCTCTTTTTTGTGGATGATGAGATTATAGCCGGTTCGTTTATAGGTATGTCACCCGAAAATCTGGTGTTTCTGAACCAACGCATGTTCGAAGCCAGCTACGATGTACTCACAACAAATAAAGCATCCAGTTCTGAGATAACATTAAATAGTGAAACCTGGTTAATTTACCTTGCCCCCATGCTTCAAAATGTATCTGAATTCGAAGGTATTCGTGGATACTATGGAGTTGCAAAATCACTGGATGAGGCATTAATACCGCTTCAAAATCTTCAGTTGCTTATCTTCATTATTGGCATTCTAGCCATTCTTGCCTCCGTTGTAATCAGTATCGCTATCACCCGCAAAATTACCCAACCCATCGATGCCCTTGTAAAAGGAGTTGAGCGAGTTGAAAAAGAAGATTTCAGTGAACCTGTTCCAATTATTACAAAAGATGAAATCGGCCAGCTTACTGGGGCATTTAATCACTTGGTCGAGAATCTTCAAGAGCGCTTGTTGATGCTTAAATTTGTGTCATCCGCTACCTTAGATGCTATCAAAAAAGATTTAACCCGTATCGAGCCTGGTGGAGAACGGAGAAATATCACCGTCTTTTTTTCTGATATTCGAGGGTTTACATCATGGAGTGAAAAAAATACACCCGAGCAAGTCATTGATATGTTAAACAACCTACTGAGCTTTCAAGCTGACATTGTGCAAAAACTTGGTGGTGATGTGGACAAATTTGTTGGAGATGAGCTTGTTGCGGTTTTTAATGGTCCAAAGAAAGACCAACTAGCTGTGCAAGCTGCCATAGAAATTCAGCAAAAACTTCCCTCAATGTTGGATACTGGACAAAAAGAACTTGCCGTAGGAATCGGTATAAACTGTGGGGAAGTTGTGATGGGAGCTATGGGAAGTGAAAATCGAATGGATTATACTGTCTTAGGCAGTACCGTAAATCTTGGAGCCCGACTTTGCTCCGCTGCAGGAAAACATCAGATTCTGGTTTCTAATTCGGTATTCATGAATCTGGAACGTAAAATCTCGGCCACTGAACTCGAACCCGTAAAAGTTAAAGGGGTAGAACAGCCGGTTAAGATTTATCAAATTAATTGGAATGAACTTTCTAGTGTTAATCAAAAACAGGAAATCTAGAAATGAAGAAAATAGTTATCGCAATTTTTATTGTAAGCCTGATCCCAATCGCCGGTATGGCTCAATTAAGTGTTTCCGGTCTTGCAGACTTTGAACTTCGAATGGCCGGAGACGACTCATCCCCGTACATCAATCAAACTCCGGGTTCGGAATTTTCCGTGTATACACCTAATCTGCGATTATTCTTTTTGAGTGATATCAGCGAAAACTGGTTTATTAACGCTGTATTGCAATCCGATCATTATGAAGGAAATAAACTGAGTGATCCGTTCTTTTCCGTGTTTAATATAAATTGGACCCCCGAATTC
This sequence comes from Balneolaceae bacterium, assembly GCA_965249965.1. GTDB lineage: Bacteria > Bacteroidota > Rhodothermia > Balneolales > Balneolaceae > HXMU1420-13. Next base: position 2,962,053 of record OZ252262.1, read on the forward strand.
GATTCAAATTTTTTAGTTACTGCAGGCCGATTTGTAATCCCTTATGGCTCATATGCTTCACGTTTTCTTTCGTCAGATAATCCATTCGTGCATCTCCCATTATCTCATGCTTCCGGATTACCACTAAGTAAGCGATTCGGTTTTATCGGAAACAGTAATCCGAATCCAGGCACTTTTCAGGAAGTGTATGGAGAAAATGAACTGGGGACTACCATGGTGTATCAGAGAATGTATACACAGGGAATTTTGCTTTCACAAACATTTGGCGATTCAAGATGGCTTAATGTTCAACTTGCAGCAACCACCGCCCCGGCATCCAGTCATTTAGATTATGCGGAAGATTCTCCCGCATTCATCGCACGGGTGGAATTCCAACCGGTTATTTGGGCTAAACTAGGAGTATCTGCAAGCAATGGGACTTTTCTTCAAAACACAGCGGAGAACGACTCGCTGCTGATATATGATATTTCGTCCTACAAACAGGAATTAACCGGTGCCGATCTTTCCCTGAATTATCAGTATTACACGCTTAATGTAGAGTGGAATCAAAGTTTCTGGAAAGCTCCGTTTTATGATTCACCAACTTCCGATGCAGATTCTCCTCGTCAGGGGAAAGTGACGATCAATCACTTTGCGGGAGAGTTTATATATGATTTACCATTTCTTGTTGGTGCGCATCTAGCTGCCAGATACGAATATATGGATGAAGGTGAAATCGAGCTCTACGAACGAGATGCTAATGATACAAAAATCAATCAAACCTTCTCCGATTGGACGTATACGCGCACTCGACTTGAACTAGCTGCCGGATATGCCCTAGATCGAAATGTGATGCTAAAAGCCTCTTATTTAGTTTCGGATGATGATGGACTCGACTTAGACGACAATGTATTAGCCTTTCAATTAAGCGTATTATTTTAAAGTAATTCACATCATGTGACAGGTAAATTCACGATGTTCTTTGAAACATCGATTCAAAAAACTATTCATTATGTCTGATACTTTAGAAACTCTACACCTCGAAGCGGTAATTAAAAATCATGGCCAGGAACTATCCGGAAAAGTAGTTGCCATTACAGGAACAACCAGTGGAACCGGTTATTACTGCGCAAGAGAAGTTGCAAAACTTGGTGCAGAAGTTCTATTATTGAATCGGAAAAGTGAGCGATCTGAATCATCACTTAAAAACCTGCAAAAGGAAGTCCCAAATGCCACTTTTGTGGCCATAGAATGTGATTTACAGGATTTCACCAGTGTTCGATCTGCGATCAAAAAAATCACTTCAGCTTATGATGTGGTGGATGTACTTTGTAACAATGCAGGGGTAATGGCTATGCCTGATACAGCTACAAAAGACAGCTATGACATTCAAATGCAGACGAATTGCATCTCCCATTTTTTGCTTACAAACGGACTTTTCCAACTCATCAAAAAAAGCACGGAAGGTAGAATTGTAAATCATTCATCTATGGCCCGGCTTGGACCTCCCCTTGAGGAAAAGTACTTCGGTAAAAATGGTGGAAATTTAGGCGGTAATGGAACCGACGAACAAAACAACAATTTCACTGGACCTCGTTGGATGAGATACCACCAAACCAAATTGGCCAACTGTGCTTTTACCTATGGATTAGTGGAAAAGCTATCCGAACATGGCATTGATAACGTGAAGGCGCTTGTGGCTCATCCCGGTCTTGCAGCAACCCAACTTCAGGTTACGACAGCAAAAGCCGGAGGCATGCAAGGCGGTACCGATTTTATGCAAATGGCTCAATCTGCAGAAGATGGTGCAACCGGAATCATTCGGTGCTGTATCGATCCGGAAGCACAAACCGGGGACTTTTACGGACCTGAACAATGGAAAGGCTACCCCGATAAAATTACTCCTGAGGATTACCTGAGCGATCCTGAAAACATCCGCATTAACTGGGAAGGCTGCGAAGCGGCAGTGGGTGAGTTTGTATTCGACTAACACTTGACTGGTAGTATTTTTTTATAGTTATTTGACCATTAACTTTAATAAAATTAGGGGTTCGATATGTCGTATCCACCAGATTGTGGGGCTTGTATTGCAGGCGTTTTAGTATCAGCATCAATCTTAGCAGTTGGGGGAGTTGTAACTGCGGGTGCAATGGATGAAGGTGTTATTGCAGCAATTGCTGCTGCTTTGGCAGAAGCTGGTGTAGTAGTTACTGCTGCTTCTATTGAACAAGCTATTATTGACGCTGCAGAAGGCAAGTTAAGTGTGGAAAATCTAGCAGCACAACTTTGTGCGCTCGACGACGGCCCTTGTAAAGGACACGTATAATTTTCGGAACATTCTAGTCTTGATTGAGTACATTTAAACTCTTACTTTGTAATTAAAAGTACTTTTAAAATGACTGACACCTCCTCTCCCCTACAAGACCTTACTGAGATTCGCTCCATGATGGAGCGATCATCCAAATTCTTATTCTTATCCGGACTAGCAGGTATCTTTGCTGGAATTTATGCCATAATTGGTGCTTACTATGTTTGGAGTAATTTGGGATTCAATCCTGATGCTGTAATGTACGATTACTCGGCAGGCGATCCGTTTCAGGTTGTTTTGGCAGCTGCCGGAGTGCTCATTTTATCGATTGGTACCGCACTTACATTTTCATCAAGAAAAGCATCCAAAGCCGGAGAAAACATCTGGAATCCCTCCACCAGAAGATTATTAGTTCACATCGCAGTTCCGCTGTTAACAGGTGGCATTTTGGTGCTATTGTTCTTTGAGTACATGCTTTTTGGGCTAATGGCTCCCCTAACGTTGATCTTTTACGGTATGGCTCTTTTTATAGCGGGAAAATTCACGTTTGATGAAATAAAGGTGATGGGTGTGATTCAAATAATGTTAGGGTTGTTAAGTATTTGGCTGATCCAATACAGCATACTTATCTGGGGTATTGGATTTGGCTTGATGCACATCATTTATGGAATCTATGTTCACATGAAATATGAGCGTGAATGATCGTGAAGCAATCACTGAACCATTTACATAAAGCATTTGAGAATCGGGTTAGGCTGGGCATTATGTCGGCATTGGCCGTTAACGATTTCCTTGATTTCAATGCGCTGAAAGAATTTCTAGAGGTTACAGATGGTAATTTGGCCACGCATCTCAAAAAGCTGGAACAAGAGGACTTCGTCGATAATCAAAAGTCATTTATCGATCGAAAACCGAACACGAAATATTTCATTACCAATAAAGGGCGCGATGCATTTTCCCGGCATTTGAATGCACTCGAAGAAATTATCAACGCCCAAAAATAATATACTATGAATCTAAAAACTCAATCGGCCAGCTCTACGATCACCCTGCTTCTGGGCTTAGTGATGATGGTTTCGATGATCATTTTTGAAGATGAGCCTGGTGGAATTCCAGTTCTATTGATACTCCTGTCATTGATTTGGAAAATCATAATATACATAAGGCAACGAAATCAGTCCAAGCTGGCCTGATATATTTTTTAAATATTCACTTTGAATTACAAAGTACTTTTGACATTTATACTAAAAACAATCACATTCCATTATTGGAGGCAATCATGAATCTTATCAAAAAAATAAACACCCTCATCATCTCACCAAAAAGTATTGTTGAATCAGCCGTTGGTCCGGCCGTTACCGGACTGGCACTCATTTCCATCCCTCTGATTGCCATGCAATTTACCGCCGAAGTTGTATGGACTGTTTTCGATTTTGGTGTGGCCTGGTCGTTGATATTTGGAGCCGGATTTACCTTTCAACTAATAAGCAGCAAAACAGAAAACAGTGCCTATAAAATTGCTACCGCATTGGCAGCCTTCGCCTCCCTTGCTATTCTTTGGGTAAATGGCGCAGTTGGCATTATTGGCAACGAAGACAATGCACTGAATATGCTGTTTGGCGTGGTGTTATTAATGGTGATTTTCGGCAGTTACATTGCAAAATTAGAAGCAAAAGCGATGGCCAGAGTGATGGTTTCTACGGCAGTTACGCATGTTCTCATCTCGTTTTCAGCATTAATTATTCATATAGGTGAGAATCCTGGGTATCCAGTAAGTGGAATCTTCCGAATTACGCTGATGTTCGCAGTACTCTGGTTACTCTCCGCCCTGTTCTATCACCGTGCTGGGTTGTTGGAGGATTCTGAGGTATAGTATTGATCCGTCATTATGATTAGGCTTGGTTGATTATTGGCATTGTGCATACTCGATGACTTGATCTCCATGATCAAGCCACAATCTGTCCAACTCTTTTTCTAACTCCGGACTCACCGAGAGGCAGATTTAAACAAGTCCATTTACCGAATTTTCATAGGTAGAGATATTCTGAAAATAGAAGTATTATAGTCTCCATCTATGGCGGAACAATCAGGATTTAAGCGAAATATTGGTTTATTCATGGCGGTGATGATCGGCATCGGGGCTATGATGGGTCCGGGTATTTTTGCCTTGCCAAGTCTTGTAGCCGAATCTGCCGGTCCGTTAGGCATCATTGCCTATTTGGCCATGGGAATACTTACTCTTTTTACCGCGCTTAGCTACAGCGAATTGGGAGCTGCGCTGCCCATTGCCGGCGGTGGATATTCGTTCACCAGTCGCACACTTCCAAGGCCGGTTGCTTTCCTAACGGGGTGGTTTTTCTGGATCGGTAATACGCTGGCTTGCTCTTTGTATGTGGTTATTTTCGCCTTCACTATAAAGAATTACTTCTTTCCGGATCTTAGTGTTCTACTCATTGTTCTAATCACTACCCTTTTCTTTACGTTAACCAATTTACGTGGACAGGCTGAGGCCCTGCTTGTAATTACCATCATGAATATTGTAGAGTTAGTGGTGTTGGTTGGGGTGGGCATACTGGGAGCTTTTTATGTTGAACCCGCAAACTTAGACCCGATTGCACCCATGGGCTGGGGACCACTTATCCCAACAATGGGACTCATTTACATCTCTTATGTGGGTTTTGATCTCATCACAGTAGCCGCAGAAGAAATTATCGATCCGGCGAAAAATATTCCCCGCGCTATTTTGATCACCCTTGGAGTGGGTATCGTAATTTATGTTCTTTTGCTTTGGGTGATGATGGGCGTTGTAAACTATACCGAGTTGGCCAATACCAGTACGCCTTTTATCTATGTTGCTGATTTTCTATTCGGTAACTGGGGTCGATGGGCCGGTATTATTGCTACCATTATGGCAAGTCTTTCTGCTTTTAGCGTAACGCTTGGTGCCAGTTCGCGTGTATTGTTTGCGTTAGGTCGTGATGGCCATTTCCCGGAGATTTTTGCACGTTTGCACAGCAAATTTAAAACCCCGCATATTGCCCTTTTTGTGTGCGCCGCATTGGTTGCCATACTTGGTGCGTCAGGCGTAGTTCGTGTGCTAGCCTCAGCAAGTAGTTTTGGCTATTTGATTGCTATCGGAATTGTAAACTATACCGTTATTGCTCTGCACAGGCACATGCCTAATCTCAGGCGCCCATACAAAATCATCCTTTACCCGCTTATCCCGTTGTTGGGAATCGTCTCGTGTTGGTTTTTCGTACCCATGCTCGACCCACAAAGTTTAGTATTGGGAATGGGACTCACGTTGGTAGGCGGTTTGGTATACATTCTGCAACCAGGTAACCGCAAGGTTCTGGAAAAGTTGCCTGAGTATATAAAGCGGATAAAAATTAAAATTCAATCTTATTGGAGACCACGTATGAACGTACTAATTATTGGTGGCGGAAACCTTGGTAGGAATATTGCCGACCGTCTGATGAAACAAGATGAATTTCGCATGGTTTTTCGATCATCCGAGTATCAGATCACATTTATCGAAAAGGATAAAGAACAAAGCGAGCGACTTGGTGAGAGATTCAATGTTCCTGTTTTTAATGGGGATGGTACCAAGCAAGAGCTATTGGAACAGGTTGAACCTAGGAAAATGGACGTTGCTATTGCAGCTACCAATGATGATGAGCGTAATTCCATCATGGCGCTTCAGGCTAAGCGGCTTGGTGTTAAGCGGGTAATTGCCATTGCACGCGACCCTTCTTATATCTCTTTATTAGAAGACAATGGGATAGTTTGTATCAGTGCTCCCCTCGCAACCGCTTCGATGGTAGAAAACTATCTCGACCGCCCGGGTGTGGCTGATCTGTTTGAAATTGAAAATGGGGTGGCAAGTCTCATAGATTTGAAAGTTCCGCCAAAAGCAAAGGTTGTGGGTAAGGTAATTGAGGACATTAATATTCCCGAACAATGTGTGGTAGCGGCGCTGATCAGAAATAAAAGTTTTGTAGTTCCGAGGGGTAAAACGGAGATCCAAGCCGAGGATAATGTAGTTTTTGTTGGAACAACCGAGGCTATTAATGATGTCAATGAAATCTTTACTGAGCTAGAGAATTAAGTGACAATTTCCATTGCTAATGAGTCACATATTGAGGCATTTGTTCAAATCATTGCATCAACTTTTCATTTAGCTTGTCCGGCCGATTCGGATCGTAGCCTTCAATCCGATTATATTTCCAATCACCTCTCGGCAGATGCTTTTTTGCAGATTCTGAATTCACCTCATCATCATACCTGGGTTGCTTATGATGGCCAAATACCAGTAGGTTTGGCTGTTTTGGAAAAAGTGTCGAAGTATTCAGGGATGCTATCAAAATTATATGTGTTACCTTCTCATCATGGCAAAGGCGTAGCTACACAATTAGCGAATAACGTTATACAGCAGGCTAAAGATTCCGGACTTAAAACACTTCGACTTACGGTCTTTTCCGGAAACTTTAAGGCGAAAGCTTTTTATGAAAAACTCGGATTTACTCTAATCGATGAAATTGACTTCATTATGGAAACTGAGTTACATAAAGATCATTTATATAAGCTCGACATACGTTAATTGAAGATTATTCGTCTTGTTTTAGATTACTGAACCAATTGTCGCATCAACTTTTCAATATCGCCGGGCGTTGACATAATTCTGCTGAAGGTTCTCATTTTCAAATCCGGAAAAGATAGTGCGATTCTGTATCTGCCATGGAGCATGTGAACTTCATCTCCCATCACCAGAATTTCATACGGTAAAAATGCAGTGTGTTTTGGGTTGCCAAAGTCAATGATGGGTAAAAATCTCTCCTCTCCTTTTTCTCCTGATAATGCAAATCCATACAAAACCAAATCTCGATCAGGAATATCAAGTTTATACACTAGTTCAACATTCTGCACGCCGGTTTCAATCGATGTTTCAATTTTGTCGATGGCAGCCTGATGGCTTTCGAACTCTTCTAGCCTTACGCTATTATCAAAACGAGGCATACTTATCATATATCGATAGCTTGATAGTTTTCTGGCAGAAATCCCTCCACCTGATCCAAATTCAGTTCCTATAAAATTCCCCATTTCTTCCATGGCCTTTTGAAGATTTTCTGTAAGAGTAACATAGTTTTCGGCAACCTGATCAAATTCACCTCTGAAATACGCTCTTCCCCAGTACTCAGGATTAGTGTATGAGACCAGCGTTTTTCCATTTTCTTCTGTAATTCCCAAACGCAGTGAAGCTCCAAATCCGGTTCGACCTCCCACTTCCTGCACTGCGCTAATAAGTTCATCAGAACTAAATACAATTACCCATCTGCTTGAGTCATCGGCTGGCTGATACTGTCCGATAACCTCAATTCCATGTAACTCCAGATTAGCTACTACCTGAGTTTTAAGTTCAGTTACACTTTCAGTAGACTCAAGTGCCAGTATATATGGTTTGTAATTTTGTGCTGATGTCGATTGAAGGGCTAACAAAGTGAGGATACAGAATATGAATGCTTTCATTTTTCAAGAATTTCTTAGAGTTCTTTCACACTAACTACGAATGTATGCGATTCTTAAAATGCTACTATCATTTTGTGAATTGTGAATGAAGAGGGCTACATAAGAAAATCACGTTTCAATTTTGGATTATCTCATACGTAATGCGATTTGAGAAATAAAATTCTATACAGTTAGCATTTACCTGATTCATCATAGTTATTGTTTTTATTGCAACTAAAAACGGGTTAACTCGTTTAAATAAAAATGGATAAAGAAAAAACAAAAGATATAGCTATTGGCGCTGGACTGGGGATTATCTTTGGTGCAGCTTTTGGTAGCGCTGCAATAGGATTTGTTATAGGCGCTGCAATAGGAATGGTTACTGGGCCAACATTTAAAAAAATGTTTGATTTTAAAAGTAGTTAAAACTCCATTTCTATAATTGCAAAAAGCCCTCCAAGATTGAAGGGCTTTTAAGTTTTACAATATCAAGATTCCTGCAATCTTAAGAATAAGCCTAGTTAGAAACCAGGTAGCAACATCACTGCGTTTTGGATGAATCTCGCCGGTCCTACCCAGAACATTCTATATTGGGTATTATCGAGCAGCATTACCACCTGACCTCTTCCCATATCATCTACCACAGCAAATGCATTTCCGGCTGCATTACCTTTATTTTCGTTGGATGCATATCCGGAAGCTAATACCTGGCTCGCATCTTTATGATAATACCCTACCGTATGGAAGCTTTCATCCGGCACAATGCTATTGTTTCCAAATTTAAGCGAGTAGAGTCGATCTTTCATTCCAAATGCCAATGGATGCGAATTGTCGATCATCGCTTTAAAAGCCGAACCTGGAATTCTGCGAAGCCCTGAGGTATCTTCTCGGTCTTCGTAACGCGTGTAGGCAACATCAGGAACATCATCCGATTCATCTTCTTCTGCTTCAAAAAGAGTTGCTCCGGTTATTCCAGAACGGCCTTCGGTTAACCAGGCACCTGTTCCTTCGGTTCCGATGAGAGTTCCACCGGCACGCACCCAATTTTGCAAGCGTTCGATAGATGAATCATTAAATCCACCATTGCCCCACATCCCGGGCATAAGAATTACATCATAACTGTTTAAATCAATATTATTGAAATCGCCTGCACGTATGCGGGAAATTCCAAATTCTGTCCATTGATCAAACAAAAACCAAAGCTGTCCAGCTGTATAAGAGTTAAATGGCGAGTCCATCATCAACGCCACTTTGGGCTCATGTACAGGGCGATTACTTGGCGAACCTAAATCACTACCTTCATCCATTCTTCCGGTATTGAATCCATGAACTTCCACCCCGGTATCCTCAGCAATAGCTGCAATATCTGAATGGATGGCTGCTGCCTTATCCAAATTTCGACCAACTAATACAACCAGGCTGCCTTTCGAAAAACTGTTACCATCTTTTGTAAATCCTTTTTCAGCAGACCGTACGTTGTAATCATGCTCCCATAACTTCGCCAGAGCATTTGGTGCGTAGCGTTGCTCCCAGTTAATTACATAGGCATAGCTGGCATTATTGTTCATAACCCCATTTGGGTGTGCAACTGGCTCATACACGCGATCGGAATTCACTCGTAGATCAGAGGTCGTCCAACCCGCATCTAAATTGTATGCTAATGGCACAGACCATGAACTCATATCATACATTACAGAATCGCGAATCTCCATTTGGCGACGGAACAATGTGTTGATGAATAAATGCGCCGGCTGATCGGTTTTTATGATGAAATCTCCTTCAGAAAACGACCGGTTTGCTGCATTTCCATCCCAATAATTGTACACGTTACGTGCGTTGAAGTCTTCAGTAGCTCGTTCGACCTGTACATTGTGTTTTAGCATCAGGTTGATAACGTCGTACGTATAATCATTTGGATTATCAGGCAGGATGTATGCTTTCGTATTCCCCTTTTGGGTGGATTGCGAGCGAGCGTCTTTGAAATAATTTAAAAGTGCATCTCGATTTTCAACCGAGGTTTTAACAATGGAAACTCCATTTTTGTAGTGATCAAATACACGCTGACGGAGCGTTAACACAAAGCCATCGTTGGTTTCCACAGCCCGGCCGCCACGACTGTGACCACCCTGTTCAGCCAACATTCCAATTCCACCCATAATACTCGGATAAGATGATCCGTAACCCGGATAGAAAAAGTCGAAGCGCTCTCGGGTTTCGAAATTCACTTTTGCTTCGTCAAATTCTTCGATAGCACCACGGCCAAATACATCTGCCCAATATTCGTAGGCTTCTGGAAGCTCATGATTTCGAGGGGTTGTGCCCGGCATGGTGAAATAGTTATTATTAAATCCTTGTTCGTGGAAATCGATGTGAACCTGAGGCATCCAATCCTGATAAACATTGATTCTTCCTGCAGATTCCGGATGAATTAACCACACCCAATCACGATTTAAATCAAACCAATAGTGATTAGTTCGTCCACCCGGCCAGATTTCGTCGTGCTCCAAATCTTCTGGGTTAGTATTTAAAATATTTGCCTGGGATGATTTGTACCAATATACATAACGGTCGCGACCATCAGGATTAATCATTGGGTCGATGATTACAACCGCATTTTCTAACCAATTTTGAGTTTCTGAATCGGTTGCAGCAACTAAACGGTACGCAGTTTGCATGGCAGCTTCACTACTTGAAGGCTCATTACCGTGCACATTATAGCTCATCCAAACTACAACGGGTTCTTCCCCTATTCGAACTGAACCCGGATCGTTAGCAATTTGAAAGTTCTTTTCTTTAATCTCGTCTAACCGACCATGATTATCACCAGATGTGATAATTGCGTAATTCACGCTTCTGTTTTCGTACGTGCGGGCATATTCATGAAATGTGATTTTGTCAGACTGATCAGCCAGCAATTCAAAATATCCCATCACTTGATGATGAAAGGTGTATTCCTCTCCTAATTCGTAGCCAAGATAGTCAGCCGGAGAAGTGATCGACGCATCATAATTGATGTCCGTTTCAAATTGAAAACGCTCAATCGCTTCCTGGATTTGAGCGGAAGCATGTATCCCAAACATGCTTAAAATGAGTAGTAATGATAGTTTTTTCATGTAGCAGTTCTGTTTTAATTTTGCATCGAACAGTACACAAAAAGCCCGTAAAATGAGGTAAAAATTGGGTTAGAAAATGAAGGTATGCGTGTACTTCAACAAAATTGAACGGTTTTGAAGTCTTGGAACTCTTGGGACTTCCAGTTGATCACGAACTGTATTCACCTGCTCATTAAATACGAGCCAGAAATCCCGTCCTTCACTGAAGTTATAGCGGAATCTGAGATTAGCCCCAACGAGCTCGCTCACATTGCTGTATTGTACAAACGTACTTGCTGAAAATTGTTTATTCAATGCGTATTGAGCTCTGAACTGACCCAAATGAGCAGTATAATCGTTTTTTGTTCGATTATTGAGTTCAGGGAATTCAAGATGTGTTAGTGTATAACTACTTCCGATTTCTAAATTTGAATTCACGATCCAGCGTGGAGAAAAATCGATACTGTAGCTTGTTCCATCATACAGCCCACCATATTCGAACCCGAAACCTGCCTGTACTTTATTCCCTTCATTCGTTTGATAATTCAGACTCGCTTCGTAGGTATCATATTCTCCGGTAGGTATCAGAATTTTGCCTAACAAATCAAAGTCTTCGTCATCCTGAAGAATTTCTTTTCCATAACGAATCTCAGCTTCGAACTCGCCTAATTGTTTAAACCGAACGTTCCATCCGCCCCAAATTGAGCGCCCGAGTAATTCGTAGGTATCATTTTGTGATTGCGTGTACAATACAAAATCCACATTGTAACGATTTACGATGGATGAAGTTGGTGCAAACCATCCATAAGCTAGTCGAGAAAAAGAATCAGTATTTCCGGTACGGCGAACAAAGCCAATGCCCGGGTCGAAATTCTCCCCTGTTCTGTTTACCACCAATCGGTAATTAAAACCAATGGATTTTTGCAGGGTTAAAGCAGCTCTAAAAGAGGTGGTTGTTGCAAAATCAGTCCTGATATCTGAGGAAAGTTCGCTGTCCAGCGTCTGGCTGCCCATGATTTCGAGAAACAAATCACCAGTTAAGTTGGTCTCTGAATCAAATCCGTACACATAATTGTAGTTTCCATCTGCACTTAAGCGACTGGTAAACATAGTCCCGAAATTCGAAAGATCATTGATCGTTTTCCGTTGAAGACGTAACACGCCAAAATTTTCTGAGCTTATGTTGTCTGATTCTGCAGTTTGCATATTGATGAAGCCCACGTCCCAATTCCCAACTCTGCCCGTCATTCTGGCTCCACCTAAAATTCGAACGGGATTTCCATCGTCATCCAATCCAATTCTTCTGCTGTAAAAAAGACGGTTTCTGCCGTAGGCTACATTATACAATCCGGCTCGTTCCTGGAAAAACTGTCGTTTTTCAGGGAAAAACAAAGAAAACCGTGACAGGTTCAGTTGCTGATCATCTGCTTCAACCTGAGCAAAATCTGTATTTAAAGTGACATCAAGAGTTAAATTGCTCGTGAGATTATATTTCACATCAAAACCAATTTCCCTCTCAAATTCAGAATTCTCTATGTATTCGGTCTCGGCGTCGTTTAAATCATTAGAAAGCGTTTGTCCGGTGATTGCGTAAGGGGTGAAATACAGTGGTTTTTTACTTTCTACACCCTCTAAAATGATATCCTGTGCTTGTGATGGTTTGGCATTACCCATATTCCAGTTTGGTGGAATCGCAGGGTAAATATGGCGTTCATTTGCCGAGGCAATCCATCGATATACAATCATCCCCATTTCTGCAATTCCGTTATTATCCTGAAATCCAATGCTTGAAAAAGGAATTCTCATTTCTGCGTACCATCCATTTTCATCCTGGGTGGTTGCTACATCCCAAAAGGTATTCCAACTTGGGTTCATGGCACCTCCGCCCCCACCAAAGTTCATGTCATTTGAGACAGCAATATCTACGCGGACACCTGCAGGAGTTGTAAAAAACCAAAGTCCATTCTCATTATCATTGAATGGGTCGAGTACGATCGCAAATACATCATCGCTATTATATTGATCTCGGGTAAGTGAATTGGTTGTGATCGATTCAGAATCTGAGGTGTATAGTTTCCCTGCTACATAAATGAAGTTCTCATCGTAGGCTACTTTAAAGATCGATTCTTCTTTCATCTCACCCATAAAAATCGGCTCGTATTGTACCACAGGCAGGGCATCAATGCCATCCCAAACGGCTTCATCAACAATTCCATCTAATATGATGGGCTCATCAATTTTTGTTAGTGAGATTTGAGCAAATCCAACATTAGCCCAACAAAAACAAATGATTAATAGTGTAAATGATTTTAAATTCAATTCCGTCTCCTAAGATTTTCAAAAAAATATGACATTTTATCGGGTGTTAGCTTTTCGTTTTCTAACTTTTACACCCCAAACATCACTATCCCTTTTGGGGCCATCCATTTTAACCACTTTCATCTATGCTAGCCACCTCTTCAATACCTGAGTTCTCCGATATTAAACAAGCTGCATCGGTAATTAAACCGTATGCACATCGAACTCCTGTGCTAACCTCCAACATTGTTAATGAACGTGCACAAGCTCAACTATTTTTTAAGTGCGAGAATTTCCAAAAAGTTGGGGCCTTTAAGTTTAGAGGCGCCTGTAATACAGTTTTCACGTTAAATAATGAAAATGCTGCTCAAGGAGTGGCTACACATTCGTCAGGCAATCATGCTCAGGCCATTGCTTTTTCAGCAAAGTTAAGAGGAATACAAGCCCATATTGTGATGCCCTCTAACTCCACCAAAGTTAAAGTTGATGCTGTAAAAGGATACGGCGCGGAAATCACATTATGTGAACCTACGCTGGAAGCTAGAGAAACCACCCTTGAACAAGTTGTTGAGAAGACCGGTGCTACTTTTATCCATCCATACAATCATGCACCGGTAATTTGTGGTCAGGGTACAACTGCGCTCGAACTGTTAACAGATTACCCCGATTTGGATGTATTACTAACACCTGTGGGTGGTGGTGGACTGCTCAGCGGGTGTTCTGTAGCTGCAAAAGCTTTAAGCCCAGAAATAAAAGTAGTGGGCACTGAGCCCGAATGGGCGGATGATGCGTATCGGTCTTTTAAATCTGGGAAACTGGAACCTGTTCTTCGCATAGATACCATTGCCGATGGATTACGCACTTCGTTGGGTAGTTTACCTTTTCAAATCATCCAAAAAAATGTAGATGACATTGTTACGGTAAGTGAGGCTTCGATTATTGAAGCTATGCGATTTATCTGGGAACGAATGAATATTATCATCGAACCGTCATGTGCGGTACCGGTAGCTGCAATTTTTGAAGGAAAAGTGAATGTTAAGAATAAAAAAGTGGGCATCATTATAACCGGTGGGAATGTAGATTTAGGGAATCTACCCTGGTAATCTAAAACTAAGTCACCTCTCGATTCGTCTATTCGCATACTAATGTGATACCTCATTGAATTTCAATCGATTACAATGAGCTACACACTTAATTAAAAAAAGAGAGGTGCTTAATGAAATCGTTTGCTCTACTATTAATTTTACTTTTAACCCTTAACATTCAGGAAAAGCCCCCAAATCCAATGTCTAAGGTTGAATTTTCCGGGGTTGTTATTGATGCTGATTCTCGGGAAACCCTGCCCGGTGTAAATATCTTTATCGATGAATTGAATATTGGTACTGCAACGGATATTGATGGAAAGTTTTCCATACAAGTAGAACCGGGTAGTTATACGGTTCGATTTACGTTTATTGGATTTAATGCGGTTGAACAACAGTTTGTGATACCGGAATCGGGTAGCAAAAACCATGAGATTCAATTAACGGCAGCCGTATCAGAACTCGAGGAAGTTGTATTGACAGGATATGGAATTCAACGAGAACAAGATGCTCTAGGCTATAAAGTTGTTGATGTTCAATCTCCGCCTATAGGTACGCACTCTATTCAATTAAGAGGTATAGTTACTCACTTTAGGCCTAATACCGAAGAGTATGAAGTTATTACTGAAAATGGATTTCAGGTTGTTCAGTCTAATCCGCTTTCTACTTTTTCAATAGATGTGGATGGTGCTTCCTATTCGAATGTTCGTCGAATAATTATGGAAGGCTCATTGCCACCTTCAGATGCAGTAAGAATTGAAGAGTTCATTAATTACTTCAACTACGATTACCCAAAACCAACGGGAAATCATCCATTTTCTATCAACACAGAAGTGGCTTCAGCTCCCTGGAATCAAAATCACCAACTAGTTAAAATTGGAATAAAAGGGGAAGAAATTGACCGTTCGGAAATGCTCCCGAATAATCTGGTCTTCTTGCTGGATGTTTCGGGATCTATGAATTCACCGGATAAATTACCTCTGTTAAAAAAAGGGTTCAGACTTCTTGTAAATGAATTGGGTGAAGAAGATTATGTATCCATTGTTGTTTATGCAGGTTCCTCCGGATTGGTTCTACCCCCAACTTCCGGTTTTGATAAAGAAAAGATTTTCCAGGCTATTGATAACTTGAACGCGGGCGGTTCTACAGCAGGAGCTGCAGGAATTCAGCTAGCCTATGAAACTGCAAAAAAATATTATAGGTCAAATGCTAATAACCGAGTGATTTTAGCTACCGATGGCGATTTTAATGTGGGTGTATCCAACGACGATGCTCTCGTTGAATTAATCGAGGAGAAGCGAAATGATGGTATTTTTCTGTCGGTACTTGGTTTTGGGTCAGGTAATTTAAAAGACTCGAAAATGGAGAAGATTGCCAATCATGGAAATGGCAATTACAATTACATCGACAATCTGCTTGAAGCAAAAAAAGTGCTGGTTTCTGAAATGGGTGGCACACTTCATACCATTGCAAAGGATGTTAAGATTCAAATTGAGTTTAACCCCAATCAAGTGCAGGCATATCGATTAATCGGGTATGAAAACCGACTCCTAGAACATCATGAATTCAATGATGACACTAAAGATGCAGGTGAGCTTGGTTCGGGACATACCGTTACTGCTCTTTACGAAGTTGTTCCAGTTGGTGTAGAATTTGACACCAACTCGTTGGATGTCGATCCGTTGAAATATCAACAGGTACAACCAAATCCGAATGCAGATTCTAATGAGTTGATGACGGTTAAGTTTCGATATAAACACCCTTCAGAAGATCAAAGTACCTTGATCTCTGAGATTATAGGTCTGCCTGGATCAGATCTTGAAATGAGTCCCGACCTTTCATTTTCTGCAGCTTTAGCATCTTTTGGAATGATTCTTCGTGATTCTGAACATAAAGGAGAAGCTACATTTGAACTGGTAAAAGAGTTAGCACAAAGAGGCATTCAAAATGATCATAAAGGGTATCGTTCAGAGTTCCTGCGCATCGTTGATCTTGCAGAACTTATCTATCAGGGAAATTCCAACAGAGAATAAAAAGAAAAGCCTCCGGTTTCTGCCGGAGGCCTTATTTGTGATAAATGTGAATTTGTTATCTGGTTAATTCAAATTCAATAATTTGTACGTCGCGAGAATTCGGGCCAATCATGAAATCGAACATCCCGGTTTCTGCTTTAAATGTTTCATCGGCACCATAGAAAGCCAACGTTTCCCAATTAATTTCAAAAGTGATGGTTTTGGTCTCACCAGCGTCGATCATCACTTTTTCAAAGCCCTTTAGTTCTTTCATAGGTCTCATTGCACTTGCAAAATGATCTCTGATGTAGAATTGCACCACTTCCTCTCCTGCAATTTCGCTTGTATTGGTTACCTCAACAGAAACTTCCACTGTTTCACCCATTGCCATTGATTCTGCGCTGATTTCTACATCGGAGTATTCAAATGTTGAATAGCTTAATCCATGCCCAAATACATATTGCGGACTATTATCGATATCATTGAAATGACTCCAGAAGACCGAGCCTGCATCACCAGGTCCTGGCGCTGGTCGACCTGGATTTCTAAAATTATAGTAGATTGGGATTTGTCCAACAGCACGTGGAATAGTCATTGTTAGCTTGCCACCGGGGTTATAATCTCCAAAAAGAACCTCTGCAATTGCATTACCTGCTTCCGAGCCTAAATGACCAGTATTTAAAAGAGTATGTGCATTTTCATATAAACCTGGCTCGATGATTGGGCGACCAGCCATCAATACTACCACAATATTTTCATTTACTTCTTTTAGTTGATGAAACAACTCTAACTGACGACCAATTAACGAAGGATTACTCAAGCTTCTGCCTTCGCCCGATTGGAGGGCTTTTTCACCTACAGCCATAATTACTACATCTGCATTTTTTGCATTTTCTACTGCGCTAGCGAATCCAGAACCATCGTCTTCCGGGTATACCAGGCCACGTGCAAAGTTCCCATTATCTTCCGACATGGTGTACCCTTCATCGTAGGTCACTTCAACATTCGAGCCAACTGCATTTTGGATTCCTTCCAATAATGAAACCGCAGAATCCCACTCTGCCCGTGCTCTCCAGTTACCGATTGGGGTATCTTTATCCGCTGCAAGATGTCCAACCACTGCAATTTTTGATGCGCTTTTTGATAAGGGAAGCAGATCATTTTCATTGTTCATTAAAACTATTGAACGTTTAGCAACATCTCGTGCAATCGCAAGATGTTCGTCGGTATACATAGCACTTGCTTCACGATCCAAATCAGAATATTTGTATGGATCATCAAAGAGACCAAGTTGAAATTTCATTCTAAGAATTCTGCGAACTGCTTCATCAACAAGGTCAACATCTACTTCTCCTTCTTCTATTAAGTCTTTTAGATGTCTTTGATAGGCTTCCGACTCCATATCCATATCATTTCCACTTGTTATTGAATGATAGGCTGCCTGTTTAAGGTCTTTTGAATATCCGTGATTTATCATTTGTCGAATGGAACCCCAATCAGAGATGATAAAGCCTTGAAAATCCCAGTTTTCTTTTAAAATCGTTCGCTGGAGATAGTGATCGCCGTTTGCCGGAATTCCATTTAAGTCATTAAAAGAATTCATTACACTACCCACTCCTGCTTTCGTTAATGCTTCGAATGGTGGGAGCACGATATTCAGCAGAGTGTTTCGTCCGAAATCTACGGTATTGTAATCCCGCCCAGATTCCGAAAAAGCGTAGCCGGCAAGATGTTTCGCTGTAGCCATCATCGAATTATGAGAAGACAAGTCATCTGTTTGAAAACCACGCATTCTTGCCAGTGAAACCTTCGACACCAAATAAGGATCTTCACCAGCTCCTTCCATAATTCTGCCCCACCTTGGGTCTCTGCCTACATCAACCATTGGACCAAAAGTCCAATTTACTCCTGCTGCTGTAGCTTCAATTGCCGCAACTCTTGTGGCTTTTTCAATGGCTTCTAAATCCCAACTATTAGATTCTGCTAAAGGGATTGGGAATATTGTTTTATAGCCATGAATTACATCTAATCCAAAAATAAGAGGAATGCCAAGTCTGCTGTTTTCCATAACCAGTTTTTGAGCCTCATAGGTTGCCTCTGCTCCGGCTACATTCAGTAGAGAACCAACTCCACCGTTTTTTAATAACTGCGCTCTTTGAGCTACATAATCGTTGTCCTCAGGAATAGGACCCGTTAAATCCCAACTCCCGTTGTGCTGATTAAGCTGCCCAATTTTTTCGTCCAGTGTCATTAATTCCAATACTGAATCAACTTTTGATTCAATGATCGGATCGATTAACGGCGACTGTGCAAAGATGCTACCAGAACCAATAATGATTATTCCCAGAAGACCGAGTCCCAAATTCTTCATAACTATTTTTTTGTATTTATTTCGTTGTAATTCAAGAATCCAGAGAATTATTCTAAAATGAGTGAGAATTATTCCTGATATACTTAGGATTTTAAGAGTGTAAGAAATATTCTATAAAGTTAGATGTGAGAATAATTTTCATTGGTCTCGTTGAACAATGAATTTGAAACAAAAGTCCTGCTCAGTTCGTCTCAGTTTAAAAATTATTCCCAACTCTTTATGGCAGGTCAAAAATCAAAGCAACGCTCCTCAAGTTCTGATCCGAATTTCGATTTGGATGATTACCTCGAAAAAAAAGGAACTCATGAAGCTGATGACGAACTTTATGATGAAGCACCAAAAAACAATAATTTTCTCAATCGAGCCCTTTTATTGATTGCACTTGTATCTGCGGTTGTTTGGTCTTTCAATCTTACTCAAAATACTGACTGGGCATCATTTTTCGGCTTTGGTAATTCTGAGGCAAATTCAGAACCTGTTGTCGTGAACATCCCTCCTATTAATATCGATATTCCCGAAATAGACATAGATATCCCAGAATTTTCGACCAATACAAATGCCAATGAGTTAGGTTCAGCCATAGAATATCTACAAGAATTACAAAGTTTAGGCATATTAGATGCAAAGATTTCAGCTTTTGAAGCTCGCCAGCTATACAGTGCTGGTGTTCCTATAAATTATCTTACTGAACTTGATCAGCGCGGTTATTTAGAAGATTTATCTTTTGTTGAAATAGGTGAGTTTTATAAAAAAAACATTCCATTCGACTATTTGGCTCAGCTTGAGCAACGAGGATATCTGGAAAGACTCTCATTTGTTGAAATCGGTGAATTTTACAAAAATGAGGTCTCTTTTGAATATTTAGAGGTATTAGATCAGGCAGGGTATTTAGATGAATTATCTTTTGTATACATCACTGAATATTACAAAAACGGTGTAACTGTAGAATTTCTCGATGAATTAAAAGAAACCGGTTTGTATAACAGTCTAAACTTCATTGATGTTGTAGAACTATATAAAAATCAGAATTAGAAATGGCACGTCAAAAATCAAAAAACAATCCTAAAGACTTCGATCTTGATTCTTATCTGGAAGAAAAAGCAGAAGACGTTGAATTTGAAGCTGCTCCCGATGAAAAACCTCCCAAAGCTCAAGGTTCGTTTTCTAGAAATTTTATTGTAATAAGCATGTTAGCCGTTTTTGCATTCTTTTGGTATTACGATTGGAGTCCAAGAAATGCAATTGTTTCTATCATGGGAAATGATGCCGTTGTTTTAGGAATCGAAGTAGACGAACCTGTAGTTGTTGCTGATGAATCGGAAGCAGCTTTCCCTACGTTTGAATTTAATGACTCAGATTTTGAATTCACTGAGTTTAGTACTGGAAGCAATTCACCATCGGAATCTCCATCCCCATCACCCTCTCCTTCTCCATCTTCTGATGCGCTATCCATGTCATTTACAGATTATTTATCTCAGCTAAATGATGCAGGCTATCTGGATAATTTTGGAAGTTCATCGTTAGAGACTATGTACAGAAATAATGTACCAGTTGAATATATCACTGCTTTAGGTGAATCCGGTGCTCTTGACAATTTCGGAGGCTCATCGATCACAACTATGTACACCAATAATGTACCCGTCGAATACATCAATAACCTTCAAAATGCAGGTTTGATGGATAACTTTGGCGGATCTTCCATTACCACCTTTTATCAAAATAATGTGGATTTTGAGTATATAAATGGCATTAGAAATGCGGGGATGTTAGATAATTTCGGTGGATCTTCAATCTCTAGTTTATATCAAAATCGAGTTCCACTAGAATACATTGCACAGTTCGGGAGCAGTGGATTATCCGATGAGTTTGGTGGAAGTGGAATAACAAGACTTTTTCAGAATCAGGTTCCTGTTGCTTACGTTGCTGCTCTAAACGACCGCGGACTTCTGGACAATTTTGGGAGTACCTCAATATCGAACCTATACAATAATCAGGTTCCTGTAAGTTTTATCGAAAACCTGAGAGACTTGGGACTACTGGACAATATGAGTTCAACATCCGTAATTAATGCTTACCGAATTGACGGAGAATGACATGGCTTTAAGAAATAAATCTTCAAAACAAGATTCGAATTTCGACCTTGATAGTTATTTGGAAGAGAAGTCTTCTGAAGAAACGTTTCAGGCGCCGAAGGCAGAACCAAAAGCAAAGAAATCATCAAACTTTTTAAGAAATTTATCACTGATAGTTATCGCCGGACTTGCTAGTGTCTTATGGTACTATGATTGGAGTCCAAGAGAGGCAGTTGCAGGTATTTTTGGCTCATCTGAACCTGAAATTGTAGTGTTTGAGACGCCTGAAAATGAAAGTGTCATCTTATTACCACCCACAAATTCCGAGGCTCCTACAATTATCGCAAACGAGCGGCTAGCACAGCTCGAGCAAAGCGCGGTTGCTCTAGCAAATTCTGAAGAACTTGAGCGTTTGACAGAAGAATCCATTGCATTGGCTATGGAAGCAGCATTTGCTGCATTAGAAGGATTGGAAGGTCTCCAAGGTCTGGAAGGACTTGAAAGCTTAGAAGCATTAGAAGGATTGGAGGGGCTTGAAGGTCTGGAAGTTCTTGCAGGTGAAGCTGCACTTGAAGCTCTTTCAAATATTGATTTCTCCGAAATTGATATCGTTTCTGGAACCAGTGTTTCTGAGGTCTCAAGTATTGAACAATATTCCCGAGAGTTATCAGAATTAAATATCTCGCAATTTGATAGCGAGTCAATCGAACTATTACAACAAGCCGGTATTCCAATTAGTTTTCTTTCTCAATTGAATCAGGCGGGATTATTAGAACGGTTAGACGCAAACGAGATCGTTCAACTTTTTGAGGATAATTGACATGAAAAATACGCGCTTCAAAGAATCTACACATACTAAGGAGTTTGATCTCGACGAATATCTTGAAGAGAAAGCTGGTGAAGAATCTCATCAAGAAAATTTTGAACCAGAAATTGAAAACAAACCGACCTTTAAACGAAATGTAATAGCAGTTGGCGTAATTGTTGGCGCCTTAGCGATGTGGTCATTGATAGGTGGTCCATCCTTCTTTTTTCCTTTTAGCACGGATAATTCCGGTTCCGTAACAACCTTTGAAAATAATATCTTACCACCTCTTCCTCCTACACCAGTTGCCCCTGTAGCACCAGTTGCTCCATCCACTGAGTACCAGAATTTTGAAGGTGGCTATTTAGATTATCTGGAAGAATTTAATCAACAGAATCTGAACATGTTTTCCGGCAATGCAATACAGGCATTCTACAATAGTGGTGTTCCAATACAATATCTAAAAGATTTAGAAGGTGCTGGTTTAATTAATGATTTCAGTTACTCCGCAATTATTGGGTTATATACCAGCGGTGTGCCCATCAGTTATTTAACTCAAATGGATAATGCAGGCTTTTTGGATGATTTCAGTTACTCTGCTATTATCGGTTTGTATAGTTCGAATGTTTCCACGAATTATTTACAGGATATGCAAGAAGCCGGTTTTTTGAATGATTTCAGCTACTCTGCTATTATTGGATTATATAACAGCAATGTTACTACCAGTTATCTCCAGGATATGAAACAAGCCGGGTTTTTAGATGATTTTAGCTATTCTGCCATAATTGGGTTGTATAGCAGCAACGTTACAATCAGCTATCTTGAACAGATGCGAGAAGCTGACTTAATTGATGATTTCAGTTATTCAGCAATAATTGGACTCTATAGTTCAAATGTCTCAATAGATTATCTACAACAAATGCAGGAAACAGGATACTTATATCCTTATTCCTACTCTGGGCTAATCGCATTTTATAACAACAATATCCCGGTTAGTTTTTTGCAGGAATTAGACAGTAGAAATCTTCTCGACAACATGAATTATAGTGAAGTAATTGGAGCGTACTTCGCAGAAAATTAAACCGGATCCAGATCTCTGAATTGAAGTGCATATAAATGATTATAAAGCCCGCCCAAGGCTACCAAATCTTGATGCGTACCTTCTTCTACGATCTCCCCATTATCCAGCACCAATATCCGATCAGCATGTTGAACAGTGGAAAGTCTGTGTGCTATTACGAATGTTGTCCTTCCTTCCATTAAGCGATACAGCGCTTCCTGAACTTGTGCCTCAGATTCTGAATCTAGAGATGAGGTTGCTTCGTCTAACAACAAAATTTCAGGGTTTTTTAAAATCGCTCGAGCAATAGCTAAACGTTGCCGCTGCCCGCCTGAAAGCTTAACCCCTTTTTCGCCAATCATAGCATTGTATTTTTCTGGAATATCATAAATGAAATCATGTGCATTGGCATCCTTTGCGGCAGCAATTATTTCTTCATCGGTAGCATCCAGTCTACCATATCTGATATTCTCTTTAATGCTGGTGCTAAATAAATGTACCTCCTGAGGAACTATGGAAATATGGTTTCTTAAGGATTTATATTTCACTTCACGAATATCTTTTCCATCAACTAAAATTGCACCATTCTGGGGATCATAAAATCTAGGGATCAGGTTTAACAACGTTGTCTTTCCTGCTCCACTTGGACCAACCAATGCTATGGTTTGCCCTGCCTCGACCTCAATATTCAAAGATTTTAAGATGGTTCTGTCGTCCTCATACGCAAAGGTTAAATCCTGAATGGAAATGTTACCTTCGATGGAATCTAACTCAATCGCTTGTTCGGCATCTTCGATTTCAGGAATTTCATCCAGTAATTCGAAAATACGTTCTGAAGCACCTGCAGCCGTATTTACTGCTGTATACAATCGAGATGTTTGGCTAATTGATCTGGAAATATTTAACGCATAAATAATAAAAGCTACCAAGTCTCCGGCTGTAAGGCGATCTGCTAAAACCTCTTTGCCACCGTACCAAAAAATGATTACAAGTGTACTTAAAAACATAGTTCCCACCCCAGCCCAAAATAATTGGGTGATGACTACTTTTCGCCGAGCTGTTTTAAATAATTTTTCGATTGCAGAGGTATATCTCTCTACTTCGTATTTCTCTCGTACAAAAGCTTTTACCAATCGAACGGCTCCTAATGCATCTTCTGCGACTGCCGTGGAATCTGCAAGTTCATCCTGAATACTTCTTGAAAGCTTTCTGATCTTCTGCCCGAAATATCTAGTTGCAATAGTCACAACCGGAACTGTTGCAAATATTACAGCACTCAAACGCCAATTTAGAATTACCATCAATGTGATGGACCCAATTAGAGAAAAAGAAATTGTAAGTAGTTGTGGAAGAGAATCTGTTAGGGCAGTTCGAATGGATCCAACATCGTTGGTTAATCTAGATGTAATTTCACCGAGTCTGCGTTCGGCAAAAAATCGAAAACCTAATCGATGAAGGTGCTCATAAACCTTTTTACGCAAGTCGGTAACAACCCGTTCGCCAACCCATTCAAGATGGTAATTACCTGCAAATGAAAAGGATGCCTGCAGTATAAATAAGGCAAAGAGTCCAAGCGCGAGAATATTTAAAAGTCGATCGTTTCCTTGCTCAAACACGGCATCCAAAAGTTCCCGAAGTCCTAATGGAACTGATAACCAAACTCCTGAAGCAACTAAAACCAGTGCTGTTGCAATGTAAAACCGAGTTCTATACGGCTTACTTAAAGCAAATATTTTAACCAGGGTTTGCCACAGCGATGCAATGCCTCTATTCTCTTTTTTATCTGATTCTGACATGGCTATAATTTGGCAAATATAATGCCAACAAATCAGGATTTTTAACGCTCCATTTTGTATCTACTATATAACAATAAAAACAAATTGTAAGCTTATGGATGGCGAAACGCTTACGTGGATTTTTTTAATTGGCGGCATCATTTTAATGATCCTTGAAACGGTTCTACCGAGTGGTATGGCCTTAATTTTAGGATTCAGTGGACTTCTGATTGGGGTACTTCGTTTTCTTGGAATGCTATCCGATCCCGTTACTGCAACTTTGGCATGGTTTCTTACGTCGGTAGTTCTAACTGTTGGTGCCTTACCCTTTATCAAGAAATATTTTGGTGGAGAAGCCACATTCAAAGTAGCTGATGAAGACTACGAAGCGATGGATCAAATTGTGGATGTAGTTGAAGACATCAACGACGAAAATAATGAGGGCAGAATTAGATATCAGGGAATTTCCTGGCAAGCAAGAACTTTAGATGGAGATATCCCTGCCGGCTCACAAGTTCGTATAAAATACAGAGACAATACCACTTGGATTGTAGAACCGGTGAATCGAATTCAAGATCCGAATCAAAAACAACGCTTAAAAGAATAATTTAGGGAGTCATTAATGTTTTGGACATTTACACTACTCAGTATTGTACTGACGTATTTTATTTTTACTAAACTCTTTATAATTGTTGAGTTTAGAGAACAGGTTATCCAAGAGAGACTTGGGAAATTCAAGAAAAATCTCTCGCCTGGATTTCATTTTTTAGTTCCTTTTGTCGACCGCCCTGCATATCGTCGAGAAATGCGTGAACAAGTTTTAGATGTGCCTAGCCAGACTTGCATCACCAAAGATAATATCGAAGTGGCTGTTGATGGTTTGGTATACATTAAAGTGATGGATGCCTATAAAGCCAGTTACGGAATTTCAAACTATCAAGCGGCAGCTGTAAATCTTGCACAAACTACGATGAGATCTGAAGTTGGTAAAATCACGTTAGATGATACCTTTAGTGAGCGCGAAAAAATGAATGAAAATATCGTTCGTGAAATTGATAAAGCTGCAGAACCATGGGGAATTAAAGTATTGAGATACGAAATCAAGAATATCCGCCCTTCTAATGAAATTGTAGACACCATGGAAAAACAGATGGAAGCCGAGCGTGAAAAGCGGGCTGAAATCACCCATTCAGAAGGTTTTCGGCAGGCAAGAATTAACGAATCTGAAGGTGAGCAAAGCAGTCAGGTTTTAGTATCTGAAGCAAATCGCCAAAAGCGAATTAACGAAGCTCATGGTAAAGCCAAAGAAATTGAATTGGTTGCTGATGCAACGGCAAATGGCATTAAAAGAATTGCTGAGGCTATGCAGCACCCCGGTGGCGAACTTGCTGTTAAAACTAAACTAGTGGAACAATATATTGATGAGTTTGGCAAAATTATTCAAAACTCCAATGTATCTGTTTTACCAACCGAGACTGCTAATTTGAAGACCTTTTTCGAAGGGGTTAGTAAAGTAAGTGATCACACCAAAGACAAGGGAGGCAATTAGTATGTCATTTCTAGAAATTATCGATACCGTAAGTTTTGGGCTGGTAATGGCCTTCATGGTTTTCCTATTATTTAAGGTGATCATGTCGTTCCGACTTGTTCCAAATCAGTTTGCCTACATCGTTGAACGCCTTGGAAACTACAAAAAGACCTTAGGACCGGGGTTTCATGCTCTTATCCCCTTTGTTGATAAGGTAGTTTATAAGCAAGATTTACGGGAAGAAACGATTGAAGTAGAGCCTCAGGAGTGCTTCACGAAAGACAACGTTAAAGTTGAAGTTGATGGCGTAATCTACCTAAGTGTAACGGATCCTGTAAATGCGAGTTATGGGGTTACGAATTATCGTAATGCTGCTATTCAATTATCACAAACAACCACTCGTTCTGTTATTGGTTTAATGGATTTGGATGAGACCTTCGAAGAGCGTGCTTTTATGAGTAAAGAAGTAGTAAAAGTGCTTGCTGAAATGGAGATGCCGTGGGGAATGAAAGTTCATAGATATGAAATAAAAAACATTATCCCACCCAGAACGGTTCAGAAAGCTATGGAACGTCAAATGACTGCTGAACGAGATCGCCGTGCAGTTATAGCGCGTTCAGAAGGTGTTAAAGGCTCAAAAGTGAATGATGCAGAAGGTATCCGTGCCGAGATAATCAACATTTCGGAAGCAGAGATGCAAAGCCGAATTAACGAAGCTGAAGGCCTTGCGCAAGAAATTGAAGCTTTAGCTGAAGCAACTGCCATTTCGATTGAACGAGTTGCAGAGGCACTCACCCAACCTATGGGTACAGAGGCAATGCGCTTAAGGCTTGCCGAAAAATATCTTGGAAAACTGAGAGGTTTAGCACGCGAGGAAAACGACATTATCCTTCCAAAAGATATATCCAATTACGACACCGTAATGGAAGGTTTGGCCTTAAAAGAACTGGAAATAAAGCCGACCAAAAAATAATTAATAAGCTGTGTAACTCCTCCCTTCCTCGGGAGTTACCGGCCCATTTGGTGTGGCAAATTTTGTAGGAATTGTTTCGTATTTACCACCAATTACCGTGCGCTTTACCCCGAAATGAAGATGTGGTCCGGTTACAAAACCAGTAGCACCGGAAAAACCTAAAAATTGGCCCATTTTCACTTTATCTCCTACCGTTACTCTGGCGCCATTGTATTGTAAATGAGAATAATCAGCCATCGTACCATCTTCATGAAGGATAGTGACAAAATTAGCTTTATCAACATAAGATGGGTCATCATCGCCTTCATCAAACCGTTGAACTACTTCAATTACTATCCCATCTCGTGCAGCATACACATTCGTACCCTCATGCATTGTAAAATCAATGGAGTATGCGATATTTCCCTGATGAGAAAAATCGCCATGGTAGGCTTGTGAAATGTAATGGGAACTTCCTATTCGATATGGAAACTGATACGCGAAATCGTCTTCATGTCGAGCAAAAACATCCCCTTTATAGGCTGCAAAACGAGTATCAAAATTCCATGCTTTTGTTCGATCTTTTGGATCTAATCGAACTAATTTTTGATTTCCATTGGCAGAAATCACCTCAGTAAGCGGGATTAATTTATCTGTATTGAGATTCTCAAGCTCTGCGGTCAACTCAATTGTAACAGGATATATATGTGGATTTCGTGCCCATATTTCCACATATCCCGAATATTCGACTTGATAAACTTCAACTTCCGGTTCTTCTTGTGATACCAGAAACAACAGTAATAGCAGTTGCACAATTATCATAGCTAAACATAGGAAATCCCTCTAAAAATTATACGCAAGTTTAAAATTAGCCCCTATATTTAGGTATGAATTTTCTTGCTCTCTACCTGCTTATTTTATTAGCCCTCAGAAATGATTCGGATTACGATGACCCTGAATTACTTTTGGCTATCAAATCAGGCGATCATACTGCTTTTAAGCGATTTTTTGATAAACACCATGCCTTTCTTTATCACTTTATTCTAAAAAAAGGAATGAGCGAGCAACAAGCAGAAGATTTGGTTCAACAAGCTTTTATCATGATCTGGGAAAAGCGATCAAATATTGATCCACAGAAATCTTTACGAGCGTATCTTTTCAGAATTGCATATACCCGAATGCTAAATGTGATTCGCGACCACTCAAAATTCGATGATAATGCCAAAACGAATGAAAAAGAGTCTTCAGAAGAAGCAGATGCAATCCTTAGAAACAGGGAACTTGCTACTGCGATAGAAACAGCCATTCAATCAATGCCCGAGAAACGCCAAAATGTTTTCCGATTATGTTTTATTAAGGAATTCACTTACAAAGATGCTGCGGAAGTTTTAGGGGTATCGGTAAAAACAGTTGAGAATCATATGGGATTGGCGTTGAAAGAACTTAGAGGAAAGCTTGAGGGATTTCGATAGTTCGTCCTCATTATTTGTTTCGAAGTATAATCCTCACACCTCGTTAAAATCTATTTTGAAATTTTTTTGAAGATCGATTGGGGGTATATTCAAAATGCCGTGTATTAAGGGTGAAAGACAAAACAAATCCTTAAAAACAAACACGAGGTAACTCCCAATGAAAAATCAAAGCAACCTAAACAACCTATCACTTCTGGCACTAGCCTTATTGGTAACTTTTGGTGCTTGTTCATCTGTTAATAACGATGTAGAAGCCATCTCAAGTGAAGATGTGGACCTTGCCGCCCATATTGTAACTTCTTCTCTTGCAGATGATGAGTCTGGTATGATGAGTAGTTTATACGATGCATTTTCTGATGTTAGTGCAGACGGGATCACATACGGCCAAAGCGATCTACGATTCAAACTTGATGATCATCGTGGTAACGACGGTCGTGGCCGCGAAAGAAACTACACCTATTCCTATGATCCAGAAACGGGTATTCATAGTTTAGATTATTCACGCGTAGTTGAAAATGGTGATTTCTATAAATCAATCGTTATAGATCAGGATATAATCTTCACAGATCTGGATGGAGCTTTTATTGAATTCCCAAGAGTGGATAAAGATGACATTGAAGGAATTGCATACTCAGGAACAAAAACAGGCGAAAAAAATGGCCCTTTTAGAAGCGGTAGTTTTACCAAAACAGATGACTTCAGACTATCAGGAATACATGAAACCAGCCCAATTCTTTCACTTAACGGTGAACATACCGGAACCGGATCAGCAGAAGGCATTACCCGAGATTCTGTGGAAGCCAGCCGCTCCTACAATATCAATATTACCTTTGAGAACATCGAAGTAAATAAAGATACCGTTGAAGCTCATGGTTCTTTAGAATTTGCTGTTACAGGTACACTTTCCTACTCCATTACCATGAATAAAACCATTGGTGGTGTTCCTGAAGAATCAATAGTTGAAGGAACTATTGACCTAGAAGAAGATGGTACCGCTCTAATGAGATTTAACAAGCTACCACAAGTAATTCGATTCTCTTTAGGCGACGGCGAACGTAGAGACCGTCCGAATGACCGAAGAGGTAACTAAAAACTTAAGTTGAATTGGCGGGCTGGAAACGGCCTGCTATTTTAATCCAAGATCATGTCAACCGAACAACAAATCCCTAATTCAGATCCAGATTTAATCCTAGCTAAACAGATTGGCTCAGCGATTGTATCCGGGTCTGATTTTGCGGAGATAGAAAACCCCTTGGTTGACTTATTACTTGATTTCAAAAAAGAAGAGTTAGAAAAGACAATCTCTTCTTCTACTACAGAGTCTCTTTGGGCGCACATTCAATCTGAGACTATAAACAAACCCGCAAAGATTACTCCACTCTTTGCCCGATCATCAACTTTTGCCTGGGCTTCCGCTGCCGTGATACTAATAGCTGCATTTATTGGCTTTTACTGGATAACACTTCAACCTCAACTAGAATTTGTTGCTGAAAGTGGTAATCAAATTGAGATTGTAACGCTTACAGATGGTACAGAAGTGACATTACGGCCTAATTCGAAGTTAGAACGCATTGTTACGGATGATTCAAGAGCCTATAAATTAAACGGAGAAGCGTACTTTGATGTAGTTTCAAATCCTGAATCCCCGTTTAGTGTTAATGGAATACATGGTACGGTTACTGTACTTGGAACTAGGTTTAATCTCAGCACATGGGGAAATAAAGCCGTTGTTTATCTGGAAGAAGGGCGTGTTTCGTTCTCATCGAATGATACTGATGATGAAATTGTGCTCAATCCCGGACAATCATCACACATTGAAAATGGTATGATTGAACTTCTTGAAAGTGCTACTGCAAGTGAATTTACCGATTGGATATCAAATACGATTGTATTCAATTCAAGCAGCCCTGAAGATGTAATCTATGAACTAAATCAACATTTCGGAGTAACCATCACCATAGAACAGTTACAAAATCGTAGTACTATAGATGGGAGTCTACGATTGGATTCGATCAATCAAACACTCGATGATTTAGGACTAGTACTTGGTGGAACATTCAGGCAAATATCAACCAACGAATTTGAGTTTATTTCAATGGAATAGTACATGAAAGTGCTTGGACGAATATTGTGCAGTTTCGGGTTCGTGTTGCTATTGGTTTGTGAATTAGTTGGCCAACAATTTGTTTATGAAAACACATCTGTTTTAAACGTCATTAAAGATGTTGAAGAAAAAACTACCTATCGTTTTTTATATCGCGAGGCACTGGTTGCAGATATTAAAGTGAGTTTTTCGGCCAATGAAGATGCATTGTTTGATCGATTCACAGAAGTACTCGCAACAAAAAAACTTGGCATTAAAGTAGATGAAAACAGGTTACAGGCACTAATTTTCAAATCAGAAGAACCATCATCAGAAAATGTAATTCAGATTTCCGGATATGTGCTCGATTCCAATACCGGCGAACGTCTTCCATTCGCTACCATATCGTGGCGAATGTTTGGTTTAATCGATGGGATTAATACTGATAAAAACGGGCGATTTGAAGCAACAATTAAAACCGGATCTCCGGAATTATCACTTTTAATCACCTATGTTGGATATACCAACGAGCAAATTGATTTGTCTTTTAGTAATGCTTCTGAGATTCAAGACCTTGCAGTTCGTTTAACCCCTAAACCTTTCAGTGGTAAAGAAATAATTGTACAGGGCGTGAACTTTTATACCCCAAATGATACCGTCCTGAATGGATTACTAAAGATAGGATCATTCAGCCCATTAGGTGAAAGTAATGCAGTTCGATCCCTGCAAATGCTGCCATCAGTGTCGATGAGCGCTGCTGTAAATGATGGCATCAATATTCGTGGAAGTTCTTCCGATGGATTTCAGGTATTGCTTGATGGACAAACAGTGTATAACCAAAGTCACTTATTTGGCTTGTTGGATGCCATGAATTCAGACGTTTTAAAATCAAGTGGCTTTTACTACGATGTTACACCGGCACAATATCAGGCTCCACTCGGTGGCACCTTATCATTAATTACCAGAACCGGTTCCATTAACGACTTTAATAGTTCTTTTGGGCTTAGCAATACGGCAGTAAAATCAACGATTGAAGGTCCCATAATTAAAGGTAAATCAAGTTGGCTATTATCCGGCAGGTGGTCTTATCTGGATGAAATTGATTGGTTCAATAATGCGAAAATGATTGAATATGGACTTAATGTAAATCGTCCTGTTGATCTTACTGTTGATCCTCGCCTCAGCACATCCTGCCCACTATCAAGTTTTCGGGATTCTTGTGTGGACCCACGACTGAGAGAGTTTATACTAAACGGACTAAGTCTGAATGACATCGATATTTTAAATACAGATGCTTCCTTTTATGATTTACACAGCAAATTTTATTTCGAAACATCTTCAGGAACACAATTTATCCTAAGTAGTTATTTTGGAAGTGATGAAGCCTCGCAGGATTATCTTCGTGATGAAATAGCATTTCAGTCTGAAAATACCACAGCAAATAGATGGGATAATGGAACCATCAATGGTCAAATATTCACTCTGCTAGGTGATAAATTTTACTCTTCCACAAATATCGGTTTCACAACTTATTCAAGTAGCTTTAGAAAAGATGACTTTGAGTTCCCGGAGATTCGGGAAACAAATAATGGACTAAGAATCGATTCTGTAATAATTCAACCCCTGAATCTAAGTAATGAAATTCGACAGTTCGATGTACGCCAGACAATTTCAAAGAAACTACAGAAAGGTGATCTAGAATTTGGAATTTCTTACTCTGATTTTGAAGTACGATACACTGAAATCGGCGTATCAAGTAATTCATTTGAAAGCCGAAGAACAAGTCAGTTGGTGGATTTATTCCAACAATTTGACTTTGACGCTACTGAAAAGCTTCAAGTAAGTATTGGAAATCGTCTGCATTATTTTAGCAATGGAGAGTACCTAAGACTATCACCACGGCTAAAAGCTTCTTATCAATGGAATGAGGATTTGTCGCTTAGTTCTGGGTTTAGCAGAAACTATCAATTTATGAATCGATTGCAGATTTATAATATCAACAGCAATGATTTTTGGATTCTTACAAACGAAGACCAACCTCCTTCATCAGTAAATTACTTTACATCCGGGGTCTATTATAATGTGCATCCTCAAGTCTACATACAGGTTGAAGGATACTACAAATTTTTTGAGAACCTACGTCTCCATGAATTGAACACAGGTTCTGCATCCGTATCTTTTAAAAACACTAGTGTCCCATGGTTTTATCAAAATAAAGGCCGTTCGCGTGGAGTAGAGCTTTTGATGAAAAATCGGTTCAAAGACCTTATCATTTCAACGGGGTATACCTATTCTATTTCAGAATTAAAGAATGAAACAAGAAAGCAAAATTCGAGTGATTTCATTTTTAATAATGGTGAATACTTTTACGCTGATTGGGACCGAAGACATCAAATATCGTCGGTTGCAGAAATCGATTTAAAAGGTGGTTTTACTCTATTTACATCATGGATTTACGGAACCGGAGTGCCTAGCAGAGTTGACCTGGCTGACTCTCGATTTTCTGAAGAACGGCTACCAAACTACTCACGATTTGATATCACTTTGAGTTTTAAAACAAAGATCAATGCAGGAATGTTAGATGCGTCGTTTGCAGTGTATAATACATTCGACCGTGAAAATACCTGGTATTCGGAAATCAGCCAGGTTAATTTCCCAACATTCGGTAATAGAGATCGCACGGGCTCCCTTTATACCCATGTATTTGATCTGGGAATTCAACCTTCTTTTAATCTGAAATTAAGTTTTTAGGCAGGTTGTTTGATTTCTTCTCCTACAAAATACATATCTAAATCACCCTGACCTTCTACATTCACTTTCCCACGATATTCACAATCGAACATATTGTGAACAAAATCGCAGGTAGTAGCCGAGATATTGATTTTACCAATTTCACCTACTTCCTCCATCCGGCTAGCTAAAATCACAGTTGAACCCCAGATATCGTACGTGAATTTTTTCTTACCTACTACCCCGGCAATAAGGCTGCCTGAGTGAATACCAATTCTCATTTTCCATTTTACAGCAGCAGTTTTGTTCCGATCTGAAACATAATCCTGCATCGCTTTTGCAGCTTGAACACACTTAATGGCATGATCTTCAACTTCATTCGGTAAACCGGAAACCGCCATATAAGCATCGCCAATGGTTTTAATTTTTTCAAGACCATATTGTTCGCAGATATTATCAAATGCTTCGAATATTTCGTTTACCTCAGCTACTAATTTCTTTGCAGACATTGTTGCTGCAGTTGAGGTAAAGTTCTCGAAATCTGTAAATAAAACACTAACTTCTTCATATCTACGTGGAGAGGCATACCCTTTTTCTTTGATTTCGTCAGCGATTCCTTTTGGTAACATGTTATAAAGGAGGTTATCACTTTTCTCTTTTTCGTTTTCGAGCAACAGCGTTCTTTCTTTCACCAACGCCTCAAGTTCTTCGTTGTATTTCTGAACCTGTTCTTTCTTCTTTCGTTCTTTGCCAATTTGGAAATTGATAAAACCAACTAAAACGGTTGCCCCAACTATAAAATAAAGCCCATATGCCCACCAGGTCTTCCATGGTGGAGGAAGCACCTTCAATCTAATCTCAGTGCCATCTTCATTCCATAGTCCATCTTTATTGGAGGCTCTCACTCGGAAAATATAGGTTTGTCCGGGTGGCAAATTCGTATATGAAACATAACGTCTGTTCCCAACTTCTTGCCAGTCGATGTCGAACCCATCCATTTTATACATGTACTTGTTTTGCTCTGGAGCAGCATAGTGCAGTGCAGAAAATTCAAAAGAAAAGACTTTTTCTCTCCAGGTAAGTACAATCTCGTCCGTTTCTGAAATAGATTTTTTAAGGGGTGATCCTGCTGAGGAAATGGGAACAAATTCGTTAAAAATCTGAAAGTCCGTTATCACAACTGGAGGTATGTACGGGTTATCACGAATACTATCCGGTTTAAAAACCACAATACCATTGATTCCCCCAAAATACATGGTACCGTCAGCACCTTTATGAAAAGCACCGAATCTATACTCATTACTTGGTAATCCATCCCCGCGATCATAGATACGGATATTACCAGATTTAGGATCAAAATCGGCAATTCCATTATTTGTACTCAACCAGAGATGACCTCTGTAATCAATGATAATTCCGTATATAAAATTATTTGGAAGGCCTTGGTTGGTAGTGTAGCGTGTAAATGTTTCTGTTTCCGGGTCGAATTTATTCAACCCATTAATTGTACCAATCCATAAATTACCATCTGGATCCTGTCGAATTACGTTAACAAAATTATCACTAATCGTAGCTTCATCGTTTGGATTACTTGTGAATCTTGTAAAAGTCCCGCGTACTCGATCATAACGATTCAGCCCGTATCCGTGGGTACCAACCCAGAAAATGCCACGATCATCTTCAAACATCGACCATATTTTGTTATGACTGATGGTATTAGGGTTCGTATCAGAGTGTGTAAATCGAGAAAAATTTCCGGTTTTTGGGTCATACGCATTTAGACCATTATTCAATGTTCCGACCCAAATTATCCCCTTACTATCTTCAAATATGGTAGTAATGATATCACCACTTAATGTATTTACGTCATCCGGGTCGTGCATAAAGTGGATGAAATCTCCGGTTTGATCATCATATAGGTTTAAACCTTCCTGAGTTCCAATCCAAACACCACCTAAACGATCTTCGTGAATTGCGTAGATAAAATCGTTTGAAATAGATCCCGGATCTTCAGAATCATGAACAAAATTTTCAAATTGTTGAGTTGATGAATAAAGTTTATTTACACCCCCACCTTGGGTACCAACCCAAACATTACCTTCAGAGTCTTCAAATATGGCACCAATATTATTATTACTTAGTGAATTCGAATTAGAAGGGTCATTTTGGTAAACCGTAAAACTTTCTGAAGAAGATCGAATAAATTTATTAAGCGCACCATTCTGTGTACCAACCCAAAATACTCCGGACCTATCCTCATATAATGATGTAATAGAATTATTACTGAGATTAACCGGGTAATTTAATTCCATAAAGTTTGTGAATACCCTGGTATCTCGATCAAGAATATTGAGGCCATTTAAGGTTCCAACCCAAAATGTTCCGTAGGAGTCTTCGAACATGGAAAGCACCCAATTGTTCGAAATACTATTCCGATCACCTGGGATTGCCCTAAATGCAGAAAATTCTCGCTGTAAAGGATCAAATTGATTTAATCCACCTGATTGAGTTCCAATCCATAGCATACGCCGTTTATCTTCGTAAATGCTTACAATCCAGTTATCAGATATGGTATTTGAGTTTGTTGGATCGTTGGTATAGTGAACAATTTCAAAGGTCTTTCGATCAAAGCTGTATAAGCCATCATCTGCGGTACCAATCCAAATAAATGAATTCGAATCAAGGAATAGCGTGGTAATATTGGCTGTACTTAAATGAACATGATCATCTACTTCTTTATAAATGCTAAATTCATTGGTTTTAGGATTTAATAGATTTAAACCACTTTGTGTTCCTATTAATATTATTCCGATTGGATCCTGAAAAAGTGCAGTAATATAGTTATGGCTAATTGATGATTCATCGGCATTATCATGTACAAAACGAAGGAAACGATCTTGTTCTCTATCAAATTTATTTAAGCCTCCTCCTTTCGTACCTACCCAAATTGCTCCATCTTTATCTTCTAAAATCGAGGATATTTGATTACTTGAAATCGAATATGGATCATAAGGATCTGTTCGATATACTTTAAATTCGTAGCCATCATAACGATTTAGCCCATCCTCAGTAGCAAACCAAAGAAATCCCCGGCTATCTTGCAATATGTCGTTGATGGTTGATTGTGAAAGCCCATCCTGGGTAGTAATTTGCTCAAACCGAATCGACATTTCCTGAGCTTGCACATTGCTAAATAAAATCGCGAAAAATAGAATTGCGAAACTTATGTTGATTGCCTTCATCCTTCTAGTGTTGAAGTTTTGTATCCCAGAATAGTTTAAAAAAGTATCTATACAATAGGAGTTAGATTCCTTTATACTAAAATATAATCCTCTAATTTAGTGCGAAATATAATTGTAAAGAAGTGACTATAAAAACTCTCCTGTACCTTGAGTAAATAATAATTCAATCTCAGAATTACAAAGCGTAATTACTTGGGGCTCAATTAAGTACAAAATTAAAAGAAAATTCACCAGTACGAATTGCTCCAATAAACCCAATTCCATTTTCGATATCTCCGGAGTCTATAAAAACATCCTCCAGAAAGTCGGTATCTCTGAATATTTCCCATTCTTTTCCAAAGTGGATGTATCTAAAATACATTGTGTTCAAATCGAGCTCATCGCATTCTACTGTAGGGCGCCAAAAACGCGGTGGTATCCCAATTGTAGCCTCTGGTGGTGGTGGAAATATATCAACCAGTAAGTTTGTTACGGTCAATTCAACTTCCATTCTATCGGTTCCGTCGATATGATCAAATTCATCAACTGCACCCACAGAAGCCCATTTTCGTTTACCATCGTGTTCAACACCAACATCAACAAGAGTAAACTCCGGTTGCTTTATGTTGTTGATAAAAATTCGAATTGTTTGAGCACATCCATTTGATTGATCCGGAGTTGAATCGCCATTTGATATACCAGGAGTTGAAATTATACTGGTTGCTTCTTGATCATCAAATTCTAATCGAAGCGAATATTCAGTATCTGGCTCGAGGGAACCATCCAATAAATAATTGTAGGTGTAATTACCATTGAAATTAATTACGGTATCTTCTAATTGCACAGTTTGTCCATCGGGATAATTGAAAAAAACCGCAACATCTTCGTACCCTTTTAAACTATCTGATAAAAAAGGAATGGTTACATTACGTACTCTTATTCGGTGAGAGTCTTCCTCAACATTTAAGGCACCGTAAACAGAGTAGGTTCCATTTTCATCTTCAAATGGATTAATAACGCGATCACATGTGGAATTTGTGCCAAAAAAAGCCAGGATTAGTAAAAACGGAATTCCTGGTTTATTCATTCTTAGTTGGCTGACACTCCATTCGTTATAAATCTCAGTTCTCCAGTATCTAAAGCACCAAAAAATCCGAATCCGTTTTCAATATCACCTGAATCGTGCACATCAAATGGCAAAGTTCGTTCTTCTAGTACTTCCCATTCAGGTCCAAAGTGAGTGTAGCGTATAACCATATTTTGTTCGTCTAGCTGGGAGCAATTTACCGTAGGATTCCAGAAACGTGGTGGGATATTTACTATAGATTGATCACCCGGCGGAAATACATCAACAAGCATATTCCGTATCGATAAAATTGTAGCAACTTTATTGGTTCCTTCTACTTTTTGAAGAGGTGATACTGATCTGATTTCAGCAAAAACACCTTGCCCATTATGTCTCACACCTAATTCGAACCGGATAAACTCTGGGTCTTGTACATTATCAAATTCAATTAGAATCTGATCTTCACAAGTTTCTGTAATAGCGGGTGTCATTGTGAGCGTTGTTATTCCCGGAGTTGTAGCAACGCTTGTAGCGATATCACCGTCATCCCCTTCAATGGTAATTCGATATGAAGTTCTTGGAGTAAGCGCCTCTTCAATGATAAAGTTTAAAGTGGGTGTATTATTAAAGTCTATAACTTCTTTATCTAAGACTTTGCTATCGCCGGTTTCGAGATTTTCGAACATAACATCAAACGTGTCTATTTCTTCAAGTGGGGCTAGCAATGGTGATTGAGCGTCTTTAATTCGTACGTAGTTTATTAATGAATCTGTATTCATTGCCCCATAAACCGTGAATGCACCATCGGATTCTTCAAATGGTTGAATAGTGGCATCCTCGCAAGCAATTGCGCACATCCCAATAAGAGAACAGAGGATAATATTTTTGATGGATTTCATACTATTTGATGGATTCAATTTCTGTGATATCAATTTATGTTCAGGCTTACAGATGCATATGGTAAAAACGGCAATTCATTTACTTGCTGCAGGGTATTTACATCAAAGTAAAATACATTGGTCATGTCATAGCTATTGATTGCTCCTATTTCAGTCTCAAGCTCAAGTCCCGGACTAAGCTGGAATTTACGATCAATTGAAACGTCTAGACGTTGGAATGCAGGTAGACTTCCATCAAATGGCTGTGAGTATAAGGTTACTGCTTTACCCTGATTTTCTACAGGATCTTGATAAGGTACGCGTACAATTAAATCGATGGCATACAATTTGGTGTAGGGCGCTCCACTACTGTATCTCCAAATTGCGTTCGCAGTAAAAGCACCAAATTTATAACTAGCCAATACGTTTAATTGGTGGCGTCGGTCATGGCTTGGGTTGTACACAAACTCATCCGTGTCTATCCATGCAACTAAATCATCTGCTGATGCACGGTATTCTACTTCTGCCAAACCGTAACCAACAGTTAAGTAAAGTGGCTGAGCATTTACTTCAAGTTGAATATCTAAACCGTAAGTATCAGCATCAGCAAAAGCTGTTCGAATGGTGTTACCAGGCTCACGGGTCCATTCTGCTACCGGAATATTACTACTCTGTCTGTAATATGTCTCGATATTAGCCTCAATGGAATTCCCGATTCTTTGTCGGTATCCTGCAATTGCGTGGACAGAAGTTGGCACTGGGTCGTCGACATCAACCGGTTTGTATACATAAAAAACTGTACCTGCATCTCGCTCATCTGTTATTGCTTCTCTGAGCTGTGCATATTTACCAACTGCAAAACTTAATTCCTGATTATCTGTTCCAAGTGGCAACCAGGTAACTCTTAATCTAGGTTCAAAAGTTGAGCTGATATTCTCCTGTCGAATTTGAGTGGTAACACCCGGAGTAATCGTTAATGTCTGGGTAGGTTTAAAATCGGTAGACACATATGCACTAAAAACCGATGTGTATTCTTCAAGCGTGGCCCCTAGTCCAAATCGTTGTTCTTTACCCGTAATTTCTGGGAAAGGCTCATCTAGATTTGCCTGATAAAAGTTTAAGTTCCAACGCAATCCATAGTTAAATGGATAATTAAAAGCTGTCCCGGTATTGTCCATTCTTAAATATCCAATGCTGATATTCGAAGTTCTTCCCAAATCATCAAACCCAACCTCAGTACTTTTGTAATTACTCCACCCAATCGTGAAATCAACGGAGTTTTTAAGTTCCTCGCTAAAACCAATACAGCGCGAACCAATAGCTGTATTTTCCCATCCTAACCGAACATTTCTCTGGGGATTTATCTTACCTCTATCATAGGTATGCATTGCTGTTAAATTACACGTAAAACCATCCCAGTTGATGGAATATCGAGCTAAAACGTCAGAGAACTTTAATGGCACATCCTCACCAGTTAGCTCCGGACCTGCTTGCTCGATAACACTATATCGCCCCATTACAAGCAATGATTGCTGATCCTGTTTAAGAGGTCCTTCCGCTAATGCAGATATAATATAGGGACTCGCAGCCACCTGGCTTTGGAATTTCCGCATGTTACCTTGTCTAAGACTAACATCCATAACTGAAGACGTTGCACCTTCATACTCTGCACCAAATCCCCCGGCATATAAGTCAACATTACTAATTACAGATTGCGGGAATGCTGAAAACAAATTCGAAATGTGGAATGGTTTAATTACCTGCATTTTATCCACCAATATCAGGTTTTGTGCAGGTGTACCACCCCGAATAAATAATTCCCCACCACGGTCACCACTGGTTACAACCCCTGGAAGAGTTTGTAGATACACACTCAAATCACCACCCGGACCAGGCGCCGGTATCATTTGAATGTCTGTTACAGAAATCGATTGCTTACCTGCTACCCGCTGTACTGCTCCACTGCGTTGGCCACTAACAATAACTTCACCCAAATCTGATGTAGCCGTTTCTAGTTCTATTCGATACAGTCGGGTATCGCCAGGGCGAAGTACAACTTCTTCCTCTATAGACTCAAACCCAATCGAGCTTATTACCAGATTGTAGGTACCACTCAAGATATTTCGAAACTCGAACAATCCATCTGCATCGGTTGCACCAGCACGGTACATATTTCCGGTATCTGTGTAGTAAAGAATAACATTTGCTCCGATTACCGGATTACCATCTTCTTCAGAAATTGCTAATACTCTAAAGGTAGTTCTGGTTTGTGCATAGAGCGATTCGGGAAGTAAAAGCCCGAACATTGAGAGGAGAAGGAAGCTAAAAAGCAACCTTTTGAACAGTTGGATGACCATTAAGTACTATTTAGGGATGTTTTTAAGGATGTTATAAAAAGACCTGAGATTTGAAATTATTGTGTAATAATTCAACCTCGGTTACATTTTTTTAAGCGTCTTGTTTTGATGATAGTTTTTTGGAATACACTAAAGATTAGCAGTGTATACATATATAGTTGTTTTCACTCATTGAATTAGTGGAGATGCGGGGAGTCGAACCCCGGTCCGAAACGGCAAACCTGCAAATATCTACATGCTTAGTTACTAATTAACATTCGCCTAAAGCCGAGCCTAGTAACCAAGCGACCTTAGACTATTCTGTAAAGTTTCGCGCATTAAAGACAGAAAACCTTACTACGCTATCCTATCTTGTATGGCGTTCAGTCTGGTGCTGATAGGCACGGTAACCAGAGGAACGGCGAAGCAGTTTATGCTGCTAAGCGGTATGAATAATTGTTGTCAATTATTTTTGTTTCCATAATGGATGTTTTACGAGAACCATTGGACATACTCGGCATGCAACCTGCGGCGTTACTCATCCCGTCAAATCCAGAACATCCCCAATAATTCAAAGAGCGATTTTAAAGATACGCAAATCTGGTCATTATTTTGAATACTGATTCAATTTATGATTTTAGTAAGCTCATATTTTTGTTCTTTAACGCAACAGAAATTGAAACAATTTGATAATGCAAACTTTCATCGAATTCATAGAACTTTTTTATGGTTAGCTCGTTTAAAGCGCAGAATTTTTTGAACATTTGAAAATGATTTATAAATGGTTAATGGCAATTGGGTTGGCCATAGGGATTTCAAATCTCGCAATAGCTCAAAACTCGGTAACAATAACCGGGTACGTTAAAGATGCAAATACAGGGGAAACGTTAATTAGTGCAAACGTAGCACTTCTTGAACTAAACAGAGGGTCTGCGACGAATACACTTGGGTATTTTTCTATACCAAATGTAGAACCTGGTACATACACAATCGCCGCATCATATATTGGTTTTGAGTTATTCACTCAAGAGGTCACGTTAGTGAGTGGAGAAAACCTTCGATTCGATATCGAATTATCACCAAACGTTGTTGAAGGTGAAGAAATCATTGTAGAGTCTGAAGCTGAGCTGCAGGAATTGAAAAGTATTGGAACAGCTCAGGTTAAAACAGAATTAATCAAAGCATTACCCGCTATTTTTGAAGCCGACGTTTTTCGATCAATTCAATATTTACCGGGCGTAAAATCAGCCAGTGATTTTTCAAGCGGACTTTATATACGCGGGGGAAGTCCAGATCAAACCCTGATCATGCTCGACCAAACTACGGTTTATAACCCAAGCCACTTTTTTGGATTTTTCTCCACATTTAATCCTGATGCCATAAAAGATGTACGATTGTACAAAGGTGGTTATCCGGCCGAATATGGCGGCAGACTTGGCTCTGTATTATCCGTGTACAATAAAGATGGCAATCGAAACGAATATGCAGGAAGCGTAACACTTGGAATGTTAGCATCGAGAGTTGCCTTTGAAGGCCCAATAAAAAATGGATCTTTCATGTTAGCCGGTCGGCGATCAACCCTCGAACCATTACTCGCAGCACTACGGGAAACCAGCGATAACATCCCTTCCCTCTTCTATTTTTATGATTTCAACGGAAAAATAAATTACGACGCTTCCCTCAACGATAAATTCCATCTGGCGTTTTATTCCGGTGCTGATAAGGTTCGATTTCCTTTCGCTGATGATGCCGAATTTACACTCAACTATGGCAATCAAACAGTTAGTGGAAACTGGACACACATTTTTAATGAGAAATTATTTTCAAACTTCATTTTAACAGGATCACGATAC
This sequence comes from Balneolaceae bacterium, assembly GCA_965249965.1. Classification (GTDB taxonomy): domain Bacteria; phylum Bacteroidota; class Rhodothermia; order Balneolales; family Balneolaceae; genus HXMU1420-13. Next base: position 3,004,531 of record OZ252262.1, read on the forward strand.
TTTAATTTCCCAGAATTCGAGTTTGCCGGCACTCCATTTGAGAGAGATAATAATATTTACGATTTCTCACTGAAGTCTGACCTGGAATATATCCCTAATGAAAAGCACCAGATTTCAACAGGATTTTGGGGTGGTGTTTTTACCCTGAGGTTGCAAGATCGGTTCGACAATCAGGATAGTTTTAGCAGTAGAATTCATGCACGATACGCTAGCTTTTATGTTCAGGATACCTGGCGTCCTACAGATCAGTGGAAACTCATTACCGGGATTCGCGCCAATTACTTTTCAGATGGTGATTATTTGAGGCTAGAACCTAGAGCATCGCTTGAATTCTTTGCTTCTGAGAGAATCACTTTGCAGGCAGCCTATGGACGTTATAATCAATTTTTCACATTAATCACCAATGAAGCATTCTCAGGCTTCGACTTATGGCTGACCTCTGACGACGGCATTAACCCTGCTTATGGAGATCAATTCGTTATTGGGGCAAAAACAGTCCCAATTGAGAATTATGGACTCGACATCGAGTTGTACTACCGAACAATGGAAGATTTATTCGAGCTTGATCCATTTTTACCGGATGCAGCAGGTTTGGCCTACCCTGAATTATTCCGCATTGGGAAAGGCTATGCGTACGGCACCGAAATAATGTTTGAAAAACGTGTAGGTCGGCTTAATGGATATATTGGCTATACATTCGGGTACACTTGGCGAAAATTTCCAGGTTTTAATAACACGGTTGGTAACCCCGATGGAGCCGGGCGTTTTTATCCACCGAAATATGATCGAAGAAATGATGTAAAAATCATCCTGAACTATAATCTAAGCCGAAAATGGAAATTTACCGGAGCCTGGGTGTACGCTACCGGCCAGGCCTACACACAAGCAACTGGTCGTTATGCTGCTTTTGATGAACCCTATTCCGGTGTTGATCAAAATAACCTCTTAGTAGTAGAAAATGTAAATGCTTCGCGCCTTCCCGCTTATCACCGCATGGATTTTTCCTTTGCAAGAACTGGTAAATTCTTTGGGCTTGGCACTTCTGAATTACAAATACAAATTATCAATGCATATAACCGTCGCAATGTTTGGTTTACTCAATTTGATTTTGATGACAATCCAGTAAAACAATCAAATGTAACCTTACTGCCCATTATTCCCGCAATCTCTTATACAGTCTCGTTCTAATGAAGAAAAATCTACTTTACACAATTTCAACGGTATTTCTAGTGATGTTAGGTTGCGAAACCTACACACAGGACGATTATCAGGAATATTATGTGGTTGAATCTTATTTAGTTGCCGGCAGGCAATTACCTCAGGTTCGGTTATCAACTACTGCCCCAATCGATCAATTTTTCTCGTTTGAAAATGTTGCTGTTGAGGGTGCAACTGTCCAACTTCGTTTACTGGAAAATGATGGGCGAACAATCAGTCAGGTATTTCCTTACACCAGCGACTCTACAGGTTTGTATTACGCGCTTGATCAACATGATGTATTGCCATTACGCAATTATCAACTGCATATCGAACTAAATGGTGGCGCTGATATAATCACTGCTCAGACGATAGTTCCGGATACTTTCAGAGTGGTTAGTGAAGTTATGGACACATTGATTTATCAAAGTACTGAACAACTTGAGGTTACGGTTTCAGAGAGTGTATATCCGGGTCGACAAAACATATTTATTTTTAACACACTTTCGTTAGAACCAACGGTAGAAAATCTAACACCGTTATATTTTGATTTTTATGACGATGATGAAGTGCTTCTTCAGGAATTCGCCAATACAGAATCAGGATTGCTAAATGCAGCTAATTTTACAGTCAACGCAGATCAATCTGTAACAATCCGCTATCCCTGGCTGGCCGTTGCATTTTTTGGGGATAATAAACTCGTGGCATCCACGGTAGATGATAACATTTATGATTTTTATCGATCCGAATCTGTACAATTAGGTGGATCTACCCTATCGCCTGGAGAAATTCAAAATGTAATTACACGAATTGAAGGCGGAATTGGTATTTTTGGATCTATGGCTTCCGATACTATTCAAACTTTTATTAAGCCCAATTTTGAATTTTAAGTTTATGATTAAAAGATCATTATCCATTGTACTTCTTCTTTTACCAGTTTTGGTCTCAGCTCAAAACTCTGGGTTCTTTGAAATTGGCAGAGTCCAATACCGAGGTGGTGGTGATTGGTATAATGATCCTTCGTCGCTCAAAAATCTAATCAGTTATACAAATTCGAACGTACCAATCAGCATAAATCCAGCTTTTAAGGATGTTGCACTAGGCAGCTCGGAAATTCATATCTACCCTTTTCTATTCCTAACAGGTCATGGAACAATCACCGCAAATAATTCGGAAGTGAGTAATCTTCGCACTTATCTGGAAAATGGTGGTTTTTTATATGTTGATGACGATTACGGACTGGATGAGCACATTCGTTCTTTGATGAATCGTGTTTTCCCAGACGAGGAACTCATCGAATTGCCATTCAATCATCCTATTTATACACAGGTTTTTCGTTTTGAAAATGGGTTGCCCAAAATTCATGAGCATGATAATCAAGCGCCCCGTGGATATGGTCTTTTTTATCAAGGTAAATTAGTAATGTACTACACGTTTGAATCAAATCTTGGGGACGGTTGGGCGGACGCTGAAATTCACAATAACACTCCGGCAAAAAGAGAACAGGCACTAAAAATGGGAGTTAACATTTTAGTCTACGCTTTGACACGAATCTAGATTTCGCCTATACTGACATAATCAAAATTTTAGGTGTTATGGACAGTATTTCTCCCTATTTATTCTTTCCAGGTAACTGCGAAGAAGCCATCAATTTTTATATGAAAGCATTTAATGGCGAGATTGCTGGTTTGCAGCGATTTGGCGATGCAAGCATGCCCGTTGATGACGATTACAAACAAAAAATAATGCACGCTGAACTCAAAATCGGGTCGAATAGCATTATGTTTTCTGATGGTGCACCACATAAAGCCATAACCAAGGGAGATAATGTTCACCTGAATATTTCATTTGATAATGAAACAAATCTCCGTTTAACCTGGGGTAAACTTGCCGTAGGAGGTAACATCCACATGGATCTCCAGGATACGTTTTGGGGTGCTATTTTCGGTCAACTAGAGGATAAATACGGTATCCGCTGGATGCTGAATTACCAGAAACCGGAGTAGTCTAGTTCTCCCCCTTCATCTTGTATGTAAACACTTTATCGCTGGTGGGATTGTCTTTTAATCCTTTCGGATCAGGGTAGAAATCATCGGAATCAACGCGCTCTCTTTGTGTGATTTTTGACTGAATATCGGCCTGAACCTGAATAATTTTTCGTTTTTCTTCATCTGAGGCAGATCTGAGTTTCTCTGCTAATTCGCCTCTTTTCCGCTTGAAAAAGCTAAGTTCCAAAGTTTTAATGGTACTTTTAGCCGTTTTAAAAGGAAACTTATCTTTTTCGTACCGGATGCCAATTTTTTCCGCATGGCGATCACTTGCAGAATGTTGCTCTAAAAGCACATCCCCCACCAATCTTGGAAAAGGGTCCTTTTTTTGGATGTAATCATCAATGGTAATTGACTCGGTATTCTTGAATCGATCCACAACATCTCGATAGAACATGGCAAGCTCTTCATCTTCGAACAACCGGTCGTTCGTTAGCGAACAAATGTATTCTACCATTTCATAACCGTAGGAAATCATCAGGCGAATGAGCTCTTTTTCGTAATGAGGCTTCTTTTTTGTTGGGGTAGCTTTTTCAGGTTGCTCAGCAAGCCCGGAGAATTCATCCATTATTGGCGGTTGGTCGATCATCGGGGGAAGTTCCTGGCGTTTTTCTCGCTCTCTATTCCTTTGATTCTCTCTGCGCTTCTGACTCATGATCCGGTCTAATTCTTCGAATAAATCGCGATCACTACCACGCCGAAATTTTTGGGTGCGCTGATGCAGATGCTGCACATACACCTGCCGTTGAATAGATTCCGAAATATTGGCAATTGCACTCAGTATTTCTGAAATCACTTTTGCTAATTGGGTTGGTTGGTCAAGTCTACCCTCTTCATCGGCTTTGAGCATCAAAAAATCAACGAAATCAGAAGCTTCTTTTTGCTTCAAATCGAGGAATGATTCTTTCCCAAATTGCTTAACAAACGAATCGGGATCTTCCCCTTCTGGTAACTCTAACAACTGAACTTCCATACCTTCGGCCAGTGCAATTTCAATTCCCCGTTTCATTGCATTTTGTCCCGCATTGTCCGAATCGTAAATCATTACAATTTTTTCACCATATCGGTGTAAAATCTTCATTTGGCCAGGGGTAAGAGCTGTTCCGGAACTAGCGACTACGTTTTTGATACCATGTTCATTTAAGGTGATAACATCCGTGTAGCCTTCAACTAAAATCACTTCTTTTTGTTTGCGGATTTCATTTTTCGCATAGTTTACCCCAAATACAACTTCGCTCTTATTGTACACTTTTGTTTGAGCTGAGTTTATATACTTTGCCGTTTTTTCATTCCCTAAAACTCTTCCGGCGAATGCTATCACTTTATTGGTAGGCGAAAAAATGGGAAACATCAATCTTCCTCGAAAGGTATCGTAATAGCCGTCTCCTCGGTTGCTTGGCTTGATCAGATCAGCTTCTAATAAATATTGCTGATCAATTCCCTGACTTCGTGCCGCATTCACTAATTCATTCCCTGATACAGGTGAATATCCCAGTCCAAATTTTTTTATTGTTTCTCGATTATAACCCCGTTTGGTTAAGTAATCCATCGCCGATTGTGCTTCAGGGTTTTGAACTAAGTTATCATAGAAGAAAACACCCGCATATCTCAGCGCATGATAAATACCTTCTTTCAACTGATAACTTTCAGATTGTTCTTGACTTGGCTCGTCTTCGGGGATAAAGACACCATAACGATCTGCCAGTTGGCGAACGGCCTCAGTGAAGCCAATTCCGTCCTGATCCATCACAAATTTAAAAACATCGCCCGATTCACCACATCCAAAACACTTGAAAATACCCATGCCTGGATTCACATTAAAAGAAGGTGTCTTCTCATTGTGATAGGGACACAAGCCGGAAAAACCACTCCCAGAACGTTTTAATTTCACATAATCGGAAACTACTTCAACGATATCAGCTGCATCTTTAACTTCTTCTTTTTTGGAGTCGGAAATCATTTTTGATTATAGGCACAAAGGGACAAAGGCACAAAGTGTTCGTGCATTTGGTATCAAATTATTTAACTAGAATTACCACAACACACTTAGCTACTTTGTAAATCAGCCCGTATATTCTAGCCCACAAAAATCACACTTCAAAATATTATAGAATGAGCGTATTAGTTGGAAAAAACACACGCCTTGTTGTTCAGGGATTTACCGGAAGCGAAGGTAGTTTTCATGCAAGCCAAATGATTGAATATGGCACCACGGTTATTGGTGGAGTAACACCCGGTAAAGGTGGGCAAACTCACCTGGATCGACCCGTATTTAACACGGTTGCCGAAGCTGTTGAAAAAGAAGGTGCTAATACCTCTGTTATTTTTGTTCCCCCCGCATTTGCTGCTGACGCCATAACTGAAGCTGCGTTTGCAGGAATTAAAGTGATTATTGCCATCACAGAAGGTATCCCTGTAAAAGACATGATTACTGCGAAACAAATTGTGAAAAGTCATGGCGCTACTTTAGTTGGGCCAAATTGCCCGGGCGTCATCACCCCGGGAGAAGCAAAAATTGGAATTATGCCAGGGCATATTTTTACTCCTGGTACTGTCGGTTTGATTTCTCGTTCCGGGACTTTGACTTACGAAGCTGTTGACCAACTTTCTAAAGTTGGATTGGGACAATCCACAGCTATTGGTATTGGTGGCGATCCTGTTATTGGAACCACGCACTTAGATGCTGTTAAGCTTTTTCAGGAAGATCCGGATACTGATTCAATTGTACTTATTGGTGAGATCGGTGGTTCAGCAGAAGAAGAAGCTGCAGCTTACATTAAAGAGCACGTTACAAAACCTGTAGTTGCTTTTATTGCAGGTTCAACAGCTCCTCCCGGCCGTAGAATGGGTCATGCAGGTGCAATCATTGCTGGTGGAAAAGGAACAGCACAAGAAAAGAAAAAAGCACTAGCCGAAGCTGGGATTACAGTTGTAGACAGCCCTGCTGATATCGGCGAAACCCTAAAAGGTGTGCTGGCATAACCAAATTAGATTGTATTTAAAAAAGCCTTCTTCATACCATGAGGAAGGCTTTTTTGTTATCTCTAACAGTGTTTAGTTCTACTGAATAGAAGTACCATTTGGAATAACTTTACCCTTTGGTACAATGATAATTCCATCTCTCACATAGTGGTATTGATGATCACCATCCGGAAGGTGTTCCCCTCCTACTATTCGAACGTCATTTCCAATGCACACATTTTTATCAATAATGCAATTGCTTATAAAACAACGTTGACCAATGCCCATAGCGGGTTTATCAGGTGATGCGTTATCAATAAATTCTTTGGATTGGTAATGATCGTTACCCATTATAATGGAATGCTCAACAGTGGTTCCTTTTCCAACCCTTGATCGTATACCAATCACTGATCGAACCATTCGGCTGGCTTCCACAATGGAGCCTTCAGCAACCAACGCATTTTCAAGTGTTGTGCCCATAATTTTTGAAGGTGGCAGTAAACGTGCACGAGTATATACTGTCTTTTTATTATCGTACATATTAAAAGCTGGCACCGTGTCTGCCATTTCTAAGTTCGCTTCAAAGAATGATTTAATGGTTCCAATATCTGTCCAGTACCCACCAAATTCATAGCTGCTTACTTTAAAACCTTCATCCAGCGTTTTTGGAATTATTTCCTTCCCGAAATCGGTAGCATCTGGATTTCGTTCAAGTAAATCTAACAGCGTTTTTCTGTTAAAGACATAAATACCCATCGAAGCCAGATAATGTCGCCCTTTACTAGCGTACTGCTCAGGTACTTTGGAACCCCAATCTTTGAGTTCTTCCAGCGATGGTTTTTCTGTAAAACTGTCAATTAACCCTTTATCATTGGTTTTCATAATTCCAAAACCGGTTGCATCGCTTGCGTCAACAGGTATAGTTGCAACAGTAAGGTGAGATTTATTTTCTTTGTGCCGTTTCATGAGCATCCGATAATCCATTTGATATAATTGGTCACCGGAAAGTATCAGTACATGCTCATAACTATGGTTTTCGAGATGTCGAATACATTGACGAACTGCGTCTGCAGTCCCTTGAAACCAGTCAGGATTATCAGCAGTTTGCTCAGCGGCCAGAATATCAACAAAACCTTTACTAAACATGTCAAAATTAAAGGTGTTTTTGATATGCCGGTTTAACGAAGCAGAATTAAATTGAGTTAGTACGTAAATCCGGCGGATATCAGAATTCAAACAGTTTGAGATTGGGATGTCTACCAATCGATATTTACCACCAACGGGTACTGCTGGTTTCGACCTATGCCCAGTTAAAGGAAATAATCGGCTTCCTCTTCCTCCTCCGAGTATAATTGCAATTGTAGAATCTTTCATGTTATCCCTTATTTCATTTTTAAAAGTTCGTTGTACATGTTTATGTATTCTTTTGCTGAGTTATTCCAGGAATAATCCAGCTTGGCAATACGAGAAACCACTTTCTGTAAGTCTTTCTTATTCTTATAGAGTTCAATAGCTCTGATAATCGCATGTTCTGCTTCATGGAGCGCAAAGTCATCAAAACGAAAACCATATCCATTTCCCTCATCGATATCAATAACTGTATCGATAAGCCCACCTACCGACCTTACTATGGGAATAGTGCCATAGCGCATCGCAAACATCTGATTAAGCCCACACGGCTCCACTCTTGACGGCATTAAAATAAAATCTGAGCCGGCATACATTTGATGTGCTAGCTTTTCGTTGTATTCCAGAGTTGCATCAAAATAGCCGAAGTGATCATTTTCAAGATGTGTAAAAATATCATGTAGAATTGGATCACCGGTACCGAGTAACACAAAATTAACCTCATGTTCGCTCAACATGAAATTTCGAACTAAATCTGGCAATAAATCGGCTCCTTTCTCACGTACCAGACGCCCAATAAACGCAATGGTAGGTAGCTCGGGATTGAGCCCAAATTGTTCACATAGAACTTCTTTATTCTTCTTCTTACCTGATTTAATAGTTCGTGAACTAAAATTATGCTCAATTAAAGGGTCGGTTGCAGGATCCCATATTTCACTATCAATTCCATTAACAATTCCACGCGATTTTGCAGCTTCTTGTTGGAATAAAGTTTCTAGCCCGCTTGATGCATACCCCAGTTCCTCCATGTAACTTTGTGAGACAGTACTTATTTGCCATGCACATTTTAGTGCCGATGCCAAAGAATTAAGTTGTCCATTCCATTCCAATAACCCATAATTTTGTGGAATAAAAGGTGGAATAGTATCCGCATGCATCATCGAATTTTGGCCTTGATACTCCGCATTATGCACAGTGATGATACTCGGCACATCTTCTAGTAAACTAAACCGAACACTTTGTTTCATCATAAAAGGAACTAAGCCGGTATGGTGATCATGACAATGAATTACATCCGGAGTTTTATGGAAAGTTCGAATCCATTCCAGAGCTGCAATTTGAAATGATAGTGCTCGTTCAAATTCATCCCAATAGCCATGACCTGACCATGGATCAATATATACACCTGGTCGATCGAAACGTCCAGGAATATCAATTACATATAATGGAAATCCAAGTTTATTGCTGGATTCTTTAAATATTTTAAAATTAAAATAATTATGTCCTAATGGCGCTGATGCCTCCCACACAAAATCATACTCTTGCTCTTCAAGCCAGGGAGTTTTGTACTTGGGGATAATGACTTCACAAAACTCTCCCTGTTTGTTTAGATATTTTGGTAGAGATCCTACCACGTCTCCTAATCCACCGGCTTTTGCCGCCGGATAACATTCTGCGCTCAGATGAATTATATGCATATTTTTATGTAACCCATTGTAATACTCTTCGTAGTTCCGCTACGAATAGAAATAAGAAAACTTTGATGATCTTGCAACGGATATGTGTAGCTTCTACAAAGTTTTATAGAAAGTTAAACTAAAATTATAAATGCATGGAAATTATTCATTTAGAAGAGGTATCAAAGGCATTTGGCAAGAATAAGGCAGTAAGCGAGGTTAGCTTTAGCGTAGAAAAGGGTAGAATTTTTGGATTATTAGGGCCAAATGGTGCCGGTAAAACCACAACCATTAGAATGATTAACAATATTTTGGCACCAGATTCTGGTTCAATTACTATTAATGGGCAGATAGCCAGTCCACACACTCAAAAAATGATTGGCTATATGCCGGAAGAGCGTGGTTTGTATAAAAAAATGAAGGTTGGTGAACAACTATTATATCTCACACAACTAAAAGGGATGGAAATCTCAGCTGCAAAAAAAGCCATCGATTTTTGGTTAGACCGATTCGAAGCTTCCGACTGGAAAAAGAAAGAAGTTGGTGAATTATCAAAAGGGATGTCTCAAAAAATTCAGTTCATCGCAACAATAGCGCACGACCCTGATATTTACATCTTTGATGAACCCTTTTCGGGTCTTGATCCGATCAATAGTGAAACTCTTAAAGAAGTGATCATCGAACTTCGTGGAAAAGGTAAAACGATTTTATTTTCCACTCACCGCATGGAACAGGTTGAACAAATGTGTGATGACATCTGCCTGTTTAATAAAGGTAAAACAGTACTGCAGGGTGATTTAAGGGAAGTAAAGTCCTCCTTTGGCAAAAACACCATTAATTTAGAATTTGAAGGTGATGGGTCATTCTTAGACCAACTTGAAGGTGTTCGAATAAACAATCGTTCTACCAATTTTGCTGAGATTCGTGTACTCAATGGACAAAATATGCAGGAAATTTTACACCTGGCCATTGATCATGCCGAAATACATAAATTTGAGCGGGTTCAACCTTCGTTAAATGAGATTTTTATTTCTACGGTTGGAGAAGATAACCTTCAAAATGAGGAGGTAGCTTAACATGGATTTTGGTAAAATTTTATTAGTCTTAAAACGCGAATACTTAACTCGTGTGAAAACGAAGTCTTTCATCCTCTCTACCCTTCTAACCCCCCTTGCTTTCGTTTTGATGATGGCAATAGTAGTGTATTTATCAGTTTCGGAAGGTGAAGTTCAAAGATCAGTGGGTGTGATTGATGAAACAGGAGTTCTAATTGAAAATCTTCAGGAACAAAATCCTGCTCGTTATTACGATGTTTCTGACTTGTCTACCGATAGTATCCGCGCTAATGTATTGAGCGGTGAACTCGACGGCTATATCGTTCTAAATGATCAGAATGTTGAGAACATTGAAGAACCAACTTTAGTATACGGTGGTGCCGGTGGTATTAGTTTTATTGAATCCGTTGAGTCGGACATCAGACGGGTACTACGCGAAGAACGATTGGCGAGAAGTAATGTATCCGATGAAGTGCGTGCTATCTTCGAAACCCGATATAATATCGATTCCATTAAATTAACTGAAGAAGGTGAGACTGAAGACAATGCTATTTTTGGCGCAATCTTTGGTTTCATACTAGGACTGCTAATTTTTATTGGTGTATTCGGATATGGAGCGGTGCTTATGCGCAGTGTCATCGAGGAAAAAACCAATCGTATTGTAGAAGTAATTGCGTCATCCGTAAAACCCATTGAACTAATGCTAGGTAAATTATTCGGCATTTGTGCTCTGGCAATTACACAATTTGGCATATGGATAGTGTCGTATGTGGGGTTATCTATCGCAGCTGCTCCGGTTGCAGCGATTTTCCTAAATGCACAGACAGCAAATTTACCACCAGAGGCTTTAGAAGCTTCTGCTAGTTTCGATCCATCAAAGCTAGAAGCTTTTGTAGTTGACCCAATTATTTTTGTCTACTTCTTCGTGTTTTTCATTATTGGATTTTTGATTTATGCCGGAATATTTGCCGCTATTGGAGCTGCTGTAGACTCTGAACAGGATACTCAGCAATTCATGCTCCCGGTTATGGCTCCAATTATGATTGGTTATTTCTTAAACCTTAGAGTGATGGAAAACCCTGATTCAACCGTTGCTGTAATAGCGAGTATGTTTCCACTTACAGCACCAATCAACATGGTCTCAAGGATTGCAGCCACGCAAGTACCTTTCATTCAGATTCTTGCTTCTCTTACACTCATGATCCTCACGTTTATGGGATTAATGTGGTTGGCAGCTAAAATCTACCGAGTCGGTATTCTAATGTACGGCAAAAAGCCTTCTTACAAAGAACTTGCCAAATGGATTCGACAGGGCTAAAGATCTAAAAATACTTCGTAGGATAGTTGCAGAGCAACAAAGCTTATGGTATCCAGGCTTAGATGCTCTGTAACTTTCTTTTAATCGGCAAGTTCTTCTTTTATTCCTTCAATCATTATAAGAACACGAGGGTCGAACTCGTCCACTTCGGCAGAACTCACAAATACAAGTGCTTCTGAAGAAGATTTAAATCGGGCTGCATGTTCTACTGCCCAGAAACGAATTCTCGGATCTCTATCATTCACAAGCTCATCAAGTCGGTTGTTCCAGTTTTCTGAGTTTGTATCAAAAAGACTCAAATATTCGAGAGCCGCTTTACGAATGGCGTAGGTATTATCGGATGAAAGAAATTCCGTTGCAATAGAAAGAGCCAATTCATTTTGATGCAGGCTGTCGGCTGCAGACAATACCATCAGGGTTTTAAAACCAACAGTATCTCGCCGTTCTACAGATCTAAGTAGAGATTCCATTTCTGAAGTAGATGCCAGTTCATTTAAAACGTTAAGCCCTGTTTCGAATAACTCACCTTCAGATCTAATTACCTTTGAGCTTAAACTAGAACGCACATATTCGTTGGTAGGATAATTTTTCAATGCCATAATCGAGGCAAGTTGAATAGCTTGGGAGTCGTTTGATAATCCTGCAATAAATTGTTCTTCTGTACCGGTTGCTCCATTCGTAATAGCTGCCAAAGACCCATAAATCGCAGCAATAACTTCATCATTTTCTTCAAATGAAAGGATGTCGGAAAGTGCTAGTTGCAAATCTGGGTTTGCTGAGTGATTGACAAGTAAATTAGCGGCGGCTATTCTATTGCCTGGGTCATCACTTCTCAATTGATTGAGTAAATAAAACAAAGGAGCTTCACTTATCTCCAGATTTTCGATCTCATAATCGGCTGATTCGAAGGTCACAAACTCTGTGGTTACGGGAATTGAAATCGTAACAGAATCCACCAACCCGGTGAATGTAATTTCACTAGAGCTTACCGCATCAAATTGATGAGCAATCATGGAAATAGAATGCAGTTGATCCCCTTCTCCCTCAATTAATTGAAAAGCGAGTGTGATTTCTGATTCAATCTCATCTAGATTAACATCCATAGCATATTTTGCCGGCGAGGAATCAGAGACCACTGCAGATGAACTTTGTGATGGAACTGGATTGTAATTCGGTATTCCTGTCTGTTGATACCAAACTTCGGCATAGTCGTCAAAATCAATCAACCCAGCGAAGGATCGCATAAAACCAGTTAAGCTTTGATCAATAGTTTGAGTAAATGTTATGGACTGTTTTTTGTAACTCTCCTGCCATTTATTCCAGTCCTCAATCATTATTAATGAATCTGGATTTTCGATAATTGCAGATGAATCCATTAACTGAAAATGTAAACTTGTTGAAAGCAATCCATTTTCACCCTCATTTTCCAGATTTAAGTATTGCTCCGTCCGCTGATATTCCCCAAACCATTGAGCATACATTCCTCGTGCTAATTGATGGTCAAGTTTTCCAAGCCGATCAAATAAATAAATCGTGCCTGTTCCATGAGTTCGTTCCATCCAAAAATTATCCTCTAATTGCACAATATTTAATGCTGGCCACGGATACTCGAATGAAAGCACATCTTCGATTTCTTTTTTTAGACGGGCCGCTTCTACCACTAAATTTGTTGCTTCTTCTTGTCTATTTGATGGATGAAATATTCGAATTTTAGTGAATCCGGCAGTTAGTTCGCTGATTAAAAAATTTCCACTTACAAACCCTAATCCTGTAGCCGGAACTTGTTCATCCGACGACCATCTAACTCTTTTTTTTGTAGCAGAAACCGGACTTGTTTCCCCAAGTTCTCCGTTAAAAAAGACTTCATGATCATTGGGGATATCAAAAGATGCATTAAAAGTGAACGTCTCTCTAGGATGATCAAAACCGGGCAACCAATGTCTATGAGCCAGTGGATTCATTGAAGAGAAAAAAGAGCCCTTTGAACTTTTATGTAAACCAAATTTCGAAGTGCTTTGCCAGGCAATAGTAAGTTCCAACTTATCACCTGCATTCAATGTATCATTTAAAGTAATGAACAAACTATCTGCATTTACTTTGAATTCCAGATCTTCATCAGCACTCGTTATTTGATCTAGAGATAACTCCCCGGAATGCAACTGTAATTCGGTTACATTTTGGATCTTAGAGGTTATCGAATACATTACTACCCCATTTACTAAATGCTGATCGGACTCTATCTCAAGCTGAATTTCAGCATGTGTAATATCAAACGGATGATACGGGTGCGATGGGTAGTCGAAGGTAATATCTTCACAAGTCTGAAAGTAAGAAAAGACAGAAATCAGCAGTGTAAGAAAAACAGAATATGGTGCTCTGATCATTAATTTTTATGTGCTTCAAAAATTGCTTTAACCTGAGGATAAAGTACTTTATTTGTAGAAAACCCATTACCTGAGTGAATGGTTTCTACTCCATTAGTATCACTAAAGATCCCACCCGCTTCACGTAATACAGGCAATAAAGCGGCTGCATCCCAGATATTTAAGATTGGATCGAACATGATGTCGGCCCGCCCGATGGCTACCATCATATGACCGTAGGCATCGCCCCAGGTTCTGTGGAGTTTTGTTTTCGCCATGAGGTCCTGAAATTGTGGTTCCATCCCACATTCCTGGAAACGTCGGATTTCGGTCACCAGAAAAGTAGCATCCTTCATGTTTTCAGTGGCGCGTACGGAAACCGGTTTATCATTTAGCGTAACCCCTAATCCAATACCAGCGGCACAAAGTTCATCTAAAGCCGGGGCATTTATCACGCCAACTACGGGTTCATTGTTAATCATAATGCCAATTAACGTGGTATAAAACGGTACACCATGGATAAATGACTTGGTACCATCTATAGGGTCTAGCACCCATTGAATTGGGCTTTCTTCGTTGGTTCTGCCATACTCTTCCCCAATAATGCCATGGTCGGGATATCTTTTCAAAATTTCTTCTCGAATAACCTGCTCGGTTTCACGATCAGCGATGGTAACGGGAGAATCGTCTTCTTTACTTATGACCTCAAAATCTTGTTTAAAGTACTTTAGAGTATGCTTACCTCCGATAAAAGCAATTTCTTTCGCTGCCTGAAGTAGCTCTTTGATGTCTGCCATGGATAGATGTATAGTTTTGATGAGTGAATTAAATGTGAGGCTTTAAAAATACTGAATAATTGAGCGAAGTATCTTTTAAAATTTTCCCAAATAGAAAAAGGGCACACCGTTCAAAGTGTACCCTTTGGTTAATAGAGGTATTTTTAGAAAGCGATCACAGCTTCTATTACCATACTAAAACTATCTACTGCTCACTTCAGGGTAGGTTTATTTAATGAAGAAAGTGTGAAGAAAAAATCAGATTAGCGTAAACATCAATTATTTAGACCTCTTCTAGCATTCAAATGCTATTAAGCCAACTAGATAAATTCTTTAGCTTTGTTTACCAGATTTTATCTATCTAATTACAATCAAATGAATTTTTTTAAAGCTTATTTCTTGATGTTCATTTCTCTAATGCTACTCGTAAACTGTATGCATCTTGAAATGATGGAAAAAACAAGCAAAGTTGAATCCATGGAGGAAAATCAAATAATTTGGAAAAAAGCTTTCAAGCATGGAGTAGCCGGGGTATACAATCCCTCTTTAGAAATGATAGAATGGCGCCGGGCTTATAAAAATTATGGGATTGCAGGAGTTTATAATCCTAACACAAAATCGGTAGAATGGAAGGAAAACTGGCGTGGTGGAGTTGCGGGAGTGTATAATCCAAAAACCGATCAAATTGAGTGGAAAACTGCATGGAAGTCGGGCGTTGCCGGAGTGTACAATCCTAAAACAGAACAGGTAGAATGGGATACAAAATGGAAAGCAGGTGTAGCAGGAGTTTACAATCCTGTAGAAGAGAAAGTTGAATGGAAGTCATCCTGGCACCGAGGAATCTCGGGATATTTTGATGCCGACTCGGCAGAAGTTATTTGGGATGATTACTATAAAGGTGGCATTGTCGCAATCTCGTCGAATACGGAATTCCCAACTTTACATTCTTATTCATTCATCGGATATATTGACGATTAAAATTTAACTCAAAGTAGGTATCTTCGGCTCAAATAATGCTTTAAGATGTCTACTGCCCAAGAATTAGAAAAACAACACCATTTCCAAGTATATAAACGGTTTCCGGTTACCTTAGACCATGGCCACGGTGCCAGAGTGTGGGACATTGAGGGCCGCGAATATATTGATCTGCTTGCAGGAATTGCTGTTAATAATTTAGGCCATGCTCATCCCGCGATAGTTGAAGCTATTCAGGATCAATCTCAAAAATTACTTCACACATCCAATTTTTATTACACGGAAGCGCAAAGTGAATTCATTTCCCGTTTATCTTATTTAAGTGGACTTGAACGTGTGTTTTTATGCAATTCGGGACTTGAGGCAATGGAAGCATCGGTGAAGCTGGCAAGAGCATGGGGACATCAACATGGAAAATCAGGGAATATTATTTCTCTTGAAAATGGATTCCATGGCAGATCTCTTGCCGGAGTTACCTTAAGTAAACCATTCTATCAAAATGGCTTTTCCCCGCTGCCAGCTGGGTTTGCACAATCCCCTTATAACGATTTTGAAGCCCTTCTTGAAAAAGTTGACGACCAAACCATAGCTATTGCATTTGAGCTGATCCAGGGAAACAGCGGTGTTAATGTTGCAGATTGTGATTTTGTTTGGAAAGTGAGAGAACTTTGCGATGATAAAAACATTCTACTGATTATTGATGAAGTTCAAACCGGGGTTGCAAGAACCGGGAAATTTTGGTGCTATGAGCATTATAACATCAAGCCAGATATCGTTGCATCTGCGAAGGCATTAGCCGGCGGAATTCCAATTGGTGCTATTATGGCAAAGGAAGAGGTTGCATCGGCACTCGATTTCGGCCAACATGGTACTACTTTTGGCGGAAACCCTTTTGCATGTGCAGTTGGGAATGCATGTCTCAAAACGATTGAAAAAGAGAATTTTGCCGAGCAGGCAGCCGAAAAAGGGTTGTACATGATGGACAAAATCCGTGAGAATACTTCAGGAAATGCAGATGTGATTGATGTAAGAGGCATGGGCCTGATGATAGGTGTTGAGCTATCTAAACCAGGCCGACCCGTTGTGGATCGAATGTTTGATCGAGGTGTTTTATCAAATGCAGCTGGCGGCAATGTTTTGAGAATTGTACCCCCACTCGTAATTACTCAGGAAGATATTGACGTTGCAGTTGAAATAATGGCAGAGTGTATTTGATTTAATTTGGAATTTGTAGTTGAATCCCTGTTTTTTGTTCAAACAAGTGGAGCAATAATTACAAATTACCTATGAAACGTCGGGACGCAATTAAATATACAGCCATATCTTTTGGAGCTCTGATCAGCCAATTTACCGTATTGCCACTCTTAGCAAATACGTTCAATCAACTAAAAAATCATAAAGAGAGCTACAAACTAAAGCATTTTTCAGTAGAAGAATTCGAACTGCTTTCAGCTATTTTGGACACCATTTTACCAGAAACTGATAGTCCATCAGCCACTCAAGTTGGCGTTCATTTCTTAATGGATTCCATGATTGCTGAAGTGTTTCCTGTTAATGATCGAGATGGATTCATGCATGTGTTTACAGCATTAAAGGAGCATCTAAAATCTGAGTCATTTCTTGAAGCAGATGATCCAGCCAAACTTGAAATATTAACTGCTACACTTTCGCATAAAACTGATAATCACGAAGATATTTTTTGGGGGGCAGATGCGGTTCGAAGCTTTGCCATCGAATTGTATTTAGCGACCGAGAAAATCGGAGAAGAATATCAAAATTATAGTCCGGTCCCGGGGTATTACGATCCCTGTATTGACGTAAGCGAAGTAAATAATATTCGGTGGTCAATATGAATCTGAATATCAAAGCAAAGAAACAGCAAACCTACGATGCCATTGTAGTGGGATCTGGAATAAGTGGCGGATATGCAGCAATGGAATTGTGTGAAAAAGGCTATAACACATTGGTATTAGAGCGCGGGCGAATGGTAAAGCATGGCGAATACCCAACCGAACACCTCGACAATTGGGACTTCCCCAATAATGGAGCCGTAACGGCAGAAGAAAAAGCCCACAAATATTTTAAACAGCAGCGTTTAAATTGGTGGGTTAACGAGGATAACAAACATTGGGTAAATCGTGATGATGAATACGATTACGATGAAATTGAGAGATTTGATTGGATACGCGGACATCAGGTTGGCGGTAGATCTATTATGTGGGGGCGACATTGTTATCGCTGGAGTGATTTGGATTTTGAGGCGAACCTTAAAGATGGTATTGCGGTGGATTGGCCAATTCGCTATGCCGATATCGAGCCATGGTACGATTACGTAGAAACTTTTGTAGGAGTATCAGGTCAGGCCGAAGGGTTACCTCAGGTTCCGGACGGGAAATTTTTGAAACCATTCCCACTAAATTGTGCAGAAGAGGCTGCAAGAGAGCGGATTTTGAAAAAATATCCCTACCGAGTTTTAACACCGGGTAGGGTAGCTAATTTAAGCGAATATAATCCTGAAATTCATCGTGGAACGCGTGGACAATGCATGGCAAGAAACCGTTGTTGGCGAGGTTGCAGTTTTGGGGCTCCCTTTAGCAGTTTATCGGCCACACTAGCTGTTGCCGCTGAAACAGGGAATTTGACCATTCAAGCAGATAGCATCGTTCAAGAAATTATGTATGACGATGCTACCGGGAAAGCTACGGGAGTTCGTGTCACAAATTCGCATACTTTAGAACAAACTGAATACTTTGCTAAGATTATATTTTGTAATGCCAGTACAGTTGGCACCACTGCAATACTTTTAAATAGTAGATCAGAAGCCTTCCCTACCGGCCTCGGAAATCAAAGTGGTGAATTGGGCCATAACATGATGGACCATCACTACGGCGCCGGAGCTTATGGTATTTTCCCGGAAATGGATGATAAATATTTTTATGGTCGGCGTCCGAATGGAATTTACATCCCGCGATTTAGAAATATCAATGAAGAGACAAAAACCGACGAATATATACGTGGATTTGGATATCAAGGTGGAGCAGGCAGAGGTATAAATAATAGTGGAACCGCAATTGGAGCGGAATTGAAAAATGATTTATTCAAACCTGGCCAATGGAATATGAATTTTTCGTTCTTTGGTGAAATGCTTCCACATCACGAAAACAAAATGTTTCTTCATGAAAGTAAAACGGACAAATTTGGGGTACCGACCATTGTGTTTGATGCAAAGCTTCGAGAGAATGAATACGCAATGAGAAAAGACGGAATAGATTGTGCTGTAGAAATGCTTGAAGCTGCAGGGTGCACTGAAATTGGCACCTATGACGGAGAAACTGCCCCCGGTGCTTGTATTCATGAAATGGGGACCGCTCGAATGGGCCGAAACCCTGAAACAAGTGTATTAAATAAGTGGAATCAAATACATATGGTTCCAAATGTATTTGTCACTGATGGAGCTTGCATGACAAGTGCAGGAACTCAAAATCCAAGTATAACTTATATGGCGTTAACTGCCCGAGCGGTTGACTACGCAGACAAACAAATGAAAGCCGGTGATTTATAATTTCGATGAATCTAAGCAGATCAAAGTGTACCTTTTAACTGAAAACACTAATTGAATGCATTAGATTTAACGTAGTTTGGCTCGCGCTTTATTCGGTACCCTATTTATTCTTTGTATTTCATCATTTGTTGTACATGCTCAAATTTTCGAGTTTGAGTCGTCTATACAACCAGAAAGTTCATTTTCAATTAATGGCACTTCAAACGTAACAAATATTTCCTGTTCATATTTGAGTCCATTTCCGTCTACAACACTCAGTCACCAATCCGAATTATCCGATTCCGTTTTCCAGGTTAAGGGTGATACTCTTTTTCTTAGTATCAAAGCATTGGAATGTGGTAAGCGTGCAATTAACCGAGATATGCGAAGAACTCTTAAACAAGGCGACTATCCTTACATCAAATCCTGGATAGATAGAATAACAATTAACGACGAGGGAATTTCTACAGCAGTTGTTTCTGTATTTTTAGCGGGAGTTGTTAATGAATATGAAATGATCATTCAGAACGAAGACAGTGTAGACATACTGCAAATTAATGGAGCTCAGGAAATAAAGTTGTCTGATTTTGGTCTTAAAGCACCAACCGTATTATTTGGTATGATAAAAGTGAGAGATGAGTTCAATGTTATTTTCGATCTATATATGCGGCAAAAAATTCGTATCAAAAAAAAGGGCAGCTGACAATGCCAGCCACCCTCTAGGTATCTATGATTAAAGGTACTAGAAACCAATAACTGCTTCGATCATGAAACCATCAAATTCTGCACCTTGTAGATTCGAACCATCAAATCCTGCATCGTAGCTTTGTTTTACATATTCAAATTTTGCTACCACATTGTTAGTTAGGAACCAACCACCACCAATGTTAATTCTACTAATTTCTCGAGTAGCAGAAGCATCGGTTTGTTCCCCTTTAACTGTATTGAATCGACCACCCACAAAGTAGTTTTCCATTTCACCTAATCGGTAAATAACTTCCGCACCAAGTTGTGTAAATCCACCACCTACGTCATCACCATTAGATACATTTTCAAATACTCCAAAGAATTCTAACCCTTGAAACTTAACAAATGGGTTAATTTGGAATGCAGTTTGATAACCAAATCGAGGATTGTATCGTCCATCAAAGTCGCTACCACCAAGAATATTGTAGTAACGAGAACCTGCACGATCACCACCATATAGATAATCACGGGTACCTGCATCTGTACTGTTGTAGAATGAGCCAGTGAATCGAACTCTTAAGTCGTCATTAACCTGAGAATCGTAACCAACCTTACCATACATTACAAATCCATCATCACCTGGTGTTGGACGCTGATTTAAACGACCATTTGTAAATCCAAGTACACCAATAATCTCATCTTTCAAATATGTGAATTCCATAAACGGTTCAGTTGTGAAAGAATCCATTAAATAATTACCTACAAATGGATTGTAAATAGCACGCGCATTGTCCGTTCTTCTGAAATGTGTGTCACCATAATTGATGTCATCCATACCTACTTTAATTCGGAAATTTTCCATTAAGTCAGACATGAAGCCTTCATCAATGAAATCAAGATTATCAAACTGGATATATCCACCTTTTACCCAACCTTCAACGTGGTGGCGTGAAGACATATAAGTTCTCATATGCAATCTAACACCTTTTTCTAATTGAACATCAATGTTCAAATTAGCCGTTGGTAAGTTGAAATTATTAGATAATTCTGCAAGGCTGTCGCCACTGTTAGTTTGGCTAAGTCCCTGAAGTTGAATTGCAAAGTCGCCACCAACAATTACGCGAATTCCATCAAATGGAGTATCTGCGGTTTTTGGCGCTTCAAATACATTCACTCCTTCAAATCCAGCGGGTCGATTATGATCAATACCCGAAGATTGTGCCATTACTCCTGCTACTAAGAACAGGGTAAGTACCATTGTAAATAGGCTGCTGATTAAGTTTTTCATGATTTTTCCTCTAACTGTTATTGTTTATCTAGGTTTAAGTTAAATTTGATTGTTACCTCATCACCGGTTTTAAGCGAACCCATCATTGCCGTGGGTGGATCGATTCCGTAGTCGCTCATTACTAGCATCTTCTCACCGGAGATAGTTAAAAATGTGTCAGTTGATTGCACTGCACCTGTAATGCTTATTTCCTGTTCTACGCCTGCCATAGACAGCATACCAAGAACCTGAACTGAATCCGGTGTGGTTGAAATTAGCTCGGTGAATGAGAATGAAATGGTTGGATAGTCACCATGCTTTAGCGCTCCTCTGGTTTTACGATCCATAATTCTTTTTCCACTTTTAATGGATGCTACATCTGCGGTAAAAGTGAGGGAATTGATGTTGAAATCTTCTGCGGTGTTTGCGAGAATTTCAATATCAAAATCCTCAACGTTGCTCTCCCAATCATGGATAGAAGACGTTCCTAGTATAGAGAGCGAACTCGATGCTTTATTTAGTATAAATTGTGTTTGTGAATAACCAGATAGGTTTATTCCAAGAACTAGAGATAAAACAATAAATACCTTCATAACTACCTCTATTAACTTTTGAGGTGAATGTTTATGAAGATTGATCAATCATTCACTGTTAAACTACTTCAGGATAATGAAGAAAATATGAATGATGTAACTATTTGTTTTTAAATACTAATATCTAGTTGAAAAGCTGCAATGTAAGTTCTAATAATCGAGTAAACTGGTTATCTGAGATTTGAAAATGAAATGTAGCCCTAATTGTTTTTGGCCCAAATGGAACCATACGAATTCCTTCGCCTTCAAATGCTGATAACACTTCCTCAGCAGTCCCCTCTTTCACATCAAAAATTACAATGTTTGATTCTACAGAATCCAGATCAATAGAAAGTTGAGAGCAAGAATTTATAGTTTGTGCAAAAAGCTTTGCTCTTCGGTGATCTTCAGCCAATAATGGCCAGTTGTTTTCAACTGCATAGTTAGCAGCGGCTGCTAAAAGCCCGACCTGTCGCATACCTCCCCCCCACATCTTGCGGTATCTACGTGCTTTTGCAATACGCTCTTTCGATGAAAGTAGCATAGACCCAATAGGGGCACCCAATCCCTTACTAAAACAGACTGAAATGGTATCTGCAATCTCACCAAAAAATGAAGGCTCAATTTCCGTTGCGGTAATAGCATTCCAAATTCTGGCTCCATCCAAATGAATTAAGAGATTTTGCTCGTTTGCAAAGTTCTTAAGCTCAATAAGTTCGGTCTTCGAATAACAAGCTCCTCCGCCTTTATTGGTGGTATTTTCAATACAAAGCACCGCAGTATTCGGTTCCCAGTCATAAGTACCACGCTTTCTATGTATTAGTTTTTCGGGAGATAATTTGCCATGTACACCTTGTATTGCTTGCATCTGTAATCCAGATAGAAACGCAGCACCGGCAGTCTCGTAATTATAGATATGGCCTTTTTCATCGATCAAAATCTCATCACCTGGCGAAGTAAGAACTTTTAAAGCTAATTGATTACTCATCACCCCGCTGGGTACAAATAAACCTGCCTGCATCCCGAACATTGCAGCAATTTTATCTTGAAATGCATTCACAGTTTCATCTTCTCCAAAAACATCATCCCCAACCTCAGAGGTGGTCATGGCAACAAGCATTTTTGGAGTAGGTTTTGTTATTGTATCACTTCGTAAATCTATCATCAATTCTTTAGCTTTTTTCGATCGTATAGAATATACTGAAAGGCACTTCATTGAAAATCAATAATCTATCTTTGGCGAAAAAAGTTTCTGTTTCTTTGGTACAGCACGCACCTGTATATCTAAATTTGAAGGCAAGCGTTAACTTGGCGGTTCAGTATATCACTGAATCGGTATCGCGAGGTGCAGAAGTAATCGTCTTTCCGGAGACCTGGCTACCCGGTTACCCGGTTTGGTTAGATTATGCTCCTGAAGCTGCATTATGGGATCATCCGCCGGCGAAAGTACTATTTCGATTACTTTACGAGAACTCGATTTCTATAGATGATGCACATTTTAATGAGTTACTTCATGCAGCGAAAATCAATAACTGCCTGATTGTTATGGGCTGCCACGAGCGGGTTGGCAGGACGTTGTACAATACTATTTTTTACTTTAGGCCGGATGGGACTTTTCATCTTCACCGAAAATTAATGCCCACCTATACAGAGCGGCTTATTTGGGGATATGGGGATGGAAGTACTTTACCGGTATTCGAATTTAATTACGCCAAAATCGGGGGACTCATTTGCTGGGAGCACTGGATGCCACTGGCGCGTGCTGCAATGCACCAGCAAAACGAAGATATACATATTGCACAATGGCCAATGGTCAAAGAACTTCATCATTTAGCTTCACGAAATTATGCATTCGAAGGGCAGTGCTTTGTGATTGCATCTGGATGCACGCTTACAAAATCTCAGATGATCGATGGAATTTCCTCTGTTTGTGAAACTGAAGAAGATGAATTAGCCCTTAATCTAATTGAGCATATCCCTACCGCCCCTCAAGAGTATCTGTTAAAAGGAGGAAGCGCCATTATCAAACCGAATTCTGAATATCTGGTTGAACCAATTTTAGAACGGAGTGAACTAATTTTCGCAGATCTTGATTTGAAGGAAAACATTGAGGGTAACTTATTTATAGATACTGCGGGACATTATTCTCGTTCCGATATATTTAAACTTCAGGTTGATACCCAATCCAAGCAAAACCCTACATTTGAAGACTAAGACCTACGATATCATTATTGCCGGAGCAGGACTTTCCGGACTCAGCCTGGCTTGGCATTTAGCTGTTGGGGGATACAAGGGATCCGTTTTACTGATCGACCGAACATTTGCGCCTCACAATAATAAAACATGGTGTTATTGGTCGAAAGACAGTCCGTTTTTCCCTGACATTATCTACAAAAAATGGCGTAAATCGTTTTTTTCTGCCTATACATTCGAAGGATTTTTGTACATGCAGGATTACCAATATTATTGCATTCGCGAAAGTGATTTCAAGGAATATGTGTTAAGAGAATTACGAAAGCACTCGAATTTTCATCTTCTTGAAGAAGGAATTCTAGACATTTCGGGTGGTAAAAAGAAAGGGGTTCTGGTTACAAAAAATAGCGAGACTTATGTAGCAAGTCAGGTTTTCCAAAGCATTATAAAACCTGAATCAGCAAAAAAGGAAAATCTAAAATATCCACTTGTTCAACACTTTTTGGGCATGGAAATTCGTGGAGCAGGCGGCACATTCGATTCAGAGACTTTTGTAATTATGGATGTTGATGAATTTTATGAAGACGGTTTTGCTTTTATGTATGTACTCCCCTACTCCCACGATACCGCTTTAATCGAATACACCATCTTTTCAGAAAAAGCTCTTAAAAAGAAATTCTATCGGAAGAAGATTAAGGAATATATTTTTGATACATACGGATTAGAAAAAGGGGATTATGAAATTTTGCGAAAAGAATTCGGAAAGATACCCATGGACGATCGAGCGTTCGAACCTACCTTAGATCCGAATGTGTATAACTTAGGTACCATCGGGGGCTTTAGTAAACCCAGTACCGGATATACATTTACCAGAGTGCAAAAGTACTCTTCCAAGCTTGCACAGGCAATTAACAACAATAATCCTTTGCCTTTAGATGCACCCTCTAAAGCACGCTATCGGTATTATGATTTATTGTTACTGCACATTCTTTCCAACTCAGTACCCGAATCTCGACGGGTTTTCATGAATTTATTCAAAAATAATTCGATTGATAAAATTTTCGACTTCCTAAATGAAGAAGCAACCATTATTGACGACCTAAAAATAATGGCAAGTGTACCATATACCCCTTTCTTAAAAGCGATTGCCAAGAATATTGGTTAATTGCGTCTTCTTTATCTGAAATTCATAGTAAGCTATTATTCTCCTAAATAAGCTGAACTTATTGTGGAGGTACTATGAAAACGCTCATACTTTATGCAAGTAATCACGGCACAACAGCAAAAGTAGCTGAAAGAATTAGCAGGATGATAGGCTACAATAGATGTAAAGTGGTTAATATTTATGAAGAAGCGCCACCCTCATTGGATGATTTTTCGTCCGTTATTATCGGAGGCTCCATACACTATGGCAAGGTTCAAAAGAAAATTCGAAAGTATTGTGAAAGAAAATTGGGTGAGCTTCTGACAAAAAAGATCGGCCTTTTTATCTGCTACATGGATAGAGAACACAATAAAAAAGAGTATATGAAATCATTCCCGATTGATTTAGTAAATCATACCCATGCAGTAGGGTATTTTGGTGGAGCATTTGATTTTGACAAACTCAATTTTTTCGAAAAATTTATTGTCCGCAAAGATCTCGGCCACACTAAATCGATTTATAGAATTAATGCCCAATCAATAAATCATTTTGCTATCATGATGCAGGAAGATATTTCAATCTCTGCATGAATAATATATACCACGTTTTAAACGGAGATGCACTTGCCGAGCGTTTTCCTTTAGTAATACAAGGGGCGAAAATCATTGTTCGAGAATGCCTGGTTGATGGCCCAATACATGGCAACAACTTAGATACCTTTTACCAAATTAGATCTGAATACCTGGATAAAACCTACCATCTTGAAGAAGATGAAAACTATAGAAAGTTTGTAGTTCCAGAGTTGAAAAAATTGAATTCGATTTCTGATGAATCCGAGGTCAATTTATGGTTCGAAGAAGATTTGTTTTGCCAGGTTAATCTTTG
The DNA here is from genome assembly GCA_965249965.1 of Balneolaceae bacterium. GTDB lineage: Bacteria > Bacteroidota > Rhodothermia > Balneolales > Balneolaceae > HXMU1420-13. The sequence continues at coordinate 3,030,317 of OZ252262.1, forward strand.
GTTTGTGTGCAATCGTATTGTTGAAATAGCCCCGAATGCTCAAGTCTATTTTTTAGGTGCCGATACTGATTTGAAATGGGGTTTTGCCGGAATGAATGATACTGAGCTTATCAAGGCGATAACGAATCGGAAAAATATTTCAACAGAATTACTAAAAAGTCTATCTGACCTTTGGATTGCTTTCCAGCGTAAAGACTCGGATAAAATCAAAACAATTGGTAGTAACCTGAAACAAACTTTGTGGGTGCAAAATGGTGTTGAATTAGCCTTAGCTGAAATTGAACAACAATCTTCAAAAGCGTTAATTCGTGCGATTATGGAAGAAATCGGCTCCGAGAATTTTGGTACTGTATTTAAAGAATTTCACCATAGAGGCGCTGCCTATGGCTTTGGCGATTTAATGGTGAAGCGGATTTTTGATAAAATAAATTCTAAAAACTAATTGTCTCTTTTTAGCGAAATTAATTGATATTTAACAAACACTACGTTATGCCATATAATGAACAATTAGCCGATCGAATTGCAGAGATTCTTCTTAATAAAGGGATTGAATTTGAAGAGAAAAAGATGTTCGGCGGACTCTGTTTTATGGTAGACAATAAAATGTGTATCGGTGTTTCTAACGATGATTTTATGGCAAGAGTCCACCCCGATGAAGAACTGGACCTACTTTCAAGAGATGGAGCGCGACCCATGGACTTTACCAAACGACCAATGCGTGGCTACCTTTTCATCGATTCTGGTGGGTATACTGAAGACAAAGATATTAATTTTTGGATCGATCGATGTCTTGCTTTTAATCCCATTGCAAAAGCCAGTAAAAAGAGAAAAAAGAGTTCTTAGTCGTACAAAAACTGTGATAGAATTGCTGTTACAGCTGTCTCAGCACGTAACCTGTGTTCACCCAAAGAAATTAAATTCCCTCCAGCTTCCCGAACCAAATTCACTTCTGATTCGGCAAATCCACCTTCTGGTCCCACCAATAAGAGTTTATGGTTGTTGACAGAAAATACTGGTTTGACAACGTCAACTTTTTCATGGGCCATTACCATTTCATGATCTGCAAATTCAAATAACACACTTCTAAGATCCGGTAATATCACCAAATCGGGTTTCCACCACCTTCCCGACTGTTTAAAAGCACTTAGAATTATCGATTCCACTCGTTCTTTTTTAATTCGCGTTCTTTCAGAGTGTTCGGCATCAAACAAACAAATGGTTGTTGCGTCTAATTCAACGGCTTTTTCGATGGCAAATTCAAAACGATCTCTGATTTTGATAATCCCAAACCCAATTACTTTTTTAAAAATCGGCTCCTCTTTTTGTTCACATGAGATAATCGATAGTGATAGTACACTTTTTTGTACAGACTGGATCTCAGCACGAGACTTACACCCTTTTCCATTTACAAGCGTGATTGCGTCACCTTCTTTTTTGCGTAACACTTTAGATGCGTGCTTTGCTTCTATACCGACTAGCTCAGCAAAATCTAATTCATGTAATAGAGGCTCATCGATAAAAAATTGATTATCCAAAATCAGGAAATTTTCTTTCGTCCAATATAAGCTCCGGGTTCAAAAACAACCTCACCCGTTTTAATCATCAGTTCTAAGTAGGGTTCGCACATTTTACATTTAGTACTACAAACCGCTGCAGCCTGTAACTCTCGCACTGATTGAAATTGCTCTGTTTTTGCAATTTGTTTAACCTCTTCAAATGAAATGCTATGGCAAACGCACCTATTAACTAAAAACTGTGTCATGCTTGTTTGAAATGTTTGCCTAGTTTAAGTCCTTGCCCTTGATAATTGCTCTCAATGTCGATTCCATAAATAAATTCCGGAATTTCTGTATTCGGTTCAAACTGCATACTGAATAGTGTCTGACCATCCTCAATCATAAATGGAACATCATGGGAGCGAACCTCTAACACCGCCCGGGCACCTCGATCATCCACAGAACCACCAAAACCGGAATCAAAAAACCCGGCATAATGTGTGCGTAATTCTCCAGACCCCGTATCGTAAGCCATCATTTCGCAGGCAAGATTTGCAGGTACTCTTATGCGTTCTTTAGATGCGAAAATATAAAATGCTTCAGGTTCTAAAATCACTCTTGCGTCTTTCTTCGCATAAATGGGTTCCCAAAACTCATCTACCGGATAATGCCCGATATTTTCTAAATCGATGTAATTAACATGTTTTTTAGCCTTATAGCCGATGATTTCACCATACTCGCCTTTTAATTGCACACTCATAAAAAGGCCTTGATTTACCTTGATCTGCTCCATGGTGACGGGCACAATCTTTTCATCAAAAAGAAGTGGGTCAGAGTCGTGAATACGGAGTAAATCCTGATCAGAAACAACCTCAAATCCATGTCTAACCCTAAGCTGATTTAGTCGCTGACCGGTTCGCACTTTTATTGAAAATGATTTTGGTACAACTTCGAGATATAAATTTCCCTGATACCCGGCATTAATTTCTTCAAATCGATGGGAGTAATCAGTGATTACCCGAGTAAAAACATCTAATCGACCTGTAGAACTCTTTGGGTTGGCTTTTGCCGTTAGATTTTCCATAGAGTGAAGTTGAACTTCACCTGAGTTCGATGTGCCATTAGTTACGCCTTGATGCTGTATAGCATAGTGCGACTTTGGTAGATTCAATTTTTCCAGTAATGGAATGATATATACGCAATTCTCTTCTAAAACGGCTCCGTCTTTTAGAGAAAATCGATACTGTTCAAGGCTTTCAACCTTTTGCATCACCGTTTCATTTTCCGGGAGAAAACTACATCTAACTCTATAAGCCACTTCACCGAGTCTTAAATCCAATGAATTAGGTTGAAATTGATTCTCTTGAATGGGGTAATCCGGGTGTGCATCTAAAATACCTAAACTTTGTAGGATTTTTAATTTTTGAACCGGAAGCACTCCTTTGGTGCGAAGATGAACAGCGTTAGATGATTGCGACATGCGTTACTTTTTCAAATGAAGATACAAGGTGCCTTTAAAAAGAGAAATTTGAATTTAAAACTATATTATTTTTCCCATACAATATTTTGATAGTGTAAGATCAATAAAACTTAGCAGAATTACTGAAATTGAATTCCAACAATCTTAGCAAATGACAAACTTCAAACTTGCCCTTGACCCTCCGAAATCTGCGACCACCTTTTTTGATCAATCGAAGATAGAAGAAGCGATCAAATTATCGAGACTAAGCCCCAGAAAACGGATCATTTACCCCATTCACAAAAGTGATGGTGATCGACTTCACAGGATGTTTAATATTATACAACCCGGTAGTTATATTCGACCGCATCGCCATAAAAAAGCAGCAAAGTCGGAAGCAGTGGTATTATTACAGGGCGGGATTTGCTTTATCACATTTGAAGAAAATGGAGATATCAAATCATTCAAAAATCTGTATGCCAGAAGTGATTTCTTCGGTGTTGACATAGAAACAGATGTCATTCACTCGTTCTTTGCGCTTGAAGAGGATACCGTGATTTTTGAAACTAAAAATGGGCCATATATCAAAGGGCTGGATAAAGACTTTGCACATTGGGCGCCCGAAGAGTTCACCCCTGAGGCCGACAAATACTTACAGAATCTTATGAAGCTTACCGGAAATTAGCTATTTACTAATTCCTGAATTTTATTCCACTCAGCTTCGGTTACTTTTGTAATGGAATATCTTCCTAAACGGAAAAGCTCCATATCTTCAAGATCAGGATCGTCTTTTAAAGTGTAGCGGCTTATTGGCTCTTTGAGTTTTCGAACAAACTTCATATCCACGTTGATCCAGCGAGGATCTTCTTCTGAGCTCTTAGGATCAAAATATTTTGATGAGGGGTCAAACTGTAGGGCATCGGGATATGGCTCTGAAACTACTTCCATCATGCCAACAATAGCTGGTGGTTTTTGATTGGAGTGGTAAAATAAAACTCCATCCTCTGGTTTCATTTCGTCTCGCATGTAGTTTCTAGCTCCATAATTGCGAACCCCATCCCATGGCGTGGTTTCATCGCGCTGCATATCATCAATGGAATAATTATCTGGCTCTGACTTACATAACCAATAGTTTGGCATATCTAACTAAATATTTAACTGTTACTTGTATACTTGTTAACGTACCACATCACGGTTTCTTCGAGCATGGAATCAAAATCCGGATTGGGTTCCCACCCTAGCTCGTTCTTAATCTTTGATGCGTCTATTGCGTAACGAAAATCATGACCTAAACGATCGGTTACAAAAGAAATTAACTTTTTATAGTCACCTTCAGGACCTTTACCCAATTTGTCGTTTAATACTTCACAAATTTTATATACTAAGTCGAGGTTCTTCCACTCGTTATTACCCCCAATATTGTAGGTCTCGCCAGCTTTCCCAGTCAAAAACGCAGTTTCAATAGCTTTGCAGTGATCCCGAACAAATAACCAATCCCTCACATTTTGGCCCTTACCATAAACCGGGATGGGCTTGTGTGAAACAGCATTTCTAATAACGGTTGGAATCAATTTTTCATCATGCTGATGAGGTCCATAATTATTTGAACAATTTGTTGTAACCAAGTTCATACCATACGTCTGAAAATATGATCGAACTATTAGATCGCTCCCAGCTTTTGAAGCAGAATATGGTGAATTCGGGGCATATGGCGTGTCCTCTCTAAAATACCCATCGTCTTCAAGTTCACCGTACACTTCATCTGTTGAAACGTGTAAAAATCGATTCTTCTTCCAATTATCTTCATCATCTTTCCAAAGCTGCCGGCATTCTTCCAGAACATTAAAAGTCCCAACAATATTTGATTGAATGAAAGGTTCTGGTCCGGTTATAGAATTATCTACATGCGATTCTGCAGCAAGGTGTATTACACCATCCGGCTGAAAGGATTTAACAATATCCTGCACAGCGTCGCGATCGACTAGATCAACTTTTTTAAAGTGATATCGCTCAGAATCTTTAATAGGGTTCAGAAAGGTTCGATCAGAAGCATAAGTGAGTTTATCCAGATTGTAGAAAGTCCAATCCGGGTGTTTCTCAAATAAGTATAGAATTAAATTCGATCCTATAAACCCGGCTCCTCCAGTTATTATCAGTTTCATTTAGAATAAATCTTTGTCTTTAATGGATGAAAGTAAGGGTTGTATCTTATCTTTTTCAGAAAGAATGGGTTTGTCAACTCCCCAATTTATCCGAATATCCGGATCGTCCCAATTTACGCCTCTTTCTGAATTTTTATCATAATACTTTGAACATTTATAGTAAACAACAGCTTCATCTGAAAGCACTGAAAAACCATGGGCAAAACCAACAGGAATATACATTTGCTTGTGATTCTCTGCAGAGAGTTGGGTTGCTACATATTGCCCAAATGTCTTGGAGCCTTGTCTCATATCCACTGCTACATCCAAAATCTTGCCAACCACACATTGCACTAATTTTGCTTGTGGTATTTCTAGTTGATAATGAAGGCCTCGAACTGTGTTTTTTACTGATTTTGAGAGATTATCCTGAACAAAATTTTCTGAAATTCCAGATTCAGCTAAGATGGTTGCTCTAAAAGATTCAAGAAAATATCCGCGATCATCACCAAAAACACTAGGTTCAATTACTTTTACTTCAGGAATTCGTGTCGACGATACCTTCATTCCATTTCCTCCATTAATGATATTAACCCATCTTCCCAATTTGGTGACTTCATATGTGTAAGAATTTCAAATTTTGTAGTATCTAATTTCGAAAAAGCAGGACGTTTAGCTCTTGCTTCAAATGCAGTTGAAGATATTGGATTTGTCTTGATTTTTTTCCCAGATAATTGAAATATTTTATCAGCGAAACCCTTCCAGTCTGTAATTCCTGAGGATCCCAAATGAAAGGTGCCAGAAGCTTTCAAATCAATCAAGGTTAAGGTTTGTTCTACTACGTTTTTGCAAAATGTTGGAGCTCCAAATTGATCATCAACAATTGATAATTCGCCCTTAGTTTCTGCAAGTTTAAGCATAGTTTTGACAAAATTATTTCCATACTTACCAGATAACCAGGAAACTCTTAGAATTAAAAACTCACAGCCACTTTGTCGAATATTTTCCTCTCCACTTAATTTAGACTGACCGTATACATTTATAGGTTTTGTTCTTGCACTCTCTGGATATCCATTGGGGTAAATATTTTGATCTTTAATATCTCCTTCGAATACATAATCGGTGGAATAATGAACCAATTTTATATTTCTTTTTGCGCATTCTTGGGCCAGAATACCCGGGGCAATTGCATTCACAGAATTTACTCTCTCAAGTTCCTCTTCTGCTTTATCTACAGCTGTATAAGCTGCGCAATTAATAACTAGGTTTGGATTGAAATTTTCTAGCTTTTCTTTAATCTGAGACAGATGGGTTATATCCAGTTTCTCAGACTTGAAAGCCTGATAGTCAATTTCTTGCTTTTTCAGATATTCAACCCACTCTTTACCTAGTTGACCTCCCGCGCCAGTAATTAATATTTTCATGTGTATAGGTTATCAAATTTCTTCATTTATACGAAGATACTTTTCAAGTTCTTTTAAATACATTATAGGGGGATATAAGATTTTTTTCTCTCTATTTTCGATAAACTAGAGTCCTCAATCGATAAACTAAGATATATTAACTATCAACTCTTTAAGGAGTTAGAATGCACTAATTAAGCTTCTAAATTAATTCAATTCATCTATATTAATATCCTAGAACAATTGTGTATTGTAGTCCGATTTGTTTCAACGGCATAATAAAATATCATCCTCTGCTCGACTTCTCTTTAGTATTGTACTATTGTTATTACTGAGTTTGGATACTTATGCCCAATTAGGAAGCTACTCTGAGCGAAAAAAATTTATCATTGAAAGTGACAGTGTAAGTGGTGTATCTGACTTAACTAATTTTCCTGTGTTGATTTCAGTTACCCTACCTACCATCGACGTAACCAGCCCAAATGGCTACGATATTGCATTTACAAGTTCCGACGGAACCACTCAACTTGATCACCAAATTGAGTCATACAATTCTACTACAGGGGATCTTTTAGCATGGGTTAATTTCCCAACAGTAAGTCCTACCATTGATACCCAATTTTTTATCTATTATGGGGATTCAGGGATTACTATGAGCCAAGACAGCACAAGTACCTGGGATGATAATTACGTGCTCGTAATGCATATGAATGGCCCTGATACCGGAACAGAATCCGATGCTACACAATATGCAAATGATGGCAGCATCAATGGTACTGGTGGAATTGATACCGTTTCAGCACAAATTGGTTTTGGTAGAGATTTTGAAAGGGATGATTCGGATTTCATCCAGGTTACTGATGATGCTACTCTCGATATCACCGGTGAGATTACAATGTCTTTTTGGTTCAATAGGGAAAGCCAACAACCTGATTTTATTTCGAAAGGAATTAACCTGTCTTACGAGGCTACTTCTCGAAATAATTTAAGAACCCGGTTTAATAAAAATGGAGCAAATACTTTAACTACGGGTACTGGTTTCACTATAAATAATAGTGAATGGACCTATATCGTATATGTTCAAACTTCCTCGGGAATGGAGATTTATCAAAATGGCGTATTAGTTTCGAGTAATACAAATACTACGGCGTTCACTGCTAATAACGATCCGCTATATATTTCAAGATCTGCAGATGCAGTGGATGGCATTATGGATGAAGTACGAATTTCTGATATATCAAGAGATTCAGACTGGATTATAACAGAATACAACAACCAATTATCGCCAACTACCTTTATCGAAGAACTTGCAGATGTGCCAGGATTGAGCAACATCGAATCTGCGGCAGAAGAATATACAGCTGGAGGTGCTGCTGTTTTCATAACCTCAACATTAACCGTTGATACTCACCCAACTATTACAACATTGGATAGCGTTGTTATTCAAATCTCAAATAACTTCGAATCTGGTGGAGATGAGCTAAACTTTACAGATGGAACTATAGTAGGCACCTATAATTCTACAACCGGAAAGCTCTTACTCGAAAATAATGCAAGTTTGGCGGCATACCAGTCTGCAATCCGATCTGTGACTTATAGCAGCAGTTTAGGAACACCAAGTTCATCTACACGAACATTTACTGTTACCGGATATGATGACATCGACGCAACTAATACTCTAGAACGTGATATTGAAGTTATAACTGTTTTAAGTGCATTAGATGATATCGGAACACCAGTTTTTTATTTAAACGGATTAGATTTGGATGGCGATGGCACACTTAATTCCTCGGAGGTTTCGCCACCAACGAACAATTCTGCGGTTTCAACTTGGGGCGATATTTCTACAAATAGCTTTGATTTTGTTGCAGGCACCGCTGCAGTTTTCGATTCCCTTGCGTTCGGAGAACGTGGCGCTGTACTTTTTGTACCTGATGACGAACTTCAAAAAACAGCAGAAACGGCCATCAGTAATTCGATATTTACGGAAAAAACTTTCGCGCTAATATTTAGAACCGGGACAGATGTATCTGGGTTTCAAATGTTATATGAGCAGTCTAGTGGTACCCGCGGATATAATTTCAGTATTGTTGACGGTTCTTTTTACGCACAAGCGTTCAGTCGTGGAGATGCAAATTGGGGTGGGTCTAATGCTGTACGCCATAGAGCTATTGATTTAGGTACAGTTGAAACCAACTCAACGTATTATATGGTGGCTTATCACGATAATAATGTGTGGACAGCGCAACTAAATGATGGCGCTTTTTCCGGTTTTACCAATGCGGCTGAAATGCCCGCCGTTAGCCAAACCTCTGCTCTTGGAGGCATAAATGGTAACACCCGGCAACCAGTTACACTTGCAAGCACAGCAGCCGGAAATTTTGACGGGACTATAGCCGAAATTGCTAGCTGGAATGCAATCTTTAGTGGTGGTCAGATTCAAAGTATCAATAATTATTTTGAGGACACCTGGGGAAATAATGCGCCTGTATTGGCAGCAATTGAAGGTGCAAATATCGATTTTTCTGAGGGTGACCCCGACACGTTAATTACCGAAAGTATCACCATTACAGATAGCGATCCACACAACAACTTAGATAGTGCGAGAGTTAGTTTTTCTGCCAATTTTAATTCAGGAGAAGATGTTCTCACTTTTACAGATTTTGGAAATATAACAGGTTCATTCAATTCAACCTCGGGGGTTCTGTCACTAACCGGAAGCGATACGAAATCAAATTATCAAACTGCACTTCGTTCGGTTCGATATCAAAATGCACAACTAAATCCTACCGTTTCAACACGAACCGTTGACTTTATTGTGTACGATTGGGCCGATAGCAGCAACGTAGAATCACGTAATATTAATGTTGTTGATCTCGAATTCACTCCTACCCTCTCATCCATTGAAACCGACACTGTTTCCTATACAGAGGGTGATGCTCCCACAGCAATTACAAGCACCATTGTGGTAGATGATTTTGATGACACTAATCTTGTAAGTGCTACTATCAGCATAACAAACAACTTTGTGTTAGGTGAGGATGAATTGGCATTTACCGATTTTGGAAGTATTTCAGGTTCTTGGAATTCTACCTCTGGTGTTCTCTCATTAACCGGATCTGATGATGTAGCCGATTATCAAACTGCACTTCGATCTATAACCTTCGAGACCTTAAGCTCTGATCCGTTAGAAGGTGTTAAAACAATCACATTCACGGTATCTGATGGGACCAATACCAGCACCTCAGTTAATAGAAAAGTGGATGTAAGTGCTGCAAACTCAAAACCTGAACTCACTGCAATTGAGTCCTCAAATCTGCAATACGAAAATGTTGATGTACAAATTACAAACACAATATTAGCTACAGATCCTGATGATACTATGCTAGATAGCGCGATTGTAGTGATTTCGAATAATTTTAAAACCGCCGAAGATTCGCTCATCTACACGACCTTATTTGGTATTACAGGCACATGGGATTCCACAACAGGTAGGCTAAAATTAATTGGCAACAACAGCTTAAGTGATTATCAAGCCGCATTACGTTCTGTGAAATATAGTAACACCGCAACAATAGCATCCGGACCAGAACGCATAGTGAGTTTTATAGCCAGCGATGGAGATTTAAAAAGTGATTCAACAAAGCGAACAATTGATGTTAGCCCGGTAGAGACCATTCCAGATCTCGAAGTTTGGTTACGATCGGATATAGGAATATCAGAAGGCGATGGTGTTGCAATCACAACCTGGGCGGATCAAAGTGGAAATGGCAACGATTATACCGGAATTGCTGATGCAGGTACTACCCCTGTTTATGAAACTAATTCTACTAAAATGAATGGTAATCCATCTGTAATTTTCGCAGGTGATGGGGATCATTTCGAAGATTCTAATGGAGATGTAAACTACATCGACAATTCAACAGAATTTTCATTGTTTTTAGTGATAGGATCTGAGGTTACTTCATCTGATCGGGGGCTCTTTATTGCCCAAACTCCAGATAACGATGACGAAACTTTGACAATCAGATATGATGCATCTGGAGCAAATGGAGCGGGTGCGTTTACCAACGTTGTTAAAACCGGGATACTGGGTAACAATCCAGATAATCAATTAGAAAGTTTCTCTGACATTCAAACCACAGGTCTACAGATCATTAGCCTTCAATGGGATTCAGGCACATTGTACGATCTTTATGTGGATGGGATTCTTAATAATCCAAGTTCTGCAGCAGATCCTCCCCCATCTGGTACAATTACAACTGCGACAACAGCCATTCTGGGTAAAGGTGGTAAAGATGACCCGAACGTAGCCAATCAAAGTTGGGATGGCGAAATTGCAGAGTTCATCTATTATAGCCGAAGTTTATCTGATGAAGAGCGAGAAAGTATCGAAGATTATTTATCCGAGAAATATGATCAACCAATAAGAAAAATTACTCCAGCTACGGGTGGGGGAAATATTTCTGCTGATGATGCAAATTCAACATATACATCATTAACCGGTCCATTTATTCAGGAGGGTTTTATTAAAGAATTAACCTTCGGCGGTACCATCATTTTCGATGCACCAACTGGCTTCGAATGGAATACCAGTGGAACTTATGGTGCAACTATTACACCGGCATATGGCGGAACTACTGCCCTTGATGCCTCATTTACAAGTGTGACCTCATCCCAACTTACCTTCACCATCGATGATACCTCCACATCAGCAAGTTCTCCCGGGCAAATTGAGTTTACCGGGCTGGAAGTACGGCCTACTACCGGAGTATTACCAAATACGGGTAACATAGAAAACTCAGGGTCAACTGGCCAAGGTGGCGACACCAATTATGGCACACTAATCATGGTTCCTGGTCTCAAGGATAGCCTTTCTTTCACCGTTCAACCTTCCGCAACTAATGTCGATAGTGTGGTAAGTCCGGCAGTACGAGTTCAACTGGTTGATCAATACGGTAATTCTGTAGAGGAATCTGGTATTACTATAAATATCGCGCTTTCATCGGGTACAGGTGCTCTTACAGGGAGTAATGCAGAAGAAACTAACGCATTGGGAATTGCCGAATTTGATTCAGTTATCGTCGATGAAATTGGCACAAAAGAATTGGAAGCAACGAGTATTGGCTTAAGCCCCGATACTAGCTCAACTTTTGAAATTGTAAACGCAGGCACATTAACCTCTTTTAGTGTAGTTAGAGCGCCTTCAGGAATAATCAGTTCTAAAACGGCGGGACAATCATTTAATATCAAAATTACAGCTTTAGATGGTACAGCAACCACTGTTACAACTTTTACCGGGACTGTAGTAGTGTCTTCAAGTTGTACAATGGGAACCGGCCAGGGAACAACTACTAATTTCACCTCGGGAGTATTATCTAGTTTAACAGTTAGCATAACAAGCGTGGGGGTTTGTGATATCACTGTTACTAATTCTACAGGATCAGAAAACGGAACCAGTAATACGTTTACGGTATCTTCAGGAGCGGCTGATGCAAGCACTTCAACCATCACGGCTTCTCCAACTGTAATTTTAAATGATGGTTCTTCAACTTCAGTACTTACAGTTCAGCTCATAGATGCCTATGGAAATAATCTTACGTCTGGGGGTTCAACAGTTGTATTATCAGCAACAGCGGGAACATTAACATTAGGTGGTTCGGGAGCAACAGACAATGGAGACGGGACTTATGCTGATACCCTAACTTCCTCCACCAGTGTAGAAACATCAACAATAACCGGCACTGTTGATGCAGCTTCCATTACTGATGATGCAGACGTTGACTTTGCGGCGTTTACACACATTTGGGATAGCCAGTTGGGATCAGCAAGTGTGGCATCAGATTGGGAAGACTCAGGAAATTGGAATACAGGTACCTTACCTGGGGGCTCTTCAGTGATTTTAATCCCGGCAAACCCAGCCGTTGGTAACGAATTTCCAGTTATTGATGAAGCGGGTGCAAGTGTTACTTCTGTTTCGATGGAAACAGGAGCAAGTCTGACTATATCTGGTGGTATCAACTTTACTATCACAGGTGATTTATCCGGTGGCAGCGTTTTAGGTACAAATGCAGACAGCCTTACAATTGGTGGTGATGTATTAAATGTTTCTACCATAAATGTTGGTACAGTAGTTTTGGATGGCTCAATCGCACAGCTAATCACCAACCCGCACTCTTACACAAACCTAGAAATAGATAATTCAAATGGAGTTTCCATAGAGCAAAATCTAACAATCAGTGATACTTTGCGACTTACAGATGGCGAATTGCTCATACCAAGTGGAGTAAGTGTTGTGTCTGATGGCATCTCGTATGGTTCGGGTAGTTTTAGATTTCAACGAGAAATAACCGGCTCTAGAGGCTGGAGAATGCTGTCTTCACCCGTATCATCAACCTATGGCGATTTACTTGATGGCGTTCTTACACAAGGATATTCAGGGGCATTTTATAGTACCGGATCAAATCCTGGAGATACACTTCAACCTAACGTTCTTACTTTTGTTGAAAGCCACCCGGGAACTGAAAATCAACGTTACCGAGCACCGACATCAAGTGCACAATCGCTCACGGCGGGACAAGGAATTTTCGTTTTCTTTTTTGACAGTATTGCTGCTGATAGCAGATATAACGATGAACTTCCAGATACTATTGATGTAACTGGCCAGGAATTTATTACTTCGGGTGATGAAGTAGATTTTAGTATCACCTATACAACTGCCGCAGATTCTGGATGGAATTTGGTGGGTAATCCATTTGGTGCAACTATCGATTGGGATGATGGCGGAAGCTGGACAAAAACAAATGTAGAATCAACGATTTATATCTGGGATCCTGCCTCAAATGGCGGCAATGGTGAATATCTAACATGGAATGGTACAACAGGAACACTAGGTAGTGGTCTCATCCCACCATTCCAGGGATTTTGGGTGAAAGCCAATGCAACATCGCCGGTTTTAAAAGTCACAACTGATGCAAAAACAACCGGCGGCACCTTTTTAAGAAAAGAGTTCGAGGCATTTGAAGACCCACCTACATTTACACTAGAGTTATCGTCCGAAAGTCTTCAAAAAAACACTGTTTTTATGTTTAGTGAAGGTGCAAATCTAGGCAAAGATCCTTTAGATGCTTTTGAGCTTTCTCCATTTTCTTCAACTCGTCTGGAGATTTTCTCTGCCTTGCCAAATGGCACCCCTCTTGCAATAAACAACTTACCTGTTGAACTAACCAACCGATATTTAATTCCGATTCATATAAATGGATTCTTTGAAGGAGAACCTATTATTGGTGATTTTTCAATACGTGCTGTAAATGTTGATGATTTACCCGATGAGTGGTTAATCGTGCTTATTGATGAGGAAACCGGAGAAGAATTTGATCTCCAGTCTACCAATTCATTCAATTTTTTCCACACAACAACAAAACGATTCAAAGCTAGTAATCCTCTAAGGATGAAATCTCCTCTACAATTAGAGGCTTCAACACACAGATTTACCTTAAAAATTACCACCGAAGAAATCGAAGCATCGATTCCACAGGAAATCTTCTTATCTCAAAATTACCCTAATCCTTTTAATCCGTCTACTACAATAACATATGGTATTGATGTAGGCGGTTCTGTTGTATTAGAAGTTTTTGACATACTAGGCAGAAAAGTTCAAATACTCGTTAATGAAGACCTTTCAGCCGGCCAATATCAGAAATCGTTTGATGCCAGCCTCCTTTCCTCAGGCATCTACTTTTACCGTTTAACAACAGAATCCAAAGTCATCACACGCCGCATGACACTTATCAAATAGCCATTCGGTTCGATAAGAGATGTACCGATTAGAATCCACTAATTAACCCATCAAAAGACTGTGGTTTATCTATATTTATTGCCACACGATAAGTTATGAAGGCGAGCTTACTTAAATATAACTGGATTAAGAGTGGTATCCTGTTGATAATATTTTGGATGTCGCTTGATATTGCTGTAGCCCAGCTTCCCGGCTACACACAGCGATTAAAAGGGCATGTAAACTCATCTGAAGTATTCGGAACCTCTGATCTTTCAAATTTTCCTGTTTTATTAAGTTTTACTACTCCTCGGTTACGCCATACTTCTTCTGGCGGTGATGTAGAAAATATTAATGGATATGATATTGTATTTACTACCGATGATGGCTCTACTATCATGAGTCATCAAATAGAAGAATATCAACCTACCACTGGTGAAGTCGTATTTTGGGTTCGTTTCCCAACCCTTTCTCCAACTACGGATACCGAGTTTTACTTGTATTTTGGCAATACTTCAATATCTACTGATCCATCAAGCACAAATGTGTGGGATTCAAATTACAAAATGGTGCTTCACTTGAATGAAACGGGAGCAGCCCCTCTTACAGTCTCAGATGCCGCAGGAGAAGGAACAGATGGGAGCGATAATGGCACCATTTCTGCGGCCGGTCAGGTTGGTGATGCTCGAAACTTAAATGGAACCGGAGACCGAATAATTGTAGCCGATAATGGTGTCTCCCCTTTAGATATTTCTGGTAGTATCACTATATCTTTTTGGTTAAACATATCAAATCTTGGAAATGGTCCTGATATCTTAACAAAAGGTGATTATCTAAATGGCTACTCAATTTGGACTTCCGCAGCCGGAGCATTACAATTTCAGATTAATAATGACGCTTTAAGTACAGCTGGTGGGCAAATAGCTAACGGAACATGGAGTTACTTAAGTTTTACAAGAGCATCAAATGGGGATAGAACGATTTATGTAGATGGTGCAGAAGTAGCCTCAGATAATTCAAACGAATCTTTTAACATCGACGATGAAGACTTATACCTCTCAACGGCTTCTTTTTGGCCAATGACGGGGTTATTCGACGAAGTTAGAATTTCAAATTCTACCCGTGATTCTGCTTGGATTGCAACCGAATACTCCAATCAAAATGCTCCAGGGCCTGGTTCTTTTATCGATCAGGTAAATGCAGAACCAATTTTGGACAGCATCGAAGTAAGTACAATTACATACAATTCCGGCGACTCTCCCACTATCATTACAACAGATATTTCTACTTACGATGGAGATGACACAAATATTGAAAATGCTACAATTGAAATTACTGGCAATTATGACTCTTCGGAAGATGTACTCGCATTTTCCGATCAGCTAGGAATTACCGGTAGCTGGGATACTATTAATGGAATTCTAACGCTAACAGGAACATCCAGCGTTGCAAATTATCAAACCGCATTACGAAGTATCACCTACGAAAATACTGATCCTGCGCCGATTGAAAATACGCGAACCATTACTTTTACCATCAATGACGGAGACGATGACAGCAATACTCAAACCAGAAATATAAATGTTGTAAAGGTAAATATTGCACCGGTATTAAGTGATATTGAGACTTCTTCAATCGTTTATTTTGCCAGTTCTGGAGCCAAAACCATTACGAATAATATTCAACTAGTAGATGCTGATGACATCTTTATAGATAGTGCGTTTGTGGAAATTACAGCTGGGTATCTATCAACTGAAGACACTTTAATTTTTGCAGATCAAAATGGAATAACAGGCTCATGGGATGATATAAATGGTAAACTCACATTAACCGGAGATACGTTAGTTGCCAATTATGAAACAGCACTTCGATCTATCACATACACAAATTCGAATGCAACGCCATCTACAACTACGCGAACTATAAGTATTACAGCCAATGATGGTACTGAAGATGGAAATACTGTTACCAGAGACATTGAATTTCCCGATTCAATAACAGAAATAGCTTCTTATAAAGGGGTAGGCGTTTTTCATTTTGATGCACAGGATGCAGATGGAGATGGCGATAGTGGAACTAATCAACCAGCAGATGGAGCTTTAACAACCTGGAGCGATCGCTCCGATGATGTTAGTGCCAGTACAACAGATCTTTCATTTAGTGCAAACAATGCTGCAGAAGAAGCGCTCTTAGATGACAATTATCTTGGAGACCGTAGTGCACTTTTATTTGATGGAATAGACGATTATTACGAACGTACAACAGATGATGCATTATTGAACTTAAATCCACCTTTTACCGAAAAGTCTTTTGCTATCGTTTTTAGAACCAGTGACGATATTACAACAACGCAAGTGATATACGAGCAAGGTGGTGGTACAAGAGGTTATGTTTTTGGACTTGAAAGTGGTGTGCTTTATGCAACCCGGTTTGATAGAAATCTTGGTGGAACAGCAAATGATTACAGTAGCATTTCATTTTCTGGTTTAACTGCAAATACCACCTATGTACTTATTGCCAGTCACGATGCTTCATCAGGCACTGATTGGAGTGCAAATTTAAATGGGAGTGCGATAACTACACTTACAAATGCCCCAACTATGAACCAGCATACTGGAAATGCTTCTATTGGAGATTCTGACGGGAACATTAGACATATGAATGGCGATGATTCACAAATTACAAATGTACCCTTCAATGGATACATAGCTGAATTTGTTTCCTGGAATAATGCACTCAACACTACCGATTTCACCAATATTTATGGTTTTTTAAGTGATAAATGGTTCAATACACCTTCTGTACTAGCTGATATCGAATTAAGCGCAGTATCATTTACCGAGGGAGATGCTGCAACAGCTATTACTTCAGCATTAACGGTAACAGATGCAGACGATACAAATTTGGATAGTGCCAAAGTAACCATCGCCGTTGGCTTCGATGCTACCGAAGATGTACTGGCTCTTCCTGCTCCTGTAGGTGGAATTACAGGCTCTTACGATGCGATTTCAGGAATACTAACTCTTAGCGGAACCGAAACAGTTGCAAATTACCAAACAGCTCTTCGATCAGTAACCTACCAAAATACCGATGGAACCTCCCCTTCAACTACCACTCGACAGATTGATTTTGAAGTGTATGATTGGGACGATATAAGTAATTCGGTATCTCGAAATATCGAAATAACGCCATTAAACGCAGCTCCGGTTGTAGCTGCAATTGAAGGTACTACATTAGCATTTACTGAGGACGATGGCCCTACTGCTATAACATCAACTTTAACAGTATCCGATTCGGATGATGCAAATCTGGTTGGCGCTACAGTAGCATTCACTAACAACTATTTCTTAGGGGAAGATGAACTGGGTTTTACTACCCAAAATGGAATTATTGGCTCATTTGATGCCCCCACGGGTGTATTAAGCTTGAGCGGAACCTCATCAGTTGCGAATTACCAAACAGCACTGAGAAGTGTCACATTTGAAAATGTCAGCTCAGATCCTGTAACTGGGTTAGATCGTGAAGTTACGTTTCGGGTTTTTGATGGAATAGACAGCAGTGGTGTACAATCTAGAGATGTTTCTGTAACAAGTTTAAACACCGCACCCACCCTTGCAGCTATAGAAAGTTCAAGTTTGTTTTATTCTGCTGGTGATACTTCCATCGTTACAAGTTCAATTACATTAGTTGATCCTGACGATACCAATATTGAAACGGCAACAATACAAATTACATCTGGGTTTGATAGTGCGGAAGATTCCCTTTTATTTGACGATATTTTTGGAATTACTGACGGCTGGAATGATACCAATGGTACACTCACCTTAACAGGACCAGCTTCAAAAGCAGATTTCGAATCTGCACTAAGAACCGTCACCTATCTAAATACTGCAGGTACACCAACCGACACCCCACGTGATATTACAATCACTGCTAATGACGGCGACGACGATAGCAATACTCAAGTAAGAACAGTTTCTTTTAGTATTCCAAAATCAGTGTCGGGGCTTCTTGTGTGGCTAAAAGGAGATGCCGGTACTTACACAAATACCGGGTGTACAACCACAGCAACCGACACAGATCCGATTGGTTGCTGGGAAGATCAAAGTGGTAATGGCCATGATTTTATTTCCACTGGAGCTGCAAATCCAACCTTTGATGCTGTTTCAGGTTCAATTAATTCACAAGCAGCTATAGAATTTCCCGGCGGTGGATCGAACGTTCGATTAGAAGACGCAGACGCTGAAACCCAATATCTGGATGGATTAGCGGGATTAACGATCTTTTTTGTAATTGAATCGGATGTAACAGCCACAGATCGTGGTATTTGGGCATCTGAAACTCCCGGAGCATCTACTACAGATCAGTATTTCTCATTAAGATATGACGCCACAGGGACGAGCGGTGGAGCAAGTAATGTTATTACAGCTGGCTTACGAGATCAATCAGCATTTACGCTAGAAAGTTTTGCCGATGCTCAAACTACTTCTGGTCAAATCGTGATGTTAAAGTGGACGTCAGAGACTACCTACGAGATGTATATTGATGGAGTATTGAGTAATCCAACTTCAACGACTACCATACCTTCGGGAACACTCGACGCAGCAAACTTAACAACAGCAATTATCGGCCAAGGTCCACTTG
Source organism: Balneolaceae bacterium (assembly GCA_965249965.1). Taxonomy (GTDB): domain Bacteria; phylum Bacteroidota; class Rhodothermia; order Balneolales; family Balneolaceae; genus HXMU1420-13. The sequence continues at coordinate 3,049,237 of OZ252262.1, forward strand.
ACAACAATACCAGTTGGGACGGACTTATCGCTGAAGTAATTCTTTATGATTCGGAAATATCATTAACAAATCAGGAAACTGTAGAAGATTATTTATCCAATAAATACGATATCCCGATTCGATCATTATCCCCTGCTACCGGAGGTGAAGAAATTTCTGCTGACGATGCAAATGTAACCTATACTACCCTTTCCGGCCCACGTGTACAGGAAAGTTTTGTTGGTGAGTTTTCAACAGGAACCTATGTGTTTGAGGTACCAACAGGCTTTGAATGGGATACTGGCGGTGGGGCACCATCTGCTACTGTTTCGCCTGCCTTTGGTGGATCTACCGATTTAGCAATCTCTTTCACGAGTAGAACATCAACACAAATAACGTTTACTGTAACTGCGGCTTCTACCACAAATCCCGCGGAAATAACATTTTCGGATTTTAGAGTTCGCCCAACAACCGGGGTTTTGCCGAATTCAGGAAATATTACGAATGTGGGAACAACCGGACTGGGTGGTTCAACAGATTATGGAGAACTTACGATGGTTGCGGGAACCCAAATCGCAATGGAGTTTTCTCAACAACCGGGAACTTCAAACGATGGATCAGCCGTATCACCATCTCCACGGGTTCAACTAATTGATCAATATGGAAATTCGGTTGAAGAAAGTAGAGTCGACATTACTATGGCACTTAATGTTGTAAGTGGTACCGGGGTATTAAATGGAAGTTCTACTACTTTAGAAGAGACGAATCTTTTTGGTTTAGCCGAATTTGATAATTTGGTAGTTGATAATACGGGCACAAATACATTTACGGCATCAAGTACCGGATTAACAGATACAACAAGTAATGAATTTGATGTCGTAGTTCTTGGGCAGCTAACAGGATTTACTGTTGAAAGAGTACCATCTGGCAATATTTCAGATAAGTTAGCTGGACAATCATACAATATTACCATTGTTGCCGTTGATGGTATTCAGGATACGGTAACCTCATTTACAGGTACGATTTCATTAACGTCAAATTGTACGATTGGAACAGGAGCCGGAACTTCTCCATCATTTACAAGTGGTGTATTATCGTCACTTACAGTTAGTATTTCTAATACAGGAACCTGTTCGCTAACTGCTACAAATTCTTCTGGTTCTGAAGCTGGTACAAGTAATACATTTACTGTAACCCCTGGTGCAGCTTCCGAGCTAACTACCACTATTTCCGCAAGTCCAACCGTTATTTTCAACGATGGTTTTGCTACATCAACAATAACGGTTCAAACAAAAGATTCGGAAGGCAACAATCTTACAACGGGTGGCGAAACAGTGGGACTAAGCGTTACATCCGGTACGTTAGGCTCAGTGACAGATAATAGTGATGGCACCTATACCGCAACGCTTACCTCTTCCATTGTAGCTGGTGTTGCTACGGTAACAGGAACACTTAATGCCGTTGCCATTACAGACGACGCGGATGTTGAATACGCTAATTTTAACACGCAATGGCAGTCTCAGGTTGGGTCGGTTTCTGATGCACGAAATTGGGATGATGCTACAAATTGGAGCGCAGGTATTGTACCTATATCTACTGATAAAGTACTCATCCCAGCAACTCCTTCTGTTGGTAATGAACAACCTGTTGTGAACACCACAAATACTACTATCGCGCAAATCTCATTAGAAAACTCTGCTACAGTTACGGTTTCAGGAGGTCTGAATTTTATAGTTACCGGTGAAGCTTCAGGCGAGGGTGAAATTTTAGGGTCAAACTCGGATACTTTGACGGTAGGTGGTAATGTTGACTTAGGGGATGCTTCAATTGGTTATGTGATATTGAATGGTTCCAGTAATCAAACAATTACCTCGCCAAATACTTTTACTAATCTGGAAATTGATAATACTGGCGGTGCTGATTTTGCTAGCGATGTGATCGTTTCAGATTCACTTAAATTGGTAGACGGAACTATGTTTCTGCCAAGTGGTTCAAATTTAATTGCCAATCAGAAATCTTACGGTTCAGGTGATATCAGAATGCAGCGTACGATTACAGGGGATATTGGTTGGAGATTAATCTCCTCCCCATTCAATACAACATTTGGTGATTTATTGGATGGCACAATTACTCAAGGTTATTCGGGTGCTTTTTATAGTACCGGTTCAAACCCCGGTGATACACTACAGCCCAATGTTTTGACTTATTTAGAAAGTTACGTGGGCACTGACAATCAACGATATCGGGCTCCTGCAAGTGCCGGAACTTCTGTAGTTGAGGGGCAAGGAATGTTTGTATTTGTTTTTGATGATGTTGCCGGCGACTCACGATATTCTGACCCACTTCCAGACACACTTGATACTTCCGGACAAGAATGGGACGGTGATGGCACAGAAGTAGATTTTGGCATTACCTACACCACTGCCGCAGATTCTGGCTGGAATCTGGTTGGGAATCCTTTCGCTGCTACCATCGATTGGGATGATTCACCGAATTGGACCAAAACCAATGTGGAATCTACCATATACATTTGGGATCCTGCAGCGAATGGCGGAGATGGAGAATATCTGACCTGGAATGGAGTGACTGGTACCTTACCGAATTCAGGGTTAATTGCGCCATTTCAGGGATTTTGGGTAAAAGCAAATGATGCCAGTCCGGTATTGAAGGTTAAAAAGGATGCGAAAACAACAGCCGGTACCTTCTTGCGAAAAGAGATCGCTGACGACAGTTCAGATAGCTTAAAAGCAAAAACTTCTATTGAACCTCAGGAGACTTTAATACCGCAAATACAATTAGCCGTTGTTAGTGATAATGGACGTTCAAAACGAACCAATATAATTTTTACTAAAGAAGGCACTAATGGTAAGGATGAATTGGATGCGTTTAGATTATTGCCATTATCCAACTCCCATGTAGAGTTTCATTCTTTATTAAACAATGGCACAGAACTGGCAATCAATAATCTACCGATAGATTTTAACTCAAGAAATTTCATTCCACTTCATTTTGATGCCTTTGAAGATGGAATTCCGGTATCCGGTTCATTTAAGATGCTTTGGGGAGATTTCCGAGGTATTCCTGAGGATTGGATTGTAACCTTAATTGATAATGATACCGGTGAAGAAATCAACATGCTCGAAGAACTCAGTTATGAATTTAATCATACCACAAGAGCAAAAATCCAACGAAATTTAAACCCACTTTCACCCAGCCATCAAATTAAAGCTAAAGCACTTACTCTTGATACTAGATTTACATTGAAAGTATCTACAGAACAAATCGAAAGAGATGTTCCGGAACAGATTTTCTTAAGTCAGAATTATCCTAATCCATTTAATCCATCTACTACCATTGAATTTGGAGTGAATGAGACATCAAATGTGGTATTGGAAATTTATGATATACTTGGCCGAAAAATCCAAACATTGATCAATGAGCAAAGAAATCCTGGGCGTTACCAAACTCGGTTCGATGCCAAAGCTCTGGCGAGTGGGGTTTACTTTTATCGACTACAAGCAAACGGTGAAACATTTATTAAAAAGATGACCTTTATTAAATAGAAGTGTAACACTAGCTTACTTCTGCCCTCCTATTTTAAAGCTATTTATCAAACCAATCCGTTTTGTCGATAATATCGTAAGCAGTATCAAACGATAAATTATGGCAGGTTACACCGAACTTCTTCAAACAATGTTAGCGATGGTCATCGTATCACTTCTGGTGATAAACGCTAACCGAGCAATTTTCGTAAACAATGAATCTCTTGTCGAGGGTGAGTTAGAAAATCAGGTCATTGCAATTGCTCAGGATTTTATTGAAGAATCCAGATCAACAACCTTCGATCTTGCAACTGTTAATGGCGGTGTTCCGGTTAATATTCCTGAGGGATTTAGTAGCATTGGTCCCGGAGCCGGGGAAAATACACGTGCTGATTTTAATGATTTCGACGATTATGATGGCTGGGCTGAAACCATCACCACAAATAATGGAATTACTTACGAAGTAGAAATAGATGTTAGCTATTACAAAGATGGAGCTCCAACAAACGAGAAATCAACTTTAAAACAAATGACAGTGACAATTACTTCCGATGACTTGACGACTAATGGTACATCAAAAACCTATAACTTCAAGTACTTACGAAGTTTTTACGCGGACTAATTATGGATTTAGGCATTGTAATGAGCTACATAGTAGCTGGAATTTTAATGATCATTATACTCACTATAGGATATAACGTGAATTATAGTGGCAAGGAATTATCACTCCAGGAAAATCAAAAAACTAAAATTAGCGAAGTAATTGAGGTTATTAATTATGATTTTCCAAAAATTGGATACAACAACGATTCACTTCCAGATACTCTCCTATTTAGGGCAGATGCAAACTCCATACAGTTCTATTCAAATATCGATAACAGTGCTGACGGTAGTTTAGAATTTGTAACCTGGAAGTTTACTAATAGAAATGTAACTGGTACAGAAAATCCTGATGATCAATATTTAGTTCGAATTGTAGATGTTGATTCTACCGTGATATCAGCGGGAATTGTAAACTTCACAATAAATTATTTCGATGAACTGGGCTCTAGTACCCCATTATCTGTTCCGATCAATGCTACTACCAATAAGTCATTGATCGATGACATTGTACAAATTGAAATTATCCTGGAAAGTGAAAGTCCCTTTGGCCTCCAATACCGAAGTTCATCAGATAAAAACTATTTAGGCTCCTCATGGACAAAGCGATTTTCACCCTCAAATTTGAATATAAACTAAGAGAGTAGACTATGGGAAGAGCGATGATAATTTTAGCTATTGGTGCATTCGCAACACTTGGGTTAGTTAACACTGGATTGTATGACCAAAGGCAAAGAATTTCATTATTTAATTCAGATTATGCCAAATCAATTCAAGCGAAAAATACCGCCAATACGGCAATTCAGTTAGCAATGGAGCAGATAAATGAAAATCCTAGTTGGGCACCTACTTCAGCTAATCCATGGACTCAGGAAGTAGATGGAGCTTACATTGAGTTATATTACGATGTTTTAGCAGTTGGTTCTTCTGCTACTGAACCCGATTCAATACGAATATATAGTACTGCCTGGTTTGGAGGAAAAGGGACAAGTGGAAGCTCTGAATTCAAGAACACCTCAGAAACACATTCAATAATAAGTACTTATCTAAAATCAGGCTTACACTTTGTACCTGAAGCAGTTGGAGGATTAGGTCTTGCTAGTGGAAACTTTAATTTTAATATGAGTGGCAGTGCTTCCATTAATGGAAATGATGCAAGCGGTACTTGTGATGACATTCCAGCTATAACCGTTCCATCCGCACTTGATTATACAGAAGTTATAAGTGGCGCAAATTTATCGAATTTAGAGAGTGATGCAGGAAAAATCGCCATCGATTCAGACATTTCTTACAGCCCTGTTGATGAACTTATTGAACGCTTAAGTAATGAACCCGGAGTGGTAAATATTAGCGGAAATTATAAAGGAGATTTCGGAACAGAAGATGATCCAGGAATATTCTTCGTAGAATCTTATGCGAAACTTACAGGTGGAATACCTGATGGTTATGGAATATTGGTAATCAGATCGGGTGGTGAATTAGAATATGAAGGCGCTCTTTCTGTAGCTGGAAACTTCACATTTAACGGACTTATTGTATTTGAAAATGCCTTTGACTTTGATGGGAAAGGAACTCCGGATCTAAATGGTTCAGTATTAATTGGTAATACCCCTGGCAATAACACCATTCTTGATATTGATTTAAGTGGTAATCTACAGATCCAGTATAATTGTGAGTCACTTGATTACGCCAGAGTAGCTTCAGCTACTCATTTAAAACAAAATAGGTATACAAGAATTAGTACCTTCGAGTAAATATTAGATTTTTATTGAATTCTTAATATTTATTTTTTCATTAAAAAAATCTTATACGAATTAGAGCAAATTAATGGCATAAATGGTTATTGGGAGCTACTTTCTATATACCAAAACCAGCAACCATGAGCAGCTACGCAGAAATATTTTACTTACTTGGAGCAATGGTAGTTTTTTCCTTCCTATCGCTCAATACAGCAAGAAGCTTTAATTCTTCGCGTCAAACCATTTATCAAGCTGAAGCAGAGTACCGAGCAATTGCTGTTGCACAAGATGAACTTGATAAAGTTCAGTGGATCTATGAACCTGACGATTTAGACCCATCCAGTGGAAGTTATGTATACGCAAATTACCCAATAGAGGAAGTACATAATTATGGAAGTAGCAACCAGTATAGTTCAACATTTATTATAGATGGAAATTCAGAGTTAATTGAAGATACTGGTTCAATGAAACGGTATCAGGTTACTGTATCCGTACTTAACCAAAATGTTACTCCCGAAGTATTTATTACTTTGGAATACGTAAAATCATATACCTACTAATGAACGCCGGATTAGCCATAACATTTGTAATTGGAGGAGTTTTCCTAATCTCTATCCTTGCGTTCAATAATTCCGTGTTGAATCAAACACAAGAAATTACCTTGAGCACCATCAACCAAAATGCATTGGATAATTTGGTTGATGTATTAGATAACGATTTTAATAAAATAGGTTTTAACTCTGGAACCGCTGTCCCATTTACTGCCATCACTGATAAAAACATCATTTTTCAAGGGGATGTATATGACACTGATAGCTACGGGTCAACTAACATTCGATGGTATTTCGATACCACCGACCCAGTTTCAGGTACTTCAAATCCTAATGACTATTATTTAAAAAGAACCGGACCTATCGGTACAAGTAGTTATGGGACGATTGAATTTCCGGTTGTGTATTTCGATATGAACTATTACACCGCAGATGGAACACCTACTACTGATAAAGCTTCAGTTAAAAAGATCGAAGTTGAAGTAATGATTGAAACCGGAGAACCATACACCGTAAATAGCGATTCTAAGCAATATCCACGCTTGGTATGGAAAAGAATATTTGTACCAAATAACATTAACTTACCTTATTGAGGAGTAGTCATGGGTAGAAGTTTATTGTTTTTAGTCTCAGGACTAACCATAATTACCGGCATTATTCAAGTAAATAATTCAGAGCGAATTACAGAAATTCCTGAAATCTCTGTTGATTATTACAAAGCACAGCAAGCTAGAAATTTATCGAAGTCATTAATCGATAATGCGGTTGAAACTATGAAAACCAATAATAATTGGGCAGGAAGTATTAATATTTCCGAAGTAGTTGATACACTCGCCCTATTATCAAGAAATAATGATGCAAGAAAACTATTGGCTTTAGGCGAACTTAGTTTAGATGAAGTGGTATCGATAGAAAATGAACTAGAAGAGGAGCTCGCTGCACTTCTTGAAAACCCACAGAGCGGTTACTCCCCTGGAGTAGAAGTAACTGGTAAGTTATCCAGCTATACGCAAACCAGCCAAAATAAACCATCAAACAATAGTGTTGGGACTTGGGATGAATATAAAGTCCTATTACTCAGTACATCTACATATGATGATATTCAGGTTACTACCGAAGTGCTGATGCAGCGCGACTCTTATTCAAAATATTCATACAATACACAATCAGAACTTAGTGCCTCAGGTAGTACTATTTGGTTTATGGATGCCGATAATATTTATGGGCCAATTCACACCAATGGTCAGTTTGCAATGTCAGGTAATCCATCATTTTACGGCCTGGTAACTAGTCCAAATATGTGGCGCGCTCATTCTACCAATCCAACTAACCCAAATTTTTATGGTGGTGAAAACTTCAATGCACCTGTAAAATCAGCCCCTTCAAGTTACGAAGTAAGTAGGTTGGTAACTGCAGCTAACGACGGTGGTAAGAGGTATTCTGGTGATATAGATGCAAATTTTTATTACGATGCAAATGGTGGCTATGTAGATATTACTTATGGTGGTTCATCGGGTAATGGTTGTGCATATTGGATGTGGTGGTGTACCCCAATTCCCCCTACTCCACCAACAGTTGAAACTGTTGATTTATCAACCATAAATGGTGTTATCTCAACAGATGGTGAAATTACCGTACAAGGTGACGTAAATGGGAATGTAACATTACACTCAGAAGATGAAATACAAATTATGGGCGATATTGAGTATAAAACAAGCCCTTTGGTTGATTCAACTTCAACTGATTTATTGGGATTAGTAAGTGAAGGAAATGTATTGGTTGACCGTTATGCACATACAGTAAATGGTACACAAGATTTAACCGTACATGCTTCCATAGTGGCAATCAATACTTCATTTTCTGTAGAAAACTACTATTCGGGCGGAGCCAGAGGTACCCTTAATATGCTTGGAGGTTTAATCCAACAAAATCGAGGCCCGGTAGGAACATTCTCCGGCTCAACTATTGTATCCGGTTATTCAAAAAATTATCAATATGACAATCGATTGAAAGCTAGTATACCTCCATCCTTCCCGCGCGAGAGCATATTTTCGATCGTTTACTGGAAAGACGAAATAACTAAAATTTCAGATTAATCAATGAGAGTTCTTTTTGTAACACTATTTCTAATTGTATTTACAATAGTAGCAGAAGCCCAATCTGTTACTTTTAATGTAAATCTAAAACCTCAATTAGAAGACAGTTCATTTGTACCTGGGCGCGATGAATTAAAAATAGTTGGTGATTTATATCCTTTAAATACACCCACACCGTACATACTTTTTGATGAAGAACCCATAGATAGTGTGTATTCAATTACAGTGCGTTTTTCATCGCGTTTTCGAAATCAAACTCTTACCTATAATTTCGAAATGTTGTCAAACTATGTGCGTTTAACTGAAGTTCTTCCAAGGAATTTACAACTCCAGGGCAGAGAAGTTGATCTTGACGCAATGTATTTCAATGCCTTCGCCTGGTAAATAATAGATTAATATATTAGCATAATTAGGAAAGACTAACTGCTACTAAAGTAGCTATACTTTAAATTTAGGTTAAAACTTTGTTAGTCATATGAGGAGATTATTCATCCTATTTTTTGCTGTTTACCCCTCGATAATTTTTGCTCAAGGTAGTAATGTTGCTGCTGAAGTAAGTATTCAGGCAAATGTAATTCAAACTATTGAGTTAATTACTGTGAACTCTATGACGTTTGGAAATAATCAACCAGGCCAGCTGATTATTTATGTTAACCCTGTTAACGACTTAAATGCAGGCTTTATGATTGCCAGTGGTACACCGGAAGCTGAATTTCGACTTGATTATGAATTAGAGCGTCAGCTAAATAGAGTCGAAGGGGATGGTTTCTTAACTTTTAGGTACGAATTATCTGCTAATACACTAGAAGATCAGGCAAGTTCACAAATAATCGATTATGAAAATCGAAATTTACGTTTTAATAATGAAGGTCTTTATTATATCTGGGTAGGCGGAGAAGTAAACTTGGAAAATGCACGACCAGGAAACTACGAAGGCGATTTCACAATTGAGATTGACTATATCTAATTAATGAAAGGTTTAACATTCATAGTAGTCTGTTTATTAATGTGCTCTACTTTAAAAGCGCAAGAAATAGACTTTGGTAGCTTTAGTAGTAGTTACTCAGTTACTTTATCAGAGTTCAGTCCGGGTGCTGAAATCGATTTTGGCACTGTATTCGAAGATGTTTCGCCTTTTTCTGTAGATATTAGCAGCGCTGTTATTCTCACAATTGAAGGTGTGAGATATCTTGACATAATTGTTGATCTAAATGGACCTGACAATATTACTTTAAATGGTGATCCATGTGGTGCCAGCTCTTGCCAGGTAGATTTTGATTTAAAAGCTTCCTACGCCAACAGAGGAATATTAAATACTAGTCATGCAGTTAATTTCAGTGTTAATGGCTCAAATGACGCAAGTGCACAGTTCCCAATAAAATACAGAGGAAATGCGCCTCCTGGACCACCTCCTACTCCCGTATATGAAGGATTCAATCCCTCTCTTTTTAATGAAACTGCTTATTTATTTCTGTATGGTGATATTACTGTGGGAAATGTTACCGCAGGATCATATTCTGGAACAATAAATGTAACTATTAATTATGATTAGGCTATTTCTCATCATATTAATACATGTGGTTTCACAAATACATTTGCATTCACAGTTTATCAATTTACAAATAAGAGTTGAACCAGAATTATCAGCAACAGTTGAACAAGATCTAAATTTTGGGCAATTAGTAATTAATTCTGGAATAACAGAAATAAGACTTGGCGACGTGAATATGGGTATTTTTAATATTCGTGCCTATTACACGCAAAATATTTATGTGAGCCTCGATTTTCCTACTGCATTGATTCATGATAATCCTGCCATTAAAGATGTTATCCCAATGGATTTAGACGTTGCATATAACAATACAGGTAGTAGAAGTGTGTTTAATTCAACTGAATTAGAGGGTAATGAAGGTTTCCTACCTGTGACAGAAAACGTATTAGTTACCCAACGAAACCAAGAGATATGGCAAGAATTACTACTATTTGTATACGGCTCAATTGATGTAGGAAATGTTAATGAAGGTCTGTATTCAGGTGAAATCCTACTATTTGTAGACTATGATTAATTACTTAAAAACTCTTAGACAATTTTAATTAAGAGTTTTTAACTAGGATTGAAAAAGAGATATAAATAATTTTATACCAGAATTTAAAAGCCAAACTAAACTTTAGAATCATGAAATCACTAAAAAATATCCTTTCTGCTTTTGCATTAGTTGCATTATTAACTACTGCCACTTTCGCTCAGGAAAATACTGACGTTAATATTGGAGCAGTTGTTCTTGCAGATATTACTTTAACAAAAAATGCTGATGTAAGCTTCGGTAACATCCAGGATACTGGTAGCCCTGTACTTGACCCTCAAGGAACTAACACTGCAGCAGTTGGTGCAGGTGCTACTTTTGGTAAATTGACAATTGGCGCTGCTAACACAACTCAGCTTCTAATTGATTGGGATCAAACAACTGTTACGTTAAGTGATGGAACTAACAGCATGACTTTTACTCCAGATATTTCTGCTAACAGTACAGATGATATTGCTACTTCTTCTGATGTGACTAAGAACACTGCAAATGCTGCTACTGAAACTTCTGCAGGTGGTGCACTTTTTGTTTATATCGGTGGAGATCTTGGAACACTTTCAAGTCAAGCAGCTGGTACTTACACTTCTGATAGTGGAACTGCTGGCGCATCTGGTGATCTTAACATCACAGTTAATTATCAATAAGAGATAATTAAAGAATATAAAAGTCTCACTCTTCGTGAGACTTTTTTTTTGCCCTAAATCGATTCTTCGCAAATTGTTATAATATTGCTTAGAACAATTTTGAATTATTTTAACTAAATTATTCTTGATGGCAAATTATATCTACGCGATGAAGTCTACTATAACACTTTCAGTTATTCTTTTAATAATATCATCTATCACAATCGCTAATGCTCAAGTAACCATTGCACCTACTAATTTATTTATAGAGGAGAATGCAAGATTTGGTACTTACATGGTGATAAATAATTCAAATGATACTCAAGAAATCTCGATTGATTTCACCTTTGCATACAGCCAAAGTGATGAGCAGGGTTACAGAACAATTGTTCAGAATGAAGATGAGATTAAGGAAGCACACTCGATTGCTGACTATGTACGTGCATTTCCAAGGAATTTTACTTTAGCGCCTGGGCAAAGACAAGTAATTCGATTACGTCTTACCCCCCCTAATGACCTCGAAGATGGAACATATTGGGCTAGAATAAAAACTGCCTCAACACCAGAAACCCCACCAATCGAGTTGCAGTCTAATGATGCTGTTGCTGCTCGGGTAGGAATAAGAGTTGAACAGGTAACAGGATTATTCTATAAAAAAGGATCGGTTAGTACAGGGATTGAAATTGAGGAAATTAGAACAGAATATGATTCTGAAAGCGAGAATCTAATCGTGCTGATTGATCACCAAAGAACAGGGAATAGCCCATTTCTTGGCTCTATAATCACGTCAATCATTGACAGTAATGGCCAAGAGGTTCGTAGAGGATTCTTATCAACTTCACTATATTTTGATGGAATTTTCAGGCAAGAATTTGAAATTGGAGATCTCCCTAATGGAGAGTATTTAATTCGAGCAACCTTCGAAAGTAATAGAAGCGATATCCCAGAATCTGACTTAGTACAGATGCAAAGTGTTACAGAAACCACAACTTTTACGAAGCGTTGAGAATAATATTAAAACCATTATTCTTTTTTTTTTTCGCTACTAGTTTCCAGTAGTACGGCTTTTGCTCAAAGCGAAGACGACTTCGAAGTTTATCTTCAATTTACTCATAGAGGTGTAATAAACAATTATGTTATTGCTTATTACGATGGAAATGAGTTTTTCTTACCTGTTAAAGAGTTATTTGATCTGCTTCAGATCGAGGCCAATTTAAATGGCGTTGTAATAGATGGAAGGTTTGCACTCGAACAGACTGATTATTTCATTGACCTAAATAGACAGTCGATAACATATGGAGACAAATCTTATCCATTAACCAGTGACGATTACATACTCACTGAATTAGATACATACATCCCTCCTAGATATTTTAGTGAGGTTTTTGGTTTAAATTTTTCGGTAGATTTTAATAACCTCACACTCAGGCTGGAAACAGAAGTTGAAATACCTATTATTCAACGCTATTTAAGACAGTCAAAACGAAAGCTTGCAGATACCAACAGAGGCGAAGTCTCCTATTACCCTTTAGAGTTTGGACTAGAACGAAGCTTTTTCGATGGAGGGTTTATGGATTATAGCTTAGCAGCTAACTTAAATAATCAACTAAATACTTTCAGTTATAGTAGCTCGCTTGGGTTACAACTGCTAGGTGGGGATTTACAAGGTGGGTTATTCGGTAACGTAAATAATGAAACCACCATATTTGAAACCAATAACTTAAGATGGAGAACCTTATTACGCGATAATAATTGGCTTAAAAGTATAACAATTGGTCAAACTAATACCGATGGTGTATTTATGAACAGCTATACTGGAATAAGATTATCCAATGAACCAATTGAGCCTAGAAGGTTATTTGATGAATTTGAATTACAAGGAAATACAATTCCCCAATCTGAAATTGAATTATATCTCGACAATGCACTAATCGATTTTAGTCAAGCCGATGAATTTGGAAATTATCGGTTTTTGGTACCTCAATACTATGGTACAACTCAATTAGATTTAAGAATTTATGGACCAACCGGACAAATAATTCAACAACGATCAAGACAGCAGATTCCATTTAATTTTGTACCAAAAGGAGAATTTAATTATAGATTTAATGCAGGTGTATTAGAGAATTCATCTATTGGTGAGACGGATAGAGATAATACAATACAAGGATCTATTTCATATGGGGTTAATCGTTGGTTAAGTTCGAAAGTAGGAATCGAATATTATTCCTCAATAATTGGTGAGAATAAACCTTTTTATACAGCAACATTATCAAGCCGAATCGCATCTAACTATATATTCTCTGTTGAAGGAGTAACAGAAGGGTACTTACGATCGACGTTAAATGCGGTTTATCCAAATTCTGCCAGTATCAATCTGGATGTAACTAATTACTCTTCAAAGGAAACAATATTTAATACATCGAATAATGATTATCAGGTAATAGGAAGCATATTCCTTCCAATAACTATAAAAAATCAATTATTCAGCGTAAGGGTTTCAAATTTTTCGAGAGTAAGACAAGGGTTAACTTTAAATACTATTAGAACCGATCTGAGCGCGAAGGTTAATCGTATTAATATGAGATTGGGGTATTCAGATAGATTAGTCGATTCTTTTGATATTTTAAAAGGTTCAGGTTCAGGGATTTTAGAATCTGCACTAACATACAACTTCACAAGAAACCCAAATATTCCAAAATTTATCAGAGGCACTTTTTTACGTAGTCAACTTAGATTTGTCCCATCAACAAACTCATTTCAGCAAGGTGAGATACTGGTATCCAGAAGTTTGTTCAATAAAGGTAGAATACAAGCTTCTCTTGGTAGAAACTTTCAAGGAAAGTTTAATACGTTTAGAATCAATTTTGTAATTGATTTTGGGGTTATTCGATCGAACACAACTACCACTGTTATCAGAGGTAATGTGAATTCTAACCAAACAGTACGCGGTTCAGTTGGTTACGACTCGAACTTCAATAATTTTATTTGGACGAGTAGAAACCAAGTTGGTCGGTCTGGTACAGCTGTTCGGTTTTTTGTTGACAACAATACAAATGGCACATTCGATTCTGATGCAGATGAACTCCTCGATGATATCAATCTAAGACTTGGAAGAACCGGCGCATCAACGGTATATAAAGATGGAATATTATATTACAGCCAACTAAACTCATATTTCCGCTACAATGTTGAATTGAATCAAACATCCATAAAAAACCCAATGCTGGTAGCAGATCGTGACAGATTCTCAATTGTTACAGACCCGAATTCGTTCAAGTTACTAGATATTCCTTTCAACATGAGTGGAGTTATGGAAGGAGCCGTAGAAAGAATTTATGACGATGGATTTACACAAGGTATTGGTGGACTAAAAGTTCTTGTTACATATTTAGATGACAATAATGTAAAAGAACTCCGTACTTTTTCAGATGGAAGTTTTTATGATTACCCACTTAAACCGGGGAATTATCGTCTTGAAATTGATCCATCACAATTAACCATATTGCAAGCGAGATCTGAACCTGAGTTCATAAATTTCGAAGTTAAAACACTACGTGACGGTGATTTTGTTGAAGGATTGAACTTCAAACTTCTACCAAAAATTGACCAGGAACAAACACCTGAAGACAGTTTAACTGCGCTAACCATTGCTCAAGTAACCGACGAAATTAAGAGTGAACCAGAAATATTAGAATATTCTCAGGAAATATTTGTAACTATTGATGATGCACTCAGGTACTTAATTCAGGCTCAAAACGCCTTTTACAGCAAGAATATCGAGCTTGCGTTCCGTTTAGTTCAAGAATCATTAGAACTTTTTGAAACTGCACAAGGGCACGCTTTAAAGGGAAGTTTTTACTATTTTGAGGGCAACATCGACCAGGCGCAACGACATTGGGAACAGGCACTCAGATTTAACCCCGATCTCTACATCCCAGATATGGAGACTCTAGAGGACAAGGTTTCGACGAGTGCATCAGATTAGGATGTATAATATAGGTAACATATTCAACCACCGACTTCTCAATTTGGCTTCTAAAAAAAGCCACCGACTCCCTACCCCCTCTATTTTTTTATTAGTTTTTGTTAATATTCTAATTGTTAACCCTGTTTTTGCTCAAACTGCTATTGATCCTGGTAATACGCAGTCGTTAGAATTAAGAGTTGCAAATCTCGAACAGCAGTACGATTCCCAAATAATCCAGATACTTGCTAATTACTTCGATCGAAAGAAATTTTTTATTGATGTAAATTTAGAAGCAGAATTAATTGATGAAACAGTTGGAACTTCCCAAAACCAAGTGGTTTCTTCATCACAACCACGGCAGAATTTATTTATGCCGGGTCTGCCTTTCTTACCTGAAGAAAACGTTCGCCAACAACCATCTTTAACACTAGAGCCTGATGTAATAGTCAATCAAAATACTATCAAAACACTCCGTTTGGTTAGTATGAACGTTAACATATATGCTGATACTTCACTTACGGCTGAACAACTCGAACTAATGCGGTTTATAACAGGTATAGCTGTTAAAGTTAATCCCAATCGAGGAGATCAGATTGTCATTTCTCAAATAGCAATTCCTGATTATACCGAACGACCAGAGCCGATAACTGCAACAACAATTTCACCTCAACCAACTACAAGTCCGGATTTCAATTCAATCTATACCTACGTTCCTGCATTCGCTTTAATGCTTTTATTTGGTCTCACCTTATTGTTCAACCGCCTGATGAACAAGCCACAACCACAAATACCCATTAGGGAATTTAGAGAAGCATTTAAGCAAGATTATGCTACTAACAGAGAATTAGCCCGTACAGAGTTAGAAATCGAAGATCCTGAGCCAATGGAATCACCCGAAATAGTTGTAACGAAAGATGAAATTGTGGAAGCTTTCTTCACTAAACCTGATGAAGTATCCACCATTTTCAGATATTGGTTAAGTGACGAAGAAATCGGTGCTGAAAAAGCAGCTGAAGTAATTGTTGCTACCGATAAACATTTACTTCGTACGATTAAACGAGAATTACACCCAGAGGATTACGAAACGCTTACCGACGCAGTAATCGATTTACCAGAATTAAGCCCAGAAAAGCGTAAAGAAATCCTAACCCAGTTTGGAAAAATGCTTCAACAGGGTGCGAAGAATACGATATCTGAAGGAAAAAGAAATAAGTTTTCACTCTTCAAATTTCTAGATCATATTTCTGACCAACATATTTTAACGCTTCTGGAAACAGAAGACAGTCTATCGGGTGCATTTATACTGCAATATCTACCTGAAGAACATGCAGCAGAATTCATTGAGAAGTTAGACAAAGAAATTGCTGCTAAAATTATGTTGCATATGGCAACATTAAACAATCTTACGAACGATCAACAACAAAGAATTTCTTCTGAATTATTTGATAAGGCCATGGATTTGGTTGAAGCAGAACGTAGCGAGCAGTATGGAGCAGAGCACCTGTACCCTATTCTAGAACGCTTGCCAGTTCACGAACAGAAACGTTATATCGATGAATTAAAAGCGACCGGATCTATTGTTGGAGCCATATTAGAGAAACAATTTATTACCATCGAGAAATTGCCTGAATTAAGCGATGAAATTATTAAAAGAGCAGTTCGTACTTTAAATACTGAAACCTTGTTGGATGCTATCGTTGGCCTGGACGCTCATATTGTAGATAAAATTTTATCTGCTCGCCCTAAACGTGAACAACGTCTGCTTAGAATGGAACTTGACGAATTACAAGGCGCAAGTAATTTGCAAACCGAATATGCAAAAGCCATTCTTATGAATTCAATTAGAAAGAATGCGAATGACGGCTAACTTCTAATTTTATCCACTTGATGAACGTACGGCTTTATACATTAGCACTCATTTTTACATTTTTATTGCTTCATTGTTCATCATCCAGCGAAGTTGTAGAGCCTGAAGGAGAAACGATTACAGAGTTAAGCGAAGTAGAATTAAAAGCCCAGGCGCAAGCTGATAGCGTAGCTGAAGCCGAAGCCAAGGAAGAAGAACTTCGAAGCGCACTTATCGAGCTTTATAAAGATGAAATTTATTCCCGATATCAGGCGCAGGCAAATACACTAACTAACTATTACATCTTAGCCCAGCAACATTTTTATTCTGGCGATTTTGAAAATGCCTTATTCTTAATCAATAGAGCTGCATTGATTAAAGAAAATGCTGATGTACTTGCTTTACGAGGCAGTATATATTTGGGCCTTGGTTATATCAATGAATTTGTAAATCAGTGGCGGAGAGCGCTTGAAATGGACCCCGAAGTTCCTCTACCTTCTTCTGCATATATCATTCAGCAATTGCAAAATAACGGACTAATCGACGAAAACTTAAAAAAGGCTTTTTAACCTTCATGCGGACATCCATTCTTAACATTTTATGCTTTCTGATTTCTCTAGTTGTATTGGTGTGGGGTGCTTTGCTTGTTACTGGATTTACACAATACGACTTAATTCCCAGTAGATTTTCGTTTTTAAATCTTCCAAGCCTGGCAATCGTTTTTGGCGGGATCACAGCGAGCGTTTTTATTAGTTATCCATTTAACAGTGTCTTAAAAGCGTTATTGGAAAGCACCAAACTATTTTCTTATAGCACGATTACTCCCGATTTATTAGAACAGGATGTGCAAAGAATTATGGATTGGCAAAAAATGATAAAACAAGACCGATTCTCTGCTATTTCTCAGCTAAGTGAAGATTACTCCAATCAATTTGAAGGGTATTTGTTTTCCGTGTTAGACACCAACTATTCAACCGAAGATTTACGTGAACTTGGAGAAATTAATATCGAAGAAAATTATACCCGCCAGCAGCTTGTAAATCAGATAATATCGAGCATGGGAAAAACATCACCTGTATTTGGCATGCTTGGCACGCTCTTTGGGTTGATTGTAATTCTATCTGGTTTTAGTGAGGTAGAATCTCTACTTACAGGTTTGGGTGCTGCACTTATGACCACTCTTTATGGGATTTTGATTGGTAATTTCGTCTTTACGCCCATGGCCAAGAAAATGAATAATGTTGCTTCGATGCGCTATTTTCGTGAAAAATTGATTTTAGAAGGGATCATACTAATCGAAGAGAATAAGTCTGCCTTACAGGTATACGACCGATTACAGGCGCATATGCGAAGAAATAAGAACATGATTTAATTCATGTATCGTGAAGAAGAAGAAAAACATAATTCTAACACGTTCGCTCTTTCCATTACAAGAATTTGAGGAAGATGATGAAAATAGCTGGCAAGTTAGCTATTTAGACATCATTACCATTGTACTGGGTTTTCTGATCATATTACTTTCTGTTTCACAGATAACTAAATCTGAGTTTACCTCGCTTTCTTCGATTTTTGGTAAACTAGCAGATGAATCTGAGTTCATAACAACACCAATTGGCAATATTCAAGATGAACTGGTTGAAATGCTTGAACCGGAAATTACAGCCGGAAATCTTGAAATTATTCGTGATTTAAATGATTTACGTATTCGTTTCAAAAGTGATGATTTATATAATTCCGGAGAAGCAAAATTACAACCAAGTGCAGAATACCTTTTAGATAGAGTTCTAATTGCAATGCAAATGACAAGCTACAACGATTTTAATATCGATGTGGAAGGTCATACCGATAATACTCCAATTGCTTCAATTCAATATCCTTCGAATTGGGAATTGTCCACAGCAAGAGCTGCAAATGTTGTTAAGTACTTCAATGACTTAGGAATTCCTGCAAAGCGTCTAAAAGCGTCTGGTTATGCAGACTCGCGTCCAGTAATTGAATATGATTCGCTAGGCTTTCCTTTTGCAGCTAACAAAGAAAAGAACCGAAGAGTTGTACTTCGGTTATACTATTCTACTGATAATTTGATAGAAGAACGCCGAGAAGATGCTATCGTTGAGGATGTATTAACTTCAGAATCATTGGAAGGCTCAATTCCTGAAATCACAACTATAGATCCGCCAGAAAGTGATGAAAATGTACTTGTTCTAGCTGATCAACCGGCCATGGTAACTTTACTTGAAAGAAACCGAATTGAAGAAGCAAGGCGAGAAGAACAAAATCGCCAACAACAGGAAACCAATGAACTAATTGCAGAAGTTGAACAAAAAAATATCCCAAATAACCAAGAACTTATACCTGAGCCTGAACCTGTAAATGAAATACCAGAACCTGTAGTATCTACCCCACCTGCTTCAACTCCAGCGATAGCTTCTATGAATTTGCCTTCAACATTGAGAGTTGATGCACGATGTCAGTTTTCAGTACAAATTGGAGAGTTTGAAGCATTACAAACTGCGTTTCAGCAGGCTGCCCGAGTTGAATCAGCCTTATCTTCCTCTGTGATTTTAACTTACAATAACAATGAATATTCTGTACGGACAGAACCAATTTCTTCTTTTAGAGATGCCCGGACTGAACAAAATAGAGTTGCTGAGCAATTAAATAATACTGACGTTACACTCTTACATCAGTGCTACAACAATACATTCAATCGTCCCAAGCCGGTTAGGTACTTAATACAATTTGGAGCTTATCAGAGCAGATCGAATGCCATTGATTATACCATTGAGTTAATGAATCAGTTTGGAGTTCAGGCGTATATGAATCGTGTTTCTGACACTTATAATGTATTAACCGGACCATATACCTCAAGAAGCGAAGTTCTGTCTCGCCTTCAAGCTTTTAGGTCGCAAAATATTTCTTCAAACTTGTTTATTCGTCATCAACCGGAAACTGTTTTTAATTACAAATATGCTTATCAAATTGAGATAGACACATTTTCGGACAGGATTTCAGCTGAAAATCTCGCAAATCAGGTACAAACCACTAGCAATATCACCACACGAGTTGAAGAATTAAATGCAGGAATTTTTTCTGTATTAACGGGACAATCAAACAGTTTTGATGAGACGCAACGAGCTTTCAACAGGCTTAGAACATCCGGTATAGCAGAAAATCCGGTAATATTTATCCTTGAATCTTCATTATAAAAAAGCCCGATACTCTTTCAAGATCGGGCTTAGCATTTCATTCCTATCTCAAAGTTGTTTTTATAACAACATCGATAAAGGATTCTCAATTAAGTTTCTAACAGTATTTAAGAATTCTGCAGCCTTAGCACCGTCAACAACTCGGTGGTCACTCGACAAAGTTACCTTCATGCGTTTTCCAGGCACAATTTCACCATTCTCTATCACAGGAATATCTCTGATTGCCCCAACTGCTAAAATACATGCGTTAGGTGGATTGATAATGGCAGTAAACTCCTCGATACCAAACATCCCCAAATTACTAATGGTAAAAGTACTTCCTTCCATTTGATCTGGCTGTAACTTTCGATCCTTTGCAAGTCCGGCTAGCTCTTTAGTTTCTGCAGAAATCTCAGCTAATCCTTTCTTGTCAACATGATTGATTACCGGAGTCATTAGTCCCTCATCAATAGCCACAGCTACGGCGATATTTACATCTCCATGTTGCATGATAATATCATCCAACCAGGAACTATTAATTGCAGGATGTCGTGTTAGAGCAATTGCACAAGCTTTCACAACAATATCATTAAAGCTTATGCGAACCTCGTTGGCTTCATTCATGGCTTTACGCGCTGAAAATGCAGCCTTCATGTCTATGTCAATAGTTTCGTAGAAATGTGGATTTGTAAATTTACTCTCCGATAATCGACGAGCAATCACTTTTCGCATCTGTGAAACTTTAATTTCTTTGCTTTCTAAGCTTTCGAAAGTACGTTTTGGAGTACTTGGAGCAGGCGATGACGCAGCAGGTTTAGTGAGTCCACCACCTGGGGTAAATGATTCAACATCTTTCTTAATAATTCGTCCTTCCGGACCAGATCCATTTACTGAAGCTAGGTCAATGCCTTTATCAGCAGCAATTTTCTTAGCCAATGGTGATGCCTTCACTCTACCATCTTCTGAAGTTGATTCAACCACAACTTGTTTTGATGGTGCCTCATCAGCAGTTTCTTCTTTGGCTGGTTTTTCGGTTGTATTTTCAGATTCGGAAGATCCATCCTCTGATAATAAATCAGAGATATCTTCACCGGCTTCACCAATTACAGCGATAATACCGCCTAACGGTACGGCATCGCCTTCGCCCGGAACAATTTTTAAGATTGTGCCCCCATCGAACACTTCTACATCCATAGTTGCTTTATCTGTTTCCACTTCAGCGATGATATCGCCAGCCTCTACGGTGTCTCCTTCTTTCACATTCCATTTAGCAATTACCCCTTCTTCCATGGTATCGCTAAGTTTGGGCATTTCAATTTTAATAGCCATAGTGAGTGATTTTTAAAAGTGATTTATGTTCGATATGTAACTTGATTGACTGCGTCGATCACATCCTTTGGACTTGGGAACCACGCATCGAATAATTTCTTAGAAAATGGTGCATTTACATCAGGTAAACAAACTCGTTGTACGGGTGCATCTAGATAGTCAAATGCTTCTCGCTGGATCAAAAACCCAACTTCTGCTGCTAATCCACCAAATGGATGGGCCTCATCAACCAACACACAGCGGTTTGTCTTCTTAATGGATTCAATGATCAATGGAAGATCCAAAGGCTTCACAGTTCGTGGATCAATTATCTCACATTCAATTCCATCTTTGGCTAATTGTGCAGCAGCCTGAACTGCCACATGATACATTTTTCCGTGCGCAACTAAAGTAACATCGTTGCCTTCGCGTTTAATCTTACCTTTTCCAATTGGAATGATGAAATCATCTGTGTCCGGCACTTCGCCTTTCATTCCATACATTTGCTCAGATTCCATGAAAACAACAGGATTGTTATCACGTATTGCTGATTTCAATAAGCCTTTTGCATCGCCAGGTTCCGAAGGATAAATAACTTTTAATCCCGGAAAGTGTGCATACATTGAGTCGTACGAAACTGAGTGAGTGGCCCCTAATTGACCTGCTGAGGCATTTGGCCCGCGAAAAACAATGGCGCAATCAATTTGGCCACCTGTCATGTACTTCACTTTAGTTGCGTGATTAATGATCTGATCAGCGGCTAATACAGCAAAATTAAACGTCATGAACTCCACTATAGGCCGTAATCCGCGCATAGCAGCACCTACTCCTAACCCGGCAAAGCCTAGCTCAGAAATAGGAGTGTCAATCACTCGCTTAAAACCGTATTTATCTAGTAAACCCTCGGTTACTTTATACGCTCCGTTATATTCGGCAACTTCTTCACCCATGACGAACACACGCTCATCACGATCCATTTCTTCGTCAATTGCCTCTTTTAATGCTTCTCTAAATTGTAATTCTGCCATTTCTATGGATGATTTTAAACGTGGAAGTATGGGTTTTCTTCATCGAACATATCTTCGTACATCTCATGTTCTTCTGGGAATGGAGATTCATCCGCAAACTTCACAGCGTCAAGAACTTCCTGCTCTACTTTGTCTTCAATTTCTTTCAATGCCTCTTCGGTGGTTATCTTGTTTGAAGTCATATAACTCTTCAATCGTAGAATTGGATCAATTCTCTGATATTCTTCTAATTCCTCTTTTGTACGATATTTTTGAGGATCAGACATGGAGTGACCACGATATCGATATGTTCTAATTTCTACAAACCACGGCTCAGAATTTTCGCGAACATCATCTGCAATTTCTTTCATTTTCTCATAAACCGAGAAAACATCCATTCCATTGATAACTGCACTTTTCATATCATACCCTTTTGCACGATCTACAATCTCAGCAACGGTATGTCTGGCAGCGGCTGTTCCCATCGAATATCCATTGTTTTCGACAACAAACACGGCCGGTAGCTTCCATAATTGAGCCAGATTTAAAGTCTCGTGAAGTGCCCCCTGATCAACAGCTCCATCACCGAAAAAACACACCGAAATATTTCCAGTTTGGTTGTACTTGTTGGCGAAAGCAAGTCCCGCGTTTATTGGAATATGACCTCCAACAATCCCGTATCCTCCCCAAAAATGTTCTTTAGCATTCGCAAAGTGCATTGAACCACCCTTTCCGCGGGATGATCCGGTTGCTTTACCGAACAACTCAGCCATTCCTTCATTTGGGGTAATACCTCTTACGAGTCCCCAGCCATGATCCCGATATGCGGTGATGATATCATCTTTTGGAATCAAAGCGAAAGCAGTACCTGTTGAAATTGCTTCCTGACCAATATAAAGGTGCAAGAAGCCACCGAACTTACCCTTTTGATATTGTTGCATTGAACGCTCTTCGAATCTGCGTTGCAAATACATCTGCTCATACATTTCAAGCAATTGATCTTCGGATAAACCTAAATCTTTATGCTTTTTCTTGGTTGCAGGTGGGAGATCCACTCCTTTTTGAACTGCCCCATGAGTAACCTCACCGATTCCGGTTGGAGCAAATGTTATTTCTTCGCTTTTCTTTTTGGCCATACTTTTTTTGTTGAAATGTCCGTCCCAATTTTGGGGCGGGAATATATCAAAATTTTAGCAGAATTCGTGATTGGGAATGTTATAACACATCAAACTGATTCTGCAATGATTTCATTTACTGAATCGAGTGCATCATTTAATTTTTCCGGATTCTTACCACCGGCAGTCGCCAGGTTTGGTTGACCGCCACCTCCACCGCCAACAAGCCGTCCTAATTTTCCAACCAGAACGCCGGCTTTTAGTCCTTTTTCTTTGATAAGATCTTCTGTCACCGCAACCATCAAAAACACCTTTCCGGATTCTTCATTTTTTGAACCAAGTACAATCACTGTACTTTTTTCGGTTTTTTGGAGTCCATCATACCCAAGTTGCTTAAGGGTATTAACATCTGCACCGGAAATCTCACCCTTCACAATTGAAACTCCATTTGTAGTGACTGCACTACTTAAAAGTTGATCCAATTTTGCACCAGAGTTTGCCATACTTAGTTTCTCGAGCTCTTTTTCAAGTGCTTTCTTTTCATCCATTAGCTTTTGGATGTTTGAAACAGGATCGTTGGTTTGCCCAAATAAAGACTTTATATCAGAAACTACCTGCTTTTCATTTCTGAGTATTTCATCCGCTGCTTTTCCACATACTGCCTCAATCCTGCGAATACCTGCAGCCACTGAACTCTCATGAATAAAACGGAAATATCCGATTTCACCTGAAGCGCCTACATGCGTTCCACCACATAGCTCAACTGAATATTCTTCATCAAAAGTGATTACACGCACAAAATCTCCATACTTTTCTCCAAAAAGCATCATTGCCCCATTTTGTTTGGCTTCATCTATGGGAACATTCCGTTCCTCAAGTAACGGGATGTTTTCCTGAATTTTAGCATTTACTTCCGCTTCAACAGCATCCAGCTCGTCTTTTGTCATAGCTTCGTAATGAGAAAAGTCAAAACGAAGATGTTCGTCATTCACCAAAGAACCTTTTTGAGCCACATGATCGCCTAGCACATTTCTAAGGGCGGCATGAGCTAAATGCGTTGCTGAGTGATGCTTCTGAATCTCTAAGCGCTTACTTAAATCAATTCTCGCAGTCCAAATCCCACTCAAATCATCTGGCAAATTATTAGTGTAATGAATATTGGCATCGGTGCCTTTTTGTACATCGATTACCTGGATGAATTCACTTCCATTAGTTAACAAGCCTGTATCGGCAACCTGACCACCACTTTCTGCATAAAATGGAGTTTTATCTAAAGTAAACGCAAACCGCTCACCCTCGCTGCGAAAAGCCAGAATTTGTGCATTAGTCTCGAACTCATCATAGCCAACAAATTGGGATTCCTGCTCTTCAATAAGGGGCTGCCATTTATTTATTTTACTTTGATCTACTGAAAATTTCCCGGCTGCACGAGCTCGTTCTTTTTGTTCCTGCATCAATTCTACAAAACCAGCTTCATCAACTTCCACACCTTTTTCTCGTGCCATCAATTCAGTCAAATCGATTGGAAAACCGTACGTATCATGGAGCTTAAAAGCATCTTTACCGGATAAACGCGCAGAGCCTTTGATCATCTGCTCAAAAATCGAAATTCCCTGGCCAAGGGTTTTTAAAAAACTCTTTTCTTCGGCATATACAACATTGGTGATATATTCTTGCTGCGCTTCAATTTCTGGAAAAACATCTTTGAATTGATTGGCTAAAACATCAACCAACTGATACATGAATGGTTTTTTAAAACCTAATTTATCCCATCCATAACGGATTGCTCTGCGTTGAATTCGACGTATCACGTATCCACGTCCATCATTCCCGGGAGAAGCTCCATCAGCAATTGAAAATGAGACAGCGCGTATATGATCGGCAATAACGCGCATTGCAATATCTTTTTCTTCGTTCTGACCATATTTTAAACCGGCTAAATCGGCTATTTTATTTAACAATGGGGTAAAAACATCTGAATCGTAGTTAGACATTTTTCCTTGCAAAACGGCACATACTCGTTCAAATCCCATGCCAGTATCCACATGTTTAGCCGGGAGTGTTTCAAGACTTCCATCTGCCTGTCGATTGAATTGAATAAATACAAGATTCCAAATCTCTATTACCCGGGGATCATCCATGTTAACTAACGAAGCGCCGTCTAGTTTTTCTCTATCTTCGATTGGGCGCAAATCAATATGCAGTTCAGAACATGGGCCACAAGGTCCTGTATCACCCATTTCCCAAAAATTATCCTTCTTATCAAATTTTAGGATGTGATCATGGGGAATATTGGTCTCTGATTTCCAAAGCTCGATTGCTTCATCATCAACAGGTAGTCCATCAGCTTTATCACCGGCAAATACGGTTGCATATAATCGGTCTGGGTCCATTCCCCACTTATTCACCAATAATTCCCAGGCCCAACCTATTGCATCTTTTTTGAAATAATCTCCAAACGACCAATTACCTAACATCTCAAATAAAGTGTGGTGATAGGTATCATGACCCACTTCTTCCAGATCGTTATGCTTACCACTCACTCGGATACATTTTTGGGTATCTGCAGCTCTACTCCAGTTTTTACCTTCGTGTTTAAGCTGATTTTCTTCTCCTAAAAAAATTGGCTTAAATTGATTCATACCCGCATTCGTAAATAATAACGTTGGGTCGTCTTTTGGTACAACCGGAGCGCTTTTTACGATGGCATGCTCTTTCTCTGCAAAGAATTCTAGAAATTCATTTCGTATTTGAGAAGAAGTCTTCAGCGACATTACAATCCTTTGAATATTTAGTCATAATTTAGGGGCAGGAAGATAGAAAAATTCCATCTCTAACTCATGTAAATCACAAACCAGCATTTATGAAAGCCATCTTAAATTACTTTATCCGAGGCCTGTTAATTGTATTTCCTGTAGGTGCAACCATTTATCTCACCATTATTTCAATAGGTTGGGTAAATACTGCTTTCAATAGCCTGTTATTTGGATGGATAGATTATGAGATTCCCGGAATTGGAATAGTCACTGGATTTATTCTCATTTCGATAATTGGATATATTTTCACACGGGCATTTATTAAACCAGTTCTAAATTTCTTCGAGCGGTTAATTACAAGAACCCCGTTAGTAAGCATCATTTATACCTCACTTAAAGATCTAACCGAAGCTTTCGTTGGCGAGAAAAAGAAATTTAACAAACCAGTGAAAGTTCAGTTTAATAAATCTGGCTTAGTTCGCTTTGGCTTTATAACACAAGAAAATTTAGCAAATTTTGGTCTGCTCGATGAAGTAGCAGTTTACTGTCCTCATTCCTACAATTTTTCTGGAAATCTATATATAGTTCCAAAAAGTACTATTACTACATTAGATGTAGAACCGGCTGATTTTATGCGATTTATTGTCTCGGGTGGAGTAACTGGTTCTTCAAAAAAAGTCTAGTAAACTTCCTCAAACGTACGTACTGAAGGTTTGATCATTTTTTTAACTTCCTCCCATTCCCAGCTCTCTGGATCTCGTTGAGCTAAATCACCTTTTAAAATTA
The DNA here is from genome assembly GCA_965249965.1 of Balneolaceae bacterium. Classification (GTDB taxonomy): domain Bacteria; phylum Bacteroidota; class Rhodothermia; order Balneolales; family Balneolaceae; genus HXMU1420-13. The sequence continues at coordinate 3,076,427 of OZ252262.1, forward strand.
AATAGTCAAAGAAACCTTGCTTTGCTAGGTTGTGATATATACCATTTTCCATACCCTTCATACCACATAGATAAATTAGCGTATTTTCTTTAGCTAAAATGGGTGAGAGAATATCCGAACGATCATCTATGGCAGTTTGAACGTAATATTTGGAACCATCTTCTCTTCGATCTTCCCGTGAAATCATTTTGATATAGTGGAAATTTGAATGTTTTTCTGCCATTTCTTCGAAGTATTTGGGATAAATGACATCCGTTCGATAAGGACACCCAAAAACGAGCGCAACTTCGTTTGTAATTCCTTGTTCAAACAATTCCATTATCATACCTCTGAACGGAGCGATTCCTGTACCAGTAGCAAAAAACACGTAATTGAAATCCTGTGCATTGGTTGGAAGAAGGTATCTACGTCCACTTGGCCCAGTTACTTTGACTTTATCACCAGGTTTAAGATTGCATATATAATTTGAACAAACACCCATATAAAAAGTACCATCAACTTCATCCATAGCACGCTTTACAGTTGTGGAAACTAAATGGGGTTTCCCCTCTTCTCCTTTTGATGGCGATGAAACTGAATATAGTCTGAGTTTGTGCGGTCTGCCCTTTTCGTTTATACCGGGTGGTAACACACCAATCGATTGACCAACTTTGAATTTTCCTTCTAACTCTGTTCCGGATATATCAAAAGTAATGTGCCGGATAATATTTGGGCTGCTTTCTGAAGTACACACATAATTTTCGACAATAGTTGCTTCAGCAGGGTTTTTTGGAGAATAGATATTGAGATCTACTTCTGGTAATTCAAATTCAGCCATTTGTTTTCGTATAATTATAATTTATAACTGCTCGAAAGTAGCAAATGGTAGATATAAACGGAATGTGAATACCGTATGAAACTATCTTTTTTTCTGGAAGGGCTTTTATTGATTACTAATAGCGTATCGCTTTAGTTCTTCAACAGTTGGTTTTTCACCAGATCTTTCAACAATTAAATCCTGTGCCATTTCGTGATCAACGCCTACCCTGCGCATGCCAATTAATTCATCAATCGTTAATTCTTCAATAGTATAGCCCAAGTCGAGCATATTACTGGTAAAAAAAGCAGTAACCCCATTTCTTCTTGTTTCAGCAAGTTGTTCAACAGTAAGATCATAGCCAAGTTCTTTCATCATACCGGCATAAGTTGTACTAACATCAGCGCGTTCCAATTCCACTAATTGTTCCAAAGTTGGTTGGTACCCTATATCATGGAATGCCTGTGTTTGGGTAGCAGTAACCCCTTCATCCCGAAGCGCAGAGAGTTCCTCATCAGTTAAAACCCCATAACCAAGATCGTCCATCCACTCTCTCATTCCTTGTAATAATTCTGGATCATAATCCCCTAAAGACTGAACGGCATCAGATAATTCTGAAATAGGATTATCGAATCCTTCAAAAAATGTACCAATTCGGTTACCTGTGTAGAACAGTAGCGTTGCAACAAATGCAAAAAGCAGGATGTAATTGGCTACTTTGGAATTTCCAGATGAAGCATTTGTGGACGTGCCCATTACAGAATCATCCACATCTTGCTCAAGATCCTGTAAGTCGTTTTTTAGATTTTTGAACTTAGTACTCATAGATACCCGTTTTTTATGCACACTTAGTACGGTACAATATATATAAAGATGCACAAAAAGCAGGTTGCTATTATACTAAATCGAGCGACTTTGTTAGATCGGAAATCGTAAAAGGTTTTGTAATTAGATCAATAAATTCAGTTTCTCGGGCGCGTTCGTAATTTACCCGGTCAGAATTACCAGTGAGATAAATAACTTTTGTAGCTATTTTTTGTTTGATCTCTGTAACTGCTTCAATCCCGTCCATTTCGCCCTTTAGCCGAATATCCATCAGCACTAAATCCGGTGATTGTTCTGATGCCAACCTTATTGCTTCATCGCCTGAGGTAGCTTTTCCCACTACATCATGACCTAATTCTTTGACCATATTCTCAATTACTAAAGAAATGATCATATCGTCTTCTACTATAAGTACTCGTTTTTTTTCTTCTGTATCTGTCAAAGCAGTATAGTATTGATTTTAACGTTATTCATTGCCGCTTAAAGGAGTAAGTAAAATATAGTTTGTTACTCTATTTACATTATCCAAATAACGAACAAAAATTTATAATTGCTAGCTTAATAATTCATAGCTCTTGACTCTCAGCAGTTATTCGAAGTAGTCTTCCATCAACTGCGTCTACATTCGCAAACAACCTATTTATTTGGTTGTGTTTAAATGTTATCGGCACAATCCAGCTTTTTCTCAACTCTAATTCATCACTTTCATTCAAAGTAGGAACAATTTCAAATCTTCGAGCTCTCTCTACTAACTCAGGCAAGATTAAAAAAGTGGAATCTATTCCTGCTACCTCGTTTAAATCTACTGATAAGCCTTTAATAGATTCTTCAGCTTGTAAATATCCAACATCTAATAAACTTGGGGCATAGAATTCCTTATACCAATTGCCCCAAATTCTATTTACACCATTTGCATCCACAAATACAGTAATTTCAGACCCACTAACTTCCATACCATCAAAAATTTGTGGAGCAAAAGTAAATTTCCATTCTAAAGGTACACTGTTGGTTTCAGGTCCTTCGCAAATCGTGCAACCATACAACGGAAGTGATTCCTGAGTAGTTAATTCCTTTGTATCAATCACATTGGTGAACTCTGAGTTAAATAACAATGCTTCTATTGCTTTTTGCAAGTGTGGTTCAGGATCTGAGAGTTCAGTAACAATAGGCTCTCTACCAGCGCACGGGTTCACATCATCGGGAAACAATATTCTGCTAAAACCTGTGAATCCAAATTCATTCAGAGTTGAACATAATTTTCCATCGTTTTTTGAATGATAGGTTCGATTCAATTCATCAAGTTCAAGTAAACCCAAAGGACTGATTGTAATTGGGTAATCTGGAATTATAGATACCTCTGCCACATCGCATCTTGCGAAGAGGAATAATGCCAGCGTAATGTAGAGGATATTTTTTTTCGTCAAATTGATCAACGAGGTTTATTCAAAATACGAATCTGATGACTTTTCTGTATGATAATTCATCAAAATTCTGAATTTTTGATGCAGATTAATGAGTAAACCAAATAAAATATTAATAGTAGGTGCGGGAGTTTCAGGGTTAACAACTGCAATAACTTTGCAAATGTATGGCTTTGAAACACACATAATCTCTAAACAACACCCATTTATAGTCTCTGGTTCAAGCGAGTTTTCCAGTCAATTCCCGGCAGCATCTGTTATACCGCATTCAATAGTATTTGATAATTTGCTTGAATTATTTGACGAGAGTAATCAAATTTTCAAACAGTTGATGGACTATAAATGTAAAGGTATAGAAGTACATCATCACTTTGAATTATTCAGCGAAGCAACGGATTACCCTGATTATGTGAATTCGTTCAAAACTTTTAAGCCGTTAGACAAGTCAACTAATAATTTTCAATTAAGTCACCCAACGTTGAATTCTAATTTTGGGTGGCATTTCGACTGCCTTTTTGTGGATTGGGGCATTTATTATCCACAACTGCTGGATTGGTACATCAATCTTGGTGGTGAATTGCGAATTGACGAAGTAACTGAAGATTCGTTACCATTTTTACCTGGTGAGATAATCATTAATTGCGCAGAACTTTATGGTCCAAATCTGTTAGGTGAATCGATAGAGCCGATTATTTATAGGGGCCACTTACTACATGTTATGAAGAACGATAAACTTCGCGACCGTAATGGAAAGCTGATTTCGTATAATTTTACCCCACCTAAAGAAGTTTATTCAACCGAAAATGGCGTAGAACAGGATGTCTATCTGTATCAAAGAAGTGATCGGTGGATTTTTGGTGGAAGCAGGCAAAAAGGTACTTTAAATGCAGATAAAGAATGGAAAGGAGAAACAGTTATTGAGCCGAAAATCATCCTAGATGAAAGAGTATTTCCTAAACAAATTCTAGACATCAATGCTGAAATAATAAAGCACTCTTTTGGTGAATCGATACTAGATACAGATCAAATTATTGGGAAAATAGGGTATAGATATATGGGGAATAAAAAAGAAAAACTGCGGCTTGATAGCACCGAAATCGAGAATAAACTTGTCATAAATAATTTCGGTCATGGTGGGTCTGGAGTTACCTTAAGCTGGGGTTGTGCTCATCGAGTACTAAACATAGTTAATGATAAACTTAACCTTAACAATGAAAGACCCACTGAAATTGCCACGAGATTGGCGAGAGTAATCAGCCCCTAGTTTTTAACCGATAATTTACCCAGTGACCTCGAATCAATAACAGGCTTCCTATCAGAGTGACCCCTGCTTCGCCATATTCCCCTAAATATTGATTAAAGTACCATGCCAGGAAAATCACTAAAACGCCAGAAATTAAAAAAACCGTTACAATTAGTGATTCATGTTTTCTTTGAAGAGAAAGTATAACAGTTGGCGTAATCGCCAGAAAAAAAATGAGATGCGTATAGCCGTGAAATTGCTCGAATGCAGGCCACAATGGAATTAGTGCAACTACTATTGGCACCAATAAACAATGAATGGCGCAAATACTCGATAAACCTATGCCGATTCTGTCCCAGAATCCTTTATTCAAAATTCTTTTCAACTGTACATTTTGATGATAGCCAGTAAAGATACGGTGAATGTAGTTCTGAAATGAGATTAAATTTTATATCAAATTAAAAAAAGGAGGTCTCCCTCCTTTTTACATATAACTTAGATTACTTGATTAAAAGCATTTTTCGAGTTATTGATTGTGAACCGGTCTCCAAACGATAAATGTAGATCCCGCTTGCTAGTCCACTTGCATCGAATGTATATGTATAAGTACCGGCATTTAAAGGTTGATTAACTAATTCAGCCACTTTTTGCCCAAGCATGTTGAAAACTTCAAGTTTAATAGTACTAAGCTCTGGTACTTCGAATTGAATATTTGTACTTGGATTAAACGGATTCGGATAATTTTGTTGTAATGCTAGCCCTTGAGGTATATCTGTATGTGCAGCTTCAATATTAACTGTTGTTCCAGTATTAAAATGTGAAAATAGTCCAATTCCAGTTCCCACTAAAAGCTCATCATAGAAAAGAACGTTTATTTCTGTTCCAACAGGATATGAGTATCCAAGCTCCCAACTACTTTCCCCTAATACATGGTAATAGACCTCATTATCTACAGCCACAAAGAGCGTATCCTCACCAATTGAAGCCGCTCTGGCAAGCTTTCCTTCTTCAAATGGAAAACCTGAAGTAGTCATTGGTGTCCATAAATTATCTCCATTTAAGGCCTTTGAATAAGCAATTGGATGGTTTATTCCTGCATCAGTGCCAACTGCTATTACCGTATCACCTGTTTGAGTTAATTGTAGATCCCAAATAGAGGCCACTATTACAGATCCAGTGCTAGTGCTTCCGGAGCTCATATCCTGTTCTACAGTCCATGAGTCTGCATTTTTTGTGATTTTATAAACACTCCTTCCAGAAGGATAATCTAAATCATATAGTGCACTCACATAGACGATACTGTCCCCATTTTCGATGGCAAATACAATATCCGTAACATCAGTATCTTCGCCTTCTGCACTTTCTTCAAGTAAAACTTGATCCCAATTCGACCCTCGATCTGAACTATAGAATAAACCACCCTGCAATGAGTCTCGAACTTCAAATGCTGCAAATACCAGGTTCGAATCATATGGACTCACTTCAATAGCACGAGCCATTGTTCCTACATTTGGTAAGTTATAAGGGGCATTTTCTGGAGTAAAAATTCGATTCCAAGAATTACCATCATCGGTTGTCCGGTATATTCGAACATTACCAGCGTAGACGTAGGTTGTATCTTTTGGGTCGATTTCTATAGAAAAATATGGGGATCCATCACCATTTGGGAAGTAAGAGTGACTCCAACTTGGTGATGACAAAAAATCACTGACTTTACGAATACCGGATTTTGATGCCATCCACCCTTCATTTTTTGATGCAGTCATATCAAAATCTTGTACTTGAACCGCTTCAACACCGTCATCAATTCCAAAAATATCAGGCCCACCATTTACAGAAAGCCCAATTCCTTGATCGGTTGTCATAAAAATCATTGAATCATTTAACGGATCTGCAAACACTGGCCCATCGTTTGGATGAGTTTCTTGTGAAGAGTTTCCAAATTCGCTCCAGCTACCCTCTCCATTATTGTGATTGTATAGTTTCGCATGATAAACACTATATGAACTGCTATCTCCATGAAATGCGACATTGTTTCCTGTTACTCCTCCTGCAATTGATGTGGATGTCCATGTAATTTCATCATCAGTATAGGCTACATATTTATCCTGATTGTCATCACCAAAAATAAATATTCGTCCACTTGGAGCAATAGCCATAATTTTCCATCTCACAGAATTCGATAAGCTACTTGTTGATATGCTAGAAAAAGTTGAGCTTGAATTGAGATCAGCAAGTATATCATCCGATTTTTTCAATTCGGGACTATTTCCTTCATTAAATATATAAACGGATCCATTAATAGGATGTACAGCCACCTTCTGCATGCCTGGTGAGATTGAAGGACTTATATCACTTGCGAGCGAAGTTACATTTGCAGAGGCATCTACAACTGCAGTAAAAATTTTGTTCGCATTCAGGTATATTAGTGTATCCCCTTTAAAGATAAAGTCGTTTACAAATCCAGTGGCAACCTGGTCTGGCTCGCTGCTATTTATATCAACTTTCAATAATCCATCTGAATTGTGGGCAAAAAATAAATACCCGGACGATGCATGAGCAGCAATAGATTGAACAGATGAGCCATAATTATCGTCTGCATCAACAGAAGATATGCTTGAAAACGGCGTACCACCTGGACTTGCTGTATTCGAATGTGCATCTGCATAAAACAGTGTATTTGCACTTTCAGTTGAAATAAATATTCGAACTGAATCTGCGTTTAACGCATAACCAGTGATAGCTAAGATTCTACCACCATAAACTTCTTCAACATTTGGTGTATCAAGTTGAGCAAACACCTCTGTAGCGAAGATTGCAATTAATATGAAGCTGAAAACTGCTCGTTTCATATTACCCCTTTATTAAGTTATGTTTTGTAAGAACGTATCTAAGAATATGTTTGTAACTATACATGATTATATCATTCCCATCTATTAGATTATTTTAAGTTTATGCTACTCACCGTTTTAAAGTGGTCTTTAATCATCGGCATTATTTCAATTTTGATAATAGCTGTTGCTTTACATTTTATTGATTTCACCGCTTCTCAAGACGAAATTGAGCAACAATTTGCGAAAATTAGGCTATCTCCCCAGTTTAAAACTGCGATATCGAACGACCGCGAAATATTTTATATGACGGTTGGTGATTCCTCTAAGCAAGCTGTTTTATTTGTTCATGGCTCACCCGGATCGTGGAGCGATTTCCGATATGTTTTCACCGATTCACTTTTAACCGAAAATTTCTACTTCATTTCTTTGGATAGGCCGGGCTTTGGTAAATCTGGTGAAGGAAACCCGGAACGTTCATTACAAAAACAAGCTGAAGCTGTGTCAGCAATTCTTAGACAAGAAGAGCAAACTGCAATTCTCGTAGGACATTCTTATGGCGGACCCGTTATTATTCGCGTAGCAATAGATTATTCTGAATTAGTGGATGCTCTGATCATCGTAGCCGGGTCTGTTGATCCGAACCTGGAAAAAACGAGATGGTATCAAATCCCAGTACACTATAAGGTACTTTCATGGATTCTACCTAAAGCAATTTATTCTACCAATGAAGAGATATTAGCACTAAAGAATGAGCTTAATGATATGACTGCCAATTGGAGTTCAATTAAACAACCTGTCTCAATTATTCAAGGTGGTAAAGATATTCTTGTACCAGCAGCAAATGCAGATTATGCAAACAATATGTTGGAAAACACCTCTCCTGAAATGATTGTAATTCCCGATATGAATCATTTTATCCCTTGGACTAATCCTCAATTAATTGCTGATGAGATTTCCCGATTAAATGAGGTATTAGTGCAAAAAAAAAGCCCTAACGAATAGGGCTAATATTGATTATCTGCGATCTCCGAATATTCGAAGAAGCATGATAAAGAGATTTATAAAATCGAGATAAAGGGCAAGGGCTCCCATAATTGCACCTTTTCGACCTTCTTCCGAATTAGAGTCTAACTCCAGGCTCATATTCTTGATCTTTTGAGTATCGTACGCCGTTAAACCTACAAATATCAAAACACCAACATAAGAGATAATCCAGTACATAGTTGGATTAGCCCAAAAGATATTCACTACACTTGCAATGATCAGACCAATTAAAGCCATAAAGAGTAGGTTCCCCCAGCTTGTAAGATCTTTCTTAGTGAAATAGCCATAGGCGCTCATCAAACCGAATGTCCCTGCTGTTATAAAAAATGTAGAAGCGACAGAAGAAGCGGTGTAGGCTAGCAAAATCACCGACAGTGTTAATCCATTTAAGGCAGAGTAAAGCATGAATAGGCCAATGGCTGTATTCGAGCTTATTTTTTCGATGTTTCTGCTCATCCAAAAAACGATACCTAATTCAACAATGATCAGACCTATTAGTACTACTCCATTGCTAAAAATCAGGTTTAAAAGTGCATCTGATTGAGCTGTTCTAAAGGCTATAAAACCAGTTACAGTGAGTGCCAAACACATCCATGCATACACTTTGTTTATAAAACTGGCTTGAATTGTTTGTACTTGTTGTGCTGTTAATTGAGCTTGCATTTCTTTTGATTGAATAATTTTAAACACGATTTAATACGTGAAAGATAGCACTCTGTTTTGTAAAAAATGATCAGGTTTTAACTACCGAACCAATAACTCAATTTTATCAGAAAAATATTAATCGGTTTATTTTTAAAGGTATCAAATGTGCCACCAAATGGATCAAAATCAAAGTTTCCTAAATCAAATGATGATCGATCTTGCTGCCAAACAAAAAAGATAGCCGAACCGGGCTTATATTCCCATCTTAACACCGCATTACCTTGTAGCGACTTAAACTCCTGGTCGAAGTTTGCATCAAAGAACTCATTACTTGCCTGATCGATTGGTGTGAAGTTGAAGGTTTTCGATTCCGAAAAAGTTTTGTAATTATTGAAATCTGCCGTGAAATAGTAAGGGCGCACGAAAGTTTGTAAACTTAAATTCGGCGCGAACGTTATATCGGCGCGAAACTCAGTATATATCAAGTCAAGATCGATCGTGGAAAAAAGATAATCTATCACAGCATCGCCGGTATATTCTCCGGTGTCTCGATATTGATCATTATCTTTAGATTTTAGATACCCGGGCGCCACCTTTACCTGAACATTACTTGCCAATCGAGCATTAAGACCCAGGTCGAACGTAACCTGATATTCTCCCGATGCATCCGACCGATAGGAAGTTGAAGCATCCCAAAAAATATCTTTAGAAGCGTCGCTGGTAATTTGCAGATACGAATTCCAATCCTTTGGTCGCCTCATTGTAGGGCCTCCTCTGGCAATTCTATCGTTATAAAACTTACCGGTTATCCCAACCGAGCTAAATACCGTCCATAAATTGTTAAGTTGGAAATATCCGGCCAGCGAGTAATAATTGAAAATCATGTCACCATCAAAATTCCATGCATGGCTTACGTCTGCCCAGAGCAAGTAAAATTGAAATAGGTCTGACTCAACATTCAGATATTCCAAATAGTAATGTGGTGCCCGGTAATCTGCACGCTCGAGAAACCCTATATCATTTATTTCATATTCGGGACTCATCTCCGAATAGGTAAAGGAATATCGAAGACCACTTCCACTGTACTTTCCGATACTGAATTCACCAAAATAACCATTCAGATTAGTTAATGAAGAATCTACACTTAAGCCTTCTGAGTCTATTCGGTTAAAATATCTTGCCGAAGTTTGCTGGGTTCTTAAAAGTGCATTTCTGGATCCATTTACCGAGCTCATTGATAACACACCACTCGCACCCCAATTTCTTTCTTTCCAATAATATTGTGCATCCAGCCCAACCTGTGTTGAAGATGAATGCATGAAATCTTTTAAAAAGTTTTCTGTAAAATTTCGATTTACAGTACTTACAAATCCTCCTATTTGGGCATCAACTTTAGTAAGATCTTGTCTAATCCGACCAACGAAATAATTAGTTGCCGGTTCTGCTACAAAGCTTCCTTGTTGACCGTTTGAGAAATCATAATAATTAATGGACTCCTCTAAGGTATAAGAATTCAATATCCCTAATGATAGCCCGTTTTCTGTTTTACCACTAACTTTTGCAGCACCTGCAATGGTTGTAACCGGATTTCGAGAAGTAAAATCGATATTTGAAGTCTCTCCATTTTGCTCTAATTGAGTGAGGCCTTCATTTACTGCAAACGGTGTTCTCCCAATTCTTCTTGAGTAGAAATTTGTATGATTTCGGTAAGAGTTTTGGCTTGTTGTACCACCAAAATTGAATATATCCCCACCTTCTAGAAAGAATGGGCGGCGTTCTTCAAAAAACAGTTCAAATTCGGTTAGGTTGATTGTTGCCGGGTCGGCTTCTACCTGACCAAAATCAGGATTAAGTGTAGCTGTAAGTGTGAAATCGGAAGTGATTCCATATTTAATATCTCCACCAACTTTGTATTCAAAATCATTTTGTTTGTAAAATGGATTCACATCTGAACCAGTATCATCACGAGTATACTCACTTAGTGCATAAGGCATAATTTCTAATCTGGCAGGACGTTCCAGATTACTTACGCCTTCGAGATCCCCAAACTTTGAAACAAGGCCGAATTCTTCTCGCGGTGTACGGGCCCAAAAGCTTATTTCAGATCTACGCGCTATTCTTCTTTGGAAATTTATACCCCAGGTTTGCTCGCTAGATCGAGAAGTAAATCTTAATTGCGATAGTGGAATACGAAATTCAGCATTCCAGCCATCATCCACAATTTTAGTTTTTACTTCCCAAACTGCATCCCAAAGTATGTCTTCCTGAGTATCATCGTAATACATGATATCCTTTTGTACACCAAGGGGATTTGCAGCAAACGTAAACGCTGTTCTATTGTCATTATAACTATCAATATTAACATATACCCAGTCGCTCGCGTAATTGCCATCACGTCGAAATAAATTTGCTGTAATAGAATCCGGGCTTGAATCGTAAGCTTTGGCTGCTATGTAGATATATTTATCTGAGTAAGCTACTTTTATTTCAGTTCTCTCAGAAGCTGGCATCCCATCAAAAGGAGTTGATTGAGTAAACCCCGTAACAAAAGGAGTTTGCTGCCAAATTTGATCCTCTATATTTCCATCGATAATTAAATCAGAATCGCTAGTTAGCCGAGTTGCAGTAATGATGAATTGATCCTGTCCTTGAACTACTAAGGATTGAATTATAATCACCACGAGCAGCCCTAATACCCTTCTGGTTTTGCTCATGAAAATTCCTATTGCTGATGATACTTTTCCGGGCCGATTTTATTAACCGAAATATGCCGACGTTTACACCATAAGAGGCATTGAAATTCATCTTGTTACAACAAAAAACCCCAAGAATTATTAAAGACTTGGGGTTCTTATAATTAAGCTAGAATTAATTATGTGCCAAACCAGTAACTTAACTTCACTAAGAAGATATTATTTGGCTTTGGGTCAAAAATATCGATTAAATCATTCCCCAGGTCGAATCGCCCGTCGCCAATACTTCCATTCCGGCTTTGTTGCCAAACAAGAAATAATGTAGACCCGGGCTTGTATTCCCATCTGAATACAGCATTTCCCTGTAAGGATCGGAATGTGAAATCAGGGCGAGAAAAGGTAAAGTCAGAGTCCCCGTTATTGTCAATATCTACAGCATATTGTCCATTTCCGGTTTCGGAAATAGTACCTTCGTCCACACCATATTTATCAAAACCCCAACCACCGGGATTATTGAATTCACCAAAATTTGAGAATCTGAATGAATTAATAAACGGGCGAACAAATGTCTGCAAACTCATTGTGGGGCTAAACGTCCAATTCAATCTAATTTGAGTAGAAAAATTCATGCTTCTGGAATCCGCAAAAATATATCTTCTTCCGAACGTTTGGTTGGCATCTGGGTCGGTTGCTGTACGCCCAATATTTGCGATGAATTGATCTTCATCTAATTCTAGTCCTAGCTCTGGTGATAGTGTAATTTGAATGTTCGTGGCTGGTCGATAGGAAATATTTAACCAGTAATAATCATCAAATTCATTTTCGATATCTCGCCGGTGAAATTGACCATGGCCAAATGAAAATTCTTTATTTCGATCTGAATTTATATTGAAATTGAAGTTCAAATCGTCATTGTATTTCATATTTGGACCGCCTCTCGTCAATCGATCTGAGATTCTACCAAACGATCCATTAATATTGGCATTAAACGACCATTGGTTCTTAAATCGAGTGAATCCACCCAAGTTGATGTTTCTCCAAATCCAATCGCCATCATAATTCCATCCATATAAGTGGTAACTCCAAATCTCCCAATATTGAACCTTTTTGGGTGCGGTTTCCTGCCACTGAAATGCAAAAGCCATTGAGCGATAATCTGCTCTGTTTTGGAAACCAATATCATTTGTTTCGTAGCCTGGACTAACTTCTGCATACGTCAACGAGCCAGTAAAATGATCCCCTGATGATTTTCGAAGACTAAGTTCAGTGGCAAACCCTTCCAAGCTTGTTTTTGAATTATCTACACTTAATTCGTCTGAATCTACCCGCTGATAATATCTTTGCGGAGCATTTTGTGCCGCACTAATCACATCAGATGTTCCATTAATTTGACTAACAGACAATGCACCACTTACCACGAATTCACGATCATTCCAATTATGCTCGAAATCGGTGCCTGCAATATAGGCAGAACTACGTAAGTACGTTTCGAAATAGGTATTTTCGATATTTCGATTTACAGCACTGAAAAATCCACCAGCTACTGTATTGCCTTCATTAATGTCTTTTTTTACCCGAGAAACAAAATAGTTGGTTGCGGGTTCAGCTGAAAATGTTCCTCGTCTTCTCCCTAAAATATTTCCTTGATCGGCTGTGAATTCTCCTTCTTCTTCTAATGTAAATGCATTTAGCACGCCAATCGACCAACCTGATTGTGTTTTACCACTTATCTTGGCGGCTGCTGCAATACTAGTTTGATCAGGAACATCTCTATAACTAGCTGTTAAACTATCTGCGACGAATAAACTTCCACCGGAAAAGTTGTTTGCTCTGAAAAAATTGCCCTGCGGAGTTCTACCAATTCTTCTTGAATAAAAAGTATTTGGATTGCCTGCATTATTGTATGTCCGCGTTCCGCCAAAACGAAATATCTCATTTCCTTCGAGGAAGAAGGGGCGTCGTTCAGGAAAAAAGATTTCAAACTGAGATAAGTTTATTGTTGCAGGATCTGCTTCAACTTGACCAAAATCCGGGTTTATGGTTGCAGTAAGTGTTAAATCTGAGGTAAGTCCATATTTTATGTCCCCTCCAATATTACCACCAAAATCATTTTCTTTATAATAGGGATTGTTATCATCGCCAGGTGCCCGTGTTAAACTTGAAGAAACGTACGGTGTAATTTCAAGTCGCCTTGGTTCCTCTAAATCACGAATTCCATCTAATCGGCCAAACAGAGAAACCATTCCAGCCGCTCTTTGAGAGGTTTCAGACCAATAATTGAACTCGTTATTTCTAGCAATTCTACGTTGAAAATTCACTCCCCAGGTTTGAATCGATTGATTTGAACTAAACCTTAGTTGGGAAAGTGGAATTTTCATCTCTACTGACCAGCCCTCGTTAGTAATTTTTGCGCGTGCTTCCCAAACAGCATCCCACAAAATATCCTCTCCATTATCATCAAAATATAAAATGTCTTTTTGTACGCCATTTGGGTTTACAGCAAATGTAAATGCCGTTCTTTTATCGTTATAGCTATCGAAACTTACATAAACCCAATCACTCGCTTCATTTCCATCACGCCGAAATAGTGCCTTGATAATTGAATCTGGTGCAGTCTCGTATGCCATCATCCCAACAAAAATGTGTGAATCGGTGTATAGGATTCTTGCTTCTGTTTCTTGTGTTGGTCGGCCTCCATCCACCGGAAAACGCTGGGTAAAATCGGTAGCGATTGGAGCTCTTTGCCAAACGCCTTCATCTAGTACACCATCTAACTTGATCAATGAATTATTATTAATTCTAATAGCATTCATTGTTGGATTATCTACCGTACCTCTACGTATATCTTGAGATGTTGATCTCGTCCCTTCTGTGAGGGTCTCTCCTCTCGGTATTTGATTTTGTGCTATTGCGTCGGCCCCGAGAATTACACACAATAATAGTAGCGTGATCATTTTTTGCATAGTACCTGACTTAGAAAGGCGATCTTAACTGCTGCTCTCCAATTATTAAGCAGTTTAGATAACCAGTTGAGAGTTATGAACTTTAGACGAGAGGGAAACTGACTCGTTTCCCCGATTTACTAGTTTTTACTTATTTCTATATCACCATGAAGGGTCTTGAATAAATATTCTGGTCCACCACCATTTACTTTTCCGGTAATCCATCGGTTTACTGTAATAGAGTAAACTCCATTCTCTCCTGATGTTTCTGTGGTATTCCCTGTTCGGTCTATTTCGATGTCAAAATTAGTGTACACATCGCCGTAATCAGTTTTCATTTTTCCATTAAATCTTACATCTGCAGGAAACGAAACTTCGATATCTCCATTAAGTCCATTAAAAGACATCGGAGCACCTTCTGTAACCTCTAATAGTTCTACTTCGATATCTCCATTAATGCTGTTACAAAGTACCGAACCTTTAATTGCATACATTTCTATATCCCCATTTGTAGCTTTAAGAACATGCTCGCCGCTTACGCCTTCCACATAGATATCACCATGTGTGAGATTTACATTAACCGAGAACCTTGCCGGAATCCATATTTCTAAATCCACATCGTCGTTATTCGGTGAAGTTTTCACATTAACAACATTATTGTCTTCCGTTACTTCTACGCCGGCTCCACCCGAAGATATTTTTCGAAGTCCATTTCTATTGTATGCATCTTCATAATCCTCGTCTTCGCCATCTACAATAATGCGTACTTCATTGCCATCCCATGCTTTAATAATCACTTCATCTGCATACACTGAGTTTACATTTAGTTTACCCGGCGAATTAGGATTAGTAAGCGGGATTCTTAAATCGTTTTGGGCAAATGCAGTACTACTGAATACCACCAAAACGCCAATTAATAATAAATTCGATTTAACTAGTCTCATGATATTGTTTCTTTTATGATTCTCTTTCTCTGATGAAAGCACTGCCGTTTACTAATTTGAAGCTCATCGATGGTCCACCTTCTCCAAACTGGATAGGCGCATTTGACGAGATTTTGTAACGATTGCTTTCATTGTTTTGTGCCCTGTTCAATTGGTGCGGTAATCGCTTAACGTTTTCAAAGTCTGTGTATAAATCACCGTTCAAACTTTCAAAAGTTACAACGGCACCTAAATCTTTTGGAGAATATATTTCTATCTCGCCATTCACTGTATGGAATTCCATATCAAATTCCGGAGATTCGGCAAACCAGACTTGTATTCTGCCATTCACTGTATTTACATCTAATCTTGATTTAGCATTAATCACTTTTACAGATCCGTTTACATTATTTGCTTCGATGGCTGCCGACATGTCATTTACAACTAAAAGGCCATCATTCACAGTTGATACATCTAGGTCCATTGATGTTGGAATTTTAAGTTCCAGGTCGAAATTGAAGCGGATGTCTTTATGGTCGTTCCAGTCCATTCTGTAATCGATTCTTCCATCTTCCATGTCGATTTCAACTCCTGGCGCATCCACGTAAATGAAAATTTTATCGTTCACAACCATTGATTTGAGTTGAATCTCCTCTCGATCATCCTCAGAAATTCGGCCTCGCTCTTTCCACATTTCCTGGGTTGCTTCAACATGTATGTCATCTCCTTGATACCCTTCGATAGATACATCACCGAATATATTTTTAACAACTACCTCAAAGTCGGTACCAAACTCATTCGATGGTATTTGGAATGAGATATCTTCGACAACTTTTTGTGCATACCCTGTTGAAGCTCCAATTAGTAAAATAAAGGGTAAAATCATTAGTTTTTTCATAGTAGTACGGCTATTGTGTTATCAATTTTTTCCCGAGTTACACCGGCTAAATCCCGAGCTTCTTTTAGTTTTTCGAATTCCTGTATTGCATTTCGAGCACCCAATTCAACCATAGCATCAGCTAAGGCAACAATTACCAAATCAGATTCCTGGCGAGCAATGGATCGTATTAATCCTTCACGTACTCTTGGGTCATCTCCCCATCGTGCAAGAGCTTGTATGGTTTGGATGCGTACATTTTCATTTTGATCGTTATTTAGTGTAAATAGCAGTGCCTGCACAGCGCGTTCATCAGCTGCCGGCAATTCGCTGGAGATATTTACCGCTCGAAGTCGATCTGTAGCAGAAGGCCCTTCAAGCATACTAACCATCATTAGCTGCCTCATCGACTGCATTTCTGTGGAAAGCTGATCGATTTCACTTGAATTATCGCCAATAAAACTGCCTATAAATCCACCTACAATAAGTAAAACAAATGCATAGGCTAATTGCGGCGCAGTTATGTCTGAGAGCCAATTTTTTATGCTTTTTAAAATGGCATGCTCTTTGGTTGTTACCTGCGTTTCCTGCTCTTTGGCGAGCATTTCGTAGAAATTGCTTCTCATTTCTTCGCTGGGCTTTGGAATTGGAACTATTTCGAGTTCCTCGTGCAGTTGTTCCAACGCTTTAAAATCGATAAAATCGATTTCGCCAGCTTCAATCAATTGCTCCAGGTTTTTTCTGGCTGCCTCATCTAATGTACCTTGCAGGTAATCGGCGATTAATTGTTCATGTTTTTCATTCATTGCTGTATTCCTCACTTAACGTGGTTACAATCTTTTTTAAATCTTTCATGGCTCGAAACATTCTTACTTTCACTGCACTTTCAGTAATTCCCTGAATATCTGCGATTTCCTGATATCTGAGGCCTTCAAATCGACTGAGAATTACTACTTCTTTTTTGTCCTCGCCTAGTTTGTCTAGTGCTTGTTCCAGTATCAATTTACGTTTCGAGCGGTCATCTTTATCCACATACCCGGTTGGGTCTTCACCAGGGATTCGCTCTGCGTCCAGAATTTCATCCTCTCTTAAGCGCTTATGTTTTCTATAATGATCGATATGCGCGTTTCTTGCGATGCTAAACATCCAGGTGGTAAAGGAACCCGTACCGGTGTATGTGTCGCGATATTTAAGCATGCGCTCAAACACCGATTGAACAAGATCTTCACTTAATTGCTGCTCTTTAGTTTTGCGATAGAAAAAGCTATACAGAGAGCGTGAGTAGCGCTCATATAAAAGACCCAATTTTTCAAATTGGCCTTCTTTCACTTTCATCATCAATGCTTTATCCGCCGTAGAACTCAAAGTGCTTTTTTAGCAATTACTAGTTGTTGATGCCCTGTACACTATCAACAAAAAGAAAGGTTACAAGAAAAGAAAGGATTTTTATTGATCCTGACGGATTCGTTTTTCTAATTCGCAGGCTATAAATTCTCCCTGCTCATCGAAACAAGGACCCCATGGTATAGTTTTTGTTATTGTTCCAATCATAAATCCTACCCCATTTTCAATATTGGAAACTCCTTCGGCTAGAGTGTAAATATCCTCGTCTAATACATAAAGATTTATCCAATCAGGCCCAGCAGAAGCAACGAACAATTGTCTGTCCAATATTTGAAATTCGGTATCCGGGAAATTACGGGCTATCAAACCAATGTCACGGTTTCCATCAAGTTTGAAAAATTTCTCTTGGTCTCCTTGTGGTGATCTGATCGAATCACGGATATGGGAAAACGTATAGATCAACTCCCTATTAAAAAAAGTGTCCCGAACTCTATAAATAGCCTGAACATCGGCCACATTATCCACATCGCGAACAATGATTATTTCCTCACCAAAATAAAGTGCATAAACGGGAGTAGGAAAGTCGGGTGGAATAGTAATTCTGGTTGAACTCTGTCGCCCATCTGCAAGAGTAGCGACAACCTCGTACGTATGTTCAGGAATGATTTCTAGAGTTGTCCAAAAATTCCACATTACAACAAGTGGATTTGGACTAAAAAGAGAATCGCTCATCATTGCTTCATCACCGGTATCTACATTTCGAATACGAACTTCGACATCTATTGGATCTGTATTTGGATCGAAATTGTCTCGTACCGGAACCATTCGAACCCATTGGGTATCAACGGTTGCATCTAAATAGCCATACATCGAAAAGAAGTATTCGGTGTTTTCCTCTCTTGGATCAAAACTCTCATCACAGGCTAACCCAAAAAAAAGTACCGCTGAGAAAAAGCTTAGTATGATCGAATATCTATGTTTTGATATGTTGGAAACGAGCTTTTTCATTATGATTGAATCTTGAATGCTATATAAGGTACAATCGGAAGTTGGTCAGATCGTCGGTTTGTGAAAACATCATAGAAAAATAAATTTGCACGATCATAAGCGTTGATTACACCTACTTTTACATTGAGATCTGCAGCAAAATTATCTAATACAAAATCGCGCTCAACCGATGCATCTAGCCTGTGATAAACGGGAAGTCTTCCCTGAAACGGTTTATCTAATATAACACGTCTTGTACCAACTGTATTTCGCACATCCGGCAAGCCTTGATCGAAAAATAGAACTTCATCAAACCCTATGGGCTGCGTGAATGGCACCCCTGTTCCTAATTGCCAACGAACGCCTATTAAATAATCACCCCATTTATAACTGACTGTGGTATTTACCTGATGTCGCCGATCGTGTGGAGGATTAAATGCCTGAACGGGTTCATCGAACCAAAAACCAAAATTATCCTGAGCAGACTCGTACGTTGTTAAACTGTACCCATACCCAACTACACCATAAAATCGACCTTTTGAATATTCAAATCGAAGATCGGCACCATAGGTGTCGCCGTCTGCTAACGTTAATTCGGTAGAAACTCGTGCTACTGTAGTCCAGGTAGGAATCGAGATATTCTTCAAATTCTTATAGTAGCCCTCAAGAGACCAATTAAAATTACCAATGGATTGCTGCCAACTAAGCAAATAATGCGTTGATTCCATTTGTGGGCCGTCAAATGGCGCTCTCATCCAGATTACGAAAACCGAGCTTGCATCCCGCATATCGCTAATGCCAAACATGGGTTGTCGATAGACCCCATAAACAGCACTAAGTTCTTCATTTTTGGTACCAAATGGTTGATATGTAGCCCGAACCCTTGGCTCATAACTTGGGTCATATGTTCCGGGAAATACCGATAAAACTATCCCGGGATTTATTGAAATTTTTGAACTTATTGGAACCGAAACCTCAATATGTGCGCCCATGTTGAATAATCCGTATCGCTCGGTATCCAAATCCTGAAATCTCCCTCGAATATCATAATTCATATACCGAGTATTTAAAAACGCCCCATAAACAACACGAATATCATTTCTGTATTGGGTTACATTCACATCCATATAAAATCGTGAAACACGCGAAAATGAGTCTTTTTGATCTTCGTTTCGTGAATTATTCCACATATGCGAAAAATTCACATTCGTTTCTAACAAGGTTTTAGACTCTTCCGGTAATACCTGGCATTGCCCCCCAACAAGGAAATTACCCCATCGTATGGTCTCATCTTTATCAAAATCGAGTCGACCTCTATCGTAGGTATGCATGGTTAATGCAGAACATTGAACATCGTTGGAATTGAAGCTTACTTTCCCATAATGCGACTCAAATTTTAGTGGCTGTTCTGGTTCGATAAATGCTTTGCTCGTAGACTCAATAAGTGAACGGCGCATTGAGATTATCCAGGATGCTGCCTCTGAACCTAACGGCCCTTCTGCGACTATATCTGCCAGAAATGGACTTACTGATGCACTGGCTTTGTAATCGAATTTGTTACCGTTACGCATATTAATGTCAAGAACAGATGAAACACGCCCTGTGTAATAAGGAGAAAATCCGCCTGCGTAAAAGTCGGCATTTGCAATTAAATCTTGCGGAAATGGTGAGAAAAAACCTACGATATGAAATGGTTTGTAAATCAAAATCCCGTCAACGAGCACCATATTTTCTGAAGGTGAACCACCTCGAATGAACACTTGCCCCCCCCTGCTACCAAGAGATACAACTCCGGGAAGTGTTTGTAAATAACTTACTAAATCGCCCCCAACTGCCGGGGTGGGAACACGGCTTAAATCGATAGGTGAAACGCGTTGCCTGCCTTCTTCCCTCAGCACAGCACCTGCAGGTTGCTCAACAACTACTACACCAAGTTCTGATTCATCAGGTTTTAATCCAGTGCTAAATGTTTTTGTATCTCTGAGCTTGAAAATCAGTGTATCAACATGCGTGGTATAGCCTAAGAAACTAACCCTAAGTTCGTAGGTACCGGGGCGAATGGATCCAATTTGGTAAAAGCCATTCTTATCAGTAGCGGTCCCTTTGAAGCGATTATCATTATTAATGTCTTTAATTGTGACATTGGCTCCTTCTAGGGTTTGCGAAGTCGAGTAATCAGAAATCACCCCTTGTAGCGAGGCCCATTGGGCTTTCCCATCAGTGCTAACAACAATAGTTAGAAAAATAACAAAGAGAATGTAGCAGTATCTCAACGGCAATATGTTTGGATGACCTTCCCGACTTGTCTTTTAAATTAAAGACAGATTACTGAGTATAACAACGCTGATATCAGATTATTTCGTTCTTTCAGAAATTAGTTTCTAATACAATAAGGTGGAAATTCTATAAAGTAGATGTTAATGCTTAACCATCAATTGCACTTACATCGCGTTATACCAGTTCATGGTTTCATCGATAAATGTGTGTATGATGTCATTTGCTTCTTTCTTCGACGTCATTTGTAACTCTTTCAAAGAAAGTACCGCGCCATGCCAGTCATCTACTACCCAACGACCATATGATAGTTCATTGATTTCACTGTAGTCTGCTTCCCCTTCTTTAGGATAACAGGTTGCGTAAAAATAGGGCGCTCCAACATGATCATCTTTCATTGCAAAGCCGAACCCAATTCCAAGTTTCTCATTCAAATCCATATAAATACCCGTATCAAAATGATGAGGCCAAATGCGGATTTCTTCGTTTTGATTGAAAGATTTCAAAAGATAATCACACGCTTCATTCGCAATCGTTCTCCAATAAACCCAGTCATTTAATGCCAGCCGTGATAGTAATGCAACAGATTGCCCCATAAACGGATAATCAGGAATCTCGTAATGCATTGGTTCCTGAAATTTTGAACTATCTAAGCCTTCTTTTTTAAGCGTTTTTCTAAGCTGATTTTCGATCTCATCGATGTGTTTTTTTGCTGTTGAAACGGTTTGCAAATTGTTCCCGGCTTCATCCAACCAAACAAAACAAACATCCATAAGTCGGAGTATTAATCTGATTTTATTTTGTTCAGTTTCTATCCACCTACCTGAAATATGCCCTCGATCTGGATTGAATCCGAGATTGGTATGGCTGTCATCTTTTTTAGGATGCACATAGGTGCGATTTGCCTTCGCAATAATTTGACAAAGACGATGAAGTTGCTGATCAGCCTGAATGTAATTATTGCTCATTGCTCGCAATTTTTCTTTGAATTTGATCTGGATTTATTTCCAGAACATTCCAACCCAATTGCTGGTAGTAATTCCCGTTAATTGTGATTGTTTCCCCAACATATTGAAGTAAATCTACATTTATTTCTTCACCCCCAGTGCCCGAAACTAAATAATATTTGTACGATTGAGCCGATGTTTGCCAAACCCGAATAACGGGTGGAATTCCACCACTTATACAACGAATTGCACAACTCTTATGAATCTTACCTTCTCCCGGTTTCATCACACCGAAATAACATTTCGAATCAAGAATCTCGCCGGTTACCTCAATTTGATTGAACGGCATTTCAATCTCTAAAGGCTGTCTAAAATTTCCCGTTGATTCCACGAAACTATCTGCTTCTGAGGTTAACTCCATCAAAGTGATTCCGTCTCCATAAATTAAAGTGCCGTTCAAAGTGATTTCCTTCAAATTTAATGAACCTTCGCGTTCTTCAATGTTTTCCATGATGGATTTCGCACCGAATTTTCCAAATCCTACTAACAAAACACTTTCCGAAACATGTTCCGGTTTATCTTTTGTGATTTGAATCATAGGAAAAGGTTCTGCGATATATACTCCTGTAATTGAACTGGTAGTCCCAAACTCAAAGACATGATCATTGAACGGTTTTTGACCAGTAAGTAGAAATGTGATCAGAAATGGAATCAACACGGTGAACAACATCAGGATATTTCGAAGGAACTTTCGATTCGAATCAGGCATATCATCCTGCCAACCAATGTAGAAATTGTCTTTACTCATTCTCCCTCCACGTTAGCAGGTTCAATAAAAGTCCCTTCAGGTTTTGGTGATGGATCCACCCATACAATATCACCTAAAATTTTCACTTTATACGTGTGCAGAACCTCTTTAAATGGTGGTGGTGATTGTCCGTTTTCAGGTAAATATTGATATCCATGCCAGGGACAGGTAATGCAACCATCTACAATTTTACCTTCACCAAGTGGCCCCATTTGATGTTTACACACATTATGTACGGCAGATATTTTACCCTCGTACTTGAAAATGGCGATATTCTCCCCATTTACAAAGATGGTTTTTGCACGTTTTTCGGGGATTTCACTAACTGGTCCAATCTCAACAAATCCATTTTTTACTAACGCTTTTTTCTCATTTTTGAGACGATTTAATTCGATATATCCAGCTGTTAAATGAAGCCCACTCACGGATATAAATCCAATGATTAAAACTACCCAGTATGCAAGATGATTTTCATATTGAAGTGCTCCGAGTGCTACATGTAACACCAATAACGCATACGCCACATACACGCTCATATGGAGTGCTTTCCAGACTTTTGGCGACAAGTTTTTTAACCAGAAGTCATGGCTGGTAGCTGCCATCAGAAATAAAATGACAAGCGCAAAAAACCCAAGAATCTGAAATGGAAACTCGCTTATTGCCTGGTAATTCTGATTTGAAGTGAACACACTTACTATTGGATTTACGTCACCCAGTGCATGAAATTGAACAATCGAAAATGCTCCGTGAATAAGAGCAATGAAAAACATTGATACACCTAAATGGCGACGATTATACAGGAGCGGCAGAAAACGATTATCCATTCTGGCAAGTGGTCCAATCATCAAAATGAGATGCAATAATGTAAACGCAGTAAACGCTGTTGCCCGAATTATTAACGTTTCAGCTGTGATCTGAGGAAAGTTCACTAGTTGGAATCCAATAAACAGTAATAATGTCCCTAAAATCCCTGACGAAAGTATGCGGTCATACTTCTTCTTCTGATTATTCCATAATACCGCTTCGTACTTAACGCCCATTACATTGCCATGATTAAAACGGTTAACGTTATCACACTTAGAACCGCCCAAAGCAACACGTGTTTTTTTCTTAGTGAAGCTTTCATGATCGTGCCCTCATCCATTTTTTTACAAATAATGGCCAGAACACTATCAAACCGGGAATAATAAGCAGCCTAAAAAACCGTGATGAATCTTTTGCACTTTCGTCAACCTTATAAAGACCGGTATCAATAAATATCAAACTGAATATCAGTCCAATAACAAGATACCCGCCAATGATCATTAAAATAATTGATACAATTTCTTCCATATCAGAGTACCGGTTTCATTCCTGCATATTGAATTCCAGTTAATCGGTGCATTTCGTAATTCAATGTGCTTAAGTCATTGAAATTGAAATTCTGGACACTGGAATGACCGCATGCACGAGCTATGACTTTTATTAATTCATTGGTAGCGTCGAAAAAATTATGCAACTGCTTTGCTGAAGATTCCACGATTAACCGGCTGCGCAAATTTTCTTTCATAGTTGCAATGCCAACCGGGCAATTATTGCTATTGCACGCACGCATACCTAAGCATCCAATAGCCTGGATTGCTGAATTTGAAACCGCAATAGCATCTGCACCAAGCATCATAGCTTTTGCAAAATCTTCGGCTACTCTAAGCCCGCCAGTTATTACTAAACTTACCTTTGGATCACTCTCATCCAAGTGTTTCCGAGCCCTGGCTAATGCCGGAATGGTTGGAACGTTGATGTTATTTCGAAGTACGGTTGGCGCCGAACCAGTACCGCCACCTCGTCCATCCAAAATGATATAATCCACCCCAACTTCTAGTGCAAAATCGATATCTGCTTCTATGTGACTGGCAGCAATTTTAAAACCAATGGGGATTCCCCCTGTTAACTCTCGTACTTCACCTGCTAATTCTCTGAAATCCGAAGCTGTTTTTATATCTGGAAAAGCTGCGGGTGAAATAGCCGTTTGTCCCACTTCTAGTCCGCGTACTTTCGCAATTTCTTCTGTCACCTTATTACCCGGTAAATGTCCACCTGTTCCGGTTTTTGCACCCTGACCACCTTTAAAATGAAAAGCCTGGGCTTTCTTCACTTTATCAAAAGAGAAGCCAAACTTGCCTGAAGCAAGTTCATAAAAATACCGTGAATTATTTTCCTGTTCTTCGGGCAACATACCCCCTTCCCCGCTACAAATTCCGGTTCCTGCCATTTCTGCTCCCATCGACAATGCGATTTTCGCTTCTCGTGATAGTGCTCCAAAACTCATATCGCTTACGAAAATAGGAATCTCTAATTCGAGTGGCTTCTTTGCTTTTTTACCAATTGTCACTTTTGTAGAAACTTCTTCATTATCTAACAATGGTCGCTTTGCAAGCTGTGCAGGTAGAAACTGAATATTCTCCCATTTTGGAAGGGTATTTCGATCAACGCCCATTGCTTCTGAAGGACCATGATGCCCAACATTCTTTAACCCATTTTTGGCTAATTCTTTAATGTACTTTGTGTAAGGCTCGGTGTCTTCAGGGTGAGTATCGGCATATTGCCCGAGATATGCATCTCGATCGAATGGCTGTGGATGCTCTTCCAGATAAGCATTGATTTCATCTTCATTCACCCAAACTGCATCATTCTCGATCCATGCTTCGAACTTGTTTAGTACTTCAGAATTATTGTATTCGCTAATACCTGTGTCGAATCTGTAATCCCAATGGTGAACTCCACACATTAAATTCTCGCCATCAATGTACCCATCACCGAGCAATGCGCCGCGATGCAAACATCGCCCATAAAGCACGGAAATGTTCTCGTCATATCGAATAGCGACTAAATCCAGACCGTTTACCAAAAAATGTGTTGGGTCCCGATCCTCTAAATCACCCCAATTGCATAGTTTTTTCTTTGTCATAGTACCTTTTAATTAATAACCCCATCAATAAAGAAAAAATGAAGCTTAAAAACTGTTACTTATTTGTTACTTCATTTCGAAATAACATTAATAAACTAAATGCTTTGAGATGTCACAAATCATTCACAAATTCAGAATAAAATGAATACACTTTTTCGGAGATGAAACCAATACTTTGCGCCCTATTTTTAAGCTTTTTAATATCTAGTTGTTCTTCTAAAGATGAAATACCGGAACTCGTTAATCCAGTATTAGCAGTTACCGGTACCGTAATCGATCACCTGGATTTTCCCTCTAATTTTGTGGATAACAGGAATATTGAAGTGTGGCTTCCTGAAGATTATGATCGTTCAGAAGATAGTTACCAGGTTCTGTATATGCATGATGGGCAGAATGTTTTTGATCCAAATACTTCTTATAACGGAAATGATTGGATGGTTGATGAGGCATTAACCGACCTGATTGCTGCTAGTGAAGTTGAAGGAACCATAGTTGTGGCTATATGGAATAGTGGGATTACTCGATTTCCCGAATACATGCCACAAAAACCTGCTGAAATTATGAATAGCCCGGCAGTTCAGGAAAAAGTAATCGATAACTCAGGAAAACCAATCTTTTCTGATGACTATCTCAAGTTCATCGTTGAAGAATTGAAACCCTTCATTGATCAGCAATATCGAACAAAACCGGAGAGAGAGTTTACATCTATTATGGGTTCGAGTATGGGTGGATTGATTTCTTTATACGCCATAATGGATTATCCCGACATTTTCGGCGCAGCAGGGTGTTTATCCACCCATTGGATTGTGCCCGAAATTGGTGCAGAATTTGTGAATTATGTGGAAAACAACCTTCCGAATCCGGCAACACATAAAATTTATTTTGATTATGGTACGTTGGGCTTAGATGAGAATTATGAACCAGATCAGACTAAAATCGATAGGATGATGGAAGCCGCTGGATATGTTCGCAACGTAAATTGGGTTACTAAAAAATTTGAAGGTCATGACCATAAAGAACAGTATTGGGCTATGCGAATAAAACAGCCCTTATCCTTTATTTTAAACTAAAATGGGAATTCTTCTCATTTGATAATAACTAGCCTTTCCAGTAATCTAAAGGCCATTAAAAGAAAAACATTCGACTAAAATTATTCTTCAATGAGACGAAGCCTCTTTACTATACTTGCACTTTCTTTACTTACTTTTTCCTGCAAAGATAGCTCTACAAATACTGAACCAGATTTACCTGCAGGTCTCATTTGGGCCGACGAATTTAATGGTAATGATTGGGATCGAAGTAAATGGTACCCGGAATTGGGAGCAACTGGTTGGGGAAATAATGAATGGCAGGAATATACAGGCAACGACCAAAATATTGAAGTAAGTAACGGAACATTAAAAATTCACGCTCTACTTAATGGGGATGGCCAACGAAGAGGTGACTACACTTCAGCACGTCTATTAACATACGAGTCGTTTTTATATGGAAGAATTGAAATAAGAGCTAAAATGCCAGAACATAAAGGTAATGGACTTTGGCCTGCTATTTGGATGCTAGGTGACGGTATCAGAAACGGACAATCCTGGCCAGCTTGTGGTGAAATTGATATAATGGAATACGTAAGCTACGATCCAGGAAAAACTCACGCCTCACTGCATTCTACTGCGAATAACCACAAAATAGGTACACAACTTGGCTCAGGGGCCATTTCATTACCTACAATGGAAGAAGAATTCCATAACTATGGCCTTATTTGGGAAGAAGACAGCATATCGTTCTACATAGACGAACCTAACAACGTGATCTACAGATTTATAAAACCATTAAATGCCACTAATGATAATTGGCCATTTAATAAACCTTTTTTCTTTTTATTAAACATGGCGGTAGGAGGTGATTGGGGTGGTGCCAGAGGTGTTGACGATAATATCTTCCCCTCTACTTTTGAAATTGATTACGTTCGAGTGTATGAGTTAGAAGACGAATAAAATAATCAGGTTGGTAAGCCTTCCATCTTCATAATTTGCACCGCATTGGTGCTTGGGCAAGGCCCCTCGTTTAGCTTATACTCGAAATGCATTTTGCCGTCTTTAATCGATTCTACAAAGTGAATATTCACAAGCTGTTGTATCTCGTTTTCAAGCGAGGCAAGTTCTAAATCGTGGGAGGAAACTAGCCCAACCCCTGCTTTTCCGGCAACTTTTTTAAGAAAAGCTGTACTCCCAATTAAGCGCTCTTTATTATTTGTTCCTCGATATATCTCATCCACAAAAAAGAATAATGGTGGCTCATTTTGATTTGCGAGTTCATCCAAAAGATACCTTAGCCGTTTCACCTCAGCATAGAAGTGTGAGAATCCATCGTCTAATGAATCAACAACATTTATGCTCGTAAACACTCTAAACACATCTGTGTGTAACGCCTTTGCACAAACCGGAGCCCCCGCATAGGCGAGCACTAAATTAATACCTACTGTCCGTAAAAAGGTGCTTTTTCCGGCCATGTTTGAGCCTGTAACCAGGTATAAATCCTTACCCTTCTCAATCTCAAAATCATTACAAATTCTAAGGTGTGCAGGTATTAATGGGTGACCTAAACCAGAAGCTGAAAACTCTTTTTCAGATTTCTTTTCAAAAGAAGGTAACTCGTATTCCGGTTGAAGCATTGCGAAGTTGGCTAGTGAATTTAGAGCCTCAAGCATGTAAAATGAATTTATCCATATGGTGAGTTTTGGCTCAAACTCAACCTTTATTTGTTCCAATCGCATCATGTAATAATAATCCCATGGTACCACTGTGTTAACAACTGCCTGCCATAGTTTGTTAGCCTGCATGGAAGCTCTACTCATCAATTTTTGAGCTTTCTTAATAAACTGAGAAGGTTTGATGTCTTCATTCTGATAATTAGCTAGTAGTTTTTCCATTTCGCTTCCCTTTTTGGGAATGAATTTTTCTACATGTAAAAGAATTGACTCAAATTGCTCCAGTATTTGTTCAATTTGATACGCAGCATCAAACAGTTGCTTTATTTTATGATCATTGAACTTGTAAATGAGAAGGTAGGACACAAGGGTAACCGTTAATGGAAGTGCATTTAAAGCCCCTGTCATCAGTAAAGTAAAAAAGATGATGTTCAAGACTGCTAGGATTGAAAGAAAAAACAAAGGCAGCTTGATATTCCTTTTTGCAGGCAGTCGTAGCCAAATCAACATATCCTGAATACTCCAACTTTTGTCTGTCTTCCGAGCAGATGTCATCATTCCTAACACTCGAATTTTGTCTCGGAACATTGGTTGAGACTTGAGCTCATTTACCTGAGCTTGCCTTTTTAAAATGTCTTCTTTTTTAGGGGATTTAGTTAACAACCAATCCACCAATAAATTTGAACTATCCGGGTAAATCGAGGTGTCTATAAGATGAACTAGTGAATGCTTGCCAAGAATGTCGAGGTCGCTGGCAAACGGATGATTTTTTAATTCATACCGTATTTCTTTGTGTTCGATTTCATCCCAATCAATTTCCATTCTGGCTATATGATCTACTTTCACCTTTCGCAGAAACTGGAAGCGTTTTAATGATTGTTCAACTTTATTATGGCGATCGATTATCACAAAAAAGCCAAGAATTAATACTGCTAATACCAGGACAACAATAAAATCTAATGCATAGACGCCCGACACATAGAGCAGAAATATTGCCGATATGAAATAAATCAATCGAAACTTAGAAAGTTGATTCTCGAGCTTTTCTCTTTCAGCAATTTTTCTATCAATTCGCTCGATATGTCGAAGTACTAGCTCTTTAAGTTTTATTGAATTCACTATTTTTCTTTTTTAATTCTACTAGCGTTGCGCCCCAACTGCTCCTGTCATCCGCCATGCGAAAAGATTGTACCAGGGGATTTTTTTCGAGAATTGTATGTACCGTTCTCCGAAGCACGCCTTTCC
This sequence comes from Balneolaceae bacterium, assembly GCA_965249965.1. Taxonomy (GTDB): domain Bacteria; phylum Bacteroidota; class Rhodothermia; order Balneolales; family Balneolaceae; genus HXMU1420-13. The sequence goes on from OZ252262.1 coordinate 3,105,926, forward strand.
CTTTTCCATGGATAATTCGCAATGAATAAATCTCCTTATCTAAGCAAGCTTCGATATAATCGGGCACTAAATCTTTAACTTCATTGGGTCGAAAATAATGAAGGTCCAGAATTCCGTCTATGGGCAGTTCTATGTGATCTTCTTCGTTTATAATTTGCTCGTTTGAAAATCTACAACGCGTCGTTCTTTAACCACTTTTGATATAAAGTCTACTACTTTTCTATGCTCCGGGTGCGCTGCATAGGCATGTAAATATTCTTCAGATTCGCATTTTGCGATTAAAACGATATCACAAATCGGGTCGCCCCCACCATCAAACATATGAATTCCAACTTCAACTGAATCCAATTCCGGGATTAATGGCGGCATAGATTCGAGCTTTTCTTTCATTTTTTGAGCGTTTTCAGCTTTAGATCCGCCTTCTGCTTCATCCTTAAGCTTCCACATTACTATATGTTTTATCATTCTGTTGCTATTGGTTTTTTCATTTATGGTAAGATTAGATGTTCGCCATTCAATTTCAATGCTCTAACATCACACAACTGGTAAAACTAATGCAATTCTACTCAGGAACTCTTATTTTTTAGGTTCTGTTTTAATCGCCTATGCAACAAAGCATTGCGAACCACTTAATTCCTACAGATTTGGATACCAAACTCGATTTAGAACACTTAGAAACTATAGAGGATCTTGGAGATGCCCATGTTGGCACTTCTGAATTAACCCCATTAAGAGAGGATGCTTTCGATTTATCTGATCAAGAGAAAATTGAGATTATCAAAGAGCATTTCGCCCAGATAATGGAAACATTAGGGCTAGATCTTACCGATGATAGCCTAAAAGGAACGCCTCAGCGAGTTGCAAAAATGTATGTAAAGGAAATTTTCCAGGGATTGGATCCAAAAAACCGACCGGAAGCCCGAACATTCAGCAATGGCTACGATTACAGTGATATGGTAATCGAAAAGAATATTCAAGTGACCTCATTTTGTGAGCATCACTTTCTCCCATTTATCGGTAAAGCGCATGTAGCATATATTTCCAAAGGAAAGGTAATTGGGCTATCTAAAATTAATCGGTTGGTTGACTACTTTTCTCGCAGACCGCAAGTACAAGAGCGCCTAACCCTTCAAATTGCAGACGCCTTATCTGAAGCCATGGAAACAGATGATGTGGCCGTATTCATCGACAGTAAACATCTCTGTGTTTCTACACGAGGCATTAAAGATCAAAGTAGCAGCACGATTACATCAGAATTTCGTGGAGCATTCAAAGATCAGAATGTTCAGCAAAAATTTATCGATTTGATCAAAACAAATACCGAATTATAAACCGTTTTGGCTGAACAATCCCTGTACGTCTACAATACTTTATCTCGAAAGAAAGAACGTTTTGAACCTTTAAATCCACCTTATGTAGGGATGTATGTGTGTGGCCCTACCGTTTATGGTGATGCGCATTTAGGTCATGCCAAGAGTTACGTTTCTTTCGATGTTGTACTACGGTATTTACGCTATCTCGACTATAAAGTGAAGTATGTTCAGAATATCACAGATGTTGGGCACTTAGTGGGCGACGGTGACGAAGGCGAAGACAAATTAGCCAAGAAGGCACGCATTGAACAGGTTGATCCAATGCAAATTGCGGAGAAGTACACAAACACTTATTTCCGCGATATGGATAAGCTAAATGTACTACGCCCAGATATCACGCCACGAGCAACGGGACATATTCCTGAACAAATTGCGATGATAAAAACTCTTATAGAAAAGGGACATGCCTACGAAGCACATGGCAATGTATATTTCGATGTGAGTTCTGATCCTGATTATGGGAAACTCAGTGGACGATCATTAGATGAAGCAGAATCCGGAACACGCGTTGATGTTGCGTCTGATAAAAAAAATCCAGCAGATTTTGCTCTTTGGAAAAAAGCCAACGATGGCCATTTGATGAAATGGGATTCCCCCTGGAGCGAGGGGTATCCGGGCTGGCATATCGAATGCTCCGCTATGAGTAATAAGTATTTAGGCGAGAGTTTCGACATCCATGGTGGTGGACTAGAGAATCAGTTTCCCCATCACGAATGTGAGATTGCTCAATCTGAGTGTGCCCACGATTCCATGTTTGTTAAATATTGGATGCACAACAACATGGTTACTCTGGAAGGCCAGAAAATGGGAAAATCGCTGGGTAACGCCATTAATTTGGATGAGTTTTTTACCGGTAATCATACTCTTTTAACTCGAGCATGGAGCCCGGAAGTAATTCGGTTTTTCTTACTGCAAAGTCACTATCGCAGTACTACAGATTTCTCCGAGGATGCGCTCGAAGCTGCTGAAACCGGATTAAAAAATCTGCATTCTATGATTAGCACCATCGAGAAAGAAGCTTCTGGAAATGGTAAGGCTTATCCGATTGAGAAATTCAGATCCGATTTTGAAGCTGTGATGAATGATGATTTCAATTCAGCTCAAGGGATTGCTGTTTTGTTTGAGCATGGTAAAGAAATCAGAAAACAGATTTCTTCCGGAAGTACACCATCGAATTTAGACGAAGTAAAAAGCTTGTTCAAAACTTTTGCGGATGATGTAATTGGAATCTGGCCAAAAGACGAAGGTGGGAATGCTAATTTAGCTGATGGACTTGTTGAACTTCTGATTCAAATCAGAAAAGATGCGCGAACAAATAAAGACTTCGCTCTATCTGATAAAATTCGAGATGATCTTAAAGCAATTGGCGTTCAACTTAAAGATGGAAAAGACGGAACGACCTATGAGTTGGACTAATGGAAATCATCAGCAAAATAGGACGTGGAATCGTAATCGGACTAGTTCGATTTTATCAAGGTGCGATATCCCCTTATTTAGGCAGAACTTGTAGGTATTCTCCAACCTGTTCGCAGTACATGATCGAAGCTGTGAATGAATGGGGAGCTATAAAAGGATTATGGTTAGGAATAAAGCGAATTGGACGGTGCCATCCCTGGGGTAGTCACGGTCATGACCCAGTTCCTGAAAATCCAAAAAAGAAACTGAAAGAATAACTTACATATTGTCATCCTGACCCGCCAGTTGGCGGAGAAGGATCTGCACTTCTAATAAAATTGTAGATTCTTCGTCCCAATAAATGGGGACTCTGAATGACTCAAAAGAAAACATGAGCGAAATTACATTCAAAAAGAGAATCACCGTTGAGCAAGTAGAAGAGGGTTACGACTTAGCCCCGAAATTCGATGAAAACGGTTTAATCCCCGTTGTAACTACAGATTTCAATTCCGGCGAACTTCTTATGCATGGATACATGAATGAGGAAGCTTTTAAGAAAACGATCGAACTGGGCGAGGCAGTGTATTACAGCCGAAGTCGTGAAGTATTATGGCATAAAGGTGCCACTTCTGGGCTCACTCAAATTGTGAAAGAATTCCGCATTGACGATGATCAGGATTGTGTTTGGATACGTGTGGAAGTTCAAGGTAATGGTGCAAGTTGCCATGTTGGATACCGATCTTGCTTCTATCGTAGTGTTCCAACTGGTGATGAATTCTTTGAAAAAGAAGGCCAATTGCATTACGAAGAGTCCGAAAAAGTCTTCGATCCCAAAGAAGTTTATGGAGATGCACCAAATCCCACTAAACTTTGATTTCAGAAATAAAGCCCCTATTTGGGGCTTTTTATCATTGAAATAATTTTAGTGTTTTACCTTCATCATCTGCTGAAATTTCAAGAAGAAGTACTTTCTCTGGTGAGTTATTATCTAAATAAACTTTAGTACCTACCGGAAAGCGTTCATTTTTAGTTTGCAGCCTTCCAATTGGAGCGCCGTAACCAAAACGGGCATCCTCAGGACCACTAAAAATTACCTTTACACGGCGCAATGAGTTATTCTTCAATTTCACATCAATATACGCGACTTCGGGTCGTGGTTTTTGGTCTTCTTCTTGAGATACTACTTGTGCACCTTCCTCATTTCGATTAGATAAAATGGCAGGCTCATTTACGAATACAACTTTCCCATTGTTTGAAATCTGTGTATCAAGTTGATCTTGCACATTCAAGGTTACCGAACCAAAACTTTCAATGTTCACATCAGCACTTCTTGCAATTAAATCCGATGCATCAACTTTGCCAACTGCTGTTGATATCCCTAAAAACCCGGTGCTCCCGGAAAGAATAAAGTCACCAACATTTGCATTAATTACGAATTCCTGTTCATCTATCTCTACTATTTTATACATGCCATGCGCAGAGTTTCTGAACTCATTGAGTGATTGAGTAGTTATATCTATTTCAATTTTTTGAGAAGCAGAAATCCACTCTAACTGATCAATTTCTAGCGTTCCATCAATAACTTCAATTTTTATTGAATTAAGAAGGTTTTCATCTGTTCTTAATGTGATGGTATTTGATTCTCCAAATCGTACAGAAATATTGCTGGATAAGCCATTATCAATTTCAGTAAATGTGATTAAATCCCTTTCAATGGAGACTATGTTGCCATTCCCTCTAAGTTGAGCAAACGCACTACTAGCAAGAATAACAGAAATTATGGGTATTAATAAGTATTTCATGATTAACCTCTCTCAACGATAATGGTAGTTTTTGTTAGTGATTTTGATTCCTCTGACAGCACATATTTTGAAATGACGTAGTCCAATCCAAATTTACCTGAACCAAAAGCCATTGCATATAAACTCACCCAAAGGAACCCGAGGGCTGGAAGCATGCCCCAAAGTCCACCACCCCATTTTTGTAAGAAAATGGCTACTAACATAGTACAGGCTATGAAGAATGCAGAAATTCTCGTTTGAAATCCCCACAAGAGAAACATCCCCCCTATTGCTTCACTTGCAGCTCCCATCCATGCGAAAAATTCCGGTGCCCAACTAAATGGAGCTCCAAAGTTTGCTACGTCTTTGGGAAACCAATCAACTACTTCAAATAAAGCGAGACCGGTATCAGCTAATGCCCATGGTACGCCAAATTTATCGCCACCAAACATGGTTGCAAGAAAAAGTCCGGCTAAGATTCTTGGTAGCGCTAAAACGAAATTCGAGAATACACCTTCTACTTGCTTTGGTGCAGTAATAACTTTGATGAGCTTATAAATTTTATAAGCAAATGTGTTTGTTTCTATTTGCATCTGTAACTATTTACGTTAAAAGTTTACGTAAATATCCGGTTTGCAAAACTAACGATCGTCTCAGCATAATTTGAGACGTCTCAAATTGTACTTTTGAGACTAATTAGCTCTTGGTACTCGCTAAATATTCACTTGGTGATGACCCCGTAACCTTTTTAAAAACACGATTAAAAGTGGCCTTACTATTAAAGCCACAATCAAAGGCAATACCGAGAATAGAATATTGATGATTGGCTGGATCCTGAAGAGCTTTTTTTACTTCTTCGATACGATACTCGTTGATAAAATCATTGAAATTCTTACCAAATCCAGTGTTTATCACTTTTGAAAGTTGGTTAACCGATATTCCAATTTGTTTGGATAGTTCAGCTAAAGTTAACTCTGGCTGAAGGAATGATTTTTCAGTCTCCATAAAGGCAGCAAGTTTTTTAATCAATTGTTGATCTATATCATTTTTGGCTGCCGCTCCTTCGTCATCTTTTTCAATGAATTTTAGGTCTGACAATTTTCCCAGATCAGCAAATATTCCCATCATACCTAAATAAACCAATACAATTGAAGCGAATAGATACCACCACCAGTTCTGGGTCCAACTTAGTTCAACTACATAATCAAACAAGATAAATGTAATTCGAAGTATGAATAATCCCAGATAGGCGAAAAGAAAATTTCGAAGCCAATTCAGTTCAACTTTAAATGTATTCGAAAAGAATTCCAGAATTTTATTTCTGAATTCATAGAAAATCTTAGCTGCATGGAAGAAGTATATTCCTCTAGATATTACTCCTAAAACAACCATTAAAGGGCCAATTGCGAAATTTATCTTAACAAATAGAACCCCATTTTGGATATCATTAAAACCTGGTTGTTGAGCATCGTACAGGTAAATAAACACCTGAAGCAATAGATATAATAACCAAGGGATAAAATGCCAAAGATCTTTGCGAACGAATCGAAATGTTTGCACAGTCAAACTTTTTACATAGAAGTAAACTAAGGGACCAAGAATCAAAGAGAAGTCTATCAGGAAATAATTGATCTTGGTAGTCGGATAGGTATCGTACCAGCTCATAAACCCAATCATATATGCGGTACATCGCAGTCCCGTAATTACAAGAAAGGTAGCAAGTAATATGTCTGAAATTTTTCGATTTCGGGCATATCGTACAAAAAGGATGATTGCAAAAAGATACCCCTGACCAACAAGTATGATCAGAGGCATGCTATATAAATTAAAATCCGGGAATGTTTGTAGAAACGCCATCGAGGCTAATTTGCCACTATTCGTTACAATTTGAAAATCATTTTTTTAGGCTTTTGTGACAATTCAAACTTGATGAATAGATAGATTCAACGAAAATATATTTTTTACTTATGAAATCAACACTATTATTTACGCTCTTACTACTTACACTATCATTTTCGGCAAGTGCTCAAACGTCTTATACCAATGTAGATGACAATTTTGTAGCACTTGGGGGGTACGATCCTGTAAGCTACTTCACTCAAGAAAAGCCATCGAAAGGAGAAGAAAGCTATTCAGCTGAACATAACGGAGCTACTTATTATTTCTCAAGTCAGGATAATTTGAACGTATTCGAAACAGATCCTGATAAATATGCCCCTGCTTATGGTGGATACTGTGCCTATGCCATGGGAAAAGGGTATTTAGCGGATGCGAATCCTAAAACCTATAAAATTAAGGATGGTAAATTGCTCGTATTCTTTAACAATGTAGTAGTAAATACTTTGAATCGATGGAATCGTGATGAAGAGAATTTATATCCTTCTGCCGAGGAAAATTGGGAAACAAAAGTAGCTTTTGAAGAAGACTAACCCCTTTCACGAGTGAAGCGAAGTGATCTCAGTATTTAGAATCCAGAGATTGCTTCGTGTCCCCGACATGTCGGGATCCTCGCAAATGAATCAATTCACAATACTTATATAGGCAGAGATCCCACAAATGAATTAGTTAGACATCCCAATCTTTACTTAGGTCTTCCCATTTGGGATTCACACTTTCAACTAACTCGATTTTCTTCCTTCTTGAACCTGCTTTAATCTGTTTTTTCTCTTGATGATACATCATCAGAAAACTCAAAGCTCTCAAAGTAAACAAGCCTATCTACATTATACCGAGCAGTAAAGCTTTGAGGTGACAGTTTTCTCTTATGCTCGATCATTCTCCTAGTTAGATCGGATGACTTGCCCGTATATAGAACCGTTCGACGTTTATTTGCTAGTATATAAACATAGTATGATTGACCTAAAACCATTATAAATAATAAGAAACATTCACGAGTGAAGCGAAGTGATCTCTAGCTTGTGAAAAAATACAGAGATTGCGTCGTCGTTTTCTCTCCTCGCAAAGGTGATTTAGTAAAACTCTGAGCTTTCATCAATTCTTTTCACAATTTCTCTGGCTAATTTTTTTGCTGCAACTGCATTCTCTCTAAACCATAATTCAGGTTCAATTAATTCAAGCTCAGTGAGTACAAATTCACCTGAATTATCCCACATTACATCTACTCGGGCATAAGCAGGTAGTGGATTGCATGCACGTACTACTTTTTCGGCAAACTCCATTTCCAGGTAACCGGGGTCATAATCATGAACGGTTCCGCCAAAATCATCTTGAACTCGAAAATCCCCGGGTTTGGCTTTTTTTAGAATCGCATGTGTAAATTCACCCGCTATCACCATCAATGAAATTTCGCCCTTTTTAGTAATACTATATTGATAGGGTTGAAGCATCATCCCTTCCTGCGAAATTAACTGCCGATATATCGACTCATGGTCATCAATATTCTCATGATTAAGCTTGTAAGTATGCCGGGCTGCTCCAGCAATCATAGGTTTTAGAATTACATCTTCGCAATGTAATTCTAGAAATAGTTCTCGCAGTGTTCGCGTATCACCTTGCTCCACAAATGTTGTTTCTACGGTTTTTATCCCGTTTTCCTGCAGATCTTTAAGGTATGATTTGTTCATATTCCATCGAATCTGATCGATAGGATTGATAAACATGGTTTGTTCTTTTACCCGTGATAACCACGCATCAAATTCTGGAAAACGATCAAAATAATCCCATGTGGTTCTAAAAACGGCACATCGGGTTGAACTCCAATTAAAATCTGGGTCAGCCCAATCTGCTCTAACCACATTCAAATCATACTTTTCGAGTGCAGATTTCAGCAGATTATCTTCCCAAAGAACATTCATCACGTACTCAGAATCGTCCGACGGATTTAAGTAACGTGATTCCGTTAATATTGCAACATCAATGGGTTTCAATGTACCTGATATTTTATCGTTTTCGGTTCTTACCTCTGTTTCTATCCGATCTGCTGCGGCCAGATTTACTGCGCTGTTTGGTGTCTTTCTTGGCACTTTCAACAGAAACTTTACGTCCTTCGAATTCTATGCCTTTAACACTATCAATGATTGCAGGTCCGTAACCGGGTTCAACTTCAAAAAACGAAAAGTTAAGTTGTACATCAATCTTACCGAAATCAGGTTTTTCTCCATTCAATACTTCGTTAATTACACCCATTAGTCGTACAGGATTTAAGCCATCACGCTTCCCAACGTTGATAAAAAACCGTTCAAAATTTGAGTCATTTCCGCGGTCGCGACCTCTATCTCGGTCTCTACCTTTTCCGCGATCATTCCGATCTCTTCGATCTGATTTTCCTGAAACATTCAGGTCAGCAGAATTTTCGTAATACTCCAAAAACCGGTTGAATTCTACCGAAAGAAAATGCTTGATAAGCTCATCTCTTTCCAGTTCCTCAAGTTTTGCAATGGCGTCTGGTAAAAATGGAGCAATGCGATCTTCGTCAACTTCTGTGGATTTTACTTTATCGATTAAGTCTAGCATTCGTATTCCACAGATTTCTTCTCCTGTAGGTACGGTTTTTCTGAAAAAATCTTTACCAACCATCCGCTCCAAATTATTAATTCGGCGCATTTCGCGAGTATGAATGATCGAAATGGAGGTTCCATGATTACCAGCCCGACCAGTTCTACCACTTCGGTGAATGTATACTTCTAAATCATCCGGTAGGTTGTAATTGATAACATGCGTTAGACTGTTTACATCAAGTCCACGAGCGGCAACATCCGTTGCAACTAGCAACTGCAATTCTTTAGTACGAAATTGGTTCATGACAAAGTCGCGCTGATTTTGAGACAAATCGCCATTCAAAAGATCAACTTCATAGCCTTCTTTCTTAAGTTTTCCGGCAATTTCCGCAGTTTCGTTTCGGGTTCTACAAAATATGATACCGTACAAACTTGGTAACATATCCACTAATCGCTTTAATGTTTCGTAGCGGTCGCGAGCATGCACCATGTAATAATGATGCTCTACATTTTTAGCACCGGAATTTCGTTCTCCTACTTCAATTTCAACAGGGTCATTCATATACTTTTTCGCCATACGAGCAATTGGCTTAGGCATAGTTGCCGAGAAAAGTAGCGTTTGTTTGTCGGCAGGTGTGCCATCTAAAATTTGATCTAGATCTTCCTGAAATCCCATATTCAGCATTTCATCGGCTTCATCCAACACCACAGTATGAATATTACTTACATCAAGTTTGCGTTTTCGGATTAGATCAAGGGTTCTTCCAGGTGTACCTATAACTACCTGTGCTCCATTTTCCAGAGCCCTTATTTGAGTTCTGTAATCTGAGCCGCCATAGACTGCTACAGTTTTAATTTTCTTAAGTCGTTTGCTAAACGATTTCAAATCTTTTGCTATTTGAATGGCTAATTCTCGGGTAGGAGATAAAATCAAAAGCTGAACTTCAGCCACTGATTGATCGATTTTTTGTAACGAAGGTAGCCCGAAAGCACCTGTTTTGCCTGTACCAGTTTGGGCAAGTGCTATTAAATCGTTTTTGTTATTTAATATTTGAGGAATAGCCTCTTTTTGAATTTGAGTTGGTTGCTCAAATCCTAATAATTGAACGGCATCCAGCAGTTCCTGCTGCAAACCAAGTTCTTGGAAAGTTGTCATTCTGTGTGATTATGCGGAAATGCAAAAAGCCCTGCTCTGTACACTTGTCCGATTGATAATTAGGTGAGCATTGGACAAGCTTTCAAGCCCGACTGCTTGATGTTAAAAGCCAGCAAAGTTCAAATTCCACAAGGGGTCGAAGAATTGTTTAAAACAAAAAGTTCCGATCTTGTCACGAACTCACATAACAAAGATACGGAACTTTTAAGAGAGTGTAGGTAAATAAAATTTTAGGTGTATTTAGAACGGTTTAGTACCTAATAACAATGCCGTTTCACCAATATGCATTACTTCTTTTGTTGAAGAAAGAGCAGTTACATCGGTAGTTCCTTGTTGCGAAACTACGCGTATTTGTTGAGTTGTACCGCTTAGAATTACGTTGGCATAGGGGTTAAATACCACCAGACTTTCTTCTTCAATGTTATGGAAATAGTAAGTTCCGGTACCGCCCGTGGTTGCATGGTCGATATTGGTATATTCAATCACAACTTTATTGAGCATGTTGTTCGGCTCTGAATTGTAATTTATTTCTAGGATTTCACCTTCAACCAATACTGGAAGCCCGGCGATGTAGCTAGAGTCGCCAACGAGTGTTACGTGGTTTCTTTTGCTTTTCATTACAATAACTTCTGTGTCTAAGCTTACTTGAATTTTATTGAAATGTGATGTTTCAATATTTCGTAAGTACGTGGTTTGAGCATTGCCTGATATGGATAAAGTGATTAACAGCGTTAGCGTTAATGCAATATTTGAAATTAATGTTCTCATGATGTATAAATTTGAGTGATAAAAATGTGTATATATTCAGTTCCTGGACATAGTTGTCGCATCAAAACTGTAGTCTTTAGAATGACTTTTACTTGCTGATGTACCTTTTAATTCAGCCTGTCCCTTTTGATTAATGCCAATTACTATTTCTTGGCTTTTGATTTCTTACGCTTCAGCTTTTCGCTGTAATGGTGAGAGATCATCTGAAAAAGTTCAAATGTAATGATCATAGCTCTCCTCCTCTTTTTGTTTTCTCGAATAGTTATTAATTATCTAGTCGTTTTAATCTGGACTGTATGTCCATTTCAAGCTCTCTAAGAGTTTTCTCTTTTCGTCCTAAATGCTTTAGTCTGTATGATTATCTCGGTAGTAAATGTATCGACGTTTTGTAGTATTTGTAAGCTTTTTCTACATCGATGCTACTTATAGAAGCGATAGAAAAAATCCCGAAATGCGAAATTGGTATAGAAAAGCGATACCAAGCTAATTATTATACCCCTTTGTTAATACTAGGTTAACAAGAAATTAATTCATGGAAGCGATTCGAAATTTCTTGCAAAGCGGTTCCAATTCATCCAATAATTTCAATAAGAGAGAGTTTTGTGCGTAGATCTGAAGTTTATGCGAAAAATTATATACTCGAACTAAACGTATTTATCGCCTCGAACTACTTTTACCGGGTATGCGTATGCGATTACTGAGTAGTTTTCGAAATACTTTTCAGCAACTGTATCAATGATTTTGTCGCCCACTTCTTTATTTACTACTACTTCAATCTTCACGTTTTTACCCTCCCAATCGCTCGCTCTAACCCCTCTCGAGCCTTCTCCAGTTGTATCTGTTAATGTGTAGCCGGTTGCACCAAGCGATTTTATTTCTTTGATAATGTCATCCCGAAAGATTCGCTCTGTAATAATTGTGACAAGAAATAACTGTGTTAAAGCCATTTTAACCTCCTAAGATGTATGCAATTTCTAGATATAATGGAATTCCTAGTGTAATATTAAATGGAAAAGTAATACCAAGTGACGCTGTTAAATATAAAGTGGGATTGGCTTTTGGTAATGCAATCCTAACCGCAGCCGGTGCTGCAATGTAAGAACCACTAGATACCATAGCGGCTAGAACAGCGGAACCTGCGATACTTAGTCCGGCAAGTTGCCCTGCCCACACAGCTAGCGCTCCAAAAAGAATGGGCACAATTACCCCAAATCCAAGTAAGAACACGCCAACTTTACGTAAATCCTGTAGTCGTCGTGCAGTAACCATCCCCAATTCCAATAAGAAGAGCACCAGGGCACCTTGAAAACCACTCACAAAGAATGGTTGAACCGATTCAAATTTTACAGGACCGGCAATGTATCCTATCAGCAAACCGCCAAGTAATAAAATAATACTACTCCCTGTAACTACCTCGTGCAATGCTTTTTTAAATGTTCCCCCATTACTACTTAGAAGTTGAGGAATCATCAACGCAACAATTATCCCGGGGACTTCCAAAATGGCAACCAAAGTTGGCATAAAACCTTCCGGTTCTAGACCCTGAGCCTCCATATAAGCAACAGATGCAATAAACGTTACTGCTGAAACAGATCCATAATGGGCTGCAACAGCCGATGCATTTACCAAATCCATCTTACCTAAATATCTGAGTACCAAGTAGGCAATAATGGGGGTAATTATCCCAAGAACTAAAGTGGCGGTAGCTGGCCAGACAAATTCATTAAATGGTGTCTTACTTAATTCAACACCACCTTTTAGTCCAATCGCCAATAATAAATAAATGGATAATCCCTGATAAAGCGGCTTTGGGATTTCTAAATCACTTTTAAATGCTTTCGCCAGAATACCCAATACAAATGCCAAAACTACGGGTGAAGCGAAATTTGAGAGTAAACCTTCCATAAATCAAGAGTTAGTAGATGTAATTGTATTACGTAGTTCGTTCTAAGATACTGAAATTTTGTATTTACTTGGTGTTAAACTAATTTTTTACAAAGACCTGCTATTTAGGAACTTGAGCTGTTTCATGTATATTTTTTTACAAATTTGGATTAAAGTCCTTTTTTGAATTGAACTTCGATTTCACATCAATAATGTGGAGATATTTTCTATTTTCGTACAAATTTTAAAAATCGGGAACATGTACACTACCATACCACATCATTTTCCAAACGCAGTAACCATTCGTCAATTAGAGGATCAGATTGTCCGTGATTTTATGGATAAAAAAATTGAACTGAAATCTAGTTTATGGGCTACGTCGTTGTGCAGTGATGAAGTAAGTAACATGTTTCCTGAGTTTTATCATTTATTTGCAGGTCCGGGCCCTTTTCATCTAGGTGGGATTTCAGGTCTGCCATTTACTGGGGTAACTGGTTTGAAGGCCTTTCTTAGCCATGTACCAACTCATGGTGCAGCAATGATCTTATATGGTCCACACATAGGAGTATCTGATGACGGACGAATTGGTCACGTGAACCGCCAGAACCAATTTGCCTCTTCCACATGCTGCGGATCTTTGGTAGCTGCTTTACAAGCTATTGAGCAAGGTGTTGAACTTTCAACATCAAATCCCCTCGACTATCAGCAAGCAAGAGTTATCCAACATTTATCAAACTACAAAGACGATATTTTTTCCTCTGAAGAGCCTTTAAAACGTGCTACTGAACTAGCTTATGAAGCTATCCATAAAAAAGTTCATGATATTTTAGAACAGGTTCAAGACGAACTCGAAGACATCAGGTTATATCTGTTAGGTGGAATTGTGATTAACACAGATTGGAATCGCTACGATTATTTCGAAGCTCATCACCAGGAATTTTATGAATTCTGATTACGCTTTTTCTTCGTAGAAAAACTCAATCATATTTCCGTCCGGATCAGCAACAAAAACGAACCTACCCTTTTTACGATTCGCAGGCCCACTGATAATAGTCACTTCATGGCGATGGAAATACTCAGCTAACTCATCCACTTTTTCCGGAGTTTCTACAAAAAATCCGAAGTGGTCTACACGAAAATCTCTGGATGTTGGATCATAACTGGTTTCTGCTTCAACAATAACGAGAGTATCACCATTGCCTAGATCGTAAACGGCCATACTTTGGCCCATTGTTTTCACTAGTTCGAAGCCTAAAATATCCCCATAAAATTCTTTTGAAGCGTCAATTCGGTTTACTCGAATTGTGATGTGATTAAGTCCGGTTGGTTTAAAATCCATTCCCATGAGTACTAATTCTTTTGATCTAAAATTTTAACAACTAATGATAAGCTCTTTTATGGTAATTAGATAAGTTTGTTTTAGAATCAGAAATTTTAATCTTTCAACCCAAAACGAAAAGAAATTTGTCCACTTTATTTGTAGTAGCAACTCCTATTGGTAATCTTAGTGATATTAGTCACAGGGCTATAGAAACACTTAAAAGCGTGGATTACATTGCCTGCGAAGATACCCGAACTTCTGGAAGACTACTCAATCATTTCGGCATACAGAAACCTACTTTTTCATTCCATCAACATAACGAGCATAAAAAAACTGGCCACATAGTTAATATCCTTGAGGCAAATCAGTCTGTAGCTCTTATTTCGGATGCGGGTTTGCCCGGAATTTCCGACCCGGGTTTTTTAGCCGTACGTGCTGCAAAACTAGCAGGATATGACGTAATCGTAATTCCCGGTGCCGATGCACTAACAACAGCGTTGGTGGCAAGTGGACTTCCAAGTGATAGATTTGTGTTCGAAGGATTTCTACCGCACAAAAAAGGGCGCCAAAAAAAGCTCAAAGAATTGGCGGAAGAATCGCGGACAATTGTTCTATACGAAAGCCCAAATCGTTTAGTGAAACTGATTGGTGAAATTGAAACCTATTTTGGTAAATCCCGGTTAATGGCTGTTGCTCGCGAACTCACTAAAACATTTGAAGAAGTTGTAAGAGATTCCGTTGAAAACCTTAAAATTGATTTTGAATCTCGGGATTCAATAAAAGGTGAAATTGTGGTAATAATTGCAGGTAAAGACTATTCAGAATGAAAGAATTCCTTGAGAATAAGTGGGCTGTTTCTCTTACAGCAGGTGCATTGTTAGGATTAAGTTTCCCTCCGGTTAATCTATCTTTTTTGAGCATTCCTGCATTTATACTGTTTATCCATCTTGCAAATATATGCCAAACAAATCGCCAACTTGCATACTACAGTTATGCCGGTTTTTTGGTCTGGAATTTCTCAACCACGTATTGGTTAATGATGGCCAGTGTAGGCGCCGGAATCGCTGCAAATTTGGCCAACGCAGTGTTGATGACCATTCCGTTAGTATTGATGAAATTTTTCCAGGATCGGTATAAATCCACACTGTTCATTGTTTTATTACAAGCTTGTGCCTGGACCACCTATGAATTCCTCCATCATCACTGGGATTTAGCGTGGCCGTGGATTGCAATAGGAAATGCTTGGGCAAAACAAATCAGTTTGATACAATACATTTCCATAACCGGCCATATAGGCATCACCTTTTGGGTAGTGTTCACAGCAGCAATAGCTTACCGAGCAATAATATCAGGTAAACAAAAGCATGCTATTTATGCTACTATTTCATTATTAGCTTTGCCGCTTTTGTCGCTCATTTATTTTGCTATTGATGAACCCTTAGAACCAAATTCAGAAGCAATCTCAGTCACAGTAATTCAACCCAATCACGACTCATATTTAGAATACGGAGGAATGAGCGGCAATAGAGAGGTTGTGGACAGCTTGTTTTCACTTACCGAAAATCTTGTTTCTGCAGATACAGATTTAATTGTATGGCCGGAAAATGCCATCGAAAGTGCAGTGTTAAAAGAGTCGATACATTTGCAACGAATTGCAGATTCAGCTAAGGCGTGGAATACAAATTTTATTGTCGGCACCGGATTTATTCAAGTTTATGATGAAGATCCTCCGGAACTCTATCGTGGACTGTACCGAGAGCAGCCCTATAACGTGTACAACACTGCTTTTTTTGCGAATGAAGACGGTAACACCTCTAAATATTTTAAAAATAATTTAGTACCCATCGTTGAAAGGGTTCCATTCTTGCCCTTACTTACAAAATTAGATGTTTTCGATTGGATTGATTGGGGTGGAATTGCAGGGTTTGGCAAAGGTACTACCGCTGATATGCTTGAAACTTCTGAATTTATAACTCCGGGTCTCATTTGCTATGATTCTGTATATCCTTCCTGGGTTCGTGAATTTGTAAACAATGGTGCAGGTTTCCTCACAATTATAACTAACGACGGCTGGTGGGGCGATTCAAGTGGACATCGCCAACATTTCGAATATGCCCGCCTTAGAGCAATTGAGTTTAACCGTTGGGTAGTAAGAAGTGCCAACAATGGAACCTCGGGGATTATTCGCCCAGATGGCACTTTGGAGCAGAAAACAGAATTTTGGGTTCGAACCGGATTTAATTCTGTAATCCCGATAATTACTGAGCAAACTTTTTATAGCAAATTTGGCGATTGGCTTGCCTATCAGACGTTTGGGATCTGTTTGATTTTTTGGTTAATCGCGATTCTTTATCCTCAAGGATTAGCTAGCGTGATGAAATAGCAATCCGAACATTAAACCTAATGTCGTGATTAGTTCTGGTCGGGATATTATTCGATTCGATTCTGCTATATGTGTATTCAAAATTCGAAGAAATAGATGCAGATATTTTATAACCCAGAGAAAAAGTCCCGTTGATGCGTTGTTGCCCGGTTTCGCGATCAGAAAGTTCGATATCGTCAATATTGGTCACAGGTCCATCTAGTCCACTTAAGGCAGAACCAAGATCACTATCTAGCTTATAACTCAGCTCAGTATCATTTTTATAGCTCCCGCGAATACTCAAATCGATGTTATTCTTGATATTTGGCAAAAAACTAATCTTAACATTTCGGAAGGTATAATTCATCGAAAAATCGATGCCCTGCGAAAGTGTTTCCGTTCCTCGCTTACTTGAAATGGCAAAGGTTGAAATTGTACTGCGATCATACCCAAATTCTGTACGCAAATTGGAATCCCAGGTCATGCTTAATTTTGCAAGTGGACTAAATCGCCGTTCCGTTCGCAGCGTTGTAGGTTCAAATCTTCCTCGGTTATCTTCTACATCATAAACAGACCCTATTCTTTGAGGAGTTTGCACACCGGTTAATGTATTTAATGCCCAATCAACTTTATAGCTGCCACGATAGGCATGCGAAAGCGTAGCATTAGTCATGAATTGTCCAAGAAATGGAATGTATTCATGGAATTTATTCCAATTAATTCTCCATCCGGGTCTTGGGAAAACAAAAAATCCTTTATCCCCTCTTCCATTCACATTATCTCCCAAATAAGCTTTTCTAAAGTCTTCCTCGAGTGTATTTCGATTTAGTACAAATCGCCCATCACCATTTCCTGTTGAATCTGAAATTGTAGTTGAACCAGGTACGATATCCTGTAATGCTGTTTGTAGTTGTCGATCTAATAAATCTTTATATCCCCCACCAAACGACCATGCCGAAGAGGTGTATCCTCCAGATTCTGAAACAACCGAAGAAAAATCCCCTTCTGGAGTCACCGTAATGGTTTCCGTACTTCTGTTATTTATAGAAGCGCTCCAATCTAAATCGATGGATAAGTTTGGAAATAAATTGATTCTTGTTTTCGCAGTAAAAGTATCGTTAACGCTGTTATTGGCCGGCAACTGCACATTGGCATCTCCATCAAGATTATCAATTAGTTGAGATTGAGGGATTCGATCGTTTAATCCGGTTCGGTAGCTAAAAGGCGGAGAATAGCTCTCATTACCCGGCGTATTAAATGCATAGAATATTTGAGACTCTCCCTGATAACCAGGCTGACTGCCTTGCTTTGTTCGCTTATAACTCCCAGATATTTCCCGCATACTAAAGGTTGCCAGAAATATTTTTCGAGCTACATACCTGGCATCATGAAGTAAATTCGGTGGTGTTCGTGGTGTTCTTAAACTGTCTGCAACATTTTCTTCGGCTTCCCTTTTTCTAAGCTCTTTAGCCGTATTCCGATCTCTGGTTTCTTCACCGTCTCTATTTTTGATTTTCTCAATAAAGCCTAAACGGCTAAAAATATCCTGTACATCAATTTTAATGGAATTATCCAGCTGGAAATTATTTGATACTGAAGCTCCTAAACTTGAACCTCTCGGGCTATTATTCCATTGAAATCCACCGCCATAACTGGCCGAATATGTCAACCAATTTATTGCTTCAATTTGATTCAGGTTTGGCCGCCAACTTGCAGAGTACGTTTCCTGATAGGTACTTCTTCTGGCTGTTAGCGTGTCACTTACAATACTTTTTAGAACATCGAAGGTAGGAACAATATCGAAACTTGCACTATCCACACCCGAGACGTTACGCTGTTCGATCCCTGCATTGGCTAAATCGAAATTAGTACTTGTTCTAAATGTAATGGGTATTGATTGAGTAAGATTATAATTGAGTGAGAAACTGTTTCTTTGCGTAAAATTGTGCGATTGCTGCAAGGGCAAAGTGGCGGAAGGATCGGATAGGCTTCTCCTGCGCGACTCGGTATAATTTCGTGTTAGTCCCGACGACATGGTGATTGAGGAAGGCAAATAGCCCATTCTAAAACCGGAGAGCACTTTTACGATTGGAATGTTTCTGGTGAAACCGAACGGTGTAAATAATTTCACACGTCGAAGTGATAAATTGTATGAAATTGATGCCTGGTAATCCCATTTATTTTGAAACTGCAATTGTGGATTTTGCGCATTACCTGTGTTGTACACAAAACTGAGTCTGGTATTATCAATCGTGTATTTTGCCAGATTACTCTTTGAATTGCTTTTCGATATGTTTGATAAATTGATAGAAAAGCGCTCAGAAACAGTTTGAATATCTTGAATTCTGGTATTGATGCTATCTTGCCTTGCCCCAGAACTCAACGTTTCATCTGAATTAACGGCATCTATAAAATCAGTTAATCGAATATCTCCCTGATCCGGTAAATACTTTGGAGTTTGAGAATCACGAGCAGTGCTGATCGTAACCGGGAAATTCCATCCAAACCGATCAGGAATAAGCTTATGCATATTTATTGTAGAGCTAATGGAATATCCAAACTGATCAGACACACTTCTATTTTCAAAACGCGATTCTAATCCACCGAATCCATTTGTTCTGCGGGTCATATTTGCATTTAAAGTTGCAAAATCAGCAAATCTGATATTGGATTTTGCATTGGCTGCCCACCCTTGCTCGTTATCAAAACCAGATACTCGTAATTCGTTCAACCAAAATTCAGCATCCAGACTGGCCTCCCCATTTGTGTTTATATCGGTTGGATCGAATGGATTTCGGATCCCTAATCCAATTTCCGACACCTTATCTAACGACGGATTCCCTTTAATGGCTAACGTTGCCCCTTCAACGCCTTCTTCACCCAATAGCCCTTCAAGTTCATATAATTGAGTTGGATCCCAATTTACCGAGTTCCTTCGTTGTTTAAGTACGTTAAATGCTGATATGATGATGTTCGCACTGTTTTCATCGTATATCCAAATGTCCTGAGCATCAGCAATTAGGCCGCCACGATCGTTAATATCGTATCTGAATTCGCGTTCAATTGAAGGTGTAACCGGCTGGCGATATTCATAGAAATTATTTTCTAAATCATTACCCATTCTGATGACTAGTTCTGCATCACCACGTTCGTCGAATCTTTCACCATGAACAAACATTCGCATGTTTGAGTAATTCAACAAGTTTAGATTTCCGGTGTACACTCGTTTTACCATATGTATTTCACCAGGCCCAAGATTCTCAACAGATAGTACAAGTGATTGTTCATTTTGTACCGTTTGAACCTGAGCTCCCCTATTTACCGCCCGAATGGCTCCTTCCGGCTGGCGATAAGGAAACGGAACCCGATTGGCATTTTCTTCAATATTTATGGTGGAAACTTTAAATCCATCCTGATTCGAAGGCGACTCTGACAGATTATCAATTTTGTTCCATTGGCTCCCTACAAACTCAAACGTTGCAAACCGGAGTGTAAATGGCTTTTTATAGCCCGACATCCACACTCGCATGTGAGAAATATTCTGGAAACTTTCGATCTCCCCATATTTTCGGGTAAAATCTTTGAGTGGAATCCGAACCAGATACCAGGTTTTGTAGTAGGGATCGCGTGAAATCTTATCAACAATAAACCCTCCTAAACCACCAACTTCTAATTCATTAATATCTGCAGGATTGAAATCCAGTTCGTACTGATAATAGGAGTTCGTCTGTAAAATGGATGAAGAACTAATCAGTCCTTCGGTATCTGGCTTAAGCGTTATAGCTGTTTTATTATCACTTCCACCACTTTCCGGGGTGTTTCCATCGTGATATCCCAACAATCTCCAAAAACGCTGATTTAAAGGAAGTTCTTTCGCGGAAGTTTGATTGTAATACACATAATCATCATTGGAAGGATCCGTCTCAATGGCTTCAAATTCTGCAGAACCCTCACCATATTGTGCTCGCATTTCTTCGATAAAATCAGCGAAGAGTACACTTTCATCTCTGTTTTCTGCACCAAAAGTTCCCGGATTTGGGGCTCCATCCAGCCCAATATCTTCCAGAGCTCTCTGATCTGTAGAAAACTGCCCAAGTGGTACAGGTGGTGTTGGCGGGATGTATGACCTTGGTTGACCAACCGGATCATCTTCTGTTAAATTATTGATCGTGGTTGAAAGTCCATCTTCGGTATTTAACCGAGCATTGGGAACAATATCCTCTGATATAGTCCCCAAATCTATATACACTTTTCCTTCGTAATCTAATTCCTGCCCCGTGGGCTCTTGCCCATCCGGCAAAATTGCCTGAACCCAGAATTCAAGGAATTCGATATTATTTTGAACTAAATCTTCCTGACCGGTTGGAATAATGGCTGTCATTCCACCCCAGGTTCGTTCAGGAGCTAGATCTAGTAGATCTTTTAATCCAAGATTGTAATTGTATTGACCTCTTGCAGAAGGATCGTAATAAATATCCAGGGGAGTAATTCGATCTGTTTCCTGTTGATTGACTACTCGGCCTTGGAAGATATCGTTTATACGAACCGTTTCTACTTCAGCCGTAATATCGGATTGATCTACGTTAATATTTCTAGGAATAGTGTACCAAGAAAATTGAGATCGCAGATCGGCACGATCTTTCCTGAAATCCGGTGTTTGGATGGTACTTAGAGTGAGTCCCATGAAATACCCTTCATCATCAGAAATTCCAGGTAAGGCCGCTGGGGCCGATGCCAAATTCCAACGCGTTGGATTCGAAAAACTGATGGTGTATTCCGCACCTTCAAAATCATCAATAAATACTAATCCGTTTTCTTCATCACTAAATAAGTCGCCCCGATCAATAGCTTCCTGAACCGCATTTGTTTGAGCAACGCCTGGTCGTAGTTGGGCAAACTCTCCACTAAAATTGATACTACTAGGAGTACGTGTTTGAAGTAACGGAATTTTATCTATTGCGCGGGTCAACCATGGGGTGTCAAAATCTGCTTTTGCATCTAATCCAAGAATCGTGTTGTTGATGGGCTCATTTCCGATCCTGATTTTATCACTCAAGGGCTGTTCTTTTAATCGGAAAAATGTACTACCTAATTTTATATCGTCCGTAATGGTATACTCAGCTCTAACCCCTGTAAAGTTCTTTTGTCCAATAATTGCGAATTGATTGTTTTCATATTCGACTTCAATTTCTTGCCCAGGAGCCAGATATCGATCATTTAATATGGTTAGGCTTCCGAAGGAGTAATCAACCTCATAATCGGTATCCTCAATTAGTGCAACGCCGTTAGCCGTGACCGTGACCGATCCTTCTACCAATCCAAATCCTAAAGTGAAGTTACCGGAAACACCTCCACTAGAAGTTCCTGAAATTGCATAAAAAGAATTTTTAGAAGAACGCCGCGCATCTATGGGTTTAAGGGTATATAGCTCATTAAAAGCGAGTGCCTCTATTAAGGTATCCGGTACTGAAGGAGTGTTATTGAGAACTTCAACAATTCGCTCACCAAATGGCTCTAAGTAAGGAAACATAATCCGACCCGACCCGGCATCAAGCGTTACACCGGTAAAGTCAATCTGTGCATCCACACCAATAGAACCGTCTGTATTTTGGCGATCCAGCCCAAGATCAGCTAGCAAAGTTTGTCCGCGGCCAGGGAGATTTGTTTCAGGGATGTTATTTCGTGTATCCGTGATTTCAAGCTCAAATCCTTCTTGTGTAATACCGGATACTCCTAACGAATAAATATTTCTCATTGTGAGTGGCCATGCACGATCCTGTGTGGTCATACCTCCGGGACGAAGGAGTTTTAAGTAAGTTCTGCTAGAATTTTGAGTATCCAGTTCTCCAACCTGAATAACTTCACCGGGGTTTGCTGGATTACTGTACGTGTAGGCAACTGCTATCGCGTCTCCAGAGTTGATAAAAGTACGCATGGTGATATAACCCAACGAATAATTCACTACATAGTCTTCACCTTCAACCAGTTGCTCGAAAATCGCATCAACATATTCCTGAGATGTAGCCTCGAAATCTTCGTTGGTTGCGTTACTGTCAATGGGGCGAAGCCCATCAAGGGTTGATTGAGCAAACCGATCAAAATCATTACCGGGCAAACTGTACAAATCTGCACCATCCTGATTCACTCCCAAATCCAATAACGCAATTGCACTCACCGTATTTATTCCCGGTACTTGTTCGGCCTTCCGAACATATACCTGAATTTCAGTTATTTGATAAGGCTGTAAAATTTGCTGCGGATTTTCTAATGCCCGCTCGAATTCCTGTCGGTTATAAAAATCGATGAAAAAATGGCGTCCATCCTCGTAGTCAGCAGGCCTTAGGTTTATTGTCTGCTCCTCTGAACCACCTGAGATACTTTGTGTATTACTTTTCCCTCGTTGTTGCGAAACAACCGTGGTAACTTTTAAAGGGCCAAGTTCAGACACCGCTTTAATCCCGAATAAAGAGCTCCCACCTTTTACCAAAGAGTTACCCGTTGCCATCGAAACGTTACCCATTTCGATACTTTTTATGATTTCATCCTCATAACCTTCGTAAACGATGCTTAACCGGTTTTCGAAATCAAATTGGCGCTCTGTATCCCAATCAGTTGCAATGGTAAGTTTATCCCCAATGGTTCCCTGAATATTTAATTGAAGATTTTGATTGAAGGTGGGATCAACCCGGGTTCTCAAATCAGGTGGTAGTGACCCATCATCTAGCTTTTGAATTGAAGCACCCACATTCATATTTGCAGAGCCATTTACCCGAAGATTTACTTCGTTACTTCCAAATATGGTCGAAAATGCAGAGTTTTCACCACCAGGAACATTAATACTGAAATCCAGAAGTCCACGGCTTTCTTGCTGTTGAGATTTTGACTCCTGAACTAGCTTTGCTCTGATATTTTGTTTCTGTTGTTCTTTTTTCAGCAATCGAAATGATTCGAAATCAACTACGGATGGAACAGATACCTCTAGATCATGCAAAGTATTCTGAATTTTATAGGTATCAACCGAATCCCAGACAACCTGAGTTTTAAATTGATTTCCTGCTAGTCGATATAAACGCCCTTTTTGTACAGATGACAACCCACTAATAATGGAAATTCTGGGTGATTTGAAAAGAATAGTTCCTGAGGCTAAAGTATCTGCTGTGCTAGTAACCTGGACAGAATCTACCTGTTGTCTGGCAAAAACTTCGCGTACATCCATACTGATGCTAATTAGTAAAACCAGCACCAACAAAGCAGTAAATCTAAGAGAAAGATTTCCCGAAATAATTCTAGATACTTATGAACAGTATGTAGCTGTTTTCGATAGGCAGTATATTAGATGACACTTTGTTGCAAATAGACGATGATAATACCATATATTCTAGTATGTTGAAAGTGAGAGAAGGCTAATTAACCCCACAAAATCAGCACCTAAATAATAGTATTCTCAGTACGTTTACAGCTCACAAATAGTATCTGTCATCTGCATTAATTTTCGTGATTACATTTCGAAATAAAATACAAATCGATTTACTCAAACGGCATGTTGGTCCGTTTCTGTTCTGTTTCTTCACTTTGATGTTTTTGCTCTTAATGCAATTCCTGATACTTCATGTGGATAAGCTTATTGGGAAGGACATTCCAATTAACATTATCATCGAACTGATTGCTACAAACCTTGCATATATGGTTGTTTTGGCCGCTCCCATGGCTGTGCTTGTTGCTTGTTTAATGGCTTTTGGAAAATTTTCTGAACTAAATGAACTTACTGCACTCAGGGCTTCGGGAATAAATCCATTTAAAATAATACAACCCGTTTTAGTCACTGCTTTTATTCTTGGGTTTGGACTTATCTGGTTTTCGAATAATGTACTTCCTGAGGCGAACTCAAAAGCGCGTTCCTTATTCATGGATATCCGGGTTAAAAAGCCGGGTTTCGACCTTAAACCAAACGTCTTTTACGATGGCATTGAAGGATATATATTTTTAGTCAGAGATATCGACAATGCCACCGACAGTCTCTTCAACGTTACTTTATTTCAGGAGCCTGCGAACAATAGAAAAAGAGCTTATATCCGCGCTGATAAAGGGTTTTTAAAAAGCGAAGGGTCACAGGGTTTAACGCTAGTGCTTGAAGATGGAGAACTCTTCCGCTATATGGACCGAAACCGAAGTAGTGGCATGGATAATCTTGAGAAAACATTATTCAGTAAATATCGGCTAACCTTTGACCTTTCTGATCTCGAATTTTCAAGATCCGATCCAAGTGGACGAAGTGACAGCGACAGAACAATGAGTGCACAGGCAATGTCGGCTGTAGTAGATACGTTACGTTCAGAGGTTTTCGACTACACCGAAAGAGCAGCCGATAATACTAGTTTTACCCATGTGTATGGAGAAGCTGCTGCTAGCCCTTTCATTTCAAGCTTCGATTTAAATTTTAGGCCCGATACTCTTAATAAGCAGATAGCATTCACAGATTCTGTTGCCAATTATTTTTCGCTTCAGTTTTTTCCAAACGAAGTTCATCAGCGCAGAATTCTTGATCTTGCCCGAACAAATATTCAACAGGATAATACTTATTTCGAAAGTACATCATCGAATGTACTATGGCGTCTAAAACGTATAAACAAGTTTTTAGTCGAGATTCATAAGAAATTTTCAATCCCAATGGCCTGTGTGGTTTTTGTGCTACTTGGCGCCCCGATTGGTATGATGACCCGCCGTGGAAATTTTGGACTTGCCGCGCTGATCAGCGCTATAATTCTCACCATTTATTGGATCTCTATTATTCAAGGCGAAAAACTGGCGGATCGACTGTTTATAAGTCCGTTTTTTGGGATGTGGGCATTTAATATAGTGTTCTCAATTATTGGGATCGTTCTTATCCTACATTTAAGTACCGAATTAAGACTAACCCGATTACTACCAAAACGTGCTTAAACATTTTGATAAATATGTTTTTCTGCGATTGCTGACAATTACAGTTTTTGTACTGCTGATTTTCATCTTCATTTTCATAATGATTGATTTCTCTGAAAACAGTGATGACTTTACAGATCGCGGGGCAACTTTTAAAGAAATCTGGTTAAACTACTATTTGCCGTATATCCCCGAGATGGTCCGTTTAGTAATTCCAGTTGCCATTTTCTCGGCATGCTTATTCTTAACAGGTCAACTTTCAGAACGTTTAGAAATAACTGCGTTTAAAGCCGCTGGGGTAAGTTTATATCGATTATTGATGCCCTATCTTGCATTTGCGATAATTGCAGCAGTTTCTATTAGTTATCTGGATTCAGGAATCATTCCAAAATCGAATAAAAAGAGAATAAGCTTTGAAAATGAGTTCATCCGATCAAAAAATGAGCAAATTGATCGAAGCGACATCTATAGGGAAATATCCCCAAACAGTATTCTTGAAGTAAACTATTTCGATGAAAACCAGCTCACAGCTTATCGTGTTCGATTTATAGATTATGACAGTTTAGAATTGAAGAAAACCACACTTGCAACCAGTATGAGCTGGAATAGAGAAGAAAACCATTGGGTGCTTACCTCGGTTACTGAACGGGTATATTCCGATTCTGGCTATGTACAGACTAAATTTTCCGGAAAGGACACAACACTCACAATTTTACCGCAGGATCTGTCACGTTCAACTTCGGATATATATCAACTCTCTTACACAGAGGCTCAAGATTACATAGCATCTATCATTCGAAGCGGTGCCGAAGGCGTAAATATCCCTAGAGTTCAATTTTATGGCCGGCTTGCATATCCAATTTCAATTATTGTGGTAATTATTATTGGATTTGCTGTCGCATCAGTCCGCAGGCGCGGTGGGCGTGGAGTGTATCTTTCAGCCGGACTAGTAATTAGTTTTCTGTATCTCGCTTTTATGAAAATTGCTGAACCTTTTGGCTATTATGGAGCTATATCTCCACAATTAGCAGCAACAATGCCCCATATCTTTTTCTTCATAATTGGGACAATTTTAATGCTAACGGCTAAAAAGTAACCTCAAGCCTCTGGCTGTGGCCCTCTATACATTGGGATTTCTACTTTTTCCCGAGTATTAATTACTCCATGCTCTTCCTCGTATCGGGTTACATTATCAGCAAGTGCATTTGCAAGCCTTTTTGCATGATCGGGCGTAAGCACCATTCGTTTTGCAACTTTTGCTTTAGGGACACCCGGCATTACCGAAATAAAATCCAGAATAAATTCGGACGGTGAATGGGTAATCATTACAAGATTCGAGTAGGTACCGGAAGCTTCTTCTTGCGGAAGTTCAATTTCCATTTTTCCGGTTTTGGCAGTCTGATTGTTTTGTGACATAATTTTAATCAATAAATCCTTGTTCTTTCATCCATTCGTCGTTGTACACTTTGCTGATGTAACGTGTACCGCTATCTGGCAAAATAATTACCATAACATCGTCTTTTCCAAGTGGATTCTCCTGCATGTATTTCTTAGCACCTGCAACAGCAGCACCACAACTCCACCCTATGAATAATCCTTCTTCTCTCGCTAGTGCTCTGGTTTCAAGTGCAGATTCTTTGTCATTAACCTGAATCACATCATCAATGTATTCGAACTCGATGGTTCCTGGAATTATATCTTCCCCAATACCTTCTGTCATATATGGTTTGATTTCATTCTTATCAAACTCACCGGTTTCGAAATATTTCTTATACACAGAACCAACCGAATCAATCCCTATTACCTTGATATCCGGATTTTGCTCTTTTAGATATTTTCCAACTCCCGAAATGGTACCACCTGTTCCCATTCCTGCAATATAATGGGTGACTTTGCCTTCCGTTTGTTCCCAAATCTCAGGTCCTGTAGTTTCATAATGGGCCTGTAAATTCGACTTATTGTCATATTGATTTGGGTAGTAGCAATTTTCGGTTTCCTCTGCTAAACGGGCTGCCACCGAGTAGTAACTGCGCGGATCTTCAGGTTCAACATTGGTAGGACAAACAATTACTTCAGCCCCTAACGCTTTTAAAATATCAACCTTACTTTGCGATTGTTTGTCAGTTGTAGTAAAAATACACTTATACCCTTTTGCGATGGCAACCAGCGCCAATCCCATTCCAGTATTCCCCGATGTTCCTTCAACAATAGTTCCGCCGGGTTTTAACAAGCCTTTAGCTTCGGCATCTTCAATCATTTTAACCGCAATTCTATCTTTGATTGAATTTCCTGGATTAAAATATTCAACCTTGGTTAAAACGGTTCCTTCGGTATTTCCAACAACAGATGTTAATTTTACAAGTGGAGTATTTCCGATAGCCTCGGTAATGGAGTTCAGGTACATGAATTTATTTAGTGATTATTCCTCATTTAAACGACTACTAAAGCTAAGAAAATAATCAACGAGGTTCAGCGAAGGTTACAAGATTGTACGAAAGGGTTTAATCTGTGGGAAATACAATTGGATCGTAAAATCTATACTTAAAATATCCAGTATTCATCCCACCAAAAAATCCATTTCCATTTTCAATAACTCCAGACTCAAACAAATCAATTGAATTAATTTCATCTCCACCAAATACGTCCCAATCTTCCGAAAAATGAAAATATCGAATCAGAATTTCGTTGCTGTCTAGCTGCCTGCAATTAACGGTACTAGGCCAAAATCTTGGGTTTACGTTCACATAATCCTGATTATTTAGCGGAAAATGGTCAAATAATAATTGTCGCACACTTAGTCGTGCAGTTAAAGTATCTGTATTCGCAACGCGTTTCAGTTTATCAACTGTTCCCGTTCTTGCCCAAAGAGTTCTTCCTTCGAATCTTATTCCAGAGAACATTACAATGTCTTCGTCTTCATTAACATTAGCGAATACGAAATTGTGTTCCGTATTACACTCCGTATTTCCACCACTGAGGGGACCGAAATTATCAATCCCCAAAGTATCTACACTAGGCACGGCTATACCGGGAATACGGGCTAGTGCAGTTGCCTGGGTACCATCAACATCAACCATCATTATTTTATACTGTCCATATGGCTGGATTGGATAATCAATTGGATAGTTTAGAGTATAATTTCCGTTAAAATTAATGACTTCAGGTTCAAGTTCGATGCTAACATCACTTTGTAAGTCACTAAAAACCACATCAAATCCACCAACTTTTGTGCTATCCTCTAATAATGGAGCTGTAACTTTTTTAATTCTAACTACATTGGTTGAATTGGAAAGATCAAGTACTCCATATATGGAAAACACATCTGTGCGTTCCTCAAATGGATTTATAGTCGTTTCCTCACACCCTGATAAGATTCCTGTGGGTATGATGAGTGCTAATACTATTAGGGTTATTGTATTATTAAGATTCACTTGATGAAATTGGTCGTCTCTTTTTAATTGTTAATGAATAATAAGAGTTAAAACAGAAATATTGTGTTGTTAATTAAAATTTTGTGTTAGTTTTACGAATTCATGTTGAATCAACGCATACCTAATGTTTATTACCCAAAAAAAACCTAAAGACTACGATTGTGGCTACAATCTTGATTTAATGATTGCCGCAATTCCCAGAGTTGCTGAAGGAGATGAACGTAAAGCGTATGCAAAGCGCGTAGTTGGCTTAATTAAGCAAAGCCATCCAAACTGGGTTCACGAAGATGGAACAAGCGAAGCTGCCTGGAATTATCTATTCGAATTAGCTGATTTTGACTTGGAAGCAGAGGGTATTTTCAATCCATTTAAAGCCGGCGAACCTGACGACGCTAAATAAGCTTTTACTCTTTTTTTGATGCTCTTTATATAAAAAACACGTATTTTCATTTTATATTGAAAATTCAAAGCCGATACATTCGGTATGCATCAACAAACATTACAACAAAATCCGCTGATCACAGCTTTTCAAACTCAAATTGAAGAAAGGCAGCTAGACGATCATCTTTTAACGGCAATTGAGCTTGAAAAAAAATTCTTTTCAGTCTCATTTTCAATTGATTCTGTGGATGTACTTGCGGCTTTGGAGCAAGTAAAAAATGACAACGATTTTCAATACTATTGGGAAAAGCCTTCCAGTGAATTTTCAATTTCTGCAGCCGGTAGCCTTGCTCGTATTACAAATTCGGGGGAAAACAGATTTAGAGAGTCATCAAAACAAGGAAAAAAATTACTCAATACGGTTTATCATGTGAAAGGATTAAACCATACAAATGCAGAAGTACATCTTTTTGGGGGTTTTTCTTTTTTTGATGAAAGTACCTCCAAAATTTGGCAAGATTTTAATGCATCCTCATTTACTCTTCCAACCTGGATGATCATAAGAGAAGGTAAATGCACCATTCTCACTGTAACATTTGCTATCACAGATAACGATCAACCCACAAACCTAAAATCAAAACTTTTCCAGTTATTTGAGGACTTAGCTCCAATTTGCAATGTTGATGAATATGTAATTCTTGAACAGCCTACAACCACTTCATCAATAACTGTTAAACAACAATCAGATTTTGATTTAATTCATTGGATTGAGACAGTTAAGAGAGCAAAAAAATGTATTAAAGAAAATACATTTGAAAAGGTTGTTTTAGCACGCGAATTAGTGATTCAATTGCCTGAATCGATAAGCGAGACTCAAGTACTTCACATTCTTAGAAAACAATACCCGGATTGCTATAGTTTTTTAATTCGCCATAGTGATAGATCATGTTTTGTAGGCTCTACCCCAGAACGATTAGCCTCTTTTCAAGGTGATTTTATCCTTACTGAAGGATTGGCCGGTAGTGCATCTCGCGGTTCATCGGCATCAGAAGATGTTGTGTTTGAAAATAATTTAATGAATAGTGCCAAAGACAGGCATGAACATGAAATCGTACTAGATGCTATCGAAGAACGATTAACCCCCTTTTCCAAAAAAATTAATCAACCAAAACAACCGAGTGTCAAAAAACTATCCAATGTTCAACACTTGTTCACTCCGATAACAGCAACTATAAAAGAGGGTGTTTCACGAACAGAAGTTCTCAAAAATCTTCACCCTACTCCTGCTGTTGGTGGTTTTCCTCGAGAACAAGCTGTAAAGTTTATTAAACAGCATGAAGATTTTGACCGTGGTTGGTATGCCGGACCCATTGGGTGGATAAATACAAGTGGTAATGGTGAGTTTGCGGTGGCTATTCGAAGTGGACTATTTCTGCAAAATGAAGTGCGCTTTTTTGCAGGATGTGGTATCGTTCAGGATTCAGATCCCAAAAAAGAATGGGATGAAACGAATATGAAATTTATACCCATGCTTACTGCTTTAGAACATGCAGGATCTTGATCCACAAAACCTAAATTTTTTCTGGAGTACAAAATTTGTTCAAACACTGTTTGAGCAAGGTGTACGACGTGTTGTGATTTCTCCCGGTTCGAGATCTACACCTCTAACTTTAGCGTTTGCCTGCCACCCCGGTTTTAAAAAAACCGTAAATATTGATGAGCGTTCAGCTGGATTTATGGCATTAGGAATGGCAAAAAATGACCATTTGCCGGTATGCTTAGTATGTACTTCAGGAACGGCGGTGGCAAATTATCTTCCGGCTGTTATTGAAGCCAGTCAGTCGAACATTCCACTAATTGTATTAAGTGCGGACCGCCCTCCCCATCTACGCGAAATTGGAGCCTCTCAAACCATCGACCAGCTTAAAATTTTTGGTGATTACCCGGTTTGGTATCATGAAATTGGTGAACCTAAAAGCTTTCAGAATAGCATTAATCGGCTGAAAACAGCAGCAAAACAAGCAGTTGAGTACTCAGTATCCCGGAAAGGGGTTTGTCACTTAAATTTTGCCTTTTCTAAACCTTTCGAGCCTAAAACTGAATATCTACAATCTGTAAAAGCTGAAAATGAAAAGCACACAAAAAAGAAATACTCTAAGCAAACTAAGGTCTTAAGTCAGGCAGAATTACCCCAATCGTTTTGGACTAAAGCAACCGAATTTCGTAAACCAATAATAGTTGCTGGTTGTGAAATAGACGAGTTCCAGGCTGAATCTATTCAAAATCTTGCTAAACAATTAAACGCCCCAATTTTATGCGAACCAGGCAGCAATGTAGGGTCATCTAAATACACAGTAACAGGATTTGATGGATTCCTAAGAAATGAAAAGATTCTGGAAGAACTTATTCCTGATGGAATTTTTCGATTCGGCAGAGATCCTGTTAGCAAAGCTCTCTCAAGTTATTTAGAAAGTAATAGAGACACGAATCAGATTAGGTTTAGTTCTAATGGAGAATTGCGGGACCAAACATTATCTGCTACAGAATTTATACCTTTACAAACTGCTTTTATGGTACCGTATTTCGAATCAGAAGCAGATAAAGAATGGATTCGAGCATGGCGGCGATATCAAAAATCGTATTATGAGTATAAAGAACGCTTGATGTTTCCTACATCACCATTAACAGATGGATATGTGTTTCACACTTTAAGTGAGCTCATTCCTTCTAAGACGTTCACCATGCTTTCCAATTCATTCCCGGTTCGCGATATGGCATTGTTCGGAGATTATGATGGCAAAGAAATACATGTGAATCGAGGTGCAGCTGGAATCGATGGCATACTCTCAACTACTATCGGTATTAGTATGGCAAGTGCCAAACCGGGTGTGTTATTTATCGGGGATATTGCATTTCTGCATGATTCTAACGCCTTACTGCATTTACAGGATATTGATCAGCCGTTAATTATTGTAATCCTTAATAATGGAGGCGGTACGATTTTTAAAATGCTTCCGGTTAATGCGCATAAGAACGAATTCAGTAGATATTTTGAAACGCCTCAACAAGTTTCAATCGCTGCATTATGCAGAGCGCATAAAATTGACCACACCTTAATTTCGAGACCAGAACAACTCATTCCAACATTTGAAACCCATATTGAACGGCCTGGTGCACATATTTTCGAATGCATCACAGATGCCGAAGATTCAATGGATCTGCGTAATTCTATGTGGAATTTTAGACCAGATTTAGAATGACAATCCTGGTTCGAGGTGTAGAATATCATGTTGAGAAGACATCATGGAATCCAGAATTACCAACACTGGTTTTTTTACATGGATTTCTAGGATCCGGGGAAATTTTTCGTCCTTTGGTTAATAGCCTTAAGTCATTTTGTAATCCGGTTTTTATAGACCTGTTGGGACATGGAAAAACTGAAGGAGCAGAACTTCATTATCGATTTTCAACAAAAGAACAAGTCGCTGATCTCACAAAAATTATACAAGAACAATTATCGAGTCCTGTTTTTTTATACGGCTATAGTATGGGAGCTCGACTTGCTTTACACCTTAGCCTGCAACGCCCAGATTTGATACAAGGTCTTATCCTGGAGAGTGGCACATTCGGTATAGAGGTTGAAGCTGAGCGACAAGCAAGACAAGCTTTAGATGCCAGTCGGGCAGATCAAATCATTGGTAATTTTCAGGAATTTCTTGATCAATGGAGATCATTGGATTTGTTTAAATCGGATGAATTCGACTCGGATCTCGATAATATTCAACAATCTCAAAACAATTATTGGATGGCTAATTCTTTACTGGGATTTGGTACAGGTACTATGCCCTGTGTTAAAAGTGAACTCCATAAAATTGTTGCCCCAACCCTGTTATTAGTGGGTGAACGAGACTCTAAATTCATCAGAATTAATCAAGCTATGAAAAAAGAGATTGAACATTCTGAATTGGTAATTTTGCCGGAATCAGGGCATCGTGTACATTCCACAGCAAAATTTGAAATCACCGAACACCTTAAGTTAT
Organism: Balneolaceae bacterium; assembly: GCA_965249965.1. GTDB lineage: Bacteria > Bacteroidota > Rhodothermia > Balneolales > Balneolaceae > HXMU1420-13. The sequence continues at coordinate 3,139,194 of OZ252262.1, forward strand.
TCATAGAAACACATCAATTATGATTATTTGGAAAACCGTTAAAGAATTTGAGGACATCACTTACAAAAAATGTGATGGTGTAGCACGTATTGCATTTAACCGTCCTGAAGTAAGAAATGCCTTTCGCCCCAAAACTGTGTTCGAGCTGTATGAAGCCCTTGATGATGCGAAAGAAGACAATGAGATTGGCGTAGTACTTATTTCTGGGGAAGGTCCTTCATCTAAAGATGGTGGATGGGCATTCTGTTCAGGTGGTGATCAAAATGTACGCTCCAAAACGGGCTACAAAGCAGAAGATGGCATTCCCCGATTAAATATTCTTGAAGTGCAGCGATTGATACGTTTTATGCCAAAGGTTGTAATCGCTGTTGTACCGGGTTGGGCTGTGGGAGGTGGACATTCACTGCATGTAACGTGCGATATGACCTTAGCGAGTAAAGAACACGCTGTTTTTAAACAAACTGATGCCGATGTAGCAAGTTTCGATGGCGGATTCGGATCTGCCCTGTTAGCGCGTCAGGTAGGCCAAAAACGTGGACGAGAAATTTTCTTTTTAGGAAGAAATTATTCTGCTCAAGAAGCTTTTGAGATGGGAATGGTAAATGCTGTAGTTCCACATGATGAATTAGAGAATACTGCTTTTGATTGGGCTCAGGAAATATTGGCTAAATCTCCAACTGCAATAAAAATGATAAAATTTGCCTTCAATTTGATTGATGATGGCTTGGTTGGTCAACAAGTATTTGCCGGTGAGGCAACCCGACTTGCTTACATGACGGATGAAGCGGAAGAAGGCAAAAATGCATTTCTCGAAAAGAGAAAACCTGATTGGAGGAAATTTGGGAGGAGCCCTTCCTGATGACGGTTCAATCTTATTTAAGGAATTTAAAAACTCTTCAAATCGTATTACTATCAGGGTATATACTTGCAATAATATTGTCGGTATCGTTATTCCTGATCAACATTGTGCCATTGTTACCAGGTATTAATGATACTACTGTATTAGATATAATTATCATTGCATTATCAGTTTCAGGTACCTTTTCATCGTTTTATTTATTTCAGGTGCTCCTTTTAAGGCAGAGCTCTTCAAGTTCTTTAGCAAGGAAACTATCTGCATATAAAACTTCCTACTTTCTGCGGCTTGCGATCATTGAAAGTGTTGGAATGATTGCTGTAGTTATTTTTATGATATCGTTAAGTATGATTGCCTTAACAATTTCTATTCTTATTGCGATATTAATTGGTTTCTTAAAACCATCTCGAAGAGAAATTTCCAGAACACTACAATTGAATCCGGCAGAAGTTGCGCAGATAAATTCTAAGCAAACAGTTTTGGCAACTATCGAGCAAGAAATTTTTAAACACCGCTTAAACTAATCTTGTTCTACTAAAACAAGTTCATTCAAGCCGATAGAATATAACTGCCCCTCTTCTTCTGCGATAATTAACGATTCGCCTGAAAATGTAATCGATTCTATTTGCTCTCCGCCATCAAGATGTGCAGTTCTGTATGAAGAGTTCAGAAATCCATTGGGATTAAAATCGAACACCATCACCTGGTCGTAGAGTAAAATTGCTACCAACGAATTATCCGGAGAAATATCTGATGCCGTAACATAATGGCCGGTTCGGGTACTTTCAACTAATTTTAGCTCATTAACACCATCTTCAACAGGATTCTCGAGTTTAAAAAGTGACGTCTTTCTATGCTGTTTAGTTAGCACATAAATTATTCCGTCCATTTGAAAAACTGCTTCGGCATTATAATTCGAACGCATTAACCTTCCAAACCAATCACTTCTCTGGGGATACTGAACTTCATATTCTCGCAGAACTTCCACTTCATCGGCTTTTGGATTTGGTTCTTCAAGAATAAATATTTTCATGTCATCGCGGCATTCGCAATTATTTCCAATATCAGCGAGTATTAATGTCCCGTTTTCTCCTATTGCGATATCTTCCCAATCCAGATTCTTTGCTCCCTTTACTTTTGCGCCTCGGTAATCATCATCTTTTGAAATGATTTCACCATCGCTGTTAATTGCATAGATGTGATCTGGTGTACCCGAATCGCCATGTACCCAAAAAGTATTCTCATAAGCTCTGCTTTTAACAATTCCTGAAACTTCATTTCTCGCAGGATTATCAATGCGTTTATATGCCTCTAACTGTAAAGTCGCGATTTCCTGTGCCGAACCGGAAATAGTCCAAATACTTATTATAAAAAAAGGAATGCTTTTGAATATCTTCATTATCTAAATCAAAAAAATATCAGATGAACATACAACACGAACAATCAGATACCAAAGGTGCTTTTTTCATAGAGGAAAATGGAAAACGCATTGCAGAAATGACCTACACGAAAAATGGAGATTACAGGATCATCATCGACCATACCGAAGTTTCCGAATCTTTAAAAGGTAAAGGTGTGGGTAAAGCCTTAGTATACCATGCAGCTGATTTTGCCAGAGCTTCTAATCTTAAAATTCTCCCCTTATGCCCTTTCGCTCGTAGAGTGTTTCAAAGAAATAAAGAGCTCCAGAAATTAACCTGATTTCCAGAGAATCAGCCAAACACATCCTTCATTTTGCTAAAGAAGCTTTTTTCCTCTTTAGTTTGATTACTCGCACTAAAATTTTCTGAATCCTTAAGACCTTCAATCGTTTTTTTCTCAGAATCGGTAAGATCTTTAGGCATATACACATTTACACGAACAAACTGGTCTCCTTCGCCGGAATTATTCAACCCGATGATGCCTTTACCACGCATTCTAAGAAGTTTTCCTGGTTGTGTTCCTGGCTCAATTCTTAGTTTTGCTTTGCCTTTTAACGTTGGCACTTCTTGCTCACTTCCAAGTATTGCATCAGGAATACTCAAGCCTAAATCGTAATAGATATTATTGCCATCACGGATAAAATCTTCATGCTCTTTTTCTTCAATCAACACAATTAAATCACCAGCCTGACCACCTCTTCTACCAGCGTTCCCCTGTCCTCGTAACGTGATATAATTTCCATTTGAAACACCTGACGGAATGTTCACTTTGATCGTTTCCTCGCCTTTCTTTCTCCCTTCACCTGAACAGGTCTTACATTTATTTTTGATGATGCGACCTTCACCCTGACAAGTTGGGCACGGCTGCACATTTACCATTTGGCCTAGCATAGTTCGGGTTACCTGCCGAACTTCTCCAAGACCATTACATGTGCCACAGGTCTCGAAATCAGAATTAGTAGCGGCTCCGGTTCCATCACAGGTGTCGCAAGAAATCTGTTTTTTTACTTTAAGTGTTTTTTCAGTCCCAAAAGCAATTTCCTCGAGTGAAAGTGGCATCCGAATTTTCATATCAGAACCAGGAGTACCGACCTGTCTTCTGCCACCTCTGGATCTCGATCTGCCTCCCCCGAAAATATCCTCTCCAAAGAACCCTCCACCAAAAATATCACCAAAACGGCTGAAGATATCTTCCATATCAAATTCTACACCACCACCGTAGCCGCCTTGACCATTTACACCTGCATGACCAAATTGATCGTAGCGAGCTTTCTTCTGTGGGTCGCGAAGAACTTCGTAGGCTTCTGCTGCTTCCTTAAATTTTTGTTCAGCGTCGGCATCGCCTTTATTTCTATCAGGATGGTATTTCATAGCAAGCTTCCGATAAGCTTTTTTTAACTCAGCTTCGCTTGCGTCTTTACCAACGCCTAGAACTTCATAATAATCTCGCTTACTCATATTACTCGCTTACAATTACTTTTGCGTGTTTGATGACCTTATTGCCGATTTTATATCCGTTTTCCAGAATTTGAAGCACGGTATTACTTTCGATATTCTCATCTTGTGAAGGTTGCCTAAGTAAAGCGTCATGCAGGTTAACATCGAATGGTATTCCTGTTTCGCTGATCACTTTCACACCATATTTACTGAATACCTCTTCGAACTTATCAGCAACTAGTTTCACTCCCGATTTAAAGCTCTCATCCACTTCATATTCTTCGGTAGCTCCAAGTACTCTAAATATGTCTTCCGAGATTGGTAAGAACTCCTGTAAAGCTTCTATTTTAGAATCCTCAAAAATAGCTACACGCTCTCGCTGTACTCTCTTGCGCACATTTTCTAATTCTGCTGCTTTTCTAAGAACAGAATCTTTTGCACTTGCCAGTTCTTCTTCTAGTTTTTTAATGGTTTCAGCGGCCATGCTCAAACCTTCTTGTAATTCTACTTCTTCAGTAGTTTGGTCCGTATTTTCCTGGTTCAATGTGTCCGTATTTTCACTTTCCGAGGTGATTTCGGAAGGTTCAAATTCTTGTTCTAATTCTTTGTTTTTGATGTCTTCGCTACTCATAGTTCTAAATTACATCATTTATTTTTTTCTAATTTGAGATAGCAAATATGGTGCCATGACAGCTACTAGAATCGATTCTGACAAACTTACGTTTCGTAACGATGATTCATAAAAAAAGCCCCATCAATTTGAAGGGGCTTTTGAGTTTTAAAGTCTGTTATTGATTATTGCTCACTTAAGCAATCGCCAATTCCACAAACAACTACTGAAGGCAGGTCCAATGTGTTTACACTAGGTAAAGTAGCGCCAAACTTACTTTCAATAACTTCAAGAATTTGATTCGCAATAATGGCATTGCCTCTGTAGTTCGGATGAACACCATCAGTTGATAAAACACCATTTGGTGAAAAGTCAGGTGCCAGATTTACACCATCAACTGTAATTCCAGGAACTCCGTCACTAAGGCCGAAGATATCCAGAAATACACTATTTGCTGCACCAGTCTCGTATAATGCTATACGACCAGAATAAGGCGCAATAGCGCCGGCAATCATTGCATTAAAGGTTTGGCGTTTAGTTTCGATGGTAACTTGTTCACCTAGAGTTAGATAATACTGATCTCCAGATAATGAACCATCAGCATTAAACCCTAACGGAATCACTATTCCAATGGGTTGATCGGGATTGCCGCCAAATGGTGTGTTTAGAACCGAGGCTGCCCCTAATACAACCAATTCACCAGCCACTAATGGACGAGATTGCTCGTAAGGTACAAGCTGCGCTCTTTGTTGAGCTGTTAATGCTCCGGCACCTTGTAACGCATCGAAACAACCGCCTAAATCATCTAATTCTTCATCAATTACAAGAATTGGATTACTGCCCTCAGCATAAGAAATCAATCTGCGATCAATATCCGCTTGAGCAACACCTACTTGTGCACAGCCTTGTATAGCTCCGTTTATTGAGGCTACTCCTGCATTTAATGCGGAAGCTGTAGCATCATCAAGAGGTATAGCATTCCACTGTACAGCCTGGAAAAAGGCTAATCCTAAGAAGAATGGAATATCTGCTACAACCCCATCGGCCGAGGTTCCAGCCATTAAGTTGTCAATTACTCCACCATATGCTGCCTGAAATGTTGCATCGTCGGTTAGTATGGCATCGTTCGCTGCACCAGAAACTGCCCAACCTAAAACGTCGTTTGTTCCAATCCATAATGAGAAGAACGAAGGTTGAGTTGCAATCGCATCACCAAGAATTGTTGAAGTTCCAGGATCGCTTGCAAACCGCTGATAGAATGGATTAAATGCAGGGTTTCCAGCTGCTGGACCTCCGGTAAGCGGAGTTACGAGCTGTCCAACCTGAATTCCTGGTACTCCAAAATTATGTACCTGTGGACCAGTGTATGCAGAAATTGGATCACCATTTATAGTTGGAGAGGGACCGGGAATATTAGTATCTAACTTGAAACGGCCAAATACTGTACTACCCACTGGATTTGCCACAGATGTGTTAAAACCATTTACCGAATTAATATCAGGTTGGTTATACGTGATACCACCATCTACAGTAGCTCCAAGCTGTTCAGCTAACAAAGCACCAATGGAATTTTGTTGCCCCAGATTATATAGAGCGCCATCCATGTAACCTGCAGTTAATGAGTTACCGATACTGATAAATGTGCTGAAATCTGTGGTTCCGGACGTCACTTCCAAGGGAGTTGGAAGTGGATTATCTTCTAGTCGTTCGTTAATTAACGAATCACCCTGGCCGTCGCAGGCATTTAACAGAACTGCCAGGCCTAGTAAAATAAATATTGATTTATATGAATTTTTCATGTCTGTAAAGTCCTATTAGTTCAGGAATTGATCGAAAGTTATAGAGAAGTAGTAAATCGCACCAAGATTTGGGTTGGCAAGCGATGTAGTATAACGCTCGTTTAGAATGTTACTTCCGCCTAGTTTTAAGATGGTATTGTAATCATCGAGTTTATAGCTGATTTGAGCATCCATTGTACCGAATGCATCAATAACGCCATCACCAATAGAAGATTCCCAAACATAGGCATCCTGCCATCTGTAAGTTAGGTTAAATCCGATATTATCCGTCAGTTTTCTATTTGCAAACTTCACGTTATATCTCCATTCCGGAGTGTTATAACTTGCACGGAAACCCTGATTGATAAGATCATCCTGGTCGAGAAGTTTGTTGTAAGAAACGTTTCCACCTACTACAAACCCTCCGGTTAAGGAATAATCGGCAGTAACTGCAAAACCATGCGATCGAACGTTACCATCAGCATTAATATCAAATCCATAGGATTGAGTAGCGAATGACTGATTTGGGTTGTTTGGGTCCTGTTGTGTTACTACAGATTGGCGCCAAGGCTCGGTTCCAACAGCTGTGGCTCCAGAATATGTACTACCGTCCGGCATCACGGTTAAACCACCAGGGATACCTTGGGTGAAGGTAACTTCAGCAATAAAATCGGTGTAATCACTAAAGTAATAATAAGCATCGATGAAAAGACGATTGTTAATCAGTGCCTTATATCCAATTTCCCAGGTTTGAATTTTTTCTGGTTGGAAATCTTCGAAATTGAATTCCTGCACAAGTGCCATGGCATCATTTAAGCTAGCTCCACCAGCTAATGCTGCTCGTGCTTCCGGTACGCCTGTATAAACGGTATTCGTTTCAAAGTTATAACGATCAACCAATGCTGGGTTTGAGCCTATTAATCGTCGTGAAACTACATCTAAATCGATAAACTGATCTTGAGTAGTTGGAATTCTAAATCCACGCTGAAAAGAAGCTCGGAAGTTATGGTTATCAGCAACCGTTAAAATAGCTGACGCTCTGGGTGATAGCTGACCATCGAAATACTCATTTTTATCGTATCGGAAAGAGGCACTTAAATCAAGATTACCATCCATTACTTGCTTGCTAAATTGAGCAAATGCGCCCCATTCATCGATATCGAATTCATCGCCATTGTCTTGCAATGCAAACAATGTTCCCTGAGATTCAAGTGCATATCTACGGATGTTCATCCCGGCAACAACCTGAACAACTTCAGGATCAATCATACTTCCAAAATTGTAGAAACCTTCTGCATGATAAAGATCTGATTTATCCAAGAATTTTGCACCACCTTCAGAAATCGGAGTATTTCTCAACGTTTTTGCAAGAGCTTGAAATTCTTCACTATCCGGAGATAATTGAACAGCATCGGCTGCTACACGTGCTGCAGCATGTGCTTCTTCAACTGTTGCTCCTTGCGTTCTTAACCCTGCAAACGTCCCAAAATAAGGAGTTAAATATGTTTGCTGATTGATCAGAGAAGCAAGCGTATTAGCTGCATAAGAGTCACCCGCATCTTCTTGCGTGGTATATGCTCGTAAATAAAAGTCAGGGTTTCTGAGTTCTAGTTTTGCTGTCCAAATAGAAAAATCGTCTAATACAAAGCGATCGTTTGCAGTATATACTGTGCTACCATATCCAATGTTATACTGGCCAACTAGCTCATAACTGTCATTAAGGCGATAATGAAGAGCCCCACCTAACTTTAACGATTCCGTATTATTATCTACAAAAGAACTTTCTTTGTACCCTGTTGGCGTAAATGCGCCTTCAACTCCATCAGGAAACAGCGTTCTGGTTGCTTCTACTTGTGCTCCTAATGCGCCGCCACCTGCAATAACGATATCTGCTACAGCTCCTGTTGTAATGGTGAAATCACCATATACATTAGCACCGTTATAGAGCCGTGGAATAGCTGCATCAGCACGAGAAGTACCACCACGCTCGATTAGACCAGATTGATCTCTAAAATCCTGACCGACGAAATCGTTCGCTTTTAAATAAGAAGCATTCACTTTGAAAGCGAATTTATCATTGAAAGACTTAGCATATCGTATGCTATAATCTTGATATAAAGAAGGATCCTCAACATCGCTATCAATATGATTTACACCAGACTTGATGCTTACCGAAAGCCCCTGATAATCAAATGGACTTTTACTATTCATCAATAAAATACCGTTGATAGCGTTCGGTCCGTAAAGGGCAGAAGCAGCTCCAGGAATTAATTCAACACTTTCTAAGTCTAATTCTGAAATACCAACAATATTACCTACAGCGAAGTTTAACCCCGGTGCCTGGTTATCAATTCCATCAATTAATTGGACGAAACGAGTATTACCATTTGCTGCGAATCCTCGAGTATTGATCGATTTAAATGTTAAACTCTGCGTACTAAAATCAACGCCCTTTAAGTTTCCAATGGCATCGTAGAAGTTTGTTGATGCAGCTGCTTGAATGTCGAGAACATCAATTTTTTCGATAGAAACCGGTGATTGAAGGATACTCTCTTCAACTCTTGATGCAGAAATAACAACATCGCCCCCGAAGATGGTTTGTTCCTGCATTACTACGTCGATGTCCTGATTGTTTGAAGTAACTTCTACTTCAACACTTTGAAAACCAACAATGGAGAAAATTAATGTGAATGGTGGGTTTTGGGCTACTGAAAGTGTGAAATTACCGTCAACATCGGTTGATGTACCAATGATGCGATCTTTTACCCGAATATTTACACCTACAAGTGGTTCGCCGTCTGTGTCAACTACTCGACCTGTAAGTTCAGTGTCTTCAAAGTTATAGGAATTAGCATAGGAAATTTGACCAATCCCGATAATTAAGCTTAGACACAGAAACGCAATACGCCGTATCTGTTTACTCATTTTTGATCCTGATTAAGTTTTGTGTTAAGGATAATTCGCTTACTGCTCCAACATGGCAAGTGTGATGATAATCTTACCGTAATTATTAGCATAGATAAATAAAGCTTGTTTTAGGGATAATGCAAGCGCTTCCATTCTGTAAATCGGGCAAAATTACTAAAAAGAGGGTTATTGTACTCGTTATTTTTAATAAAAAATGCTTTTCTTCGCTTTTCCTATAAATAATCCCCCAATTTTGAATAGAATCAATCCTCTTATTTTTCCATTAATTCTCTTTACTATAGCTGGATGTACCTCACCAAAACAAGTAACAGAATCTTCTGAATTTAGATATTTAGCATTAGGTGATTCGTACACAATTGGAGAGTCAGTTCCACAAAATGAACGTTGGCCTGTTCAACTTAGTGACTCGCTTAATTCAGAAGGTTTTTCAGTAGTTGAGACAAACATCATCGCCACTACCGGCTGGACAACCGCCGAATTACAAGAGGGAATTACTGTAGCTAATCCGGATTCAGCCTACGATATGGTTTCGCTGCTAATTGGTGTGAATAACCAATACAGAGGCTATGATTTTGATATCTATGAAATCGAGCTGGTTGAATTGGTAGATTGGGCCATTGCTTTAGCTGGCGGGGATACTTCTAAAGTTTTTCTGGTTTCTATCCCAAATTATGGCGTCACTCCTTTTGGGCAAAGCAGAGGAGAAGATCGAATTCGGCAGGAATTACTTGAGTATGATGGATATGCCAGCCAGATTGCAGATCAATACGGTATTCCCTTTTTCAACATCACTCCTATCTCAGAAAAAGCCAAAAGCGATGCTTCTTACATTGCTGAAGACAATCTCCACCCTTCTGGAAAAATGTACACCGAATGGGTTACATTGATGCTACCGGAAATTATTCAATTAATTGATGGGCAATAGATTCTAGGCAAGCTTAGTTTTTAATTCTGAAGATTAATAAACATGAAAGAGATGATGAAAAAAGGGATTTATAGCACTGTACTAATGGTGCTTGCAATTGGGTGTACCGCAACTGCACAAAGTGTAAACGAACCTTCTGGAACGATTAATATTTCGATGAGTGCTACTGAATATTTACCGGCAGATCGCATCATATTTAATATCAATTTAAATGCCGAGGAGAGATCTCCTAGGCTGGCGTATCAAAAGCATAAAGAACAGGAAACTCTGTTGGCAGGCTTACTACAAAAGTTTGAAATTGATGAAAAAGACATCCTATTTCAGCCAATTGGCATTGATAAGATGTACAGGAATAATAGAAATGATCAGTATTCCCGCACCAATCAACAGGTAAGTGTTACGTTCAGCGATTTTGATATGTATGAGGAAATCCAACTTACCCTTATTGAAAACAACTTTGATTCATTTAATGGCTCCTTCTCCAGTTCAGAGCTAGAAGCAGGGAAAGAAGCTGCTTTATTATCTGCAATTAAGGCAGCTAAGGAAAGAGCAGAACTTATTGCCCAAGCCTCGGGCGTGGAACTAGGTAAAACTTTTTCTCTTAACTATTCAGAACATACTGTTCAGCCTTATCAGGGAAGAATGGAATCAATGGCAATGGTCGCTGATGCAGCACCTTCATTAATGGATTTTGACCAGGTTGTAAGCGTTACGGCAAATATCTCAATTCAATTCAGAATTTCGAATTAATCGGGTTGAGCCGCATTTACAGCTTCAAAATAGTTGGAAGTCTTGCGTAGATTTTCTTCCCCGTTTATCTCCAGATACCAGAATTGTTCAATATTACCTATCGAATTTTGCATGCGCATTTGCATGGTACCCTGCGACTTATGCTCTGCTATTACCCAATGAGCAATCAAGGTGTAATTTAATCGGTAATTTACACCAAATTTTTGATTCCTGTCAAACTCAAAGGTAACTCCATCCATCACTTTGGTATTTGGATGACCTTCCAGGACATTAAATTCAACTCCGGCATCTTCTGGTCCTCGGCGTATAAATGCATGAAGAGCGATTGGACGATCTGTCTTAGGAAGACGTTCCATAGCTTGCAATGCAATAACAGTTGATGCTTTATGATGGCCATGAAATTGATCAAAAGGGAGCAACAAGAACAAGAAGTCATAGTCTTCTTGCATCATAATCTCCTCCAGGCGGTCTACAATAGGCGGAGTGTTCCATTTATTAAGTGTTTCCTCAACATCCAGAGTGAAATAAAAATCTTGTTGATCAAAGAAATAATAATTTCGTATTCCGACAATATCCCCTCCTGCAATCAATTCTTTTTTGCGAATACTAGGTAAAAATTCTCTTCCAACTTCTTCTTTATCCAATTCTAAACCGTAGTAATAATTACCCATTGTTGAATAGGTATACCCTCCCTCTCCGTTAGTTAATAGTGCTAAGTCAACCGTGCCGCCCAACAATTGTGTGGTCTTCCAAACGGTAGCTGAAACAAGTGCATCGTCATCCGGATGCGCCGTAACGAGCAGAATTTTCGGTTTGTAATCCAATTGCGCAAAACTGCTGGAAATTATGAAGAGTGATAAAATTGGAAGAAAAAAGAGCGTCTTTTTCATATTTCTTAAATTACCGGGAGTACCTTTTTTAAATTACTTATTGAGAATTGGATACAGGGTTTCCCATACGGTTTCAGCAACTATTCGGTGACCAGCTGCATTGGGATGAATTTGATCCGGTTGCATAAACTCATCATAGCCACCTACTTTATTTAAAATGAGCGGAATGAGCGGCAGATCGTTTGCTTCAGCGAGCGAGGGATATAAATTCACAAACTCTTGCGTGTATTCGATCCCCAAATTTGGCGGTACCTGCATCCCTGCAATAACAATCTGCATTTTCGGATATTTATCTAAAGCACGGTTAATTATTTCCTGCAAGTTATCTTTGGTTGAACTTAAATCAATGCCTCTTAAGCCATCATTTCCTCCCAACTCAAGAATCATTATATCAACTTCACGTTGTAATACCCAGCTAATACGTCTCAAGCCTCCTGCTGATGTTTCACCGCTTAACCCTCCATTTATTACCTCATAATTGAGTCCAAGAGAGTCGATTTTTTCTTGAAGTACAGCTGGGAAAGCCTGTTCGGGTTCAACGCCATATCCTGCAGCGATAGAATCACCAAAAACTAAAAGGGTCTTTTTTTCCTGAGCTATACCATTGGCCGGCAATAGCATGCATATCAAAATTACACTTATCGATAGATTTTTTAACATCAAATTAGCTTCAAATATTCGTATAACTTATTGGCAAGGTTAACGTAATTGTTTGCCAAATTGTTCGGAATGAAATTAGCCCTTCTCTGGGTTTGAAGTGTAAACAATAAAATTATTTACAGCGTGTCTAACATATTACAGGTAAAGGAATTAACTCGCGAATTTAAAAGCGGCACTAAAAATTTAACAGTAGTGAATCATATCAACTTCGATATCGAAGAGGGTTCAGTAAGTGCAATTGTGGGTCCTTCTGGTAGTGGAAAGACAACATTATTAGGGCTTTGCGCCGGATTAGATCAACCAACTTCAGGAGATGTGATTCTTCAAGGCATCAAATTAAGCGACTTGAGTGAAGATGAGAGAGCGAGAGTTAGAAATGAACATGTGGGATTTGTGTTCCAAACATTTCAATTAGTTCCAACACTTACGGCAATAGAAAATGTGATGGTTCCACTCGAATTGCGCGGAGACTCCACAAAAGAGGTTCGAAAACGGGCGCTAGACCTATTAACAGAAGTTGGTTTGGGTGACAGAACCCATCACTATCCCAACCAATTATCTGGTGGAGAGCAACAGCGTGTGGCTATTGCCCGTGCGTTTATCAACAAACCTAAAATTCTATTTGCAGACGAGCCAACAGGCAACTTAGATACTGAAACCGGCGAGCATATCGAGGAATTGATTTTTGACCTGAATAAAAGTCAACAAACTACCCTTGTTTTAGTAACACATGATTTGGAACTCGCCCAAAAATGCGATCGAATAATCCGCATTAAAAATGGAAAAATAGATTCTGATACCATTGTTGAACATACTGAGGTTACTGAAGCATGAGTTGGAGCTGGATTTTTAAAATGGCCTGGCGCGATTCACGCTCCAATCGCCGGAAATTATTTTTGTATATGGCTGCCATTATTGTGGGTGTGGCTGCTCAGGTTGCTATTACATCTTTCAGGGTAAATTTAAATGAAAGCATTAATGATCAGGCTAAAGAATTATTAGGAGCTGATCTTGAGGTGGGACGAAACGCAGAATTCCAACCCGAATTACAGGCCTACTTAGACTCACTGAGTTCTGATCAGGCGCGAATGCTCGATTTTAGCTCTATGGCCTTTTTCCCAAAAAACGGCGCTACCAGATTATCTCAGATTATGGCGCTGGAACCCCAGTTCCCGTATTACGGTGTAATTGAAACAAACCCAGCTGAAGCTGCAACTCAGTACACCCAAATAAATGGTGCCTTAATTGACCAGGCCATGTTACAACAATTGGATGTAGCAGTCGGGGATTCTGTTAAAATCGGTTTTAATACTTATGAAATTATAGGTGGTATCATCGATATCCCGGGGCAAAGTATGGCCAATTCATTTTTTGGTCCTAGAGTAATTTTACCCTATCAGGGTATAGAAGAATCTGGATTATTGGAACGTGGCAGCCGCCTTGAATACACAACCTTCGTGAAGTATAAACCCAGTACAGATCCAGAAATAGTTGTTGAAGAACTGGATGCCATGCGCGATTCACTTAGTTTCGGCTTTGATGATGTAGCAGAAAGACAAGATGAAGTTGGTGAAGCCATTTTATACCTGTCTAATTTTTTAAACCTGATCGGATTCATTGCTCTTTTACTGGGAGGCATTGGAGTCGCAAGTTCTATTTTTGTATACGTTCGGCAAAAAATTTCAACCGTTGCTGTTTTACGATGTATGGGAGCCTCATCTAATCAAGCTTTGGCCATTTATTTGATTCAGGCAGTTTCGATGGGGTTTGTTGGCTCAGTAATAGGGGCCATCGCAGGGACACTTGTACAGCTTTATTTACCGGTATTAGTGCAAGATTTTATTCCTGTTGATATCGATTTATTCGTTTCCTGGGGATCGGTATTTACCGGAATTTTAACCGGCGTGCTTATTGCGATGCTCTTTGCACTGATACCACTACTCGCCGTAAGAAAAATCTCTCCATTATTCACACTCCGTTCTGCGCAAGTTAATCTATTGGGACTATTAAGTAAGGCTACAAGAATCTTACTGTCTGTATTAGTTATTGCCGGGGTTACCAGTTACGCGTGGGTAATGCTGCTTGATTTACAAGCTGCCCTCTTTTTTACTGGTGGTTTAATTATCTGTTTGTTGATACTTGCAGGATTTGCCGTACTCGTGATGAAAGGAGCTAGAAAATTTATCCCTTCCGGTTGGAAGTATGAATGGCGCCAGGGATTAGCCAATTTATATCGGCCAAATAATCAAACAAGTACATTACTACTCACTTTTGGGCTTGGTGTCACATTAATTAGTTCTCTCTACTTAACCCAGGATATGTTACTTGGAACTATCAATTTTGAAGGCGAAGATGAGCTCCCAAATTTAGCAATGTTTGATATTCAATACGATCAAAATGAGGGCATAAATCAGATCATTGAAGATAATGGGCTTGAAATAATCCAGAACGTACCTATTGTTACTATGCGATTACAATCTTTGCAAGGCAGGCTGGTTCAGGAGATTCTTGATGATACTAATCGCGTAGCAGAAAGATGGGCACTCAATCGCGAGTATCGTTCAACATATCGCGATACTCTAACAGAAACGGAAACTTTATCTGAAGGCGAGTTTATATCATCGGTAGAATCATTAGATAACCCTGTTCCCATTTCCGTGGAATTGGGATTAATGGAAGATCTTAACGCTTCTATTGGTGATACGCTAATCTGGGATGTTCAGGGAATTCCAATCTCGAGTTATATTTCCAGTACACGAACAGTGAATTGGCAGACTCCGCAGCCTAATTTCTTTGTGGTTTTTCCAACAGGGGTGCTTGAGCCTGCCCCTCAGTTTTTCGCAACAACTTTGAATACCCCGAATCAGGAAGCAAGCATCAAGTTACAGCGTGAAATTGTAGTGGCATACCCTAATGTTTCTGCCATCGATGTTGGCCAGATCGTAGGTACTATCAGAGAATTTCTAGATCGAGTTACGTTCGTGATTCAATTTATTGGTTTGTTCAGCATTATCACTGGTTTAATTGTATTAGCGGGGTCAGCTGCAACCAGCCGATTTCAACGAATCAGAGAATCAGTGCTATTAAGAACTTTGGGTGCAAGACAACAGCAAGTTGTAAAAATTCAGATTATTGAATATGCATTCCTGGGTATTTTAGCTGCATTTATAGGGTTGTTCTTATCCGTTGGAACAAGTGCTTTGATTGGTAATTTATATTTCGATATAGATTTTGTCCCCAATTTTACCATTCTACTCACCGAAGTTGTTTTATTGATAGGCTTGGTACTTTTAATTGGGTTAATGAATACAAGAGGCATCCATTCAAAGCCTCCACTCGAAATTCTTAGGCAAGAAGGGTCATAAAAAAAGAAGAGCCTTCTATCACAAAGGCTCTTCTTCAAAACTAACTACGGAGGTTGGGGTCAATTCTGATAATTTAAAAGCACTAAAATCTAAATTTCAGCCCCATCAATACATTTAATTGCGAGATACTTTCTTGTATGGATTCACTTCTCACTTGACCAGCCACGTCGTCATAATATTCATATACAATTGAACGATCATCCCATTTTGAATATTGCGATGTGATATCCAGATAGATATTCTCTGACAATGGCACCCCTATCCCACCTGAAAATATCGAACGATCAGCACTAAAACGATTACTCTTACCTGGCAGTGATGAAAACCCTGTTCTAAGTTCATAGCCAGCTTTAGTCTGATATTTTGCACCCGCTTTAATATTCATCACGTTTTTATAATCCTGATTGATGCCTTGCTCGATTAGGCTTTCCTGATCTCTTAATAAACTAATTTCTTCAAACGATAAATCGGGATCTGTAGTGAGACTCACTTCTGTATCACGGTAGTCAATAAATTCTATAGACCCTGATACTGAAAATCCTTGAATGTCATCAACTGCAATGCCCAAATTTAATTGGGATGGTCGACGAACTTCATAGGTAAAATCGCCATCAAAATCATCTTCACTAATAGATGCATCGTCAAACGTTGTGCGAATAGAACTGTAGTAATTTTCTGTAATGAAATATGTGTTTGGCAACGCATAGCTGGCACCCACATTTAGAAATGATGTTAGTTTATAAAGCAAGCCAGCTCTAATACTAGTACCTAGTATTTCAGATTCTATTTCATCTCTCAATAAAATTGATTCTACATCAGTACCATTAAAACCGTTTTCATCCGCAAAAAGAAAATCACCGTCATACACATTATCAAGATCCCTTTCCAGAAAATCACGGGTATAGGAGTGCGTTCCAGAGACTACCGCAAGCGAAACCCCAATAAATAGATTTTCCTGGAATTCCGTGGCTCCAAAAAGTGATAATTCACCAACATTACTTTTCTGAGTAATTTCAACATCTTGATAAATACCCGGGAAAGTACCAGGATCAAATCCTATCCTGAAAATCGATTCAAGTTGAGTCTGCTCAACATCTGCATAATCAATAGCGAAAGTCTCAAAAGCGATACTATTGTAGGTACTATTTAAAGCCTTGAATACATCTGTGATGGTACTGCTGTTATTCTCTACCGCCAACAGATTTTTACGATTAATTGAATTATTGATGGTATATCCGCCACCAAAAACCAAACTACCTTGATTGGTGGGCGCTGAGTAGATTAGACCTAGGTTGCTAAATCTACCCAGCTGCCCATCAATGGTGGATGAAACATCTTTAAATGAGTTTGTATTTTCTG
This sequence comes from Balneolaceae bacterium, assembly GCA_965249965.1. Taxonomy (GTDB): domain Bacteria; phylum Bacteroidota; class Rhodothermia; order Balneolales; family Balneolaceae; genus HXMU1420-13. Next base: position 3,156,173 of record OZ252262.1, read on the forward strand.
ACTGATTTGATAAATAACCCAGATTAAAGTAAGTAGTGTTGATCAATGCCATCGAAGCAGGATTATCCAGGAAAGAGCCATATCCATTTGCAATAGCAACAGAGGGTAAAATGGTAGCATTTGCATCTCCATTTAAATTGGTTTGAACAAACTGTTGTGCCAAACTAGAGTAATTTATTTGATTGGCTCCATCTTGAGCCAGGACAGGTATCGTTAGAAACACCAATCCCAATAAAGTTGAATAGAACTTTGATTTCATAGCCTTGATGAATTCTTATTTAGTTACTGCCGCCGCTTCTTGATCTACTGCGTGATGAGGAAGATCGGTTACCTGATGACCTAGTTCTGTTAGAACCCGAATTACTTCGTACAGAGGATGATCTGGATCTGGAACCTGAACTTGATCGTACTGAACGATTATTCCCACCCGACCGATTACTATTTTGGACATTGGTCGATCTTGTTCTGTTTGTATTAGAATTCGTGCGAACAGAATTTGAGTTATTGTTAGATCTACTGCGGTTAGTTACACCAGTTGATCTCGTTCTGTTTGAGCTTGAACCTGTAACCGTTCTTGCCTGCTCTCTCCGTGATCTATTTGTACTAATGGCTTCTTTCGACCCATCACTTACTGTTCGGGTAACACCTCTTGTAGTTGATGTAGAAGTAGATGTTCGCCCGGTATATCTGGTAGTAATTCCCGAGTTAGTTCTGGTTCTGCCGGTATTTGTTACTCCGGCAACGGTTCTGCCAGAATTTTTCGATTGTATCGAATCATCTCCTCTGTTGCGTGTAACACCAGCATTTTGATTTCCATTACCAAGGCTAACTAATCCTGTACTTCGTGGCCCATCGTAATGGCGCCCACTTCTAGACCGCGTTGTTCGGTGATAATCGTTATATACCGCAATGTATGGACGATACTGTGATCCATAATATCCATAGCCAAAATCAGCATAAAACCATGGATCCCAGAATGGATCGTGGAATCCCCAAATTGGATACCTATACCCACTCCAGTAATAATAACTGGCGTTGTATCCGTACCAGTAATAATCGTTGTAATAATAGGGGTAATAGCTAAATGCGATATGACCGCGCCATGCATAATTTAGGCTGAAATGGTTAAATCGCCGGTGATGAAGTCTTTTTAAACTGTAGAAATGTGCATCCCAATAGTGATAAGAGGCTATTTCTTCTGCCTCATCGAACCCATCGTCATATCCGTCTTCGTATCCTTCCCAATACACTTTGTCGGCATAATTTTCGGCATACCATTCTGCCGATGCATAATCTTTATAATAAATACCTGAAGCGATAAGTTCATCTTCGGTAAGTGCACCATCTGCCTCGGTTTTATTTGGTACCACTTTAGTTGAGGTCGTTTTTGGAGATGATTCTGCTTCCCCACTACTTCGATCTATATTGTTATCACCCCAGCTATTATAATCTCTATGAATTCCTCGGTTGTTTGCTGAAGTTGCATAATCCAACGTCTGTAACTGGGTATAACAACCGGTGAGAAAAAAAATGAGTGTGGCAAGTGTAATTCCGAGTACTCTTGGCTGGGTTTTCATAGCAGATCACGAAGCTTTGGTTAGGATTCTGAATGAAGATGCAATATTCACATCCGGAAATAAATCACATGATGATGTTAGCCATGTTATATCTCGCCTCTCAGCGATTTTGCAATAACCTCTGCTTTAGAGTTCACATGTAATTTTTTATAGATGTTACGAATGTGGGCGCGTACCGTATCAATTGAGATATCCAGGCGATCTGCAATCATTTTGTAACTCAAACCATCAACCAACCCATTCACAATATCCTGCTCCCTGGAAGTAAGCATACTATCCTCGTTTTTCTTTGGAGCTTGATCATTAAAATGAGTGATTACCTTTCGGGCAATTTGTGGCGACATCGGGGCGCCTCCCTTCATCAAATTTTCGATAGACTCTTTAATCTCAGGAAGTGAAGTATGTTTTAATAAATAACCCGATGCCCCAGCCTTAAGGGAATCAAAAATCTTATGAGAATCGTGATAAACCGTCAACATGATAATGTCTATTTCAGGATATTTAGATTTGATAATTTCCATGCCTTTAATTCCTGACATCCCCGGAAGCTGAATATCCATCAATAGAACATCCGGGTGTTGGTGTTCTTCCAGAAATTCCAACATTTCTTCTACGGTATCTGTAGCAACAGGACAATCCATGTTTTCCTGCATATCCAGATATCTTTGTATTAAATCCCTGATTTTTTTGTTGTCTTCTACAATTCCTACTATTGCCATTGCTGTTCCTCTCTAATTCATTGTTAGTTTACCAGTTAAGATAATCCGAAATCCATTCTCGTCCGAAATATCAACGTTGCCACCCATTCGTTTCGCTCGCATTTCCATGTTACGCAATCCATGACCAGACTTTTTTGAAGACTTTCCTGAAGTGCCATTATCATGAACCGTAAAGCGGAAACTTCCGTTGTTAGAAAACATGGTAATTTCCACTTTATCCCCATTCGAATATTTAGCGATATTATTCACCGCTTCTTTGAAAATGAGATATAGATTTTCTTTTACAGGAACGGGAATTCTATTATCCATTTTTAACTCTTCAAAATCGTAAATGACTTCAAAGTTTCTAGGCTCTAGTACATTTAAAATATAATCTTGCATACGATCGGTTAGGTCTCCTAAAGTATCATTTCGGGCATCTATCGACCAAACGATATCATCTAAAGCAGTTACTATTTTGCGGCATTGCTGGCCAATTTGAGTTAACGATCTTTTGAATTCTGAGTCCATACTGCTAGCCTGCAAAAAATCGGATTGAAGAGCTACTTCCGTTAAACTCGCACCAACATCGTCGTGTAAATCGCTGGCAATGCGTACGCGCATTCGTTCGATATCTACCATTTTTAAAATCTGGTAGTTGCGATAAAAGAGATAAATAATTCCTGAAATAACGAGGAGTATAAATCCAATAAACCACCAGGTCATCCAATAAGGTGGATTAAGTACAAAATCGACGCTAGCTGTATTATAACTCCAAATTCCACTGGAGTTTCTTGCTTGTACTTCAAATGTATAATCTCCCGGTGGCATCGACGGATATTTGGCCACTCGCTCGGTGGTATATTGCCAATTAGGATCAATCCCGCGTATCCTATAACGATAATCAACTAAATCAGGTGCTGTAAAATTAATCGCAGCAAAATCAATTTCGATAAAGTCCCGATCGTGTTTTAAGTTGATGTGCTCAAAATTATACTCACGTCCGGATGCCGTAAATGCAGTTAGTTTTACGCGAGGTTCAACCTGATTTCCACGGTATTCTGCAGGGCGAAATCTGGAAACTCCATCTACTGTACCAAACCATAGATCACCATTTAGGTCTTCATACACTGCACCAAGATTTGCCTCATCGGCAATCAGCCCTTGTTCTTGTTGTAAAATTTGAATGGCTTGATCTTGATTGGTTGAATTTGAACTATAGAACTTTTGTACATCTAATCGGGCAATTCCTGCATTTGTACCTACCCAAAAAATCCCGTCATCATCTTGTTCAATAAAATAACACACTCTGCCTGGCAACCCATCTTCAAATGTTATATCCACAAACTGAACGCCATCGAACCAGGCGATTCCACCAAAAGTTGATATCCAAATTGTGCCAGAAGTATCCATAATAATGTCCATTACACCAATATTTGGAACACCTTTATCTAAATCAAAAACCTCCATTTCTGAGTCTTGCATTTTTACAACACCGCCATAAGTAGCAATCCAAATGGAACCATCTTCAGCCTCAACGGTAGCGATTACCGTGTTGCTTGGCAAGCCATCTGTTGTCGTAATTTGTTGATAACCTTGCTCTGTTAAATGAATTAGACCTTCGTCGTAAGTACTAATCCAAAAATCACCATTCTTCGCTTCCATCACTCCCCGAACCTTTCTGAACGGAAATTTGCTTTCTGAAAAATTATTGAGACTTCCATTTTCTAATATCGATAGTCCGTCCCTCATCCCAATCCAAATTCGATCTTTCGAATCTTTGAATAAAGTATACACCCGATTGTCTGGTAAGCCTTGTTGAGAGTATAAATAAGTAAATGATTCATCATTAAATGAAACGAGCCCGCCACCATATGTACCTATCCAAAAGGTGCCATTTACATCTTGAGTAATACTGGTTACTAAATTATTAGGCAATCCGGAATCGGTATCAAAATTTTCGAAATAAGCTCCGAGAAAAAGGCTGGCTCCCCCACCAAAAGTTCCAAACCAAATATTTCCCTCACGATCAGTGATTGCTGAATAAATAATCTCAGCAGACAATCCTTCTTCGGTGGTATAATTCACAAAATTCTCGTTTCTGAACCTGCTAATTCCCCCTTCGGTGGCAAGCCATAGATCGCCGTTTTCCATCCATGTCAAGTCCCTTACTCTAGGATCTCTCAGGCCGTTTTCACTTGAATAATTTTTAAAGGATTGGCCATCAAATTTCGAAATTCCATTTCGGCTAGCAATCCAAATAATGTTTGGATTACTTGGGTCCGGTTCCAGATCACGAAGTCGATTTTCAGGTAGCCCATCTTGGGTATAAAACGATTCGAAGTTTCCATCTTTTAATCTGGTAAGGCCGCTTCGGGTTGCAAACCAGATTGCCCCATCTGCTGTTTCAGTAATATCTCGAACCTGATTACCACTCAATCCATTGGACGATGTGTAGACATCAATTCGTGAATTTTCAAAATAATGCCAAACCCCATTCGACTCAGTACCAAACCACATACCGCCTTGGGAATCTTCAAATATGTTCATCACACTTTGCATTTCTAGGCTTTCAAGGTTCGGATCGGTATAAACACTGTCTTCAATAATGTATTGCGCTCCTTGAATTGTTCCCACCCAAATACGCCCATCACTGGCTTCATAGACCGTATTGGTTTGAGAATTCAACAATCCTTGTTCTTCAAAAAATTGCTGAAATTCTAATCCATCGAATTTATTTAACCCAAAGCCGGTCGCCAACCATATATAACCATCCCTATCTTGAATAATATCATATACAACCGATTCACTCAATCCATCCTCTATTGAGTAGGTTCTGAAAGGATAGGTTTGTGCATTTAACAAACCAATAATGATTAACGATAACAGAAAGGTTAGTGCGGATTTCTTCATATGCATCAGCTAACGTTTAATCTCGCAAAATAGTAGATGAAGTTTTTCATTCAATTTCAGTTTACTCTATTTTTTACTCAATGGCTAAAGCTGATGATAATACAACTCTGAGTGGACTTTCCGTTAAAGTTAGCAAACACGGTTCTCCGAGAATTGCTCAACTTTTAAGAAGAACTGTTTTTGGAACTGAGGGTAAGCTGCGTTACCGTCAAAATGAAATTGCGGATCGTATAAAATCACAAGCCAACGTCCAGTTTATTGAAATATTGAAAAGTCAACGGGTGTTAGGTACGGTAGGAATGGCTAATCGATGTGTAATTCATTCGGATGATGCAATGCACACATTGTATGTGAGATACCTTAGCATAGCCCAGCCTTTTAAATCAAAAAAAAGACGGGTTTTTTCACATTCAAAATCTAAGAATAAAAAAACCGGAAGACTTCGAGAACTAGTTGCTGCAGAGATTACAAATCATTTCGAACATCCATTTACAGAAACCGATCGCCAGGGTACGTTTTATGCTTACGTAGAATCTGATAATATTAATTCCCGAAATTTGTGTTTATCCATGGGTTTTACTCCTGCGCGAAAAGTGGAAACCCTGCTCTTTAGTAGATTTAATCCCAGCCAGAAAAAAAGTATTCAGAATATCAATGAACATGAGCAGGATGAAGTCAAAGAACATCTAAAACAGTTCTATGGTGATTATTCCTTTTACTTTGAAGATCAGGTTTTTCAGAAAGGTTTTTACTTTGTAAAACGAGAAAAGGGTAAAATTGTGGGTGGGATACGGGCAAACCCTGTGAATTGGGAGCTTGTTGATTACCCCGGTATTGAAGGGTGGTTGATGCGCGATATACTTCCCTATTTACCGCTCACAAACCGACTTTTCGAACCGGATGCGTTAAAATTTCTAGCGTTTGATTACGTATGGCACAGCCCGGGTTACGAATATTTGATTCCGCAAATGATGTCGCATTGCTGTTCTTTGTTTGGCATCCATCTTGGGATGATTTGGGGAGATATGCACTCTGATTTAATGAAAAAATTGAAGTCTGGAAATCAACTTGGGTTTGTTTATTCTGTAATAGGATCTGTTTATGCGGACTTAATGGTACGTCCAATAAATATGGATTTAACTGTACCTGAGCCTGAACCTGACCAAGTACCTACCTCTGAGGATGATGAAGATCTGGCTAAAAAAGGTGCTGAGAATGAAGAATTAGTTGAGGCCGCAAAAGATAATGATGATGCTGTACCTAATGATTCTGAACAGGATGAAGTTGAGGAATCTGTGACCAAAGAGGAAGTGTTAACAACTATAGAAAACGAAGACAAAAATAAGGCTGAATCAGGCGAGCAAAACGCAGAACCTGAAGAATCCACTGAAAATCCAGTATCCGAAGATGAAGGCAAAGACGAAGAAGTAAACAATGAGTTAGCTGAAACAGATGATGAAGAGAATACTAATGCTGTAGAAGCTTCAGATAACGAGGAACTTCCAGTTAATGAAGACTTAGAACGATGGAAAATAATTATGCAAAAACCAGTTTTTGTTTCTGCTTTGGATATGACTTAAAACTATTTTAAACGCGTTATGGATTCTATACTAAACCGAAAAGAATTTTTAAAGAAAACCGGAGCCGCTTTATCGTTTGCGGCAACACTTGGCTTTCCAAGTATCATACTTCCCAGAAAAAAAGAAAAGCTGGGTGTAGCATTAGTTGGTCTTGGCAGGTATAGCAATGGATTATTGGCGCCCGGTTTACAGATGACAAAGTATTGTGAGTTGAAAGGGATTGTTACCGGAACTCCATCAAAAATACCGGTCTGGCAAGAGAAATACGGTATTCCGGATTCAAATGTTTACAACTACCAAAACATGCATCAAATCGCAGATAACGATGAAATAGATGTAGTGTATATCGTACTCCCAAGTGGACTTCATGCTGAGTTTGCGATCATAGCAGCTGAAGCCGGAAAGCACGTATGGTGTGAAAAACCTATGGCTTTAACCGTGGCCGAATGTCAGGGAATTATCACTGCTGCCGATCAGAATAAGGTACAACTCACCATTGGCTATCGGATGCAACACGAGCCGAATACTCAAAAAATCATTGAGTTTGCAAACACTCAGAGATACGGTGCCATCAAAGAGGTGAAGACAGGAGCAGGTTATAGAGGCAGACATGCCAGCGATAATTGGCGTGCAATTGCAGAGCTTGGTGGAGGAGCAATGTACGATATGGGCGTGTATCCTTTAAATGCAGCCCGATATGCAACACAGGAAGAACCAATCGCGGTCTCGGGAAAACAATATTCTCTACGTGAGGATATGTATTCGGAAGTGGACGAATTCACGGAATTTACTTTATGGTTCCCAAGTGGTGTCATAGCCTATGGCGAAACCAGTTTTGGCAAGAACACGAATTATTTGGATATAGACGCAGAAAATGGCTCTTATAATCTTCGCCCTTTTCAATCTTATCGAGGAGTACAAGGTTCTACAAGCGACGGCATAACCTTAGCCGCTGATCCAGCCCATCAACAAGCCAGGCAAATGGACAACGACGCATTATCAATTATAGAAAATACTACTCCAATTGTACCGGGTGAAGAAGGCTTGAAAGACATAGCAATAATAGAAGCTATTCAGGAATCTTCCAGAAAAGATGGTGTAAAAATTCAGCTTTAGAAATCCTTTCGCGTTGCTATACGTAGAACCAATCCGGTTGGGAGAACTGCCCAAATTGCAAGAAGTCCAAAGGATAGTATCACCCCAAAAAGAGTTCCAAAAAACTTTTGATACAACGCACCGGTATAGCCCAACAATGCCGATATATCAAGTTTTAGCAGAATTAAAATTCTGGATAGATCTATAGGATTGAAGATAGTGGCACCTAAGGAAAATGAATCCAAAGGGTATTCCTGAAACTGTACAAGTACGATTAATAATAATCCGTCATAAATGATGGCGAAAATCAGCCACATTAAAAGTGCATACCCAAAGCCTTTCACTTTATTGTCGTTTTTTAAGGCAATGATATACGCTAAGCCCACAAATATGAAAGTGAGAATCACACCATCAACTAACAGAATCAGGAAATCAAAAATAACAGCCGATGTTAAGAGCCCATACATTAAAAATGGAATCCCCAAGCCGATTAGTAAACTAAGACTTAGCGAGATACACAACCCATACAGTTGGCCAAGAAATATCGTACTGCGTTTTATAGGCTGCGCAAGTAATAACTCGGTAAAATCAGCGGAATTGTAATAGAAAATCACGCCAAAAATTGTTCCAACTAATGGAGCAAGAATCAATAAAATATTCATTAACGAGATTATAGCACTCCCCAAATCATTGCTTAGGAACAGAAGCGTAAAACCAGTAAACATGAAAAACAACATGTAGAAAAGGCTCCATCTGCTGCGGAGTAAATCATAAAAAGTATATCGAATAATGTTTAACATGGCTCACTCCATTAATAATGCAATTGCGCTTTCCAGGCTATCAGACTGTGTTTTTTCCTTCAATGCATCCACTTTTCCCTGATATTGAATTTTGCCCTCAAGCAGAAATACAACTTCATCTGCTACTTCTTCTACAAAACTGAGGATGTGAGATGTGATCAAGATGGTTTTGCCCACTTTGTGGTAGTCTAAAAGTACCTGTTTTAATACCTGCAGAGCTTTAGGATCGAGCCCGGTAGTTGGTTCATCAAGAATCAAATACGGTGAATCGAACATCAGTGCTAGTACAAGGTTTATTTTCTGTCGGGTTCCACCGGATAAATTTGCCAGCTTTTTGTCGAGATAAGATTCCAATTCAAAGAGCTCAATCAACTTTTGGTCATTTCGAGCAGCCGGCCGAACAGAACCTACCATTGTAATAAGTTCGCGCGGTGTGAGATTTTCAGGAAAACGAGCTATTTGAGGTAAATACCCAATTTTGTTTCGATACGTAGCTTTTCCGTTTAACTGATACCCATCTAAAAAAATGTGGCCGTCATTCGGGAAAACCATCCCCAACAAGGATTTAATCAGTGTTGTTTTTCCTGAACCATTTGGCCCAAGTACAGCCGTAATACTGCCCGGTACAACTTCAAAATCGATGCCTTTCAAAACCTCAAGTTCACCGAATTGTTTTTTTATTCCTTCAAATTTAATCATGATGGAGCCTTCATTAGTGGGGATTCATCAATTAAATCCACAGGGGTAAAAATTGGTGTTACATTTTCTGTAAAGTTGATCAGATCAACGAAAATGCTACGAAGTAAAATGATGCTTTCAGGAGTTCGGTTTACCACATATGAGAATAGTTTTACCGGCCGATGCGGCACATCCCCTATTCCGTCTTTATCAAGATCGTAGCCGTTGTAAGTACTCCAGTAATTACCTGAAAACAGGTTGTCGTTCAGGCGGGAATTAAAGGACAGATCGAAGGAATTATTACTGAATGAATTAGTGAAGAATGCATTGCTGTAGCATCCACCCGACATTTTAATCGCCCAGCCATTTTGTACAAAAGTGTTTCCAACATAATTAATACGGGTAGATCCTTCTACAGAAATTGCAACTGTATTTTCGCTGAAAGTATTTCCTTCAATTTCAGCGTCATATATTTCTTTTAGTAATAAACCGAAAGATGCCGTTCCCCAGTTATTTTCGAACAAATTATCTTTCATTTCGATGAATTTGGAAAACATAACCGCTACGCCAGCCCCATTTTCACGGAAAATATTATTCCGATAGGCGTTGTTGTTACTAAACATGAAATGAAGCCCGTAACGAATATTATGCTCACTTAAATTTTCACTTACAAATGAATCATTTACAAACTCGAGATAAATAGCATCTCGAAGATTGTGTATCTGATTATTAGTAATAGTGAGGTTACTGCTCTTCCAGCCATGTATCCCATTACCCGAGAAAAATTCCATATCAGACAGACCAGAAAGAGAATTTCCGGTAATCACGCCATTTTTACTTCCTTCGATTAAAAATCCGAAAAATGCGTCTTCTACAATAATATTGTTGAGTGTGAAATTTTCGGAATCAGAAACATGAATCGCAGCAAATTCCTGAGTATGAGATAATCCCACTCGTTCTAATTTCATAGATGATATATGAACGTCATCGGCCTGAATTTTTATGATCGTCCCAATTTTTTCGCCATCTATCACTGTGGCACTATCCCCTATTATGGTAAGCGGTTTGTTAATCAGGATATCATGCTCCCGGTACGTCCCTGATTTTACAATTATCGTATCGTAGGGCATCGAATTATTTAAAGCCTCCACAATGCTTGTAAATGCACATGATTCACAGACCAACGTTTGTGCTTTTATCGATGTGCTGATGAATAAAAGAGAGGTACATCCAACTATTAACCATTTTTTCAACATGATTTACCTCGAATAAAGTTTTTTCTAATTGATATGAAATCTTATGGTATCCCAGGTATAAACTGTTCCACTAAAGCCCGTTTTTGATGCAGATTCTGTAGTACTAAATGCGGAGAGATTTGCTCCCATAGGGCTTGGAATATCCGGTGATATCAAAAACACCGCATTTTCTGCTTCAATAAATGTACCAGGATTATTGAAATCCATTACTAAAATCAATTCAGCATTTGCTTCATGATATTCCAAACTGCGAAGCATACATTCGATTGAATCAAAGGTATACACCTTGCCTTTTTTTGTTACGATTTCTGAGGCATGCTTATCATCCAAAATCGTCATGCTGCAATACTCGCAATTCTCGTTTCCATACATAATTGGTTTGGGACCTGAATTACATCCGATCAACAAAAGGAAACTTACTACAACTATAAGTTTCGCATGAGATTTCATGACAATTTCTCCTGTTTTCTTTCATACCAATACGCATACACACTCATGAACATGCCAAGAAACAACAAATAAGCGCCCATAAGAGGTTTAGAAATAGCCGTGAAGTTCAAAATTTCTTTCACACCGATCAAAGGTGGTTGATAGCCTTGGCCGGGGATTTTAATTGCTGCTTTTGGATCTAAATTATGGCCGTATTCATATTCCCACAGATAGAAATCGTACATCCCTATGGCCCCCAAAATCACCATTACTACAAACCAGGTTAGATATAATTCTTTCTTGCCGGTAATTCCAATTATTACTCCTAAGGCAGCCATTAATCCAATCACGATCGGGAATACATCAAATTCTTTCATGTGCTCTGGAATTTCAGCCATCCCAACGTAGTGGTTCATTAAATTTATATTCTTGATGTCATTTGGGTTCATATCTACAATCTTATTGATCCAGATATTCATCCCAATAGAATCAGGGTACTGAGGAGCTTTTAATGTGATATTCCACATCGGCATTACAAATAATGAAAGCAATAATAGCGAGCCGCATATCATTATAATTTTCGATCTTTTCATCACAACAACCTGTTATTTCAAAATTTTAAAAAGAAAAAAAGGAGCCCAATTCTGGGCTCCAGCTTGGTGTTACTCACCATCCAATGTCCACGATAGACGGATATTGGAATTACGTGGGGATACACGAACATATCCTTGCATTTCTTGATGTAATGCTGAACAGAAGTCGGTGCAATAGAATGGCCATACACCTACTTTATCAGGTTCCCACAAGAATGTTTTTGTTTGACCCGGCATAATTAATAACTCTGATGTGTTTGCACCTATCATGGCCACACCATGAGGTACATCAAAGTCTTGTTCCAGATTTGTAATATGGAAGTACACTTTATCACCAACTTTAATACCCTCAATGTTATCAGGTGCAAAGTGGCTACGAATGGTAGACATTTTAACATGTACTACATTTCCATCACGCACTACGCTAGTTTCTCCTTCGTTCATTACGGCATAAGGATGTTCATTATCTTCTAAAGCGTAGAATTTTTTCGATCTAGGTGCAATCAAGCTGGCAGGTGCACCTGCTGCGTAGTGGGGCTCACCATGTGTTGGAAAATCGAGCAATAACTCCATTTTTTCTCCACTAATATCATATAACTGCGCAGAGTGTTCCATTTCCGGCCCAGTTGGTAGATATCTGTCCTTGGTGATTTTATTCATCGCAACAACATACTTACCAAATGGTTTTTGAGAGTTACCACCAGGAATCATTAAGTGACCTACAGAATAATAAGTTGGCTGGCGATCAATTACAGCCCATGTTCCAAGTTCCCACTTCACAACTTCTGAAGAAATAAAGAACGTTGTATAAGCATTGCCACGTCCATCAAATTCGGTATGTAACGGGCCAAGACCTGCAGAAAGAACTTGTCCGGCAGTTACGTTATCGAAATTAAGAATTGGTATTCCATACGCTTCGCCATCAAAGTCTTCGTTTTCGATTGCATCAATCATTTTATCAAAAGAATGAACTGTTAACGAAGCAGATAATTTACCGGCACCAACAATGTACTCTCCAGAAGGATCAACATCTACACCATGCGGAGACTTAGGAGTAGGTAAGAAATAAACCAAACCCGGTAATTCAGCGGGGTTCAACACTTTCACTTCATTTTTCATAGTAGAAGTAGCAGTATGAGTATGCTCATCATATACATTGTGCGCATACTCAGTTTGCATGGTAGTGTATTTTCCTTGAGCTAAGTATTCTTCAGCTAGCTTCCAGTTTATAGCAGCGATGAAATCCTTATCATTTTGCGATGCGTTTACTTCTAGAAGTGTATTTGCTTCTTCGGTATTATAAGTTGTGAAGAAAAACCATCCATGAGATTTCCCACGACCGGGACGAGCTAAATCGTAGTTAAAACCTGGTAACATTACTTGGAAAGATAAATCCATACCACCAGTTTCTTCATCCACTTTCACAAAACTTATAGCTCCTTTAAAGTTGCCTTTGTATTCATCAATAGACATATCGCGTTGTGGAACCGGAACAGAAAAGCGAGTTCCAGCAACTACATATTCGGTATTTTCGGTGATAAACGAAGAACTGTGATTACCTGCCGAGTTCGGAATCTCAATAATTTCCTCGGTTTCGAAAGTTTCCAAACTGATACGAGCAATACGAGGCGTATTATTCGCATTAGTGAAAATCCAGCGTCCATCAAGCTCACCATTAGTTTGTGAGATGTCAGGGTGATGTAAATCGTCCCAAGGGATAAAGCCGTGAGAGGTATTAAACATTGGTTTTGTTTCTTCCGAGTATCCATATCCCGAGGTTGGGAATTGTGAAAAAACCGGAATTTCTTTTAACATTCTACCAGAAGGAAGTCCATAAACCGTTAGGTTTCCGCTATATCCCCCAGATAAAAATGCATAAAACTCGTCTTGTTCACCTGGTGCAACATAGACGCGTTCAGCCGCGCTTCCGCCTAAGGCTCCATCGTTGTTGCTACTCATGCATGCGCTAAAGGCAAATGAGAACACAAGTCCTGTTATTAATATGTACCGCATCAGTTTCATTGTTTTTCCTATTTATTGATTCAATTTTTGTTATAAAATTACTTTGTCAACTACATTCACGATGCCATTTGAAGTCTGGATACTCGCTACAACTTTCGCACCTTCCACATAGATATCATCGCCATCTAGCGTAATTTCTAGATAGGAACCGTCTGCCATGTATAATTTGCGACCACGTTCCGCTTCTTTTCTCAACCCTTCTAGGTTATATGAACCCGGTGCTGCATGTTTTGTAAGAATGCCAGCGAGTGTTCCTTTGTTTTCTGGCTTTAATAAATCTTCCACAGTACCTGCTGGAAGGGCATCAAACGCTGAATTAACAGGAGCAAAAACAGTTAGAGGCCCTGCATTAACCAGCACATGTTCAATTTCTGCAGCCTGAACAGCCGCAACCAGTGTAGAGTGATCTGCTGAGCCTATCGCTACCTGTAAGATGTTAGGATCTGAGTCCTCATCTACAACCGAAGCCTGCCCGAGTGGGGTATTATTCGGAAGATTACTCGAAGATTGATTGTTATTCGATGTGCACGCCATTAAAAGCAGCATCATCGTTATGATTAGTGTTGTTCGTGTTTTCATATTATTCCGATTTAAGTGTTCTAAAATATTCAAGTACAGCACGCGCCTCTTCTTCTGTTAAATTCTGATTAGCCATAGGTGTACCATTGTACTCCATCAATAAATCCTTAGCGATTGGATCTTCTTGCACCATTTTCATTGGATTTAAAATCATATTCATGGTCCACTCCGGAGTTCTTCTATCCAGAATACCCGCCATAGCTGGCCCTATATATTTTTTATTGGGCTTATGGCAGGCTGAGCATTTATTCGTAAAAATTGATTGTCCCTCTTCAACTAAGGCATCATCAATTACATCACTAAGTGAAATTTCTGTAATTGGACCTACCCCTTTGTTTGTTGTCCAGTCATTTGGGTCAGCAGTTTCTGCTTGAGCATCCGTGGCCTCACTACCCCCAGTTTCTGCCTTTTCTGCACAAGCAAAGGTTGCCACTAAAAACATTAGAAGTACATGTGTGATAAAGTGATATGATTTCATAATTATACCTTATTAAGATTTAAGACTATTTTATCTTTTATTTATGAATGAAATGTGAATTTTTTTTCAATTCCTGATTTAATTATTGGTTAATCTAAAAATTACTGAATCGTTGTCTGCTATTTTTTCCAGTGTTATTTCCTGCAGCATATTTTTTAAATCTTCCCTTTTCGCTCCCCATTCTTCATGCAATGCACATGGTTGTAATTGACCACAACCTGGAAGGCCAAGTACACATTCATGAAAAGTAGATACCCCATCAATAATCTCAACTAAGTCATAAAGGCGCATGTTTAGCCCTTTTAAAGTTAATTTAACTCCACCCTTAGGACCTTTTTGGGACTCTATCAATTTTTCGTTGGTGAAATTCTGCAAGATTTTAGTTAAGAAATGAAAAGAAATATCCAGCTTCTCAGAAATTTCCCGTATCGAAATTAACCCTTCATTTTGATGATTTGCCAGATAAATGGCCGCTCTTAATGCATATTGACATTTGCTAGAAAGTAACATGGGTATTTATTAAAGACTAATTAGTCTTAATATAGAATTTTATAATTTACAATTCCCAACATTTTCTCACTTTTTTATTTTAAACCTTCATAGTAACTTCATAATGTAATTTGATTTTAAGACTAATGAGTCTGAAATACACATATCGCAATGTTACCTCACTTTTACTCACTATAGTTATTGCATGGAATAGCTTTGGGTACATAGGCATGATGTTAAGCTCAATCGCTCTTCATGAAATGCAACACAACGATGATCAATGCGAGAAAATGTTCTGTTATTGTGAGGTATCCGAAGGCCAGAAAATTTGTGTATGTCACCATAATGATGACCAAATGATGCCCAATTATGAACATCATGGACCTATGGATTGCATTCTAGACATGAATGTTAAAGACCTTGTACACGATACTACGTTAATTAAATGGGATAATCGGTCATTTATTCTTTTTCAATTAATATCACCAACTCCAGAACAGAATAGTCATACATATTCTGAACTTCCCTCACCCAAAGTCCCTCCTGGATTCAAAATTGGTTTAGATCGCCCACCCCCTTTAGTCTGATTTTCAACTTCTAGTAGAAACTTAGACTTAATTTCATAAACCAATGACACACTTTAAACAAAGCCTAAAGGCTATTGCTATCGCTCTATTTGTATCAATTTTATACAATTGCGATTCAACACAATCTACTACAGAGCCGGATTTCGATCTTATTGGTTCTACCCAAATCGATGGTTATACCGTCGAGTTATTCAGTACAGAAACTTTTATAACAGGTGGAAACACCGTGTATTGGTCAATCAAAAAAGATGGGAAATCGATTGATTTGAGATCTTTTCAAATCACTCCCATGATGGACATGGGCATGATGATGCACTCTACCCCATTTACAGAACCCGTGCTACATAACGAGTTTCCATCATACTACACGAATGATGCCACGTTCATTATGGCAAGTGGGGAAATGGGTTCCTGGAGCATCCGGATAAACTTTATTACCATGAATGAAGAAGAATATTCAGGCACTATCGACATTAGAGTTGATTCTTCATGGCATTTAACCAGCGTTAAAGGCTCCGACGATCAGATGTATTTTATATGTTGGAATTCACCAAAAGCGCCAAAAAATGGTAGCAACGATGTTTCTTTCATGCTTTACAAACGTGAAAGTATGATGAGTTTTCCAATGTTGACTGATGCATCTATTACTATATATCCATACATGGATATGGGTTCGGGTCAAGGTCATAGCACCTCATATACCGAACCGGAAGTAAATGCTGAAGGCAAATACATGAGCAATATCACGTATAGTATGAGCGGCACGTGGACAACCACAGTTTCAATTGTTACCGCCCAAAACGACACGCTCCCTGATGTTGTCTTCGAGTATAACGTTCAGGCAAAATAATGGCCAGAGCAATGACATTTAAGTTACATATTGTATGCTTTTTAGTGTTGTTCGTAATGTCGATATCCTCTGGCTTTGCCCAGAGGGTATCGATTCAACTCATAGAAGAGAAAACCCAACGTCCGGTTGCGGGAGCTCATATTATGTCTGGCGATCATTCGGTGTTCGCAGTTAGTGATTCAGATGGATTTTTTACCGTAGATACGCTTACTGTAGATTATCCAATTATGATCCATGCACTAGGCTATAAATTATTATTGGTATCGAAGTTGGACGCGCAATATCCAATCTTACTTAGTCCAATTATAGTTGAGTTTGAACAAGAAATTGTGATTAATGGGGAATCTGAACAAGAATTGAGTGTGCATCAATACAGACATGAAAGCTCTGACATCAGCATGGATGATTATCTTGCATCAGTGGATGGAATGTCGATGATTCAGCGAGGAGCATTTGCCTGGGAGCCATCTATACGTGGGCAATCCGATCAACGTTTGAATGTGATGATAGATGGAATGGCAGTTTTCAAAGCTTGTGTGGATAAAATGGATCCGATCACATCCTATGTGGAAGTGAATAACCTCGCCAGCCTAAATGTCGACAAGAACGGTGCTTCTGTTGCAAAGAATGGCAATGGTTTTGCTACTATAAACATGCAGACTGAGAAAGCTTCATTCAATTCACAGGAATTAGAATTTGAATCGAATTATAAGGCGCCAAATAATATGTATTTATTTAGGATAAATACTAGTGGTAGCAACTTTAAAAACAACCTTTCTTATCGTATGTCAGGAAGTTACCGTAAGGCCGATCAGTTGGTAGCTGGCAATAATATTACCATTGATAACACACAATTTGAGAAATGGAATCTTAACCTATCCTTGCTGGCTAAATTATCAAACCAAATACAAATAGAGACCAATTACATTACCGATAAGGCATATGATGTAGGCTACCCCGCCTTACTCATGGATGCATCATCTGCATTGGCCGACATAATCAGGGTTCAAGTGAACTTCCGTGATAATGATGCCTCGCTTACTTTGCGAAGTATTGCCGCTTATGCCAATTTAATTCGACATACAATGGATGATTTCGACCGTGATGTAAGCCAACGATTGGTTATGCGAGATATGAATATGCCCATGTATGGGGAAACCAAAACATTTGGATTCAATACACAGGGATTAGTTCGCACAGGTAATCGACAATTTGAATGGTTTATAAATGGGTATCGATCTACTTCTTTTGGTGATATGGAGATGATCAGCATACTTCCAGACATTGCAGACATGTACATATATAATCTGAATGATATTAATACAAATAACTTATCCATTGGCCTTTCTCATAATTGGATGATATCAAATCGAGTAAATTTGAATATCGAGCAAAACCTCCAGTTTGTATCTGTACAATCAGGTAATGATAGCTATAAAGATCTGTTTCAAGGACTTTACCAACAAGAAATTGATGAACGAGTTCAATTACTTCCTTCCATTTCAACTTCCTTACTGTTAATGCTTTCTGATGAATTGAGCCTCACGAATTCTTTCGTTTATTCATCGCGTGCAGGGAATCACATCGAACAATACGGACACTACGTGTACAATTATGTGGATGGTTTCTTTTACGATGGTAATCCATGGTTGAAGAATGAACATGCACTGAACGGAGAATTATCGCTACTATTAGACCGCAATGCATTTTCTATTTCAGTCTCTGCATTTGCACGATATTATCGAAATTACATTGATGGTACGTTATATAACAACAGTGCTCCTCAAGGTCTGCAATTTAAGAGGTACACAAATGTTGGAAATGCAATATTTACTGGTGGTGAATTAAGGAGTATTCAGCGAATTGGGACTAATTTTTCATTAGATCACCGAGTGGCTTTTGTGTATGCTCAAAATCTTAGTTTAGATGAGCCTTTACCTCTTATTCCACCGTTAAATGGTAATTCGATGATTAATTATCAAGTCGGCGGTTTTTCAACTATGCTTACTGTGGAGTGGGCTACAACACAACATCGAATTGCTACTATAAGCTCGATCGAGGACCAAACAAGCGGTTATGCCATTCTTCATGCAAGTATTAGTAAATCGTGGAGCTCTGAAAGATTTATCACTTCATTAAATTTTAGAAATATCACTGATCAATATTACAATACACATACAAGCATTGGCAATATCCCAAGCGAAGGATTTTCTGTAATGTTTGGGTTTACATTCGAATTATAAAACAAAAAAACCCCGATCAATTCATGATCGGGGTCTTGGTTCCGGATGGGATAACTAATTATCCCAAGTAAACTCTTAAAGCAGCACTTCGATTATGATGACGCAACTTTCTTAATGCTTTTTCTTTTATCTGACGAACACGCTCACGTGTTAGATCAAAACGCTCACCAATCTCTTCTAAAGTAAGAGAATGCTCGCGACCTATTCCAAAATAAAGTCGAATTACTTCAGCTTCTCGTTTTGTCAGTTTTGATAGCGCTCGTTCGATTTCCACTTTTAACGATTCGCCCATTAACTCGAAATCCGGATTAGGGATTTCTTCGTTCTCAAGAACGTCAAGGAGTCTGTTATCCTCCCCTTGAGCAAATGGTGCATCCATCGATAAGTGGCGGCCAGAAATCTTTAATGTGTCTGCAACTTCGCCAACCGTCATCTCAAGACTTTCCGCCAATTCATGAGCGGAAGGAAGTCGCTCGTATTCTTGTTCGAGCTTAGAGAGTTCTTTACCGATTTTGTTAAGTGCACCAACACGGTTCAATGGTAAACGAACAATCCTGCTTTGCTCAGCAAGTGCCTGTAGAATCGACTGACGAATCCACCAAACAGCGTATGAAATAAATTTGAATCCACGAGTTTCATCAAAACGTTTCGCAGCTTTGATCAAACCTAAGTTCCCTTCATTTATCAAGTCACCGAGTGATAAACCTTGATTTTGATATTGTTTCGCTACAGATACTACGAAACGTAAATTTGCTTTCGTTAAATCTTCAAGTGCTCTCTGACTTCCTTTCTGAATCTCTTTCGCCAGACGTACTTCATCGTCTGGAGTAATGAGTTTTTCTTTACCGATCTCGTGTAAATAACGATCTAAAGATTCCGATTCACGAGTCGAAATTCCTGAACTTTTTGCCACAGTGAATATGTTTTAGTGAATATTTGCGTATACGCGACTCAGGTGCAGTGAATAGTGTTAAGCTGAATGGTTGCAACCGTATTTCTAAGCTTCATGGGCAACTGCACGCCATCTGAATATATAATCTTTCAAATATACGGATTCTTCCATTTATTATTTGATTAAATCTTGTTGAATCTTTTTATCAAGATTGAATAAAACTTTTACCCTTACATTCGAATTTTAGGCTAAAGAAATCGGCAACACTTGCGGCAATATCCGCGAAAGTTTCTCGGGTTCCTAAATCGACTTGTTGTGCCACTTCCGACGGGTAAACCAACAATGGTACAAATTCTCTGGAATGGTCGGTAGATGTTGAACATGGATCATTTCCGTGATCTCCGGTAACGATTAACAGATCATCTTTTTTTACTTTGGCTAAGATGGATGGGAGGGCATCATCAAATTCTTTGAGACTACCTGCAAATCCATCTGGATCGAGTCGATGCCCAAATAATTGATCTGTATCAATCAAATTCACAAAAACAAAAGTGTTTTCTACCTCATTCATGGTCTCGAGTAAAATCTGAATTCCTTCTGCATTATTTTTTGTTTTTCTTGAATCAGAAAAACCTTTACCGGCAAATAAGTCAATGATTTTACCAATCGAGAAAGTGCGAATCCCAGCATCTGCAGTTGCTTGTACCACATTATTTTTGGGAGGAATAGCCGAGAAATCCTTCCTATCGTTGGTCAATCGATAGAAAGCGCCCGGTTCACCAGTAAATGGTCGGGCGATTACTCTCCCGACTTCATGTTCACCAACACATACTTCGTTTCGAGCGAAATCACACCACTCATGTAACTTCTTAACGGGTGTCACCGCATCATGCGTAGCAACTTGAAATACTGAATCCGCTGATGTATAAACAATAGGATTGCCTGTTTTTAAATGTTGCTCGCCAAATTCTCGTATTACATCTGTCCCTGAATATGGCAGATTACAGTATGCAGATTCCACGCCGATACCATTGCAAAAGGCGTTTATTACATCTTGTGGAAAGCCATTCGGGTAGGTTGGAAAAGGTTCTTCAAGTTGAACACCCGCAATTTCCCAATGACCAGTTGTTGAATCTTTCCCTCCTGAAACTTCTCGCATCTTTCCGAATGCTGCACTAGGATTTGGTTCATTCGGGATAGTTTTAACCGGGTTGATATTCCCAATCCCCATTTTACCAAGATTTGGTAACAAAACGCCCGTTTCTTCGCTTACATTTCCAAGTGTGTTCGAGCCTTCATCACCATACAAATGAGCATCTTCCTGAGCGCCGACTCCGAGCCCGTCGATGATTATGAGATAGCAATTTCCCATCACGCTTCGAAGAGTTCTAACTCCTCGTTTTTTACTACCTCACTGAGCGCTTTTTTTGCTTTTGTGAGCACCTGATAGGCATTTTCATCAGAGCTGACTAATTTGGTAAATCCTGCTTTGAAACTAACATCAAGTGTGCCACCTGCGGATAACTTCAACCCGTGAGCTAGCTTCGTTCGAACTTTATCCATCCATTCATTAACCGCATTTTCCTGATTACTTTGAATGATAAATGCATATACATAATCAGAATTGAAACCGATATATCCCGGAATCCCATGCTTCGCCGGATTAAGGAAGGACACAAAATCCTTTTGGATCCGCTGTAGTTCTTCCAATCGATGTTTTGTTCTTAGCGTGGATAAATCATCAGGCGTAATTAAACCAAACCAGGTAGGTTCATTTTTACCAGATTGTGTCTTCTTAATTTCGTTATCTAGTGATGCTTCCCACATCTCGGTCATAAGTGCCCCATAATTTTCCGTGAGAAGCTCTTGAGTCATACCCGACTTTTTCACCACTGATTGAATGGCTAATGAGGCAATTCGAACTAAATTTGCAAGCTTGTGCTTGGTCGATTCCTTGTAAGAAAGCGGGTCCGTATCGTAAGTGATTACAACAGCCTGTCTACGATCGTGAATCATTAAAGGGATAGCAAAACTTGCCCCTTCCCTATAGCCTTCTTTGCTGGAGATAAGCTTTGGATTGCTATTAAAATGCATGTTAAAAATGGGCTCACCTTTTTCAATGGCATCGTAAGCAACCGATTTATCTTCCATCATCAATCCTAAAATAGGCGCATTTTTAGCAAACTTAGACGTAAGCACATTGCTCCAACCATCCATAGTTGGCACCACCAAACAAGCGCCTCCATTAGGTAGAAAAAGCTGCATTTCCTCCAACATTTTGGATAATAACTCAACGCGATGCAACCGGTAATCAAGGGTATTTAATGATTGCTCATAGTCCTCCCACTCTTTTTGCTGTTCGTGGAGGTCAACTACTTCCAAATAGGTATCCAAAACATTAACCATCGCGTTATTGTAAGCGTGCAACTGATCGTTGATCTCTCTTACAACTATTTCATCTTCCGATTCTAAAACTGTTAAGGCAACGGTTTCACCTTTATTAATGAAAGGCATAATGAGCATATGCTTGGCATTTACAAAATCGAAATAATGCCCCAACTTACCTTTTGCGATGTCTTCCCCAATTTTAAGCTGAACAATCTCATTGGTTTCTTTATAGTCGTTTAGAAAATGATGCTCAAAAGCTACTCGGTCTTTGAACATAACATTAGGGAGATTGGTGCTGTTACTTTCCCAAACAAACTGCTGGCGTGCATGATTTACCCAACACATGTAAGCGAGTTTTACCCGAGTTGAGGTTCGCAGTAAATGAACCAGGTCGGTCATAATCTGCTTAAATTCCCGAAGTGCTTTTTCTTGTCGATCGAAGGACATCTTCTAGATGATATTCCTAAATTTAATTATTCAATAGTGAGCAATGCTCATTAACCAGCGGAATGTACTAAAGAATTCAGACATAGATGTCGGAATTTGTACTACACCAATTTCTAGTTAGCAGCAAGTTCTTCTGCTTCTTTCACCATCTTTTCGAAAGCTGTCAATCCATTATTCCAGAATTCCGGATCACGGATATCCAAGCCCATTTTAGCTACTAAATCATGGGGCCATTCCGAGCCACCGGCACTTAATAATTCCATATATCGATCAGCGAAACCTTCCGGTCGCTGAGTGTATTCTTCATATAATGCTAAAACTAGTAATTCTCCGAATGCATAGGCGTACACATAGCCCGGGGTATGCAAGAAATGAGGAATATAACTCCACCAAATTCCATACTCCTCGGTTAGCGTAACTGAATCACCATACAAGGCTTTTTGTTGATCCATCCATAACTCTGAGAACCGTTCGGTTGTAAGCTCGCCTTCCTTTCTCCTTGCGGTATGCATGGCATTTTCGAATCGATTCATGGAAATCTGCCTGAAAACGGTAGCAATGGTATCATCAATTTTACCAATAATCAGAGCCAGTTTTTCCTTCGGATCAGAAAGCTCTTTTAGCAGGTTTTGAAATACTAACATCTCGCCAAATACAGAGGCAGTCTCAGCAGTAGTTAATGGAGTTCCTGCTTGAAGCGGCCCTTGTTGTCGGCTTAAGTACTGATGTACTCCATGCCCCAACTCATGTGCCAGTGTTTGTACGTCACGGATTTTCCCATCAAAATTCATAAAAACATAAGGGTGAACCGAAGGCACGGTGCTTGCAGAATAAGCTCCACCTCGTTTACCCGGCTTTATGGCTGCATCTATCCAATTTTTATCAAAAAATTCCTGCGTAATTCTTCCCATCTCGGGGTGGAAGTCTGTATAGGATTCTAACACCATTTTTTTGGCTTCTTCCCAGGAAATAGTCGCTTCGTTTTTTATAATCGGCGCATATCGGTCGTAATCGAACATTTCTTTAAGTCCAAGTAATCTCGATTTCAACTTGTAGTAGCGTTGTACCACCGAATAATTTCCCGTTACGGCATCAACCAGGGCATTTACAGTAGTATCATCTGTTTCGTTTGCGAGATTTCTTGAGGAAATCCAACTTGGATACTCTCGCAATTTATCATTAGTACTTTTATCCGCTAACAGGGTATTAAAGACATAAGTGAGCGGATGCGCCAATTCTTTAAATTTTTTGGTTAAGGAGGCGTGGGCGCGTACTCTTAACTTTCGATCACTATCATGTAATTTGCTAAGAACTTCCTGTTCAGAATATTCATTGCCATCCAGTTCAAATTTAGCTTGTCCCAATGTCTCATCAAAAAAACGAATCCAGGCACTTCTGCCGGTTACACTTTTCGCTGATAAGATTTGCTCCTGTTCCTCTTTCAGAACATGGTTTTTATAGCGTCTCGATGATTCCAGATAATGCTTGTAGAATTGCAATTCCGGGGCATCAATCATTTTATGTGCGTCATCTTCCGATACCTGAAGCCACTCGACATCCAAGAATACCAGTTTTTGGCTCAACTCTGATCCTAATTCGTTGGATTCCTGAACTAACTTCCCAAAATCAGGATTTGTCGTATTTGTACTCCATTGCAAATAAGCGAATGATCCAATCTTCCCCCCCTTGTCTTGCAGCGCTTCGTATTCTTGCAACATTTTTTTGAATTCAGAGACGTTTAAATCAGCAACACGACCCTTATATTTAGAGGCAAAATGATCGGCTTGTTTTAAAATTTCTACTTTGTCTTTGGCAAGCTGGGGATCTTCACTCGAAGTATATAAATCGCTCAAATCCCAATTAATATTCTCTGCGCCTGTATTCATCTTAGATGGGGTATCACTCATGCTGAATTTTCCTATTTTTTTTCAAGAGTTGAATATATGGTTTGATGCACGCCTTTTAAAGTAAAATGGATAAGAATCGATCACCTTTAACATTTGTTACCTAAATGGATAAATATGTTTTTTTAAACGTAACTACGTACCTTTAAAATCGCTTTCACAGCAAGAAATCAGTATTTAAGAAGTCTCACTTTCTCCCGAAATTCAATTCATCCTTTTTAATCGATTTAAAAATTAACTGAGGTTTATCCTTTGAAATCACTTGAAGCCTTATTTGGGCCTAATTCAGCACTTGTAGAAGAACTATTTGAACAATACAAGGCTAATCCAGATTCTGTACCTACTCATTGGCAAGCTTATTTTGATGAAATTACCGGAACACAAACGGTTCAGAAAGAGGCGCCGGTACCAGTTCAACCAGCTACAAATGGGGATGTTGCAACAGCAAAACAAGTGACCATCCCAGCAAAAGGCAAGGTGATAGCTGAAGCACCAAAGAATGCTGAACTAAAAAAAATAAAAGGGGTTGCGACAAAAATTGTTGAGAATATGGACCAAAGTCTGGAGGTGCCAACAGCAACTTCACTTCGTGTTCTCCCGGTTAAAATGATGATTGAAGATCGTACAATCATTAACCGCCATTTAGTAAAACGTCACCAACCAAAAGCTTCTTTCACTCACTTCATTTGCTGGGCAGTAATTCAAGCGCTAAAAGAATTCCCATCGATCAATAATACCTACCATTTTGATGGTAAAAATCATTTTCAAGTTATTCCTGATCAGGTAAATCTAGGGATAGCTGTTGATCTGCCAAATAAAGATGGTACGCGAAACTTGGTAGTTCCGAATATCAAAGGCGTAGATAAAATGAACTTTAAAGAGTTCTTATATGCTTTTGCTGATTTAGTTGACAAAGCCAGAAATGGGAAACTACAAATTGATGATTTCCAGGGTACAACAATAAGCATTACAAACCCAGGCACACTTGGCACCGTATCTTCCGTACCTCGATTAATGGAAGGTCAGGGTTCGATCATTGCTACCGGTGCAATTGATTATCCGGCAGAATACCAGGCAATGTCTAAAGATGTGCTTAATCATCTGGGCATCAGCAAAGTTATGACCATGACATGCACCTACGATCACCGAATTATTCAGGGCGCTGAATCGGGATCTTTTTTGCAGAAAGTGAGCCATCTGCTTACCGGCCATTCTAATTTTTGGATGGATATTTTCACGGATTTAGAAATTCCTTACGAGCCAATTCCGTATGGAGAAGATCAATTCTCTGGAACGTTTGGTGCAGGAACCGGCAAATCTGTTACGGAAGATCGCAGAACAATTGGTGTCTGGCGATTGATCAACATGTACCGCATGCGCGGACATGTATTAGCAAATATTGATCCTCTTGAAAAAGAACCAGGTCATAATCCTGAACTTGATCTTGAATATTATGGTCTCTCCCTTTGGGATTTAGACCGAGAGTTTTACTGCGGTATGCTTTTCCCGGATCAAAAAAAGGCTACCCTCAGAAATATCATTAAAAAACTGCGCGACACTTATTGCGAAAGTATTGGCGCAGAATATATGCACCTGTTGGACTTGGAAGAACGCCGTTGGTTGCGCGAAAAGATGGAGTCGACAGGTAATGATCCGGATTTATCTTTAAACGATAAAAAACAGATACTCCATAAGCTTAATCAGGCGATGGCTTTCGAGGAGTTTTTGCATAAAAAGTACATTGGCCACAAACGTTTTTCGCTGGAAGGTAACGACACCTTAATTCCAATGGTTCACTTTTTACTTGAGAGTGCCAGTAAAAAGGAAATCGAGAAAATTTTCATGGGTATGGCGCACCGTGGCCGATTGAATATGCTCGTGAATATCATGAACAAACCATATCACCGCGTATTTGCCGAATTTGAAGGAAACGTAGATCCTAGTACCATTCAAGGTTCTGGGGATGTGAAATATCACCTGGGTGCACGAGGAACGCACAAAGCAGAAAATGGCGCCGAAGTTGCTATCGAGCTTATGCCAAATCCGTCTCACCTCGAAGCCGTTAATCCCGTAGTTGAAGGTGCATGCCGCGCGATAATTGATCATCACGAAAAAGAAGACGCTCAAAAAAGAATTTTACCTGTATTAATGCATGGTGATGCGGCCTTTGCTGGTCAGGGTGTGGTTGCAGAAACACTTAATCTTTCCCAGCTCGAAGGTTACAATACTGGTGGTACCATTCATGTAATAATCAATAATCAAATTGGATTTACCACACTTCCGAAAGACGGTAGATCAACGGAATATGCCTCTGATCTTGCTAAAACTGTATTAGCACCAATTTTCCACGTAAACGGTGATCGTCCAGAGGCTGCGGTTCATGCTATACAAATGGCGCTTGAGTATCGCCAAAAATTCGGTAAAGATGTGATCATCGATTTGATTGGTTACAGAAAACATGGGCATAACGAAGGTGATGAACCTGCTTTTACTCAGCCAGGACTATACAAGGAAATCAATGATCACAGTACCGTTCGTGATCTTTATACTGAGCACCTGGTAAAGAATGGAGAACTTTCTGAGGAAGAAACCAACGCAATCTTCGACGAGTTTGAAAAGTTACTCCATGATGCTTTTGAGGACGCAAAACAAGCTCCAAATCTTGGAAAAGAGGACGCTTACTTTGATCGTATTGAACAAGACCAGCATGAATGGTATGAAATGCCGGATACCTCGTGTAGTATCGATGAGCTAAATGATATTGCGTTAAAAATTAACACAGTACCAACAGATTTTGATGCAAACCCAAAACTCTTGCGCCAGCTTGCAAAACGTTTTGACTTAGTTCAAAAGAACGAAAAGAAAATCGATTGGGGATTTGCGGAAGCACTTGCATTCGGAACACTTCTAAAGGAAGGAAGAACCGTTCGATTGACCGGACAGGATGTTGAACGTGGTACTTTTGCACATCGTCATGCCGTATTGCATGGAACGGAGACCTTACAAACCTTCACTCCGCTCAATAATCTAACTGACGACCAGGCTAAATTTCATATTCATAACAGCTTGTTAAGTGAATATGCAGCACTGGGATTCGAATTTGGATATAGTGCCACAAAAAAAGAGGCTTTGGTAGTTTGGGAGGCTCAGTTTGGTGATTTTGCAAATGGTGCTCAAATTATTATTGATCAATTTATTTCTTCTAGTGAAGCAAAATGGGGGCAAACCACTTCACTAGTAATGAATTTACCTCATGGATACGAGGGCCAAGGTCCGGAGCATTCTTCAGCACGTTTAGAAAGATTCCTGCAATTATGTGCAGAGGATAATATGCATGTGATGAACCTCACAACTCCGGCTCAGTACTTTCACATGTTGCGCATGCAAACTCTTCGAAAAGAGTTTAAACCAACGGTACTAATGTCGCCAAAAAGTTTGCTGCGTCACCCAATGGCTACCTCTAATGCCGAGGATTTAGCAAATGGTAGATTCATGCCTTTTATCACCGATCAAAATATGCAGGACACTAAGAAATTAGAGCGATTGGTTATTTGTACTGGAAAAGTTTACTACGACTTACTCAAATATCAGCAAGACAATAACATTGAAAATGTAGCTGTTGCTCGACTAGAACAGATTTATCCATTCCCGGACAACGATGTAAAAGAGTATCTGTCTTCCATGCCAACTGTGAAGGAAATTATTTGGTGCCAGGAAGAACCCAAGAATATGGGTGCATGGACTTTTGTTGCTACCCGATTTATGGAAGAATTTGGGGATGGCCAGCGGTTAATTTATGCTGGCCGACAGGCTTCAGCATCTCCGGCTGCTGGTCAAAAAGCGATGCATGACGCCGAGCAAGCGAAACTCGTAGAAGAAGCTATGAAACTGTAGATAATTTCTGCATTCATGAAAGCCAATGCAGAAATGTGTTGGCTTTTTTTGAAAGTTCTACGGCTTTCTTATTGAATACTACATCCACCAGTAAATCCGGTAGCATTAAACTCTGTTACAAGCTTTCCAACGCGATCATCAACAACGGCGCGAAGTTCAATTCTATGATCGCCTGATCGTTTTGGTGAACAGTATTCTAGCACGATATAGCTGTTTGCAGTATTACCGACAACCTCGGCTGCTTTCAAAAAAGCCTGATTGAGGTCAAATGAATTAAAGGCAGACTCAAATCCTTCCCGCCCCACTCTGATCAAAAACGATTCATCAATTTCATCACCTAATCCAATCGTAAACACCGAATATTGATCACTTAAAGATGAAACAGCAGATAAAGCCATGTCTGCGGTTGCGCGCCCTGCTTGATCTGCACCATCAGAAAATAATACCAGCATTCCTGCTGTAGATACTCTCGGGTCTTGATTCCGCTCGGTTACTCGCGCTTCTAGCTCAAATAAACCTTGAATAACTGCACCATTTAGATTCGTAGAGTTGTCGTCGCTTATGGATGAGTCGATTGCGCGAATAGAATCGATTAAAGCTGACCGATCTATCGTAAATGGAGTTAGCGAATGGATATTTTCTTCCCCATCAAACCAATAGACTGCCAATTCTTTAGAGCCATAGTCGTCTGCTGATGATGTCGGAAGTACATTTTCGATATAATTAACCGCAGCATCTTTCACTCTATTTAAATCTGGTCCGTCTAATACACTTCCACTTAAATCAAGTAAGAGAATTGAACTAAAAAGATAAGACCCTGTTTCATTTTGAACTTTAGCCTGACTTTCGAGCGACGAAATCAAAGAATTGTTTTCATAGATCTCAAAATCACCTTCATTCAGTGCACGAAAGTTCCCTTCCTCACCTAAATCCACTTGAAAAAACAATCGTACTTTTGCTGGAAGTTCAGTTGTAGCTTCAATCAATTCCATTCCAATTCCTGTTGATCCTCCACCATCTTTACCACATGCGGTGAATAGAAGGGCACTTAGTAGAACAAATAAAATTGCGTTCGATCGTAAAGAAAATTTCATACGGCTTTTACTGTAGATGGTTTTAAACTCTCTGATTCTGGAAAAATATCGAATTGATAACTGTTTACCCATTAAAATATAGATTTTTTAGCCAGAGTTTTATGTTCCCGAACTACTACTTTTTACAGAAATACTCCCGCGTTTTCGGTAAATACAACCTCTAACATAACATGAGGTTTGTATGAAAAAATTTGCTCTTTCTATTCTAACTCTAGGGATTTGTTCCACATTACTTTTTGCGCAAGAACGATTTATCGAAGCAGAAAGCTCGATTACCACAACTCACAGCGCAAACATCTTGGGAGACCGCTTTGACTATACAGCAACTGCCGGTACCCAACCTGTGTGGGATGAACACGGAAAACCAATCGCTACTCTCTTCTACACTTATTATCAGCGCGAAGATATTGATGATATCGACCGCCGACCATTAATTATTTCATTTAATGGAGGTCCCGGTTCTGCCTCTGTTTGGATGCACCTTGCTTATACGGGACCACGAATTCTAAAAATCGACGATGAAGGATTTCCGATTCAACCCTATGGCGTGAAAGACAATCCCTTTTCGATTCTTGATAAAGCAGATATAGTTTTTGTGAACCCGGTTAATACCGGCTACTCTAGAATACTTGATATGGAAGTTGAAAGAGAAACATTCTTTGGAGTGGAAGCTGACATTGAATATTTGGCAGAATGGATCAACACCTTTGTAACACGATCTAACAGATGGAATTCTCCTAAATATTTAATTGGTGAAAGTTATGGAACTACTCGGGTTTCCGGGTTAGCACTTGAACTTCAAAATCGTCACTGGATGTATCTTAATGGAGTTATTTTAGTTTCTCCAACCGATCTTGCCATAGATAGAGACGGCCCGGTTAAAGCTGCAAATCGATTACCATATTACACGGCAGCAGCTTGGTATCACGGCCAACTTGATGACGAACTTCAAGCGATGGATTTACTTGAAGTGCTTGAGTTGTCAGAAAACTATACGCAGAATACCTTGATTCCTGTCATGGCAAAAGGTGCTTGGGCCACTGAAGAAGAATTTAGTTCTGCGGTTCAAATGTTCAGTAAATATTCCGGTTTGGATGAATTGGTAATCCGCCAACATAATCTAGATGTACCCACCTCTTTTTTCTGGAAAGATTTGCTTAGACATGAAGGAAACACCGTAGGTCGGCTCGACTCTCGGTATAAAGGCCTAGACCGAAATGATGCCGGTGTTCGCCCTGATTTCAATTCTGAGCTAACTTCCTGGCTCCATTCATTCACACCTGCAATTAATTACTATTTCAAAAACGAGCTTAACTATGTGACGGACATCAAATACAATATGTTTGGTCCTGTTCGCCCATGGGATCGTTCAGGCGACAATACGGGTGAAAACCTCCGAAGTGCTATGGCTATGAATCCTTACATGCATGTTCTGTTTCAGGCAGGATATTATGATGGTGCAACAACTTATTACGATGCGAAATATTCAATGTGGCACCTCGACCCATCAGGCAAAATGAAGGATCGGCTTCATTTTGAAGGCTACAGAAGTGGTCATATGATGTATTTGCGCTATGAAGATCTGGAACTTTCGAATCAGCATTTAAGAGAGTTTATCGATCAATCCTTACCACCAGCAGGAACACCTGCCAAATACTGAAAATTTTAAGCTTACAATGCTATGATCCAAAAAATAAATTGGGATGATGTCCCCGAAGAACAAGTAAACGAAAAAATGAAGCGGAAAATGATTTATGGGGATAAAATCATGATCGCTCGAATGAAGTTTAAAGATGGATTTGTGGTACCAATGCACAGTCATGAAAATGAACAGATCACTCAGGTTCAAAAAGGCACAATCCGTTTTTGGTTTGAATCTGAAGATGCCGAACCCCTTGACTTACATCCCGGTGACTCAGTCATTATTCCTGGAAATCTGCCTCATAAAGCCTTGATGATTGGCGATGTTGAAGAAACCGATACCTGGGCACCTCCGCGAACCGACTGGCTTGACGGCACCGACGATTATCTAAAAAAATAACCATGGATTTAGGAATAAAAGGTAAAAATGCCCTCATTATGGCATCTAGTAAAGGGCTGGGTAAAGCCGTGGCAACTGAACTGGCAAAAGAAGGTGCAAATGTTTTTCTATGTAGCAGAACAGAGGTAGATTTAAGAGCAACTGCCGGGGAAATAAGTGCACTAACTAATAATGTGGTAGGGTTTGCCGCAGGTGATGTATCCACGAAGGAAGGTCGAGCACATATTTTAACTGAGGTCAAAAAAACAATGGGCTCCATAGATATCCTGGTTACAAATTCCGGTGGACCACCCTTTGGTACTTTTGAGGATCATAATGATGAAGCCTGGGAAAATGCCTACAAATTACTGCTGGAAAGTACCGTTGGTATGATTCGTGGTGTGCTACCTGATATGAAAGCAAAAAAATGGGGACGCATCATCACGATTACTTCGCAAGCTGTAAAACAACCGGTAGCAGGACTTGTACTTTCAAATTCGGTTCGTACAGCGATCGTTGGCTTGGTGAAAACACTGTCGCTCGAATTGGGATCTGATAATATTACCGTAAATAATGTAATGCCCGGCTACACTCAAACCGAACGGCTGGAAAGCCTGATGGAAAAAAATCCAGCTCTAAAAGAAATTACTCATGAAATTCCATTGGGACGCATAGGTCAACCAAAGGAATTTGCTGCTGCTGTTACATTTCTAGCCAGCGAACGAGCAAGTTATATCACTGGAGTTTCTTTACCTGTGGATGGGGGATGGATTTCCGGAATTTGATTAAAAGGAAAGCTGCCAGCTAAATCACATGAAAATTAAGAGAACATGAATGAACAAGAACTAGCGCAATTATCCGACGAAGAATTACTGAAAGTAGCTGAAAATATGAAGCCTTCTCCTTTTATAGATGCCTTTTTCATTGGGTTCTTAATTGGGATAATATTATTTAGCATTGCTTCAAACGCTTTGGGCTTTATCACGTTAATACCTTTGTTTTTGATCTATATATTCTTGAAAAAACCAAAAAAATATCAAGT
Source organism: Balneolaceae bacterium (assembly GCA_965249965.1). Lineage (GTDB taxonomy): Bacteria > Bacteroidota > Rhodothermia > Balneolales > Balneolaceae > HXMU1420-13. The sequence continues at coordinate 3,188,721 of OZ252262.1, forward strand.
ACTTAATAAGGAAATGAAAAAGCGAAAATTGAAATAACTTACTTTCACAATCAAGATCTGTTTCAACATTTCATCTGTTCTCTTACCTCCTCATCATTTTAGGTTAGTACTTTATCAACAATTCACATTTTAGATGAATATTCAGTTATGAGGTGAATTCTATTCATTTCTTCTAAATCAGTCATTTAAAAAATTGGGAGAAGAGAATGAAAGCAGGAATCTGGATTGACAAAAGAGTGGCAAAAATCGTAGTAATCGAAAAAAGAGATGAACAACTAGTCTCTGTAGAATCAAATGTGGAAGAATTTCATCCTAAAGGTGGCAGTGGAACAAAACTGAAGGGCGGTCCACAAGATGTAGTTCAGGACAGTAAGTTTCTCGAAAGAGAGAAACACCAAATAAAAACGTACTTCGACAAAATCATCGATCTTCTCCCACACCTTGATGCATTAATAATCTTTGGACCTGCACAAACAGGTCAAAGGCTGGCTGAAGAAATCGCTCTATATCACAAAGATTTAGATTATAAGCTCAAAGGAGTTGAAATTGCCGATAGTATGACGGATAATCAGGTTAAAGCGTGGGTTCGTGAATATTTTACGTAATATTTACGCCATTCTTTAGTTTGCATAAATTTCTAAACCATGATCAAATTCTTTCGAAAAATCCGTCAGCGTTTACTTACGGAGAGTAAATTCACTAAATATTTGATCTATGCAATTGGAGAAATCGTTCTGGTAGTGATCGGTATTCTGATTGCTTTGCAAATCAACAACTGGAATGAAGAACATTCTGCTCGAAATAAAGAGAGTTTATTACTTAAAGAAATGCGTGCCAATTTGAGTGATGATCTCTCTGATCTAAATTTTAACACCACACATAATAAAAGACGCACTGAAATTAACCTTGTTTTAAAGAACATATGGGAGCAAAAGACCCCATATAGCGACACTTTAGATATCTATTTTGGTGGAATGTTTGGAAATTTTCAATTATCTGAAAATACCTCAACTTGGGAAAATCTCAAATCCATTGGGTTAGATTTAATTTCAGATGATAAGCTACGAAATGACTTATCCTATCTTTACGAAAACAGATATAAGTATCTCGAAAACCTTGAAAAAAATCTCGATGATCGCTATCAGTGGGATTATTTATACCCTCAGGTTTTAAAACATTTAACCATAGAAAGGCTTTGGGAAAGCGGATCGCCTAGAGATTATGATCAGTTTCTTAAGGATGAAGAATTCTATGAGGTTATAAAAATGAATATCACATTTAGGCAGTACATGCAGAATGAATATGAAGAAAACCGGGACTTAGTGGAGGATCTTATTATTCAAATTGATATGCATTTAATCGCACTTGGTAACTAATTAAAAGATTCTACTTCTCTATGATCAAGTTCTTCCGAAAAATCCGCCGCCGTTTACTTACGGAGAATAAATTCACCAAATATTTGATCTATGCAATTGGAGAAATCGTGCTGGTAGTGATCGGTATTCTGATTGCTTTGCAAATCAACAACTGGAACGAACTAAATAAGCAGCAACAGGAAGAAATTAAGATGCTTCAAAATTTTAAAATGAGTATCCAAGGAGATTTTGAAGAATTCAATCGATATAAACGCTTCTTCGATGGAGCTGATAAATCCATTTATATTCTGCTGGAACACATGGAAGAAGATCTGGCTTTTCATGATTCATTAAGACATCATTTTCGCATGACTACTTCTTTATGGTCGCCTAAGATTGATCAGGAAGTCTTTGCTTCGATGACTTCCAGTGACTTGAATATCATTTCAAACGACAGTCTAAAAAGTGCAATAATAACTTATTATTCGTTTGCTAAACGAACCTTTGACGTGCGTATGAACCGATATGCCGATATTATAGGACATGCCGGAAAAGAAATTTTTAATACCCGATTTAATGAAATGTGGGGTAATACCTGGGATGACCCTGATTATTTAGAGATTCAATCTCAGAAAACGATGACTCCGATTAATTATGAACAACTAAAACGGGATCAAGAGTATCACTATTTCTTAAAAAGTCTGAAAAATCAGCTATACTGGTATGTTCGTTTAGTTATGGACGATGGATTAGAAAATTCAGAAAAGTTGATTGCGTTAATTGACGAAGAGTTAGAAACGCTTGAAGATTAAGTTTATCACTCAACCCAGACCGTCTTCACATTCACAAACTCACGAATTCCATATAGACCAAGTTCCCGACCATATCCCGAGTCTTTGATTCCTCCAAACGGCATTCTTGGATCCGACTTAACTAAGGTATTCACGAAACAACATCCAGCTTGTAATTTCTCAGCTGCGATTTTTTCAGCACGCTCTTCATCTTTTGAAAACACTGCAGCACCAAGTCCGTAATTGGTATCATTAGCAACTCGAATTGCTTCTTTCTCATTTTCTACTCTTATAACAGCAGCTACCGGGCCGAAAAGTTCTTCCTCATAAGCTGGCATTCCCGGTCCCACATTTGTAAGCAAAGAAACCGGATAAAACGCACCTGGCCCCTCTGGGATTTCACATCCAAACTCTGCAACAGCTCCCGCTGCAATACTTTCCTTAACCTGTCGGTGAAGTTCTTCGCGTAAGTCTAACCTCGCAAGTGGCCCAACGTTTACACCTTCTTCCTGTGGATTTCCAACTGTTCGTTCTTGAAGTTTTGTTTTGATTAGATTTAAAAACTCTTCGTATACAGGCTCAACCACAATAAAACGCTTTGCCGAAACACACGTTTGGCCACTGTTTAGTAATCTCGAATTAACACAAATCATAGCTGCCAAATCGAGATCAGCATCTTCAAGAATTAGATAGGGATCGCTCCCCCCTAATTCCAGTACCGTTTTTTTTAGTTTTTCTCCAGCTTGCGATGCTACCGCTTTCCCGGCTCTGGTACTACCGGTGAGTGTGACAGCAGAAATTCCATCATGCTGAACAATGGGTTTCATATTTTCTTTATCTACCAGGATAGTTCGAAAAAGCTCTTTTGGGAATCCCGCATTGTGTACAAGTTTCTCGATTGATAAAGCACAGGCCGAAGTATTTTCCGAATGTTTCAAAATCACAGCATTTCCTGCCATCAGCGCCGGAGCTGAAAATCGCAGTACCTGCCAGAATGGGAAATTCCATGGCATGATGGATAAAATCACACCCATCGGTTGGAAAGTTACATAGCTTTTTGAAGCGTCTGTTTGAACGAATTCATCTTTTAAGAACCTTTCCGCTTTCTCGGCATAAAAAGAACACAACCATGCACATTTTTCAACTTCACTTCTACCTTGTGCTAATGGCTTTCCCATTTCAAGGGCCGTTAATTTTGTTAGTTGATCTTTGTTCTTTTCAAGAAGTTCTGATAAAGTTTTAAGTAGCTCTGACCGTTCACTGAATTCCGTTTTCTCCCAAGTCTGTTGAGCCTCAACCGCCTGATGAATGAAAGCATCCACATCTTCAAAAGTGTGTTCTTCATATTCACCGATCAATTCATTGGTAGTAGGATTTATTGATTGCAGCATGTTATTGGTGTTTTTTTATGCTCTTTAAAATAGTATCAAGCACATGATCTAAGTCTTCATCTGAAATGATAAGAGGAGGAGCCAACCGAATTAAGGTATTTGAATGAAGGGTCCATCCTAATAAAATGCCCTGATCAAAACAGTCTTCAACCACAGCTTGAGTTAACGCTCGGGACTCTAACTGCAAACCCAACATTGCTCCTACTCCCCGTACTTCTATGATTCCGTCACCTTGTAATTTCTTTTTCGTTTGCTCTTCGATTACACCCGCTCTCTCCAGATAATCTCCTTGTAACAATTCTGTGAGGGTTGCATATGCTGCTGCACACGAAACCGGATGACCACCAAAAGTTGTCACATGATTAAGTGGTGGATTATACATGAAGGTTTCAAAAATCTTTTGGCTGGAAATAAATGCTCCCATCGGCATCCCACCAGCCATCGCTTTTGCCACACTTAATATATCGGGGCAAATATTGTAATGTTGAAACGCAAAGAGTTTTCCTGTGCGACCAAAGCCTGATTGGATTTCATCATAAATTAGGAGGGCACCTGCTTCATTACATCGATTTCTAACTTCCACTAACCATTTCCATTCCGACGGGATAATTCCACCCTCCCCTTGAATGGGCTCGAGTATTACGGCTGCCGTTTTTTCATCAATAGTGTCTAATCCCTCAAAATCATTGAAATCGAGGAAGTGGACATCCGGCAAAAGAGGTAAATAGGGATCCCGATACACGTCTCTACCTGTCACAGATAACGACCCGTGCGTATCTCCGTGGTAGCTGTTCCTAAAAGCCACTAGTTTACTGCGTCCGGTATATTTTTTGGCAAGCTTTAATGCTCCTTCATTGGCTTCGGTGCCACTATTTACAAAATATACTTGCTCCAGATGCTCGGGAAGTTGAGCTGTTAAGAGTTCAGCAAATTCCAATTGTGGCTTTTGAATGAACTCGCCATACACCATTACATGCAAATGCCGATCAACCTGATCCTTTATTGCCTTAACAACAGCAGGATGCCTATGCCCTAAGCTACTAACCGCAATCCCTGAAATAAAATCAATAAATTGTTGCCCCTGAACCGTGTACAGATAAATTCCCGCTGCGCTATCGATTTCCAATCCAAGGGGAGCATCGCTGGTTTGTGCTATGGAACTTTTAAAACGATCTATGCTAAACATCAATTTATACGCTTTGAGCAATTTTCAAGTGATTCAGAAAGTTTAATTTACCATATTGTGAATTCATTTTTTACTAACTAACCAATCTGGCATGAAGTTTCGCTTCGTTTTAATAGGGGTATTTTTATTAGTTTTTTTAGTTGGGTGTGCTACTAATAAAAACAAAGAATTAACACTTGATAATTCCAATCTTGAACTTGCCGAACCTATACCGGTAGGTTCTGCGCGAGTAGAAATCGAATTAATTTCCTTAGATGGAGATGCAGCTGAAGTAAAAGTACTTCGAATTATTGGGTATGGTTCATCGGCGAGTCGAATTCTAGTAAATGATACCATTGAGGTGAATGTGCATGAATCGGTTATGACTCAAATTGATTCCTACGAATATGGAGATACATTTGAGACGCTGCTACGAATGCAGGCTTCAAGTATGAATCAATCAAAAACAACGTGGACGATCACAGAAATTTACGATTAATAAAGGGTTAATAAGATGAAAGTTAGATTAGCATCAATAGCGGTATTTGTATTTGTTGGACTTGGAGTGTTTTACTTCGGTTATGATCAACCAACCGATTTAACGGTAAAAATTGAAAATTCGGATTCTCAATTTGACGAAAGTGCATTTAGTACCGATCGGGAAACTACCCAGAAAGATCGTGCAGCATATTTTCTGCGCTTATTAAAAAACCCGGAAACGGGAGAGATTCCAGCTCGTATTCATGAAAAAGAGCGTGCATTTGTAGAGGAAATGGAGAAAGCTCTTCCAGCCAGATTAAAATCGTCAAACCCTCCTTTCGAGATATCTGAAATTGGTCCAAATGATGTAGGCGGACGAACCAGAGCATTGGCGATGGACTCTCGTGATAGTGATATTTTACTGGCAGGTGGCGTAACCGGTGGGATTTGGAAATCTACAAACGGCGGCCAGACCTGGACAAAGAAAACCGATATCAACTCTTTTCTTGGGGTTATGGATTTAGTGCAAGACCCAATAAATCCTGATAACTGGTATTACGTTACCGGTGGAGAATTTGTGGGAAGCTCCCCTTCTGCTACCGGAGCATTTTACTTCGGAAACGGAATTTTCTTTTCAAATGATAATGGGGAAACATGGTCGCAGATAGCCAATACGGAAGACTCGGATATTGATTTCAATTCCAGATTCGATTTTATGACCAATATGGAAATCAGTCCAACAACAGGCAGTATTTTCTTTTCAACAAATGGATTTTCAGTCTATCGATCCACCAACCAACTTGAGTCGGCATTTCGTGTAGTTGGCGGTAACTCGTACGAACATATTTGGTCGGAAGTGGCAGTTGCAGATAATGGGACTGTTATTGTTGTGCTTTCGGGACCATTTGGTGGAATCAATCAAACATTCGATCCCGGGGTTTATATTTCAACTGATGATGGTGATAGTTGGCTAGATATCACACCCGCATCTTTTCCAAATAATGCAGATCGTAGTGTGATTGGGACTTCAAAATCTGATCCGGATATCTTCTACATACTTTCTGAAACAGGTGCCGGAGCAACCGGGCTTGATCTACATTACTTTGATATCAGCGATCCAAATAATGTACTCACCAACAATCGTTCTAACGGAATCCCTAATTTTGGAGATCCGGTTGGCGATCTTGATCCTCAAGGTGGATATAATCTTGTTTGCAAGGTACACCCATCAAATTCGAATATCGTATTCCTCGGTGGCACAAATCTCTTCCGATCAACCGATGGATTTCTGAGTATTCCACCTAAAGATGGTGATTTCACAGATATCGCAGAAGCACCCAAATACTGGGTTGGCGGATACGATATCGCAAATAATATCAGCCAATATCCGCAACACCATCCTGATCAACATAATCTGATTTTTTACCCGAATGGCTCCAATAAAGCCATCAGTGCCCATGATGGCGGTTTAAGTTTTACCGATAATATTCTCGCAAGTTCAGTTCTGTGGGAAGATATCGATGATGGATATAATGTCACCCAATTCTATTCGGTTTCCATTCACCCTGGCGATGATGATCCCCGAATTGGTGGAGGAACGCAGGATAATGGAAGTCCATATTTCTTGTTTGATACCGAAAGTTCACCTTCGAACTCGGTAGACGGATATTCTGGTGATGGTGGAAATCTCTATATAGGCTCCAACTATGCCGTATTCGCTGCACAAAATGGCGCACTTTTAGAACGCGAATATTCCGGCACTAATCTTGGTGGTTCGTTTTCTTATATAACCCCGATCAATGCTGCTAACCGGCAGTTTATTCATCCTTATGTTGTAAATCCAAGCAACGAAAACTATATGTTTTATGCTGATTTTGATCGCTTATGGAGAAATGATCAGCTTTTGACTATCCCTAAAAACACCAGTGAACCGGATGGAATCACCGATGGTTGGACCCGACTGGATAACGTAGGCACAGGAACAGCGATCCATGAAATCACTGCGATGGCTTTTTCAACCAATAATCCTTCCAATAGGCTTTATTTTGCAGGATCAGACGACAGCGATAACGAGACCCTTCAATTACCTGTCATCAAAAGACTCGATGATATAGACGCCACAGATGGTGAAGTTGCAATCACAATTGATAATGCATCTCCCGGTTCTTTTGTGAATAATATCGCCGTGAACCCGGATAATGGCGACGAACTAATTGTGGTGATGTCGAATTATGATGTGAAGAGCATTTTTTATAGTTCAAATGCCGGGGACGACTGGACGGAGATTGGCGGGAATCTGGAAGGCGAAAACGGTCCTTCCATTAGATCAGCGGCCGTAGTTCCAACCAACGAAGCTGGAACCGTTTATTTTGTTGGTACAAGTGTGGGATTATTCTACACTGAACAGCTCGATGGTAACTCTACCGTTTGGACGAGAGCAGCTGAGGATAAAATAGGAAGTGTAATTGTTTCAGACCTGGATTACCGTCGAAGCGATCAAATACTTGCCATTGGTACTCATGGTCGTGGCTTGTTTGCTGCAAAAATGGGTGTAGGAGTTTCAAACGAAATCGAAGCGATTGATGATAATCCTGCTGATTTCAAATTGACTCAAAATTTCCCTAATCCTTTTAATCCTTCTACAAATATCGAGTTTTCGATTCCTTCAAATTCTTCGGTAACGTTTACTGTATTCGATATTCAAGGGCGGGAAGTAGCCAAGTTATATGATGCCCAGCAAATGACAGCTGGCAGTTATTCCATCAATTTTGATGCAAGTTCAATTGCTAGTGGTACCTATATTTATCGCATTGAAGCAATGCCTTCAGCGGGTGGGTCACCTTTTGTTAAATCGCGAACAATGACCCTCATCAAATAAAAAATTAAGGCAGCGCTGAGCTGCCTTTTTTGTTTACGAGCTAAAAAGCACTCTGAATTCTTCCTGAATCAGCGCCCCTTTATCCCTGGCATACAACGTGTGCATATTTTGTTTGGCTTTCGACATACCTATATCAGGATTGTCCTTTTCTTCTACAAATTTTTCCTGCACGGCTTCCGGGCGAGGTCCCCACTCTGCGATTGCTTTAAGATCCTCATCTAATACGACCATTTTAGGAATAGATCGACTCACTCCATTGGTGAGATACGCATCCATGATTTCCGGAAACTCGTCTCTAAGAATTATTTTTAATTCTACGAGCTCATTCAACTCGGCCATTTTGTTAATGTATGGCAATAATTGAGCTGAATCTCCGCACCACCCTTCTGTAATTACAAACCAGATTTGTTTGGCTTCAATTGAGCGAATTACCTCTGCTGTAGCTTCAGAAATAACTCCTTTTTTATCGATGCGTCGCGTCCTGGAGATATTCAGCTTGGTATAATCAAGCATACCTTCAGAGTTATCATCGTTGGTGGTTTTTCCCTCTGCAAATAATTGTTCAGTGAGGGCACTGAACTCGGCATAATCATATGCCTTTTCAATAACCTCGTGTGTGATCGGTGTTTTAATAATAGTTTCCATGATCAAAAATTTTAAAAATAATAGACCATTAAATTATGAAGCTCTGATGAAAACTGTGATTGATTTGCTCAATACGTGATATAAGTAGATACCGTGCAGTTAGGTCATATTTGAATCTAAAAAGCTCGATTTAAACTATCATAAAGCTGTATCTTTAAGGATGGCTCAAGATTTAGTACACCTATCATCAAGTATTACTGCCACCCTTCCTTTAGAAGACTGGTGCGAGAAATCGGCCGAGCATCAGGCTAATGTTGGGTTGCTTATCGATGACTATCTTGACAAACGAAGTCGAGGCATGAAACAACCGGTGATGGATTTTTTGTTCGAATACTATCCATTCCGTCCATCCTGGTTAAAAAAATGGAGTCCGGGAATCGGAACTGCCCTTGAATTTAATGATCCAGCTGAATTACCTCCTCTCAAACAGTTAACTATTGCTGATCAACTTGCTTATCTGCAGCCAGATTCTATCCCCGAAAAACGAATGAAATCGTTCAAATGGATTCATCAGTTATTGAAAAACACCAGGGAAAAACGACCATCATTCGGATGTTTTGGGATGCATGAATGGGCGATGGTGTATAAATCAGAAGAAATCAGACATGGTCAGGTTCCCCTTCGGATGGAATCGAAAGAGCTCACTGAATTTGTAGAATCCCGACCTTTAGTTTGCACGCATTTCGATGCATTTCGATTCTTTACCCCCGAAGCTGTTCCCTTAAATAAGAATGAACTTTCCAGAGAAACATTTTCTGAAATGGAACAACCCGGTTGCATTCATTCCAACATGGATTTATACAAATGGGCATTTAAAGGCTTCCCGTGGGTTTCTTCGGATTCGGTTTTTGCTGCTTTTAAATTAGCCTGTGAAGCTCGCGAAATTGACATGAAAGCCAGCCCTTATGATTTAGCAGATCAGGGACTGGAGCCCATAAAAATCGAAACGGAAGAAGGAAGAGCTGAATATCTGGAAGCTCAACAGTCGATGTATGAAAAGGGAATTCCGGTAAGGGAAAAGCTAATTGGGGAATTCGAACTAATCCTCACAATTTATTAGTCGTTATATCGTCTCTATTCTTGACACACCCCACAGATTCCGGTTCCTGTGCTGAACTTGTTTCAGTATCAAGACCGGAGTGACTACTAATACTTCCTTAAATAATCTGCTTACGTAATCGGGCTACCGGCTCGTTTAGCTGTTCCCGGTATTTACTAACCGTACGGCGGGCAATGTTATATCCTTTTTCATTTAGCAAATCAGCGAGGGCCTGATCGCTGAGTGGATTTCTTTTATCCTCTCCATCAATAATGGTTTGCAGGATATTCTTCACTTCCCTGTTACTCACTTCTTCCCCACTTTCGGTTGTTAAGCCTTCGTTGAAAAAATACTTGAGCTCAAAAACTCCAAAATTAGTTTGCACATACTTCCCGTTAACGACACGTGATATGGTGGAAATGTCCATCCCAATACGTTCAGCCACATCTTTTAAGATCATTGGCTTCAACCCATCCCCAAAAGTGAAAAAATCTTCCTGCAGTGCAACAATAGTCTTCATTACATTCATGAGCGTATTCTGGCGCTGGCGAATCGACTCGATAAACCAGTTAGCAGAATCGATTTTAGTGCGCATAAACTGCTGCGTTTGAGCATCAGGTTGAGATTTTTTCTTCTTGATATCTTCCCACATTTGGGTGTATTCCGGAGAAATTCTTAGTTGAGGTGCATTTCGCTGATTCAATGAAATCACAAATTCCCCTTTACCACTCGCCGTTTGATCCGCCCCTCTCCAGTACACTTCGAAGTCCGGTTCAATATAATTTTGGGTGTCCTCCATTCCATCGCTTACCGCACCGGGACGTGGATCCATCCTGCGAATAGCCTCAAATGCCTCTTTCAGCGCTTCTTCATCGGTATTAAACTTTTGGATAAGTTTATTAAAGTGCTTTTTCTCAAAAGCTTTCCAAGCATCCCGAACTACGCGAATTGCCAAATTTCTACCCGGTATTTCCTCATCGGCATGCTGAAGTTGAACCAGCAAACAATCCTGCAAATCACGGGAAGCAATTCCAATCGGATCAAGCAATTGGATTCGTTTTCGCACTTCTTCCACATCGTCTTCTTCGATAAACACCCCATGATTAAAGGTGATATTATCAGCCACAGCAATTAACTCGCGGCGGAAATATCCATCCTCATCCAGCGATCCTAAAATCTGTGCGGCTATAAGTTCTTCTTCTTCGTTCAGGTCTAACAGCGAAACCTGATCTTCTAATTTCTCGAGCAGGGTAACTTCATAGCGGTTTGGCAAGTCCCGCCATTCTTCAATATCGGGATTAACCGGCGTGGAGTAGGTTTCTCCATCGTAATCCGTGTTTTCGCTAAACTCGTCCCAATCTACTTCATGCTCATCTAAACTTTCTATGCCATCCTCAGATTCCTCGTTTTCTGTGGATGTCAGCTCCGTTTCGAACTCTTCGTTTGCCTCAATAGTATCACCTTCTTCCAGAATCGGATTCAGCTCAATTTCTTCTTTGATGCGTTGCTCCAAAGCAATGGTATTTAACTGCAACAATTTGATATACTGCAATTGCTGAGGTGACAGCTTCTGCTGCATCCCCTGCTGTAATCGTTGCCCTATGCCTTGTCTGTTACTAATCATCGGCACTCGATCTCACGTATTCACAAGCCGCTAAAAACTCATCGTACCACTCCTGACCATATCTTCGAACAAAGGGAGTTTCAAGGAATTCAGATAAATAGGTCCCTTCTTTTTCTCCTTTCTCACATGCCGCCGAACACAAGGTTGGCACATACTCGAAGTTGGCATATTCAAATCCGGAAATTTTCTTTAGTCGTACCGGATAAAGGTGACAACTTATTGGCTTTTCCCAACCAAATCTACCTTCGAAATAGGCTTTTTGGATGGTACAGAAAGCAACATCTTGCTCATCATAATTCACAAAAATGCACTCAGCGCCACCAACACATGCAAGCTCATACCCTTTATCTTTTGTCCCGATTACAACGCCATCCCGCTCGGCAACCTCGATAGATTCCGGCCTGAGTTCTTCTTTAAGTTCACGGTATGCTTTATGTAACACTGGAATTTCCTCCCGTGATACCGGAGCACCGGCATCCCCCACTACACAACAAGCGCCCTTGCATTTTGGAGTGTCGCAAGAGAACTTTTTGGTCGCGATGTCGTCTGATAGAATTATGTTGCCAACCTTAATCATATTTTAATATACAAATATCGTGCCATTTGTAATTCCCAATTACGGGCGTTGATCGATGAAATCCAATTTTTTTAACAATATGATGCCGTTGCTTGGCGTACATTACCATCAAACAATCATCAATACTTCGTTTATGAAATCATTACGGTACAATTTTTTCATTCTAGCATGCACGCTTTTCGTTTCTACCAATATTTATTCTCAGGAATTTTCTGTTGATTTCGAAAAATTCACCTTGGATAATGGATTGGAAGTTATTTTCCATGAAGACAAATCTGATCCGGTGGTTGCAGTTGCGCTTACTTTTCATGTAGGATCTGCGCGGGAATTAGAGGGTAAAACCGGGTTTGCTCATTTATTTGAACACTTACTTTTTCTGAATTCAGAGAATCTCGGAGAAGGCGGACTGGATGCGATGAGTAGCCGTATTGGTGGATCTGGTGCGAACGGATCGACATCAAGAGACAGAACCAATTATTTCCAAACGGTACCAAATGATGCCCTCGAAAAAATGATTTGGGCGGAAGCCGACAAATTGGGCTTTTTTATCAACACGGTGACCGAAGCCACTGTAGCCAAAGAAAAGCAGGTTGTAAAAAACGAAAAACGGCAGGGAGTGGATAATCGCCCATATGGGCATGTGAACTATGTGGTCGGCAAAAATATGTATCCGGAAAGCCATCCATATAACTGGCAGGTAATCGGGTCGCTCGAAGATTTACAAAATGCCACGCTTGCCGATGTAAAGGATTTCTACAATAAATGGTATGTCCCAAATAACGCCACCCTGGTAATTGCAGGAGATTTCGACTTCGAACAAGCCAAAGAATGGATTCATAAATATTTCGATGAAATTCCTCGAGGGGAGGAAATTACTCCGCTCGAAGATCGACCTGCGACGTTATCAGAAACTAAAAAATTATATTACGAAGATAACTTTGCCCGACTGCCTGAGTTACGCATGGTTTGGCCGGGTGTAGATATCTACCATGAAGACTCTTATGCCCTGGATATCCTCGCAGAGCTTATGGCAACCGGTAAAAAAGCTCCTTTAACTAAAGTTCTGGTGGATGAGAAACAGCTAGCCTCGGGCGCCTTCTTTTTCAGCAATACTTCTGAGATTGCCGGAGAAATTGCTCTGATCGCCAGAGCTTTTCCGGGGACCGATTTAAACGAAGTTCACTCAGCCGTTGAAGAAGCCTTCGATCGCTTCGAAACGGATGGCTTTACCGAAGAAGATCTGAATCGAATTAAAGCCGGCATTGAAACTCAATTTTATAACGGGCTTTCGAGTGTACTCGGCAAAGCCTTCAACTTAGCGCAATACAATATTTTTGCGGGGGATCCGGGTTACATCAACGAAGACATCCAACAAACCTTGGCCGTTACTCAGGAAGATGTGATGCGTGTGTACAATCAATACATAAAGGGGAAAGATTTTATCGCTACCAGTTTTGTGCCTCGCGGTCAGGTAGATTTGATGTTAGCAGAATCTGAACCTGCAGATGTGGTTGAAGAAGTAATTGCGGAAAGTGGTGCCGATGAAAATTTCGTGCTTCCGGATGAGACCGAATACGAACGTACGCCCTCAAGTTTTGATCGATCGGTTGAGCCACCTTATGGTGAGTCGCCCGAAATCGCCGTTCCGGATGTCTGGGAAATGAGCACCGAAAATGGAATTCCGGTTCACGGGATGACCAACAACGAACTCCCTTTAGTGCAATTTCAGCTTCGTTTAAAAGGAGGACTTCTCCTCGAACAGCCGGATAAAATCGGAGTTTCGAATTTAGTGGCAGAATTAATGACACGCGGCACGGCAAACAAAACGCCGGAAGAATTAGAAGAGGCCATCAATGTGCTCGGAGCTTCCATCAACATAAATGCCGGCAGAGAAGCCATTGTAATTTCGGGTAACACCTTGTCTCGAAATTTTAAAGCCACCATGCACTTAGTGGAAGAAATGTTGCTCGAACCTCGTTGGGATGAAACCGAATTCGATCTGGCCAAGCAAAGCACCTTAAGTAATATCGCGGCACAAAGCGCCGATCCAAATTCCATTGCCGCCAATACCTTTAATAAACTGGTGTATGGCGAGGATAATATTCTGTCGAATAATCCGATCGGAACCACAAATACGGTAGAGAATATTACTTTGCAGGATCTTAAAGACTACTATGCCGATAACTTCTCGCCATCGGTAGCAAACTTTTTGGTAGTTGGAGCCGCCGATCAGGATGCCGTTGCCGAAGCAATCGATGGAATTGCATCCCGATGGGAAGGTGAGGAAGTGACGTTCCCAGAATTTAAAGCTCCGGAACCACTAACTGAGTCTAACGTGTATTTTTACGATGTACCCGATGCCAAGCAATCTGTGCTTCGATTTGGGTATTTGGCCATGCCGGAAACCGATCCTGACTTCTTCCCTGCCAACGTGATGAACTACATTTTGGGTGGCGGTGGATTTGCCTCGCGTTTCACACAGGAATTACGTGAAGGAAAAGGCTACACCTACGGCATCCGCTCCAATTTCAGCGGGTCTGATTTACCCGGTGCCTTTACAATCAGCTCTGGTGTACGTACCAATGTAACCCTGGAATCCGCGGCGTTGGTGAAGCAAATTCTGGAAGAATACCCCACCACTTTTACCGAGGATGATTTAGCCACGACCAAAAGTTTCCTGCTTAAAAGTAATGCCCGTCGTTTCGAAACGCTGGGCGCCAAGCTTAATATCCTGAACAAAATCAGTGCGTATGATTGGGATCCCGACTATGTGCGCGAGCAGGAACAAATTGTGCGGGACATCACCATAGAAGACATTTCTGAGCTGGCAAATACCTACGCCAATCCGCAGCGAATGGTGTATGTGGTGGTAGGGGATGCCAAAACACAAATGGCCCGATTGGAAGAACTCGGCTTTGGACCACCAATTCTAATTAACGAGAATTTTAGAGAAGGCAATGAGGAATAACCCAATAATTGTAGTTCGGGCAATTCATAATCTATTCTAAAGAGTAAATTGAATATAGACACGTAAGGGCAATTCATGAATTGCCCCCACCAACCACCAATGAATTCAAGAATAGAAGAACTAGTCCATAAATTAGATTTACTGCCTCATCCCGAGGGTGGGTTTTACAAAGAGACCTATCGCAGTGATGGGGTCATACCTCAAAAACAGTTGAGCGATGAGTTCTCCGGTCCCCGCAATTATTGTACGGGGATTTACTTTTTGTTGACCGAAGGAAATTTCTCAGCTTTTCACAAAATCAATCAGGATGAAATGTGGCACTTTTATGAAGGCGATCCGCTTCGGGTTCATATGATTGATGGGAGTGGAACGTACACTTTCCAGGATATTGGGCTGGATTTAGATGCCGGGCAACTCCCCCAATGTACCGTTCCGGCCGGGGTTTGGTTTGCCAGCGAAGTCGCCAATGCAGGCAATTATTCATTGGTCGGTTGCACCGTCTCCCCCGGTTTCGATTTCGATGATTTTGAGCTTCCCTCCCGTTCCAAGCTCATCGGCCTATTTCCCAATCATAAAGAAATTATCTCCCGCCTAACCAGAGTGTAACCGGAATTTACACCCGGAATAGACTGAACATTGACTTCTTTCCATTTTTGTGATTTATTCATCATATCCTTGTAAATCATAGGGATAAAGTGAATAACACTTAAAGATGTAATAGGGATAAAATGAACTCAGTTCATTTTACTCTGTTGTTACCTGCAAGCTAAAAAAACAGGACAATGAAAAATAAAATAGAATATCTAAACCCAGACGGATTGATTAAAAATCCTGCGTTTTCTCAAATCATAACGACTGAAGGAAACGGAAAGACAATTTATATCGGTGGACAAAATGCAGTGAATGGAAAAGGAGAAATTGTAGGGAAAAATGATATTTTACAGCAAACTGAGCAAGTAATGAAAAACCTTGAAGTTGCTCTTAATTCTTGTGGAGTAAATTTTGTGAGTTTAGTGAAATTAAATATTCACATTGCCCAAGGACAGAATGCATATGGTGCATTTCAAGTTTCGCAGAAATTTTTAGGGCAAAATGTAAATCCACCTGTTATTACAGTTTTGTATGTCGCAGGACTAATAAATCCAGAATTTTTACTTGAAATTGACGCTATAGCATTTAAACCTGAAAAATAAGAATATGGAAAGTCAAGTAGGGAAAACAAAAGACGCGGGATTTCAATTTGGAATTAGGAAAACTTTTCCTGTTTCGAGTGAAAAGGCTTGGGACTACCTGTTTTCTGAAAATGGACTAGTTATTTGGTTAGGTAAATTGAAAAATGAAATTGAAATCAAAAAGGAATATGAAACTGAAAATGGTATAACAGGACTTGTCCGTGTTTTTAAAGCAAATTCCCATATTCGATTGAATTGGAAACTGAAAAATTGGGAAAATATGTCAACTGTTCAAATTAGAGTAATTGAAAATACAGGAAAAGCAACCATTGCTATTCACCAAGAGAAATTGTTGAACATTGAACAGCGAGCCGAAATGAAAGAATATTGGAACGAAATAATGAAGGAGATAGCCACTGAATTAAAAAAGCCAGCAGGTAACAATGTATAAAAATAATAGCGGTTTAATTGCTAAAATGACAGTAAATAAATATAATAAAGGTCTGTGTTTAACTGAAAAGTTAGTACGTAAGAAACCGCTACTATTCTTATACTAGACCGTTAGTTTAAAATCCATCAACAAAAAAAAGCCCGACTCTTTTGAACCGGGCTTTTCAATTTCAGTAGACTATGAAGTCTGATTACATAGAAGCAATGCCTCTTAGGGTCTCAGATAGCTTTGTCATTTTATCAGCATGTGCTGAACCTGAAGTCATTCCATCCACCGTTTCTGCTAATTCAGAAAGGATTTTAGATGACTTATCCGGATTAGCTTCTGCATTTGCAAGTCCCTGACGAAGTGCTGTAAGTGCCGTACCGGAAACTGCGTTATCACGATCTAATTGATCAACATACGCTTTTGCAAGGTGCATGCTTTTTGGCCAAACCGCTTGTGGTTGACCTTGAGCATTCAGGTAGTCCCACTGTACGGTTTTTGCAGCAGCAATCTCGTTTTCCGTTAAGAACGGACTTGGAGTCAGATCAAAAATGTCTAAACCACGAGCAATTTCTGAGTTCACGATATATCCGTTGTACCAGTACACGCTCCAGCTTCCGCCGAAACCAGAACCATCGGTTGCAACCGGACCGTAATCGTGGAATGCAATTTCGGTTGGGTTTGCAGGATCGGTGAAATCAAAAATAGAAATTCCACCCTGATACCACGACTGAACCATAATATCACGATCGGGAACCGGGATTATAGAACCGTTGTGCGCTACACAGTTTTCGAACTGAGTTTGTGCAGCTGGCATTTTGTAGTATTCTTTGAACACCATTTTACCGTCCTCGATAGTGAAGATTGCATTCGCACCCCATTCATAAGGATCGTCAACGCGGCACTTTGGTCCGCCACCACCGCCCCACTCATCAGTGAAGATTACGGTTTCTCCGTCGTTGCTGAACGTTGCAGAATGCCAGTAAGCAAAGTTTGAATCTGCAACGGCATCAATTCGTACCGGATTTGCAGGATCAGAAATGTCAAGTAACAATCCGTAGCCTTCACAAGCACCACCAGCTAATCCGATTTCAGGATAAAGTGTGATATCATGGCATTGATCCGGGCCGCGACGAGCAGTTTCATCGTCTTCTTCGCCACTACCAAACATAGCATTGATTCGAGCTTGTAACGACTCACGCAGAGCAAGAGAATCTTCTGCTGTTGGAGCACCCTCTCCGCCACGTTCTGCAACTACAGAATTTAGCAGGTTTCTTGCAAATCCATTTGGCAACACTCGCTCAGTTCCACCGAACATAAAAGTAAATGCACCTGCAGCTTTTGCTTCTTCTAATGCACGGATATCAGCCGGAGCTAAACCGTGTGATGGTGGCTCTTCTAGATCTTCAAAAATTCTTGGAGAACTTACGATGGCTGCATCTTGTGGATTATCCAGCGGTACTTTGATTACTTCAATTCTGAATAATGCAGAATTTGGATCTTCTTCCGGCTGTAGATCAGAGCAACCCGGAAGTTCTTCATCCGGACGCACAATGTATGATCCTGAAACATATACATAGATGTTTTCATCGTCGTTTGGATCTTTCAACACAGAATGTGTGTGCGAGCCACGGCATGTTTGTACATTCGCGACATACTCAGGCTCCTGAATATTCGTAATATCAAAAATTCTAATACCTCTTAAACGATCGGCACTAACTGCTTCCTGAATACCTTCGGTACCGCAATCTAAACGACCTTCAAGACCTTCACCGGATACAAACATCAGATTTCCATACACAGAAACATCACTTTGTGAAGCCGGGCATTCATAGTCATTTACTAATACTGGATTTCTAGGATCAGAAATATCCCAGATTATTACTCCATTGTAATTCCCCTGAAACGCATAGTTTCCCTGGAATGCAAGATCGGAATTCGTTTTACCAACGAATTTTTCAGGTGGTGGAGTTTGAGACATGATTTCAAGATTCCAAATTGCCTGTTCTGCATCAAAAAGGCCTTCGCCAAGTCCCACACGAGGATCCGGGCTTGGAACAGTTGCATCTGCCAATGGCGCAACTTCAGGAGCGGTAAATGGTGCCATCACTGTTTCTGATGACGAGGAGCATGCATAGCTAACTAGCAATGCAATGGCCATTACAGATAATTTACCGTACCCGAACGACCGTTCTTTTATAGAAGTATTATTCATACTTGTCCTAATTGTTATGATTGATTGTTTTTAGTTGATGAATGTGAGTTATTCGCCTTCTTCGGCTTCCATAATTTGGTAAAGCATCAGGCGCATTCTTTCAATTTCAGTCTTTTGATCTACGTTGATATCGCCGGCAAGTTTACCGATTCCTACATCCTGCACAGCGCCATCTGTCTCTACTAACTTGTTAACCATGGTTATTGCACCGGCATGATGTTGAATCATATACCTCAAAAATAATTTGTCAAAATCTTTACCCTGAGCAACAGCGAGTTCTTCGAGTTGCGTTTGGTTGAGCATACCAGGCATGTCCGAATGATCGTGCATCATCATGGAATGGTCCATATTCGCATGATCTTCTTCGTCTTCGCCCATTCCGTTGTTAGCCATATGCCCCATATTCGAAGACCTGTTTAGCTGAGCATCCATATCCTGATGCATCTTATCTCGCATTTCTTCTGGCTTCTCTTTTTTCTCAAAATCCATGTCTTGCTCGCGATGTACCGAATGATCATCCTCTGTATGACGGGATAATCCTGAGATTACAGCTTCTTCTGTGAAATCCAGTTTTGGAGTACTACCGGGAGTTAATATTAAGTTCAGTCCTTCAATTTTTACCTGTGGAACCGTTTGATTCCGATCGGCCAGCCATTGCTGCATAATTCTGATTTCATCGCGCTGGGCATTAATAATTCGGGCTGCAAGCGTTTGAACCGATCTGCTGGCATTGTTCGGTTTTGCCAAACTCGACATAATGAGTGCCTGAGAGTGATGACCAATCATCCCTTGCATAAAGTCGACATCAGCCTGCACAAAATTCAATGTTGTGCTGTCTCGTCGAGCCCAGAAGAGCGTTTCTAACTCATCATTATTCTCTCTGGTATTTTGTGCAACCACTTCATCATTATCACTTTCAGAAGTGTCTGCCGTGGCTACCTCTTTTGTGGATGAACAAGCTGATAAAGTTCCCACTAAAAAGACGAAATAAATAAGATTTTTAAATTTCATGTACTTGGCTTTGATCTTTAAATATTCAAGGTACATCTATAAGACGTTAAAGGTACTTAAAATGCTGTAAACAACGCAAAAAATACGTTTTTCAAACTGATTAAATTCACTCGTCTATCTTTTAGCTAACAAAACCTTTACAGTGGTTTTTTCGATTTCTCCCCTCTAAATGTTTAGATATTTCTATATTCGCCCATCACTTTAAAACTTTGATCATTCATGAGCAATTTAGAGAAATCAGTTGAGGACAAAATTAATAGCTGGCTCAACGGCGGCTACGACAACGAAACAAAGCAAGCAATTCAATCGCTATTGGATGCCGGAGCGTTTACCGAATTAACCGATGCGTTTTACAAAGACCTTGAATTTGGAACCGGCGGTTTGCGGGGAATCATGGGAATTGGGTCGAACAGGGTGAATAAATACACTTTTGGAATGGCCACCCAGGGATTGAGTAATTTTTTGTTGAAAGAATATCCCGGAGAACAGATTAAAGTTGCCATTGCCTACGACTGCCGCAATAATTCTGATACACTTGCACAGGTAGTGGCTGATGTATTCTCTGCAAATGGAATAAAAGTGTACTTTTTTGAAGCGCTCCGCCCTACTCCTGAGCTTTCCTTCGCTATTCGTGAATTAGGGTGCCAGAGTGGAGTTGTGCTTACTGCTTCGCATAATCCTAAAGAATATAATGGGTATAAAGCATATGGTGCCGATGGCGGCCAGTTTGTAGCTCCTTACGACAAAATGGTGATGCAAGAGGTGCAGAAAATTGGATCGGTTGAGGAAGTGAAATTCGAAGGAAATCCTGACTTAATTGAAGTAATTGGCGAAGAAATAGATCAAAAATATTTGGATGAACTGGTAAAACTCTCTGTTTCGAAAGAAGCGATTAAGAACCAACATGATTTGAGCATTGTATTTTCTCCGATTCACGGTACAGGTGGAGTTTCTGTTCCACCAGCTTTAGAAGCATATGGATTCACAAATGTTACTTTAGTGGAAGAGCAAATGGTGGTAGACGGAAATTTCCCTACCGTTGTGTATCCAAATCCGGAGGAACAAGAAGCTTTGAGTATGGCAATTGCTAAAGCTCAGGAAATTGATGCCGATCTTGTAATGGCTACCGATCCGGATGCCGATCGTGTTGGTATTGCCGTCAAAAATGATAAAGGTGAGATTGTTCTTTTTAATGGCAACATGACCGGGACGCTCATCCTCAATTATATGCTCACAGCGTGGAAAGAAGCCGGAAAATTGACAGGCAATGAATATGTCGTAAAGACTATTGTAACCAGCTATTTGATTGACAAAATCGCAGAATCCTATGGTGTGGAATGCTTTAATACTCTTACGGGGTTCAAATATATCGGCGAAATAATTACACAATTAATGGGCAAGAAAACATTTATTGCCGGTGGGGAAGAAAGCTACGGCTATTTAATTGGTGAACATGTTCGAGACAAAGACGCCGTTGTTTCTGCGGTAATCATCGCTGAGATGGCTGCATATTACAAGGATCAGGGATCTAGTTTATATGAAGCTTTGATCGCTATGTATGTAGAGCACGGTTTGTATCGCGAACGATTAGTTTCTGTAACTAAAAAAGGAAAAGCAGGTGCGGAAGAAATTCAACAGATGATGGCGAATTTCCGAAGTAATCCACCTGCTTCATTAGCTGGTTCTCCAGTGGCTGTGCTTAAAGATTACCAATCTCAGCAAATAAAAGAGATTGCAAGCGGAAATGTTGAATCAACCAATTTACCAGCTTCAAATGTTCTTCAATTTGTTACCGAAGATGGCAGTATCATATCTGCACGACCTTCCGGAACAGAACCAAAAATAAAGTTCTATTGTAGTGTGAATACGCACCTTGAAGCTCGGGAACATTATGAGGCCAAAGCAATAGAAATGGAGCAGAAAATTGATCGAATTCTAAAAGACCTTGGGGTTTAACAGCAATTTTAAGGTTGTTTCGATTATTAAATATTTTACGTTATAATCATTACTCTTAATTCAACATATCGGGGAACACATATGAAAAAAACACTTCTCGTACTCTTCGCAATGATCTTAGGTACAACAATCACCTATGCACAGTCTTATACAGAAATTGTATGGACACAAATTCAAAATTCGTTTGATAGTGCATCAGATGATGGCTACGGAATGAAAAATTACATCATTGGAGCTATCAACGAGGACGAAGACAATACATGGACATTTTATTTAGAATCCGGAACCGACTATTTATTCCGTGGATTTTGTGATGAAGACTGTAACGATTTAGATCTCTATCTCTACGATGCAGATGGGGATGAACTGGATAGTGATATCGAAGACGATGATTTCCCAATCATCTATTTCACTCCATATCGTACAGGCAGATACCAAATTGAAGTTTCTATGTATGCATGCGAAGTTGAACCATGCTATTGGGGCTTGGCAATCTTCCAGCAGTAAGAAATAATATTTTTCGTTTAAAAGGTTTTTCGGTTTATATCGGAAAACCTTTTTTTATTTGAGCCAACTAACATTTCCTTCATGCGCCATATAGCATTATTTATTCTTTGCCTGTTAATTTCAGTTGATATTCAGGCTCAAGCAGTACTTACCTCCGATTCAACCCAAAACAGCATTTTACAGGATATCTCAAAATTCAGAGAAAATCGATATTCCGAAGATGAGCGTGAGCAATATCCGCTTGGCTATGCTACCGAAGCTCATTTCGAAGAAGAATACCAATTCAATACATCTATTCTTGAACGATTAGATGCCATGGATGTAGAATCACTTTCTTTCGATGATTACATCTCGCATTCTCTGCTTCGCTTTGATGTACACAATGATATTCAATTGTTTGAATTCAAAGAGTATCTGATCCCCATTCTCTCGGAAAGTGGATTTCACACCCGGGTTTTGTGGCGAACTAACCGCACTTTACAAAACGAAGAATCTGTTAAGAATTACATTCGGTTTCTCGAAGATATTCCACGCTATTTTGATGAAAACATCACTTTAATGCGACGAGGCATGGAATTGGGGATCACTCAACCACTTGAAGGGCTTCAAAATTATGAAGCTACTTACGATCCTTATATCGTGGATACTCCTGAAAATTCAATTTTCGCTAATCCTGTTTCACATTCCCCTGAAAACGTAAGCTGGGCCAACTGGTCGGTTTTACAACAAATGGTATTTAGCACTATTGAAGAATCCGTAATTCCCGCTTATCAAAATCTAAAAACCTTTCTCGAAGAAGAGTATTTTCCAAATACCCGTGAAGGTTTAGGGGCTGCAACCATGCCTGATGGTCAAGCCTATTACGAGCATAAAACCCGATACTACACAACTCAGGATCTTAGTCCACAAGAAGTGCATGAAATAGGCTTGGATGAAGTAACAAGAATACGCTCAGAAATGGAGACTATCATAAAAGACTTAGAATTTGATGGTTCCTTTGCTGAGTTTGTAGATTTTCTCCGAACCGATGAACAGTTCTATCCAAAAACAGGGGAGAATCTATTAAAAGAAGCAGCCTGGATCTCAAAATCGGTTGATGGACGACTACCTTCCCTATTTGGTCGATTACCTCGCCAACCTTACGGGGTTTTTCCTGTGCCTGATTATCTTGCTGAGAATTACACGGCTGGTCGATACTCTGGTGCTTCACTGGATTCTGATCGTGGCGGTCAGTATTGGGTAAATACTACCAAACTAGAAAGCCGGACTTTATACACGCTGGAAGCTTTGACTTTACATGAAGCAATGCCTGGTCATCACCTCCAAATTGCGTTAACAGCAGAAATGGAGACACTACCTACATTCAGACGAAATATGTACATAAACGCTTTTGGCGAAGGCTGGGGATTGTATGCTGAGTATTTGGGGTATGAACTTGGGCTTTATACCGACCCATACTCTGAGTTTGGCCGATTAACCTATGAAATGTGGCGGGCATGCCGTTTGGTGATAGATACCGGCGTTCATTACATGGGCTGGACTCGTGATGAAGCAGTCGCTTACCTGGCTGATAATTCTGCGTTATCCATTCATGAAGTGAATACCGAAATCAACCGTTATATAACCTGGCCGGGACAGGCTTTGGCATATAAAATGGGCGAAATCACCATCAAAAATTTACGAACCTATGCAGAAGACGAATTGGGTGATGCTTTTGATGTGAAAGAATTTCATGATGTAATCCTTAGCAAAGGAACGGTGACTATGAGTATCCTTGAAGAAATTGTGGAGCGTTGGGTTGCGGAAAAACAATCAGAAAGTGCTGATTAAATTCACCTTAATCCAAATATCTTTCCTGCTTTTTGCACAACGATCTGCTTCATTTCTAATGTAAGCATGGCCACTAAAAGCTGACTAGTTGATACTTTTAATTCATCCGCAAGTGCATCAATTTGATATTCCTTTTCCTCTAGTTTAGAGCAAATCGTTTTTCCAAGATCATCTAATTCTTGCTCTCTCCAGCTGTTAATTGCAACCTTCTCTTCAGTGGATGTATGGGTAGCTGAGTTATGACCAACAGGAAGTTCTTCCAAAATATCGTCCACAGTTTGGACCAGTTTAGCTGAGCCGTTTTTAATCAGGTAATTGCAACCACTTCCGTTCAGATTATCATTGGAATGTGGAACCGCAAAAACCTCTCTGTTTTGATCCAATGCTAATTCTGCGGTTATAATACTGCCACCTTGTATACCTGATTCAACTACTAATGTGCCATAACTTAAACCACTAACTACACGGTTTCTGACGGGAAAATTACCGGCATCCGGTTTGGATCCTGGTGGAAACTCAGAAAGCACCAATCCACCCGATTGAACTATGGCATTGGCAAGACCTTTATTCTTTGCAGGATAAATCCAGTCAATTCCGGAACCTAAAACCGCAATTGTTTTTCCACCTGCTTCTATCGCAGCTTGATGAGCAAATGAATCTATACCATGCGCCAGCCCACTATTGATGCATAATCCGGCTTCACTTAACTCGGCTGTGAGCTTCTTGGCCATTTTCTTACCATAACTGGTAGTATTTCTGGTACCTACAACTGCAATCCCGGGTTCATGAACCAGATCAATATCACCCTTATACCAAATTAGTATGGGTGGGTCATAGATTTGTTTTAGCAACGCAGGGTAGTGATCATCGGTTATCGCAAGAATATTAGCTTTGGTCTTTTCCGTTGCCTCAAGAATGCGGTCGACTTCATCCCAGCCATCAAAAGAAAGAAAAGTAAGTGCCGTTGCTTCCCCTATACCTTCGATACTTCGCAATTCTGTTTTAGAGAGTTTGAAAGCCCGGGTAGGATCAGGGAATTTTGCCAGTAGGTGTTTAACTCGTTTAGGACCAAATCCCGGCACTAAATTTAGTGCAAGTAAATTTCTAAGTATCGAGTTGTTTTGCATTCTGAATGGCTCCCCATAAAGTTTCCCTAAGTTCATCAACTCCATAACCTGTAGCTGATGAAATTGGAATAACGGGAATTTCGTCATCAAAATGCAACTCTTCTTCTAACTTAAACCCTTGTTTTAAATCCATCTTAGTGATAGCTAATACACGGGGTTTTTCCAGTAGATCACTTCTGTAAGCTTTTAACTCGTTTACCAGTGCATTGAATTCGTATTCGATATCGGTATCAGCTGCTACCATGAACAGGAGTACATTATTGCGTTCGATATGCCGTAAAAACTGAATCCCTAGCCCTTTCCCCTGATGTGCCTCTTCAATAATTCCCGGAATATCAGCCATCACAAAACTGCGGTAATCGCTGAATTTTACCACCCCTAAATTAGGTTCTAGTGTAGTGAAGGGATAATCACCAATTTTCGGCTTAGCTTCCGACAGGGCTGCCAATAAAGTGCTTTTTCCTGCATTTGGAAATCCAACTAAACCAACATCAGCGATGAGTTTCAGTTCCAGCTCAACTACCCGTTCTTCGCCCGGTTTCCCTTCCTGTGCAAATTGTGGGGTTTGGTTGGTTGCCGATTTAAAATGCCAGTTTCCTAAACCACCTCTACCACCATCTGCAATAACCAGCTGTTGTTCATCTTCGGTAATTTCACCTAGTCGTTCGCGTGTATCTGCATCATAAACAACAGTACCAAGTGGAACATCAAGCACAATATCAGGTCCACCAGCGCCGGTTTTCCTGCTTTTAGCACCATGTTCTCCTCTTTTTGCTTTGATGTATTTCTTATAGCGAAGATCCAGCAAGGTATTTAAGTGCTGATTTCCTTTAAGCACAATACTTCCACCTTTTCCTCCATCACCGCCATCCGGACCACCTTTTGGAATGTATTTCTCTCTTCTAAAATGAGCGGAGCCATCCCCACCTTTTCCTGCTGTTACATAAATTTTAGCGTAATCGGCAAATCTCAAAGTTTCTCCATGATGAAATTGCTCATCAAACGCCACAAATGCCGACGTGCATTCCCACCGTAAATTGAATGAGCTAAATTCGGATAATACATTGTCTGGAACTGTACGTCGTGGTCGATTAGTGCCTGCACCATTTCAACTGCATTTTGATAATGCACATTATCATCTCCGGTGCCGTGTATAAGCAGGTAATCGCCTTTTATTTTGTCTGCAACATTTATAGGAGCAGCTGCTTCGTAGCCTTCAGGATTATCCTGTGGTGTTTGCATAAATCGTTCGGTATAAATGGTATCGTAAAACTTCCAGTGAGTGACCGGAGCAACCGCAATCGCAGTCGAGAAAACTTCATTTCCTTCGGCCAATACTAGCGAACTCATATAACCACCATAACTCCAACCCCATATTCCGATTCTATCTTCATCTACAAAAGGGAGCTGTGCAACTTGTTCGGCAGCATCAACCTGATCTTCAGTTTCTAGAACGCCCAAGATAGTGTATGTCTGATTTTTGAATTCCACACCTCTTCCACCAGTCCCTCTATTATCCACAGAAACAATAATATACCCCTGATTTGCAAGGTATTGATGCCACATGGGTCGTTGGCCAGACTCGAAATTTCTTGTCACAGTTTGACTCCCTGGTCCGCCATATACATACATCAAAACCGGGTATTTTTCGTTCTCATCAAAATTTGGTGGTTTTATCATGTACGCATTTAACGTCTCACCATTCACATCTACAGTGAGAAATTCTTTATGCTGAAATGAGAATGCCTCAAGATTTTCCTCTAGCACGGCATTATCCTCAATTACACGAATCAGTTTATCCCCAGCCTCATGAAGCGTAATTACAGGTGTTTTATTGAAATCTGCATGAGTTTGGATGTAGTATTTAAAATCGCGGCTCATGTTGATGGAATACCATCCTTCCGTTTCCGTCATACTTTTTTTACGCCGGCCATCTACACGTACTCTATAAAAATGGCGCTGAAGCGGCGAAACCTCTGTACTGATGTAGTATAAATTATGTCGACGTTCATCGTAGCCTACAACCTCTGTTACATCGTATTCGCCTTTTGTGATTTGTCGCAGTTCCTCCCCTTCTAAACTGTAGAGATAGACATGATTAAATCCACTTTTTGAAGAAGTGGTGATAAACTGTTTCCCGTTGCCATGGAAATACAAATCATCATGAACATCTAACCAGGTATCGCTGGTTTCTGTCATGATCAATGAAGTTTGTCCAGTAATTACATCCGCAAACAGTAAATCTTCCTGATTTTGCAGGCGATTCATTCGGCGAATCGCGAGTATATCATTATCACGGCTCCAGTTTATTCGCGGAATATATTGATCACTTTCTTCACCTATATCCATAGTTGTCGTCTCACCCGACGAAATATCATACACGTGAATACTCACTACAGCATTTTCTTCGCCGGCTTTTGGATATTTAAATCGAACCTGTTCCGGGTATAAACCTCCCCACTCTTCCATGGTAAATTCTTTAACATGGGCTTCGTCAAAACGATAAAAAGCGATTCGATCTCCATCGGGCGACCAAAACCAGGCTTTCGCAAATCCAAACTCTTCTTCATATACCCAGTCTGCCGCTCCATTGATGATGGAATTGAACTCTCCATCCTCTGTAATATGAAATTCATCCCCTGTGGTCAGGTCTACCCAAAACAGATTGTTATTTTGAACAAAAGCTGCTTTATCACCAGCATTATTCAAGGCTGCATATTGTTGCTTTTCATCACTTTGGGTGAGTTTTGTTAAAGCGTTCGTTGATCGATTGTAGATGTAATAATTTTCTTTGGTTGATCGCCTCCAAAGCTGTTCAACGTCGGTTTTAATGAGAATTAAATTTTCATTGGCTGAAAATTCGTACCCCTGTACTAGCAAATTTCCATGCTGGCTGCCATCGAATAAGGTTTCTGCATCGCCGTTGGTGATATTGAATTTTGTGATGGTTTGCCCGTTTGTTGCCGAGTAAAATTCACCGTCATTCATCCACCGCACGTTTTGAATTCGATTAGGTGAGAATGTGTCGTCAAATATATGGTCGAAAACTATTGGTTGCCGTTCCTGGGCAGTTACAGAAAAGTTGGCACATAAAACCAGAGCAATACATAGGTGTAACGATAATCGCATAGTCCTTAATCTTTTTAAATGGTATGTAACGATTCCCCAGCTCTCAGTTCGTTACATACTAGGTTGGCTATTTTTTATGTAAAATCAGTTTCAGTAATTGAGTAAGCTTTTCTTTCATCTCAGTTCGTTTGATGATGAAATCCAAAAAGCCATGCTCCAACAAATACTCTGATGTTTGAAATCCTTCGGGTAAATCACGCCCAATAGTTTGGCGTATTACACGGGGTCCCGCAAATCCAATTAAAGCGCCTGGTTCGGCAACGTTAAAATCACCAAGCATTGCATAACTTGCTGTAACCCCACCGGTTGTTGGGTTGGTCATATATGATATGTAAGGCACTCCAGCTTCGTCCAATAAGGCTAATTTTGACGAAATTTTAGCCAATTGCATTAAACTAAGTACGCTTTCCATCATGCGGGCACCACCTGATTGGGAAATGATCATATATGGGGTTTTATGCTTTAATGCATATTCTGCGCCTTGCGCTAATCGCTCGCCTACAACCGAACCCATGCTGCCACCAATAAAACTGAAATCCATGCATCCAACAACCAGATCCAGTCCATTTATTTTCCCAACACCAATCATGGCTGCATCCGATAATCCGGTTTTCTTGTAAGCAGCTTCTAAACGGTCGGTGTATTTTTTGCGATCTGTAAATTCGAGAGGGTCGTTCGAGATTATATCACCGGCAATTTCAGTGTATTTTCCATCATCAAAAATGATATTGAAATACTCTTTACTTCCAATTCTGAAATGATAACCGCTTAAGGGGTCCACAAAGAGATTGTCTTCTAATTCTCTTCGATGGATGGTTTCGCCAGTAGTAGGAACCTTAACCCAAACGCCTTCCGGCATTTCTTTCTTCGTTTCAGTTTGGATATTCTCGTCTTTGCGTTTAAACCAGCTCATAAAATCCTTCTAAAATTTTCGCCAAAATATGGTTTATCTCTTTAATTAAACAGCCGAATTATTTACCTGGCTACTGGTTATATAATTTGGGTCTAGCGCTTCTAACGTTGTCTTGTCGAAAAACTCAGAATTTGGTAGCTGATTTAATAATTCAATCAGATTGGAGGCCCGAATACTATCTGAATTAAATACTTCGATACCTTTCAGTTTTTCAGGATTAATTCGCCCAAAACCAGTACCAACTAATATTTGACCCTGCTGCAACTGTTTTTCCAGTTCGTTGATTTCAATTAGATTCAACGCTGATTTCGCAATCATGCGATCGTTCAATTCAAACTGCTGATAATACATATGCGTGCGCCTTGCATCGATAATGGCGTGAACGATCCCATCTTCTTTTCCCAAAAGGGAAGCTGCAAATCCTGCCAAGGTGTTTACTGCAAGAACTTCTACATCTGATTGAAAGAAAATCCCCTTAATCGCGCTTGCTGCAATTCGAAGTCCGGTATAAGAACCCGGACCGTTACTCACTAACGCCGTTTTTATTTGATTGATGGAAAAATCATGCTCATTCATCAATTCCTGAGTAAACAAAAACAGATTGTCGGAATGGACACTTCTCCCCTGAATTCTCTTCTCAAAGATTTCACCTTCCGCATTTTGATAAGCTACCGAACAAATATCGGTGGAAGTTTCGTAGGCGAGGATCATTTCAGCTCGTTCAACACCAGCTGCCCGCGATTGTAGATTCCTACAGCACGACCCGTTAACTCTTTATTCAAATATGGTGAGTTTCGTGATTTTGACCGAACGTTTTTCTCATCGAATGTCCACTTTTCATCGGTGTTGAAGAAGGTAAGATTTGCTTTAGCTCCTTTTTCGATGTTCAATTCA
This sequence comes from Balneolaceae bacterium, assembly GCA_965249965.1. GTDB lineage: Bacteria > Bacteroidota > Rhodothermia > Balneolales > Balneolaceae > HXMU1420-13. The sequence continues at coordinate 3,218,824 of OZ252262.1, forward strand.
GGCAGACTTAAAATTGCACGAGGAGCATCACTCATTTTATCCACTAATTGCTGCAGATTTAACTTTCCGGTTAGTTGTAACCGCATATTGGTAATCGCCCAGGAAGTTTCTAATCCAATAATGCCATTTGGCGCATACATAAATTCCACTTCTTTCTCTTCTATAGCATGTGGAGCATGATCGGTACAAATCACATCTATTGTTCCATCTACTAAACCTTCGATCATGGCATCTACATCACCCTGTGTACGAAGCGGTGGGTGCATTTTATAATTCGTATTAAACTTCTGGCGATCGATTTCCTCATCTGTCAAATCAAAATGATGGGGACAAACTTCTGTAGTTACATGTATTCCTTTTGCTTTCCCCTGACGCACCAACTCCACTCCTTCTTTCGTACTGATGTGCGCCACATGAACGTGTCCACCTGTGTACTCTGCTAATAAAATATCGCGAGCTATCATTACTTCTTCAGCAATCCCTGGTGTTCCATCTAATCCAAGTCTCGTGGAAACGGCTCCTTCATTCATATGTCCCGGACGAGAAAGCTCCAAATCTTCCTCATGATTAATAATGGGCGCACCTAACATCGAGGCATATTCTAAAGCCACACGCATAACCTGTGCATCATACACCGGATCGCCATCGTCACTAAATGCAACCGCTCCACCCTTATGCATATCGCCCATTTCTGCGATGGATTTCCCCGCTCTGTCTTTGGTCACACATCCGATTGGATGTACATCTACCGGCGTTTCTTTTCCTTTAGAAATGATGAATTCAACAACATCACGCGTGTGAGTGGCCGGACTCGTATTCGGCATACAAGCGATGGCTGTAAATCCACCAAAAGCCGCTGCATTGCACCCCGTTTTGATCGTTTCTTTGTGCTCATAACCCGGTTCACGCAAATGAACGTGCATATCCATCCAACCCGGACTAACAAATGCTCCCTTAAAATCGTGGGTTTCCTCGCCGTTTATCGCCTCTAATCCTGAGTCTATTTCTGTAATTTTACCATCATTAATTCTGATATCGATGGTTTCCTCACCATTGTGAGATTTACTTACGGGCCGGACGTTTTTTAGGAGCATAATGTGAGAGAGAATCGAGTTTGAATTTCGTTCGGAATATATCGGAAAAATCAATCATTATCTTTCAAGATCACTCCTTCAATACCACAAAATCGCCCTCAAATTCTGCAGCGATTTCGCCTTCATATTCAACAATTGCTTTGGCAGTAATTCTACCCTTTCCTTTGCGGGTAAGGTCTTCCAGAAATGTTTCTACTATCGAATTTTCCGGAATAATTACTTTAGCTTCGAAATCAGATTTAACTGGTTTATGAAAAGTAGACCTTCCTCTACGCCCTACAATTCGTGGATGAGGATCAAAATCTTCTATCAATAATTGAACATAGGCCCAGCTAGTCACAAAAAACAAACTGTCGATGCTTCCCCCAAATGCCGATCCTTGATGGTTCACGTTCGGTGCATGAGGCATGGCAATACGAACCGATTCTCGGGTTAATTCAACAATTTCCATCCCCATGATTTTGGTCATTGGGATTTCGGTTTCGATATACTTTTGTGCTTCTTCTTTATTCATAAAGTTTGATTAAAACGGCACCAAAATATCCTTATCATTGGCGGAAATCCAACTGAAGTATGTCTAAGCAGATTCCATTTTTATTTGATATCCCCACAGTAACCGAGCTCACCGGGAAAATTAAGAGCCTGCTAGAACAAAACTTTGTAGACATCCTGGTTGAAGGGGAAGCCAGTAATGTTAAGCAAAGTGCAAACGGGCATATTTATTTTACATTGAAAGATTCTGGAGCCCAGCTTCCTTGCGTAATTTGGCGCAATACTGCTCAACGAAATGGAATTCAGCTCACTGATGGTCAACAAATTGTTGTAGGTGGTGATATTCAGGTTTATGCTCCTCATGGTCGATATCAAATGATTGTCGGGCTGGTGCAACAAGCCGGAATTGGAAAACTTCAGCAAGCCTTTGAAGAACTGAAAGCAAAACTAAAAGCCGAAGGGTTATTTGAAGACATCCATAAAAAACCTATCCCAAAGTACCCAAAGCGAATTGGGGTTGTTACTTCAAAAACTACAGCTGCATTTCAGGATATTCGATCAACCTTAGAAAAACGCTGGCCGGTTGCTGATGTGGATTTGTTCCATGCTAGTGTTCAGGGTGTAAATGCCGCTCCGGAAATTGTGAAAGGAATCGAGTATTTCTCTAAATCTCAGAATGTTGATTTAGTAATTATTGGTCGTGGTGGTGGATCGCTTGAGGATTTATGGCCATTTAATGAAGAAGCAGTTGCCAGAGCTGTATTCGATTGTTCAATACCTATTATTTCCGGTGTTGGTCATGAGGTTGATTTCTCTATTTCAGACTTTGTTGCAGATTTACGCGCTGCAACCCCTACTCAAGCTGCAGTTTACGCTACTCCTGATATTAATGAAGTACGAATGATGGTTGAGGATCTCACGCGTAGAGTTGAGGTAAATACCATTGGTGCCATTCAATTTTATAAAGACAGAGTTCAACATCTTTCTAAAAGTTATGCACTCCTTGCAGTAAAGCAGAAAATGGAAATTGCGACAAATGAAGTTAATTATCTTAAGTCCAGATTGCGTCAAGCATCGGATAAATACTTTACTCATCGAATGCATTTAGTTCAACATTTGGATCAAAATCTCGCATCCAAAAACCCAAATAAACCCCTCGAAAAAGGCTTTGTACGTGTATGGCAAGGTAAGAAATGGGTACGCTCCTCAAAATTATTAGATAAAGGAACGGAACACGAACTTGAGTGGTTAGATGGGAAAATCCAATTTAAATAATTCATTAGCTGTCTTTTATGTATTAACTGGAGGTTAGTACAATTTGTAAATGATTATTAAAGCGGATTTCAGATTCTTGTCAGGTAAGAAAATCCTTCCTAATTTAGAATCGATATAAATAAATACAAGTTCCTTATTCGAATTTGTACTGATTTAGCTAAACTGCAATTTAAAATTAACAGCCCCTGGCTATGTCTTATTCACCGTTCAACACCCTATTTTGTGCAAAAAGTAACATGTTTGGTTTAATATCAAGCTGTTATAATTATTTGTGCTCTACTCTATCATTCTATCGGGGTGAAGACTTTACTTATTTCCACAAAAGTCTATTTGAACGTAGCTGAAAAATTCAGCCCTATCCCAATTACTTAGGTAACCAAAATTTTCGCACCAAGTGCGAACTTAGGGAAAAAGCAGCACCAAAAGCTGTAATGATTCTTAACCAGAAGAAGAATTGCAATAGCAACTACTACTTCAACAAACACATATAACATAACAATCATGTTTAAAATAAAATCTATAAACATTCTATCTGTGCTAGCACTTTCATTATTAACATTTGCTTGCACTAATGCACAAAACGGTAGCTACACAACCGAGCCCGTTAAAGAAGTTCTCACAAAAGAGAAACAAGATGCTTTAACTCCTGAAGCCGTATTAGAAGGATTAAAAGCAGGAAATGAACGATTTGTAAACAATAATCTTACTCCACGCGATTGGCAGGCTCAGGTTGCTGCAACTGCAGCCGGACAATTTCCTGAAGCTGTTATCATTTCCTGCTTAGATAGCCGAGTACCTGTTGAGCAAGTATTTGATAAAGGTGTGGGTGATGTATTTGTTGGCCGAATTGCTGGTAACAATGTTAACACTGATATGTTAGGTAGCATTGAGTTTGGTACTGCAGTAGCGGGTTCAAAAGTCGTGATTGTAATGGGTCATGAGGCTTGTGGAGCTGTTAAATCAGCAATTGATGATGTTCAAGTTGGTAACATCACAGCTCTTCTTTCAAACATTAAGCCAGCTATTGAAATGACAAGCGACTATGATGGCGACCAATCTAATGCTAACAACGACTATGTGACTACAGTTGTTGAAAACAATGTTCGTTTTACAATTGAAGAAATGAGAAAGAACAGCCCTATGATCGCAGAATTAGAGCGAAATGGCGACATACTTATCGCTGGTGCTTTTTACGATTTAGATACAGGAAAAGTGACTTTCATTGATTAAAATAGTACCTAAGAATCAAGGAGCGCACCTGGTGACACCGGGGCGCTCTTTTTCTTTCTCAATAAATTTTCAAGGATGAACATGACTACTTACTCAAGAGTAATTGCATTTTTAGGTATTGTTTTATTTCCATTTACTGCTTCAGCCCAAAATGATTCTAGAATTGAAGTATATGGAAATGTGAGATTTGCCCATATAGGATCAGATACAAATGCTGATGGGCTTGGTGGTGATAATTATACCATGAGACTTCGACCAGGACTTCGGTTCGTACATTCTGAAAATCATAGTTTTAGCGCTCGTATAGCCTACCTTCTATCAAAAGAGTTAGAGCCATTAAAGACTACTATTAAAGCCGACGGCTCTGGCAGATTAGCGTGGGGCTCTGTTACTTTCGATGAATTCTTTTATAGATATCAAGATGATAAGAACGAATTAAGAATTGGACGATTTCAAAAGTCATTAAACACGCTTACCAATGCGAAGCGATCACATTCCAGATACGCGAGTAACAGTAATAACGTGCACTGGTCAGATGGAATCTATTATAAAAGATATTTAGATAACGAAAATAACTGGTATGGTGAAGGTATTGTAGAATATCATCCAAAAGGTCAGCCTACATTCCAGTATGATCAAGCAGGCTTAGATTTTTCTCAAAATGAGCACAACTTCACCTATTATCTTGGTGCTGAAAGTCGGGAAGTTGCTAATAACATAATCCAGCGAGGCTTTGGGTTAATGTATCTACCTGGCATTTATGTAAAAGGAAATGAGTTGGCTGATTATTTAGCATTTACCTCACGAATAACTCTTGATTTTCCTCAAGGTGAAGCGTTACGAGGTGGTTCTATAAGGGTGGCCGGTGAATTTGGTCAGAACCTAAATACAAGTTTCGATAACGGAACAAGCATGGTTACTTCTGTTGGAATAAATAATTTTGCCCGTCAACATGAAATCATGATCGAATTCGCAAAAACCGACAATGAATGGTTTCTTCCTCGAAATATTTACCGTGCTGGTGCTGATGAAATGGAAATTCGATATCGATTCTTTTTCTCAGAAAAATGGGCTTTTGATGCACGATATAGAATCAGAGATTTCCGAACTGAAGGTGTGGTTAATTCCTATTCAACTTTTTTAAGAGCAACATACTCCTTTAACTAAAAACTGCACCATATTTTACGATTATATTGTTTAGCTAGTGAGCTTTCCTAAAAAGTCTTTTCAGTATTCATGATTTATTGATTACTGAGAAGACTTCTTTTTATCTATCCTTTTTGGATTTACATTAATGTTGATAGGAAATAAATCTTATCACAACATTAATGATAAAGAATTGAAATTAATTCTCTCCTCATTTTTTATTGTATTTCTGTTTTTGCATGATATTAATGCACAAGACAACCCAATTATACCATATGGAAACATTACGGTTGCTTATTTAGGTAATACTGATAATGCTTCAGGGTTAGGTAATAATGGAAATACTAGCGCTGATTTTATTGGGATAAGAATCCGATATGGAATCAATTATCAAATTAATGAGAATTCAATTTTTGCAGCCCGGCTAGCAACACAACTACGTGATGATACCGATCAACTCAGAATTACTTTACAAGCTGATGGCAATGGTATTTCCCCAGGAACAATATCATTCGACGAACTTTACTATCAGTATAAAAATGAAAGGACAACTCTTAAACTCGGTCGATTTCAGCACAGTTTACAGGTATTGAGCAACTCCACGAGAAATGGAATGCGCTTTCAAAGCCTTATTATTTTTGTTCATTGGTCAGACGGTATCTATGTAAAAAGAGATCTTAACAATGAATGGTACGCTGAAATTATTGGCGAATATCAACCCCGGAAAGCAACCACCTACCCATATCAAGGAGCTTTAAATTTTGGGAATACAAAGCATAATGTTACAACATATACCGGTATTGAAAACAGAACAAGAGATAGATTCAATTTTATACAAAAAGGAATAGGTATTTTTGTAGCCCCAAATGCATTTCAAAAAAACGGGGAATATTCTAATTATGTGGCACTCACAAGTAGGTTAGTGCTAGATTTACCAGAGCATGACTTTTTGAAGGGAGGAACATATCGGATTGCAGGTGAACTCAATCAAAATATAAATACAAAATTCTCTGAAGGCACAAATGCGATTATCTCAGCCGGAATAAATAGATTCGGTGGTAAGCATGATTTAATGCTCGAATTCTCGAGAACTGATACAGATTGGTTATTAGCAACATCTTATGCTCCAAATAACGATGAGTTGGAATTACGTTATCGGGTATTTCCAGCAGATAAGATTTGGTTTGATATCAGGTATAGAATTCGAGTAAATGATAATCCGAATGTTCCATATGCTTATAGCACATTTATTCGATTGAATTACTCGATTTAATCATTTATTGATTTGTTTGGCATAGCTGCCCAGAACTTTAAGTTCTTCAGCTTCGCCGGATAATTCTTCAAGAGCCCTTTTGGTATTCGAATCGGCAGCATTTGCTTCAATGTCCACATAAAACGAATACCGGAATGGCTCGTTTATTTTTGGTCGCGACTCCAGCTTACAAATGTTAATTCCATGCTTATGAAGCACATTTAAGCATTCCATCAATGACCCTTCCTGGTGCGAAGTAATCATCATCAGGCTTGTTTTACATGGAATTTGCAGATCCACGGTTACTGGCTCTTTAGAGGCTACAACAAAGCGTGTAAAATTCTCTTTTTGATTGGCAATATCATGCGCAATTACCTGTAATCCGTAATGATCAGCTGCATGTGCGCCGGCAATAGCTGCTTGTGATAAGTCGCCATCATCCATTACTTTCTTGGCTGAAATTGCGGTATCCAAATACGACTCAACCGTACATCGAGGAAGTTTTGCCAAAAAAGTAGTGCATTGTTCGATGGCTTTTGGATGCGATAAAATTCTTCGGATTTGGCTCACCTCAACCTGTTCAACGGCTAGTAAGCAGTGCACTACTTTAATAATCTCCTCACCGACCACATGAATTTCCGAATCTCCTAGAATATCATATGTATCATTGATGGAACCTGCTGTGGTGTTTTCAATCGGGAGTAAAGCGTAATTTACATGTCCATCTTTAAGTGCTCTGGCTGCATCCTGGAAAGTATCGTACCCATAGCAATCCACATGATCGAACCGTTCATTAAAATGCCTTTGCGCTGCCAAATGGCTATAAGCACCATCTGTTCCCTGATAACTTACAGAAACATGGTTTCCACTATTTTCATTTTGATGATCTACCAGCGAGTGAGTTTGATATCGGACCGAATTAGTGATTATTTCTCTGAACAAATGTTCGGCATAGTATCGATCAAGCCCAATTTCTGCAGCTATATCCCGGATTTTATTTAATAATCGCTCTTCGCGTTCAAGATCGCGAATACCCGTGTTCGTAGATAATTTATAGCTTGATACTTCTTTTACTAAATCCTGCCTTTCGGCGAGTGCCATTAAAATCGCTCGGTCTATCTCGTCAAGTCGTTGGCGGATAGTGTCTAATTCTTTATTCATGCCTGTCTGCTTCAGTGAGTGAGCATCAAATGTAGGTAAAAAATAAACACATTCTGAATAATCAATCTTGTTCTTCTTCACATAATCTTCATACTAGAGAGGTATTATTGGAAGAATTTGTAAACATATCATATAGAGGAAAATGAACCTATTTATCACAATACTAGCATTACTATTCATCAACCCATTGAACGACGTTGTTACCGAACAAACTACTTCAAACAAAGTTGAAATCGTGATCGAATCAAACGATCAGATGAAGTTCAACATGAGTGAAATCAAAGTAAAAGAAGGCGACACTGTTGTACTTACATTGAAACATGTTGGCAAACTTCCTAAAGCAGCAATGGGTCATAACTGGGTGTTACTCACTCCAGGAACAGAGATGGGTGCATTCGCACAAAAAGCAGTACAGGCTCGTGACAACGAGTATATCCCTGCGGATGGAGAAGGCACTATTGTATATACAAGTTTAATTGGTGGTGGTGAAGAAACTACGATTGAATTTGTCGCGCCTGCAGCCGGAGAATATACATTTATCTGCAGTTTCCCTGGCCATTACGCTCTGATGAACGGAAAATTTATTGTTGAATAAGTTTATAACTTATTTAACCCCTGACTCGAAAGCCGACGGTTAATTCCGCCGGCTTTTTTTATTTTCTAACAATGACTACTAAAACCTACATCTTCGTTTATGGCCTTCTTAAGTCTATGTACGATAACGAAGCCGCCAGAACTATTCGTGATAATTGCACACTAATCGGTGAAGGTATTGTTCCCGGTCGGCTATTTGATCTTGGTACTTATCCTGGGATGATATATGAACCCGAATCCACCACAAAAGTTACGGGTGAAGTTTACAGAATTGACGCAAATAAAACGTTTCTGATCAAATATTTGGATCGGTTTGAAGAGTGTGGCCCAGAATTCGATCAACCCAATGAATATCGAAAGGAAATTATTCCTGTTGATTTGAATGGGATTATTCATCACGCGGCAACTTACATCTATAATCGGAACTTAGATGAGCTAGAAATGATTGAGAGTGGCAACTACGACGATATTACTGGAACGCGATAAATTTATGGAAAAACACGAACGGTCAAGAATAGGACTTAGCTTTATTATTGGAATTGTTGGAGCTTATTTTCTCTCAAAAAGTCTAACAAACATGGGCTACTCTTTTGGTCTGGATGAAATAACCTCAGCAACTAATGCCCGTTATTTAATGAGCTTATTAGCAGGAGCAATTACGGGCATACTTGTTGTAATTGTTCCTAAAGAAAGTAAATTTCGTGCTCTGGCCTTTATAGTTGGTTCTTTATTACTGATGGATACTGTTGCATATTTTGGTACTGCAATGCCTGTAAGCGACATGATCAATAGAATGCTGGTAACCGTAGCACTTTCAATTACAGGATTCATCACTTTTTTAGTTTTCAAATATATTTTGAAAACTAAAACAGATAATGCTACTTAATACCTTTACCCGTTGCAGCCCAATAAATACCTCCGTACAGCATCTCCATAAACATAGCATCGGAGAATGTTTGCGGCATGTGCCCCATCGCATTATAGTACGATCGGCCACCATCAAACTCATGATACCAGGCTACGGGATGGAATTCTCCCATTGGTACAACCGGTTCCTCTACCCAACTTGGCTGCAAATTTATCATGCTTTCATCCATCGTTAGCAAATAGTTCAATCCTTCTACTTTCTCTTCCCCAAAAGCATACCATTCATCGGTCCATAAATAAGAATCGGGCACCCGTTCTAATCCGGGGAAACTCCTATCTATAACAGAAACTCTCGTTGTTTGATTATTTGGATGATAATCAAACATCCGGCCAACAAGCTGAGTATACCATTCCCATTCATATTCAGTATCAGAGGCGGCATGAATACCGACAAACCCTTTTCCTGATTGAATAAACCGCTCCATTGCTGCTTGTTGTTCATCATTAAGAATATCACCCGTTGTACTTAGAAAAATGATAACGTCAAAGTTTTCCAGATTTTCATCATTAATTCTCCAAGCCATTTCCTGCCAATCTACGTCAAATTGATGGCGTTCTCCCAAAGCTCGAAGAGCATCCACACCTTCGTTAATCGATTCATGATGCCAGCCATCGGTTTTAGTAAAAAGCAAGGCTCGAAATTGTGGTTGAGCAAAAAGTGGTGCCGAAAATCCTAGGATTATCAGGCAAAGTAATAGTCGTTTCATACATTTCCCCATTAGTTTATTTTGGATGGTACTTAAAATTGATCTTCTTTCACACTGATAAAATTTCCCATCATGTCGTCATTTAAATTAATCATAGTCATCTTTGCATTTTTGTTTTCCTGTAAGTCAAATTCTAGTAATAACCAGGATTTGAAATACACCATTAACGAATATTATCAAACCTATGCTGAACGACAGGATTTTGAAAAGTTTTTAGCATTTTACGATTCGTCAATGGTACTGGAAGACATTGTTTTCGGAGAACGCATAGAAGGATTAACTAACTTTCAGACCTTTTTTGATTGGTCAAATCCCAATTTCGAACTTCAGGATTCTGTTGCACTTATCGTTACAGATCAAATATTCGAGAAAAATGATGTTGTAACATCCGGTTACTTCACTCCTTTTACATGGGGCGGATTAGACGTTGAGGCAATGCATTTTACAACAATACTTAGGTTCAATACGGAAGGCAAAATCATAAAGCATGTTGATTGGATTAATTACCCATCTTACCTCATCAATTACGAATCCCGAAAAAATTCGAACGAATGGATAAATTAGTGAATGAAACACAGACTTAAATTTATATTTGGGTTTATTTTATCGCTACCGTTGTTACCGGTTATTATTTTTCAGGGTAAGAAAATACGCCGGCTGGTCCCTAAACTACCCGAAGCCAAAGATCCTTATGGTGCAATTGATTTTGGCTTTGAGGAGCCAATAAACGTTCTTTTTTTGGGAGAAAGTACGGTTGCAGGTGTTGGCGTTGCTACACACGCAGAAGGCTTTGCGGGAGCTACAGCAAGAGAACTTGCTCGATTGTTTAAAAAAAATATTGAATGGAAAGTTGTTGCCCGAAGTGGCTATACCGTACGAATGGTAAGACGAAAATTAATGCGTCAAATTGGAGAATTCGAACCTGATTTAATCATTCTTGGATTAGGAGGCAATGATGCGTTTAAACTGCATTCACCCTGGAAATGGCGGGTCCAAACTTCAAAATTAATTCGTGCCCTAAATTTGGTATACCCTGATATACCCGTTGTGTTTACAAACATGCCGCCTATAAAAGAATTTCCGGCATTTACTAAATCCATCAAATTTGTAGTTGGTAATTTAGTTGAAATTCTAGGGGTGGAACTCACTTCTCTGGTCAAACAATTCAAAAATGTTTTTTACAATTCTGAAGTAATTCGGCTTGAAGATTGGATCCATTTACTAATGGATTCTAAAAGCCCTGATGAATTCTTTAGTGATGGTGTTCATCCATCAAAATTAACGTATCAAACCTGGGGAAGGGAATTTGCACGATTTATTCAGCAAACTGGAATTAAGCTATAATCTTATTTTCAGACTGTATGAACGAATTTTGTGTGTTGAATAGTTATCAGATCAACTATTCATCAAGTAAGAAACTACCATGTTCGGACTATTTAAGAAGAAATCAGAAGTAGAAAAACTAAACGAGAAGTATCAAAAACTGATGGAAGAGTCCTATCGGTTATCCACTTCCAATCGAACTGCTAGCGATCAAAAAGCGAGTGAGGCAAATGAAATTCTAAAGCAAATTGATGCGCTGCAGGATTAAAAATTATCCTACTCTGAATTTCAACTCCTCGATCTTCGAAAGAATTTCGTTCCTGTCCATTTCGCGATATCGCTCCGGTAATAATTCTTTAGAAGTACATTCTATAACTGCATTCAGGGTCTGGAGCTCCACTTCTTCCGGATATGTTGGTGGTATAAAGTCACCCAACGCAACATCCAAAATATCTGGTGTTACTTTTACTCGACCCTGGGCAGCTGCACGGAACTTTGCTCGTGTTAGAGCTGCTTCCATATCGGCACCGGAAAAAGTTTTAAAACCTTCTTCAATAATAGCAGGAATGTAATTCTCTGTCATTCTAAGTCCGGTTTTCTTCTTCATTGCTTCGAATAATTCAACTCTTTCTTCATTTGTATGTGGTGGAAACAACGCCAAATGCTCTTCTGCTCTACCCTGACGTTTTAAATCGATTGGCATAAGATCCGGACGTGCCGTCATCAGGAACCAAATAATACGACCACGATTGGTAGTATCACTCATAAACGTAGCAATTTGGGAAAAGACTCTCGAAGAAACCCCACTATCACCACTTGAAGAGCGATCTCCCAGGTAAGCATCGGCCTCATCAATCATTACGGCTACTGGCGACATTGCTTTAAGGATGGAGAGAATTTTCTCAAGATTTCCTTCAGTAACTCCCTGCCATTGGCTTCTGAAGTTCTTTAATTTAACCATCGGAATTCCAACCTCGGTCGCGAAACAAGTCACTAAAAAAGTTTTTCCTGTTCCAACCGGACCGCAAACCAGATAACCCATAGGCATTACATCTTGGCGTCCCTCTTGGAGAGCTTTAACCGCTTGTCGTAAATGTGATTTAACCTGTTTATGGCCAGCAACATTATCAAGCGAATATTGAGTTTCTACGAATTCAAGCAGTCCATATGCTTCTGCTTCAATTAATTCTTTTTTATTCCGAGAAAGACTTTCAAACGTAATTTGCTCTTCATTTTCCCGTGCATTCGAAAGTACGGATCGAATGTTCACATAATTTAAACCCGCGGTTTGTTGAGCAATGATCTCGGGTTTTACGGTAGAAAGTTTTGCATAATCATCATTCTCTGTTTCAAACTTGATAAAATCCAACCGATTTTGCTCACCCGGAATCGTAATTTTAATTTCTGTGGTGTATGGATTTTGTATTAATGTTTTGTTCAGATCAGCCAGGTTTTCGGTGATCAATACATTGGTAAAATCAGAGGCTAAAAACATCGGATCATGCGCCCATCGACTTAAATAAACCAAAGCCGTTCTGTCTTCATTACCTGTAGAACCAGCATCACTCATTGGTATGATGGTTTCGGCATAATCGATAATTAAAGCCACACTTTTTTTCTGATCTAACCGAAGCCTGAAATACTGCTCAAGTAATGAAAATACCCGAACAGGATCCTTGGGCATCTTTTTCGCATAATCTGTGCCAATTAAACTGTCCCTTCCTGCAATTGCCTGATTGAAGTCTGCCTGTGATTCTTTATCCCTGAAATAAATACCCGAAGATCTATCGTAAAATATTACATAGTCGCGAGCACCAAAAAACTCATCCGATAAGAACGATTTGAGTCGATGAAATTCTACACCGTCATCATCTTTTAAAGGAACCAAATCGTGCACGTTACCGTGTAACAAAAACGTGTTGATTGTACGACTTAAGTACTTTCTTGCAAATTCCTGCGACCAGTTTGGGTAATTATCAAACATGATTATTTGTTTAGATCTTTGTGTTCAAAGTGCTCATTCTATCAGTATGAGTTTAACCGTTTCAATGCGGCTTTGAGTTGCTTTACTTATGATGAACTTTTTGCCCTCTATGAGCAACTCTTCATTAACTTTGGGAATGCGCCCTAAATGATTTATCAGGTAACCCGCTACGGTATCATACTCAGAAGGTTCCAGTGGAAGTTCAATTTCTTCAAATCGCTCGATCAACTCTTCAATTTCTACATTCCCACTAATTACATACGTTTTGGATGAAAGCTTTTTCATGATGTCATCGTCTTTATCATGTTCATCCTGTATATCTCCTACCACTTCTTCAAGAAGATCTTCGATGGTTACCATACCTGCAGTTCCTCCATATTCGTCCAAAACTATGGCAACAGATAAATTTGATTGGCGAAACTCGGTAAGTAAATCTTTCGATTTTTTGGAGGCTGGAATTAGTTTTACCGGACGAATAATTTCATTTAATGTAGTCGGTTGATCGAAGAAATCTGACGCAAAAACAACGCCAATTACATCATCAATTGATTCTCGATAAACCGGTAATTTTGAGTGCCCTGATTGAATCAATAAATCCAGAGCCTCATTCACTGGAGTATTTCGCTCAACAGCTTGAATTTCAATGCGAGGAATCATGGAGTCTTTCACACGCATGTTTGAAAGTTCGAGAACATTCTGCAAAATCTCTGAGTCATCTTCATCCAGATCTACACTTCCACCACTCTCTTTCAGCTCTTTAAAAATTAGTTCCACATCTTGCCGGCGGTAAAAGGATTCTGTTCTATCCGCATTTGGAACAAACCATTTAATTATCACATTTGAAGTGCTATTGGCTAATCCAATTAACGGACGCAGTACCCAATAAAAAATTCGTAATGGCACTGCAATCACATTCATCATAAAATCTGCTTGCGCTCTGAATATGGCTTTCGGGATAATCTCCCCAAAAATCATAATAATTACCGAAGCGATCACAGTTTGCGCAAAAAGTATCTCAAGATCCGAAGGAATATGATTAAACCAAAGCTCAGAATATCCGGTAATCGGGCTAACTAAAAAGATAGCCATTAGTGTTGCATACAACACATTGATGATATTATTCCCAACAAGCGTAGTAGTTAAAAATGTGTCGGGATTATTTTTAAAAAAATGAATTGCACCAGCAAGCAGATTTTTCTTTCGGGATATTACTTCCAACTTTAGCTTATTGGAAGTTACAAATGCAATCTCTGAACCGGAGAAAAATCCACTAAGTACGATGGTAAGTAGTATGAGGAGCCATTCCATATTAATAGCTCCTGTTTGTGAGATTTAAAGTTGTACAACCCGATGGAGGCTCGTCGCTCATGTACTGCGTATTGGTTCCTATTTACCCGAGAAACTAGGTTTACGTTTCTCGAAGAAGGCGCTTGTTCCTTCTTTGAAATCTTTGGTATCAAATAATTCGCCGAATAATTTCGCTTCCTGCTGATACCCGGATTCAGTTTCAGCCGAAGTCACAGCCAAGATAGCATTTTTTAAAGCCATTGGTGCTTGTTTTGCAATCATTTTGGCTAATTTTTTAGCTCCTTCCAGTGCCGATTCATTCAGTTGATTTACCAGCCCTATTCGATAGGCTTCTTCGGCACTTATAAAAGATGCTGAAAAAATCAGTTCCAACGCTTTTGCCCGGCCAACTAATTGAACTAAACGTTGAGTACCACCGTAACCTGGAATTAAGCCTAGAGTAACTTCCGGGAGTCCAAGCTTAGCATTTTCAGATGCGACTCGTAAATGGCAAGCCATTGCAAGTTCACAACCTCCTCCAAGAGCAAATCCATTAACCGCAGCAATCACAGGCTTAGATAAGTCCTCAATTCGTTGAAATACACGGTGACCTCGACTCGATAATTCTGTTGCTTGCTCTGCCCCAAAATCTGAGAATTCTTTGATGTCTGCGCCGGCAACGAATGCTTTTTCACCTGCACCCGTAATAATCAATACTTTGATTTTTGAATCGGTTTCGACTCTAGCAATCGCAGCATCTAAATCTAGGAAAACTTGATTATTTAACGCGTTTAGTTTCTCCGGTCGATTTATTGTTATAGTGCAAATGCCCTGTTCGTCCACTTCAAAAAGAAGGGTCTCGAATGTGGTGCTCATTCTATTTTATTCCTGAACTCTTTTCTTTTGATTTGTCACCGAATTTACGTCATCCGATAATTCATCCAAAATTGAATCAAAATCTAATTCAGTTTCCCATTCGGTTGTATATTCAGGGGTGATATCCTGGTCGAGGTCTTCGATAAGTTGTGAAGTTTCATCAACTTCAGTAAGCAGGTTATCAAGTTGAAATCCAATTTCTTCAGGGTTACTCATCGTCATCGATTGCTCGTAAATGTATCGAACTGCATCTTCAATCGTTTCTAGGTGAGTTTCGCAGACCAAATACTTCTCTTTCGCAATTTTAAATTTGTTTAGTCGCTTTTTCATAATGGCGACACGACGAGCTTTCGTGCGTTTCAGTTTTTCAGAATCGATTGATTTTATCTCCTCAATCTGCCGTATTACTTCTTCTTTTAAATTACTTTCCAACGAAGTATTTAAATACACTTCGTAGCGTTTTATCAAATCAAGTAAGGTGATATAATTTCCTAAAAGTTCATCAATTTTCTTCTTGATATTGTTTAGTAAGCCTTGTGAACTATATGGTAATTTTTCAAAATTATCCTGTACCAGATTTGCCAATTTCTTTAATACAAGAAACCGTTTTTGGCTAGCTGCATCTAAAGCCTGGAATAAATCTTTCTCGTTCGATGATGAATGGCGCTCCCTCAGCTTTTTGAGCTCCAGATTTTTGCGAAATCTAGGCAAACGAGGTATCACACCCAGATACATAAGCTCAATTCCGAATACTGTTGTTAGTAGTAAATTAGAGAGATTCATTCCAATATCTCCAACATTACTAACAAACAGAGCTCCTATTGTTGTTACCAGCAGCGCCCCTAAGTTGATAGGATTTAGAAATGCTTCTTTTGTGTAATTGATATTTAATTCTTCAGTGGACATTAATATTACTCTGCAGGCGTTTCAGTAGCCTGATCGTCATCTTCTTTTTTAGTACCTATCGTTTTTTTTGCATGAATTTCATCAGCCGTTTTTTCTATTTCGGAGTAGAGCATTCCCATCTCAGCTTTCACTTGTTTAAGAGTGTCTTTCGCGCGTTGCTTTTTTAATGCCTCCTCGCGATCCAAATCCTTGTCTTTTTTAGCGGTATCTGAAAAATCCTCATCCTCTAAACTATCCATTGCCATATCAAATTTGGCTTCAGACAGGTTAACCTTATCACGAACTTTGCCTAAAAACTCATCCACAGAACCAAGTATTTCATCCGCATTCATATTATTGAGTGCCTGTGCAATTTTCCCTTGCTTCTCGGTTTGTTTTAGCCGCTCTTTGGCTTCCTTTATCTTTCGATAATGCTCTTTATACTCTTGTTTAAGCCGTTCGCGTTCTTCTTCTCCTGAGGTACTCATGACGGTTTAGTTTTTCTCCTTGGCACCGACAGATTTTTTCGGGGATTTCTCCTCCGCAGCAGGTTCCTCATCAATAGAAATTGAACCAGAAGATGTTCCCATTTCAAGCTTGAACTGCTCAACTAATTCGTGTGCACGAATTTTTTCTGCATTGGCCTCAATTTCCATAGTTTCAGTATCGATGCTATCAAGGGCAATTTCCATGCGAGCTTCATTTTTCGCAGCTTCTTCATTAATTCGTGAAATCATTTCATCATGAGTCTGATCAATTCCACCAACTTCAAATTGTTCGAGTGTATCAGCAATTTTTGCTTGCCATTCTGCACGCTCGCTGGCTCGTAGGGCCTCTTTGGCTTCCTGAATCTTGCGATCTTTTTCTCGCATAAACACTTTCTTCACTTTAAGTGCTTTTTCATAAGCTTTTTCAGCAAAAACTAATTGGTCTTTGGTGTGCTCAAATGTTTCTTTCGCCTTTTCAAGTTGTAGCGCGTAGCCCTCCGCGATGTCATCTCTATTGGCCTGAATAGCAGATTTAATTTTGGACGTGAGATCATGTATTTGCTTCTCATTTCTTTTGGTTTCTTTTTGAAGCATAATCAGATTCGCTTTAACCGTTGCGATATTCTCATTCATTTGAGGAATCTGATCGTTTAAATCTCGAATGTTTTGCTCAAGGATAAGTTTTGGGTTCTCCATGGAACTTACCAAGCCGCCAAACATTGATTTAATTGCGCGAATTAATCGTTGAAACATTGTTCTATCCTATGTGTTTTATGCCCTTTGAATGTTTAGGAACTAAGTTAATTGATTATTACAGTAATTCAACATGCTAAAGCTCAAATGCCCTTGTGCCTTCGCTGTCGCTCACATGAGTTACCAGCTTTATCTCTTCCGGTTGTTCATGTTTGATTGAAACTGAATTGAATAATTGCTCAGAAACAAGATCAATCATAGCGGGCTTGTTCGTGTAGCCCTTCAAAATTGTTTCACCTTTCCTGATTTTGTCTCCAATTTTCTTTTCAAGCATGATTCCTGCAGTTGGATCGATCTGATCCGATATCACCTTTCTACCTGCACCAAGCTCAACAGCTGCCATCCCGATTGAAAAGCAATCAAAGCTTGAAATATACCCTTCTTCTCTGGATTTTAATTCAAATTCATATGCTGCCAGTGGGTAATTTTCTGGATTTGTGATCATTGAAACATCTCCGCCTTGTTCTTCCACAATATCCATCCATTTTTGATAAGCCTGTCCATTTTTAATCTGACTTTTGCTTAATTCTATGCCCTCTTCTATGGATATCGCTTTTTCGCCTAAGTAAATCATCGTCCCTGCTAAAAGATGCGAAAGTGCATTTGTATCTTCGGGTCCAGCTCCTCTAAGGCATTCATTACATTCAACAACCTCCAGCCAATTTCCTATTGCGTTACCAATTGGCTGTTCCATATTCGTTATAAAAGCAATGGTCTTTTTGTTAAAACGCTCTCCAATTTCAACCAAAAATTCTGCTAACTCAATTGCTTTCTCCTGTGTTTTCATAAACGCACCGCTCCCAAACTTTACGTCTAATACTAAAGCATCGATACCTTCAGCAAGTTTTTTAGACATAATACTTCCGGCGATAAAAGGAATATACTCTACGGTGGCTGTTACATCCCGAAGTGCATATAATTTCTTATCTGCAGGGGCAATTTCTGCAGTTTGTCCGGCTAAGACGAGGGCATGCTGTTCTATGATATGCTTATAGCGCTGAAGATCCATATCGGTAGAAAATCCTGGAATCGAGGCTAATTTGTCTAAAGTACCACCGGTATGACCTAAGCCTCGACCAGATATCATTGGAACTGGAACTCCAGCACTTGCCACTATAGGCGCTAAAATTAACGACAACTTGTCCCCAACCCCACCAGTTGAGTGTTTGTCTACTTTTTTTCCCGGAATGTGACTCAGATCAACAATTTCACCAGAATGCAACATCGAATATGTTAAAGCCGCTGATTCTTCGCCATTTAATCCATTTAAAAATCCTGCCATCAAAAAAGCACTCATTTGATAATCTTCGATTTCATTATCAGAATAAGCATTCACCAGATACGTGATTTCATCTCTAGTTAGCGATTGACCATCTCGTTTTTTGCGAATAAGGGAAACTATGTTATACTTGCTGCTCATGCCTCAAGTATAGCTTAAAACAAGCTTTTTTTCTCATTAAAACAGGATGATTCTTTGATTAAAATATTAGCTGACATTCATTTATATGAGTTAACAAAATTTTTACCTACAGAACTAGAATGTTCCTATTACAATCCACAATTAATTACTCCAAATCCTGGTGGATTTAATGCATGGTTGCTTAATACGGTAACGAAAGTTAATCCGTCAACTTATCCGAATCTTCCAAATACGCTGAAGTACATTGGAACTGGGTCTTCAGGCAGCGATCATCTCGACAAAGAGTTCTTAAAAAGTAAGAATATTTGGTTTGATGATGCCAAAGGATGTAATGCTCAGGCCGTTGCAGAATATGTACTTACAGCACTATTGTTGCTATCTCTTGAATTTGATGATATTCATAAATATAAAATTGGAGTAATTGGCGTAGGTGCAGCGGGTAGTAAAGTAAATAAACTACTCACTAAATTTGGTTTTTCTACTGCACTGTACGATCCGCCCAGAGAACTAAGGGATCCAACATTTACTTCGGCCAGCCTGAATGACGTACTAAATTGTGATATACTTACCTTTCACGTGCCTCTTTCCAGTGATGGTGAATTTTCAACTTATCACTGGTTAGATGAACTTAAATTAGCTGATAATACATTTTTTGCAATTATAAATGCTGCCAGAGGTGGTGTAATCGATGAATCGGCTGTTTCAAAAGCTTATTCTGAAGGTAAAATCAATCATCTGATTATAGATGTTTGGGAAAATGAGCCTGATTTTAATCCTGATTTCTTTCTTAAATGCTTCATAGCTACACCACATATAGCAGGTTACTCCGTTCAGTCTAAACTTAATGCAAGTCGCATTATCTCAAAAAAACTTTGCACTTACTTTAAGTTGAATCACCCTGTTGTTCCATTGCCAGAAAAAAGGACTTTTGAAGTGGAACATATCAAGAACCTATCGATCCGCGACGTACTTCTTCTTATTAATCCAATACTCGATTATATGAATGAATTGAAAGGTATAATTAGTGTTGAAGATAAAGCCAAAAGATTTGCAAAACTACGTTCCGACACTCCTATGAGATTCGAATACGAGCATATTCGTATTCCGAATATCAATTTCGATAAATACCCGATTCTAAAAAAATTAGGAGTCTCAGATTAATCGTCTTTCTTTCTTCTCTTTCTTTTTCTGCTGCCACCAAATAGTATACCCGCTCCTAATACGAACCCAAAATCGTACCAGCCGCCACTGTTATTTGGGGCATATATAGCCACTTCTTCAACAAATAAGCTGATAAAAAACGTTACAGGAGCAATAATCCCATGCCAAAGTCCACTCCAAAATCCATAGGGTTCAGCTTCAACAAACTGTTGTACATCTACTGCTTGAGCACAGGAAAGTGTCAGCATCACAAATACAAGTACGAGCCATATTCTAGTTTTCATATTTTCTCCATATTTGACAATTAGCAAGAAAGCTAAAAACAGATTTCATCTATATTAAACCTCCCTTTTCTACCCAATTGAATGATGATTGTTACAAGAAATCCGATAATACTTATTCTAATCTTACTTACAATCTTTGGTGGAAAGCCATCATCCGCTTTTCAGAAAAAAGTAGTAATTACAGTTGATGATTTGCCCGGAACGCATGGTGAGTTAAGTGAATATGAATTCATCAACAACGCTTTAGTTTCCTTTTTTGATGATCATTCCATTCCTGCAATTGGATTCATAAATGAATCGAAATTATATATTGACGATCAGCCAGATTCAAACTATATCGATTTATTAAAATTATGGCTTGAAAGAGATCTGGAGCTTGGGAATCATACTTTTTCACATCCATTCATAAATCAAACTCCTTTAGAACAATATAAAAGTGAAATTTTGCGTGGTGAAAAAATCACCCGCCCGCTGCTGGAACAATATGGGAAGAAGCTGAAATATTTCCGGCACACTCAATTAAGAACAGGTCCGACGGATGAATACCGAAATGAGCTTAATAATTTTCTGGAATTAAAGAACTATATAACTGCTCCTATAACCATTGATAACGACGAATATATTTATGCTCTAAGATATCGTGAAGCTCAATTAGCAAATAATCCGGAACTTATGTCTTTGATTGGGAAAGACTACCTATCCTATATGGAGGAAATTGTTGATTATTATGAAGAATTATCCGAAGAATTTCTGGGCTATAATGTTCCGCAAATACTGTTGATTCATGCAAATCGGCTAAATGCAGATTACATTTCTGAATTGATGCACATCTTCATTAGGCGGGGTTATTCTTTCATTGATTTGGACGAAGCATTGATGGATCAAGCGTTCGCAAATCCAATTGGGACGCATCGCCGTGGACTTTCCTGGATTCATCGCTGGATGATTCAACAAGATCTTGAACCCAAACCCCAACCTTCTGTTAGTGATTTTATACTGTCACTCAACTGAATAGCGAGCTCTAAATATTTGTAGCTATGATTAGAGATGTTCTTTTATCTGATTCCGACCAAATTGTAGATATCTATAATTATTACATACTCAACTCAACAGTTACTTTTGAGGAAGAAATAATTGATACTTCTGAGATGTCAGATCGGATTCAAAAAATTATACCTACCCTGCCATGGATTATTTTTGAAGAAAATGAACACATTTTAGGGTATGCTTATGCAACACCTTGGAGAGCAAGAAGTGCGTATCGTTTTTCTGTTGAGATCAGTGTTTATGTGAGAAATGATTATCACAAAAAAGGAATTGGAAGCGCCTTATACGCCAACTTAATTGCTCAATTAAAGTCGTTAAGAGCGCATGCCATAATTGGAGGAATTACTTTACCAAATGAAGCTAGTATTAAACTCCATGAAAAAATGGGATTCAAAAAAGTTGCAGAATTTGAAGAAGTTGGCTTCAAATTTGGAAAATGGTTGAGTGTTGGATATTGGCAAAAAACCTTTACATAAAATAAATTCGATTCAATATTAGTTAATGAAACAATTCAATTTGATAGCTCTTCAATAATGTTCCTATGAAATTTGGCCCCATTTCATTTTTACTGATCACTCTCTTTTTAATAGTTAGTTGCAGGGCAACGGATAGCGGTGCAGAACTTGATCCACAAACTCTTCAGAACAATGAGTTGATTTACGACCTCCTGAAAACCTGGTATTTATGGAATGATGAAATCGATACAAATTTAAATCCATCCGACTTTAGTTCTCCTCAGGAATTATTAGACAATCAACGAAATTCACAATTTGATCGCTGGAGTTATGCTTCAGATGCCGCACAATTTAAACCTTACTACGATGAAGGCACTTATTTAGGTTATGGGTTCTCGTATGAATGGGATTCTGAAAATAATATCCGGTTTAGGTATACTTATAACAATTCACCTTTTGGAAAAGCTGGTATTCAACGCGGTTGGAGATTAATTGAAATTGATGGCGTAGATGTACAAACTATATCTGATTGGACCGATGTTTTCGGTGAAGAACAAATTGGTTTTTCTCAATCATTTTTAGTTGAAGACTTAAATGGAAATCAAACCGAGTATATAATTCAGAAAGAAATTGTTACTATAAACCCGGTACTATATTCCGATACATTGAGTGTAGGTAGTGCGAAAATTGGTTATCTGGTTTTCAATAACTTTATCGGGCCTGCTTACGATGAGCTTAATGAAGCATTTGCTCTATTTCAAGACGCAAGCATTGATAAATTAATCTTAGATGTACGATATAATTCAGGTGGGTTACTAAATGTCGCTGAATATCTTGCCAATTACATTATACATGAAGATGTAAATGGGAAAGTGCTTTATAAATCAATTCACAATGCTAATCGACATTCGAATAATAATACTAAAACACTTAATAAGATTGGAAATTTAAATATTGATGCATTGATTGTTTTATCTACAGATAAAACAGCATCAGCCAGTGAATTAATTCTAAATGGATTGCAACCTTTGATGGAGGTCACTCATATTGGCCAAGGCAACACCTATGGTAAACCCGTTGGCAGTTATGGGTGGTTTAATTTAGATGAAACGGAAGTTTATAGAATAATTAGCTTTAGATTTTTGAATAGTGAAGATCAAGGTGATTTCTTCGATGGAATTGAACCGGACTTCACAGCTTGTGACGATTTATCAAAACCATTTGGTGATAAATCTGAAGGGCTGTTTGCTGCTGCCATAGAATACATTTCAACCGGTCAAACATTGGGGTGTGATTTACTGCCAAAATCGCATTTTCGCGGACCTGAGTTACCACAAGAAGAACCCGGGCCATCACTTATCATAAATTCCTGGAATTAAATCTTAAATAGATTTTTTGCCGTTTGCGTGGTTATTGCATCGATTTCTTCAACGCTAAGTTCAAAAATATCAGCAAGTCTTCGAGCAGTATAGTCCATAAACGCAGGTTCGTTTCTTTTACCACGTTTTGGGGTTGGTGCTAGATAAGGAGCATCTGTTTCAAGCACAATTTTATGTAATGGAAGTTCTTTTACGGTTTTATCAACTCCCCCGTTTTTGAATGTAACTACTCCTCCAATTCCCAAATGAAGTCCCAAATCAATGGCTCTTTTCCCTTCATCTACCGATCCATTAAAACAATGCCAGATTCCAGACAGATTTCCATCCTGTTCAGTTTCGATAATTGCTAATAAATCTTCGGTACTTTCTCGGTTGTGAAGAATAATCGGTTTATGAAACCCCTTCGAAATCTTACAATGAAGATGCAGACTTTCCTTTTGTTGATCTAGAAAATCTGTACTCCAATAATAATCTAAGCCCGTTTCTCCTACCCCATAGATTTCTTCTTTCGCACACCATTCATGCAATTCCTGCTCGAAATTTGAAGGCAACTCTTTAACATCAGCGGGATGCAACCCAGCCATTTTATAAAAGTGAATCTTTGGGTGACTCAGTTTTTTCATCTGTTCGAGTGATGAAAAATCAATCGCAGGCATAAAAATATCTGTTATTCCTACTTCAGCCGCACTATCCAAAACCACGTCTAAATCTTCAGCAAACTGTGGTAAATAAATGTGTGAGTGGGTATCAATCATTGCCCGTATGATGTCTTATTAAGCCCTGAATTGGGTTTCGCAGAATGTCATCAATAATGAGACCTTTTTTACGAAAATACTCTCTATAATATTCTTCAAAAGATGACACTGTGCCACCAACAAACCGTATGGATTGTAGCGCCAAAGCGTTTCTGAAGTGCGCTTTTAACTGGTGAAATAGTGGATCAATGGCCTCAAAAACCAACCGCTTCAAATACTCTTTATGCAATGGATTTTCAAACTCAGAAGAAGTAATTATGTCTGCTAATACTTTCGATGCAATCATCTTGGATTTGGTTGGATCCTGAAAAACTACAAATAATTGATCGATCGTTAAGCGTCTTCGGGATTCTATCAATCGCTTGATTTCCACCGGGGCTTCGTTAGAGTAAAAGTCTTTCATAATAAGTGACCCAATATGCGAACCTGATCCAAAATCTCCCTCGGGATAGGCTTTTGAAGGCATATAATCAACGATGGCGCCTCCATCCATAAAACCAGCACTCGAACCAGTTCCAGAAATAACAACAATTCCGGTACTCTGCCCAAATGCTGCAATTCCGGCCCCTTCAACATCAGTTTTAATCTTTATATTCGCATTTCTAAAGGCCTCGCTAAGAATTCGTTCAACCCTTTTTGCATTCTTAAAATCTTTACAGCCTGCTCCGTAAAAATGCAATTCATCAACGGCCGACATATTCATCAGCATGCTAAGTTCGTCGAATATTACCGATTCAATTTCGGCATCTACTTTGATCGCGGGGTTTATCCCGGAAGTTCTGAATATTTGTTCCTGATCGCCTGATATTTCGGCCCATGTGGTTGAACTTGCACCACTATCTGCAACGAGAATGCTCATTCTTTTTCTTCGAAGATAACCAATATTCTAACTATCATTCACGAGTTGGAGGAATAAATGGAAATAACATATACAAGCTATTTAAAAATCGATGAGCTTCTTGATTTACAGGAGCTGAAATCGGACCCAAATGAACATGACGAAATGCTTTTTATCATCATTCATCAAACGTATGAATTGTGGTTCAAGCAAATATTGCATGAGTTTAAACAATTACGAACTGAACTGGAACTTGGCCATACATGGACATCCATAAAAAGATTGCGTCGGGTGCTCACCATAATGAAAACCTTGGTTTCCCAAGTCGATATTCTGGAAACAATGACACCCCTGGAATTTAATAGTTTCAGAGCATTTCTTGGGCAATCCACAGGATTTCAATCCGTACAATTTCGGGAATTAGAAATTACATGTGGTCTTCGCCTACCTACCATGTTAAGCATTCACGATGGAGATGCTAACACACAGAATTTGCTTAAACAAAAAATGCAGGAATCTACTTTATGGGAAAGTTTTGGAATGTATCTAACCAAAAAAGGATTCCCTATTCAACCAAAAAGGGAAAATGAAATAGGTTTGATATTCAATCCTTCTCCCGAAATTCAAAAACAATTAGTTAAAGTCATGAAAACAGACCCTGAGGCAGCTCTTTTGTGTGAGCTATTTGTTGATTTTGATGAAGGATTACAAGAATGGAGATACCGCCATGTTAAAATGGTAGAACGCACCATAGGTAGAAAAAAAGGAACCGGTGGATCAGATGGCGTTGCCTATCTCCAAAAAACTGTAAGTCATGCAATTTTCCCTGATTTATGGGCAATACGAACAGATTTTTAACCATTTTTTATGTCAGATATTGATCAATTAGCACAACAACTTCAGCCACATTATTCACGTTTTGATGTAGCCAATCGTTTATTATTTACCGGGCATTCTCATCAGGCTTGGCCAGATGTTGCCAGAGTAGGTCAACTTGAATACTTCGATATTTGTGCCCGGGATGTAGACAAGAAATGGGAAGTAAGTTTCGAGAAAACTGAAGTACTTCGCGAATATTTACGTGATTATTATGATGATCCGGACGGTTTTTATTGCAGAGAAGAAAGTACCCATTTTTTGATGGTGAGCTTACTTAGCAGTTTCGATTTAAAAAATAAACCGAAAATTATTACCACCGATTCTGAGTTTCACTCAATGTTCAGGCAACTGAAACGTCTGGAAGAAGAAGGCTTAGAAATCGTTCGAATTCCTACAGATCCGGACGAATCATTTGCAACCCGAATTATAGAAGAGATCGATATTCGTACATCTGCAATTATGTTATCTCGCGTATATTTCGAGAGCTCACTCATTAATACCCATTTATCTGAAATAGCAGCTGCAGCGCGCGTTCAGGGAATACCTGTTATTATCGACGATTATCACGGTACTAATGTTGTTCCGCTTTCTATTCGAGAAGAAGGGCTGGAAGATTGTTTTATTTTTATCGGTGGATACAAATATTTGCAATGGGGAGAAGCAAACTGTTTTCTACGATTTCCTAAAGATTGCGATCTTAGACCAGTGATTACAGGATGGTTTGCATCCTTTAGCACACTGGAACACCCGCGAAACAACGATCCGGTAGCCTATGATCACTCTGATCAGCGTTTTGCTAGTGCAACTTATGATCCATCCTCACAATTCAGAGCCGCTAAAGTTGT
Organism: Balneolaceae bacterium; assembly: GCA_965249965.1. GTDB lineage: Bacteria > Bacteroidota > Rhodothermia > Balneolales > Balneolaceae > HXMU1420-13. The sequence continues at coordinate 3,245,361 of OZ252262.1, forward strand.
GGAGTTTTTCAGCGAACAAGGTTTAACTCCAACAGTATTGCGAAATCAATATGAAGCACAAGTTGGACTTCTGAGATCGTTATTCCTTGAACTTGATTTCGATCAAAGCAAAATCAAACTAACTCACAACGAGCCACTTTCGCGAAATGGTGGTTTTTTATCGCTTAGCTCACCCAAAGCAAGGGAATTACGTGCGGATTTATTGTCTCGCAACGTTTTTACCGATGCCAGAAATCATATTCTCCGATTAGGGCCAGCTCCTTATACAACAAAAGCTCAAATTGTGGATGTAATTGCTGAATTAAAAAAATCAGTTGAATCTATTTTGTAAGGACTTACTCTAAACACGGTCTTACAAAAAGACAGGGTAAAGAAAATTAACTTGTAATTTAACATATATTGCACATATATTCTTTGCGTAATATATGTGACACATATTGACACCCCCCCGTTGTAATTTCTAGAAAAATTAAATTGAACATCATGGCTAACGAAAATAAACTAAAAGCTCTAGACATCGCCGTTGGGCAAATCGAAAAACAACATGGTAAAGGTACCATCATGAAATTGGGGGATGATGCATTACAAGATGTAGACGTCATTTCAACAGGGTCAATCATGGTCGATTATGCGTTAGGAGTTCAGGGCGTACCTAGAGGTAGAATCACAGAAATTTATGGTCCTGAAGCGAGTGGTAAAACTACACTTGCACTTCAGATAATTGCTCAGGCACAGAAAAATGGTGGTTATGCTGCTTTTATTGATGCGGAGCATGCTTTTGATCCACGTTATGCAAAAGCTTTAGGTATTAATACTGAAGAATTACTTGTTTCTCAGCCAGATAGTGGAGAACAAGCTTTAGAAATTACAGAAACACTTATCAGATCTGGAGCCCTTGATGTAATTGTTGTGGATTCCGTTGCTGCACTTGTTCCACGAGCAGAACTTGAAGGTGAAATGGGCGACTCTCATATGGGACTTCAGGCGCGTTTAATGTCACAGGCACTTCGAAAAATTACCGGCGTTGTAAATAAAACTTCAACCTCCTGTATTTTCATAAACCAGGTTCGTGAAAAAATTGGTGTAATGTTTGGGAACCCGGAAACAACTACAGGTGGGCGTGCGCTAAAGTTCTATTCTTCAGTTCGCTTAGATATCAGAAGAATAGGTGCTATCAAAAAAGCAGACCAAGTGATTGGAAATCGAACTAAAGTTAAAGTGGCTAAGAACAAAGTTGCCCCACCTTTCAAAGTTGTTGAATTCAATATCATGTATGGCAAAGGCATTTCACGAGTAGCTGAAATTCTGGATCTAGCCGTTGAATATGATATTATTCAAAAGCGTGGAAGTTGGTTTAGATATGATGGCGAACCAATTGGTCAGGGTTCCGATTCAGCGATGCAATTTTTGGAAGAAGATCAAGCACTTTGCGATAGCATCGAGCAACAAGTTCGCAATAAACTAAATGGAATTGAAGAAGAGAAGCCGGCTGAAGAAAAATCCATACCTGTTGAGGCTTAAGAGACAAATAAAGGCATCAAGAGATGCCTTATATTTTCTGATACATTTGCTTTAGTATTTTATTGTATAAAACCGAAGGTTCAAAAGGTTTTGTAACAACGTCATTCATGCCGGCTTTTAAGCACTTTTGAGCATCATCTTGAAATGCGTTAGCTGTGAAAGCAATAATGGGAGTATCAACGAGTAATTGATTTCTGATTATTTCAGTTGCTTCCAGCCCATCCATAATTGGCATTTGCATGTCCATTAGAATCATGTCGTATGCATTTTCTTTCACCAAATCTATAGCATCTGCACCGTGTTCTGCCCAATTGTATTTGATCCCCCATTTATTGAGTAATGAAAATGCCAATAAGCGATTAATTCTGTTATCCTCTACCAGCAAGAGTTTCAATCCCTGAAGTTCTAAGAGATCAGAATCCATTTTTTCTTCGACTTTTATGTCAATTTTATCTGCGATTTTAAGCGGAATTCTGACTTTAAACTCTGTACCTACATTCGGTGTGCTTTGTACATCCACTTCTCCATTCATCAATAGTACAAGATGCCGCGTAATGGCTAATCCAAGACCTGTGCCACCATATTTTCTAGTAATACTAGTGTCTGCCTGCGAGAAAGTGTCGAAAATATGATCAAGTTTTTCTCGAGGAATTCCAATGCCGCTGTCTTTAATTCTGAATTCGATAATTGTACTTTTTTTATCGCTTTGCTTTAAGTGAACAGACAATTCAACTCTACCATCGGTAGTAAATTTAATGGCATTATTTATGAGATTAGTAAGAATCTGATTTAATCGATAGGGATCCCCATAGAGTGCCTTAGGAATATGAGAATCAATTGTATAATGAAAATCGATTCCTTTCTGATCTGCTAACATTTTTTGGGCGTAGAACAAACTATCAATGAGATCACTTAAACTGAAACCAAGTTCTTCTAATTCTAACTTCCCTGATTCAATTTTTGATAAATCCAGTATATCATTAATCAGTACAATTAAATTTGATGACGAAGTAGTAATCGCATTCAGATATTTTGCTTGCTCACTATTGATATCAGTTTGTTTTAATAACTTCGACATACCAACGATCGCATTCATAGGAGTTCTGATTTCATGGCTCATATTTGCTAAGAATGCTTCTTTTGCTTTAGATGATGCCTCGGCATCTATCTTTGCCTTTTTTAGGTCTTCGCGGATTTTTCGAACTTCAGTTATATCTCTTGCAATAGCTAATACACCATCGTATTCACCATCTTTAAATAATATCTGTACTTTTTGGCCTACCCAAATTTCTCTACCTCGGGTATTCCGCATTGGAAATTCCATATAGGTAGATTCAGTATTATCCCTTACCTGTTTTATATAGTACGCTCCTATTCGCTTTTTATAGTCATCACGAACCACATCGATATAGCGCATGTTGTACACTTCATCTTCTGTAAATCCGGATATATGAAAACCCATAGGATTTACGTAGGTAAAATACCCTTCCTTATTCACTCTGTATATAATATCAGGAGCAGTTTCAACCAGTGTTTTGTAGGCTTGCCTGCTATATCTTAGTGCTGTTTCTGCCTCTTTCCTTCGCTCAATTTCAAGAGCAATAAATTCTGCAACTTTTACAAGATTACTAGAATCCCATGTATCATCATCAATTTTGAGAGCCCCTAAACTACTTTTAAGTTTTGATATGGCAGTAGTTTGAAGAGATAGTTCTTTTCTTAGCCTTAAATTGGATTCTTGCAACTCCGCAGAGCTTAAATCCATAGCCCGTTCTAATAATTCTCTATCACTATCATAATGACCATATGATTGGCTAATTGCCTCGAATAATGGGTATAGTTCTTCCGGAATGGCATCTTCAGAGCCTACATATTTTCTTATCTGACGTTGTAATAGCTTATTATTTAGGTTCGAAAAATCTGCCAAAAGAATTCTTTAATTTTCAGAATAGGTCGTAAGTGTCATCGTTTGATTATGTAGATCGCACGTTGCCCCAGTTGCAGTTGGTGCTAATTCTCCATAAGAATAAAATCCGCAGTAATGGGCTGTTTTACCAAATATTTCTTCTACAGCCTCAATTTCTTCTTCGATGCGTTGATCCAGTACTAATTTTCTGCCAACACAGCTAATAAGTAACACCAATTCAGGATTAACAGGTTCATTTTGGAAGTAAAATCCGTCACTTGCTGCTTGTGCGGCACCTTCAATTAGTCGATCAAAATTTGATTTCATGAACCGAACCGTTGATCCCTCAGGAATATCTCCAGCAAAGGTCATGCTTTGGTGTTCCTCATCGATCGACAAAATTGTTCTAACAAGAACTGGTGAGTTTTCACTTTCGCGCATACTTAATGGAAATAGTAATGCAGAGCCTGGAAGTTCTTCTGCCTTTGGTCCTAGATATTTTTTGTAAAGTGTCAACACATTCTGATCATCAACTTCATACAAAACATTTCCTTCAGATTTTGTAACAATTCTATGGGGACCAAATTCATCCCAACCACCGTGTGAACCAAATCCAACTTTTATTGAGTCTCCGTAAAATCCTATTCCTACAATATTTCCGGCTTTTCGGTTATCGTTTAATCCAACAATAGTACTATTAAAATCAGGGCCATCCCCTGCTAAACCACCGGTAACAGGTATAGATGGTGGCAATTCTTCATTTGTACCCTTTATTAGTTCTGATCCATTTACAAGTTGACCATCGGAAATAATTAGCACATGCTTTAAATCTTCAGATTTTAGTTTTGCGGCAACTACTCTTCCGGCTTCACAACTTGAGCCATAATCACTGATATTTACCAATTGCGGCACAACTTTTGTTTTTTCAAATTGAATAGCCGTTGAGACGATCGTATGATCTTGTACATTTATACCAGCAATCTCCCCTGCTGTACTACATGTAACAATATCTGCAGCTGGATAATTAGATTTTAAAGTTATTAGCTCATCCCCTTCTAGTAGTAAATTTTTAGCACCAAATACCAAAATGATCTGACACTCTTTTTCATTAAAGTCCTTCGATTCACTTTTAGTAACCCAACCCAAATCTTTTGTATATATTTCTTGCCGAATACGCATATAGAAAACCGTTATTTCCTGTTAACTACCAAATGAAACCAAATAGTGAACATAATGCCATTAAAATATCTGAAGTTATTGAAACCAAAAATGGCGTAATTACATCAATATCAATACAGAAGAAGAATTCTACACGGTATTCTGTTTATGTAAATGAAAAATTTCTAATTGGGGTATCGGATAATAGCCTGGTAAAATTTGCATTAAGCAAAGGAAAATCGATCAATCAGGAATTATTAGATGCCATCCAGGTTAATGAAGAAAAGTGGGCGATTCACTCATTTTGCCTCCGCCTTTTAGGGCGAAGAGATCATGCAAGTTTCGAATTAGTTCGAAAATGTAGAAGTAAAGGATATAAGGAAAACTGGATTCAGGAAGTAATTGCACAACTCTCTGACAAGGGATACATAAACAATGCTGCATTCGCACAGAAATTTGCGCACGATAAATTCGAATTCAATAACTGGGGGCCATATAAAATTAGGGCAGAGTTGTTGAAAAAAGGGTTAAAAGAACCTGATGTACGAAACGCACTTTCTGACTTAACTAATGAGAATCTTTCACTTCGATTGGATAAATTATACAATAAACACAAACTCAAGTTTTTCAGATATAAAAAGGAAAATCGAAGAAAGAAAATATTCGACTTTTTTTTGAGAAAAGGCTACGATGCAGATATTATTCTTAAAGCACTTCCAAACTGGATGGCCGATTTAGAACAATGAGAAATATCACATTAGAAAAAATAGTACGATTTGGAATCGGCATTACCGCTCTTGGGGTATTAGGTCTAATCCTCTACAACTATGGCACTTTAGTTGCCTATCTGATTCTTGCAATGATTCTGAGTTATATCCTCGATCCATTTGTGAACCGCTTACAAAGAATGGGCATTAACAGAACACTTGGAATTACACTTACACTTTCTGCAGTGATTCTACTTCTGGTTTATATTTCTACGAATGTTTTTCCGCTTTTTATCAGCGAAATGATTGAATTAACCGAGGACTTAACGGTTGAAAATATTGAAAATACGGCTGCAGCAATCGAAGCCAGATTAACACAGAGTTACAGTTTTATACCTCAGGGGTTTTTAGAAAATAATGTTACTCAGGTTGCAGCAGAACTATTTGATCTCGGAAAATTATCAACTGTTTTAAGCGATGCGGTTGGGTTGTTTACTAATATATTTTCTGCTGTATTAGTGGTGCCTTTTGCTGCTTTCTTTTTCCTTAAAGATGGAAGTAAAATTCGCCGTGATGTTCTGCGTCTCATCCCAAACAAATATTTTGAGACCATCCTTACACTGATTGATAAAATTGAAAAAAGACTAGGACTTTATTTTCGTAGTGTGTTAGCTCAAAGCTTTTTAGTGGCTCTCTTGTCGTGGACCACATTGAGCATTGCCGGGCTTGAGAATTCACTTTCTGTAGGGATTTCGGTAGGTGTAGCCAATACCATCCCGTATTTCGGCCCGATTATCGGGTACGTGCTTTCCATCATCATTTCTATCATTGAGACGGGAGATTTCTCGCTGGTACTGGTATGTATCGTAGCCATCTTTATTGTACAACTAGCCGACAACCTTATCCTGCAGCCATTTCTTTTCTCAAGATCCGCAGATATGCATCCGGTAGCAATTTTATTCATTATTCTTGTTGGCGCAGAAACTGCTGGAATTTTGGGAATGTTAATTGCCATTCCCATTGCTACAGTTATAAAAATCACCATCAACCAGATATCCTGGAGTTTTAACAATTATCAGGTATTTAGAATTGAGAACACTGTACGACCAATAAATAGTAGTTGATCAATTACTGGTTCAAGATTGGCATAAACTTTCCTATCTTTGTTGCTGCACATCCACAACGCTCAGTTCCACTTAATTTGAAGAATATTGTAGTTTTTGCCTCAGGATCAGGTTCAAACTTTCAAGCTATTATTGATTCGATTCTCTCCGGTTCTTTAAACGCAAAAGTAACGGGATTAATAACGGACCGTGATGGGATTCTTTCCATTGATCGAGCATCAAAACACAACATACCTTCTTCTGTAATTATTCCAGCAAAATTTTCTTCGATCGAGAGTTTTGCTGATCGTCTTTTAGAAAATCTAGCTCAATTTAATGCGGATATCATCGTACTTGCGGGATATCTTAAAATGATTCCGATAGCAATAATTAAAGAATATGAAGGCCGAATTTTAAATATTCATCCCTCACTTCTTCCGAAATATGGTGGAAAAGGATTTTATGGTCTAAAAGTTCATGAAGCGGTATTAGCATCTGGGGATACTGAATCGGGATGTACAGTACATTTAGTAAACGAAATATATGATGATGGTCCAATTTTAGGTCGGGCAAAAGTACCCGTTTTTGAAACTGATGATGCATCAACATTAGCTGCTCGTGTTCTCGAAAAAGAGCACCAGCTTTATCCAAAGGTAATTTCCGAATATTTAAATACCCTTACTTAACATGGCATTAAAACCCCTTGATCAACTCCCTGAGAACGATATTAAAATTAGACGAGCATTGCTGTCTGTATCCAATAAAGAAGGAATTGTTGAACTTGCAAAAGTTTTGCATGATCATGGCGTAGAATTAATCTCTACCGGTGGAACAGCAAAAGCAATATCCGATAATGGCATACCTGTAACCGATGCTTCAGAGGTTACCGGTTTTCCTGAATGCCTCGATGGAAGAGTTAAAACGTTACACCCCCATATTCATGGCGGAATTTTAGGGCGAACAAGTCATGAACCTGATATTCAGGAAATGCAGAAATTGGGAATTGATCCAATTGAAATGGTTGTAGTAAATTTATATCCATTTAAGGAAACAATTTCAAAGCCTGGAATCACTCCTGCAACCGCCACTGAATTTATCGATATTGGTGGCCCCACAATGATTAGAGCAGCAGCTAAGAATTTTGCTCATGTTGGCATTTTAACATCACCCGAGCAATATCACGAAGTGATTGAAGAGATTAACAGCAATGGAGTTATTTCATTTTCTACGCGGCAACAACTTGCAAAAGATGCATTTGCACATACTGCCGACTACGACACTGCCATTGCAAATTATCTTACCGAACTAGTAGAAGAAGAACCAGCTAGGCAGATTAATATTTCAGAACTATTAGCCCATGAACTTCGCTACGGTGAAAATCCCCATCAAAAAGCAGCTGTTTATGGTAACCAGAATACAAAAATAGATTGCTTTCATGGAATGCAATTGAGCTACAATAATTATCTTGATGTGGATTCTGCATTAAATATAATTGGTGATTTCGATGATATTGAGCCAGCTTGTGCTATTATAAAACATACTATTCCTTGTGGTGTTGGAGTTGCTGCAAGCCTAAACGAGGCTTATAAAAAAGCGTTTAGTACAGATACTGTATCCCCATTTGGTGGAATTGTAGTTGTAAATAAAACACTTGATCTGAATACTGCACAGTCTATTGATAAAATTTTTACTGAAATAATTATAGCTCCTGATTTCTCAAAAGAAGCAAAAGAGCTACTCATCCAGAAGAAAAATAGGCGCCTTATTCGAATTAAAGAGAATGTAGCCGGTACTGAAAAAATTACATATCGATCCATATTTGGAGGGTTTTTAAAACAAGAAGCCGACTTGGAACCTTTCGATAAAAACACATTTAAAGTTGTAACTGAACGACAACCAACCGAAAGTGAATTTCACGATTTATTGTTTGCATGGAAAGTAGTTCGTCATGTAAAATCGAATGCTATAGTATATGCTAAAGAAGGCAGGACATTAGGGATTGGATCAGGCCAGACTTCTAGAGTTGATTCATCTGAAATTGCAGTAGCTAAAGCACTGAAAGAAGGACTTTCGCTCGAAGGTGCCGCTATTGCTAGTGACGCATTTTTTCCATTTTCTGATGGCGTTGAAGCAGCTGCAGAAGCAGGTGTTACAGCGGTTATCCAACCCGGTGGTAGTATTCGCGACGACGAAGTTATTGCCAAAGCCAATGAGTTGGGATTAACTATGATTTTTACAGGCAAACGCCATTTTAAGCACTGATATGTATCTGAAATTATATAATCCACAATACTCGCAAATAGAGTTTCAAAATTGTATTTTCATTCGGTCTAATATCATCCAAATTCAACTAGTAAAGCATTTATAATGTCCGTACGGCAAGGAATACCTTCCCCACTTGATTCAAAAAAACCGCCTAAAAAAGGCCTCTTCGATTTTCTATACACTGATATTGCAATAGATCTGGGAACAGCTAACACATTAATCTACTCTCGTGGAGAGGGTATTGTTTTAAATGAGCCATCTATCGTTGCTCTAAATCAACAAGATATACCTGTTGCAACCGGGCATGAAGCACGTTTAATGCATGAGAAAACACATCGCAAAATCAGAACGATACGACCTCTTCGTGATGGTGTGATTGCCGATTTTGAAGTTGCAGAACAGATGATTCGTGGTATGATCAAGAAAGTGAAGGTGAAATGGTATTCTAGTACCCGCCAAATGGTTATCTGTGTTCCCAGTGGTATCACTGAAGTGGAACGACGTGCTGTACGTGATAGTGCTGAACATGCCGGGGCCAAAGAAGTTTTCTTAGTGGACGAACCAATGGCAGCAGCGATCGGTATTGGATTAGATGTACACGAACCAGTAGGTAACATGATTGTTGATATTGGAGGTGGCACCACGGAAATCGCGGTTATTGCGCTTTCGGGAATCGTTTACGCGCAATCTGTACGTTTAGGGGGTGATGAACTAAATGATGATATCATCAACTACTTCCGACGCAATCATAATTTGTTGATAGGTGAGCGAACAGCTGAGAAAATTAAATGTGAAATCGGTTCAGCTGCTCCCCTTGATGAAGAGCTGGAAATGATCACAAAAGGTCGTGATTTAGTAAATGGTGTACCCAGAACTCGCCATATTACCTCAAAAGATGCTCGTGAAGCCATGGCAGAATCTGTTAATACTATCGTTGAATCTATCACAAAATCACTGGAGCAAACTCCCCCTGAATTATCCGCTGATATTCTTGATCGTGGCATTATGTTAACAGGTGGTGGTGCACTTCTAAAGAATTTGGATAAGTTGATTATGGAAACAACCGACTTGCCTGTTCATATCGCAGAAGATCCTTTACCCGCAGTTGTTAGAGGTACTGGTGCGATTCTTGAAAATCTTGAGTATTACCGTCCTGTAATCGACTCATAAACCATGCTGAATGCAGTTTAGAGTTTTTAAAGTTGAAAATGCAACCGACTATATATTAACTGCAGTAATTCTCGTACTTGCGTTAGCCATAGCGGTAAATCGCCATCGTGATGGCTTAAATTCCTTGCGTCAGGTATCGGTTACAGTTGTTAGTGCTCTGGAAGAACCTCTTTCTAATATCCGAATATATCGTCAGGCGCTGCAAACCAATACTTATTTACAGCAGCAAAATATTCTGCTACAAGATGAATTAAGCCGATTAAGGACCATTGAACAGGAAAATGCAGAACTAAGAAAATTACTTAACTACCAAAATTCTTCGGATTTAAATTTACTTCCTGTACGATTTGTAAGTAAAACGCTCAATGGCATCAATAATACGTTTACCATAAATGCCGGTTCTAATGATGATGTCGAAGTTGGAATGCCCGTAATCACTTCTGATGGTTTAGTGGGTAAAGTAATTCTAACCAGTCCATCTTACTCTCAGGTTATGCCTTATTTTAATAATTTATTTAGAGTAAGTAGTAGAATCCAACAAACAAGATCCATGGGGATCGTAAGTTGGCAAGGCGAAAACATGACGGAATTAGTCATGAATTTTGTCCCTAAAACAATTCCAGTTGACTCAGGATTTGTGGTAGAAACCAGTGGCTTTGGTAATGAATTTCCAGGTGGTATTCCAATAGGTATTGTTCAACGAACGGTTGATGAAGAAGGTAAAGATACCCAACTCATTCATCTCACTCCATTTACTTCATTATCTGAGGTATCTGAGGGATTTGTAGTCCGTTTCAAAGCAGACTCTACGTTAAGTAACTTAGATTTGGAGGCAGCAGATTTATTCCGATGAATAGCCAACTGGTCCGCCATATCGCATTTGGAATATTATTCATCATTCTTGATGTCTTATTCTTTCAGCATCTTACCTTATTTGGTGCATCAATTGATTCACTTTTATTTTATCTATTATGGATAATACAAAAGTACGATCGTGTTCAACTTATTTTGATAACAGCTTCTTTAGCTTTGCTTCAAGATGCTCTTTTCGATTTTTGGGGCATTATGATGTTCGCCAAAACACTGACCGTATTTATAATATATAATTTTATACGGCGCAGGTCGGAAGCTCAACTCTTACTTTGGCAAATATTCGTAATAATTATTATTTCAGCATTAGTTCACAATATAATTTTATTCGCATTAACTAGTTTTTTTACTGCATATGCAGTGGGTTATTCGCCATTTTCACTCATTGTCGGGAATTCACTATACACAGCTATTATAGGATTGTTAATCTACATTTTTAAAGTTCGTTAAATGGATGCCAGCAACCCAAATAGAACACGCACCTCTATTCGCGCCTTGCAGTTTATTATGTTAGGGCTCTGCCTGATCGTTCTTGGTAGAGTGTTTTATTTGCAAATTATCCAATACGAAACATACTCCGTACTTGGTGAAGAAAACTCTATCAGGCAAGAGTATGTAAACCCTTCTCGAGGGCTCATATATGATCGCAATGGTGCTCTTCTCGTTGATAACGAGCCTATCTTTACAATTACAATTACACCCGCTAATTTCGACAGAAATGATATCGGCTTATTAGCCGAACTCCTTGGTGTTGCTGATAGTGTAATTACTCAGCGGGTAGATGAAGCTCAAAGATATAGTTGGTACAGAACTTCCCCACTTTTAACCGATGTAGATTTTAATACTTTTTCCCTTGTTCAGGAAAACCTTTGGCAACTATCTGGAATAGGCCATGAAATAGACAGTAAGCGCCATTATCCGGCTAATGTAAATGCTTCTCATTTATTTGGATACTTACGTGAAGCTAATCGAGAGGAGTACGAAACGTCAACTGATCTAAGGCTTGGTGATAAAATCGGGAAAAGTGGACTCGAGCTTATTTACGAAGAGAAGCTCAGAGGCGATCTTGGTGTAGAGTTTTTACGAGTCAATGCTTTAGGCCAGTCGCTTGGAACTTATGAAGGAGAAAGAACCGGGAGTAATCCACTTCAGGGTGATAATATTATCACAACGATTGATGCAGATTTACAATCGCTTGCTGAAGAACTAATGCAAGGGAAAAGTGGCGCAATTGTGGCCATGAATCCTAATAATGGGGAAATCTTAGCTCTGGTAAGTTCACCTCAGTACGACGTAAGTCGCCTGGCTGGAAGACTTGACCGTGATTACTGGGTTGAAATAAATACTGATTCTACTCGTCCTCTTTATAACCGAGCAATTTCGAGTCGGCAACCTCCGGGTTCCACTTTTAAACCTCTCATGGGAATGATTGGGTTACATCTGGGGCATGTTACCGAAGAAACAATCATAACAAACCGAGGTGGGTACCAAAGGGGAAGGCTGTACAAAGATATTGCGCCATTGGGGGATTACGATCTTGAAAAAGCCATTGCGTATTCAAGCAACACCTATTTCTATGCTTTGATGGATAAAATTGCAAGTGCCGGCCAATTAAACGAATGGCAGGATCTGGTTCAGGAATTTGGGTTAGGAGTTCCAAATGCAATTGATTTACCTAGCGCAAATCAGGGAATTGTACCCGATAGTGCATTTCTTGACCGTTGGTTTGGGGTTCGACAATGGGGCCTCGGCGATTTGATAAATTTAGGGATTGGTCAGGGGGTGCTGTCTGTATCTCCTCTACAAATCGCTCAGATGACCAGCTCTATCGCAAACGGAGGATATAAAATAACTCCACATTTAGTTCATTCTGTAGAAAAAGGAACTGGTGCTGTCGAATTAATGCCCATCACATACGAAAAGATTAATTGGGTTAAGCCTGAGTATTTAGAAATTGCCCAAAATGGTATGCGCAGAGTAGTTCAAGAAGGTAGTGGTAGGTTTTACGCTAAAACTGATCTAATTGAAATAGCAGGAAAAACCGGTACAGCTCAAAATCCCCATGGATTTAGTCATGGTTGGTTTACTTCATTTAGTCCGGTTGAAGACCCTCAATTAGTTGTAACCGTATTTCTGGAAAATGCGGGATTTGCCTCAACTTCTGCGGCACCTATTGCAGCACTTTTACACGAAAAATATGCTACCGGCGAAGTTAACCGACAGCGAGTATATAATTATGTAATGAATTGGGTACCAAAAGAAGATAATTCGCAAAGGGAGGAATAATGAACAATCCTCGTGACTTCAATTGGTCGGTAATTTTTATTTGGTTAGCACTTACATTTTTTGGCTTAGTTGGTATTTATAGTGCAACCCAGGGCCCGGTTTCTGAATTCCTTCCTTCATATATACAAAGTAATTTTATTAAGCAGCTAGGGTTTGTAATCATTTCAATTCTTGTAATGATTGGTATTCAATTTGTATCTCCCCGCAATTTTATCCAGTTATCTTACCTCTTTTATGCCTTTTGTATCATTTTGATGGTTTTAACACTCTTTTTTGGTAGAGAGATTAATGGAGCTAAAAGTTGGTTTAGCATAGGACCATTTGGTATTCAGAGTAGTGAGCTAATGAAGATTGCTACTATTATGGCAGTTGCCAGTTATTTAACCAGTCGTAGAAATATTTCTGTTGAGAATATTCGATACGCATTTATTTCGGTTGTTATAATTCTTATTCCAACCGGGTTAGTTATAGCTCAAAACGATTTTGGGACTGCAATCATTTTCATTGCATTAATACCCGTAATGCTCTTTTGGTCAGGTCTACCTTATGGTGTCTCTCTGTTCATTATTTCACCGGCTATCATTCTATATCTTACCGTTGTAAATTGGCAATTAGGATTAGTAGCTACATTAATATTGACCGTGGCAATTTTTCTAATTCAAAAAAGAACCTGGCTAACTGTAGCATCTTTCTTTTCAGGGATACTAACAATAGTTGGTGTGAGATTAGCTCTTACCGAGATTTTGCAGCCTCATCAAGTTGCGCGAATAGTCGCTTTTACGAATCCAAGTTATGACCCTACAGGAGCTGGATGGAATGTAATTCAGGCTAAAACGGCCATAGGTTCGGGTGGATTAACCGGAAAAGGGTTTCTAGAAGGAACTCAAATTCAGCTTAAGTTTTTACCCGAATCGTATACAGATTTCATCTTTTGTGTAATTGGTGAAGAGTTTGGATTTATTGGAGCAGGACTAGTTGTAGTGTTATTTCTACTCTTATTTTTGAGGTTACTTGGCATTGCAGGAAACCACAAACACCCTTTTGCACAGTTAGTTACCGTGAGTGTAACAGCCGTTTTCTTTATCCACTTTTTTATAAACATAGGTAGTGCAACTGCACTCTTACCTGTTATTGGGATTCCACTTACTTTTATCAGTTATGGTGGCTCAGCGTTCTTAACCAACACATTGATGCTTGCGATAGTTTTAAATATGGATTTTCACAAACGGGAATTCAGTATTTATCGCTGAGTGTAAGATTTTGAAGTTCCCAATTTAAAACTCTTTCGATGGTAAGGGGTTAAACCAAATTTGAGCAAGGCACTTTTATGCTGCGGCGTTGGGTATCCTACATTATTTTCCCATCCAAACTCAGGATATTTTTTATGTAATTCTTTCATAAGCCTGTCTCTGTAAACTTTAGCTAATATTGAAGCTGCCCCGATACTCATACTTCGATCATCGCCCTTAATTACACAAGTATATGGTATCAAAGAAGCCGTGAATTTATTCCCATCAACCAATAAGTAATCCGGTTTAGCCTCGTCCACCTCTGTACAATCTTGCATGGTTTTTATCGATGCCCATAAAATATTTAGCGATTCAATTACCTCCAGACTCCCCTCCTGAACAATCCAGAACTCGGCTTCTTCTTTAATGACTTCAGCCAATGTATTTCTTTCGGTTTCTGTCATTTTCTTACTATCTCTTATTCCTTCAATCTGTGTATGCGGTTTAAAAATAACACCAGCGGCTACAACTGGTCCCGCAAGGCAACCTCTGCCAACCTCATCTAAACCCATCACTCTTTGAAAGCCTTCTGCCCAAAGTTTTTTCTCAAATGAAAGCCGATCTTTTACTTGCTCATGCATATTGAAATATAACAACATACATTAGTTGTGTGGAACTGTTTTACGTTGATTTAGATTCTACTTTTAAAGTTTCTTTTTATATGGATTTTAGATATTTCGAATGGGATGATAGGTACAATCCGAAGAATGGTAAATCGCCATTTGATACTCTTTGGGATTTATTTCAGCAACTTTTAACCATTGCCAGTGGTGATGTGAATCAAGCCCTAAAATGGTTGCATGAACTCGATAATCAATATAAAATTACCGATCAGTTTGATGACGACTACGGTTTGGGCGATTTCATTGAAGAGATGATGGAGCGTGGATACCTGGAAAGCAACGAAGATAATACTCAGGTAGTAATCACACGAAAAACTGAACGTAGTTTACGTAAAAAATCTCTTGAGGATGTTTTCAAATCGTTAGATAAAGGAGGGCTTGGAGATCATAAAACAAATAACACCGGCCGTGGCTTAGAACGGCAACCTGAAACAAGAAGATGGAACAAAAACGATGACATTGGCCAGATAGATTCAGTAAAAACCATGCTGAATATGTTTCAACACTCGAATCTCGATTCCTTTAACTTAACAGAAGATGATCTTGAAGTGTATGAAACAGATCACTATACCTCTGTTGCCACTGTGTTATTGATTGATTTAAGCCACTCTATGATTTTATACGGCGAGGATAGAATCACACCTGCAAAGAAAGTTGCGATGGCTCTATCTGAACTAATCATGAATAATTACGCTAAAGATTCGCTGGATATCGTAGCTTTTGGCAATGAAGCCTGGCAAATTTCGGTCGAAGATCTACCATATTTGAAAGTTGGACCATTTCATACCAACACAAAACAAGGACTCGAAGTAGCACGCCATATTTTGCAACGTCGTAAGTACGCGAATAAGCAAATTTTTATGATCACAGATGGAAAACCATCCTGTATGATGGAAAATGGCAAACTCTATAAAAACAGTTTTGGACTGGATCGAAAAATAGTAAATAAAGTGCTTGATGAAGCTGTGATGTGCCGAAGAGACAAAATTACAATCACTACATTTATGATTGCAAGTGATCCTTATTTACAGAGCTTTGTTCGGGAAATGACGGAGGCTAATAAAGGGAAAGCATACTTTGCTTCTCTTGATAACTTAGGTGGGTATATTTTTGAGGATTATATCCGTAATCGTAAAAAAAATGTGAGATAAAAAAAACCTGATTCAATATTTTTTAAATCAGGTTTTATTCGAGTCATAAATCGAAATTAGAACATTCCTAGTTCTTCCATAACCGATTCTGTGATGTTATACTTTGCAGCGTAATCTTCAGACACATAAAGTATCACTAAGTCACCCGTAGAAGTTGTTGTATTCAAAACATACGTAAGCTCCATTCGCTCAGCTACTGTATTAATCGCATTACCAATCTGTTCCAAAAGCGGACCTACTAATTCTTGTCTTTTTTGTTCTAACTCACCTTCTGCTGTTTGCTGAGCATTTAATAAGTCGTTTTGTAATTGGCCCAATCTTTCTTCTTCGGCGGCTTGAGCCTCTGCTGATATAACACCAATTTTTTGCTGATAAGTAGTTACTTCAGCTTGAAAAACCTGCTCCTGCTCAAGTAGTTCTTGTTGCTTTCGAAGGGCAAAGTTTTGAATCCGCTGTTGTACTGCCCTCATTTCAGGCATGTTAGCTAAAATCGCTTGTGGATTTACATATCCAATTTTTACTTCTTCAGCAACCTGTGCCTGTGCGGTGTTATTTACTCCAAATCCCACTACCAACAAAATTGCTGCGAGTATTTTTATTGTTGTCTTCATCATTGCTTAGTTATTAGATGATTTACTTTATTATTCAGTTATAAGTTCTTGTAACACACGTTCTGTGATATTGAGACGTTCAGTATTTGAATAAAAAACTATGGCGTCACCATAGGATGTACCTTCGTTTAATACCATATCAATACCTTCGCTGTTTGCAATTTTTAGAATTGCTTGATCCATTCTTTCTAATATCGGTTGAAGGAGTTGCGCTCTTCGTTGGCGGATTTCGTTCATATAGCTGTCTCTTTCCGCTTCTAGTTCTTGATTCTGTTGCAACAATCCAGTTTCAATTTCCTGTTGCTCAGCCGAAGAGAGCGTTAATCTAATAGATTCATATTCAGTGAATTCTTGCTGAAGAGTATTCGCTTTTGCAATAATCTCCTGATCTCTTTGATTGATAAGTGCATTTATTTGCTGATCAATCACTGCAACTTCATCTAATTGTGCTAATACAGCGTTTGGATTCATATATGCGACTTTTACCTGTGCTTGTGCTACAGTGATACCAAAACCAACAATTATAAAAGATAGTAGTAGTTTTTTCATATGCTTTTCATTGTACGGTACAATTACCGCTTGTTTATTTAAATAAGTTACTCAATATCAATTCCCAATTCGATGAGAATGGCTTCGTTTAAATTCCATTCGTTTCTTGCATAGACCAGATAAATATCACCTGAACGGTCGAATACAAAATCAAATCCCTGTTTACGTGCTACTTCGCTTACCGCTGTGAATATTTGGCGCATTATAGGCTCCAATAGTTCATCCTGACTTTGAAAGTATTCTCCATTCGGTCCAAATTTCTCATTCAAGAACGTATCTCTTTGTGATTTCTTTTGTTGAATCTCACGCTGTTTTTCTTCTCGAATTTCTTCTGTGTATAAAATTTCTTTAGCGGCATAATCTTCTTCTAATGCCCGGATTTCCTCCTCCATTTCACTAAGATCCAGTTTCCAGCCATCGCTAAGCAATTGTAATCGCTGCTCAATTCCCGAATACTCGGGAATATTTGACAGTATAAAATCACTTTCAAAAAATCCCATTCGTTGATTTTGACCCATCGCTAAAACAGGTAAAAACAAGAGCATTAAAGCTAGAATATTTTGAATTCTATTTTTCATGTTAGAATGGTGAGCCAATATTAAATAAGAATTCCCATTTTCCAGGAAGCAATGTCGAGTTTGTAGTCTCGCCTTGAACACCATCTAATCGGTAACCATAACTTAGATCAACCAACCCAAGTACTGGTAAAAATACACGCGTACCCAATCCAACCGATCTTTTTAAGTTAAATGGATCGAATGAACCAAAATTTTCATATGAGTTACCTGCATCCATAAATAAATATGGAATTAGCTGAAGTTGTTCTGTGCTAACCGCAGGATAGCGCAGTTCCAGCGAATATTTCGAGTATAATCTACCACCTACTTTATCTCCATCTACCACCGGAGCAATACTCTCACTTAAACCACCGGGATACCCGCGTAGATCAATATTATCGTATAAGAAGCTTTGTCGTTGCTGAAGTTGTGTACCACCAACCAGGAATCGCTGGAAATTGCTTCGATTATTCTTTGTTAAATATCCGATAAAACCATAATCAGCCTGGCTTGTTAACACCAATTTGCCTGCGATTGGTACGTGATGCTGGAATTCTGATTTGATTTTATAGTACTCAGAAAAGCCTGAAATTGGAGGAGCCAATTCTCCGGAGAGTGTTAATTTCGATCCAGAATTCGGGCTTATGAAGTTATCTAGAGAATTTCTTTCGAGAACCTGGCGAACGGAAACTAAGCTGGATGTTCCTTCAGCCAAAAATGATGTTGCACCTGCTACATCATACAGTTGATAGCTCAATACTGTTCTGGTTGAAAAGAAATCATCCGGCCAACGTAGTCGTTTACCTAAACTTACACTGGCAGAGAAGAGTTTATTACGTTCACTCGTTGTAGTGTAATTAATAAGATTGTAAGAAAGATTTACACCAAGTGAGGTTGGTTTTCCATTTAACCAAGGCTCAACAAATCCAAAACTGTAACTCTGATATCCTGTTCCAGTAACCTGGACACCAAGTGATAAAGTTTGACCATCACCAGATGGGAATGGGTTAAAATCGCCTTCTACCGCTCGCTTTAAAGAAAAATTATTAAAGTTTAATCGGGCTGAGATAATGGCTCCAATAAATCGACCACCATAACCACCAGAAAACTCAAAATTACTGGTACTTTGCGATTCATCTAAATCGAATGAAATATCTACCGTTTTATCCTGGGGATTTGGAAGTACGTCGGGGGTGATATTTTCCGGATTGAAATACCCTAACGTGCTTAATTCACGAATACTACGAACAATTGCATCCCGGCTGTATGTGTTGCCAGGAGTAGTTCTTAACGTTCTGCGTACTACATCGTCGTGTGTTTGTGTATTTCCTCTAAAAGATACCCGACGAATAGTAGCAACTTCGTCTTCGTATAAATCGAAATGGATATCTAAGGAATCATCTCCAATCTTTGTGAGGGTTGGAACAGCCTGGAAAAATAGATACCCGATATTTTGATATAAGCTATTTAAATCTGTTGATGTCTTATTGAAATTCACATTTTCATCAAATTTTGATTGATTGAAAACATCTCCTTTTTCAAATCCTAGCGAAGTTGTAAGCTGATTGTCGGTATATACACTATTCCCGTCCCAGGTAACATCCCGTACAATGTATTGTGGCCCTTCTTCAATATTCAACTGTACTTTTAAACCCTGTTTCTTTCCTTCTGAGTAGTCGAATACCCAAACAGAATCACTCGTTATGCGAGCATCGATGTAGCCGTTTTTACGATATAGCTCAATTAGTTTTGCAGCGCCTTCTTCAAAATCATCTCGTTTATAAGTTTTCTTCCCGAATATCTTCCAACGAGCATCTTCTTTAAGTGGCTTAATACTTTTCAACAATTTTCGATTTGAAAAAGCTTCTGCACCATCAAAAATAATATCTTTAACTTCTAATCTTGATCCTTTATTTATATCGAAATATAAAACCGATCTATTCTCAGTTTCAGAAGGTTCAACGCGTGTGCTTACTTCTGTAAACCAAAATCCTTTTTCTCTAAAAAAGCGACGAATTGTTGCCTTTGTCTGCTCAACATTAGCATCCGTTATTGCAGTACCAGGTACCAAATAAATCTCGTCTTTCAAATCACGGCGTTCTGAACGCTTGATTCCTTCCAGTTTGTATTCAAGTAAACGCGGTTGCTCCTGAACTTTAATCAAAAGGTGCAAACCGGTTGCCGTGCGATCGGTGATAAAAATCTGAACATCAGAAAATAAACCTACACGAAACAGACGCCGAATAGCATCAGGGATTTCATCCCCACCCGGGTAAGTAACTGTTGAGCCCTCATTCAGAGAACTTGTGTTGATAATGAACTGAGTTCTGGTGTTTTCATTTCCTTCAACAGATACACTTAACACGTTGTATTCTGCAGGAAATTCGTTGGTTGGATCTGTGATTGTGAAATCTTGAGCTTGCACATTTAATGCTAAACCAAAAAACACAAATAGGATTAAAAATAGATGATGAATTCGTTTCGTGAAGTTTGTCACGCTGCTAATAGCCTATTGATGATTTGCGTTAATTTTTGAGTAAACGGGGGTCGGTACTCTTTTCGTCTTTTCCATTGCGTAATTTTCCAAATCTTCGATCCCGTTTCTGATATGACTCAATTGCCTGGTATAATTCATTTCTTCTAAAATCAGGCCAATACTGCTCTGTGATGTATAATTCTGAATAAGCCAATTGCCAAAGTAAAAAATTACTTATTCGATATTCTCCACTTGTACGGATAATTAAATCTGGGTCGGGAACATTGGCAGTTGACAAATGATCGGCGATCATCTGATCGTTAATGAGCTCCGGAGCTAAGCGACCTTCTTTTACATGTTGAGCAATTTTCTTTACCGCTTCGGTAATGTCCCAACGGCCTGAGTAACTGAGTGCTAAACAAAGCTGTAATCTAGAGTTATCTTTGGTTAAATCAATTGCTTCTTGTAGCTCATCCTGACAATCTTCTGGGAATCTATCAATCTGACCAATAGTGACTAATCGAATGTCATTTTCGTGTAGATTGTCAGCTTCTTTTCGTAAAGATGTGACCAATAATCTCATTAATCCTCGAACTTCCATAGTTGGTCGTCCCCAATTTTCTGTAGAAAATGCATACAAGGTCAGATATTTCACACCTAATTGAGCACATGCCTCGGTGATATCACGAACTGAATCGACTCCCGCTTTATGTCCATGAAGCCTGATGCTACCTTTGCTTTTAGCCCAACGTCCGTTACCATCCATTATGATGGCAATATGTTCGGGTACTTCACCCGAATCACAAAGCAAAGACTGCTTTGTTTTATCAGATTCTGATTGAACCGTTTTTGTGAGAGTAAGCTCTTTCAAGAGACGTTTTATTAGGCTGATTTCAAGCCCTAAAAATTAGAGTATTAATCGGCTTAAATCAAGCTAAGAGCACTTATATTGAACTTATTTTGTTCTTCAGATCAATCATCTCTAATAGTGCTAAAGCGGCCTCTCCACCCTTATTACCCTTCTCTCCTGCTCTGTCAAGAGCTTGTTTAACATCATCGGTTGTGAGCACACCAAATGCAACGGGTTTTTTGTACTTCAAATTGAGTTCAAGTACCCCATTTGTAACTGCATTACATACGTATTCGAAATGTGGAGTTCCGCCTCTTATAACTACACCCAATGCTATAACGCCATCTACTTCTGTATCCTCAAGCAAATAATTGGCAGCCAAAGGAATTTCGAACGATCCGGGGCATCTGGTAATAATGATATCCTTATCAAGAATACCATTTCCCTTTAAAGCTGCTAATGCACCATTAAGCATTTGCTCGGTAATACTCGAATTCCATCGAGATACAACAATTCCAATTTTTGCTCCGGACGGATTAGTTTTTCCTTCAATTAAAGTCGACATATCAAATTATGTTAATCAGAGATTTTCTTTGTGCGGTCATGCGCCTCATTTTAGCTATATATTTCATCGCAATGGTAACTATTCCGATATGAATATGCGCCCGATCTAAGTTACCGTGGTAATCACTTCCACCTGTCATTAATAAGGAATTTTTTTGGCACAGTTCAGAATATTTCGTTTGTAATGTAAAATTATGACTTGGATGAATACATTCAATGCCATCAATACCAGCATTAAGAAATAACTCTATTTCATGCGAATTATACAGCTTCCCCGGATGCGCAATAATTGCTGCACCACCAGAGGCTTTTATATCATTTATTACTTGCAGATAAGAAGGATACTTATGCGCAATTTCACCCAATTGCTCGGTACTTAAATATCTGGCAAATGCTTCGAAATGATTACCTACATATCCTTTTTGGATTAATAACTGTGCAACATGAGGTCGTCCGATATTGGCACCATTTGCTATCGCACGAACTTCTTCATAATCAATATCCAGTCCAATATCGATAAGCGACTGGATAATTCCCTTAATTCGGTTTCTGCGTCCTACTCTCTGTGATATCAATAATTTCACTAATTGTTCAGCTTCCGGGTCGAAATCGTAAGCTAGAATATGAACTTCTTTATTTTCCATGGAAGCTGTGATTTCAACTCCCGGTATTAAGTCTACTCCAAGTTCCTCACTGTACGACTTTGCCTCCAGGTACCCGTCAATCGTATCATGATCTGTGATTGAAACAGCTCCAAGTTTATTTTGTTTAGCTATATCGACAACCTGCTTTGGCTGTAATCTGCCATCAGAGCAGGTGGTGTGAATGTGCAGATCAGCTTTTGCTAACATTAGCTATTGCCACGCAAAATACGTTCTATCTCAGTTCGATTATTCAATAAATCAATGGCTGAATCAAGCTGAGAATCGAAATTAAACGATGCTTTTGTTCGGGCAGTTTGGCCTTTATATCGAGATGTAAGCTCTAGAAATAATATCTCTCGAATTAATGCTTCATTTTCTTCAAACACTTGTTTTTTTTGCCCATTTATAGCCCCCTCAAGTGCTTTCAGATGTGTTCTTGCAGATGGATTATCTACTAAATACCCAGATAACTCTGATAACAGCCGTTCTGATTCTAATTCTAAATCAAACTCGCTTTCACCGAGAAATGCTAGAAATTCATCATATACAACGTCTGGCAATTGATCGAAATCAAATGATTCGTTTTCTGCTTCATATAAAGTCGCAAAATTAAAAACGGATCCCTGTTGCAGCAGAGCGACTTCCATTAATGATGGCGCCGGTGATAATAGTTCAATATCAGGTTCAATTCCTCGACCTTCATTTACAGGTCTGCCATTTCTAGTTTTAAACACTCGGTTTGCTATTTCTTCGCGATTTATCGTAGCATTTTGGGCATTGTGAGTATACGCGACAGACTGAATACTTCTACCACTAGGAGTATAATACCTGGAAATTGTAATTTTTAGCGAGGTGTTATATGGCATTGGCTTTACAATTTGAACCAACCCTTTTCCAAAACTTCGTTCACCCAAAACAACTGCTCTATCCAAATCTTGTAAAGCCCCTGCCACCACTTCAGATGCACTTGCGCTTCCCCCATTCATCAGAATAATGATTGGTTTATCGAAGAAAATAGGCTCCTGGGTTTCGTAACTTTGATTGTATTCTGCAATTCTACCTCGGGTTTCAACAACAGTAATTCCAGGCTCTACAAATTTATCTATTATAGAAACTGCCTCTTGAAGAATACCGCCTGGATTGTCACGAAGGTCTAAAACGACTCCTTCCATTTCACCAGTTTCAGATAATTCTTCGATTGAGCTTCTAATCTCATCTCCTGAATTTAATCCAAATTGAGCTAATCGAATAAAACCGTATTCATTATTTGAGCCAACTCTTGAGGTAAACGTCACATTCTTTATCTCGATACTGCGCCGTTCTATTTCAAAATCAATCGGAGTGTCAAAGCCAAAACGCTTTATTGTAAGCACAACCGTAGAACCAATTTCACCCATTGTTAAGTTTTGAACTTCTTCGGGCTGTAGCCCTTCTGTAGCAACTCCATCGATGGCTAGGATAACATCACCTGCTCTAATGCCAAGTAAGTCTGCAGGTCCACCTTCCATGGGAGCAATAACTACCACTTGTCCATCTCGGTATCCGGCATCTATACCGATTCCGGCATAATTACTTCGGCTAAGTATTTCAGCCTGTTCATTTTGTGCCTCATTGTAGTACACCGTGTACGGATCAAGTGTTTCCAGCATGGCGTTAAGTCCATTTCGCATCAACACTTCAGGGTCAACTTCATCTACATATTCCAGTGCAACATTTTCATATGTTTCGCTGAAAAT
Source organism: Balneolaceae bacterium (assembly GCA_965249965.1). Classification (GTDB taxonomy): domain Bacteria; phylum Bacteroidota; class Rhodothermia; order Balneolales; family Balneolaceae; genus HXMU1420-13. The sequence continues at coordinate 3,269,397 of OZ252262.1, forward strand.
TGTGAAGTTCTTTTTAATGAGAAAATATATGTCGGTTGGCTGGAAAGCGATCGAAACTAGTGCAACCGTAGTGATTGCTGATATTAAAACAGCCTTACGCGACCTAATTCTCATATTTGACTATTTAATCTTTAATACTTGACCAACATAAATTCGAGAACCGGATAAATTATTTAGTCTTCGAATTTGCGTCATTGTTACACCATAGGTTTCAGCAATTTCGCTTAAAGTGTCATTACTTCTAACTGTGTAAGTCGTCGAATTACCAGAGCTTGATGTTGAACCTGCTGAAGCAAAAATATTCTCTCCTCGATTTTGTTTTGCTTCTAAATCCTGCTTTTCTCTAAAGGACAAACTATTAACGTTTTGATAATATGATTGGCGATTGTTTGGCACATATACCTTTAAATTTTGGCCGACTCTAATCGTATTTCCAATTCCATTCCAACTTCGAATTTGCCATGCTCTAACATCGTACCACTCAGCAATATGGCCAATGGTGTCACCAGTTTTAACTTTATAGGCAAGTTGTGTTGAGTTCGAAGGCACGTTCACAGTGCGGGTAGTTGCACGGCTTGTTGTTGTACCATTTCTTTGGTTGGATGGTCTGCTTGCACTTAATTGCCCTGTGCTACCTGCGGGGAGAGGCACTGCTAAGACCTGACCCGGAAAAATCGTTGTTGATAAATTTTCATTGCTTGCAAAAATACCACTCACGGTTGTTCCATATTTACGAGCTATTAATCCTAACGATTCCCCACTTCGCACAGTGTGCATGGTTATGCTCTGATTTGCCGTTTCTTTGGGTAAATCATCATAGGCTAAAAGGAATTCGTCTTTTGTACCCGCAGGAATTTTAAGCGCATATTTATTGCCCGGAGGTGTTGCCCATCTTAGTAATTCCGGATTATAACTCTTTAGCTCTTCGGTAGAAATTCCAATTGAACCAGCTAAAACATCTAACGGCATGAGACCATCAACCTCAACTAAATCGTATGAATAGGGTTCTCGACCGTAGCTTTTTTCAAACCCAAATTCTTCAGGGTTCATGTTTATTAGAGTTGTTGCGATAAATCCGGGAACATACCCTCTGGTTTCTCTAGGTAAATACGGGTACGCCACCCAATAGTCTTTCACTCCGCCTGCTCTGCGAATTGCACGATTTAATCCACGTGGACTAATATTATAATTTGCAATCGCCAGGTGCCAATCACCCCAAATATTGTATAGATCACGTAAATGACGAGCGGCAGCACGAGTTGCTTTCTCAGGGTCACGTCGTTCATCAACCCACCAATTAACTTCTAGGCCATACACTCTACCTGTTGCCTGAATAAATTGCCACATTCCAACTGCAGAGGCCCAACTTCTAGCCGTTGGGTTTAACCCACTTTCGATGTATGCCAAATAAACCAACTCTGGTGGAACACCTTCTTCGGCAAAGATTTTGTCCATCATTGGTTTGTAAACTTCCGCACGTTCCCGCCATGTTTCCATAACTTCTGGTCGTCGTAACGTGTAATATACAAGATGACGATTTACCTGAGAATTCTGAATTAATGGAACCTGTGTTTTCTGGATCGTAGCATTGCTGGGAAACTCAAAGTTTTCAGAAATCGTAGTTTCATCTTCCAGAAAGTCTTGCTGTATGGCAAAAACTTCGCCCTGAGGTTCATTTTCATCTTCAGTAATCCCATAAAAATTGCGGTATTCGCTAACTACAATTCTGGATAATTCGGCAAAACGGCGATCATTCCGAATCTCGGGATAATCATCTAATAGCTGCTGTGATGCCTGAATTGCATCGTTGATATGCTTTTCAGCTTGAATTGGATTGTCGGCAACCTGCGCCTCCAACGACAAAATGTGAATATGATAGATATCAGATACCCGACTTAAAATGTCTTTTTGAAAGCTATCCAATTGTATTAAGGCGGGTTGTAAATCAGAATTCGAGTTATTCTGATTCTTTTCCATTGGATTTTCGTACGGAAGTAACCTTTCAGGCATATTTTCCTTTGGTACGATGGTAGAATCTTGTGCGATTAATCCTGTGGAAAGGAATGCGATCCCAAATACTGCTAGTTTAAATTTCTTAACCATAGATGTCTGTAGATTTATCTAAATAAGGTACTAATTCTTGATTTAAATTGGTGCAAATATGCTGTGCAGATATGAATCTGCAAATATTTAACATTTTATGCTTTCGTTTGATCCTTTATTACAGAGCGTTCTCTCTGTAATTTTTTCTCTGTGCCGGTCCATTGCTGAACAATCGGCCATCTTCTTCCAACGCCAAATGCTTTCGCAGAAACCTTTAATCCTGGAGCTGCCTGATAGCGTTTATGTTCATTGGTATCAACAAGTTTTATAATGCGATCAACTAATGATTCGTCAAAACCACTGGCAATAATATTCTCTCTTGAAACCTGATCCTCAAGATAATATTGCAAGATGGTATCTAAAGTTCCGTAATCGGGTAAAGAATCTGAATCTTTTTGATCCGGACGTAGCTCTGCACTTGGTTCTTTGATAATGATAGAATTGGGAATCACTTCTTTTTGATAATATTCCTCGTTCAACCATCGGCACATTTCATAAACCTCGGTTTTATATAAATCAGAAATAACGCCCAGTCCACCTGCCATATCCCCATATAAAGTACAATAACCAACTGCTGCCTCCGATTTATTACCGGTATTGAGTAACATATGCCCAAACTTATTTGAAATTGCCATCAACAGATCTCCTCTCGACCGGCTTTGAAGATTCTCTTCCGCAACATTTGGCTCAGTTCCCTGAAAATGAGGCGCTAATTGAGCTAAATATGAATCAAATATTGGTTTGATTGGAACTTCGATGAGTTCAACACCCAAATTCTTGGCTAGCGTTTCTGAATCAGTAATACTTCCTTTACTCGAATATTGAGATGGCATTGTAACCGCGAGAACATTTTCTGCACCAACGGCCTCTGCAGCTATCGTACAAACGAGTGCTGAATCGATGCCGCCACTAAGGCCAAGTAGCACTTTATTCTTAAGCTTCGTCTTTCTCAAGTAATCCCGCACGCCCAAAACAAGTGCTTCAAACATGGTTCCAACCTTATACGGGGCTACTCGCTCACAATCTGATGTATCCCCTGCCTCTAGACGTTGAGTTTCTGAATTGTACTCAACATCAACAAACGTTGACTTAAAACGCTCATCTCGAGTTACAATGTAACCATCGGGTGCCAACGCAAGAGAATCCCCATCAAAAATAAGTTCCGTATTCGCGCCAACCTGATTAACGTAAAATAACGGTAATTCAAGCTCTCTTGCATGTTTTTGGAGCATCCCAACTCTTGAAACCGGCTTATTTTTTGAATACGGCGAAGCAGAAATATTGATGATAGCTTGTGCTCCCTTTTCAGAAAGTATTTCTGCCGGATTTACAGCATAGGTGTGATATTGAATCTCATTGTCATTAAACCAAATGTCCTCACAAATAGTTACTCCAAAAGGTATCCCACAAATTTCTATGGGTTCAAAATCATTGCCAGGTTCAAAATATCTTAAGTCATCAAAAACGTCATAGGTAGGGAGCAACGCTTTGTGCACCCTTGCTACTTCTTGTCCATTATGAGCAACAATCGCTGAATTAAAACACTTTCTGCCAACTCCGCTTTCATTGTGAGTTAGCGATCCGAAAACTACGGTCGTATTTTTCGTTTTCGAGATTATTTCCGAGTTAATTTGATAGCAGGATTCCCTGAAAACTTCTCGTTCCAATAAATCCATAGGCGGATATCCACAAACGATTAGTTCGGGAAGAATTAGGATGTCTATCTGATCCTTCTCTGCCTTCTCAATTGCATCTACAATCAGAGACCGATTTCCCAGTAAATCCCCAATGGTTGGATTAAGCTGTTCCAGACGAATAATGACAGTTTTCTTGCTCATTGTGCAAAGATACGATAAATATTATGGCTTAAACGAGTGTTAAAACCTATTATTTAACCAATAACATTTTTTTGGTGATTGAACCTGCTTGAGTCTTTAATTGATAGATGTACACTCCCGATGATAATGAAGCAGCTTCGAATGTAGCCTGATGAGTACCAGCCGTTTTTACTCCATTTACGAGGACTGCAACCTCTCTACCAAGAGCATCAAAAACTGTAAGCGATACAATACTGTTTTGTGCAAGTTGATAATTGATCACAGTACTTGGGTTAAACGGATTTGGAAAATTCTGCTCAAGTATAAAATCAGCAGGGTTTTCAAATATTTCGTCTTCATTCGAAACACCCATTCCCCATTGCAAGCGAACCCAAACCGGGAAATGATCTGAAGTTGTGCTCAGATAACTTCCAATGTAAGAGGTATTTTCTATTCGTTCAGTACCTTCAAAATATTCTTCATCCAGTTCAGAAGAGAACACAATGTGATCGATCATGGATGAACTTGAAAATGAAGTAAATCCACCTTCTTCCAACGACTTTGTAATTATCGAATACTCAACATCTTCATCAAAATTGATATATGGTGATGGATTATTATCAACGCTGGATTCCAAAATTTCATCGTTAAAATCGCCCAGAAAAATCACCTGATCGTCCTCATGATTACTATCCAGGTAGGTTTTTAACTGAATAGATGCATCTCTACGGCGTTCATAATCTGTTTGCTCACCCAATGCTTTCGCATGGATATTGAATGCGTGCATTTCCTGAACTTCCCCATTAATGGTTGCATCAAAATGAAAATAAAACGGATAACGGCCATTGGCCCAGTCGAACAGATCCATTCCTGAAGTAATTAGCTGAGAATTTCTTCTCTGAACTGTTTCAGTTTTGTATAAATAAGCCGTGTTTTGTGATTGGGAAAAATCAGCAAAAACACCCTCATATCCTTCCAGACTATCAACTAACGCATTAAATAACGACTCATTAGAGATTTCCTGCAGAGCATATAAATCTGCATCCATAGTAGTAATTACTGTTCTAACATTTTCAAACTGAATGTCATCGTCAAGCGGACCGTTTCCTGAACTTCCGAACCATTCGATATTCCAGGTTACTACTTCAAAGGTCTCGTCTAGTGGCACATCCTCCCCTGGAATTACATTGATCTCAGCATCAATATCTTCTAAGTCACGTGGCGTTAGCTGATAGGTTCCTCTGAAATTTCCCACTACCCCAACGATGGTCGTTGTTCCAGATGGTGCTGTTGAACCAACAATATCCGTAAAAGAACTAATACGCATTACCCCGGTTTGGGCACCATCTGAAATATCATAGTTTGTGTTTCCTTGCAAAGCGCCGGTGTGATCAATTTCTACATCCATCGCTACAAGCTGACCTTCAAATGAGCCGGTGTTTAGTTCTGCAACGCTGATAGTAGTTGGCGTTAGCTCTGTTTCGTTTGATTTAAACTCAAATTGAGGATCATCACCAACAATTTGGATTAATTCGTTGAATTCACCTAGTTCACCACTTATATAAATGGAATCACCACGACTTACATTCGCAAAAAATGTAGCTGTATTATCTCGCATAGGTGTGTAAAACCAGGCTATTCCACCGGTTTCGTCCTGAAAATACATGGGGCCGGAAAATTCATCAGCCACTGTAACAACTCCAGCTAAGTTAACTACCGTACCTAATTCTAAATTTCGAGCATCCGCAATTGGAATATTATCGGTAGAAGAAATTCCCTCTCCTTCTAAACTGAGGAAGAATGAAGTCAGGTCTACGTCATTACTTTGAATTTCCAAGCCATTTTGTTCAGAAAACTGTCCCGGTGCATCTGGGCTAAAAGTTAGCGAGAAATCTGCCACTTCATTAAAGGCTAGCTCAGCGCCCGAAAAACTTGAAATTGAAAACGGTCCTGAATTTATTGTTGCGCCTGAAATTGTTAGCGTATCATTACCAAGATTCTTCATCTCAACTACAACTTCCCGAGAATTCCCAACTAATGTTGGTCCGAATGTAACTAGTGCATTTGTCAATACTTCAGCGCCATCAACAAACACCTGAATGGTAGGCTCATCGATATTTGACTCTGTGGCTTCAATTACCTGATTTTGGTTTACACTTCCTTTTGAATTTGTATCTGTATTTGCCCATTGGAAATCACCATAGCCGGTACCCGTTCCCGCCAGTGAAACTGAACTCCCGGCATCCGCACTTGCTTGTTCTACACCAATATCTGTGCTTGTAACTCCCTGAGCCGGTCCATTGGAAGCAGTAAAAGTACCTTCATACGAAAGAAACTGAACCAGCTCTCCATCTACGTCCAAACTAAGGCCATCCGGCGACCCATTTTGAATTCCGTTTGAAGGTAAATCTAAATAGTAAACGGTAATACTTCCCTCTGTGTCGCCTTTGGTCAAATCAGAAAAGGAATAGGTAGCGTATGTTCCTAAGGACCCCGTTGGGCTACCATTATAAAGATTTATCTCAATGTTACTTACGTCTGTAAAATTTGCCTGAACAACGATTTCAATGAATTCACCGGTATCTGTACCGAAATTATCGTAATGGATTTCATTGATCCATAACTGGTTTTCTAGTTGAGCAAATAATTGAGAAGTTGAAAGAAATAGTAAAGTAAAAACAGCAATTCCTAAACGAGAAGGTTTCATGTAAATATTTTGAGATTTGAATAGCACAAAAGATAGGCTTTTATTATTACCACGGCATTATTTTATACCATCATTTTGCTAATTTTCACCGCACAAAAAAATACTATGCGCATTATTTTCATTTTTTTGACTCTCATTTTAATTTCCAATTGTACATCCTCTTCAACAAATCCAGATATTGAAGTATATCTTTTTGATCTTGATTTCAACGGCGAAACCTGGACTTTATCAAATCCTCAAAATATCTCTCAAAATGAGGGTTATGATAATCAGCCGTCATTTTCTCCGGATGGATCAACGCTGTACTACACATCAAACCGAGATGGTGAAACAGACTTAGTCGCTTATAATATCGATTCAGGTAATAAAACCTGGTTAACCAATACTGAAAGTAGAAGTGAATATTCTCCGACTATCACTCCAGATGGTGAACATCTCTCCTTTATTACTTTATCTAGCAATGGTGTTCAGGAATTCAGAAAAATCCATCTTGAATCTGGAGAAGAAACACTTATCGAAAATGATCCAATAATCGGCTATTTCGTTTGGATGGATGAGGAGTCTTACTTGTGCTTTGTCTTAGCAACCGATGACCAACCTTCTACTCTTCAATTGCACAATACAGAAACTAATGAGAAAACTATCTTAGGTGAAAACCCGGGTAGATCTTTTCATCATATTCCCGGTGCTAGTGCAGTTAGTTATATCCAAACTAACAATGATGTACCATCTATCTATGCATACTATTATGAAACAGATTCATCCGAAATAATCACATCAACACTTGAAAATTCTCAAGACATGGTTTGGCTTCCAACTGGCCATATGATTATGGGATCTGATTCGGAATTATTTATCAATAATGAACAGAAATGGGATTCTTTATTTGATTTAAAGAACTATTCGCTATCAGGAGTTACAAGAATGGCGGTAAATACAGTTGGAACCAGAATCGCAATTGTTGTTGAGGAATAATTTATAAAATAAAAAAGGCTGAGTCTTCACTCAGCCTTTCTATCTCACTAACCTTAGATTGAATCTCTTATCTCAATCCATTCGGTAAACCTTTACAAATTCTGCTAACTGCATCATGGCTGTGTAAGCTTTCTAAGTGTGCACATCGCACAACAAAATCACGAATACTATTGTAGCTGTCTAACTCTTCGTAAAGTAATCTCGCTGCATCTTCCACAAATTTTTGATAAGCACCGTTTAGTTCAGCAAAAGCTTGCTCATCTTCCCGCTTTACCATAACCTGAGTTTCGGTTTTCAGCGCTTCGCGACAAACTTGTACTAAATCTTCCACAAAAAATTCATCACGCAGTGCAACCGTTACTTCCGCTTCTGATCGCTGGCTATGTGGAATTGCAGCTACTCCTCGTGTTTCACGAGCATGTTCAGCCAATTCATACGAACATGGACAGGCACTGCTGTATACAAACTTCATGTGCATATGTTTGTGAAAACGATCGTAACTATCCATGTGGCCTTCAAAAGAAACCTCATAATATTGATATCCTTCCATCCCTGAACGTAAACTTTCCATCATCATTGGATAAGAAAATGAAAGTCGAAGGAAAGACTCTTGTGATTCAAGATCTTCTTTGTAAGCTTTCAACACTTTTTCCAGCATATCGAGTGAAAAAACTTCGTCCTTAAATTTGTAAAATGTTCGCATAATGCGACTCATATTGATACCTTTTTTTCCGGCATCTAGACTTACATATCCATCAACAGAAGTTTCCAGAACAATAGGTTTTCCATCTCTGGTCTTGATCTGTAATGGTAGTTTAAAATTTGAAATCCCCACTTGTTGGATGGGCACATTGGCACCTTCAATTAATGATGCTGGTCCATTTTGTAAATCCGGTAAAGACTCTTTGTATTCTGGTGTAATAGTAAAAGTAGGATCGTAAAACTTACGAACTTGATTTGTAATCATAACTCTTGAGGTCGTTGTTTATCTAATATTTATCTGCCTAAAAGGACAATATTCGGCAATGTTTCGTTCGGTTTCGAACAGTTTCACTGAGTATAGTTTACTCCCTTCCGACGCAATGGATTCCACTTCTTCTTTCAATTGATGATAGAATGCAATCACTAAATTTTCTGATGTTGGAATCACTCCCTGTAGAAACGGAACATCTAGGTTTAAGTTGCGATGGTCGCATGGCTCTAGCACTTTGTCTTCCATCACTTGTTTAAGGTTTCCGAGATCCACAACGTATCCTGTATCGGGATCAGGATTACCAGCTACTGTAACTTCAATTACATAGTTATGACCATGCCAATTGGGATAATTACATTTTCCGAAGGTTTCTGCATTCCATGCATCACTTTTGGAAGGATTTAATAAGCGGTGCGCCGCGTTGAAATGTGCTTTTCGTGTTACAAATACCACGTTTACTCCTATTCGTTTTCCTTTCTAACCCTTTCTTATGGTCATGAATTCCAGAAATTTAGATCTGACTGTAACTATCCTTAAAGATTCTTGAACCGGTACGATGCATCCTACGATCTACACTGTAGCAAAGCATCGTGCCAAATTCATCAAATGTTCACAATTCCATCGTTAAATTGCGATGAATTATTAAATCAGGAATCACATGGACATTAAAGTTTTAGGGCAAGGCTGTCAAAAGTGCAAATCTACCTATAATAATGTTATTGTTGCTCTTAATGAGCTCAGTTTAGAAGCAGACGTAAAGAAGATTGAAGATATCGAAGAGATTATGAAATATGATGTCTTATCCACTCCTGCTTTAATGATCAACGGCCAAATAAAAATTAAAGGAAGGGTTGCAAAGGTCTCTGAAATCAAAAAATTACTTACCTAGAATATGCAAACTCAGAAAATGATTTATGTTTGAATGGATCAGCAAATTTGCTAACTGGCTTGTGTATCAGGTACTGGGAATTACGGCAGATAGCCATTTAGGAGAATCGCTGCATTATTTCGTTTATGATACATTAAAAGTGCTCATTCTTTTATTCCTGATTGTTTTTCTGATGGGAATAGTAAATGCGTATTTCCCTACTGAAAAGATCAGATCCATTCTACTTAAAAATAAGTTATATGGACTTGAATATGCATTAGCATCAATATTTGGAGCATTCACTCCTTTTTGTTCATGCTCTTCGGTTCCACTCTTTATCGGTTTTGTACAAGGAGGTATCCCGTTAGGTGTCACTTTCTCATTTTTAATCACTTCCCCGTTGGTTAATGAAGTGGCCATTGCAATGTTTCTAGGTATTTTTGGAGTGAAAGTAACCTTAATTTATGCTGGTTCTGGAATAGTCCTTGGAATTTTTGGTGGGTGGTTACTTGGAAAACTGCATCTCGAGCCCCTCCTAACTGATTGGGTTAGAACTATTTTGCAGCAACGAAAAGAACTTCAACAAACTGAAAAATTAGATGAGCCATCGTTCTTTGATAGACTCCCTGAAATTCTATCTGAAGCTAGTGAAATCGTAAAAAGTGTACTGCTTTATGTTTTAATCGGGATTGGCCTTGGAGCAATTATGCATGGATATGTTCCGGAGGATTTCTTTACTGAGTATCTTGGTGATGACGATTGGTGGACAGTGCCTCTTGCAGTAATACTTGCAGTCCCAATGTATGCAAATGCTGCGGCCATCGTCCCGGTAATCGAAGTATTTGTTTCCAAAGGAATTCCTTTAGGAACAGCCATTGCATTTATGATGGCTACCGTTGGTTTATCTTTACCAGAAGGCACATTGTTGAAAAAAGTGATGTCCTGGAAGTTGATAGCCCTATTTTTTGGTGTTATAACTGTGTTCATCATTGCATTAGGATACCTTTTTAATCTGATTCTATAATAGATTAATTCTTTATGGAATCTATTCACGGCTATATATAAATGACCTTTATGTGAATAGTTGCTCCAAAAAAAGTGGAGCACCAGTTCCCCAGTGCTCCCCTTGTGATCAGCACACCTCACAATGTTGTGAGATATGTTACTTTCGTTATATATATTTACTAAATATTTTTAGTCACTAGTTGTCTGTCCAGCGAACCCAGGCACCATCAGCCCAGTTTGTTGTTCCAAATGCACCGATATGAGTAGCTGTAGAATTGAAAAAACCATCGTTTGGAGGTGTTGCTCCAATAACTGCTTGAGCAACAGAGAAATCAAAACTTTCTGCATTTGTATAACCTGGAGTTACTTCTGTAGTTACTGCACCGAAATCAGCTGAATCTGCTGCACTTGCAAATCCACTATTATTGAAAACAATTGTGTTTGCGATTGATAGAGAAGTAGGGAAATTTGACCGCGTGTCTTCTTCAATTTTGAAAGAAACGCCATCGAAATCAGTAATAACAAAATTTTCTAAGGTTCCTTCAAATTCCTCACGGAGACGCATTCCATAGTTTTTATCTTCTGCATCTTTAGACGATCCATCTTGTTTTAATCCAACTAGGGTTACATTGTACAATATTGGTGATGTTGCCGTGCCACTGCCCAGGGTTTTTCTACCATCAGATTCGAAACCATTATCCGCACCTGCTGTTTGTACTGCCAACCAGTATTGACCTTTACCGTTCCAACCTTCATCCATATCAAATGAATCATCATCGTTGAAAGCTGAGATCAAATATTTTGCATTAACATTACCACCAAACCACTCGAAACCATCATCGGTAGATTTGTAAATTTGAATGTATTCTAGAGTAGTTCCCGAACCAACAGAGTACAAGCTCAAACCATTTAGCTCAGATCCTTCAACAAAGGAAAAACCTACGTATTCTATTCGAACATACTTTAAGATGCCACTATCGTCAGCATTGTTATTTCCACCATATTGTATAGCATCCGGTAAACCTTCTACTTCGCCTTTACCACCTTCAATATTGTTGATACCTTCGCCTGCCAAAACAATTCCACCCCAATCACCTGGTTGCTTGGTTGCACGTGCAGATGTAAAAACAATAGGATTATTCGCAGTTCCTTCGGCAACTAACCGACCACTTGGTTGCGCCGTATCGAAGTTAGAATAATCAGCAGGTAATGTAATGATCGCTCCTACAGCATCGATATCATTATTGTGATATTCGAAACTAACTGTAACTCCTGGTTCGATTGTTAGAGTTACTCCAGGTAGGACGTAATATTGACCTGATAAGGTCTGATCTGTATCCCATGTAGTATCTGTTGATATCAATATACCGGGCAATGAAGTATAGATTTCAGGCAGGTCTTGATCATCGTCTGTACCAGTTGATGTACTTTTACAAGCAGTTGCTAACATAAGGAGAGCAATCAGAAGTGTTGAGTGAGTTTTTATGTGATTATTCATTTTAAATGATTGTTACTTGTTAATTGAAAGAAAAACTGATTCCAAGCGAAAATGATGTACCTATTTCATATCTATTAGTTGTCACATCACCTTGTTTAAAATGAACATCATCACCCAATATATTTTCAATACTAGCATTGAATGATGCATTTCCAAATTTCTTTGTAAATGTTACATCTAACTTGTTAAATGGGAGTTCAAATTCGTCCTCAGGTTGTTCGTTATTACCAACAGTAGAAATTCGTTTACCGAATGTGTTAAATGAAACAGTGAGATCAGATTTAATCTGCGACATTGAATAAAATGCATTTACATTCAACGTATATGGCGACTGACCATACATAGACCGTTCAAGATTGGCTTGTCTTCCCACTGCTTGTCCCATAGCATAGTTTACTTGCGAGATTATGTATGAAAAGTTTGTATTCAGCCGAAGATTTTCCGTGAAATCTTTTCGACCTTCTAGCTCAACACCAAATAAATCGGCTGAGTCAACATTATCGTATCTAACTTCATTATTTTGAGTTATGCGATAAAAAATCTCAATCGGGTTATCAAATTTTTTATAAAACCCACTGATTGCAAACAATTCACCTGCTTTTGGAAATAGCTCGAATCGCAAATCATAATTGTAGATTCTTGTTCTCTCTAAATTTGGATTACCATATACTGTTCTACCACCTACAAAATCCTGGAAATTGAAATTTGAAAGCTCCCTAAACTCAGGTCGAGCTAATGTGATGGAGAATGCACTTCGCAGGTTGATTCTATCCGTTGGTCGATAAGTAACATTTAATGCGGGTAAATAGTCCAACTCGTCAATAAGAACTTCATCATCGATAAATTGTGCAGAGTTTTCAGCTCTTACTCCACCTTCGAACGTCCATTTAACAGTTGGGCTCCAGTTCATTGAAAAATAACCAGCAAATATTTGTTGGTACCCGTCATAAGAATCTCTCGAACTTGAAGATTCAATCAACTCTATGTTGCCAGTACTGATATTTTCCGGTGTTAGGATATCTTCTGGAGCGGCTGCTTTGTTTTCTTGTGGAAAGTTATTTCCTAAATCCTGGTAGACTAATTTATAAGATTCAAAAGTTCTGTCTTTAATTAATAAGACTCCCCCGGTTTTGAATGAAATACCTTCGATAGTGGAGAAGCTGAAGTCTAGTTTTCCGCTATAATTATTATCGTTCTGGAATGAAAAGAAGTGTGTATTACCCCTAAATGGGAAAATAATTTCGTACAGTCCTAAATCATTTTCACCATATTGAGTGGTTCTTCTATCTGGGAGATCTCGGATAGCTTTAGCATAAGAAACCACAACTTCTAATTTCGATTGCAGAAAGTTTTCAAAATAGGTTTCAGCATTTAAAGAGGTTGAATAGATAGAACGTCTATCGAATTCAAGAACAGATTGACGATTAAGACCGTCAAAATTTAAATAGCTTCCTGTAATTTCTGAATATTTATTATCAGATGAATTTGAATACAGGTTTTTTATACCAATTTTTGTAACTCCATTTGGCTTCGCAAAAACATTCAACATTGCGCTTAAGCTGGTTGATTCAACACCAGTATTTCGAATATAATCTGAGCCTAATAGGACTTCATCTCTGCCTTCATTGTAATTACTTATATATCGAAGATTCTCATCAAACTGTGATGAAGTTTCATACTTATAACTCACATTTGATATAATCCCAATTGGAGTCCGACCTTCATTTAATTGATCAGCGTAAGTAAAGCTAATCTTCTGGCTAGGAAGTGACATTATATTCTTTGGTGACCATCCATCATTTAACTGACGTACCACACCTTCTGCTTCCGATAAATTACTTATCTCACCATCTCGTACATCTGATGGCAATTTGCGATATCCATCATCATATCCTAAAAAGTCAGTATTTCCTCCGCTATACCCAAGATAGTTTTGCATTGAGTAATGAGTATTCACACTCGTTGAATAGCTTATTCCAATATTTTTATCATTGGGAAACTCCTTTGTCACAATTTGTACAGACCCGCCCGAGAACTCGCCAGATTGATCAGGTGTATACGTTTTCTGTACTACAATATTCTCTACTATTCCTGAACTTAAAATGTCAACTGGCGCTTCCTTTTTGTTGGGATTTGTAGATGGTATAGGAGATCCATTTAGTTGAACGTTGCTATATCTGTTACCTAATCCTCTCACATAGACATCATTTCCACCAATTACAGAAACGCCTGCAACTTTTTTCATTGCAGACCCAACATTACCGTCTGACCCTTTGGAAATCTCTTCAAATGAGATCCCATCTTGAACAGGAATTGATTTTCTTTGGATACTTAACAGACCCGCTTCACCACTTTGAACTACATCTGCGGTTACAACTATTTCTTCTAAGTATTCAGATTCAGGTTGGAGACTTATATCCAGAAATACAGTCTCACCCTCTTCTACTTCTAATCCTGTAATTGTTTGTGTAGCAAATGATATGTAACTAACAACGATATTGTAATTACCAGGAAGAACGTCTCTAATAGAATAGTACCCATCTATATCAGTAGCAGTTCCTTTAATAGTACCTTCAATTACTACATTAACACCGATTAGAGGTTCCCCTGATTCTCCGTCAACCACAGAACCTACTATTAAACTTAATTCCTGTGCTGTGGTACTTAAAGAAATAGTTACCAGGAAAAGTAATGGCAGAACAGGTTTAAACTTTTTCACTAGTGTGTTGATTAATTTTGAGTTCATGATTTTTTTCATGCTCAAAACTACGACACCTAATTTTCCGTAATGTTATCTGCTCTTTATGCTTCTGTTACCTGCGCTTTATTCTACTGTTATCAGATGATTACCGAATTGTTAAGATGCTTTCTCATTATCTTTATTTATCGTTTCATCACTCTCTGCTTCTGAATCTGTGGGTGATTCTGATAAGATTTCCTTTTCGTTTTTAACAGTATCTGATTCTTCTGATTCTTCAATATCATTTACTGAATCTTCCGTTTTATCCGATACAATTGTATCGACATTCACTCCAATTTCTGAATCATTTTCATCTTTTGATTCTTCATCAGCATCTGATTCTTCCTCACCAGAAGTACGAGCTGTTCCATTGGTGTAAGCTTCATAATTTGTAGGCTTATCAAAAGGTCGCTTTCCAATAAGTTTCTCAAGATCTGCCTGGAAAAGAATTTCTTTGTCGAGTAATTCCTTTGCCAGTATCTCAAGTTGATCTTTCTTATCTGTTAGCAAATCAATTGTTCTTTTGTAGGCTTTATCAACAATTTTCTTTACTTCCTGATCAATAATTTTTGCGGTGTCTTCAGAATATGGCTTATTAAAAGCGTAATCGCTTTGCTTAGAATCATAGAATGAAATATTTCCAATCTTTTCGTTCATTCCATACACGGTAACAATGCTGTATGCCATTTTGGTGATTCGTTCAAGATCACTCAAAGCACCAGTTGAAATCTTACCAAAAATGATCTCCTCAGCTGCACGTCCACCTAATGCCATACACATTTCATCCAGCAGTTGATCTGTTTGATGCAAGTACTGTTCTTTTGGCAGATATTGTGCATATCCCAGTGCAGCAATTCCACGTGGTACGATAGACACTTTAACTAGTGGATCAGCATGTTCAAGATGCCACCCAGCTACTGCATGACCCGCTTCGTGATAGGCGACAATTTCTTTCTCTTCCGGAGAAATGATTTTATTCTTCTTTTCAAGTCCGCCAATAGTACGATCAATAGCATCGTGGAAATCATTCATATCCACAGATTTTTTATCGCTTCTTGCTGCTATAAGTGCGGCTTCGTTACAAACATTGGCAATCTCTGCACCAGCAAAGCCTGGTGTTTGTGCAGCTAATTTTTTGGCGTCAACTTCCTTATTAAGTACCAGTGGTTTTAAGTGAACTTTAAAAATGGCTTCACGACCTACAATATCTGGCTTATCTATGGAAATTTGCCGATCAAAACGACCTGGTCTCAATAGAGCATTATCTAGCACATCCGGACGGTTTGTTGCTGCAAGAATGATCACTCCAGAATCGGTTGCAAATCCATCCATCTCAACTAAGAGTGAGTTCAATGTATTTTCACGCTCATCATTAGCGCCAGGCATTTGGCCTTTACCTCTAGATCGGCCAATTGCATCGATCTCATCAATAAAGATAATACAAGGGGCTTTTTCTTTAGCTTGCTTAAATAAATCACGAACACGTGCTGCACCAACCCCAACAAACATCTCCACAAAATCTGAACCAGACAAAGAGAAGAAGGGAACGGCAGCTTCTCCCGCTACTGCTTTGGCAAGTAATGTCTTCCCGGTTCCCGGTGAACCTACTAACAGGGCTCCTTTAGGAATTTTACCACCTAATCGTGTGAATTTTCCAGGACTTTTTAAGAAGTCTACAATCTCTTTCACTTCTTCTTTTGCTTCTTCCAAGCCAGCTACATCTTTGAAAGTAATTTTTGTATCGGTCTGTTGATCGTATAAAGAAGCTTTGTTTTTTCCAATATTCAGTACTTGTTGGCCCGGATTCATTCTTCTGAAAATGAATACCCAGAAACCGACTGCAAGTGCAATCATTATTAACCACATGAAAACGCCACTGAACCAGTCTTCCTCAATACGAACCTCGTACTCAACTTCATATTCGTCGAGGATTGGGCGAATATCATCTCCTGGAAGCATTGTAGTTACAAACGCCAGATATTCTTCTCCTGTACCAGATGGTAATATCGGATTTTCAGATTCTACCGGTGGCTGTGCAATTCCATCTCTAATGGCATTATCGTTGTATTTACCATATATGTCGATTCCATTTTTTATAATTATTTCTTCAACATATCCTCCCTTAACATGAGTTAAAAACTCGCTGTATTTGATCCCATTACCCGGTTCTGGATTCAAAAAAATGAATTGGATGAATATCAAAAATAGGATAATTACCAGGAATCCCCAGGTTGGGAATTTTTGGTTCCCGGGTTTACTTCCGGATGGAGGTTTAATCGGATTTTTTTTATCGGGCTTATTTT
This sequence comes from Balneolaceae bacterium, assembly GCA_965249965.1. GTDB lineage: Bacteria > Bacteroidota > Rhodothermia > Balneolales > Balneolaceae > HXMU1420-13. The sequence goes on from OZ252262.1 coordinate 3,286,386, forward strand.
CAGCCATTAACTTTTCTCTTAAATAATTTTATATACCAATATAGTTAATCCAAACTTGATTATTTGTTTGATTAACCGAACGTGTTTTGGCAAAAAACGTGCCATCAGAATTTTTATGACATTTCATCAAATTCAATTAAATCGCCTTCTGCCGTTTGTATAAGTAACCCATCTTCTTTCGGAGTCATTCGCCCAATAACCGAAAAATCGTTAAAATGTTTTATGAGCGTGTCAACATCTTTTTCAGGCAACGTAAAAACGAGTTCCAGATCTTCCCCACCAAAGAGTGCATACTTATCAACATCTTCTTCCATTTCATCTGCAACATGGCGCGTTTCCACGGCAATTGGTAGCGCAGCTTGATAAAGATGTGCCCCTAGATCAGAATGTTTACACAATTCTTTAACCTCAGCTATTACCCCTTTGGTTAAGTCGATCATTGATGTGGGCATAATTTCATGAGCACTGAGTGTCTTGATCACATCAAGCCTTGCTTTAGGCATTAGCTGACGTTCTACCACATATTTATAATCTCCAAGATCAGGTTGAGCTTGTTGGTTATTTTGCGACTCCCAGAAAGATTTTTCCCTCATTAAAATCCTTAAACCGGCAATTGCAGCACCAACATCGCCAGTTACACATATTGCATCACCTTGTTTGGCACCACTTCTAAATACAACCTGATCATTGTCAACTTCTCCAATTGCTGATACAGTAATAACCGCATTTTGATGATTGCCCGTAATATCACCACCAGCAACGGAAAGATGATACATTTTGCAGGCTTGATCTATTCCTTTGTATAAATCTTCGATCATCTCAACTGACATTCGATTAGGAATAGCCAGGTTAATCAAAACAGAAACGGGCCGGCCGTTCATTGCCAAAATATCTGAAATACTAGCAGAAATTATTTTAAAACCTAGGTGGGTAAAGGGCGTATATGTTGGATCAAAATCTGCCCCTTCTACAAACGTGTCGGATGTAAATAATCGGTGCTTATTTTCTGCAGAATAGAAAACGGCCGAATCATCGCCATTCTCACTTAATTGTGAAGCTTGTTCTGCACCCTTATACTTTTGAATTTTTTCGAGTAGTTGGTCTCGTCCGATACTTTGTATCGGAGTAAAAGATTGCTCCATAAACCTATATTAAAAAAGGCATCTACGCACTGCGCAGATGCCTGTGTATTACATTCTGTTTAGACTAATCTTCTCTTTTGGTAGAGTAATTAATCCTGAAAGTACCTGCCTGTTGTAACTCTTTGGTCACATCAGACAGTAATTCAAATTCAGAGTTTTCATCAACACGAAGAGATACAATCAAACGCGGTTCTTCTAAAAGTTTATCGTACATGATATTTCGGATCGCTCCAATATCTTCTACGATAGCATCGTCGATTTGAACTTTATCATCACCAACTTGATTGCCGGGTAATCGCTCAGGTCCCATATAAATGTAGGATACTAAACGCTTTTCTTCGATCTTTTCAATGTTAGTTGCTTTCGTAAGATCAAGCTTAACTTTTAAAGTAACTTCACGAAGTACTGTAGTTACCATGAAAAAGAAAAGTAACATAAATACTACATCAGGCATTGCAGATGTTGGTATTTCTTGCTTACTGCCAGCTTGTTTCTTTTTAAATTGACCTGCCATTAATCTTCCTCCGCTGCGATTGAAATTTTCTTAGGATACATATCCTGAATTTGCTTTCGCTGAGGTGAATCAGGTTGCAATCTCGCAAACTCTACCCCATAATTAGCTCTGGAAGCAGCATCTCTTAATTCCGTATAAGCTCCCATTACTTCATCAAGCATATCGATATAAATTCGATAAGGAGTTTCTTTTTGAGTTTTAAGAGATACAATTGCAGCTTCGGGAGAAACAGCTAAAGTTTCGTCATTGTTTGGGTTATCAATGAACTCTTTTAGTTTTTCTCGAACAGCTCCAATTTGAGTTGGTTGCTCATCCATCAATATTAATCCTTGCGAGTTCACAAGAATATTCATTTGATTTCGCTCGCGAATTGGCGGTGGATCAACAGTTTCATCTAAAGGTGGCGGAAGAACCATCCCAATCCCTGTATCCACATTAATTGTGGTTGTAACAAGGAAGAAGATGAGAAGCAAGAATGCGATATCCGCCATGGATGATCCATTGATCTCAGCACCTTCTCTTTTCTTCTTTTTTAGTAGCATTTAATGCTCCTTTAAAATTTAAATGTGCCACGAAGCCCTGTGATAACCACAGAAACTACCATGATTCCCATCATTGTAAGTGTTGTTAAAACACCTGCACTCTCAATTCTCAAGGTTGCATCAGCAAATATGAAATATGCTATTGCAAAAACAACAAAAGGAGTAGCCATAATGAGTATTCGCTTATAGTCTTGCTTACCCTGTGCCATACTCTTAATTGCAGAGATAATCATGGTAAGGATTCCAAGACCCATTAGACCGAACGCTCCAATAACGGCGATTTGTACAATTACATTGCCATCCATTTTAATACTCCTGGTTTAATTATTCTTCAGAATCTGATGCGTCGGTAGCAGCTTCAACTGCAGGAATAAGCGGCTTTCCTTCTTGTAAAAGAATGATAGAATCGATTAAGGTAATTGAGCTTTCTTCCATTTCAGCGATCAAACGGTCGATTTTTGATACACAATAGTTGTAACCAATTTGAAGGATAATACCTGCAATCAAACCACCAGCTGTTGTAAGAAGAGCTGTTTTAATACCACCAGCAACAATACTTGGGGAAATGTCGGATGCAGCCTGGATATCATCGAACGCCTCGATCATACCAACTACCGTTCCAAGGAATCCAAACAATGGAGCAATTGCGATAAAAAGTGAAAGCCAAACCAAACCACGCTCTAAGAAACTCATTTCAATGGAGCCGTAAGCAGCAATTGCTTTCTCAGCAGCGTCGATTCCTTCGTGTGAACGCATCAAGCCAGCTTGGAACACTGAGGCAACTGGTCCACGAGTTTGAGCACAAAGCTGCTCAGCTGCTTCAACGCCGCCTTCTTGTAACGCTTCTTGAACGTTTACAATGAACTTACGAGTGTTGATATCAGCAAGGTTTAGTGTAATGATTCTTTCTAGGAAAATTGCAAGACCCAGAATCAAGGTAATCAATACAGGCCACATCCAGCCGCCATCATTACCTTCGTTGAATTTTTCAACAACTACGTTAAAAAAGCCTCCGTCGGCTGGGGCTTGTAATAAAAAAAGAGCAATCGACGATGTCATGTTCACTCCAAATATTTTTTTAAGTGTTAATATCTAAGATTAGTGAAGCGAAAGGATAGCCCATTTTAAAACAAATGTCAAAGCTCATAAACACCTAAAATGTGAAGAAATTGAGGTATAAAACGCACTTTTTACCCATTGGTTTTTTTGGATTATTTCAATGATTTCGGCTAAAAAACAGCACTGACCACCATTTTTATGGTATGAATGTCAGGTCGATTTTTTACCGTTCTTCCATCATAGGTAAAATTCAACCTAATCAAACTATTAAATCGATAGTTTGCAGTGAACGACCACACAAAGTTTGTTCCCTCACCTGTACCTTCGGTTAACTCAAATCTTGTGTAAGAATTCACATCACCCGATAATGTTGCTGAACGTATTTCAGTAAACCCGGAGGCTTGAATCTTCTGCCATAAAAATGACCTGAATGTAAATTGGCTCTTTAAGATTCTTGCTGTGACCCTGGTTTCAGATGAATTTCTTTTTCGACTATATCCAGCGTTCATTCCGTACTGAAAAGATCGTGACAACCTTCGTGTAAATCCTGGATTGAAATTGATTGATTCTATATCAAAGGTTCTGCTTGTTATTTGATCGCTCAATAGCTTGCTATTGCTAATACTAGATTCTAATTGAACTTTCGTTAACTCATTTAATTGGTACGTACTATTTAATCTTAACGTGCTGGAAGTACGATTTTGTAATTCACTTGCCCGCCGATTTAATTGATCAGAAAAATTCGCAGTTATTGAAAGAAAAGATTTTTCGGATGGTTCTATTTCAACTTCTTGTTCTAACCTAATTAATCCTGAAATAGTTGTAGAGTCGTTTCTAAACGAATTTAAACGCAACAGATAGACATCATTAACAGCATTTGAGATACTATTCTCTCGAATATCAACCAAAGTATTCAATCGCAAACTACTTAGCCAACCGGATACATTCGATTCCTCTTTGAGTTGAAAAGGTGCCCAATCCAAAATAAAGCGTGTATTTAAATCTATTACTGACAAAAGTTCATCCGAGGGTAAAAACTGCAGAACGTACGTCCCTTCATTTGGACTTAATTCTGGGAAAAATTCATTGATCTCTTCAATGCCATTTTCATTTTCATCAATCCAAACAAATTGACCAATTTCCGGACCAACGTTTATATAGGCCTCTTGCCGGATCGCCTGACGTTGAGTGCTGGCTCGGTAAGTAAATCTCGAATTAAACTTCTCGCCTTGGTTAAAGGTAGTGGTAGATTGTATTTGTACTCCATTTTGATTGTTGCTACCAATTATTTCAGAGCTATTTTGAAATTCCTTTGTACGAAATTGTATTCGGTTTTCTGATCGCAACTGATCACTTCCTATATAATTAAACTGATACTTTTGCTCGATAGATGACGCAATCTTTTCAAAGTCCGAATTTCTAACTCCCTGCTCTTCTCTAAAAACGACGGCAGCCGACAATTTCACAGTATTATTTTCAAAACTTAGACCCGGCCCAACTTCATAGAACTGTTGTGATGAGCTAAGGAGTAATCCTCCAGATTCCCGTTCTCTCTGGTCTTCATGCTCAAAGTGCATAAATGGTGCAAAGTGACCTGCTGGCCTCAGAGAAAAATTACCTAATTGACGAAACCAGCTACTTTCAAAATTACTGGTTTGTGTAGTGGATATATATTCTTGCTTGTAGGATATGTTGATTTTTTCAGATTCTTGCACATTTACTGACGATTGCTGGCGATTACTTTCGAAACCAGAAAAAACGAGTCTCCCATAAGAAGCATTTATTAATGAATGGTCTTCGAAATGTAATTGTGTCGATACTTCAGATTCTTTCTCACCTGTGAGATTGTTTGCATTAACATTCCATTTACGATCAAACTCAACTTCACGCGTTCGTTCAAAGAATTGAAAATTCTCGCCACTCTGCCGATGGCTAACACTCAAATCTAAATCAGCAAATCCAACATCAATCTTATCCATTGAAAAATCGGTAGAAAATGCCAGATCTCTATTATCCTCATTATTTAATGTGGAAAACCTGTTTTTATCTAAATCACTGAGTGCAATTTCATTATTCCAGGATACCCTGTTTGTGATTTTTAGTTTGGAATTTAAGGCTATCATTTGATGCTTTTCGGGAGCTGGTAACCTGCGGAAGGGTTCATAACTTCCATTTCCCGGACCAACCCACTCATATAAAAGTCCATTTATGGCATCACCTATTCTGCGATAACTTCCATTACCAAATCCAACACTACTAAATCGAACTACTAAATTGGATTGAATGGATCCGGGTATATTTTTAAAAATCTGATACGCTTCGCCCTCGTAAACTGTATCCACCCTGGCGTATTTTATGTTGATATTTGTGTCATCAGGATTAGATATCACTCCCGAGACGATCGCATTATCCAAATCATCACCCAGTTGTTCTAAAAATCGAATATCCTGTTCACTTAATGCCTGTTGAGAAAGTAAATCATCTCCATCAGCCTGACGAATTACACTTATTCCTAGTTCAAGGCGATCATCAAATAACAATTCATTTGCTTCCCCGGCAATTAATGTTCGTGTAAAGTCTTGGTCGATGTACTCGAACTCTACATAAATTCGAGTTTCGTCCTTCATAAAAACATTATCTGTAAATGTAATTTCACCAAGTCCATAATCGATAATGTATTCGTTTTCTTCTCCCCTGGAAATTTGATTTCCATTTATATAAACGCGCTCTGTACCTGCCAGAACAATAATAAACTCCTCTTCATTTTTATCTCTCAATCTATAAGGGCCTTGAACACCATCTGATCCTTGAAATTGTTGGGTTCTAAACGTACCACGAACTGTTGAAAGCGCAACCTTTGCATCGCCTGCTCTGGTGGTTACTGTACCTGATGCCCCTTGAAGCCTTCGATTTAATTGCCCGAAGGTACTTTGCTGAAGCGAAACATCCACATCTCCCATCTCCAATGATGCCTTATCAGACCTTAGTCGTATCAACACTTTATCGAATTCACGGATACTCTGTGTAGTTCCATCCGGCTGAATGGGTATGTTCTGGTCTGTCAGTACGGCATCAAGATATACATCCTCTGTTAGTTGGCCATTTAATTCAAATTGTAAGCCACTTTCTAGAGCAAAATCTTGATTTGAGCCAACAATTACACCACGACTCAAACTACCCGATTGCTGTAATTCTGAATCGAATTGTTGCTCATTTTCATTTATTATCCTTGGAAATGTTCGATTTGAGTCTGAATCGACAAATTCAATTCTTTGATTTATTTGAAAGTTTTTTGGGATACTAATTGGTAATGATTCAAATTCGATAAGAATCGTAGACTCATTTATGGTAATTGGTAGAATCGATATTGGAATAAAAAGGAGTCCGGCCTCGGAATTGAATTCCCAACCAATTAGTGCTGTATTATTTTCGATAAGCCTAAGCCGAATACTAGATGCTACCACCCAATCTCCTAAATACAGCGTTGTGTCGGAATCAATAGACTCAATCTCTACTTTAGTAGAAACTACATTTTGAGCCATTACTTGTCTTTGAGGAGCAAGGCAAGTAACACAAACACCAAGTAGAATTATAAAAAAGACTGATCGCATAATCAGAAAACAAAAAGCGCCATCATATAGATAGCGCATCAATTAAATAATAAATAGTAGCTTTATGCGATATTAACGTGTTCTGTAAAGATTGATGCCTTCGTCTAAAAAGGATACAAATTTTTCTGCATCAATGTAACCTAGCTCTTGCGCAAGCACTTGTTTGTTTGATGGGTTAAGAATCACATAAGTTGGTAGTGCGACATTTCCGGTTAATGAAAACTGTAATTGCTGATTTTTCTGAGCGTCCTGCCCCCCATCAGTATAAAGTTTTACTAACTTCATTTGATCAAAGCGCTCCCTTACCTCAGCTAATGGAAATACATTCGATTCCATTGCTCTACAATTCGTACATGTATATCCGGTAAAATCTAGAAATACCGGAATTCCTTCTTCAGATGCTTCTTTTACAGCGTTTTCGAAATCTTCCGTCCATCCATCATCAACAACACCAGAAGAACCTGTTCCACCCATTGCTGCTATGGTACCAACCACACTAACATCAGTTTGTAATTTTGGAGGTAGCCAGGAATCCCAAATTCCAAGTGATGCACCCATTAAACCCGGAATTAGATAAAAACTAAATAGTAAAAATGGCATGGCAAGCAGTAATCGCCCGGTTGAAACAAATTCTGGTTTTTTCTCATGCTTTAATACAAAAACACCTAATAAATAAAGACCGGCAATAAAGAAAATGGCGATCCATGCAGCAATGGCAAATGGGCGGCTGATTAATCCCCAGCCAAGAACCAGATCTACATTGGATAAAAATTTAATTGCTGCTGCAAGTTCTATAAACCCTAGAAGCACTTTTACAATATTCATCCATGAGCCACTCTTTGGTAAAGATTCCAACCACTTTGGGAACATGGCAAATATTACGAATGGAGAAGCAAATGCGGCAGAAAACCCAACCATACCAATAATAGGATAAAACCACTCTCCACCAGTAGTTGCTGCGAATACGGCCCCAACAAAGGGTGCTGTACAAGAAAAAGAAACCGCACTAATGGTCATTGCCATAAATAAAATACCAAGTACCCCTGAGCTCTCGTTACTTTTTTGGTTTAAAAAATTAGTTAGTTGATGAGGTAATTGTAGCTCGTACATTCCAAGTAAACTCAACCCAAAAGCAATTAATACGATAGCAATTAATACGTTAACAAATGGATTAGATGCAAAATTTTGGGCACCTGAGACTCCAACAAGCGCTGCTAAAACAATTCCGATAAGTGTAAATGTTACAACGATCGCAATCCCAAAAAATAACGCTTGACCGACCCCTTTTTTGCCTTCACTCTGTTTTGAAAAGTATGAAACCGTTAGGGGGATCATGGGAAACACACAGGGTGTTAACAGAGCTGCGAATCCAGCGAGTAACGCAATCCATATAAATGAGAAAACCCCTTCTGAACCAATTGAGGTAGATGATGAAACTGTTTCTTCTACTAATGCCCCTCCAACAGATCCTTCAACAGGTGCTGCCGAAACTCCAACAACTTCAACCGTTGCAATTATTGATTTTCGTTTTGGCGGTAAGCAAACTCTATCGTCACAAACTTGATAAAAAACCTCAATATCCAGTGTTTGGGTACCTTCCATTTCCGTTTTCACCGCAACGGGAATCTCAAATTGTGCGTAGGTTGAATGCCACCCTAATTCTGCCTCAAAATTTGGGTCAAATTCAATATCTGCTTTTGATTCAACAACAGATCCGAAAATGATAAAATTTGGCGATTTTGGTGAAAACTCAGTTGGATATGGCCCTGCATCCGGGTCGTTGAGCACAGAGTATAAATGCCATTCTCCTTCGATACTTGCATCCACTGAAATAGTGAACACTTCGCCTGCGATTACCTCTTCAGGAACTTCTGTGATCTCGTATTTAACCGGATCGGGAATCTGGGCATAAATAAAAAATGGGGATAACATCAAAACGATGATCCCCATCAATACTGAATTAGTAAATTTCATTAGGGGCTTTTTTGATTTTCTAAATGATACGAGCAAGAGGTTTGTCATCAAAGTTTAGTAAATAACATTTGTGTAACAAATCCCGAATGCGTTTCATTCGAAAGCGCCCCAAAGGCTTAGTCTGCCTTAACTACCCAAAATTTAACTTTTGGTTTTAAATCGCCGAGTAAATTGATAGTTGCAGTGTATTCACCTAATGCTTTCACATCATCATCGATGTTAATTAAGCGACGATCTACCATAATATCTCTTTCAGCTAATGCTTGCGCTAATTGTACGTTAGTAACCGTTCCATGAATTTTGTCATCTTCACCGGTTGTTACTGAAATGGTTAGCGAAGTTGCTTCAAGCGTAGTTGCTAGTTCTTTTGCTTCTTGTACCGTTAGCTCAGCTTTTTGTGCTGCACGGGTTTTCATTAACTCAAGTTCAGCAATGGCCCCTTTTGTAGCTAATACAGCTTTTTTCTGAGGAATTAGAAAATTCCGGCCATATCCGTCTTTAACAGATACTAAATCGCCAGCGTTACCTAATTTTTCGATGTCTTCTTTTAAGATAATTTTCATTGATTGCTCCTCCTGAGATTAACGTAGATTTTCAGCTACATATGGCATTAACGCTAAAAAACGAGCTCGCTTTATAGCACGAGTTAACTGGCGCTGATGTTTTGCACTTGTTCCGGTAACACGACGAGGTAAAATCTTACCCTGATCGTTGGTGAAACGTTGTAGAGTGTCTACATCTTTGTAATCAATGTATTCAAGTCCGGCTTGTGTAAACTTGCACTGTTTAACTTTACGGACACTTTTCTTTGGATGAGATGGATTCTTAATCATAATAAATTCCTGTCAAATAGTGGGTTAGCCTTCGGTTGTTTCTTCAGGTACCTCAAATACATTAGGTACCGCATTCTTCTTAACTAACTCGCGATGACGAGTCATCTTTGCATCAAATTTAAGCGTTAAATAACGCATGAAATGATCATCGATTCGAAGATTACGTTCAACCAATGCAATGGTCTCGCTTGATGCAGACAGATACATATTTACATAGTACCCACTATTCTTTTTGTCGATTTCGTAAGCAAACTTTCGCAAGCCCCATTCATCAACTTCTTCGATTTCCGCGCCGTTATCAGTGAATAGCTTATTAACTTTTTCAACGGCTTCTTTGTACTGATCTTCCTCAAGTACTGGGTTTACGATATACGTAAACTCATAAACATTTTTACTCATAATTTTGTCTTTGGATGTTTCCGTTTTTGAAAACAGCTGTTCTACATTTTGCCGAACAGCAGAGAGCCTCAAATATACTAATTTTTCTTGGTTACAAGAATAGTAAATGAATATTTTTTACGAGTCGCGCAATGTTTCAATATCCCGTGCCAATTCAATATCTTTTTGAGTCACTTTATTGCCGGCATCGTGGGTTTGTAATGCGATAGATACACGATTATAGACATTATAGATTTCCGGATGATGCCCCAATCTCTCGGCTTCAAATCCAACACGAACAATGAAAGCAAGCGCTTCTTTGAAATCGTTAAAAAGATATTCTTTGTAGATTTTATCTTCACCAAGATTCCAGCCATCTAATTCAGCAATTTGGTCAATTATTTGATCATCATTCAAAGCATTCACAATTATACCAGTTTAGTTTTCTTTTAACGATACATTTAATATGATTGTATCGTTTTTTGAGTTAACAATCTTTTAATCGTAAAACTAAAAATCAATTGATTCTTACATTTTGATAGCATTTTAGTTATGCTATTTTGAAACCGATAAGTGAACAAAATTAATTCTTAGAAATGCTCCATAATTTCAGACAAGTAGCAAGGGTACTTTTTTTACTTTTAGGAATAGGGTTAATTCCAGAACTCATTTTAGCTGCTGAAGGTAGCGGGCATGGAATAGATGGAAGTGGCTTAAGCCTGTGGTGGACGATCCCATTTGCAGGAATCTTGTTATCTATTGCAATTTGTCCACTTGTAAATGAAGAATGGTGGCACCATAATTTTGGAAAAGTTTCGGCATTCTGGGGGCTACTGCTTGTTATCCCTATGATTTTCACTTTTGGATTTGAAGCAACACTGTACGAAGTACTCCACGCCTATTTATTAGAGTACATTCCATTCATCATTCTGCTGCTTGCTTTATTTACCATTTCTGGCGGAGTTCGAATTAAAGGATATTTAAAAGGTACGCCCGAAGTAAATACAGGGATTCTACTTATAGGTACGTTATTGGCTAGTTGGATGGGGACAACAGGTGCAGCCATGCTTCTTATTCGTCCGATTCTTCGAGCTAATGCTTGGAGAAATACCAAAAAACACATTGTTATTTTCTTCATCTTTTTGGTTGCAAACGTTGGCGGCTCTTTAACTCCTCTTGGCGATCCTCCACTCTTTCTTGGGTTTCTTCAGGGAGTAGATTTTTTCTGGACAACAACCAACTTGTTTTGGGAAATGGCATTTGTATCAGTAGTACTTTTAATAATTTACTATGCCTGGGATAAATATTTATACAACAAAGAAACTAATACCCCTCCGGTCGATGATGGCAATGAACCATTAGGCTTAGAAGGTTCATTCAATTTGATATTAATTCTGGGTGTAGTTGGGGCTGTTTTGTTCTCCGGATTAGTTCATATAGGCGAATTTACCGTATTTCATGTGCATGTTAAATTCGAAAACTTAATCCGCGACGTCGCTCTATTATTATTGAGCTGGTTAAGTTGGCATTTTACCTCAAAAGAAAGCCGAGCAGCTAATGGCTTTAATTGGTTCCCTATCCAAGAAGTGGGAAAGTTATTTGCAGGAATTTTTATCACAATTATAGCCCCTATCGCAATGTTAAAAGCTGCGAACCAGGGTGAAGGAACTCTTCAATTTGTAAATAATGCAGTTTTTGATAGCGCAGGTAATCCTATAAATGAAATGTTTTTCTGGATTACTGGCTTACTTTCTGCGTTTTTAGATAATGCACCAACATATCTTGTATTCTTTAATGCTGCCGGTGGTAATGCCGAAATCTTAATGAATGAAATGACCAGTACCTTGATTGCAATTTCCTCTGGGGCTGTTTTCTTTGGAGCACTTACATATATCGGTAACGCTCCAAATTTTATGGTTAAATCAATTGCTGATCAAAATGGTGTAAAAATGCCAAGTTTTGGTGGATATATGATTTGGTCGGTAGGTATATTGGTACCAGTTTACATATTGGTAACCCTCATTTTTATATAAAATTGCAAGCCAAATTACACTATTACCTCAGAGTAAGTTCACTATTTGCCATACTTATACTGCTGCCAGAATTATCTTCTGCACAAAGTAATTCAGCTGATTCTACCGACTTTGCTTTTCTTCCGGCGGTATCATATAACTCAGATTTAGGTCTTATTGCCGGAGGCGTTGCGAGTTGGTACAACTACAAAGACAATACCTATCCATTTTATAGCTATGTAAATGTTGCTGCAATTATTTCAACAAAGGGATTAGCTTCTTTTAGTTTATTTTTTGATAAACCGAATGCTTTTGAGAAAAACATTCGGTTAACAAGCGAAGTATTTGCCTCCCGCTTTTTTGAAGATGCCTACTTTGGGATTGCCAACTACACAAAAATCACAGATACTCCACCGGATTTACCACTTTTTTATCAGTTTCAATCTTTTTCTATGGGTACTCGGATTAATGCGAGAGTCCCTATTTATAAAGGTGACAACAATAAACAGCTCGATGCTAACTTCATCCTCAATTTCAGGTATGAAACTCCCTGGGATAATGGAACCAATCGTTTAATTACTCTAGACCAACCATTGGGAGTAGAAGGTGGAAGAACATCTATGCTTGGAACCGGATTAATTTGGGAGAATAGAAATAGTGAGTTTCAGCCAACCAGAGGAAACTATGTTGAAAGTCGATTGGAGATAGGTAAAACACTTTGGGGAAGCTCTTATGACTTATTGGTGTTCGAAAATAACATCCGGCAATATTTTACTTTCTTTCTGATTCGTGATATCACCTTTGCCGGTTCTTTGTTTTCTCGATTTACCTCAGGTGATGTCCCCTACTGGAAACTCTCTTACGCAGGAGATGAAGAAACTCTTAGAGGTTATGAAAGCCGCAGATTTGTGGATGACCATGTTCTTTTGCTAAATACAGAATTACGAACCTGGTTGTTTACAATCCCTGATTCTGATGTAAGGTTTGGCGGCACACTTTTTATGGACACCGGCAGAACATTTGCAAAAGGCGACTCGTTTGACCTGATAACTAGTGATTTAAAAACCACATTTGGATTCGGGGGACTCGCCTCATTCTTTGCTCCCGATTTTATTATTCGTGCAGATTTTGGCTTCTCTGACGAAGGAGTAGGGATTTATTTCACTACAGGTTTTATGTTCTAATATTGGGATTACTTCGCTAATTCACTTAAAAAGAGATTATACTCTTTTCTTATACGCCTTGGGTTAAAAACCAAATCAATCCAATTCCACCAACTAACCAGCAGTAGTAAGCGAAATAATGAAATCCTTGTTTTTTGAGAATAATTATTAGGTATTTCAACGCATAATATCCGGATATAAATGCAGTAAAGAAGCCGACAATTAAACTGGTAATCTCTGATGAATTTATTCCTGCTTCAATAGCCTCCCCCATTTGTAGAATCATTGCACCACCTATTACAGGAATTACCATTAAGAATGAAAAATTAGCCGCTTCTTCTCTACTAATTCCAAGATATAGAGAAGTAGATATCGTAGATCCGGATCTACTTATACCCGGTATCATAGCAAAAGCCTGCGAAATACCTATTAAAAATGCTTTCCCTAAAGTCACTTTTCCAGCAGGGTTTTTGGAAAATCGTGTTAGAAAAAGAATGATTCCTGTTACGATTAACATGCCCGAAACTAATAAGGGGTTCATAAAAATATCTTCAATAGAATCTTTTAGAGTAAATCCGACAATAAAGGCTGGTATCATACTAACCAGAATAAAACCAATAGTTTTTACTTCATAATCATCTGTTGTAGTGGATGGTGATTTTAAAAATCGTACTCCGGCCTTCAAAAGATTTAGAATCTCTGTTTTATAATAAATTACTATACTGCACAGCGTCCCAAAATGAACAACAACCTCAAATGTAATTCCCATTTCTGTGTCTCCATCAAGTATATATCTCCCTAGCGCTAAGTGACCAGAACTACTAATTGGTAAAAATTCTGTTAATCCTTGAATTAGTCCCAATAAAAAAGATTGTAAAATGTCCATGTATTATATTTGATGCTTTAAAAGAAGACGAGAACTTAAGAACATAATTAAACGATAACCACGAAAAGTATTATGACTGAGCAAGTAATTGATATGGAAGCATTGCAAGCAAAAATTGAAAAAAGCAGTGCTTTTATCGACGATATCAGAGTAGAACTCGATAAAGTGATCATTGGCCAACACTACATGATCGATCGATTACTAATTGGATTGTTAACCAATGGCCATGTATTACTTGAAGGGGTACCGGGCCTAGCTAAAACACTGACCGTTTCCTCTTTGGCAAAGGTTATCGCAACTGATTTTCAACGCATCCAATTTACCCCCGACTTATTACCTGCCGATTTGATTGGAACATTGATATATAATCAAAAAGAAGGGGATTTCTTTGTGAAAAAGGGTCCCATTTTTGCGAATATTATTCTTGCTGATGAGATCAACAGATCGCCGGCAAAAGTACAAAGTGCTTTGTTAGAAGCAATGCAGGAGAAACAGGTTACCATTGGGGAAGAGACCTTTTTGCTAGATGAACCATTTCTTGTACTTGCAACCCAAAACCCGGTTGAGCAAGAAGGTACATATCCACTCCCGGAAGCTCAGGTTGATCGTTTTATGTTAAAACTAAAAATCGGATATCCTACCGAAAAAGAAGAGCTGGAAATAATGCGCCGAATGGCAAGAACCGGTGCAAAAACAGAATTGAATAAAGTTGTTGACGTTAAAACTATATTAAAAGCTAGAGAAACTGTAAATGAAATTTATATCGATGAAAAAGTAGAAAAATATATTGTCGATTTAGTTTTTGCTACAAGAAATCCTAAGAATTATGGCCTAGATGATCTAGATGAATTAATCAATTTTGGGGCATCACCAAGAGCTACTATCAACTTAAACTTAGCTTCAAGAGCTCATGCCTTTATGGAACATCGGGCTTATGTTACACCTGAGGATGTTCGAACGATTGCCATGGATATTTTAAGGCATAGAATTATCCCAACTTTCGAAGCAGAAGCTGAAGACATTTCTCCAGAAGATATTGTAGAAAAAATCATGCAGAACGTACAAGTTCCGTAAATTTAATTTCTAATTTTTTAAATGCATAAAATACATTAATGTGTATTCGAATTTGTACAATACACATTAGTGAAACATGCGAATTAAAATCGTCCCGCGTGGCAACATTTCAAGTTCACGCAAAAAGAGTTCAAAATATTCTCCTTTAATGGAGGCACTGGGTAAGTTAAAACCTGGAGGGGATGCAATTCAGGTTAAGTATGCAAACGAGAAAGAGCTGAGCTCTGCACGAAATGTTGTTTATGCTTTTAATCGGGAAAACAATAAAAAAGTTAAGAGCAAAAAAGATACTCAGAATAAGATCGTATTCTTTTATTTGAAGTGATCCCTACTTAATTAATGAACAAAAAAAGCCCTCCATCATCGATGCAGGGCTTAAGTTTTTTATAGAGAAAAGTGAAGTTTAGTCTTCTTTTTCTTTCTTTGCATCAGCTGCTTCCTCAGCTTCCATCTTTTCTTTCAATGCTGCAAGACCACTCATTTCACCAAGTGTTGGTGCACCTGTTTCAATTCCAGCTTGTTCAGCTGCTTTCTCAGCGGCTTTTTTAGCTTTCTTTTGATCGGTATCCAACTGGCTTAAATCGATAGACTTTGCGTGTTCATCAAATTTCAGAATGAATGCTTCCAGCTTGTCACCTTCTTTAAATTCAGGCTCAACAGCTTTTGTCATGTTTAAGAATGCTTCAGCACCTACAGAAAGTTTAACAAAAGCACCTCGATCGGTTACTTTTACAACTTCACCTTCAACTTTAGACCCTGGTGTAAGTTCACGTGCATAAGTTTCCCAAGGATTTTCAAGTACTTGCTTATGACCAAGTGTGATTCTACGGTTATCGAAATCAATACCTAGAATTACAACTTCGATTTCCTGATCTTTGGTAACAACTTCATTTGGATGCTCCACTTTGTCTTCCCAACTAAGGTCAGAAACGTGAATTAATCCATCAATTCCCGGCTCAAGTTCTACGAACACTCCAAAGTTTGTTAGATTGCGAACAAATCCGCTATGCTTAGAACCAATTGGGAAACGTTCTAGAATGTCTGCCCATGGATCGTTAGTTAGTTGTTTCACACCAAGAGAAATTTTCTTCTCGTCTTCGTTGATGTTTAGAACAATACATTCTACCACATCGTCTTTCTCAACTAGTTGAGAAGGGTGTTTGATATTTTGAGTCCAGCTCATTTCAGAAATATGAATCAAGCCTTCAACACCTTTTTCTAATTCAATAAATGCACCGTAATCAGCAATAGAAACCACACGGCCCTGAACTTTCATTGCTTCTGGGTATTTAGCATGAATTTCTTCCCATGGATGTGGCTGTAACTGCTTCAGTCCAAGAGAAACACGCTTGCTGCGCTCATCAAAGTCGATTACTGCAACGTTTAGTCGCTGATCCAACTGAACAATTTCATTCGGGTTATCAACACGTCCCCATGATAGGTCTGTGATATGGAGTAGACCGTCAACGCCACCAAGATCAATGAATACACCGAAATCTGTGATGTTTTTAACTGCACCTTCGAGTACCTGACCGGCTTCAATGGTTTCAAGAATTTGCTCACGTTGTTCTTCAAGATCAGATTCGATCAATGCACGGTGAGATACAACCACGTTTTCAGCAGCCATATTTAACTTAACTACTGCGAATTCCATGGTTTTACCAACATAGGCATCGAAATCACGTACCGGACGCACATCGATTTGAGATCCCGGTAAGAAAGCGTCGATTCCGAATAAATCAACAACCATACCACCTTTAATTCGGCGTTTGATTAAGCCTTCAACAACCTCAGCTGTTCCGTGTGCACCTTCAATTTTCTCCCATGCAAGTAAAATATCCGCTTTACGACGTGATAAAATTAATTGACCTTCTTTGTCTTCAACTCGGTCTAAAAATACTTCTACTTCATCGCCGGGAGCCATATTCTCAAGACTTTTGCCCGAGAACTCGTTTACTGCGATGATACCTTCTGATTTGAACCCAATGTCGATTACAACATATTTCTCATCAATTGAAACTATACGGCCGGTAACAATTTCTTTTTCCTCGATGGTATTTAGCGTGTTCTCGTACATCCCCATTAATTGGTTGTACTCATCTGCTGTGTACTCATCGGATGGTGAATCCAGTTGGTCGAAGGTATAAACTTCGCCTTCAACGTCACCTGAAAATACATGTGTTAGAGTTTCTTCTTTGCTTGCTGTTTCCTCGGTCTCGTTTACTTCTTCAGCAGCGTTTTCTTCAACAGGAGTTTCTTCAGTAGCTTCAACTTCAGATGTTTCTTCAACAGCTACTTCTTCTACGGCAGTAGTTTCTTCTGCGATTGTTTCTTTGTTTTCGATTGGGTCTTTTGTGTCTTCTGACATTATAAAATTAGTTAATGGATTACCTCACAACCGACTTTCGATCGTGGGATAAGGTTATTGTTTAGGGTTCGAATCAATCAGCGTTTTTACTTTTTGGCTGATAAATTCAACTTGTTCATTGAACTCATAATTGCTTGTATCAATATCAACAGCGTCATCTGCTCTCTTTAAAGGATCTGCAGATCGGTTACTATCAATTTCGTCGCGTTCGGCAATATTTTTTAAGATTGCCTCTAACGAAGCTTCAGGCTGCTGATCCTTTATTTCCGCGTATCTTCGTTTAGCACGGGTTTCGAGGTCTGCAACCATATAAAATTTGATATCAGCGTTTGGAAATACTGCAGTTCCGAGGTCTCGTCCATCAGCAATGTAAAGGCCATTTTTAACTTTATCATTCATTAGCTGATTTACAAACTTTCTAACTTCAGGCTTAGATGCCACTTCGCTTACTGTGTTTGAGACTTCCATTGAACGAATCTTTTCAGAAACATCAACATTATCAACAGATACCCTGAATTTCGATTCTGAATACTCAAACTCGATATTTTTACTATTTAATAGCTCAAAGAACGTTTCACTGTTTTTTCCAGCTTGCAAATAAATGAGCGTAACTGTTCGGTATAAAGCTCCAGAATCCAAATATTGAATCCTCAATCTTGCTGCTACAGCTTTTGCTGTCGAACTTTTTCCGGATGCGGCCGGCCCATCTATCACTACTATCATAACAGAACAGCTAAATTAAGTTTA
This sequence comes from Balneolaceae bacterium, assembly GCA_965249965.1. Classification (GTDB taxonomy): domain Bacteria; phylum Bacteroidota; class Rhodothermia; order Balneolales; family Balneolaceae; genus HXMU1420-13. The sequence goes on from OZ252262.1 coordinate 3,304,689, forward strand.
ATTCATTTATTATTCAATCATTTCTTGTATCCTAATTCAGGAACTCTTAATTTTGGTTTCTCTCAAAGAATTGGACATTAAAGAGTAAAAAACACTGTAATCCATGCCACAGAATAAATCAGCAATCAAGCGAGTTCGACAGAACAAAGTTAAAAATGCGCACAATACGTCGCGTCGTTCTAAAATGAGAACTCTTATTAAAAAAGTGCTTGAAGAGACTGACAAGGCGAAAGCAGAAACTGCATTAACAGAGGCAACTTCTTACATTGATCGAATGAGCCTTAAAGGAATCATTCATAAGAATAATGCCGGCAGGAAAAAAGCACGCCTTACCAAGCACGTAAATAATTTGTAATTCAGTAACCGAACCCGAAAAGGTACCCACCCATGAAAAATTCAAAAGCAATGCTTGTAATTTTAGATGGGTTCGGGATTGCTGAAAACCCATCTGTTAGTGCCATCGATAAGGCACACAAACCTTTTTACGACTCTCTTCTAAATGAATGTCCTCATGCGCAATTGTTTGCGGATGGCGAACATGTAGGTCTGCCTGAAGGCCAATTTGGGAATTCGGAAGTTGGTCACCTTAATATTGGTGCAGGCAGAATAGTTTGGCAGGCTTTATCTCGCATAAATAAAGACATTCGCGAAGGTGATTTCTTTCAAAACGAAGAGCTGCTGAAAGCACTAGAGGTAGCCAAGGCTAAAAATAAAATCCACTTAATGGGATTATTCTCTGATGGTGGCGTGCATTCGCATAACAACCACCTATTTGCGCTTCTGAAACTCTGCAAAAATCATGGCATCGAAAATGTATATGTACATGCGTTTACCGATGGTCGTGATACTGCGCCCGATTCTGGAAAAGGATATGCACAAGAATTCCAGAAGCAGGCTGATGAAATCGGGGTTGGTGAATTAGCTTCTATTGTTGGTCGATATTATGTGATGGATCGCGACAATAGATGGGAAAGAGTACAAAAAGGCTACGATCTTTTAGTTCATGGAAAGGGCGAACATTTTAATAGCGCCGATGCAGCATTTGATGCAAGCTATAAAGCAAAAGTAACGGATGAGTTCATCAATCCTGTTTTATTAGATACGGATCCTGAATCCAGAATTCAGGAAAACGACACGGTTATATTTTACAACATTCGAGGGGATCGGGCCAGAGAAATTACCCGAGCACTCAAAGAAGAAGGATTTAATGAGTTTGAAGTAAAAGAGAACTTAAACCTTCACTATACCTGCTTCACTCAGTATGATGCAACCTTTGAAAACGTTCATGTGGCTTATCCGCCGCAAGAACTCACTAATACATTGGGTGAATGGGTAAGCGATAAAGGGTTGAAGCAATTTCGAATCGCCGAAACCGAAAAATACCCTCATGTAACCTACTTTTTTAATGGCGGTGTAGAAATTCCTAATGCAGGTGAAGACCGATTAGTAATTCCCAGCCCAAAAGTTGCAACCTACGATTTACAACCAGAGATGAGTGCACCGGAAGTTGGTGATGCTTTAGTTGAACAGCTTTCAAGAGATTTTTATGATTTAGTAATCCTGAATTTTGCGAACCCTGATATGGTTGGTCACACCGGAGATATGAAGGCTGCAATTGCAGCCGTTGAGGCAGTTGATCTTCAGCTAAAAAGAGTAGTAGAAACTGCTTCTGAGCATGGGTACCGCACGCTAATTATTGCCGATCATGGTAATTCTGATCAAATGGTAAAACCTGATGGCAGCCCACATACTGCGCATACTACAGCACCGGTACCGGTTGTACTGGTGAATTACCCGGAAGATATTACTTTGTCGTCGGGTATACTTGCCGATGTAGCCCCTACCCTGCTTAAAATGATGGAAATAGATCAGCCTGAAGAAATGACAGGTAAAGCTCTTTTTTAGACTTTATAACGTCATTTAGTTTGCTTTTCCTTACTTGCTCTCCTACATTCGATTTGAAATGAACTAATTTTGTAATTGGCTCGTTTTTTGCCCTATAAGAGAATAGAATTTTTCATTTATAAAGGACTTATCACATGGAGGGTAATTTTTCTAGTAAAGTTCGCGATGTAATACAATTCAGCAGAGAGGAAGCCCTGCGACTAGGACACGACTACATTGGAACAGAACACTTAATATTAGGGATAGTTCGACTAGGCGATGGTGTCGCAATACGTATTTTAAAAAATCTTGATTGTGATCTCTTTAAACTAAAGAAAACCATTGAAGATACCGTTCGAGGAACCGGCGGATCTGTTACTGTTGGAAACATCCCACTAACAAAACAAGCCGAAAAAGTACTTCGGATTACTTATTTAGAAGCAAAACTCTACAAAAGCGATACGATTGGCACCGAGCATTTACTCTTATCACTATTAAGAGACGATGAAAATATTGCCGCTCAAATTTTACAACAATTCAGCGTTTCTTATGATGCTGTAAGAGAAGAATTAGACTTGATCATTTCTGGTAAATCCAGAGAGGAAGTTGACGAAGGTGATTCTGTTACAGCAAGTGCAAGCACACCTCCATCAAAAGGAGCATCAGGAACAGGTAGCGCGAGAGAAAAACGAATGGATAAATCAAAAACACCCGTGCTTGATAATTTCGGGCGCGACCTCACTCAAATGGCCGAGGAAGGAAAATTAGATCCCATCATTGGTCGAGACAAAGAAATTGAACGTGTTGCTCAGGTTTTGAGTAGACGTAAAAAGAACAATCCGGTTTTAATAGGCGAGCCAGGTGTTGGTAAAACAGCCATCGCAGAAGGACTTGCTGCCAGAATAATTCAACGTAAAGTTTCGCGCGTGCTGTATGATAAGCGAGTTATTGCGTTAGACCTCGCAGCTTTGGTTGCTGGCACAAAATACCGTGGTCAGTTCGAAGAGCGTATGAAAGCTGTAATGACCGAACTCGAAAAAACAGACAATGTAATTCTGTTTATAGATGAGTTGCACACCATCGTTGGTGCCGGTGGAGCAAGTGGCTCACTGGATGCATCCAACATGCTGAAACCTGCCCTTGCACGCGGTGATATTCAAGCAATTGGTGCAACTACCTTAAATGAGTATCGACAGTTTATTGAGAAAGACGGTGCTTTAGAGCGACGATTCCAGAAAATCATGGTAGATCCTACTACTCCCGAAGAAACTGTGGAGATTCTGGAGCAGATCAAAGGAAAGTACGAGAAGCATCATAGTGTAAACTATCTTCCTGAAGCGTTGGAAGCATGTGTGAAGCTCACCGATCGATATGTAACCGATCACTTCTTACCGGATAAAGCTATTGATGCTTTGGATGAAGCCGGTGCTCGCGTTCATTTGGCGAACATCACGGTACCAAAACACATTATCCAATTAGAAGAAGAAATCGAGACCACCAGCGTTGAAAAAAACTCGATGGTTAAAAAGCAGCGATTCGAAGAAGCTGCACGATTACGCGACAAAGAAAAGCGCCTGATAGAAGACCTTGAAGTTGCACAGCGCGAGTGGGAAAAAGAAAGTGAAAGCATCGTTTTTGATGTTGAGGAAGAAGACGTTGCCTCTGTAATTGCAATGATGAGCGGTGTACCTGTAAACAAGATCAGCCAGAACGAAGGCATGAAACTTCTTAAAATGAAGGAAAGCCTCGCTGGTAAAGTGATTGGACAGGAAGAAGCCATCGTTAAACTTACTAAAGCGATTCAAAGAACGCGTGCCGGACTAAAAGATCCTTCACGACCAATCGGGTCGTTTATTTTCTTAGGTCCAACCGGAGTTGGTAAAACGGAAATGGCAAAAGTACTTGCCAAATATCTGTTTGATAAAGACGAAGCGCTGATCCGTATCGATATGAGTGAGTACATGGAGAAATTCTCTGTTTCTCGCTTGATTGGAGCTCCTCCGGGTTATGTTGGGTACGAAGAAGGCGGTGTTCTAACCGAGAAAGTTCGCAGAAAACCTTACAGCGTGGTTTTGCTTGATGAAATCGAGAAAGCACACCCAGATGTTTTCAACATCTTACTTCAGGTATTGGATGATGGAATCCTCACCGACAGTTTAGGCCGCCGTGTTGATTTCCGTAATACCATTATTATCATGACTTCTAATATTGGAGCACGTGATATCAAAAATATGGGTAAAGGCATTGGTTTTGGGGATGTAAACGAAACCGCCTTCGATTACGCCAAAATGAAAACCACTATTCAGGATGCGTTGAAGAAAGTTTTCAATCCGGAATTCCTGAACAGAATTGATGATGTAATCACCTTTAAACCACTGGAAAAAAAGGACATTTTCCAGATTATAGATATTCTCTCTGTAGAACTCTTTGATCGAATTAAAGAAGTGGGCTACAACGTGGAAATCACAAAAGGTGCGAAAGATTTCATCACCGATCGAGGTTTTGATCCTAAATATGGGGCTCGTCCATTAAAAAGAGCCATCCAGAAATATATTGAGGATCCTTTGGCTGAAGAGTTGCTAGAGCATAAAAAACCGGAAGGTTCTACCATCAAAATCAAAATGAATAAGTCGCGCGATGACTTAGAATTTGATTGGGTAGAAGCGGAAGCAAAAGCTCCGGAAGCCTCTGATTCCAACGACGAAACCAAAGATGAATCAGAAGAGGCGAAAGAAGCCTAGCAAATAAACAATATCCAACATTGAATACTCAATGTTCAATTAAAAGCCCGGCTCGATGAGTTGGGCTTTTTTTATGATTGTTATTCGTGCAGAGGCAGGTATCTAAATATTTAAGTTCTCAATGGGGCTTTTCACATCTTTCATACTTCGTGTACTTACATGAGTATAAATTTGCGTAGTTGAAATATGTTGATGTCCCAGTAACTCCTGTATAAATCGAATATCTGTTCCACTATCTAGTAGGTGAGTCGCAAAACTATGGCGAAGTGTGTGAGGTGTTGCCTTCTTTTTGATGTTCGCTAATTTTCTATGCTTTCGCATTAGATTTTGGATAGAAGCACTTGAATACTTTCCGCCTTTTTGCCCTTCAAACAAATATTCTTTTGGCTGATACACCTTCACATATTCCCTAAGTAATTCCAACACATTCGGAGCAAGCATGGTGTACCGATCTTTCTTTCCTTTTGCTTTGGATACTCTGATTTGCATACGATCCGAATCAATGTCTGCAATCGTAAGATTAAGGATTTCACCTAATCGTAAACCTGCAGAATAACAGAGGGTGAAAATGGATTTATGCTTAATGTTTTTAAATGAACTAAGAAATCGCTGCACCTCTTCAACCGAGAGAACTTCAGGAATGGTTGAAGGTTTTTTCATTTTGATATTGAAGTCAAAATCGATGTCTCTTTGCAAGACTTCGTGATAAAGAAATTTCACTGAAGCTAGCAGTTGTTTCATCATTGAATAACCATATCCAACTTCTTTTGAAGCATATTTAAAGAAGTTCTCAAGTACTTTAGCAGTTACTTCTTTTACCTGATTCTCTTGAACATAATTGATAAAAATTGAGAGCCCGCTTATGTAAACTTGAACCGTTCTAATACTATAATTTTTTAGGATAAGCTTAGCTTCATATTTTGATATTAAATCCTTTTTATTCACTTTACCCCTAGCTTTTATTAGAATAAAACGAATAACACTTAAAGATGAAATAGGGATAAAATGAACTCAGTTCATTTTACTCTATTGTTGTAGCCAATAAAAAAAAAGCGAATGAATAGAATCGAAGAATATTGGAAAGTACTAAGTAATACTAATGAATGGATTAAGTATTCAGATACAAAAGCTACAATTCTTTTGACATTGTATGGGGTGTTGTTAACCATTATTTATACTAATGCAGAGGAAACTCTTAATGCTTTAACAAAATCGAATTGGATACTAGTGTTTTCCATTTTAAGTGGAATATCTAGTATAGTATCTGTCGTATTTTCATTCCTGTGCATTAATCCACGATTGAAAAATGAAAATCCTAATTCAATAATTTATTTTGGACACATTCAAAGTAAGTTTAATAATGCATCAGACTATCGAAATTTAGCGAACGAAATAATTAATGACGATTCAAAATATATTGAGGAAATATCAGAACAAGTTTTTACAAACTCGAATATTGCTTGGAAGAAATTTTCAAATGTTTCTTGGAGTATTCGATTCTTTTTCGCTTCAATAATATTTGTTGCTTTTTCAATAGTAATTTATTTAATAGTTGCATAATGAAGAGTAATTACATTAGTTATGATTTTGAAAAAAGTCGAGAGAGATTAGATGATATTCTAAACACAAGTGACACTAATTTTGAAGAAGTCAAAGTAATTCCAAGTCGCGACAAATTAACTTTTACAAATGGATTTTATGTTAATTGTACAGCTCTTTTTGTTGACTTAAGAGGCTCTTCTAAATTACCAACGAAATATAAGAGACCTACACTAGCTAGAATTTACAGAAGTTATATTTCCGAACTGGTTGCCATAATGAACGGTAACAGTGATTGTAAAGAAGTTAATATTGTTGGTGATTGTGTTTGGGGTATTTTCGATGCCCAATATAAAAGTCAAATACAAGGCGTATTCAGTTCGTCAGCAGAAATTTCATCATTGATAAATACCTTAAACTGCAAACTTAAAAAGAAAGGAATTGACCCAATAACGGTTGGAATTGGGATTGATTACGGAAGAGCATTAATGATAAAAGCTGGATATAGTGGTAGCACCATTAATGAAGTTGTTTGGATGGGTGAAGTTGTTAATGGTGCTTCTAAACTTTGTAGTTTGGGCAACAAAGGCTTTTTTAGTTATGAAACAATGGTGTCGAATAGTGTATATATTAATTTGACCGAACATCAACAAGGCTTAGTTCATTGGAATCAAACTAATGATTGTTATCAAGGTAACATTATAAATAAACCAATGGAGGAATGGATAGAAAAGAATTGTTAAAACTGGCTACAACACTGTATATGAAATCATAGCCGCCTATCGGCTGGCTACGCTTCATATACTAAACGTTGTGATAGCTTTTATTCTCGTTCGTCAACCGTCGTTGATCATTCGTCACCTACACCTACTTCTTCAACAAGCTAATTGCGAACCCACCACCTTCCGCTAATTGGATGGTAAGTGACGAGGAACTATCGATCTCGATTTCTTCAATGTCGATGGCGGTTGGATTATCATCCCAATGAGCATCTTCGGCATCTTTATAGATGATCACATCGTACTCGGCACTTGGATCCAGGAAATCGAAATCGATGGTGAGTTCCCGAGCTTCTTCGTTCGTGATGCCGCCCACAAACCAGTTACCGGTTTCGCGTTCTTCACGAGCTATTGTTACAAAATCAGCTACTTCCCCATTTAATACGATACTCTGCTCCCAATCCACTCCTACATCGCGGATAAACTGGAAGGCAGGCTGACCTTCGTAATTCTCCGGTAAATCCGCAGCCATCTGAACCGGACTGTAAATCACCACATACAACGCTAATTGCTGTGCAAGCGTGGTACTTACTTGATTATCATCCCGATATGGGTCCAACTTGATATTGAAAATTCCAGGTGTGAAGTCGATCGGTCCCGAAAGCATTCTTGTAAACGCGATTTTTGGTAAATGATCCGGTGGATTGCCACCATCTAGCGCCCATGCGTTAAATTCTTGCCCGCGCAGACCTTCTCTGGAGATTAAATTCGGATACGTTCGGCGAAGTCCGGTTGCTTTTATCGGCTCATGGATATTTACCGCAACCTGATACTCTGCAGCTTTTAAGGTGTGATGGTTGTAATGATTTACCATCCACTGACCATGATGATATTCTCCATCCGGAATAATCGGCCCAACATATCCTGATTTCACAGAATGCATGCCGTACTTCTGCATCAACGCATACGCCGTATCCATTTGCTGTTCGTAGGTACGTGGTGCCGCAGAAGTCTCGTGATGCATAATGATTTCAACATTATGTTCTGTCGCATAACGCACCACTTCGTCGATATCGTAATCAGGGTAAGGAGTTACAAAATCAAACACACCCTCGCGATCAGGAAATCCAATCCAGCGTGCCCAACCTGTGTTCCAACCTTCAATCAATAAACCTTTAATACCATTTTCCGAAGCAAAGTCGATATATCGTTTGGCATTTTCGGTGGTAGCTCCGTGGCGCACCGACGTGGCTTCATCGGTATTCCAGGTACTCATGTCCTGCGTTTGCTCGTAATCCCAGGTTGCAATTCCAAGGTGCATTTCCCACCAAATACCCATGTACTTCATGGGAGTAAACCAGCTTACATCCCCTAGTTTATTTGGCTCATTGAGATTCAAGACCAATCGAGACTCGATTAAATCGCCCGCGTTTTCAGCCACCTGAATCATGCGCCACGGTGTTGCAAAGGGAAGCTCGCGTTGAACGGCATGACCAAGACGATCTGATTGCACTAAACTGCTTTCGAAACGTTGCTCTTCTTTGTTTACCCGAAGCGTCATCCCTGAATAATCCCATAAATTAGCTTCGTGGAAACTTAAATGTGTGCCATCTTCCATGCGCATGGTTACGGGAGTATTCACCGAATTTTCAGGGATATACGTGGCGATTAAGTTTGCTTCATTTGCACGATAAGGTTCTACCTCAATCTCTGAAAATCTGGATTCTGTATATAATTGCTCGTAAATGTCCCAGTCGCCGGGTTGCCACCACGTGAGGTGATCGTCGGTTAATTCAAAATTAGTGTGCTCCTGGGCAATGGTTAATACCTCCTGCCCTTCTTGCTCATGAAAATAATATCGAAAGGCTACTCCATCATCATAGGCTCGAAAGTAAATATCCAGTTCGCGGTTTGGAGCATTGGTTTCCCGCAATTGCACCTTCATTTCATTAAAATGATTCTCTACAAATCGTTGTTCTCCCCAGGGCATTTCCCACGTTTCATTAAACGTGCGTTCCGATCCCCCGATCATTTCAAAACCTGAATCCATCGCCTCCTGATCATTGAATTCGAAGCCCATAGTGGAAGGCTCAATAATGTTTTTACCCTGATGAGTTACCTTATAACCTGGAGTTCCATCATCCATCAGCATAAACTCAATGGTTAGGTTTCCTGAAGGTGATTCTAAAATAGTATCGGTTAAAGTATTACATCCTGCCATTACCAATAAAAAAAATGATAGCAGCAAAGTTGAGAAACTTTTCATGTTGGTTAGGTTTGATGAATGGTTGAGATTTATAAATCCGATTTAAAAAGATGCTCTGAAACTTAATGTTCGATCAAAGCCCGTAATCGTATAACGTCCGTTTGCAGTTCTCTTCAATGAAGGCTGATGAATGGCTGAAACAGATCCGGAGACATCGGTTCTTGCGATTTTACGCGCTTCCACATTTACAGCGTGTGCTTCCAACTCTGTAAACTCCTCCGATCCTGCACCTGTTAAAGCAACGATCGTGTTATCCTCTGGCGAATAGTTCGCATAAATTAAACTTGTATTCCTAAAACTTGTTGACCCAACTCTTTCTCTATTTCTGATTTCAAATGCGGCAGCTCTTCCACCGGAATAAATGGTAATGTATAGCCCATTTTCTGAAAACGAAGCCCCCTTCACATCCTGATCGAAAGATATTGTGCCCAGATTATTTCCAAAACGGTCAAGAATGGTTACTTCATCATCAGCGCCATCTTTCATAGTGGCCAAAGCAATTAACTCACCATTTGATGAAACTTCCACAGTTCTTAAGGCTCTATCTCTACTGTAAAAAATATCAACCGGATTTGATGCCCCGGTAACTAATTTTGCTCTGGAACCGGTATTTCCTCCACTAACAATTTTGGGGTTAAATAGAATCACGGTTTTTCCGGCCGGATCTACTGATAACTCAGAAATAGCTTCTCCGCCTTCGCTTTGTGTACTATTAGAAATGGATCGTTGAATATTTCCAAACGAATCGTAGAACAAGAAATTCGCAATATTCTCTCTCAAAATAACAGCACCTGAATTCAACGCGTACGCTTTAATCGAAGGATCTGGTTCTGAAGGCAAAGAATAACTTCCCGTTTGGATAACCGTTCCATTGTCTGAAACGGAAACTCCATCCGAATTTACCATTGCAGAGGGTAAATGCAGATCGTAATCAGATAAGGTAACCTGTAAAGATTGTGCCTGAACCGTTGAAATTAATAAAGTGACTAAAAGAGTGGTAAATATCCTATACATGCAGCTTTCTTAGAATAAAATTTGGGCTAGAAAGAACGGGATTTTTAAAACAAAGTGCTTATTTCTCGCCTCCTTTTTTTGAATTCACTATCTTCAGGAACCTTAATTAAGCACTTTATGAAATATCATCTAATAACAGGCGGATGCGGCTTTGTTGGCCGTAATTTTACTAAACGACTATATCAATCTACACCCGATAACATCTTATTCATCGACGACCTTTCGGTCGGAACACATCCAACCACCTGGCTGGAAGAAGGTACTCACCAGCGAGTTGCTGAAAATGGCTTAGAATTCTTTGGTGAAGATGAACGAATGATATTTTTAAAAGCTGATATTCGCGAGGTGTTAGAATCGCTCATCAGCAATCCCGAATTTTTTAATACCGCCTATGGATTACCTATCGAAGGTTTTTCTGATGTATTTCATTTTGCGGCCATTGTTGGTGGTCGTGCAACAATAGATGGTGATCCAATGAAAGTTGCTCTGGATTTGGCCATTGATGCCTTATTCTTTAGATGGATTTGCCTGTCAAAGCCGAATCGGGCGTTATACCCAAGTTCGAGTGCAGCTTATCCTGTTGATTTACAAACAGAATCTGATGCAATCGCTTTGGCAGAATCTGATATCGACTTTACCAGAATGGGTCAACCGGATATGACCTACGGTTGGTCGAAACTAACCGGTGAATATCTGGCATCAATCGCTGCCAAATATTATGGAGTCTCCGTTGCCTGCATTAGACCTTTTTCCGGCTACGGAGAAGATCAGGACCTATCCTATCCGGTTCCGGCAATTGCACGCCGTGCTGCATTAAAAGAAAATCCATTTGAAGTTTGGGGTACCGGGAAACAGGGACGCGATTTCGTGCACATTCAAGATGTGATGGATTGCACATTAATGGCCATGGATCAAATTACAGATGGTAGTGCCATTAATATTGGAAGCGGAAAACTCACTTCATTTCTTGATCTAATTCAAGTATTTACCTCATTTGCAGGGTATGATCCGGATATCAAAACACTGCTGGACAAACCGGTTGGTGTGCATTCGCGGTATGCAAACATGGATCATGTAACAAATACATTAGGTTGGAAACCAAAGCTTAGTTTAGAAGATGGCATGCGCCGGGTTTACGATGTAGCAGTTAAAAAATACACCTGATATGCCTAAAATTGTTTGTTTTGGACCCGGACCAAAATTTAAAGGTGGAATTTCGAATTACAATACTTCGCTGGCAAAAACCTTCGATAAAAATCCCGAAAATGAAGTCCATATAGTGTCGTGGACCAATCAATATCCATCGATAATTCCTCGTGAATTCGTGGATAAATCCAGTAGCTCGGATTTTATGGAAGGGACACGGATTCAGGTAAAATACATCACCAATTATAATAATCCGCTAAGCTGGAAAGAGACCGCGAAGTATATCGCGTCTTTAAAGCCTGATAAAGTCATTTTTCAATGGGCGATTTCAATTCAGGGTATTCCGATGGGTTCAATTGCTAAATGGCTTCGCAAACATTCCACCGCAGAAATTATTTTTGATCTTCACTTTGTAGTTCAAAAAGAAGGAAGCACCATCGATGAGCGACTAACTAAAATGGGCATTAAGCATGCTCATACTTTTATAACGCATGCTTATAAAACTGTTGATGAGCTTAAAAAACTGTTCCCTGACGCGAACTATGATGTAAACGAGACTGGGGATCGAAGTAGTGATAAAACTACGGTTATCAAGCTATTTCATCCTGTTTATGATTTATATCAACCTGACCCAGGTTTTGATGTTGAGAAGTTTAAAGCTGAATTAGGTCTTAAAAAGCATGTACTGCTGTTTTTCGGATTTATTCGAAAATATAAAGGGCTGCATAATGCTATAAAGGCATTCAAAATTGTATCGGAGCAAAGAGACGACGTTTCTTTTTTAATTTGTGGCGAAGAATTTTGGGCAACACTCAACACTTCAAAACTATCAACCAAAATTAAGCGTGCACTTTTCGGTGTAGCTCAGAAATTGTTATTAAAAAACAAAGAAAGCGAGCAAGACTACCGCCCCTTGCAATTAGTGAATGAGCTAAATCTTTCTGATTCAATCGTTGTTAAAAACGAATTTGTAGCAAACGAGGATGTTCACAAATATTTTCAGGTTTCTGATTGCAGTATCTTGTATTACCTCACTGCAACGCCTTCTGGAGTCGAGTCGCTCACTTATAACTTTGAGTTACCAATTCTAGCTACAAGAGTAGGGCATTTTCCTGAAACAATTACCGATGGATTTAACGGCTATTTAGCTGAACCAAATGATATTCAATCCATGGCTTCGCAAATGTTGAAGTTTCTTGAACACCCATTACCAGCTAAAAATGTTGCGGAATCTGCAAAAAGCATGAGTTGGGAAAACTATGTTGAGGCAATTTTACACGATTGATCAATTTTTTCTTTCTTTTTTTAAAATCAGTATTGCCTTCCAACCTCAATAAATCTTATCTTAGTAGTCTTTGAAAAATCGGGGAGTGGCGCAGCCCGGTAGCGCATTCGCTTTGGGAGCGAAGGGTCGCAGGTTCAAATCCTGTCTCCCCGACAATTCACTGGAATCTTTGAAAGAAGATTTCAGTTTTTTATACCATTGACATATTGATACTTAAAGTTAGTTGAGCGCCCGAGCATCCTCTCTGGTCGCAACATTCAACTGACGGTTTCAAAACTTCGTTTTGTAGCCAACATTGACTTATTGATACTTAAAGTTAGTTGAGCGCCCATAGCTCAACTGGATAGAGCAACTGCCTTCTAAGCAGTAGGTTTCAGGTTCGAGTCCTGATGGGCGTACTACTACTTTTAAGGCGACATGGCCGAGTGGCTAGGCAGAGGTCTGCAAAACCTCGTACGGCGGTTCGAATCCGCCTGTCGCCTCAAATTCAGGCTAAGGCTCTGAAACTTATTGAAATATTGACGCCGCGTTCGTCTAGAGGCCTAGGACGCCGCCCTTTCACGGCGGTAGCACGGGTTCGAATCCCGTACGCGGTACTTCATTTGATGAATTGATGCCTCCTTTCATTCTTTATTTTGTAATTATTTGTGTGGTTCTTTGCACCATTGGTTATTGGGTTTTAATTACCATGACCAATGCTTATTACGAAAAAGATGAAGAAGAGTAATTGCATTCTTCAAATAACACGGAGCCTGTAGCTCAGTCGGTTAGAGCGCTAGTTTGTGGCACTAGAGGCCGTGGGTTCGATTCCCATCAGGCTCCCCATTTTATTGATTTATTCGCCGCGTTCGTCTAGAGGCCTAGGACGCCGCCCTTTCACGGCGGTAGCACGGGTTCGAATCCCGTACGCGGTACTAAAGCCGATTCTTTTGAATCGGCTTTTTTTATGCTCTTTTCAAAGAGTTTATAAAGGTATAGGTAAAGCTTATTACCAATATTATATGAAAGTGAAGAAACCCATACGTTTGATTCACGATTCCCAGGTATATACCCCACCCATAATAGATTACTAACAAGGCTTCAATCCAGGTTATTGGCGAAATCTTTCGTGGTGCGTAGATTTTATTTTTAAGAGAGCCTTCTTTCCCAACAATGTTGTATTTCGATGTTCTGTGAAAGACTTTGTTATTGGTTAAATATGCATCAAAAATCGAAACAAGCTGCGTGAAGGTAATTCCTAACATCAAAAAAGCTAATGGAAAGATCGCCTTTAAAAGCTCGACATAGGTTTTCCAGAATGTTTTATGATATCGTTTGAGGACGATCCAACCGAACCAGGGTGGTAGAAAAATATTTAAGAGCCCGATGGTTCCCCAAGCAAGATATTTATTGTATTCATCGGTTTCCATCAACATAAACATGATGGGTATGCTGATAAAGGCAATGATCACCAGCGCCGGGATTACAAATATGTTGTACAGATCGAAAAATACATGCAGCTTGTTAATAAAGGGCATTTCTTTCCGCCACAACTTACCACTCAGTTTTTTTATAACCTGTGCTTTTCCTTTCGACCATCGATACTGCTGCGCTTTAAAATCCAGTAAATTTACCGGCACTTCTGCGGGAACTTCTAAGGTATCGTCGTAGATAACTTTCCAGTCCTTTAATTGCGAACGAAAGGCCAAATCCAGATCCTCAGACAAAGTATCATCTGACCACCCACCGGCATCTTCTATGGTTTTTTTCCTCCAAACTCCGCCTGAACCGTTAAATCGAAGAAAGAAGCCGGCAATAGACCTCGCCGTTTGTTCAATCATAAAAAACATGTCGAGAAATAAAGCTTGCGACTTCGTAAGCATAGAATATTCCCGATTTACATGCCCCCATCTACCTTGCACAATTCCAACTCTCTCATCCTGAAAAAATGGTATAGATCGTAATAAAAAGTCAGAATTTGGTCGAAAATCTGCATCAAAAACGGCTAAAAATTCTCCGTTTGAAAAAGGAGTTGCATCTGCTAATGCACCGGCTTTATACCCTCTTCTGTTTGTTCTACGAACTGCTTTAATATCAATGCCTTTCTCTTGCCAATATGCGATTCGTTGATCTACAATCTGAATCGTATCGTCGGTCGAATCATCAATAACCTGAATTTCTAGTTTCCCTTTGGGATACTCCAACTTTGCTGAGGAATCAATTACGGCTTCTGCGACATATCGCTCGTTATACATAGGTAGTTGAACAGTGACCGGCGGAAGATCTTCAAATGTAAAATCCGGCAATTTTGGGAGCCGATCCTGTCTCCTTTTCTTGGTGCTGATAATATACCCAAGATGAAATTCGCCAAAAGTATAAACGGTGATAAGTAAAACTGCGATTGCAAATAGAAATAATACTATTTCCGGAATTGGAGATTGCAACATGTACTTATAAAGCCTCGCCTGATAAAATGTTCAATTGAATAGTTAGTTTTTAAAATGAGTACCCTGTTCCAAGGTAAACGCCGGTACCATCTTCCGAAAAACCAATTTCTGCTTTCATGATAAAATCAGGGGTAAAGATAGACATAACTCCACCTAAACCCAATGCAGTCTTGTGTTCGAGCAGCAAAGAATTCCATTGATCGTTAGTAAATGCTTTGCCCCCATCTATAAACATTTGCCCACCCAATTCTATGTTTTTAAAAGGTAGTTTGAAAAACCATGAACGAGCTTCAATAGTATAAGAAACTGTATTTTCGCTGGTAAATCTTCTATAAATGAATCCTCTTATTGTGCCCGAACCACCAAGTGCAGGCATGTGCCAATAAGGTAGTTCTCCGATAGATTGGGTGAGTGATACTCTGGATGCAAATGTTGTGGAGAATAGTCCATCATAAATCGGAAGAAAGCCAAGTAGATGTATTGAATTTTGCACATTCTGATATTTACTCACCAGTGGTAAAGACCATTTTACACCCAGATCAATCATGTACCCTTTTCCAGCTCGAAATTCTGAATCCCTTTTATCAACTATAAACCCTGTTTCTAGAATGGAAAGGAGTGCGCCATTTTCTCCCTTTATTTCAGCTATACTTAAGAACTGATTTCCTGATAAATCGAATGGCCGCTCATAAATTGCGTTAAGACCCAGCTTTAATTGAATTTTGTCGTTTACAAAATCCCCAATCGGCAGCCTGACCAGAGCTTTAATATCAAACCTTTCCATTTTGTAATGGTAGAACTCACTATCCTCGAATAGCGATTCATCATAATCCTGAGTAGCGGTATCTCCAAAATAATAGTCCGACAAATTTCGACTTACGAAACCATACCATTGCAGTCTGGAACCGGGTCCAAATGGATCTATTTTTTCAGAAATTGCATGTATCGAAAATGCCCCAATGGTAGAATAGGACAATCTATACCTATTAAAGGTCTCGAAAGGTTGCTTTGAAGCATATCCATAATCGTACACATGAATTTCACCAGCAATTTTAAATCCAAAATCTGTATTAAAAGACAATTCTGGAATGGGGACTAATTTCTTACCTACTCGTAACGAATCTTGGGCTTGTACAAATGGACTGCATATAAACAGAAGTAAAATGCAGCATATTTTAGCCATGTTTTTCCAGGAGTTGGGTGGCTTTTTCTATAAAATAACCTGCATTATATAGCCCGTTATCTTCCAGTTGTGTGATATACTCAAACCGTTCAAGCGCTTCTTCTTTTCGCCCCGATTCCAAATAGGCTAGACCTAAATAATAATGGTGGACAGGTATATTATTCAAAGCAATCGCTTTATTAAAATTGTCAATGGCTAATTGAAAAGAACCACTTGGTGATGTTCTAAATACAATTTTCGATAACTTTCTAAGTACCCAACTAAGCTTGGAAACCTCATAATGCCATCTACCAAGAATATGATAAGCACGATGGTTATCCGGGTTTAATTCAACGGCTTTTTCAGCAAAAACCCGAACACTGTCGGCTAACCTTGCCTTACCTCTTAGAGAGGAAACGGTAACCATGGCTGCAAATGCCATAGAGAGATTCTCATAATTGATATCGTCGGTGGAATCTTCATTAACTGCAATCCGCGCCCACATCAACGACTCTTTGAAAAGATCTTTTTTATTGATATCAATTTCTTCACCATAATCTCCGTATTCGGCATCTCCAAGCTCCATGAGCCTAAGTGATAATCTTCGCGTCACAGCACTATTGTATTCACAATCTGTCCTATGATTTCTAAGCCAATTAATTTCTTCGATCGGGCCTAGATCCAATTTTACACTATCAGAGGCCATATAAGCTTGTTCAATGCAGGCTGGGAAGTAAGGATATGTTCTTACAGATATAGAATCAGCTTCCTGAGCAGAAATGGTACTAGCACTTGCAAACGTAAGCAAGAATCCAAGGGCAAATGGGAAAATTCTTTTTAACACAAAAATTGAATGTATAATATTTTCAAATCGACTCACGAACAACGACCAATTGCTAAATTTGTTCCGGTTAAGAGACATTTATTTCAGCTTTCTTGAATAAATATTTATTGAATCTCTCCTGCAGGGCGTTTTATCTCGTCTTTTACACCTGGTTTTTGTTGCTCAACATGATTTTTGTTAATCAGCTCTCCTAACAAACCGGTAGAGAAAAACTGAACTCCAAGAACCATTAAAAGTATCCCTAGAAAGAGTAACGGGCGATTTCCGATGCCCGCATTCATAACAATGCGCAAGAAAGCCATGTACGTATTTATCGCCCCGCCAATAATCAACAGCAACACACCGATACTTCCAAAAAAATGCATTGGTTTTTGTAGATATCGCTGTACAAATAGAATGGTAATTAAGTCAAGGAATCCATTGATAAACCTTGAAAGCCCAAATTTTGTAGCCCCATACTTTCTGGCATGATGTTGAACTACTTGCTCAGTTATTTTTCCATAACCTTCTCGTTTTGCCAAAACCGGCACATAGCGATGCAGTTCCCCATACAGATAAATACTCTTCACTACCTCGTTTTTATACGCTTTTAAACCACAATTGAAGTCATGTAAATTGATTCCCGAGGAAATTCGAGTTACATAATTAAAAAACTTTGAGGGGATGGTTTTTGAAATAGGGTCGTACCGTTTTTTCTTCCAACCACTTACCAAATCAAATCCAGCTTCCAATTTTTCGATCATTGCCGGTACTTCGTTTGGATCGTCCTGCAAATCTGCATCCATCGTGACTACAAAGCGACCAGATGCTTTCTCAAAACCAATTTGAAGCGCGGCACTTTTGCCCTGATTTGTTCGAAATGAAATCCCATTTACGAACTCAAATTCTGTAGCAAGCTTGTTAATTATTTCCCAGGAACTATCGGTTGAGCCGTCATCAACAAAAATGATTTCGAAAGAATACTTTGGCGATAGACTGTTTTTTATAGCATTGGTAAGCTCAGTCAACGATTCTTCCTCATTAAATAAGGGAATTACTAAAGAAATATCGCAAGGATAGGTTGTCTGCTTATTTTGCAAAATGCCTACTTTTAAAAAAGGGTTTAATTAGTTTACTTTCAGATTGTAAACGTTGCTAAAATACACTTTCTGTTATCTATGAAAAAATTGTATTACTCAATGGGTGAAGTAAGTGAGCTCACTGGTCTTGCTCCACATGTTCTTCGTAATTGGGAAAAAACCTATATCCAACTTAAGCCTAAGAAAAACAGTGCCGGAAATAGGGCTTACAAAGAAGAAGAAGTACAATTGATTTTCAAGATTAAAGGATTACTGGATGACAAAAAGTATACCAGCGAAGGCGTTAAACGAGTGCTATCAGGAGAGAATAGTGAGATATCGAATGCTTCTTCAATCTCAGCAGACATCAAAAAGGATTTAACAGAAATGAAAGTATTTCTTAACCAATTGTTGGAGAGACTGTAGAGGTTTCTTTTCTACTTAATGCCAGTATCATTAAAAATTGCGTGCAAATCATGAATGCGATTCCTACTAAGTGAATCACTTGTAAAGGGGCAGCCATGCTTAAATACTCTAAGCCAATCCCAATCAGTATTTGAAGTATGATTAGTCCAAAATTTAGAACACCAAGTTTATAAATCACACCTGAAATCTGGTTTTTCCAAAGAATACTCATCATCCAAATGCCGGATAATAATACCAGCCATGAGAAAGAGCGATGAATTGGAAATATACTTCCAACTTGTTCTAACCACCCTCCTCTACTAACATCAGAAGTAAGCTTTACAGCGTCAATCGCCTCACGAACTTGAGTTCCTAAAATCATTTGCACAGTTGTAAGAACCAATATCACTACAGAAAATAAGAACAATTTAGACCTTAATTTCTGATCTATTGATACTACAAATCGATCAGAAGTAGCCTGAAAGGCGCCATATAAAAGCACCGTTACGATAATCATAGCAAAAATCATGTGTAGGCTGATGGTACCTGGCAATAGATTTGTACTCACAACGATGGACCCAAGCCAGGCCTGAAACAAGGTTAGCAGAACAGCCAAGCCTGAAGTTATTGGAATTGATTTTTGTGTTCTCCAGTATCTTATCGAGGTAATAAATGTAGCCAAAACTAAAATTCCTATTACCGCCCCTACTAGTCGGTTTATGTACTCAATCCATGTTTTGACAGCGTTGAACTCTTCCTCTTTTCGTACATTTGGATCATTTTCGATACGATTGGCAAGCTCTGTAAACCCCAGAGCATTCAAGTACCCAACTATTTTCTCATTCTTTTCGATACGTTGCTCTACAAATACCTGTTTGTAGTTCTCAGGAAGTTCTGACACATCGGTTGGTGGAATAAATTGACCAAAACATTTTGGCCAATCGGGGCATCCCATCCCGGCCCCAGTAGCTCTAACTAATCCTCCTACAAGGATTAAAAATAGAGTAGCACAAACAGTTAAAATTGCAACTTTTTGATAGATGTTTAAATTCATCAACTAATGCGAAAAAAAGATTAATAATCCTTATTTTTGGTCGGTCCAAAAATACGTCTCTACCGAATTAAATACATGAATACTACCCAAAATAAAATCTTAAATGAGCGTTCCTTTCAAGCGGTGATTGCTGATTATTTTCAGCTAACCAAACCAGGGATAGCCATGGCTGTTTTGATGAGCATGCTGATGGGTTTTATCATAGGTAGTAATGGATCGGTAGATGTACTTTTAATGCTTCATGCAATCTTTGGTACTTTTTTAATTGCTTCAGGTACAAGCGCACATAATATGTTTATGGAGCGCAATTTTGATGGTTTAATGAAGCGAACCGAGCAGCGACCACTTCCCCAGCAAAGAATCCCGGCAAAGAATGGGATGATTTTTTCCCTCATATTGATTTTTACAGGTCTTACTTATCTGGTTTTAGTGGTTAATCCTGTTGCCGGACTTGTATCGTTTGCTACCACCCTTATTTACTTGGCGGCGTATACTCCATTAAAAAGAGTCTCTGCATTCAACATATTAGTTGGTGCTGTTCCAGGTGCTCTACCACCCGTTGGAGGTTGGGCTGCAGCTTCAGGTACAATCACCGAACCCGGTATGTGGCTACTTTTTAGTATTGTACTGCTATGGCAAATTCCACATGTGATGGCAATAGCATGGAAATATAAGGATGATTATTCCGGTGCAGGTTTTAAGATGCTACCTAAGAATGACGAAACTGGTAAAAAAACTGCTTTTTATGGATTGATTTGTAATCTGCTATTAATCCCTTTAAGTGTGGCAATTTTTACTTTTGGGCTGGGAGGCATAATCTTTCTTGTCTCAAGTATAGCTCTAGCCATCTTTTATTTATGGTATGGTATCAAGTTTGTACAACAAAGATCTATGATAAATGCCCGTAAGTTGATGTTTGCATCTATTGCTTATCTCCCTTTATTCTGGGTTGTTTTATTCATCGATCGATTATTCTAAAACCCCGTGCAACGCATTGTAATCTTTCACAACTTGTTGCAGGAAAGAGACGGCATCCAAATTCGTTTCGTTTAAACCCATTTTTTTCTGCAGCAAATCTTTAGTTTTTCGAACTAACTTTATCCAGGCAGAATACTCGTAATTATTTTTAGACTTAAGAATTTCGTTTGTAACTGCAATGTCTTCATCAGTTAGTTCCATCACCTGTGGAAATTTGGCTTGATAATTTTCCGAAATGTTTTCGAACATTGTTGCTGATAGCTTTGTCTGCTTTCCAACTTTTATTACACATGTTTTTGCAGCGATATCCCCTAGTCGTTGTCCTTTCCCATTCATTAGAACTGTTATCAACGCTACACCACCTCCTGTTGCAGAAACCTCAAACAAGCGTATAAACCAGCGGATCAAATAATTTGTAATAGATGGTCGGGTTCCATCGAGTTTAACCACTCGAATTCCAACTAGCCACTTTCCAACGGTGAATCCATTCCATAATATTTCACTGATCAAATGATAGAGCCATATTGGTAAAAAAACCAAGACCATGCTTAACCATAAAAACTGCTCATCTACTGAATTCTCTGAGGAAGTTGAACTGTCGCCAATTGCAGTTAACAGTATCCAATACGCACCTATCACTATGCCATCAAGAAGGTAAGCCAGAATTCTGTCCACCACTGTTGCAGGTTTATAATTTAGTTGCACATGTTGAGTTGTCTCAACGCCAATTTTCGACATCTACTGGTTTTTATTTAAAATGAAATGGGGTACTTTGAACGCCCAAAAGTACATCCGAACGGCTCAAAAGAAAAGCAAAAAGTATATAATGAGGGAAGTCGCTTTTTTAAAAAAGAATACCGAGAAATGGAAGAAATTCGAAGCGCTCCTTAAAGCCCCAGGTTCGGAATCCGCAGATACGATTGCCGATTTATACGTTCAGATTTCAAACGATTTAGCCTTCGCGCAAAGTAATTACCCGGACAGTAAAACTACCCAGTATTTGAATGATCTTGCAATAAAGGCTCATAACACGCTCTACAAAAACAAACGAGCTGATTTACAATCTATCATCCGGTTCTGGACCACAGATATACCCGAGATTTTCAGCCGACGCCAAACCGAGCTACTCGTATCTTTCATCATTTTTATGGTCGCAATTATAATTGGAGCTACTTCCTCATTTCTTGAAGATAATTTTGCACGAAATTTTCTAGGCGACCGATATATAAATATGACCATTGAAAATATTGAAAATGGTGATCCTTTGGCTGTTTATAAGGATGAATATGCCATGAACATGTTCCTTGGCATCACCATAAATAATATCCGAGTATCATTTATTGCATTCGTAGCCGGTCTTATAACATCAATTGGAACTGGACTGATTTTATTCAATAATGGAATAATGGTAGGTGCCTTTCTACAGTTTTTTGCAAAGTATACGTTGCTTAAAGAAGCTCTTTTGGTAGTTTTTATTCATGGCACGCTTGAACTCTCTGCTATTGTGATAGCTGGCGCTGCAGGATTTGTTGTTGGCAATAGTTTTTTATTTCCGGGTACTTATAGCAGATATGCTGCTTTTGTAAAAGGTATAAAAGAAGGCATGAAAATGGTAGTAGCGCTTGTTCCAATTTTTATAATGGCCGGTTTTTTAGAATCTTTTGTAACTCGCTATACCGAAATGCCAATCTGGTTAAGTTTAAGTATAATAATTGGCTCGGCTGCTTTCATTATTTACTACTTCGTTTATCTTCCAAATAAATTAAGAATCCAAACACATCGTCATGAGCAACTTCACGCTACGTAAAAGCAGAGATTTTGGGAATATTATAGGTGATTCGTTTACCTACTTTCGTCTTCATTTCAAGTCGTTAGGAAAAGGACTGGTTTTCTTTTCTCTCCCGGCAATTATTTTATCGGGCATCCTCATTGGATCGGCCATGGGAGATATTTTTGCTTTGGAAGAAACCAATATGGGACCGGGTGCGGAAGAAATAATGAATTTTGGATTCAATTTTTTCATGGGTTTTTTACTCCTAATGTTCACATTTGTAGTGATTATCCAGATTGTATTCATGCACATTCGGTTGATCGATGAAGGTCATAGTAATGAATCCATTTCGGTTGGAATGCTGCTTCAGGATTTCCCTCGTAACTTCTTTGGTCTGATAGGATTATTCATCGTAATAAGCTTTGCAACCACAATTGGGTTGGTCCTCTTTATCATTCCAGGTATTTATATAGCTACAAAATTATCCCTGGCACCTGCCATTTATATTACCGAAGATGCTGAATTTGGTGAGGCATTGTCTAAGTCGTGGAATTTAACTTCTGATTACTGGTGGTTTACATTCGGTGTTAGTTTTGTGATGTCTCTCATTACAAATATTGTTTCAAATGTGGTCATCGTGCCCTTCTATATTGTCATTATGGTAGTAACATTTGGAACAGGAGAACCGGATCTAGAGTTGTTTTCACTGCTCTTTAGCATAATGTATGCCCTGATGATGGTAATAGTAGGATTGCTGTACTGCTTCCCCATTACATCACAAGCGTTGGTTTACTTTCATTTAGAAGAAACCAAAACAGGGCGTTCTTTATCGGAACGTTTAGATGCATTAGGTAATAATTAAGGCAGGGCTAACTCAGTGCGATTAACCTTTTTTCTGATTTTAGTCTCATTTATTCCGGGATTTTGGGTTCAATCGCAGGCTTTTCAGTTGAATTCTGAAACTACTGAGATCAGGGTTCCCTCAGAAGATCGCTTGAATGAAATTGCGAATGATGAACGCTACAATTATCTGGAGGAAGCGACCGAACCTTCTCTTTGGCAGCGTTTCAGAATGTGGTTAAGTGAAAAATTGAGAGATTGGTTTTCAGAGACATGGGTTGAGTGGTTATTAAAAATTGCAGCGGCTTTAGCTTTCATATTTGTGCTTGTTTTGTTGATAAATCAAATCACAAAGGGTGAGTTAAAAAATGCGTTCATGCGTCGGCAAAACAGAACTTTACTTGACCTTCGATTGAATAAAAACCAACAATCAGCATCAAATTTTGATGAGTTAATCCACCGTGCTGTTGAAAATAAGAAGTACGGGTTGGCAGTTCGGTTTTTATATCAAAAGGCACTACAGCTGCTACATGAAGGTGACCTAATTCAATGGAAGCAGGACAAAACCAATCACGAATACTTAGTTGAATTAGGAAATCATCCTGCTGCTGAACCATTTGATCGACTCACCTATTTCCACGACTACGTTGATTATGGCGATTTCCAGATTGATGAACCCAAGTTTGCTATAGTTCAACGTGTTTATTCTCAATTTGTAGACCAATTGGAAGTAAGCGAATGAAAACGGAACGAGTTTATATCGCCTTTTTGGTTTTTTCTATTCTTGTGTATGTGGCAATTGAGCTTACAAAACCAACGCCTATCGACTGGTCGAACGACTTTACACGAAATAAAAGCATCCCTTACTCCACAGAAATTTTATTTGATGAAATAGACACTTTATTTCCAAATGAAAAAATTACTCTCAATGAAGAGTCGCTCTATTTGTTTGAACCATCGTTCATCACTCAAAAAAATTGGATTTTCATTAATTCTGAATTGATGTTTGATGAACAAGAAATGGAGAACCTATTAAACGAAGTGTACAATGGGGATAACGTTTTTATAACTGGAGTAATAACAGGATTTTTAGCAGACACACTAAATCTAGAATACGACTTTTATTACGGTTTTTTTGATAGCACTTTTACCCAACAAAGCCTCTCTTTGAATATTAAAAGTGAAATTTTGGATTTAAATGAATCTTGGGATTTTGATGCAGATGGCACATATAATCATATCATTTCGTACGATACTAGTAAAACAATTGAACTTGGGAAATGGGAAAATGGGCATGTTAATTTCATAAAAACCGAACATGGTTCCGGTTCCATCTATATCAACAGTACACCCTATTTATTTACTAATTACTTTCTAAGAGATCCCGAATTTGCAACTTATGCGTTCTCTGCGTTGTCGCATCTTCCGATTCAACCAACCATTTGGGATACTTATTACAAAGACGGTAAACCTACAACCGGCACCCCTTTGTACGTGATATTAAATACACAATACTTGAATTATGCCTGGTACTTAGCCCTTATCTCGCTGGCATTATTTATGATTTTCAAAGCCAAACGAAGACAACGAATTATCCCGATCCTAACACCTTTGGAAAACTCTACTCTTGAATTTACCCGAACCATTGGAAATCTATATCAGGAACAAGGGTCGCATAAAGAAATTCTGGAAAAGAAAGTTCAGTTTTTTCTAGAGTACATTAACTCACATTTGCGCTTAGATACCTCCGAACTTGATGAAAAATTGCGTGTAGATGTCGCTTTTCGGTCGGGAGTAGACCGCCAATTAGTGTTCAAATTGTTTGATACTATTGAGTTGACTCAACATGCCATGAAAATTTCAGACCGAGAATTAAAATTATTAACCGATCAAATCGATCAATTTTATAAAAACTCACAACGATGAGCGAAACAGAAGAAGAACAAACATCAGAAAGTAAAAACCCAGAAATGGAAGAGGCTACGTTCGAATCCAGAATGGACTTATCTGGAGTGAATAAATTGGTTGCATCCATTCGATTAGAAATCGGCAAGGTGATCGTTGGACAGGAAAATATGGTAGACTTGTTGATTACTGCCCTCCTTGCAGATGGCCATGTTTTAATTGAAGGAGTTCCCGGTGTAGCAAAAACCTTAACAACAAAGCTGCTGGCTCAGGTTATTGATACCGGTTTTTCACGCATACAATTTACCCCGGATTTAATGCCAGCCGATGTTATCGGAACCTCTGTTTTTAATCCAAAAAACACTGAGTTTCAGTTTAAAAAAGGTCCGATTTTTTCGAATCTGATTCTTATTGATGAGGTAAATCGCTCTCCTGCAAAAACTCAAGCTGCATTATTTGAGGCAATGGAAGAGCGCCAAATTTCTGTTGATGGTGTCACGCATGCTATGCAGCCGCCGTTTATGGTTATTGCCACGCAAAATCCAATTGAACACGAGGGAACTTATCGTTTGCCTGAAGCACAACTTGATCGATTCTTGTTTAAAATAGAAGTGCCCTACCCATCTCTGGAAAATGAGATTGATATACTTCGAAAAAGTTATGACCGAGGTAATGTACTTGATATTTCAACGCTCAATAAAGTAGTTACTGCCAACGAATTAATGGAACACAAGAAAGTAATTAACAAAGTTCATGTTGAACCTGAGTTAATGAAATATATTGCTGAAATAGTACAGGCAACGCGAAATTCCAGTTCAATTTCGGTTGGGGCATCTCCTCGGGCATCAGTTTTTGTAATGAAAGCCGCTCAGGCCTGGGCCGCTGTAAAAGGTAGAGATTTCATCACCCCAGAAGATGTGAAGGAAATTATTAAACCCGTACTGCGTCACCGAATCATACTCACTCCAGAAAAAGAAATGGAAGGTGTAAGTTCCGATCAGGTAATTTCGATGACTCTTGAAAAAGTGGAGGTACCGCGATAATTCGTTTCTTTTCAGAAATATTTCTTCAGGCTCGCTTATTCTATGCTTTATTAGCGACTATTACTCTGTTTATATTCGCTTATTTTTTTGAATGGATTGGCGCTATTGCCCAACTTTCGGTTATCACTATATCGGTGCTATTTGTCATTGATTTAGCCCTACTTTTTTCAGTGCGAAACCCGATTAAAGCAATTCGCTTTGTTGCTCAACGTCTTTCTAATGGTGATGATAATCCGATTCAGATCTCTATAGAAAGCAACTACACAACTACCGTTTGGTTAGATGTTATTGACGAAATTCCCCATCAATTTCAGGTTCGTGACTTTAACCTTCGATTGAACCTAAATCCAAATGAGTCGAAATCTATATCCTACAATTTAAGACCCACTGATCGAGGTGAATACCATTTTGGGAATATCAGAGTATTTGCTACAACGATTATTGGATTTATTAGCCGCCGATCTACCATACAACAGACTCAGAAAATCCCGGTCTATCCTTCGTTTATTCAGATGAGAAAATTTGAAATGTATGCCATTTCAAATCGATTATCGGATCTAGGAATCAAAAAAATCAGACGGATTGGTCACACCATGGAGTTCGATCAAATCAGGGAATATGTACCCGGTAACGATGTTCGATCAATTAATTGGAAAGCAAGTGCTCGAGCCGGTAATCTTATGGTAAACCTGTATCAGGACGAACGCTCTCAGCAAGTTGTAAATGTAATTGATATGGGACGAGTCATGAAAATGCCGTTCAATGGACTAAAATTGCTCGATTATGCAATTAATACAAGCCTTGTAATTTCAAACATCGCGTTACTAAAAGATGATAAAGCCGGGTTACTTACCTTTACGAATAAAGCAGTAACTGTTGTAAAACCAGAAAAGAGACGCACTCACATTCAACGAATACAAGAGGCATTATATAATCTGGATACTAACTTTTTAGAATCCAACTATGAGCGTTTATTGGTCGGCTTAAAAACCCATTTAAACCAACGAAGTCTTGTACTTCTGTATACCAATTTCGAAACTTATTCATCTATGGAGCGACAGCTACCATATCTTCAAAGAATTGCCAAAGATCATTTATTGGTAACGATTTTTTTCGAGAACACAGAATTGACTGACTTGCTATCTAAGGATTCTAAAAATGTCTCTGAAATTTATATAAAAACGGTTGCTGAAAAGTTTAACTACGAGAAAAAACAAATCGTTAAAACGTTAAATCAGCATGGAATCCATACTATTTTAACACCACCTAAAGAACTATCAGTAAACGCTATCAACAAGTATTTAGAGTTGAAAGCAAGAGTATTAATCTAACGATTATTACCATCATAAAGGATTAACACATCCCGAAAAGTTAAATTGTCGATTCCACGATCGCTTAATTCTTTATAAAAAGAAGCTGGTACACCTCGGTTGTAAAGAGCCAACACACCCTGATAATTCATCTCGTCGAAAATATCAGCAGTGCCCATTGCCTGTATATATTCAGTTGGAATATTTTCATTATTCAGAGCTACAATTCCGGCACCACTCATTTCATCAAATAAATCAGCTTCTCCCAAAATTCTCATATAATTGATTGGAATATCTGAATTGTAGATAGATAGGATACCATTTGCAGTCATTTCATCAAATAAATCAAATGAGGCTAATTCGCGAACATATTCTGCTGGTATTTGCCGATTATACAAAGCCAACATTCCGGCTCCTGACATCTCATCAAAAAGATCAGTAACTCCTAGCTGTTGTACATATTCTTCTGGCACTCCCTGATTATATAAACCTACTATTCCGGCTGCACTCATATCATCAAAAATATCTGCAGCGCCTAGTTTTTGGATGTACTCAAGGGGGATTTCCTGTCGATAGATACTGGTAACGCCTGCAGCAGATAAGTCATCAAACAGATCGGATTCTTCAAGTCCTTGAATATAACTTAATGGGATATTGTTCTCGTACAAGCTGGTTGCGCCGTTAACAGGGATGTTATCAGTTACTTCAAACGTCTTCAATGTTCCGATATAATCAATTAGCGAATTACCGGAAAACTCACTTGGAGAATTTATTTCAGCAATAGCTGGTGCAGATGGTATTTCAACCTCTACAACGGGAGGCAAAGGTGCTATTGATTGTTCAGAACTAGAAAAAAATCCTTCAAACTGTGATAAGGGATTCATGAAATACAATGCTACAAGAGCGATGATAATTATCCAAAACCCTACTTTTCGATTCTTTTCTTCGGATGTCTTCTGATGCTTTTCTGTACTAGTTGAACCAGCTGCTTGTTCTTCAAGAAAGTCATCTAGATCGAATTCCTCGTTATTGGATTTTGGACGCTCTTTTATACTCATAAGAATGGATTAATCGTCTTATCCACGAATAAAAACTGAAATAGTTACGCCAGAATCGGATTTAATATAACTCCGGGAATCGGCCAGGCTCGCATTCTTGCATCATCGAATAAATTTCATCGAAGATATCTTCAGCATTTGGTTTACTAAAATAATCTCCATCAGAAGCATATGCAGGTCGATGAGCTTTTGCTGTTAAACAACGTGGTTGTGAATCAAGGAAATAGTACCCGTTCTGCTCTTGCAGAATATGCTGTAAAATATAAGCCGAAGCTCCACCCGGTACATCTTCATCCACAATAAGCAATCGACTTGTTTTCTTGATAGATTCTGCGATCATGTGATTTACATCAAAAGGCAAAAGTGTTCGAACATCAATTAATTCTATGTTGATCCCCACTTCTTCTAATTGAGGCACTAGCGATTGGATGATATTGAATGTCGATCCATATGAAACCACTGTAATATCTGTACCTTCTTTAACAACCTCTGGAATACCTAAAGGTGTAGTAAATTCACCAACATTCTCCGGCTGCTTTTCTTTTAGTCTATAACCGTTTAAGGGCTCGATAACAATTGCGGGGTCGTCTCCTTTTAGAAGTAAATTGTAGAAACCTGCAGCTTCAGTTAGATTTCTTGGTACACACAGGTGAATTCCACGAGCTCCTCCTAAAATCAGTCCCATTGGCGATCCGGAATGCCAAATACCTTCTAAGCGATGACCTCTTGTTCGTATTATTACTGGTGCCGCTTGGCGACCTTTAGTACGATATCGTAATGTTGCCAAGTCGTCACTAATTACATAGAACGCATAGAGTAAATAGTCTAAATATTGGATTTCAGCAATTGGTCGTAGCCCACGAAGTGCCATCCCGATTCCTTGCCCAAGGATTGTTGCTTCACGAATTCCAGTATCTGTTATTCTCAATTTGCCATATTTCTCTTGTAATCCTTCCAGACCTTTATTTACATCGCCCAGTGCCCCAACATCTTCGCCAAATGTTACAAGATTTGGGTATTCTGCAAACAGTCTGTCAAAATTATTTCTGAGTACTATCCTTCCATCCACCAAATCAGAACCTTCTGTGAATTTCGGAGCAACATGCTCCGCTTTTAAAGGCGAGTTGGGTGTTTCGCTAAGTAAATGTGAATTGTATCTATCTTCGTTAATCGATTGACTGGTCTTTAACCAATCAATAAGCTCATTTCGAGCTTTAAGGTCGGATCCACTTGTATACCTAATTGCTTTTTTTGCAACCGGGATAATATCTTTTCGAATCGCGGTTGGTGTAGCTTTCAATTTACGTTCGATACCTTCAAGTCGTTCATCCTGAGTAGCCGCTTTTAATTCTGCAACTTTTGATAGAACAAAGACCTTTTCTTGCTTCATCGGCTCGATGTAAGCTTTCCATGCTCTTGATTTTACCTCATTTACTTCGGTTAACGCAGCTGATTCTATTTCGTCCAATTGTTTTTCTGTAGCAACTTTTTTGGCAAGAATCCATTTTCTTAGTTGAGCCAAACAGCAGTACTCAACTTCCCATTCTAAACGCTCTTTCGATTTATACCTTTCATGCGAACCAGAAGTAGAATGCCCTTGTGGTTGTGTAACCTCTTGAACATGAACAAGTACTGGAACGTGTTCTTCGCGTGCAATTTCCTCTGCTCGCTCATAGGTAGCTAGTAGCTGAGGATAATCCCATGCTTTCACTGTTAAAATCTCAAATCCAGCTTCTTCTTCCGTTCTTTGGAATCCGGCTAGTACTTTAGAAATACTTTCTTTGGTAGTTTGGTATTTTTTAGGAACTGAAATTCCATATCCGTCATCCCAAACAGACATTACCATTGGTACCTGCAACACACCGACAGCATTAATTGCCTCCCAAAAGACACCTTCAGATGTGGATGCGTCTCCTATAGTACCAAATGCTATTTCATTGCCGTTTTTTGAAAATCTCTCCCATTCAGAACTCTTCAAATCGGGTATGTTTCGATACATCTTCGACGCTTGGGCTAATCCTACCAAACGTGCCATTTGACCAGCTGTTGGTGAAATTCCACTTGCCGTATTTTTTAGCTTAGTCTGTTCCACCCAACTTCCATCTGCTTCCATAAGTTTGGTTGCATAATGAGAATTCATCTGGCGGCCTGCTGAATTCGGATCCGCATCTGGATCAGGGTGTGCATAAAGTTGAGCAAAAAATTGTTCTACAGTTACCCCGCCAATTGCCATCATCAATGTTTGATCGCGATAATAGCCAGATCGAAAATCCCCTTCACGAAATACTTTAGACAAAGCAATTTGTGGTATTTCTTTTCCGTCACCAAAAATCCCAAACTTCGCCTTTCCAGATAGAACTTCCTTTCTTCCAATCAAAGACATATAACGGCTAGTCCAACCTAATCTATAGTCCGCAAGAATCTCTTTCTTTTCTGCAGCGGTAAATTTATTTCGGGTTTTTGGCTTAACTTCAATCATTATACTCTATTATGCTTACTTGACTATTTGGGAACTGTGAAAGGGCTTCCAATATACGATTTCAAGTGTAATTTTGAAAACTTAGAACGTATTCACATTTCCTGAAGTTGCTAAGTAACTAATGTTTTTTCAGTATTTTACTCTAATCAGTAAAACCACCTTTTGTCATTTTTATAGGATCTAACGCATCCTTCAATTCCTGCTCGGATAAATCAGTCATTTCAAGGGCTACATCCAACAATGCACGATTCTCGGCATAGGCTTTTTTGGCAATTTTAGCTGCTAAATCATATCCAATAATTGGATTCAAAGCGGTAACCAGAATTGGATTTCGTCCAACTTTATCTGCTATCACATCTTCACGAACTGTTAATTTAGACACTGAACGGTCAGCAAAATTCACTGCTGCATTTGCAAGAATATGTATAGACTGAAGGACATTATGCGCTACAACCGGAAGCATCACATTTAGTTCGAAATTACCATTTAGTCCTCCTACAGTCACAGCTGCATCGTTTCCGATTACCTGAGCACACACCATATTCATCGATTCTTCTATTACCGGATTTACTTTGCCCGGCATTATGGAAGAACCAGGTTGAAGAGCTGCTAGTTGGACTTCACCTATACCGGAATTCGGACCAGAATTCATCCATCGCAAATCGTTGCTGATTTTCATCAGACTAACCGCAATCGTTTTAAGTTGTCCACTTAATTCAACCGGTGCATCTACCGTTGCCTGAGCTTCGAAATGGTTGGTCGCCTCAATAAACTTTTCTCCCGTTAACTTGGAGACGGTTGCTGCAAATTTTGCCCCAAATTCATGATGCGTATTAATGCCAGTTCCAACCGCAGTTCCACCCTGTGGTAATTCTGAAATTCGATTTAATGCTGCTTCAACCCTTGCTACCCCTAATTCCAATTGCCGAGCATAACCACCAAATTCTTGTTCTATGGTAACAGGCATGGCATCCATGAGGTGAGTACGGCCTGTTTTTACAACATGAGAATACTCAGCTCCTTTTGCTAAAAATGCTTTTTTTAGGTAATTCAACGCTGGAATTAAATCATTTTTTACCGCTTTAACCGCTGCAATTCGAATTGCAGTAGGGATGACATCGTTTGAGCTCTGCCCAAAATTCACATGGTCGTTTGGATGAATTTTGTTCTCTGTTCGGCCTTCATTTGCAATATGACTAATCACCTCATTTGCATTCATATTGCTGGATGTACCTGAACCGGTCTGAAAAATATCAATCACAAAATGATGATCTTGTTCCCCTTCAATTACTTGTTGTGCAGCTGATTGGATGGCTTCGGAAACAGAGGTATCTAATAAACCTAGTTCGGCATTAGCAATAGCTGCAGCTTTTTTAACAAATCCTAAAGCCTCAATGAATGAACGGCTAAATTTAATACCACTAATCGGAAAGTTATCGTGTGCGCGTTGAGTTTGTGCACCATAAAGTGCATTTGTGGGCACTTTAACTTCACCCATACTATCTTTTTCGATTCTGTAATCACTCATCGTTTTTTCTGTATTAATTTAAACTTCCATGTTAAATGCTGATTAACCCACCAACATCGCAATGTAACTTCTCGCAATTCTATGAAAACGAGATGAAGATTCTATAAGGTCTTATTGTACATGTGATAGCGTTTATCAATACGAGCTCCAAGTCGCTCAGCAACCCTAATCATGTCTTTATTAGTATCAAGAACCCAGCTCATTTCGGATTGATCATAACCGTGAATCCTACCCATTTCAATGGTCCGTTGATTCAGCAAAGCCTCTATTCCTCTGCCTTGATATTCTGGTAGTACCCCCATTAACACCGTGCGCAGCTCTCTTATTTTTTTCTTCCCAAATAGTAGTTTAAAAATCCCGAAAGGAAATAAATTTCCATTTAACTTCTTCAAAATCACATTTAGGTTAGGAAGTGAGACTGAAAAACCGACCGGGCGCCCATCAAGTTCAGCTATGTGAGCAACATTAGGGTCAAGGATCATTTTAAATTCTTTTGCTGAGGCTGCAAACTCTTCTTTAGTTAGTGGCAAAAATCCCCAATTATCCTTCCAAGCTTGATTGTAAATCTCTCTGATAATTTCAACTTCATCGTTGATCTTTTTCAGATTAACCGGTCTAAATGACAAGCCTGGATTTCTCCGATGAACTAGTTTTTTTGCTCGCTCCATTCGCTCGATTGACACGTCATCTTGTGTAATCATGAAGGCTAACAATTCCATATCAACTTGATATCCGCAGTTTTCGATGAGTTTGGAATAGTAGTTTTTATTGTATGGCATCATGATATATGGATCTTTGTCAAATCCTTCGGTTAAAATCCCAATGACATCCATCATTCCCGGACTAGCAGGGCCTAGAACTTTCTCCATACCTTTGTCTCGTAACCAATCTTCGGCTACTCGAAATAGTAAATCTGCGGTTGGTTGGTGATCAATGCACTCAAAAAAACCAAAATGGCCGGTTTTTGTATTATGCTGTTTATTGAATCGCCGATCTACAGTTGCTGAAATGCGACCTGCAATTTTTCCCTTATGTTCGGCTATAAAAAAAACTGAGTCGGCATTTAAATAATAGGGATTAGCCTTCTTATCGATCAGTTTTTTTTGGTCAATCCGGAGTGGTGGAACAAAATGTTCGTCGTTCTTATAATGAGTGTACGGTAATTCAAGAAATTTCTTCTTCTCCTCGTCGGTTGTGACGATCGTAACCCCCGTAGTACTCATAATTTATTAAGATTCTTGTGCAGTATGCCCGTTTTGATCAATAATACC
Source organism: Balneolaceae bacterium (assembly GCA_965249965.1). Lineage (GTDB taxonomy): Bacteria > Bacteroidota > Rhodothermia > Balneolales > Balneolaceae > HXMU1420-13. The sequence continues at coordinate 3,338,415 of OZ252262.1, forward strand.
ATTTCTCAAACCAACTTTTCTGAAAGCTTCCAGAATTTGGTCAAGGTGATCGTTTGTATGACTAGCCATGTAGCTTGTTCGCAATAACGATTGCCCAAATGGAACTGCAGGCGGTATTACTGCATTAGCGTACACACCTTCCTGGAAAAGATCTTTCCAGAAAATAAAGCAAGATTTAATATCACCAATTACTACAGGTATAATAGGTGATTGGCTACTCCAAACATTGAAACCAAGATTTTTAAGCTCTGTGCGCATGTATATCGATATTTCTTCTAGACGCTCTAGTCTCCATGGTTCTTCTTTGAGGATCTCTAAAGCTTTGAGCACTGTAGCAACATTTGCCGGAGGCATTGAAGCACTAAAGATATGTGCTGGTGATCGATGTCGAATAAATTCAATAACGGGACGGTCTCCTACTAAAAAACCACCTAATGAGGCAAACGACTTGGAGAATGTACCACTAATCAGGTCCACTTCGTCGGTTAGACCAAATACAGAAGCTGAGCCTTTACCTTCTGGACCAACAACTCCAACTGCATGAGCATCATCTAAATAAAGTCGGGCACCAAATTCTTTTGCAAGTGCAACAAGTTCAGGCACTTTAGCTAGTGTACCTGACATGGAAAAAACACCATCTGTAACGATAATTTTACCCACATTATCGTCGGCTGCTTCCAGCAGCTTTCTCAACTCATCCATATCATTGTGCTTGTATCTAACGGTCTTAGCCATTGATACTTGCGTTCCCACAACAATACAAGCGTGATTATCTCGATCAGAAAAAATAACATCATTTCTTCCGGCAATTGTTTGAATTGCTCCTTCATTGGTTTGGTATCCTGTGCTAAATAGAACACAAGAATCCTTACCCATAAATTCTGCTAATTTCTCTTCAAGCTCTATGTGGATATCCAATGTACCATTCAAATAACGAGAACCAGTACATCCTGTTCCATACTTATAAAGTGCGTCTTTCGCCGCTTCAATAGTACGAGGATCGTTAGTTAAGCCAAGGTAGTTGTTCGAGCCAGCCATGATAACCTTATTCCCTTCTATTTCAACTATGGTGCCATCTGTGGCTTCCAAAGGTTTGAAATACGGATATAAACCAGCTGCTTTTACTTCATCGGCTTTTGTGAAGTTAACTGCTTTAGTGAAGATGTCTTGATTGGCCATTTTTTTTGTTTCGCCCATGCGATCTATCCTGTCCAAATAATGCAAAAATAACGTTGAATATAGCTAGTATTAAATTTGTATCAAATTTAGGAACCGGCTGTTGTGGTGTTGTAGTGCTGAACAACCTTGTGAAGGTACGAAATATATCGTTCAGCGACTCGAACCCAAGCAAAATTTTGTTCTACATAGTTCCGGCTGGATTCACTCATTGTTTGGTAATCACCATTTAAAATTTCGTCAACTTTAGAAGCGAATGCGTCAGAATCTCTTACAGGAATCTTAAATCCATTTTCACCATTTGTGATTACATCTTTTATCCCTTCCAGATCTGCTGCAACTGCCGGGGTGGATGCTAAATTTGCTTCCAGGAGTACAATTCCAAATCCTTCCATATCTCCTTCTACCGGGATATTCGGCATGATAAAAACATCTGCAGCTGCATAGGCTTTTCTTAAAACTTCATCAGGTTGCTTACCCACCAACAAAATTTGGTTTTTGTACGCTAAGCTTTCTCGTAAACTTAAAAGCTTTTGATGTTCAGGACCTTCTCCAATCGCCAGATAAATAACATCCGAACTGATTTTTGGAAGAACTTCCTGAATAAACCATTCATGTCCTTTTCGCTTTACTTGCCTGCCTACAGTTATAAGAAGGGACTTATTTTTTAAATCGATATCAAAGAGTTCTTCAAGTTCTGTTCTCGAGGCCGTTTTATCGGGTGTCTCTTCTAAATGAGACAAATCAAACCCGTTCGGTAACGCAATACCTTTATCTGGATGCATACCTCGCTTAATACATTCCTCACGAGTTGCCCGAGAAACAGAAATAACTCCATCTAAAGCTTCAAACACTGAGGGCACAAACTTTTGGTAAATGCCAATAGGCATCTTCACATCTTGACCGTGGTTAATTGTCACCATAGGCACGTCGATTCTATTTCGGGTGAGTTTTGCTAACGACGCTGTTACCATTGAGGAAAATAAAATCACATCCGGCTTATAATCATCAACAATTCTGGGCAGTTTTCTAGCAAGTTTAGCCAAAAATACGGAAGTCCTTAACTCAATTCCTTTCCAAGGCGCATGCTGGATAATCGTTTTAATTTGTACTTCAGGATTTTTTTTTAGCTCCTCTACCAGTTGCATGCTTACACGTTGCATACCACCTATACTTTTTAGAGGCGCATTTTTTGGGGGATGTAAGTGCGAGACGTATAAAATTTTCATTGCTTAAAATTGGCTATCGCTTCTTTATAGTTTTCAACTAATCCGCCATTAATGGCATCCCATTGATATACTAATGCATACTCTCGCGATTTCTTTCCCATTTGCAAGCGTTTCTCTTCATCGTCAACTATCAGTTTTAATTTGGCAGTAAAATCCTTTTCACTTTCTTTTTCTGCCCAGTACCCATTTTCACCATCTCTCACGAGCGACTTACTCCCTATCGCATCTGCTACAACACATGGAATGCCACTCGCCATTGCTTCAAGAGTAACATTACCAAATGTTTCAGTATGGGATGGAAATAAAAATATATCGCTACTAGCGTACGCTCTGGTTAAATCTTCGCCTTTCGCAAAGCCGGTGAAATGTGCTACAGGCAGCATCTTTTCAGCTTCTGCTTGGGCCGGACCATCTCCAACAATTAAAGCCCTTACTTTTGGATTAATCGCTTTTAGATTTTGAACCGCTTTTATGTACGTGCCTAATTCTTTTTCCCAAACCAGGCGGGATACAAAGCTTACTACTATTTCATCATCTTTAAATCCAACCGATCTGCGCCATTCCATATCACGTTTAGAGGGATTAAAACGATCCAAATCTATTCCTCTGGCCCAAATCCTCATATCAGAATAAATGCCCTCTCTGTGCAATTCCTCAATCATTGATTGTGTGGGCACATAAGTTTGCTCAACCTGACTATAAAACTTACGCATGTGTAATTTTGCCGGATAAAGAACCGGCATCAAAAATACTTTATAATAACTGGCATAGCTCAAAAAGTGCGTATGATAACTCGAAACTACCGGTACTTTATTTTTTTTGCCCCATTTTAATGCTCCATTACCTAATCCATCTGGGGTGGCAACGTGTATTAAAGTAGGATTGAATTCTTCCAGTTTTTTTTGAGCCCACTTCGGAAACCTATAGGCAATTCTATATTCATCACGGCCCGGCACTAACATCGGAATGGACGGAGTAACAACAAGATCGCCACAATGTTTGATGGGTGGATTTTTAATGCTCGGTCCAAAAACTAAAACCGGAATATTTTGCTCTTCCAGGTATTTCACTAGGCGATTTAGTGTTAAGGAAACGCCATCCCGAATGTGATTGTAATTACCGGTAAATAATGCGACTCTCAGTTCGTTCATTCAGTTTAAAAGCAGTAGGTAGATTTGTATCTTCTTTTAATTAACACACCTCTGGGATCATCCATTCAGATGTTTAAAAAATCCGATAAATATACGACTTTATGAGAGCCTTTGTTACCGGCGGGACAGGTTTTGTTGGCAGCCATTTGGTTGATGCACTAATCAAGTCGCCAGATTATTCGGAAATACGTTGTTTGGTAAGGAATAATGAAAAATGGTTGACGGGAAAAGACTACAAAAAAATACCCGGAGACCTCTTTGACCTGCAAGCCATAAATGCAGCACTTACTGATGTTGATGTTATTTTTCACGTAGCTGGATTAGTTCGTGCACCAAAATGGTCGGAGTTCAAACGAGCAAATATTGATGCCACTGAGAATCTTGTTCGAATTGCACAAAAGAAAGAAGTAAAAAATATTGTAATTCTATCCTCATTAGCTGCAACAGGTCCAAGTAATGGCACTCCTATAGATGAAAAAGCAGCCTATAAACCTGTTAGCATGTATGGAGAATCGAAAAAGGAAATGGAGCTCGTTCTTCAAGAAATAGCAGGAAAAGAAAACAGCATCAAAATTTTAAGACCACCTGCAGTATATGGTCCACGCGAAACTGATATTTATACTTATTTTAAGGGTTTTAAATTTGGAATTGCCCCAATGGTTGGCGACGGGAACAACCCAAAATTATCTATGGTATATATTGCTGATTTAGTGGATGGAATTTTGCAATCAGCACAAAAAAATGAACCCGGATTATTTACCTATTTTCTTGGCGGGAATAATGAAGCTTATACCTGGAATCAAATTCGTGAAATTACTTCTAAAGTAATGGGAATGCGCCCAATTCCACTTAAACTAAATCCAGGGTTTATTAAAAACATTGCAAATGTGGTAGAAAAAGGCGCCTCAGTTTTTGGTAAATATCCGGTTCTTAATCAAGAAAAAGCCGAAGAAATGATTCATGAATGGGTATGTAGCTCTCAAAAAGCAATCGATGAATTAGGGTACAACCCTACTACCAGTTTAGAAGAAGGTATTTCCCGAACCATCCGATGGTACAAAAATAATAATTGGTTATAGTAACCGAACTTATGCGAATTTTATCAACTCTTATCGTTCTCCTGCTGGCAATCTGTTCGTCCATAGAATCGAATGCACAATGGTCGCAGGATTATTCCAATCTGATAGAAATATCTGATGTTAAAGCTATGGAGGCTTCCTCCGCTCATTTATATGTTCTATCCGATCTTGAAGGTCTGGCTGTATTTAGGATCCAATCAGATTCGCTTCAATGGCTTTTCACCTCTTCCGGAATGCAACGCCGAGGTAATATTCTGGAATCGGATATCCGCTTTGGGTATTTATATGGAGATTCCAGACGACTAACTGTTCTTGAACCTACTTCGGTGTTAGGAGTATTCTCTTCCACAAATTTACCTGTTCCTCCCTTAGGTGTTGCCCGATTAGGTGATAAACTTTTCGTGGCACTTAACAATGAAGGTCTTGGTCAACTTGCTCTAACCGACCCTGATATCTTTGATACTGATCCTGAAATTATACAAAATGGAGTAATTGGCCGTGTAGCCGTTATAGATGTTATTTCTGCAATACTGGGGAATCAATTATTTGTACTTACTGAAGACGATCGAATCCACCTATTTACTATGAATGAAGGTGAATTAACTCATTCGAAATCCGTTGAATTAAGCGAACAGGTTCATCAACTATTCTTACAGGGAGAAAGGATTTGGGGTACCTCGAATAGTGGAGATATTTATTCAATAACCACAAATGGTATTGGTCGCAAACTTGGTTCTGTTGATGCTGAGGTTTCAAATATTATCCAAGTGGATGCAAACATAATCGTTCATACTAAAAAAAATCAGCTTTGGGTTTCGATGAACCGATCGGAGTTTAAATTATGGCAGGCGGAAGCGTCTGCCGGAAATTTTATCACCAAAAGTGATGATGCAACCTGGGTTTCTATTTTTAATAAGATTAGTCCCTTAGTTAGTTCTTCATCATCGGGTTCAACCGAAACAACCACAACAACTTCAGGTGATTTTAAATTAAAAGAAGTCGCACCAATTACCTTAACTTTTCCACAACCCTTACTCTTGGGAATTGAATTGGATTCTGGTGATCAAAGTGATGTCTCTTTTACCTATAAATCATCAGTTGCAAATGCCAAAGTACGTGAACAAGGTTTTTTCTGGCAACCTTCGGTTAGTCAAGTTGGAATTACACCGTTTACAATTATTGGTACAAATTCTGCCGGGGAAATTGACAGCACCTCGTTTACTGTAGAAGTAAAGACTTTTAATTCGCCTCCTCGGTTTAGCCCAATTCGAGGCTCCACCATTGCAGTAGATGATCCCTATGAGTTAACTTTTAATGCCATTGACCCGGAAAATCCATCAAGTACCTTAATTCGATACATAGGTGTTGATTTGCCTGAAGGCTCAATATTGGATGAACGAACGGGATTGTTTTCATGGACTCCCACAGAACGCCAAATAGGGGAACAAACATTTAGAATTGTTGCAACCGACGAACAAGGAACAGCCTCTTCTATCGATGTCACTTTTAATGTGGTGAATATATCCCGAGGCGAATAAACTTCTACTTTGAGTATAAATCCAAGATTTACCCAAGCTATTCTAGATTGGTATGCCGAACATAAAAGGCCAATGCCTTGGCGTGAAACAAAAGATCCATATAAAATCTGGATCTCAGAAATCATGCTGCAACAAACCCGTGTAGATCAAGCCTGGCCCTATTTCGAACGATTTATCAGTGAATTTCCGACAGTTTTTGATTTAGCAGAAGCGGAGCAACAAAGCGTGATGAAAGCCTGGGAAGGACTTGGCTATTATAGCCGCGCACGAAATCTGCACGCTGCTTCCAAAGCAATTGTATCAGACTTTAATGGCAATCTTCCTGAAGATTATGATGAGATCATCAAACTAAAAGGAATAGGCCCTTATTCTGCTGCAGCGATTACTAGCATCGCATTTGGTAAAGCCAATGCTGTGGTAGATGGTAATGTGATTCGGGTTATCACGCGATATTTTGGTATCGAGGAGGATGTTCGATCTACAAAAACTACAAGGTTGGTTCAATCACATGTAGATGAATTGATTAGTCAGGATTTTCCGGCCGATTTCAACCAAGGGTTGATGGAAATTGGTTCCACGGTTTGTACACCCTCTAATCCTGATTGCACCAACTGTCCAATTTCTTTTGAATGTGTTGCCACCAAAACAGCAAAAACTGATGTGATTCCGTATAAGTCACCTGCCAAGAAAAAGCCCCACAAACATATTGGGGTAGGAATTATTGAACGGGAAGATGGCAAAGTGTTAATTGCACTCAGACCTGAGAATGTGATGCTTGGCGGACTTTGGGAATTCCCTGGTGGCAAACAAGAAGACGGGGAAACTATCCAACAAACTGTAGAACGTGAGTTGCACGAAGAACTCGGAGTCGAAGTAAAAGCCTTCACGGAATTCATGAAATTGAAGCATGTGTATTCTCACTTTTCTATTACCATGCATGCTTATTTGTGCCGTTTGATTTCAGGTGAACCTACCGCAAAGTCAAGCCAGGAAATACGCTGGGTCGAGATTTCTGAACTACAAAAATATCCCTTCCCAAAAGCGAATAAACAATTGACGGAGAGATTGATGGGTATAGGTCAACAGGACTTGGGGCTTTAATTTAAGTTTTAAAACTAGCCTACTTATTAAAATATAGTAGTTACTCTGAAATATTTTCAGGTTCTGTGGTTAGTAGAACTTTGATTCAATTAGATGCAATTCAACGTACCACATATTTACTGATATTGAATCAAGTTCAGCATGACAAATTCATGGTTCTTATCTTTTAAAATGCCCAAAAAACTCAAACTCCAATCCAAAAAGAAACTCCTTGAACTAAAACCCTACTTAGACCAGGTGGCTGAGCTTGTAGAAGCCCCGGGATACATCGAATCTGATCCTATACAATTCATGCACGGGTTTGAGGAGAAAAATGATCAGGAGTTGGCAGGATTTTTTGCAGCAATAATGGCTTGGGGTCGTCGGGATATTGTTATCGCAAAAGTGGATGATTTGCTGAATCGGATGAATTATCGTCCGGCTGAGTTTATTCAGAATTTCAGCGATTCGGATGCAGATGTATTGGATGGTTTTAAACATCGAACGTTTAAACCTGAAGATATTTATTGGATAGTTCGAGCGATGCAGTCAGCGATGCAGGAATTTGGATCCTTCGAGGGGTTTTGGTCGAGCTGTTATCAACAAGCCAAAAAAGAAAACCGGGAGTTAATGGCCGTTTTTCATCAACGCTTTTTTGAATACTACCCAGAAACCCCTCAAAGATCCAGAAAACATATCGCCAATCCTGAGAAAAACAGTTCAGCAAAAAGACTCTACATGTATCTGCGTTGGTGTATCCGAAAAAGCACGGTAGATTTAGGTACGATGACCTTCATGCCACCTTCTGAATTAAAAATACCATTGGATGTACACGTTGCCCGACAAGCTCGGGCTTTGGGGATCTTATCAAGGTATCAAAATGATTGGAAATCAGTACTTGAGCTAAATGAAAAGCTTAAGATTCTCGATCCTGAGGATCCGGCTAAATATGATTATGCGTTATTCGGTTTGGGAATTCGAACAGACTTGACGAATGAGCAGTTCTATATCAACCCCTTGCAATAACCAGAATTATCCCGCCTACAATTTGTACAACAAATGTTCCAATAAAATACAGAATGTACCCAATCACAAAACTTAAGAAGCTCATCATATACTCATCAAAACCCTTCAATTTGAGATACTTTATTTGTACGTACATCACAAAACTCATCATTAATAAAGAAGACACACCTGTCTGGACCCAAATTAGATTTGTATTTACAAGTAACGGTAACAACAACAAACTAAACACAGAAAAGGTCGTAATGGTGTAGAGGAACATCACATAGTGATGCTTGAATTTTGGCTTTTGTTTCTTGAAAAAAAGCCTACTTGAAAATGCCATTAATGGAGCCAATACAAGGATATAAAAAACCTGAATGTACTTTGTCATTAACCCAACGGAAACATCTTTCATGGCAGTCATGAATCCGGTGAAATTCAAACCAGTCTCTTCATCAAGTTTTTTGAAATTCTCATTCATTTCCTCAACAGAACCTGTGCCCGCTTCAGCAGCAGCTTCCATAATAGCTTCATAATCTACGAAGGTCGTATTTATCAAAGTCACAACGGCGAGTATGAAAATGGTATACTTAAATGGACTGACAAAATTCTTCTTATTGGAGAAATAACTGTCGATAACATCGCCAGGTGATTTCAACATTTTAATGAATGTTGCCGGCAACCCTCTTTCCAGATTTAGAAAATCACCTACAAAATCCTCAAAAATATTCTTTTCCTGAATCTCAGCTTTTTGCTCATCATTCTGCTCAGTCATACTCACCGCATCTTGTCTTGGAATTTAAATCTCAATAAAAATACATTTTTTTGTATATTTAATGCTCCCAATTAAGGGAAATAACATAATGAAAGGAAGTGAGGCTCAATGCTAGGCGTTGAAGTTAAAGACAACGAAAGTGTTGAACGTGCAATTAACCGTTTCAAAAAGATGGTAACTCGCTCTCGAATCTTGAATGAATACAAGGATCGTCAGCAGTTTACAAAACCGTCTATTGAGAGACGCGAGGCTATGAAAAAAGCCGTGCGCGAACAACGTCGCCGTCAGCGCGACAACTATTAATTCGTTGTTTCACGAATTTGAAGCCCTTGGATTTATCTGAGGGCTTTTTTTATGGCATCCTGCACATAGCGCACTCCTAAGCCATTTTTTGAAATCGGAGCGATACTTTCAGAATACCCTAATTTTCTAGCCTCATTTAACCGCTGCTCTATATGAGGTACTGTTCTAACTTCTCCCGCCAATCCAACTTCCCCCACAAATGCCGTTCGCTGATCAATGGCCTGATCAATAAAACTTGAGACCAAGGCGCAGCAAACTCCTAAATCTCCGGCTGGGTCGGTTAATCTGAATCCACCGGCAACGTTTAAATACACATCATGATTCGCAAAACTAAAACCAGCTCGCTTTTCTAACACCGCCAACAGCAACAATAATCTATTTCGGTCAAAGCCATTTGCGGTACGTTGTGGAGTTCCAAAACTGGTTGGAGTTGCCAACGCTTGAACTTCAATCAACAATGGGCGTGACCCTTCCATGGTGCAGACAATGGCATTTCCGCTAACTCCTTCGGTTTTGTTGGATAAGAAAAGTTCGGATGGATTGGATACTTCGTGCAATCCATTTTCTACCATTTGGAAGACACCTACTTCTTGCGCCGGACCAAATCGATTTTTCAAACTACGAAGTAACCGATAGGTGTAGTTTTTATCCCCTTCAAATTGAAGAACAGTATCCACCATATGCTCGAGTACACGAGGACCAGCAATATCGCCTTCTTTGGTAACATGACCAATCACTAAAGTGGTAATATTCTTCTTCTTTGCGACCTGTTGAAAAAGTGCCGCACATTCTTTCACCTGCTGAATTGAACCCGGCATACTCGATAATTCCGTTCGATAAACCGTTTGAATGGAATCAACAATCAATAAATCAGGATTAACTTTTTGAGCTTCTTCGATGATTAAATCTACCTGAGTTTCATTGTAAATGAGCAAGTTGTCGGATTGGACTCCGAGTCGCTGGGCACGTTGTTTTATCTGCCCTGCCGATTCTTCACCGGCACAATATAAAATGGTTAATTCGGGATTGGATTTAGCGATTTGTAGTGTCAGTGTACTTTTTCCAACACCTGGCTCACCGCCAATTAAAATGTAGGAACCCGGTAAAAATCCCCCACCAAGCACTCGATCGAATTCAGAAATATTGCTTAAAAACCTGGACTTCTCAGAGGTTTCGACATCAGTCAGTTTTTTGGGACTTCCAGCAGCTTCGATCCCAGCAACTTTTGCCTTATGCTCAACTTCTTTTTTAGTGGATGTGGTCACTTCCACATAGGTATTCCATTCCCCACAAGTCGGGCAACTTCCCAACCATTTAGGGGATGTCGTTCCGCAAGATGCACATTCAAACTGAACTTTTACTTTTGCCATTTAAGCTATCGTTAACTCTTTGATTTACTATGAATTGAAGTTCCCAATTCATACATTCTTCATGTAAACTTGGGACAATCATGCATGTGCTATAATAAACATCTCATCATCTTCATTCTCTTTTTTTTCGGTGTTTTATCCTGCCAGGAAACCGTGGCTCCTGAACTTGACGATGATTCAAAAGAGACAAACGAGCAAATTGACGATGGCGATGGCGATGGCGATGGCGATGGCGATGGCGATGGCGATGGCGATGGCGATGGCGATGGCGATGGAAGTTCGGAAAATACCTTCAATTTCAAAGTTCGGATATTTGATCGCTACACATACTCTAATCCAGTGAACTTTGTATGGGGATCAAGAGATCTAGATGGAAACACTTTAACTGTTAAAGCTGAGTTTGATGAAAGGATCTTCAATATCAATGATTATACAAGAAGTGAAAACTTTGTATATGGAGGAGATAGTGAGATATGGAGAGGTGATTCATTTGAATCGACCGGAATAAGGGTAGAGTGGCCCAGTAATGATGACACATTAAGTTTCGACTTTTCAGTTAAAGAGACTGACGATTTTCGAGGATATCAATCAACTAAGACTATTATTTCCGGCGATTATGGGAATAATTTTGGGGTTAACGCTACTGTTGATCGAAAATCTGTTGAAAAGGCTGCTTTTATTATCAATTACCCAGATAAATTTCCAGGTAGTCAAACTTCCGAAGTATTGGGAAAAGTTGATTCCATAGAAATAAAACACCCAAATGGAAATTGGCTCAAATTTACAGATACAGAGTCCTGTTTTGAAGAACTTCAAAGTGGAAGAGGTGAAGAATTCCATTCTTTTGTTATGGTAGAGAATCTTCCATTAGATGCAATCATAGAAATAAAACTAACCACTAATAATGGATTAAATCACATCATAGAACGTGAAATTGGTATTGTTCCTTTTACTAGTCAATTCGGTTTAAGCTCTAATACCTGTAAAGAGTGGGAAACTTATATTAATGAGATTTATCTCACAAGAACGGAACTTGTTGAGGACTTTGTCCAAGCAACACAACTGCTCCGTACCGTAGATTTTTTTCCTTTACCTGTTGTTGGAGATACCTTAAAATTTATTCACACGCGTAACGAAGAACAGGCAGGCACTGTTGAGTATGATTTCTTCCTACTACCGATTGAGATTTCAACTAATCCTGATACAACGATTACATTTGAGCGACATATCACATGGATTCCTTCCGGGTTTGGAGGCGAAAGACTGGATGAAGCTGAAATTGATACAGTAACATTAGCAATTCAAAATCGGAAGTTTCAATCATTAGATATCTTTCCGGAAGTTGAGTCATCGGCAAATGGATTGCATACCTATTATCCGAATGATGTTGAAAATCCTCATACCGAAAAAATCTATATAGAACCTGATACAGGTGAGCCACCTTTCAATTCAACTTTCATTACACTTTCTATTGAAGAAGGTATAGCAAAAATTACCCGGCATATTCAATATTCCTATAATAGCTCAGGTAGTCTTTATTACACTTATACACTAGTAAACTAACCCTTCGCCTGAATTTCGCTTACCTGACGATTGATATACCAGGTCGTAGCCGCTAGTCCAATTCCTATGGTGATGTAATAACTAATAATTCTCCACAAGAAAAGAGCTAATCCAATAAATGATTCTCGAGATATAAGTGGTGCCTGGAATAACACGAACAAACCTTCAACTCCCCCACTGCCACCTGGAGTTGGAACTACCAGAAAAGTTAAGTTCATCGCTAAACTTCGAAGAACCGATAGAATTTCCGGGGCTGGTAACAAACTCAAAATCACGATGGTAGGAAGTGCAATTCGGCATAACCACGACATGGTTGAACACGCAAATGCTTTCAATAAAAACGAAAATGGTTTCTTACGTAGCTGATGCGCATAGCTTTCTAAATTCTCAGCCTCTGCACTTATCTTATCCTCCCACTTATTCAAAAATGGGAGTCGAAATACAAACTTAACCACTTTTTTGATAGCTGCAGGATTTACCAAAACCCCATACGCCAGCAATCCGGCATAGCTCAATAAAAATGCATATAAAATAATCATCGAAGCCTCGCCAACCATCCCGGCAGCAGGCGGAACAACAGCATAAAATATTCCCGAAATCAGTAAAATGGGTATTGCTAATGCAAACCAAATCTGATCGAGCAAAACGCTGTACAAAATAATAGCAGTGGCTTCTCCGAGTTTAAGTCCTTCTTTGGTCATTGCGTAAGTCGCCATCGGAGCTCCACCAATTGTGGAAGGCGTAACCGCCGAAGTAAAATCCCAACTTAGTGTAATCCTGAAAGCTCCTAACCAGCTTACAGTTCCCTCAGACAACACCCTGAATTTTGCTGCTGTTGCCCACACTCTTAAAAATGATACGACCAAGGCTATTACTAGTCCCGGCATCCGTTTCCATGCTAAATGATCTAGGATACCCGGTGTATAGGTGTACCATATTACACCAGCCATGGTGAGTACGCTTAACGAAATAGAAATAACTACATATCTGATCGATATAAAGTTTTTCGGTTGTTCTATGTTAGCTGCGTCTGTACTCAATGATTAAGAATGGTGCATGAATATAAAAAAAAAGCCACGACAAGGCGTGGCTTCATTTTCATATTTTCTAATGCTTACGCGATGGTAACATCATCGTTTAGGTAAACATCCTGAATAGTATTTAGCAAGCTAACACCTTCTGCCAATGGGCGTTGGAATGCCTTACGGCCACTAATAAGTCCCATACCGCCTGCACGCTTGTTGATTACTGCAGTCTTAACAGCATCAGCAAAATCGTTTGCACCAGAAGCGCCACCTGAGTTAATCAAGCCTGCACGGCCAGCGAAACAGTTGATTACCTGATAACGAGTTAAATCGATTGGGTGATCAGAAGTTAATTCGCTATAAATGCGCTCATCCAACTTACCGTAGCTAGAATCACCGGTATTCAATGCTTTGAAACCACCGTTTACATCCGGTTGTTTTTGCTTGATGATATCAGCACCAATAGTTGTACCAAGATGGTTAGCCTGACCGGTTAAGTCAGCAGAAGTGTGATAATCCACACCATCAACTTTGAATGCGTTATTTCGAGTGTAGCACCAAAGGATAGTTGCCAACCCTAATTCATGCGCATAAGCAAAAGCTTGTGCTACTTCCTGAATTTGTCTGCCAGACTCTTCAGAACCGAAATAGATCGTTGCTCCAACAGCTGCTGCACCCATATCATATGCCTGATCAATGTTTCCAAACATAATTTGGTCAAATGTATTTGGGTAAGTCATCAATTCATTGTGATTGATTTTTACAATGAACGGAATTTTGTGCGCATATTTACGCGATACAGATCTGAGAGCTCCAAATGTGGAAGCTACCCCATTACAACCAGCTTCGATTGCAAGTTTTACGATGTTTTCAGGATCGAAATAGTCTGGATTTTTTGCAAATGACGCGCCACCTGAGTGCTCAATTCCCTGATCAACAGGTAAAATTGAAACATAACCAGAACCTCCGAGTCGTCCATGCTCCATTAACCATTGCAAATTCCCCAACACTCTATTGTTTCGGTCAGAGTGATACCACACATCATCAACATAACTAGCTGATGGAAGAGCTAAGCGATCTTTACTGATAGTTTTACTTTCATGCTCTAACAGATACGAAGCCTCATCTCCCAAGTACTCCGCAATCTTCGATGTTTCAAGTGACATATCTTTCTTTTTTGAGATTAAATTTTGGTGCAAAAATATAGGAGTTAATCACTCCAATGACTACCCCCACTTATTTTTGAATTGGTTTTATTATTAACCAATCATCTTAAAATCCTTATCTTTTGTAAATTTTTGATGAATCATGCACATAGGCCCGATTGAATTACCAGAGAAACCGCTTTTCCTCGCTCCGATGGAAGATGTTTCTGATGCCCCTTTTCGACAAATTTGCCGAGAAAAAGGAGCAGACATTGTTTACACCGAATTTATTAGCTCCGAAGCGCTCATTCGCGACTCAGATATAGCTATGCATAAGATGAGCTATACTGAGAGTGAGCGCCCTCTTGGGATTCAGATTTTTGGAGGTCGGGAAGAAGCCATGTATGGGGCGGCCAAAGTAGCTGAAAACAATAATCCTGATTTAGTGGATATCAATTTTGGATGTCCAGTGTATAAAGTGGTGAACAAAGGTGCAGGCGCTGCTTGTTTGCGCGATTTGGGGATGATGGAGCGAATGGCCGGTACGGTGGTCGATGCTGTCGAAACTAAACCCGTGACCGTGAAAACCAGATTGGGTTGGGATGACGCTACCATCAAAATTCAGGAAGTTGCGTTGATGCTGCAAAATCTCGGTGTGAAAGCATTAACAGTTCACGCCAGAACACGAGCACAAAAGTACAAAGGGGATGCCCGCTGGGAATGGCTAAAAAAACTCAAAAACACTCCAGGACTTGAAATTCCGATAATCGGAAATGGTGATGTAACAACCCCACAACTTGCCAAACAGATGTTCGAAGAAACCGGTGTAGATGGTGTGATGATAGGTCGCGGTGCCATAGGTAATCCCTGGATCTTCGAACAAACACGCCATTATCTGGAAACGGGAGAATTAATTCCCGATCCAACCCTTCAGGATCGACTTGAACTCACCGCAGAGCAGCTTAGAAAATCGGTTGAACATCAGGGTGAACGATACGGGGTCATCATCATGAAAAAGCATTATGGGCAGTATTTAAAAGGCATCCGAAATGGAAAAAAACTCCGACTCGAGCTGATGAAATACGATACGATGGATCCAATCTTAGAAATTCTTCTCAATTATAAAGAAGAAGAGTTTTTTGCGGTGGTTTGAAATCTGAATCTTTTAGCAAATCCAATCGTAATTAACCATAGTTAACTAATCAGTAGAGAAAAATGCTAGCTAGAATCGGAAGAATTATCGCCTCATTGTTTGGAGCAGCGGGAGTTGCGGTCGCCCCTGTAAAATCCATAGCCGCCATCGTTTTATCAATGATCATCCCCTATTTACTATATGCCTTTCTAGGTGGATTTGGAATCGCTCTTGCCATCGTTGGCATCGGTTGGGCGATTTGGTATTTCGCTAAGAAGAATAAGTGAGATGTGAACATTGAGGCATGAGTTATTTTGTATGCCCTTCGACAAGCTCAGGCACCTACAAAATTTGCCCATTAATGGTGGCTGAGCCTGATGAAGCCATCCTCTTAGCTCATAGCTTTTATAAATAATCTCTATTAAAAAACGGCTTTAATACTCCAGGCACTCTAACTTTTCCATTTTCTTCCTGATAAGCTTCCAATATGGCAGAAACAATTCTTGGTAAAGCCAATGCAGATCCATTTAGAGTATGTACCATTTCTGTAGATTTTTCGCCAGCTCTATATCTTAATTGCATTCTTCGTGCCTGGAAACTCTCAAAATTTGAACAAGAGCTTACTTCCAACCAACGCTGTTGTCCCGGACTCCACACTTCAAGGTCGTATTTCTTTGTTTGTGTGAACCCCATATCACCTGTACACATCAATAAAGTTCGATATGGAAGCTCAAGTGCCTGTAGCAGCTTTTCGGCATGCTCTCGAAGGCTTTCAAGTTCATCATAGGAAGTTTCCGGTTTCACAATCTTAACGATTTCGACTTTATCAAATTGGTGAAGACGATTTAATCCACGTACATCTTTGCCGTATGAACCTGCCTCTCTTCTCCAGCAGGGTGTATAACATACATACTTAATAGGTAACTCATCTTCCTTTAAAATTTCATTTCGATGGAAATTAGTTACGGGCACCTCGGCAGTTGGAATGGCAAAAAATTCATCCCGAGGAATCGTGTACATCATATCCTCTTTGTCTGGGATTTGACCAGTACCTCGAGCAGAATCTTCGTTTACAAAATATGGAGCCTGAAGCTCAGTGAATCCTACCGCATTTCCTTCGTTAATGAAATAATTAATCAAGGCTCGTTGGAGCTGTGCAACCGGTCCTACATAAAATGGAAATCCAGCACCGGTTACTTTCACACCACGTTCAAAATCTACCCAACCATAGCGCTCAACGATTTCCCAATGTGGTTTACGCCATTCCTCTGCGTTTGGATCACCCCATGTTGCGAAGACCTCATTATCTTCGTCTGTATGCCCAACAGGAACGCTGGGATGTGGCACATTGGGGATTTGATACAATAAATCATCCCGCTCAGACGCCAGTGCCTTTTCTTTTTCCTCTAAAGATTTCAGTTCTTCTTTGAATTGAGAAGTCTCTTTGATAATGGCTTGAGCTTCTTCTTTTTTACCCTGCCCCATCAACATACCAATCTGCTTGGCTTTTGCATTATTTTCGCTACGCAGGTTATCTAGTTTATGAACAAAAGATCTCCACTCTTCATCTTTCACCAGTACTTTATCAACTAATTCGGATTCCTTTTCACCTTTGTTGATCATCCCTTTTTTTACAGCATCTACATGCTCTCTGATGTAGTTGATATCCAGCATTTTTACAGATTGTTTTGATGGTTAGTTATGCACAAAGATACGTGCTTTCGAATTTCGTTTAATACTTTTTTCCGTTTATAAAAAAATTCGGTTTAGTTTTGTAAATCTGAACATCAACCCATTGATTGCCTAAATTATTTAGGTTAGATTCTCTGATATTTAGAATAATTAGGAAAAACACACGCTAATGAGCCAGCTTCTTGACGAAATTGATATCGCGATTTTAAATCATCTGCAACAAAATGGTCGGGCACAACGCAATAAAATTGCTGAATTGGTAAACCTATCCGTTCCTTCAGTATCCGAACGAATGAAAAAACTTGAAGAACGGGGTTTAATTCAAGGTTACCATGCCATTTTAAATTCCAAAGATTTCAATTTTGATATCACTGCGTTTCTTTTTGTCCAGATTGATGGTTCTGAAAATTATCCGAATTTTGTAGAAGAGGTTCAGGAAGAACCAGAGATATTGGAGTGCCATTCTATTACTGGTGAGGGTTCTCACTTACTTAAAGTGCGCACAAAAAACACAACTTCATTCGAGAAATTATTATCACGTATTCAATCCTGGCAAGGTGTGGATAAAACCCGGTCAAATTTAGTGTTATCAAGTTTTAAAGAAACAGGTGCGCTACCGATAGAGCAGGCTACCGAATTACTAAAATAGTAATTGGGTTAAATCAACATTCAAGAAACTAAATGATATTCAGTACCTTCTGTCATATTGACTTAGGGTTATACAACTATGGATAGAGAAGTATTTCAGGAACAATTTGGACTATTAGGCAAATCGGATTCTATGCGCCAGGTGGTGGATAAAATCATGCAGGTGTCGAAAGCTGATATCACCGTATTATTACAAGGAGAGAGCGGTGTTGGCAAAGATGTAACAGCCAGAGCCATTCATGGGCTTAGCGAGCGAAAGCATAATGATATTGTGATTGTGAATTGCGGAGCAATCCCCGAAGGAATCATAGAAAGTGAACTCTTCGGCCACGAAAAAGGTGCTTTTACCGGTGCAAATGAAAGCAGACAAGGATATTTCGAAAAAGCAGATGGTGGCACTATCTTTTTGGATGAAATTGGCGACACACCAAAAAATGTGCAGGTTAAATTACTGCGTGTACTCGAAAATGGAGAGTTTTTCAGGGTGGGTTCAAGTAAAGTACAAACTAGTGATGTACGCGTTATTGCTGCCACAAATAAAGATTTATGGCAACTGGTAGAAGAAGGCAATTTCAGAGAAGATTTATATTATCGGCTCGATACTGTACAAATTTACCTCCCGCCTTTACGTGAACGCAATGAAGATATCATTGAGATTTTCCGCAAATTTGTTCAGGAATTTTCTACACGGTACGATTCTGTATTCAAAGGTTTTTCTGACGAAGCCCGTGAACTATTAATTTCATATAGATGGCCTGGAAATATTCGTGAGTTACGTAATGTTGCGGAACAATTGGTAGTACTAGAGAAGTCCCAATTTATTGATGCCGAGCGCCTCCAGAAATATCTTAAGGGGAGGCAACACTCAGGCTCTGCAGATAACCTTCCCATGGTTTCTGAAATGAGTGATCGAACAGAAAGAGATTTCGAAGAGAGTTTTAGTAAACGCGACAGGGAATTAATATATCGGGCGCTTGTTGAGCTAAGTAATGATATTGGTGATGTAAAGAAAATGTTGGCTAATGTGCTGTATTCGTCGTTTTCTAATTCAAATCAAAATCTTCCTGCACTTCCGGAATATTCAAGTGGGTCCATTCAGTCTGCCACCGAGCAATTAATTAAGTATAACCCTGATATTGAAACTCCTCTTGGAATGCGTAGCATGCCCTCACAAGAATTTGATCAGGATCCCGAGGTACTCGAAGAAACAACAGAAATAAGCGATTTCTTTAGCTCTGATGACATCCCATCGATAGAAGAAACAGAACAGTTTTTAATAAAAAAGGCATTGGAAAAGTATGATGGTAATCGCCGTAAAGCCTCTGAAGCTTTGGGAATAAGTGAACGAACCTTATACAGAAAACTGGATCAGTATGGACTTGCGTAAACTATTATTTTTTGGGATTATAACCCTCTTCATAGGCTCTTCTGGATGTCTACGATATAGTTTTACAGGTACATCTATACCCGAAGGTGTAAATACAATTTTCATCCCCTTTTTTCCGGACCAATCTAACAGTGGAATCGGTGATTTAAGTGATCGCTTGAATGAGGCATTAGTCCAGAGATTTGTTAACGAAAGCCGACTGCAGTTAATCAGTAACGAAGAAGATGCCGATGCTGTGATCAATGGCCAAATTGTGAGTTACAGCAACCGCCCTTTTAGTATTGGTGGCAATGAACAGGCAAATCAAAATCAGGTTCAGATCACCGTAAAAGCAAGTTTCAAATACACCATGGAAGATATACCCTTGTGGGATAAAAACTTTAGTGGAAATTTCACTTTCGATCCAACCGATGATCCAGTGGCAGGGGAAGAAAGTGCTGCAGATGATGCACTTGAGCAAATAGCTAATAATATGTTCAACGATGCCGTAAGTAGTTGGTAAAGTCGTTGTTTAATAGTAGAACACGCTGTATTATTGAACTGAATGATGCTAGAGTTACCGTTTAAAATACCAATCTCACTTAATTCCTACGTCGAGACTTTCGAAAAAGATCAGGACAAAGCTCTATCAAAGTTAAAAAAGCAGGTTAAAAAACGAGATCCGGATGCTGTAGGGCATTTTCTTTTAGCATGGCTTTACCATCTAAATGAGGATAATAGGCAAGCAATAAAAGAGGCGTTAATTGCAAAACAGTATGCGCCTGGAAGTCCGTTAATGGAGCATTTGCATTACTTTTTGGTGCATCCGGAACGATTTGATGCTGCTGTTCCAAAAAGTGGATATTCAGAATCATCAAAAATGCTTCAAGGTACTCGACGCTCACCAATTTTGGATTTAGATCGTCTCATTGAATTGCTCGAAGCTGTAGAGTCGCAACGAATTCAAATCTCGATGGATTTAGATGAAGATCATATGGAAGATTTGAGTGAAGATTCAAATAACATCGAGGATATCGTATCAGA
Organism: Balneolaceae bacterium; assembly: GCA_965249965.1. GTDB lineage: Bacteria > Bacteroidota > Rhodothermia > Balneolales > Balneolaceae > HXMU1420-13. The sequence continues at coordinate 3,358,736 of OZ252262.1, forward strand.
AACTTTGGCTAAAATTCATATTAATCAAGGAAACAAAAAAGCTGCGATTAAAATGTATGAACGGCTCATTGAAGTGCACGAAGACAAAACTGATGAGTTTCTTGATAAAATAGACAAGCTTAAAAAATGACTATGCTTGCACAAAGGGGTTATGCAGCTTTTCGTGCTGAATAGTTGTAGCAGGACCATGTCCGGGATAAATAATAGTCTCTTCAGGCAAAGTGTAAAGTTTTTCTTTTATCGATTTTGATAAAACTTCGAAGTCCCCTCTGTATAAATCTGTACGCCCAATGCTTTCGTTAAATAATGCATCTCCTGCAATGCAGATACCCTTTTCTTTAAAATATAATGCAGTATGATCCGGTGAATGGCCTGGGGTGTATAAACACTGAAAACTAAATCCACCGACATCAAAAGAACCGGATTGAGGCAAGCTTTCTGGAGTAAAACTAAACCCAACTTGTCGTAATCCAAACATTGTTGCCTGATTCCCAAAATTCTCCCACAAAAATAGATCTTCAGTATTTAAATAAACTGGCACTTTATACTCTTTCAATACCCGGTGGATACCTAACACATGATCAACATGGGCATGCGTTAGCACAATTGCATTCAATACCGCATTATTGCTCTCAAGTTTAGCCTGGAAAGCCTGAAATTCTTCTTCCGCATAAAATCCGGGATCAATAAGAATTGCTTTTCCATCATCTATTAAAAGATAGCTGTTCTCTAGAAATGGGCCGACTTCAAAAACTTCGATGTGCATAGTACTAAAATAAAAAAAGGATGCATCATAGTGATACATCCTTTTAAAACCATGGAGAAATAGGATTATTTCTTTGTATACATTCTTTTGAATCTATCCACACGACCAGCTTTAGCAGTAAAAGCTTTTTTCGTGTAAAATGGATGATTCTTTGAATCAATCTCAGTTTTGTAAACACCTTCTTTAGTATTCATTGTGCTACGAGTCTGAATTTCAGAACCGTCGCTCAAAACAACTGTGATCTCTTTATAATCTGGATGAATTCCTTTTTTCATGTCTTGCTTACTTCCTTCAGTTTCTTGGAAAGGCTTTAAATATACGACGATCTCTTCGTGATATCAATCCTTATATATCGAAATCATTATAATCTTCATCATTCAATCCTTCTAAAGATGAAAACATTGAGCCAACCATATCAGAATAGGTCGAATGATCATCTAGATCTTCTTTACTAAGCATTGAACTTTGATGCATAGCCTCTAAAGTGAGATCCATCCAGGCAAATAAATCCAGATCGGATTCCGGTTTTACATGTTCAGTGACCAGTTTTTGTAAACCGTCTACCGATTCTAATTGCGATTTATATTTCGAGAACGGCAAGGTATCAGGCAGATTTACTTCATTCCCTTTTGTGAACCAATTAGTAATTGGTTGAAATTTGCTTTTATCTGATTCATTCCGGCTCTGTGGGTCGGGAAAATATGTTTTGAAGGTTTTGCTAATTGCTTTTCCAACAATATGCTTCGCAACACTAATTGCACCTTCTTGCTCTCCTTCATAAACCAGTTCTAGTTTACCGGTAAGAGCGGGGATCATATGAAAAATATCAGCAATTCGAATTGATGTAGTCTCTTCATTATTGATAACTGCTCTACGTTCTGCAGATGACAGAATCTGTTCTAAGGCAGTAATGGTCATTCTTGTAGAAACTCCACTTTTTTGATCTACATATTCACTTTCCCGAGCTTCAAAAGCGGCTCGTTCAACAATTTCTCTGTAAACATGTGGTACATGAATAGTGGAAGATTCCTGTCGGGTATCCCAGGCTTCTTGTCTAGTAATCTCAATTCCAACTTCCAATTCTTTTGGATAATGCGTGATGATTTGCGCATCTATTCTATCCTTTAACGGCGTAATAATATTCCCGCGATTGGTGTAATCCTCTGGATTTGCAGAGAAAGCCATTGAAATATCAAGTGGTATACGAACATTGAATCCACGAATCTGAATATCTCTTTCCTGCATAATATTAAGCAGCGCAACCTGAATTCTCGGTTGTAGATCCGGTAGTTCATTTATTACAAATATTCCACGATTCGTACGGGGAATAAGCCCGAAATTAATCGCATTTTCATCAGCAAGATGAAGTTTATTTGTCGCGGCTTTAATAGGGTCTATATCTCCAATAATATCTGCCACAGTCGTATCAGGAGTGGCTAATTTCTCGCCATAACGATGACTTCTGTGCACCCACTCTATGGGGGTTTCATCACCATGTTCAGCAATTAAATCTTTTGCGAACTTTGATAATGGTTTTAGCGGATCATCATTTATCTCAGAACCTTTTACGATGGGCATATATTCGTCCAGAAAATTGACCATTGCGCGTAATATTCTGGTTTTAGCTTGACCTCTAAGTCCAAGTAGAATCAAATCATGTCTGGATAAAATTGCATGCTGAATTTGAGGTAAGACTGTTTTTTCATAGCCCAATATTCCTTCAAATAAGGGCTCTGAATTCCTGATTTTTGAAATCAGATTTTTTCTGATTTCATCCTTTACCGAGATGGATTGCCATCCGCTCGCTTTAAGTGCACCTAATGTTGGAATTGTCGGTTGTTTATCGCTCATAATCTAGTTGTTAGATCAGTATAACTTTCCAAATCGCCAATTCATTCACCTAACTTTAGGTAATTAGTGCTTTTTTTAATGCTTCAGTCTTTACCTGTGTTTCGTCCCATTCGTCCTCTGGGTCGGAGTCTGAGGTTATGGCTCCACCAACAGGGTAAATCAATGTATTATCCTGAATGATGGCGGTTCTAATAACGACATTGAAATCGAAATCCCCATTTGGTTTAAAATATCCAATAGCCCCCGAATATAAATTCCTTGAGTAATTCTCTAGCTCTTCAATTACTTTCATCGCAGCAATTTTTGGCGCTCCGGTCATTGAGCCCATGGGAAAACACGCTTTTATTATATGTACAGAAGATGTTTCCGGTGAGACCTCACATTTAACCGTTGATACCAACTGGTGAACTGTTTCAAATGATTGAACCTCGAATAATTTTTCAACTTCTACGCTGCCAGGAATTGCCACGCGATTTAAATCATTTCTAACTAAATCTACAATCATCAGGTTTTCAGCAAGATTCTTTTCACTTTTTAAGCGACCGATATCTTTACTCCCGACATTAGATACTGTGCCTTTGATTGGTTGAGAGAATACAGTGTTCCCTTTTCGGGATAAAAAGCGTTCGGGAGACGCACAACTTACTTCAATATCATTTAACTGTAGATAACTGGCAAATGGTACCGGACCAACGTTTCTCATCTTTTTATACAGCCACCACCCTTCCCCTTCGAACGTATATTTTTTCGCATAGGAATAGTTCAGCTCGTACACTTCCCCCTCATGAATAAGCCTTTTTGCTTCTAAAACTTTTCCAACATACTCACCTTCTGTTATACTCTCTTCACTTCCGATGCTAAAGTGATCATTTTTCCCGATCGAATCCGGTGCCTCATTTCTTAATTTTTTTTCCCCTTTTAGAATGTTAAAAGTGCCATCGCTATCGAATTGAACCAGTACTCCTGGGCGCATAAAATAAAACAAGGGAAGTCCATCCAGATTTTCGTTAGTTGACTCCAGTTGTTCTATACTGTTTTTTAAATCGTACCCAAAATATCCAAACAGCCAATCATTGGTTTCAATCTTGAATGTATCAATAACATTCCAGGGATCAGGTTCTTCAAGTTGATTTATAAGATTTCCCCGAACATGATAATTATGGTCTGGAAATCCGAAAATACTTTCTTTTGGCATTCCTGCAACAAATGTATGCTCACTAGATGGATGGTCTTCTTTTTGAGATTCGAGTAAAATAACGTCTCCGAAATTTCTCAAATACTCAACAAGTTCGTCGATATGTAAATTTTTAATATCCATTTAGTGGGGCATGATGATACGGCTTTTCCTATTTCTTTTGCGCCTTTTCCGTATCATCTCTATCAAAATTCACTCATGTTTTATTCTTCTTTACTCAAACCATATTTATTTCAAAAAGATGCCGAATCTGCCCATGACTGGGCGATAGAAATGTCGGCTATTGCAAATAATTCCGAGCTTTTACAGTCCATCATGAAATCAGTATATAACTCTTCAAATGTTGGGCTTCAGAAAGAATTATTTGGTCTTCGCTTTCCAAATCCGGTTGGACTGGCAGCAGGATTCGACAAAAATGGTGTTATGCCACTGGCAATGCAATCACTAGGTTTTGGGTTTGTTGAAATTGGAAGTATCACCGCAAAACCAGCACTTGGAAATCCTAAACCCCGTGCATTTCGTCTTCCGGAAGATCATTCACTTATCAATCGAATGGGGCTTAATAATCAAGGTGCCGAGCGTATTGTAAGCAGATTAAAGAACTATAAGTTAAACATCCCTCTTGGCGTAAATATCGCTAAGACGAATGATATGTCTATTCATGGCGATGCTGCTATCGAAGATTATAAATATAGCTACGACCTGGCGGCAACTGTCGCCGATTATATCACTATAAATATATCGTGCCCGAATACGGGAGAAGGAAAGACGTTTGAAGATCCCGCCGCACTTGAAGCACTTTTAGCTGGCTTAAATATCAATAAAACGGATGTGCCAACATTGGTAAAATTTTCAGTGGATACACAAAAAGAAGTACTAGAACAGCTTGTGGAATTATGCGAAAAGTTTGGTGTGGATGGTTATGTCGCAACTAATACTTCTTCATCAAGAGATGGTTTAAAAACCGAGACTTCAATCTTAGAAAAAATTGGTAATGGTGGCTTAAGTGGGCGTGCAATCCAGGAACAATCTAATAAAGTAGTTGCTTGGTTATACGATTGCCTGAATGGTAAAAAGCCTATTATTGGAGTTGGTGGTATACATAGTTTTGAATCTGCAAAAGAAAAAATGGATGCAGGCGCTGATCTCATTCAAATTTATACCGGAATGGTTTACAAAGGCCCGGGATTAGTGAAGCAAATTAAAGAAGGGTTAAAAAAGAGTTAGTTCACTGGGATTTCGAATTCAACTTCGCACTGGATTTTTTGCGACTCACCATTGACAAGAATAGGTTCGAAAGATACCAATGCATCAATGGCTTCCACATAAACTGAAATTAACTCTTCGTTTTGCGTATCTGAAGCTAATTTAAATTCGTCTATAACCCCACGTTGATTAATGAAAAACAAAAATGTGATGGGTTCGTCTTGAACATCATCTGTAAGCACAATACTAGAAGATACAATGTCTTTACCTCCCCTAATCTGTACAGCCTGATTAATATCTAGACAAGAAATATATTCGGAATTATCAGCACTATTTTCATCGCTGATTACTGATTCTTCTGTGATATCTGATTTTTCGAGTTCATCCACAGACACTTCAAATTCTACTTTAAGCGTGCGCACTTGAGAGGCTAAATTCGATGAATTAAAAGTAGTGCTGAACAAATCAATTTTTGAGCGTGCTGAATCCCACATTGCTCCGTAGTATGGAAAATTGGCCTTGAAGTCTGGTGTGGTTAATAGAGAATCAGAAATTTGTATATAAAGCAGAGAATCTGACGGCGTCTTAATTATGCTGGTATCATTAAAAGCAGCTGAAATTGAATCTTTTTCTTGTTGAAAAGCATCCTGAGTATTGGTCCATAGAGTTTTACTCTCCACCCAGGTTGTATAATTATTGACGAATATTGAATCCTCTTTTCCAAGGCGGATATATATTTTTATGGCATCAAAAAGTGCTCTGTCACTAAAGGATTCATCTTGATAGCTGATGGCTAGCTCTGTGAGTTTTTCAGCTTTGGAAGAATCAGGAATTTGCTCATCCAGAGTATCAAGATAAATATCGCGAGGATTGACTTCAGAATACGTTGCTCCTGCCGGCAGTTCGATATCAAATTTTGAGGTTAATCGTTGTGCAAATTCTGTATCCGGATGATCATAAATTAATTGTTGTGCATACAATCGCGACTGTTGAGTGTCCCCTAGAATGTCATACAATTCAGATAATGAGTATAAAGTAACTGGCACGACATCACCATTTGGGCGTTCTTCGATTACCCGTTTAAAATAATAGCCGGCACTATCGGGTTGATCAAGTTGGAGAAAAAATAAATTCCCTAATTCATAATTAAGCGTAGAAATTAACTCCAGAACAGAATCCTGATCTGCAGGTGTAAATGGAATTCTACTTAGATCGATAGATAGATCAACCGTTGAACTAGTTGCAGCATTTAGCCCACCAGTATTTGAAACTTGTGTGCTATCATCAATTAATGAATTAACGATCAAGGCATTTATTCGCCAATTATCAACCAATGGCCGGGCTCCCCACACAGCTTTAAACTGTTCAGAAGCTTCAGCAATTAAAAGTGGATTACGAACATTAAGAAATCCATTTTCACTGGATGTCTGCTGCTCTTGACTGTTATCATTCCCTCCTACATTTACCATGGTATTGCGGCGTTCTTCTTGTTCTTCTCGCAACCGTTCCAATTCAGCTAATTTTTGGGCTTCAATTTCTTTCAGAACAGAATCGAAGGCTTCATCCGATAATGTACCAAGCCACAATAAACTATCCTGTTCGTATATTTGATAGGTGATATCAGCATAGCTTCCAAATGAATTAGCTAAATTTCTCGCATCGTATTCTTCCGGTAATTCTTCTAATGGTATGTTTAGGCGAGCAGAAGAATCGTAATATGCAGCAGCGAGCGTATAATTATCAAATTCATATCTATTCAGCTCAGCTAAACCGTTGTAGGTAAGTGCACGAACCTTATTACTTGGTTTATTTACCTGATCCCGAAGGATGGATATAAATATTTTATTAGCCACTTCAAAATCACCCTTCAGCTGTTCAGATTTACCCAATTCATAATTTAATTCGGAAACGAATTCCGTGTTTTTATCATCCCGAACCATGTCTTTAAATACAGAAATTGCCTCATCTATATCGCCAAGATCTCTAGCTACTTCTGCTTTTTTCTTCTTTGCAGCAAATTGCAGATCATAATTGCTGTAATATCTTCCAACTCGATCATATGCATTAAATGCTGATTCAGGATCATTTAAAATTTCGTTTAACTGTCCGATTAAAAAATATCCACGTTCATTATTTGCCCGACCCGGAATCTTACCTATGCTCTGATTTAGCAGATCTAGTGCATTTACCCAGTTCTCTGTAGCTATGTAATGCTCTGCGAGAACCGTTTTAACCTGCCACTCTAGCTTCGACTTCCACTCACCCTCATTAATTGAAAGTTGCTCATTTAAATACTGTATTCCTTCGTTGAAAGCTTGCAGTTCAAGAAGTACCCGACCTTTCCAGTATATGGATCGCTGCTGCAATTCAACATTATCTGCATTAACGTACAGTTCATCGAACTTCTGAATTGCATTGAAGTATTCATTCTTGAAGTAATAGGATTTACCAATTATCTCTAGGGCATTATCTACCCACTTTGTGTCTTCATACTTACGAAGAACGCTAGCTCCTTTTTCGATTGCATTATCGAAATCAGGTCCACCGGCTCCTCTTGGCGTTTCATACACTCTGATTGGCTGAAGTGTGTTATACGTTCTAGCTTGATCAAGACTTTTTTCCAGCCCACGATTAAAGCTCTTTTTTGCGTTGTAATACGTATTGTAGTAGGCGTTAAAGTCTTTAAAATTTGACTTGAACGACGATCCGCATCCCGCCAAAAAAAGAGAAACAAGAACTAAATAGCCAATCTTACGCATGAAAATGAGTTTTACTTCAAACGCAGTTTAATCTTCAATCGTACTTATGGTAATCATATTTGTTCGGCCGCGCTTTGCTGTTGGAATACCCGTAGCGATCACAACCCGGTCCCCTTTTTTAACCTGACCATTATCTTTTAGGTAATCTTTCATAAGCTCAACACTCTTATCCGTATCAAAAAGTTGATCGAGCCGTACCGAGCGTACACCCCATACCAGGTTTAGTTGGCGTCTGATCTTTTGGGATTCAGTAAATGCAAATATCGGAATTCTCGGACGAAATTTAGCCACTCTGCGAGCTGTACTTCCGCTATGTGTAATGGTACTGATTACCTTTGCTCCTACATTATCAGCCATGAATATGCACGATTGTGAGATGGACTCAATAATCTGTTTATCCTGCATTTCTGGATTTTTATACTTTAAGCTGTTGTAGAGCTGTGGGCTTCTCTCTTCGACTTTACGACAAATCCGGTCCATCACATTTACAGCTTCCATAGGGTATTTACCAGCAGCTGTTTCGCCAGAAAGCATAACTGCATCGGTTCCATCTAGTACAGCATTTGCAACGTCTGAACTTTCAGCTCGTGTTGGACGAGGATTATTAATCATCGAGTCCAACATTTGAGTAGCGGTAATAACCGGCTTCCCTACTTTACGGCATTTTTCTATAATGGTTTTTTGAATAACCGGAACCTCTTCGGTAGCAATTTCTATTCCTAAATCACCTCTGGCTACCATAATTCCATCTGTTGCTTCAATAATCTCATCAATATTATCGATAGCTTCAGGTTTTTCAATTTTTGCAATAACATTGGCTTCACTGCCTAGCTTAGCAAGTCGTGCTTTCAAATCATACACTTCATCAGCAGTACGAACAAAGGAAAGCGCAACAAAATCAGCTTTTTGTTCAACTGCGAATTCTAAATCTTCAAGATCTTTTTCTGTTAAAGCGGGAATCGAAATTTTAACATTAGGTAGATTTACCCCTTTGCGCGATTTTAATAGACCGCCGACGACAACTTGCGCTTCTAAATTTCGACCATTTTTACCAATTATCTTAAATTCAAGTAAGCCATCATCTAATAATATGACATTCCCAATTTCTGCTTCATCAACTAATTTCTCGTAGTCGATTGGGACCATTGAGCTTGTTCCTTCTACATTTTCTCCGGTAATGGTGATGATGCTCCCGTCTTCAAGAACCTGGCCACCATCTTTCATTTGACCAACTCTGATTTTAGGTCCCTGTAAATCCATCAAAACAGGTATACTATAATCATATTCTCTGGCAGCCTTACGGATATAGCTGATGCTTCGTGCATGAATTTCATGGGTACCATGAGAGCAGTTAATTCGGGCGACATTCATTCCATGAAGTAGCAGGTTTACAATTGAATCAAAATCATTGGTGCTGGGACCGATTGTACACACAATTTTTGTTCGACGAACAGGAGTCATAAAAATACTTTTGAATTAACTTGTGAGTGAAAGAATTAAATGTTTATATACTAAATATAGTTCAATAAAGGTTTCTTGTGTTAGCTCATTGTTAACTTTAAGAAAGCCAACTTTTAACACTGTACCTCTATTCATCTATGGTTGATACTTCAACAGGAAGCACAATACATAAAGCTTTTAAATGTACGGTTTTTATATTATTCAGCCTATTTTTCGTTCAGTGTTCTAACAGTTACGTTGACGGGATAGACCGTTCAGGAGTTTATCAATATAAACCAGGTTTCCCAGAAGTAACTGCATCTACCGCTGGGTTGATTGATCAAAATACCGATAGCACGAAAATTAGCGTATCTGTAGAGGTAGTTTATCGAAGCCTAATTTTTAAGAAAACCGACAGTTTATTCGAAGCTAATATGCTTCTGGAAATTCAAATTGTCGATCAACTAAATCCTGCGGAAATTCAAAACTCTTTTCAGTTCCCAATTACGGCTACCCTAGAATCTCAGATTCAAATAAATAATGGGAGTACTTTTGTATTTAACCGTTTTTTTGATGCAGATCCCGGAGATTATCTGATCAATGTTGGAGTAACAGACTTAAGTACAGATAAGCAAACCATACGTACTTCATCAGCTTACATTCCGGATCCGGATGATGAAATATCACACATTACAAATATTCGTGTTTTTTCTAAATCAGTTACTGATACACTGGGATTTCAACCTGCCACAACTTATGATTTATCAGAATCATCAGACTCACTGCGCTTTACATTTCAATTGACCAATAATCAAACAAATGCCCCATTAACTCTAAATTCTCGACTTTTACGCTTTCGCTCGGATACCACTGCAGCCCGATCCTTAAGTTGGCCAAACTACACGCCATCAAGCTTGCCTTATGTTGGTATTTCCTATTCAAAATATGAGGAGGTTGGGACTTCAACAAGGATCATAAATCAACCCGGGAATGTTTCAATTGAATTTTTCTTCCCAAATCTGGAACGTGGTAATTACAGATTTGAAGTATTTGCCGATGAAAACAACAACGAAGAAGAACAACTTTACAGAGCCAGAGAATTTAGCATCAAAAGCAAAAATTATCCAACTCTTCGAACACCTAAGGAACTTGCTGCGCCCTTAGTGTATTTGATGGAAAAAGACGATCATGAAGAGCTCATGTCAATTAATGATCCCATTGAACTAAAAAGAGCTATTGATAGGTTCTGGCTAAACAACATAAAAAATGAACGAATTGCACAAAATGTGATTCAACTTTATTATGAACGAGTGGAAGAGGCTAATAAGCAGTTTTCGAATTTTAAAGAAGGTTGGAAAACAGATTTCGGAATGATGTATATATTATTTGGTCCGCCAAGATATATTTCAACGTCCATTAATGATGTGATGTGGTCTTATTCGACAAATTTGTACGACCCGGAAACCAATTTCCTGTTTCGAAATCCAAAAGTGAAAAGTAAATTTTATCCTTTTGAAAATTACTTATTGCAACGAAATCAGCAATATTTCAGCATTCAATATCAACAAATACAAAATTGGCTGTCCGGTAATATTTTACGAGATAACTTATGAACCCAAATTCAGATTTGAGAAAATAATCTGCACAACTTCTTGTTATAGTAATACTATTCAATAAATTCTTCGATGCACAAAAACCTTCATTACACGATTCTTCTTCTGGTAATCCTCTCAATAGCCTGTAGTTCATCTAATTTAAATGTTGAACGAGGAACTAGTTATACATTTCGTGTGGGCCATCCGGAAATTCGGTTATCCGCAATTGGTGTAATTAGTGATGATGATACTCCTTTAATCAGCACATCTACAGAATTGATTTTTAATTCCTTGGTGTATAAAAATGTGAATAACGAGCGTGTTGCAGAAGTTCTATATGAGATAAAAGTAATAAACACAGAGACTAGCGCACTTCAAACATTTACTGATACTTTCGAGATAGTGTATACCAATGATGCTCGTGCAATGGGATTGGATAGCTACCATTTAGAGCGAATGTTTCAGGTTGAGCCGGGTGAATATGAAGTTCTGGTTACCGTTACATATCAAAATTCGTTGAAAGATGTAACACTCGGTACTAAAACATTTATCCCAAACCCGTATAAGCCTGAAATAAATTTAACAAGTATCTTACTGCTCGCAAAAGACAACGAAGCACAAAATGATCGATTTTTTCCGATTTCTACTTATGATGTGCCGGGAAAAATGGACAGCCTTCGATTCGAGTTTCAAGCCACGAATAATGATGATCAGGACCCGATCCAAATTAATGCCAAGCTGTTACAATTTGCCACAGATACCCTTCATGCCAGAAGGATGAGCCACAATAATTACACACCTAATACAATTCAGTATTTAGGGGTGGATTTTAGAGAAGAAACTGTGGTTGCTTCTTCCACACGACGACTTAGTCAACCGGGTAGCGTTTACATCGAATTTACCTATCCAATTCTTGAAAGAGGAAATTACCGGTTTCTTATAGAAACGGAAGATGAAAACGGGGAGGTTCTGCAACAAGCCCGGGATTTTAGTATCAAGTCTGATAATTACCCGGCATTAACCAGCGTAAGAGAATTAGCCGCACCGCTAGTTTATTTAATGAGTGATAAAGAATATAAAGCGTTGCAAACCAAACAGACCGAAGAGGAGATAAAAAGAGAAGTAGATCGGTTTTGGCTTGAAAATGTAGGAAACCCAAATATTGCAAAAGAAGTAATTCAGAAATATTACGACCGTGTTGAACAGGCGAATAAACTATTCTCAAGTTATAAAGAAGGATGGAAAACCGATCAAGGGATGATTTATATATTATTTGGTAATCCCTGGTATGTGGAAGAAAATCTGCGAACTATGAGTTGGGGATATTCTTATAACCCAAGTGATTTTTATACCAATTTCTTTTTCTATAAAGCTAAACAGCAAAGTAAATACTATCCTTTTGATAACTTTCTATTAAATAGAACTGGTGAATATTTTAATCTTGAGTATCGCCAAAGGCAACTCTGGCTGAGTGGGCAAATCTTAACAGATAACCTCTAAAGAAGTTTATTTCTTCACCGCTGTAAATTTTACTTCAGTCGGTACTCCTTCACAATCGGAGTGTATGTTATCAAGCATTATAAATTCAAAACTTGAATCATCAGTCGCTTGAAAGCCAGATTTGTTTTTATCTGTAATTGCTTCGAATATAAGACCTAAATTACTACAACCAACGGCTGGATCTATTGAGCCAGGAACTGTTACCCAAGTACTTGCATATACGGCGTCACCATAGTTTTCTCTGAAAAAGAGTAATTGTAGATCAAAATTAAAACACCCAAACATTGGCAGGTAGCAAACATCATATGCAATCCTACCAGACGATGGATTTGACGGATCAACATCAAACCGTACAATAAAGGTGCTATCCTCATTTGTGTTACCCCTACCAAATAAAATTGTGCTCCCAAATATATCAGACCCAGGATTTAGCTGGGTGATTTCATATTCCCCTATGAATGTTTTTAATGGAATGCTACCAACAAAAGGCACTATGGCATAATAGGGTGAATTATAAATAAAATAGTCCTGAATTAAATAACTGGCATCCTTATCTGTAAATACAGAGCCATCATTAAGAACAATTTCCCAGCGAATTCGCATCGAACCATAAAATTCTAACGAATCAATTGATATTTCTAAATTATTAAGTATATCGGTTAGATAAATACTAAAAGTAGCTCTTGGTAATCCACTTTCCATTACGGAAAATGAATCTCTTGAATACGACGCTACTGGTATATCAGATTCTTCTATATCTACTGATCTGATACTCTTATAGGCCACATAAAAATCAACACGGTCAACATTTGCCCCATTATTAACATCCTGTAACTCGCCTACAAATTCATATTTAGCCTGAGAGACATTACTCATATCAAAAACCGCAGAATTAACTTTTAATACACGTAAGTATGCTCCTGTATTTTCTAGCGTGTCTGATAATGGAATTGGTAATTCTGGATCAGTTAAAGAATTACATTGCAGCAGGGTGCCGCAGATGAAAATCGCACTCAGTATAGAAATCCATGTATTTTCCATGCTGTAATGTGCAGATTTTCTAAAATAATTACATAAAAAAAGCCTGTGTATTACTACACAGGCTTTTAAATATCGAGTATAACTCAATTATTGCTTAACACCACCAAAATTAACTTCTGTTGGGCTTCCACCGCAATCTGCATTACGATTATCAACAATTGTGAAATCAAATGTAGAATCATCATTCACATCAAAGTTAGACTTGGTTTCATCCTGAACGGCTCCGAAAATAAGACCAATACCGCAACCTACACTTGGATCTACGTTACCTGGGAAAGATACCCAGTTATCAGCAGCTGTGAATGCGTTGAAGTCTTGCTTTCTGAAGAAAGTGAATGGGATGTCTGAATTGAAACAGCCAAAAGCTGGTAAATAACAAACATCACGTGCAATACGTCCATTTAGAGTATTAGATGGGTCAACTTCAAGAGTAATCGGATCTGGTCCGAATACTGTGTCTTGCCCAAACAACTGTGAACCTGGAGTATTTTGAGTTAATTGGTAGTCGCCAACAAATATTGTTGTTGGGATACCTTGTACTACTGATGCTCTTGCAAAGTATGGCGAGACATAAAATCCACCGGTTACTGCAGGGCTAGCATCTGTATTCGTGTACTCTTTACCGTCTTTCATGACTAAAACCCAACGGATTTCAAAATTATCACCCAAATTTAGGTTAGCTAATGGTAAGCTTAGGTATGATAAAATGTCATTTAGAGCGATAGTAAATGAAGTACTAGGTAATCCACTTGCTTCTCTGGTTGTAAAACTTCCAGAGTTAACAGTAGTGATTGGGCTCGCTGGTTCTGCGATAGTAGTTGCTCTGTCAGCTGAAACATAGCTTACATAGAATTCAACTCTTTCAACATCACCGCCATTATTTACATCCTGAAGTTCACCTGTGAATGAATATGATGCAGTTGCTAAATCAGCTACATCAAATCCAGAAGATTCAACAGAAAGAACTCTTAGGAATGCTCCTGTATTAGCCAGAGTCTCATCCAATGGAATTGGAAGCTCAGGATCTCCAACAAGAGCGTCACACGAGATCGCTGTTGTTACAATCAACAACGATGCAATTAAATAATTAAACTTTCTCATTTCTTTTATCCTGATTATTAGAAATTAAACTTTGTGCTTCCTTTATCTGGATCCCAGAATGGTCCTTGAAGGATATCCGCTGCAGATTTCTGATCAACTGTTGAGTTTCTCTCAACCATGTTAGCGGGTAATAGCACGGAACGATACCAGTTACCAGGATTTGGTGAACGAGCTGGCTGTAGATTATCAGAGCGATCTGGATAACCAGTTCTTCTCATTAAATTGTAAGCCTCGTAGCCATTAGGGAAAGATGCAAAGTAATACTCGCGAGCAACTTGCTGAAGTTTACCATCAGCATTTGCTGCAGTCCATCTTCCGTCCACTTCTGCAATATATGCAGCAGTTGCAGCCGCGCTAATTGCGAATGGGCTTCCGCTTGCTTGATCATCACCGAAATCTTCAATAAAGTCAAATGATAGTTGCATGCCTTGATCTAAGAAAGTCTTAGCAGCTACATCATCATTATTCAGTGTTAATTCAGCTTCAGCAATCATGAAATGAGTAAACCAGTGCATTAAGATAGGCTCGATACCGGCACCACCTTCACCATCACCACGGTCAGCTCCGCCTCCAGTAGAAGCATCGAAGTTACCACCTGCAGGATATACACCCCAAGTAGTTCTCAATTCTCCATCTGGTGGAATACCGTCGTCGATTAGGTGATCACGTCCCCACCAACCATCACCTAGCAAACAGAATGGATCGTCTGCGTCGAAGTGAGAAGGAGCAAATGCGTTAATACAAGTATTTTCGTTCACATCGTCTGTATCTGTAGTAGTTTGACGATAGAAGTAATATCTCATACGTGGATCTGGATCAGCTTTGTCATTAAGCATCATATTCATATAGCTTACCGCCATATAATCGCCTGCACCAGTATTGTCGATGTAGTTACCGGCATACTCTGGGTGACGTGAATCAGGATCAACTTCGTTTGTAGAATAAGCAAACAAGAAGTCTTCACCATCAGCAGTAATTAATGAATTTGCTGCATCAGCGATTAAGGCATTAGCACCAGCTGCATTACCAGTATTCAAGAAAGCTTTAAGCTTCATTGTACCGGCTGCTTTTGTCCAAGCTGCAACTTTATCATCTAAATCGTCCTCACCAGGATAATAGAAATCATTATCTGGAATTGGAGATGAAGCTGCTTCACCAGCTGCTAGGTCAGCAATCCCTTCGTCCAATAATGCAATAGCTGCATTGTACACATCTTCGCCACTGTCTAGACCCGGATTTAGATTGGTTGGGTCAAGAGCTTCACTAAAAGGAACATCACCGAACATGTCTACAAGAGCCATGAGTGAATATCCTTTTAGGATTTTAGCCATACCAGAGTGAATTAAAAATCCTCTCTCATCTGTAATAGCTAGCAGGTTTTCTGTGTCAATGAACTGATCATTGTAAGCGTTGCCATAAATGCCATTAAACGAGTTAGGTGAGAATGCGTTAGCATATGTATCACCGAACATGTAGGTCATTCTGGTCATTTCTCCACCAACAGAAGCAGCAGCACGATAAATGTTGCGTGCTTCTAATTGAATTTGGTTCAACAAGAAATCCGGATCTACTGCTTCAGGTGGAAGCGAGTTCGGACTATTCAACTTGTCATCGCCTATAATCTCGCACTGTACTGTAAACAGTAGCAGAGAGGCTAGTACGAGTAAACTATTTTTAAATTTCATATCAATATTTTTTTTCAATGTCTCTTATTAGAATCGGAATCTTACACTACCACCAAATCTACGTGCAGCAGGTCCGGTTAGGTAATCAAATCCACGTGAGTTTCCACCGATTGAATTAACATTCGGGTCAAATCCACTTCCTTCAGGTACATTGAATGCATACATCCAAAGGTTATCACCAGTTACTGATAAAGTAATCTGCTTAAATGGTGTGTTTCCTAACAATGAAGAAGGTAGGTCGTAAGAAAGAGCTACGTTTGCAAGACGGATATGAGTCATATCGTATACGCGAAGCTCATCTGGACCGAATCCAAAGTTACTGAAGAATACACCTGATGGTGAAATCTGAACTGTGTTAGATTGACCTGATTCGTTTACACCTGGTAAAACAAATGTGTTGTTACGGTCAATTTTGTCAGTATCAGTTGTTAGACCACGAGCCATTAGAGTACTAATCCATACAGAGAACATGTCTCCACCCTGCTGATAATCTACAGCGAATGAAAGCGATGCACCTTTGTAACGGAAAGTATTATTAACAGAAAGGTCCCAATCTGGGTTAGGATCACCAATAATTCCAATATCATTTTGCTCGATGTAGTTACCAGTAGAACCAATAATTGGTGTACCAATAGCAATATCAGCAAAGTTAGGATCAGAATCCTTCAGAGCTTGGTCTACACGTACAATTTTAGTACCAAGCATTACTCCGTAAGCCTCGCCTTCAATTGCAAAGTTACCTCTGGTTGTGAAACCACCACCGATCTGAATTCTGTTTAGGCCAGCACCTAACTCAACAACTTCACTTCTATTTGTAAAGAAGTTAGCCTGGATGTCCCATTGTAATTCTGATTGTAGAGGAGAAGCATTTAAAGTTACTTCTAAACCTTGGTTTTGAACCTCACCAATGTTGGTAAGAGTTGATGTAAATCCAGTTGCTGGATCAAGATCTGCATTTGTAATAAGATCTGTTGTTGATCTAGTGTACGCAGAAGCGCTTAATCCTACACGGTCGTTTAAGAAACGAATATCAACACCACCTTCATACTCAGTATGAAGCTCAGGTTTAAGATCTGGATTACCTAAAAAGTTAGATGTGAAGTTCGTTGTAACGATAGAACCATCACCGTTTGCAAATGCTCTTGCAACAGTACCAAGCGTATTTCTTGTAGAATAAGCACCTGGCTGACCAGCTGAACTACCTACACCTGCAAAAACTTTTAAGTAAGTTAATGCATCTGAAGTAATATCTAAGTGATCAGATAATACATAAGAGATACTTGCTGATGGATAGAAAATTGAACGGTTATCTTCTTCAAGAGTAGAGAACCAGTCATTTCTACCAGCTACGTTTAAGTAAACGAAATCCTGGAAACCAATAGTAGCTTCGGCAAATACACCGGCACTTTCAGTTTCAACTTTAGTTTGGAATCCACCACCTAGAGAGTTAGAGGCGCTAGTATTCAAGAAGTTGCTATGGTTAAAGAAACCAGTAACAATCATTTCAACACTTTCAAGGCCATTACGCTCCCAAGATTCGCTAATGTACTGAGCACCTAAAGTTGCATCAAGAGATACATCTTCATTTACCTGGAAAGAAAGTAATGCATTAACGTTGTGATCCCAACCTACGCTTCTCTGATTGGAAGTAGAATAGTAACCGTTGATGAAATCAGCTGGCTCAACACCACCTGCATCTTGTCGGTATTCTTGATTCTCAGAGTATGCATCATAACCAAGACGGTATACTAAATTGATACCATCAGCAGCTTTGAAATTTAATTCAGTTTTACCGTAGTAACGATCAGTGATGTTAGTATAACCTGTATTTTCTGCAATCCAATTTGGATTTGGAATGTCATTACCTGAACGGTAATACGCAGAACCGCCAGTTACCGGGTTCGTGAACGGGATACCGCCAAGGTCGATAGAACGAGGGGTAAACATAACATAACCAAACACACCAGGAGTACCACCACCAGCAGCCGGACCTGAACCACCACCAGCAGAGCTAGGAGGAGTTATTAAGTCTGTTAAACTGAAGTTGAAAGTAGTTTGAGATGTAAGTTTTTCGCTAATCTTGTAGTTCGCACCAATAGAGAAAGCATCTCTTGTAAGTTCGTTATTAGGAGTAAAGCCTTCTTCACCTGCGTGAGTATAGTTTGCATTTACTCGAAGATCGTTAGTACCACCAGAAATATTTAAACTAGTGCTAGAAGCCAATCCTGTTTCGAAGAAAGCTTCGAGTGGATCAGGTTTTGCTTCATAACGATAACCAACACCTACTAATTCAGGGAATGCTTCTGCTTGTGTAGCATTTTGAAGTAATGGATGCTCAATAAGAACAGTACCATCAGCATCGAATCCTAAGAAGTCAGTTCCAAATAAGCCAGCGTTATCTGTCTCAAATCTTGGGCCCCAGTTACTAAAGAACCAGCCAAAGTTTTGATCAAATCCGCCACCATAAGTGTCTTGGTAATCTGGGCGAGATGAAATTTCTGTTGCGTATATAGATTGATCTACAGTTACAGAGAAACCAGATGGAGCTTCACCTTGTCCAGCGAAAGATCCTGATTTTGTTGTAACAATGATTACACCATTACGACCTTGCTCACCGTAAAGTACAGTTGCACTAAGGCCTTTTAAAACAGTTACGTCTGCAATGTTATTTGGATCTAAATCAATAAATCTATTAGGAGTGACTTGAGAGCCACCACCTTGGAACCATGAACTTGTTTCGTTTGATCCACCATCAAATCGCACACCATCCACAATCCATAGTGGTTGGTTTGAACCTGAAAGTGAAGTAGCTCCACGAATTAAAATTTCTGTTCCTGAACCTGTTAAACCACCAGTAGATTGAATATCAACCCCTGGAAGTGAACCAGATAATGAACGTGCAATATCAGTTTCGCTTCTGTTTTCGATAGTTTCAGCAGAAACTTCTGCAACACCATACCCGAGAGCACGTCGCTCACGCTGGATACCAAATGCTGTTACTACAACATCGTCTAAACCGAATACATCGGATTCTAGTGCGATATCGAAGTCTACATTTTGATTGCCAACTTGAAGTGTAGCTGTGAAAGTTTGATAACCAACGAATGTGGCTCTTACGGTATATGTGCCTGCCGGGACGTTATTCACTGTATAATCACCATCAACGTCGGTAGCCGCTCCACGCGACAACTCGGTTATGAGGATGTTCACACCAGGAAGAGTCTCCCCTGTCTCAGCGTCTGTTACGGTACCCGAAATGGATACTTGAGCGTAAAGACTACCAGACAACAAGGCAAAAACTAACAATGTTAGTAGCTTTTTGAACATAGATGACCTCTTATGTTTGGTTTTTGTTATCGGATGGAAGTTTGCTCCCATCCTAAATAGTATTAGATGAATTTAATTGACTCAATAGTTAAGTACAATTGAAATGTTTGATGTTTAAAAAGTAATG
The DNA here is from genome assembly GCA_965249965.1 of Balneolaceae bacterium. GTDB lineage: Bacteria > Bacteroidota > Rhodothermia > Balneolales > Balneolaceae > HXMU1420-13. Next base: position 3,378,329 of record OZ252262.1, read on the forward strand.
GGAACAACTGATTATGATGAATTTTTTTTACCAAATCTGTCCTTCCTTTTAATTTAAACACACATAGGTCACTAACTTATTAAGATGAGATTTCAAATCCAACAAATATGTGACGAAAATTTAATCTCGTTTTAAGTCCTATATAGTCGAGAGAAGCGCTTTCAGACCAAAAATTGCCTTAAGAATGGGTATAAACAAAAAAAGCACCTCAAATTTTGAGGTGCTTATGAGTGGCGGGGACAGGATTCGAACCTGCGACCTTCGGGTTATGAGCCCGACGAGCTACCAGCTGCTCCACCCCGCGATGTAGATTTAAAATATACGACTAATTGCCTTAGAATTTCAATCATTTTTTCAATGAATTAAGACATTAATTCTGTCATTGCATATTTTCGATATAAACTTGGAGTCTATATGATATCATCAGATTTAGCTATTGAGCTAGAAGACAAATACGGCGCGCACAATTATCATCCATTACCAGTAGTATTAGCAAAAGGTGAAGGTGTTTATGTGTGGGATCCAGAAGGAAATAGGTATTTCGATTTCCTATCAGCTTACTCTGCAGTAAATCAAGGCCATTGCCATCCAAAAATCACACATACCCTAATTGAACAAAGTAAAACTCTGACTTTAACTTCCCGGGCTTTTTATAATAATGTACTCGGTGAATACGAACGCTTTTTGAGTCAATATTTCGGGTTGGAAAAAGTTCTTCCAATGAATACTGGAGCCGAGGCCGTAGAGACGGCTATCAAATTATGTAGAAAATGGGGATATGAGCGAAAAGGAATTGAAGAAAACGAAGCTGTTATAATTGTTTGTGATAATAATTTCCATGGAAGAACCACAACTATTATCTCATTTTCTAACGATCCTGACGCAAAAAAGAACTTTGGGCCATATACAAAGGGATTCGTAAAAGTATCCTATAATGATACTAATTCGTTAAAAGAAGCTCTGAGTTTACCAAATGTAGTTGGTTTTTTGGTTGAGCCTATTCAAGGGGAAGCAGGGGTTGTCGTTCCAGATGACCATTATATAAAGGAAGCTGCTCAGCTTTGTAGAGCACATAATGTGTTGTTTATGGCTGATGAGATACAAACTGGGATTGCCAGGACTGGCTCTCTACTGGCTATTTGTGGAGATTGCACCTGTAACGCACATTGCGAACGTGGCAAGACTTACACTAAACCTGATATTCTAATTCTTGGCAAAGCGCTTTCGGGTGGAGCCTATCCCGTATCGGCAGTATTAGCTGATGCAGAAATTATGGATGTGATTCGTCCCGGTCAGCATGGTTCTACGTATGGCGGAAATCCATTAGCATGTAAAGTTGCAATGGCTGCATTGGAAGTTATTGATGAAGAGCGTCTTATTCAAAACGCACGCGTGTTAGGAGACATTTTCAGAGAGAGAATGCAGGATCTGGTAGAATCGTATGATTTGTTTATTAAAGTTCGTGGCAAAGGCCTTTTGAATGCTGTATTGATTAACGATTCCCCTGAGAGTGATACTGCATGGCGATTTTGCTTAGCTCTAAAAAAGAATGGATTACTTGCAAAGCCAACGCATGGAAATATTATTCGGTTTGCACCCCCATTGGTGATAACTGAAAATCAGCTTCTTGAGTGTGTTGCAATAATTGAAAAAACTCTGCTTGAATTCAATGTATAAAAAAGCGCTTTTTTGATTGAGTCCTACTAGCAAGTTTGCTAGCTTCTCTGCCCCAAACTGAAACATACACTACTATATATAAGGAGTAGATGGCGGTACAAGAATTAATTCAACCCGAAGAAGTAAGAAAAATACTCGGAAGGCACCTTCTGACTGATGGTTTTGATATGGTGCTGGATTTAAATAAAAGCAAGGGAGCGTATTTATACGACAGCAAGTCAGGTAAAAATTATCTCGACTTTTTCACCTTTTTTGCATCAAATCCACTGGGAATGAATCATGATAAAATTGCCGGTGATCCCGATTTTGTTGCAAAACTTGGCCGGGTTGCTATAAATAAGCCATCAAATTCTGATGTTTATACCGAAGAGCTTGCTGAATTCATGGAATCTTTTAGCCGGGTAGCTGTACCTCCTACACTTCAACATTCGTTTTTCATCTCAGGTGGATCACTTGCAGTTGAAAATGCTATGAAAGTTGCCTTCGACTGGAAAGTTCAAAAGAATTTCCAAAAAGGATATCGGGAAGAAAAAGGCCATATGGTGCTCCATTTCGAAAAAGCATTTCATGGCAGGTCAGGCTATACCCTTTCTGTAACAAATACAATAGAAGACAAAGTTAAATACTTCCCAAAATTCGATTGGCCACGGGTTATCAGTCCGGCTATGTATTATCCTGAAACACCGGAACGTATAGAGATGGTTAAGAAGGATGAGAAATTAGCAGTAGCACAAATTGAACGCTATTTCCAGCAATACAAAGATGATATTGCTTGTATTCTGATAGAGCCAATTCAAGCAGAGGGCGGTGATCGCCATTTTCGAACGCAATTTCATGAAGCACTCCGTCAATTAGCGGATAAGCACGAAGCATTACTTATATATGATGAGGTTCAAACCGGCGTTGGTTTAACTGGTAAATTTTGGGCTCATGAACACTACGTTACTCCCGACATTATTTCTTTTGGGAAAAAAGCACAGGTATGTGGAATTTTAGCAGGTCCAAGAATCGATGAAGTTGAAGACAACTGTTTTAAAGTCTCTTCCAGAATCAATTCTACCTGGGGTGGTAACCTGGTTGATATGGTTCGATTTGGTCGAATTCTGAATATCATCGAAGATGATAATTTAGTAGAAAATGCTGCTGAAGTTGGTGTATATCTATTAAAAAAATTGGAAGCCTTAGCTGAGAAATACGAATATCTATCTAATGCTCGTGGAAAAGGCCTTCTTTGCGCTATAGATTTACCGGATACTCATTCAAGAAATGCTGTAATTAACGAATGTATTACTCATGGTATGATGATTCTGTCTTGTGGGGACAAAACTGTTCGTTTCCGTCCGCCACTCACCGTAACAAAGGAACAAGTAGATGAAGGGCTTCATATTTTGGAGAGTGCGTATAAAGCGGCAATCGAACGATGCCCGGTTGCGCATTAACTGCCAAACATTTCATTTCAGAAAAAGTTAAAATAAGGTAGTATTTCACCTACATCTATTGATGAATAAACATCTACTACCTTATTTCTTCTTTTTAATTGTTTTTGCCTCTATTCCGATACACTCGCACGGTTGGCAATCAACAGACCCTGACGAACTTTTTAAACAAGCACGTGATCGTGCTTTTGAACAAAATGACTATCCCGGGGCGATTAAACTTGCATTACAAGCGCTAGAACTTGCACCGGAATATCTGGATGTAAAAGAATTTCTGGGTAGAGTGTATTTTTGGTCCGATCAATACGATAATGCTGAAAAAATACTTACTCAAGTATTGTCCGAAGATCCGGCAAGAAATTACTCCCGGGAATCACTCATTGATATTTACTTATCGAAAAATGAAAATGAAATAGCCTTAGAACTAAGCAATGAAGGTGTATCTAATGATCCATCCAATGTTCGTTTTCTTTTACGAAAAGCATTTGCTCATGAAAATCTTAGGGAAAAGAATTTAGCGATTCAAACATTTCAGGAGATATTAGCAATTGAGCCTAATAATTCTCTTGTGTTATCTAAACTTGAAGAATATGATGAATTTGTTGAGAAGTGGATGGCCAGCCTGGGAACAGATATCTCGTTTTTCAAAGAAGACTTAGATAATTGGGCGGAAACCAGATTAGATATCATTCGCAAAACTTCCATAGGTGCTTTTGGAGGTAACTTAAAATATGGAAGCAGATTTGGTTTGAACGATCAACAACTCGAAGTGTACGCCTATCCTGTATTAGGACCTAAAATGTATGGATATGTTAGTGTTGGTGCGTCCTCAAATACATTTTATCCTGAATTTCATATTGTAGGTTCAATTTACAGAGCTCTGCCTAATCGGTTTGAACTTGAATTAGGGTATAGGAACTTAAATTTTGAACTGGTAAATGTGAACATTCTTACAACAACGCTGGCTAAGTATGCACTTAAAAATAGATTTATTTTTAGGGCTTTCTATACCTTAGCAGAAAACAATAATAGCTACACTACTTTATTCTCTTTCCGACATCTTTTAAAAGGCGCCGATAATTTTATTGAGTTTAGCACAGGTTATGGCGGTAATTCTGGTGATTTCAATTCTTCCAATGAAATCATTGGTACCGATCAGGCCTATCAATTCGGTGCATCTTATCAGATGAAATTCGCCCAACAATTTATTGCTTCAATTGGTGCATCCTATACGTTTGAAGAATATCAAAATGGGCTGGAAAGGAATCGCTATAATCTTGGATTAAATCTTAGTTACCGCTTTTAAAGCGGAAGAATTCTCTGCTCTATTAACAAGCCCATTACCAGTAAAAGAAGCAGAAATGGAATAATAATTAGAGTAATCCAGTAGCCACTTTTTGTGAAAACTTCCTTAAATGAAATCTTACGATTTTTTGCACCTTCTCCACTAATTCCAATTCTCGACATAACTCCCCATTCTTTATCACCCTGCAAAAATTTAATTAACCCTTTAAATCGCCACCAGGTGTGAATTTGACGGAAACCTATATTTTCGATAAACGCGTAGAGTGATAAAATCAATACATGTTTTAGGTTAGGATACTTTCGAAAGGTAAACTCTTCACATAGTATTGCCGAAACTGAGAGAATGATCCCCAAAATTATTGCAGAAAACAGGAATAAAACTGAGAATGTATAATTGATATTGCCTAATGCAATTGTGATAAAAAAGTATGCAAATCCGAACAGCTCTACTATAGGACCAAGTAATTCCACAAACACGAAATATGGCATGGCCATAAAGGCTAATCGTCCATACGTTGGATTAAATAGCATTTTTCTATGGCGCCACAATGTATCTGCTAGTCCTCTTTGCCAGCGATTTCTTTGCCTCCCAAGCACTGACCAATCTTCAGGAACTTCCGTCCAGCAAACAGGTTCAGCTAAAAATCTTATTCGATATTCCTCTTTCTTTTCTCTGCAATATCGATGAAGTCTTACAACCAGTTCCATATCCTCGCCAACAGTGTCGTGTAAATAGCCACCAACTTTAATCACGTACTTTCGATCGAACACACCAAAAGCGCCAGATATAATGAGCAAGCTTTTTAGGTAATCCCATCCAATTCGGCCAAATAAGAACGATCTTAGATATTCTACCGACTGTATTCTACCTAAATAGGATTTTGGTACCCCTACTTCTTTTACGGTATAATCTTCAACCTTGCACCCATTTACTATTCGTACAATACCTCCGGCTGCAACCACATTCTCATCCTCTACAAAAGCTTTTAACAGCTTTTTTAATACACCCGTATCTAATATTGAATCGGCATCAATCGAACAAATTAAGTCTTTACTTGCCAGATTAATTCCTGCGTTCAGGGCATCCGCTTTTCTTCCATTAACTTTATCAATCACCTTTAGATTTGGGTAACGATTAGACTTAAATACTGACTTTATTGGTTGATGATTGAGTTGAAGATTTGTTGGTTTTGTTATGGTATAGAGTTCAAAATGCTCGATCAGCCGTGTAAGAGTTTCGTCAGAAGAACCATCATTAATTACAATTACTTCAAAATCGTGATAAGAAAGCTGCAATAAAGCTTCCGTAGAGGCTACTACATTCAGCTCTTCATTGTAAGCAGGTGCGAGAATACTAATTGGGGCATAAAGTTCTGATTTAAATAATCCGGTTAGGCCAAATACTTCATCAACATTTTCATTTTTCTTGAGGTAGACCAGAGATAAAATGATCAGAATGATATAGGTGATATTTACAAACAAAAAATAGAGTATAAATACCCAATTAAAGGGCTCTATAAAGTTTACTATCGTATGTAGGATATCAACAATAGACATTATACACTCAATGGTTTTTGTTTAATGATGTCCATCAATAGTGTATAATCCTGAAATCGTTGGTTCTCCTTACCAATGGCCTCTTCAATTTCTTCTTGTTCGAAACCATTTTTTAATAAAGCTCTTAAAATCACTTCATTTTTAATAGCATCCTCAGAAAGTAGAGAGATAAGGAAATCGAAATTCTCGAAGCCACCAATTATGCTCAGTGCCTCGATACCTGCTTCATAAATGATCTCATTTACACCAAGGGTACACTGTCTGATGTATGGGGTGGCATCTTCATATCCAAATTTACCGAGTGCTAGAATAATTGAGCGTATGATTTGGGGGGTTTCCCAATATTCACTTTTAAGACTTAATAAAGAAAATAAAAACCCTTGTAGTTGGTAGTACCCTAATTCTTCTACTGCAAGAATGATAATTGCTTTTGAATCAACCGGTACTTCTTCATCTTCAATAATATTCTTCAGGTGTTCTACTTCTTTTACCGATTGATCTAGATCGTTATTTTTAAATTCATATATAAGTTCCAAAATCGCCATTTCAGAAATTTTACGTCGCTTCACAATTTGCTTTAACCCCTCTGCTCTGTCGGACACACTTTTTGAAGCCATTAATGCAGATACAGCAACATATGCAACTAAACGATTCTTGTGAGTAATTAGCGATTTTAAGCGCTCGATAATCTTAAAATTTATCAGTCGGGTGTAACTAAAATAGTTACAGGCTTTAAGTAATTTACTCTCCCTATTGCTCATCAATTGTTTGTAATGATGATTAAATAATGGGTCGATGTACAAAAGTTTCCTCAACCGATGCTTGTCGTCGCCTGTCACTTCATCAATCAGTTTTTTTACTGTACCCTCAAAAACTCCATATTCAAATCCATGCCCAGATAGGTCTTTTTCAATTTTTTCAATGGATGTTTCATCCTCCATATACGAAAATATGAGCGGATAAAAACGCTCATTCAGCTTTAATTTCAATTTCTCGCTGTAATTATTCTTCCATCTTAAATACAATGATAGAAGTAGAATAAGAAACAGTAGGAACAGCAAGAATATCATAGAAGTGAGCAGTAATTTAATACTGATATCCAAGCTGATCTGAAGTAGCATATGTTAACTCATTTCAAGTAGTCGATTCAATCGAAGCATCAAACTATCAGGTTGGAACGGTTTATCGATATATTCGTCCGCTTTTAAACCAAAACCTAGTTTTAGATCCTCTACTCTATTCTTACTTGTAAGGAGTAAGATTTTAATGTCGCTTAAAGAATCATCTTCGCGAATGTTTCTTAAAATCTCGAATCCATTCATCCCTGGTAGCATTACATCGAGTATGACTGCGTCAGGTCTTTCTTTTTTAATCGCATTTAACCCTTCGATCCCATTATCAAAGTGAGTGATAGAAATTTTCTCTCTTTTAAGTTTGAACTCAATCAGTTTAGCAACTGCAAGTTCATCTTCAACCAAAATTACTCTGGGTTGATCTTTTCCCATCTTACCCGATTACGGTTATTATTTTACTTCATAAATGAAGTTAAAATATAAGATAAAGAAAACTTAAACCAACTGGTGACTTTCTGGTTGCATCACTACCTCATTAACTACCGCCGAGCCTCGTAGAGATAATGTGGCAGCCACTGTATTTGCAACATCTTCGGGCGTGAGCATCGCTTCTTTTTTAACCCGCATTTGAACCCGATCATCTTCCCAGAAATCTGTATCTACACCGCCTAAATAGAACAATGTAAACTGCACTTTCTCTCTTTTTAATTCTTCGGTTAATGCTTTAGTAAAACCCTGAATCGCAAATTTCGATGCCGAATATACCGATGAATTTCTCATAATGAATTTTCCCATCGTACCTGGAAACATTAACACGTGAGAAGTTGATTCAGTATTCATAAATGGAATCATAGTTTGTGTAACCAGGAAGGTGCCATATACATTTACGTCTATAATTTCTTTAGCATCGGTTGGGTTGATGTCTTTAATTGGCTGGATTATCCCCTGACCAAACGCATTCACCAGCACATCAATCTTACCTAAACCTGAGGCAACCTGTTCAGCAAGGTTTTTTACAGAAGCGGGATTGGTTACATCAACATCAATCGCATACGCATCCCCCCCGCTCGCGTTTAATTCTTTTGCAATTTCTTCAGCTTTAGTGCGATTTCTCCCGGCAATTACAACTCTTGCGCCTTGATCAGATACGTTTTTTGCTATGGCTGAACCAATTCCACCAGTTCCGCCTACGATTAGTACAATTTTGTTAGTCAATGTTCTCTTTCTTTCTTAATGAATAGTCACTTAAAGAAATGAAAAGTTGACCCGAATTCGTTCCTTCTTGATTGAAAGGATTAGCTTTTACGGGAATAAAATATTCTCCAGTTCAGCGTCCACGTTTCGCCGCCATCAAAAGTTGATTCCCAATCCCATGTAAGACTTTGTTCTTCGATATCATAAAATCGCATGCGTTGAATAATTGTACGTCCATCGGGCAGTTCTGATTCTACCGTTTGAAAAATGCGCTGATCGTTTACCGTAATTCCGGTGAAATCATAATATCCACCCTGATTATCCGCCCAGGCTTGTTTCCATTGTTGAGTTTGCGGATTGTAAACCGATACGGAAGTTCCTTTCATGCCTGCATAAGCGCCGGTTAAAGCTCTAAAATTTTCCTGGATAACAACACCATCCAATGTTTTTTCTATAAGATTTGTACCCGTTCCTTCACTTCCATCGGCATGTTGCCAGGTGAGCTCCCAATTACCCACCCAAAAATCGAAATAGGTTTCTGGGGCTACGGATTGAGCGTACGCCATATAATGAGACAATACTAAAGTAAGAGTAAGAAGTGTTTTCATAGCAGTTTTTACTAACTGTATGAAAATCTTTTACTGAATAAAAATTAATGTGATCAATCGCTGACTAAACATCCATCGCATTTGGAATCACAGAATCATGGATAGTTGTCATTTCAGCAACATCAAGAGCATCCAAACCTTCGATCTGAAGTTCTGACCCACCCGCTTTTCCTACATCATAAGCTGGAATTCCAGCATTTTTAAAGTGAGACATCACTTGACCAACATTTTTTGGTGAAACTGAAATCACCACGCCAGATTGTGCTTCACTGAAAAGAACTTCATGCGTATTTCCACCAACAGCAGATAAACTAACAGAAGCACCCATTTTACCGAAAATGCACATTTCAGCAAGTGCTATAGATAACCCGCCATCAGAAATATCATGGGCGGCGGTAACTAACCCAGTTTGAATGGCTTCAAGAAGCGCATTCTGCAATTTCACTTCAAAGTCGATGTCTAACTCCGGAGAATCACCAGTGGTCAGTCCATGAATTACTTTTAAATATTCGGTAGCTCCCAATCCATTTCGGTCTGCCCCGATATATATAAGGACATCCCCTTCTGATTTTAGTCCCGGAGTGGTAGTGTGATTCTCCACATCCTCTATCAAACCCAGCATTCCGATAATTGGACTAGGAAAAATAGCAGATTCAGGATTTTCGTTATAAAAACTTACATTTCCACCCGTCACAGGAGTGTTTAAAGCACGGCAAGCATCGCCCATTCCACCAAGTGCTTCTTTAAAAGTCCAGTAGACTTCCGGCTTGTAGGGGTTACCAAAGTTCAGGCAGTTGGTAATTGCCAATGGTCGGCCACCCGAGCATACCACGTTTCTTGCCGACTCAACCACAGCAATTTGTCCACCGCGACGAGGATTCAAATATACATAGCGCCCATTACAGTCGGTTTTTGCGACCAAACCACGATTAGTTTCTTTGATGCGGATAACGCCGGAATCGGAAGCACCAGGTGCTGTTACTGTATTGGTTCTTACTGTGGTATCGTATTGTTCATGAACCCATCTTTTTGATGCAATATTCGGCGAGTTCAATAATTTCTTGATCGTATCTACATGATCTTTTGGATGATCCAGGCTTGAAACATCAAAATTTTGTGTTTCTTCAAGATAAGCTGGTTTCTTAGTCTCACGAATATATTGTGGAGCACCACCACCCAAAACTAAATGCTCAGCTGGTATTTCAGCTTTAACTTCGCCTTCTTTCATGTAGGTGACTTTATCTCCATCCACAACTTCACCAATTACCACCCCATGAAGATCCCACTTTTCGTAGATATCGATGATTTCCTGCTCGCGCCCTTTCTCTGAAACGATCAGCATGCGTTCCTGACTTTCTGATAGAAGAAGCTCATAGGCCGTCATTCCATCTTCACGCGCCGGTACTTTGTCTAAATCAACCAACATGCCTTGTTCGCCTTTTGCCGTCATTTCACTTGTAGAGCAAGCAATTCCTGCGGCCCCCATATCCTGCATCCCTACAACTGCACCGGTTTTTAGCGCTTCTAGACTGGCTTCAAGTAATAATTTCTCAGTGAAAGGATCACCAACCTGAACACTTGGTCGTTTTGCTTCACTTTCTTCGCTGATTTCTTCCGATGCAAAGGTTGCTCCATGAATTCCATCCCGACCTGTACTTGCACCTACGATGATAACCGGATTGCCAATCCCTTTCGCTATGGCTGAGGCCGTTTCCCCAGACTTTACGATACCAATACTCATTGCATTTACAAGTGGATTGCCTTCATAGCTCTCATCAAAGTAAACTTCTCCACCAATAACCGGGATTCCAAAAGAGTTTCCATAATCTCCAATTCCACGAACCACACCATCCAGCAAATAACGAACTCGCGGGGTCTCCATACTTCCGAAACGCAACGAGTTCAAACTTGCTATAGGTCGGGCACCCATAGTAAAAATATCACGGTGAATTCCACCAACACCGGTCGCTGCTCCCTGATACGGCTCAACTGCCGAAGGGTGATTGTGACTCTCGATTTTGAATGCACAACCTAAGCCATCTCCAATATCAACAAGACCGGCATTTTCTTCACCTGCTTCTACCAGCAAATGCTCTCCTTCTCGTGGCAATTTCTTTAGCTCAATAATGGAATTTTTATACGAGCAATGCTCACTCCACATTACTGAATACACACCGATTTCGGTGAAAGTAGGTGTGCGGCCGAGTTTTTCTTTAATCCAGCCAAATTCATCTTCAGTTAACCCGTGATCTAAAGCGATTTCTAAAGTTACTTCCGGTTCGTGCGTAATGGGTTGAGCCATAATGTGATTCTGCAATTGCGTTAGAAATGAAGGGCAGAAAATACGAGGAATTTGTATTTAATGGCGGCCTTGTTTTCCACAGGTTATCCGCATTTTGAATCATTCAGGAATTTTCAATTGGAAGGTTTTTATTAATCCATCCGCTTATACCTGCTGAAAGTACCCGAACATTCACGTAACCTTTGCTTTTAGCCAATCTTGCAGCATTTGGAGCTTTTCTGCACATCGGATTCGAGCAGTAAAAAACAAGTGATACAAACTTATCATTCGGAAGTTCAGAACCGTTAAATGTTTCATGATTCAAATGATCTGCACCGGGAACATGACCTTGATTATAACTTTGAATGGAATTCAGATCAAAAATATGGAGTGAGTCATTTTGTATTTCCTGAAATAAGTTCTTTGGGGAGACTGATTTCAGCCCCATTAATGTAGCCATCATACGCATAAAAGATTTGTTCAAAATATTTAGTCCACTACTCAATCACTTATCTCTTGTTTCATCGAGAATTAATCTAAATAAAGAAATTTTTTCTCCTCCGTTGACTTTGTTTTTACAGGTTCTTAAAATCTAATATCGATATTCGAATATGAATATTAGAATTAAGTAGAGGATATGAAATTAGTCTCACAGGGCGCTCAATACGCCATATCAGCAATCATCGCAATTTCGAAGCACGACAATGACGTGATTTCTGCCTCTGAATTGTCACAAAATTTGAATTGTCCGGCTGCGTATCTCTCTCAGATTCTCTCAAAACTTAAGGGTCCCGGAATACTTGGCTCTCAACGTGGTCTTAATGGGGGTGTTTATTTAGCCCGGTCGCTAAACAAAATTTCTATTTACGACGTGGTAGCAGCTATCGATGGAGAAGCTTTTTTTACGTCATGTTTTATGGGTATTGATGGGTGTGGAAATATAGAACCATGCCCTTTCCATTTCTTTTGGTCGGAGCAACGAGAGAATATTAAGCATTGGTTAGAACAAACTACTTTTGATGACGCAGAAAAATTAATGTCTCAGGCTTGGTTTGATGAACGCCTTTCATTTGCAAACGGAGTTGGCTAGTTGCAGCATAGTAGTGCCATAACGAGGGAAAAATGCTATCACTGCGGCGAGATGAGCGCCGAACAAGCTATTGTTCTGGATGACAAATCTTTTTGTTGCGAAGGCTGCAAAACTGTTTTTCAAATTCTGGATGACAATAACCTTTGCCAGTATTACACTTTTGATGAAAATGCCGGAAATACTGTAAAAGCGGGCATTGAACGAAAACGTTTTGAGTATTTACAAGATCGCGATGTAGAGGCAAAACTTGTTGATTTTAAAAATGAGAGCCTTACCTCGGTTACCTTCTTCATTCCAAATATTCATTGCACAAGTTGTGTGTGGCTTCTTGAAAATCTGGGAAATATCGACGATGGTGTGCTAAAGGGTACTGTCAATTTTTTGAAACGCACAGTCACCATTTTATTTGATGATTCGAAAACGTCATTACGAGCAGTTGTTGAGTTACTTACTACTATAGGATACGAACCAAACCTTAAACTTGAACAACTTGAAGAAAAGCAATCTGGTAGTGTTGACCGCAGTTTATGGTTAAAATTAGGCGTTGCAGGTTTTTGTTTCGGGAACATCATGCTATTCAGCTTCCCGGAATATTTAAAAATGGACCAATCGGGTTCTTCTGAAATGTTTCGCTATTTCTTTGGTGGCTTGAATATCCTTCTTGCCATACCCGTGCTCTTTTACAGCAGTATCGATTATTTGAAATCGGCGTGGGCAGCGTTGAGTCAACGAGGAGTAAATCTGGATGTGCCCATTTCTCTTGGTATCATTGCATTATTCAGCCGCAGTTTATACGAAATTTTGAGCGGCACAGGAGCTGGTTATTTCGATTCTTTTACCGGCTTCATTTTTTTCTTATTAATTGGAAAGGTGGTTCAACAAAAAACCTTCGATCGTCTTTCTTTTGATCGTGATTTTAAATCCTATCTCCCAATTTCTGTCATCAAGAAAACATTAAGTACCGAGCATTCTATCCCGGTAGATAAACTGCAGATTGGGGATCACATAGTGTTAAGAAATCAGGAGCTTATCCCCGCTGATTCTGTTCTAGAATCGGAAAGAGCTGCCATTGATTACAGTTTCATTACCGGAGAAACGGAACCTGTTTCTGTATCGAAAGGCACTCAGGTTTTTGCTGGTGGTAAGATTATTGGATGCAATGCTGAGTTTATCATCGCTAAAAAAGTTGAACACAGTTATCTAACCCAGTTGTGGGAAAATGAAGCTTTTGAGGCATCAACGGAGTCAAAGAACATTACCTCTTTTGCCGATCGAATCAGTCCATACTTTACAGGTTCTGTATTGGCAATTGCCCTAATTTCACTGATAGTGTGGCTAACTATTGATGCTACTCAAGCCTTTACAATTTTTACGGCAGTATTGATTGTAGCTTGCCCTTGTGCTCTGGCACTCTCTACTCCATTTACTTTAGGTGCAGCTGTAAATGTACTGTCGCTGAATGGACTTTATGTTCGAAGCACTTCTGTGTTGGAGTCGCTGAGTAAAGCAACCACTTTTGTGTTCGATAAAACTGGAACAATCACAGAATCAGAGAAATCACGCATCATATTTATAGGAGACGAACTCAGTCATGCCGAAAAGGGACTGATAAAATCTACTGTAAAACAATCCATTCATCCTCTTTCCAAAATCATTGCCACTTTTCTTGCTTTATCAAATTCACAAAAACCTGATGAAGTAACTGAGATTACCGGGAAAGGAATTAAAGCAATTTTTGGGGAATCAGAAGTTATCGTAGGTAGCCATTCATTTATAAAAGACCAATGCGAATGCATAATTCCAAATAATTTGAACCCGGAAGTTACGGGCTCTATTGTACACGTAATGATCGATAAGGAATACAAGGGTGCCTATGTGCTAGAAAATAAACTCCGAGAAGGCATTAGTCCGCTACTTGAAAAAATCGGAACAACACACAAAACTTATCTGATATCAGGGGATAATGAAGCGGAAAGCAAAAAACTTATTGATGCCTACCCTTATTGGGATGGATTGCACTTTAATCAGTCTCCCATTCAAAAATTAGAATTTATTGGCCACTTAAAGTATCAAAAAGAGCATGTTGTGATGATTGGAGATGGACTTAACGATGCCGGAGCGTTGAAAGCCAGCGACTTCGGTATCGCCATTTCCGATGATATGAGCTCTTTTTCACCTGCCTGTGACGCTATCGCAGAATCTTCTACAATGCATAACATTGGCAAGCTTGTAGATTTCAGCAGATCTGCATTCAACATCATTTTGGCAAGTTTTGGGATTTCTCTGTTGTACAATTTAACCGGGCTGGGCTTTGCCATTACCGGAAATTTATCTCCACTGGTTGCTGCCATCATTATGCCACTTAGTTCTGTGAGTGTGATGGCTTTTACAAACGTTGCAACCCGCATTAAAGCAAAACAAATGAAATTGAAAATATGGGCGTAATCATTTTTTTAATCCTGTTTAGTCTGATTGTTGCCCTAGCATTTTTATTTGCCTTTTTCTGGGCTGTAAAAACCGGACAGTTTGATGATCCCCAGACGCCGGCAATTCGCATGCTTTTCGACAACGAAACTTCTACAAATAATAAAACAATAACCAAACGAGGGGAATAACCATGTCGATGGATACCTTTCATTACGACAATAAAATAGTTCGCAATTTCGGTATTGCTTCTATTACTTTCGGTGTAATTGGATTTCTAGTAGGTCTGATTATCGCATTAAAACTTTTCTTACCCGATTTTCTCGGGTTTATTCCTGAATTATCATATGGCCGCCTTCGCCCATTGCATACCAATGCGGTGATTTTTGCCTTTGCAGGGAATGCAATCTTTTATGGAGTGTATTATTCGCTCCCTAGATTGTGTAAAACTCCCATGTTTAGCCCAATATTGAGTCAAATCCACTTTTGGGGATGGCAGGCAATTATTCTTTCGGCTGTGTTAACACTTCCATTCGGGATTACAACCAGTAAAGAATATGCCGAACTAGAATGGCCAATTGATATCGCGATTACACTTATTTGGGTAGTCTTTGGGATCAACATGATCATGACCATCATGAAGCGCCGTGAGAAGCATATTTATGTTGCCATTTGGTTCTATATAGCCACTTTTGTAACCGTTGCTGTGCTGCACGTTGTGAACTCTTTTGAAGTTCCGGCAACCATGCTTAAAAGTTATTCATTGTATGCCGGCGTACAAGATGCGTTAGTACAATGGTGGTATGGCCATAATGCAGTGGCATTCTTCTTAACTACTCCTTTTTTGGGAATTATGTACTACTTCATCCCAAAAGCAGCTAATCGCCCAATATTCTCCTATAGACTATCAATTGTCCACTTTTGGTCGTTGATTTTCATTTACATCTGGGCTGGTCCTCATCATTTGTTGTATACATCGCTTCCTGGATGGGCTCAAGCGTTGGGAACCGTGTTTAGTATTATGCTGATCGCTCCTAGTTGGGGTGGTATGTTGAATGGTCTCTTAACACTACGCGGAGCCTGGGATCGCGTTCGCGAAGATCCCGTATTAAAGTTCTTAGTTGTTGGGGTAACTTCATACGGAATGGTTACTTTCGAAGGCCCGATGCTTTCGATTGCCAACGTAAATGCGATTGCTCACTACACCGATTATATCATCGGTCACGTTCACAATGGCGCCTTGATGTGGAATGGTGGGCTTACCTTCGCGATGTTGTATTACATCACACCAAAAATTTATAAGACAAAATTATTCTCTATTAAGCTAGCTAACCTCCATTTCTGGTTCGCTACCATTGGTGCCATTTTCTATGTAATTCCAATGTATTGGGGTGGTATCACTCAAAGTTTGATGTGGAAACAATTCACAGCTGAAGGTTTCTTACAGTATCCTAACTTTCTTGAAACAGTTACTCAGTTAGTTCCATTTTATGTATTGAGAACTGTAGGTGGAACTCTATTTATTGTAGGTGCGGTAATTGGTGCTTATAACATTTGGAAAACAGCACGAAGCGGAAGCCTTGTTGCAGACGAAGAAGCTCAGGCTCCGGCATTAATCGATCCTGCAGCTGGCCATCATGAAAAATGGCATCGCCGCCTAGAAGGCAAGCCACTGAAGTTTACACTTCTTGTTCTAGTATCCATTTTAATTGGTGGAATTGTGGAATACATGCCAACTGCGCTAATAGATTCCAACATACCAACCATCGAAAGTGTGAAACCTTATACACCACTTGAGATAGAAGGACGTGATATTTACATCTCTGAAGGTTGTAATAATTGCCACTCGCAAATGATTCGACCGTTCCGTTCAGAAACTGAGCGATTTGGTGAGTATTCAAAGGCGGGTGAATTTGTATATGATCATCCTTTCTTGTGGGGATCTAAACGAACAGGTCCCGATCTGCATAGAATTGGTGGTAAATATCCGGATTCATGGCATCTACGTCATATGTATGATCCAACATCAACATCTCCTGGTTCTTTAATGCCGGCATATACTTGGCTGTTAACTCAGGATATGGATATTGAATCTATTCCAAATCGAGTAAATGCCTTAAGAGCCGTAGGTGTACCATATGCTGATAATTACGAAGACATTGCTATACGTGATGCCAAATTCCAGGCAGAGCAAATTGCTAATGGACTGCGTGAAAACGGATTCTCCACAGTAGACGGAATAGAAATCACCTCTGATAAGAAAATCATTGCACTTATTGCCTATCTGCAACGATTGGGTGTGGATATCAAAGCGGAGAATGATCCATTTGCTGGACTTCCTTCGAACGAACGAATGGGCGCAAACATCAAAACTAATTAAGCTATGTATAAAGATGTATTACGCTCCATGGAGGGCATCGAAATTTACCCGAGTATCTCACTGATACTGTTCTTCGTTTTCTTCATCCTTTTAATTGGATATATGATACGAACCGGAAAAAAGCATTGGGAGCATGCCGCTAACCTACCGCTAGAATCAGATGAAACTACAACTTTGAAAATGAACAAGTCATGAAAGTATTTGACGACGAAAAAGATCTGTTGATGGATCATGAATACGATGGAATCCGTGAATTAGACAACCACATGCCTAAGTGGTGGTTGTATCTGTTCTATTTTACCATCGCATGGGGATTTGGATACCTGGTGTATTATCAATTCACAGACTTAGGTATGGATCAACATGAGCAATATGCGGCCGAAGTTGCAGAGGCAGCCGAACAGTTTGGGTTAACCGATCCTGACGAAGGTGGAGCAATGGCCGCTGCTACAGATTGGACCTTTGAAATGGACGAAGCTTCCATAGCTAATGGTCGCGAAATCTATATGAGCACAAATAATCTGTGCTTCACCTGCCACGGTGGAGCCGGAGAAGGTATGGTAGGTCCAAACCTTACCGATGATATGTGGTTGCATGGCTGTTCACCGACTGAAATTGCTCAAAGTATCGCATCTGGTTTCCCTGACAAAGGCATGATTGCCTATGGTAGCGGTGCTCGCATTTCTGATGAAGACATGACTGATCTGATCAGCTACATTGCTTCTATCCAGGGATCAGAGCCAGCAAATCCAAAAGCTGTAGATGCAGAAAGAGCCATAAGTTGCAGCTTGTAATTCAAACTACTATTCAACAAGCAGATGTCCGTACTCGAGGAAAGACGAATAACCAAAGATAAATACAGAGATCACCTTTCTACTGTAAATGAGAAGGGTGGCCGCAACTGGATTTATCCTAAGAAACCAAGTGGCCGTTATTGGACTGCCCGAAATATCGTAGCCTTCTTTTTAGTTACATTTTTCTTTGCCGGGCCTTTCATCGAGATTAATGGACATCCGTTGTTGATGGTAAACATCCTTACTCGAGAATTCGTAATCTTCGGGGTCGCTTTCTGGCCCCAGGATTTACACCTTCTTGTATTTGGGATGCTCTCCTTTGTAGTTGGTGTTGTACTTTTTACTACAGTTTTTGGGCGACTTTTTTGTGGCTGGGCATGCCCTCAAACTATTTTTATGGAGATGATCTTTCGGCGAATCGAATTTTGGATAGAAGGTAATTCATCAGCACAAATTCGCCTAAATAAAGCTCCTTGGAATGGTGAGAAAATCTTGAAAAAAGGAAGTAAACATGCCATCTTTTTTGGAATTGCTTTCTTGATTTCCAATATGTTTCTGGCCTATGTAATCGGGAAAGATGCATGGATTGAATTAGTCACAGATCCACCCAGCGAGCATATTGGCGGACTATCATCCATGATCATATTCAGTGGTGTATTCTATGGTGTCTTTGCTTTTATGCGCGAACAGGTTTGCCACTTAGTTTGTCCATATGGGCGTATGCAGTCGGTTATGCTCGACAATAATTCCATTAATGTAATGTACGATTATGTTCGTGGTGAAGGACGAGCTAAAGTAGGTGACCGCAAAAAAGTAGAATTAGGTAAAGCAACACTCTCTGACCTTGGACTAGAGCCAGATACTACCTTTGGCGACTGTATCGATTGCTATCAATGCGTGAAAATATGCCCGATGGGAATCGATATCAGAAATGGCACACAGCTTGAATGCGTGCATTGTACGGCTTGTATAGATGCTTGCGATACCATCATGGATAAGATCGATAAACCACGAGGATTAATTCGATACTCATCCGAAAATGCAATTCGTCATGAAAAGAAGAAGATTTTCACTCCTCGTGTGATAGGCTACACTGCTGTTCTCACAATTTTAATGAGTTTATTTATTGTGTTCCTTAGCATGAGAGCTGATCTGGAAACATCTATCCTTCGTGAGCGGGGAACACTTTACCAGGAACTTCCGAATAATACATACAGCAATATTTATGAGATAAAAGTTATCAACAAAACCTTTGATGATATTGAGTATGATGTACAGCTCGAATCTCCTGCCGGAGAATTAATATCGCTTGGTGCAATTACTACCATCCCCGGACAAAGCCTTGCTGAGGGTCGATATATGGTACAACTTTCTGAATCACAACTCGAAGGACTTCAAACCGATCTTACATTTGCTGTTTACGCTAACGGTGAAAGAATCGAAACGGTAAAAACGGGCTTCTTAGGCCCATCAAACTAAATTGTCATAATAAGAGGTAACACATGAAATCATTTGATTGGGGAAAAGGAATTACCCTCGCAATTATAATTTTTGTCATTGGAACGTTAAGTGTAGTTAGCTATCTCATAAGCCTGGATTTCTATTTAGTGAATAACAATCATTATGAGGAAGGTGTCAATTATCAGCAAACCATTGATAGCCGCGCGCGAACTGCTGCTTTGGATGAATCGGTTGTCGTGTTTTATGACGAAGAGCGAATCGCTTTAAAAATTGTTTTCCCCGATGAAGTTGTGCAAAATGCACAAGGGGGTACTATAAATCTTTACCGACCAAATGACGCTGATCTGGATTTAAATCTTGATATCGAATTTAATGGCGGTTCTACACACATCATTCCAATGGAGCGGATGGATAAAGGAAAGTGGGTTCTAACAATAAATTGGACGATGAACGATCTTGATTATATCGAAGAAAAGGTTATTATCATCTAGTACAAATTTTACTGATATCACCCGAGTATTATATTTTTCTTCAGGGCTTTTTCCGGGTACATTTTTGAAGAAAGGTATGATGGCTCGGGTGTTTTTTTGAGCAAAACATCTTATCCATTATGGAACTCTGGACTGCTTTACTTCTTGGCTTTATGGGAAGTTTTCACTGTGTGGGAATGTGTGGACCAATTGCAATGTCCATTCCTCGTTCAAGTTCCAATTTTCTTGCATTAACGGGCTCCGCGCTACTTTATAATTCCGGACGTATTCTTACTTATTCTGTTTTTGGTTTAATTTTCGGCTTTGTTGGCACCGGAATAACCATTGGTGGATTTCAAGGCACATTGTCTATACTACTTGGAGTTGCGATTATTCTTGGAGTGATATTCAGCAAATTTTTCAAGCAACGAGCCGGTAAACTTATTCAAAACCCAACTGCCTGGGTAACTTCGATGTATGGAAAACTACTTCGAAAAGAATCTCGGTCCACCTTATTTGGATTGGGGATTTTAAACGGGCTTCTCCCCTGCGCATTTGTGTACTCAGGTCTAGCAGCCGCTGTATTAACCACCTCGCTCACCCATAGTGCAGCTTACATGGCCTTGTTTGGTTTGGGCACTTTTCCGGCCATGTTTTTCATGTATCTCTCACCTAACATACTTTCTCAAGATTTGCGGCAAATGATTCGTGATTTCATCCCCTACTTTGCCTTTACCTTTGGAATAGTCTTAGTACTTCGTGGCTTGATCTTGTTTGATCTATATGTACCAGATGCAGTGACCGAACGCGTTTCTTCGTTCTGTGTGTTTCCCGGGACTTCCATGGATTAGATTTCGAGTGAATCTTTCAGGATTTCAAAATCATCGAAAACTAAATCTGCTAAATCAGTCCCTTCTTTAATTGGATTATTTGTATACCAGGCAACTTGCCAACCCGCTACTTTCCCTCCTCTCACATCCGATGAAAGAGAATCACCCACATACAAAATATCTTCGCGTTCAACCCCTGCTAATTCCGTTGAGTAATCAAAAATCTTTGGGTGCGGTTTCATCACCCCTACTTCTTCAGAAATGACAATCTGGCTGGTAGTTTCTTTGAATCCAAACTGTTCAATCTTCATCCATTGGGTTTCTGCAAATCCATTCGTAATAATTCCTACTGAATACTTAGCTCTGATACGATCAAAAGCTTCTTTCGCACCCTCAATCCATTCCCAGTGATTGCGGTAATAGTTCATATAAACCTGACCAGCTTCTTTATAAAGACTGGCTTCAACTCCTAATTCTACAAACGTTTCTTCAAAGCGGCGGCGATGCAAAATATGCCGATCGATCTCTCCACGGCCATATTCTTCCCATAATCCTTTATTTATGTGATGATATACCTCTACCAGCTCCTGTAATGCAATAGATTTGAATGCGTCAAAATGCTGGTGAACGTCTGAAAGACCGTATTTCTCTGCCTTTTTGTGATCAAGTAGCGTGTCATCTAAGTCAAAATAGATGAACTTTGGGATTAAATCTGACAATGGAATAGTTTTTGAATATTGTTTGATGAAAACAAAACCAAAACAATTTTGGCTCGTATAGTGGGCGCAAAGTTAAACAATCAAACTAAACTATCATGAAAGGTAAGGCATTAATTATTGTATTTGTTTTAGGGCTAATGGTGTTTTTAGGCATCAGTGTAAACAATGGGCTGGTCGAGAGAGAAGAAAATGTGGAGAGTGCATGGGCGCAGGTTGAAAATCAGTATCAGCGCCGAGCTGACTTGATTCCAAATCTGGTAAGTACCGTACAAGGTGCAGCCAATTTCGAACAAGAAACCTTAACTGCTGTTATTGAAGCACGAAGTCAGGCTACATCCATCAATGTGACGGCTGCAGATTTAAATGATCCTGCAAAAATTGCACAATTTCAGGAAGCTCAACAGCAACTTAGCGGCGCATTATCCCGCCTCTTGGTAAGTGTAGAACGATATCCTGAGTTAAAAGCCAATAGCAATTTCCGTGATCTTCAAGCTCAATTAGAAGGCACGGAAAATCGAATCTCTACTGAGCGTATGCGTTTTAATAATGCTGCACAAGGGTATAATACCTCAATCCGAAAATTCCCAACAAGCATTATTGCATCTATTGGTGGATTTGAGCGAAAAGCTTATTTCGAAGCAGATGCAGGTGCTGAACAAGCCCCAACTGTAGATTTTTCAAATTAATAACGACGAATGACGATTGACGAACAGCAACCACGCGTTCGTCGTCTGTCGTTGGTCCATTGTCTTTAAGTCATGGCCAGAATATTATCAAAAGAACAAGAAAAGCATGTGATGGCTGCCATCGCACAAGCTGAGAAAAATACTTCAGGAGAGATCAGAGTTCACATAGAGGATCGATGTAAATCGGGTGACTCAATAAAGCGTGCAATTGAAGTTTTTAGTGAATTACACATGCACGAGACAGAGCTTAGAAATGGAGTTATCGTGTATGTAGCAATCAAGGATCATAAAATTGCAGTTTGGGGAGATGAAGGTATTCACACACAAGTTGGTCAAGATTTTTGGAATGATGTATTAAAAAGACTTACCCGATATTTCCAGGCGGGAGACTTTGAAACCGGTTTATCCGAATCCATTTTAATGATTGGAGATAAGCTTAAAAAACACTTTCCATTTCAATCGGAAGATGTTAACGAATTATCCGACGATATAAGCTATGGTGAATCTGATGCGTAAATTACTTTTCGCAACACTTATAATTTTCACTTCGGTACCAGTCTTTGGACAAAACCTAGACTTCCTCCCTGCCCGACCAGGTGGCCAGGTAAATGATTATGCCGATATGCTCACTCCTAACGAGGAGAACCTTCTTGAACGAAAACTCAGAACCTATCGCGATACAACATCGAATGTTATAGCGATAGCTATAATCGAAAGTTTAGAAGGCAATTCGAGAGAGGAAGTAGCAACAGAATTGTTCAACAATTGGCGAATGTGGGAAGGTGATCGATATAATGGAGTTTTGATCCTTATATCGGAGCAGGACCGTGAATTACGGATAGAAGTTGGATACGGTCTCGAAGGCGCAATTCCAGATGCGATGGCAAACAGAATTGTACAGGATATTTTGGTACCAAATCTTAGAAGTGGTACCGTTTATGCAGGCTTAGATCGAGCAACGAATGCAATGATACAACTTGCTTCGGGTGAGTATGACCGTACGGTTGATACCTATGATGTGAGAGGTGATGGTAGTGGCTTTCCTATCGATGTAATTATCATCATTCTAGTTATTATAATATTCCTGATTTCAAAAGGCAGGCGTCCACGAGGTGGAAGAAGAACGCTTGGCGCCGATGATGTGATTGAAGCCATATTCTGGAGCCAGATCTTTGGCGGTGGCAGAAACCGCGGGGGTGGCTTTGGCGGTGGAAGAAGCGGAGGCGGTGGCGGAGGATTTGGTGGCTTCGGCGGAGGCGGTGGATTTGGTTCCGGTGGTGGTGGTGCCGGTGGAAGCTGGTAGACCGCTTAGCGGATTATGAATATTGGAATTATGGATTATGAATTAAGTTCACATTCAAATCCATAATTCGCAATTTTTAATCACTAATTTCCAAGTGCTTGTTCGAGATCGTGGATAATATCTTCCACATCTTCAATACCAACAGCTAGTCGAACTAATCCATCCGTTATACCTGCTTGTTCCCGTATTTCAGGAGCCATAACTGAATGTGTCATCGAAGCAGGATGCTGAATCAACGTATCCACTGTACCCAAACTAACTGCCAGCGCACACAAATTCACATTATTCATAAGTGATTTACCAGCCTCGAACCCTCCTTTCAGTTCAAAAGATATCACCCCACTAAAACCATTTTCCATGATTTGATTAGCAAGAATTGCATCGGGGTGGGAAGATAGGCCCGGGTACCATACACAATGTACATCAGGATGAGATTCTAAATATTCAGCAATGATCATTGCATTTTCCGAATGCTTTTTCATCCGCAAAGGAAGAGTTTTAATTCCATTTGTAAGCAACCAGGAATCTGTAGGACCTGCAACTCCACCAAGATTCTTTCTAAACTTGTGAAGGTGAATTTCCTCCGTTAAGTCTTTCTTCATCACCAAGGCTCCACCTATTACAGAACCATGCCCACCAATGTATTTCGTGGTCGAATGTGCTATGATATCAGCGCCCAGATTTAGTGGCTTTAAATGGTACGGTGTGGCAAAGGTATTATCTACCATAAGCAGGGCACCATATGCATGCGTAAGATCCGCAATGGCTGCTATGTCAGCCACTCTCATAGTTGGATTAGCAATACTTTCGATATACACTAATTTTGTATTGGAATGTTTTTTTAGCTCAAGTTCTAGTAAGAATAGATCTGTAATGTCAACAAATGATGTACTCATTCCTAGTTCAGGAGCTTCAAGCTCTAAGAATTGGCTAGTGCATCCATAAAGTGCATCCTGAGCTACAATGTGCCCACCTTTTGCTGCTGCAATAATTCCGGTTGAAATTGCAGCCATCCCACTCCCAAAGGCCATACCATGGTAATTTTCGGGATCCGGCAAATCGAATGTTTCTAGCTCTGCAATTGCTCGTTCAAGTCTATCAACTGTTGGATTTCCGAGTCTGGAGTAAATATGAGATGCTCCCCCTGCCTCCCCTTGAAATGCTTTCGCTCCCGAATCAACATCTTCAAAAACAAACGTTGAAGTTTGATAAATAGGATTAATATGCGACCCAAACTGATCTTTTGGACCTTCCCCTGCATGAACCGCAGCGGTTGCAAAGCTTTTTCTTGTGGTTTTTGATGCGATCATAGTATCGGAATATTGGTTTGCTCTTTAATTACATTGAGAACAATGCTTGTATAAAGGCGCTGAACATCAGGTAATGTTGCCAGTTTTGTACGCATCAACTGCTCGTAATCTTGCACATCTTTGGCAACAATATGTAGTAAAAAATCTCCATCGCCGGTTGTGTTGTAACATGCTAGAATTTCGGGGATGGCTTTTACTGCAGATGTAAATTCATCCAACAAATGCAGACGATGTGCACTTAGAGTGACAGTAACAAATGCGTTAAAACCCTTATCTACTTTCTGTGGATCAACCTTAGCTTCATATCCTGAAATAACACCTTCTCTTTCAAGTCTTCTTACTCTTTCTAACGTAGGTGTAGTGGTAAGATTTATTCTCTCTGCCAGATCTTTATTAGAGATTCTCCCTTCAGACTGAAGAATGCGTAAGATACTCTTATCAATATCGTCTAATTTTACTTTTTTCATGGCAGGATTATTATGTATTTATACTATGAAAAGCGCTACCAAAAGTACATATCTACCACCAAAAGAACTAAATTTAGTTTTATATACTAAATAAATAAAAAAAGCAGAATCCTAGACTATAAAACATATGCATTGCATATTCCTATAGAAAAAGATTCTGCCGATCTACTTAATCAGGTTCTTTGTGTTAAGTTACATTTTCAGAAACTAGCCCTTCGCCGTGCGGATATCGCACTGTTTCTGCCATGTACTCCTCAAGACCAAAGTCATCCACTTGAATGGCATCATTTCTGGCAATCTCTGCCAGTTTAACTTTTTCTGCTTCTTCTTTTGTGATAATATTCATTGATACAGCTTCCTCTAACATATCTATCACTTTAGTTTTTGGAAGCTCTTTCTTTCTCACTGCACGGTGCAATGTTCGGTAAATATCATCAGCGTTATGGATTAGTTCCATGGTATATTCGTATCTGCCAACAGCATCCGTTGGATCTTTTGATAGATACAGACCATCAGTAATGTGATCTCGTTGTTCACCAAATTTTTGCATTGCTACCGCAACTTGATGCCCTAGCTTGTCTGGTGGGTAAGTTCCTATAGGATTGAGCCTACCCCATACACCTGCCAGCCTAAACACCCAGGACAAACCAGGCACATTGATTTCACTTAAAATTCCCTCAAATGCTACTTGAATTCTATAGAAGATGTAATTCATGCTCCAATGAAAGAATGCTTCGTCTTCTTTACGCCGACCTTCTGCCTCAAATCTGCGTAAGGTTGAAGCTGCCAGATACATATGACTCAAAATATCAGCGTAACGTCCTGCAATCTTTTCTTTCATTTTAAGTGCACCACCGTAAGATCCAAGAGCTATATCAGCGTAAAATGCGAATGATGCAGATGCCCACGATAAACGGCGGAAATATCTAGCAGCAGGCCCACTAACTGGCGAGCTTGCTAAACGACCTCTGGTTATACTTAGCAGTAATGCTCTCGCTTTATTACGCCCAACATGACCAATATGCGCCCAGAAATTTTTATCGAAAGCTTTTACATCCCCACTCATCAAAGCGTTTATCTCATTTAATGCATAAGGGTGGCACCTAATCGCTCCCTGTCCAAAAATCATCAATGTTCTGGTAAGGATATTTGCCCCTTCTACGGTGATTGCGATTGGAAGTGATATGTAGCCATTTGCAAACACATTTCTAGGTCCACGAGAAATTCCTGAACCACCAACTACGTCCATTGCATCGTTAATAATTTCGCGGGTACGTTCCGTAAAATTGTATTTCATGATGGCTGTAACAACTGCAGGTTTTGCCCCTTTATCAAGCCCACCGGTAGTATACTTACGCGCCGCTTCCATCATGTAGGTATATCCACCAATTCTTGCCATCGGTTCTTCGATACCTTCAAATTTCCCAATGTTTAGTCCAAACTGTTTTCGAATTAGAGCATAAGCTCCTACTACACGAGTTGCCAGTTTTGCGCCACCAAGTCCTTGTGCCGGAAGAGAAATTCCTCGTCCTACTGCCAGCGATTCCATCAGCATTCGCCAACCATTCCCTGCACCATCTTTACCCCCAATAATGGCATCAATCGGCACAACAACATCATGGCCATTTGTAGGACAGTTATAAAACGGAACTCCTAGCGGATCGTGCCGCCGACCAAGAACCACTCCTTTAGAATTGCTTGGAACTAATGCACAGGTTATACCTAAATCAGTGCCTTTGCCCAGCAACTTATCAGGATCAGATAATTTAAACGCTAAGCCAAGCACTGTTGAGATTGCAGCTAGTGTGATATAGCGTTTATTCCAGTTTAATTTTAGATAGAGTTCTCCATCTTCGCCTTTAAACACAACACCATTTGCTTCCATGCCACCAGCATCTGAACCTGCATTTGGTTCTGTTAAAGCAAAACACGGCATTTCTACGCCTGCTGCTAATCTAGGTAGGTAATATTCTTTTTGCTGATCAGTTCCATAATGCATCAATAATTCAGCCGGGCCCAACGAATTTGGCACCATAACTGTCGTTGCAAGTGGGCCACATCTTGATGCTAATTTGGCAACAATCGCACTGTGAGCTGTTGCTGAAAATTCATGTCCACCGAACTTTTTAGGGATGATCAATCCAAAGAAGCCTTCTTTGCGCATAAATTCCCAAGCTTCTTCTTTGAAATCCTTCTCAACAAAAACATCCCAATCATTCACCAAAGAGCATAGTTTTTCAACCTGATTGTCTATAAAATCCTGTTCATCTTTGGTCAATTCAGGATAGGGTTCTGCCAGTATTCGCTTGAAATCTGGTTTACCTGAAAACAATTCTCCATCAACCCAAACTGTACCGGCATCAATAGCCGTACGTTCTGTTTCTGAAATTGTGGGCAAGAAATTTAAAGCATCCATTAATTTCATAATGGGTGCACTAATCAGGTTTCGTCGAATAACAGGTACATTAAACAGTACTACAAGGCCTGTATATGAAGCTAAAATCCAAAGTGGGGTATTGAATCCAAACAGTAATGAATATCCAAAAATCGCCCATACCCAAAGTGGCGCCCCGGTATATGCAAATGCTATTGCCAAAACAACAGCACTCAGAATAACTGCTTCAAGCGGAAACTGAGTTAAATATCCAAACAATGATTGTATCGTTTCCATAATTGTAAGATTAAATGGTGGTAGTTCTAACTAAAAACCCTTGAATTATTTGCTCAATTGAATCTTCGATAAATTGCTCTTTTTTAATTCGGCTATCTAGTCGTTGATTTAAGACCACATCGATAATTCCATGTAATTGAGCCCATATTGAATAAGCGGCGATCATTGGTTGATCCAATTCCATGATTCCTTCATCAACGCCCTGTTGAATTACAGACTCTAACAGAGCATAGCCTCGTCTGGCTTTTCGAAACTTCTCCTTGGGATATCTTCCCATTACCTCTGGTTTAACCATATATATCACCTGATATTTTTCAGGTTGTTTAATGGCAAACTCAACGTAGCTACGAATAATGGCTTCGAATTGATTTATGGTTCCCTTCACTCTTCCGGCACCAAATTCAATCGTTTCACTTAATTCCTCAACCGATTCTTCAATAATGGTGTGCACTAGATGGTCTTTATTCTTAAAGTATAAATAGATACTAGTTGCAGAAACGCCTGT
The DNA here is from genome assembly GCA_965249965.1 of Balneolaceae bacterium. Classification (GTDB taxonomy): domain Bacteria; phylum Bacteroidota; class Rhodothermia; order Balneolales; family Balneolaceae; genus HXMU1420-13. The sequence goes on from OZ252262.1 coordinate 3,406,570, forward strand.
TGCAGTTGCAATTTTACGCATTGACAATGCATCATAGCCTTTTGAAAAAAGCACACTTCGGCTGGCTTCTAAAATTTTATCTCTGAGGGTAAATTCTTTTTGCGACATTCAAATACAAGGTTAACAGTGTTAAGTTAACCATCTACTCGAAAAAATCAAGGCATTGATTAGTCTAATGAAAAAGAAATAAATTGAATTGTTCGCCCTTTCTTTAAATGAAGCCCTTCGTAGTAGGTTTTAATGTTAAGTTGTGGGTCATCAGGACAATCTTTGTATACATCTGCAACCTTTCGATGAAGTTTTAATCCCTGATTTTCGATTGTTTCCAAGGTAAACACATACAATTCTGGACTATCAGTTTTGAGATTGATCTTAGCTCCTTTCTTTAATAATGGCCGATAGAGTTCTAAAAACTTTGGTGAGGTTAGTTTCTTTCGATCTTTTTTTAATTGAGGATCTGGGAAAATAATCCAGATTTCATCGATCTCATCCTCCTCAAAATATTGATCTAAATGATCAATATATGCTCGGAAAAAGCGCACATTTTTTAATCCCAACTCCAGTGCTTCATTCGCTCCAACCCACAATCGATTACCTTTCAAGTCGAATCCGACATAATTTTTGGCTGGATTTTGCTTTCCTAAACCAATTGAATATTCACCCTTACCACAGGCTAATTCTAATACTATTGGGTTTTCATTTTTAAAAATGTCGGATCTCCATTTCCCTTTTGGAAACGGATTAGCACTGTTATAGTCGGTCCAAAGAAACACATTTTCCATGTTTCTCAGAGCTTCCATTCTTGCTAGTTTAATTTTTGGCATACTTAAGGCGATAGCCTTTTTATTTGCCAATCAACCCCTTCTAGTTTGTAAATAACTCGATCATGGAGTCGGCTAGGTCTTCCTTGCCAAAATTCAAAATATGTAGGCGTGATACCATAGCCTCCCCAATATTCCGGCTTTGGAACATTACCCTCTTCGAAATTCGCAAGTTTCGACTGAAATTGATTGTCTAAGTAATTGCGATCAGGTACTTCGCTGGATTGTTTAGAAGAGTGTGCCCCTATTTGGCTAAGGTGAGGTCTGGATTTAAAGTATGACTCACTTTCTTCAAAGGATAATTTATCGGCTATTCCATTAATCTTAACCTGTCGCTCTAGTTCTTTCCAAAAAAAGCACATGGATACTTTATTGTTATTGGCAATATCCGTTCCCTTATCACTTTCGTAATTCGTATAGAATTTAAAGACATCACCTTCTAATCCTTTTAAAAGAACAATGCGGTTTTGTGGTTGCGAGTTTTGGTTTACTGTCGCAAGATTAAAAGCATTCGGTTCCATTACATCGGAGTCTAGTGCTTCTTGAAACCATCTCTTAAATTGTTTCAACGGATTTTGATCAACATCCGTAACGTCCAAACTATGTTTTGTATAATCCAGCCTTAGTTTCTGGATTTCTTGTTCGTTCATTGCTAGCCAAAATAATGGGGTTCATTCCCCGGTTTCCATTTTATGTTACAACCAATACTTGGTATTTGATTTTCCAAAGGATCGTTGCCGTCAATTAAATTATTTAATGCTCTTCTTAAATCAGAGCCCGTTACTTCAATTCCATTTCCAGGGCGACTTTCGTCAAATTGGCCACGATACACTAAACTTAATTTCTCATCATATACATAAATATCAGGCGTGCACGCAGCTTCATATAGCTTTGCAACCTCTTGAGTTTCATCAAATACGTACGGAAATGGATATTCCTCATCCTGAGCTACCTTCTTCATTTCCTCTGGGGCATCCTGTGGATATTTTTCTATATCGTTCGAACTGATTGCAATAAACCCAATTCCCTTTTGGATATACTCGTTAGCAATTTCTACCAATTTTGTATTTAAGTGTTTTACATAAGGGCAATGATTACATATGAATAAAATCACAATTCCTTTTGAGTCCGATGCGTAATTCACGAGATTTACATTCCCACCTGTAACGCTTTTAAGTATGAATGAAGGGGCCCTAGTCCCTAGAGTAACCATTGTAGATTCTGCCGCTGCCATTTCTCTTAAATTTTATCAAAATTTGAATTTTCGAATAGCCAAATATCAAGCATCAAATATACAAATTTTTGGAGTGCTAAGCGTAATACAGTTAAAAGTTTAGTTTGGAAAGGAAGGAATAAAAAAACCCGATACCCAAAGAGAATATAGTGGTCATCTATGTTCTTAAAAAAAGTTTCTCGGTGTGGGTATCGGGAAGCTACACACACTAAGACGAACAAAAGGCAAAATAGTTTCCTGGCACCGTTAAATAATTGTAAAATTGAAACTATTTAAATAATTGCAGCTGATCGCCATACGGTTTTTTAAAATACTCGGTTGTTAACGAATTTGATTTTCTATTGAGACCAAGTTTTCGAATATGAATTTCGAAATTTTGTTTTATTTGATTGTAGTATTCACCTTTTCCTTTCATCCTTTCACCAAATTCAGAATTTGACAGTTTTCCATCTCTCATTGCTTTAATTCTATTGAGTACTTTTTCTTTTCTGTCAGGAAAATGTTGCTCTAACCAATTTTGAAACAAATCCTTCACTTTATATGGAAGTCGGAGTATGATAAACCCTGCGGATGTAGCTCCTGCTTCGGCACTTAATCTTAAAATTTCCGGGATCTCATGATCTGTTAAACCAGGTATAATCGGAGCCACATTTACCCCTACCGGTATACCGGCTTTAGCAAGTTTTTCAATTGCTTTGAGTCTTCGAGTGGGTGATGAGGTTCTCGGCTCCATCTTTTGTCCCAAATTTTTATCAAGTGTGGTAATCGATAAAAATACACTTACACAATTGTATTTAGTCAGATCTTTTAGGATATCTATATCGCGGGTAACAAGATGATTTTTTGTAATGATGCCAACTGGTGATCTGAATTCTGAAAACACTTCAAGGCACTTTCTTGTAATTAAAAGTTTTCGTTCTATGGGTTGATAAACATCCGTAATACCACTCATGGCAACAACCTGTGGCTTCCATTTTGGTGAGGTAAATGTTTTTCGAAGTAACTCAGGCGCATCATATTTCACCATAATTTTTGATTCAAAATCAAGCCCTGAAGAAAATCCAAGATATTCATGAAATGGACGAGCAAAACAATATACGCACCCATGCTCGCAGCCTCGATACGGGTTAAGCCCTGCCTCAAAAGGAACATCCGGACTCTGATTAAATGAAATAATTTTTTTTGTATCGTCTCGAAATAGTCTAGTAGGTGTATTCGGGCGATCTTCTAACTGATAATCTACGTAATGCCCCTCAAACCGATTTACCGGATTATCCGAACTGCCTCTTCCTTTAATGGGTAGATTTAATTTCATTCGAAATTATACACATATTTTACACATATATCTATACTGCTCATTTCTTTTTATATGGCTACATTACGTCCCCTATTACTAAACTTCAGATATGAAAAAACTCCCGTTTTTTATCCTCATTACATTCATTTTTTGTGCTAAAAGCTATGCACAACTCGATTTCTCTAGCGAAGAATTACAACAAGTGTATTTAGGTGTTTTGCAGGAGAATGGTATTGAAGGTTGGATTGATGAAGATGGCGATGTGCAATTTGAAATTCAGGATAATGCATATTTCATTGGGATCTACGAGGATGATCCCGAATTTTTCCAGCTTGCTATGTTTAACATTTGGCCCATTGAAACTGATACAGAAACCACACAAACACTAGCTGCTATCGATTTCGTTAACCGCGATCACAAAGTTGTAAAAGGCTATACGATAGAGGATAATGTGTGGCTTGCTGCTGAAATGTTTATAACTAGTCCTTTTGAAGCTTCGTTACTTTTCGAACGGTCTCTGGAAGCCTTAGATGAAGCATTGATTACATTTATATCAGAAATGACAGACTACTGATCTAATTTTTGATAGACCGGCTTCCCTGCTACCCATGTTTCAAGAACTTCAGTTTTCCAAATTTCTGAGGCATCAATTTCAAAGTAATCACTATCAATTATAATAAAATCGGCCCACTTGCCAGGTTCTAATGAACCCATTACCTCTTCTTGATGTGCTGAATAAGCAGCATCAACAGTAAATGCACGCAATGCTTCTGTTCTCGACATATTTTCTTCAGGATACCATCCTCCTTCTGGCATTCCATCATGCCCCATTCGAGTTACGGCAGAATAAAGGCCAAAAAAAGGATTAGAATGCTCAACCGGGAAATCTGATCCAGCAGCTACCACAGTGCCTTGCTGCAAGAATTTCTGCCAGGCATATCCTCCTAGAATTCTTTGCGGCCCAACACGATCCTCTGCCATATTCTTATCACTGGTTGCATGGGTTGGCTGCATACTTGCTATAATGTCTAACTCTTTGAATCTAGGAATATCCTCTAAAGAAACGATTTGGGCGTGTTCCACTCTGTTTCTAAGATCAATTGCCTCATGTTCATTTTGCGCAAATTCTAATGCATCCAGAACTTGTCGATTCCCGGCATCACCAATTGCGTGAATATTCGCCTGGAATCCATTTCCAACCACTTTTGATGCCATTGTATTCATCTCCTCCTGACTTACGAATAGTAACCCAAAATTTCCGGGATCATCCGTATATGGTTCAATTAATGCAGCCCCTCTGCTACCCAAAGCACCATCAGAATACAGTTTTACACTTCGAAGTGATAGTAAATCATTAGCATAGGAGTTTACCGGGCCATTTTTTGAAAGTTCATCAAAGATTTCACCTGCACCGGATATCATTGCATAGATTCTAGCAGTCATTTTTCCTTTATCCGCAAAGTCTTTGTACATCTCCCAGGTATCAACATTAACGCCGGCATCATGAACACTGGTAATTCCCATTCTAGCCATTTGTTTAAGTGCTTTTTCGAGAGCGAGCGACGTTTCCAGAATTGTTGGTTCTGGTACTACCGATTGTATGTATCCTTCCGCAGCATCGATAAAAATACCGGTAGCATTTCCATTATTATCTCTGATAATTTTCCCTCCTTGTGGATCTGGAGTATCCTTGCTTATTCCACCAAGTTGCAAAGCCAACGAGTTGCCCCAACCTGCATGGCCATCCACACGACTTAACCAAACTGGACGATCATCCACAACCTTATCTAAATCTTCAGCTGTCGGAAAATTATTATCAGGCCAGAGTGTTTGATTCCACCCTCTCCCTTGAATCCATTCTAAATCAGGGTTCTCATCAGCATAGTCTTTCACTGCCTGCAGCGTTTCTTCGAGCGAAGTGATCCCCATTAAATTTACTTGTAATTCTTGATAGCCTAGCCCCATAACATGACCATGCGCATCAATTAGTCCTGGCAAAACGGTTTTACCTTCGGCGTCAATCGTAGTCCCTTCATACATACTTGAAAGTTCCTCCCCACCAATTTCAACAACTTTACCCTCTTGGATAACAAGAGTTGAAAATTGTACCAACTCATCACCTTGAAGTGTGTAACCGTTAGCATTATGAAGTATGGTGGTGTCATTTACAGAATTACACGAAATGAATAGACCTAGAATAAAAATATAGAGTAAACGCATAGATAGAATTTTTGATGGAGAAAATAATGATTATTCACTCGTATTCATCCAAGAAGAGAAGCTTTTACAAATTGAAGCCTTAAGTGATTTTAATTTATTTACCTTAGTGCATTGGTTACATTCGTGCAATTCAGGGTTATTCATGCGTAATCTACTATCTGCTTTCTTTTTAATAATTGGTTTAAGCTCGCCATTGTATGCGCAGCTTAATGAATTGAATGAGCGTAAGGTCATACTGCTTAATAGTTTGGAGGAAAGCTCACCTGATACCCTGAAATATTCTGTGTATACAAAAATTGCAGAATCATTTAAGTATGTGGATTTAGATAGCACGCTGAAATACGGGATTTTAGCACAAGCTACAGTCTCAAAAGACGAATACCCGGAAAAATCTGCAATCGCATTAGGCTTTTCTACCTGGGTATATTTTATGAAAGGTGAATATGACCAAAGTCTTGAGATTGCGGAAAGAGCCTATCAGCTTGTTGAAAATCTGCCCGGCGCAAAGAAAGTGAAATTTGACCTGCTCCATGCACAAGGCACAATTTATGGTGCACTTGGGATGTATGAACTTGCCTTAAAAAAGTTCTATGAGATCATAGACATCTACAGTTCCGACTCGAATGACGAGGGGTACTTTGTTACGCTGAGTAACATCGGGGTTATGTATATGAAACTCGAGAGTTACGAATCTGCATTGGAGATTTTCGAGAAATTAGATGAAGATATGCCCATTCACCTGGAAGCCAGGGTTAGTATCCCTGTAAATCTAGGTTTTATCTACTACGATTTGCGGGATTTTGAAAAAGCGAAATTCCACTTAGATCAGGCCTTGGCACAAAATGGGAATATTGACCCAAGAGTTTATGGGTTGTCAAATTTTAAATTAGGTCAGGTGTATAATGCAGAGCTCGATTATCGTAAAGCAATCCGTGCGTTTGAGGCATCTATCGAAGTTTTTGAAAGCAGGCAAAATGAATTGGAAACCGTTCAATCACTGAATGGTCTGGCTTTAGCGTACAAGGGTTTAAATATGCTAAATCAGGCCTTTACTTACGCAGAAAAGGGCTATCAAATTGCCAATAGGTATAATGCCATCCCTGAAAAACAAGCTACGTTAGAGAGCCTCTATCAAATTTCAAAAGCAAAAGGTGATATCGAGGCTGCATTAAGTTACCATGAGGATTACAAAGAAATTTCCGATTTCCTAAAGAATACAGAAACGCGATCTCAAATCGGTAGGATTACTGCAGAGTATGAATTCAATAAAAGAGAATCGGATCTTCTTGCGGCAAGCCGTCAAGCTGAACTGATGAGCCAATCAAAAATTCGGCAACAACAAACATTGCTATTTGCTTCGCTCGTTGTGATAGCTCTTTCCGGATTGGTGATGATTGGTATGTATCGAAATTTTCATCAGAAAAAAGAAAACAATTACCTATTAAATCTAAAGAATCAGGAGATTCAGGATCAGGCAGAAAAATTGCGTGAATCAAACATGGTTAAAGATCGAATTTTTTCCATGATAGCCCACGATTTACGGGGGCCATTGAGCTCTTTATATGGTGTGATTAGCCTCATCGAAATGAATAAAGCTTCACAGGAAGAACTGGACAAACTTATTCCAAATGTGGCGCGTCGCTTTAAGTACACATCTACCCTGCTTAACAATCTTCTTCAATGGGCTCAAAGCCAAATGGAGGGTTATCGAGTAAATCCTGAAGTATTTGATTTACATGCAGTGATAAGTAGTAAAAGACTGTTACTGCAAACAAATATTGATGACAAAGAACTGGAATTTTGCCTGCCAGATGGGGAGTATCTGGTTTATGCCGATTTGAACATGATTGATCTTGTAATTCAAAATTTACTTTCAAACGCGATAAAATTCAGTCATAAGGGCGACAGTATCAAAGTTGACATAAATACTGAAGGTGATTTGTATAAAGTATCAGTTACCGATACAGGTACAGGGATTAAAAAAGAACATCTGGATCAATTGTTTAAAGGTACTTTTTTCTCAACAATGGGAACCATGGATGAAAAAGGAACTGGCCTGGGTTTAATGCTCTGTAAGGAGTTTGTAGAGCGAAATGGTGGAGAGATTATTGTTGAAAGTTATGTATCAAAAGGAAGTACATTCAGTTTTACGTTACCTATTGCTAAAGAGTAATTTCTCACCTGAATTCTCCCAATAATCTCTCTTTAAATATTCGGGCTTAACATTCATAGAATTAATCTCTTCTCTTGAATAAAAGCCAATATCCTCTAGAATCTGTTGATCATTATCCATTTCAGGATCGTAGCCTAAAATGAAAGTCCCATCAATTTTTGACACATCAAAAAAGAACTCATAAACATGAAAATCCCCTTCAATTAATTCTCGAATGTGCTTAAGCTCCCCTACCGAAATATTTAGCGATGTTTCCTCTTTAAATTCTCGAATTAAAGCTTGTTGAAGCGTCTCTTTAAACTCTACTCCACCACCCGGCGGACTCCATATTTTTTCACCAGAAATGGGCGAGGTTAATTTCACTAGCAGAATTTTGTTATTCTCTCGAAATATTCCGGCAACTCTGACTCGAATAAATCCGGAATAGCGAGATTGATTACTCACCCTTTAACCGAACTTTTCTTCTTTAATGAAACTTTCAGATTGTTTTCCTTACCGTATTTCAAGCTTGCTTTCACAAAATCAACAAATAGCGGTTGAGGATTATTAACTGTGGATCTTAATTCTGGGTGAAATTGTACTCCCACAAACCAGGGATGGTCATCCAGCTCAATTATTTCCACAAGATCTCGCTCCGGATTCATACCCACAAGCTGCATTCCATGTTCAACTAATTTATATCTCAAGTTGTTATTCACTTCATAACGGTGGCGATGTCGCTCATCCACAAAATCATCCCCATAAGCTGCATGCGCTTTAGTCCCTTTGGTTAGTTTACATGCATATTTACCCAAACGCATTGTACCACCCATGTTTTCAATATCTTTTTGATCTGGCATGATATCGATAATTGGATATTCTGTATCCTGATCAAATTCGGCACTATTCGCTGTTTTCCAGTCGCATACATTTCTGGCGTATTCGATTACTGCACATTGCATTCCTAAGCAAATTCCAAAGAATGGAATCTTGTTAACTCGAGCATAATTTACAGCACTTAATTTTCCTTCAATTCCACGACCTCCAAATCCTGGTGCAACAAGTACTCCGGTAACTCCCGCCAATTTTTCTGCTACATTATCAGGTGTGAGATTATCAGACTGAACCCAACGCACATTCACTTTGCAATCATTAACGGCACCCGCATGAATAAACGCTTCTACGATTGATTTATACGAATCATGATGCTCAACATATTTCCCAACCAATGCAATTTCAATTGATTGTGATGGATTACAAACGGCTTCAACAAAGCCAATCCAGTTATTTAAGTCTGCTTCTTTGGTTTCTAAACCCAGTTTTTCGATAACACGCGTATCCAACCCTTCAGACTTCATAAGTAAAGGTACTTCATAAATAGTGCGTGCATCAAGAGAGCTTATCACGTCTTCTAATTCAACATTACAGAATCGCGCAACTTTACTACGAATCGACTCATCAAGAGGATGCTCAGATCTGCAAACTAAAATATCGGGTTGAAGTCCACTTTCAGATAGTGTTTTTACGGAATGCTGCGTTGGCTTTGTTTTTAATTCACCTGCTGCCGCAAGATAAGGAACCAGTGTTAGATGGATAGATAGCGTATTTTTTCTTCCTACGTTATATCTCAATTGGCGAACAGCTTCAACATATGGTAAACTTTCAATATCACCTACGGTACCCCCGATTTCAATAATCACTACATCATACTCCCCAGACTTACCAAGCTTCAGAACATGAGACTGAATTTCATCCGTAATGTGGGGAATCACCTGTACAGTTTTACCTAAGTAGGCACCTTGGCGTTCTTTGGTGATCACATCATAGTATACTCTTCCTGTAGTTACATTATTAGCTTGGGAGGTAGAAATGTCCAGAAACCGTTCATAATGCCCCAAATCTAAATCCGTTTCGGCGCCATCATCGGTTACATATACTTCTCCATGCTCATATGGGTTCATAGTACCGGGATCTACATTAATGTAAGGATCCAGTTTTTGCACGGTTACCTTCAGACCTCTCGCGACTAGAAGACGACCCAATGATGCGCAAATTATTCCCTTTCCAAGCGACGAAGTTACCCCACCGGTAACAAAAATATATTTAGTGGACATTAAAGAAGAGTGATGTTGATGGATGCTAAATATAGGGCACTCACTCTCTTACTTCAATCATGGGGTGCGATATTACCCCATTACTTTCTCACAAGTTTTCCACAACTTGTTTTAATACATCCGGTTTATCCGAAAAGATTCCCTTTGCTCCTGCATTAATAATTTCTTTCATCAACACTTCGTCATTTACGGTATATATGAAAAAAGGGATGTCATTTGCTTTCAACTCGCTAATCCATTCTTCTGTTAATTCTTTGTGGCTGCAATTAAAGGCATCAACCTTATACTTTCTTACTAGTTGTAATGGACTTAAATCACCAGACTGATCTGACTCATACAATAATGCTTTTGGCATATCAGGTGCCAATTCATTCAAATGCTCCATTACGCGATAATCAAAGCTTGAAAAGATGACTTCCTTTTCTACACCAACACTTTTTATGAGTTCGAGGGTCTTTTCTACAATTCCACCTTTAATTTCGTCTGTTACCGATTCATGTTTAATCTCAATATTGACGGCAATTTTACCTTTTGTATAATTCAGTACTTCTTCAAGCGTAGGAAAGGGCTCACCTGAAAATTCGTTTGAAAACCATGCACCTGTTTCAAGATTTTGTAATTCACTTAGTGTGAGATCACCAACCTTGCCATCCATGCCCGTTGTTCTTTCAAGATTTTCATCATGAATAATCACGGGAATACCATCCTTACTCAGAAGTAAATCTAATTCAATCATTTCAGCCTGCATATTGATGGCTAGTTTGAACGCTGAATGAGTATTCTCTGGCGCATAAGCACTTGCACCTCTGTGAGCTATTACAACAAAATCATCGGAGTTGCTATGAGGTAATGTCGGAAGATTAGATTGTGCCATTGAAGTTTGTGTAAATAGGCATAGAAGGCCACTCAGTGCTAGAATAATAGATCTGATCATGATGGATTTGAAAATAGTTTTACTATTGATATCTAAGATATCATCCATTTCACCAAATAAATGGCAATTAATAATTTAATAATACTCTAGTTCTGATGATTTATCACGCGTTTGATTGCTTTATTCAACAATGTGTTGAATGTGCTTGAACGGCTGAAAGCATAGTACAGAAAATAAAACCCTGTAACTATCGACGTACTACCAACAACTGTCATTATGGATGCAATCAAAATTGGTTGAATAATCTCGAGCACTGAAAGCGCTACCACCAAAGAACCTAAAATAATCTGAAATACTGCTGATAATAAATGTAATCCATTAATGGAATGAACCTTATCAAAAAAAACAGAAAAACTGCTAAGGTGCCGCGTAGGTAAGTCAATTCTACTCGAATTCTCTTGAACTAAGGAATATTTTTCTTTTGGTTCCTCGTGCATGTCCTTTATTATTTAACTAACTACGACTATTAACAATTTCATTATACATAAAAGAGAATTTTATCTAAAATAAAATATGACAAAAACTGAGAATTTTTACGTTTACGGTCGAAATCCTGTTTTGGAAATCGCAAAAACAAAAGGCAACTCAGTAAATAAGATCTTTGTAAAGAATTCTATACCACCAAATTCATACTCCGAGCTTATTGCTACTATAAAAGCAAACTCCGTACCGATTGTTACAGTTCCCGAAAAAAAAATTGAAAAGCTTGTTGGACATGTAAATCATCAAGGGTTTGTTGCCCAACTAACTACCTTGGATTACACACCTTTTTATGAGTGGATAGAAACTGTTGAATTGTCAAAGAATCCATCCGTTTTATTACTTGATGGGATCGAAGACCCACATAATTTTGGAGCTATTTTAAGATCAGCAGCTGCTTCAGGTGTATCAGCAGTAATTGTACCATCACAAAATCAAGCGCCTTTAAATGCCACTGTTTTTAAGACTTCAGCCGGTACAGCAGGTAGAATTCCTGTGATTAGAGTGCAAACTTCCTTGCAAGGATTTAAAGATTTAAAGTTAGCGGGGTTCAAAATCTACGCATTGGATGGAGAATCTGAATCAACAATCTGGGATACTGAATTCTCATCGCCGGCAGCCTTTATTATTGGCAATGAAGGTAGAGGCGTTTCCTCTAGACTGATGAAACAGGTTGATGAAAAAATTATGATACCGATGGTTAATAATGTAGAATCGTTGAATGCTTCAGTAACTGCAGCTTTGGTAAGCTATGAGTGGAAGCGCCGTCGTTATTCGTAGAGTAAATACTTTGTACGATCACTTTTAAACTTTTCAACCTCAATATTCCAATCATTTAACAAACTATCTGCATCGGTAGCTCGATGGCCGGTTAGTAAATTCATGTACTCCCGATATTCGGCAGAGGGTGAGTTTTTTAATAGGTGATTTGTTATGGCTACTCCAAATTCAACGGGATCTTCAAAAAACTCTGTAACGTTGATTTGAATCCCTTTTAACTCTTCATCCTGATATTTTGGGTAGGTTGATTTTCCCGGAATTGATCTTGGAATAAAAGTTAGTGTGTCTATATTTACCTCAAATTTTGAAGCAATTTTTTCCAGTTCCGGAAAATCTGGTCGATAATCAGGTGCCCCAAGTATTAAAAATGGGTCGTTTGTACCTCGCCCCTCCGACATCGTGGTTCCTTCAATAAAACAAGTTCCTAAGTACACAAATGCATGTTCAAAAGTCGGTAAATTTGGTGATGGAGCATACCATGTAAGTCCTGTTTCTGGCCACATCATAGAACGATTCCAACCTTTCATTTCAACAATCCTAATCTTCGGTTCATTTTCCACTTCGTACCATCCTTCGCCAATTCCCATTAGTGCCAATTCTCCCATCGTTAATCCATGAGCAACCGGTGTAAAGTGCGAACCGACCATTGAATCAAACTCCTTTTGAAGCACCCAGCCTGAAACATATTCACCGCCTGCCGGATTAGGACGATCAAGTATCCAAACTTCGATGTCAGCTTCAGATGCTGCCTCAATCAGATATCTCATAGTAGAATTAAATGTATAGAAGCGAGCTCCAACATCCTGCATATCAAAAATTAGCAGGTCTATATCTTCGAGCATTTCAGGAGTTGGTTTTTTGGTTTCGCCATAGAGAGAGTAAACAAGTAAGCCAGTCTGTTGATCAATCCCATCTTCGATAATTTCGCCATCAGAAAATTCACCGCGGAATCCATGTTCTGGTGAATACAAAGCATTAATATTAACACCTAGCGTAAGCAAAGTATCTAATACATGCACCTTACCCACTCGAGCAGTTGGGTTCATTACTAAGCCAATATTTCTGCCTTCCAATTCTTCGAGGTGATACTCTAGCAGGACTTCAGCGCCGGTTTGCACAACTTTATCCTGATCTATGGAAGCTTCGCACATTATGGAAGTGCTTAAAATAAATATGAAAATAAGATGTCTGTAAATCATAGATCAAAAAAAAGCCTTCCACTGTTCTAGTGCAAGGCTTAATAAAATGTTCGAGCGGAATTAGCTATTGTTTGCTACAACTTCCGATTCTGCAAAAAAGTAGGCTGCTTCGATCTTCCCATTTTCTACGGAGTCTGAACCATGTACGATATTTTCACCAACGCTATCAGCAAAATCCGCACGGATTGTACCTGGCTCGGCTTCTACAGGATTCGTAGCCCCAATAAGTGTTCTGAAATCTAAGATCGCATTTTCTTTTTCAAGTATCATTGGAACACACGCACCGCTACTCATGAATTCTACAAGTTCTCCAAAAAATGGACGTTCTTTATGTACTGCATAAAAACCACCTGCTGTTTCCTCTGTTAGGCGGGTAAGCTTCATTGCAAGGATTTTAAAACCAGCATCTTGGATTCTTTTAGTTACCTCTCCTATAAGTCCTTTGCGAACACAGTCAGGTTTAAGGATAGTTAAAGTTCTTTCTATTGCCATTGTTTAGTTATATTAAAATTGTGTAACACTACCATGAAGATCATCTCTTCAAAACAGCACTAAAGATAAGGGTTGAGAATTTAAGTAGCGTAACCAATTTTGAAAGAAGAAGGACATCTACATTTATTTACCTGGTCAATTCAGCTTGCCTCTACCCCTGAGGATTTATGGCCATTTGTTTCCGATACGAATCAGATCTTTCGGTTATTAGGTACCCCTTCTGTAAAGCGAACTCAACTAACCCGCTCTGCTCCAAAAGGATTTATTGAGGTCACAAATTCTCGATTAAGTTCTTATTCATTGTGGGAACAAGAACCCTATTTTTGGGAAAAGCCGTATCGATATGGAACCATTCGTAATTATAAAGTTGGGGTGATTAGGCAGCTCAAATACCAGGTTGAACTTGTGCCTAACGAAGAAGGCACATTGATTAATACAAAGCTGTGGGTAACTCCATCAAATAAACGCCTATTTTTTCTAACTAAATTATATATCGATCGGATTATTAGGTCGCGATATTTTAGATTGATGCGGGATTATGATAAGTGTGCGGGCAACCAACTCCTCAGATACGAAATCAATTCATACAAACCTCTTGTTCGGGGAGCTGATGCTAGAATTAACAAGATTACTAAGACTTTAATTGAGCAAACCAAACGTAAGCGGATAGTTAATCATCTGGTTCAATTTATAAAAAAAGCAGATGATGAAGATTTAGTGCGTATCCATCCATTTCATTTGGCCGAATATTGGGGCGAAAAAAAATACTCCGTACTTAACGTCTTTCTTCATGCTTCCAAACTGGATTTCCTTGATTTCAATTGGGATGTATGCTGCCCGAATTGCAAAGCACCTAAGAATACCGTGCGAAAATTAACTGAAATCAGAACCAATCATTATTGTGAAGAGTGCGATCTGGATTTCGAAATGGATTTCAACACCAACACGCACATGGTTTTCACCCCACATCCACTAATTCGTAAGATTTCTCATCGAAAGTATTCCTTTGGGGAGCCCTCTGCTACCTCACATAAAGTTTCGCAGCATTACTTAAAAATTGGTGGTAAAAAGTATCTGGATGTAAAGTTAGAGGAAGGCACCTACCTGTTTAAAAGTCATAATCATAAAGGGCATTTAGTGCTTCACGCAAGAGAAGATGGCATTGACACATTTTCATTATATCTAACCGACGAAGATTTTAACGGCCAGGAAGTAGAAGTATCAACCAACCCTAATATTACGATCGCAAATAACTCCTCGAAAAAGCAGGTTTGTTTTATCGAAAAGAAAGACTGGAAAGAAGAAGCCACATACGCCAGCGAAGTTGGTTCTGCTCACGATTTCCGATCACTTTTCCCACGAGAGGTATTAAAAGAAGGCACAAACGCGAAGGCAAGTGGTGTTACCATGTTGTTTACTGATTTGATGAATTCAACCGAACTTTATAGAACAGAGGGTGATGAATTTGCTATCGGTCGGGTGATGTCGCACTTCAAAATTATTCAGCAAATTATTGCCGAAGAACGCGGTGGGATTGTAAAAACTATAGGCGATTCGGTAATGGCTGTGTTTAGAGAACCTGTCTCTGCCCTAAAAGCTGTGGAGCGAATTCAGCAGATATTTACAGGGTCTACAGGAATTGGTGACTCGTTTAAAATTAAGGCAGGTATTCATTTTGGTGATTGTACCACTGTAAATTTAAATGATCGTACCGATTATTTCGGAACTACCGTAAACATCGCAGCCCGATTGGTTGACATTGCTAAAGAAAAAGAAATTATCATATCAGAGGCCGTTTTCGACCACCCTGACGTTCAACTTTATTTGAAAAAGAAGAGAGAAACACTTTTTGTAAAAGAAGAGCAAATTGAATTGAAAGGATTCAAAGACGAAGAGTTTAAAGTAAAACAAATTCGTTTAGAACGCCCACCGCTCCGCCTGGTAGTTTAACGGTTCTTTAGCATCAGTTATGGTTAAAGCTTCGTACTTTATCTGAAAATTAAATTCAGATGAGTATAAAAGACAAACCAGCTAGTATCGCGCATTCAACTATTCCAATGCGCCCCAAAAAGAATATTGCACTAATCGCCCACGATCATAGAAAACTGGATTTACTTGATTGGGCCGAGTATAACCGAGAACGATTATCAAACCATAATTTATTTGGTACCGGAACTACCGGGGCAATGGCCTCTGAACGACTGCGTCAACCCGTTTTCACTTTTAAAAGTGGACCCCTTGGTGGTGATCTTCAAATTGGAACAGCTATTATTGAGAACGAGATTGATTTGATGATCTTCTTTTGGGATCCACTCATGGCTCAACCTCATGATGTAGATGTGAAGGCTTTACTTAGAATTGGGGTTTTGTATAATATCCCAATTGCAACAAATAGAAGTTCAGCAGATTTCCTGATATCATCTCCTTTGATGGAAACGCCATACGAACGCTTTATTGTTGATTATTCCCAACGTTTCAAAAAAGATATTGATTAGTGCCAAATAGATTAGCCAAAGAAAAAAGTCCGTATCTATTACAGCATCAGCATAATCCTGTTGATTGGTATCCATGGGGTGATGAAGCTTTTGAGGAAGCAAAAAAGCAAAATAAGCCAATCTTTTTATCGATCGGGTACGCAACATGCCACTGGTGTCATGTAATGGAACATGAGAGCTTTGAGGATGATGATATCGCCAAAATGATGAATGAGGCTTTCATCAATGTAAAAGTGGATCGAGAAGAACGCCCTGATATCGATGCTACGTACATGACTGTGTGCCAGTTGATTAACGGTCAGGGTGGGTGGCCGTTATCAATAGTGATGAACGCGGAAAAGGAACCATTTTTTGCTTCAACGTACGTTCCCAAAGAAGCCAGATTTAATAGAATTGGCATGCGGCAACTTATACCCGGAGTTTTAGGTATGTGGAAAAATGAACCCGAACGGATTTCAAAAGCCGTTGAACAAATAAAAAAAGGGTTTAGTCAATCTCAAGAGTTTACAAGTGGTAGATTTCCCGGAACTGAAGCTATCGATTTCGCAGCAGAACAGCTCATGCAAAACTTCGATCAACATCATGGTGGATTCGGTGGGGCACCGAAATTTCCATCACCACATAATTTGATGTTTTTGCTGCGTCAATTTCATCACACAAAAGACCAGCGCTTTCTTGATTCCGTACATAAAACCCTTATTAAAATGCGATGTGGTGGTTTATGGGATCATGTTGGGTTTGGGTTTCATCGCTACTCGACAGATGCCGAGTGGCTACTCCCCCATTTCGAAAAAATGCTGTACGACCAGGCACTGATGATAATGGCCTATACCGAAGGTTGGCAAATCACAAAAAACCCCTTGTTTAAACAAACAGTTTATGAAATCACAGAATATGTGATGCGAGACCTAACCAGTGACGATGGAGCTTTTTACTCGGCTGAAGACGCAGATAGTGAAGGTGAAGAAGGGAAATTTTATGTGTGGGAAGCGGATGAATTACGCGAAACGCTTCTAAAGAACTATGACTTTGTTGAACAACACTTTGGTGTTGATGATGAGGGAAATTTTGAAGATGAAGCCACTCGTAAAAGGACGCGTCAAAATATTCTACATCTTGATCAACCACTTGAACCTACTAAAACCAAAATCTGGACGGAAATCAGAAGTAAACTTTTCGAAGAACGCTCGGGTAGAATCCGACCATTATTGGATGACAAAGTTTTAACGGATTGGAATGCGCTTATGATTGCAGCCCTTGCAAAAGCCGGTGCAGTCTTTCAAGATCAAGAGTTAGTACTTAATGCAGAGAAAGCTTTTGGATTCATACAAGAAAACCTGTTCTTGGATCAGGATTTGATGCATCGTTATAAAGATGGAGAAGCTGCCATCCCGGCGTTTTCTGATGATATTTTGAATGTAATCTGGGCTAGCCTGGAATTATATCAGGCTACTTTTAATCCTGATTATTTGGAGCAGGCAATTACACATATGGATTCTATTATTTCGAGATTTTGGGATCCTGAGAATGGTGGTTTTTTCTTAACCCCAGAAAATTCCGATCAACCATTAGGACTACAAAAACAGATTTATGACGGAGCGATTCCTTCCGCCAATTCGGTGGGACTGTTTTGTTTAACCAGGCTTGGGAGAATTACCGGAAAACAAGTTTATGAGGATAAAGCTCAAGATATTGGTGAGTTCTTTTCTGCCGATTTAATTCGGAATGGGTCGAGTATCACAATGGGAATGATTGCACTTCAATTTTTACATCATAATTCTGGTGAAATTGTGGTAGCAGTTGGTGATCAAGATTCGACGCAGATTAAAGAGTTTCTGCAAACCGAGTTTCTTCCCAGTAAAATTATTTTATGGAAAGAAGCCGAAATGCCATTGGATTCTATTTCTCCATTTACAAAAGTGCAGAATCCGAAAAACGGACACGCTCAAATTTATTCTTGCAAAAATTATTCATGCGATCAGCCAGTTGGGAATGTTGAAGATTTAATCACTTTATTATCATGAAGGCAATCCATAATCAACCGTGTTACGTAATCCAAAGTAAATAGCCATATATGCTCTATTTTTTTATCTCACTTGCCGGTGAAGTTCTGGTAAAAAATGAACAAAGAGATCGTTCTTTATTACAGCGAATTGCAGCGAGAGATCCAAATGCCTTGGGTGAATTATACGATCATTATAATTCGTTCTTGTTTGGTTTAATCCTATCGATTCTAAAAAAACGAACGGAATCTGAAGATTTACTACAAGAAGTATTTACGACCATTTGGGAGAAATCGCACTTATTTGATGAGAAGTCAGGTTCGGGTTACACCTGGATTTGCACATTAACTCGAAATAAAGCTATCGATCGGTTACGATCAAAGGTTTATAAAGAACAAAGCAAGCAAAACACCAGTTTAGATGATGAAGACACTCATATTTATTTGTATTCCAACGAACGAAATCCCCTTGAGGATACCATCTTAAACGAACGAGCGGAAAAAGTTAAAAATGCCATGGATCAATTATCTGAAAAACAACGCCAAGTGATTTTAGTCGCTTATTTCGAAGGGAAAAGTCAGTCTGAGATCTCAGAACAATTTGATGTACCACTTGGCACCATAAAAACCAGAATGCGGGATGCAATGATAAAACTTAAATCACTCTTAAGAGAGGAGGCTTAATTATGGCTGCTAATGAAAAAGATTTTGATTTTTACAGTGCTGCTTCAGTTCTTGGTTCACTTTCAGAAGTTGAGGAGCAGGAATTTGAGAAAATTCTAGAGAATGCATCCGACACCGAGCTTTTGCTACATAATGAAATGAAAGAAATTGCCGCTGAACTGGCGTTAGTTTCTAATCCAATGAAACCGGGTACTCACGTGAGGCAAAAACTGATGAACATGGCTTGGGCATCGGTTGAAAGAAAACAAGGGGCCAAAATCTTCAATATTTCTTTACCAAGATTCAGCATAGCGGCTTCTTTCATTCTGTTGATATCGACGATTGCCCTCTTCACTTACAATCAACGATTGACAGAAAACTTATCCTCGAAAGACGAAATAATTAGTGACCAAAACACCCGAATTGAATTACTCGAAACAGAAGTTGAACGAAAAGAGGCTTTGCTTACCATTTTAGAAGCAAGAGATGTTGATCTCATTTTGATGGATGGTCTTGATGTTAATCCAGAAGGGTACGGTAAAGTGGTTTGGGATAAAGATAACGGTCGAGCACTGTTACAAGTAGCCAACCTTCCAGAAATCCCAATAACTCGAGACTATCAACTTTGGTTTATTCTAGATAACCAACCCATTAGCGCCGGAATTTTCTCAGTACGAGATCAGGATAGAGACGATTTCTTTACGATCGAGAATTTGAATAATGAAGCTAATCAGGGAGCATTTGCAATTTCTCTGGAACCTAGTGGTGGATCTGCTCAACCAACAGGTGATATTTTCATGCTTGGTGCAATGAACTAACCCACTGCTACACAACATTTTATTTGACTTAATAATTGATTTATAGGCACTTATCGAACGATAAGTGCTTTTTTTCTTTTATAGTACCAATCCAATCATCAAGAGTCTGCGTATTCCTACACAGAACAACCCAATTGGGTTCTAATTAGAAAATTCATTTAAAAACTCATGAAATTGACAAAACAGATACTATCTATTGTTTCAGTATGTAGTTTGATGCTATTCGGGATGACTTCCCTGGCACAAGCCCAAACTGAATATACAGCACAACTAAGCGGTACTAACGAAGTTCCCGCTATTGAAACATCAGCCAGCGGTTTAATTACGGCCACCTTAAACGGTGATCAACTTTCTATTGAAGGCTCTTTCGAAAATTTGTCTTCCGACTATGCTGCCTCACACATACATATCGGAGCTGCCGGTGAAAATGGTGGCGTTCTAACCGCACTTTCGGCAGATATTAATGCGGATAACATCAGCGGAAGCTACACTGCATCGAACAATATGTTCACTTTAACAGCAGAGCAAGTTGACCTCTTAAATAATGAAGGGTTATACATTAATATTCATTCTGCCAATTTTGGTTCAGGTGAGTTACGGGGTCAACTTATTGCAAATGTAACAACCGATTTTGTAGCTCAACTAAGTGGAAGCAACGAAGTTCCTTCGATTGTTACTTCTGCTAGTGGTATGGTTACTGCGACGCTAAACGGCAGTGAACTTGTTGTTCAAGGAATGTTTGAGAATTTAAGCGGCGATTATGCGGCATCACACATACATTCAGGTATGGCAGGCCAGTCTGGCGGCGTTGTAGTAGCATTGTCACCAACCATCAATGCAGATAATACAAGTGGTACATTCGAAGCAGCTAACAACACTTTTCAATTAACTGCAGAACAACAAACTATGCTCGAAGCACAGGGAATGTATATCAACATTCACTCCTCAACTTTTGCAGGTGGTGAGCTACGAGGACAATTAGTGCAGAAAGCAGATGCATATTTCCGAACGAATTTATCCGGTGCTTTTGAGGTGCCTGCTGCTAAAACTATGGCTTATGGTGGCCTTGTATTTCAAGTTAATGGCGATTCTCTTTTTCTATCAGGGTCGTTCTCTAACCTAAGTAGTGACTTCGCCGCGTCACACTTACATTTGGCTGCAGCGGGAAGCAATGGCGGCGTTGCCTTTGCACTTACTGTTGATACAGGTGATGATGCTTTATCAGGTGTATTTCACGCTGCTGATAATAGATTCTTAGTTAATGCAGAACAAAAAATGGCATTGATGAATCGAGAAATGTACGTAAATGTACATACTGCAAATTATGGCGGTGGTGAACTTCGTGGACAAGTTACACCTCCTGTTACCGCAGCATTTTATGCCTCACTCTCCGGTACTGCAGAAGTGCCAAGTGTGAAAACAGGTGCATCAGGAGCAATTTTAGCAGAAATTCATGGCGATTCTCTGTTCCTCACAGGATCTTTTTCAAATCTGAGCTCAGATTTTGACGCCGAAGTAGCGGGTGGTTCGCATTTACACAATGCACATGCCGGCACAAATGGTGGTGTTCAATTTATATTAAATGCTGATGTAGCCGCTGATTTAAGATCTGGTTCTTACATGGCAACAGAAAATGCATTTGAACTTACAGCAGAGCAAAAAGCCGAAATAATGGCTAGAAATTACTACTTAAATATCCACACTAAGGAAAATGGTGGTGGTGAATTACGTGGTCAGTTACTTGCTGAGGCTACTGCATATTTTAAAACAACACTCTCCGGTGTTAATGAAGTACAGCCAATTGTTACCAATGCCATGGGGAAATTGAATGTTGAGGTAAATGGAAACATTGCAACTGTTATAGGTGGATTTACCGGCCTTAGTGGAGCAATTGATACTGAAATAGCTGGTGGAGCTCATTTACATGATGGATCTGTGGCAGCAAACGGTGGAGTTTCAGTGTTAATTAATACAACAATCGATCAGGATACAGCAGGTACGTACACTGCTGCAATGAACACTTTTGAGCTCACCGAAGAACAACTTGCTACTCTTTTTGATGAAGGCTTTTATGCGAATATTCATTCTTCAGCATTTGGCTCAGGTGAATTACGTGGACAGCTTCTTTTTGCTGATAATATGTTTCCTGATTCCTCAGAAATCATATCTCCTTCAGAAGGAGCGACTTTATCGATTACTGGGAGCAGTTCAACCATGTTTGAAGCAACCTGGTCTACATCAAACGACGAGAATGAACTTGCATACATTTGGCAGCTAGCAACCGACTCATTATTTACTAACATAGTAGTAAATGCAAATGTTGGTGCAGAAACTTCATTCATGGCAGACTTTGCCACTCTTGACGCATTGCTTGCAGATCTTGGAGTTTCGATTGGTACAACAGCAACTGTGTATCACAGAGTTTTGGCGAGCGATGGTAGTAACCAGACAGCAAGTGCACCTAAATCAGCTAATTTGGAACGCGGAACTGTGGTATCCAATGAAGAAGATAGCTTTGGAACCGTTGAATCATTTAAGCTAGAGCAAAACTATCCAAACCCCTTCAATCCATCAACAAATATTACCTTCAGTCTTGCCGAATCTGGTAATGCAACGATAAAAATATATAGTTTGATTGGACAAGAAGTGGCAACTATTGCAAATAATCGATTTACGGCAGGTCAGCATACTGTGCAATTTGACGCAAGTGCATTGGCCAGTGGAATCTACATTTATCGATTAACTTCGGGAAATAGTACGATCACAAAACGTATGACGTTGATTAAATAAATGACATAAAAAAAGCCGGCACTTTGGCCGGCTTTTTCATCTCTCTTGATCAATAGTCTTAATTGCTCATCATTGCCTTCATTATCATTTCCTGAAGGCTTATTAATTCAAGTCCGGCGGGCATTTCTACCATATCTTTAGCAATTCTGGATTTCTTTACTTTTGTTACTTCAAATAACGTCTCAGTTTTTCCTTTGTCTGTAACCTCAATTAACATCGGAAAGTTGCGTGATTTGAATTCCTGAGTCATTTGATTAACAGACTTGGACATTGAACCGGGCACATTGCTCCATGATTCCGTCAACATTCCCCAATCAATGTCTAAATCATTGGTTAACCAAATTGACATATATGAATTCTTTTCTTCATCACTTTGTACGCGAAGTTCGGTAGTTTTTAAACCCTCGATAGTTCGAATTTCGTTGGTATACCAATAGTTTTCAACTCCTTCTACTTCAGGCTCACCACCACTCATCATGCTGATCATGGAGAACATTCCTTCAAGCTCTTCTTTCGTAAATCGTAGAGCTTCTTTTTCTCCCATCATGATTACAAAATCGCGCATATCAGATCGGATCAGGATTCCGGATGCTTCCATCATTCCATCGGAAATATTGATTACATCCTCGCCCTTTATCAAAATTCGTTCTTGAGTGGTATATAGGTTTAAAACTTCAGCATCACCTTGCACGCCATTGTCATACGAGTATACATTCATGCTGATCTGCCCTTCAAACTGCGCATTCGCTACCTGCGATATTGTTAACAGCGCCATGATGGCCATTCCGAAAAGAATTTTGGGAAACTTCATAAATCCTGAATTTGATTGATAATTCTGTCGCTTTAACGAACGATTGGCAACTCTTGTTTCGTATTAAGCAGTAATTAAATCTTCGAAGCCAACATTCACTTTTTTGATCCAGCCACCGGCAACAACATCATTGCCTTCGTAACAAACCACAGCTTGTCCTGGTGTAATCGCTTCACGACCTGCAGGAAAATGAACTTTTACTTCGTCATCACCAGTTTGCTCGATAGTTCCATGAGCACCTTCATCATTGTAACGTATTGCACCGATGATGTCCATCCCACCATCAGGAATTCGGTCATATTTAATCAAATTCAACTCTTTTGCGATGAGCGTGGAACTTACCAAATCACCTTTTTCCCCAATTGTGATAGTGTTAGAAAAGGGATTGATATGTGTTACATACACAGGTTTACCCATTGGTAAATTTAAACCACGTCGTTGGCCGATTGTATAAAATGGATACCCTTCATGCTCACCAAGAATATTTCCATCTTTATCAACGAACTTACCGCCTTTCAATTCTTTGATTACATCTGGTTTTTTATCCCGTAAAAATCGGCGATAATCATCGTCCGGTACAAAACAGATTTCATACGAATCGGGCTTGTTTGCCACGTTTAATAACCCATGATCTTCTGCTATTTGACGGATTTCTGTTTTTGAGTATCCGCCTAATGGAAAAATTGTGCGTGCTAAATGTTCCTGAGCAACTCCCCATAACGCATAGGATTGATCTTTTCGGGGATCTAATCCACGGGAAATCAAAAACCGACCATTTTCTTCACGAACTCGTGCATAATGGCCTGTAGAAATATAATCACAACCTAAATTATCGGCACGTTTTAAGAGTGCTGCCCACTTAATGTGCGTATTGCAAAGCACACATGGATTTGGAGTTCTTCCACCCAAATAGTCATCTACAAAACGATCGATTACCCAATCGCCAAATTCTTCGCGTATATCCACGATAAAATGTTTGAAACCAAGATTCACGGCAATGTGACGGGCATCGTTCATACTCTCTACCGTGCAACAACCCGTTTCTTTCCCATTACTGCCACCACTTCGGTGATAGTCCCAGGTTTTCATGGTGATACCAATCACCTCATAGCCTTGTTCGTGGAGCATCACTGCAGCAACGGAGGAATCTACTCCTCCACTCATCGCCACTAATACTCTACCTTTTTTACTCATGGTTTTCTTACATCTGGATTAGCGAGCAAAGATACAGCTTTTTTAATTCTGGTTCGTGATGGCTTCATTGTTATTCGTTATTTGAGGGATAGTCTCACTTGATGTTTGCTGATAAGAAATTGATTTTGTTTTTTTAGCACATTATGGAAGCAAGTGAATCGTTAGTTTATCTACTCCAATTAGCTCATGAGGAACTTGACATATTTGAACAATTATCATTTATCCTTTCACTTGAACCTTTTCATCGTAAATCAGCCTTGAATTCTTTGGTTGATGAAATGAAAATTAAAGGTGCCCCAGAAGAAATTATTGAAGCGATGTCTGTTCTACTTGATAATAAAATCGCACAAAAAGCCAAAGAAATCATGCACCAGAGCTAAATAATCCTTTCCAAATCTCGCGATTTTGAACTAGTTTATTCTTTCAACTTATTTCAAAATCAACAGCATGAAATCTCTCCTTTTATCACTCGCATTTGTACTGATGGCAACTCTAACTCAAGCTCAACCTATCCCCGTCGAATTAGTTCAAACTGAGAACGGCTGGCAGCTTCTGCGAGGTGGTGAACCTTTCGAATTGAAAGGAGCAGGTGGCGAGAATGCATGGGAATTATTAGTTGAATCTGGAGGAAATGCAACGAGAACATGGGGAGTTGGCGACGATTTAATGGATCAACTTGATGAGGCGCATGAATTGGGTTTGGCAGTAGTTGTAGGTCATTGGCTTGGTCATGAACGCCACGGTTTTGATTACAGCAATGAAGAAATGGTGCAAGAGCAGTTTGATCGTGTAAAACGAGATGTGCTGAAATACAAAGATCACCCGGCTGTACTAATGTGGGGAATTGGTAATGAGATGGAAGGATTTGATTCGGGTGATAATCCAAAAATCTGGCAGCACGTTCAGGATATCGCCTTAATGATCAAAGAAGTTGATCCAAATCACCCAACAATGACTGTTACTGCAGAAATAGGCGGAGGTCGAATCGAATCAATAAATAACATTGCAAGCGCCATCGATATTCATGGTGTAAACTCTTATGGTGGCTTTCCGTCGTTAATTGAACGTTACAAAGCAGCCGGTGGAACCAAACCAGTTATTATCACTGAATTTGGTCCACCAGGTACCTGGGAAGTAGGTTCAAACTCATTTGGCGCACCTCTTGAATTAACCAGTACACAAAAGGCAAATGTGTATAGAGATGCTTACATCAATGGATGTCAAAATCAATCTGAAGTTTGTTTAGGTGGATTTGCATTTATCTGGGGATATAAAATGGAAGCTACCGCCACCTGGTTTGGTATGTTTTTACCGACTGGTGAAAAGTTAGGTGCCGTTGATGTAATGACTGAAATTTGGACAGGTGAAAAACCGGAAAACTTATCACCAGAAATTGAGCGGTTTGAATTGATAGGTTCAAATATTGTGAATTCAGGGGATCAAATTAACATCGTATTGGAAGTCTCTGATCCCGATGAAGACGAGTTATCAGTTGAATGGACTGTTCTTGGAGAAGCAGCTGAATATTTTACCGGGGGTGATGCACAGGCGGTTCCAATGGAACTTGATGGAATAATAACTGAATCTACTTTAAATGGAGCAACATTAACTGCACCAAAAGAAGGGATTTATCGTGTGTATGTTGCTATAAATGATGGAAAAGGAGCTGCAGCTGTTGCAAATATTCCTTTTAAGGTGAATGAAATTCCTGCTAATTCTAATATCGAGTCCTCACAAACCCGACTCAAATTGCCTGTTACAGTTTTCGCAGATAATGCACCCCAACCATGGACACCATCGGGATGGATGGGAAATGCAGAAAAACTAGAAATGGATTGGGAGTTTACTGAAACAACACATTCTGGTGAGAAAGCAATGAAAATTTATTACCGTGCTTATGACAATTGGGTTGGTGTTACCTGGCAGCATCCAAGTAATGACTGGGGCGAACAACCTGGTGGATATGATTTAACTGGTGCTGAAAAGCTCACTTTTTGGGCAAAAGGAGCAAAAGGTGGAGAAAAAGTATCTTTTGGTGTTGGGATATTAAAACAAGATCGGGAATATTTTGACACTGCTTTTGCTGAGTTGAAGGATGTAAAACTCTCAGACGAATGGAAACAATATACGATTGATCTAAAGGGTCAGGACTTAAGCCGAATTAAAACTCCCTTCTACTGGACGCTCGGAAGTCCGGGAATACCTGTTACTTTCTATCTGGATGACATCCAATTTGAGTGATTTTTAAGCGTCTTTAAGAACACTAATACTATTCTTATTGCTAGAATAGCCTAGAATTATTTATTACAGGTTATCATTAATTATACATTTGCAATTTCATTTGGAAACGGTAGGCTCTGTGCCTTATATTTGTAGGAGTTACTTGAAACTAAAACAGCTGGCAGCATTAGCCGGCTTTTTTTATGACCGGTTTTTGCCATAGCTTCACTTGCAAACCGATGAACTAATTCGATAATTAATGAAACGTTTTCTCTTATTCTTTTTTGTAGCCTTGATAACCATTTCAGCAAAAGCTCAGGTGGCTCAATTTCCTATTGTAAAAGACTTTGGTGGCATTTATGAAATTGAAGGTGCTACAGAACTTGATTCTGAAATGACATATAACATTGTTATTGATTTAAAAACACTGCAACGAGATAAGGAAAGTATCAATCAGGGATTGAATAATGTAGCTCGTTTAATGAATCTTCACGGACTTGGCGGAGTCAGACCTGAAAATCTGGATGTTGCCGTGGTAGTGCATGGCAGTGCTACCGATGTAATTATAGATAATGATGCCTATCAAAAAAGATATGAGCTGGACAACCCTAATATCGCATTGATAACGGCACTTAAAGAAGCGGGTGCCCGAGTTTATGTTTGTGGCCAATCGTTGTTATCACGACAATATGCACGCGATGAAATAAATGAAGAAGTTATTGTAGCTTTATCAATGCTTACAACGTACACCACGTATGTACATCAAGGATATGTACCGTTGGTCTTTAACTAGCTTCCACTTGTGAAATCAAAACATCTGTTAATCGGATTACTGGCACTTATTATCTGCTTCACAATAATCTCATTCTATTTTGGTGCAAGCTATTTAGAAATGAATTTCTTTGGATTAGTTCCGATTGGCAATCTTTTAATTCCATTTGGTCTTATTTCTTTTCCTTTTTTATCAATGCTCCTTTTTCAGAATAAAAAAGGGTTCAGAACTCTAAACTTGATATCTATAGTACTTAGCCTACTATGGTTTCCGATTGGTTTTTTTCTTTCCGGAAATGTTGATCTCAATTTCATTAATGATGCTAGTGATTCCGCTCTTTTTAAAAAAATCACTTATGTAACAATTGGATATATAGTATCAAGTTTCTTGATTTCAGTAATAGTTACATTCCGCCACAAAAAGAAAAACGTCAACTAACTAGGTCATGTACAAATAAGGCTTCCAGGGTTCCTGAACATTCCCATTGTAATCACGGAAAAATGTAATTGGTACCGGACGATAAGGCTTTTTATCAAGAGGCATATTTACCTCTTTTGGGG
This sequence comes from Balneolaceae bacterium, assembly GCA_965249965.1. Lineage (GTDB taxonomy): Bacteria > Bacteroidota > Rhodothermia > Balneolales > Balneolaceae > HXMU1420-13. The sequence continues at coordinate 3,434,618 of OZ252262.1, forward strand.
TTTTACTTCCCTTTTTCACATTACATTTTTCACAGGCAGTTGTGAGGTTTTCCCAAACATCTTTCCCACCCCTACTTTTAGGAATCACATGATCGATGGTCAGATCAGACTTTTTTCCGCAGTACATGCAGGTGAAATTATCTCGGCGCATAATATTTCTTCGTGATAAAACCACCTTGCTATAAGGTATTCTGATATAATTTCTCAATCGAATTACAGATGGAAATTGATACGCCTTTCTAATGGTTCTCAGTTCTTTTTCAGGATCATCGTGTAATAATTCAGCTTTATCTAAAAAGATAAGTTTCATCGAGCGTTGCACCGAGCATATACTCAGCGGTTGATAGTCTTGATTCAGAACAAGTACATTAGCGTTCATTACGTATTAACCTTTTGAAGTTGGGGTTTTAAGGTATGTAGATGATTTCTTTTGAAGAGAACGCAGGATGGAGTTGATATAAAAAAAGCGTACAAGCCAATGCCTGTACGCCTCATAATCATATATTTTGGCTTTAATATCAAATACCAATCATGCCAAGTAATTCGTTTCTCACGTCAGCGTTGATTGAGATAGCAAGTAAAATTGATACTAATAACCCAAAGAGTGCATATGAAAGATCCTTAAAGATGATCTTGATTACTTTTGGAAGGGGCTTACCCACACCAACTGCATCCATGATACTCATACCAATTTCACGACCGGCCAAAAGTCCTAAGAAAACCCACGTAGTACTCATCGGTACGGTACTAATTGTTAATTTATACACTAACAGAATGGCATAAATGAAATCAATCATAGTTGCAGATCGAATATCAGTAACTCGTGATTTTTCGGTTACAATTTGCTGAATTCGGTCGCCTCTTAGATAAAAAAGGATTCCAAGTCCAAAGAAAATAAAGGCCGCAAAACCAACAAACTCCCCGAATCCAAGGGAACGCGGAAGATAAACCGCAATATTTGCTGCATCTTGCATTATCCAAACACCCCATAGCGTACCCGACGTAAGCCATTGAAGTGGCAACCAATATTTTGGGGCTTTTGTATTTGAAAATTTCTTTTCAACAGTTTTTGTAACTACTAGCCACACAATAAGACCTAGAATAAATGCTAATCCATATCCACTTAAACTCTTACCAAGTACAGAGGTGATAGCAGCGGCATCGGTTGCAAAACAACTAAGAATCAAGAATGTAGTTGAAACGGGCATTCTCATTCTGGTTAGAATAAGCAAGAAAATTGGTGCCGCTACCTGTAAGAAAGTGAAGCTTTCAGGTGCTTTATCAAAACCCTTCGACGATAAACGTTGCCAGCTTACATCACCATCAAATTGCACCCAACTAAGAGTAACTACAAACAGAAAAATTCCACCGATGAATAACCAAAGTACCCACCATTTTTTATCCTGATTGGATGCTAGAAAAGTTCCAATCGTTTGAATGGAATCATTTGCAATTGCAGAATACCCTGCAAAAATAAAACCTACCCACATTGCAATTTGTGTATATGGGGTAGCTACTGCTGCTGCAAAAAAGAAAAGGCCAATTAAACCTACAAAAATCTGTTCTTGCTTTATTACCTGAAAGAAACTTGTTGGGATAAGGCTTTCTGCAAAACTGGTACCATTGCCGTTACCATTCCCCTTGTTATTATCATTGTTTGCCATTGAACTTATTTATTTGTTGATCACATTTATTAAAACTTTAAATAATAGGCAGGCAATGTTAATTTATCATTAACTAAGCGTTATTCTATTATAACGCCTTCTCAGAATATTGAATTCTATGCTTGTGAATGGAGTTTTAAAAGTATAGTATTGTGCCGATAATTTTTGGTATGGAAAATTCATTTAAACTCGAACTGATATCTACTTACGAAGAACTTGAACGCGTTGAAGGGTTACTCAACGACCTTCAGCTAGCACTCGGCTTTGATGATGAGTTCTATGCACGACTCATGCTCACCGTCAGTGAAGCGGCAACCAATGCTGTTGTTCATGGCAATGATCTAGATGCTTCAAAAAAAGCAACGATTATAGCTGAGGTAAGTGACTCAGAATTGATTTTTACAACCACTGATGAAGGCGAGGGTTTTGTGCCGGATGATGTACCGAATCCTCTAGATGAAGAAAATCTACTTAAACCCTCCGGACGCGGAGTATTTTTAATGCAGGAATATGCTGATGGCGTCGAATATCAGAATGAGGGTAGAACTTTGATTTTGAAATTTAATCTACCTTAAGAAACTAATTTCAAAAAATACTCGGGCATTGTTGTTTTGAAGCTCATCAATTCTTTCGTTTCTGGGTGAGTTATGGTAATTGAAGCCGCATGAAGTGTTAGGCGTTTAATTCCTTTTTCTTTTCCACCATACATTTTATCCCCTACTACAGGATTTCCTTTCTCCGAAAAATGTACTCGTATTTGATTTTTCCGTCCGGTTAATAAATTAATCTCGACCAGACTGTACTTTTCCGATTCTTTGATCACTTTGTATTCGGTTCTGGAAAGTTTGCCAATCTCATGATCGTTAGTAGAATACACCCGATGAATTTTATTCTCGGTTAAATAAGAACTGATGATACCCGATTTCTTTTCCAATATACCATGCACCACCGTGAAATAGGTTTTTGTAGTTTCTTTCCAATGATCCTGTAAAAACTCTTTGGCAGTTTGTGTTTTTGCAAAAATCATGATCCCCGAAGTATCTCTGTCCAATCGGTGAACTATAAATAGTTCGCTCTTCGACTTTGCATTCCCTTTTTTCACATAGTTTGTAAGTAAAGCAAACACTGTATTTTCAGATTCTTTAGCATTGGCTACGGTAAGTAAACCATGAATCTTTTCTATAACTAGTATATCGTGGTCCTCGAATAGAATTGTGATTCCTCTTGGATGAAATCGCTTTGGGGAAGGCTTAAATTTTTTCCGTTGATTTTTCATTACCCAGAGTAGGGATTTAATCACTAGAAAAGAGCTTGTTTTTTTGATGTAAAAAAAGCCGCTTCACTTTCGTAAAACGGCTTAATTTCTATATCAGAAAAAAAGCAAAAGCTTAGTTTAGCTGCGCCTCTAATTGTTTAGTAAGGTGTGTTTTTGGAACCGCACCAATAATCTGATCTACAACTTCTCCATCCTTAAAAATCAACAAAGCAGGAATAGAACGAATTCCATATTTCACAGAAACTTCCGGATTCAAATCTACATTTACTTTTCCAATTTTTGCTTTGCCTTCATATTCACCGGCCATTTCCTCTACAACTGGACCAATCATACGGCAAGGACCGCACCACTCTGCCCAGAAATCAACTAATACAGGATGCTCAGATTGCAGTACTTCTTGCTCGAAGTTGCCATCGGTGAATTCAACAGTTTTCGACATAATAGTTACCTATGGTTTATTTAAAATACTCTATCAAATTTCGACGGTAAATATCGTAAGAAATTTGGCTTTGTACACATTGTTATTCATTATCGGCGACATCGTCACCACTTATACTTGCTTGTTTACCCCGCAAGAAATAATTCAACAGAATCCTCACCTAAAACATCACGAAGTCCATTTAAGAGCTCATCAGATGGATCTACCACAAAATTTCTCAAATTCATTTTAATTGGGCCGTTTGCTTCTGCACTATGTACGTTCAACTTTACCATTGTAGTCCCTTTATTTAATTCAAACAAAGTTTCCATTTGGGTGAGATCGTTTGACGATAAGTCTTCGGTTTTCAGATTTAGTTTCAATCGAAGTTTATCCTGAAATTTCTCCCGAAGATTTTCGATCCGCTCCATATTCGTGACAATCATACTATTGCCTCGATCTCTTTTCGAGTATCGACCAGTGATATACACCACATTATCCACTTCAATAAGTGGGGCAAACTTATCAAACTCCCGGCTAAACACAGCCACCTCGATGGATGAATACAAATCCTCCACCATCAAAAATGCAATGGGACGCCCTTTCTTATCAACCGCCTGGCGTTTGGAGGTGATAATGGCAATAAATCGAAGTTCAGAGTCATGCTGCAGTTTAGATAGGCACTCTTCCGTTAAGTTCTGTTTTCCAAACAAACGGATATCTTCTTTGTACTTATTCAAAGGATGTCCGCTTAAATAGAATCCAATTAACTCACGCTCTTTGTTCAAACGCTCAATACTACTCCATTTCGGAACTGGTTTTAACTTTGGCTCCTGTAAAATCCCACCGCCACCAGCACCGCCAAATAGATTCACCTGATTTAACCGCGCCTCTTCCTGCTTTCGATGCGCATATGCCAGAATATCTTCGATGCCCATTAACAGTTCTGCTCTATGATCATTCAGTGTATCAAAAGCACCAGATTGAATTAAACTTTCCATCGTTTTCTTGGTACACACTCGAGAATCGATTCGAGAGGCAAAATCAAACACACTCTGGAATAATCCATTTTTTTCGCGCTCTTCCACAATATGAGCGATCGCACTTGAACCCACACCTTTAATGGCGCTCATTCCATATTGAACATGCCCATCTTTAGATACAAACTTCCCTCGTGCTGTGTTGATATTTGGTGGATCAACAGGGATGCCCATTTTTTGGCATTCTTCAATAAATGCAGCCACTTTTTTGATGTCGTTCATGTTATGGCTCATCACCGCAGCCATATATTCAGCCGGATAATTCGCCTTGAAATACATGGTATGATAGGCCACTACCGAGTAAGCGGCAGAGTGCGATTTATTAAAACCGTAGCTGGCGAACATCTCCATTTTTTCGAAAATCGCTTTCGCCGTTGTTTCATCAACGCCATTATTTTTGGCACCTTCGATGAACTTCGGTTTCTCTTTCTCCATTACCTCGCGCTTTTTCTTCCCCATCGCACGACGTAGTAAATCGGCACCTCCTAATGTATACCCGGCGAGTTTCTGCGCCACATTCATGATCTGCTCCTGATAGATCATAATTCCATATGTGGGTTCCAGAATATCATGAATCAGTTCATGATCATATTCCGCTTTTTCCTCACCATGTTTCCTGCGGATGTAATCGGGAATGAACTGCATCGGTCCGGGCCGGTATAAAGCGTTCATTGCAATCAAATCGTTGATATCGGTTGGCTTCAAATCCTTGAGATATTTCCGCATCCCTTCACTCTCAAACTGAAACGTTCCGAGTGTCCCTCCTCTTTGATACAATCGATAAGTTTTTTCATCATCCAGAGGAATATCATCCAGATCGTATTCTTTGCCGTAATTTTCCTTTACATAGCCTATGGCTGTTTTTAGGATGGATAAGGTTTTTAAACCAAGAAAATCCATTTTCAGCATTCCGGCATTTTCGATCACGCTCCCATCAAACTGGGTGACAGTCAGGTCAGCATCTTTAGCAGTAGTTACCGGGATGTATTCTGTGAGATTATCCGGCGCGATGATAATTCCAGCAGCATGAATTCCGGTATTTCGAACAGATCCTTCCAATACATGGGCCATTCGAAGGGTCTCTGCTTCTAATCCCTCGCCTTCTTTAATTTCCCGCAATTCTTTCACTTCCGAAAACGCATCGTCTAGTGAAGTTCCCGGGCGTTCCGGCACTAATTTGGCAATTCGATCAGCATCTGAAAGTGGCAAATCCAATACTCGAGCAACGTCTCGGACCGAGGAACGTGCAGCCATCGAACCAAAGGTAATAATGTGAGCCACCTGATCTTTTCCGTATTTATCCACTACATAATCGATCACTCGGGCACGACCATCATCATCAAAATCGATATCAATATCAGGCATTGAAATTCGCTCCGGATTCAAAAATCGTTCAAAAAGCAGATCGTATTTCAATGGATCGATGTTGGTAATTCCTGTGCAGTAAGCAACCACCGATCCGGCGGCCGATCCACGTCCCGGACCAACATACACACCCATCTCTCTGGCTGCGGCGATGAAATCCTGTACAATGAGGAAATACCCAGGGAATCCCATGTCTTTGATAATCCCCAACTCCAACTCAATCCGATCCTTGATTTCCTGTGTCATTTCAGGATAGCGCGGCTTGGCTCCCTCGTAGGTCAAATGCCGGAGATAATCGTCTTCTGAGTTAAACTCGGATGGAATTTCAAATTTTGGGAGAATTACTTCACGAGCTAATTTGATCTCTTCAATTTTGTCGACGATTTCCTGCGTATTGGCAACCGCTTCAGGCATTTCAGGAAACAATTCGATCATTGTTTTGGTGTCTTTAAACCAAAACTCCTGATTTGGAAACCCATATCGAAATTCGCGTCCACGACCAATCGGCGTACTTTTTAATGCTCCATCATCGATACAAATTAATGCATCGTGTGCCTCAGCATCATTTTTCTCCAGATAAAAGGTGTTGTTGGTTGCAACCAATTTTACCCCATATTTCTTTGAAAACTGCTGAAATACTTCGTTGATGCGTTGCTCTTCATCCAACCCATGATTAATTACCTCGAGATAGAAGTCGTCGCCGAATAAATCCATCCACCATTTCAGTTCTTCCTCGGCATATTCTTCCCCTTTGTTCAAAATCAGGTCACCCAGCAGGCCACGAGTTCCACCACTCAGGCAAATCAAATCCTCCGAATGTTCCTTGATTACTTCTTTATCGATTCGGGGAAATTTATAGTAATACCCTTCGGTAAAACCAATGGAACATATTTTAGAAAGATTTTTATAGCCATTCAGATTTTTTGCCAGCATCACAATCTGGAATCTGCGATCGCGATGTTCACGGGTAAATTTCTTGGCGTTTCGATCGTCAACCAAATACAATTCACAGCCAATGATGGGCTTAATTCCGGCCGTATGTGCTGCGGATGTAAATGCAAATGCCCCGTACATATTGCCGAGATCCGTCAACGCAACTGCCGGCATTTCCAGCTCTTTTGCTTTGTTAACTAATTCTTTTACTCCGGCTGTAGCCTGTAGTACCGAAAATTTGGAATGATTGTGCAGATGTGTAAAAACAACATCTTCGGAGAGTTCAACGGCAGGTTTATTTGTTAAATTACTATCGGAATCTTCCGCCGTAGTTTCGTTCTCTTTTTTTTTCAGCCTTGAGGGTGAAATCAGGTCGATGTAATGATCTCGTACGATGTAGCTTTGCGCCGTTTCATACAGGCGGGCATCCAATGGAAAATTAACTTTGATAATGCCCATTCTCACGAGTTCTAAAAACGCACGCGTGGTAGCTTCCACATCGGCTGCAGCATCGTGGGCATCCTCAAAACCTTTATTAAAAAGTTTGTGATGCAACTCTCCTAAGGTTGGCCACTTAAACCCGCCCCGACCATTTGGAATGCCTACATAAGTGGTGGATTCATCTTTTGTATCAATTTTTGGTTTATCTATAATCGCTGATGGAATCTTCTTTCGAAGATACTCGGCACCCATTACAGATTCGTCAAAACTCACATTGTGGCCGATCAGGAAATAGGCCTTATCCATGTCTTTCCGGAATTCTTTGAGTACGAATTCCAGATCAAGCCCTTCCTCCATCGCCTTTTTGGTGGAAATCCCATGAATTTTCTCAGAGTTAAAGGGAATGGTAAATCCTTCGGGTTTTACAATGTAGTTACCACTACTGGTGAGCTTTCCGGTATGATCATGTAGCTGCCATGCAAGTTGCACCAATCGCGGCCAATTATCTAAATCGGTGATTGGAGCTGAATAATCTCGTGGTAAACCGGTGGTCTCGGTATCAAAAATCAGGTACATAAAACGGCTGAAACTACGTGCTGGATCGTCTTCTTTTTCTAATTGAATATACTAGATGGCGTTATATCATTCAGAAATACTTATCCACAAATCTTCCCCAAAAAAAGAATTAATCTTGATTGAACATATATTATACATATATTGAATCGGGAGGAAAATATGAGCAACTGGACATCATTTGAAGTTCAACAAGAACGTGACGACAAGGATTTACTTAAGCTTTCGAGGAAGATAGAAACCGGGTTTCCATCACCGGCAGCAGACCATCTGGAAAAGGCGCTAAGTCTCGAAGAATTAATCGTTCGACGACCTACGTCTACCTTTTATGTTCGGGTTGAAGGCGATGCCATGCAAGCATCCGGAATTCATGAAGGTGATATTTTGGTGGTGGATCGGTCATTGAATGCGAAGAATGGCTCCATCCTTGTGGCTACTTATGAAGACGAAGTGATCATTCGGAGACTTATCAAACACAACAATCGAAGCTTTTTAGTAACCGGTGACTCAACTTTACCTCCCATTCCGGTAGATGCGTCAACACAATGGATGATTTGGGGAGTTGTGACGCATCTTATTCATCGGTTTACTTAAAGGCAATGTTGATGATGAACATACATCTCGAGATTAATACATGATCTGTAAGGTACAGAGGATCAAAAGGCAAAGAGGCACTAAGTACTTTTTTAAACTAAATTTAAACGTTAGAAAAATGGAAACACCAATAACTCAATCTAAAAAAGCAAAAAATTTTTCTGACTATGGGATTAAGACATTCCGGGATTTGAAGGTTTGGCAAAAAGGGATGACGCTTGTTAATAAGGTTTATAATGCAACCACTTATTTTCCGGATTCCGATCAAAATCCATTAAGTAATCAACTTAAAGCTAGTAGCATTTCTATCCCTTCTATGATCGCTGAAGGTTTTCGTTTAAAAAATCAGAAAGAATTCATCGATTTTCTCAATCATGCAATCGGTGATTTATACGCGGTTCAAACTCAAATTGAGATAGCTATGAATTTGGAGTATATGAAAAGAGAATGGTTTAATGTGTTATATGAAGATTGCCGTGAACTTGAGCGATTGCTTACTAATATGATCTATAAATACGAGTAACTCAGTCACTCAGCTACTTTGTAACTATTTAAAAACTAATGATAGCTGTAGATAATGAGTAATCAAGAATCTAAATCACCGCCCACCCTCGCTTACGCCATGATCGATTGCAATAATTTTTATGCATCTTGTGAGCGAGTGTTTGATCCGGCTTTAATTGGAAAACCAATTGCTATTCTTTCGAATAACGACGGTTGTGTAATTGCCAGATCGGAAGAAGCCAAAGACGCCAGTGTAGAAATGGGGGCTCCCGAGTTTAAGTATCGCAGGTTGTTCAAGGAAAAAGGGGTGGTTATTCGTTCATCGAATTATGCGCTTTATGGGGATATGAGTCATCGGGTGATGGAAACCCTTCGATATTTAACCCATGATATTGAGGTGTATAGCATTGATGAAGCATTTGCAGAATTATCAACCAATGTATTTCCAAGTTTGACAGAATATGGGAAAGTGATCAAAGAGACGGTTCAAAAGTGGACGGGATTGCCCGTATCGGTTGGAATCGCATCTACCAAAACGCTGGCAAAAGTGGCCAATCATATCGCTAAGAAAAATATCGAGTTCAATGGAGTTTTTGATTTTACTACTGCTAATAACAAAGATGAGTTGCTTAAAGATTTTCCCGTAAACAAGATTTGGGGAATTGGAAACGGTTTAACTATCCGCTTAAATCGGCATGGCATTCACAATGCGCTGGAGCTGAAAAACACCATTAACAATAAAAAATGGGTGCGTAAGCAGATGGCTGTAACCGGACTCCGAACTGTGCTGGAACTTAATGGATCATCCTGTTCCGGATTAAGTGTTGGCCGGGATTCAAGAAAAGGAATATTGTCTTCAAGAATGTTTGGAAAACCTTTGTACCAATTGGATGAAATTCAAGAGGCTTTATCCACCTTTACTACACGTGCTGCAGAAAAATTACGCGCTCAGGATTCAGTAGCATCGTGCATCCAAATCCAACTCATTGGCGACAAGTATGACAATATCAGGGGGAAATATAAATTTGGAGCATACATTCCAATTCCAGTACCAACTGCACACACCCCGACATTGATTGCCATAGCTCAAAAACTTGCAGGAAAAGTGTTTCAGGATGGTCGTAAATACAAAAAAGCATCGGTGATGTTAACGGGCATTATTCCAAATTCTGAAGTTCAAATGGACTTATTCGATCCTGAATTATACACTCAAAAGCAGCATAAACTCATGGAATGCGTTGACAAGATAAATGCCAAATTTGGACGGAATTACACCGCATTTGCAGCCACAGGATTACACAAAGAAGGCGATCACAGAAATAAGTGGCTGATGAACCAGAATTATCTAAGCAAAAGATACACCACACGCTGGGATGAGTTGATGTTGGTAAAAGCTTCTTGAATTACGAATTACGAATTACGAATTACGAATAATCTACTCCTAATTCACATATTCCTAATTCCTAATTAACACCTACCTATGTATTTTCAATAAAAAAACGATGTCCCTTCTCCTAATTGCAAAAAATCGGGATATGAATCCCTGGAAAGAAGCCCTACTGGAAGTAGATCAAAATCTGGATGTTGAAATTTGGCCAAGAGTTCAAAATAAAGAACGAGTGACCTTTGCTGTGAGCTGGAATCATCCAGAAAAAGTGCTTCCTAATTATCCAAACCTTAAGGTTGTAAGTAGCCTGGGTGCCGGAGTTGATCACATTTTTAATGACTCAACCTTACCGGAATCAGTAAAAATTTCCAGAGTCATGATTCCTTCTTTAAAAGATCAAATGGCGGATTATGTACTAAATGCCATTCAGAATTATCGATTTCATACGTCAAAATATGTAGATCAGAAAAGAGAAGGATTTTGGAGTACACATGATGCCATTTCAAAATCAGATTGCGTTCTGGGTATAATGGGATTAGGCGAAATGGGTCTGGCAGTGTGTGAGTTGATGATTTCGAATGGTTACTCCGTGAAGGGTTGGTCAAGATCAAAGAAAAAAATAGACGCTATTGAGACTTTTGATGCTGACCAATTAGATGAATTTTTGGTAAACACGAACATCCTGGTTTGCTTGCTTCCTCTCACCAAAGATACTGAAGGAATTCTGGATTTAAATCTTTTCAAAAAACTCAAGAAACCTGCTTATTTGATAAATGTAGCAAGAGGATCTCACCTTACTGAAGAAGACCTGATTTATGCGTTAGATACAGACGCTTTAGATGGGGCTACTCTGGATGTATTTGAAGAAGAACCACTTCCTGTAAATCATCTGTTTTGGAATCGACCCAAGATTATGATTACCCCACATATCGCTTCTATCACAGATCCTAAAGAAGCCGCTAAAGTAATAGTGGAAAATTATAAGCGATCACTTTCGGGGATGGATTTGTTGTTTGAAGTGGATCGAGAAAAGGGGTATTAAATAATTTACCTACAAATTCTCTTTTGATATAAAATTTTTCCTTCTCATCTACTTTTGTACCCTCAAAAGTAGCAAAAACTCTCGACAGAAAATCTTCTTGGGTTCATCAACGATTTCATTGAATAAATCCGATGGACCACTTCAATTTTAAGCTAGATATTGCTTCCGCCCGGTGCGGATTTATTCTCCCTTCGGGAACATTCTATCTTATGATTCACTGTACCCGCGAAGTTTTCAATGTCGATTTTATTTAATTAAACAATTTAATAATCAAATATCCTAACCACACAAACAGCAATCCAACTATTACCTGACCACCTGCATTGAGCAATGCAGCCAGCATTTCTCCTTGCTTGCCTAAAAGAAAGGTATCGTTAGCGAAAGTTGAGAAAGTGGTAAATCCACCGAGCAGCCCTACAAAAACGAATAAACGCACCTCTACATTCATCCATTCTTTTAGTTCGAAAAGTCCTGCCAGAAATCCGATCAAGAAACAGCCTACAACGTTTACGACAAAAATCCCAATGGGAAATTGTTCCGGCTTAACCTGATGTTGAATAGAGGTAGAAAGTAGATATCTGGCAACTGCGCCGAAAAATCCACCCCCACCGATGGCAAGAATCTTCCAAAGAGTGAGGTTCATCCTACACGTTTACCGAGTGAACCCAACCGTGACGATCGTCAATTCTACCGTACTGGATTCCGGTAATTTCATCAAAAAGGCGCTTTGCAAAATCACCGATGCTTCCATCGCCAATATTAATTTTCTGCCCCTTGTGCTCGATCAATCCAACCGGAGATATTACAGCTGCTGTACCTGAACCAAACACTTCTTTCAGGCTTCCGTTTGCCGATGCTTCAAATACTTCAGAAATGGAGATTTTTCGCTCTTCTACTTTGTAGCCCCATTCTTCGGCCAATACTTTTACCGAATCTCGGGTTATGCCCGGCAACACAGATCCACTTAATTCTGGTGTTACAAGTGTATCCCCAATAAGAAAGTGAATGTTCATTGTGCCTACTTCCTCAATATACTCGTTGTGATTGGCGTCCAACCAAAGAACCTGAGTAAATCCATTTTGTTGAGCTTCCCGCGCCGGCAAGAAACTGGCTGCGTAATTTCCACTGGTTTTAGCTTCACCGGTTCCACCTTTAACTGCACGAACGTATCCATCAGGAGTTGCTAACGAAACCGGGTTAAAACCTTCTTTGTAATACGCGCCAACCGGACTTGTAATGATATAATAGCTATATCGATCAGAAATACGTGCTGCCAGATAATCCTCACTGGCAATGATAAATGGGCGAATATACATCGCAGTTCCAGCTGCCAGTGGCACCCATTTTTTATCTAATTTGATAAGGGTAGAGAGCGCTGAAATAAACGTCTCGTAATCCGTTTCGGGAATACACATTCTACGGCAAGACCGATTAAAACGTGCATGATGATCTTCCGGGCGGAAAATATTGATCGTCTTTTCATCCTTGTAAAACGCCTTCATGCCTTCGAACACCGCCTGACCATAATGAAATACATTCATTGAAGGAGCCATGGGAATTGTGCCGTAAGGTTTCACTGTCGCTTCTCCCCATGATCCGTTTTCGAAGATCATTTCAAACATATGATCGCCAAACATTCGGCCAAATTGCAGATTTGAAAAATCTACTTCATGTACTCTGCTTGACGTTGCCGGTTCAATTCTCAATGGTGATGTTGTAAGTATCTCGCTCATTTTTCTGTACTCTTTTCATGGATTTTGGCAGGATGTTAAATATACGATTTTTGCTCCCGAAATCATCATCCTGTACTCTGCATTGCAGCCGCAATTCCATTAATATTAAGGAATATCAGCTCCATAATTTCATGCTGTTTTTCAACCGGAGCTGATTCATCCCATCGTTGCAATAGCTCTGCTTCAATAATATTTAAAGGAAACGTAAAAGGATTTCTGAATTTAATTGAATTTTGGATCACAGGATTATGACCTAAAATCTCATCTATCTCTGTGATACTAGTTATATGAGTGCATGCCTTTGCAAAATCCTCGCTGATGATATTGTGGAATTTCATGTCGGTTTCTCTGTTATAAATCACCGAAGTGGCAAGATGTGTTCGGGCAAGTTCACGCTGAGAATTATTCATCACAGTGTAAAAGAAGCGCCACTCCTTCTGCCATTTTTGAAGAATTTCCAAAGCATCCGGGTACTTGTCTTTGATCTTTGCCAACCCTTCACCGATGCCATACCAACCGGGAACATTGTAGCGGAGCTGCGTCCATGAAAACACCCAGGGAATGGCACGAAGCCCATCAAAAGATAATTTACCACCATTGCCACGCATAACTGGTCGCGAAGCAATGGGCAATTTCCCGATATGCTCTACCGGTGTATGTGAAACAAACCAATCCCAAAATTCTTCGTCATCAATCAGTCCGCGATAGTTATTCATGGTTTCTTTCGCCAGATCCTGCATCATATCCCATTCATAATCAGAATCGCTTAAATAGCCGGGCTTATCTTTTTGAGCCATCACAACCTGTGCCATAGCATTCACCAATTGCTCTAAATGCCGATGTGCAATCTTCTCGAGAGAATATCGAAATGAGATAACCTCGCCCTGTTCGGTAAACCTGATTTTCCCATTATTTGCAACCGGTGGCATCGCAGTTATTGCTTTATTCGATTGACCACCACCCCGGCCTACTGTTCCACCTGTTCCATGGAATAATCTAAAATCGACGCCGTATTCGCGGCACACTATGCCTAAATCATACTGGGCTTTATTCAACGCCCAGTTGGCCATCCAGTACCCACCATCTTTGTTACTATCAGAATAACCCAGCATAATTTCCTGGAAATTATCCCGTGCAGCAATTTGCCTGCTAAAAATGGGGTGCTCGAAAATCACCGCCATGTGATTGGACGATTCTTCTAAATCTTCGATGGTTTCAAAAAGTGGAACCACATCTAATTTCGATGCAACCTCATCACCATCAATTGTCCACAATCCAAGTTCTTTTGCCAAAATGAGAACTTCCAGCATATCACTCACACCATGCGCCATGCTGATGATATAACTACCAAAACTGTTTGGGTCGAGCGTGATCATATCCCTGATTTCCTCGAAAACCGACATCACCTTTTCAGCAACCTCTGACCGAAGCGACTTAAACGGACTTAATGGGCGTGGATTCCGAAGCTCTTTTTCCAATACTTCGATTTTTTCTTCTTCCGTGAGTGATTCGTACCCGTCAATAACTTCGCCTTTAGAAAGTAATTCGGAGACCGTTTCCTCATGAAGTCGGGAATGTTGCCGAACATCGAGTGCGGTAAGGTGAAAGCCGAACGTTTTTGCGCAATAGATCAAATCTTGCAGGCGGCCCTGCTCGCTTAATCCCGCTAAATCATGATCAATTAAACTTTGACGGATGAGTTCCAAATCAGTGATAAAATCTGCCGCAGTATATTTTGGAGCAAGTTTTAAAATTGTTTCTTTGTCGGATTTCAGCGCATTTTGCTGCTCCTGAATGTACTGCATCATGTGGGTAATTTTACGACGATACGGCTCCCGCTGATATCGACGTTCATATAAATCACTTAATGGATTCGCAGTTTCCTCATTTCGTAAAGAAGCTCGTAGTTCATCGGAAATGCCCGTTTCTTTGTAAGAAATACTTAGATATCGACGAAGGTGGTCCAGTTTTTTGATGTACATCTTAAACGATGTTTTTCGCTGTTCCATCAGCGTTCGCCAGGTTACAGATGAGGTTACATTTGGATTTCCATCCCGATCAGACCCAATCCACGAGCGATATTTCAGAACAATTGGTAACTCACCAGACTCTCCATAATAAGTTTCCAACGCCATTCTGATATCCTGATACAAATGCGGCACCACATCCCAAATAGTGTGTGAGAAGTAGAACAGGCCGTTTTCAACTTCATCTTCAACGGTCATCCGCTCTGCACGCACTTCATCGGTCATCAACAGAAGCTTTAGCTGATTAACAATTTCACTTTTCAGCTGTTTGCCTTCATCAACAGTGTGATTATCATCCCCGAGTTCTGCGATCATGTTGCTGATCTCATGCTGTTTGGTTAGCACAGATCGGCGACGTGCTTCGGTCGGGTGAGCAGTAATCGTAGGCTGAATATCCATTTGCGCAAACACATCGATGGCCTGCTCAAGTGAAAGTCCTGCCTCTTTCATTTTATACACCGCCTCCATAATACTTTCATTTCGGGGCTTATCAGCGGTTTCCTGAAATTCTCGGCTACGATTTATCCGACTGATTTCGTGCTGCTCCAGTGAATTGACCAAATGGAAAAACGTGGTATAAATGCGCAGAAACTCCTTTAAATCATCCGCAGAAGTATCTTCTACATATTTTTGCAGCTCGGTAAGTGCTTCATCATTTCCATGCTCTAAGGCCTCTACTGCTTTCTGTGGCATTTCGCCTAGCAGCTTGATGAAATCATCCCCCATTCGATCACGACAAACCACTTCCAGCAATTGTGTTAGTGTGGTGATATTCTCAGCAAGGTGTTCGTTAATGTTGCTTGACTCAGCAAGTCGGCGTACCGTCTCTACCCAATGCATGTTCTTCGATGTTTATTTAGTGTGTGAGTGAACCTCCAATGTACTTAAAACTTTGGGGTTTTATTATTTCATTTCGATCATTTTTCTTTTGACCCCACCCCGACCCGACCCTACATTAAGGGAGAGAGTTAAACCACAATAATCATACTTGTCATTCAGAGTCCCGATACATCGGGGCGAAGAATCTTCACAACTCTGTATATGTGCAGATCCATCGCTTCGCTCTGGATGACACGCATTTAGTATGGACAATTCATGAATTGTCCCAACAGGCATTAAGGAATATGAATCAAAAAATAACACGCTGCGATTGGGCCGAAGGCACTTTCGAGCAATACATCCAATACCACGATGAAGAATGGGGAGTGCCCGTTCATGACGACCGAAAACACTTCGAATTTCTGATTCTGGAAGGTGCCCAAGCCGGACTCAGCTGGGCGACCATCCTAAAACGCCGAGATGGGTACCGCCACGCATTTGCAGATTTCGATCCAGAAATTGTAGCGACCTTCGATGAAGATAAAATCCAGGAATTGCTTCAGTTTGAAGGAATCATCCGAAATAAATTGAAAGTTAGAGGTGCTGTAAATAATGCCCAGCGATATCTGGAAGTTCAGAAAGAGTTCGGCAGCTTTGATGCCTATATCTGGCAGTTTGTGGATGGAAATCCCATTGTTAATCACTGGAAAACGATGAGCGAAGTCCCGGCTACTTCCCCCGAATCAGATGCCCTTAGTAAAGACTTAAAAAAGCGAGGCTTTAAATTCGTAGGTAGCACCATTATGTACGCCCACATGCAAGCCTGCGGATTGGTGAATGACCATACGATTGATTGCTTTCGATTTGATCAGGTTTAGGATAGCTTTGAGTTTTGAGCTGTGAGCCATGAGCAAATAAAGTCACCTAAAACCAATTGTTTCTTTTGATGTTAGTTGGAAATTTTAGACATTCTTGATTATACAATAACATTTTAACCGCATTAATTATTGAATAACAAACAAAGCATATCGAATTACTTTCTAACCATTTCTTACATGATTGGTGTAAGTCTGATTCTTATCATCAATTGTGCTTTAGGTGCTTTGGTTATTTTTAACGTTTACACATCCGGATTCGAATCTCTCTTTTCAGACTCCCTCTTCTATTTCTCGGCCTTCGCTTTTTTGTTAGTCTTATTTATTCCTGCTTATAAAAATGTTCAGCAAATTCGATATCTCAGATTAAATGGGGATTTTATTGAAGCGAACAGAATTCATTTACTAGGTTATGGTTCATTACCATACCTCCTTAGTAAAGAAACCGAGTTTACGTTTGAGGATATTCATAAGATTGAATCTGGAAAATGGTTCAAAGATTTTACGACCATCACTTTTAAAAAAGCAGAAAGTGAAATTGTGCTTAAAACATTTTTAAAGAATAAAGAACTTGGTCGGCTAACAAGTAAATCAAACAGATTCGAACCAAGTCCCGAACTTTAATTTTAATAACTCGGCTCGCCGCATAAACGCAGGGTCGTTAGTTTGCATCTCTCAACCAAGACTTTATGGAAGAACAAAGATCTAGAATTTGGAAGTATAGATTAGGTGCTTTTTTAATTGATCTACTTTTGATCACTGCTTTAACTGCATTCCTAAGAAATATAAATCCAATACCAATTCCTGATTGGCTCGAATACCTGACCCCTTTTCTAGCATTTTATTCTTACTTCCTTGTGCTTTCCATCATAAAAAAAAGAGATTATAGTTTTGGTAAAGCAGCACTACATTTAAGTATTCGATATGAAGAAAACACTGACTTTTATGATTTTAAAAAACTGAATATTAGATTATTGATTCTTGCATTAATCTGGCCTTTGGAACTTCAAGAAATACCAGGACGCATACTTGGTTTTGATTTTAATGGAGAAATCGGAATCATTTTATTTTCAATTCAATATTCTATCATCATTTACAGTGCATATCTAGCAATTAAAACTGATAAGATGATCCATGATAGAGCTACTAACACCTCAATTCTATTCAAACCAATTAATTCTGAAATAGTATTCTCTCCTGATTTGCTTGCGAATGATTCAATTTATAAGTCAAGGAAACTCATTTTTCTAATTTTGATCATTGCATCGCTTTCTTTTACTGTAAATATTGTTTTTGATGACTATTCATTTTTTGATAGTCGTGAGAAAAGTGAGCTTGAAACATCAATTGAAAGTGGAATCTATTCTGGCCTAAATACAAGAACTAATGTTGAAATATGGGATTCTTACGAATCTTCAAGAGATTTTGCAAATAATACATCAAAAGCTGAAATAGTTTTTAATGTTGATATTTGGTTGCCAATGATTCAATGGGAAAGAAGTAAAGCTGAGTCTATTATTAGACAAACTGAAAGTAATCTGAATATAGATGGTGATTATTATGATCGATATCACCTTAAGATTAGGTCGGCGTTTGTTGAAATGAGTATATCAAACGAAATTTAGAATGCAAACTAACAAGCGTTTCAAGCGGACTCGGACGAGGTTCGAGTCTTTAATTTTAATAACCAGGCTCGCCGCTTAAACGCGGGGTCGTTATACACTTATGATTCAAATCATAATTACTTCTGAGAAATACCCTGTTGAAAATTTACTAGTTCATATAAGAGTATTTTTTAAAGAGAATAGTAGTTATGGTAATATTTCAAATTTGAAAACTGATAATTATGGTTCGATTATTCTGACCAAGAAGTTAATTGAAGAGAGTTTAGTATCTGGAGATATCGAAGATATAACAGGTTTTGGTCTCTCATTTCTTAACCTCAAAATTATTGAACAGCTTAAACAAACTTATAAGCGTTTCGAAACAGTTGATATTTCCGAAATTGAGACTGAACTTGCTCAAAAGGGCTTTAAAGAAAGTGAACTAAAAACCATTGCGAGAAATACTTTATCAGAATTAAGAAAACAATCAGAGATGTATTCATTCTATGAAGCAAATAATAATCACTTGGTACCTAGTTTAGATTTTGAAAATGAGTTCAAGTTTGATTTTACTAAGTCAAAATTAATATTAAACCTAGAAAATGTATAACAAGCGCTTCAAACGGACTCGATTAGGGTTCGGAACTTTAATAATTAAAACTCGGCTCGCCGCTTAAACGCGGGGTCGTTTGCAACATTGTCGTGAATGAATACTTAACACTTCGAACTTACGATAGCTTGGTTGATGCCGAAATCGATTTCGCTAAGTTGAATGATGAAGAGTTACGTGTTTTTATCAATAACAGAAATACTGCAAATATTCTCCCGCATTATTCTTTGGCTATTGGTGGAATTAAAATTCAAATACATAAAGATGATCTTGAAAAGGGATTAGAAGCAATTTCTTATGAAATCAACAGAGAACAAGATGTTGATGAAATTTTTGAAATAGCATCTACCGAGGAAAAATTGGCTTGTCCAAATTGTGGAAGTTCAAATTATTTTAGAGAAAAATCGATGATTGCTGGACTAATACTTTATTTATTTGCTGCTGTACCTGTTGCTACTTTTAAGAAAACTTATAATTGTATTAACTGTAATCATAGATGGAAAGTAAAGTAAATCGTGTTGCTAACAAGTAATTCAAACAGATTCGAACCAATTTCGGAACTTTAGTTTTAAAACCAGACTCGCCGCTTAAACGCGGGGTCGTTAGGGCCATAAATTTGATATATGATCAAACATAACAAGCTACTTTTTCTAACCTTCGTGTACACGTTAATTTCCTTTCTAGTAGATCTATACCTTGGCTATCCGGATTTTTTAGTTTTAATTATCGCAATTGAACTACCAATATTAGCTGTTATTTACGCTGCCATAAAAGGATACAAGTGGGCATATTTTACTACATTCATGTATTATTTTATTCGTTCATTGAATTTCTATTTCCCTGAGTTCTATTGGATGACAAAAAATGGACTCAATCTTGAGATTTCTTTTAATAGCGTTGGTATTAATATTATTTCAATGCTTTTCTTCTTTCTGCTTTTTTATGATTTAAAATCTAGATTTAATTCTAAAGTTATTAGCCGATTACGAATACTATCTTTTCTTCTACTATCTACAATATTCATAGCTGGTATAATTACTCCGACAGATGACAAATACGTCGATCAGTATAAGAATCAAGAATTGACCATAGAACTAGATACCACTTCAACTTATCAGTCACATTATGGTATTGATATTCCTGAGAATTGGGAATCTGCAACCGATTATCAAGGTTTATCACTCGTTGCAATTAGCCCATTTGAAGACGAACTAGATAGCTTTCGTGAGAACTTTAACATCCAAGCATATACTCTAAATATCGAAGATTATAGTTCAGAACTTGTAGGAAATAGAATTTTTGAATCAGGCACTTCAGATATTGGTTTTGATGTACAAATAATAAATACTGAAATCACACAAGATTTTTATATAGTTGAATACTTAATGAGTGACTCCACAAATTCATTTCAATCCATAATGTACTGCCAAGTTAAGGGTAATAAGGCTTATACATTGATATTTTCAGATTCTGAAGAATCTTTTAAATCGAATTTAGAGAGTACTTTTGAGTCAATAAAAAATTCATTCAGTATTTATTAAACAGGCCATAACAAGCGTTTCAAACAGATTCGAATGCAGTTCGATTCTTTAATTATAATAACCCGACTCGCCACTTTAACGCCGGGACCATTTCAAAAAATATCATATGCAAAAAGTAGTCGTATTGGTGGATGTTCAGAATGTGTATTACACCACCCGGCAAGCGCATCGGCAAAATTTCGACTACAATTATTTCTGGTCAAAATGCACAGAAGGTAGAGAGGTTGTTAAAGCCATTGCTTATACCACACATCGTGGGGATGAAAAGCAAAAGCAGTTTCAAAATATCCTGCGGGCCATTGGATTTGAGGTAAAGCTCAAGCCATTTATTCAACGTTCTGATGGTTCAGCCAAAGGCGATTGGGATGTTGGAATTACTATTGATGCTTTGGAAAATTCCGAGGAAGCAGATGTTGTGGTGTTGGTTTCCGGCGATGGGGATTTTGCCTTACTGGTTGATAAAATCAGAAGTGATCGCAATGCTGAGGTTGAAGTGTATGGGGTTGAACAACTAACCGCGAATGCGCTCATTCAGGCGGCTTCTAAATTTGTACCCATCGAGGGTGAGTTTCTTCTTCCGGGGAGATAATTACATGTCGATGTTAAATGATACCATCTATTCGTCGTCATGCTGAACCATGTGCTGAGTATACCGAAGCATGGATTCAGCATCTGTAGGGAGTGAAACTCTGTTCAAGAATCTCTTTTATACCTATGTATCAATCTTTACAGATCCCGGATCAAGTCCGGGATGACTACAACTAAAGGATTTCGGCATTGGTTGGGCGCAGGATTAGCGGTTAATCTTTCCAAGAATTCAAATCCTAAAACCTGGTCGCGCAGTCGACCGATTGGTTTTAGGTAGAATTCAGAAGATTCACTGCCCGGAAGCCAACCCGCCGAGAGTTTTTGGTTCTTTTGTCGGTACAAAAGAACAGGAAAATTCTTCGTTCTTAAGTTTCCGGATCAAGTCCGTGATGACTACATTTTGGCGCAGATGCAATCATCAAAACCGATGCGTATAGCTCAACTTCACAATACCCGCGTTGGCGGTAGTTTCAAATCGTCCCAATAGATCTTCTTCCCAATTATGATTGTAAACCAGGAATAAATTCGAGCCGGGAGTAATAATCCAGCGAAGTCGGTTATTTAATCCTATTTCTTTACTCAAATTATCGTATTGAAGATTGGTCGTAAAAAATAATTCTGTGGTTAGGTCCCAAATTCCCTCAAACTGAAAGATGTCCGCATTGAAATCACCTTCGGGTAGTCGAATCATACTTCGCTCGTAGCTTGGTGAAAGTTCAACCCCCGCTAGTGGACGAAAATTTAGCTCAACTTCCACTTCGGTTTGAGTCCCAGTCCAAAACCCATTGTACTCGACTTCAAATCCCGCCGAAACCTTTCGGAATTCTGCTGTACTAATCCCTGCTTCTGTGTTCCAGTTTGTGTAATTATCCTCCGGAATAATGATGCTTCCATCCCGCCGAATATCAAATGCTGACTCCAGTAACTCATAGTTTCTTCCAACGCGCCAGTAAATTCGATCACCCGATGAAAGGAAAACATCCCCAAGTGTGAAAATGAGATTTTGCGTTAACAGCTTAAAATCAAGATCCGTCAAATGTTCAAAACGGATTCCCCATCGTGCCTGATCAACGTACTTACTATTCGAAAACTGAGGAGTGTAATCGATGGATGGTTGTAGTCGTCGGAAGGCTACTCTTCGGGCAAATCCTACAGCCGGATTGAATGCTTCTCCAAATTCACGATACGAAACATGCCCCGACCATGGTCGATTTGGGAAATTTAGCCGAATTCCACGAGACGATCGGTCGAGCCAATCGGATGAATTATCATCTACATCCGCAGGATTATGAAATACAAAAAATGCTTGAAATTGCAGGTTTTTATCACCCAAAAAAGTAGATGTCGCAAGTTCCAAATCAGCACCCATAGTGTGGCGATCTTGCAATGAATCGACATCTGCGGTAGATCTGCGTGTGTAAATTAGTCCGATAGTACTTTCGCTCCCGATATTTCGCTTTAGTCGGGCCACCGAAAAATTCTCCGGATCTAAATCCCCGGTTTCTCCAGTTCGAACATGGAGAATTGCCAGGTTGTTCTCTCCTACATTACCAAGCAGGCGAGCGCCATAAGTGATCGGTACCGGTTTCCGGCTATTTAAACCAATTCTTCGGCTGAAATACGGATCAATTCCACTGCTGGGAGCAAAATCATAGATGTTGGCTCCTTCCAAAAAGAAATCGCGGCGTTCTGGAAAGGCGATTGGGAAACGGGTTAGGTTTACTTGTCGCTGATCAACTTCTGCCTCAGCAAAATCGGTATTAAAGGTCAACGATGCCTTCAAACTTGGTGTGATATTGTAGTTAATATCCACGCCGGCATCCGGACTCAATTCCGTTTCTGTTTCAGCACCTGTTAAATCTCTAGATAAACTGCTAATTCCAAACGGAACCACTTCCAATCCCAATCCCTGGGAAATATCTTTCAAGCCGGTTAGAAGTCCAGCATCCTGTGGTCGAGCAATTCCTTGATTTCTGCGGTGACCGGTCCAGAGTGCGGTCTCATTTTTTCGGCGAATCACACGCATAAAATTGATGCCCCAATATTCACTTTCTTCATCAAAGTTGAGTGTAGCAAAAGGAATTTTGATCTCGGCCGACCAACCGAATTCTCCGATATATGTGCGGGCATCCCAAATACCATCCCAGCTAAGATTTATCCCTCCACCCTGACCGGTACTGATTAATCCATCGGTTCTAAGCCCGTTTGGATTAATTTCCATGAAATAGCCGTTGCGCTGATCATTAAAGGTGTCGAAAATCCAAACAAAGCGCTCATCCGCAGTAATTCTTTGATCTCTTCTTTTTTGAAAGGCTTTAATCTGTGACGGGTCGGAGTCATAAAGCATAACTCCTATATAAAGATACTTATCATCATAGGTGATTTTAACTTCCGTCTTTTCGGTGGCAGGATTTCCCTCAACCGGGGATTGTTGCAAAAAACCAGACGCCGGCAGGGCGTTACCCCAGAAAGATTCATCCAATTTTCCATCAAACCTAAAAATGGATTGCTCTTGACCATCCAGCTGATATGCCTGGATTTGTTTAGTATCATCACCGGATAATTGGAATGCTTTCGCAGATGACGAAAGACTAACTAAAACTGCTAGTAAGAAAATACCTCTAAACATCTTCAATGTGCTGTAAAGTCTTTTTTTTAAGTCGGTTACATTAACCGAAAAATAGGACTCTTCATCTCACGAGGTGGTAAAAATATGTGTATCAAAGTGAATGTACTTTTGCCATGATACAAAAGTACCAAAAGATCTAGGCTACGAATTATTGATGCGACTCAATTGTGTTCGCTAAATAACTTCGATGGTCCATCTTCTTTCTTGCAATGTAATAAACTAATGACCGGTGCGAATTTATTTGTCCGCCAGCTAGCGGACACGCTCTCTTCATCTCGTCTTGTTTCATCAATAATTCTAAGGCCCATATTAGATGTTAGCATTGGTTGGGTGCAGGAATAGCAGTTAATCTTTTCAAGAATTCTACCTAAAATCTGGCCGCGAAGTCGACCGATTGGTTTTAGGTAGAATTCCGATGATTCACTGACCGGAAGCCAACCAACCATCCCGACAAGTCTGAATGACTACAAAGTATATCAGAATCACTTACCTTCTGCCCATGTCAAATCAAATCACACATAAAGCAGACGATGAACAACTACCCCGGAAACTTGGAATGTGGGGAATTTGGCTGCTGGTAGTTAATGGATTAATCGGCGCCGGAATATTTGGATTGCCAAGTGGAGCATCCGAATTAGCAGGCGAATACAGCGTTTGGGTGTATGCATTTTGTGCGTTACTGATATTGCCGGTGATTCTTAGTTTCGCTGAAGCTGGTTCCTATTTTCGTGGAACAGGCGGTCCGGTTCGATACGGAACTGAGGCCTTTGGTCAGTTCATTGGTTTCCAAAGTGGATGGTTGTATTACATGGCTCGATTAATCTCCTTTTCCGCAAATTCAGTATTATTGGTTGAAAGTTTAGGGTATTTTTATGCGCCAGCAGGCGAGGGTATTGGTCGACTTATAGCTCTTGCGTTAGTGTGCGGTGGGCTCACATTTATCAATGTGTTAGGATCGGTTGAATCAGTTCGTACGCTCGCTGCTTTTACTGTGGTCAAGTTCTCGGTGTTGATTCTTCTTGTTTTTGGCGGATTGGTGTTACTTGGATCTGAAGTTCTCCCTTCGTTTGAATCAAAAGCACCGGTAATGACCGATTTTGGTGCCGCCGCTCTTCTTTTAATTTATGCTTTTGTGGGATTTGAGGGTGGCGTGGTTCCAGCAGGAGAAACCAAGAATCCCGAACGAGATATACCGCGTGCACTAATTATCGGCTTAGCATCCATTGTCGTTTTATATATGCTGATCCAATTGGTAGCCGAGGCTGCGGTTCCAAATCTGGCAGAAACTTCTTCCCCTTTATTGGATGCATCATCAGCACTATTTGGTGAACTTGGGGCTGTAATCTTGATGATTGGAATTGTTACTTCAGTTACCGCCAACTTGATGAGTAATATGTTCTCTACTCCTCGATTAACCTATGCACTTTCTTTAGATCGATCTCTCCCTAAATGGTTTGGAAATGTTCACCCAAAATTCCTTACACCCGCAAACTCAATCTGGTTTTTTGGAGGGTTTGCCTTCCTTGGCGCAGCGATGAGTACCTTCACCATTCTTGCAGCCATGACCGTGTTATCCCGATTGTTTTTATACATCATCACGTGTGCCTCGATTCCAAAACTTCGTACAAAGTTTCAAAGTGAAACCACATTCACCCTAAAATGGGGATACTTAATCCCTGTTCTTGGAATTCTGGCATGTGTCTGGCTCATGTTTCAGGTAAGCCTCACCAACATTTGGATGACGCTACTGTTTATTGCTGTAGGAAGTGGATTGTACTTGCTTGGAAAAAGATCTGGAGCTTCACAAAACTAGAAACTATATCAAGTTACTTCCAAGAATGTACACACCCATTATTACCAGGAAGTATCCAAATCCTTTTTTCAGAGATGCTTGTGGAACATAACGTCCTACTCTTCCACCTACAAAACTACCTACTATACCCACAATGGTAAAAATGCCCAGTAGTTCCCAATTTACATTCAGGCTTTCTTCGCGTAATACATCCAGATATTTGTAGAAACCTAAAGTGCTTTTTGCAGCGATAATCACCAAACTTGTACCCACAGCAACTCGCATATCTAACCCTGCTACCAGAACAAGTGCCGGGATAATTAAAAACCCTCCTCCTACACCTACCAAACCAGTAACTACGCCAACTACCAATCCTTCTGCAATTAACACAAATTTTGAGACTTTAAACTCTTTTGTTGGATCGATGACTTTTCCGTTTCGAATCATCATCCAAGCCGCCAGAATCATTACAACCGCAAAAATCATCAACTGCGTATTTCCGGATATATACGATGATAACGAAGCACCACCGTAGGTTCCGAGCATTCCGGGAATACCGAAGTAGATCACACTTTTCCAATCCACTTCTTTACGAATTGCATACGGGATCATCCCAACCATGCTGATTGCCGCAACGATTCCTAAGGATTCTGCGATTGCAACTTTCTCTGGTTCTCCAATTAAATAAACGAGAACAGGTACCGTTAAAATGGAACCACCGGAGCCTAAAAGCCCCAGTGAAATTCCAATCAAAAGGGCACCCAAAAGGGCCCAAAACATATTAAACTTGTGCTAATTGATTGTTTCTCTGTAACCAGGGCTCAACCAAATCATCCACATAGTGCACAATATGACCATGACGTTCGAGTAACGAGGTTGCTGCAGATGCTCTTGCACCTGATTTACAGTGAACCAGAACAGGCTTACCGGCAGGTACTTCCTCAATGCGCTCGAGTAGGCGTGTATGCGCTATATTTAAAGCGCCTTCACCATGACCTTCATCAAATTCTGACTTTTTCCGAACATCCAGTAAGGTGTAGCCACCCGACTCCATCATATCATCCACCTGTTTAAAGTTGACGATATCTGTTTTTACTAGTTCGATTCCAGACTCTAGGAGTTCCGCTGGGGTAGCATATCCCTGAATGTTGTCCAAACCAATACGGATTAAATCAACGACCGCTTCCTCAACTTGATTATCTTCAATGATTAAATAGATATCCTGATCTTCTGTTATATACGAACCTGCAATAGTATTGAAGGTTTTATTCATGATGGCAAGAATGGAGTTTTTAATATGGCCATTCATGAAATCAGTCCGATTTCTAGTATCGATCACTACTGCATTTGTATCGATGGTGGCATCAATAATAGAAAGCACAGACATTTTTGGTGGCTTTGGTAGTTCACCTAATACTTTCGGACCAATTTTATTATCTCGCTTCATTCGTGCGAAATACAAAGGAGGTTCCGGCTGCCCATCGAGAATAAATTCAACAAAACTCTTTTCAGAAATTGCAGAAGCGATTGATTTATTGAATTGTTGCTCATATCCAACCGTAGATTTTGGCACAGCTCCCAATGCTTTTCCACATGCAGATCCAGCGCCATGTCCAGGCCATAGTTGCAAATATGCAGGCAACGATTTGAATTTCTCCAAGCTCTGATACATCACTTTTGCTGAACCTTCCATGGCTCCAACCTGGCCTGCCGCAGTTTCCAATAAATCAGGTCGCCCAACATCACCAACAAAAACGAAGTCGCCAGATAGAATACCCATTGGCTGATCAGTTGTTGCGCCATCAGTTACCAAATAACTAACATGTTCCGGGGTATGTCCGGGGCTGTAAACGGTTTTGAATTTAATATTCCCAATTTTGAATTCATCTCCATCTTTCAATAATTGGTAATTGTAATCACTTTCGATGATGTACTCATATTTCCAGTCAGCATCGCCTTCATCGCTCACATAAACTTTGGCCCCTTTCTCTGCGAACTCTCTAACACCTGATAAATAATCAGCATGTATGTGGGTTTCGGCAACAGCTACGATATTAAGTCCGTGCTTTGCTGCTAATTCTTCGTAACGATTGATATCTCTCATTGGATCAACAACAATCGCCTCTCCTGTGCGCTGGCATCCAATTACGTATGCATATTGCGCTAACTTTTCTTCAAATATTTGTTCAAAAAACATCTTCTTATCCTTTGTCTTTTTTTGTTAATGAGGGAGTTTGCTCTGCAACACTCCATATACCCCTGCCCCCGCAATAGCTGCTAACAGAGGTACAATAAATATCAAATAACCAGTTCCGATTAATGCATATAGTGGCCCGGGGCATGCTCCAACAATTGCCCACCCTAAACCGAATAATGTACCACCAACAATATACCGAGTTGTGAGTGAATTATCCTTTGCTTTAATCTTGATTTCGTTACCTGAAATATCTTTTATGTTGAATCTTTTGATCAACTGTGTTCCGATCAATCCAACCACTATGGCTGAACCGATTATCCCATACATGTGAAATGAATCGAATAGAAACATTTCCTGAATTCTAAACCACGATACTACTTCTGATTTGATCAGAATAAAGCCAAACGCGATGCCTGCAATTATAAATCTCATTGTATACTCTTAGTTTAGAATTAGTGGTAAGATGAAATAGGTAGATAGTATCCCACCGGCAAAAAAGCCGATTACAGCAATTAAACTCGCTTTTTGTAAGGTGGCTAACCCAGTAATGGCATGGCCGGATGTACATCCGGATGCATATCGAGTACCAAATCCAATTAATAACCCACCAAAAACCAGCATCACCAGTCCTTGTGTGGTGCCTAGAACCGACCAGTTAAAGATTTCCTGCGGCACAAATCCACTGAAATTGGTAATTCCTAACTCGCTTAACGCTGCAATTGTACTTGCTGATAATTCAATCGAATAATTATCAGGAGTTAATAAGGCAGCTATAACTCCACCAATTGTAATTCCTAGTGCAAGCTGTAAGTGCCATTTTCCAGTGGTTTTCCAGTCGTAATTGAAATAAGGAAATTTCTTAGGCAGTATTGCAGCACACATATGCTGGAAACTGGATGAGATTCCAAATGTTTTGTTTCCCACGATCAATAATAATGGCAATGTAAGTCCGATTAATGGACCCGCAATGTACCAGGGCATAGGTTGTGATAAATAGTCTAACATTGTTGTGTTGTGATTTTTTAGTTGACCAAGGATAAGAAGATGCGTAAACTTGTATCAACATGTTATAACAAGATAATGCAAGATAACTAGAAATGGATTCCAGTACACCTCGCCATCAGCAAATCGCTGAGCATTTAAGAACCGAAATTAATTCCGGAGAATTCAAACCAGGGGATAAGTTACCATCAGAAAAACGATTATGCGACTATTTTAAAGTGAGCAGAATTACCGTGCGCCAGGCGTTGAAATCGTTAGAAACAGAAGGGATAATATTCAAAAAACAGGGGTTAGGAGCATTTGTACGTGATGAAATACCCACTCCAAATTTAGTTCAATTAACCGATTTCTCTGAAGACATGCGACGCGCGGGCCTTAGCAGTACTTCAAAGTTGATTTCTTTTGGTAAAGTTGAGGGTAATGAAAAAGTTAATCCAATATTAGAAATCCCACCAGAAAAATCGCTCATGAAACTTGAACGCATTCGACTGGCTAATAATGTACCTGTTGCTTTTGATATCACATGGATGCCCGTTAGTTATGGGCATTTATTAATGGATCAGGACTTAAACACCAGAACGATTTATGAAATACTGGAAGATGAATATGATATACCAATTAAAGCAGGCCGCTACTCCATAACAGCAGCGCTGGCTGATCCGACCCTAGCCGGTCATTTGAACATCGCGGAAAATGCTCCCTTACTTGTTATAAACCGGTGTAGCCGAACAAATGGGGGAAAGAAAGTCTATTTCCAAACTCGATATAATAATCCTGCGCACATATCTTACGAATTGGAGCTTTTTCGGGATGATTCTGAGGAAGGTAACTCCAGAGATGGCCTTCCATTAAAAGAATTCTGTCCAAAATTTAAGTTTTGATACTATTGTTCGAATTCTATCTTATGGAATGGAATAAGTTCGGAATTAAAACAATACAGCATGGAAGCTTGGGAGAATGAATATCCGTCGACATCGGAATACGTGAATTTTTATACGGAATATGTTGAGCAGGTTGAAAAAGCCAACGTTATTAACACGCTTAATTCCCAGATGCACGAGTTGTATACCTTGATAAATACCGTGCCTGGTGATAAAGCATATTTTGCCTATGAACCAGGAAAATGGACATTAAAAGAAGTTTTTGGGCATATGATTGAGACCGAACGCCTATTCTGTTATCGGGCATTTTCAATCAGCCGTGGCGATAAAAATCCGCTTCCTGGAATGGATCAGGATGAGTACATGGCAAACAACAATTACAATGCCCGAACTCTCGCAAATTTATCCAATGAGTATTTGGCCGTACGCGTTTCTACCATTCATTTGCTCAGTAACATGACCAAAAGTATGATTAATCAACGAGGTACAGCAAGTGGTTTTGATTTTACAGTTCGTGCATTAGCATTTATAATTGCCGGCCACGAACGGCATCACATCAATATCATTAAAGAAAAGTATTTGAAGGATTAAATCTTCAAGTGTATTAACTGGCAAGTCTCTTTAAGAGCCTGTTTTTAAGACTCATTATCGTCCACTCATATCCATCGAATTCCAGAGCTGTTAGATTTGAGACCCAATCACCGGAATTCATATAAATTACAGTTCCTTTGTCGTTCTCGTATCCACGAATTTTAGGTTGGTGGATATGTCCGCAAACTACATAATCATAGCCGTTCTCAATAGCTAATTCCATAGTGGCGAGTTCAAAATCATTGATCATATCAATTGCAGAACACGCTCCATCTTTTATTTCCGAAGAAAGCGAAATTCTACTTTTTCCGAGCATTTCCGAGAAATAATTCATCCAACGATTAATATGCATTAAAAAATCAAACTGTCTCTTACCCCGCTTAATAAACCAGTTCGGAAATTGATGAATTCTGTTCAAAATATCGCCGTGGATAAACCACACTTTTTCACCATTCATTTCTAATACTAAGTTATCGCGAACATGCAGAAGTCCTAACTGTAAATCAGAAATATTTCTAAGCTTTTCATCATAATTGCCGGTGATATAAAAAATCTCAACGCCATTTGATAACATGTTTAATAATACATTAATAACGTTGATATGAGATTCCGGCCAATGCGCATATTTGGTTTGCCACACATCTATAAAATCTCCATTGAGGATAATTCTCTTTGGATTAATGGAATTTAAATATTGAATTAAGTCTTCAGCTTGGCACTCATTAGCACCTAAATGAACATCTGAAATTACAACTGTATCAATGCTTCTATTCATGGCTTACTTCGATGATAAAACTGAAAATTCTCACTTCTGTGTTAACAAAAAATTGACTCAATGTTAATTTTTGGTAACACCAGTATTAATTTTAGATTTCCGAACAAATGATGATCGTTTAACCAAACTAACCCTAATATCATGGCAGAAGAATCCCCACAAAAAATTGTTCATGTTCATCTACCAAAAAATGAGCCTTTCAAAACCAGTTTAACGGCTGGTGATCATCACATAATAGCCGACGAACCTACTTCCGTTCCGGGTGGTAGAAATGAAGGCCCTGATCCTTACGATCTTTTATTGATGTCGCTAGGCGCTTGCACGGTAATGACCATGAAATTATATGCAGAGCGAAAAAAGTGGGGACTGGAAGATATTTTTATCGAATTACGGCACCATAAAAACCATGTGGACGATTGTTCCAATTGTGATAACCCTAATTCAAAAATTGATGTTATTGAGAAGGAAATCATTTTTAAAGGTGATTTGGCCATAGAACAAAGGGAAAAACTTCTTGAGATTTCAAAAAAATGTCCTGTTCATAGAACTTTGATGAGCGACATCAGAATTGAAAGTATAGTCTCGGATTGAACTATTTAATCAACGTCATTGACTTAGTTTCCACCTTGCTTCCGGCTTCTAAGCGATATATGTAAGTTCCGCTTGACAGCGAACTGGCATTAAATACAAATTGATGTTCGCCAGCCCGAACTTTCTGTTCTACCAATGTTTGAATAAGCCTTCCACTTACATCAAAAATCTGCAGCCGAACAGGTGAAGCTTGATTCACCGTAAACGATATAGTTGTAGAAGGATTAAATGGATTCGGATAATTCTGATGTAGATTAAACGAAAGTGGCCCTGAAGTTTCTTCATTTGAAACCTGATTTTGGGTTTCTAAAAATGGAATCTTTTCAAACTCACCTCCAAGTGCTGCTTCCGCATCTGTTTTTTCTATACCGAACCAGTCGCAAAGAAGTGTGAGATAAACTTGCCTAAAATCATATTCATGAATCAAATTATCATATTCATCCAAATTTTCAGGTTCCAATAATGGGTCAGCCCCAATTATTCCACCCTCAACATGGTCCCCGAATACAAAAAGTGGAGCCGCTGTTCCGTGATCAGTTCCTTCAGCACCATTTGCAAATACGCGCCTTCCAAATTCTGAAAAAGTAGCAATCAATACTTCTTCAGACCTACTGTCGGCAGCCAAATCGTTATAAAAATCGGAAACTGCTGTAGAAAGCTCAGTAATAAGATTTGCATGATCATCCATCTGATTGGCATGTGTATCAAAACCTTCCAGTGTTACCAGATAAATCTTCGTTCCCAGATTTCCCTTAATCAATCTTGAGACAATGGACAGACTTCGACCTAAACTTTCGGAATCGTATTCCACCCGATTTTGGCTTTCGTCGTAGCTGTTTTTGATAGCTTCAGCGTATCGATACGAATTATTTGCCTGAATGCGCATGAAACGCATCTCGTCTCCATAAATAGTGTCGGGCAGACCATCCATTGAATAGATCACACCATTTTCAACCAGATACTCGAGCACGCCAACATCTTGCAATGTCATGCCCATATCTAACGTATCGCCTTTAAATAGCAGCGAAGAAGCTCCACCAATTTGTACCGCAAGTGGACTAGATGGCGGCTCTTCAATAAAGTCGGGATGCTGAAAATCTAAATGACGCCCAATCCAGCCAGATTCCAAATATTCGTCATGATTACTTCCGGTTAACCATATATCTGTAGATCTAAAATGCGATAAATCCCCATTTTCGTAACCTACACTTTGGATAACTCCCATTTTTCCTTCTTCCCAAAGAGGCGTAAGCGATTGCATTCCAGGGTGCATTCCCATGGTATCTGTTAAACTAATGGCATCTTGTTTTGTGATAGAAACACCATTCCGGTAGTTGTAGTACAAGTCATTTTCTACAGGTACAATAGTGTTTAAGCCATCATTTCCACCGTTAAGCTGAATTAGAACCAACACTCGATCCGATTCCAGTCCTGCGAGTTTTCGAAATAAAGATGAACTTTGAAGTGCCTGAACCGGGGTATTTCCCAATGCAAATGCACTTCCCGCAGTGAATAAACCTAAACGGCGGATAAAATCTCTTCTACTGCAAGAATCGTGGTGTTCGTGATGATGGTGGCCATCGGCTAATTTGCTTCCTTTAATGTGATTCATGATACTGCTCCGACTTACATTAATTGGTATTCTGGAAGTTGACGAATATGAGCCATCAAAGCCAAAATACGCCAATTCGCTCCGCTGATGTTAATATTCCACTCATAATCCGGAATTCCACCTAACAACACATTTGGTAATTGAGCTCTTTCCGCTTCAGGCAAATCTACACAAATCATATACTCCGCTAAGTCATATGCCAATTGATATGGATCATTTGGATTGCTCATTGCCTGAGCTATTTCGAGTGGCTGTACTTTATATCCTTCTTCTTCGTGGTATAAGTTTATCAATGTGAATTCCCATCGTTTCGGCAACGTAGTAGTTGAAATCCATGATCGATAACCGGGCCATCCTGCCACATTTATTGGACTTAGTAAAAACTGACCTAATGCAAATAATTGATACGGTTGATACTCAAGAATTGCCCCATTCACGTTTATTCCCGTCTCAAGCTGCATTCCTAACATATAATCGACGGGACTTTTAATTTTCGAGCCTAGAATTTCATCATCGAAAAAGTGTTCACTTTTCAATAATTGTTTTAATACAGGTGCAATTTCAAAATCACTTTCTAAAAATGTGCTTGCCATTTCATCAATAATCGACTGATTTGGAATATCATGCACAAAATACTTGTACAACTTAGTACAAATGAATTGAGCGATCTCATTTGCCCGTTCCTCAAAGATGATATCTATAGTTTCGTTATAGTCGAACCTTCCTCTTCGCCCGAAAAACTCTTTGGTTCCACCATCAAAAAACCCAGGCTCATAAACGGCATTCAATGTTTCGTAGTTAAACCAATGCCCGGTTAATGCGCGGGCTAATTCTCGAATATCGTCTTCGTTGTAATTGCCAATTCCCATCGTAAAAAGTTCAAGAAGCTCACGTGCATAATTTTCATTGGGATTTCCCACTCTATTTTCCACACCATCCAAATAAAACAACATCGCGTCATCTAACCCAATAGCATGTACAAAGCTCTTGAAATTTCTCAACGAATTGTAGCGGAGAGTCGTCACATATCGATAAGCTATCGGAGCATGTTCATATTTTCCAATTTCAGTAACAAAATGATTATGCCAAAAAAGCACCATTTTTTCGCGAAATGGCTGCTCTTTCATCAACTCAACCCAATCTGTTTGATATTGAATGTATCTGAAATAATTATCCTCGAAATACTGTATTACTGCCTCCTCCCCTTCATTCCAAGGTGGACGTGCATCCACCCATTCTGGTGGCTCCGGCAAAGGGGCCGTCATCGCCTCATCAATCATTTCATCGATAAATTGAGTTGGATTCGAGTTTAATAAGGAATCAACATCAGCATAGTTCACGCCAAACTGTAATCGACGCAACACATGGTAAACTCTTTTCTTATTCCAGGGCATAGCTTCGGAAGGAACATATTCTACAAGTGTGGTTGAAAGTCCTTTTGCAGAAGGTTGTACTTCACCTGCTTTCGACTTCTCTCGTGGTTGATGAATCTGTTTAACTTTCTCTTGCGATAAGTCGTGTTCAAACATAAAACTTCTCATAGTTTGGGGTCACAGTTTAATAAGAGCAAAATCTAACAGAATTGCTATAAATGGGTAAAATCCTATACTTTGTAAAACCGAAATGCGTTAAGCAGATTAAATATTAATGAGTATGAATTACTTTAAGCTCTTTTTGTTCCTCGGCCTGATACTAACTAGTGGTTGCACCATGTTTGATGGATTATTTCAGGAACCGGACCGATTGTGGATTGAAGTGGCATCCGGAGAGCGACAATGCATTCCACCAACTTATGTTTCATTAGACGAAGCTATTGACCAACTAGAGTCAAATGGAATCGATGTATATGATAGTGAAACTATAAATTTTATGGTTTGTGAAGCCTGTGGTTGTCCTACCGGGATTGTGTATCGAGCTTATATAGATAATTCTGATCTAAGTGCTGCTGAAGATCTTGGTTGGAAATATATTCATGATACCGAAGACTAAGCGTAATTCTTCGAACACTTGCCCATTCACTTTTCTATATTCGCTCAAAAAGTGATCCATGACCAAACAAGATATTGCTGGGCTTATTCAGGAGCTGGACGTAAAAAACGTAAAATTTGGCGTAATTGATATTGACGGCGTACTTCGGGGCAAACTAATCAGCATTAAGAAATTTCTAAAAGCTCTGCATGATGATGTTGGTTTTTGCAATGTGATTTTTGGGTGGGATATCAATGATGAATGCTACGATAATTCTAAAGTAAGCGGTTGGCATACCGGCTATCCTGATTCTTTTGCAACCATCGACCCAAATACATATCGAAAAATACCTTGGGATGGTGAAAAACCATTCTTCCTCGCCGACTTTGAACATTCCAAAGAGTTAGCGGAAGTTTGTCCACGTAGTTTGTTAAAGAGAATTACGAAAGAAGCCAACGAAATGGGATTTATACCCAAATTTTCAACGGAGTTTGAATGGTTCAATTTTGCTGAAACCCCAAATTCCTTGAAAGAAAAAAACTATCAAAACCCAACTCCTATCACGCCAGGAATGTTTGGTTATTCGATCTTACGAGCATCTCAAAATTCTGAGTACATCAATCAGCTATTTGATGACTTATTTGAATACGGGATTCCACTCGAAGGTCTCCATACTGAAACGGGTGACGGTGTTTATGAAGCTGCCATCACTTATGACGACATTTTGATTTCCGCCGACAGAGCTGCTTTATTCAAAACTGCCGTGAAAGAAATTGCTGGTAAACATGAAATCATGGCCAGCTTTATGGCCAAATGGAATCCTAAGTTACCGGGTTGTAGTGGTCATATTCATCAAAGTTTATGGGATGAAAAGGGAAACAACCTTTTTCACGATACTGGCGAATCGAAAACTATCAGCCAGATTTTAAAGTATTATATCGCTGGTCAACTTCATTGTTTGCCTTACATTTTGCCGCTTATTGCACCCACTACAAACAGCTACAAGCGTTATGTGGAGGGATCATGGTCGCCAACAAGTGTAAGTTGGGGAATCGAAAATCGTACCGTGGCGCTACGAGTAATTAATCAATCCAAAGAATCTATGCGGGTTGAGCACCGCGTACCAGGTGCAGACGCAAACCCCTATTTAAGTATGGCTGCGGCATTGGCATCAGGGCTTTATGGAATAAAGCATAAACTAGAAATCCCTGTTAGTTCCACATCAGGCAATCAATATGAGCGTAATGATTGTGAGCATTTCTCGGCATCTTTGGGGGATGCGGTTGAAAAAATGAAATCTTCAGACATTCCAATTGAGCTATTCGGACCTGGGTTTTCAGATCATTTTATACGAACTCGTGAATGGGAATGGAAACAATCTCAAATTGGGGATGCAAGCTGGGAAATGAAGCGTTATTTTGAACTGATTTAATTCTACAAACTATGACCTTCATCGACTTTAACGAGATTGTAAGCAAAGCGTGGGACGCCTATGATGATTCCCGCCAAATAGCTCGTATCGAAGATATCAGCGCTAAGGTTTCCACCAATCATGTGTATCGGATAACCTTGAAGGACAAAAACTTTGTAGTTGCGAAGCTATCCTATTTTGGGTTGTTTGATCATTTTGTGGAAGATCACGCCATTATCAATGCGATGGCAAATAATCTTCCCGAACCATTCGAAAACTTTCTGGCCCGATCGCTATTCAAGGGCAGTGAATTATTTGTATATCGCTACAAAACCGATTTGATTGATGCCTGGGTGATTTTTTATCGCCCCGTAAAGATTTTAAACCGATTGCCCCGCCGACTTTCAGAGCATCAGATTGTTAGTCTTGGATCGGAAACCGCACGATTTCATGAGGCATGTTTAACCATCAAAAACAGTTTACCTGCTTCTTCTAAAACAATGCTCGTAGATATTGAAATGCTTGAAAAAGTATTGGAATCCGAAGATGGTAGATTTCAATTTTATGGCAATCTGGATTTACTAAAAGAGCAATGTGCCATATTTCGCGAAAATTATGCAGCATTGAATGCATCAAAACTGGAAGATATTCCGGTATTTGTGGATTGGAACATTGGGAATTTTTCTGTGAGTGATGATCTGCAACTTTTCTCACGTTGGGATTACGACTGGTTTAGAGTAAGCTCGCGTATGATGGATTTTTACTTTTTTAGCCGCGTAGTTTCAGAAGTCGGCGATCAAACCATTTTTTCTTATAACATCGATGTATTAATGCAACCTCGCTTTTTAATGTATTTAAAGGCATATCACAAGCGAAACCCACTTTCTGAGCGAGAGATTTTGTTCCTAAAAGAATGCTATCGATTTTTCCTGCTTAATTATGTGATTAAGTATGGCACTTATTTTTTTCATGAGATTTTTGCTACACGTCTTCAAAAAGAAACCCTGGAAGTACATTTACCATCCATCGAAAAGAAATTCGATGAAACCATCCTCCTAAAAGCTCTGGACCTATAAATGGATTATCCCTCTTTTTTCGATATCGCTAAAGATTATAAAGTGATTATGCTCGATTCTTATGGTGTAGTTAAGAACCATAAGGGCCTTATTGAAGGTGTGCAAAAAACCATCGATTGGATTAAGAAAGAAGACAAGATCTTTCGCCTGTTAACCAACGATGCATCCCGTAGCCGGCAACAACAGAAAGACAGTTTGGCGAAGCTTGGCTTACCAAATATTGAATTACATGAAATTATTACGAGCGGGATGATGGCTAAGCATTTTCTGAAGCAGAAAATCACTGATGGGAAAATTGCATATTTGGGAACCGAGAATTCAGCGGAATATATCCTTCAGTCAGGTTTGCAGCATATCCCTGTACGAGATGTTGATTTGAATAATCTGGATGAAATTGCTGCTTTTGTGTTTTTAGATGATGAAGGCTTCGATTGGAACACCGACATCAACAAAACGGTGAATATTTTGCGAAAGAAAACCATGCCGGTAATCTTGGCTAATTCTGACAAATTTTATCCCGTTTCGCATAATGATGTGGCCGTTGCCACGGGTGGAATTGCTAAACTGGTTGAAAGCATGTTAAATCGGAAGTTCATTCATTTTGGTAAACCGGATTCGCAAATGTTTATGTACGCTTATGAACGACTAAATGGCGAACTCGGCTCCATCGACAAAAAAGATATACTTATGGTTGGCGATACGCTCGAAACCGACATTTTGGGAGGAAATAAATTTGGTGTTAAAACGATGCTTGTTCTCTCCGGAAATACTCGTGAAGATAAAGCTCAGTTGCTCATCCAATCGAAAGGAATAATACCGGACTATATTTGTAAGTCGGTTATTGATTAAAAACTTGCTCGCCTGAATACCTGTGTAGGACCTTCATAATCTACCGTTGTATCGTACCTCCAACGGTATCCGTAAAGCTTTGACCTATCTCCCGTATATTCAAAACTCCAGGTTACACCGAAGAAATCATCTGTGATGTACACCCATCCATTCCCATCATTACAATCACCACTCCATACACCCGTTGCATCTGATTCAAACAATTGACCTTCGAGAATATATTCTTTCTTTCTCCAGGTACCATTTTCAAAATATTCAGTACGATCGATCTGAAAAATGTCCTGCTGCTTATCATCTTTATAGTACACAATTTCCCATTTTCCAGGAATAAACCGGCTAAAATCAGGACAACTGGATATTGTTAAGTATTGGGTGATTTCTTGCCTGTATTCTTTATCAGCAAAAGGTTTGTATTCGAATTGGTAATCCCGGTCTAATATCAAAAAAGGCTCATCGGGCTCATTTGTGGTTATGATAAAGTCACCTGTCTCAGTGTCTTTTTGGATATCAACACCTAATTCTCTTTCTGTTGACAAGTCGGATATTAACTCCAGATACTGAGCATTGATTTTTTCTGTTTTAGTATTCTCTTTTGGTTCATTTAAAAACCGGAAGGAATCAACAAATGAAAAATCTTCGATAATGTTTTGAATTCTGACTACCGGTACCCAAAGTTCATCTCTACCAAAGTCATCCCTTGAGTATGATTCTTTACTTTCATACACCCCGGTGAAAGAAAGTTGGTAATTAAACCCTGCTTCTATATAGAGTGTATCTGTAGTCTGGCTAGTTAATTTATATTTTTTGGAAGATTCACTGCCAATTTGTTCGAGCTCGGAACTGATGGAATCAGTGGTTAAATACCATACACATTTAAAATTCTCTTTAATGGATGAAATAAGACTTAGTGCCTTACCAGTATTCGTCCACGAAACAAACATATCAATAAGACTTGGTTCTCCCACTTCTACCTCATTAGGATCCTGAGTATCTTCAAAGATTTGAAGAAATCCTGAAAAGCTCAGTTTCTTTTTGATGTCATCAAACATTAAATCCAGAGCCTCTTCAGGTGTAGAAGCTAAACATGGATCTGTATTTCTAATCTTTAATACTCCACCAGTAAAATCCTCATTCAGCATTTTAGAATTCCCTCTAATGAAATAGGCCAATTCTCTAATTTCTTCATCACTGGCAACATCTAAAGCGGCTGTGAATGACTCGTAAAGTTCGTTAAAACGTACTAGATCATTTGAATAAGCTGAATTGAAATCTTCATCTCCCTCTAAACTGAAATCGTATATATTTGAAAACTGTGTTTCTATAGAGGCGACCTGTTCCTGACTATATGTTCTGGGACTTGTAACAGGTATAAAATCAATGATCGAAATCATTGTCTCATAAATATATTCGTCTGAAATGAGTACTTGCAAAATATATTCACCAGACTCAATTTCAGGAATTGTGATAAAAACCACATCATCAAAAGAATTACCTTCAGCACTTAGATCAATTCCTAAAACTTCATCAATACTTAAATAGTTTATACTATTCTTTATTCGAGCCATCACTGTATCAGCACCTATTACAACTGGATAATCCCCATACTCTAAATTTCTTCGTTCGATGTCCAGATTACCAATACCAACTGTTTGCTGATAGGGAGAATAAGACTCATTTTCATTGATATATAGCTGAAAAACTTCTGGTCCAACTTCTTCCTCTTCCGTTCCCCCATCATCTACCAATTCTTCTTGATCATCAACTTGCTCAACATCTGAACCCGAAGGGGTTGATTGACATTGGATCATAAAAATTAGAGCGATTACAAATACAAATGCCTTCATCTCGAAAAGATAATACTTTCAATTTGTCTTTAATTTTGCGAATCACTTAAAGAGATTCAACACTAAATAGTTCCTCTGAAATACCGCTTAAATCAATTAAAGCAGATATCATTTAGAAATTATTTACTTAACATTTCATTAATAGAATTTATTTGCTTCGACTATAAGTTTTTGAATTTGTCAAGTGTCTCCGTGTTCATTCTATTGTTGACTTAAGCGATACAACAAAATTGCTGCTCGCTTGGCTTGCCTTGGAAATTGATTGATATACCCTAATTCATTTACCGTATGACCATCCGTTCCGCTCATACCGAGTGCATCAATAGCCATATCAACATGATTTGCGGTAAATGAAACGTCTGCAGCGCCCGCACGCAATGGATTTACAGCTACAACTTCACCAAATCCTAGATCCTGACTAACCTGACTATAAATTGACAGCAATGCACGGTTTCCATCGGTTGGTGCCATAGGTGGATACCCTTCGTCAAATTCTATAATTGCAGATGTTTGGGGAAGATTTCGACGTACAATTTCTCTCATTTTATCTTTTACTCGTTCTTCCTGTTCCGGTGAAAGAGCACGTAGATCACCTGCAACGATTGCTGTTTCTGCAACTACATTAGTTTTACCAAAAACTTCACCACTACTTGATCCGTCATCATGAGAAACCGTAGTTCCACCCATTATGCGACCAGGATTAAACGTCAGAAATTCTTCACTTCTTAACTCTTCATAAAATGAATTCAGGATTCGGGAAGCTTCGTAGATCGCACCAGCTCCTATATCCTCACGAAATACCTGCGATGAATGCGCCGGTGTTCCGGTTACCGTAAGTGTCCAGCCCATTGCTCCGCGACGAGAAACATTGGCTGTTTTTGGATTTCCATCCCCATTTTCGAAACCAATTGAGATGTCTGCCCATTTTGCAGCATCGATTAAGGCTTTTTTAGAAAGATCAAGCGGTCGACCACTAAGTTCTTCATCGCCGGTAATTACGATTTTGATGTTCATTTCTTCCAACGCTCCAACCTCATGCAATGCGCGCAAAGCCTGCAGCATGATGATATTGCCCCCTTTCATGTCTGCGATACCAGGTCCTTTGGCCGTAGTATCATTGATCATTTCATAAACCTGAAAAGGCGAGTCCGGCTCAAAAACCGTATCAAGGTGACCAATAAGCATAATTTTGGGAGCGTCTTCGCTGCCCAAATGCTCCGCAATTAAATGACCAGCACGATTCCACTCAGCGCCATCTTCAAACCAGGCATTGAATCCTATCGCTTCAAAATGAGGAATCATATGTTCGGCAACTTCTTTCACACCTTCGAAATTCATAGTGCCAGAGTTCATATTCACAGACTCAATCAACAATTCCATGCCCTCATCATTGATTGCATCGATATGTTCCGCTATTTGTTTTTCAATAGCACTTATTTGTGCAGCAAGGTTACCGGATATAAATAAAAAGAGAACTAAAACTAGATAGCGCATTTTTTTGAAGTAGATTTTAAAATTTGATAGTAGGGAAAAACTATCTTTTTGAACAGACCTGTTATAATGAGTAGAATCAAAGAGTGAATTTTTATTACTTCCATGAACACATAACTAAGCATTAAATCTATGAGCTATTATCACAACGCAGTATTAGATATTGATTTCGATTCCGCAATCGAAAAAACTACTGAGAGCCTTAAAAACGAAGGCTTCGGTGTATTATCTGACATTGATATCAAAGCAACTTTAAAGAAAAAGTTAGATGTTGATTTTCGAAAATACCGCATCCTGGGGGCATGTAATCCACCTGCTGCATTTAAAGCTTTAAGTGCTGAAGATAAAATAGGTGTATTTCTACCTTGCAATGTTATTGTTCAGGAACTTGAAAATGGGAAAGTTGAAGTAGCCGCCGTTGATCCGGTTGCATCCATG